>NZ_JBIALY010000001.1:0-3034338 GCF_042873835.1 Kribbella sp. NPDC004536 | reverse complement strand
AAAACCGCGCTGCGTTCACTGGCACGCCGCTACACAGCCGCCCAAGAAGACATCGCCGAGCTCGACACACTCATCACCACGCTGATCGAAACCATCAACCCCGCACTCCTCGACCTGCCCGGAGTCGGCCCCGAGATCGCCGGGCAACTCCTGGTCACCGCCGGCCCCAACCCCGAACGGATCCACTCCGAAGCCGCTTTCGCGATGCTCTGCGGCGTCGCCCCCATCCCCGCCTCCTCCGGCCAAACACAACGCCACCGCCTCAACCGCGGCGGCGACCGGCAAGCCAACAAAGCCCTCTACATGATCGCCATCAACCGGCTCCGATACGACCCCCGCACCCAGGCCTACACCACCAAACGCACCACCCAAGGACTCTCCAAGAAAGACATCATCCGCTGCCTCAAACGACTCATCGCCCGCCAGATCTACTACACCCTCCAACACCCCAAACCCACCCCGAACCAGCAGCCAACCGCCGCTTGACATCCATAGGAGCATCCACCCGCGGCTTCACGGACCATGCCCGCCTAGTAGTCACGCGCGAGCGGCAGCTCGCCGGCGGCAGCCGGCAACTCCCCGGCGCAAGCCGGAAACTACCGGCGGCAACCCGGGGGTTGGGTGGGGTGTGCGGAGCGGGTGGGAGGGAGCGGAGCGACCGGAGTTCCCGCGGGAGCACGCGCAGGGGTTCTCTTAGTTTCTTGGGGTTTCGGTTCGGAAGGATTCTCCTAGTTCGTCGCCTAGGCCGCAGTAGTGGCGGAAGTTGTAGATGAGGGGGGACCAGGCGGCGGGGTCCACGTGGGACGTGCCGGGGATTACCAGGTGGGGGGCGGCGTGGACTCGTAGGACTTCGGCCTGGGCTATCAGGAAGTTGCCTTTGGCATCTAAGGCGGCGCTGGTGACGGTGGCTTCGAACTGGAGGGGGCATTCGGCGACGCGGGGTGGGGTGACCAGGTCCGACGGCGTGGGGGTCAGCCCGGCGGACGAGAACTTCGAGCGGTTGTGGTGGAAACGGGCTTGCTTGTGCGGCGGGACGGGGTTGGCGGCGGTGAGCGGGGCGAGGCGTTCGACGGCCCGCCACAGGTCAGGCGACGGATAGTTGATGACCAGCTCGGGCCGCGTCTGCAGGTTCAGAGCGGTCTGGCCGCCGACGCCTACGCCCAGTACGACCACGTTGCCCAGTGCCCAAGCCGAAGACATCGGCGCGAGGTTGACGGTGCCGTCCTCGTTGAGCGTCGTGAGCAGCGCGACGGGCGTTCCGACGTACAGGATGGAAGGTTCGATCGTCAGATGGGTCACATGGATCGACGGTAGGTACGGGACCGTTCGGCGGGGGCCTAACTGTCGGCACGGCATGATGGCGGTATGACTGCCGAGGGCGAGGAGCTGGCCGGCTGGGCCCGGATGCTGGCGGACGGGACCCGGGCGACGGTGTGTCTGGCGTTGCTGGACGGGCGGGCCTGGACGGCGTCGGAGTTGGCGAAGGTGGCGAAGGTGTCCCGCCCGACGATCAGCGAGCACCTCAACCTGTTGGTCGCGGGCGGGCTGTTGAGCGAGGTACGGCAAGGCCGGCATCGGTACGTGAAGCTGGCAGGACCCGATACCGCCGAACTGCTCGAAGGGCTGGCTGCACTCGCGCCGCGGCGGACCGAGCTGGCGAACAGTCTGTCGGCCGTCAGTAAGCGGGACGCGTTCGCGCGGGCCCGGACCTGCTACGACCACCTGGCCGGAAAACTCGGTGTGGCGGTTGCCGACGCGATGACGGAACGCGGCCTGATCGACTGGTCCGAGGGGATCGCGCTGACGCCGGAAGGCCAAGCCTGGTTGAAGGATCTCGGCATCGAGCTCGACGTACGGCGGGGCCGCGCGGCCGTACGGTCCTGCCTGGACGTGACAGAGCGGCGGCCGCATCTGGCCGGCGCGGTCGGCACCGCGCTGTGCAAGCACGCCCTCGACAACGGGTGGGTCACGCGCATACCGGGCGGGCGGGCGCTGAAGGTCAACGGCGCCGTACAAGCGTTTGGACTCGAGTCCGGAGTCTGAGAACTCTGTGTCGGAACACGCTTTCAAGAGGCGCCGCGACCGGTTTGCACCTAGCCTTCGGCCATGACTGAGTTCGAGCCCGGCACCGATCTGGTGTCCCGACTCCCTCTGCCCAGCCACGTCGTCGTCCAGGTGGACGGCAAGTGGCATCGCGGCTGGCTGATCGGCCGCGACCACGAGGAATCGGGATGGACCGCTCTGGTGCAGTACGAGGGCGACGACGGCTCCGAGCGGACGGAACGCCTGCCGGCGGACCGGATCGCGCTGCCGCCGTCGGAAGGCCCGACTGAGCAAGCGTCCTAGGGAGAGGGAGCGCTGCAGCAAAGGCCCCCCGGGTGGGCATCACCGGGGGGCCTTTGCATGTAACGCTGCCGGCGCCTCATAAGCAGTCGAGAATCCCGGCCCAGGCCCTTCGGGCGGACGACCTGGGACGGGATTCTCAAGTGGCGTTACACACGGTGTATCGCTGGTGACGTGCCGAGTGTTACAACTTCGGCGGAACTTTCTTTCCAGCAGATCACGACGTACGGCGACCCCGGTGCACGTCCCTGAACACCGGGGTCTCGAGCGGCGGCCTCTCGAGCGATCGCCGTTCTTGACCCTCTGGTGCCCCAACTCGCCGTGCGCATTCATGTTCAGAAACGAACTGCCAGCAACACTCGCCCGGTTTCGGAGCTGCGGATGTCGAGCGCCCGGATCTCGTCGCGCTTGAGCTTCGTCGTGGCCGCCGGCTTCACGGTGGTTCCGGGTGCGGACGTCCAGCTCGCGATCAGCTGGACCTTGCCGTTCGTGTCGGTGACGTACAGCTCGTAACCGCGCGAGCGTTCGCTCGGCGTCGCGAGTTCGTCGTACTTGCAGCTGATCTCGATCGTCGTACCCCACGGCTCGGGCACCAGCCGGGCGTCGGCGGACAGCTTGCTCGACACGGTCTGCGACAGCACGACGTAGTCGCCCTTCGGATCGTCGCGGGTCAGCGGGACCATCACGAACGCGCCGATGACGCCGGCCGCGACCGCACCCGCGGTGGCGAGGGCGCCGAACCGGATCCGTCGCCGCCGGCGGTCGCGCTGGACGCTACGGGCCAGCGCGGGCAGGAGGTTGGGCGGCTCGTCGGGGACGGTTGCCAGCGCCCGTTCGGCAGGCAGCGCGGCCAGCATCCCGGGTACGCCGGCCAGGGACGCGACCGCGGCCGAGCAGTCCGCACAGGTGTGCAGGTGTTCCTCGTACGCGTGCCGGTCCTTCGCCGACAGCGCACCGAGCAGGTAGGCCGCGTCCCACTCCCGGTACGGGTCGCTCATTGACTCGTGACCCCCTTCTCCTGCAGTGCGAGCTTCAACGCCCGCAGCCCGTAGTGCAGCCGCGACTTCACGGTGCCCGGCGGGATGCCCAGCTCCTCGGCGATGTCGGTGACGGTACGGCGGCCGTAGTACGCCCGGACGATCACCTGCCGGTGCTCCTCGGACAACTGTGCCAGCGACTCGGCCACCAGCCAGGCGTCGAGTACGGCGTTGGCGTGGTCGGCGCTCGGGTTCTCCGGGAGGTCGTCGCTGGCGACCTCCCGGCTGACCCGGGCGCTGCGCCGGTCGTCGATGACCAGGTTGCGGGCGACGGTGAACAGCCAGGCGCGGGCGCCGGGCTCGTCCTCGGTGAGGATGTTCGGCCGCCGCCAGGCCCGCAGCAGGGTCTCCTGGACGACGTCCTCGGCCAGCCGGTCGTCGCCGGTCAGCCGGACCACGAACCGCCACAGCGCGGGCGCGTGCACGTCGTGCAGCTCACGCAGCAGCGTCGCCCGGTCGTCCGCCATCGGCGCTCCTGCCCTGTCGATCATGCCTACTTGGCTGCGGTGGTCTGCACCGGAATTCTGGCCGCGCGCTCCACCGACCAGGCGCCGTTGCCCAGGAACGCGATCAGCAGGAAGGCGAAGCTGAACAGCGCCGCCAACTCGCCACCATTCTGCACGGGCAGCAAAGCGCCGGCCTGGTGGACGCTGAAGTACGCGTACGCCATCGAGCCGGAGCAGATCAACGCCGCATACCTGGTGCCGAGGCCGACCATCACCAGTGCACCGCCGACGGTCTGGATCAGCGACGCCCACCAGGACGGCCAGACCAGCAGGCCGACCTGCTCGACGCCGAGGACGCCGAACAGCGCCGCGGCGCCATGGGTCGCGAACAGGAAGCCGACGACGATCCGGAAAACGCCGATTCCGTGGTTCTGAAAACGTTCGAGCACCTGCACAGGGCCTCACTCCTCGGGCGGGGTTGGTGTCTGTGCTTGATTCGAACGATTGAACGCTCTACTTGGTTCAACGCTGCGTGATAGGTAGCTCACATAGCGATTCGCTGGTTTTCCGGGTCGCGAATTGGTAGCCGCGAGCGGCGACAGTGAGGCCCACGCCCCAGACGACGTAGGCCGGGACCGCGACCCAGAAGAAGCTGTCCGGCAGCCCGACGTCGCCGTACACAGGCTGCCCGCGGAGCGCGGCGACGATCATCTGGATCAGCCCGACGCCGAAGTACGCCGTGATGCCGCCGCCGATCGCGTACCCGGGCAGCAGCAGGAGCCAGCGCGGGAACGCCCGCCCGATCCGGTGCACGAGCAGGAACGGCAGCAACGTACCCGCGAGCAGGAAGCCGCTTTCGAATGCCAGGAACGACCAGTTCCCGCCGTACGGTGTCGCCCCGAAGCCGACGACCGCCTGCGCACCGAGTCTGGTCAGGCAGCCGACTGCGGCGAGACAGGCACCGGCGGTTGAGATCCACGGCGGCCACGGCGTGGCGGTGGGCTGCTGCGCGCGGGCGAGGAGACCGAGTAGTACGGCGCCGACGATCGCGCCGAGGCGGCTGAGCATGCCGAGCGGGTCGAACGGGATGCCGAGTCCTGGGAGTACGCCGGCCACGACGTCGAGCAGGATGAACCCGGCCGCGGCGAGCCAACCCGCGGCCAGCACCCACAGCACGCGCGGACGGATCCGGACCACGGCGAGTGCGGTGATCACGCAGGCGGCGACCGACGCCCACGATGGGATCAGCAGATCGTCGCCGGGCAGTTTCCACGACGGCGCATGCCCGGTCGCGTACCAGATCCGCAGACCGCCGTACGCCACCGCCCACAGCACCACCGCACGCTTCATACGGCCAGTCTGTTGACGGCAGCAGCCGGTTGGATCACCCGCGCGAGGGAGCGAGCTCCACCCTCAGCGTGAAGCGTGCAACTGCTGTAGCAGCCGGAGGAACGTCTTCCGATCGGCTGCCGGCAGGCCGTCGAGGGTCTGCACCTCGACCGCTTGGATGTCCTTGCGGACGGCGCGCCGCACCTTCCGCCCCTGCGCCGTGATCGAGAGCAGCCGGACGCGGCGGTCGTCCGGGTCCGGGGTGCGCTCGATCAGGCCGGCCCGCTGCAGTTCGTCGAGGGTGCCGATGATCCGCGACTTGTCCGCACCGATCGCCTCCGCGAGCGCCGCCTGCGTCCGCACCGGGGTCTCGTCGAGTGCGTTGAGGACGACGTAACCCCACATCGAGACGTCGTGCGCGGCCAGGATCGGCAGCTCGATCGCGATCAGGTCCCGGACCAGCGGAGCCAGCATCGCCGCCAGATCGGGTCGCTCGGTCGCCATACCGAAAAGGTAGCACTGGCGCAATCATATGCGAGCGCCTACGATATGCGTATGCCTACCGTTGATTACGTCCCGCTGGACGCCGAAGCCGTCCGGACCAGCATCGAGCTCGTCAGCACCGCCACCGACGCCGACCTGTCCAAGCCGACCCCGTGCCGCGCCTGGACCCTCTACGGCCTGCTCGCCCACATGGCCACCCAGCACTACGGGTTCGCGGCCGCCTCCCGCGGCGAGGACGACCCCGCGGTCTGGAAGCTCCGCGACCTCGGCGACAACCCGGTGAAGGCCTACGCCGAGTCCGCCGAGCACGTCCTGGACGCGTTCGCGCAGCCCGGGGTGGCGGAGCGGACGTTCCCGCTCGCCGAGTTCGGCCCGAACGCCGCCTTCCCCGGCGCCCAGGCGATCAGCTTCCACTTCATCGACTACGTCGTCCACAGTTGGGACGTCGCGAAATCCCTCGGTACGACGGCGTCGTTCAGCCCCGAGGTCCTCGAGGCCGCCCACACCGTCGCCCAGATCGTCCCGACCGGCGACGTCCGGCTCGCACCGGGCTCTGCGTTCGCCGCGGACCTCCCGTGGTCCGGCGACGACACTCTCGACAACATCGTCGCCTACCTCGGCCGCAATCCTTCCTGGCGGCGCTGAGCGCACAGCTCGTCGTACTCGTGGCGGTACATGGTCAGGTACGCCGTACCGTCGACGGCGGCGGTGTCCGTGCGGCCGGTGCGGACGCCGCCGTCGCGGCCGAGATGCAGGCGGGCGTACTCCAACAGGTACCGGACTTCGACCTTCACCGTGACGACCGGGCCACGCTCGTACATCGACGTCTCCTTCCGATGGCCCGTCATGTCGTTGACCTTCTCCCCGGCCTGCTCACCGGCGGACGCGCCGACGCCGACACCGACCGCGTTCGACGTACCCACCGACCGCGCGGTGGGCAGCATCCGGGTACTGCTCGTCGTCACCTGCGTGGTCCGCTGCTGCCGGTCGATCTGGGCGAGCTGCGTCGTGTCGTCGGCGACCAGTTGCATGCCGGACACTTCGGCTCGCACCTGGACGGCGACCATCCGCGATCGGTGGCCGGGCACCGGCAGCCGCACCAGCGGGTAGCCGTCGGGTGTGGCGATCCGCTCGAACGCGGCCATCCGGGTCGCCGCCGACAGCGCGTTCTCCAGCGTGTTCCGGTGCAGGAGAACGCCGGCCTTGGTCAGCATGTCCGGCCTGCTCAGGCGCTCGTGGACCGTCTCGAACAGAGTCGGCGCCGTCGTCCCTTCGGCGACCGTTCCGCGCGGCAACGTCACTGTTCGCCGGTCGGCCGGGCCTTGTTCGGGGGTCGGGTCGATCACCGACGGCGGGACGAGCAGGGTCAGCTCGCCGGTCAGGTTCCGGCTGGTCGCGTCGTCGATCTGGATCGTCATGTTGAAGCCGCGCGAGACCCGCTTGGTCGGTTCCCACAAGGCTCGGGTGATCCGGGTGTTCTGCTCGGTGCTGGACGCGGTGGTCGACGTACTGCGGTCCGTTCCGACGCTCCCGTCGCGCGGCGCGTCCGTGGTGAACGATCCCCCGGCGTTGCCGCCGTACGTCCTGGTCCTCGTAATGCTTCGGCTCTGCTCGAGGTAGTTGTAGATCTGCAGGATCGTGAGCGCGTTGGCGTTCGCGTCGCCGCGCATCGTGATCGGGCCTTCGTACTTCAGGTTGATCCGCACCGTGACCTGGCGACCGCCGGCGGTCGGGTACTCCGTGACGAAACCGCGCGGGCTGATCAGGTCGTCGACGTGTCCGTGCCAGCGGAGTCCTGCGAGGTCACCGCGGAGTCCGGCTGTCAGGACAGGATCCTCGAGCGCCTGATCGTCGAGGGCCGCGAGCACCTCGCGATAGAGGTCGGTCTCGTGGCCGTCGGGGTCCTGGACCGACGACTCGTCGATCATCGCGGCACCCATCGTCGTCGTGTAGAACTGCGGCAGTTTCACCTCGACGTGCTGTTCGGCCAGGTACTTGGCGGCGGGCAGCAGCACGTCGAGCGTCGAGAAGGCCCCGGCGGTGAGTCCGACCAGCTTCCGCACGACCGGCGCCACCGAATTGTGCTGCGTGTCGGCCGCATACCGGGTCAGGACCGAAACCGCTGTCCGCTTGTCGAGCTCGAGCTTTCCGTCGCGCAGGCGTTCGACGACCTCGGCAACCTTTGCGGCCGGGAGAGCAAGCTTTCCGCGCCCGTAGAGCCGCAGGACATCGCGTTCCGGGATCGTCAGCATGACGGTGCCGTCCGGGAGCTCCACTTTCTCGGCGCCTTGCAGTTGGGCGGTGAGGGCGAGGCCGGCGACGAACTGGTAGTGCTGGCCGGTCCGGATGACGAGTCGTTCCACGCCGTTGATCTGCGTCTCGGTCCGGTTGTCCGACCGGCTGGTGGAACCGCTACCGGTCAGCGAGCCGCTGTACGACGTTCCGCCCGGCTGGATCGTGCCGTCGCCGCCGTTCACCAGCACACTCCCGCCGGCCGACGTACCGGTGCTGATCGTCGTGCTGCCCAGCGTCAGGTTGATCTCGCCGTTCACGGGGTTTCCGAAACCGATGTACTCGAGATTCCGCAGTGTCGAGGTGACCGTCAACCGGGCGCGGCCGCTGGTGATGCCGCGCTGCACGATCGCTTGCTTGGGATTCGACGGCACCGGGGTCACCAGCAGGCTGGTCCGGTACGGCGCAACCAGTAGCTCGGGTCGCGCCGCCAGGTTGCGTGGGTTGAGGAACGCGCTCAGGTGGTGCAACGCCGAACTGTCGGCACGCGCGAGCTGCGGAAGAACGCGAATCAGCCGCGCCACCGGGTTTCCGGCATCGATCGCCTGGAAGGTTGCTGACCGCAACAGCAGGGGATCGACGTCGCCGTCGATCGACATCGCCGGATCGGCACCGGTCGGACAGAACTCACTGTCGACGGAGAGCCGGGCGCTGCCTTCCGCTTCGGCGATCGGTGTCGACTCGTCGGTCAGTTCGGTGACGACGAGGTTGTGCGCGACCTCGAAGACGGCGACCTTCGCCGTACTCTCCGTCAGCGAGACACGGTTGACCGTACTGCCTGCACCCCAGCTGATGACGCGGCCGAGCGACGTACGGGCGCCGGTCAGGCCGCCTTCGGGGTCTTGGCCGCTGTTCTGGGGCTTGTTGCCGAGCCCGGCTTTGAACTGCCAGGGCAGGCTGTTCGACCAGCTGCCGGAGCGACTGGTGGTGTTCGAGCCGATGTCGAGGTTGACCACGGTCTCACCGGTGGTGAGACCAACGAATTCGGACCTGCCCGGCAGGATCCGGATCCGGTACGTGTGCTGCTCCGGCGAACGGCCGGTGCGGTGCAGGTCGAGCCGGAACAGGATGCCTTCCTGGGCGGCGATGTCGTAGCCGGTCTCCAGGCGATGCCGCGACAGTTGCTGCGTCACCCGTTCGAGGTTCGCGAGCTGGCTCGCGGCGAGGACCGGGTCCTTGCCGCCGAGATCGCCCCTCGGGATCAGGCCCTTCCCGGTCAGATGCTCGAGGAACTGCTTCAGGACCTTGTCGGCGCCGGTCAGCTCCTGCACGAGCGCCGGACCCGCGCCGCGGATCCGGTTCATCCAGACCGGGAGTTCGAGCGGCTGCTCCTGCGGTTGCGGATCGCCGCGGAGCACCAGCCGCTTGTCCTTGCCGCACGTCGGTTGCCCGTCGTCGCCGCGGACGATCGCGGCCGCCGGTACGGGTACGCCGTACCGGAACGCCTCGTTCTCGGGCATCCGCAGTACGGCGTCGCCTCCGGTCGTCAGCGTGAAGGTGTCGCGCTTGTCGACCCGGTGGATCGTGAGGCGGTGCTCGAGACGGAGCTTCAGCCCGATGGTCGGCTGGACCCGTTGGACGCTCGGGTGGATCGCCACGTCCCCGGTGTTCACCGAGACGTCGTGGCCGGTGCTGCGGCCTACCTTCCCGCTCGGGCCGAGATCCCAGGGTGAACCGTGCAGGTCATGTATCGGCATTCCGTCCGCCGAGATCGCGTACGAGTCGCCGGCCGATCGGGTCACGCCTCCGGACGTACCGGAGAAGCCGACGCGGAGACGCTCGATCTTGTGGTCCTTCGAGCTGTCGCCGAGCAGCGTGACCTGCTCCCACACTGCGGTGGTTTCCAGTTGGGCGTACGCGACGACCCGGCCACCGCTGGTGATCGGCCGCGTCAGCCCGCCGGGCCGGGTCGCCTCGGCCAGGCGACCGGGGGCGTCCTCGGTGAGCAGGCCGCGCAACTGGTCGTGGCCGATCCGGTCCAGCCGCCCCAGTCGTTGCCGTAGGCCCGTAATCGCGCGGTCGGCCAGTTCGGTCAGGCCGTCGACCCGGGAGGCGACGTGTTCCGGAAGGTCGGTGTTACGTTGTCCGCCGGTTTCCGCGATCGTCACGGTGTCCGTCGGCGGGCCGACCGTGTACGCGTGGCTGATGCCGAGATCGAGCGTGTCCGTCGTGCCGGCCACCACGTGCGGCTCCGACCAGGCGCCGACGGCCGACGTACGGATCCGCCAGGACCAGCGCGGTCGGTCGGAGCGGAAGCGGAGGATCTCGCCCTGTATCACCTCGACCGATCCGGGTAGCCCGTACTCGGTCGCGCCGCCGGTCGTGCTCTGACCGAAGTTCTTCGAGTACTCGATGCTCGGCGAGACGATCTGCGCAGCGGCCTTGAGCGGGTTGTGGTCCGGCAGCGCGGACAACACCGGGCCGAGTTTCAGCGACCCGTTGAAACCGTACGACTGAGTGGTCGTCGTGGCGAGGCCGGTGCCGCCTTGGACGAGTTGGCCGAGCTGACCTTCCTCGAACTTCACCGGATGATTCAGGACCTCCCGCAACCGGTTCGGGTCGAGGGTGAGTTCGAACTGGGTGAGCTCGGAAACGTCTGCTCGCGGGTCGTTTCCTACCGTCAGGACGAACCCGCCCGGCGAGAGCAGGGGGCGGGTCTCCGCGCGGAGCATCCGGTGCAGCAGTTCCGGGGTGTAGCGGAACGTGTTTCCTGTTGCGGACAGCGCGTGATTGAGTTCGTCCGCCAGGAGTGTCAGATGTGGGAGGTCGCCGGAGACGATTGCCGTCTGCAGAACGTCCTTCGAGGGCAGGCTTTCAGCGAGACGCTGCTCGTACAGGGCTTCGGCTTGCTTCGCGGTCACCAGCGTCGCGGCGTTCGGGTTGTCGCGGAACGTCTGCCAGGCTTCGCGTGCGCGATCACCTTCGCGCGCTGCCGTCGTACAGGCCGCGGCGATCACGATGTGACGGTCGTTGCCTGCGGCACCGGTCTCCGTACGTGCGGCGGCTCGGGTGATCAGCTCGGTTTGCTCGCGCTGGATCGCGTTGACGCGCATCAGCGCGTATGTCGGCCAGTCGATCGGGATCTGCTTCTGCTGGAGCAGGCGGGCGGGAACAGCACGGGCCTGATCGGCCGTCAGAGTCCGGAGGAATTCGACGCGCGCCTTGAGGGCGTTGGCAGGCTTGCGTTCGGCGGCGGAGACCACGTCGGCGGCGATGTCGGTGAGGAGCTTGCCGACCGTGGCGTGCGCGCGGATCTGCTGCAGGGACAACGGGCCGTACCGGCCGGCGGTCGACAGGTGGATCCGGGCGGCGATCAGCGCGGCGTCTTCCGATTCAGCGCTCGGCTTGTGGTGCAGGCCCGGCGCCCAGGTCAGGTCGCTGAGGTTGCGGGCGTGGATCGGGTCGTGGTGGAGGACGGAGTCGCTGACCGGTCGGTCTTGTGGGCCGCCGAGCCGGATGTGCGGGTCGACGCCGAGCTTGTGGAGGGCATCGGCGTACTGGGTCAGCGTGGTCGAGATCGCTACCAGTACGCCGCTCAGCTCGTGGAGTTCGGTCGGTTCGCCGTTGTCGTAGCGCTTGAGCAGCCGTTGGCGTTCGGCGTCGAGGCCGGCGAGTTTGTTCAGCAGGCGGCTGAGTTCGGCGGAGCCGTGGTCGTCACGGCGTTCGGAATCGACGAACAGACTGAGTTCGGTGCTGGGAGCGGGGCGGGTACGGGGTGTTCTGCCGGCGATCGCATCCGCGATGTGGCCGATCTCTTGGGCGGCGTCGGCGGCAGCAGCGCGTTCGCGGTCGAGCTCGTCGGCGGCGCGTTGCTCGGCGCCGCGGTCGCGTTCGGCGAGGTCGGCCTTGACGCGCATGCGGCGGCGCAGGTACCTCGCGTAGAACGTGACGGGCTGGAAGGCGCCGGCCGCGGCGGCTTGCCACAGGTAGACCGGGTCGAGGTGGAAGCTCTCCACCATCCACGCCGCGACGCCGACTCCGGAGCCGGCGATCGCCGCGGCGCCAACGGCGTACCAGCGCCGGTTCGTGGTGGCTTCGCGGTCGGAGTGCAGTACCGGCGACCAGGGCGGGAGCGCGGGGATCGCCATTGTTCGCTGGGGTTCCGCGGTCAGGAGCTGGTCCAGTTGGGCCAGGAGCGGGTCGTTGATCTCGTCGGCCCGCGCCTGCACCTCGATGCGGAGCAGCTCCAGCCAGTTGTGCATCCGCCGGTCGAACGCGTGCCGGTTCGCTTCGGCGTGGAAGGCTTCGACGATGCCGGATACGGCGCCGATGGTTCCTAGGCGGGCGAGGGCTTCCAGCACGGCGGCTGTCGAGGTGGCGAGCTGTTGCTGTACGTAGACGCTGGTGACGCGGTGCGCCATCGGTACGACGCCGAGCAGGAGTTCTCGTACGGCGAAGTAGCGCTTGGCCGGAATCACGCCGCGGCCGGTGTGATCGGTCGGCGCCTCGAAGGCGAAGCTTGCCTTGGGCATCGGCTTTCCGAGTTGCTCGGCCAGAGCCTCCAGGCGGACGAGGTAGTCTGCCGTACTCCGCAACTCGTCGACCAACTGCCGCCAGCTCCGCCATTGGTAGTCGCGGGTACGGCGCTCGTCGTCGAGAGTCGCCTGATGCCGGGCGAACAGGTACTGCGCCGACCCGACCACCGCCACGGCCAGCCCGATCGTCGCCCCGACCACGACCGGCGAAACCACCATCGCCATCGGAATGGCAGCCGCCGCCACCGGAACAGAACTCCGCAACGGAAACATCCACCACGGCGTCGTCAGCGCGGGCACTTTCGTCTCCGGAACCCCCAACTCCCCCCGCCGCACAACCGGGCCGGTGGTCTGAAGGTGTTTATGGGCGGTGTGGATGGCGTTGGTGAGGGTTGCTCGTTGGGGGGCTCGGGTGGATTCGTCGAGGGTTCGGCGGTAGGTGCGGCGAGCGGACTTGACGACTTCTTCGCGGGCTTCGACATATCGGTTGACGACCGTGCGGAACGGGACCGCGACGACCGCGCCGGTGAGGACGGCGGCGGCCAGGCCGACCCGGCCGCTGCCGGCCAGTACGGCGGCGGAGGCGGTGCCGGTCGGAACGGTTTCCAGGAAGCCGAACATCAGGTCGGCGCGCAGGCCGGGGATCGACTTCGCGCCGGCGTCGATGGCGCGGCCGGCTCGCTGGAGGAGGCTCGGCTTGAGCGCATGCACGGCGGCCGCGAGGTCGTGCGGAAGGGCCGCGCGGAGATCTTCGTGCGCGACTACGCCCAATGCGTTGGCGAGCTCGGAGAACTGCCGTGCTGCAGCGCGGCCGTCCTGCTGCAGGAGCCAGCGAAGACGGTCGAACGCTGCTGCCACCGACTGCCGGTCCCTGGGGCTGATCGCGTGCCCGAGCGCATCGGCGTCGAGTCGCCCCAGCTCCGCGGCCTTGTCGGGTCCGTACCAGTTGACGAACTGCCGCAGCAGCGGCTGCTCGCGGAGAACGGTCAACCGACTCACCGAGTGACCCCGCTCCGGCGAGACCTCAGGCTGCTTCGCGAAGTGCTTGAAAAGCCCGTGCACGAACCGATCCACGGCAGGATCAGGCCCACTCGACGGCCGGCTCGCGAGCCTCGGCAGCTGGGTCGGAGTGAAGGCGGCTGGGTCCGTCCAACCGTCTTCCAGCTCGTCGGCCCTCGTCGAGCGGACCTCATGCTGGATGGCGTCGACCCGTCGCTGCAGGGCGGGAGACAGCTGACTGCCCAGTTTGCCGAGATGCTGCAGGAGGAGCCGAAGCTCCCGACGGTGGTGACGCGGCTGCTCGCCCTGCTCGATGCGAGCGACCAGATAGGCGACTTCGGCTTGCCGGCCGGCCAGAGGCACACCCCGGTACGCCGCCACCATCCCCGCGATCGCGTCCGCGAGCGCCCGCCCGACGACCTCGTCGCGTACCTGCGGCGACAAGGTAATAGTTGCCCAGTGCATCGAGTCCGCCGTACGTTCCCACCGGACCGGGCCGGCGTTGGTGAAGTCGCCGGCCACCTTCAGTTCGGCGGTCAGCTCCGCGCCGCCCCAGAAGGTGATCGTCAGCCGATTCGCCGCGATCGCGATCGCCCGGACATCATGGACCACGCCAACGGCCGCGGCGACCTGCGGCAGTGCACGCTCGACGGCGGACCAGACAGCGGCCGGGTTCGGCGTACGGCGTCCGTCACCGCGGAACTCGCTCCGGTGAATGCTCCCTGCACCGCCACGCGGCTGATCCCGATGCACCCGTCGATCACGACCGGTCGAAGCACGCTTCACGTTGTCGAACGCGGTCTGCAGCAGGCGGTCGGTGAGCTGAGTTGTCGCGGCTGCGCCCGGAAGCGGTTCGAGCCCGGTCGAATCGGTCGCGTGGAACATACCGCGCTCGGCCACGGTTCCTTGCAGCTCGACCGCCGGGTAGTAGCCGAGGGCATGCAATCGTCGCACGTACTCGTGGACCTGAAGAACGGTGTCGAGCGTCGCCGCGTCCGCCGCCGCTTCGACTGGTTGCACGGCGAACCCGACGTACCGGGCGCCGTCGATCTCGGTCGTGACCAGCCCGCCCGGAACCGGACCGTACCCGGTGCGAGCGGCGACGTACGCCCGCTCGAGCTCGGCGACCACGCGCTCGCGGGCCGCTGGAGTGTCCGGGTAGAGACTCGTGGCCGGACCATCCGTCGCGGTGGCCCAGTCGTACGACGGCGGCTGCAGGTCGTCCCGTGGCGCCGGGGACGTGCGGGGCTGACCGATCGGGGTGAAGGTGTGCCCGGCCGCCGCCCAGGCGATCCACGCGTCGACGACCTCCAGTGGATTGGTCCTGGACGGCTTGAAGATACCGAGGTCCGCGCCCGGCGGCAGCGGAATCGTGAGCGGGCGGACGCGGCCCACGTCGTACACCCAGAACCGTCCGTCGGCGTCGATGCCGAACTGCAGGTCGCCGATCGTCACGTTGTTGGCGACCATGAACGCGCGGATCTTCAGCAGGCTGTCGAGACTCGCCTGGGTCGCGCGCAGCGCATCCGGCGCGGCGAAGTCCGGGACGCTGACCCAGACGTCGCGACTGATCCGCGGGAAGCGATCGGCGACGAACGCGTCCCGCCCGAACGCGGTGGTGTAATGCACCGGAGCGATGACCTCGGCCGCACCAGGTTTCGCCAGCAGCCCCTCGATCCGGTCGAGCTGGGTGAAGAACGACACCTCGACGGTCGGCAGCGCGATCAGCACGACCTTGTCGTAGAACGCGAACGCCGCCTTCGACCCACCGATCCCGAGCAGCCGGCCGAGGTGCGACTCGAGCTCGATCGGCACGCCGGCCGGATTCTCCTTCGTGTACAGGACGAACGTACCGTCCGGACCGCACTCGACCCGACCGTCGGCCGCGGGAAGTGGCTGCGGGTCTAGCGTTTCCCAGCCGTTCGCTGTACGGATCGTGACGTCGACGCCCATGATGTCCGCCACCCGCTGCGCAAGCTCCCGCGACGCACCGTCGAGCACGATCGAGACACCTTGGTACAGGTCCGTCATCACCGCAAGGTGATGCGGCGTCAGCCGAGCACCCTCGATCTCGAAGTGGTTCCCGTCGGTGGCGGTGACCAGAAAGCGTTTGACCCGGGTTTCCGGCAGCACCGCCGCAAGCGCCTGCTCGTCGGCTGTCCCATTCAGCAGATCGTCGTACGACCTCTCGACGAGACCGGTCGTGAACGCGGGCAGACCCTCACCGTCGTACTTGTCGTCCACCGCCGGCCGAACCCGCGCGATGTTCGGCCCCGGACGCCCGGTCCGGGTACGCACGACGGGCGAGGCGTCGGACACCGGCCGGTTCCGGCGAATCGCGCGGACCAGGTCGCGGATGTACCCGAAGAGCGGTTCGAGTTCGTGCTGGTGGCGCGCGCCGGCGAGACGTTCGTTGCTGATGGCACCGATACGGTGAAGGACAGTACCGAACCTGCCGGCGAGTACGGCATTCCAGGCCTGAACGACGCGGGACGGCACCTCACCTTCGGCCAGTCGGGCGAGGAACTCCTCGGCACGGACATCCGGCGGCTGGTCGGCGTACAACTCCTCGATCTCCGCCGACAACTCCGGGACCAGGCCGCGGAGCTCGTGCACCTCGGCAAGCATCGCGGCACGGTCCTCCGGGCTGAAGAGCCGCCACCCGAAGTGCCCGACCACCTCGTGCCAGACGGTCGCCCGGATATCGTCCGGCGACTGGAGGTCCTGGGCGGACAGGTAGACGACGCCGGTCGCGTCCTCCATCCGGAAGTACCCAGGACGCCGACCGACCGCCGGCGCGATCCCGTGGCCCCGCACCAACTCGAGGTTGTTCGCTCCGACCACGAACCTCAGGGCGAGCTGGTCCGGCAGTCGCATCCCCATGCGGACCAGCTCTACGGCCTGCTCCACGGCCGCCACGGTCATCCCGCCCCGGACGGCCGACGCCTCGAGAAGCCGGGCACGTCCCTCCTCGCGGCGGGCGTTCTCGATCGCGGCCCTGATCAACTGGTCGCGGATGTCAGCGCTCTCGAGCCCGAGTCCGTGATCGGCGCGCGCGATCTGCTGGTACAGCGGGTCGTCGAGCAGTTCCTTGACGTCGGCCAGGTCGATCATCCGGAGGTTCCCGGTCTCGGGATCGACCAGCGGCTGCAGCTCGCCGGCCGAGTGGTAGCCGTCGTCGAGCAGCCGGGCCAGGTACTGGTGCAGTTGCAGCACGGTGTCGAAGGTGACCGCGCGACGGGCGCGTGCGACCTCCTCGACCGCATCCGGCCCGGACGGCTGCGGATCGTGCACCATCGCGCCACGGACCCGGCTCATCGCCATACCGAGGTAGCGCTTGTCGCCCACGTGTGCCCGCACGAGTCCGTACGGCGTCGGTCCGTACCCGGTGCCCGCGGCGGCGACGACTCCGCCGAACTCGTCCGCGATCTCCTGCCGTTGCTGCTCGTCGTTCCGGTCCGGGAACAGCTTGACGATCCACTCGCTGCCGTCGCGCCGGATCGAGTACACACCGGAGTTCTCGTCGAGCGTGACGATCTGTCCGGGCCGGCCGCTGGTGCTCAGCGGTTCCGACACGTCGGGCTCGCCCAGATCGGTCGCGTCGGCCCAGCCGTACGACGACCAGTGCTCCACGGGCACCCGATCCGGCGATCCGGCGATCGGGGCGCCGAGTTCGACGGCCCGGCCGAAGAGATCGTCGTACCGGCGCCAGCCGCGAACCTCGGCAAGCAGTTCCGCGGGTTCGAGCGTGCGTAGGCCAGGGCTTTCGAGAAGCGGCCGCAGACCTTCGATCAGCACCGAGTCGTTACCGGTCAGCTGCTTGATCGCATCGACGACCTGGTCCTGGTCGGCGGCCGAGAGACCTTGGTAGGACGTGGCGTTCTGCAGGACGCCTGGGATATCGGAGGCCGGTTCGTACCCGGTACCGGAATCGCCGGGAACGCGGCGGTTGCGGGCTGTGTCGTCGTGGAGTTCCGGTGTGGGGGCGGTGGTGTGGGTTACGCCGAGGGCGCTGAGCGTGGCCGCTTGGGAGGCCAGTTGGGCGGATTCGACGGCGGTGAGGTATTTGTTGCGGGAGGCAACAGTGGGATTGTCGATGTACGCGGCGGCGGCCTCCAGGGCGTCGGGGTGGCGGCGGAACAGTTCGTCCTGGTGCGATGCGTACAGCGACGCCTCGCCGGGGGCGCCTTGGCGGCCGGCTCGGTTCAGTGCCTGGATGGTGCCGCGCGGGGACTCGGCGTCGTGGAAGCCGACGCGTACGGCGAGTCCGCCGCTGACGGCTTCGCGGCCGTTGCGGCCGGTGAAGACCCGGGCGTCGGCGTCCGGGCGGTCGCCGTACTGGAACGCGTCCGGGGCCAGCTCGATGTCGATGCCGCGGCCCAGCACCTTGTTGCCGATGGTGATCGTGCCGCGTTCGCCGGCCTGCTTCCAGATCCTGCCCATCTCCGCGTCGAACGTACGGTCGGCGATGAACCCGGCCATCCGCTCGGCGTTCACCACCTCGATGCGGACGCCGGGGAGGTCCTTGAGACGTTCGTTCAGCAGTCGCTGGACGAGGGCGACCTCGTCGTTGTGTTCGGTGACGATCGCCTGCGGGCGGCCGGTCGACGGGTCGCCGTTCTTGGCCAGGTCGGCGATGGCCTGGTCCACGATCGCCCGGTACTTCTCCTCGATCGTCGCGAAGTGCTGTGGCGGGCGGGACTCCAGCTTCGGGTCGTTGAACCTGTCGATCTCGACGACCCGGCCGACCTTGTCCTTGCCGTACAGGTCACGGATCGCTTGCTCGGCCTGCTTCGCCGTACCCGACATGCCGCTCACATGCTCGTAGCTGTCGAGCAGCTTGCGGGTCGTCACCGCGTTGGTGTGGGACGGGTCCGCCCGTACCTCCAGGCCGTGCTGTGCTTCGAGGGCTTGCGCGACGTCGGTCCACCGCTGTTCGAGGAGCGTCTCGCGGTCGACCAGCGGTTCACCGGAGTGCTTGCTGACGATCAGTACGGTCTCTTTGTCGCCGATCGTCGCGCGGATGTAGTCGCGGCCTTCGCGTAGTCCCCAACGAGCCTGCGCTGCGTTCTCCAATCGCGTGACCTGCTTGGCGAACTGACGCGCCGCCGGGTCGACGCCGGTCAGCTCGGCGAGCTTCTGGCGACCCTCCGCGGTGAGTTCCGGGCCTTTGCCGTTGATCGGCTCGCCGCGGCTCGTCAGCCCGAGGTCGGCGTGGTCGAACTTGCCGCTGTCGAGGGCCCACTTCGCGAGCATCACCTGGGCTTCGGTCTTCGCCGACGCCTTGCCGGCCGCGCCGGAGCTGTGGGTGTAGCGCTGCGCGGCGAGTTCGACCGCGACGGCGTCGACCTCGTCGACGATCACGTCCTTGCCGGGGACCCGGTGGCCGCGGCCCATCGCCCAGCCGAACGACGCGACGTCGCCGACGTACACGGTCCGGCCGCGGGGCTTTCCGTACCGTACGGCGGGATCGACGTGGATGACGTCGTACCCGAGCGGCTCGAGGACCTTGCGGAACTTCGCGTACGCCTGCGCGGACAGGCTCCGGTTCGAGGTCATGAAGTGGACCGGTCGATCGGCGGCGATCATGCCGAGGGCCACCGCGGCGACGGCCGTCTTGCCTTCACCGGTCCCCATCTGAACGAGCAGATCCTCACGGAGGGCCAGTTCGGCGTGCAGCTGCGTCGACTTGAGCGCGAAGCCCCAGCCGTCTTCGGTGCGGTGGATGAGCTCGTGGATCGACAGCTGGAGCGCCTCGTCGCGGGTCACGTTCTCCCCCAGCGCGTCCTTGAGCACGTCGAGTTTGCCCTCGCTGAGGTGCCGGAGCTCGACCGGGCTGAGGCGCGACATGACGTAGTCGAGCTTCGCGGTCAGGTACGAGAGCCGGTGGGTCTCGGCGGCGAGCTTGGTGGTTGCTACTTCGGCTTCGGCATGCTTGGCCGCGGTCAGTTCCTCGTGCGCGGTCTTGTGGTGCGCTTGTGCTTCGGCCACGCGTTCGCGCAGTTCGACCGCGTGCGAGCTGTCGTCGGCCTTGCCGTGTTTGGATTCGTGCTTCTGGAGTACGCGTTCGGCGGTCTTCAGTTCCTTGTCGGCGTGCTTGGCCGCCTGCTCGGTTTCCTTGACCGCGCGCGCCTTTTCCACGGTGGCTTCGTGGTCGGCGTGCGCCGTGTTCGCGTTTGCCTCCCGGCGCTGGACCTCTTGCCGGTGTTCCTGCCGCTGAGTCCAGTCCTTCACCGCTTCAGGTTTGACGGGCCGGGCGGCGGTCGCCGCCTTTTCCTGCGTGGTTGGTTTGGCAATCTGTTCTGGTGTTTTGGCCGTCGCCGCTTCGGGTGCGGTGGCTACAGCGGCCTGCTGCGTGCTGGCGGCCGCGCCTGTTTCCGTACGTGACTCGGCGCCGGTGCTGTGGGAGTTCGTGTTCGCGACGTTCGTTTCAGCGTGCGACGACTCGAGAGCGGGTTTGACGGGCTGCTGGGGCGGGTCGGGCGGCCGGTGGTCGCCGCCGATGGTCGAGTGGTCGCGGACCGCTGCCACCTCGACGGGTTCGGCATGCGGTGGTATGTCGGTATGCGGGCTGTGGGACCCGCCGCCCAGTACGGCCGCGCCCATCACCGCCGACTTCCAGACCTCCTCGAAGGTGGGCAGCTTGTGCGTGACGACCAGCGAGTTGGCGGCCGGCATGCTCACCGCCATCGACGTGGCACCGGCGGCCCGGCGACCGAGGAACTGCAGTCCGCGCCCGTTCAGCGCGTCCACCTTCCGGGCGGCCAGCCCACCGAGCCGGCCCAGCCCGATGCTGCTCGCGATCGCCAGCGGCGTCGCCACCGCGGCGATCTCGGCGGACTTCTTCGTCTCGTCCCAGTTCCAGCCGTCCTCGTGGGTGCCGTCCGGCCCGGTGCGGCCCGACTGGTTGGTGAGTACGCCGTACGTCTGCGCGATCGTGTTCGGTGCCAGCCCGTACGCGCCCGCGCCCACGGCGGCGAGCGCCAGCCCGCGGACCACCCTGGCCGGGGTGAGCGCCGCCGTCTTCGCGGCCCGCGCGGTGAGTGCGGCGACCGCCTTCTTCATCGCGTTCTTCGCCCCGTTGTGGATGAAGTCCTTCAGCGCCTGGCGGAACGCCTGCCGCATCCCCAGCGAGATCGCCTTGCCGGCCGGGATCGCGAACATCAGGATGCCGATCGCGATCTGCGCGATGATCAGCACCTTGGTCCGGACGATGGTGTCCGCCTGGTCCCGCAGGTACTGCGCGAGGTCCGCGGCTGCCGCCGCGATCGACTCGGCGCCACCGAAGTCCTTGTCGGTGCCGTAGGCAAGTACCTGCGCCGCGAGTGCCCGGCCGGCCTCGCCGTTCCAGGCAGCACCGATCGCCGTCGACGCCTCCCGGCACCCGCCGGCCACGGTCGCCCGCAGTTCGGCGGCGATCGCGTCGTACTGCCGGGCGTACTCGCGGAGCGCGTCCTCGTCGCCCTGCGGCCAGTCGTCCGGGTCGACCCCGACGATCGCGCCGAGGAACTCGACGATCGGATGCCAGATGCTCACCTCAGCGACCCGGTGTCGGGGCGGGCGGCTGCGCGTCGGTCGGCAGCGGTTTGCCGTTCGGTAGCAGGCCGAGGTCGGCGGCGCGGAGCGCGTCCGCGTTATGCCCGTCGACCTGCGCCACCAGGTTGGCGGACGCGGAGACCCCGTCGGAGATGTTCATCAGGCTCTCCTGCAGCGACGTACCGGCGTCGATCAGCGCGGCCGCGCGGGCACTGAAGCCCTGGAAGATCTCGACCCCGGTCTCGTCACCGCCACAGGCCGATGCGACGGCTTCGTGGCTGATCCCGTTCAGTGCATGAGCGAGCGTTGCACCGCTGCTCGACCCGAGCTGCAGC
This sequence comes from Kribbella sp. NPDC004536, assembly GCF_042873835.1. NCBI lineage: Bacteria > Bacillati > Actinomycetota > Actinomycetes > Propionibacteriales > Kribbellaceae > Kribbella > Kribbella sp. NPDC004536. Next base: position 3,013,042 of record NZ_JBIALY010000001.1, on the reverse strand, counting down.
AGCTTCTCGGCCGCCCGGTACACGGCATCCAGGTCGACCTCGGTCATGACAGCCGCTCCGCCAACTCGGCGTACCGGGTGGCCAACTTGGCGGCCATCATCGTACTGGCCTCGGACAGCGTTGCGAGGATCGCGGCGGCCAGACCTTGCGGGTCCTGGGTGCGGAGGACGTCCGGGTCGAACTCGAGCTCGCGGACGTCGCCGTGGGCACCGATCGTGACCTTGATCAGCCGGTCCGGCGAGACCGCGGTCGCGGTGAGCGTGTCGAGCTCGGCCTGGACCGCGTTCATCGCGGACAGCGAGCGTTCGAGCTCGTTGTGCAGGCCGAGCGCGGCCAGTTCCTGGCCGAGTCTGAACTCCGACGGTTCCATGGGACCAGGGTCCGGTCCGGAACGCGATCGTGGTCAGCCCTTGGCCACAAGGGGTCAGAACCCGTGGCCAGATCGGGCCGGGGCCTACCGTCGCGAACGTGATGACTGTCAGAGCTCGCTTGACCGCGATCGCCGCCGTCCTGTTGGTCGCGGGTGGTCCGGCGACTGCGTCCGCCGTACCACCGGCCGGAATGTGTCAGTCCGCCGAACCGGGCGGCACCCCGGTGAACAAGTTGCCCTGGGCACAGACCTGGCTCGCGCCGGAGCGGGTCCCGCCCGGCATCACCGGCCGCGGCGTGACCGTCGCCGTGATCGACTCCGGCGTGGACGCCGATCATCCGCAACTCCGCGGCGCGGTCCTGCCCGGCCGCGACCTCCTCACCCCAGGCGACACCCGGGCGAACTTCGACTGCGTCTCGCACGGTACGGCGGTCGCGAGCATCATCGCGGCCCGTCCGGTCGCGGGGATCGGGTTCCGCGGCATCGCGCCCGGCGCCCGGATCCTGCCGATCCGGGTGAGTGAACGCGATGCCAGCGAACAGCAGGGCGAGGCCGTCGACGCGACGGTGTTCGCCGGCGCGATCCGGTACGCCGTCGACGCCGGCGCCTCGGTCATCAACATCTCGCTGTCGATGTACGTCGACCAGAAGCCTGTCCGCGACGCCGTCCGGTACGCCGAGCAGCACGACGCGCTGATCGTCGCCGCGGCCGGGAACGCCCACGCCCAGCAGGGACCGGATCCGGTCACCTACCCGGCGGCGTACCCGGGCGTCCTCGGCGTCGGCGCGATGACGATCGACGGCAGCCGGCTGCCGAACTCGCAGGTCGGCCCGTACGTCGACATCTCCGCGCCGGGTGGGGGCGTACTCGCGGCGACCCGCGTCCGCGGCCACCGGTACTACGACGGCACCAGCTTCGCGGCGGCGTTCGTGAGCGGTACGGCGGCTCTCGTCCGTTCGGCCGATCCTCGGCTGCCGGCCGCGGCGGTGGCGCAACGACTCATCGCGACGGTGACGCCCGCGGCCGGACCGGCGGATCAGTACGGCGCCGGTGTGGTGAACCCGTACCGCGCGGTGCAGGACGTTATCGCGACGGCGAAGCCCGCGGTACTGCCGCGAGTCCGTCCCGTGAAGGTCGATGCGGCAGCGGAACGGCGTACCGCTGCTTGGGATCGTTCTGTGTCGGACGGTCGCCGGATCGCCTTGCTCGCAGGGGTCCTGGCCTTGCTGGCGCTGGTGGTGGCGGTCGTCGTACCGCTCGGCCGTCGACGCGGCTGGCGCACATGACAAAGCCCGGCCGCGTGGTGGGCCGGGCTTTGTCGAGGATCAGCAGCGGGTGACGGCGTCGGCCGCGGTGGCGTCGGCGCGCTTCATGCCGATCCACGACTCGTCCATCGCGTCGCCCCGGCGCCGCAGCACCAGGTTGATCTCCTCGTTGGCCTGCGTCCAGAGCCGCTGCACTTCCTGCAGTTGCGGCGAGCCCTGCTGGCTGCTCCATGCCGCGAGCAACTGCTGCATCGCGGTCTGGAACTGCCCCTGCAGCTCGGTCACCTTCTGGTTCGCGCCCACCATGTCGAGCGCGCCCTGCGCCATCCGGTCGAACGGGTAGTTGAGCAACATTGTTCCTCCTCAGAGAACGGTGGTGTCGATCGCGCTGCCGGTGCCGAGATGGCTGAACACCTGCTGGCTGTTCGCGTCCTGGGACTCGTAGGCCACCTTCGAGGTGGTGATGCCGTCGGACATGCCGTGCAGCTTCCGGCACAGCCTGTCCACCGCTTCGAGGTGGTTGTGGTGGCCCTGCCAGAACGTGTTCTTGATCTCGCCGTCCATCGGCGTCAGGCTGCTCATCGCGCTGTCGAGCGACGTCATCACCGCCTTCAGGGCGTCGCCGATCCGGGCGGCTTCGGTGGCCGTCCGCACCATTCGATCGAGTTCGGTCTCCACACCGGCCATGGTGTTCCTCCTTGCTGGGTTGCCGGTACGTGATCACCGGTCGGTGCCACGCTGGTCTTGTTCCTGACTGCGGTCAGATCCGCCAGAGGTCCTCGTCGAGGACGTCGCGCTCGACGGGACGGGCCACCGACCGCTTGCGTTTGCGGAGCGGTGGCACGCCGGCGGCGGCCCGCGACTCGCCGTTCGTACGTCCCTGCAGCTCGGACTGCACGCCGTGCCGGCGGAGCCGCTCTCCCTCGCTCTGCTCGGTGGGAACGTTGAAGCCGGGCCGCCGCCCGTTGGCCGCACCGGGTCTGACATCTCGTGGTCCGTTGCCTCCGGCCCCCATACCGCCGTTCTGCGGCGGGTACATCGGCGGCGTGCTCTGCTGCGTGGTCGGCGAAGCGGTTGCCGACTTTCCGGAAAGCGTCGGCTCGGCGCCGGCCGAACCGGCGACGGTCGCGGACTTCTGCACGGGCGTCGTACTGCGTTCCGTCGCGCCGGACAGGTGGCCCAGCGAACCGCCGCCACCACCACCGATCGGTACATGGCCCGAGCCCGTGACCGGTGGCAGCGACGTCTCCGGGTGGAAGGTCGGCGCGGTCGTGGTGCCCGCACTCCCGGCCAGCGCGGGCTGGTCGGGCAGCAAGCCGTCGGTCAGGCTCGGTGTCGTCGGCACCGTCGTGGTGGCAGTGGTCGTACTACTCGGGTCGACCAGTTCCTTCGCGTGCTGCGCGAGCGTGATCCACTTGTCGAGGTTCTCCGGCACCTTCCCGATCAGGTCGATCCCCTTACCGACGACGTCGATGACCTTCCCGGCCTCCTCGACCGGATCCTTCGCCTCCGGCTGCTTGTCGTCCGGCTTCTTGTCGTCCGGCGCCTTCTCGTCAGGCGCCTTGCCGTCGGTGGTCTTCGCCGAGTCGCCGCCGTTGGCCTTGTTCTGGCCATTCCCGTCCCCGGTGTCCTGCGTACGGTCCTTCGCGACGACCGGCCCCATCCAGTCGTGCTGACCGAACACCTGCTGCACGCCGTCCAGCGCGCGGACCAGCCCGTCCGACAAGAGGTTCATCTCGATCGCCGCCATGAACCCTGCGTCGTTCATCTCCCGCATGCCCGCCTCGACCACCGGTCCGTCGCCGGAGTTGGCCTTGGCCTTCGCGTCGTTCCAGTACTGCAGCAGGTGGTCCATCGTGCCGGCCGCGCCGTCGAGCATGTCGGCGGCGCCGTTCAGGCGCTGCGCCACCCCGGACGCCAGTTGCTGCCAGGTACGCAGGAAGTTCACGCCCGCGGTGACCTCGCCGCTGAAGCTCTGCCAGCCTTCGGAGCCGGTGCTCTGCTGCCAGATGGTGACCTTCCGCAGCGCGCCGTCGAGATCGCCGGACGCCTGGGTGAGCGAGGTACCGAGATTCGTCCAGCGTTGCGCGTGGGCGCGCCAGGTTCCGGACGGCTGCGCCTTGTACTCGGCGTACATGTTGTCGACGTCCCGGCGGCCCGCGTACGGACCGGCGGCTTCGAGGAAGAAGTTCATCGGGTGTTCCCCAGCATCAGTTGCTCGAAGGTCGGAACGGAGTCACCGGACGCGGGCGGCGGAACCGCCGGGGCCGTCTCCGCGGTCCGGTTGCCACGCAGTTGCTGGTGTTCCGGGTCCCAGACCTTCTTGAACTCGTCCGCGTTGACGTGGTCCTGGCCGTCGAACCGCTGCGCGATGTCGCTGGACAGCCGCTGGAACGCCTGCAGGCCGCGGTGGGCGCGATCGAGGTAGTACTCCGCGGCCGTGACGACCTTGCCGTACGTGTCGGCCGCTTTCTCACTGCCGTGGATACCGCCCTGCAGGTCGCCGCCCGTGTCGCCGTCGAGCCCGGGGACCTTGATCGCGCCGGCGTCCTTGCTGAACTGGTACAGCTCGGGTGCGGAAAAGGAGAGGTCGCTCATTGTTCTCCGTCCGGGGGTTGCGGGCACTCGACCAACTGGACGAGTTGGGTGTCGCCGCGGCGGCCGACGAGGCGGCCACGGCCTGGTGGGAGGGTTTCGGGTTTGACGGCGCCGAGCAGCGGGCCCTCGGACTTGTCGCCGCTGAGCAGCAGGCCGGGGGTACCGAGGTCGCGCATCCGGGCGATCAGCGGTTCGTAGACCGCCCGCCCGGCGCCGCCGCTGCGTCGGGTGACGACCAGGTGCAGACCGATGTCGCGACCGTGCGCGAGGTAGTCGATCAGGCCTCCGAGCGGATTGGAGGTCTGACCAACGACCAGGTCGTAGTCGTCCACCAGGACGTGGATCTGTGGTCCGGTCCATTCGCCGGACTGGCGGCGTTCGAGCACCGGGATCAGGTCGGCGACCATCGCCTCGACGCCGCGCGGTTCGGAGAACGTCCCCATCACATGTGCGCCGGTGAGCCGCAGCGATCGGCGGTAGTCGACCAGGATGATCCGCGCCTCGGTCGGCTCGTACCGCTCGGTGATCGACCTGGCGAGTCTGCGGAGGAAGCCGGTCTTCCCGGACTCGGTGTCGCCGAACAGCAGGAAGTGCGGGTCGGCCTCGAAGTCGATCGACGCCGGCCCCAGGTCGCCTTCGGCCAGCCCGATCGGTAGGCCCTCGGCCGGCGTTCTCCGCAGTACGGCGGCCAGTTCGTCCTCCTGCAGTTGCAGCGGGAGGAGCCGTACGCGCGGTGCCCCCGACACCGGCCAGGCCGCGGCGACCTGGGCCGCGAGGCCGGGGTCCGGGGTGGCGACGACGAAGTGCTGCGCCTTGTCGGCCAGACCACGCCCGGGCTTGTCGGCCGGTACGCTCATCGCGGCGCGGCGGTCGATCACCGAGTCGGACGGGTCACCCAGCCGCAGTTCGATCCGGGTACCGAACAGGTCGCGGATCGTGCCGCGCAGGTCGAACCAGCGCGAACAGCTCGCGATCACGTGCACGCCGTACGCGAGTCCGCGGCCGGCGATCTCACCGAGGGTCGCCTCGAGGTCCTCGAAGTCGGAACGCAGTACGGGCCAGCCGTCGACGACCAGGAAGACGTCGCCCCACGGGTCGTCGGAGAACTCACCGGCCGTCCGTCGTTCCCGGTACGAGGCCATGCTCTCGATGCCGTGCTCGGCGAAGTACCGCTCCCGTACGGCAAGGACCTGCTGTACCTCGGCGATCGTCCGGCGGACGGCGCCTACGTCGAGGCGCGGCGCGACGCCGCCGACGTGGGGCAGTTCGCGGAGCGCGGCGAGCGACCCGCCACCGAAGTCGAGACAGTAGAACTGCACCTCGCGCGGCGTGTGGGTGAGCGCGAGGGCCGAGACCAACGCGCGGATCGCCGTGCTCTTGCCACTGCGCGGACCGCCGACCACTACCGCATGGCCTGCCGCGGCACTCAGGTCGACCACGAACGGGTCACGGCGTTGTTCGAGCGGCTTGTCCACGAGGCCGATCGACACGCGGAGCTGCCCGCCTGCACCGGCAACGGTGAGGCCTCGCTCCGGATCGACGGTCAACACCGGCAGCAGGCTGGTGAGCGCCGGCGGATCGTCCAGCGGTGGCAGCCAGATCTGATGAGCCGGTTTCCCCTTGTTTTCCAGGCGATCCACGAGGATGTCCAGCAGCTTCTCGCCAACACCGTCCTCTTCCGGCTGTTCCTCTACCTCGGCTGCCGGCATGGAGACGTAGGCACTGGTGTACTCCGCTACGTCGTCCGGGGTGTCGCTGGAAACCATGCGAGTTGCCGCCCGGTGTACACCGGACACATAGGCCGACCGGAAACGCACCAGCGTCTCAGTACCGATCTGCAGGAAGCCGTGTCCCGGTGCCCGCGGCAGCTCGTACGCATCCGGGATCCCCAGCACCACGCGACTGTCCATCGCGGAGAACGTCCGCAGACCGATCCGGTACGACAGATGCGCGTCCAGACCGCGTAGCCGGCCTTCTTCCAGCTTCTGACTGGCCAGCAGCAGGTGTACGCCGAGCGCGCGGCCCAGGCGGCCGATCTGGTTGAACATGTCGATGAAGTCGGGCTTCGCCGACAGCAGCTCGGAGAACTCGTCGCAGATCACGAGCAGCGTCGGTACTTCGGGGAGGTCGGCTCCGGCCGCTCTCGCCAGCTCGTACTCGCGGACGGACTCGTAGTTGCCTGCCCGCCGCAGGAGCTCCTGCCGACGGATCAGCTCGCCACCGATCGCGTCGGACATCCTGTCGACGAGTGCGAGCTCCTCGCTGAGGTTGGTGATCACCGCGCTGGTGTGCGGCAGCCTGTCCAGCTTGGTGAAGGTCGCACCGCCCTTGAAGTCGACCAGTGCGAAGTTCAGGCTGTCGGAGGAGTGCGTGGCGGCCAACGCCAGTACGAGGGTCCTCAGCAGCTCGCTCTTGCCGGATCCTGTCGCACCGATCAGCAGGCCGTGCGGCCCCATGCCGTCCTGGGCAGACTCCTTCAGGTCGAGCTCGACCGGCGTACCGTCCGCAGTAACGCCGAAGCGCACGCGTAGGCGGTCTCTGTTCGGCCTGGGACCCCAATGGCGGGCAGGGTCGAAGCTGTACGGGTCTCCGAGACCCAACAGGTCCGTCAGACCGAAGACCGACGCGAAGCTCTCTTCCTCGCTGCCCGCAGACAGCCTTAACGGTGCAAGGAGACGAGCCAGGGCATCCGCATCAGCAATGGTGAACGTGTCCGCCTTACCGACCTCAGACTCGCCGTCCATGGTGACGCTGGTAAGTGCCCCGTCTTCGGCTATGTCCAGCAACACAGAAGAGCGGTCAAGCAGCCGCGGTGGTTGCGTAGCGAGGTCTATGACGCTGACCCCTTCGACACCGTTGCCTGTCATCAGGTGGTCAGAGCCGGCCACGTCACCGTCATCGATCAGTACGACTATGTGCGGACCGTCCACGCGGCTCGTACCAGCCGGGTCGAACCGGGGCCGCTGCGCCAGCAGGTCTCCGAGTACCGACTCCAGGTCCGGGACGCTCTTGCTGATCAGCCGGATCGGACCGAGTGCGTCGGACTTGTCCGGGTGGTGTGCGTGCGGCAGCCACTTGAGCCACTCCCAGTCCGCTCGTGCCTCCGGACCGATGACAGCTGTGATCAACAGGTCGTCAGGCGAATGGAACGTCGCCAGCTGTGCTACCAGGGCACGGGCCAGGCTACGAGCGCGGTCCGGGTCGCCGTCGACGTACACACGGGCAAAGCCACGCAACGCCATGGCTACAGGCAGTCCGGGTACGGAGGAGTACGTCGTGATGAAGCGACGCAGTGCCCCCGCCGACAGTGGCTCCAGCTCCTCCAGCGGGACCGTGTCGGGTGGAGCGACCGGTGTGGCCAGCGGCTGCGCTCCCGTACCGACACGGACGATGGCGAAGTCGGTGTCGTTGCGGCGTCGCTCCCAGAGGCGGTAGCTCTCCACCAACGTCCACAGCTGCGTCGGATCCGGATGCAGGTACGACAACGCCTTCCGCTGCTGTCCGACGGCTCGTCTGGCGCGGATCCGCTGCTGTGCCAGGTGCCTGAGATATCCGCGCCGGGCGCGGGCCATCTCGCGGCGCGGTGCGCCCTGCCCGGCGAACGCGACCGCGGCCATGCCCAGCGCGGACAGGCCGAACAGTCCGCCGACGATGTAGCTCATCTTGCCGCCACCGCCGAGCGTCGAGTACATCAACGCCATCGCGCCGCCACCGGCGAGCATCGGCACCATCATCACGTACTGCGACAGCTGCTTGCTCGCCGGCTGCGGCAACGCCGGCGGCGGATCCAGCGTGACGTCGCCGCTCGGCAACGCGGGACCCTCGCGCCGCGGCGGCCTGCTGACGATGACTGTCGACATGACTTGGACGCTAAGCGGCACGGCGGGCGTACAGGAGGCTGCGGCCACTTGCTGACTGTCCACAAGCTGCAAGCACCGGGCCGTGCGATGCCGTGCGTGCCACGGTTGCCGACGTGAGCATTCGTGGACTGGTCAAGGTCACCATCGACGCGCCCGAACGCCGCATCGACCTGGCACTGCCGGAGCGGTCGACGGTGGCCGAGGTGCTGCCCGGCATCCTCCGGCACGCCGGCGACGACCTCGCCGATCTCGGCGCACTCCAAGGCGGTTGGGTACTGCGCCGCCCCGACGGCGAGGCCCTCGAAACCCATCTCGACCTGGCCGGACAGGACGTCCGGGACGGCGAGATCCTGCACCTCGCACCGGCACACCAGCACTGGCCGGAGCTGGAGTACGACGACCTGGTGGACGCGATCGCGACCGACGCCCGGTCCAGCGGGCGCGCGTGGACGCCAGGTGTTTCCCGATGGTGTGGACTGATCGTCGGCGCGGTCGCGCTGCTGCTCGCCCTGTATCTCCAGCACGACGCACTGTTCGCGCTTGCCGGCGCGGGTGTGCTGATGGCCGTCGGTGTCGTCCTGTCGCGTGCGGTTGGCGAGCCTCTTGCCGCAGCGACGGCCGGCGCGTTGTCGCTGGTGTTCGCAGTAGTTGGCGGCGCAGCCCTGGTTCCAGGGTTTGGAACACCTCAGCTGACGGCGGGTGGTGCCGCACTGTTGCTCTTCGGCCTGCTCGGGTATGTCGGGATCGCTCGCCATACCGCAGTGTTTGTCGCAGCAGTCACCGCGGGCGTGTTGGCGGTCGTTGCTGGATGGCTCGCGTCTGCTGCTGTTGTAGCTGCCATTGCGGTCGCCTTGATTCCAGTGGCGGCACCACTGGCCATGCGGATCGGACGGCTACCTAAACCCGTTCTTCCGACCAGCACCGCGGACTTGTTGGCTGACGCGCCGCAACCACCACGTCGACTCGTACATGCTGCCGTACTGCGGTCTGCTGCTCTTTACACAGGGATCCTCGCCGGGCTCGCTCTTGCCCTCGCCTGCTGTCTCTACGTGCTGTCTTCTTCGACACCGGGACGAGTACTAGTAGTGCTGATTGTCGGCATCTGCTTGCTGCGGGCGCGGCTGCTACCCGTTGTGATGCATCGGCTCAGTCTGACCGGTACTGGTCTCGTAGGACTCGGCTGCTTGCTCGTGCAGTCGCCGTACAGCCTGTTGCTGTTCGCTGCGGTCGCGGCGTTCCTTGGGCTCTGGTACGCGCGCCACAAACCAGGGGCGTACTTGGCCCGGTACGCGGAGCTCGCCGAGATGGTGCTGGTGCTGCTGGTCGTACCGATCGTGCTGTGGGTCCTCGGGCTGTACGCGTACGTACGCGGGCTGGGTGGGTGACCGATGGCGTCCAAACGGGATCAGCTGCAGTCGCACCAGTTCGTCAAGCAGCGGATGACCCATGCGTTGTTGTTGCGCGAGACGGACCCGGAGTACCCGCCGTTCCGCCGCGGCATCGTGGCGATGATGGTCGGCATCGGGCTCGCCGTACTCGTACTGGTGGGCTGCGGCGTGTACGGGCAGCTGTCACCGGGCGGGAAGACGACGTGGAAGTCCGGCGACCGCGTCATTGTGGAGAAGGAGACCGGCACGCGGTACGTGTATCGCGACGGGGTGCTGTACCCGGCCGCGAACTACGTGTCGGCGTTGCTGCTGCTGAACAAGTACAGCGCTCCCTTGACGGTGTCGGCCAAGTCGCTGCTCGGTGTACCGCGTGGTCAGCGCGTGGGGATCCCGGACGCACCGGACTCGTTGCCGGCGAAGGGACGGCTGCTGTCGAGCGGCTGGTCGATGTGCGCCAAACCGACCGTGGATTCTTCGGGCAGTCCGTCCGTGCAGTCGGTCCTCCTGGTCGGCACTGAGCAGTCCGGTGTCGCCGCGGACTCCTTGCTGGCTGTCGGGCCGGGCGGCCATTACCTGATCTGGCACGGCTACAAGCACCTGATCCAGCAGCAGGCGACCGTGGCCGCAGCGCTCGCCTTGAACGACGAGGCATGGCTGCGGGTTCCGTCCGTGTGGCTGGACCTCGTCCCGTCCGGTCCCCCGCTCGGCCCGATCTCCGTGCCCGGTGCTGGGACCCCGTCCGCGCTGCTACGACCAGGGCGAGTCGGCACGCTGTACGTCGTACAAACCTCGACCGGTCAGGGACAGTACTACCTGCTGCAACGGGACAAGCTGGTAGCGATCACCTCTCTGCAGTACGACGTACAGCGGACCGCGCCCGCTACGCGTAAGGCGTACCCGGGTGCTGTGCCGCAGGCTGTTGCACTGGACCCGGCCGTGGTGGCACAGGTCTCGGGTGGTGTTGGTACGGCTCCCTCTGACTCTGCTTTGCCTCCCACCAGGCCGACGTTTGCGCGGCCGGACTCGTCTGACGTGTCTGCGTGCGCCGTGTTCTCCGGTGGTGAGTTCGTACCTCGGTTCACCCTCGCTGGTGATCTGCCGGCGACAGGTGACGCCGGGGTGACCGCAGGACGCGGACCAAGTGGTCTGCCGCTCGCTGATGTGGTCGTCGTACCGCCAGGGCACGGGGCCGTCGTCGAGTCGATGGCATCGCCTGCACAGCCCGCTGGGTCAGGAGCGCTGTCGTTCGTGAGTGATCTCGGGCGGCGATACCAGCTGGCCAGTCACGACGTACTCGGTGTTCTCGGCTACGACCAGGCGCCTGTGGTGCGGCTGCCCGCGGAACTGATCAGCCGGCTCCCTGCGGGTCATGCACTCGACCCGTCCGCTGCGACGTATCCGATCGGCCCCTGACAGATCTAGGAGGAACTATGGATATCGGAACACTGACCGTGGTGCCCGACGAGCTGCGGCAGTTCGCGGCCCTCGCGCCGCTCGCTACCGTCACGCCCGTTTCCGGCACGGTCCAGGCGACGCCGCCACTGGCCGGTCCGATGCCGGAGAGCGCGACCGTCGAGGCCCACGTCCGGTTCTGCGTCGAGCACACCGGCACGGTGACGCTGCAGGCCACCGACGGGATCGCCTCGCTGATCGAGTCGGCACTGTCGATCGCCGGCCGCTTCGAGTCCACCGACCAGGCGAACGCGACAGTGCACCGTGCACTCGCCGACGAGCTGCGGAGCTGACCATGGGCGCGTACTTCGGAATGGAACTCAACGCGATGGCCGCGATGCTCTACGGGCAGCGCGCGGAACCCTGGCACGCGGGCGCGGACATGTGGGGCTCGGCCTGCCAGCAGCTGCTCGCGACCCACGGCGACCTCGGCGCGGCCAACGCTGCCATCGCCACCTGGCCGCTCAGCATCGGCTCGATGTCGCAGCTGGCCTTCAACGGCCAGGTCGTCGGCAGCCTCGCGTCCCTCGGCGAGTGGGCCGCGTACACCGGCGCGATGTCCGCGGCGCTACGGCTCGGCGGTACGGCACTGAACGCGGCGCAGGCGGTGATGCCCGCACTGCAGAGCGGGTACGACACGGCCGTGTCGCTGAGCGCCGTGCCGATCATCGGGCCGTTCGCGGCGCAGGTCGCCGTCGGGCTGCAGCAGGTCGGCGCGGGGATGATGGAAGCGGTCGGGGTGGTCATGCAGGCACCGACCGCGGTGCCGACGCCGACGCAGGGATGGCAGGGGCCTGGCGGTAACGGTGCACCGGTGCCGGCCTCGCCTGCGCCGTCGGTGCCGGTGACGGACGTGCTGGATGCGGCAGGCAAGCTGTTCGACACGATGAACAAGGGCGCGACGCTGCTGACGACGGTCAGCGGACTCGCGTCCAGCGGTCTTGGTACGAGCGGTCTCGGCAGTAACACCAAGCTGCCGCAGCTGCCGGGGACGCTGATCCACCCGGACCTGCCGACACTGGCCGGTGCAACCACGACGATGCCGACCACGCTTCCCGCGACGGTCGGGGTATCCGCGGCGACGTCGGCCGCGGTGCCGGGCGGCGGTATCCCCGCCGCGGTGCTGGCCGGCTCGCTCGGCACCCTGACCAACTCGGTCCGGCCGGTCACGGGTGGGCTGGGATCAGCGGCAGGTGCACGAATCGCAGCCGGTACCGAGCCCGCGCTGGCAGGCAGTACGGCCCGCGCCACCGCGTCGGCCGCCGCCGCACGGGCCATGCCGGCGATCGCCCCACCTCCGGGCGGCGGCGGTGGCGGCGGATCGAACGAGCCCCGGTCCGGCAACAAGAAGAAGCGCGACGCTCTGCGCGACACCGGTGTCCAGCCCGAGCTGCAAGGCCGTACCGCGCAGGAAGCACCTGAGCAGTTCACCCTGCCGCCTGTGCGTCGCCGTATGGCCGCAGGTCCTGTCCTGGACGACGAGCTCTTCACATGACCACCGCGTCCACCTCAGTCCCACAGGTTCCGACCGCAGCCACACCGGTCGCAACGACGACTGTCACGAGTACGGTCGCTCCACCTCGTACTGTCCCGCCACGGCCACAGCCCCGCCCGCTCGCACGACCGCAGGTGCCAGTAGCTCCCGCACCTGCACCACCTGTCCCAGTCGTAGTGCCTTCGCCCGTCGAGGTTCGGCGGGTGCTTCGCGTACGGCCGGGGCAGATCGTGTGCTGGCAACTGGTGGCCGGTCTTGTCGCGGCCTCCATCGGTCGCGGCTGGCTGACCACTGCGCTCGCCGGACTGCTCGGAGTGGTCACCGTTGGCTTGACGGCGACCTGTCGGCGGGGCCTGTGGTCGTACCAGTGGCTCTCGTTGGCACTGGCGTACCTGGTCCGCGGTACGCGCTTCGTTGCACTGGAGGGCGCGCGCGGTGAGCTCGAGGACGGAGCAGGAACCATCGTCCGGTCCGAGGGCATCACCGTGCTGCTCGAGACCGACGTACCTCCCGAACTGACGCTGACCGAACTGCTGGACGAGCACACCGGTCTGCGGCTGAAGCTGCTGCGCCGCCCCGGTCGTGCCTGGATCGCCCTGACCGCGCTCCGGTCCACAGACCGTCCACAGGACACCGAGCTGGAACTGCTGCTCGCCAACACGGTCCGGCGGTTGACCAGGCGGCTCCGTCGCCGCAGCTTCCGGGCCGTACCACTCGGACCGGACGAGCTGACCGAGGTACTCGCCGGCCTGACCCCGGATCAGCTCACCGAGGAGTGGGATGCGCTCGCCGTCGGTCCACGCCGTTTCCGGATGTACGCCGTACCCGCGCACCTCGCTCTGGAACAGGCCGGTGCGGTGGCTGTGAGCACGTCCAGCGACCTGGAGCACGCCCTGGTACTGGCTCCCGCAGACGCTCCGCTGACGGCGGAGGCCGTACCGCAGACCGGTCGGCACCGGACGGCGTTCATCGCTGCCCTGCCCTGATACATCGGCTGTATCAGGGCCGCTGGACAGCCGCTGTATCGCCGCGACCGGCGCTGTATCGAGCGTGGACAGCGGCGAGATCCGCGCTGGACGGCGGGTCGGGATGGTTCTGGTGTTCACCACCGAGTCCGTCCGACTCACCGATCCCAGCGAGGTGTCCCGTGTCCCAGTCAGAGCCCGTCGAAGGCGCTGCCTACCCCCGTGCCGTCCGCTTCCCCCGTGCCTTGAAGTCCACCCCCTCCGGGTTGCGGCTCGCCCACCTGGGCGTCGACGCGATCGCCGAGCGCACCTACTTGGTGGTGCTCGAGCGGCCGTGCTGGACCGCCACCGAACTCGGCGAGCGGCTCGGCCTCGACGACGAGTCCACCCATGAGGTCATCCGGCACCTGACCGCTCTCGGCCTGCTGTCCCGGGGCAGCTCCGGCGATGTCGTCCGGCCGCTCAACCCGCGGCTCAGCCTGACCGCTCTGCTCGCGGAACGGGAAGCGGACCTCGCCCGGGTCACCCGCGACCTGGAACGCAGCCGGGTGGCCGCAGCTGAGATCGCCGGCGAGTTCGCCCGCCGGCACCCGGCGCCGCTCGGCGACGGCAGCGGCGCGCTGGACTGGGCCGGCAGCCCGGCCGCGGCCCAGCGCACCATCGAGGGCCTGCTCAAGTCCGCGTCCGGCGAGGTCCTGGTGAGTACGCCGGCGACGGCCGCCCTGGCCGACCCGATCGCGGGCCTCCGCGAGCTCGGCACCGGCGTGCTGGCCGCACCGGTTCGCTACCGCATCCTGGTGCCCGACGCCGCGCGTACAGACCCGATGCTGGCGCGGCGGCTGCAGCAGCTGACCCGCAACGGCGCCCAGGTCCGTACGGCGACCTCCGTACCGCTCTGCGCGATGATCGTCGACACCGCGACGGTGGCGCTCCCGGCTGACCGCACTGGTCGCGGAGCGGTCAGCATCCTCCGGCTGGCGGCAGCCGTCGGCGCAGTGACCGAGCTGTTCGAACGGGTCTGGCACGCGGCCACTCCGCTGCGCCAACCGACCGGTCTGGGTGACGCGTCCGGTCTGACCGTCCGCGAACGGGAGGTGCTCTCGCTGCTCAGTGACGGCGGCACCGATGCCTCCGCGGCCGCGCAGCTCGGCGTCTCGGTCAGAACGGTCCGGCGGATGGTGTCCGAGATGATGGCGCGTCTCGGTGCGCAGAGCAGGTTCCAGGCAGGCCTGAAGGCGTCCGAGCGCGGCTGGGTGGGTACGCGATGAGCCGCACGCTGCTGGTGTCGCCGGAACGTCCCGGTGCGTACCCGAGCATCGGTGCCGCCGTACTCGACGCACCCGACGACGCCGTCATCTCGATCGCCGCCGGTGTCTACCGCGAAACCATCGACCTCGCCGACCGTTCGGTGACGCTCTCCGCGAACAGCGACGACGTGGTCATCGACGCCACCACCTCGGCGGCCCCCGTACTGCGTGTGGCGGGCGGCCGGCTCACCCTGCGGGACGTGACCGTCCGGGCCGGAGACGCACCGGCGCTGCAGTTGGAGGGCGGCACACTGCACGCCGAGCGATGCGAGCTGTCGGCAGGCTTCGGTCCGGTCGTACAGGTGACCGGTCCGGCCGAGGTGTCCGTGTGGCACTGCCAGGTATCCGGCGGCGAACACGGCCTCGTGCTGGAGGACTGCACCGCGAAGATCGAGCACACCTCCGTGAAGGGGGTGTCCGCCGACGGCGTCATCGTCCGCTTGGGCGCAACCGTCGTACTGCACGACTGCCAGATCACCGACTGCGGACGCCGCGGCATCTACGCGTACCAGTACGGCCGACCGACCGTAGAGGCCTGTGAGATCACCGGTACGTCGGAAGCGGGTGTCCTGATCGCCTACGACTCCACAGCGGTACTGCGTCACACGGTGATCCGTGACGCCTCCGGGCCCGCCGTGGCGTACGGCCGACGCTGCAGAGGTGAGGTGGTGTCCTGTCGTTGGGAGAACACGGCTGAGCCGGCGCTGGAGCTCGCAGAGCCTGAGCTGGTTTCGGTGGAAGAGCTAGCCGTTCGTGTGACCACAGACGAACCCACTGGTGCGGACGTCGAGTCCCTACTGGCCGAGCTCGACGCCATGGTCGGCCTGGCAAGTGTGAAGGACGAGGTACGCAGCCTGATCGACGAGATCCAGGTCAACGAGTGGCGGCGACGCGCCGGGCTGCCGATCGGCAGTCTGAGCCACCATCTGGTCTTCGCGGGCGCCCCTGGTACCGGCAAGACGACCGTGGCGCGGATCTACGGCAAGCTGCTCGCGGCACTCGGCGTACTGCCGAAGGGGCAGTTCAACGAGGTGGCGCGGCGAGACCTGGTCGGGCAGTACCTCGGTCACACCGCCGAGAAGACCACCACTGTCTTCGAGGACGCGAACGGTGGCGTGCTGTTCATCGACGAGGCATACGCCCTGTCCCGGGCCGGTGCGGAGAACGACAGCTTCGGCCAGGAAGCGATCGACACCCTCGTCAAGCTCATGGAGGACCACCGTGACGAGGCCGCGGTGATCGTCGCCGGGTACAGCGACGAGATGCTGCGCTTCATGGACGCCAACCCCGGCCTGGCCTCCCGGTTCTCCAAGACGATCGACTTCGAGAACTACTCTCCGGACGAGCTCACGCTGATCGTGCAGCGCATGGTCGCGGCCCAGGAGTACGACCTGGAGGACAACGCCGAGCCCATCCTGCAGCGGCACTTCGCTGCCGTCTCCCAGGCCGCGAACTTCGGCAACGCCCGCGACGCCCGCCGGCTGTTCGACCGGGTCCGCAAGGCCCAGTCGCAACGGTTGCGCCGACTCGGCGGCATGCCCGGCATCAACGAACTGCGCACGTTGCGGCTCGACGACGTGACCGTAGCAGTCTCATGACACGGGCTCGAGCACGGCGACGTACTGCGCGAGCAGCGTTGACACTCCTTCGAGCAACTGGGGCTGCTCCCCGAGGGTGGCCTGTACTTCGCAGTGCGCCCACAGCGACGGCGCCACCCAGCCCCACTGCCACAGCTCGTACGTCCGTTCGTCCACGACCGCCAGCGGCGCAAGCCCTTGAACGCCGATGGCAAACCGGTCCGGCTCGTCCGGATGATTGCCGAGCCCAATGAACAACGGCAACAACCGGTACTGCTGCGCGAACGCAGTCACATCGTCCACCCGTACGAGCAAGCCGCGACGTACCAGCTCGTCCACGTGCGGCAGTGCTTCGTCGCCGGTGGCCTGGTGCGCCAGGTCCCACGTCTCGAACTCCGCGTCGCTCAGGTGCTCGGCCCTGCGGCCGACCCGCACCACGTTCGCACCGGCGCCATGTCCGACCGGGAAGATCACGGTTGCTCCTCTGTCGTGGCCAGGTCGAGGCAGGCGGCGCTGGGCGAGAGCAGCGCGTGCAGAGAGCCCAGTACGGCGCTGAGGTCCACCTCGTGTTCTTTACATGCGAGCAGCAGATTGGGAGACAGGTGAGACGACAGCCAGAGCCCGTACATCGCCTCCGTCATCGCGGTCAGCGGGAGTTCAGTCGTACCCGCTCGGAACAGCACGGGGGCCTCTGGGGTGTTTCCGAGGCCCAGGTGCAGCGGGAGCAGTCTGTGACGTGCTGCGAAATCGTCCGGGCTCGCCAGGTCCACCTCGGCCAACATGCCTTTGGTCAGCAGTTGGTCGATGCTGTCCGGGATCTCGTGACGGGTCAGCAGGTCAACGACACGCCCACGCTCCCACGGGCTGCGGTCGTCGGTCAGGCCGTGCGCCAGCGACCAGGCGGCGAACTCCTCGTCGGTCAGCCCGACGATCTCCGCACCCAGCCGCACCTGGTGGACGCGGTCTTCCGCGGTGTAGTACGTCCCGAGGCTGTGGCCGATCGGGAACAGCAACGTGGTCATACACGTCACAGTGGCAGCTGGCTCCTGCCGTGGGAGGTTGCTTGCAGCATGTGGCCAGAGTGTGTCCACAGCGGCCTGCGCCGCGGCAGACGACCTGTTCGCGCGGAAGGATGGAGAACGTGACAGACACCGTTCCCGGCTGTACCGACGTGGAGTTGGTCCGGTCCGGACTCCCTCAGGTGTACCGGTGCCTCCGGCAAGGGACCGTCGTCGGCGCGCTGGTGTACCCGGTTCGCGTCGACGCCGGTACAGCTGCCACGTTCGCGAAGCAGGCGAAGACACTGCAGGGCGTTGACCACCCACACGTGGCCAGGGTCTTGGAGGCAGGTCTGACCGACGGCTACCCGTACCTGATCACTACCGCGGACGCAGGAACGCTTGCGGACCGCTTGCGCGATCAGCTCCGGTCACCTGCAGACCTGGCTGTGCTGGGCCAGCAGCTCGCCGAAGGCCTGGCAGCGATCCACGCGGCCGGTCTGGTCCACGGTGGCCTCACGCCCGGGGCAGTGGTGATGCTGCCAGATGGCCGGCCACAGCTGTCTGCGTTGACGCTAGGGCTCAGCCAGCACACCGGCCACGCGGCCCTGAACTCTCCGAGCCAGCTGTATATCGCACCGGAGACTCTGCGGGACGGCACGCTCACAGCGTCCTCAGACCTCTACGCGCTCGGTGCAGTGTTGTACGCCGCCATCAGCGGGAAGCCTCCGCTTGCGGCCCGCATGGGTGAGACCGCCGGCGAACACATCCTGCGGGTCCTGAACGAGCCGCCTGCACGTCTCGACGTACTGCCGGACTCGTTCGCCGGGCTGATCGCGCGCCTGCTCGAGAAGGACCCGGCCAAGCGACCGGGGTCCGCCGCGGAGGTAGTAGCCGCGCTGACGGCGCTCGCGGCGTCGACAACGCCGATTCCTCCGGCGCGGCCGGTTCCCACTGTCACCAAAGCAGCGCCGGCGATGCCGCTGCGGCCGCGGCCGACCGTGCTGAAGCGCAAAGACCTCCCTTCGTGGCCTCAGGCAACCAACCCACCGGCGGCCCCGTCAGTCCCGCCGACACCACCGTCGACACCGCCGACACCGCCGCCTGCGCAACCGCAGCGGCAGTCCGTGGCTCCTCCGGCTGGGCCGCCGCCTGTCGTCGCGTCGCCTATTGTCGCGCCGCCTGCACAGCAGACCTCAGGTCCGGCTGCGCCGACGCCTCCCAAGCGCCGCAATCGGCTGCTGGTGGCCGGAGGCATCGTCCTTGCCGCTGCACTGGTGACGACGTTCGCCCTGGTCAACCGCAAGGACCAGGCCGAGGACCCGCCGATCAGCGCGCCCACCTCGACCCAGAGCACGCCCGTACTCGTCGTCACGCTCAACCCGCCTGCTGACCACAGCACGTACGTCGAACTGACCTGGAGCGGCCCGGCGGACGTGAACTACGCGGTCGTCGTCGCCCAGCCCGGCAAGCAGACCGAGACCACACTGGTCTACAAGCGAACCAAGTACCGGGTCTCTGTGGTTCCAGGCGTGCCGTACTGCTTCGCGATTCAGGCAACGGACGGGATCAACCCGGCCCAGTCGCAGACCCGCCCGATCCGCGACGCGCAGTGCGAGGGACGCTGATCAGCCGAGCAGGCTGCGCGCGTTGAGCGTCGTCCGGATCCGCTGCGACAACCGTCCCTCGGCCAGGCCTCGTCGTGCCTTCCGGACAGCGGACCACGCGAACTCCCGGTCCGGGTCGGAGTCCTGCCCCGACCAGAGCGCCCGGTCCAAACAGCCGGCCAACAACGTCATCGCCTGCGACACCGCACCGTCAGAGTCCCGTGCCACGTCCCGTGCGGTCGCAGCTGGCGTAACACGTATGCCGTGATCCCGGAGCAGATCACGGGCCTCCGCCCACGCTCCGAGCGTCCCGTGCCTGCGGCGACGCTGACGACGTACGGCCTTGGCCAGCGGGACTCCTAGCAGCCAGAGCAACGCCGCGACGACGAGTACGCCAACAAGGATCACCAATGCAGTCCAGCCCGGGAAGTGATAGGTCGTGGGGGCGTTCGGCCCGGGCAGCGTCGGCTCGGACTGGTGTTCGCGTTCGATCTCCTTCGTGGACGGCAGCTGCTTGCGTACAGTCTCGGCTGCACCGGCCAGACCGCCAGTGCCTGCCTTGGACATGGCCGTACCAGTCGGGTCCAGCGGCACCCAGCCGACACCTGTGACCGCCACCTCGGGCCACGCGAGCACGTCTCGGTTGCGGATCACGTACGTGCCGTCAGGGCTCGCGGTGTCCGGTTGCTTGAACCCGACAACCAGCCGCGCCGGCAGACCGAGCAGACGGGCCATCACGACGTACGCGGCCGCGAACTGTTCCGACGTACCGCGCTTGCTTTTCGTCAGGAAGTAGTTGAGCTGCGCGTACCCGTGGCCGGTCGGCAGGTTGTCGCCGGTGGCCAGCTTGTAGTTGGTGCGCAGGTACTTCTCGAGCACCAGTGCAAGCTCGAACGACGGCCGAACGTCGCCGGCGATACCGCGAGCCAGGTCGTCGATTCCGGTCGGCACCTCGCCGAGGTCGTCGCCGCTGGCCAGATCCGAGTCGACGCCCGCCGATGCCAGCGCGTCCACGTCGACTGTGGGCTCGGCCCAGTTCACGCGGTACTGCGACGGATTCGACTGCTCCGCGAGCAACGCCCCGGACGAGGGGTCGACCAGCAACGGCCGGTCGTCCACCACGGACAACGTCCGGCTCTGGCTAGGCAGCCACGGCAAGGACCAGTCGGCGAGCGCTACGTCCGCGGACTGCCGCCGTACGGGCACGGTCACATGCGAGTCGAGCGGTAGCTCGCGTCCAAGCCGCTGGAACTTCGGTGCGGCCGTCCACGTCACGCCGTCGAACCTGTCCAACGCAATGACCGGCCAACGATCCACAGGTCCGGTAGCGCGTGCCGTGAACACCACGGTGTCCGGAGAACGCAGCCGTGCAGCGATCTCGGTCAGCGGATTGCTCAGCACAGTAGGCGAATCCGGAGGACTCGGCTTCGGGAGGTGGACCGCTGTAGACGCCGGCAATGCCACACCGAGTGTGCTGGCACCAACTGTCATCGCAGCGAGCGCGGCGATCAGCCGGACCCAGGAGCCGCGGTCGCTAGGCCACTCCAGCAGGACCAGCGCACTGCAACCAGCCAGCGCCAGTCCCGCGATCAGCGCATCCACGCCGCTCACAGTGACGTACGCCTGGGAGAGGCCAGCGACTACGAGAGCAGGGAGCAGCGCCAGCAACCGGGAGCGTTGCAGGACGCGTGCACCGATCAGGCAGGCAAGAAGAACGAGCAGTGGTACGAATGCGACCAGGTCAGGCACCGGACTGGCCGGCCAGGTCGACTCCAGCGTCCGACGCCAGCCGGACGTCGCTGCATCCCACAACGACAGCGGGCGACGCGCAGCGCCAGGGATGACGGCGAACAACACGACCACGCCACCGGCCAGTGTCAGCGGGACCCGCCAGCGGGCGAGCTGCGGGCGGTGCAGAACCGATTCCTCAACCAGGTAAGCGATTACGGCGACAGCCAGCATCGGCCAGAGTACGGCCGTCGTACCGAACAGCGGCGAGAACAAGAGGCCGGCTACGAGTGCAGCCGCGAGCACACCGAGGATCGGTAACCGTCGGGTCATGCCGGTACGGCGTTCCAGGCGTCTACTGCGTTCTGAGCGTTGTCGGCGTGGATGAGGTGCACTCCGGCGGCAGTGTGCAGCGCTGACTGCTCATGCGTCACGTCGATGTACACCACGGGCCGGTAGCTCGACTTGAGGCTCGGTAGATCTAGGGCGTCACCGGTCAGAACCACGAGCGCTCCACCGTCCCTGGTAAGTGGGAGCGACTCCAGCAAGTTGGCTGTGGTCGCCGACTGCTCGACTGTGGCGAGCTCGTCGAGCAGATCGCTGACGGACTGTACGTCGTGATCCGTACCGCAGGGTGTGGTGAGCCGCAGCCGCTGGCCGTACTGTGCAGCGACAACCAGTACCGACGCAGCCACCGAGACAGCAGTGTCGAACTGCTCAGCGGTCAACACCGACGTACGCGTGTCCAGCAACACCTGCAACCGTGGCTGATCCGGGTCGACGTACTCACGCACCATCAGCCGCCCTGCACGCGCAGACGCCTTCCAGTGCACGTGTCTGACCTCATCGCCCGGTACGTACTCACGGAGACGGCGTAGGTCGATCGATCCGCGCAGCGGTCCCGCGGACACCGGCCCTTCGAAGTGGTGCCGCTGGCGGATCCCAGACGCCGTACGAGCGGCGTACCGCTTCGGATGCACCAAAAGCGTTGCAGCGCTACCGATCGACACCCGACACGACACCAGGCCGAACGGGTCCTGCCTTCGCAGTAGGAGCGGTCCCACTGACACAGGACCTCTGCGCGATGTCGGCAGCTCGTAGTGGTACGTCGCAACACCACTGGGCGCCAGGGCCGCTACAGAGACCTCGGACTGATGTGGGCCGGCGGTGTCAGCGGCAAGGAACGCCGGCTGTCGCCGAGAGGATTCGTTACGCACCACGAGCCGCGCCAGCGCCGGCTGCCCGCACTCCACCCGGTCTGGGTAAAGCACACGCTCCACCGTGACCTTAGGACGCCGCACTACAGTCAGCACGCTCACGAGGACCGCAGCAAGTCCCGCACCGGCCAGTACACGCAGCAGCGGGTACCCGAGCAGCTGTCCCGCGACCAGTAGAGCAAGAGAACCGCTCAGCACTCCCCAGGCTCGTAGCGTGAGCCGTGTGCTCATGACACGACGCCAAGAGCCCGTTTGAGGTCACGTCGTACCGGATTGCCCGGCGCAGGAGTGTCTTCGAGTACGTCGTCCACCACGCTCTCCGCCGTACGACGGGCCAACGTCGCGTCCGCGGTCAGCACCAGGCGATGCGCCAGAACAGGGTGGGCGATGTTCTTGACGTCGTCCGGCGTCACGAACGACCTGCCGTCCGTGGCCGCGATCGCCCGCGCAGCACGGACCAGAGCGATGCTGCCGCGCGGACTGGCGCCGTACCGGACCGCGCTGTGCAGACGGGTCGCCGCGGCGAGGCGGACGGCGTACGCCATCACGGCCTCGTCGACGTACACGGACTTGACCGCGGCTACGACCGCACGGAGCGTCTCCGGGTCGATCACCGGCTCCAGGTCGTCCGGCGTCGGGCCGGCGCCGTCCAGCGCGACCACCTCGACCTCGGCGTCGTGATCCGGGTAGCCCATCTCGATCCGGAGCAGGAAACGGTCCAGCTGCGCCTCGGGCAACTGGTACGTGCCTTCCATCTCGATCGGGTTCTGCGTGGCCAGCACCATGAACGGGTCCGGTACGCGATGCGTGTTCGCGTCCACGGTGACCTGCCGCTCGGCCATCACCTCGAGCAGCGCGGACTGCGTCTTCGGCGTACCGCGGTTCACCTCGTCGGCGAGCACGACGTTCGCGAACACGCCGCCCGGGTGGAACACGAACTTGCCCTGGCCCTGTTCGTACACCACCACACCTGTGATGTCCCCCGGCAGCAGGTCAGGGGTGAACTGGATCCGGCTCCAGCGGCCGCCGATGCTGCGCGCGAGGCTCCTGGCCAGGCTGGTCTTGCCCAGGCCGGGCAGGTCCTCGATCAGCAGGTGCCCGCCGGCGAACAGCGTCGACACCGCCAGCCGTACCACCTGCGGCTTGCCGCGGATCACGCGCTGCACGTTGGCGGCGATCAGCTCGTACGCCTGCTGCGGATCGATGTCTCCCACTACCTGTCCTTCCGTCGCCGTGCGGTACGTCGTACGACCGCGGCCGGAGCTACTGCCGGAGCGCCTGAGGTCGGAGTCGCCGTCGTAGAGCCCGCCGTACCG
This sequence comes from Kribbella sp. NPDC004536, assembly GCF_042873835.1. Lineage (NCBI taxonomy): Bacteria > Bacillati > Actinomycetota > Actinomycetes > Propionibacteriales > Kribbellaceae > Kribbella > Kribbella sp. NPDC004536. Next base: position 2,989,899 of record NZ_JBIALY010000001.1, on the reverse strand, counting down.
GTCGCGGTCGCACTACTGGAGTTGTTGCGCTCACGGGTGACGGTCTTGACCGTGAAGGTGAGCTGGAGCGCTGTGAGCCCGGTGTAGCGCGTGCTTCTCGTGGTGACGGTCCTGTCAGCCTGGCCTGTCGCTGAGACGACGTAGTGCACCAGCTGGCCACCGTTCAGGTTCGGGGCGGTCCAGGTCAACGTCACCGAGCCCTTTCCGGGTGTAGCAGTCACCTTGGGCGCAGCGGCCGGGCCGTACGGGTACACAGTCCGGGACGCCGCGGAGCGTGCCGACGTACCGGCACTGTTCTTGGCTGTCACCCGGTAGCTCACGGCCTTGCCCTTGGCCGGGTTGAGCGTCGTCGACGTCAGGTACGTCGGTACGTCGGTCTTGGAGCCGTCCGAGCCGAGCACGGTGTAGCCGGACAGCGTGTAGTCCGTGGTGCTTGGGGAGGTCCACGAGACGTCCACGGAACCGTCCGGCTTAGCAGTAGCCGTCACCTTGGTCGGCGGGCCCGGGGGCTCGGCGGAGCCGTTGATCGAGATCACCTTCGAGTCCACGGCCGGGCCGGTACCGACGCGGTTCGTCGCGGACACCGTGAAGATGTAGCCGCCACCGTTGAGCAGCTGGCCGAAGCTGTGGCTGCGAGAGCTCCCGGAGACGTTCACCGAGCCGGACGCCGGCAGACCGACGACGAACGTACCCGGCGCGACGCGGAAGCTCACCTTGTAGCTGGAGACCGCGGCGCCGTTCGCCCGGGCCGCATTCCAGGTCACGGTCGCCTTGCCGTCGCCCGGCTTGGCGGTCACTCCGCTCGGTGCGCCGGGAGCGGCCGCGGGTGGAACTGTCGGCTTCGTCGTCGGCTTGACGGTCGGCTTCGACGTCGGTCGATTGGTGGGTTTGTCCGTGGGCTTCGTCGTCTCGGTCCGGCCCGGTTTCCGTTCCGGCGGCGTGACGGTCTCGGTGGCGCGCGGCTTGCCGATCGTCACCTGGATCGGCGGCAGGATCGGGCGGTGGGTCGGGGTGGACGTCGGCGTACTGCTCGGGGTCGGCGTGTTCGTCGGCGTAGGGGTCGGCGTCGGCGACTCGGAGGCCGTCGGGGACACCGGCTTGTTGCCGCCGTCGACGTCCACCTCGCTGACCGAACCGTCGCCGTCGACCACGGTGACCACTTCACCGGTCTCGTCGTCGATGTACAGCCGCCCGTCCTGCCCGGCCGTGACCCGGGGTCCGCCCTTGTGGTCGCCCTTCTTCTTGCCGAGATCGTGCGTGTGCAACGGCTTGCCGTCCGCGGCGAACGTCCGTACGACCCGCTTGTCCGTGTCGAGCACTGCTACAGCCGCTCCGGTCGCTGCGACCGCGTCGTACCGTCCTGGTGGGAGGGTGATGCTCTCGGCAGCCTTGGCACCGGTAGCGTCGACAAGCAGCAGCCGCTGACCAGCCAGGATCGGGATGCGTCCGTTGACATCGGACTGCGCTACGACAGAGGTAGTCGGGAGAGCGCCGCTGACGTCCATCGGCTGCGCATGGCCGGCCTTGTCGCCGGTCAGCGGCGTGAGGGTGCGCTTGCTCAGGTTGGCGAACGCGGGCTTGCCCGCGACGCTCAACAGCGCTCCGGCGTCACCTGCCTGCGCAGGAAGCTCACAGGCCAGCGTGGTCGACGTAGGCGCCAGCTTGCAGAAGTGGTCCGCGTCGCGCAGCCAGAGCGCGCCGTCCGCGGTAGCGACCGCACTGGACACCACACTGCCCACGGTCACCGTCTGCTGCTGGTCACCGAGGCGGACGATCTGACCGTGTTGCCGGTAGATCAGGTAGGGGCCGCTCTGGGCCTCGATACCGATCGGTTCCTCCGGGATGCCGATCCGGACCGTGGTCTTCACCCGCAGGTCCGACTTGCCGAAGACGATCACGCCGTCTTCACGGACGACGTACCCGTTGGTGGCGCCCTGTACGACCTGGCTACCGGCCTCCGCCTGGACACCACGGACCTCGGCGTCGACGTTCTTGCCGCCGCCGTCGACCCGGAAGACCGCGCCGAGAGTGGCGTTGTACACCCAATGCCCGGCCTGCTGGAACGCCACCGCCGGGGCACCGCGGCCCAGCGCCGAGTACCCGATGAACGTCCCGAGGACCAGGGCCGCGATCGTCCACCACGCGACGGGGCGGCGGATCGCACGGGCGAGGCGAGTCATGAGGCTAACGTGCCTTTCCTTTGTCCAGCTGCGGTACAGCGGCGATACATCCGGCCGGTGGCTGACCTCAAGAGGCCACTGTGGAGCGGGCCGGGTCCTCAGGTTCGCCCAGGTCAGCCAGGGCTTGGCGGGCTTCTGCGGCAGTGGGGCCTTCCGGCAGGAGCCGCAGTGCGCGGCGGAAGTACTCCGCGGCCTGCTGGCGGGCACCACCACTCGCCTCGGCCATCGCCAGGTTGATCAGTACGGTCCCCTCGGCGTCCCGGTCGTCATGTACTGAGGCGATACCCAGGGCGGCTGTGAACTCGGTCCGTGCGGCGCTGATCCGGCCGGCCCGTGTCAGGGCGCTGCCGAGGATGTTGCGGCTGATGAGCTCGCCGTACCAGTCCTTGCTGTAGCTGGCCGCACCTGCGACGACAGCGACCAGCGGGGTCCAGTTGGGGACATCACCGCCGATCTCGACGTACTGGTGCAGTGCACTGGTCAGCAGCCATGCGTTGGTCACGTCCTCGTCCGCCAGCAACTGGCGGACAGCACCGGCGACCTCCACGTGCCGCGTGTCGAACCACTGGCGCGCTGCAGCCGCATGCTCTCCATCCAGCGCAGCCGCAGCGTCCAGCACGGTCCGTACGTACGCCTCGGGTCCGGCCTTCGGCTTCTCATCAGGTACGTTGGCCAGCAGCTCCTGCTGAAGTCCGCGGAGCTCCGGGCCCGGTTCAGTACCAAGCTCATCCACCAAGGCAGCCCTGGCTTTCTGGTACGTGGCCAACGCGTCAGCGCGGCGCCCTGCGTCCCGGTAGGCGACCAGGAGCCGTACCCAGTTCGTCTCGCGCAGCGGGTCTTCAGTGGTGAGGCTCTTGCACAAGGCCACTGCGTCGGCGAACCGTGCCGTACCGATCAAGGCATCAGCCAACCGCTCACGCACGGACCAGTGCAGCTCCGTCAGCCGAGTCACCTCCGGCTGGTGCTGGTCAGTGACGAGCCCCTCGTACGGCGTACCCCGCCAGAGCGACTGCGCCTCCTCCAGGTGCTTGAGCCCTGTACGGGCGTCCCCTGCCGTCAGGGCGTCCCCACCTGACGTCAGCAGCACCTGCATGCGATCGGAGTCGAGCTCGCCGGCCTCGACACGGATCCGGTACGCCTTGGAACGACTCTCGATCCGCTGACCGTCCACACCGAGCGGCGGGAGCGCCCTGCGGAGCTGCCAGATGTACGTACCGATGTTGCGCTCGGCCGACACCGGCGGCGTCTTGCCGGACCAGACCGTGTCGACGATCTCCCCGACACCGACCCAGGTGTTCGCCTTCACCAACAACAACGCGAGCAGCGCCCGAGGCTTGTCGGCACGGATATAGCGCACCGCATCGGTGCCATCGATCTCCACCGGCCCCAACACCCGGAACAACACCGCCGCACCACCTCCACACCCCTGGCCTCAACGAACCACTCCGACGCACCCCTCGCCCAGCCGGTTCCACACCCACCGCCCGCACTCCACTACAGAAGGTAGTTACCCACCACTCCTCCATCAAACCGGACCGGTGGGTCAGACTCCGCCGCTCGACCTCACAGCAGCGGGTGGCATCCCACCTCCGAGCAGGGATGCCACCCGCGTCCAACGGGGCTACCGGTCAGTTCACTCCGACCACTGGAACTGCCAGCCCGGAGCACACGGCCACTCCGGAGCACACGTCGAGTCCGGATCCCGGTACCACACGTCGGACACCGCGTACCCGTAGTGCCGGTACACGTTCTGCTTCTGGATGCACTCGTCCTGGGTCGCACAAGTGACGGTGTGAACGCTCTCGGTCTGCGCCTGAGCCACCGCCGCACCGCCGGCGACCACAGCCACCACGGCGGCTCCCATCGCCACCATCCGCCCGACCAATCTCATCAGCAAGAACCCTCTCACTCGACAATTAGTTGCCCTACGCAACACGACCGCGACCGTAGCGCCCCCCACACCCCCACGCAAACCTTTCGACACAGCCCGAAACAAACTTGCCCTAGGCAACCGAGGGTTTGCGAACCCGCCACCCCCTTGACTTCTTCTCCGGATCCTGAATACTTAGGTATATGCCTAAGTATTCGGCCGGGACCGACGACGCCGCCGACCTCGACCGGATGTTCCGCGCCCTGGCAGACAGCACCCGGCGAGCAATGGTGAGCCGGCTGACCCACGGCCCAGCCTCGGTCAGCCAACTAGCCGAACCGTTCGACGTCGCCCTACCCACCGTCGTCCAGCACCTACGCATGCTCGAGGACGCCCAGATCGTGTCGTCCGAGAAGGTCGGCCGCGTGCGTACGTACCAGCTCGTACCCGACGCACTGGTCCCGGCCAACGCCTGGATCGTCGCCCACCGCCGCCCGCAGGAGCGGCAACTCGATCGCCTGGGCAACCAACTCACAGGAGGACCGTCATGACCACTCACTCCCAAACCCACGCCACCTTCGTACTCGAACGCGACTACCCGGTCCCCGTGGACCGAGTCTGGGCAGCCTTCGCCGACCCCGAACTCAAACGCAAATGGTTCGGCAGCGACGACTTCATCTACACCGACCGCACCGACGACTTCCGAGTCGGCGGCACAACAACCGACGACGGCTACGACGGCGAGGGAGGCCCCTTCTCCCAATTCCACGCCACCTACACCGACATCAAACCCCACGAACGAATCGTCTACACCTACGACATGTGGCTGAACGGCGCCCACGCCTCCACCTCAATCACCACAATCGTCTTCACCCCCACCCCCACCGGCACCCACCTAACCTTCACCGAACAAGGCGTCCACCTGGACAACGTCCACGGCCCCGACGCCGCCTCCGGCCGAGAATCCGGCACCGCCACCCTCCTAGAAACCCTCGCCAAGGTCCTCACCCCAACCCCCTAACCCAAACCAGGCCGACGTCGGCGCCCGGAACCGACCACCTGCTCTTACGCCAGACATACAAGGGATCGGTAGGCCACGTGAGACTCGGACCCACAAACCCGGCGGTGAAGGGGCAATGATTCCGAGTGGCCAGCCTCGCTAGGCGTCAGAGGCCAGATTTGGAATACCTCTAGCCACTCCACCAGAATCGGCATCAGTCCGCACGAGGGGCGATGCGCTCGCGGATCTGTGTCACCTCCGCTTCATCGAGCGCCAGCCAGCCGATCTTCATCGCGATCAAGAGATAGGCCTCGATCGCGTTCAGGTGGATCGACACCTGCTCGATCTCATTGCCATCGGACAGTTCATCAGCGTGCTTGAGCCGCTGTAGAGCCGTCCTGGCAACGATGAGACCTGCGACGGCCGCCTCGTGTAGGGGCGACCGCATGCGCAGCGGGCCGCCTCCGTACATGAAGCACATCGCCTCGCCGCGCTTACTCGGACGCTCGGTGCCACTGGACGTTGTGTAGATCAGCTCGGTATCCGATGGGCAGTTCTGCTTGATCCAGGCCAGGACCGCCTGTTCGTCGAACGCCTTGCGCAGAAGCCGGTCGACGAACTCGATCAGCGAGTTCGCCGCCTGGGACACCGGATCGGCTGAGTGGGCCAGAGCATCCCGAGCGCCTTGGAGCTTTCTGCTGAGCATTGCACTCAGGTCCAGCACCATCTCCCGCACACCAGCCGACTGGCGTTGCTGGAGCTCGGCGGTGAGCTCCGCGAGGCTCCGATCGTCGGCCGCCTCAGGTGATGGGTCGAGCCGGGCGATATCGTCATGAAGCTCGACCAGAATGGCCAGCGCCGACCCTGCAAACACCTTGACCTGAGGCAGTTGCGAAAGCTGAGCCGGGCTCAGTGGCGCGACGCTGTTGTCAAGGGTCAGAGCGAACGGCATCCCGAACTGAAGCGCCCGGCGAATCGCGCCGACCACGGTCGCGAGGTCGTTCTGCAATGCCAGCCGCAGACGATCGTACTGCACCTCATTGAGAAGCAGTCGCAATCGTTCGTGTCCCGCTGAGGTGCCCAGCTCGTTTATCCAGAGCGGGATCCGGTCGGTATCGACCGATGCGATGGCCGCGCCCAGCTGCTCGATCCCGTCATCGCCGCCGGGTGGAAGACTGAACTCTTCAACCAAGGCAGTCAGACGATCTTGCCATGGCCGCTCATCGTTCTGATCAGTCAAAACAGCCGCCAAGGTCACAGACAGATCGATCAGGAAGATCGCCGCGTCGGTCAGGTCCAGAGTGGCCCTAAGTCCTTGCGGCAGTTCGGCCAGTTGCCCCGCCAACGCGGACAGTCCCAACGGCTCATAGGCCTGTATCACCTACCCCAACCTCCGCCCCGCGCCGCAGTCAGCGAAATGCTCCCTTGGATGTCAGAGCATAGGCGGAGATTTCGCCCGATGGGATCGTGTTCGATGCGGAGGCGCACCACCGAGCGACCTTCGCGTACGATCCGGCAACATCACAGCAGCACGCAGGGACCTCGAGGAGCGCAACCGCGAATCAACGCGGGGCAGGAGCCAGCAAGGAACACGCCGCGCCGGGCAGACAAGCGAATTGGCAGCTACGTTTGGATGCCGTACAACGAGGGATGCACAGGTCCAGGGGAGGCAGTGTGCAGCAGGACATGATTCAGGGCAAGGCGGTCACGATCCAGGAGGTCTTCACTGCACGGCAATACCGGCTTGACAGCTACCAGCGTGATTACACGTGGGGTCGCGAGGACATTCGCCGGCTGATCGAGGATCTTCGCACTAAGTTCATGAAGAGCTGGAGCCTGGAGCACGATCGCGAGGATGTTGCCCGCTACAGTCCATACTTCCTCGGGCCCTATGTCTATCACGACGACGCTCACATCACCTTCCTGGTAGATGGTCAGCAGCGGATCACGACGCTCCACCTGATGCTGATCTACCTGCGCGAGCTCCTCCACGCACAGGATCTCGAAGGCGAGGCAGCCCATCTCAGCAGCCTGATCCAGTCACGCAAGTTCGGCAAGCCTGTATACACGCTCGATATCCCAGACCGCGGCCCGTTTCTTGAGCAAGTGTTCAGCGCGCAGGATTACGCCCTGCCCGATAACGCGCCAAGTGACCTTCGCCGCCTTTGGGAAGGGGCGCGCGTACTTCAGGAAGAGTTTCCGGACGAGCTTCGCGGCGATGCGCTGCCGTACTTTGTGGACTGGCTGCTGGACGGGGTCTGCATGGTGGGCATCCGAGCGGCGACTTCCGAGCAGGGATGGGAGATCTACGAGTCGATGAACGACCGAGGAGTACGCCTCGGGCCGATTGATCTGCTCAAGAGTTTCCTGCTATCGAAGATCGGGGCCGAAACGAGCGGCGTTGATAAGCTCTGGCGGCAGATGGTCTCCGACCTGGCAGGGATCGATGTGAACGCGCCGAGCGAGTTCATCAAGACTTTCCTGATCAGCCGTTATGCAGACGTAAGCATGGAGCCGGGCGACAAGCCGACCGACGTCGAGCGCATCAATGGCCCATTCCACGCCTGGGTCAAGGACAATGTGGAACGTCTCGGCCTGCACAGGTCATCGGATTTCCGTGGCCTGGTTGACGATCTTGCCAAGTACTCCGAGCGCTTCCGGACGCTCGCAGCAGCGTTCACTGCCTATGACCGCGGGCTCCAAAGTGTCTACTTCAACGCATACAACGGCATCAAGTCCCAGGCTGCGCCCATCTTGGCTGCCGTCGAGCCGAAGGACGACTCCGCAATCTTCAAGACGAAGGCGCGGCTGATCGCCGACTACCTCGACCTCTTGTTCGCCCGCCGAATCGTTAACGATCTGCCCTCGTCGGGGCTCGACAGCTACGCGGCGCGCCTGGTCGAAAGGGTGCGTGGCGGCGTCAGCGCGGACAAGCTACGCACGATCCTTGCCGAGGAGGTCTCCGCGCTTGACTACGACTTCAAGAACATGAAGGCGTACGGCCTGCGGTCGAACAACAGCGGTCAGGTCCGGTACCTCTTGGCACGCCTCACCGGGTTCGTCCAGACTGGCTGTGGCTTGAGTGATGACATGGCCGCCTACCTGGACACCAGTCGCCCTTTCGAGATCGAGCACATCTGGGCGAACCACTTCGAGCGGTACCAACCGGAGACGAACACACGCGCCACGTTCGACGCGTACCGGAACCGCCTCGGCGCGCTGCTGCTCTTGCGGAAGTCGGATAACGCAAGCTACCAAGACCTCCCCTACGAGAAGAAGGTCGAGTACTACCAGCGCCAGAACCAGCTAGCAGGCTCCTTGCATACTGGCCACCGGGAGCGGAACCCGACCTTCAACAGATTCGCAAAGCAGTACAAGCTCGACAGATTGCTCCGCGCCTTTGCGAAGTTCGACAAGAAGGCGATTGACGAGCGTCAGACCCTGTACCAACGGTTGTGCGAAGTTATCTGGGACCCGGCCATATTCGGCGCCGTGCCGGCGCCCACTGCTAAACGGCCAGATCCGTCCCGCACGCGGACCCGGGCACGTTACGACGTCAGCGTCGCGGATCTCATCACCAAGGGTCTTCTTTCCGCTGATGCAGGGCTTGTCGGTCAGCGCCGCGGTCAACGTTTCCAGGCGCAGATCCTCGCCGACGGCCGGATCCAGGTGGCATCCGGCGAAACCTTTCGATCTCTGTCCGGCGCGGGCGAATTTGTCCTGCAGACCAAGGCATGCCCTGGATGGAACTTCTGGCAGACAGAGGTCGACGGTCGGCTGGTGCCCCTCATCGACATCCGCCGCGACGCCCTGGAGAAGGGCCTTGTCTGACACCTTCACGTGGACGGTTCGACGAGCTGGTAACGCCGGAGTCCAGGACACGAGCATTAGCGGTAGATTGGCGCGCTTGTGGACTGCTCGTTTACAGACCTCACGCCGAGCCCCAATTCCTCCAACGCGGGCACAAATCACACGGCGAGACGTCATCCCGGCGCGGACGACAGCCTAGCCCTGATCCTCCATCTCAAGACAACGAGCATCAGATGTTTGTTCGGTCGTGAAAATCGGCCAGGACAGGTCTTGGGAGACCTGGAGGAAGCACCTGGCGCATTGAGTCGATCAAGTTTTGATCGGCAGGGCCTACGGGCGGCTCAGTAGTTCTCCCGTATGTACGCATAGGTCCTGTCGAACAGTTGCCCCTTGACCGGGAGACTGTACTCCTTCAGCGCAGTTCGGAGCTCTCGGCGGACACGTTTGTCGCCGGCGTCGCTTTCGGTCCATCCGGTGTACGCAACCTCCACAACTATCCGGTCGATGCGAAAGACAATGTCCGGCACGATCTTGTGCAACCCCGGAGGTGTGTTCTCCTCGACGATCTGGGTCAGAGCCCCACTCTTCGGATCCGCCAGTCTCTCCAGGGCTTCGTCGTCACCCGACTCGAAGGCGCGGTCGGCGGCGACGACATCCTGCGCGATTCGCAGCGCTTCCTCGAGGAAGGACAGGGAATCCTCCACGTTCTCGATTGCCTTGGTGCGCAGCTTCTCGATGCGGTCCGCCAGCGACTGATACACCGGGCTCCCGGTCTCGGCAAGGCGGCGCTTGAGCCGAGCCTCAATCGAGTCCAGCACCTCCTGGTAGATGTCGCCTTCCTTCTGCTCCGGCGACTCTCGTCCTGTAATCTTCAATTGCTCCGCGATCCGCTTCACCAGCGCCAAGCCTGCGGCATCGAGTGTGACCGTCTTCGACGGCATTGACTTCACGCTGACCTCGGACATGTAGCCGTGGATCAACTCGGTAGTCTTTGCGCCGAGACGAGCCCACAGGAACGCTTTGGTGACGTCCTTTGGCCGGATCGACTCGTACACCTTTGCGAGCCAGAGGTACTGCTGCTTGAACGGAGAGAGCATCAGGTGCGGATCGAGGAACTCCCACACAGTCTGCAACGCAACGTAGGTCTCGATGAAGTCTGTGCGCTGGGCGCTCTCCTCCGGGATCCGCTCGTACGCCTCGGCGAGCGATTCAAACGACGAGTCTGTCGTGTCAATTCCCTCGAACAGATGTAGGAGGCGCGTGAGGTCAGCGACGAACTTGCCTGCCAGCCTCGAGGAATCAGTGATGTTGAGCTCGTCCTCTTCGCCTGTAGCCACTTGCGGTCCGGCGATCGCAATACCGATAGCTTTCGCAAGGCCGATGTAGTCGACGACACGACCGTAGTCCTTGCGCTGGCCGGTGATCGGATTCTTCCAGGGCCGGTTGGGACGCGTGATGGTCTGAAAGAGATTTGTCTCCTTGGCAGGCTTGTCGAGGTACAGCACGCCCTCGATCGGCGCATTGAAGCCGGTCATCCACTTCGCCGTGACGACGACGAACGACATCGGGTCGTCGACCTTCTTGAAGCGACGCTTCACCGCCTCCTCCTGCTCTGGCGTGAGCAGATACCGCTTGAACTCCTTCGGCGTGTCCTTGGAATCCGCGACGTGCATCACGACCCCGGCCTCGCGTGGCCGACCGTCTGGCATTACGGCTGATCGACGCTCCAGCTCAGTCTGAATGGCATGCGCGTAGGCGACGACGAGGCGCTGGTTGTAGGCCACCACCTGCGCCTTCTGGCCAAGCGGCGCGACGTAGGTCAAGAAATGGTCGACGATGTCGGTACACACAGCAGCGACGCGCTCCGGGTTGGAGAGGATCGTCTCGATGTGCGAGGCCTTGCCGGATAGATAGACCTTGTCGTCCTCATCCAGGTTCTCCTCGGCCGCGAGTTCCTCGAACGCCTCGTCCAAAGCCCTCTTGTCGAGGTTGAACCCGACCGCTCGTCCCTCGACGATCAGCGGCTTGGTGAATCCGTCGGCGATCGACTGTTCCGGCGTGTACCGCGACATCACGAAGTCCGGATCCGACGGATCGCCGAACAGCTTGAAAGTCGAGCGGTCCTTGTCCTCGATCGCGGTGCCTGTCGCGCCGAAAAACTTCGCATTCGGCACTGCCGCGCGCCACGCGTCGCCGAGCTTTCCCTCCTGGGAACGGTGCGCCTCGTCGACGAGAACGACGATGTTCGATCGGTCGTTGAGGTGGCCTGCTTCAGCGAACTTGTGCACCGTCGTGATGACGACGCCCGGCTCGCCTCTGCGGAGCCACGCGTGAAGCTCTCGCCTGTTGCTGGGCACCGTCATCCGGGGCATACCGGCTGTCTCGAACATCTCCGCTGTCTGCCGGACCAGATCCTTGCGGTCAGCGATCACAATCACTGTCGGCGCGTCACCGAACGTCGCCGTTACCGCCTCGTCGCGCAACAGACGAGCCGCAGCGAACGCCATCAACTCCGTCTTCCCGGAGCCCTGGTGATGCCAGATCAACCCACCCGGCCGGCCCGCAAGCACCTTGGCGTGGATAGCAAGCGCCGCCTCAAACTGCGGGTATCGCGGCAAGAACTTCACATCGATCTCGGACGCATCCCGTGCATGACGGAACATCACTAAGTCCTTGAGGATTGTCAGCACCGCCTCCGGCCGCAGCAAGAGCCGCGCCGCGCGCTCCACACGAGCCGGCCCACTTACTTTCTTCGGATCGTCCTCGGTCGACCCCCACGGTGCCCAGATCTCCGAGTCAGGATCCGGAACGGCACGGATCGGAGCCATCCGGAACTCGAGGCCCTCAGTAGCAACGTTGAAGAGGTTCGGCGCGAAGAAGTTCGGGTACTCCTCCTCGTAAACGTCGTGAATGTCCTTAGCGGCGTTTACCCACGAGACCGCGTGTCTCACCGGCGTCTTTGTCTCAGCGACCACGAGCGGGAACCCGTTGACGTAGTAGACGACGTCGAAGCGGCGAGGCTTGACGGCGCCTGCGATGGTGACCTCGTCCGCGACGGTGAATCGGTTGTTCTCCAGGTCGTCGAAGTCGACGAGCCGCCGGGGCACATGCTTGCCATCGATGGTCGGGAACGAGTGGTCACCGCGAAGCATCACGGTCAGCCGCTCGTTTGCCGCAACCAGCCCGTTGTGAGCATCCAAGGTCACTTGGTTGACCTCGTGCAACACGAGGTCTGCGGACTCGGGATCGTCCACAAGTTCCGGATTCAACGCGAGCAGAGCTTCGCGTGCCCAATCCTCGATGACGACATCGTGATCGTCACGAGGCAGCTCGTCGCCAGGGATGCATTCCCAGCCGGCCTCTTCAGCCCACTCCAGCAGGGATCGCTGGATCGTGCTGGCTTCGGTCCAGCCCATGTCAGGCCACCTTCTCCAGGAGTGCGTCGTAGGACTCCGGGATCTCGATGTCTCGATTTAGCAGGGCCTCGAGCAGCACCGACCTGAATGACCTGAGGCGGTTTAACTCGCCCTTGAGCGCGGTCAGCGCGGCCTCGAGCGCGCGGAACTCAGCAATTACGCGCAGCTGAATCGCCGGCTCTGGTAGGTACACGGGAGAGTCCAGCAATCGCGTGCGATTGAGCGTCCGGTTCCGACCTGCTCCACCAGGAGAGCAATCTCCCAAGAGCGACAGGCCATCCTGAGTTGAGAAGTAGTAGCGGAAGAAGTCAACGTCGCCGCCGTCGGCGCGCTGGTACGTGGGGAATCGATGAGAGGCGCAGTGACCGTGTACACCCGTCGGAACGATCGCAACTGCGCCTTCCCAAGCAAAGACAATGTTGATGACGAGATCACCCGGCTCTACCCAGTACACCTTCTTTGAGCCAAGGCCCTCTCCCGTGACGGGCTCCTTTGTGAACACACCACGCCCGTGTGAACGGATACCGATCTGCTTGTACAAGGCCGACGGCTCGACGACGACCGGGCGCTTGACCTCCGTAAGAACGTCACCCAGACGAATCGCGGGCGTCGTTTCGCTGAACTCCCGATATGTGGACGCTAGGTGCACGGCCCGCACGCCCGCCAAGTTTTCTACTTCAGTCGTCAGAGACCGCACGTGTTCGTCCACGGCGGCCATGACATCGACGATGCGGCGCTGCGTTCGGAGTGGGGGGAGCAGGACCTGCATCGCGCGAGCCCGGGTCGAACCGATGTGCAGGATGTTCGTGCCGCTTGCGGCGTCCCGAAACGCGCCGGACTCGAACGCCCACCGGCACCATTGAAGCGCGAATCCGATGTCCGAGACCCCTGGCACCGACCGATACCTCAATAGCGTGTTCTGAAAGCAGACGTCGCCCCGAAGTTCCTCGTTCCAGGCAGAAGCCATCCCAACAGCGTGATGGCTGGCGCTGCCTTCCGATACAAGGACGTCGCCTCGCTGCAGGCGGAAGCGTTGTCTTTCCTCCGGCGTGAAGTCCATCTGCTTGACGTCATCGAGAGCGAGGTGCCCGTTCCCGACGTTGGCCGATCGAAGATAGGGGGTCATGTTTGGTCCGGTCGCACGCCCAGGAGACCGCTGCCGCCCTATTTGGATCGAAAATGCCTCATCTGCCCTGACGGTTCGCCACTCAGTCACTCTGGAACCTCAAACATGTTCAGGTTGATCCCTGCAGCAGCGAGCCGCTCGAACATCAACGTCTCGGTCTCAACGCGCCTCTGGCGTGCGTCCGCATATGCGACGAGTGCCGTGCCGAGATCAGCGGTCTCCTCTGCCGCGACCTTGATGTACCGACCGATGTTGAGGTCGAAGCTATTCTCCCTGATCTCGTCGAACGGCACCAAGCGGACGTTCGACCCGCCGTCGGCTGGGTCCTCGCCGGTTCTGTACGCCTCGATGAGAACCTTGACATCCCTGTCAGTCATCCGATTCTGGTTCTTGCCCTTGTCGAAGCGGGCAGACCCGTCGACAAACAGCACATGATCCTTACGATCGGCTGGCTTCTGATCGCGGAAGATCAGCAAGCAAGCCGGGATCGTAGTGGAGTAGAAAAGGTTCGGCGGCAGACCGACGACAGCCTCGAGCACGTCCTTCTCGATCAGGCACTGCCGGATCCGTGCCTCCGCACCGGCACGGAAGAGAACACCATGCGGCATAACGATGCCAACGCGACCACTACCTGCCTTCATCGACGAGACCATGTGCTGGACGAACGCATAGTCGCCGTTGTTTGCCGGCGGCACCCCGCAGATGGCGCGCGGGTCGGAGGACCAGCGGTCAGCTCCCCAGTTGGACAGCGAGAACGGCGGATTGGCTATCACCGCGTCGAAGGTGCGGACCGCGCCGGTGGTGTCCTTGAACGCTGGCGAACGGAGGGTATCCCCGCGCTTGATGTCGAAATCCTCGATCTCGTGCAGGAACAGGTTCATCCGGGCGATCGAGGCGGTGGTCAGGTTGATCTCCTGGCCATACAGACGCAACGTGCGGTGATCCTTGCCTGACTCCCGCAGTTGGTTGATGGTCGCGACAAGCATGCCGCCGGATCCGCAAGCCGGGTCGTAGACTGACTCCCCCGGGTCGGGCTGGAGGATCCCGACCAGCAAGTTGACGACCTCGCGCGGCGTGAAGAACTCCCCGGCCTTCTTCCCGGACTCGTCGGCGAAGTTCTTCAGCAAGTACTCGTAGCCGGCGCCGAGCAGGTCGTGGGACACCGTTGACGGGTCGAGCCGGATCTGGTTGAAGGCCGTGATGAGCCCCAGCAGGGCCGACTCGGGGATACGGTCCTTGTTGCCCCACGACGCGTCTCCGAACACGCCTGCCAGCGACCGAGGATTCGCCTTCTCGATCCGCTGGAATGTCTTGGCGATCCCCGCACCGAGGTTGGCGATCTTCCCGGTGACCTCGCTCCACAACGTCCCTTGGGGCAGCTCGAACCGGTGGAAGTCGGCCTCGATCTCGTCGTCGAGGTCGTCGCCGTACTCGTCGAGCGCTTCATCGTGCTCGTAGACCCAGGTGTCGCTGATCCACTTCCAGAACAGCATCGGGAAGACGTAGGTCTTGAAGTCTGCCGGGTCGACGGGACCACGGAGGGCGTTCGCAGCGGCCCACAGCCGGGATTCGAGCTCTTGCTGAGTGATCGTCACAGAGATGAGGTCCTTCGCGGTGAGTCGGTACCCCAAGTATGAGGGAGGGCATCGACATGACACGGGAGATCGACACCGCAGGCAACGGCGCCTGCCTCTCGCTACTCTGACGGGCTGCGCGCAACTGGGTTGGGCCGGCTCCAGACGGCCGTGCAGGATCGGTTCACGCGAGCACTGCTGCCGGCTACCTGGTGCTGGCCGTGCTTGCCCAAGCCGGAACGTAGAGAGCCGCCGGGCAGGTCAGTGAACTCGGTCGGAGTTGCTGTCGAAGAACTGCAGCGCGGTGTCGAGACCCAGACGTCGATGTTGCGGTCGGCTGCCGCCACGCCCAGGCAGACCTGTTGACAGTTCACACAGACAACGCCGGTCCGCCTGGCCCGCCGTGCGGCCCAGATGCCGCCACCCGGCCGGAATCGGCGCCGGAGACCTCGATCCGGCGCAGCGAGGTGACCGGCGCGGCACGGCGTGTGTAGGCACCGGTCGGCCGCGTCGTCATGCCGATCGCCTGGTGCGGCCAGCGGTGGTTTACTCGGAGTCCAGGCGACCAGTTCGGCCTGAGCGGTGGCCCGGTCGGGAAAGATCCGGTCGGTGCGGAACTCGATATCAAGCGCCAGGCGGAGCCGTTCGATGCTCCTATGTTCGTCAAGCTGCAGTTGGTGTGATGTCCGTGGGAAGGTCTGGGGTGGTGAGTCGGGGCAGGTTGTTGTAGATCTCTCGGGCGATGTAGCGCTTTAGGCAGCGGATGATCTCGCGCTTGCTCAAGCCTTTGGCGGTGCGGCGTTCGACGTAGTCGCGTGTGGCTTGGTGGTGTCGTATGCGGACGATGGTGACGATGTAGAGCGCGCTGTTGGCTGCTCGGTCGCCGCTGCGGCTGAGTCGGTGCCGGCCGGTGGTCCGGCCGCTGCTGGCCGGCTGTGGTGCGACACCACAGAGCTTGGCGAAGGCGGCCTCGCTGTGGATTCGCTCGGCGTTGTCGCCGGCTGTGACGAGGAACTGTCCGGCGATCTCGACGCCGACACCGTGCAGTGCAAGGAGCTCGGGAGCAGCGGCGCGGACGAGGGCTTCGATCTGCGTGTTCAGGGTCTTGATTTCTTCGTCGAGCGACTTCCAGCGGCGGGCCAGGTCGCGTAGCGCCGTCTTCACTCCGGCCATCAAGAGCCGGCCAGGTTCGGAGATCAAGGCGAGGAGGTTGTCGGATTCTGGCCGCAGGCGCAGGCAGCGGTTGACCAGGGTGCGCTTGGTCAGCATGACCAGTTCGTCGCGTAGTGGTGAGGGTGCGCCGATCATGACGCCCCACAGCGTGTTGAAGGCCTGAGTGCGGGCCTTGACCGCGCTGGCACGGGTGACCCGTAGGGTCCGGATGACCTCGACGGTGCCGGACTTCGCCTTAGGAACCGCAGTCGATGTCTGGCCGAGCACAGCTCGAGCGATCTGCTCGGCGTCGAGCCGGTCGGACTTGCCGTCCATGCGCCGGGCCAGCCGGTTGGGCCGGTTGACCTCGACCACGCGAAGCGCCTGGGAGGTGAGGAAACGGGTCAAGGTTGCGCCGAAGGACCCGGTGCTCTCGACCCCGATCGCGACGATCGTCCCGTGGGTCTGTATCCACGCGAGCAACTCCCGGTAGCCGCGATCGTTGGCCCTGAACTCGTGGTGTCCCAGGAGTTGGCCGTGATCGTCGACGACCGCGGCGTAATGGGTGTGCTTGTGGGTGTCGATACCACCGATGACCTGGCTGATGGGTGGCTCGGCGACAGGCTGGATTGTCATGCTGGGATCCGCTCTTCCGTGAGGACTGTGCTGACGAATCTGACGGATGGAGCGAACCGGCCGGGCGGACGACAGGTCTGTGACGGGGCTTCTGATCCAAGCTCCTATCAGGTCAGTTCCGCCTGGCCGGTGCGCACCACGGCGCTGCACCGGAGCCGGCCGACAAATCGAACGCAGGACACCATGGTCATACCTTGGCCGGGGTCAGACCGGACCGGTGCAGCACCGAGCCAAGTCTTCACACACTTTGCCGGTGATGGGTGAGCGGGGTTGGGTGAGCCGGTGGGTGATGCCGTTGTCGCGGCAGACCCGGTCAAGCAACACTCCGCCGGCGGAGGCGGCGCGGCCGATGCGACCCATCACCGACATTCTCGGTCCTACCCGCCTCGTACTTCGCCGGCCAGGCGTGCAGGGTCTGCCGCGGCACCCCGAACCGCGCCGCTGATCACCGCCGGCACGGCCCGATACCTCTGCTCAGCCACGCTCATCTCCCGCATACCGGGAGTGTCAACAATCAACCGAGGCAACCGTCAACCATCAGCCGAAAACATGTAAAGCCTCAACCGAGGACGATCTGTCGTCCATCAGCCGAGGCCGTACAGGAAAGCGGTAGGCCCCGTGGGACTCGAACCCACAACCCGCGGATTAAAAGTCCGCTGCTCTGCCAGTTGAGCTAGAGGCCCTCAGTTGGTGAGGGGAACAGTGTGTCAGGTTTGGGTGGGGATTGCTTGGTGGGGGGCGGGGGTTAGGGGTTGCGGGTGGGGGTGGGGGGTGGTATGGATCGGAATTCGCCTGGAAGCGCCGGGTGCTGGCAGTCCTGCCGCGGGGGGAACCGACGGTGGGGTTGGGGGGATGGATCGTGTTGTTGGTTCGTGTTGTGGTGGGGTCGGTTGCCGTGGTGTTGCTTGCGGCGGGGTGCGGGGCAGATGGGAGCAGGTCGGCGGTGGGTGAGTCGGCGGGGCCGGTCAGTACGCGGGTTGCCGTGTCGTCGCCGGTGAGTAGTGCGCCACCAAGCGGGACGCCGTCGGTCAGCGCGGGGCCTGGGACCAGGTCCACCCAGACGGAGCCGGTCGCCAGGTCCACGCCGACGAAGAGGATCACGACGACGGAGGTCGTGGAGTTCCGGGTGATTCCGTTCAAGAAGAGGACGGTTACGGACGACTCGGTGACTAAGGGTGAGAAGAGGGTGCGTACGGCGGGGGTGAACGGGGCGCGGCGGTTGACGTATCGGGTGACGTATGTGGACGGGGTGCAGACCGCCAAGCGGTTGGTCCGGCAGGAGGTGGTTAAAGAGCCTCGGACGCAGGTGACGGTGGTCGGGACAAAGGTGGATGAGCCGGCTCAGTCGAATGACTGTGATCCCAACTACTCCGGGTGTGTGCCGATCGCGAGTGACGTCGACTGTGCGGGTGGGAGCGGGAACGGGCCTGAGTACGTGCAGGGTCCGATTGAGGTGATCGGGACCGACATCTACCGGCTCGACGCCGATCATGACGGGATCGCCTGCGAGTAGCTACCCGACCCGTGCGCCCTGCGGTCCGGTCTGGCGGCGGGTGGCGGTCGCCTCGAGGTCGACTGCGATGGCCGGGCGGACGAGGGCCTTGTGAAGGTGTTCCGGTTGGCGTGGCAGGTGGGGTGGTTGAGGGTGGTTCGGGGCGGTGGCGTGGAGGGTGCCGTTCGAGGTGGTGAGGGGGACGGGGATCGTCAGGGGTGGGTTGTGCTGCGGAGCGTCAGGTTGCCGGCGAGGTTGTAGGGAGTGGCCGAGAGGGGTTTGACCTCGGTCGACTCGAAGGTCATGACGGGGTGGGTTCCGGTCGAGACGGCGTCCTTGCGGAGTTGAGTGAATCGGCGGGGTTGCCGGTGTCCGGGCTGTTGAGGTCGGCGGTCAGCCAGGTGAGGTCGGGGCGTGCGCTGCCTTCGAAGGAGGTGGAGTGGGCGGCGGTGGAGCCGATCCGGGTGCGGGCCGGTAGCTGAGGCCATGCACGTACGACGGGACAACTGGGTCAGCCGATTACTCCGGTGGTGATTCGGCGGGGGGTGATGGTGAACATTGCGTCTTCGGGTGGGTTGGCTAGGTAGGCTGCGCGGTCTTCGGGTTGGAGGTACTTGGTCACCATCGCCTGCAGTAGGCCGGGGTCCAGGGGGTGCAGGGTGGCGGTGCCTTGCATGTTGACGTAGGAGGCGGTTGGGCCGGCGGCGGTTTGGATTGAGAGGGAGAGTTGGTCTGAGCCGGAGCGGAACAGTCTGGTTTTCTTGGAAGCAGAAGGTGTCATCACCTGGAAGCGGTTGTCGTCGGGCAGGTGGTGGAACCAGACCGGTGTCACGTGTGGGGACCAGCCGGGGTCGTCGATCGCGAGGACCGCGATCAGGGGGCGGGCCAGGAAGGCGGCTATTTCGTCGTTGGTCATCGTTCGAAAGGCCATGTCGGCAGCCTCCCACTCGGCACCGACATACTTCTTGCATGCTGACGTACGTCCTGAACTCGGAGGATCTGGCCGGCGTACGGTTTGCGGTCTCGCCGGTGGCGGAGATGGTGTTGTCGTTGCGGGCGTTGCGGGATCCGGGGCGGTTCCCGTTGCAGCTGGGGTGGGTGCGGGCCGTCCAGTCGCGGGCGAAAGAGCTCGACTGGGACGTACTGCGGTGGCTGGTCAACGACACCATGGGGAGCCCGGACTTTCTCACGCCGCGGCCGACGTCGCCGCTCACGCAACTGACCGACGAACTGGACATCATCGCCAACGTCGACCCAACCACGTTCTACCAGCAACTCACGGCAGTACACGGTGAGTTCCCGGAAGGTCTCAGCACCAACAGCGTCGTTGAAGCACTCAGTCACTACTGGCAGACGATGATGGCGCCGTACTGGAACCGCATGCGCACGCTGCTCTCCGCTGACATCAGCTACCGCGGCCATATCCTCACGCAGCACGGGACAGGCGCGATGCTGAACGGCCTGGGCCCTGCCATCACGTACGCCGACGGGCTGCTCAAGGTGGATCGAGTAGCCGAGCGAAGCCGTACCGAGGAGATCAAAGGACGCGGCCTGGTACTTCAGCCGACGCTGTTCGGACCACATGCGGTCATCCCGTTCGACCCTGGTGCCGACCCGCTGCTCGGCTATCCCCCGCGCGGTCAGGCGAACCTGTGGTCCGTGGTCGAGCCCCCGTCCCATCAAGATCTCGCGCAGCTGATCGGTACGCCCAGGGCCCGCATCCTCGACCTGCTGACGTACCCACGCACCACGACAGACCTGGCCGGCGAGCTACAGGTGACCCCGTCCGCGGTGAGCCAGCACCTCCAACTGCTGCGTCGTACCGGGCTCGTGGAACCGCACCGCACCGGCAAGCAGGTCCTCTACCGGCCGACCGAACTCGCCGCGTTGCTGACCGGGACCGACCTGAGCCGTTGACACCGCCGTAACCCACCGGCAATATTTGCGAAAGCGATTTCGCATCACCGAGCATCAACGTCGAGGCAGCCGACGTCCAGCCACTTCATCACGCCCCGAAACAGGAGTCGGCATGCGACGTACCCTTGCGCTCGCTTTCGCAGCGCTGCTCATCACCATCGGCACCATCACCCCAGCCCACGCCGCGACCCTTGCTCTCACCCCGATCACCCTTGGCAACGTGTTCACCGACGGCCAGCCGGTCAAGGTCGGCCTGAACACCGATGCATCGTCCGTCACGTGGTCCGCGGCCGACGTCAACGGCACGGTCGTGGCCACGGGAAGCCAGGCCGCCGCCAGTACGCTGCAGGTGTCCGTCGCCACCCGCGGCTGGTACCAGCTGACAGTCCAGGCGGGTACGGCGACCGCACAGACAACGTTCGCCATCCTCAGCCCGCTCAGTACGGCAGCAGTCGCCGGCCTGAGCACCAGCCGCGTCGGCGACTTCGAGAACACCGCCGAGGGCTGGACCTTCTACCCAGGCAGTGAATTCCCCGGCGCGACCGGGAGTTTCGCGCTCGACACCACCGACGAGCACTCGGGCAGCAGCTCCGGAAAGCTCTCCGGAAACTTCAGCGCCGGTGGTGCGTACGTCAGCGTCAACCGCCCGCTGCCGCTGACTGCCGCGACCAGCGTGAGCTTCTGGGCGAAGACGCCGAACCTGTCGTTCCTCACGTTCCGCATCACCGACTCCACCGGCCAGGTTCACCAGCAGCGCCTGACGTTGTCTGGGGCAACCGATTGGCAGCCGCTGAGTGTGACGAAGTTCGACGGCGGCAAGCAGTACGTGCACTTCGGCGGCACGAACGACGGCGTCTGGCACGGTCCGGCGAAGTCGATCGAGGTCGTGCTGGACAAGGGCGCGATCAGCGGCGCGACGAGCAGCAGCGTCAACCTCGACGACCTGACGCTCAACACGCTCGCGGCCACGCCGACGACACCGCTCGGCGACTACGAGAGCGCCGCGGAAGGCTGGTCGTTCTACCCGGGCAGCGAGTTCCCGGGCGCGACCGGCAGCCTCACCTACGACACCGCTTCGCCGCACGCCGGCGCCCAGTCCGCCAAGCTCAGCGGCGACTTCAGCGGTGGCGGAAACTACGTCGCACTCCAACGTACGCTCGTACCGATCGATGCCAAATCCCTCAATTTGTGGGTGAAATCCAGCCAACTCTCGTCGATCGGCCTGCGCGTGACCGACGCGACCGGTCAGGTCCATCAACAACGGCTGACGATCTCCGGCACCGGATGGCAACAGTTCAACGTCACGAGGTTCGACGCCGGCAGCGGATACCTGCACTTCGGTGGTGCCGACGACGGCATCTGGCACGGTCCGGCGAAGGCGATCATGCTGACGCTGGACAAGAGTTCGATCAACGGCGGCGGTACGACGGCCTCCGTCAACGTCGACGCGGTCGCCGCGACGACATCCCCGACGTACCAAGGCGCCGGTACGCACTTCGCCGGGACGTGGAGCACGGACCCGGTGCCGCTGCTCGTCCAGTCGGGGGCGCGGACCGCGCGCGACGAGGCGTACTGGTCGGCCGTCGAGAGCACCGTCGGCACCTACAGCTTCCCGGCGAAGTACACGTCGTACCTGCAGTCGTTCCAGTCCAACGGGCTCGACCCGTTGCTGATCGCGGACTACGGCAACGCGAAGTACGACGATGTGGCGAACAACGACGTCGACGCGCCGTTCACCGACGCCGGCCGGGCCGGCTTCGCGAACTACGCGGACAAGCTGGCGACACAGTACCCGCAGGTCCAGAACCTGGCGATCTGGAACGAGTGGGACGTGAACGCCGCCGGCCCGTCGAACTTTACCCCGGACAGCTACCTTGCGTTGCTCAAGGCAACGTATCCGAAGCTGAAGGCGAACCACCCGGGGCTGACGATCGTGGGCGGCGGTGACACCGACGTCACCCAGCAGGCGTGGTTCCAGCAGTTCTGCCAGCTCGGCGGACTGAAGTACCTCGACGTGGTGTCGATCCACCCCTACAACTACCTGAACGCGCCGGAGAGCCTCGGCACGTTCATCGACCAGGTGCGGGCGACGATCCGGCAGTACAACGGCGGCGTGGACAAGCCGATCTGGATCACCGAAGCCGGCTGGTACACCGGCGCCGGCAGCGCGGCGCCCGTGCCCGAGCCGACGCAGGCGATGTACATGGCCCGCGAGATGCTCAACGTCCCCGGACACGACGTCGACCGCTTCTACATGTACGACTTCAAGAACGACGGGATCAACCCCGCGGCTCAGGAGGACAACTTCGGCCTGATCCACAACGAGTCCGACGCTCTCGGCAAGTACACGCCTAAGCCCGCGTACGTCGCGTACTCCACCGCGGCGCGGCAGCTCCGTGGGGCGACATTCCTCGGGAAGGAGTACCCCGGGAACGGGCTGATCGACCAGGTGTACGCGGCCAACGACGGTACGCCGTTCCGCGCGATCTGGGCCGCGAGCGGCTCGAACACGACCGTGACGGTGAACGCCACCGGCCCGGTCCAGGTCACCAGCCTGTACGGACTGACCACGACGCAGACGCCGAACGCGAACGGCCAGATCACCGTCACCGTGGGTGTCTGGCCGACCTACATCTCCGGAGCAACCGTCACCTCGATCACCGCACCGTAGCTGTCCACGCCACCCTCCCGGTCGGAAAAGGCCGGGAGGGTGAGCTACAGTCGATGCTGTCCGCGGGAGCTCGCAGGGAGTGGGCTGAGAGGGTGACTGGCCGTCGCCGACCGCTGAACCTGACTCGGGTAATTCCGGCGTAGGGAGGAAGCATGGAGTCGGTGTGGGTGAACGGTACGACGGTCGACGTGCCGCCGGACAAGTCGGTGGCGGAGCTCGTCGACGAGTACTCCGACCGCAGCACCGGGATCGCGGTCGCGGTGAATCAGAGCGTGCTGACCAAGGCCGAGTGGGCACGCACCACGTTGCGTCCAGGTGACCGGGTCGAGATCGTCAGCGCGACGCAGGGAGGCTGAGATGGACGATCCACTGGAGCTCGGCTGGCGGACGTACGCCTCCCGGCTGATCATGGGCACCGGCGGTTCCGCCAACCTGGAAGTGATGGAAGAGGCATTGATTGCCTCCGGCACCCAACTGACCACGGTCGCGATGCGCCGCCTCGGTACGGGCCACGAGGGCTCCGTGCTCGACGTACTGAAGAAGCACAACATCGACGTACTGCCGAACACCGCAGGCTGTCACACCGCAGCCGAGGCCGTACTGACTGCGAAGCTGGCCCGTGAGGCGCTGGAGACCGACCTCATCAAGGTCGAGGTCGTGGCCGACGACCACCTGCTACTGCCTGATCCGATCGAGCTGCTGGATGCCGTGGACGCCTTGGTCGCGGACGGTTTCACCGTTCTCCCGTACACCAACGACGACCCGATCCTGGCGCGTCGCCTCGAGCAGGCGGGCTGCGCGGCGGTGATGCCGTTGGCCGCACCCATCGGTTCCGCGCTCGGCATCCGCAACCCGCACAACATCGCGCTGATCGCCGAGGCGGCGAACGTCCCGGTGATCGTGGACGCCGGTATCGG
Organism: Kribbella sp. NPDC004536; assembly: GCF_042873835.1. Lineage (NCBI taxonomy): Bacteria > Bacillati > Actinomycetota > Actinomycetes > Propionibacteriales > Kribbellaceae > Kribbella > Kribbella sp. NPDC004536. Next base: position 2,966,138 of record NZ_JBIALY010000001.1, on the reverse strand, counting down.
TACGGCGAGCGACGCCGCACTGGCGATGGAGCTCGGCTGCGACGCGGTGATGCTCGCGACCCCGGTGACCCGCGCGGAGAAGCCCGCGCTGATGGCCGCCGCGATGCGCGACGCCGTCTCGGCCGGCCGCAACGCCCGCCTCGCCGGCCGGGTCCCGCGCCGCTGGCAGTCCGCGCTCGCGTCCTCCCCTACAACCGGCCTGCCAACGTTCTAGCCTCGCTCGCGTCCAGCGGACGATCCAGCAGTACGGCGGTCAACGACAGCGCGAGCTGCTGATTCGGTTGGAGCGCCAACGGTTCGTCCCACGCGAGCGCCGGGCACGCACCGACGTACGCCGTCGTCCGCAGGAACCACGGCCACACCCGCTCGGGCTGTACCAGCAGCAAGCTGACATCGCCTTGCACCAATGCGAGCCACGGACTCGACGACCCGAAAGCCGCCTCGACACCGGCGCCGTCCGCGCTCAGCACGGTCGTCTCCACGAGCGGCAGCCGCCAGAAGATCCCGCCGTACCCGGCACCCTCGCGGCCGGTCGTCGACGGGCTGTCGATGCGGATCGAGCCGTACCGGGCCGTCAGCACGCTCCGCCAGTCGAGCCGCCAGCCGCCGAACGCGAACGCCCCGGTGAGACGCCGCTGCTCGACAAGCTGCGGCCGGCCCTGCTCGTCGTACCAAGTGATGTCGTCGATCAGCTCGCGGTCGTCGATCGTCACGCCGCGGCTGCGTTGCTGCCCGTGGTTCGTCAGCAGGGTGGGACCTTGCCCACGTACGTACGTCCGGGCGCCCCAGTGCGACGTCCCGTTGACCTCCGCGACGGCGAGCGAGACGCCGTAATGGTGGCGGTGGTCGACCGGGCTGGCCTCGGTCAACGGATGGCCGCCGAGGGTCCGGACGGGATGCAGGTACGGCCGGGGCGCGTGTACCTGCGGCATCCGCCGGCCGAACTCGTACCGCGCGAGCATGCCCGCGGAACTTCCCAGCTCGTAGATGTCGCCTTGCTGCTGCCACCCGATCCGGTCGTCCGGCGTCGCGGACCGCCGCGCCTGCGGCACCGGCCCGGTACTCGCCCGGACCGCCAGCCGCAGCTCCGGTACGTCGGCCACCGCGCCGGCCGGCCCCGCGATCGACGCGAGCAACCGCTGCCAGGCGAGCTCACCGAGATCCTTCTGCGGCACCCGTACGGTCGTCAGCGACGGTACGGCGAACCGTGCCAGCCCGATGTCGTCCATCCCGGTCACGGACAGGTCGGTCGGTACCGCGACGCCGACCTCGTTCAGCCGGGCCAGCAGGCCGAACGCGACCAGGTCGTTGAACGCGACGACCGCCGTCACCCGCGCCTCGAGCACCCGTTCCACCGCGGCGTACCCGTCCTCGATCGACCAGCCGCACTCGAGCCGGACCAGGTCCAGCCCCGGGATCTCCCGCTCGGCGACGTCGAGCGCCTCCAGCCGCAGCCGGTTCGAGGCGCTCGCGGCCGGGCCGGACAGGAACGCGAGCCGCCGGTGCCCGAGCCCGACCAGGTGGTCCACCACGATCCGGACGGCGCGGCCGTAGTCGACGACGACGGACGACACCTTTGCCGGGCCTTGCCGGTTGACCAGGATCACCGGCTGGACCTGAGGCAGCAGTTCGACCAGCCGGTCCTCGTCCATTCGCGGCGAGACCATGATCAGCGCGTCGCAGCGGCGGCGCGCCTCGATCGCGATCGCCGCCTCGGCCTCCGGATCCTCGTCGGTCTCGGCGACCAGCACCTTGTACCCGGCCGCGGCGGACGCGTTCGTGATCCCGCGCAGGACCTGCTGGAACAGCGGGTTGCCGAGGTCAGGGACGACCAGCGCGACCATGTTCGTCCGGCCCAGCGACAGGCTCCGGGCCAGGTCGCTCGGCCGGTAGTTGAGCTGCTCCGCGGCGGCTCGTACCCGCTCGACGATCTCGGGTGCGACACTGAGACGGCCGTTCATCACCCGCGACACGGTGGCCCGCGACACCTCGGCAAGCCGCGCCACGTCGGTGATCGTGATGGTGTCCTTCGGTGTCCGACCCACCCCGGCATCCTCCCTGATGGAAACCGGTTTCTCAACCCCCGATCCGGGGCGACGTCCGATCAGAAATGGCCGTAGACGTGATTGGTCTGGATGTGCGCCTGCGAAGTACTGCCGGGGATATTGGCATACAGGTCGCACCAGATCTCGTCTTCGTAGAGACCAAAATGGAATGCGCCACCGAGCGGCGCTGTCGGCGAGGTCTGGACCGCGAACCCGCCGCCCGGCGGGTACGCCACGATCGGATTCGCCGAGTACTTGTCGAACGTACCGGTGAATGCGACGCGCGGTTTGTTGCGCAGGTAGTAGTCCCGACCCGAACACTTGATGTCGACAGAAGCCCCGTGATCAACCCAGTACTGCGGGTCGTCGATGGTCACGAATCCATTGATCGTGAGCTTGACGCTGATGGTTTCCGGCGTTGTCGTGTGATCACGGACGATGGCAGCACTGAGATTCCCCCACATCTCAGTAACCTGCCCAGCCGAAGCCTGTGCCTGAGGAACGAGCCCAGTCATCACCAAAACGACAGCGCCAATGCCACCACCCAGCATTCGACAGAATCGGGTACCGGCTTTTTGAAAGGGGATCGACGCGGGCTGGCTATGAGCACGCCGGCGCAGGGCCCGAACTACGACCTTCCGATCAAAAGACGTGATTCGTCCGAAAAACCGCATGTGAACCACTCCCAAGGATACTTGCATACAAATCGCACCAGATGTCATCCCGGTAGTATCCGCCATTGAACAGATTGCCGAGCGACGAGTTGGTCGAAACATGGACGGCAAATCCGACCCCCGGACCGGTAGGCCACGATGTCTCTGCCGAATATTTGGCAAACCTCTCGCTGAACACGATTTTCGGTCGAGAGGATACCAATAGGCCGTTCCCGGACACTCGATGCGGACAGACGCGCCGTGGTCGATCCAGTCCTGAGGATTGTCGACTGTCACGAAGCCGTTAGTTCTCAGCTCCACGCTGGTGGTTTCCAGCACGGTCCTGTGGTCACGGATGAAGGCGACATTGAGATCCCCCCATCTCCGTGATCCGACCACCCGACGCCTGTGCCTGCGGGACAACCGCCGCCATTGCCAGAGCGGGTCCTCCAGACCCTACCAACGATGCGGGCAGGCCAGCCGGAAATTGCTGAGTGAAAGACGAAGAGAGCCGCCTCCTTCGACTCGTAAATTAGACCGTCCGGCCGTTCATGGAGTGCCGCACTCGATCCGAGTCAAGGATTGGCAACTCATTCGGAACCGTTGATGGCCGACAGCGCGGACTCCTGGCGTCGTCTGACGATCATGAAAGTGCGAAATCTCGAGGCCGAATTTCCATCAAAACCACCAGTTGACAAAATTTGTCCGCGTGTTGGTTTGCGCAGTATTGCCGGGAATATTGTTTACCTTCAGCGTGCACCAGATCTCGTCCTGACCGTCATTGCGGCTCGATGTATTGACGTCAAATAATCCACCGCGGGGCGCGATCGGTGCGGAATGCACGATGAACCCGCCTCCAGGTAGGTACGCCACCAGCGGATCCGCCGAATTCTTGTCGAACACCTTGTCGAAGACAGTCTTCAAGGCACTGGAATTGTCGTAGAGCGCCAATCCGTAGCACGTAACATGTACGGAAGCGCCGTGATCGAGCCAATACTGGGGATCGTCAACCGTCACGAAACCATTGATACTGAGCTGGACGCTGACGGTTTCTGGAGTGGTTCTGTGATCACGAATGTAGGAAGCATCGAGGCCGCCCCACGTCTCGGTGACCCCACCTGGCATTGCATGCGCCTGAGGAATGACAGCCGCCGTCGCCACGGCGAGACTGCCGATACCAACTCCCAAGATTCGGGCTAGTCGCCCCACAAATCTGCGAGTGACAATCAAGAGAAGTATCTCCTTTCAGTTAGAACCATCCGTAGATGTGATTCGTCTGGGTATGAAGCTGCGCGGTACTGCCGGGAATTCTGCCCACAGACAAGTCACACCAGATCTCGTCCTCGCCTCCATTGATGGCGCTTCGATTGACATTGAAAGCGCCACTGTCAATTACTGCCGTAGGCGATGCGTGGACCATGAATCCACCACCAGGTGGGTACGCCACAAGAGGCTCAGCGGAGTTCTTGAAGAACGTCTTGCTGAATAGCATCACCTTTCTCGAGCCACCATAATTTCCGTATGACCAGCCAGTGCAGGTGACAGACACGGTCGCTCCATGGTCGATCCAATATTGCGGGTCATCGACCGTCACGAAGCCATTGACGCTCAACTTGACGCTGACAGTCGTCGGTGTGGTCGTGTGGTCATGAACAAAGGCGGCGACCTCCAGTTCACCCCACGTCTCGGTGACCCCGCCCGGCGTAGCGTGCGCCTGAGGAATGCCCGCTCCGACCGCCACCGCAAGGGCGCCGACGGCGACACCCAATCTGCGCGCCAGCTGACCGGTGCTCTTTCGAGGGAACATCAAGGGACGACCTCTTTCGAGCTTGGACCGGACATTTCGCCGACCTGTGGTTGGCAGCGGGCGACACCCTCGCAGGATCTGCTTGAATCTCACTGAAGGCGCGATGAACCGTGGACGGAGGAAACGGGTGACTGAACTGGAATACCCGCAGGTCCGGGGCGTTGCCCCTGGCAACGGTTACAGCCATGTGGTGACCGGAACCGGCCAGTGGGTGGCGGTGTCCGGGCAGCTGGCACTGGATGCGGACGGCACGCTGGTCGGCGCCGGCGACGCGGGCGCACAGGCTGAGCAGGTGTTCGCGAACCTCGAGCGCTGCCTGGCCGCGGCCGGTACCACGTTCGAGAGCGTGGTGAAACTGACGTTCTTCCTCACCGACGTCAGCCACCTGCCGGCGATCCGCACGGTCCGCGACAAGTACATCCCTGGCCCGAAGCCCGCGAGTACGGCGGTACAGGTCGCCGCGCTGGCCGTCCCCGGCGCCCTACTCGAGATCGAGGCCTACGCGATCATCTGAGCAGGTCGACCGCGCGGCGGGCGGCTTCGCCGATGGCGGCGTCGACGCGGGGCTGGCGGAAGTCGCCGCGGGCGGCGAGCGTGAACACCGCGATCGCGAACGCCGCACCGCCGGGGAGCGTGACCACGCCGACCTCGTGGCGGAGTGCGCCGAACGTTCCGGTCTTCCCGGCGACGCGTACCTCGTCGTGCGGGAAGCCGGACGCCAGCCGGTGCAGGAAGAGCTGCCGGTGCATCGTCGCCTTCACGAACTCGGTCTGCTCCGGCGACAGCAGTTCGCCCGCCCACAGCCGGCGCAACAGCAACGTCAGGTCGCGGGCCGTACTCGCCGAAGCGTTCGCGGCCTCGTACACGCCGGCCGGGTCGGTCCGGTCGTTGTCCGCCAGTACGGCGAGGGCGGCGTCGGGGTCGTTGGTGCCGGTACGGCGTTGCAGGTCGCGCAGGTTGCCCGCAGTACCTCGGCGTACCCATGTCCTGTGCAGGCCGAACTCCGTGAGCATCACGGCCAGGCGGCGGAGGCCGACGAGGTCGAGCAAGGCGTCCGCTGCGGCGTTGTCGGAGACGGTCATCATCGAGAGCGCCAGGTCGCGGAGCGATGCCGTGACCGGGTCCGCGAAGAGCGAGAGGCCGGTCGGGCCGGCGGTCTTGTTGGTCGGGACGAGGGTGTGTTGCTGCCGTGCATCGAGTTCACCCAGGTCCACCAGGCGGCAGAAGCCGGCGAGCAGCGGGAGCTTGTAGACCGAGGCGAGTGGCACGATGCCGTCGGCGTCGAGTTCGATCGTTGCGTCGGGGTCGTCCAGCGCGACCGCGTGCAGCCAGCCGCGGACGCCGGCGTCGTCGAAGACCGAGCGGATCCGGGCGTTCACGAGGCGAGCGCTTCGGTGAGGCGGTCGATCACGTCGTTCGGCCGGAGGAACGGCGTACGGGTCCGCGACCAGACGAGCCGCAGCCGCAACGGCAGCGGATCCCCCGCCAACTGATGCCTCCGTACGCCGGGCGCGTTGAGCGACGGATCTGCCGTCACCACGATCGCCTGCCCTGCGGCGGCCATCGCCAACCCGGCCCGCTCGTCCGTCACCACCACGGTCCCACCGTCCGGCCGATGCAACGCCAACGTATCCAGGAACAAGTCGCGAGCCGCCGGCGCCTCACCCCGCGATCGCACCGCAACCGGCAACCCCTGCAGCTCGCGCAGCGCCACCACGTCCCCAGCTACACGGCCGTCTGTCGGGACGAGGACCCAGGTTGGGAGGAGGGAGACCGGGCCCGCTTCCAGGCCGTCGAGGACTGTGGGGTGTTGTACGACGGCCAGCGTCAGGCGGCCTGTGGTCACCTGGTTGACGAGGGCGGTTGTTGGGGCGCTCACCACCGTGACGCGGCTGCCTGGGATCACCTCGCCTGCGGCCTTCGCGACTGCGGCGCCGGCCGAGGGCGGTACCTCTGGTGCGAGGCCCAGGCGGATCTCGGGGCCTTCCGGATCGCGGGCGACCGCGGCCTGGTGGAAGTCCTCGAGCGAGGTGAGTGCTCGGCGGGCGTACGGGAGTAGGGCGACGCCTGCTGGTGTGAGTTCGACCCGACCTGCGCCGCGTTCGAACAGCTTGGCGCCGATCAGCGCTTCCAGGCGGCGGAGGCCCTGCGACAGGGGTGGCTGGGTGATGCCGACGACGCGCGCGGCGTCGCCGAAGTGCTGCTCCTCGGCGAGTGCCACGAAGATCTGCAGGTGCCGTTCAGTCAGCATCAGGACCTGGCTGACCTGCGGTTATATCTTCAGACAATTGGCACATGCGTAAGAGCATATTCGACAGGGTCCTCGGCGCTCGCCTTGACTGAGGTGACAGGACGAGCAGAGGAGACAGCGTGAAGGTGAGTCGAAGAGGCATGCTGACCGGCGCGGCAGCCGTTGGCGCAGCAGGTGTGATCGGTCTAGAAGGACAGGCAACAGCTGAGGTCGGGCGCGAGCCGGTGGAGTTGACCTGGTTCGGGACGCATGCGTGGCAGATTCGGTGTGGGAAGAATGTCGTGCTGACGGATCCGTGGCTGACCCGGTTCAAGACGGGGACGTTCACTCCGGAGGGTGCCGATCCGAAGACCAAACTTGTGATCAAGCCTGAAGTTATCGACAAGCACCTGACCAGCGCGGATGCGATCCTGGTTCACCACGGGCACTACGACCACATGACCGACGTACCGTACGTCGCGAAGAAGACCCAGGCGACCGTGCTCTGCACCGAGACGCACGCGAACCTGCTGCGCGCGATGAAGACGCCGAACGACCTGGTCTCACCGGTCCGCGGCGGCGAGTACCTCCCGTTCGACGGCTTCACGATCGAGGTGTTCCCGTCGCTGCACTCCTGCGGCGGCAAGCGGCACACGTACGCGTACCCGGGCTACCGGTACGACGTCCCGCCGCGCCCACGCGTGATCGAGGACCTGGTCGAGGGCGGCACGCTGGCGTACGTGATCACGATCGGCGGCCTGCGGATCCTCAGCCTGAGTACGGCGAACTTCGACCCGAACGCGCTCCGCGACCTCCAGGTGGACGTCGTACTCGCGGCCCCCGGCGGCGAACCCGGCATCACCGACCGCCTGCTGCGCACGATCAAGCCGGTCCGCAAGGTGATCGCGACCCACTGGGACGACTTCGACAAACCCCTCGACGACCCCGGTATCCCCTGGACCGACCTCACCCCACTACGCACGTCCGCACAGAAAGCAGACGCCGAGTTCGCCGTCCTCGACCACCTGCAGAAGCTCACGCTCTGACGCGGTAGTGGTAGCGCGAGACGGTGTGGAAGCCGAGGCGTTCGTAGAGGGCTCGGGCCGGTGCGTTGCTCTCGACGACCTGTAGCCAGACGCGGTCGACGCCCAAGGTGATTGCCTTGTGCAACAAACCGTGGATGACCGCCTGGGCGAGTCCTTGGCGGCGGTGCTGTGGGTCGACGGCGAGGCAGTACAAGCCCGCCCAGTCGTTGACCAGGGCGAGCCGGCCGATCGCCTTGACCGGTTCGCCGGACGGGATCACGGCGTACAGTGCCCGTGCCCGGTTCAGGATCTGCCGGGCGGCGGCCTGCGCCGCGGATCCGCCGCGACCGTCGACGGCCCACCAGAAATCCATCCAGGCGTTGTCCGGCGCCGCGGATATATTCACCGGCACCGTCGGTTCTCCGAGCTGAGCCAGCACGTCGGAGACCTCGGCGCCCATCACCAGCGTCGGGTTGCGGAGCTCGTACCCGCGCGCCGCGAGCCGGTCGTCGAGGTCACTGGGCTGAGCCGCCGGACCGACCTGGAAGGACGTCGCGATGTCGTGCGCGGCATACAGATTCTCCACGTATTCCAAGGCTTTGCCGAGGTCGAACGGCGTGCTCTTGGGCAGCACCGAGTTGGCTCGCAGCGTGACCCCGGCGTTGCGTCGGACCAACCAGCCGTCCAGTTCGGTGCTGTGCGCGGCGGGCCAGCCTTGGTTCATCAGGGAGTCGATGCGAGCTGCGGCGATCACTCGATCAAGCGTAGAACCAGCCGGATCGAATTGCAATCAATTGGATAATTATTCACGATCCCGAGCGGACGGCCGCAACCGCCTCCGCGAGCAGTTCGATGCCCTCGACAACTTCTTTGCGACTGAGTGACCCGTACCCGAAGACCAGCCCGGCCGGCCCGTCGCCGCCGACCCAGTACGGCTGCAGCCCGTACACCCCGAGCCCGCGTGCCAGCGCCGCCGCCCGCAACGCCTCCTCGGACACGTCCGGCGGCAGGTACGCCATCACGTGCAACCCGGCCGACACCCCGACCGGCTCCAGCTCCGGCAGCCGCGCCGCCAGCCGTTCGACCAGCGTGTCCCGCAGCTCCCGGTACCGCGGCCGCATCCGGCGCAGATGCCGGTCGAACTCACCGCGTGCGACGAAGTCCGCGAACGCCAACTGGTCGAACACCGGCGACCCGCGATCGTCCATCAGCTTCGCCTGGGTCATGGGCTCGACCAGCGCCGACGGCAGGATCAGCCACCCCAGCCGCAGACCGGGCGCCAGCGTCTTCGAGGCGGTCCCGGCGTACGCGACCCGGTCCGGTGCCAGCCCCTGCAGCGCACCGATCGGCTCCCGGTCGTACCGGTACTCCGCGTCGTAGTCGTCCTCGATCACCAGCCCGCCCCACGCCACCAGCGCGGCCCGGGTCTCCGCCGACGCCACCGCTCCGGTCGGGAACTGGTGCGCGGCGGTCACGAGTACGACGTCCGCGCCCGACCGTTCCAGCGCGACGACGTCGATACCGGTCTCCAGCACCGGTACGCCGACCACCTCTAATCCGACCGCCTCCGCAACCTCCCGCAGATCGTTGTCAGACGGATCCTCGACGGCCAGCCGGCGACGCCCCGACGCGGCCAGTACCTGCAGCAACAGCCGGGACCCCTGCGCGAACCCGTTGCAGATCAGCATGTTCTCCGGCCGCGCCGCCGTTCCGCGCACCCGGTTCAGGTAGTCGGACAGCGCCGTACGCAGCTCGATCGTCCCGCGTCCGTCGATGTAGGCGAGGCTGCGGTACGGCGTCTCGTTCAGCACGCGGCGTACCGATCGGAGCCACGCGGCGCGCGGGAACCGCGACACGTCCGGCCGGCTGTACCGGAAGTCGATCCGCGGCGGCCCGGCCTCCGGCGGTCTGGCCGGCGACGGCGAGACCACGGCGATGTCCGCGACCTGGGTGTAGCCACCGCCCCGGCTGATCAGGTACCCCTCGGCGACGAGCTGCTGGTACGCCTCGACGACCACGCCGCGGGACAGGCCGAGGTCCTGCGCGAGCGCCCGGGTCGACGGCATCACGGTGTCGGCGCGCAGCAGACCGCCCCGGATCCGGGTCCGGATCGCGCTCTCGAGCTGCTGGTGCAGCGGCACACCGTTGTCCCGCTGGAGCTCGACCAGGAGTTCGCCGGCTCCGGAACTGGTCCTCATTCGGCTCACAGAACTGGACCTTATCGGCGGACCGGCGCGCTGTCAGGGTTATCAGCAGAAACCGATTGGAGAGTGAGAGCGATGACCTACCTGACTGCGGGTGACGCCGGCTACGACGAGGCACGAACCGTCTGGAACGCGATGATCGACCGGCGGCCGGCGGTGGTCGCGCGCTGCTCGACCACGGCGGAGGTTGCCGAAGCGGTCCGGTACGGCCGGGCGCACGAGCTGGAGATCGCGGTCCGTTGCGGCGGGCACAACATCGCCGGACTCGCCGTACCGGACGGTGGACTGATGATCGACCTGACCCCGATGAACGCGGTCCACGTCGACCCCGAGCAGCAGCGGGCATGGGTGCAGGGCGGGGCGCTGCTGGGCGAGCTGGACAAGGTGGCGCAGGAGTACGGGCTGGCGACCACGGCCGGGAACGTCTCGCACACCGGCGTCGGCGGGCTGACGCTCGGCGGCGGGATGGGGTGGCTGGCGCGCCGGTTCGGACTGGCCTGCGACAACGTGATCTCGTACGAGGTGGTGACCGCGGACGGCTCCGTCGTGACCGCGAGCGCGGCGGAGAACACCGAGCTGTTCTGGGGGCTGCGGGGCGGCGGCGGGAACTTCGGGATCGTCACGTCGTTCGAGTTCCAGCTGCACGAGGTCGGCACGCGGGCGCTGATCGTGGAGTTCACGTACCCGGCGTCGGCCGGTTTCGAGGTCCTGCGGGGTTGGCGGGAGCTGAACGCGCAGGCGCCGCGGGAGGCGACGTTCACGGCGAGCATTGCCGCCGATTCGGTGACGGTCGGGTACGTGTGGGTCGGACCGGGCGGTGACGAGCTGCTGCCGGCGTTCCGCGCGCTCGGGCCGGTCACCGACGAACTCGTCGAGGAGACGACGTATCTGGAGCTGCAGACCCGGGACGACAACGTGCAGGGCCACCGGTACCGGCGGTACTGGAAGGGGCACTACTTCAAGTCGCTGCCGGACGAGGCGCTGCGGGCGCTGCTGGCCAACCCGGGTGTCGGCGCGAGCCTGCAGGCGTACGGCGGCGCGATCGCCGAAGTACCGGACGGCGACGCGGCTTTCAGCCACCGCGACACGCTCTTCGAGTTCGTCACCGCGACCCGTTGGGAGGACCCGTCCGAGGACGAGACCCGGATCGGGATGCTGCGCGAGTACGCCGCGACGCTGGCCCCGTACGCGAACGGCGCCTACGTCAACACCCTCAACGAGGACCCCATCCAACGAGCCTTCCCACCGGCGAAGCTCGAACGCCTCGTCGCCCTGAAAACAACGTACGACCCCCACAACGTCTTCCACCTCAACCAGAACATCAAGCCCGGCGAGCCCTCCACCGAGTCCGCTGCCTGACTGGTACCCCTGGGGAGTGGATTTCGAGCGGGTCTTCGCGGACGTCGCCCGGACGATCGAGGGCGCCGGCGTCGTCATCATGGCGATCGGCCTCGCGGTCGTCCTGGTGCGGTACTGCTACGACGTGCTGCTCCGGAAGACCCCCGGCAGCTACCAGCAGCTGCGGGTGAACCTCGGCCGGGTGATCCTGCTCGGCCTGGAGATCCTGATCGTCGGGGACATCATCCGGACGATCATCGTCGAGACCTCGGTCCAGAGCGTGCTGGTGCTCGGGCTGATCGTGGTGATCCGGACAGTGCTCAGTTTCGCGCTCGAAGTCGAGATCTCCGGGTCGTGGCCGTGGCAGGCGCGCCGCCGGGACGCGGCATGATGGGTATGTGACTACTGAGTTGACGCCGGAGTTGGCTGCGGCGATCGAGGATGGGTTCGCGCGGCGGGATCGGGCGAACATGGGGCCGACGATCGCGTTCTTCGAGAAGCTGCTGGCCGAGCATCCGGACAACCCGTACGTGCTGTACGAGGTCGGCGGGTCGTACGACACCGCCGGGCAGGAGGAGACCGCCGTCGGGTACTACGAGCGCGCCCTGCCGGGGCTGAGCGGGGAGACGCGGCGGAAGTGCCTCCTGCAGTACGGCAGCACGCTGCGGAACCTCGACCGCTTCGACGAGTCGCTGGCGATCTTCAAGCAGGCCTGCGCGGAGTACCCGGAATCGGACTCGCTGCGCGTGTTCAAGGCGCTCACGCTGCACGCGGCCGGCCACCAGGACAAGGCTCTCGCCACGCTGCTGCTGGTGATCGCGGACAAGGTCGACACCGCAGACATCAAGCGCTACGAAGCGGCGATCCGAGGCAACGCGGACTACCTGGCCAACCTTTAGGCCTTGCGGGCGACGCCGCCGTAGATGGCGTCGCGGACGCCCGGCTCCGGCTCCTCGTCGACCCGGCCGCCCGGAATGTGCCAGTCGACCAGCCGGACGACGCCGGGGTCGAGGATCTCCATCTCACCGAACAGCGACGAGATCTGCGCGACCGACCGGAACGCCAGCGTCGGGAACGCGTGCTTGACCTTCTCCATCAGCTCGGTCACCAGGACGTCGACCGCGCCGCCGTCGCCCGGGTTGCACGCGTGCGTGATCGCCAGGTACGACCCCGGCGGCAGCGCGTCGACGTACTGCTGGGCGATCCGCAGCGTCTCGTCGTAGTCCGCGATGTGGTGCAGCATCAGCGCCATCACCAGCGCGACCGGCTCGCCCGGCGACAGCAGGTCGGCGATCGTCTGGTCCGCCAGCACCTCGTCCGGCTTGGTCAGGTCGGCCGCGACGAACTGCGTCCGGTCGTTGTCGAGCAGCAGCGCCCGCCCGTGGGCGACCACCGACGGGTCGTTGTCGACGTACACCACCGAGCAGTCCCGGTGCGCCCGCTGGGCGATCTGGTGGGTGTTCTCCGCGGTCGGCAGGCCCGAGCCGGCGTCGATGAAACGCCGGACACCGCGCTCCTCGGCGAGCCAGGTGACGACCTCCTTGAGCCAGCGCCGGTTCGCCCGCGCCCACTCCGGGGCCTCCGGCGCGATCTTCATGATCTGCCGGTACAGCTCGCGGTCGGACTCGTAGTTGTCCTTGCCGCCCAGGAAGTAGTCGTAGACCCGCGCCACGCTCGGCCTGGTGGTGTCGATGCCGTGCGCGATCAGCCCACTCTCGTACATCGGCTGATCGGTCACGCTCATCTCCTCGCATCAGGGCTACTACGAGCCTAACGCACAGAGAGTCAGCGTTTCACCACGGCGTGTTCAAAGCATGTAAAACCTCGACACGCAAGGGGTTCTCAGCACGCGCACGCGATCCCGCGCGGCGCCGTCAGCGGGTCGGATTCGCGCCGCTCGATCCCGTCCGCGGTCTCGACCGGCAGCCCTTCGCGGACCCAGTACTCGTACCCGCCGATCATCTCCTTCACCGGGTACCCGAGCTTCGCGAACTCGAGCGCGGCCCGCGTCGCCCCGTTGCAGCCAGGCCCCCAGCAGTACGTCACGACCGCGACGTCGGCCGGTACGACGCTAGCCGCCCGGGCCGCGATCTCCCGCGTCGGGAGGTGGACGGCACCCGGCACATGCCCCTGGTCCCAGCTCTCCTGGCTACGGCTGTCGATCAGCACCCACCCCTGCACCCCGGCCCCGACGTCCGCGGCGACATCGGACACATCCGTCTCGTAGGCCAGCCGACCGGCGAAATGCGCGACGGCGGCCTGATCGATCTGCTTGGTCATGACGCCAAGCCTGAAAGATTCCGCCGGACGACAACAGTGGCAGAAATGCCCTACTACATCAAGATTCAGCCACGGGTGATCTTGGCTCGCGCCCGGGCCACCTTGATCGCCTGCTTGAGCGTCTCCACGTCGTACGCCCCGTAGTGCCGCTGGCCGTTGACGAAGAACGTCGGCGTACCGGACACGCCGCTGGTGTCCGCCGACTCGACGTCCTGCGCGACCCGGGCCGCGGCCACGTGCCGCTTCACGTCGTCGTGCAGCCGATCGGCGTCCAGGCCGAGCTGTTCCGCGTACCCGATCAGGTCCTTCGGCTGCAGGTTCTCCTGGTTCGCGAGCAGCAGGTCGTGCATCTCCCAGAACGCGCCCTGCGCGGCGGCCGCCTCCGCCACCTCCGCCGCGATCTGGGCCCGCGGGTGTACGTCGGACAGCGGCAGGTGCCGCCAGACGAAGCGCAGGTCGTCGTCCTGCAGGACGTCGCGGACGATCGGCTCCGCGCGCCCGCAGTACGGGCACTCGAAGTCGCCGTACTCGACCAGCGTCACCGACGCGTGCTCCGGCCCGCGGATGTGGTCCCGCTCCGGGTCGACCGGGTCGGTCAGATCCTGCAGCTGCTCCGCGTCGCCGAGCAGCGCGAGCGCCTTCTTCGGCGGGGACAGCAGCTTGGCGGCGCGGAACACCACCCAGGTCAGCGCGGACGCGACGACCACCGCGGACAGCAGTCCGACCTTGGCCTCGGCCAGCTGCGGCCCGTCGAACGCGATGGTTGCGATCAGCAACGACACGGTGAAGCCGATGCCGGCGATCGTGCCGCTGCCGAGGACGGCGGCCCAGCCGACGCCCGGGCGGATCCGGCCGCCGGTGACCCGTTCGAGCAGCCAGGACACGGTCGTCACCGCGACCGGTTTGCCGACGACGTACCCGAGCAGGATGCCGAGCGTGATCGGCGACCTGAACGCGGCCCCGAGGAAGTTCGCGTCGATCGTGACACCGGCGTTCGCGAGCCCGAACAGCGGGACGATCAGGTAGCTGGTCCACGGGTGGTACAGGTACTGCAGGCGCTCGTTCGGCGAGATCGTCGTGGTCAGGCCGACGGTCGCGGAGCGCGCCAGCTCCGGCGTCGGCTGCTCACGGAACAGCCGGAACAGGCCGGTCGCCTCCTCGAGTTCCTCCCGTCCGGGCGAGTACGCCGGGGCGGTCAGGCCGATCGCCAACCCGGCGACCACGGGGTCGACGCCGCTCTTCAGGAGGGCCGCCCACATGAGTACGCCGAGTACGACGTACACCCAGGGCTTGCGAACCTTCAGCACCGCCAGCGTCAGCACGATCGCGAACGCGACGATCGCCAGGACCAGCGGCATCAGCTTGACGTCCTCGCTGTACACGACCGCGATGACGACGAGCGCGAGCAGATCGTCGACCACGAACACGGTCAGCAGGAACACCCGCACCCGATCCGGTACGCCGCGCCCGACCAGCGCCAGCAGCCCGAGCGCGAGCGCGGTGTCCGTCGACATCGCGACACCCCAGCCGTGCGCGCCGTCGCGGCCCGCGTTGAACGCCAGGTAGATCAGGACCGGCGCCACCATCCCGGTGATCCCGGCCAGCATCGGCAACACGAACCGTGACCGCTCGCGCAGATCCCCCAGGTCGAACTCCCGCCGGGCCTCCAGCCCCACCACCAGGAAGAACAGCGTCATCAGCCCGCTGTTGATCCAGTCCCGCAGGTCCAGCCCCAGCTCCCGGTGCCCCACCGCGATCGACAGGTCGGTCCGCCAGAACGCGTCGTACGTGCCCGGCGCGACGTTGGCCCATACCAACGCCACCACGATCCCCGCCGCCAGAACCCCCGAGCTTCCCGCCTCGGTCCGCAGGAACGCCCGCAACGGCGCGGCGAACTCTCTCCGCCAGTCAGTCCGCCCACCCAACAGACCAGCCACGTCCGCCATACGCACACTCTAAACGGAGCGAACAGTTTCCCGGGGCGGCTAACACCTTCGGGTGTCCGGGCTGCATGATGTGCGTGCCCTACTGCAGTCCATGCCCTGGAGATTCCAGTGACTGAGCCCGATCTCGCCAACTCGGCGGACACCTTCGCCCGGCTGGCGATCGAGCTGCACGATGCGCCGGGGGTGGAGGAGACGATCGAGGCGGTGGTGCAGTTCGCGCAGCAGGCGTTGAGCTGTACGCACGCCGGCGTCGCGCTCTACACCCGCGGTTCGCAGGCCGAGATCGCCGCCGTGACCGATCCGGTCGTGACGCGGTACTACGAACTGCAGATCGCCGCGGAGAGCGGTCCGCTGATCACCGCGCTGCGTGAACGCAGTACGGTCCTGATCCGCGACACCAGCACCGACGAGCGCTGGCCGGACCTCGCTGCCTCGGGCATCCGGAGCGTTCTGGACGTACCGCTGGCAACCGGTGACGCACCTCGCCATCCGGTCGGCGTCCTCGGGCTGTACAGCGACGAGCCGGACGCGTTCACGGCCGACGACGAGGCGATCGCGCACATCCTCGCGCAGCACGCGTCCGTCGCGGTGGCGTCGGCGCGGCACGAGGAGACGATGGCGCAGGCGGTCGACGCGCGGAAACTGGTCGGGCAGGCGATGGGGATCCTGATGGAGCGCTTCGACGTGGACGGCGACCGGGCGTTCGCGATCCTCAAGCGGTACTCGCAGGACACCAACACCAAACTGCGCGACGTTGCGCAGCAGCTCATCGATACGCGCAAACTCCCGCACTGAACCCGAACCTGACACCGTTGTCCGCATCCCACCGGCGGCAAACCGTTGCATACTGCGAGGTGAGCCTGACGCCGGGACTTGTGCGGCCAGTACCGCGGACCGGGTCACGTCCCGGCGTCTCAAATCTGGCACGGCTACGCTGGCGCAATGGGTGAGTGGCGGCCGTTGGCGGGGCCCTCGCGGCAGGTGGCGCTGGAGATCCTGCTGGACGGGCCGCTGTCGCGTGCCGAGCTGTCCCGCCGGGTCGGCCTCTCGCCGGGCAGCCTGACCCGGTTGACCAAGCCGATGGTCGTGTCCGGCCTGCTCGTCGAGGTCGAGGGCGGTCCCACCGACGCGCGCGTCGGCCGGCCCTCGCAGCCGCTGGACCTGGACGCGAACGCGCACCACTTCGTCGGCGTCAAGCTCACCGGCGACTCGGCGATCGGCGTACTGACGACGCTGCGCGCGGACGTGCTCGCCACCGTCGAGCGCCCGATCACCGACGCGACGCCGTCAGCGGTCGCCGAGCTCGTCCTCGAGGTCGTGGACGAGCTGCAGGTGCAGGTACCGGGTGGCCGGGCGCTCACCGGGCTCGGCGTCTCGATCGGCGGCCGGGTCGCGAACCGGTCCGAGGTCCGCTGGGGCCCGTACCTGAACTGGATCGACGTACCGTTCGGGGAGATCCTGGCCGCGCGCACCAACGTCCCGATCGTGCTGGCGAACGACCTCACCTCACTGACCGAGGCCACGCACTGGTTCGGCGCCGGGCGGAACTCGGATCGCTTCATCCTGGTCACGGTCGGCGCCGGCGTGGGCTACGGGCTGGTCGTCCACAACAAGGTCGTCGAGAGCCCCGACGTTCAGCTCGGCCTCATCGGGCACTACCTGCTGCTGCCGGACGGACCGCCGTGCGAGCGCGGGCACCGCGGCTGCGCCCTCAGCCTGTTGACGGTCGGCGCCATCACGAGCCAGGTGGGTACGGCGCTGGGCCGGACAGTTGGGTACGACGAAGCGCTCGACCTCGCGGCGAAGGGTGACCCCGCCGCGCGCGAGATCGTCGGCCGCGCCGGTCGCGCGCTCGGCAAGCTGATCGCGGCCGCGGCGAACTTCACCATGCCGGAGCTGGTCGTCCTCGGCGGCGAGGGCGTCCGGCTCGCCGAGGTCGCGCGCGAGGACCTGCTGGCCGGTCTGCACGCCGACCGGCATCCGTCGGCGGCCGAGCTGCCGATGGTGCAGCAGCCCGCGGACTTCAGCGAGTGGGCCCGGGGCGCGGCGGTGGTGGCGATCCAGACCTTCGTGCTCGGGATTGAGTAACTGCCTATTTCGCGATAGTCAGTTACACTTACGGTCATGATGAGGCGATGGCTGGAGGGCTGGCGGCTGTGCCGCGGCCTGGAACCGGTGATCGAGTACGACGACGCGTACGCCGCCGTGCTGCGACTCCCGGGGCGCGAGCGTGAACTGTTCACCCGTACGGACGACCCGGCGACGGTGGCTCGGCTGGCCTCGCAGTTGCCTAGCGACACCTGGTTGACCGTGACGACGCAGGCCGGCGAGAAGGTGGCCGCGCAACTTCTGGCGGCGGGGGCCAGGCCGTTCGAGGAGCACAAGACTCTGATGTCGATCGACCTGCGCCGTCATCCGCGGCGGGTCAGCACCTATCAGCTCGTCCGCTCGAGCGACGGGCCTTTGGAGTACGTGCGCCTGCTGGCTCCGGATGGCGCGGTCGCGGCTCACGGGATGATGGCCGTCGTCGGGTCGGGCGCGGTGATGCACGACATCCAGACCGACCCGGAGCATCGGCGGCGCGGGCTGGGGAGCGTGGTGATGGGCGCGCTGGCCGAGCGTGCGGTCGCGCGCGGCGCGCAGACCGGGCTGTTGATGGCGACGGCCGACGGCTTCCACCTCTACACGAAGCTCGGCTGGGCGGCCGAGGCGACGATGGTGACCGCGTCAGGTGTTCGCCTTGGCCCGGTGGGCGGCGACCTTGGTCCGGTTCTGACAGGCCGTTGAGCAGAACCGCTGCGTGCGGTTCCGGGTCGAGTCGAGGAAGAGTTCGTCGCAGCGTACGGCCTCGCAGCGGCGGACCCGTTCGAGTTCGTCGCTGCCGAGCAGCGTCGCGACGGCGGTGGCGAACTCGGCGAGCCAGCCGTTCGCCTCGTCGGGGGGCCCGAAGTGCAAGTGCCACGGCTCGCCTGCGGTGCGGGTCAGCCGTGGCGCCGCGTTGGTCTTCGACAGCAGTTCGTTGACGAGCGTGGCGGCGCGGTCGACGTCGGGCAGGGCGGTCAGCGCTTCGTACAAGATCTTGGCGCCGGTCTCGTAGGCAGCCGGATCCACCTGCGGGACTCGCTTGGTGGTCAGCCGGAGGACGTCTTCCACCGCCTCGACCGACGGCGCGGTCGCCGGGCGGCCTCGGCGCATGGGTGCGCCGAAGGTGTTCGCCAGCGCAATCGCCGCCGTCAGCGAGTCCCTGAGATGGTCCGTGGCTTCCACAGGATCCAGTATCGGCGAAAAGTTCGGCGGACCGGGCCAATTCATTCACCGGGATGAGCAGCGTCATACCAGGGTCGTAGTCGGCGCGGGCAGACATCCGTCCGCGCTCCGATGATCCGAATCGTTGCCGGAAACAACAATGACTGCCATGTACCTGGTCCAGTCCCACCACCGCCCGGTCACCCGTGGGATCGCCGGACTGTCCGAGGCGGTCGTCGACCTGTCCGCGGTCCGGGAGAACGTCCGCAGCTTCCGGGAACGTGTTCCGCAGCAGCTGATGGCGGTCGTCAAGGCCGACGCGTTCGGGCACGGCGCCGTACCGGTCGCCCGCGCCGCAGTCGAGGCCGGTGCGTCCTGGCTCGGCGTCGCGCAAGCCGGCGAAGCGCTGGAACTGCGCGCGGCCGGGATCCGCGTACCGATCCTGACCTGGCTGTACGACGCGGCGGAGCTCGTGTTGCTCCGGGATGTCGATGTCAGCGTCTCGACCGTCGCGGAGCTGCAGCGGGTCGTATCCACACCATCGGTTCGGTACGTACATCTCAAGCTGGACACCGGTTTGCACCGCGCCGGCAGTGCACCTGACCAGTGGATCGAGCTCACCCGAACGGCGGCGCACTACGAGGCGCTCGGCGCCGTCACGGTCCGCGGGATCTGGTCCCACCTCTCGCACGGCGCTTCCGCCGACACCGTGCAGAGCAGGTGGCAGCTCCAGTTCCTGCGGGCTGGGGTGCGGCTCGCGCGGCGGGCCGGGCTGCGGCCTCAGGTCGTACATCTCGCGAACTCGGCCGGGGCGGTCACGCTCGACGCGCCGGACACGGACCTAGTCCGGATCGGCGCCGGTCTGTACGGGATCGACGAGCTGGACATGGGGTTGCGGCCGGCGATGCGGCTGATGAGCAAACTGGTCCAGGTACGCCGGATCCGCGCAGGCGAAGGCGTCTCGTACGGCCACGACTTCATCGCCCAGCGAGACACCACAATCGCCCTGATCCCCCTCGGGTACGCCGACGGCATCCCCCGCGTCGCCAGGCCGGCGAGCGTGCTGTGCCGGGGGGTGCGGATGCCGGTGGTCGGGCGGGTTGCGATGGACCAGTTCGTGGTTGATGCAGGCGACCTTGCGGTTGAAGTTGGCGACTCGGTCACGGTGTTCGGGGACGGTTCCGCGGGCGAGCCGACCGCGCAGGACTGGGCGGACTGGGCGGGCACGATCCCGCACGAAATCTACTGCGGAATAGGAAGCCGGGTTCCGCGACGGTACGAGGCGGTGGGACGGTGAAGATCGCGGTGGTGATGGGTGGTGCGAGTCCGGAGCACCAGGTATCGCTTGCCAGCGGCAAAGGAATCGTGAAGGCGGTCGAACTGCTCGGCCACACGGCGATCCCGATGGTGATCGATGCCGACGGCAACTGGGTCGACGGTCAGCACGAGGCGATCGAGATCCTGCAGGCCTGCGACGTCACGATCCCGGCGCTGCATGGCGAAGGTGGCGAGGACGGCCGGCTGCAGGGATTCTTCGAGCAGCTGCACATTCCGTACGCCGGCAGCGGTGTCGCCGCCAGCGCGGTCGGTCTGGACAAGCAACTGACCAAGGCGATCCTGCAAGCGCACGGCATTCCGGTCACGCCGGGCGTCATGTTGCGCGGCACCGAGCTGACCGACACCGAAGCGATGCTGCAGAAACTGAAGGTGGCCGGCCTGGACTTCCCGCTGTTCGTGAAGCCGGCGAGTGGCGGGTCGAGCTTCGGCGTCACCCGCGCGACGAACCTCCCGACCCTGTTGACCGCGATCGCCGACGCCGCGCCCGACGTACTGGTGGAGCGGGAAGTGGTCGGCCGCGAGATCGACGTTGCGGTGATGGAGTTCCCGGACGGGCGGATCGACACCGCTCCGGCGTTGGAGATCCACGCCGATCCGGACCAGCCGTTCTTCAACGCGACCGCGAAGTACGACAGCAGCGCGACGCGGTTCGTCGTACCGGCACCCATCGACGACGTACTGGCCGCGCGCCTGCGTACTACCGCGATCGAGGTGTTCGAGGTGCTCGGGTGCGCGGGGCTGGCGCGGGTCGACTTCTTCGTACCGGGCGACGGGGTGCCGGTGGTCAACGAGATCAACACGTTCCCCGGCTTCACGCCGGCGTCGCAGTTCCCGCGGATGTGGGCCGCGGCAGGGATGTCGTACGTCGAGATCGTCGACAATCTGATCCGTACGGCGGTGGCGCGCGGATGACGGTTCTCCCGGACACCGTGCTGCTCAGCGACGAGCGGATCACCGCGATCCCGGCGATCGAGAACGGCGAGCCGCTGGTCGACCTGTTTACCAGAGGATTGTCGACAGTCGGACAGCAGTTCGCGCGGGAGAGTGTGGCGGATCGGCTCGCGGTCGCGGACACGTTCCTGCCGGCTGGTATTCGGCTGCACGTCGTCGAAGGGCTACGGCCGGTGGAGAGTCAGCAGGAGATCTACGACAGGTACCGGGCCGAACTCGAGCGGCTCCATCCGGGGATCTCGGACCGCGACGTCCACGTACTGGCCAGCCGGTTCGTGTCACCGATCGAGGTCGCGCCGCATGTCGCCGGCGCGGCCGTGGACCTGACGCTGATCGGAGCGCACGGTCCGCTCGACCTCGGTACGCCGATCGACGCGACCCCCGAGCAGAGCGACGGCGCCTGCTTCTTCCCGGCGCCGAACATCACCCGCGAGGCACGGACGAACCGGACGCTGCTGGCCGACGTACTGACAGCGGCCGGCTTGGTGAACTACCCGACCGAGTGGTGGCACTGGTCCTACGGCGACCGCTACTGGGCCTTCACCGAGCACCAACCGAGCGCACTCTACGGACCGTCGGCACGCGTTGATAGTTGTCGCCTATGAGTTGATAGGTAGCGTTGCTTTGACTGGGGGCTACTGGCGACGGAATGTTGTATACATGACTAGTGAGGTTGCGGTCGCTGCCCCCGTTCGTGCTCAGCGGGTTCGCGAGATTGCCACGGAGCTTGGTGGTCTGCGGGGGGCGCTGATACCGATCCTGCATGCGGTGCAGGAGGAACTCGGGTACGTCGATCAGCCTGACGTCGCGGTGATCGCCGACGTACTGAACCTCGCCGTCGCCGAGGTCCACGGTGTTGTCACGTTCTACAAGGACTTCCGCCGTACTCCACCTGGTCGGACCACGGTCGCCATCTGCCAGGCCGAAGCGTGCCGCGCGGTCGGTGCGGTTCCGCTCGCCGAACACGCCCAACAGTCCATTGGGTGCAGCTTCGGCGAGACCAGCGTCGACGGCCGGGTAACCCTCGAAGCGATCTACTGCTTCGGCAACTGCGCACTCGGACCAGCTGTTCAAGTAGCCGGCAAACTCCACGGGAGAGTGACGCCCGCCCGCCTGGACGCCCTCCTCGGGGAGGCCCGATGAAGGTCTACGTACCGAAGGACTCTGCTGCTCGGTCTGTGGGAGCGGACGAAGTCGCTGAACGGATCGCAACAGCTCCAGGGGTGGAATTGGTGCGGACTGGGTGTCGGGGGATGTTGTGGTTGGAGCCGTTGGTGGAGGTGGAGACGGAACGCGGGCGGGTGGGGTATGGGCCGGTGGGGGCTGAGGATGTGGATGGGCTGGTGGCCGGCGGGATGCTCGGCGGTGCGGAGGTCGGGCCGTACCTCGGGCTGGTGGAGGAGTTGCCGTGGATGCGGCGGCAGGAGCGATTGACGTTCGGGCGGGTGGGGGTGGTTGATCCGCTGTCGACGGCGGACTACGAAGCACACGGTGGGTTGGTGGGGCTGCGGAACGCGTTGGCTTTGAAGCCGCGCGACGTGGTCGAGAGTGTGGTCGAGTCCGGGTTGCGCGGACGTGGTGGGGCGGGGTTTCCGACCGGGATCAAGTGGCGCACCGTGCTCAACGCGGACGCCGACCTGAAGTTCGTCTGCTGCAACGCGGACGAGGGCGACTCCGGCACGTACGCGGACCGGATGCTCATCGAGGGCGACCCGTTCACCCTGATCGAGGGGATGACGATCGCCGCGTACGCCGTCGGCGCCGCGGAAGGTTACGTCTACCTGCGATCGGAGTACCCGGACGCCGTCGCGACGCTGAAGGCCGCGATCGAGCAGGCGCGGGAGGTGGGCTGGTTGGGGCCGGACGTGCTCGGCTCAGGGTTCGGCTTCGACCTGCAGGTCCGCGTCGGCGCCGGCGCCTACATCTGCGGCGAGGAAACCTCGATGCTGGAAAGCCTCGAAGGAAAACGCGGCATGGTCCGCGCCAAGCCGCCGATCCCTGCCCTACAAGGACTTTTCGGCCGTCCGACGGTGGTCAACAACGTGTTGTCATTGGCAACCGTTCCGGTGATTCTCGCCGACGGCCCCGACGCCTACAGCGCGTACGGCACCGGCCGGTCCCGCGGCACCAGCGTGTTCCAGCTCGGCGGGAACGTCGCCCGCGGCGGAATCGTCGAGACCGCCTTCGGCATCACCCTCGGCGAACTGGTCGAGGACTTCGGCGGCGGTGCGGCGTCCGGCAGGCCGGTACGGGCGGTCCAGGTCGGTGGTCCGCTCGGCGCGTACCTGCCGGTCGACCGGTTCGGGCTGCCGATGGACTACGAGGCGTTCGCACAGGCCGGCGCGATGGTCGGGCACGGCGGGATCGTGGTGTTCGACGACACCGTGGACATGGCCGCGATGGCGCGGTTCGCGTTCGAGTTCTGCGCCGCCGAGTCGTGCGGGAAATGTACGCCGTGCCGCGTCGGCGCGGTCCGCGGCGTGGAGACCATCGACCGGATCGTGGGAGGAGAGGAACGGCAGCAGAACCTCGTTCTGCTCGAGGACCTGTGCGACCTGATGACCGACGGCTCGCTCTGTGCGATGGGCGGCCTGACCCCGATGCCAGTACGCAGCGCCGTCCGCCACTTCGGAGAGGACTTCGAAGCATGACTCTGCTCAAGGAACCCGACTTCGGCACGCCCGCCCGCGCGGGTGCCGCCAACGTTGAGCTGACCATCGATGGTGTCACCCTCAAAGTGCCGCCGGGAACGTCCGTTTTGCGAGCCGCGAAGGAAGCGGGGATCGACGTACCCAAGCTGTGTGCGACCGACAACCTGGAGGCGTTCGGGTCGTGCCGGTTGTGCGTGGTCGAGATCGACGGGATGAAAGGCACCCCGGCCTCCTGTACGACGCCGGTCGCCGACGGCATGGTCGTCCGTACGCAGAACGACCGGCTCGGCAAACTCCGCCGTGGCGTGATGGAGCTGTACATCTCCGACCACCCGCTCGACTGCCTCACCTGCTCCGCGAACGGCGACTGCGAACTCCAGGACATGGCCGGCGTCACCGGCCTGCGCGAGGTCCGGTACGGCTCCGGCGTCGCCGCCGGCGCGAACCATATGGACGCGCCGACCGACACCTCCAACCCCTATTTCGACTTCGAGGCGTCGAAGTGCATCGCCTGCTCGCGGTGCGTTCGCGCCTGCGACGAAGTACAAGGCACGCTCGCCTTGACGATCGAAGGGCGCGGGTTCGACTCGAAGGTCGCCGCCGGCGCCGGAGTGCCGTTCTTCGAGTCGGACTGCGTGTCATGCGGCGCGTGCGTGCAGGCGTGCCCGACCGCGACGCTGCAGGAGAAGTCGGTGGTCGAGCTCGGAATGCCGACGCGGACCGTGCTGACCACCTGCGCGTACTGCGGCGTCGGCTGCTCGTTCAAGGCCGAGCTGCGCGGTGACGAGCTGGTCCGGATGGTGCCGTACAAGAACGGCGGCGCGAACGAGGGCCACTCGTGCGTGAAGGGCCGGTTCGCGTTCGGGTACGCCGGCCACCCGGACCGGGTACTCGAACCGATGATGCGCGAAACGATCGCGGACGAGTGGCGGACAGTGTCGTGGGACGAGGCGATCTCCTTCACCGCACGCCGGCTGCGCGAGATCCAGGCCGGGCACGGTCCGGGGTCGATCGGCGCGATCACTTCCTCGCGGACCACGAACGAAGAGGTGTACGCGGTCCAGAAGCTGGTGCGGGCCGTCTTCGGGAACAACAACGTCGACACCTGCGCCCGAGTCTGCCACTCGCCGACAGGGTACGGACTGAAGCAGACCTTCGGGGAATCCGCCGGCACCCAGGATTTCCGTTCCGTCGACGAGTGCGACGTGATCCTGCTGATCGGCTCGAACCCGACCGACGCGCACCCGGTGTTCGGCTCGCGGATGAAGCAGCGGCTCCGGCAGGGGGCGCAGCTGATCGTGATCGACCCACGCCGGATCGACCTGGTGCGCTCGCCGCACGTCGAGGCGGCGTACCACCTCGAGCTCGCACCCGGAACGAACGTCGCGATCGTCAACGCGCTGGCCCACGTCGTCGTCACCGAAGGTCTGGTCGACCGGGAGTTCGTGAACAGCCGGTGCGAGGACTTCGAGGCGTGGGAAAGGTTCATCGCGCAGCCGGAACACAGCCCCGAAGCGGTTTCCGAGATTACCGGCGTAGCGGCGGAGAAGATCCGCGCAGCGGCCAGGCTGTACGCGACCGGCGGAAACGCCGGAATCTACTACGGTCTCGGCGTCACCGAGCACAGCCAGGGCTCCACGATGGTGATGGGCATGGTCAACCTCGCGATGGCGACCGGGAACATCGGCCGGCCGGGCGTCGGCGTGAACCCGATGCGCGGCCAGAACAACGTACAGGGCTCCTGCGACATGGGCTCGTTCCCCCACGAGCTGCCCGGCTACCGGCATGTCTCCGACGACGACGTCCGCGACATCTACCAGAAGCTCTGGGGTACGCCGATCCTGAACGAACCCGGGCTGCGGATCCCGAACATGTTCGACGCGGCGATCGACGGCTCGTTCAAGGCGCTGTTCGTGCAGGGCGAGGACATCGCCCAGTCGGACCCGAACACGCAGCACGTCCACGCCGCACTCGGCGCGCTGGAACTGCTCGTCGTCCAGGACCTGTTCGTCAACGAGACCGCGAAGTTCGCGCACGTTCTGTTGCCGGGGACCTCGTTCCTGGAGAAGGACGGCACGTTCACCAACGCGGAGCGCCGGATCAACCGGGTCCGCCCGATCATGGCACCGCGGACCGGGAAGCAGGAGTGGGAAATCGTGTGCGAGCTCGCGCAGGCGATGGGCTACCCGATGCACTACGACTCGGCCGCGCGGATCATGGACGAGATCGCGCTGACGACGCCGACGTTCGCGGGCGTCTCGTTCGGGAAGCTCGACGAACTCGGGTCGATCCAGTGGCCGTGCAACGTCGAGCATCCGGAAGGTACGCCGATCATGCACGAGGACGAGTTCACCCGCGGCAAGGGCCGGTTCATGGAGACGATGTACGTGCCGACGTCGGAGCGGTCGACGCGGAAGTACCCGTTGATCCTGACCACCGGGCGGATCCTGTCGCAGTACAACGTCGGCGCGCAGACCCGGCGGACGGCGAACGTCGCCTGGCATGCCGAGGACGTACTGGAACTCCATCCGCACGACGCCGAGGTCCGCGGAGTGACCGACGGCGATCTCGTCGCACTGTCGAGCCGGGTCGGGCGGACCGAACTGCGCGCGCGGATCTCGGACCGGATGCCGGTCGGCGTCTGCTACACCACGTTCCATCATCCGGTGAGCGGCGCGAACGTAGTCACCACAGACAACTCGGACTGGGCCACCAACTGCCCCGAGTACAAGGTCACCGCCGTCCAGGTCGACCTGCTCCCGACCTCACCCGCGACCGGCACGGTCCGCCAACCCGCCGCGGCCCGCCAACCCACATCAGCCCCCGAACCCGCGGCATCCCGCGAACCCGCGGCAGCCGCCGAGCCGGCGGTTGCCGGGGGCAACCGATGACCGTGGGCGTCCCGCCGTACGTCCGGCTTGCCAACGAGATTGCGGCGCAGTTCGCGCACCGCTCGCGTACGGACGCCGCGACGGCGATCGCCAACCACCTGCGGGCGGTCTGGGACCCGCGGATGAAGCAGGCCCTGATCGACCACGTCAACTCGGGTGCCACCGACCTCGACCCGGCCGCCGCGCTTGCGGCCCAGAAACTCCAGGCACTGTGACCGGCGGCACGTGCGCCGCCGGGCGGGGTCGGGTCGACAATGCCGGGATGGTTGGAGAGGGTTGGGGTGTGGAGGACAGGCCCGGGGT
Organism: Kribbella sp. NPDC004536; assembly: GCF_042873835.1. Taxonomy (NCBI): domain Bacteria; kingdom Bacillati; phylum Actinomycetota; class Actinomycetes; order Propionibacteriales; family Kribbellaceae; genus Kribbella; species Kribbella sp. NPDC004536. The sequence continues at coordinate 2,939,230 of NZ_JBIALY010000001.1, read as the reverse complement.
GACGCGCGCGCACCGGCATCGGGACGCGGTCGAGTGGGACGTGGCTCGACGGCTCGCGCATGCCGTGGCACGGCCGGGCGTGGTGGTTTCCAAGCCCCTCGACGACGCGGACGGGTGCGTGCTCGGTACACCGCTGGTCGCGCCCGTCGCCGTACCGCCGGTGGACCGGTCCGCGATGGACGGGTACGCCGTCCACGGCGACGGACCGTGGCGGATCATCGGCCACGTCGAGGCCGGCGCCGCGGATCCCGGAACGCTCGAACCGGGCGAGGCCACCGGGATCGTCACCGGTGCGACGGTGCCCGTCGGCGCGACGTCCGTCGTACGGACCGAAGACGTGATCGTCACCGGCGACCAGCTGGAAGGACCGGCCAAGGAGGGCCGGCACATCCGCCGCGCCGGCGAGGAGTGCCGCCCCGGCGATCAACTGCTCCCCGCCGGAGTAATCGTCGATCCGGCCGTACTGGGGCTCGCCGCGACCGTCGGCCTGAACCGCTTGACGGTCATTCCGAAGCCGACCGTCGCCGCGGTCATCACCGGCAACGAACTCGTCCACCGCGGCCCCTCCGCCCCCGGCCGCGTCCGCGACGCGATCGGCCCGATGCTCCCAGGCCTGATCACCCGCGCCGGCGCGCAGAACGGCGTACTCACGCATCTACGGGACGACCGCGACGAACTGGTGAAAACGATCCAGGAAACCCAGGCCGACGTTGTCCTTGTCTCCGGATCGTCAGCTTCCGGACCCGCCGACCACCTCCGCGCCGTCCTCACCGGCCTCGACGCGGAGCTGATCGTCGACGGCGTCGCCTGCCGCCCGGGCCACCCGCAAGCACTCGCCCAGCTTCCCGACGGACGCCTCGTCCTCGGCCTCCCGGGCAACCCGCACGCCGCGCTCGTCGCGTTCCTGACGCTCGGCGTCGCGGCCATCACCCGGATGCGCGGCCTCCCGCTCCCCGAACTCGCGAACATCGCCGTACCCGGCGGCATCACCTGCCACCCCACGAACACCCGTCTGGTCCCGGTCCGCCTCACGCCGCAAGGCGCCGTACCGGTCGGCCACGGCGGCGCGGCCATGCTCCGCGGCCCCGCGATCGCCGACGCGCTCGCCGTCGTCGCACCCGGCCCGTCCGAGGCGATCGCCGCCCGGCTGCTCCCGGTCGACCCGGGCACCAGGTGGTACTTCGGCTGAAATGTCGAGGTGACCGCGATGCCTACGATGTCCCGGGTATGAACGACTACGGAGTGACCGGTGCGACCACCGGTGTCGAGGTCCTGATGCACCTGCCGATCCACGAGCTGTGGTCCGGCGTTACCGCGATCGAGCGGTACGGCGAGTGGAGCCCCGAGTGCTACTACGGCGCGTGGCTCGAGCCCCGTGCACGTTTCGAGGCGCGGAACCGGTTCGCGGGTGGGCTGGAAACGTACGTGACCTGTACGGTCACCGTCTTCCAGGAGCCGAAGCGGTTCGGCTGGGACGTGTACGGCGGCGAGGAGCTTCCGCTGGCGCACTGGGAGTATGAGCTCGTGGATCGCGGCGCGGAGACGCTCGTACGGCAGACGTTCACGCACGGTCCCGGGGACAGCGGGCTGCGGATGGGCGTCGTGAAGTACCCGGATCGGGCTGCCGAGATCATCCAGGGACGGCTCGACGAACTGGCAGCGAACATGCGTACCACGCTCGCCGCGATGGAAACCGCCCTCAGCTGATCAGGACGCCTCGCTGGCTGCCTCCGGCGGCGGAGCGGTCCACAGGCAGTCGGCCTGGCCGGCGTCCAGCGCCTCCTGGTAGCAGCCGACCTTCCAGGTGATGACGTTCAGGCATTCGTTGAGCGCAGCGAGCTGCTCGCTCACGTAGTCCTGATGACTCTTCAGCAGCGCCAGCCGGTCCGCCTCGTTCCCGGGACCCTGCCGGACCAGGTCCGTGTACTTGCGGATCGTGTCCAGCGGCATCCCGGACGAGCGGAACTTGATGCACATGTCCAGCCACTCGACGTCGTCCTCGGTATAGACCCGCCGCCCGTTCGACTCCCGCCGTACCGCGCCCGCCAACAGCCCCTCACGCTCGTAGAACCGCAGCGCGTGCACACTCAGCCCGGTCCGCTCCGCCACCTGCCCGATACTCAAGCCAGCCATACCCTCACCTTAGATCAACGGTTTCAGCGCCGAGAGGGCTTGATGTACGTCGGCCTGCGTCGTGTAGATGTGGAACGACGCGCGGAGCTTGCCGTCGCGGACCGCCGCGCGGATGCCGGCCGCGGCGAAGGCCTCCTGCGCGCCGGGGAGGTTCGTACTGACGATCGCGCTGTCGGACGGTTCCAGGCCGAGGCCGGCGCGGAACTCGTTCGCGAGCCCGAGGTTGTGGCGGTTGATGGTCTCGACGCCGATCTGTTCGACCAGCTCGAGCGCGGGCGCGGCGCCGACGAAGCTGAACCAGGCCGGCGACTGGTCGAAGCGGCGCGCGCCGGGATCGAGCTCCATCGCCGGGCCGTAGTACGAGCCGTGCACGTCGCGGGCCGCGTACCAACCGGCCGCGGACGGGCGGCACCGCTCCTGCAACCGCGGCGACAGGTACCCGAGCGTGGCGCCGCGTGGCGACATCAACCACTTGTAGGTGTGGGTGATCAACGCGTCGATACCGTCCACGCGCAGCGGGAGCCAGCCCACCGCCTGGGTCGCGTCGATCACCACCAGCGCGCCGATCTGCTTGCTGGCGGCAACTACCGCCGGCAGATCGAGGACGGCGCCGGTCGACGACTGCACCGCACTCACCGCGACCACGTCGATCCCCGGCGTGATGGACGCGACCAGGTTCTCCGACGGTACGGCGACCACCTGGACGCCGCGATCCGCGTGCACCTGCCACGGGAACACGTTCGACGTGAACTCCACGTCGTCCGTCAGCACCTTCGCGCCGTCCGGAACCGCGTACGCGATCGGCGCCACCGCCGCGGAGACCGTACTCCCGACGAACACGTCGGCCGCGTCCGCACCGACCAGCCGGGCGAACGACTCGCGCGCCCGCGTCGTCGACTCGTCCCACGGCTCCCAACTGGTCGCGCCGACCCGCCAGTCGGCCAACGCAGCCTGCAACGCCTCCCACGCCACCCGCGGCGGCAGCCCGTACGACGCGGTGTTCAACCAGCCCGGCTCCGGATCCCACATGTCCATGCGCACCACCTTAGGCAGGACTTGACCTAGACAACGCTCTAGCTCCTAGCGTCGGGGCACCGACAACGAAGGAGCTGCAGAGATGCGATACCGCACGCTGGGTGCTACCGGGATCGAGGTCAGTACACACTGTCTCGGGGCGATGATGTTCGGCGCGGTCGGCAACCCCGACCACGAGGACTGCGTCCGGATCATCCACGCCGCGCTCGACCAGGGGATCAACTTCGTCGACACCGCGGACATGTACTCGGCCGGTGAGTCCGAGGTGATCGTCGGCAAGGCGCTCAAGGACCGGCGCGACGACGTCGTACTCGCGACCAAGGTGCACTTCCCGTTCACCGAGGGCCGCAACCGCAGCGGCAACTCGCGGCGCTGGATCACCCGCGCGGTCGAGGACAGCCTGCGCCGCCTCGGCACCGACTGGATCGACCTGTACCAGATCCACCGGCCGGACCACACCACGGACATCGAGGAAACCCTGTGGGTGCTGAGCGACCTGGTCAGCGCCGGCAAGATCCGCGCGTTCGGCTGCTCGGCGTTCCCGGCCGAGGACATCGTCGAGGCGTACCACGTCGCCGACCGGCGCGGGTACGGCCGGTTCCGGACGATGCAGCCGACGTATTCGATGATGGCCCGCGGCATCGAACGCTCCGTACTCCCGACGTGTCGCCGGCTGAACATGGGCGTGCTGACGTACAGCCCGCTCGCGTTCGGCTTCCTGTCCGGGAAGATCCGCAAGAACCAGCCGATCGACATGACGTCGGGCCGGGCCGCGATGGCCCCCGAGCGCTTCGACCCGACGCTGCCCGCGAACGCCGTGAAGTACGACGCCGTCGAGCAGTTCGCCGAAGTTGCCGACGGCATCGGTACGACGCTGCCCGAACTCGCGATGGCCTTCGCCACCACGCATCCCGCGGTCACCTCGGTCATCTCCGGCCCCCGCACCATGGACCAGCTCAACGGCCTGCTCAAGGCCGCCGACCTCACCCTCGACGACAAGACCCTCAACCGCATCGACGAGATCGTCCCACCCGGCACCGACCTGTACCGCGCCGACATGGCCTGGCAACCCCAATCCCTCAGCGACGTCGACCAACGCCGCCGCCCGTCGGCTGAGCGCTGATCCGCTTCGACGGTCGTATCGTGGGTGATGAACCCAGGGAGGGTGCCATGAGCTTTGACAGGCCCGGTTTGCCGCATCCCGGTCATGAGCTGGATCCCGCGGTCGAGGATGCCCTGCGTGAGGAGGGTGTCGAACTGACCGATGACGACGAGCCGGATGTCCCTGAGCACCCGGGTGGGCCGTCGGCCGGGCCGCAGCCGAACCCGCCACGCCGTCCACCGCACGACAGCGCGGACTGAGCTCTCGGCTACCGTGGCGGCCATGGGGACGCCGTGGCGGTGACGAGATGGCGGTGACGATGCGCGACGTCGCGCGCGAGGCCGGCGTGTCTCCGAAGACCGTGTCGAACGTGATGAACGGGTACCCGTACATCCGCGAGGAGACCCGGACCAAGGTGCTGGCCGCGATCGACGCGCTCGGCTACCGGATGAACCTGTCCGCCCGGAACCTGAAGTCCGGGCGGACCGGGGTGATCGGCCTGGCCGTGCCCGAGCTGAGCCTGCCGTACTTCGGTGAGCTCGCCGACCAGGTCATCGACGCGGCCGACGAGCACGGCCTGACCGTGATGATCGAGCAGACCGGCGCGGACCGGGACCGCGAGCTGACCGTACTCGCACGGCCGCGCGGTCACCTGGTGGACGGCCTGCTCTACAGCCCGCTCGGCCTCGGCCAGGACGACATCGACCAGCTGAAGTCGAACACGCCGATGGTGCTGCTCGGCGAGCGGATCTTCCACAGCCCGGTCGACCACGTGATGATCGACAACGTCCCCGCCACCAAGGCCGCCGTCGAGCACCTGCTCGCGATCGGCCGCCGGCGGATCGCTGTCCTCGGCATCCACCCCGGCGAGAAGGTCGGCACGGCCGCGATCCGGTACGGCGCGTACGCCGAGACGCTGGTCGAACACGGCCTCGAGGTACCGGCGGAGCTGGCGTTCCCGGCCGGCCGCTGGCACCGCTCGACCGGCGCGGAGGCGACCGAGCGGCTGCTCGCGTCCGGCCTCGACTTCGACGCGATCCTCGGCCTGAACGACACCCTCGCCCTGGGCGCGCTCCGGGTCCTGCACCAGCACGGCCGCCGGGTTCCCGACGACGTCGCGGTGGCCGGTTTCGACAACATCGACGAGGCCAGCTACAGCAACCCGACCCTGACCACGGTCGACCCGGGCCGCGCGGAGATCGCCCGGAAGGCGGTCGACCTGCTGGTCCGCCGGATGGCCGGCGACGACTCCGAACACCAGGAGATCGCCGCCCGGCACGAGCTGCACATCCGCGAATCCACGCTCGGCCGCAGCTGACGTCTTGACGCTCCCGGAGCCTCCGTGCGATCTTCTACACCGATGTACTACATCGGTGCAGAAGCGTCACCTGGAGGACTGAATGCCCTCTTACTCCCCTGGGCGTCGAGCAGTACTTGGTGGCCTGCTCGGCGCGTTCGCTCTGACCGGCTGCGGAACCCTCCGCGGCAAACCCAAGGTCCGGGAATGGAACCTGTTCGGCGGCGGCGACGGCGCCCGCCTGCTGCAGATCCATCAGCAGTACGTCGCCGAGCACCCGGACGTCGCGTTCCAGGCGCACACGCTGGCCTGGGGCCCGCCGTTCTACACCAAGCTCGCGATGTCCGCGGCCGGTGGCCGGGCGCCCGAGGTCGCGACCATGCACATGTCCCGGATCAAGGGCTTCAGCCCGACCACGATGCTCGACCCGATCCCCGTCGACCTGCTGAACGCCGCCGGGGTGCAGCAGTCCGACTTCCTGCCGGCCACCTGGGACCGCTGCGTGGTCGACGGCAAGCTGTACGCCGTACCGCTCGACCAGCACCCGTTCGTGCTCTACTACAACACCGAGATCTGCAAGCAGGCCGGGCTGCTCGGCCCGGACGGCAAGATCAAGCCGGTCAAGGGCGTGACCCCGTTCCTCGACATGCTCCGGGCGGTCAAGAGCGTCACCGGGAAGTACGCGGTCTCGGTCGACACCACCAGCCCGTGGCGGCTCTGGTACACGTTGTACGGCCAGCTCGAGGGCAAGTTCTTCAACGACGACGGCACCCGGCTGGTGCTCGACGACGCCAAGGCGCTCGAAGCCCTCGACCTGATCTCGAAGCTCGCCGCCGAAGGGCTCACGCCGCGGTCGGCGAACTACGCGGCGCTGGTCGCCCAGTTCAGCAACGGCGACGCGGGGATGAGCTTCAACGGCGAGTGGGAGGTCACGACGTACCAGACCGCGAAACTGCCGTTCAGCATGGCACCGTTCCCGGTCGTGTACGACGTACCGAAGTTCCAAGGGGACTCGCACACGTTCGTACTGCCGCACCAGTCGCACCGCAACGCCGACGACACCAAGGCGACCGTCGAGTACATCGCGTGGATGCTGAAGCACAGCGCGGAATGGGCGGCCGGCGGGCACATCCCGGCGTACCAGCCGGTCGTGAAGAGCCCGGAGTACCTGAACCTCAAGCCGCAGGCGGAGTACCGCAGCGTGGCGCCGGACGTGCTGTACGACCCGGACGCGTGGTTCAGCGGCTCCGGCGCCCAGCTGGAGAACGAGGCGGCGGCCGCGTTCAGCGGGATCGCGAGCGGACAGGCCACCCCGAAGGCCGCGCTCGCGCAGTTCAAGGCCGCCACCCAGAAGCTCCTCGACACCCCGTCCCCGGTCTGACAGGAGGACCCCCTGATGGAAAGAGCGGACTGGAAACAGCGCTGGGGCGGGCTGTTCTTCGTCGCACCCTTCCTGCTGCTGTTCGTCGTCTTCATGCTGTGGCCGATCGTTTCCGGCTTCTGGAACAGCTTCTTCAACACCAGCCTGGCCGGCGTCAAGCACGAGTTCCTCGGCCTGCAGAACTGGCGGGACCTGTTCGGCGACCCGGCCGTCTGGTCGTCGCTGAAGAACACGCTCGTCTTCACCGCGATGAGTACGCCACCACTGGTGATCGTGGCGCTCGTGATGGCGTTGCTCGCCAACCGCAAGGGTCTGCTCGGCTGGCTGCTGCGGTTCTCGTACTTCGCTCCGTTCGTGCTCCCGGCCACCGTCGTGACGCTGATCTGGGTGTGGATCTACCAGCCTGGGTTCGGCCTGGTGAACGGGCTGCTGACGGCGGGCGGGTTCGCCGAGATCGACTGGCTGAACACCGACAACCGCGCGATGCTGGCCGTGGTGATCACGACCGTCTGGTGGACGGTCGGGTTCAATTTCCTGCTCTACCTCGCTGCCCTGCAAGGGATTCCGGAGCAGGTGTACGAGGCGGCCGCGATCGACGGCGCGAACGGCCGGCAGCAACTGTTCCGGATCACGCTGCCGCTGCTGAGCCGGACCACCGGGCTGATCGCCGTCCTGCAGCTGGTCGCGTCGCTGAAGATCTTCGACCAGATCTACCTGATGACCAACGGCGGGCCGAACTACGCGACCCGGCCGATCATCCAGTACATCTACGAGTCCGGCTTCACCAGCTACCGGATCGGCTACGCGTCGGCGATCTCGTACCTGTTCTTCGCGATCATCGTGATCGTCGCGGTGGCGCAGTTCAAACTGTTCTCCGGCCGAGGGGAGTCGGCATGACCGCCGTGCTGGAGTCCGCGACGTCGGCCTCGCCGACGACCAGGCCCGCCCGCAGCGGACCGGTGAAACCGCGCTGGACGTTCGCCGGTACGGCGACCACCGTCGGCGCGGTGATCCTCGCGATCGTCTGGGTGGTGCCGTTGCTCTGGGCACTGGACACGTCGCTGAAGCCCGAACCCGAGACCACCCGCGCGCCGATCACGTGGTTCCCGCACTCGCCGACCACGGAGGCGTATCGCAGCGTCATCGCCCAGGGCGACCTGATCCGCTGGTTCCTCAACAGTACGGTCGTCTCGATCCTCGTGACGGCGCTGACGCTGGTCGTCTCGGTGCTCGCGGCGTACGGATTCTCGCGGACGTCCTTCCCGGGCCGACGGGTGATCTTCGGCGTGATCATCGCCGGCATCCTCGTACCGCCGCAGGTGCTGATCGTGCCCCTGTTCCAGGAGATGACCCGGCTCGGCCTGGTCGACACGTACTGGGGCATCGTGCTGCCGCAGGTCGTCGCGCCGGTGATGGTGTTCGTGCTGAAGAAGTTCTTCGACGGCATCTCCCGCGACTACGAGGACGCCGCCCGGGTCGACGGCGCGTCCCGGTGGCGGATCGTCTGGAGCGTGATGGTGCCGATGTCGCGGCCGATCCTGGTTGCCGTCGGCATCTTCACGTTCATCGGGGCCTGGAACAACTTCCTCTGGCCCTTCATCGTGACCACCGACCCGTCAATGATGACGATCCCGGTCGGCCTCGCCAACGTGCAGGGCTCGTACGGCCTGCGCTACGCCCAGATCATGGCCTCGGCCGTGCTGGGCGGTCTGCCCTTGCTGATCGTCTACGCCTTGTTCCAGCGCAACGTCGTCCGCGGTGTCGGCGACGCCGGGATCAAGGGCTAGACACCTATGACAGGAGCCACCTGGTGCCCTCTGCCACTCTGACCATCGACCCCGCGTTCACGATCGCGCCCGTGAACCGGCGGACCTTCGGGACGTTCGTCGAGCACATGGGCCGGTGTGTCTACACCGGCATCTACGAGCCCGGCCACGCGACCGCCGACGAGAACGGATTCCGCAAAGACGTCCTGGAACTGACCCGGGAGCTCGGTGTTTCCGTGGTCCGGTATCCCGGCGGGAACTTCGTTTCCAACTACCGCTGGGAGGACGGCGTCGGACCGCGGGACCAGCGGCCGCGCCGCCTCGACCTCGCCTGGCATAGCATCGAGACCAACGAGTTCGGGCTGGACGAGTTCAACCAGTGGTGCGCGAAGGCCGGCGTCGAGCCGATGATGGCGATCAACCTCGGTACCCGCGGTGTCCAGGAGGCGCTCGATCTACTCGAGTACACCAACCACCCCGGCGGCACGGCGATCTCGGATCTACGCGAGTCACACGGCGCGTCGCCGTACGGCATCAAGCTCTGGTGCCTCGGCAACGAGATGGACGGGCCGTGGCAGGTCGGCCACAAGACGCCGGCCGAGTACGGCCGGCTCGCGGCCGAGACCGCGCGGGCGATGCGGATGATCGAGCCGGAGCTCCAACTGGTCGCGTGCGGGTCGTCGTCGTCGAAGATGCCGCTGTTCGGGACCTGGGAGCGGGACGTACTGCGCGAGACGTACGAGTTCGTCGACTACATCTCGTGCCACGCGTACTACGGCAACGACGACGGTGACACCGCGTCGTTCCTGGCGTCCGCGGTGGACATGGACCACTTCATCGATTCGGTCGTCGCCACCGCGGACCACGTCGGCGCGGAGCTCAAGAGCAGCAAGAAGATCGGCATCTCGTTCGACGAGTGGAACGTCTGGTACGGCGAGCGCTCCCGCCGCACCGACGGGCCGGCCGACCAGTGGGAGGTGGCGCCGCGCCGGATCGAGGACGAGTACAACGTCACCGATGCGGTTGTCGTCGGCAACCTGCTGATCTCGTTGCTGCGGCACAGCGACCGGGTCGGCGTCGCCTGCCTGGCGCAGCTCGCGAACGTGATCGCGCCGATCATGACCGAGCCCGGCGGCGTGGCCTGGCGGCAGCCGACGTTCCACCCGTTCGCGATCACTTCCCGGCTCGCGGCCGGCCAGGTGCTCCGGCTCTCGACCGACTCCCCCACGGTGCACACGGACCGGTACGGCGACGTGTCGGCCGTGGACGCGGTGGCGACGTACGACGAGGGCAAGGTCGCGGTGTTCGCCGTGAACCGCTCGACCGAGGGTCCGGTCGAGGTCACGATCGACGTCAGCCGGACCGGTGTCACGTCGGTCGACGAGGCCGTGATCGTGCACGACGCCGACCCGCTGGCCACCAACTCGGCCGCGCACCCGGACCGCGTTACCCCACAACCGGCCGACGCGCGGCTGGTCGACGGCCGGTTGACGATTACGCTACCGGCGATCAGCTGGACAGCGCTTTCTCTGGCTTGATTGCCTCAGACTAGGTGCCCGTGAGCACTCAGTCCGACGTTGCCGAGACCAATCGGCTCGAAGCCTTCAGTGACGGCGTCTTCGCGATCGCGATCACCCTCCTCGTCCTCGAACTGCACGCCCCCGAGCTCGAGGAGGGTCAGCGGTTGTGGCCGGCGCTGCTGGACGAGTGGCCGCAGTTCGCGGCCTACCTGGCCAGCTTCGCGATCCTCGGCATCATGTGGGTCAACCACCACTCGATGTTCCGGCAGATCCAGCGCGCCGACCGCGGGCTGATGTTCCTGAACCTGTTGCTGCTGCTGTGGGTGACGCTGCTGCCGTTCCCGACCAGCCTGTTCGCCGAACACCTCGAGGACGACAACGGGCACGTCGCCGGCGCGGTCTACAGCACGACGCTGACGCTGGCCGCGATCGCGTTCAGCCTGATCTGGTGGTACGTGCTGCGCCACCACCTGGTCGAGCACACCATGTCCAAGGCGGAGATCCGCAAGTCACTGATCCGCTACTCGGTCGGCACCGTGATCTACGGGGCGACGATCGGGCTCTCGTTCGTGTCCGCGCAGCTCACCTTGGCGGTCGTGTTCCTGCTGGCGCTGTACTACGGGTTCGAGCAGGTCAGGACCCGCGGCGGAACTGCGTGATGTAGATGCCCGGGGCAACTTCGAGGCCGCCCGTCCTCGTGTAGCCCCGGGACAGGTAGAGGTTGACCGCCGGGGTGTTCGCGGATCCGGTGGAGACCTCGCTGACCGGGCGCGGCTCGAGTTCGTCCAGGTGGTCGAGCAGCGCCCGGCCGTGGCCGCGCCGGGCATGCCGCGGATCCACGATCAGCCGGGAGATCTCGACGGTGCGGTCGTCCGGCAGCTCGTACGCGACCGCGCCGACGAGCTGCGTACCGTCGTACCGGCCGAGCCAGAACTCGGTCGAGGCCATCAACTCGTGTAGATCCTCCTGCAGGGGAGGGATTCCGTCGAACCCGATCAGCTCCGCTTCCACGGCGTACGCGGCGTGCTGGATCTCCAGCAGCCGTTCGGCGAGGTGGCGGTCGGAAAGGTCGAGCGAGGTGATCACGGGCGCCAGGTTACGCGGCCTTCCAGTACCCCAAGGACTTCACGCGGTGCTTGGGGACCGCGAGCTCCTTGAGGACGTACGAGGTGAGGGCGCGAGTGGTCGTGGTGTCGCAGGCGATCCAGACGAACGCGTCCGGCGTGACGAAATCGCGGAGCTCGGTCTTGACGTTGGCGACCAGGTCCTGCCGCGGCACGGTCCGGAGGTCGTGGTGATCCGCAATCCGGAACGGCAGCTCGCGGTCCGCCTCGTGGGTGGTCTCGAACCAGATCGTCGCGGGCAGTTCCGGCGCGGCCCCGAGCAGCGAGTTGATCGCGGGCAGCGACGCCGGGTCGCCGACGACGAGCAGCCTCGGCGGCAGCGGATCCGGTACGTCGAACCCGGTCCCCTGCACCGTGGCCTCGATCGTGTCGCCGGGCTCGGCCTTGCGCGACCAGTCGCTCGCACACCCGTCGTGCAGCGCGAACTCCAGGCTGAACGTGCCGGCCTCGACCTTCGGGTCGACCAGCGTGTACGCCCGCTGGTGCGGTTTGCCCGCGTTCTCGAACCACAGCCGCACCCACATCGTCGGGTGGACGCCGATCTCCTCGAGTAGACCGCCGTCGGTGAAGTGCACCCGGCGATAGCGTTCGGTGACCTGCTCGGCACCTGTCACGGTGAAGGTGAAGTCCTTCGCGCGGAACAGCTTGAGCACCACGCCTTCCCAGCCGTGCCTCACGATGGACCTCCAGCGAGAATTGCAGTTGGCATTGCCGATAGCTGCCGCGTAAGTTAGCCAAGCCTAACCTAATCGATGTGGGGGATGTTTGTGAACGCGAGGGTGTTCCGGGACACGTACGGCGTACCGCACCTGCAGGCCGGGGACCCGCTCGCGCTGGTGTACCTGCAGGGCGTGAACGCCGCTCGCGATCGCGCTTGGCAGCTCGAGCTGGAGCGCCGGCGTTGCCTCGGGACGACCGCCGCGTTCCTCGGGGCGGAGGCGGTCGCGTGGGACGTGTTCGCGCGGCAGGCGCGGCTGGCGGACACGGCACAGCGGTGCTTCGAGTCGCTCGACGCGGAGACGCAGGAGTGGGTGTCGGCGTACGTCGACGGGGTGAACCACGCGCTGCCGGGCGGGGCGCTCCGCGCGCCGGAGTTCGCCGAGACCGGGCTGACGTTGCAGAAGTGGGAGCCGTGGACGCCGCTCGGGATCTGGCTCGCGGTGCACATCCTCTTCGCCGGCTTCCCGTCGAAGCTTTGGCGTACGCACGTCGCCTCGCTGCTGGGGGACGAGGCGCTCGAGTTGTTCTCGTCGGAAGGTCCGCATGGCGCGGGGAGCAACGGGTGGTTGATCCCTGGTTCGCACACCGCTTCGGGTTCGGCGATTGTTGCGGGTGATCCGCATCGGTACATCGAGAGCCCGGGGGTCTACCAGCAGATCCGGCTGACGTGCCCGGAGTACGACGTACTCGGGCTGGCGGTTCCGGGGATTCCGGGGCTGGCGCACTTCGGTCACACCGGGACGGTCGCGTGGTCGATCACGAACGCGATGGCCGACTACCAGGACCTGTACGCCGAGCGGCTCCGGCGGACGTCTACTCGTGTAGAGGCGTTAGGCCCGGACGGCTGGGAGCCGGCCACGGCGCACACCGAACTGGTGGAGGTCGCCGGCGCGGACCCAGTCGAAATCGAGGTCATCGAAACCGAGCGCGGCCCGGTAATCATGAACGCCGCCGGCGCGGACGGTAGCAGCGCCGACGGGGGTGGCGCGGATGGCGGCGCGTTCGGGGGTGGTGGCGGCGCGTTCGGGGATGTGGTGGCGGTTTCGTTGCGGTATCCGCCGCGGGTGACTGGGCGGCTTGGGTTCGAGGTGATGGGGCGGTTGCTGCGGGCAACCACTGTCGAGGATGTGGACGCCGCGTTCGACGAGTGGGTCGAGCCGGTCAACGTCGTACTGGCCGCCGACACCGCGGGTGGGCTGCTGCACCGGACGGCCGGGGTCGTGCCGCGGCGGGAGCGGTCGAACATGCTGCGCGTCGTTCCGGCGTGGGAGCCCGGGCACGAGTGGGACGGCTGGCTGGAGCTGCCGCGGGCCGACGTGGACGGGCCGGCCGTGATGGCCAATGCCCGTGAGCTGGCCGCACCGCTCGGAGTCGAGTTCGCGGCACCGCATCGCGCGGACCGGATCCGCGAACTGGTGAACGCGCGCACCGACTGGTCGGTCGACGACATGCCGGACATCCACCGCGACACCTACCTCGGCTCAGCCGGCTCCATCCTCGACCTGCTGTTCGGACTCGTCGACCTGTCCCCCCAGGCAGTTGCCCTCCGCAACGAGCTGCTCGGGTGGGACCGGCGGATGGACGCGGACAGTACGACGGCCTCGTCGTACGCCGCCCTCCGCAAGGCGCTGATCTCGCGGCTCACCGACCACTTCACGGTGCTGGAGGACGCCGACGTCGCGGACATCTTCACGCCGTGGATGGATCCGCTGACCCACGTCTCGTACGCACTCGAGAACCTGGTCGCGACGGACCTGATCCCGCAGGTCAACCTCCGCTGGCTCGCTCGCGAGGCCCTGGAAGAGGTTGCGGCGAACGGCCCGCGACCACCGTGGGGCGAGACGCATCAGCTCTCGCCGCTGCACGCGCTGCGCGGGCCGGTGTTCGCGGCGCACGAGGAGCCGATCGACCTCGGGCTGTCCGGCGACCATCACTGCGTGATGTCCACGTCGAGCATGCCCGGGTTGACGGACGTGTGCATTCGCGCGTCGGCGGCCCGGTACGCCTGGGACCTTGCCGATCGCGGGGCCAGCCGCTGGATCGTCCCGCTCGGCGCGTCCGGCGTACTCGGCGATCCCCATCACCATGACCAGCTCCCGCTCTGGCTGAACGGCTCCCTCGCACCTGCCACCGGGTCCACACAGCGTGAGGTTCCAGATTTCCGTGTCGCCGTCGACGGCTTCGGCACTGTCCGCATCGACGAGGCCGACCCAGAGCGCGATCTGGACCTGATCCACGAATGGGTCACGGCGGAGCGGGCGGTGTACTGGGGAATGCAGGCGCTGTCGCGGGACGAGATCGCCGCGACGTACCGCTTCCTGGACTCGGTGCCGACGCATCACGTGTACGTCGTGCGGCTGGACGACATACCGGTCGCGCTACTGCAGACGTACGACCCGCAGGCGGATCCGGCCGGCGCGGCGTACGACATCGAGCCGGGCGATCTCGGCGTCCACCTGCTGATCGCGCCCGGCGACCCACGCCCCGGCTTCACCGGCCACCTGATCGAGGCGCTCGCGACCTTCGTCTTCGAACATCTCGGCAACCCGCGCATCGTGGTCGAGCCCGACGCCCGCAACACGGCCGCGATCACCCGCTTCCACCGCAGCGGCTTCACCCTCGGCCCGCAGTCGAAGATCACCTACCCCGACGGCACCACGAAGGCGGCCCAGTTCGCGTTCTTGACCGTCAGTCCTTGACGGCGAGCACCGCGGCGATCAGGCGTTGGTAGTCGGTCAGGTCGTCGGGTTCGTCGTCGTTGCGCCACTCGACGGCGGGGACCAGGCCGGGCTCCAGGACGGTGAAGCCTTCGCCGTAGAGCGCGAGGATCTCGTCGTCGGTGCGCCAGCGGCCGCGGCCCAGGGAGCCCTGGAGGACCTGCTCCAACTGTTGGCTGCGGGGGTCGTTCTCGCTGCGGAAGTGGCTGATGAAGACGTGGCTGCCGGCGGCGATGCGGTCACGCCAGAAGGCGACGATCGCGGCCGGGTCCTCGTCGTCGTTGACGTGGTGCAGGACGGCGCTGAAGATGACGCCGACCGGCTTGCCGAAGTCGATCAGCCGGACGGTGTCCTCGTTCTCGATGATGCTCTTCGGGTCGCGCAGGTCGGCCTGGATGACGGTGGTGTTGTCGTTCTCGGCGAGCAGCGCGCGGCCGTGGGCAAGCACGATCGGGTCGTTGTCGACGTACACGATCTTGGTCTCCGGCGCGTACCGCTGCGCGACCTGGTGGACGTTGTCCGCGGTCGGCAGCCCGCTGCCGAGGTCGACGAACTGGCGGATCGGCGTCGTCCGGACGATCTGGTCGACCGCGCGGACCAGCGCGCCCCGGTTGTCGTACGCGATCACCCGGGAGCCGGGCAGCTCGTTGATGAACCGGTCGCCGAAGGCACGGTCGATGGCGAAGTTGTCCTTGCCGCCGAGCAGGTAGTCGTAGGTCCGGGCGATGCTGGGCTTGGTCGTGTCGAAGCCCGGGAACGGGGGCTTCTCGTCTGCGTCGGCCATCGCGCGGAGTCCTTCCTAGTGGTGACAGCAGTCACTCTATGCGAGCTCGAAACTACCTCGCTCCCGACCCCGGCCTGTCCCGCCGTGTCATCGAAATGTCATCGCTGCGCGGGACCGTGGGCGGATGAACGGTCATACCGCCTTTACCGTGGAGGTCCCGCTCCGATGACTGTCACCATGCTCAAGTTCCAGCAGGTCCCGGCGCACACCGGGCTCGCCGAGCTGCTCGCGTCCGCCGAGGACGAAGTGGTCGCGATGAACACGTTGTCCGGCCCGGTGTTCGGGCCGCGCGACGTCAAGCCCGGCGTGCGGTACCGGGCGATCTTCCCGGACCACACGCGGATCAGGCCCGCGGCCGGACTGGGTGCGCTCGCGCTGGCCGGGGTCGCGGTCCGGACGATCCCGCAGGTACCGATGAACGCGATCGTGATCGACGGATCGGTCGCCGTACTCCCCGCCGACACCACCAACGGCAGTGTCGCGGTACTGCGACTGACGAGCGTTGTCGTGACCGCGTTCGAGTTGTTCGAGCGGATCTGGCCGGACGCCGTACCGCTGACCGGCACCTACGTACCGGACGAGGCCGGCCTGTCGCTGCGGGAGCGGGAGCTGCTCCGGCTGCTGGCACTCGGCGCGACCGACGAGGTGACGGCGGCACAGCTCGGCATCTCGGTGCGGACGGTTCGCCGCACTGTGGCGCAGCTGATGAACCGTCTCGGTGCCCGGAGCCGCTTCCAGGCAGGCATGAAGGCCGCAGACCGCGGCTGGCTGCTGGAGGGCGCGTGGCCGGCGCAGAGCACTCTGGCCGACGACGTGATCACCGCCGCCGGCTGAGGGACGTACGAGTTCAGTTCAGTGTGTGCTTCGGTACCACCTGGTGGCCGGACGGACGGCGCTCGTGTGTGCTGGTCTGCGCGGTGGTCGCAGTGTCGTGCACCGCGTGGTCCGGGGTGCGTGGCGCCGGGCAGACAGGGCCGTGGTGGATCGGACCACCGCCCAGCTTCCGGCTCTTCCACTGCTTTTCTTCGTAGTCGTAGTAGGTGTCGACGCCTCCGACTGTCATCCGGTCCTCCCGTCAAACCCCCCGGTCCCCTGCTGGCTCATCCACAGTCGGTCACGAAGGACCCGGGCACAAGCGATTCCGGAAATCACCACGGATCAACACGCTCGAACGCCGAGTTCTGTTGGAATGACCCACAAACGTGCTGTTTGTCCGGTAAATCTCACACCGCGACGATCGCGACGCCGTGACCCGGCAACCAGAGGCCGTGGTCCACGACCTCCGCGGCGCCGAACGACATCACCAGGTACTCGGGTTCCTGGTCCAGCGGCACCAGCGCACTGTTCGCACTGAGGTTCGCGACCACCCGCAGGCTGCCGCGCCTGACCAGCAAGGAATTCTCGTCGAACTCGATACCGACGGAGCCGAGCGAGTCGTCCCGCAGTTCCGGCATCCGGGCGCGGAACTTCAGCAGATGCCGGTACCACTCGAGCACCTCCCGGTGCGGCGCCTCGTCCGGCTCGGACCAGTCCAGCACCGAGCTCCGCCAGGTCTCCGGGTCCTGCGGGTCCGGAATGTCTTCGGCGTCCCACCCGAACTCCGCGAACTCCCGCCGCCGCCCGGTGCGCACAGCGTCTGCCAGCGCAGGCTCCTGGAAGTCGGTGAAGAACCTCCACGGCGTCGATGCGCCCCATTCCTCACCCATGAAGAGCATCGGCGTGTACGGCGACGTGAGGACGAGCGCTGCGCCGATCGCGAGCTGCCCCGGGGTCAGCGCCGGCCGGTCGCCGAGTGCGCGGTTCCCGATCTGGTCGTGCGTCGACGTGTACGCCAGGAACTGCCCGCCGCGGTGCGTCCGCGGATCGACCGGGTGTCCCCACAGCTTGTGCCGGAAGGTCGAGTAGCTCCCGTCGTGCAGGAACACCTTCGTCAGCGTCTTGGCGAAGACCGCGGGATCGCCGAAGTCCACGTAGTACCCGAACCGTTCTCCGGTCAGCAGCGAGTGCAAGGCGTGGTGGAAGTCGTCGTTCCACTGCGCAGTCATTCCCTTGCCGCCCTGAGACACAGGGTCGACCGTGCGCGGGTCGTTCAGGTCGGACTCGGCCACCAGGCCAAGTGGTCGTCCTAGCTCCTTCGACAGGGCTGCTGTTTCAGTAGCGAGCTGCTGGAGGACGTGGACCGGGCTGTCGTCCACCAGCGCATGTACGGCGTCCAGACGCAGCGCGTCGATGTGGAAGTCGCGGAACCAACGCAGAGCGTTGTCGCAGATCCACCGGCGTACCTCGGTGCTCCCCGTGTCGTCCAGGTTGACGGCCGGACCCCACGGCGTGTCGTGGTTGGTGGTGAAGTACGGACCGAAGCTACCCAGGTAGTTCCCACTCGGTCCCAGGTGGTTGTAGACCACGTCCAGGCACACAGCGAGTCCTGCGTCGTGACAGCGGTCCACGAAACGCTGCAGCGCCTCGGGTCCGCCATACGGTGCGTGGACCGCATACAGGTCGACGCCGTCGTACCCCCAGCCGTGCACGCCGGGGAACGCGGCCACCGGCATCAGCGAGACCACCTCTACGCCCAGCACGGCCAGGTAGTCCAAGTGCTCCGCAGCGGCGTCCAGTGTGCCTTCGAGCGTGAACGTACCGATGTGCAGCTCGTAGAAGACGGCACCGCGTACGTCGCGGCCGGTCCAGCTGTCGTCGCTCCACTCGAAGCGGTCCGCCTCGAACACCCGGCTGAACCCGTGCACACCGTCGGGCTGCCACGGGCTGCGTGGATCCGGGAGCGGGTCGCTGCCGTCGACGGAGTATGCGTAGTCGGTGCCGTGGTGAGCCTCGACCACATGGCGTTCCCACCAGCCGTCGTCGACGAAGCGCATCGGCAGTACGCCGTCCCGCAGTACCAGGTCGACGTTGGTTGCCTTTGGCACCCAGACGCGGAACGTGTGCATGTCAGCTCCTGACCAGCAAGGCGACGGGCAGGTCCGCGAGTAGGTCGGCGATGCCGGCCGCGCCCGCGACTTCACGGCCGGTCAACACGTTCTTCCACTGGCCACTGGGCAGTACGACCGTGCTGTCACCCCAGCCGCCCAGACGCTGCAGCGCTGCGGGCAGCCGGGTCGCTACGGTGATAACGGCGTCGCCACGTGCGAACGCGACTGCGTGTCCGTTCGACGTCGGTAGTGGGGTGTAGCTCCCCGCGAACGCGTCCGGGTACTGCCTGCGGATACGAAGCGCTCTGGACGTCACCAGCAGCTTCTCGTCGGACAGGTCGTCCGGCTTGCCTCCTGCGTCCAGGTGCTGCAGCCGCTCGATGCGGCGTGCGTAGTCCACCGGGCGGCGGTTGTCGGGGTCTACGAGCGACAGGTCGACCAGCTCGGTCCCCTGGTACACGTCGGGTACGCCGGGCATCGTCAACTGCACGAGCTTCTGTCCGAGTGTCGCTGCCCGTACGTAGTCGTTTTGGTTGTCCGTAAAGCGCCGTACCGCGTCAAGGACGGCCTGGTCGTGGAGGACCGCCGTGGCGAAGGCCGCGACGGTCTGCTCGTATTCCTCGTCCGGTGAGGTCCACGACGTGAGCCGCTTGGCCTCTCGGATCGCCTTCAACAAGTAGGCCTGCATGCGGTCCTCAGCGAGCGGACCGTCGTCCCAGGTGCCGAACAGGGTCTGCCAGAACAGGTACTCCGTACTTCCGTCCAGCAACGGACTGCGGTGGTCCTCGGACAGGCGGCGCCACTCGCGAATCGCCTCCGACCACGCGGCTGGCCGCTCCGACAGCACCCCCAGGCGAGCACGTACGTCCTCCGAGCGCTTGGTGTCGTGCGTGGAGAGCGTGGTCATCGTCTTCGGCCAGTGCTTGTTCAACCGGGACGCGTACGCGTGGAACTCCTCCGGCGAGACACCGAAGTGCTCCGGGTCCCCACCGACCTCGTTGAGCGACGTGAGCCGCAGCCACCGGTAGAACGCCGTGTCCTCGACGCCCTTGGCCATCACCGGACCGCACGTCTGCTGGAACCGTACGATCAGTTCGGCCCGCGCCTGCTCGTCGATCGTGCTGGTCTCCCGCCCGAGCAGCAGATGCAGTACGACGTCCAGCGTCGCCTGACGGTCCTCGTCGAGATTCGCCCGTGCTTTCTCGGCCGCCCGCTCCATGGCAGCAACGGCTGTGGCGGGCGCCTCCTCACCAGGGACGACGTACGCGCGGTAGACGTCGAAGTGGACGAGCAGCTCGGCCACAACCTCGTGGAACGCCCGCCTGGTGTGGTCACGCAGGCGCACGTCGTCCTGGCAGATGCGTGCGAGTAGCTCGACCAGGCGATGCACCTCGGCGTACTGACCGTGCTGGACGATCTCGCGCTTGGCCTCCTCCACCACCTGCCCGAAGTCGGCCGGTGCGCCGGTGAGCTCGGAGTGCAGTGCTGCCAGCGGTGCAGCACCCGCGGGGTCGATGAACAGACCGCCGACGCGGAGCAGCGCGTCGTAGCCGGTGGTGCCTGCGCAAGGCCAGTCTCTCGGGAGCTCCTCGTCGCCTTCGAGGATCTTCTCCACTACGACCCATGCGCCGCCGGTCCGCTCGGCCAGGCGGCGCAGGTACCCACGCGGGTCGGCCAGGCCGTCCGGGTGGTCGATGCGGTAGCCGTTGAGCTTCCCCTCGTGCAGGAGCCCCAGCAGAAGCTGGTGCGTCGCGTCGAAGACCTCCTGCGTTTCCTGACGTACTGCGGCCAGTGTGTCCACGTCGAAGAAGCGCCTGTAGTTCAGCTCCTCGTCCGCGACCCGCCAGTGCGCCAGCCGGTACCACTGCTCGGTGACGAGCTCCTCGATGGGCAGACCCTCAGTACCAGGACGCAAGGGGTACTCGTGGTCGTAGTAGCGCAGTACGTCGCCGTCGACCGACAGCTCGTTGTCCGCCAGCACCTTGCCGATCCGCTGCCCCAGGACGGCCATCAGCAACGGCTGGTTTCCCGCGCCCCAGTCGACGTCGAACCAGTCCGCGTACTGCGAGCCAGGCCCGAGCCGCAGTACCGACCACAGCGCCTTGTTGAGACTCTCCGGTGTCGGTACGGCGACGTGGTTCGGCACGACGTCCGCGATCGCGCCGAGCCGGTGCTGCGCCAGCCGCTCCGAGAGCCGGTCGAACGCGGGCCGGCCGCCCATCGGCTCGGACAGCCGGCTGTGGTCGACCACGTCGTACCCATGGGTGGAGCCGGGGGCCGCCTGGAGGACCGGCGACAGGTAGGCGTGCGAGATCCCGAGGCTCGCCAGGTACGGGACCATCGCCGCGGCGTCGTCGAAGCCGAACTCGGCGCGGAGCTGGAACCGGTAGGTGGCCTGCGGGACCTGGTTCATCCGGCGGCCTGCCTCGGGCGCGTCATCACCAGCGTGCTGCGGGCCTCCAGCTTCACCGTCGAGCCGGCCGCGTGCGCGTCGGTGTCCCCGGTGCCGGTCGGCGTGGTCGTGTCCACCACGACCGTCCAGCTCTCGCCGTACTCCTCAGGCGGGAGGAGGAACTCGACCGGTTCGAAGTTGCCGTTCAGCAACACCAGGAACGAGTCGTCGACCACGGGCTCACCCCGTGGATCGGGCTCCGAGATCGCGTCACCGTTCAGGAACACCGCGATCGCGCGGGCGTCGTCGCGCTGCCAGTCTCCGTTCTGCATCTCGGTGCCGTTCGGGGTGAACCAGACCAGGTCGCCGAGACCGTCGATTCCCGTGTCGCCGTGGAAGAACCTGCGGCGGCGTAGCACCGGGTGGTTGTTCCGTAGCTTGACGAGCGCCCGGGTGAACTCGAGGAGATGCTTCTGCGGCTCCTGCAGGTCCCAGTCGATCCACGAGAGCTCGTTGTCCTGGCAGTAGACGTTGTTGTTGCCCTGCTGCGTCCGTCCGAGCTCGTCGCCGTGCGCGATCATCGGCACGCCCTGCGAGATCAGCAGCGTGGTCAGGAAGTTGCGCTCCTGCTTGGCGCGCAGCCGCAGTACCTCGGGGTCGTCGCTGGGACCTTCGGCGCCGCAGTTCCAGGAGCGGTTGAAGCTCTCGCCGTCCTTGCCACCCTCGCCGTTCGCCTCGTTGTGCTTCTCGTTGTACGAGACCAGGTCACGCATCGTGAAGCCGTCGTGGGCGGTGATGAAGTTGATGCTCGCCAGCGGGCGGCGACTGTCGTCCTGGTACAGGTCGGACGAGCCGGTCAGCCGGGACGCGAACTCGGCCAGCGCGTACTTCTCGCCCCGCCAGTAGTCCCGGACCTGGTCGCGGTACTTGCCGTTCCACTCGGTCCACAGCGGCGGGAAGTTGCCGACCTGGTAGCCGCCGTCGCCGACGTCCCACGGCTCCGCGATCAGCTTCACCTGGCTCACCACAGGGTCCTGCTGGACCAGGTCGAAGAACGCCGACAGCCTGTCGACCTCGTGGAACTGCCGGGCCAGCGTGGCAGCCAGGTCGAAGCGGAAGCCGTCGACGTGCATCTCGGTGACCCAGTAGCGCAGCGAGTCCATGATCAGCTGCAGTACGTGCGGGTGCCGCATCAGCAGGCTGTTGCCGGTGCCGGTCGTGTCGTAGTAGTGCGACTTGTCCTGGTCGACCAGACGGTAGTAGGCCGCGTTGTCGATGCCTTTGAACGACAGTGTCGGACCGAACTCGTTTCCCTCGGCGGTGTGGTTGTAGACGACGTCGAGGATCACCTCGATGTCCGCCTCGTGCAGGGCCTTCACCATCGCCTTGAACTCGGTCACCTGCTGCCCGCGGGTCCCGGTGGACGCGTAGGCGTTGTGCGGTGCGAAGAAGCCGATCGTGTTGTAGCCCCAGTAGTTCGACAGGCCGATCTCCTGCAGATGGCCGTCCTGCGCGAACTGGTGGACCGGCATCAGCTCGATCGCGGAGACCCCGAGCTCCTTGAGGTGCTCGATGATCGCGGGGTGCCCGATGCCGGCGTACGTACCGCGGATGTTCTCCGGCAGGCCCGGATGCGTCTTGGTGAGACCCTTGACGTGCGCCTCGTAGATGACCGTCTCGTGGTACGCGTGGCCCGGCGGGCGGTCGTTACCCCAGTCGAAGAACGGGTTGGTGACCACCGAGAGCATCGTGTGCTCGCGGTTGTCCATGGTGTTCAGCTCGTCCGGCTTCGCGAACCGGTAGCTGAACAGCGACTCGTCGCCGTCGATCTGCCCGTCGACCGCCTTCGCATACGGGTCCAGGAGCAGCTTGGACGGGTTGCAGCGGTGGCCCTCGGCCGGGTTGAACGGGCCGTGCACCCGGAAGCCGTACCGCTGTCCCGGCTGCACGCCCGGCAGGTACGCGTGGTGCACGAAGCCGTCCACCTCGGTCAGCTGGACCAGTTGTTCGGTTCCGTCGTCGCCGAGCAGCGACAGGTCGACTCGTTCGGCTACCTCCGAGAACACCGCGAAGTTCGTCCCGGCGCCGTCGTACGTGGCGCCGAGAGGGTAAGGACGACCAGGCCATTTCTGCACCTGACGACAGTAGCCACCCAGACCCCCGGTAGCCGCACGGCGTCGGGTTTCGGTCCTGAGAATTCATCAGGTAAGGGCTTGCATGAAGTTGCAAGAGATGGAACGTCCCAATTTTCCTTCGATTCCGCTAAGCTCCAACGCTTGTGAAACCGCCTTCCCCCCGGCGGCCCGTCTTCCTGGATGCGACCGGGCGTCGTCGTCGAACGATCCGAAGAACCGGGGCCTTCCTGGCCGTGCCTACCCTCGGTTACCTGGTCCTCATGGGCAGTAGTTTGCTCGGCGGACCACGACTGGACACCCCGCTGATTCCCGCTCCGGCCGCCGTCAGACACCGGCCGACCAAGGCGCCGGTCGAAGCTGCGGCGGAGACGCCCAAGCCGACCTCCCCGACACCCACCGACGCACGGTCCGAACAGTCGAGTACGCCGTCCGGCAACTCGTCGACACCGCCTCCGTCGACGAGCACCACGACCCCGACCTCGGCACCGCCGACCATCGTGCAGACAGGTACACCGGTACCGCCCCCGTCCATCGCGCCGACGGCCGTGCCGACCGGTACGACGACGGCCCCGGGCCGCACCAACTCGCCGACAACGGCACCGACCACTGCTGCACCGACGGCCACGACGACGCACGGCAACAAGCCGACCGCCCCGCCGGGCAAGAACAAGACGCCCACCCCGTGAGCCGTCCGGCCGCGCGGCGGGCGAAGCAGGTACCACTCCGGACGCACTGGATCGTCCTGACCATGCTGCTCGTGTGCCTGTCGAGCATGCTGCTGCTGAACGGCTACACGCACCACATGTTCGGCGCGGCACCCGACGGCGCGGTCCGCTCGACCGGCGGGAACGCGGCCGTCCCACGGCAGATCGTCAACGGCGGACCGGTCATCGACGCCACCGCCGGCACACCTCGCTCCGTCTCGCCGAAGGCCCGCACCATCGCGATCACCTTCGACGACGGACCGGACCCGGTGTGGACGCCGAAGATCCTGGACGTACTGCGCGCGCAGCACGTGCACGCGACGTTCTTCGTGGTCGGCACGGAGGTCGCGGCACATCCCGACCTGGCCCGCCGGATCGTCGCCGAAGGCCACCAGCTCGCTGTGCACACCTTCACCCACGCGAACCTGTCGAACGCTGCGCCGTGGCGACGCTCGCTGGAGCTCAGCCAGAGCCAGTTGATCCTCGCCGGCGCCACCGGGGTGAGTACGACGCTGCTCAGGCCGCCGTACTCCTCGGAGCCGAGCGCGCTGACCGACCGCGACTGGGCAGCGCTGGAGCAGACCCGGAAGTCCGGGTATCTCGCGGTACTTACCAGTCAGGACAGTGAGGACTGGCGGCGTCCCGGAACGAACCAGGTGATCGCCAACTCGATGCCTCGCAGTACTGCGGGACAGATACTGCTGATGCACGACGCCGGTGGCGACCGCAGCGAGACCGTGGAAGCACTGAGTAAGCTGCTGCCACGGCTGAAGGCCCGTGGCTTCCGCTTCGCCACTGTGAGCGAAGCGGTTGGTCTACCGGACCCCACGCGCAAGGCCGGTCCCTTGGACCGGGTCCGTGGTCTGGTGCTCATCTGGGTGATGCGAATCAGCGACTGGATCCTGAGCGTCATCGGCTGGCTCTTGTACGCGGCCGGTGCGCTGAGCGTGCTACGGGCCATCACCACGGTCGTCGCAGCCCGTCGCCATGCACGGATGCGCAACTGGTCGTACGGGCCACCAGTGACGGAGCCGGTCAGCGTGATCGTCCCGGCGTACAACGAGAGCGCCGGCATCGAGGCAGCGATCCGCTCGCTCGTCGCCTCCGACCATCCGCTCGAGGTGATCGTCGTGGACGACGGTTCCACGGACGGTACGGCGGACCTCGTGGAGTCGCTCCGGATACCGGGCGTGCGCGTGATCCGCCAGGCGAACGCGGGCAAGCCCGTCGCGCTGAACACCGGCCTGAAGGCGGCCCGGTTCGAGCTGATCGTGATGGTCGACGGGGACACCGTGTTCGAGCCGGACGCGGTTCGCAAGCTCATCCAGCCGTTCGCGCATCCGTCTGTCGGTGCGGTGTCCGGCAACGCCAAGGTGGGTAACCGTGGCGGTCTGATCGGTCGCTGGCAGCACATCGAGTACGTGATCGGCTTCAACCTCGACCGCCGGCTGTTCGACCTGGCCGAGTGCATGCCGACCGTGCCCGGTGCGGTCGGCGCGTTCCGTCGTACCGCGCTGGAGCGGATCGGCGGGCTGAGCGACGTGACGCTCGCCGAGGACACCGATCTGACCATGGCGCTCTGCCGTGACGGGTGGCGGGTGGTCTACGAGGAGAGTGCGATCGCGTGGACCGAGGCACCCGCGTCGATGGGTGCGCTGTGGCGGCAGCGGTACCGCTGGTGCTACGGGACGCTCCAGGCGATGTGGAAGCACCGGGGTGCGATGGTGCAGCGCGGGCGGGCCGGGAAGTTCGGGCGACGCGGGCTCACGTACCTGATGCTGTTTCAGGTGCTGCTGCCGTTGCTGGCGCCTGTGGTGGACGTGTTCGCGATCTACGGACTGATCTTCCTCAACCCGGTGCGGGTGCTGTCCGTGTGGGCCGGCTTCGTGTTACTGCAGGTGGCGATGGGTTTCTATGCGTTCTGGTTGGACGGGGAACGCCCTGGTCCGCTGTGGACGCTGCCGCTCCAGCAGTTCGTCTACCGGCAGCTCATGTACCTCGTGGTCATTCAGTCGGTCTTCACCGCGCTGGCGGGTACCAGGCTGCGTTGGCAGCGCATGGAGAGGTACGGAAGTTTGCAGGCGCCAGTCGTTCGCTAACCTAAAGCGATGAGATTCTCACGGGGAGTACTTGTGGTTGCCGGCTTGCTGACCCTCACGGCCGGCGCCAAGCCATGCATCGTCGGCGGCACGGTAACCAGCACCAGCGAGGCGCCTTGGGTGATCGCGCTGAACACCACGCAGTCCAGCTCCTCCAGCGGGCGCTACTGCGGTGCTGCACTCGTGAAGCCCGACAAGATCGTCACGGCCGCGCACTGCATGGACGAGGCGACGTCGACGTACTACGCGGTGCAGGGCCGGGCCGACCTCGGTGACCCCACGGTCGGGCGCGTATCGGCGATCAGCAAGGTGTGGATCGCCCCCGGGTACAACACGAAGAACAACCGCTACGACGTGGCCGTACTGACACTGGCGAAGCCGTTCACCGGGGTCCCGGTGCTACCACTCGAGACCCGGGCGCGAGCAGACGCGGCCGGTGCAGTACCGACGGTTTACGGTTGGGGCGACACGCAGGACACCGGGCCTGACGAGACACTGCAGAAGGCCGCAGTACCGGATCTCGGCGACAAGACGTGCCTCGCGAACAAGAGCTACGTCGCCAACGGGTACGCCGCCGCGACGAACGTCTGTGCCGGGTACCTGCAAGGAGGCACCGACGCGTGCCAGGGCGACTCCGGCGGACCTCTTGTGCTCAATGGGCGTCTGCTCGGGGTGGTGTCGTGGGGGCAAGGCTGTGCGCAGCCCGGCAACCCCGGGGTGTACGCACAGATCGCACCCGTGGCCAAGGCGTTGCTGCAACACTGAGGGCATGACCGAACCCGTCCGCGTCATCAAGGCCGGTGACCTGGTCGCCGCCGACCCGACCTCCGGCATGCTCCGGATGCGGGCCTTCGAACTGCCGATCCTGTGGGCCGGCCAGGTCGTCACCGAGCCGGGGGCGATCTCCGGCTGGCACCACCACGACAAGAACGAGAGCAGCCTGTACATCGTCTCCGGTGTCCTGCGGCTCGAGTTCGAGGGCTCCGACGAGTACCTGGACGCGGTCGCCGGCGACTTCGTACACGTACCGGCGTTCACCGTGCACCGCGAGAGCAACCCCGGCCGCAACCCGTCGCTGGCCGTGATCGCAAGAGCCGGCGGCGGCATCCCCACCGTAAACGTCGACGCACCACGCTAGGCCAAGCCTGCCCGCCCAGCCAACGCCGTCACGCGCCGGCGAGCGGCACGTTGACGACCTCGCCGACCACGACCGTCATCGGAGTCTTGAGTGCCGCGGCATCGTCATTGGCTGCTTCCAGCTCTGGCGAGCGTAGAGCCGTCTTCAGGTGATCGGCGTCGTAGAAGTCGAGGTGTGCCGTCAGGTACAGGTCTGGATCGCCGGCGAGGCCGCGGGGCTTGGTCCAGCTGAAGGCGGATAGGTGTGGAACCTGCATGACGAGCGGTACATGCTTGGTGAGGTAATGCGAGTCGAACGCCTCAGGGTCGGCGGGTGTTGCGTACGAGATGGTGATCCGCTGCATGTGATCGGCTCCTTGTCAGTTCTGTGGCCAGGTCTTGGCCACAAGAGTCAGGACGTCATAGGTGGCGACCGGTTGGTCGTCTCCATTGGTGACGACGGCGTCCCATCGCACTTCGCCGTATTCGGCGGAATCGCGCGGTGTGATCTCCTTGACGGTCAAGGTGACTGCGATGCACTCGCCGGCTCTGACCGGCTTGATGAAACGCAGTCCGTCGACGCCATAGTTCGCGAGTACCGGACCCGGTGCCGGGTCGACGAAGAGTCCTGCGGCCAACGAGACCACGAGGTAGCCATGGGCAACGATTCCGCCGAACAGCGGGTTCTTCGCTGCGGCTTCAGGGTCGGTGTGAGCGTAGAACGTGTCGCCGGTGAACTCGGCGAAGTGTTCGATGTCGTCGAACGACACAATGCGTGGCGCGGAGGTGATGCTGTCGCCGATGCGCAGCTCCGCCAGACTCTTGCGGAACGGATGCCCGCTGTCGTTGTTGCGCGGAGCTCCAGCAGTCCATCGCCCAGTGATGGCGGTCAGCTGCCGTGGTGATGCTTGGACAGCGGTACGTTGCATGTGGCGAAGGACGGCGCGAACGCCACCGAGCTCCTCGCCGCCACCCGCGCGACCTGGGCCGCCGTGGACCAGAACCGGCAGCGGCGATCCATGGCCGGTCGACTCGCGACCGTTGTCGCGGTCCAGCACGAGGATCCGGCCGTGCCACGGCGCCAGACCGGCGACAACTGTGCACGCTACGTCGGTGTCGTACGTGACGAGCGAGCCCGCGAGGCTCCCCCGACCACGGGCAGCGAGCTCGACGGCCTCATCCACGGTTGAGTAGCTCAGTACGGTGCTCACCGGACCGAACGCTTCTACGTCGTGCGGCTCGGCTGCTCCACGGGCAGCACGTAGCAGGACCGGTGACATGAAGGCGCCGCGCGCAGCATCGCCGGCGACGGCGTCGACCCGGTCCGGTGCTCCACACACAATCTTGGCGGAAGTCGTCAATGCGTGGATCGCCTTGCGGACCTCGTCCCGCTGCGCAATCGAAACGAGGGCACCCATCCGGACTTCCGCGTCTCGCGGGTCGCCGACCCTGATCTCGGTCAGGCGAGCTCGGACAGCCTCAATCACGTCCTGTGTCATCGTGTCGGGCACGATGACACGCCTGATAGCTGTGCATTTCTGACCGGCCTTGCTGGTCATCTCGTCGACCACTCCGTCAACGAACAGGTCGAACTCGATGTCGTCGATCGTGACGTCTGGCCCAAGCATCGAACAGTTCAATGAATCGGCTTCGACACCGAGTTGCACGCCGCCGTTCACCACGCTGGAGTGGGTCCGTAGTAGGAGCGCGGTGTGCGCCGAGCCGGTGAACGCCACCGAGTCCTGCACAGTCAATTCGTCGAGCAGGCCGGCATAGCTCCCGGCGAGGAACTGCAGCGCTCCGGCGGGAAGAATGCCGGACTCGATGATCCGCCGAGCCACGAGCTCAGCAAGATAAGCGGTCTGAGCTGCGGGCTTGACGATCGTGGGCAATCCGGCGAGGAACGCGGGTGCAAGTTTCTCGAGCATCCCCCAGACGGGGAAGTTGTATGCATTGATCTGCACTGCGACGCCGGGCCGCGACGAGTAGAGGTGCTGGCCGACGAAGGAGCCGCCGCGCCCAAGTTGCTCAAGGCCACCGTCGACGACAACGGTGTCGTTCGGTAGCTCCCGGGAGCCCTTGCCGGCGTAGCTGAACAGCGTGCCGAATCCCCCGTCGATGTCGATGACCGAATCGCGGTGCGTCGCGCCGGTACACGATGACATCTCGTACAGCTCGTCCTTGACGCCGTTGGCCGGGTCGGACAGGTACTTCGCGAGTGTCTTCAGAAGTGCGGCGCGCTCGTGGAAGGTCAGGCTGCGGAGGGCCGGCCCGCCAACAGTGCGGGCGTACGTGGTCATCTCCCCCAGGTCCGGACCACCGTTGGTGATCCGGGCTACCTCCTGACCTGTGCTGGCGTCGAGCAGCGGCCGGCCCTCGTCACTTGCACGAAACCAACGCCCGGCGGCGTAGCTCTCAAGCGTCCTACTCACGTCGTCGCCATCCTCCGAGTTCACCTGGACACGCAGCAGTCGCCAACGCGAAATGCACGTCGGCGACTGCGCACAGGCTGCATTGCAGGACTGAAGCGCCGCTGAAGTCGTGGTCAAGCCCTGAGCAGGGTCATCTCAGCTGAAGCGTTCGTAGGCCGGTTGGGTCAGGAAGTCGACGTACTCGTCGGCGAGTGCGACCTCGAGGAACAGCGAGCGGGCCGCGGTGTAGCGGTCCGGATCGCCGAGCTTGGCGATCTCCTCGTCGGCGATCCGCTCGACCAGTTCGGTGGTGACGGTATCGCCGGTGTCCAGGACGACCTCGTTCCGCCGCCACTGCCAGATCTGCGAGCGCGAGATCTCCGCGGTCGCGGCGTCCTCCATCAGGTTGAAGATGCCGACCGCGCCGGTGCCCTCGAGCCAGACCGCCAGGTACTGCACGGCGACGCTGACGTTGTTGCGCAGGCCCTCCTCGGTTACCGCACCCGGCGTCGCGGCGACGTCCAGCAACTGCTCGGCCGTCACCGCGACGTCCTCACGGAGCCGGTCGACCTGGTTCGGGCGGTCGCCGAGGACCGAGTCGAACACCTCGCGGGCGGTCTCGACCATGCCCGGGTGCGCGACCCAGGACCCGTCGAAGCCGTCGCCGGCCTCCCGGGTCTTGTCCGCCTTGACCTTCGCGAACGCCACCTCGTTCACCGCCGGGTCCTTGCTCGGGATGAACGCCGCCATCCCGCCGATCGCGTGCGCGCCGCGCTTGTGGCAGGTCCGGACCAGGAGCTCGGTGTACGCGCGCATGAACGGCACGGTCATCGTCACGCTGTTCCGGTCCGGCAGCTGGAACGCCTTGCCACTGGTGCGATGCGTCTTGATCACACTGAACATGTAGTCCCAGCGGCCCGCGTTCAGGCCGGCGGAGTGCTCGCGGAGCTCGTAGAGGATCTCCTCCATCTCGAACGCCGCCGGGTACGTCTCGATCAGTACGGTCGCCCGGATCGTGCCGCGCGGGATCCCGAGTGCCTCCTGGGCGGTCACGAACACGTCGTTCCACAGCCGCGCCTCGAGGTGCGACTCCATCTTCGGCAGGTAGAAGTACGGTCCCTGGCCGCGGTCGAGCTGCAGCTGCGCACACGCCACGAAGTACAGAGCGAAGTCGACCAACGATCCCGAGGTGGGCGAGCCGTCCACCAGGATGTGCTTCTCCGGCAGGTGCCAGCCGCGCGGCCGGACCACGATCGTCGCCAGCTCGTCGTCCGGCTTCAGCGCGTAGCTCTTGGTGTCGGTGCTGAAGTCGATCTTCCGGGTGATCGCGTCCAGCAGGTTGAGCTGACCGCCGACCACGTTCTCCCAGGTCGGCGTGTTCGCGTCCTCCTGGTCGGCCAGCCAGACCTTCGCGCCCGAGTTCAGAGCGTTGATCGTCATCTTCCGGTCCGTCGGCCCGGTGATCTCGACCCGCCGGTCGACCAGCCCCGGAGCGGCCGGCGCGACCCGCCACTCCGGGTCGTCGCGCACGTCCTTGGTCTCGGACAGGAACCCCAGCTCCGTCCCGGCCGCGATCGCCGCGACCCGCTCCGCCCGGCGGCCGAGCAGCTCCCGCCGGCGCGCGTCGTACGCACGGTGCAGCGTCTCGATCAGCCCGAGCGCACGCTCACTCAGAATCTCCTCGTACCGATCGTGCAGCGGGCCGGTGACGTCGACTGACACTGGGTGCTCCTTAGGTGAGAACTACGATCTCGTGGTCCGTGATTCGGTATACCAACACGGTAATCCAGCCGTCGCGCTGCTGCACGTCCACCTCCTCCCGTGAGACGAGGAGCCGCGCCCGGGACGCGTTCACCCTGAGCGACACCGCGAACGGGCCCGCGGGCGTGAGCTCCTCCAGCCGGCCTCGCCACGCGCCGCCCTGGTCGAGGTTGACCAGGTGCAAGATGTGCCGGTCCCCTTGCCGGTAGAGCTGGCAGTCGAGTACGCCGGCGCCGTCGACGCGCAGCGGGATGCCGTCGTGGCGTACCAGGTTGGCGAGCAGCCGGCCGTGGTCCGGATGGTGGTGCTTCGCGTACTGCCGGTCGAGATCGGCCGCCAGGTACGCCGTCCGCCCACTGCGGACCAGCGCCGGTACGTCGGTCCGTGGTTCCGCCATCCACGACTTCTCCGGCGGGTAGATCGGGAACGGCGGAATCCAGGTCAGCGCTTTCCTGGCGTCGGTCTCCACCGCCTCGAGCTGCCCGCCGAACGGCAGCACGTCGGTGTCGCCGTCGAACACTTCCCGGTCCTCGATCCGCAGGTAGCTGTGTGAGTCGTACGTCTCCCAATCACCCAGCGAGCCGTCCCCGTAACGCTTCCCCTGATGCCGTACGCCGAGCAGTTCGCCGACCGCCCAACGATCCCGACGGTCGCCCCACTCGTCGTAAAGCCCCGATTCCCCAGTCACGACAAGCTTCCCACCGCTGGCGACATAAGCCTCCAGTTGAGCGCACTGCTGGTCCGTCAGCACGCCCACGTTCGGCACAATCAGCACCTCGAACCGCTGGTCTACTTCATTGGTAGGCAAGTACGGAACCCGCGCCCTGACCAGCGCATCCGCCCATCCCCGGTAGGGCAACTGACTGACCTCGACCGGCTCGCCCTTCCCATGGAAGTCCACGCTGAGCTGGCTCCACAGCAACCCGACACTGGCAACCGGCTCACGATCGACCAAGTACTCCTCGTGCTCCGCATGCCACTCGAACAACGGCTGCGCGGTCGCGTACTGCCGCCGGTCCTCGTGCACCGACCCGATGTGGTGCCACCACGGCTGGATCCCGCCGGCCCAGCCCTCGATCGCCCACATCCGGGCCTCCGGCGCGGGTTTGCTCCCGAGCCGGAACGTCGGCGTCCCCGCGTCGTACATCGCCGTACTCTCGGGGATCAGCGTGTCCCACCCGAGCATCCCGTGCAGCCGTTTTCCGGAATCCGCGTTCGCCTGGAAACCGGACTCGTCGTGCCGCCACTGCGAGTCCAGCATGAAGATCCGCGCCCGCCGGCAGATCTCCGCGTCGTCCCGCAACCGTTTGCTCTGTGCAACGACATCGCCGCCGTTCATCCCGATCCACAAACAGTCCGGGCCGCCGGCCGCGGTCGTCACCGCGTTGTTCAGCTCCCAGACGTCGAGTCGTCGTTGGTAGCTCCAACGGATCCAGCGCTTGTACAGCGAATCCTCCCAGTCGGCCGCTTCCGGGAGTTCCTGCCCGAAGCTGTCCCGGCAGTTCGGGCAGTAGCAGATCGAGTCGCGGCCGAGCCCGCTCCAGCTGTTGTCGGTAAGCCCGTCCGGTGCGGTCCGCTCGATGATCTCCTCGAGGATCCCGGTCAGGAACTCCCGGTAGTACGGTCCGGTCACGCAGGCGACGTACAACTCACCGGCCCGGTAAGGGTTGCCGTCGGCATCGATCGCGAACCAGTCCGGATGCGCGTCGTACAACGGCTGATGCGCCCGGTTCGAGTCCATCCGCGCCAGCACGGTCAGCCCGTCCGCACGGGCCAGTTCGACGATCTCCCCGTACAGGTCACGGTCGCCCAGGTACTCCGCCCGGTGCTGCAGCTCGAACCTGCTCGGGTAGTACGCGACGATCCCGCCCGCGTTGACGATCACCCCCTGTACCTTCGTGCGGCGCCACTGCTGCCGCCACCATTCGGCGTCGTACCTTGCCGGGTCCTTCTCGGTCAGGTTCGTCTGCGCCCAGCGGAAAGTCCTTTGGTACCAGGGCTTCACGACAGTCCCCGGACCGCATCCCCCGCACCGGACAGGTTCTCCAGCAGCATTTCCGAGTACTTCCGGCTCAGCACGACGCCCTCGGCGCCGCCGGCGAACGCGGCCAGCGTCGCGTCCCGCACGGACTCCCGGGTGCACCGGGTCAGCTCGCCCTCGTTGTCGTCCCAGTTGATCTTGGTACCGACGTCCCGCGGCTTCTCCAGCCCACGCTGCTGGGCGACCCCGACCGGGATGTCGATGTCGATGCCCGGGTAGATCTTGCTCTGGCCGCCGACCCCGGCGACGGCCCGCTCGGTCTCGCGCCGTACGTAGTCCGCGCTGAAGCCGGTCCGGGGCAACTTCTCGTACGCACCCTCGTCGAGCTGCAGCAGCTTCATCATCAACGGGTACACGTCTTCCGGCTCGGCGTCCGCGAACAGCGCACCGCAGATGCTCTTCACCCAGGTGAAGAACCGCGGCCCCGCGCAGTTGTTGTAGATGACCACCTTGATGAAGTCCGAGAACTTCGCCATCTCGGTGTAGTCCTGGTCGGCGCGGTAGAACGGGCTGAACGAGATGTTGTGGTAGACGTGCCACCCGACCTGCACCTCGGGGGAAATCGCCTTCGCCACACCGTAGATGTCGCGGTACAGCTGCCGCTGGCTCTCGGTCCACAACGTCTGCCAGGCCAGCACTTCGGGGAAGTTCAGCAGGATCCGCCAGAACGTCACGAACGCGCCGTCGACCGGTCGCTCACCCGCGCCGACCCGCTGGTTCCAGTCGACCAGCTCGCGGTACCCCTGCATCGCCCGATTCACGTCGATGCCCCGTTCGCGCGCGACCGCCCGGCAGTGCGGGCAGAAGCAGCCGATCTCCGAGACGTCGACCGTGCCCTGCATCAGCATGTTCAACGGACCGGGGCGCTCCGAGCACCACGCCAGACCGTCGAGCTGATAGCTCTGCACGTAGTCCTCGACGAACCCGAGATGCCAGTTGCGGTAGTCCGGGTTGTTGAAGCACGGCCGCCGCCCCGGCCGCCCCCACGCGTCCACCTCCAGCACCTTGGCGAAGTTCGGGTACGTACGCAGCTCGCGGGCGCCGCCGCTCTCCTCCATCCAGGCGAACGACTGCATCCCACGCTCCCGCGCCTTCGGGATCACCTCGCCGAGCAGGTCCAGCTCCGGATGCTCGGGCGCGCGGCCGACCGCGCCGAGCACGGTGTTCCCGTAGTACTGCGGGTGCGGCGTCGCGTAGTTCCCGCCGACCCAACCCAGGTCGTACTCCTGGCCGCCGTGGTCCGGGATCGGATGGCCCGGGATCTGCCGGCCGCCGGTCCCCCGGGTCCAGGTCGGCGTGGCCAGGAACAGCGCGTTCACCGCGCCGCGTTCGGCCAGGATGTCGAGTGTCCGGTCGACGCCTTCGTCGACGAACGAGATGGCTCCGATCTGCATGGCAACGAGCCGGTCCGGCACGGTGCTCACCCCTTCATTCCTGTCATCGTGATGCCCTGGATGAAATAGCGCTGCGCAAAGAGGAAGACAGCGATCACCGGCACGACCGAAACCGTCGCACCGCACATCAGCAGACTGACCTGGGTGAAGTACTCGCCCTGGAACTGGGCGAGCGCCACCGGCAGCGTCTGCAGGTTCTCGGAGTTGATGTAGATCAGCGGACCGAACAGGTCGTTCCACGACTCGAGGAACGTGAACACCCCGATCGCGGCCAGCGCGGGCTTGGTCTGCGGCAGCATGATCCGCCAGTAGATTCCGAACGTGGACGCCCCGTCGATCTTCCCGGCGTCCTCGAGTTCCTGCGGCACGGTCAGGAAGGACTGCCGCATCAGGAACGTCGCGAACACCGGCGTGAGTACCTTCGGCACCCACAGCGGGTACTGCGTGTCCACCCACCCGATCTGCCGGAAGACGATGTACTGCGGGATCAGGTAGGCGATTCCGGGAATGATCGAGGTGGCCAGCAGCACCATGAACGCGGCGTCCCGGCCGGCGAACCGCAGCCGCGCGAACGCGTACCCGGCCATCGACGCGACGATCAGGATCCCGATCACGTTCAGCCCGGCGAGCTTGACGCTGTTCCACAGGAACACCGGGATCAGCTCGAACACCTGCCGGTAGTTGTCCCAGTGCGCGTCGGTCGGCAGGAACTTCGGCGGCACGCTCAGGACCTTGGCCTCCGGCCGGAGCGACGCGCTGATCATCCACACCAGCGGCGCGAGGAAGACGACCGCGAACAAGGACATCACGACGTACTGCGATGTCTTCGAGACGATTCTCATGTGTAGAACACCCACCTCTTCTGCAGCTTCCACTGCAGGTAGGTGACGGCCGCGATCACCACGAACAGGATCCAGGCCATCGCCGAGGCGTAGCCGACCTTCCCGTAGCTGAACGCGTTCTGGTAGATGTTGAAGATGTAGACGCTGGTGGCGTGGCCGGGCCCGCCCTTGGTCATCACGTAGATCAGGCCGAACACCTGGAACGACGTGATGAACTGCGTGATCAGCAGGAACAGGAAATGCGGTGTCAGCAACGGCAACGTGATGAACCGCAGCCGTTGCCACGCGCCCGCACCGTCGATCCGCGCGGATTCGAAGTACTCGTTCGGCAGGCCCTGCAGACCGGCGAGCAGGATGATCATCGGGTAGCCGATGCCCTGCCAGACGCTCACCATGATCACCGCCGGCATCGCCCAGCTCGAGCTCGACAGCCATTGCGGGCCGTGGATCCCGAGCTGACCGAGCAACCCGTTGATCACCCCGTCGTCCGGCTGGAAGAACCAGAACCAGACGAAACCGATCGCGACCACGTTGGTCACGTACGGCGCGAAGTACGCCGTCCGGAAGAACGCGACGCCACGGATCGGGCGGGCGCACAGCAACGCCAGCACCAGCCCGATGCCGATCGTCAGCGGAATGCTCGCGAGCGTGAAGTACACCGTGTTCTCGAACGTCTGCAGGAACAGCGGATCCTTGCCGAACAGGTCCACGAAGTTGTGCAGCCCGACGAACCGCGGCGCGGAGATGCCGTTCCAGTCGGTCAGCGAGGCGCCGATCGAGACCAGGATCGGGAAGAACTGGAACGCCACCACCCCGACCACGATCGGGCTGATGAACAGCCAGCCGGTGAGGTTCTGCTTGCGCCGCGCCCGCCGGATGTCGGCCCGGTGGACCGGGCCGGCGGTGTCGCGCGCCATCGTGATGGTTGCCATCGACAATCAACCCTTCAAGGCGTTCTCCACCTGTGGCTTGACCTGCTGCAGGACGTCGGCGACCGGTTTCTCGCAGTTGTAGGCGGGGTCCAGCGCGGGCCGGTACAACTCGCGGGCACCGATCGTGTTCTTGGTCTGGTTGGTCGCGGTCAGGTGCTTCGCCGCCTCGGCGAACAACCCGATGTGCGCCGGCGCCTTCCCGTTCGGCGCGAGCTGCGCCGCGGCCTTCAGGTTGATCGGGGTAAATGCACCGCCCTGCAACAGGATCTTGCCGCCGTCCTCACTCGCGAGGTACTTCAGCAGGTCCCAGGCCGCATCCGGGTTCTTCGCCTTCTTCGGGACGCAGAACACGATCACGCTGGACTCGGTCTTCTGCTCGACGTCGGCCGGCGGCGGAGCGACGTCCCAGGTGAAGTCCTTGACCGTCTGCCGCAGGTACGGCACGGTGCCGAAAGTCGCGAACATCATCGCGAGCTTGCCCTGGGCGAACAGCTGGTTCTGAGCGTTGTCCTGCTGGAGCGCCGACCACGGCGGCTGGACCTTGTCCTTGCAGGTCAGGTCGGTCGCCCACTGCAGTGCCTCGGCCTCCTTCTGCCCGGACAGCGTGAACTGCGTGCCGTCCTTGGAGAAGATGCCGGTCTCGCTGCCGTGGTTCACCGTGAACGTCTGCTCGTAGCCGGTGTCCAGGTAGACCAGCGCGCCGTACTGGTTCTTCGCCGGGTCGGTGAGCTTCTTCGCCCGGTCCTCGAAGTCGGACCAGGTCCAGCCGTCGCGCGACCAGGTCGTCGGCGGCAGCGGTACGCCGGCCGCCTTGAACAGGTCGACGTTGTAGAAGATCAGGCGCGGCTGGTAGCCGAGCACCCATGCGGTGTGCGAGCCGTCCGGCTGCACCGGGAAGTCGAACGTCTCCTTGGCGAACTGGGCCGTGTCCAGCTTGTCCTTCTCGATGTACGGCTTCAGGTCCAGCAGCGCGCCCTGCTGGGAGAAGCCGCGGACGAAGTCGTCGTTGATCCGCATCACGTCCGGCGGACTGCCACCCGCGATCAGCGTGCGCATCTTGGTGTCGTACTCCTGGGTCACCGCGGGCTGGATCGTGACCTGCGTCCCGGACTGCTTCTCGAACGCCTGGATCGCCTGCTCCAGCGGGTTGCCCTTGACCTGCTCCCAGTTGAGGAAGGTCAGGCCCTTCTTGCCGCCACCGCTCGCGCTGCCGTTGCCACCACAGCCGGCCAGTAACCCAGCGGCGGTCAGTCCCGTCAGTCCGGCGAGAAACCTGCGGCGGTCCAGGGAGGGAAGTTGTGTCTGCACCGGAATCTCCCATCCACTTAGGGATGAATACGTATACACTCGGCTCTGAATACGTATACACAGCTCAATCGGAGTGGTCAACGGCTCGGACGGACACTCTTGAGTAGGGTTCACATCCTGGGATCGAGGGGAGGCACAGATGTCACGACCACCGACGAGCCGCGATCTGGCACGCCTGGCGGGGGTGTCGCAGGCGACCGTGTCACGGGTGCTGAGCAACAGCCCGAAGGTGACCCCGGAGACGCGGGCGCGGGTCCTGCAGGTACTGAAGGACGCGAACTACACACCGAACGCGCTAGCCCGCGCGATGAAGACCGGCCGCACCGACACCATCGGCGTCTTCATGACCCGCGTGACCAGTCCGTTCCACGCCGAGCTGCTCGACGAGATCGGCCGGGTGCTGAGTTCACTCGGCCTGCACATGATCCTGTGGAACATCGAGCACGACCCGGAGGAGACCGTGGCCGAGGTGCTGCACCAGCGCCTCGTCGACGGATTCGTACTGACCTCGGCGACGTACGACTCGAAGCTGCACACGATGGCGCTCGCGTCCGGGACCCCGACAGTGCTGCTGCACCGCGGCATCGACGACCTGGACTGCGACCAGGTCGTCGGCGACAACTGGCAGGGCGCGTACGACGCCGGCCGCTACCTGGTCGACCACGGGCACACCGACATCGGGCTGGTGACGCTGGCCCCCACCGGGAACACCTCCCGCGACCGCGATCTCGGCTTCCGGGCCGCGCTCGCCGACGCCGGCGTGAAGATCAAGCCGAGCAACGTGGTCACAGTCGCAGTGCCGCACGCTGCCGGGCACGCCGCGGCGGTCAAGCTGCTGTCGCGGAAGAAGCCGCCGACCGCGATCTACACGGTCACCGACCTGCTCGCGTTCGGCATCCTCGACGGTGCGCGGGCGAGCGGCGTCCGGGTGCCCGACGACCTCTGGGTGATCGGCTTCGACAACACCGAGATGGCCGCCTGGGAGGCGTTCGACCTGACCACGGTCGAGCAGCCGGTGCACGGCATCGTCGAGACCGGCATCCGGCTGCTCCGCGAGCGGATCGCCGACCCGGACCGCCCGACCGAGGTGGTGACGCTGCCCTGCCCGCTGGCGATCCGCGGCTCAACCGCGAACCGACACTAGTGCCCGTCCGGCGATCCGGCGCCGGCCCTAACCGAGCTTCGGCAGCACCTCGCGCAGCACGTCGGCGTGTTCTGCCGGCCGGGCGAGACCCATGTTCATCGTGTTGATGCAAAGGTGCGTCGCGCCCAGGTCGCGCCAGGCCTCCGCGAAAGCGCGCCAGTCCTGCTCGGGAACCGCCCCCAGGGTCAGGCGTGCCTCGATGCCGATCGACGCCGGGTCGCGCCCGGCATCCTCGGCCGCCTGCCGGATCAGTGCGATCTGCCGACGGGCGGTGTCGTTCGGGGCGGACTGCGGCATCCAGCCGTCCCCGATACGGCCGGTACGGCGTAGTACAGCGTCCGCCGTCCCGCCGAACCAGATCGGGATCTCGCGGCCGGGCAAGGGATTCAGGCCGGCCTCGTCGACATGGTCGAACTTGCCGTCGTACGAGACGACCGGATCCGCCCAGAGCCTGCGGAGCAGCTCGACCTGTTCGGTGAGCCGGGCGCCGCGCTTCTCGAACGGTACGCCGAGCGCGTCGTACTCGACGCGATTCCAGCCGATCCCGACCCCGAGCCGCAGCCGGCCGCCGCTCAGCACGTCGACCTCGGCCGCCTGCTTCGCGACGAGCGCGGTCTGCCGCTGCGGCAGGACGAGTACGCCGGTGACCAGCTCGAGCGTCGTCGTGATCGCCGCCAGATACCCGAACAGCACGAAAACCTCGTGGAACAAGGACTTGTCGGTGTACCCGGTCCAGCCCGGCCGGTTCGCCGGATCCGCGCCGAGGACGTGGTCGTAGGCCAGCACGTGGTTGTACCCGGCCGCCTCCACCGTCGTCGTCCAGTCCCGGACCACGGCGGGATCCGCCCCGATCTCGAGCTGCGGAAACACCGCGCCGATCTTCACATCGCCTCCAACAGGTCGATCAGTCCGTTCACCGCGAGATCGAAAGGCTCGGTCGAGCCGGCCGCACGGGCGAGTACGTACCCACCCTGCAGTACGGCAGCAATCGTGGCCGCGGTCCGCTCCGGATCGAGCGACTCCGGGTACTCGCCGTTTCGCTTGCCTTCAGCAACCACTTCCGCGAGCTGTTCCCGCAACCAGGCAAAGGTTTCCGCGATCGGTTTCCGCAGTTCCGGATCCGCGATCACGTCGGGATCCGCGGTCAACCGCCCGACCCGGCACCCCTTCAGCACGTCCCGCTCGCGACCAAGGTACGCGCCGATCCGCTCCCCCGCGGTACCCGCACCGCCGAAGTGCTCCGCGGCCGCGGCCCGCAACTCCGCCGCCGACCGCTCGATCGCCACCTTCGCCAACTCCGCCTTCCCCGCGAAGTGGTGATACATACTCCCCTGCCCGGCCCCCGCCTCCCGCTGAATAGCCTTCGGCGAGGTCCCCACATACCCCCGCTCCCACAACAACTCCTGCGTACTACGAATCAACCGCTCAACCGTCTCCACCCCCTCACTGTACCCAGAGGTACAGCAAGCGATCTCCACAAATCACTTGCCTCAAGGTAACTGCGCAGTCACACTCTGCTGGGGGACCCCGGACAGCCGGGGCAGTTGAATACTTGGGGGAACACGGATGGGGACCGTGGTACTGCGGCATGCCCGCTTGATGATTCTTGTGCTGATGATCACCGGACTGCTCGGGCTCCGGCCCGCGGAGGCGGCGGTCCGCGCGGCGACGGTGGATCCGGACGGCTTGGCGGATGCACTGCTCGGCGGCTACATGGTGGTCACGGACAAGGAGGAACCGAAACATCTGGTGACCAGTGCGGAGGCCCTGGACTGGCGGGCCGCGCATCCGGCGGCGACCGCCGACGAGATCAGTGCGCATCTGGCCGCCACCGAGACCGTGATCGACACGAAGGTCGCCGACTATCTCTGGACCCGGAACGCCGCCGAGGCGGTAGGTGCCGCGATCGAGGCGATCCGCAAGGCGCCGGGCGCCGAACCGGCCGGGCCCAACGTCGCGAAACTGATCTACTCGATCGTCGGGACGAACAACCCGTCGCAGTCCGGCAAGGCTCCGGACCGGATCAGCGGGGCGCAGCAACAGATCGCCTGGAACGCGGAGTACTCGACGGCGCAGACGAGTGTCTGGGCAGCCGTCGCGCAGACGGCTCGCGCGGACGCCGCCTTCAACAGCGGCTGGAACGCGACGCTTGGCTCCCCGCTGCACGTCAGCGCGGCGGCGAGCGGAGTCACCCTGGCCGGCACGGATCAGTTGAAGAACACGCTGGACTTCCCGAAGATCCTCGACCAGCAGGGACATCCCGACCAGTACAAGCTGGCGACGACCGAGCAGTTCAGGATCCTGACCGACAAGTTGTACGAGGCCCGCAAACAGGACCTCGGCACCCTCGAGGAGGCGGTCAAGGACAGGCCGGCCGGTACCTCGATGCCGGAGCCCACGCCGGAGCAGCGCGCCGAGGCGAAGAAGGGCGCGGAGGAACGGGAAGCGAGGATCAACGACGCGAAGGCCGGCCTGACCGGACTGGCGTTCCTGGCCGGTGTGGTCGACCAGGACCTCGCCCGGGAGATCAAGTTGTTCGGCGACGGCGCGATCCAGATCGCCCAGGCGGTCGACAAGGTGATCACCTCGGCTCAGCTGGTGAACACCGCGTTCTCGCTCGCCGCGGTCGGCCTGACCGGCAACTTCATCGGCGCGATCAGCACGCTGGTCACGTTGTTCGCCGGTGCCGGCTCGGACGTCAACAAGAAGATCCTGGACGCGATCACGGCGCTCAAGCAGCAGATCGCCGATCTGCAGGTCCATCTGGACAAGCAGTTCGACCGGATCGACCGGAAGCTGAACGGTTTGTACCTCGCGATGATGGGTCAGTTCGCCCGCATCAACGACAACGTCAAGGACGTACAGGAGCAGGCTGGTTCGATCTCGACCAACCTCGCGAACGTCGAGAACCAGCTGCAGGTGCTCGGAGTCTCGTTGATGCGCGCGATCCAGGCGCTGGCCGAAGGCAAGCTCTGGGAGACCACGGACGCGCTGATCGACTACAGCTACTACCGGCCGGGCAGCTCGCTCACCAAGGATCAGTATCTGCAGGGCGAGACCGCGTTCTACACCGCCGGCACGACAACGGCCGCCTCCGACACGTTCGTCGTACCGGAAGACGCGTACTCCGATGTGAACGCGAAGGTCGGTGAGGTGCTGGACCAGTACGGGCCGTACGGATCGATCTCGTTCCTCGGCGCCTACGCGAAGAAGAACCTCGACCCCGGCTTCCAGGAACAGGGACGGGTCGGCAACTCGTCGGTCTGGGAGATGGCCGCGAACGGGTACAGCCTGCTGTCGAGCCAGAACCCGGCCCTGGCCAAGGGCGTCCTCCCGGCCCGTGCCGGCTTCGTCATCACCGCCGGCCGCGACATCCGGGACTACGCCCAGGCGTTCAGCGCGCCCGGGCCTGACGGTACGACGAATCCGCTGTTCGGCCGGCTGCTCGGCAACTACACGGCACAGACCGTGAACCTGGCGAACGCGATCCAGAACCGGGAGTGGAAAGTCCGGGACGGAAAGGAGTACGGGCTGTTCGACGGCCCCGAGCAGTCCGTCCCGACCGACGGACTCGTCAGCCCGCAGAACACGCCGAAGTGCGGCGGAGGTGCGAACCTCCTGACACCGGAGAACGTGAGCGGCAAGGATCTCGCCGCAGCCGAGCAGTTCGCCCGGTACGCGCACCCGCAAGGCCCGAAGTACGACGTCTGCTGGAGCGCGGACTGGATCAACAAGGACGAGCGTTCGCACATCACTGGGCCGTTCCTGATCACAGTGCGCTCCGCGGATCTGCAGGTGAAGTTCACCGAGAGCCTGACCTGGCCGGGCAGCCCCATCAAGGTCGCCCGCACCACGACGAAGGTCGTCGAGGATCACGTCGACTACCAGACCTGCAAGCAGTACTGGCAACAAGGGCCGCAGGAGTGCGGCCCGGTTCTGGAGCCGACGCAGCCGCTGCTCGACAACTGGGAGAAAGGCGACCGTACGACATTCCAGAAGGATGCGGCTGTCGACGTACCCGCCGACGCCGAGGCCGATGCCGTGGCGCGGATGACCGAGTTCCTGAAGGGCAAGCGGATCCAGCACTACCAGGAAGCCGCCGACGCCCTGCGAACGGATCCGGCCGCTTCGGCCGACCTCAACCTGACGGTCAAACTGCTGCGGGCCTACACCCAGCTGGGTTTCCCGCGGGCCCTGGAGACCGACGACACCTTGCGCGCCCTGCTGTTCGGCGATCACTCGATCTACACCGACAATGCGGACGAAGGCTTCACTGTCGCGGCACTGCTCGACGCGGCGGCGAGCAACCTGGCCGCGGGAAAGCCGCCCGAGCAGCAGGATCAGCTGGAGGGTACCGACGCCTGTCAGCGGCTGCCCGGGCTGCAAGGCAAGGATCCGTTCGCGGCCT
Organism: Kribbella sp. NPDC004536; assembly: GCF_042873835.1. Taxonomy (NCBI): domain Bacteria; kingdom Bacillati; phylum Actinomycetota; class Actinomycetes; order Propionibacteriales; family Kribbellaceae; genus Kribbella; species Kribbella sp. NPDC004536. Next base: position 2,896,037 of record NZ_JBIALY010000001.1, on the reverse strand, counting down.
GCCTCAGTTGGAGCGCCGCCGTACGGCTGAACCGGCTGGCCGGCGTGTATGCCGCGCACTTCAAGTCTCGCTGGCAAGGCGTCGACGAGACGCTGCCGCTCGTCCAGACCGCGATGCGCAATCTGCGGTTGGTCACGGACACCGTCAACCCCGGTTCGGCACCGGGCGCACCGGCCGATGACCTGCCGGTGAGCTCGCCGGCACTCGCGACCTGGTCGCCTGCGACGCCGTCCGCGACGACGCCCGCGCTGGACGACACGCCTGCCGTGGTCACGTTCAAGGGCGTGCAGTTCGCACTGTGGCGCGGCAAGGACGACGGACTGTACCTGTCGTCGACAGCCGACGGAGTGTCCTGGAGTGACGCGGTACAGGTCCTCTCGGGACGTACGACAACGGGCCGCCCGGCGCTTGCCGTACAAGGCGACACGTTGGTTGCGTCGTGGACCGAAGGCGGCGGAGTCTTCACCGCGACGAGTCCCGACGGCGTCAGCTGGTCGGCGCCTGCCCAGGTGACCAACCAGTCCGCCAAGCTCGCAGCAGCCGGCGCGGCAGGACCGGCGCTCAGCACACTGGGCAGCAAGGTGTTCGTTGCCTGGGCCGGCGGATCCGGTGTGTCGATCGCGTCCAGCACAGACGGCCGCACTTGGTCGGCTCCCGTCGCCGCCGGTGACGCACACACCGGAGTCAGCCCGGCGCTGGCGACGTACGCCGGCCGGCTCGTCCTGGTCTGGCAGGAGGCCGGCGTGTTGAAGTCGGCGTCCAGCCCGGACGGCGGTAAATGGGTGCCCGGCGCAACCATTGGCGGCTCCAACGGACCGGCCACGCTGACAGCCGGCGACGAGTTGTACGTCGCCTGGAAGGGGGCTGACGGGTTCCGGGTCTCGGCAACGCCGGACGGTTCCACCTGGACACCGGCGGTCGGGGCTGACGGTTCGGGAGACACCGCGCCGGCGATCAACGCGTTCAACGGCAGGCTGTGGCTCAACTGGGCGGGCGGCGCCGACCGGCTGTGGTCGTCGTACGCGAGCCGGATCCAGCTTCCTCGGATCGCCACCTCGATCGCCTTCGACGGCCGGCCACGGATCACCAACGGTGCGGCGGCCGAACTGCGCGCCAAGCTGGCCGAAACCTCAGTCGGCGCGCTGGCCCGACGCTCCGTGGCCCTGACCCTGGGCACCGGGGCGAACGAGCAGACGTGCTATGCCACGACCGATTTCACCGGCCGGGCACACTGCACGATCGACAAGGTCGACCAGCCGCTGAACGGTCAAGGCACGGTGCCGGTGGCGGCGTCGTACTCCGGTGACCGTGGACACGATCGCGCGGTCGCGCGGGATACGGCGCAGCTCGAGTACGTCACCGGACGGGCGTTCGGGCTGTCGGCGACCGTGAACCTGGCCCTGGTCAAGCTCGACCTACCGCCTGCGCCGGACACCGGGGAAGTACGCACTACCGGGGCCGGGGTGACGGCGCCTGCATGTACGGCCACGGTGTCGGCGATCGTCATCACCGCGAGCGCATTGTGCGCCAAGGTCACGACGGCGACCGGACCGAGCACAGCGACGGCGGTCAGTACGGCGGACAGCGTCCGGATCGGGATCCCCGGTCTCGACGTGATCGAAGTGTCCGGCTTGATCGCGACGTCGACGAGCACCTGCAGCACGGCGACCGGTACGACAGCCTTGACGCTGAAGGTCGCGGGCAAACCGGTAGCCGTGACCGGTGCGCCGAACTCCGGGATAGATCTCGGTGGCACTGCCCGGCTGGTGATCAACGAGCAACTGCCGGTGCAAGGCGCTGACCACGGGCTCACGGTCAACGCCGTTCACCTCACTGCCTTGGGAGGCACGGTGGACGTGATCGTCGGATCGACGACCAGCGCCGCACACAACTGCGGCTGACGAGATCGTTGCCCCCACCGCTACTGGCCGGTGGGGGCAACAGCCGTCAGCTGACGGTGACGATCTTGGTTGGGCTGTAGGTCGTGGCGTGGTCGGCGTCGGCGGGGAACCAGACGCGGTAGGCGATCTTGCCGCGGGCGGCCGGCTTGATGCCGAAGGCGTACTTGCCGGAGCTGCTCAGCTTGACCGATGCGATCGACTTCCAGACCTTGTTCCCGTACTGCTGGAGGTAGACCACCTTGCCTGCGTGCGCCGGGGTCACGTAGCCGCTGAAGGCGGTGGTCTTGCCCAGCCTGATGGCCGTCGGAGACAGCACCGCCGAGATGGCCGGGCGCACCTGGACGGTGAGGTCGGCACTGCGAGTGCCCATCAGGTCGGCATTACCGGGGAACGTCAGCATGTAGACCGACGAGACCGTCGGCTTGGTGGTGACCGCAAGCGTCCCGGTGGACGACGTCTTCAGCGCCGCAAGCAACGTGAACTTCGACGACGTCTTCGGCCGAACGTAGACGTTCACCGGCAGCCCGGCGTACACCTTGTTGTCGATCCGCACCGTACTGCCCTTGATCGTGACCGCCCCGCCGTACGTGATCAACGTCGACGTAGCCGCAATCCCCGACTTCATCCCAAGCAACTGCTTGACGGCAATCGGGCTGTAGTGCCCAGTCCGGTCCACAACCCACCCGGCGTAGGTGTAGGTCGTGTTCTGCGCCAAACCGGTGTTCTTCACCGCGGTCCCGCTGCCCGCGTACACCAAGGTCCCGGTCGTCGGCGTCGGGGCCTTGCTCCCGACATTCCGCCGCACGATCACCTGGTCGAGGTCCGGCGTGGGCGGAATCGTCCACGACAGGTTCGCTGCCAGGTAGGCGCCGCTACCGCTGAACACAGTCAGCTTCTGCGGAGTCAGGTCAACCGTCGAGAACACACTGCTCCACCCTGAGTCGCGGGAGTTGGGGGCGAACGCCCCGAGCGTCACAGTGATCCGGTACGGCGTGGCCTCGGTGAGCGGTGCGTTAGGCGTGATGGTCGCCTTGCGGCTCGTGGCGTCGTACGCGACCGTACTCGGCACGACGGCGCCGGTCTTCCCGTTCTGCAGGAACACCGTGTCCGAGGTGATCCGCGCCGGATCCATGTCGTTGGCGAACGTCACGGTCGGCGTGCTGGTCAACGGAGCACCGACACCGAGATCGGCCGGTGCCACATCCCGGACCGGGTACGAGTACTCCAGCCCGAGTCCCACCGAGCCGCCCTCGCTGACAGTCAGCGTGTACGGCCGCGTGTCGCGGGAGCCGTTGTAGTTGCTGACGGCGATGTACGTGTCACCTGGCTGCACTGCGACGGTGGTCTTCACCGTGAGCGGCCCCCAGCTCGGCGGGTTGGTGTCGGGATACGGCTTGATGTCCCCACCCAGCGCGTAGAGGTTGGAGTCGAGGACTGCGAGCCGCGGACCGAAGTTCGACGTGTACTTGTCTTCGTTGAACTCAGGGCCGGTCAGGCTCACCGTCAGTTTGCGGGCGACGTCCGAACTCACCTTGTACCAGTCGGTCTCGCCCTCGGTGTTGATCGTCGCGCTGACCGATCCCAGTGAGATCGGGGTCGCGCGAGCCGGCTGGTCGTTGCCGTCCGGAGCGTTGACGGGAAAGTCGGGCGCCCACTTGCCGCCCAGGGCCGCGTACGCGTCGACGATGCCGTGACCGTAGTACGGGTCGATGCCACGCGGGCCGGCGTCGCGGGCGAGGCTCTCGACCCGCTGCGCGACCTGGGCGGGCGTGAACGTCGGCCACTTGTTCTTCACCAGCGCCGCGATGCCCGCGACGATCGGCGCGGAGCAGGACGTGCCGGTGCAGTACCAGTACGGCTCGTACCCAGCCGGAGTCAGCGCCCGCGAACCGGTGGTGAGGATGTCCACGCCCGGCGCGGCGACATCCACCCAGTCGCCGTACGAGCTGAAGTCGGTGAGCACGCCGCCTGCGTTGGTCGCGGCGACTGCGATCACCTCCGGGTACGACGCCGGGTACTGCAGCGCACCGTCCCCGTCGTTGCCTGCGGCCACGACCACGGTGACGCCCTTGGCGTACGCGCGAGCGACGGCGTCGTGCAGAACCGGGTTGTCCTCGGGGCCGCCGAGGGACATGTTGATCACCTTGGCACCGTGCGCGACCGCCCAGTCGATGCCCTCGGCGATGTCCGCGTCGGACCCGGAGCCGTCGGAGCCCAGTACCTTGACCGGCATGGCCTTGACGTTCCAGCCGACGCCCGCGACGCCGATGCCGTTGTTCGCGGCGGCAGCGATGATGCCGAGCGTCATGGTGCCGTGGCCGTGGTCGTCGACCGGGTTCGGACGGGTGCTGGAGACCGCGTTGTAGCCGGGGACCAGGTGCCCGACGAGGTCCGGGTGGCCGGCGTCGACACCGGTGTCGAGGACCGCGACGATCTGGCTGCCGGTCGACTTGGACAGGTCCCAGGCCTGCGGGACGCGGACGGTGTTCAGGTACGTCTTCTGGTCGGTCGCGTAGTACTCGTCGTTCGGGACGGCGGAGATGTGGCGCTTGTAGTTCAGCGAGGCCAGCTCGACCGTCGGGTCGGCCTTGACCTTCTTCAGCAGGTCCGGCGCGGGCAGGTCACTGGTCAGCTTCACGACGTTCGAGCTCACCGAGTCGTCGGCCGTCGCGCCGTACCGCGACACCGCGGCCCGCCGGTTCGCGGCGGTCGCCTTCGGCTTGAACTTCACCATCACGGAGTGCGCGTCGTACTCCGCCTTGTGCTTCCCCGCCGCGAACGGCGGCCGGTACGGGCGCGGCTCGGCCGCCGACCCGCTCGACCCGGTGACGACCACCACGCCACCCGCGATCATCGCCGCAGGCATCACCAGCCGCAGCAAACGCTTACTGAACACCACAACTCCCAAGGGCTTCGAAAGGGGCGGAACAGACCGATTCGGTCTGGTCCTAAATCGTTGGAAGACCCCTCGGCGTTACAGCCCCATGATTCCGGCGTGTGCCGGGCGGCGTGGCTGGGGCGGTTGCGGCGCGTCCGTGCGCAGAATGGCTCGGGTGACCAAAGTCTCCCGGTGGGTGCATGCGGTGATCGCGGCGGTCATTCTCGTGTCGCTGGTGATTCAGTTGGTGCTGCTCTTCACCGGTGGCGCGGACGCGAACTCCGGAGACAGCGGCACAGCGGTCGGGCTCGGGACGCGGTTGTGGCGGCTGTTCAGCTTCTTCACGATCCAGAGCAACCTGATCGTGCTCGGGGTCGCGATGGCTCTGGTACTGCGGCCTGCGCGGGACGGCGCGTTCTGGCGGGTGTGCCGGCTCGACTCGCTGCTCGGGATCGTCATCACCGGGCTGGTGTTCGCCATCGTGCTCGCCCCGCAGGTGCACCTGACCGGCGCGGCCCTGGCGGCAACGATCGGTTTCCACTACATCTCCCCGTGGACGACGCTGGCCGCGTGGCTGTTCCTGGGGCCGCGCCCACGCCTGACGTGGCGCGCGGTCGCCTTCGCCTTCATCTGGCCGGTCGCGTGGCTGATCTACATCTTCACGCAGGGCGCCTTCTCCCACTGGTACCCGTACCCGTTCCTGAACGTCACCACAATCGGCCTAGCCACAGCCCTCCGCAACGCCACCTTCGTCCTGATCTTCGGCTTACTACTAGCCGCCGGCCTCAAAACCCTAGACACCAAACTCCCCGCCCGCACGTGAGAACCATCCAAATCGAGCCCTACGACGCGGAGTGGCCCGAACGGTTCACCAACTCGGGACTGCTCTACGCACAGCCCTGGGTGACGTAGCCCCTCGCATCGACCACATCGGCTCCGCGTACCCCTGGAGTCGCTCGGCTACGTCTACCGCGCGGCGTACACCGAAGCCAAAGTCCCCTGGTTCTGGCAAACCATCCAACGAGCCGACACCTGGTCCCAACAATCCGCCCGGGAACCCGCCCCCACCGACGCCTGACAAAGACCGCCGTCACCAGCCGATCCGCGCGCTCAGCCCGGCGGGTTGTTCCCACCGCTGGCGGGTTGTTTCACCGCTGACGGGTTGCAACCCGCCAGCGGTGACATAGGCTGCCACGCAAGACCTCCCCAGCTGCTGAAGACGCAAGAGACAGCCAGCCGCACAGCGACGCCCTTTGCGGTGACCCACCTGCTCTCACGCACCACAAACACCCCCGCGGTCGCGCAGCACGCCACGACGACCTCCTCGGCCGCCGGAGGCGCAAAAGAACAGCCGCCGCGGAGCGGTGTCCTTTGAGGTTCTCCAGCCGTGCTATTCACCACAGCACCTCGCGGCGGCTGCCCCAGCCCGGCAGGACCTTCCCGGCCGCGCCGCAGGCGCCATAGGAACTGCCGCCGCGGAGCGGTGTCCTTTGGGGTTGTTGGAGGGATGTCACAGCTGGTGGATGGGCGGTTGCTGGTGGGGACCGATAGTCTCGGGCGCCATGAGCACCTGCGTCGCCATTGCGGTGATTACCTTCAGGCGACCTGCTCTGTTGCGGGGGTTGTTGACGAGTTTGCAGGCGCAGGAGCTGGGTGCGAACTCGGACTACTCGATCCGGATCGTCGTGGTGGACAACGACGCGGAGGGGTCGGCGGCGCGGGTGCTGGAGGAGTTCGGGGACGGTACGCCGTACCCGATCGAGTCGGTGGTGGAACCGGAGCCGGGGATCCCGTTCGCCCGGGAGCGCTCCGTCGAGCTGTGCTGGAACGACGACGCGCTGATTTTCGTGGACGACGACGAGGTCGCGCCGCCCGGCTGGCTGCAGACCCTCCTCCAGGCGTGGGAGACCACCGGCGCCGACGTGGTGACCGGCCCGGTGAAGGGCAACCTGCCGCAAACAGCACCGCAATGGAACGCGTACAGCGACGTCCACGACTCCACCGGCCGGCACACCACCGGCGAGGAGCTCCGCAAGGCGTACACGAACAACACCCTGGTCAGCCGCCGGGTGTACCACGCCGTCACCCCCGGCTTCCACCCCGCGTTCCGGTATACCGGCTCCAGCGACCTGCACTTCTTCCTGCGCGTGCACCGGGCCGGGTTCCGGATCGTCTGGTGCGAGGAGGCGTGCATCGCCGAGGAGGTCCCGGAGGCGCGGACGACGCTGCGCTGGCTGGTACGCCGGGCCTTCCGCTCCGGCAGCGGCGACACGATCAGCCGGTTGCTGATCCGCCCGGGCGCGGTCAGCTACGTACTCGTCCTGGCCTATGCTTCGGCCCGGGTGATCTCGGCGTTCGGGCTCGCCCTCGCCGGGCTGCTGCTCGGCCGGAAGACGCACCTGCTGAAGGCAGTCCGCCGGTTCTTCTCGGGCGTCGGTAGTCTCGCCGGGATAGTTGGGATCAACCATGACGAGTACCGGGAACGGCACGGTTCGGCCGACGGTGGCGGAGCTGTGCCGGGCGATCTGGACCGTGGAGCGCGACCTGGAGCTGCTGACGTGGCAGATCAGGGGGATGCATCCCTGGCCGATCATCCGGATGCGCGTCTTCCATGAGCTGACCCGCCGCAGCGGCATCCACGGCGCACCCCATCCGGTACGCCGGTCGCCGTACGACAAGGCCGCCCTGGTCGCGAAGCACGTCAGCGGAATCGTCACCCGCAGCCCGTTCCCCGGCCGGTACGACGCCCTGGTCGTCCCGCACCCCAGGAAACCGAACGGTGTCGAGATCTACACCGACGAACTCCGTACGCTTCTCGGCGGCAACGCGCTGATCCTGGACTCCGGGATCAACGGCGTACCGCTGAAAGGCAGCAAGAACCTCGACTTCTTCACGTCGGCGGCCGGCGCGCTGCACCGCCGCACGGTCGACGACCGCGGCATCCAGCAAGCCCTTGAGAAACAGACCGGTGTCCGGGTCCCGATCGGTGCGCTGCTCGCCCGCGAGATACCGAAGCACACAAGGCTGCGGGCGCTCTACCGCGTACTGCTGAAGAAGCACCGGATCAAGACGGTCTACCTGGTCGTCGCGTACTTCCACCAGCACATCGTCGGCGCCGCCCGCGACCTCGGGATCCGGGTGGTCGAACTGCAGCACGGCGCGATCAGCCCGTTCCACCTCGGCTACAGCTACCCGGGCCGCCCGGTGGTCGCGGATCAGCCGGACGAGCTGTGGTGCTTCGGTTCGTACTGGACCGACGTCGCGGACCTCCCCGCAGGCATGCGCACCGAGGTGATGGGCGCCCCGTTCCTGCCGAAGCCCGGGCTCAAGAAGAAGCATGCCGTGTTCCTCTCCCAAGGCACGATCGGTGCCGAGCTGATCCGGACCGCGGCCGCGGTCGCCCAGCAACACCCCGACCTCGAGGTCCTGTACCGCCTGCACCCGAGTGAACGCCGTGAGGACTACACGATCCCCGAGACCGTCCAGCTCTCCACAGGCGGCAGCACGCTCGACCTGCTCGCGACCGCGACGTACCAGGTCGGTGTGTCCACCACAGCGCTCTTCGAAGGCATGGCTCTCGGCTGCCGTACGGCTGTAGCTGACCTACCCGGCCACGAGTACTTGGAGCCCGCTATCGCCAAGGGCCACGCCCTACTGATGCAGGACCCCGCCCAGCTCACTCAGGCACCGCTCTGCGACGACCCGAGCAGCTACTACGCACCCAGCGACCTCTCACGGCTCACGGCCCAGCAGCCCTAGTAGGCGGTCCTGTAGCGGGGCATCCGCTGGTACGGGTACCTCGGGGCCGTACACCTCGACCGCACCTGGCGTGCGGTACTTCGCCATCAGCTCCGGCGGGACCGCGACCGCGGTCGCCCAGAGCCGTTCGACGTCGAGCGGGTCCATCAGCTCGTCCTGGCCGGTCGCGCGGGCCAGGTCCCAGCCGTGCAGCACGAGGTCGTCGGAGACCACCTCGTCGATGTGCCGCTCGGTCGTCATCGGGCCGGCCGGCGTGTCGGTCTCGGTCAGCGCGGCCACCGGGTCGTCGAGTACGTCCTCGATCGCGGCCCGCGCCTCCTGGAACGCGGTCAGCGGGTCGTCCGAGGGCTCTAGCTTGCGCGCGACCGGCGTCAGCATCACGCCGTGCATCGTGACGACATGCTCGACCACGTCCCGCGCCGTCCACTTGGCGCACGGTGACTGGTTCCCCCACTGGTCCGCCCGGACCGCCGCGACCTTCCGCTCGAAGGCCTCGGCCCGCCGGCGGTACCGCTCCGCGATCTCGCCCATGCAGGCATCGTGCCGAACTGTCCATGGGGCCGTCTAGCGTCCGGGGCATGCGGATGGTGGAGCTCGGGCGGACAGGTTTGAAGGTCAGCGAGCTCGGGCTGGGGCTGGCCTCGCTCGGGGGGATGTTCGCGGCGGTTCCGCAGGAGCAGGCGGTGGCGACGATCGACCGGGCCTGGGAGTTGGGCGTACGGCTGTTCGACACCGCGCCGGTGTACGGGTACGGCCTGTCCGAGCAGCGGGCCGGGCTGGCCTTGCGCGGGCGGCCGCGGGACGAGTTCGTACTGGGTACGAAGGTCGGCCGGCTGATCGAGCCGGGCGGGCGGGATCCGCAGCCGATCTGGGCGGAGCCGCCGCCCGGGATCGGGCCGCGGCTCGACTACTCCTACGCCGGTACGATCCGCTCGTTCGAGGCGAGCCTGGAGCGGATGGGGATCGACCGGGTCGACGTACTGCACGTCCACGACCCCGAGCTGGGCGCGTCGGCCGAGACGTTCCGCGCGTTGTACGAGCTGCGCGGGCGCGGTACGGTCCGGGCGATCTCGCTCGGCGTCAACCACGCCGACGTCGCCGCGCGGTTCCTCCGTGAGACCGACGGCGGCCCGGACCTGATCCTGCTCGCCGGGCGGTACACCCTGCTCGACCAGTCCGGTGCGGACGAGCTGCTGCCGTTGTGCGAGAAGTACGGCGTCGCGGTGCTGGCGGCCGGGGTGTTCCAGGGCGGCGTACTCACCGAAACGGCACACGGCACGCCGCCTGGGTACGCGCGGGTTCCACCGGAGGTGCTGCGGCGGATCGACGTACTGCGTGAGCTCTGCCGGGCGTACGACGTACCGCTGCCGGCCGCCGCGCTGCAGTTCCCGCTGACGCACCCCGCCGTACCGGCCGTCCTCGTAGGCGCGCGCAGCCCACAGGAGATCGCGGACGCGGCGGCGTGGCATTCACAGCAGATCCCAAAAGCGTTCTGGACCGCATTAAGGTCAGCGCTATGAGGTACATGCTGCTGCACAAGACCAACGACAACCTGGAGGCCGGCATCCCGCCGGATCCGGAGATGCTGGAGCGCGCGGACGCGGTGCTCGAGGAGATGCGCCAGGCCGGGGTGCTGGTGCTCGGCGAGGGGCTGATGCCGAGCTCCCGCGGCGCGCGCGTGACGTTCCCGGTGCCGGGTCAGCCGCGGGTGATCGACGGACCGTTCGCGGAGACCAAGGAACTGGTCGCGGGCGTCTCGATCATCCGCGTCGACTCGAAGGAGGAAGCGGTCCGCTGGGCCCTCCGCTTCGCCGAGGCCGACCCCTACACCCCGATCGACATCCTCGAAATCGCCGACTAGCGCTCTCAGGTGAGGTTGGTGGCTGCCCAGGTCGGGATGTCTTCGTGGCGGATGGCGGCGGCCATCAGGTCGGGGAACTTGTCGGGGGTGCAGGCGAACGCGGGTACGCCGAGTTCGGCCAAGGCGGCCGCGTTCTCGGCGTCGTACGACGGGGAACCCGAGTCGGCGAGCGCCAGCAGCGCGATCACCTGTACGCCGGACTCGACCAAGGAACGCGTCCGCCGCAGCATCTCCTCCCGTACGCCGCCCTCGTAGAGGTCCGAGATCAGTACGAGCACCGTGTCCGCGGGCTTCGTGACGAGCTCCTCGCAGTACGCCAGCGCCCGGTTGATGTCCGTACCGCCGCCGAGCTGTGTCCCGAACAGCACGTCGACCGGATCCTCCAGCTGGTCGGTCAGGTCGACGACGGCCGTGTCGAACACGACCAGCGACGTCCGCAACGTCCGGATCGACCCGAGCACCGCGCCGAACAGCGACGCGTACACGACCGACTCCGCCATCGACCCGGACTGGTCGATCGCGAGCACGATGTCGCGCTGCACGCTGTGGTTCCGCCGCGCGTACCCGACCAGGCGGTCCGGCACGATCGTCCCGAGCGTGGGCGAGAAGTGCTTGAGGTTGGCCCGGATCGTCCGGTCCCAGTCGATGTCCGAATGCCGCGGTCGCGCGGTCCGCCCGGCCCGGTCCAGCGCACCGGTCACCGCCGCCCGGGTCCGCTCCGCGAGCCGCGCCTCGAGCTCCGCGACGACCCGCCCGACCACCTCGCGCGCGGTCTGCTTGGTCTCCTCCGGCATCACCTCGTTCAACGCGAGCAGCGTGGTGACGAGATGTACGTCGGGTTCGACCGCGCCGAGCAGCTCCGGCTCCATCAGCATCCGGGTGATCCCGAGCCGCTCGACCGCGTCCCGTTGCATGACCTGTACGACCGTGCTCGGGAAGTACTGCCGGATGTCACCGAGCCACCGCGCGACCCGCGGCGCCGACGACCCCAACCCGGACGCCCGCTGGGTCCCCGAGCTCTCGCCCGCGTCGTACAACGCGGCCAGCGCGGCATCGACGGAACGGTCTTGGGACGACAGCGTCGTACCCGTCTCCTCTTCCGCCTCCGAACCAAGAACCAGGCGCCACCGGCGCAGACGCTCGTCGTTCATGCGACCCCCAGCAATCGCGCCACGACCGGCAGCGCAAGAGCAGCCAGCTCGGCGTCCAGCTCGTTGTCATCAGCAACAACCGCCGTAGCGGGATCGGCCAGCACCCGCGCCCGCGACCCGATCGACCGGCGCTCCGGCGCCGCGAACGTCCCGAACGTACGCCGCAACAACGGCAGCACCTCGACGAACGCATCGTCCGGGATCCCGCCCAGCCAGGTGTCCACCAACGCCAGCAGTCGCTCGTCGTGCACCAGCAACAACCCGCCACCGGCGAGGAACCCCTCGACGTACCCGGCCGCGTCGGCCGTCGGCGTACCGGGCGACAAGGACCGCCCGAGCCGCAGCTCGACCTCACGGTCCGGCAACCGCGACGTGTCCAGCATCAACCGCGTCAACCGCCCCCGGATCATCGGCGGCACGGACGCCCGATCGCTCAACCCTTGCAACGTGTTCAACCACTCCGTACGGACGTCCTCGGCGAGCAGCGCGGTCGCGTCCTGGACGCCGTCGATCAACTCCTGTACGGCGGCAGCGGCATCCGGGTCCAGTCCGTGCACCGTTCGCGCGAGGCCCGCGCACACCCGCGACACCATCCGCCCCGCGACGGAGGCGAGTCCGGCGGTGTCCGTTCCGCGTACGTCGCCGTACCGCGAAGCTCGCGCCAGCGAGGGGAGCGCCGCCATCAGGTGCCCGACGTCGGCGTCGGCCGCGGCGCGGGTGTCGATGCCTTGCAGCAAAGGAGGTAGCGCGTCGGCGAGGTCAGCGAGCAGCGACCTCTCCAGCGCGGCGGTCACGTCGGCCAGCGTGGTCGAGTCGGCGGCCTTGAGCATCACGGTCGTCGCGGCACCGAGCACCGTCGTACCGTGGGCGCCCGCGGCGACGAGTTCCACCTCGAGCCCGGGATCCCATGCCAGCCGCCACATCTCGCGGAACGTGCCCTGCGCGCGACGTTCGTCCACGGTCGGTACGCCCCAGTCAACGCCGAGGATCCGCAACCGGTGCAGCAGTCTGGACTTGTCCAGGTCGTTCGGCTTCCGTAGGTCGAGCTCGATCACGCGCTCGGCCGCGTCCCGCTTCATCCGCAACCGTCGCGCATGCGCCGCGAAGTCTGCCGCGACCGGCGCCTGCGGCGTCTCACCGGGGACCGACCCGAGCAGCTCTCCGACGACCGCCTCGCGGGTGACGAGATCCAGCAGTACGTCGTTCCCGCCGCAAAGGACTGCCCGCGTGGCCTCGGTGACTTCGCTGAGGCCCGCGAGTGGACGTTCGCGCAAGGCCGCCAACGTGTCGGCGAGACGGACCGCTTCGATCACGTGCGCGCTCGACACCGGGAGGTCCTCGTCGCGCAGTACCTGGGCCACCTTCGCGAGCCAGCGCGTGGTGATCTGGTCGGGCGCCGTGAACAGATGGTGGTACCAACCAGGCGACGTGATGCCGGCGCCGTACCCGCTCGTCGCCGCCAGCCGGCCATGCGTCCACGGAACCCAGGTGCAGGCGACACGTCGCTTCGGCAGACCCTTCAGGATCCGCTGGTCATGTGTTGCCGGAGGCAACGGTAGTTCGAGGGCCGGCACATGCCAGGCGCCGCAGACGACGGCGATCCGTTCGAATCCTTCCCGTTGCGCCTTGCGGATCACGGTCCGCATGTACGCCTCGCGTTGCGCCTCCCGTCCGGTCGCTTCCTCGCCGTGACGGAGTTCGCGCATCGCGTCGGCGATCACCGTGAACGGTTCGGCGCCGTCGCGGCGGGACTCGATCACGTCGTCCCACCAGCGCTCCGGGTCGTCGTACCCACCCGCCGCGGCCAGCGTTCCAAGAGGGTCTGTCGAGGACGAACGTCCGCCCGCCGAGGCGAACTGCTGCGCCGCGGGCAGGTCGCAGAACCGCACCGGCACCCCGGCGGCCAGTCCGTACCGGATCGCCTGCCACTCCGGGCTGAACACCGCGAACGGCCAGAACGCGGCCCGCGTCGAGTCGTCGACGGCGTACGCCAGGAGAGCGACCGGCGGCTCCATCTCCTCCGACGCCGCCAGCTCCACCAGCTTGTCGGCCTCCGGCGGGCCCTCGATCAGGACGATGTCCGGCGCGAGCTCCGCCAGCGCGGCCGCGACCGCCCGCGCCGACCCCGGCCCGTGATGCCGGATCCCCAGCAAATGAAGGGTCATCCGGAGATCTCTCGGCAGGCCCGGTAGAACGGCGCCCAGTCGTCGCGTTCGCGGACCACGGTCTCCAGGTACTCCGACCAGACCACGCGATCAGCCGACGGGTCCTTGATCACCGCGCCGAGGATGCCGCCCGCGACGTCGGTCGGACGCAGTACGCCGTCGCCGAAATGCGCAGCCAGCGCGAGGCCGCCGGTGACCACGCTGATCGCCTCCGCGGTCGAGAGCGTGCCGGACGGGGACTTGACCGCCGTCCGGCCGTCCTCGGTACGGCCGGAGCGCAGCTCGCGGAAGATCGTGACGACCCGGCGGATCTCGTCGAGGGCATCGTCCGGCTGCGGCAGTTCGAGCGCCGAGCCGAGCTGGGCGACGCGCCGCGACACGATCTCCACCTCGTCCTCGGCCGAATCGGGCAGCGGCAGCACGACGGTGTTGAACCGGCGGCGCAGCGCGCTGGACAGTTCGTTGATGCCCTTGTCCCGATCGTTGGCAGTGGCAATGACGTTGAAACCCTTACGGGCCTGGACCTCGGTGGCCAGCTCGGCGATCGGCAGCGTCTTCTCGGACAGGATCGTGATCAGCGCATCCTGTACGTCGGACGGCATCCGGGTGAGCTCCTCGATCCGGGCGATCTTCGCCTCGGTCATCGCGCGCTGCACCGGACTCGGGACAAGCGCTGCCTCACTGGGGCCTTGGGCAATCAACTGGGCGTAGTTCCAGCCGTACCGGATCGCTTCCTCGGCGGTGCCCGCGGTGCCTTGCACGAGGAGGGTCGAGTCGCCGCTGATCGCAGCCGCCAAGTGTTCGCTGACCCAGGTCTTCGCGGTGCCCGGTACGCCGAGGAGCAGCAGCGCGCGGTCCGTCGCGAGCGTGGCGACGGCGACCTCGACGAGGCGGCGCGGGCCGACGTACTTCGGGGAGATCTCGGTCTCGCCCGCCTTCCCGCCGAGCAGGTAGGTGACGACCGCGCTCGGCGAAAGATCCCACGCGGGCGGGCGCGGTTTGTCGTCGTTCGCGCGCAGGGCCCGCAGTTCGTCGGCGTACTCGACTTCCGCGTGCGGGCGCAGTACCTCGGTCATTTCAGCTCCTCGTACATTTCACGACGGAAGTTCAGAGTCTCCACCAGCCGGCGCCGCCAGGTGTCTTCGTCGCCGGGGGCTTCCCTGGTGATCGGATGGTCGAGTACGTCGGGTGGTACGGCCCGCGCCGCGATGCTAGCGAGCCGTGCCCAGGCGCGGATCGTCCCCACCTTGGCCAACTGGTCAAGAATCATCTCGGCCAAGGGCGCAGGCCAAGGAACCGGCAGTCCACCGACCAGTTCCGCGACGTCCACGGTGTTCCGCAGTACGTTCACCGCCTGAGCCCACTCGTCGGCCGGCAACAGCCGCAGGAGCTCCGCCGGATTCCGGCTACCGGTATTCGCGGTTGCCGCCAGCAACTGCCGGGCCCACTCGACGGAACGCTCTCTGATCGCGGCCTCGGTCCACGCTGACTGCAGCACGTCCGGGGCGCAGCCCTCAACCGGCGCTTGGAGCCAGGTGAGGTCCATCTCGGACAGTGGTGTGTCGGCAACGATCTGGTGGAACCACCATGCGCGCTTGCCAATGCCCTCCGGGTTCTGCGAGTCGATGCCGTCTCGCTCCATCGACTGTGTGAGGGTGCGCGGGAGATCGACCGCGAGCACGCCTTGCGTCGGCGTCAGGTGTGCATGCAGCCGAGCAGCCATGCGTACGCCGTACTGCGACCCCGGCAACCGGGCGAGCATTCTCGCCGCGACCCGGCGTACCTCTCGCGAACGATCGTCGAGCGCGGCCTCGAGAAACTCCTCGTCCGCCAACGAAAGCCCCTCCGCGAACAGCCCGAGGAACTCGGTCCGCGTCAACGCTGCTTCGTTCGGCCACACCTCCGCCAGCTCCACCCGCGCAGCTGCCGGGTCCTGCCGGCGCAACGAGCGCAGCCACGTACGTCGCTGCACCGCGTTGCCGTGCGTCCAGGCCTCGGGATCGTTGCTCTCGGCATCCGCCGCGTACAGGAACCGCCACTCCGGATTCAGCTCCGCCAACCACCGTGCCCGCCGACCGGCCGCCGCGATCACCAGCGGCCGGTACTCGGGCCTGGTACGCGCGAAGTCCGCCAGCGCCGGGAGATGCTCCGGCGGCACACCCCATCCGTACCCGTCGGCCGCCTGCAACCACTCGCCCAGCGCCCTCGTCTGGAATCCACCGAGCATCGCCGCCAGCCGCCGTACCGCTCCGGGCCGCGGCAACGGGCGGTCCTCACCACCCGCGGACTCCAGGGGCGTGAGGTCACGCAACGGCTTCCGGCCGGCGCGTTTGTACAGCGTCGCGAGCGCCGCCGCGTCGAGCAGGCCGCCGTCGCCGAGCCGCTCGCGTACCTGCTCCGGCAACTCGTCGAAGTCCGCCGGCCGACGGTCCGTACCGAGCAGCATCGAGCTGACCAGCCCGTCCCAGCCCTTCACAGCGTCACCGGCCGGTCGTTGTGCCAGCAGGTCATCGGACGGAGGCCGGCGCGGTTCCACTCGGCGGCGACCGTAACCGCGTCACCGGCCGAGACCGCGAGCAACTTCAGCGGATCCCAGCCGCTCTGGATCTCCAGTCCGTCGCCGGTCTCGTCCACCAGCGCCCAGCCATCACCGTGCCGTGCGGGGCGGACATCTTCGAGGACCAGTGGCCAGCGTTCGTTCCACGGGTCCGCGGCGAGGGCCTCGACGTACGACGCCAGCGCCTGGCGGACGGTGAGACCGGCGGGGCGCGGGGCCGGGGTCCGCGGATCGGTCTGGGTGAGCAGCGCCCGCATCGGAAGGGCGCCGGGGTAGTACGAGAGATCGCCGGGGACGTACTCACCGGGACGCGCCGGCAGCGGGTCCAGCGGCCGGCCGGCGGCTGCGAACGTGAGGATCAGCCCGATCCGCCCAGTAGTTGCCCCGCGCAACCATACGCGCCGGACGGTCAACCGGTCGTCGGGTTCGACGACGCGGCCGAGCATCAGCCAGTCGTCGTGGAGCTTCTCGCCGTCGGCCAGTACCCGGGCGGTTTCCGTCGGCCAGCCGATGCGCGTCTGCACGGTGTCGGCGAGCGACGGCGGGAGATCCGGGAGGTGCGCGTGGGCCGCGACGATCAGGTGGATGAGCGAGAGCTCCTCGAGCAGCTCACCCGGCCAGCCGTGACCGCGTCCGACGACGGCTGCCGCGCGGCGTACGGCACCTGCGACGCCCGGCGCCTGCGCGTCGACCATCCGCGCGGCGAGCCGGTGCAGCTCGCCGTACGCCCGCTGGTCGAACCCGCCCAACCCCTGCCGCACCTGGTCGTCCAACCAGCCCGCCAACTCGGCGAGCCCCGCCGAAACCCGATCTGCCCGCCGCGCAGCCCGCTCCTGCGCCGCCACCGGATCGGACACCTCCCCCGGCTTCCGCTCGGCACGTTCCGTCCGCTGCTCGATCCACCCGGACACCCACTCGGGCTCGTCCCCGGGCGTGACCTCGCCCCGCGCCCACAACACCATCAACCCGAGCGCGTGCTTACAAGGAAACTTCCGCGAAGGACAGGAACACTTGTACGCCGGCCCGGCCAACTCCACAGCTGTTTGGTACGGCTGCTTTCCGCTGCCCTGGCACAACCCCCACAGTGCGCGATCGCTCGCACCGGTGCCCGTCCACTTCTCCAGCCGGGCCAGCCCCTGACCGGCCTTCGCGGACGCAGGATCAGACGCCAGCCCCAGCACCTGCTCCACGTCCCACAACCCCACGCCACTCCTCCCACCCGCCACTACCCGAAGCATGCCACCCACCCCCGACAGACGACCGCCTCAGGTGCCGGGTCGCCACGCCATCACAATCCGCCCGCCGAGCGCCTGGCTCGCCTCGCGTGCGGGCTGCGGGACGGATTGTGATGGCCCTCAGGTCCGCCACTCGTCTCAGCCGAACGGCTGCCGGTGGTGGTGTTCCTCGGGGTAGCCAGTGGTGTGAGTCGGGGCGTGGGTCTGGTGGGTGCGCGCCGCGCCGGGGTGCTCGTCCGGGTGGGCCGCCGGTGGGGTGGCCGCCCCCGGTGGCTCAGCCGATACCGCGGTGGTGGGCGCCGCGGGTGGGCGGGGAGTGTCGGAGAGGTTGTCTCGGATTGTGCCGAGGAGGCGGTGTTCTACGGCCTCCAGTTCCGCGATGCGGGTGCGGATCTCCTGTTCCTCGGCGCGGGCCTCGGCCAGGAACTGGTCGGCCTCGGTCCGAGCGATCGTACGCAGGGTGTCGGCCTCTGCGCGGGCTGTCGTACGGACCGATTCGGCGTCGGTGCGGGCGGTTTCGCGGAGGTGGTCGGCGGTGCGTTGGCTGGCGCTCAGGACGCTCAACTCGTAGCGGCGGAGTTCGTCGACGAGTTCGCCGGCGGGGCGTTGGGAGTCGAGGATCGTGGCGGCCGGGTGCGGGATGTCCGTGTCCGGAAGGGTGTTCTCGAGGGCCGCGATCTGCTGGTCGACCCGGGTGAACAGGTCCGCGACGTCGGTCCGCATCTGCCGGATCGTGTTCGCCGCCGCCTGCACCCGCTCGCTCGCCTCCCGCTCACGTTCCCGCGCCGTACGTTCGGCCGAGGTGATCACGTCCAGCGCAACCATCGCAGCGCGCTCCGCCGGATCGTCCGGAACTGTCACAGCTTCTTCCTCCGAGTCAGCGGCACCCATCGCGACCGTACGGCGGAGCGGAACCTCGCGGATGAACAGCATCGCCAGCAAGCTCACCGCGGCCGCGCCGGCGGCGATGACGAAGATCCGCCCGGTGGCATCGCCGTACGCGTGCCGCACGATCTCCTGCACCGGCCCCGGCAGCGCGTTCACGTCGAGGACGCTGCCGGACCCGCCCTGCGCAGCGGCCGCCGCGGCCGGCCCGAGATCGCGCAGGTGTTCGGTGATCAACGTGGTCACCCGCGTCGCCAGGATCGCGCCCAGCACCGACACCCCGACCGCACCACCGAGACTCCGGAAGAACGTGACCGTCGCCGACGCGGCACCGACCTCGCTGACGTCGACGGTGTTCTGCACCGCGAGTACCAGGTTCTGCATCGTCATGCCCATGCCGATGCCCATCCCGAGCATCCCGAGGCCGACGTACCAGTACGGCGACTCGTGGTCGATCGTGCCGAGGACGCCGAGGCCCGCCGTGAGGAAGAGCCCGCCGATCACCAGGTACCGCTTCCACTTCCCGAACCGGGTGATCAGCTGGCCGGAGCCGACCGACCCGAGGAACGACCCGAACATCATCGGGATCGTCAGCAACCCGGCCTCGGTCGCGCTGTACCCGCGGGCGACCTGGAAGTACTGCCCGAGGAACACCGCGCTGCCGAACATCGCGATCCCCACCGCGAGGCTCGCGACGATCGCCAGCGCGGTCGTCCGTTCGCGCACCACCCGTACCGGTACCAGCGGCTCGGCCGCGTGCGTCTCGACCACGACCGCCAGCAGGGCAAGTACGGCCGTACCGCCGAGGTATGCGCCGGTCTGCCAGGACCACCACGGGAAGTGCTCGCCCGCGAACGACACCCAGATCAGCGGCAGGCTGGCCGCGCCCGCGATCAGGATCGCGCCGAAGTAGTCCATCCGCACGCGACGCTTGACCACCGGCAGGTGCAGGAACTTCTGCAGCACGATCAGCGACACCACGGCGAGCGGTACGCACACGTAGAAGCACCAGCGCCAGCCGAGCCACGAGGTGTCGACGATCACGCCGCCGACGAGCGGACCGCTGACGGTGGCGAGCGCCATCACGGCGCCCATGTACCCGGAGTACCGGCCGCGCGAGCGGGGTGGGATGGCGGCGCCGATGATCGCCTGCGCGAGCGCCATCAGCCCGCCCATCGCCAGACCCTGCAGGACGCGAGCGCCGATCAGGAACGGTACGTTCTGGGACGCGCCGGCCAGCCCCGAGCCGATCACGAACGCCACGATCGCGAGCTGGACCAGCAGCTTCTTGCTGATCAGGTCGGACAGCTTGCCCCATACCGGCGTGGACACGGTCATCGCGAGCAGGCTGGCCGTGACCACCCAGGTGTACTGCGTCTGCGTACCTTCGAGGTCCGCGATGATCGTCGGCAGCGCGTTGCTGACGATCGTCGAGCTGAGGACCGCGGTGAACAGCGCCGCGAGCAGCCCAGCGAGGATCTCGAGGATCTCCCGGTGCGAGAGCTCGGCGTTGCCGGTCGCGGCGGCCGGTGGTGCGGGAGGTGCGGGCTCCTCCGGTTCGGCGAACCTGGAGCGGTAGTGCGTGGTCTGGGTGGCAGACATCAGCTTCCGTTTCGTACGGCGGGTCGCGTCGACCGGGGCAGCGCGGTACGCACTGTCCCGGGGCGGAAACGGCTGACTTGGGGTCCTCACCCAGCCCGATATTTGGTTGCAACTACCAACTTTAATCCCGCACCGTCAGCAACTGTTCACCGGGAGCCATCAAACAGTTGTCGGATGAATTATGAGACGGGCTCTCCTCGGAAGGCGATTTCCCCCGTACGATCCGGTGCTTGTTGAGTAATCAACACCCGGTCTCCGGCGGAGCTGTCAGGGCCCGCCGGAGACCTTCTCACCCCGAACGCCACCACCAGCCCGCCCTCACCCGAACGCCGACCCTCACCCGAACGCCGATCAGCCCGTCCTCAGCCGAACGCCGACCAGCCCGCCCTCACCCGAACGCCGCCACCAGCTCGCCCAGGCACTCCAGCGACGGCCCCACTGCGGTCAGCAGGTTCCCAGGGGCAGTCCTGGGCGGACTGAACGGTCCCATCCACAAAGCACCTTCGGCCGCTTCACAAGCAGTCCCATACACGACAGTCCACGCCGGCGACCCGGTCGTCATCTCCACCACCGCCGCCTCGAAGTCCCCGATCGCCCGGCCCAGAACCGGTTCGAACCCGGCCTCACGGCAGGCAGCGACGAGGTGGTCGCGCAACCACACATCGTCGGCCGGCAGCCGGAGCGGAAGATCGGCGAGGTCGACCAGCTTCACCCCGTCATCCGATCTGTACGCGGTCGGCACGAGAACGGAGAGCGGATCGCGCCACAACTCCACTACCCGGAGATCGGCGGCTGCCACATCTCCGCGGACGAATGCGACATCAAGCGAGCCCGAACGTAGCGCGGTCAGATACTCCGCCGTGGTCCCAGAACTAAGTTGGATGTCGAGGTCCGGGGTGTTCGTGCGGAGGGTGGTCAGGCCGCGTTCCAGGCGAGCGCGGAGGCCGGGAGCGGTGCCGATGCGCAGTACGCCGGAACGGCCGGAGGCGAGCCCGGCGGCGACCTCCCCCGCGTGATCCGCTGCGGACAGGACGGCGCGGGCCTCGCGGAGCATGCGTTCGCCGTCGCCGGTGAGGCGGACGTGGCGGGACGAGCGGTCGAGAAGTCGCAGGCCGAGTTCGCGTTCCAGCCTGGCGACCTGCTGGCTGACCGCGGGCTGGACGATGTTCAGCCGTTCGGCGGCCCGGCCGAAGTGCAGTTCCTCGGCGACCGTGACGAAGTACCGCAGCTGCCGCAGCTCCATCGAACACCCCCGGCGATCACGATTCCTTATCGCTGCCCAGCGTAACTGCGTCTGGGTCGGCGGCCCGGTCGCCCGTTGACTGGTGGACATGAGGATCGGACTGTGGATCGACGAAGAAGGCAAGACCATCGACGAGATCGGCGCCGCCGCGAAGGCCGCCGAGGACGCCGGCATCGACCGGATCTGGTTCAGCCAGCGGCTCGGCTGGGACGCGCTGACGCTGATCGCCGGTGTCGCGCCGTACACGACGACGATCGGGTACGCCGTCGGTGTCGTGCCGGTGTACCCGCGGCACCCGCTCGCGCTGGCGGCGCAGGCGCTCAGCGTGCAGGCGCTGACCGGCAACCGGCTGACGCTCGGCGTCGGCTCGAGCCACCCGCACATGGTCGAGGGCATGCTCGGCCTGTCGATGGAGCGCCCGGCCGCGTACGTCCGCGAGTACGTCGAGGCGCTCGGCCCGCTGCTCACCGGTGCGCCGACCGAGTACGCGGGTGAACGTGTGACCGCCCGCGGCCAGGTCACCATCCCCGGCACCGAGGCGCCCGAGCTCGTCCTCGCCGCGCTCGGTCCGCGGATGCTGAAGACCGCCGGCGAACTCACCGCCGGTACGACGACGAGCTGGGCGACCCCGAACGTGATCGAAGGCTTCATCCGCCCGACGATCGACCGGGCCGCAGCCGCTGCCGGCCGCCCTACACCACAGGTGGTCGCGGGTACCTGCGTCGCGGTCACCGACGACCCGGACGCGACCCGCGCCTGGATCCGGGACCACTACGGCGTCGCCGGTTCGATGCCGTCGTACCGCGCCGTCCTTGATCGCGGCGGCAACGCCGGCCCCGAGGACACAGCGGTCGTCGGTGACGAGGACGCCGTGGCGAGGCAGCTCCAGCAGTACAAGGACGCCGGTACGACGGAGTTCATGTTCTGCCCGGTCGGTACCGGCGCGGAGGTCGAACGGACGATCGCGTTCGCGCTCGACTACGTGTAGAGCGGGAGATCGGCAACCTGGTTGCGAAAGCAGTTTGCTGAAACCCCTTTAAGGAAAGGGCTTTCAGGCTAGGAGGAACGGACCGAGCTGTGGTCGACCCAGACGAGATGACCGTGGTGACTGACGAGAACCTCGTCGGTCCCGGCCGTCCCGGTCCGGCGGCCGAGTTCCTGGCCGGCGATCCAGCGACCACCGATCAGGATCTGCACCGCGATCGGCCGCGCCGGGGAAGGGGCTACGGGCATGGCACCTGCTTCGGGACAGGGGCGGATGATGGAGGAGGAAGGTTTGAGGGGCTGGTTTCCCAACCAGACGCAAGCCTACAACCGCACAATGACCGACCGTTAGCGGTAACTCGAAATCGTACGGAGCCTCATGTCTGCACTGATGCCGCGACTCCGTCGCGGCGGGTCATGGGGCTGTAACTCCCGTTCTTCCCTCGTCGCTCCGGTCGCTTCGCTCCCTCCGCTCCTCAGTCCAGAACGGGAGGCCCCATGACCAGGCCCATCTTCGTAGTGCAACTGCACGATGCCAGGCGCTTGCACTACGACGTACGGCTGGAGGTGGACGGGGTGCTGAAGTCGTGGGCGGTGCCGCGCGGGCCGTCGCTGGATCCGATCGTGAAGCGGCTCGCGGTGTTCACCACGGACCATGATCTCGAGTACGCGTCGTACGAGGGCGTGCACCGGGACGCGCAGTACGGCAGCGGTGCGGTGATCGTCTGGGACGCGGGCGTCTACACGAACCTCACCCGCGACGACCGGCGCCAGCTCGTCGACCCGGCGGAGGCGATCGAGCGCGGACACTTGAAGGTGCAACTGCACGGCGTCAAGCTGAACGGCGCCTGGGCATTCACCCGGACGAACGGCGACTGGCTGCTGGTCAAGGTGAAGGACGCGGACGCCGATCCGGCCCTCGACCTGACCGTGGCCGAGCCGCGTTCCGTGCTGAGTGGTCTGACCATCGAGGAGATGGCCGCCACCTGAGTCCACATCCGGCCATCCGGTTTCACGTTCCACGGCTTGACCGTCCGCGACCCGCTTCCGACACTCGTGCGTAGTTGTGCCCACCTCACCGCCCCGGAGGACAACAATGCGCACTCCCGCCGCCCTACTGTCCGGCGTGCTCCTGGCCGCCCTGCTCCCGCTGCCGGCCCGCGCCGCACCACCCACGGTCTGGACCCACAACGCGTCCGACCGGCTCTTCCCGTACGACGCCCGCCCGGCCGGCGCACCGACGACGATCGACCTGTACGCCGCCCGCAACGAGACCGAGGCCGCCCAGGTCGCGATCCGCCCGGCGGCTGCCGTCCAGAACGTCTCGATCACGACCACCCCGCTCACCGGTCCCGGCGGCGCGACGCTGACCGACATCACGGTGCGCCGCGAGTACCTGCACCCGGACGTCGTACCGATCGGATCCAACGTCGAGATCCAGGGCACTGGTTCGGCGTACTACGACGCGCTCGTCGAGAACACGCCGCGGACGCTGAACGCCAACGTCACCCAGCCGTACCACTACAGCGTCCACGTCCCGACCGGCGCGACGCCCGGCGTCTACACAGGCTCCGCGACCGTGCAGAGCAGCGCCGGGAACACCGTCGTACCGGTACGCGTCACGGTCTATCCGTCGACGATCCCACCGACCAATCAGTCGACGTTCCGGATGAACAACTGGACGACGTCGGCGGGCTGGGACTACACCGGCACGATCAGGGCGATCCCCCTGCAGTACGGCGTACAGATGTACGACGAGAACTGGTGGCGGGTGATCACCGCGATGGCCCGCGACCACGCGAAGCACCGGAACAACGTGGTGTTCGCGGACTTCCAGGCGCTGCTGATCCCGAACACCACGATCGATGCTGCGGGCAACTACTCGTTCGGCTGGCAGTCGTTCGACCGCTTCATCAAGATCTACCAGGACGCGGGCGCGCTGCAGTGGATCCACACCCCGCACCTGATGAACGCAAGCGGCTCCGGTCACGGCCCGCAGCTCGAGATGCTGCAACGCGCGGCCGACGGATCCACCCAGATGGTCCCCGTGCCGACAGGCACTCCCGTGGCGACGGCGTACCTGGACAAGCTGTTCGGCGCCCTCAAGCAGCACCTCGACCAGCTCGGGCTGACCGACGTCTTCTACATGAGCGCGAACGACGAGACGACCGTCGCCGCGGACCGGGACGCCGCCAACTGGTTCTACGACATCTACCGCCGGCACTTCCCGAACCCACGGCTGAACGAGGCCCAGCTCTCGATCATGAACCCGCCGACGAACGTCACCGCGAACACCCCACTGCTGGACCTCTACGAGAACAACGCGGGCTACTTCCAGAACGACAAACTGAACGGCAAGGAGCTCTGGCTCTACAACTGCACCGTCCCACGCGGCACGTACCTGAATCGCTTCATCATGTCGTACCTCGCCAGCACCCGCCTCACCCCGCTGCTCGCCTGGAAGATCGGCGCTGTCGGCTACCTGCACTGGGGCTGGAACTACTGGTACGGCGGTAACGAGACACCGATCGACACGTTCGACGGCGCCCAGACCGGCGACGCGTACCTGGTCCGACCGAACAAAGCCGCGTACGACATCTACGACAGCATCCGCAGCGAGGCGCAGCTCGACGGGATCGAGGACTACGAGCTGTTCACGCAGCTCGCCGCGACCAAGCCCGTACTGGCGAAAGCGCTCGCCAACTCGTTGCTGACGAACTCGTTCACCGCGGACAAGTCCGGCGTCGCCTCGGACACCGTGCACCGCCAGGTCCTCGACGCACTCGCCGCGGGCGGCCCGGACCAGGTCTATCCGTACGCCGACGACTTCGCGAACGGCTCGCAGTCGTGGCAGCCGAAGGGCGGCACCTGGTCCGTCTCCGGCGGCGCACTCACCCAGACCGACACGTCCCAGTGGAACTACGTGGCCGGCCTGGAGGCGCGGGCGTACGGGAACGTGGCGGCCTCCGTCGACCTGCAGATCCGCGGCGTGAACACGAATGGCGGCGACACGAACTGGGCCGGCCTGGTGATCCGCAGCCAGAACCCGACCGACTTCGACACCGGGTACCTCGTTGCCCAGCGCAACAATGGCGAGGTGTTCGTGTACCGCAGCGGCAAGACCATCGCCTCCGCTGCCGCGCCGTATGTGAAGGGTCAGTTCAACCGGCTGCGGGTGGTTGCGCGCGGATCCAGGATCACGGTGTATGTCGGGACCACGCAGGTGCTGTCGGTGACCGATCCGTCCTTCACGGCGGGCGGATTCGGGCTCGCCAGCGGCGGCGTGAACGTTGCCTTCGACAACGTACGGATCAACCCGGACGTGAACCCGGCCGAGGGTGCCGCGGTCACCGTGTCGTCGACGTACGACCGGGACGGCTGGAGCGCCGGCGCCGCGGTCGACGGCCGGCGTACGTCGGACGCGTCGTCGATGGGATGGACGAGCGACGTCGGTCCGAGCGCAACCTTCAACCTGGATCTGGGAGCGGTCCGGTCGATCGGCCGGGTCGACCTGTACCCGCGGACCGACAGCGGCAACGTCGGCGCCGGGTTCCCGGTCGACTACACGGTCGCGGTGTCGGCGGACGGGTCCGCGTGGACGACGGTCGCGGACCGGAAGGACCAGGCGCGGCCGAGCGGCGTCCAGACGGTGCCGTTCGCGGCGCGGGACGTACGGTACGTGCGGGTGACCGGTTCGCGGTTGAGTCCGGATCCGTTCGGGGCGACGCGGATGCAGTTCGCCGAGGTGGAGGTCGCGGGCGGGAACCTCGCGGCCGGCCGGGCGGTGAGCTCGTCGACGTCCTCGGAGTACCCGAACGAAGGCTGGCTGCGGTCGAACCTGACCGACGGCGCGCGGCAGTCGCGGCTGTGGAACACGATGGGCTGGACGAGCGAGTCCGTACCGGCCGGGTCGGCGCAGTCGGTCCGGGTCGACCTCGGTGGGCCGAGTCTGATCAGCCGGGTGGAGCTGTACGGGCGGTCGGACGGCGCGAGTACCGGGCAGGGTTTCCCGATCGACTACACGGTCGAGACGTCGCTGGACGGAGTCACCTGGACGACTGCGGCCACGGTCAGCGGTGCGCCACAGCCGGGTGCGGCTCCCGTGACGCACACCTTCCCCGCCGTCTTGGCGCGGTACGTGCACGTGCGTGGGACCCAGCTGCGGCCGGACGGAGAAGGCGGCTACCGGATGCAGTTCGCGGAGCTGGAGGTGCGGTGACGGCTCACCAGCCGTTGATGTGCAGGACGTCGTCCAACGGCTGACGCGGCGCGGGCTTGAAGCTGGTCCCGATCGAGTACGCGGTCGGGATCAGCACGGTCTGCCGGATGTCCTCTGGGAGACCGAGCAGCTCTTGGACCTCCTGCTCGTACGTCAGGTGCAGCGTCGTCCAAGCCGTACCGAGACCGCGGGCCCGCGCTGCAAGCATGTAGCTCCAGGCTGACGGCAGGATCGACCCCCAGAGACCGGACTGGTTCCCGGCGGGCAGTGTCTTCGCCTGGAGGCAAGGGATGACCAGCACCGGCACCTGCCCCATCCGCTCACCCAGGTAGGCCACACTGTCCCCGACCCGGCGCTGCACGGGCCCTCGCTCCGGGTCCTCCGCGTGGAGCTTCCCGGCGGCACCAGGACCGGCCAAGTACTGCTCCACAGCCCGCCGGTAGTACTCACCAACCGCGGCACGCTTGTCGGCGTCTGTGATCACCACCCAGTGCCACGTCTGGCGATTGCTCCCCGACGGCGCCTGCAGCGCAATCTCGATGCACTCCTTGACCACCTCGAGCGGCACCGACCGCTCGAGGTCGAGCCGCTTGCGGACCGTACGAGTCGTGGTCAGCAGCTCGTCGGGATTCAGGTCGAGTGTGTAGGTCACGTGGTCGATGCTCTCACTCGAAGGGAGCCGGGTCGCCGGCGCCGACGCGGACCACCTCGGCGACGTCGTCGGAGAAGTCGACGACCGTGGTGGGTTCGATGCCGACCTCACCTTCGATGACGGCGTCGATCTGGTTGTCGAGTTCTTCCTTGATCTCCCAGCCCTGCGTCATCGGTTCCTCGTGACCGGGAAGCAGCAGCGTGCTGGAGACGAGCGGCTCGCCCAGCTCGGCGACCAGCGCCTGCGTGACCACGTGGTCCGGGATGCGCACACCGACCGTCTTCTTCTTCGGGTGCAGCAGCCGCCGCGGGACCTCCTTGGTGGCCGGCAGGATGAACGTGTAGCTGCCCGGCGTGGCTGCCTTGATCGACCGGAACACCGCGTTGCTGATGTGTACGAACTGCCCGAGCTGCGCGAAGTTCTCGCACACCAGCGTGAAGTGGTGCCGGTCGTCGAGCTGCCGGATCGTCCGCATCCGGTCGATCCCGTCCCGGTTCCCCAGCTGGCAACCGAGTGCGTAGCACGAGTCGGTCGGGTACGCGATCAACCCGTCCGCGCGCAGCAGCTCCACCACCTGCCCGATCGACCGCCGCTGAGGGTTCTCCGGATGGATATCGAAATACCTGGCCATGACCGCCGAGCTTAGGCTATTTCAGCAGCGTGAGCGCCGTGCTGAAGGCCGAGTCCCGGCTGCCTGACAGCTCGGCCGGTGTGAACACCGGGCGGCGGATGTCCGGCGGGATCCCGGCGCCGTCGTACGTCGTCCCGCGCGCGGTCAGGTACTCCTCGTTGGGCAGGATGTACTTCCAGCCGTTCGGCAGGGTTCGGTCCATCGTGTCGGAGAAGACGCCCTGGGTGTTCTCGCCGACCCGGATCGGCCGCGGGGTTCGGTTCATCATCGCCATCGTGAAGGTCTCGCCCGCGCTGACCTGCGAGCCGCCGGTCAGGAGCACCATCGGCCCGGTGAACCGGGATCGCCGCGACGGCACGACGTACGCCGCCTGTGGCGCGGTGAACGCGGTCGGGTCGGCGGGATCGTTGCGGTTCCGTTTGGCGTAGGCGAAGTACGGGTGGGCGGTCAGCCGGCCCGCCAGGTCGAGACCGAGTTGGTCCGACCCGCCGCCGTTCAGGCGCAGGTCGAGGATCAGCTTCCGCGGCCGGGTCGCCAGGATCGTGTCCAGCGTCCGGTCGAGCACAGCCCGTTCGGCCGGGTAGTGCGGGGTGTCGCCGTACCCGAGGAAGCCGATCACCCGTAGGTACCCGATCCGGCCGGGCAACTCGGCGTACCCGATCAGGTCGTTGGCGTACGACGTGTAGTGGACGCCCTTCAGCGCTGTGTGCTCGATGTACGGACGGATGACCGTCTTCTCCATCTCCAGACTTGGAAACGTCGTCCCCGGCCGGACGCCGACGAAGACCTGATCCGGCGTACGGATGCCGGTATGGGCGTCACCCAGCGGCCGGATCATCGCGGTCAGGATGTCGTAGAGGCCCGCCTCCGACGTCACCTGTGGGCGGTACTTCGCCCGGACCGCGTCCCAGTCGATGCCTTTGGCCGCGAAGAACGGGTAGTTCTCCGCGAACGTGGTCCAGAACTGGTCGAAATCGGCCAGCGGACCGGTTGCCCCCGGCTTCGAGCACTGCGCCGGGAGCTTCGCCAACCGGCGCAGATGCTTGGTACCGACATCGCCCTCGAGCCGCATCGCGGCGCGATCCCGGCGGGTGGTGAACGTGAACGACTGCTCGCCGTCCGCGGTGAAGCTGTCTCCGGCCCAGCTGTACTCCGCAGCCTCCGGCGTACAGCTGATGCTGGTGGTGTCGTAGAGCCTCGCCTTGTTGTTGTCGACAGCAACGATCGTGCCGTACCCGTCCAGCTGCCAGATGCCGTCGCGCGCCGACGCCGCAGTCGCTGCCGACGAAACCGACAACGGCGCCGCGACCAGCCCGGCGGCGACTCCGATAGCGATCAGTGAACTTCGGGCGGGGGTTCTCGATCTCATGAAGTCAGCCTGCTCGCGGCCGGATACCGCGACCAGCGGGCAACCACCCCATCCAGGGGTGGAGCTAGCACTACTTCGCCAGACCGATCGGCAGCGCGGTCACCACCAGGTTGTCCTCGTAGCCGCCGCGAGATGCGTCGTAGGCGCCGGTGCAGGTGATCAGTACGAGCCGATGGTCGACCGTCTGGTCGAAGGCGCCGCTCTTCGTGGCGAGGGCGTCCTTGCGGACCGATTCGATCGACGTGACCCGGTACGACGCCACGTGTCCGGAGCCGCGCAGTACGACGACCTCACCGCGTCGTACGCCGAGCAACCGGGCGAAGAACCCGAGACCTTCGGTCTTGGTGTCGACGTGGCCGGCCAGCACGACCGAGCCGTACGGGTCACCGGCCTCGGCGCCGCCGTCCCACCAGCCGACGTTCTGCGCCTTCGCGGGGACCTGGAGCAGGCCGTCGACAGTAGTTGCCGTGAGCACCGATGCGCTCGCGCCGCCGGGCAGCACCACCTGCTCCGGCACGAACCGGATCCGCTGGCTCGGCGCCGGCGTACCGATCCGGCCCGGCGGCGCGGACAGCGACGTACTCGGCTGCGGGACCGGCGGCGTACCAGCGGTCTCGAAGCCGAACGTGGTCGTGGGCGCGGGCGCAGCGCTGCCCACCCCGGCCGAGCACCCGGCCAGGGCGAGGCAGCACAGCGCCGTACCCAGCAAGCTCCGCTTCAGCGACGGACCACCTTCCGGCCGGTCAGCACCGCGATCCCGAGCAGCGCGACGAACGCCAGGACCCACAGTCCGGACTGACCGGCAGGGCTCTGCACCTGGTTGAGCCCTGCCGCCTGTCCACCGGTTCCGGTGTTCACCACGTGCGGCTTGTCCGACCCGGTCGCCGGCACCTTGATCGTGCCGAGCGCGACCGTCATCGTCTTCTGGCTCGGCGCACCGATCGCGAACACCCGGGTCAGGTAGCCGGCCTTGACCGGCAGGTCGAGCGGCCCGAGTACGACCGGCGAGGTCGCGCCGGTCGGCACGATCTCCACCTTGTACGTCGCGGCCGGGACGACCACGTCGAGTGATTCCCCGTTCGCGACGTTCTGGAAAAGTACCTTTCCGTTCACCCGAATGTCAGCCGGACCTACCGCGGCGTCATGGGCGACCCGCAATCCGGCCTTGTCCTTCGGCACCGCGGCGAGTTTGTTCGGGTACGTCGTCAGCAATGGCGCGCCGGTCGGCGACACCGGCTGGTGAATGACCACGTCCAGACTGGCACCGGCACCGGCCGTGACCTCGCGCTGGATCACCACCGTACTGCCCTGCTTGGCGGTGACCATCCGCTTCCCGGCTGCTACCGCGAACGGCCCGACCAGCTTGCCACCGGTCACTCCGGTTGCGACCTGACGCCCGTCCACGCTGATGTCCAAGGTCTTCCCGGGCAGCCCCTGGACGAAGTACAGGTTGGCGCCGGCAGCTGCCTCGGCGGGTGCCGGGAGTGCCACCGGAGCTGCCGCGACCACTGCCGCGAGTAACAACGGAAGCACTCTTCGAATTACCGAACCGTGAATTCTCGAAACATTGCCGTGCACCGCCCGAGATTGCCCGGACACACTCCGTCTCCGCATTTGTCTCCCCCTCTTCGCGTACCGGAAAATACTGCGAGAATTGCCCGTCCCCATGAATTCGGGCGTATCCTAAACACCTGTTCGACCCGGCCGCCAGGGGTACGCGGAAGTCTTGTAAATCAGGCGGCCCAGGTCCGTCTGCTGGGGGTGACATCGGGGGTGCAGAAGCGGGCCCGATATCTGGCCACGGTCGCGCTGGTGCTGGGGTACAGCGCGACCGTGGCCTGTTCCGGCTCCGCCGGACCGACCGCGCCGAGCCCGGGGCTCGGCACCGAGCGGCCGTCGACGCCGGCGCCGGAGACCAGTACGAGCGGGCAGACCAAGCCCGGCGTGGACCTGACCGTCGTACCGCACCGGGACGGCTCGTTCGACATCACCGAGAACGTGCTGCTGCCGCAGTCGACGAACATGCTGCAGCTGCAACTGCCCTCGTCCGGCGACCAACTGCCGGGGATGATGTCGCCGACCAGGCCGCGGGTGACGAACCTGAAGGTCGTCGCCGACGACCAGCCCGTGCCACTGCAGACCACCACCGTGCCGGGCGCCGACCTGATCCCGTTGACCGTCGCGGCATCGAAGCTGCAGCTGACGTACCGGCTGTCCGGCTCCACGGTGTTCGCGTCGCCGTCGGAGACGAACCGCGCCGGCGCGGCGATCCGGCCATTGACCGCGAACACCGACGGCTCGCTGCCGACCGACATCACCGTCACGTCCGGGCTGCTGAACGCGGTCTGCCCGTTGCTGAGCGAAACGCGCTGCGCTGTGGGCGATCCGCCGCACCTGACGATCCAGTCGGGCATCCCGGCCGCCAAGGCCCTCGTGGTACTGCAGCTCGATCTGCCACGCTGACCCCTATGAGTGATGAACGGATCGCGCTGGGCACCGCCCGCGGACGGTGGGTCCTGGCGGCGACGGCACTGGGGTCGGGGATGGCGTTCCTGGACGGGACGGTCGTCAACGTCGCGCTGCCCGTGATGGGCCAGGACCTCAATGCGGACATGGCCGGTCTGCAGTGGATCGTGAACGGCTACATGCTGATGCTCGCCTCACTGGTGCTGCTCAGCGGCTCGCTCGGCGACCGGCTCGGCCGGCGGCGTACGTTCGTGGTCGGGGTGATCTGGTTCGCGGTCGCGTCGGTCGTCTGTGCGTTCGCGCCGAACCTCTCGGTGATGATCGCGGGCCGGGTGTTGCAGGGCATCGGCGGTGCGCTGCTGACGCCGGGCAGCCTGGCGATCCTGCAGACGACGTTCCAGCACTCCGACCGCGGCAAGGCGGTCGGCACCTGGTCCGGCCTGACCTCGGTCGCGGCAGCCGTCGGTCCGTTCGTCGGCGGCACGCTCGTCGACAGCGGGTACTGGCAGCTGATCTTCCTCCTCAACGCACCGATCGCGCTCGTCACGGTCCTCGTCACCCTGCGGCATGTGCCGGAGACCCGCGACGAGGAGGCCGGCGGCAAGCTCGACTTCACCGGCGCGATCCTCGCGACGATCGGCCTGGCCGGGCTCACGTACGGCCTGATCAGTGCCGGCGACCACGGCTTCACCGATCCGATGATCCTGACCAGCCTGGCGATCGGCGTCCTCGCCTTCGCCGGGTTCGTCGAGGCCGAACGGCGCAGCTCGCACCCGATGCTGCCGCTGAACATCTTCGCCAACCGCCGCTTCACCGGCGCGAACCTGGTCACGGTCGTGGTGTACGGCGCACTCGGTACGGCGACGTTCCTCGTCGTGGTCTACCTGCAGACGGCGCTGCACTACTCGGCACTCTGGGCGGGCGCGTCCCTGCTGCCGATGACGCTGCTGATGTTCACGTTGTCCGGGTACGCCGGCGGGCTGGCGGACCGGATCGGCGCGCGGATCCCGATGACGGTCGGCCCGGTACTGATGGCCGGCGGCTTCCTGCTGATGCTGCGGATCGACGCCGGCTCGAGCTACGTCGCCACCGTGCTGCCGGCCGTCGTACTCCTCGGGCTCGGCCTGGTCGCGACGGTGGCGCCGCTGACCGCGACCGTGCTGTCCTCGGTCGAGGACCACCACGCCGGAATCGCGTCCGGTGTGAACAACGCGGTCGCCCGGTCGGCGCAGCTGATGGCGGTCGCGGCGATCCCGATGGCGGCCGGCATCACCGGCGACTCCTACCGCAACCCCGTTGCCTTCCACAACGGCTTCGGCAACGCGCTGATCATCTCCGCGGTGCTGGCCGCGGCCGGCGCCGCGATCGCCTGGTTCACGCTCGGCACGCCTGGACAGCCACGCGAGGTGCACCACCACCCGCACTGCGCGCTCGAGGCGCCGCCGTACGCAGACAGCAAGAACTGATTTGTCGACTTGTTCCCAGCGGTTTTAAGATACGGTCGTGCTAAAACAGAACAGCTCGATGCCCAGGGTGTGGCTGCGGGCGGCGTTCGGCGCCGTCGCGATGGGAGTCGCACTCGGCTGCGCGGGGGCGGTCTCGGACCTGGTCGGCAATCGGTACGTCCCGGCGGCAGTGTGTGCACTTGTCGCGGTGCTGCTGATCCGCCCGTACCGGCGCCGGACAGAGCTCGGGCTGGTGGACGCACTGCGCGGCTTCGTCACCGGGGTGGTGGTGACCGGCGGCAGCGCGGTCCTCGTGCTGGGAGCCGGAACCCTTGCCGGGTGGATCTCCTGGGGCCGCCTCCACCTGGGTGACCTGCTCGTGTTCCTGATCACCAACGCGGTGATCGCGACTCTGCTCGAGGCGTTCCCCGAGGAGATCAGCCTGCGCGGTCACACCTGGACGGCACTGCGTTCGCGCTACCGCGGGGCGATCGCGGCCATCGGTACGACGTTGCTCTTCCTCGTCGTGCCGGGGTTGTCGTCGCTGGTTCAACTGATCCTGAGACCGTCGTCGACCGAGCTGAGCCTGGTGCCGGCCGGCCAGGACCCGGTGACGTACCCGATCCTGCTGACACTGTTCGGTTTCACCTTGATCGCGGCCCGGCAGGCGACCGGGTCGTTGTGGACGAGCATCGGTACGCACCTGACGTTCCTCACCGTGAACCGGCTCACCATCGACGGCGCGACCCGGGACACCGGCTGGTCGGCCGACCTGGCGAGTCCCGACGTACTGCTGCTGATCCCCGGCTACCTGTTGCTCGCGGCAATTGCCTACCGGATCCTCGGTACGGCGAGGTACCGGGCGCGGCTGTCCGGGTCGAGGCGCTCGATGGCGTAGCGGAGCATGGTCCGCGGCATCCGGCCTGCGTACTCGTCGAGGAACACGCGCAGCTCGGCCTCGTCGACGCGCTTGCCGGCCTCGCGGAGCATCCAGCCAGACGCCTTGTGGATCAGGTCCTCGCGGTCGCCGAGTACCTCGACGGACAGCTTGTACGTGTCGGCGGTCTGCCCGCGGTTGATCAGGTACTGCGTGGCAACCAGCGCGATCCGCCGTTCCCACAGCGACGTCGAGCGGACGAGTTCGTACAGCGGGTCGCGGGGCTTGTCGAGCAGGTATCCGCCGACGACCTGCGGGGCGCTGCAGTCGACGAGATCCCAGTTGTTGATGTACGCCGTACCGCGCAGGTAGATCTCGTACAGCGCCCGCAGCTCGGCCGGGTCCGCCGTACGGGGCTTGAGCGCTTGGGTCGCACGATCGGCCAGCAGACACAGGATCGTCAGGCGATGCTCGTGGATCGGGCTGGTCAGCGCCTGCTCGAGCTCGTCGAGCGGCAGGCCCGCGCGCAGGTACGGCTTGAGGATGCCGCGGATCGTCGAGAGCTTCACGCCGATCATCCGATCGCCGTGACCGTACTCACCCGGCCCGAGCTTGAAGTACCGCGCGAGGATCCCGGCCGTCGCCGGGTCGGCGGCCGCGTCGACGTCGGCGAGCAGTTGCTTCGTGCTCATACCGCCTTGTCTATCATCGGTTTGCTTGACTCTGACAGCGCTTACACCGCCGGAGGTCACGCTCCGGGGTCATCGTCGACGCAACCGTTGTGACGCCTGCGCGATCAGGCATACGGTGTGTGGGCAGGGCAGTTCCATTTCCGCCAGGACCCGCGTTCGTGGCGCTACCCCGGGGGAGACCCGCCCGTGACCAGCATTCCCGAGCCGCGGGACGGCATGATCAAGACCACCTTCGACGCCGTCACCGACGAGCTCGAACCTGGCGTGCTGCTGGTCCGGATGTCGGGTGAGATCGACATCGCCAGCACCGAGTTCGCCGCCGAGGCGATCCGGGCGGCGGTCGCGCCGCCGGCCCGGCTGGTGCTGATCGACGTCTCCGCGGTCACGTTCTGCAGCTCGGCCGGCCTCGGCAACCTGGTCGAGGCCCGCAACCTGGCCGGCCGGCACAACATCACCCTCGCACTGGTCGGCGTCGGCCGCCCGGTGGACCGCCCGCTCACCGTCACCGGCCTCGGCGGCCAGTTCCGGATCTACGGCACGGTCGCGGAGGCGCTCGCCGATCGCTGACCCGGCCGGGCCGGGGTGGAATCGATTCCAGGTGTGCGCTTAGGGTGCTGCCGTGATCGTGCACACCATCGAGGACACCTGCCTGGTGTACCTGCTGGCCGACCCGGCGACCCGGTCCGCCGTCGCGATCGACGCCGGCAGCGGGCGCTGGCTCGAGCGGCTGGCGTCGTACGGCGTGGACGTGGTGACCGACGTACTCGTCACCCATCACCACCGCGACCAGGTCGAGGGACTGCCGTTACTGGCGGCCACGGGGACACGAGTCTGGGTGCCGGAGAACGAGGTCGAGCTGATCGCGGACGCCGACCATCACTGGCAGCGACGAAACCTGGCGAACGACTACGATCTGCACACGGATCGGTTCTCGTTGCTGTCGTCGGCGCCGGTCACGGGTGTCATGAAGGACTACAGCACGTCTGAGATCGGGCACCTGTCGGTACGGACATTGCCGACTCCCGGCCATACGCCCGGCAGCGTCAGCTACCTGATCGATGGCTACGCGTTCACGGGCGACCTCATCCACAGTCCGGGGAAGGTGTGGTCGGCCGCCGCGCTGCAGTGGTCGTACGTCGGCATGGAGGGCGCCGCGATGACGATGGCCTCTCTGCTCCAGCTGCTCGACCACCAGCCACGGGCTTTGTTGCCGAGTCACGGCACCCGCATGGACGACCCACTGGCCGCCGTGACAGCCACGTGTGCGGCGCTGCAGGACCTCGTCACCGTACGACTCGGGACACCGAGCGGTTTACCGGCCAAGCTCGAGGATCCGTACGTCGAACTCAGCCCGCACCTGCTGATGAACCGGACCAGTGAGTCCCGCAGCTACGCGCTGCTGAGCGACTCCGGTACGGCGCTACTGATCGACTACGGCTACGACTTGACGACCAGCATCCCCACCGGCGGACCGCGACACGTCGTCCGGCCGTGGCTGCCGAGCCTGCGCGCACTGCAGCGGGACTACGGCATCGAGCGCGTCGAGGTCGCGATACCGACGCACTACCACGACGACCATGTTGCCGCCTTCAACCTGATGCGCGAGGTGCACGGCACCGAGGTATGGGCGTCCGCTCCGGTCGCGCACGTCCTCGAGAACCCGGCGCACTACGACCTGCCCTGCCTCTGGTACGAGCCGATCCCGTGCGCGCAGCACGTTGCGAACGGCGCCGCGATCCGCTGGCGTGAGTACGAGCTGTCGATGCACGCGTTGCCTGGTCACACGCTCTACGCCTCGGCCATCGAGTTCGAGGCGGACGGCCGGCGAGTGCTGGCGACCGGCGATCAGCAGACCGGGAGCTGGTCACCCGATGGCGTCGCGGAGATCCCGAACTTCCAGTACGCGAACGCCTTCGCGGCCGAGGACTACGTGGCGTCGGCCGCGCTCTACCAGCGGCTGCAGCCCGAGCTGATGATCTCCGGGCACTGGGACCCGCGGGCCGTGACACCGTCATACCTGGACGAGTTGACGCGGCTGGGAGACGAGGTCGCCCGCGCGCACCGGGCGTTGCTGCCCCCGTCTGACCCGGTGTTCACGGGCGCCGTGCGCATCTCGCCGTACCGGGTCGACGCGGTGAACGGGCGGCCGTTCAGCGTGCGAGTCAGCGTGCCGGCCGACCTCGTGGTGCCGCCGGGGTGGGAGTGCCGGCGCGTCGACGCTTCCGAGTTCGTGGTGGTCCCGCGGGTGGATCAGCCGGTACGCCGGGCGCGGATCGCGGCCGGGATCACACGGGACGGGATCTACCTCGGCCAGCTGGCCGAGGCGCTGGTCGACGTACACCTTTCCTGAGAGGAACCCTGTGGACTACACCGTGGACGTCGAGAAAGCGTTCGCCACCGTCAGCCGGAACGGGAGGGAGCTGTTTCGGCTGCGGTTGTTCGCCTCGCTCGACACGATCGGTGGGCTCGACGAGAGCTCGTCGCTGGAAGTCGAGTCGGTGAGTGACGGCGTGTGGCGGGTGACCGCCCGCAGTTCGGTCTGGGAGAGCAGGGTGACGACGACGCGGTTCCTGCCGGACCGGATCGAGACGCAGACGACGGTGACCGGTCACGGCCGGCTGACGGACGTACATCTGCTGGGCGGTCGGCGTACTCCTCGCGGGTTCCTGCCGAGCGGGTCGGGGCTGCGGGAGGTTTACTCGCCCAATCCGGACCATCCGACGCGGGTCCTCCGGGAGGCGGTCGAGCCGGCCACGATCAGCGTGTGCGGCGAAGGTGGCGAACCCGGGATCGAGCGCTGGTTGTTCACACCAGCACCGTGGTGCTTCGCGGCGACGGCAGGCGCCGCGGAATGGATGGGCTTCAGCCTGGTTGCCCCGGTCGCGGAGCAGAACTTCACCAGCTACCACTATCAGCCGGTGACTGCTGGGTTCAGTCTGCAGCTCGACTACGAGGGCCAGACTGCGGTGGACGGGACCTTCACGACACCGCGGCTCGTCGTACACCTCGGTGGTAGCTCACCGGAGGACGTGCTGGTGGAGCATCGCGCCTTGCTGGACGCTGCGGGCGTCGTGCCAACGCGTGCTGCGGAACGGCCGCCGTGGTGGTCTGGAACGATCTTCTGCGGCTGGGGTGCTCAGTGCGCGCTGGGGGTCCGGACTGATCAGCCGCCGCAAACACTGGCGACGCAGGCGAACTACGACTCGTTCCTGACGACACTGGCCGAGCACGGGATCGTGCCGGAGACCGTGGTGATCGACGACAAGTGGCAGGCGTCGTATGCGACCTGCCGGCCCGACCCGTCGAAGTGGAGCGATCTGAAGGGCTGGATCGCCGGACGGCACGCTGCCGGACAGCGCGTGCTGCTGTGGTGGAAGGCGTGGGACGAAGAGGGCGCCCCGGTCTCTGCCTGCGTGACTGATCCGACCGGCGCGCCGGTCGGGCTCGACGCGGAGGCGCCGGACTGCATCAATCTCATCACCGACGCTGTCACGTACATGCTGTCCGCTGACGGCCTGGACGCCGATGGGTTCAAGATCGACTTCACCGCGCGGACACCGTCCGGTTCGTCGTTGCAGCACGCGGGACCTCGCTGGGGTACGGCCTTGCTGCACGAGCAACTCCGCCTGGTCCACGACACCGCGAAGCGGGTCAAGCCGGACGCCCTGGTGGTCACCCACACTCCGAACCCGGCATTCCTCGACGTGACGGACATGATCCGGCTGAACGACGTACTGCACGACCACTCGGCCGAGCCGGGATATGTGGCTCGTCACATGCGCTACCGGGCCGGTGTGGTTCGTTCCGTACTGCCCGAGCTGGGCGTGGACACCGACGGGTGGATGATGCCGACACACGCGGAGTGGCGTGGCTACCTGGAGATTCAGGACTCGCTGGGAGTGCCTGCGCTGTACTACGTGGACGGCACGGACACCGACCGCTACGACTTCCGCTCTGATGACTTCGACGCTGTCAACGACACGTGGAGCCGGTACAGGGCGGGACTGAGGATTTAGACTGCGGGCCATGAGTCCCCGGGGGCAGGCCGCGCGTGCGGTGTCACAGCCGGTGCGCCGTCCGACCGTGCAGGACGTCGCACGGGAAGCCGGGGTGTCTCCGTCGACGGTGTCACGGGCGCTGCACACCCGCGGCTACGCGTCGCCCGCCGTACGGGCCAAGGTCCGCGCGGCGGCCGAGCGGATCGGGTACGTCACAGACCACAACGCGCGCAACCTCCGCAGCCGTACCTCGACGTCGATCGGCGTCTTGATCTCGGACTTGCGGAACCCGTTCTACGCGGACCTCGCGGCCGGCATCGAGGAGGAGCTCCGCGCGGCGGAGTACCAGATGGTGCTGGTCAACGACAACGGCGACCCCGCGGAGGAGATGCAGGCCGCCGAGACGCTGCTGGCGATGCGGGTGCCCGGCGTGATCGTGACGCCGGTGACCGCGAAGTGCCCGCAGGTGCTGCAGGACAACGGCGTGCACGTGGTCTGCGCGGACCGGGAGCTCGGACGGTCGAACAGCGACCTCGTCCTGAGCGACAACAAGAGCGGTTCGGAGGCGCTCACCGAGCACCTGATCGCGCTCGGCCACACCCGGATCGGGATGCTCATCGACGAGACGAAGTGGTCGACCGGCGCCGGGCGGCTGGCCGGCTTCCGGGCCGCGCACGCCGCGAACGGTCTCGAGATCGACGAGAACCTGATCGCCTACACCAGCTTCGACGCGGACGCGGCGCGGCGGACGACCCGGAAGCTGCTGAACGACCACGAGGTCACGGCCGTCATCTCGGCGAACAACGTGCTCGCACAGGGCGCATTGGCCGAGCTGAAGGACCGCAGGATCAAGATCCCGCGGCAGATCAGCCTGGCGGCGTACGACGACGTGCCGTGGATGTCGCTGGTCCAGCCGGCGCTGACCACGGTCGACCAGAGCACCGTCGAGATGGGCCGCAGCTGCGCCCGCCTGCTGCTCGCCCGGATCCGTGGCGAACTCCCGGCGCGCCGCCGCCTGGTCAAGGTGCCGGCCCGGCTGATCGTCCGCGGATCGACCGGTCCCGCGCCGCGCTGAGTTGTCCACAGGCGGCTCGCCGACGTCTTGACGACGTGTCCGTCGGGCCCTTACGGTTCCTGCAATCCGGAAATGTGGCATCGATACCACATTCCGCCGCTCGTCCCCTGTCGACGTGAGGAGCAACCAATGAAGCACCTGCGCCTTCCCGTGGTGCTCGTGGCCGGTGCGCTGGCCCTGACCGCCTGCGCCGGCGTCGGGAAGAAGGATGCCGGCGGCGGGAGCAGCGATCAGAGCTCGGCCGGCTCGACCCCGACCGGAACCCTGAAAATCATGGGTTTCGGCGGCGACGACGAGGTCGCGCAGTCGCGGGTCACCGCGTTCAAGACCGCCTTCCCCGGTGTCACCGTGCAGAACAACAAGGGCGACTTCGACGCCCAGCAGTTCCTCACCGCGGTGTCGAGCGGCAACCCGCCCGACGTGGTGTACATGGACCGCAACCTGATCGGCACCTATGCCGCGAAGGGCGCGATCCAGCCCCTGGACGACTGCATCAAGAATTCTGGAATCGATACCACACAATACCGGGAAGCCGCGATGAACCAGGTCCGGCTGAAGGACAAGACCTACGGCATCCCGGAGTTCTCCACCGTCTCGGCGAACCTGGTCAGCGAGACCGCGCTGAAGTCGGCCGGTGTGTCGGTCGCCGACATCCAGACCACCGACTGGGACAAGCTCGAGGCGACCGCGAAGAAGCTCTACAAGGCGAAGAACGGCCGTCCGTCCCGGATCGGGTACGACCCGAAGATGCCCGACTTCTTCCCGCTCTGGGCGATGGCGAACGGTACCGAGCTGGTCAAGCCCGGCGGCGAGCCGAACCTCAACGACCCGAAGGCCGTCGAAGCACTGCAGTACACGATCAAGCTGATCGACGACCAGGGCGGCTGGTCGAACTTCAAGACCTTCCGCGACACGTTCGACATCTTCGGCGCGAAGAACCAGTTCACCAAGGACCAGTTGGCCGCGTTCCCGATCGAGAACTGGTACGTGAACGTTCTCCTCGACGCCCGCGCGAACGGGTTGAAGCTGCAGTCGACGCCGTTCACCGACCGGCAGGGACAACCGATCAGCACCGCCGGCGGCTCGGCCTGGGTGGTCCCGAAGGGTGCGAAGAACCCGAACGCCGCCTGCCAGTGGGCGAAGACCATGACCTCGGTGGAGACCTGGCAGAAGGCGGCCGAGGCCCGGATGCAGACCGTTGCCAAGGACAAGACGTTCTTCACCGGTCTGTTCACCGGTAACAAGGTGGCCGACGACAAGATCAAGGCGGAGTACCTGAAGCCCACCGGTGACGCCGGTTTCGACGCCGCGATCAAGAACTACTACGACGTCCTCGACACGGCGAAGGCGCTGAACCCGTCACCGGCCGGCGCCGAGATCGACGCCGCCTGGAAGAGCGCAGTGGCCAAGGCGCTGGCCGGCTCCGCCACCCCGCAGGCCGCTCTCGACCAGGCACAGAGCGAGGCCAAGGCCGCCTTCGACAAGGCCAGCCAGGGCTGACATGACCACGACTGTCGAGCGTTCGGCGAAGCGCGAGCAGACACCGACCGCGCCTCGCCGGCGACCGAAACGCAGCCCGCTGGCGAAGCGCGAGGACCGGGCCGGCTGGCTGTTCGTCTCGCCCTGGGTGATCGGATTCCTGATCTTCACCGCGGGACCGATGATCGCCAGCCTCGTGCTGTCGTTCACCGACTACCAGATGATCCAGGCACCGCACGCGGTCGGGCTGGACAACTACCGCGAACTGTTCGACGACCCACGGGTGCTCAAGTCGCTCAGCAACACGTTCGTCTATGCCGCGATGTTCGTTCCGCTCGGCACGATCTTCGCGCTGGCACTGGCCATGATGCTGCAGCGGGTAGGTAAGGCCGGCGGCTTCTTCCGTACGGCGTTCTACCTGCCGGAGATGACGCCCGCGGTCGCTGCGGGCGCGATGTTCCTGCTGCTGCTCAACGGCCAGCAAGGACTGATCAACAAGGTTCTCGGCTGGTTCGGCATCAACGGACCGAACTGGACCGCCGATCCGAACTGGCTGAAACCGTCGCTCGCGATCGTCAGCCTGTGGACCGTCGGCGGCACCGTCATCATCTACCTGGCCGCGCTGAACGGCGTGCCCAAACAGCTCTACGAGGCTGCCGAGCTGGACGGCGCCGGTCCGGTGACCCGGTTCTTCCGGATCACCGTGCCGATGATCTCCGGAGCGCTGTTCTTCACGGTGATCACGCACACCATCGCGGCGATGCAGATGTTCGACCAGGCGTACACGATGTTCTACGGTCCGCAGCAGAAGGCGACCGCTTCGGACGAGTCCCTGGTGTACATGGTCTACCTGTTCCAGAACGCCTTCCAGTTCTTCAAGATGGGCTTCGCCTCGGCGATGGCCTGGCTGTTGTTCGTGATCATCATGCTGATCACGTTCGTTCAGGTCCGGATCGGCAACCGGTACGTGTACTACCACGGGGACCGCTGATGACCATCGCCTGGAAACGTCTTCCGTTCTTCGTGTTCCTCGCCTTGGCGACGGTGGCCTTCGTGTATCCACTGGTGTGGCTGGTGTCCGCGTCGCTGAAGCCGCGGTCACAGGTGTTCGACAACCGGCTGATCCCGGCGATCTTCCAGCCGTCGAACTACGTCCAGGTCTGGGACGCCGCACCGGTGCTGCGCTGGCTGCTGAACTCGCTGACGGTCGGCTTCATGGCGGCCGCGACCGTGACGCTGTCGAGTGCGCTGGTCGCGTTCGGGTTCGCGTACTTCCGCTTCCGCGGGCGGAACGTCGCCTTCGGCATCCTGTTGTCGACGATGATGCTGCCCGGCGCGGTGACGATGATCCCGGTCTACCTGATCTGGAACAAGCTGGGCATGATCGACACCCAGATCCCGCTCTGGGCACAGAACCTGTTCGGCTCCGCGTTCTACGTGTTCCTGCTCAGGCAGTTCTTCCTCGGCATCCCGCGCGAGCTGTTCGAAGCGGCCAGGGTCGACGGCTGTAGCTACTTCGGGCTGTTCCGGCGGATCGCGTTCCCGCTGTGCAAGCCGGCCCTGGTGATCGTGTTCGTCTTCGAGTTCAAGGCGAGCTGGTCGGACCTGCTGAAACCACTGATCTACCTGCAGACCCCGGACTACTTCACGATGCCGCGCGGCCTGAAGCAGATCATCGACTCCTTCGCCCTCTCGGGCCACTACGAGTGGGAGATCGCCATCGCGGCGAGTGTGCTCGCCGTGTTGCCGATGATCGTGCTGTTCGCCTTCGGCCAGCGGTACATCCTGGACGGCGTGGCCACGACCGCGCAGAAAGGTTGAGTGTGACCCAGCAACAGCCCGTCCTCGCTCTCGACGTCGGTGGCACCAAGCTCGCCGCCGGTGTCGTCGCCCGCGACGGCACCGTGCAGTCCTACTGCCAGGTCGAGACCACGGTCGACGAAGGACCGACAGCGGTCGTCAAACGCCTGCTCGACCTCGGCGAACAAGCAGCAACCGAAGCCGGCATACCCCTCGCCACCCTCCCCGGCAACACCGTCACCCGCCGAGCCCCGGGTCCACCCGCGGCCGCGGGTCCGATCACGGGCGCGGGGCCGCTTGCGAGTGCGGGGCCGCTCACGAGCGCGGGGGCGGTCGCGGGTGCCGGCGCGCTTGCTGCGGTTGGGGTCGGG
The DNA here is from genome assembly GCF_042873835.1 of Kribbella sp. NPDC004536. NCBI lineage: Bacteria > Bacillati > Actinomycetota > Actinomycetes > Propionibacteriales > Kribbellaceae > Kribbella > Kribbella sp. NPDC004536. Next base: position 2,852,742 of record NZ_JBIALY010000001.1, on the reverse strand, counting down.
TGTGGGGGGCCGCTCGAGCCGTCGACCGGGGTGATCCTCGGGCCGCCGGGGCTGCCCGGCTGGGACGCGGTGCCGCTCGGCCGGCTGGTGGCGGAGCGGTTCGGCCTCCCGACGTACGTCGAGAACGACGCAACCGCGGCGGCACTCGGTGAATACCGATGGGGCGGCTGGGGTGTCGAGAACCTGGTCTACCTGACCGTCTCGACCGGCTTCGGCGGCGGCATCGTCACCTCCGGCAAGCTGTTCCACGGTGCCGCCCGGCAGGGTGGCGAGCTGGGGCACGTGGTGATCGACTGGCAGGGTCGCCAGTGCGGCTGCGGCGCCCGCGGCTGCGCGGAGGCGTACGTCTCCGGCACGTCGATCGCCCGCCGCGCCGCCGAAGCGGCCGCCGGAACGGACTCGCCCCTCGCCGGTCTGCAGCCCACCGCGAAGGACGTCGCGGAGCAAGCACGTGCGGGCGATCCGGTCGCACGCGCGGTCTGGGACGAGACCACGGCCATGCTCGGACGGATGGTCGCCGTACTGATCAACGTCTGCGAACCCGAACTCGTCGTCCTCGGCGGCGGTGTCACCCGAGCCGGCGCACAACTGCTCGACCCGGTACGCGAGGCCGCGCTGCGGCAGGCGATGCCACCGGCCGCGCGGGCGTGCGACGTCGCGCTGAGCCGGCACGGTGATGCGGTCGGGGTGCTCGGCGCAGCCGCCATCGCTTACGAACGCCTGGGGGAATCATGAGCACCCGACTGCAGGGCCTGCTCGACGGACAACTGGACCGGCACTCAGAGGTTGCCGCGGCAATGCGCGCCCAACTACCGGAGATCCAGGGCGTGGCCGACGAGCTCATCCGGCGGCTTGCCGCCGGCGGAGTGCTCTATACCCTCGGCAACGGCGGCTCAGCGGCGGACGCGCAGCACCTGGCCGGCGAGCTGATCGGCCGCTACCTGCGAGAACGCCGACCGCTGCCCGCCGTTGCGCTGATCGGAGATGCCGCGGTCGTCAGCTGCATCGCGAACGACTACGCGTACGACGACGTCTTCGCCCGGCAGGTCACCGCTCTCGTCCGGCCGGACGACATGGTCGTCGGATTCAGCACGTCCGGGACCTCGCCGAGCGTGGTGCGAGGCCTCGCGGCCGCGCGGGCCAACGGAGCCTGCTCCGTGGCGTTCACCTCGGTCCGCGGCGAGGACCTCGCGGCGCAGGCCGACCTGGCGGTCGTCGTACCGGCCGAGGAGACCGCCCGGATCCAGGAGATGCACGTCCTCGCCCTGCACCTGGTCAGCGAGCTGGTCGACCGCTGGGCGTCCGAGCTCGAGGAGCCGTCATGAGAGGCCCGCTGCACATGATCGGCAACGCACACATCGACGCGGTGTGGCTCTGGCAATGGCAGGAGGGGTACCAGGAGGTGCGCGCGACGTTCCGCTCCGCGCTGGATCGCATGGACGAGTATCCGGACTACGTCTTCACGGCCGACTCCGTCGCGTACTTCAGCTGGATCGCGGAGCACGATCCCGGACTGTTCGAGCGGATCCGCAAGCGGGTCGCCGAGGGCCGGTTCGAGATCGTCGGCGGCTGGTGGGTGGAACCGGACTGCAATCTCCCGGGCGGCGAGGCGTTCGCCCGGCACGCGCTGTACTCGCAGCGCTGGCTGGCCGAGCACCTCGGCGTGATCGCGACGGTCGGGTGCAACGTCGACCCGTTCGGTCACAACGCCAACCTGCCGCAGCTGCTCAGCAAGGCGCGGCTCGACTCGTACGCGTTCCTGCGCCCGCAGGCCCACGAACTGGAGCTGCCCGGCCAGAAGTTCTGGTGGGAGTCGGCGGACGGCTCGCGGGTGCTCGCATACCGGATCCCGCACGAGTACTGCTCACCTGGCGGCGAGATCTCCGGGCATGTCACGAAGGCGCTCCAACAGTTGCCGGTGACAACCGAACCGCTGATGGTGTGCTACGGCGTCGGCAACCACGGCGGTGGCCCGACGATCGAGAACATCGAGTCGATCAAGCAGCTCGCCGAGCGTGACCTCTATCCGGACCTGTTCCCGTCGACCATGCGCCGGTTCTTCGACGAGGCACGCGGCTTCGACGATCTGGCGGTGCACCCGACCGAGCTGCAACCGCACGCCATCGGTTGCTACGCGGCGCACTCCGGCGTGAAACGGCAGAACCGGTTGGCCGAGCAGGCGCTGCTGGCGGCCGAGAAGTGGTCCACCGTCGCCTCGGCGGTCAGCGGCATGCCGGATGCGACCCGCGAGCTCGGGCACGCCTGGAAGCAGGTGCTGTTCAACCAGTTCCACGATATCGCCGCGGGCACTGCGATCGAGCCGGCGTACGACGACGCGCGCGACCAGCTCGGCGAGGCGAAGTCGATCGCCGCGCGGCTGGCGAACCGTTCGATCCAGTCGATCGCGCGGCAGATCGACATCCCGGCCGAGTCGGCGATGGTGCCCGTCGTCGTATTCAACCCGCACGCGTGGCCGGTGGCCACAACCGTGGAGCTCGAGCTCGGGTACCCGGCTCCGTTGCGGGGCGCGATCGAGCTCCGCGAAGGCCTCGACGGGCCGGTGCTCGACGTCCAGGAGGTCCGGTCCGCGGCGACCGCGAACGGGCGCCGCCGGATCGCCTTCCGCGCATGCGTTCCCGCGCTCGGATATCAGCTGTTCACGATGCGCCCCGGCGACTCGTCGTACTACCTCGGCGCCGCCGCCGACGATCGGCTCACGCTGGACAACGGCGTGGTGCGGGCGGAGCTCGACCGGCGGACGGGCTGGCTGAAGACGCTCGCGGCCGGTGACGGCCCGAATCTGCTGGCCGCCGGCGTGCCGCACGCCCAGGTGATCGACGACGACACCGACACGTGGAGCCACGGAGTCCGGTCGCTGTGGAAGACCAGCGGTGTCTTCGCGGTCCAACGCGTGCGGCGGCTCGCGGACGGCCCGGTGCGCCAGCTGATCCGGGTCGAGTCGTCGTACGGCGAGTCCCGGCTCGTCGAGGAGTTCGTCCTCGATGCAGAGTCGGCCGCGCTCGAGATCCGGGTGACGGTGGACTGGCGTGAGCGGCTGAAGGCGCTCAAGTTGTGCTTCCCGTTCGCCGTCGCGGACGCGGTGGCGACGCACGAGATTCCGTACGGGTCGTTGGTCCGCGAGCAGAACCGCGAGGAAGTGCCGTCGCACGCCTGGGTCGACGTCTCCGGCAACGGCGGCGGCGTCGCAGTACTGAACGACGGCAAGTACTCGTTCGCCGTCGACGGCACGGCCGACGGCCGATCCGTGCTGGCGATGACGGCCGTCCGGTCGCCGGTCTACGCGTGGCACGACCCCCGGCAGTTGGACGACGACGGCGTGTACGAGTACCTCGACCAGGGGATCCAGCGCTTCACGTACCGGCTGCTGCCGCACGCCGGGGACTGGCGCGCGGCCGGCGTGGTCCGCGGCGCCGCCGAGCTCAACCAGCCGGCTACCCCGTTGATCGAGTGCTTCCACGACGGTCCACTGCCACCGTGCCGCTCCTACCTCGGCGTGACGGGCAGCGACCAAGTCGTCGTCTCGGTCGTCAAACGCGCCGAGGACAACGACGGCGCCACGATCCTGCGCGCGTACGAGATCGCAGGGGCCGCCGCCGAGGTCACGATCGACGTACCGTTCCTGAACCGATCGGTCCAGACCAGCTTCGGTCCGTACGAGATCAAGACGCTACGACTCCCCGCGGACGCCGGCGCCGACGCGACCGAGCTGGACCTGATCGAGTGGGACCCGACGCAACCACCACCGATCGGCTGAGCCCGTGCAAGTACGCCTGGAGTCTCCGGACGGATCGCCGCTGAGCGACGACGGCTGGAGCGTGGAACTCAACGTCAGCTCAGGTAGCCCCCAGCTCGTACGTCTGCGCGTACGGTTCGACGGACCGGAGCCGGTCGACACGCGCATCCGTTTCGAGGTGCCGGTGCCGGACGGTCCCCCGCACTGGTTGATCCCGGGGCTCTTCTATGGCGCCAACCGTGATCCGTCCTGCATGCGTCTGTACCCGCGGTACGCGCCGGGCGAGCTCGACTCGGCGACGCTGACCGCGGACCAGTGGGCGTTCCGCGCGGACCGCGCGGCGACACCGGCCATCTTTGCCTGGGGCAACGAAAGCGGCGTCGCGCTGACCGTTGCCGCCGACACGTCGCTCGGCCTCAGCGGACTCGGACTAGGCGCCAGGCCCGGGCGACCGGCGTCGATCTGGGTCTCGCTGCCCTACCGCGAAGAGCCGTTCAGCTACGTCGGCGAACCGCGCGGTGTCGCGCCGCTGGCCCAGGCGTACACCTGGCAGCCCGGCGAGAGCCATGAGCTCGATGTCTGCCTGTGGACACTGCCGGCCGACCGGCACAGCTACGCGCCGATCCTCCGCAGCCTCCGTGACCGGGAACGGGCAGCGCAGCCACCGGTCACACCGTGGATCGACATCGCGCAGGCGGCCGAGTTGACGTCGTACGGCCTCTGGCGCTGGCACTACCGGGAGGATCCGGCGGTGCTCATCGAGACCGCATTGTTCGACCGCGAACTGGCCGCGGACCTGGGCGATCGCGGCGACCGGCTCGCGATGCACGTCGCCTGGGTCAGCGGGATCCCGTACGCACACGGCTTGCTGCGCCACGGCCGGCGCGTCGGCAACCAGACGTACGTCGACGCGGGGACGGCCGTCATCGACCACATCACCCGCAACCTCACGCCGGCCGGCACCTTCTTCGGTACGTGGTACGCCGAGCACGGCTGGAGGGGGTCGTGGACGCCCGTGCCCGGCGGATTGCACGCCCGGACGTTGGCCGAGGCGACGCTGTTCACGATTCGCGCGCTGACGGCCGAGCCGATCGATCACCCTGACTGGCGGGCGGCAGCGCTGAGCAACCTCGAGTTCGCCCTGTCCGCACAAGATGCCGAGGGCAACTTCGGCAGCCTGTACCACCTCGAGACCGGCGAGGTGTTGTCCCGTAGCGGAGCCGCCGGGCTCACCTGGGTCGCCGCGATGGCCGAAGCGTACGAGCTGTTCGGCGACGAGCGTTACCGTACGGCGGCGCTCCGCGGTGGGCGGTACTACGCGTCCTTCGTCCGTTCCGACAGTCTGTGTGGCGCGCCGGAGGACGTGGACCTCGCGCCGACATCCGAGGACGGTTACGCGGCGTTGTTCGCCTACGTCGGGCTGCACCGGATCGACTCGGTGCACGAGTGGCTCGAACTGGCCCGGTATGCCGCCGATTGGATGCTGACGTTCCGCTACAGCTACGACGTACGGTTCGCTCCCGACACGGTCCTCGGCGCGTACGGCTTCCGCACCCGCGGCGCCGACCAGGCCAGTCCGTCGAACCAGCATCTGCACAACTACGGCCTGATCTGCACAGCCGAGTTGGCGACCCTGTCCGCGCTGACCGGTGACGACAGCTACGCGGTCTCGGCCGCCGAGCACCTGAGGTTCGCCCGCCAGTTCGTGGCCCGCCGTGACGGCGACTTCAACGCCCGCCGGGGCATGGTCACCGAGCGGTACTACCAGACCGAGTGTTTCGGCCCACCCGGCGCGCTGCTCACCCTCTCGCACTCCTGGTGTATCGGCGTCCTCCTGCTGGCCTGCGAAGACGTGCTGACCCGCAAGGACCTTCCCGCCGTCGAATGGTGAGCGTCACACCCAGGAGCTGCCAGAACCGCTCGGTAAGTGCAGTCCGTCGCCAGGTTGACACGCCGGGTGGTGAGCTCGGTGTCGCGGCCGGGCGGTACGCCGGTCCCGGTCGCCGCGGTGATCCCGATAGCATCGACCTGCTGTCCCACCGACGCCGAGTGCCGTCACCTGCACGACCCTAAACCGGCGATGCGATAGCTTTCGGTGTCTCCGACGAAGGAAAGTCATGGGTGAGCTAGCCAAGATCGTGGTCGTCGTACCGACCTACAACGAGCGGGAGAACCTGCCCGTGCTGGCCGGGCTGCTGTCCGACCTGAACCTGCCCGGCCTGGAGCTCCTGGTTGTCGACGACAACTCCCCCGACGGTACGGGCGACGTCGCCGACGAACTGGCGAAGGAGTCGCCGGAGAAGGTCGGCGTACTGCACCGGACCGTGAAGGACGGACTCGGCCGCGCGTACGTCGCCGGGATCACCCGCGCGCTCGACGAGGGTGCCGACATCGTCATCCAGATGGACGCCGACCTGTCGCACCCGGCTTCGGTCATCCCGACCATGGTCGACATCCTGCGTACCACCGACGCCGGCGTCGTGATCGGCTCCCGGTACGTCCCCGGCGGCTCGGCCGCCGCGGAATGGGGCTGGCACCGGCGGGCACTGTCCGCGTGGGCGAACTTCTACGTGAACGCGATCCTGCGCCTGCACGTCAAGGACGCCACGGCCGGTTTCAAGGCCTGGAAGGCGGACACCCTGCGCTGGATCGACGTCGCCTCGATCGCCAGCAACGGGTACTCGTTCCAGGTCGAGATGAACTACCGCACGGTCAAGCGCGGCCTCAAGATCGCCGAAACCCCGATCCGCTTCGAGGAACGCACCGAGGGCGTCTCCAAGATGTCCCTCAAGGTCCAACTCGAATCCGCCCTGATGCCCTGGAAACTCCTCTTCGGCCGCTCCTGACCGACTGCTGTACAGCGGCTGTCCGGCGGAGCGCGTACGCCTGCGGGTCAGCCGTAGCCGAGCTCGTGCAGCCGGGCATCGTCGATGCCGAAGTGGTGCGCGATCTCGTACACGACCGTGATGTTCACCTCATCCACCACGTCCTCGACGGTCTCGCAGATCTTCAGCGTCGGATTGCGGTAGATCGTGATCCGGTCGGGGAGCACGCCGCCGTAGTAGTGCCCGCGCTCGGTCAACGGGATGCCCTCGTAGATCCCGAGCAGCTCCGCCTCCCCCGCCGGCGGCTCGTCCTCCACGAACACCGCCACGTTGTCGATCAGCCCCGCGAGCTCCTCCGGCACCTCGTCCAGCGCCTGCGAAACCAACCGCTCGAAGTCGGCCCGGCTCATCTCGATCACCCCACCAGTATCTCGTTTTGGAAGCTGGCGCGGTCTCCTCTATGCTTACGGCTGTCCCTGGAGCTTCGGCTCCCGCGGGTCCGAGTCCCCATCGTCTAGTGGCCTAGGACGCTGCCCTTTCAAGGCGGTAACGCGGGTTCGAATCCCGTTGGGGATACGGCGAAAGCCGGTGCAAAACCTAGCTCGAGGATGCTGTAGGATCATCGAGTCGCAAGGCCCAGTGGCGCAGTTGGTTAGCGTGCCGCCCTGTCACGGCGGAGGTCGCGGGTTCGAGTCCCGTCTGGGTCGCCAGGAGAAGGCGGCGGTGTCCAAACACCGCCGCCGAACTTTCTCCCCGGTCAGGTAGCTCAGCCTGGTAGAGCGTCCGCCTGAAAAGCGGAAGGTCGGCGGTTCGAGACCGCCCCTGACCACCACTTCTCTCGCTGCTTGAGGGGGAGCTTTCTCCACATGGGACAGGCGCCCGACAACCTCGTCGCTCTGCTTCTCGCCCGCGGCTAACTCACGCGCTCTCACCCATCCGTTCAGTTGCGAGCTGGCGCTGCCTACACCCCAGACGGTATGACGTGACTCCATCGTGCTGACGGGGTTGCGGGTCGGGAGCCGATGTCAATTCCTACCTCGATCAGGAGCCCAGTGCAGACACCGCATTCTGGGTCAAGGCCGCGATGGCGGTGAATGGCTGCGGCCTCGCGATCTCGAAGGCGGGTGAATCCTCTCAACCGGACAGATGACGGATCCGGGCACGAGTTAGCGCGACGCCGAGGCTCGCGTTCGATCACGGGCCGAGTCGCCGCGTACGGTCTCGCTGGTAGCAGGCGCCCAGGTCGTCGAACCTCTCGGCGAGGGCGGCAAGTCCCCGGGCATCGCCGTTTGCTAAAGCTTCGGCGCGCTGAACGAGAGCCATGGTCACTGGATTGCTCGCAGAGTGAGCCCGCGCCGAGGCCAGCCGCCGGTCAAGATCCGAAACCCTGATCAAGGCCGCTGCTTCGGCCCACGCGGCGGCATACCACGGTCTCCACATCAGGGCGGTCGGGCTCGCGGTCCAAGTCGGGTCGCCCAGGTCAGCGGCGAGCCGTGCCCAGGCCTCATGAGGTCGATTGCGATCCAGCAGGAGCCAGGCGTCCAAGGTCGGTGCCCATCCGACGTCCGGACGGTCCGGCGGAGTCAGCGGCCCGTCAAGAAGATGCTCGGTGACGCCTCGCCAGATCTCACGCTCGCTGTCGTCGCCGAGGAGGCCATGCGCCAGAGCAACCGAGTATGCACCGACAGCCAGCGTCGAGGCGCGGTGTTTGCCGGCCCGCGTCCACGAGGCGAGGAAGCGGTCTCCGCGTTCGGTGGCTCCGACCAGGTCTCCTACAAGGACGTCGACCTCAAGCCGACGGGCAAGCGGAGGGTGGACGTAGTCGCGGTAACAGGGGAGGGCCGCGAGGCGCTCGGCGAACGACGTCGCGCCCGGAAGGTCCCCCGCAGCCAATGAGACCTCACATCCCATCAGTAAGTAGTCGTTGAAGGCGTATGCCGTGGCCGCGCTTAATGGCAACGGATCTATGAGGACGCCGCGGGCCTGCACTGTGGCGAGCGCATCCGTGTAGTCGCCGCTCAACAGCTGGCTGTAACAGATGCGGTCGAACGCAGCCGACCCGACGACCGGCTCCCCTACAGCAATCGCGTGATCGGCTGCGCGCCGTAGCGCTGCCACCGACTGAGGATGATCGTCCACCGGACACATGGCAGTGACCGCCAGGACCGTGGCCTCGGCCGCCGAACCGGGCCGCACCAGCCGCCGCGCCTCCGCGAGCCAACTTTCGATCTCGCCTTTCTCGGGTGGATTGGCCATGATCCCCGAGTGGAAGGCCGCGTAAATCACCGACCAAGCGAGTGCGCCACCAGCGGCGTCTGGATCCGAACCCAAGGCTGCTGCTTCCGTCGCCTCGTCCAGCAGCCGCAGGGCTTCGTTACCTACCAGTCGAGCCGCGGCAGCCCCGGCGGCTTTAAGAAGGAGACTCGCGCGATCGTTGGCGTCCGTCACCGCGGTGGCTGCCACGGTCTCAAAGCGTCGCTGCGCCTCCTCCAGCCGACCCCGCTGTACCAACAGCTCTGCGAAGAGCTCGCCGAGGTCCCTGACGTCTATCGGTCGGGTGAGCGCGACACGAGTCTCGACGGCGAGCTCGTCGAACCGCTCGCACCACGCGTCGTCATGCGCGACCGGCCCTAGCGCGTGCAGGCCACCCGACAACCATCGCGCGTGGCTCCGCTGCACCTCACTAGCCCCGTCCGCCAGAAGGTCTGCAGCGTATTGCCGTACGACCTCCTGAAAGTGGTACCGCGTCGGGTTGCCGGGTTCGACGTACAGCAGGTGCTGGTCGGCCAGCGTCGCTAGAACACGTGCAGCATCCGCGACCGCGTGCTCGGGCCATGCGACCGTGTGTGCGGCAGCGACGGTGAACGGCGCAGCAAAGACGGAAAGCGCTGCGAACAGCTCCCGGCAGGCGTCGTCGAGCAAGTCGACGCTCCAGCTGATGGTGGCGCGGAGAGACCGCTGACGCGCCCCGTCTCCGGAACCGAGCAGCTGCAGAGGGTCTCCGAGTGCGGCCGCCAGCCCGTCCAGGCCCAGGAGGGGGTATCGAGCCGCAGCAAGCTCGATCGCCAAGGCCATCCCCTCGAGCTGGCTGCACAGCTCCGCCACTCGTGGGTCGTAAGGTACGGTCGCACCCGCTGCTTCGGCGCGAATGCGGAAGAGCTCGCTCGCGTCATCCGCTGCGAGACTCGGCAGCTCGTATACCCATTCGTTCGGCGACCGGAGCGGCGCGCGGCTGGTCGTCACGATCGATAGTCGAGGGCAGTCCTCGACGAGCCGGGCCAGATAGCTCGCCACCTCCGGTAGCAGGTGCTCACAATTGTCCACGACCAGGATTCCGTCCGAGCGACTGAGCCGGTCGGTCAACGTGTCGCCGAGCGATTGTCCTGGTGGCTCCACGACCCCAACCGCCGCGGCCACCGCCGCCACGACGACTTCTGGCGCGGCAACCTGGCTGAGATCGACGAACCACGCGCCATCGGGACGGGCGGTGGCGACTTGCTCCACGGCATGGATCGCCAGCCGGGTCTTCCCGACGCCGCCCGGCCCAGTCACGGTCACCAGGCGGTGGGCCTCCACACAGGTACGTAGCTCGGCTGTCTCCGGGCTGCGCCCCACGAATCGGTTGGCCGAGCTGGGCCAGCGGTGGAGGCACCGCGGTCTCAGAAGGTTAAGCTCTTCGGCCCGCCGCGCCAGCGCACGTCGATCGGGCACGCCGAGCTTGCGGATGAGTGAAGAGACATGTGACTCGACGGTGCGTACCGACAGCGAGAGTCGCGTTGCGATCTCAACATTCGTCAAGTGTCCGACTACCAGGACGAGAACGTCGCGCTCTCGGTCGGTCACTCCCGATATCGGAGCCATCGCAGTCGTCATCCTTCAGAGTGTTGCGCGTCCAAGCGCCGTTGACCAGCGACGCCAGCCGTGCCATCTGAAGCGCAGGCTGTGCCACCTAGACAGGATCCGTGGTGGGCACGGATGCGGGGCTGCACTAGTAGCGCGACTCTCGGCTCGCAGAAGCCAGCAGGACGAGATCCCGGGAGGCACGATGACATTCGACGCACTTGCGTACAAAGAGACGACCAGGAGGCAGTGGGAGGATGCCGCTGAGGCCTGGCACCGCTGGGGACCGACGTTGGAGAAATGGCTGGGCGAGGCCACCGCGGCGATGCTGGACGCCGCCGGCGTCGCTGCTGGCTCGCACGTGCTGGATGTCGCCGGCGGCGCGGGCGGCCAGGCTATGTCGGCTGCTCGACGGGCCGGGTCGGTCGGTCGGGTGACGGTCACCGATACCTCACCGAGAATCCTGTCATACGCCCGACGTACGGCCGACGCGGCTGGCTTCTCGCAGATCACGACATACGAGGTGGACGGCGAGGAGATCGACAGCAAGTGGTGCGAGGAATTCGATGCAGCGATCTGCCGATTGGGGCTGATCTACTTTCCAAACCGGGTAAGGGCTCTGCAGGGCATCCGATCCAGCCTCATTGACGGCGGGCGCTTCGCGGCCATCGTCTACTCAACTGCCGAGCGGAACGGCTTCTTCTCCACGCCATTCGCGTTGATCCGGAGCCGCGCCGGGCTGCCCTCACCATCTTCTGATCAGCCGGGTCCGTTCTGCCTGGGCGAGCCGGCCGCGGCGCGTCAGACACTTCGTGACGCCGGATTCCACGACGTGAGGGTCGATACAGTCGTCGCGCCATTGCTGCTCCCGTCGGCCGCCGACTGCGTGCGTTTCGAACGCGAGTCCTTCGGTGCTCTCCATCACATGCTGTCGGGCTTGAAGGAGCCTGAACGGCAGCAGATCTGGGTGGACGTCGAGTCGGCGCTGCAGGTCTACGAGACGAAGGCGGGGTTCGTCGGTCCGTGCGAGCTCCACGTCATCTCGGGTGCGCGATGAGCAGCGGTTTCACTGTGGCCGCAGTCCAGGCGGCGTACGTATTGCTCGATCGGGATGCCACGGTCGCACGCGTAGAGCAACTAGTGACCGACGCTGCCATGACGGGAGCGGAGCTCGTGGTGCTACCCGAGGCCTTCGTCCCCGGGACGCCGCTGTGGATCGACAGCGGCCCGATCTGGGCCGGCGACGGCCCGTGGTACGCAAAGCTCGTTGAACAAGCCGTCGTCGTGCCCGGTCCAGTAACCGCGGCACTCGGTGCGATCGCCCGAGCCAATCGGGTTCACTTGGTGATCGGGGTGCAGGAGCGGGAGCCGTACGGCACCACTATCTACAACACTGTTCTCTACTTCGGCGCCGACGGCCGGCTGCTCAACAAGCACCGCAAGCTCGTCCCGACCGGTTCCGAACGGACCGTTTGGGGTCAGGGCGATGGCTCGACCCTGGACGTCGTACCGACGCCGCTGGGTCGACTGGGCGGGCTGACCTGCTGGGAGAACTACATGCCGTTGGCGCGGTTCCACCAGTATGCGCAAGGCGTGGAGGTGTGGCTGGCACCGACCTTGGCTCGCGGTGACGGCTGGGTGGCGACCATGCAGCACATCGCTCGCGAGGGCCGGATGTGGGTTGTCGGAGTCAATCCCTGTCTGCGATACGACCAGATCCCGGCCGACCTTCCGGACCGGAGTCGGATCGCGCCCGAGCCCGCACCGGGTGACGGAGAATGGATCGAGCCTGGCAACACCTTGATCTGCGACCCCAGCGGGCAGCTGGTCGCCGGACCCTTGCGGCATGCGGAGGGGATCCTCACCACGAGGATCGACCTCACAAAGGTGGCCGAGCTCCGCCGGCTCTTCGACGTGTCAGGTCACTACCACAGGCCGGACATTTTCAGCCTCACAGTGGACACGCGGCCGAGGCCAGCCATCACGACCGTGACCGCTCCCCAACCGTCAGAGACCGATGACGGCCAGAACAGTGATCGCGGAGGGGCGTCGTCAGCACACCGACATATCGGATGATGTGGAGTTGCGCACTATGTCGATGTGGATGGTCGCGTTTCATGACGAGCTTGCTGGCCGCCGCAACGAACTCGGAGGCCGCCGATTGTCGGCCGCGCCAGCCACTTGAGTGAGCTGCCAGCGGTCATCGTCGACCTCTCACAGCAACATCGCGCCCTGCCCGCACGGATGCCTAACGTGGGCGCCAGGCCCAAGACGCGGAGGAATTCCGTGCTTGCTCCCTCGGACTTGCCCTCGCCGAGGAGGGAAAACCGACCTCCTGCCGGGTGTCGGCCTCAAGCTGAGCGTTCTTGGCCGCAGCCGTGGCCTGCGCCAAGAACCCGCGGGCATGGACGAGTTGGTGTCGCATCCCGTGCTGGCGTCCCTGTCGGAACAAACTCGTCGACTTGCTTCAGCCCCGCCAAGTAGGGCGCTGGTCAGAATCGATCCGCCATAGACGATTGTTGCCGATGGCTTCATTGGCAGCTGAAGCGAGAGCGACACCGCACCGGCGGGTGCCCCAGCAACAGCCAGTGCCAACTGACGGCCCGGCAACCACGAGGAACTTTCCTTCCCAATCGCCCGGCGTTCGGGCTGTGGATCTAGGGTGCGAGGCATGACACGGTATGTCGACGAGGATATGAGTGGTGCAGAGTTTCGGGAGTGTGATCTCACCGGGGCGCGCTGGATCGGTGTTGTCATGCAGGACGCGGTGATTGATGGGCTCGTCACGAATCTTGTGGTGAATGGGGTGGAGGTCAGCGGGTACGTCGAGGCGGAGCTTGATCGGCGTTATCCGGTGCGGGAGTTGATCCGCTCCGACGAGCCTCGGGAGCTGCATGAGGCGGCCCGTCAGTTGCACGCCGGTTGGGGCGCCACGGTCGAGCGGATGCGCCGTACACCGGGGATCGAGCGTCGGAGCGTGAACGACGAATGGTCGGCGGTGCAGACGATGCGGCACCTGGTGTTCGTGCACGACTCGTGGTTCCGGCGATGCTGCCTCGGGTCGACCGAGCTGTTCACGCCGATGGGTATCGGGCCTGACGTCGAGCCTTACCGGGAAGGGCATGGGATCGACCGCTCGCTCGATCCGGCGCTCGACGAGATCGTGCGCGTACGGGACGCACAGGCCGCCGAGCTAGAGGCGTGGCTCGAGGAAGTCACCCCCGAGCAGCTCGCCGCGCCGGCGCCGGTGCCCGAAGACGACGTATGGCCGCCGTACGCCCGCGGTCGCTCGGTCGGCCGGTGCCTTCGCACAGTCCTCAACGAGACCTTCGAACACCACGGCTTCTGCGTCCGCGACCTCGCGCTGATCGAGGCACAAGACGCCGAGTAGGACTCGACGAATACCTCGATCGGGGCCCGGATTTCTCCCAGTTGTCCGCGAGTCGTGTGGCTTCAGTTGGCTTCAGGTCGACTTCGGTACTACGGTAGAGCTACGGTGTAACTACGGTCAATCGCCAGTTTGTCAGGAGCAATGGGGCGAGGGAACCGCGTAGCAGGGCCCAGCCGTCGCAGACGGGAAGGCTTTCGGGTGACCCCCGGAAGCGCAGTACAGCAGGGCTCGGTGAAGTCGGTAGAGCGGGGTGTAGGGTCCGGCGGTCCTGGACGCCCGCACTTGGTTGACCATTTTCGGGAGTGACAAGTGGCCCCTTCTCCAGAGGCCGTAAGACTCGCCAGGCGGCTCCGCGACCTGCGGGCGTCGGAACGACTCACGCAGAAGGAACTGGCGCGAGCGCTCAGCGCCGAGGTCCGGATCGCGGTGGCGACGATCAGTTCGTGGGAGTCCGAGACCAATCCGAAGCTGCCGCCGGAGGAGCGGCTGCGATCGTACGCGCTGCTCTTCGGGACGAACCCCGTCCCGAGCCGGGTGCCGCGCGAGCAGGACCTGACACCTGCCGATCGCGAGCGCTTCAACACGCTGCACCGCGAGTTGGTCAACCTCCGCGACGACATCCGCCACCAGCAGACCAGCGCGCCGTCGTCGAACAGTTCGTACACCTTCGACTTCGAGTCCGGCCGGATCACGCTGATCTGCCCGGAGGTCCCCGAGGACGGACGCTCGAGCCTGGGCCAGGAGGACAACCCGAACTTCACGAAGCTGTACAAGTACGCCGACCTCGACGCGCTGATCGAGATGTGGGGCCATGTCCGCGCCTCGAACCCGGAGCTCAGGGTCCGGCACCGCCTCCCGTCGGAGGTCAGCGCGGACCACCTGTCCGGCCACCTCATCCTGATCGGCGGCATCGCCTGGAACCGGGTGACCAGCCGGCTGCTGCGGGTCCTGGACAACCTTCCGATCCGGCAGCTGTCCGTACCGGATCTGGCCGACGGCGAGATCTTCCGGTCCCGGGACGGCCGCGAGTACCGGCCGGTCTGGGAGGAGAGCAAGGACCCGGAGGACGACGCGCCGACGCGGGCCGAGCTCGAGGCGGACCAGGCCCAGGACGCGTGGCGCGGCGACACTCGCCGCGAGCTCGTGGAGGATGTGGCGCTGTTCGCACGGCTCCCGAATCCGTTCAATCACAGCAGGACCATCACGATCTGCAACGGCGTCTACAGCCGCGGTGTGCTCGGCGCGGTCCGGACACTGACCGACGACTCCGTACGCGAACGCAACGAGGCCTACCTGGCGGATCGGTTCCCAGGTGGCGTCTTCGGTTTGTTGATGCGGGTCTCGGTGGTCAACGGCGAGGCCGTCACCCCGGACCTGGAGATCGCGGACAACCGGCTGTTCGAGTGGTCGCCGGAGGATGAGGCCGAATGAGCTCCCAGGCCCGGCAGATCCAGTCCTCGCACCAGAACCTGCTCTGCGACAGCTCGGCTTCGCTCACCGCGACCGCGAACACCCTCCCGGACGCGATCGTCGTACCGGCCGCGCGCCGGGCGTCGGAGCTGCAGCCCGTCATCTCGCTGGCCGCCCGGCTGGACATACCGCTGCTCATTCTCTGCAGCCGGGATGCACAGGTCGGACAGGTCGTCAGCCGCGTACGGAAGACCTTCCGCGCGCAGGCCCTCGTGATCGAGGTGCCCGAGAACTACCAGCCGCCCTGCCCGGAGCCGCTGACCTCCGCGCAGCGGTTCCACGACGTCTCGGCCAATCGCTCCAGCGACCTCAGCGCGAAGCGCAACATCGGCCTGCTGCTCGGCCGGCTGATGGGCTGGAAGAAGATCCTGTTCATCGACGACGACATCAGGGCACTCAATCCGCTGCACGTCCGGCGGCTGGCAAGCAGCCTGGACAGGTATCCGGTCGCGTCGATGGCCAGCCGGGAGTACCCGGACAACTCGGTGGTCTGCCACGCGCGGCGGATCGTCGGGTTCAAGCAGGACGTGTTCGTCAGCGGCGCCACCCTTGGCGTCAACCTGCAGGCCCCGAATCTCTCGTTCTTCGCCGATGTCTACAACGAGGACTGGTTCTTCTTCGCCCGGCACGCCGCGGAGCGCGCGCTGGCAAAGACCGGCGAGGTCAGCCAGCTCGCGTACGACCCGTTCGCGGATCCGCAGCGGGCCGCCCGGGAAGAGTTCGGCGACCTCCTCGCCGAGGGGCTGTACGCCACGCTGGAAAGCGGATCGCAGAGCTTCGACGACCACCTGCTGACCGCGATGAGCCCGGGGCACTGGAAGGAGTACAAGGAACTCCGCCTGCACACGATCCAGCAGACGATCACCCGGCTCGACCAGGTCGGCAGCCGGCTCACGACCGACGACTACGACCGGATGCGGGCGTCGCTGACCACCGCGGGCGAGCTGGCGGACCGGATCTCCCCGGACCTGTGCGCGGACTTCATCGAGAGCTGGCAGAAGGACGAGAAGCGCTGGCAGGGGATGTTCCAGAAGCTGCCGTCGACGTTGAGCCGGCGCGATGCGCTCGCGGAGCTCCAGCTCACCACGTGGACGTCCTGCGGGTACGGGCTACCGACCGAATCGCAGGCGGATCTCGCGGCGGCCGGAGCCGTCTGCTAGCAGCTGGCGTTCGCCGGTGGGGCTGAAGCCGAGGCGGTCGTACACCTGACGTGCGACCGCATTGGTGTCCAGCACCCAGACCCGCCATTCGGTGACGGCCGGTTCCTCGGCGGCGAGCTGGCCGAGGATCGCCCGGAGTACGCCGTTGCGGCGGTACCGCGGGTCGACCCAGACCGACTCGATGTGCCGCTCGTACGCCGGTCGGCCGGCCACCCGGACCGAGCTCGCCAGCCCGACGATCCGGGCCGCGTCCCGGGCCACCACCCAGTGCATCCGGGTGAACCGTTCGCGCCAGCCGGCTTCACCGACGCCCACCTCGTCCTCGTAGTCGGCGAGGTACGCCGACGGCGAGTCCTTCAGCGCGCGGAGGCGAACCTCCCGGGCGAGCGGCCAGTCATCGGCACCGAGCATGGCGAGTTCCAAGGTCCCGGACCCCTTCGGGAGATGGACAGCTTGTGCATCCATACCAGTGTCGCCGTTTCGCCCGATCACCAAACCGGCGCGCGGACAATGTCACACCGAGGGACCGGTTTCAGCGGCAGATCGCCTGGTCGACGAACGCGTCGACGGACGCGTCGGGGTCGGTCCTGAAGTTCGGCGTGACCGCGACGGTGACCTGCCGCCGGGTGTCCTCGGTGGCGTACGAGTAAGCCTGGTACGCGAGCGCGTCGCCGTCGTTGCCGTACACCTCGACGCCGCACGCGGTCCGATGCCAGGACAGCCCGAGGCCGTACGTACCGCCCCTGCAGGAGGCGCCGAGCAGGCGGCGCTGCACCTCCTCGCCGTACGTCCGGCCGGTGACCTTCTGGATGATCTCGCCGACGAGCAGGTAGTTCGTGTTCGAGCAGTCGAACCGCGTTGCAACAGGCAGCTGTACGTCCTCCACGTACAGCTGCCGAGTGTGGTTGCTGTGGGCAAGTTAGGCGGCGGCGGTTGCTTCGGTTAGTTGGTCTTGGGTGGGTTGGAGTTGGGGGGTGGCGAGGGTGAGGAGGACGTTGGCTACTGCGAAGGCGGCGGCTGCGAGGAGGCCTCGTTCGTAGCCGGACTGGAGAGCCTGGAGTTGAGTGGCGCCGTGGGTCAGCTCGTTGGTGGTGTGGGTGATGGAGAGTGTGGTGACGATCGCCAGGCCGAGTGCGCCGCCGACCTGGTACATCGCGTTGACGACCCCGGACGCGGCGCCGGCTTCTGCGGGCCGTACCTCGGAGACCGCGTTGATCTGGCCCGGTACGCCGACCCCGATGATGCCGAAGCCGAAGACGATCAGGCCGGGGAGGAGCTGGCTCGCGTAGCTGCCGGTGGCGTCGGCCTGCGAGAGCAGGAGCAGACCACCGAGGCTCAGGACCGCACCGCCCAGCTGCACGGTGCGCGTACCGAGGCGCTGTACGAGCTGTGAGGCGAGTACGGCGCCGACGATCGCCGCGCCGCCCATCGGCAGGAAGTGGATGCCTGCCTCGAGTGCGCTGTCGCCGCGGACCTGCTGCAGGTAGATCGCGGTCAGGAAGAACATCGAGAGGAAGCCGGCGCCGTTCAAGGCCAGCGAAGCACCGGACACACTCAACGCCCGGGAGCGGAACAGCCGCAGGGGTACGAGCGGCGCGGCCGAGCGAGCCTCCACGAAGACAAACGCGGCCAGCAGGATCACGCCCGCGGTCAGTACGCCGATTACCTCGAACGAACCCCACCCGGAGGGCTCCGAGCGCACTACGCCATAGACAACAGCCATCAGCCCAGCAGTGCCAAGGACAGCACCAAGTGTGTCGAACGTTCGACGGCCGACGCTGTGGCGCAGATCCGGCACGAAGAACGGGATGAGTGCGACCAGGGCGATCACGATCGGGACGTTGACGAAGAAGACCCACTGCCAGCTCAAGGAATCGACCAGTACGCCGCCCGCGACGACACCGAGCGTGCCGCCGAGACCCGCGAGGCCGCCCCAGACGCCCATCGCGATGTTGCGTTCGCGACCGTGGGCGAACGTCATCGTGAGGATGGCCAGTGCTGCCGGTGAGAGCAGCGCGCCGCCGAGGCCCTGAACCGCCCGCGCGCCGATCAGGAACTCGGGCGAGTTGGACAGCCCCGCGATCAGCGAAGTCGCGCCGAACAGGACGAGGCCCGCGGTGAAGACCCGGCGCGGGCCGAGCAGGTCGGCCATCCGGCCGCCGAGCAGCAGGAATCCGCCGAAGAGCAGGGTGTACGCGTTGATCACCCACTGCAGGGAGTCGGCGGAGAAGTGCAGGTCCGCCTGGATGTGGGGCAGCGCGACGTTCACGATCGTCACGTCGAGCACCACGATGAACTGCGCGAGAGCCAGCACCGCCAGGGTGGCCCAAGGACTGCGTCGCATCGCCGTACCTCATTACCGAGAGTCAGGTCTACGCCGTATGTATACGGCGTAAGCTTACGCAGTAGACACTAGGTCTACGGTGTAGACTTGTCAACGTGATCACCAAAGAGACCGCCCGCCGGCTCGATCCGGAGCGGGTCGTGGACACCGCGCTGGCCATCGCCGACGACGAGGGGCCGGCCGCTGTCTCGTTCCGGAAGCTGGCCGCCCAGCACGACGTCACCCCGATGGCGCTGTACCGGCACTTCAAGGACAAGGACGACCTGCTCGCGGCGCTCGGCGACCGGCTGCTCGACGACGTCGTACTACCCGACCCGACCGACGAGCCGTGGGACACGCAGCTGCACGCACTGCTGACCGCGTTCGTCGACGCGCTCCGCGGGCACCCGCGGCTCGCGGACCTCACGCTGGCCCGGATCCTGGTCGCCACGCCAGGTCTCGCCTTGGCCGAGCGCGCGCTCGAGCTACTGACCGAAGGCGGCTTCTCCGTCGACGACGCGGCCGAGGTCGGACGGCAGTCGATCTGCTCGCTGATCTCGCTGGTCACCACGGATCCGATCGCCCGCGAGGTGAGCGACCCGGAGGCCCGGGAGGCCTCGTTGCGCCGCAAGCGGGCGTCGCTCGGCGCGCTCTCGCCCACCGAGTACCCGCTGATCACGTCGGCGGCCGGCGCGCTGATCTGCCCGTCGTCGAGCGAACGGTACTACGCGATCGGCGTCGACCTGGTCGTCGCCGGCGTCCGCGGCCTCCGGGATCAGCGACGCTGAGACCGGGTGTCTGAGCGACACGAACCGGCCGGAGAGGACTACGCTCCGAGACGGAGCGATACCACTCTCTATGGAGGTACATCGATGGCGGGGAAGTTCGAGCTGTACCAGGACAAGTCCGGTGAGTACCGGTTCCGCTTGAAGGCCGGCAACGGCGAGATCATCGCGACCAGCAGTGAGAGCTACAAGACCAAGGCTTCCGCGCTGAACGGGATCGACTCGATCAAGAGGAACGCCGCCGACGCGAACGTCGACGACCAGACCGACTGAAACCGCAGGAAAACAAGGGGTTCTCCGCCACCGGTGGAGAACCCCTTCAGTTTTCAGACCCCTTCGGAGAACACCACTCCGCGAATCTCCACGCCGAGTCCCTCGATGCCCGCGTCCGGGATCATCGCGGCCAGCTCGCAGGCCCGTTCCCGGGACGCGACGTCGATCAGGTAGTACCCGCCGAGGAACTCCTTCGACTCCACGAACGGCCCGTCGGTGACCGCCGGTACGCCGTTGCGCACCTTCACCACTGCGGACTCCGACGGCTGGGTCAGCGCGACCGTGCTGTGGAACTCGCCGGACGCCTTGATCGTGTCCATGAACTTCTGGTGCCCGGCGCCGATGGCCTGCTGCTCCTCCTCGGGCAGCGCCTCGAGCACGTCGGTGTTGATGTTGAGGATCAGTAGGTACTTCACGATGTCTCCTTCGGACCCGGCCCCCGCCGATCGGGTGCCTTCACCCATCAGTACGGAGCGGGCCGGTGCGTCTTGACATGCGTCTGCGGTCAGGAGCAAATTCCGTCCCGGAGGTAGCTTGCCAGATCGGCGGAGGTCAGCTGCCCAGCCCGTTTGGTCGTCTGCATCACGTACAGCCAGCGCGGATCCTTGCTGTCCGCACGTGCGCTCGACAGGTACCACACGGTCTGGCCGGAGGCCGTCCACTGGTCGTAAACACCGTCACGGTCGAAGTCGCATCGGAAGTGTCCGCGTTCACCGAAGTAGTCCGTGTTGAAGATATTCTGGAAGGCGTAGAGACCAGTTTCCGTCTGCGAGTATGCCTTGGCCCGGGTCTGCGTAAAGATGTTGTTGCCGACATTCATTCGGTCGGACGGAGTGCCGCGCAGCCATACCCCCAGCTCGCCTTGCGAGGCGACAATACTGTTCCAGCGAATGTCGAAGAACTCGCCGGCCGGGCCACAGTTGTAACTCCCGCCACCACAATTCTTCAGTGCATGCACATCGAAATCCTGCCCATATTTCGGCCCATTGAGATCATGGTAACCAGGCGCAAGAATCAGATTTTGGTACGCCAGGTAGCCCGTTCCGGGGTCACCGGTAGCGGCGATCGAGTGGGTGTTGTGGTAGAACTCGTTTCGCTCGATCCGCGCATACGCCCCGGTTCCCACCACAACGCCG
This sequence comes from Kribbella sp. NPDC004536, assembly GCF_042873835.1. Taxonomy (NCBI): domain Bacteria; kingdom Bacillati; phylum Actinomycetota; class Actinomycetes; order Propionibacteriales; family Kribbellaceae; genus Kribbella; species Kribbella sp. NPDC004536. The sequence continues at coordinate 2,831,785 of NZ_JBIALY010000001.1, read as the reverse complement.
TAGCCGGCGGAGCCCGCACCATCGGTCGGATGCTCGTTCCGGTAGATCGCATTGTCATGCACCCACGCCATACCGGCCGATCTACTCATGCGCTGCTTCCCGTCGAGCACTCTGATCGCGGCCCCACTCCATCGATAGAGCTCGCTGTCCTTGATTTCGACGTTGGTGCTCGACTCGATGCTGATGCCGTGCGAGCTCGGTTTGCCGATAGCATCCGCCGGCTGCTTCAGCCCGCCGTCGAGCCGGATTCCGCTGACCAGTACATAGTCCGCGGTCGTGGTGTCGTAGTCGTTGCCGATCAGGAACAGCGTGTAGGGCGAGGTGGTCGTGAACAGGCGCGGTCCGCGCGGATAGGCAGGCGATCTTTCGCCGAGGATCTGCACGGCTGGTGCAATCAGGATGTCTCGCAGACCGCTGAGGTTGAGGTTGACGCCGGGTGCGATCCGCACCCTGGCGCCTGTTGTGCGGACCCCCTGAAGAAAGAGGCTCACCTGGCTGCTGTCAGTGATGTCATACACCGGAGCTGAAGACTCCAAATAGCCGGGCAGCTTTGTCCAGTTCGACCAGGTACCCGAGATCTGCCACCGCTGATAGACCGCTCCACCTGGATAGGCGCCGAACACCTCGACCGAGCCGCTGCTGTTGGTCGCTGCGGACACCGAGTTCAGCAGGCCGCCTTGGCCGAAATCGACCCACCCCGACCAGCTACTCGAATTCGGGGCGGTCTGCGATTCCTGGAAAACAAGGTACTGACTGTTGGTGCCGAACAAGTTCAGTCGTCCATCGGCGCCACGAGCGACCGCGATCGATGTCAGCGTTCCGTCCATCAGCGACCAGCCCGACCAGTTGTTTGTGTTCGCGGCGGTCTGCGACATGTGGAGGATCCGTCCGAGGTCGTCGAGGCCGAACAGCTCTACGCGTCCATCAGCGTTCGCCCCGGCGGCCACCGAACGAATGTTCAGGGGTTGCCCGGGCTGGCCGGCGAGTTCCCACGCCCCCCATGTATCGGAACCAGGTGAGATTTCGCTCCTCCGGAGCACGTAGCCCTGGTCAATGGTGATGAAGAGGACCAATCTGCCATCACCGTTAGGCGCGACCGCGATCGATTGTGCTGGTGCGCCGGGATACAGCATCTCCGTCGCGGTCTCCCACATGTTCGAGTTGGGCGCCAGCTGCTTCGTGCTGAAGACTCGTCCGCCGCCGTTCACGCCGAACAGCTCGATACGCCCGCCTGCATTCGTCTCGGCAGCTACGGATCGCATCTGCACCTGGCTGACCGTCTCCCAGCCACTCCAGGTGTGCGAACTGTCCAGCTCGCGACGGTGCGACACGAGATCGTGCGAATCTGAGCCGAACAGCTCCAGCCGGCCGTCGGCATTCCGCGCCGCAGCGAGAGTTCCGTGGCTCCAGAGCACGCTGGCCTTGGCCGGCTGCGCAGATACCAGCACCGGCGCGAACAATCCGCCGAGTCCGACTGCTGCCGTCAGGAGCACCACAAGGGCTTTACGAACGGCGCCGGTTCGCGCCGAGCCTAACTCGAGCATGAGATCACCTTCCGTCACTTTTAGTCACGTAAGTGAGAGCGGTTGTTCCCCGTGACTACGCTGCTGCGAAGGTAGGCGTCAGGCATGGATCATGCCTGATAGGCAGCTGAATCGCGCTGTTGCGGCCGCCGGTGCGAGCGGCATCCGCTGGACACTCGTAGCGAAAATCGACCCTCAGATCGTAACGGAGAGTAATTATGATTGTCGCTGGCTCGCCCTCGCCCAGTGACATCGCCCGCGGATACCGTCGGGTCGTGCTGAGTCTCACAGATGTCCAGGCCGCCGCCGACCGGCTCGCCGGGGTTGCGCACCGTACGCCGGTACTCACCTCGCGGACGCTCGACGAGCGGGCCGGGACGCGGGTGTTCCTCAAGGCGGAGAACTTCCAGCGGATCGGGGCCTTCAAGTTCCGCGGCGCGTACAACGCGATCAGCCGGCTCGATCCGGAGCAGCTCGCCGCGGGCGTCGCGGCGTACTCGTCGGGGAACCACGCGCAGGCGGTCGCGCTGGCAGCTCGGCTCGCCGGTACGTCGGCGGTGATCCTGATGCCGGCGGACGCGCCCGCGACGAAGCTGGCCGCGACCCGCGGGTACGGCGCCGAGGTGGTGACGTACGACCGGTACACGCAGGACCGGACCGCGCTGGCGCAGGAGCTGGCGGCCGAACGCGGGCGGACGCTGATCCCGCCGTACGACCACTACGACGTGATGGCCGGGCAGGGCACGGTCGCGCTCGAGCTGATCGAGGACGTCGGGCACCTCGGCGCGCTGCTCGTCCCGGTCGGCGGCGGCGGACTGATGGCAGGCTGCGCGACCGCGGCGACGATGATGTCACCGGGGATCCGGATGATCGGCGTCGAGCCCGCGGCGGGCGACGACCACGCCCGCTCGTTGGCGGCCGGGGAGCGGGTACAGATCGACGTACCGCGGACGATCGCCGACGGGCAGGCGATCGCGACGCCGGGCGAGCTGACGTTCGCGGTGAACCGGAAGCTGGTCGAGTCGTTCGAGCTGGTCAGCGACGCGGAGATCGTGGCCGCGATGGCGTTCGCGTTCGAGCGGCTGAAGATCGTGCTGGAGCCGAGCGGGGCGAGTGCGCTGGCGGCGTTGCTGGCCGGCCGGATCCACGGGCTGTCGGAGCGCGTCGGAGTGGTGCTGTCCGGCGGGAACGTGGGCCTGGAACGCTTCCGGGAACTGCTCGAAACTAGCTGAACGCGCAAGGACTTTAGGGTGCCCTGGCCACCCTCTGTGCCCGTTGTCACAGAAAGCCACTGGCGAATGTGACCGGGGTCACATCGAAGCTGTGAATTGCCGCCTGCGCCCCGCTCAGACGCGCTCAGGACACCTGGTGTTCACCCAGGCTTGTTGAGCCGTCAGAGGCCCTTTCAGGGCCTTTTGAGAACGACATTGTGGATCTGAGGGTTTGCGTCGTGATCGTTCTGTTATACAGTCGTCGGCGGTTCGGTAACCAACACGAACCGCACACGAGTCAACGCCGAGCTCCGCCAGGCTCGTGTGCTCCCCTCGAATACCAATGGCGGAGGTGGGGGACCCAGGAAGTTGGGTCTCGACCGTGAGTGGTCGAAACCCTGGGGTGAAGTCCGCGGGAGCGGACCGGGCTATGAATCCCAGCCCGAACCCGACAGCTAACTTCACAGGCGTCGGGAGACAACCATGCCCGTCACTGCCCGACGGACGTCGCTTTCGCGCGCCGTCAACGCTGAGTCCAGTACTGACCGGCCCACCGGCCGGACCCTGGCGAAGCACCGCCGCTCCTCCCGTCCGGGGACGCCCCGGGCCGCAGCCGCCGTCCTCTCGGTCGGCCTCGCCGTCGGTGGTGGAGCCGCACTCAGCCTGACCACGACCGCCGCCCCGGCGTCCGCGTCGACGACCGCCATGACCGCTGCCCAGCAGCGGGGTCACACCAGCATCCCGAGCCGGCCCCTCCTCCGGCTCGGTGACTCCGGCCCGACCGTGAAGTACGTCCAGAAGGCCCTGCACCTGGGTCCGGACGGGTACTTCGGCAGCAGCACCGTCCGGATCCTGAAGAAGTTCCAGACGTCCTGGGGCCTGAAGGCCACCGGTTACACGGACAAGAAGACGTGGGGCCGGCTGACCTACGCCGCGAAGCACAAGGTGCTCTACGGCAACCACGCCGCGGCGACCGGTACGACGACGTTCCGGGCCAAGGTGCTCCGGGAGGCCGCCAAGCTCAAGGGCACGCCGTACCGCTACGGCGGCACGACCACCCGTGGCTTCGACTGCTCCGGTTACACCGGCTACGTCTACAAGTACGCGGGCAAGAAGCTGCCGCGTACGGCGCGTCAGCAGTACGCGGCGACCAAGCACATCAGCCGCAGCGCCGCGAAGCCGGGCGACCTGGTGTTCTTCCGCAACGGCGGCGGTGGCGTGTACCACGTCGGCATCTACGCCGGCGGGAACATGCTGTGGCACTCCTCGAGGCCGGGCCGCCCGGTCGCGAAGGCGAAGATCTGGACCAGCAGCATCGCCTTCGGGCGCGTCTGAGTCCTGACCGGCCGGCGCCCTTCCCCCAAGTGGGCGCCGGCCGGTCGTCAGCGTCCTGTCCCCCCAGGCACGCTGACCCGAAACCGGTTCGAGCCGTCGATCCCCCACCCCTCCGACGGCCGGACCGGTTTCTGTCTATGCTGACCGGCGTGAAGCGCCTGACCGTGGGGTTCTGGATCGTCGCGGTCGCGTTGGAGAGCTACGGCACTATGCACGCGATGTCGGACAAGGCGCGTGCGGCCGGGAAGCCGTTCTGGCGGGTCCTGTTCTCCGGCCAGGAGTTCTTCATCTGGCACAGCGCCCCCGGGTGGTACTACCCGGTGCTGATCGGGCTCACGGTCTTCACCGGAGCCCTCACCGCCGTGTACGTCTTCTCGCGCGACTGATCAGTCGAGCAGACCGGCCTCGTACGCCAGGATCGCCACCTGGACGCGGTTCGACGCGTCCAGCTTCACGAGCGCCCGCGAGACATGGGCCTTCACGGTGGCCTCGCTCATGAACAGCTTGCGGCCGATGTCGGCGTTCGGCAGGCCGCGGCCGACCTCGACCAGTACCTCGCGCTCGCGTTCGGTGAGCTTGCCGATCCGCTCCTGCGCGGCGCGCTTGCGGTCCGCCCGCGGATCGCCGGCGAAGTGCCCGATCAGCCGTCGCGTCACCGCCGGCGACAGCATCGCGTCCCCGGCCGCGACGACCTTGATCGCCTGGACGAGTTCGCGCGGCGGCGTGTCCTTCAACAGGAACCCGCTCGCCCCGGCCTGCAACGCCCGGAACACGTAGTCGTCCAGATCGAACGTCGTCAGTACGACGATCCGCGGCGGGTCCGGCAGCGCCTGCACCTCCCGGGTCGCGGCCAGCCCGTCCAGCCGCGGCATCCGGATGTCCATCAGTACGACGTCCGGCTGGTGTTGCTTGACCATCGCGGCCGCGTCCGCGCCGTCCTCGGCCTCGGCGACCACCTCGAGGTCGGGGTCCGACTCGAGGATCATCTTCAGCCCGGCCCGCACCAGCGCCTCGTCGTCAACGATCAGCAGCCGTGTCATCGTTCTCCTTCGTCCACGAGCACTGGCTCGCTGTCCTGCCGATGGTCGTCCCACGGTATCCAGGCCTCGACCTGCCAGCCGCCGTCCGGCGTCGGCCCTGTGGACAACCGGCCGCCGGTCAGCTGCACCCGCTCGCGAAGGCCGACCAGCCCGGCGCCGGCGCCGGGCAGCAGTGAACCAGCAGCCACCGGCCGTACGTTCGTCACCCGGACCGTCACCCCGGCGCCACGCGCGCCGTGTACCTCCACGTCGGTCGCCGCGCCACGGGCGTGCTTGTGGACGTTCGTCAGCGACTCCTGGACGACCCGGTAGACCGTGCGCCCGACCAGTACCGGTACGTCGTCCGGCAGCGTACCGGCGTACCCGACGGTCACGCCCGCGTCCCGCGACGCGGTGATCAGCCGCTCCAGGTCGGACGCCTTCGGGATCGGGGCCAGGTCGGCGCCGGCCACGCTGACGTCGGTCCGCAGTACGCCGAGCACCTCGCGGAGGTCCTCCATCGCCTGGCGGGCCGTCTCGCGGATCAGCCGCGCGGAGCCCTCGACCTTGTCCGGGCCGACCGTCGGGTTCACCTCGAGGCCGCCGGCGTGCAGCGCGATCAGCGAAACTTTGTGCGCGAGGACGTCGTGCATCTCCTGGGCGATCCGGGACCGCTCGCCCAGGCGGGCCTGCTCGCTGCGCAGCTCACGTTCGGCCTCGGCCCGCTCGGCGCGGTCCCGCAGCGATGCCATCAGGTCGCGGCGGGCGCCGACATACGCGCCGACAGCGACCCACGTGCCGACCAGGAACGGGCCGGTGAACGCGGACACCCAGATCTGGTTGCGGTTGCCCAGGGCATGCAGCACGTAGGCGGCGTACGCGGCCAGACCGAGGACGGCGAGTGCGTAGTCGCGGCGTCGGATCGACAACGTCAGCAGCGCGAGACCCATCGGGACGAAGATGCCCCCGGTGAGCATCGCGAGCACGGCGATCGCGGTGACGGTCACCGGAAACCGCCGGCGCCAGAACAGCGCGACCGAGGCGACGATGCCGGCACCCAGGACGTACCAGTCCTTGGGGCTCCAGCCGCCTCCGCCGGACGCGGCCTGGGCGACGATGCTCAGCAGGCTGAAGCCGACGTAGAGGATGTCGCGCAGTCGCGGGGCATGCCTGATCCACCAGGCGTACCACCCGCGCAACCGTCGCATTCCGTCACTGTAGTTCGACCGGCGACGCGATCACGTCCCCCTTCCGGGTGGGTTCGGGCGCCGGACGGACAACTTTCGTAGGGGGTCGGAGCAGCCGGTCGTCCGATGTGCCGAGGGGGTCGGTGACGGTTGACTCGACGTCATGATCACCGTCGAGAACCTGACCAAGCGCTACGGCAGCACCACGGCTGTCCAGGACGTCTCGTTCACCGTCCAGCCGGGGAGCATCACCGGCTTCCTCGGGCCGAACGGCGCCGGCAAGTCCACCACACTGCGGATGCTCACCGGGCTGACGCCGCCGTCCTCGGGCACCGCCACCATCACCGGCAAGCGGTACGCCGACCTGCCGAACCCCGGCCGCGTCGTCGGGGTGATGCTGGACGCCGCCGCGCAGCACCCGGGCCGGACCGGCCGCGAGACCCTGCTGCTGAACGCCAGCCTTCTCGGCGTGCCGAAGACGCGCACCGACGAGATGCTCGAGGCGGTCGGCCTCAGCCACGCCGCGAAGCGCCGCGTCGGTCAGTACTCGCTCGGCATGCGGCAGCGGCTCGGTATCGCGAGCGCCCTGCTCGGCGACCCGGCCGTACTGATCCTCGACGAGCCGGCCAACGGCATGGACCCGGAAGGTATCCGGTGGATGCGCGGGCTGCTGCAGGACTTCGCCGCGCGGGGCGGCACCGTGATCCTTTCCAGCCACCTGCTCGGTGAGGTCCAGGCGACCGTCGACCGGCTGGTCGTGATCGGCGGCGGCCGGATCGTCGCCAACGGCTCCCTGGAGGAGCTGCTCGCCGGTTCCGGCACGCTCGTCCGCGGCCTCGACCCGGCCGGTCTGCGGACGGCGCTGACCGCCGCCGGTCTGCCCGTCGAGCCGGCCGGCGACGGTCACGGCGGCGCGCTGCGCGTCGACGCCACCGCCGAGCAGGTCGGGCGCGCCGCCGCCGCTGCCGGTCAGATCCTGCTCGAACTCCGCCAGAGCGACGGTGCCGGCCTGGAGGACCTGTTCTTCCAGCTCACCGCCGCGCCCGCCGCCGCCTGAACCCACCTTCTTCCTGGAGACCTTGATGACCACCGTGACCGACGTCGCACCGGCGACGAACGCCAAGCACCGCAGCGAGGTGGCGACCAGCCTGCCGCCCGCCCGCGGTCAGTCCTTCCTGAAGCTCGTCACGATCGAGCTCCGCAAGTCCGTCAACACCCGCAGCGGCCGGGTGCTGATCGCCGCGATCCTGCTGGTCGCTCTGGCCGCGCTCACGTGGCAGGCCACCCATCTGCCGTCTCGGGGCGCCGGATTCGACGGGTTCCTCGGGGCCGCGTCCACCGGGGTGATGCTGTTGCTGCCGGTGATCGGCGTGATGGCGATGACGTCGGAGTGGACCCAGCGGACCGCGCTGACCACGTTCACGCTGTCGCCGCGCCGGGTCCGGGTGCAGCTGGCGAAGTTCGTCTCCGCGGTCGTGCTGAGCGTTGTCGTGATGACCGGCGTCGTAGCGGTGGCGCTCGCCACCACGGCCCTGACCGGTGCACTGACCGACCGCACGATGTCGTACGCCGATCTCGGCGGGCAGCTGCTCGGGGCGTACCTGACCGTCGCGCTGAACGTCGTGATGGGTGCCGCCTTCGGTGCGGTGATCCCGCAGACCGCGGTCGCGCTCCTGGCGTTCTTCATCGCGCCGACCGCCTGGTCGCTGGCCGGCCCGGCGCTGTTCAAGGACAACGCGAACTGGCTCGACGTGTTCGGGGCACTCGGCCGGATCGCGGAGCGTGACCTGCACGGAATGGTGCCGGAGACGCTTACCGCGGTGGGGGTCTGGATCGTCCTGCCGACCGTCGTCGGACTGTGGGCAAGCTCACGTCGCGAAGTGAAGTAGCGGCGTCCGAACGCGGCGGGGTGGGCCGGTTTGAGGGGATCGGCCCACCTCGCCGATGCTGTCATCGGACCTCTTCGGGGCCGGGCGAGGGGGCGGTGCGTGTGTCGATCCTCAGCTCCGGGTATCCTTGAACCACGATTACTGACGACTGATCCGTGGGCGCCACGCAGCGTACCCGGTTGACTTGTGCGAGGGGGTCGACGCTATGGGGCGCGGCCGTGCAAAGGCCAAGCAGACGAAGGTCGCACGCGACCTGAAGTACCGCACCTGGGACACCGACTTGGACCAGCTCAAGCGAGAGCTGTCCGGTGACCAGGGGGGCGACCGTTCTGCGAACGGCGACAACGACGGCGACGACTACGACGCCGACGACTACCACCCCCGTCGGTAAGCAACAGCCCGGCTGAGCTGCTCAGGCGCCCTCTTCGGGGTGGCTGAGCAGTTCACAGTGCGCCGACGTGTTCCATCACAGCAGCATCACCCTGTGGCGGGACCAGCGAACCAGCCGCCCGAGGCGTCGGACGGCTGGGCTCCGGACCCGCCCGCAGGTGGTCGGCTGATCAACTGGCGTCAACACCTCGCCCGGCTCGGCTGCTCCTGACGTCAAAGCCTGGTCCGGTTGGGCTGGTCCTGGCGTCAACGCCTCGCCTGGTTGGGCTGGTCCTGGCGTCAGCGCCTGGTGCGGCTGGGCGCTTCTGGCGTGAGCGCCGTGGCCGAGTGGGCTGCTCCTGGCGTCAGCCCCGCTGGGCTGGTCGGCGCTGTTCTCCGGCCTGGTCTTTCGGCTGGACCTAGTGCGCGTAGCTGCCTTCGAGGGTGACGGTGCCACCTGCTGTTTCGGTGACCTCACCACAGACCCAGGCAGGGATGTCGCGGGCCGCCAGGGCCTGGATCGCGGCGTCGGCCGCCGACGGATCCAGTACGGCGACCATCCCGGCGCCCATGTTCAGCGTCTTCTCGAGCTCCGGCAGCGCCACGTCGCCGAGCAGCCCGACCAGGCCGAAGATCGGCGCCGGCGTCCACGTCGACCGGTCGATCCGGACCGACAACTGGTCCGGGATCACCCGTGCGAGGTTCGCCGCAAAACCACCGCCGGTGATGTGCGACATCGCGTGCAGCGGCCGCTCGTCGGCGCCGTTCAGCTCCTGGATCAGCTCCAGGCAGTGCTTCGCGTACACCCGCGTCGGCGTGAGCAGCACCTCGCCGAGCGACGTACCGAGCTCCGGCACCGTCCGGTCCAGCGTCCACTTCGCGCGGTCGAAGAACACGTGCCGCACCAGGCTGTACCCGTTCGAGTGCAGCCCGGACGACGCCATCGCCAGTACGACGTCACCTGCGCGTACCCGCTCCGCGCCGAGCACCTCGTCCGCCTCGACCACACCGGTCGCCGCGCCGGCCACGTCGTACTCGTCCGCCTCCAGCAGGCCCGGGTGTTCCGCGGTCTCGCCGCCGACCAGCGCCGTACCGGCCTCGACACACGCCTCCGCGATGCCCTTCACGATCTGCGCGATCGTCTCCGGCACCACCTTGCCGGTGCAGATGTAGTCGGTCATGAACAGCGGCTCCGCGCCGCACACGACCAGGTCGTCGACGACCATCCCGACTAGGTCGAACCCGATCGTGTCGTGCTTGCCGAGCTTCTGCGCGATCGCGACCTTCGTCCCGATCCCGTCCGTCGACGTGGCCAGCAGCGGCCGCCGGTACGACGTCAGCGCGGTCGCGTCGAACAGCCCGGCGAACCCGCCGAGCCCACCGACCACCTCCGGGCGGGTCGCCTTCGCCACCCACTCCTTCATCAGCTCGACGGCCCGGTCACCGGCCTCGATGTCGACCCCGGCGGCGGCGTAGCTCGCCCCTTCGCTCACTGTTCTGCTCTCCCTGTCTTCCGGCTGCGATTACGGCCGGCTGAGCGCGTCGGCCGCGCCGGCGCCACCGGACACCGTGGCCAGACCGTCCGCGTCGGTCCGTACCGGGTCCTCCAGCAGGTGCTTGCCGAGCTGCTCGGGATCCGGCAGCGCGACCGGGTACACCCCGTCGAAGCACGCCCGGCAGAGCCGGTCCATCGGCACCGTGGTCGCCTCGACCAGACCGTCCAGGCTGATGTAGCCGAGCGAGTCGGCGCCGAGCGAACGGCAGATCTCCTCGGTGTTCAGCCCGTTCGCGATCAGCTCGGCGCGGCTGGCGAAGTCGATCCCGTAGAAACACGGCCACTTCACCGGCGGCGCGGTGATCCGTACGTGGATCTCCTTCGCGCCGGCCTCGCGCAGCATCCGGATCACGGCCCGCTGGGTGTTGCCGCGGACGATCGTGTCGTCGACGACCACCAGGCGCTTGCCCTCGATCACCTCGCGGAGCGGGTTCAGCTTCAGCCGGATGCCGAGCTGGCGGATCGTCTGGCTCGGCTGGATGAACGTCCGGCCGACGTACGCGTTCTTCACCAGGCCGGAGCCGTACGGGATCCCGGACTCCTCGGCGTACCCGATCGCGCCCGGCGTACCGGACTCGGGGGTCGCGATCACCAGGTCAGCCTCGGCCGGGTGCTCCTGGGCCAGCTTGCGGCCGATCTCGACCCGGGTCGAGTAGATCCGCTGGCCGGAGATCTGGGTGTCCGGGCGGGCCAGGTACACGAACTCGAACAGGCAGCCCTTCGGGTCCGGCTCGGCGAACTTCGTCGACCGGAGGCCCTCGGCGTCGATCGCGACGATCTCGCCCGGCTCGACCTCCCGGATGAAGCTCGCGCCGACGATGTCGAGGGCGGCCGTCTCGCTGGCGATCACCCAGCCGCGCTCCAGCCGGCCCAGCACCAGCGGGCGGATGCCCTGCGGGTCGCGGGCCGCGTACAGGGTGTTCTCGTCCATGAAGATCAGGCTGTAGGCGCCCTTGACCTTCGGGAGGATCTTGGCGGCGGCCTGCTCGATGGTCAGGTCCGGGTAGCCGGCCAGCATCGAGGTCAGGATGTCGGTGTCGCTCGAGGCTCCGTGCTTGGCGTTCGCCTTCGCGTGGTCCACCTCGGCGTCCAGACCGAGATCCAGATCACCCTCGCCGTTCAGACTCGCGGCGAGTTCGCTGGTGTTCGTCAGGTTCCCGTTGTGCCCGAGCGCGATCGAACCGGTCGCGGTGGACCGGAACGTCGGCTGCGCGTTCGCCCACACGCTGGACCCGGTCGTCGAGTACCGGCAGTGACCGATCGCGATGTGCCCTCTGAGAGACGCCAGCGTCGCCTCGTCGAAGGCCTGGCTGACCAGCCCCATATCCTTGTAAACCAGGATCTGGCTCCCGTTACTGACCGCGATCCCCGCCGACTCCTGCCCCCGATGCTGCAAGGCGTAGAGCCCGAAGTACGTCAGTTTGGCAACCTCTTCCCCCGGCGCCCAGACCCCGAAGACGCCACAAGCGTCCTGCGGACCCAGATCCTGCGGGTCGAGTTCATGAGTAAGCCGACCATCGCCACGAGCCACACGAGCAGTCTACGGGACGCTCGGGCTTGCCCCGTCAGTCACCAGCAGATGGCGCAGGGCTTGTCGCCTGTGTCAGCGGCAGAAGCAGGCGTCGGAGCAGCGACCACTAGGAGCAGAGCGACACTGACCACGGTCAGCAACTTCTTGATCACGTATCGTCCCTTCAGAAAGAATCCGAACCAACATTGACTGCTCAATGTCGACGCACTCTGTATATGGTCGGTTCCGACAAGTTCTGGAGGAGAAGGATCGTGCTTGAGCCGCTGGGGGTGGACGAAGCCACTTTCGCGGTCTATCACGCCCTTCTCAGCCACCCAGACAGTACGCCTGAGCAGATTGCCTCGCTACTGCAGAAGCCGCTGGCGGATGTCCAAGCACTGATGGACAAGCTCCGCCTGCTTGAGCTTCTGGTGCCGACCTGGACCAATCCGGATGGGGAGCACGCCGTCCATCCGCGCGTCGGCCTGTCAGGCCTAGCCGAGAGGCGCCGTACTGAGCTGAACAAGATGCTGGGCGAACTCAAGGAGGCAGAGGCCTCGGCGGAGGTGATCGCCGAGCAATACAACGAGTTGCTGACCTCCCGCAGTACTGGTGATGTCGAAGTTCTCAAGGGCCGCGCCAACGCGTCCAGGCGGATTGAAGAACTCGCCCTCAAGACGCGAGAGACCTTCTGGGGGCTGATACCGGCGCACTTCGACGAGACCATGCCCGCGTCGGAGAAGTCCCCGGACACAGAGGTGCTCAGGCGCGGCATCAAGATGCGAACCGTCTACCTGCAGAGCATGACTGAGTCGAAGCAAGCGCAGGGGTATGCCGCGACTATCCACCGGCTCGGCGGCGAGGTGCGTGTCACGCCGACGCTGCCCATGCGCCTGCTGCTATTCGACGAGGAGGTCGCGGTCATGCCGATGGATCCGGAGAACCCGACCGCAGGCGCCGTCATTCACCGCACCCCAGCCGTTGTCTCCGTGGCCCTCGCGCTGTTCGATGCGTACTGGTCCCGCGCGACCGAGATGTTCGACCCGGACGACCGCGACGACGAAACGCCGCTCACCCCGCACGAGTCCGAGGTCCTCCGCCTCCTCGCAGGTGGCGCCAAGGACGAGCAAGTAGCCCGCCTCCTAGGCATCTCCCTCCGCACCGCCCGCCGCATCACCGCCAACCTCTCCGAACGCCTAGACGCCGCCAGCCGCTTCGAACTCGGCGTAGCAGCCGCGAAGCGCGGCTGGGTTTAGCAGCGTTGTTCGACTCCTCAGGCCTGACAGAGGACTTGATCGCCCTCTACAAGACCCTGCTGCAGCGGCCCGACCTTGGGCGCGCGACGCGACTGAACGAGCTTGCTGACGAGCTCGGCCGGAGCGAGGGGGAAACGAGCCACGATCTGCAGAAGCTGCGCGACTTGGGCTTCGTGGTTCCGAGTTGGATCGAGGGGATGGAGTATCCACTGGATCCAGCACTGTCCTTCGGGCGCCTTGCAACATGCCGGCAGCAGGAGATCGACGCCCTGACCGAACAACTTCGCGCGGACCAACTTGCTGCAAGCCGGTTCACCGCAGACCTGGCGAACTACCTCGTCCAGCGAAGGACTGGCGATGTCGAGATACTGGAAGGACGCGAACTCGCCAACCAACGAATGCTGAGGTTCCGGCCACAAAAGTCAGTGTGGGGAATTGCCCAGGACACGCCAACAACAAATTGGAACCCTGAGACATTCACCGACCGGCAACATCTCGAGCGAGGCGTTGAGATTCGGTACATTTATCCAGAATCTTACTGGAAGCGGCCAGGGGTACGGGAAATTCTGGAGTTCATCACTGGTCTTGGCGGAAAGATTCGCATTGCACCATCCATTCCATTTCGTCTGACGATCCTGGACTACGAATCGGCAGTGATCGGCATTGACCCAGAAGACACCTCTCGCGGCGCTGCCATCCATCACAGTCGCGCCGTTGTACGGATGGCGATGGAACTGTTTCTGAGCTACTGGGACCGCGGGTTCGAGCCGTTTACTGAGGAGCTGTGGGCTCGGGACGGTGGGATCAGCGCTCAGGAGGCTGAGTTTCTTCGGCTTCTGGTGCATGGGGCGACTGATGAGCAGGTGGCTCGGAAGCTTGGGGTTTCTTTGCGGACTGTGCGGCGGATTGCGGCGAAACTTAGTGAGCAGGTGGGGGCTTCGGGGCGGTTTGAGTTGGGGGTTCGGGCGGCGCAGCGGGGGTGGGTGGAGTAGTTAGCCCCAGTCCCAGGCTCGGGTGTGGTGGCGCATTGTTGCTCCTTCTGGTTGTTGGTTGTGCGCCGCCCGAAACTCCCGCCGGACGGAAGTCAAACAGATGGGGTTGGGGGCAACAACGAGTTCACGTGGCCGGGGGAGGTCGTTGGCCGGGGGCGGCCATGGGCGTGACCGGCAGGAGGACAGGACGTATACGTCCACTACTCGTCGCGGCACGCTGGGGTTTCCGTTCATTTGCCCGGTCGAGGCCGATACGTCCTGTCGTCGTGATCGGGCGACGCGCTGGGCCGGGCGTCGGCGAGGCCGAGTTTGCGGTAACTATTCGGCACCAGGCGCCGAATAGTTACCGCAAACAGCTCGGCCAGTCCCGGGGCGACCGAGCGCGCGACCCGGCCGGTCCGCGAGCCGCCCGAGTGCGCGGCACGGCCGAGTGCGCGGCACGCCCGAGTGTGCGGCACGCCCGAGTGTGCGGCACGCCCGAGTGTGCGGCACGCCCGAGTGCGCGGCACGGCCGAATGTGCGGCACGGCCGAATGTGCGGCACGGCCGAATGTGCGGCACGGCCGAGTGTGCGGCTCGGCCGGGGTGGAGTCGGGCGAGCGGAGTGGGTTAGACGGTTTTTAGGGCGGCGAGGAGTTTTGTGAGGGAGTCTCGGGCGTCGCCGAAGAGGAGGGTGGTTCGGGGGTCGTAGAGGAGTTCGTTCTCGATGCCGGCGAAGCCGGGGCGCATGGAGCGTTTCAGGAAGATGACTCGTTGGGCTTCGTCGGCGTTCAGGATGGGCATGCCGTAGATGGGGGCCGACGGGGTGTTGCGGGCGGCGGGGTTGACGACGTCGTTGGCGCCGACGACGAGGACGACGTCGGTGGTCTTGAAGTCGCCGTTGATGTCGTCCATCTCGCGGAGTTGCTCGTACGGGACCTGGGCCTCGGCGAGCAGTACGTTCATGTGGCCGGGCATCCGGCCCGCGACCGGGTGGATGGCGTAGTCGACCTTGACCCCGCGCGCCTGCAGTTCCTCGACCAGGTCACGCAAAGTGTGCTGCGCCTGCGCGACGGCAAGACCGTACCCGGGCACGATGATGACCTTGTTCGCGTACCCGAGCAGGATCGCGACGTCCTCCGGACCACCCGAGATCACCGGCCGGTCCGATGCCGTACCAGCACCCAGCGTCGACCCACCACGCACGGCACCGAAGAGGATGTTGAACACGGACCGCCCCATCGCGTCCGCCATCAGCTTCGTCAGCAACGTACCGGCCGCGCCGACGAGCGTGCCCGCCACCAGCAGCAGCGTGTTGCCGAGTACGTAACCGCCCGCCGCCACCGTCAACCCGGTGAAGGCGTTCAGCAACGAAATCACGATCGGTACGTCAGCTCCCCCGACCGGCAGCACCAACATCACGCCGATCGCGAGACCGACGAGGCAGAGCAGTACGCCGACCCACACGCGCGGGTCCGACACCAGCCACACGCCGAGCGCGATGCCACCCAGCAGCGACGCGACGAACAGTACGGGCAGACCGGGGAACGTCACCGGCCGCGTCGTCATCAGCTCCTGCAGCTTCGCGAACGTCACCACCGACCCGCTGAAGCTGATCGCACCGACGAGGATCGTGAACGCCGTGGCGATCGCCGCCACGGTCGCGTCCGCCGAGACCTCGCCGAGTTCGAGCAGCGCGACCAGAGCGGCCGCGCCACCGCCGACACCGTTGAACAAGGCAACGAGCTGCGGCATCTGGGTCATCTGTACGCGCCGCGACCCGACCACACCGCCGATGGTGCCGATGATCAGCGCGATCAGGATCGGCGCCAGGTGGTTCGGCTTGTAGGCGGCGAACGTGATCAGCACCGCGAGTACGGCACCGGCCGCGCCGATCAGGTTGCCGGACCGTGCGCTACGCGGCGACGACAGCGCCTTGAGCGCGACGATGAAGCAGACCGCGGAGACCAGATAGCCGATCTGGGCCCAGGTGGGGATCACTTCTGCAGCTCCTTCTTGCGGGCCCCCGGACCTTTGAACATCTCGAGCATCCGGTCGGTGACCACGAATCCACCGACCATGTTCACTGTCGCCAGTACGACGGCCAGCAGCCCGACGATCATCACGATCACCGAGTCGGTGGCGCCGGTGACGATGATGGCGCCGACCAGGATGACGCCGTGGATGGCGTTCGCGCCGGACATCAGCGGGGTGTGCAGGGTCGAGGAGACCTTGCTGATCACCTCGACTCCGACGAAGGCCGCGAGGACGAAGATCGTCAGCAGCGCGATCGATTCACTCATGCCTGCGGTCCTTCCAGAACGGCGCGGGTCGGCTCGTGCAGGATGCTGCCGTCGTGGGTGACGCAGCAGCCGCGGACGATCTCGTCGTCGAAGTCGGGGTCGAACGCGGCGTCCCGGGTCATCAACCGGATCAGGTTCGCGATGTTCTGGCCGTACAGCCGGGACGCGGGGCCGGCCATCTGGGACGGTACGTTCGCGCCGCCCCAGACCAGTGCGTCGCCGATGGTGAGTTCGGTACCGGCGACCGAGCCCTCGACGTTGCCGCCCTGCTCGGATGCGAGGTCGACGACGACCGACCCCGGCTTCATCTGCTCGACCATCGACCGGGACACCAGCATGGGCGCGGTCCGGCCCGGTACGGCGGCGGTCGTGATCAGCGCGTCCGCCGCGGCGACGTACGGCGCGAGCAGCTCACGTTGCAACTGCGCGCGTTCGGGAGTCATCTCGCGGGCGTAGCCGCCCGGTCCGTCCAGGGTGCCGAGTTCGAGCTCGATCGGTACGGCGCCCATCGACGCGATCTCCTCTGCGGCGGCGGTGCGGACGTCGTACGCCTTGACGACCGCGCCGAGGCGCTTGCAGGTGGCGATCGCCTGCAGGCCGGCGACACCCGCGCCGAGGACCAGGACCTGGGCCGGCGGGACGGTACCGGCGGCAGTCATGTTCAGCGGGAAGAACCGCGGCAGCCGTTCGGCGGCGACGATCGCGGCCCGGTACCCGGCAACGAGCGCCTGCGAGGACAGCGCGTCCATCGACTGGGCCCGGGAGATTCGCGGGATCAGTTCCATCGCGAACGCGGTCAGCTTGGCCCGCATGGCGGTCCGTACCACATCCGGCGGGTTGGTCGGCAGGAACGACATCAGCGCCGTACCGGCGTGCAACCGCTGCAGGCGTTCGCGTTCCAGCGGTTGCACCGAGGCCACGATGGTGGCGGCGTGGTCGGCGCCCCAGGCAACCTCGGCGCCGGCCTCGCGGTACTGGTCGTCGGAGAACAGGGCGCGTTCACCGGCGGCCGGCTCGACCGCGACCTCGTACCCGAGCTCGATCAGTTTCGCGACATGTTCCGGCACCAGCGCCACCCGGCGCTCGGCCGGTCTGGTCTCCCGTACGACTGCGATCTTCACTCGCCGAAACCTATGCCAAACTGTGGGTCGCCGGAAAGCCTCATCACGACTGCTCGGACAGGTTTCGCAGCAAGAGGGCCTCGGCGAGGCAGACCTTGCGGAACTCGGCGAGGTGCAGGCCCTCGTCGATGCCGTGCGCGCGGGTGTCCGGATCCTCGACGCCGGTGACCAGGATGGTCGCCTCCGGGAAGGCCTCCTGGAACTCGGCGATGAACGGGATCGAGCCGCCCATCCCCATGTCCACCGGCTCCACACCCCAAGCCTCCTGGAAGGCCGAACGGGCCGCCTCGTACCCGGCGCCGCGGGCGTTCACGCTGCACGGCTGACCGGTCTGGCCCTCGGTCACGGTGACCTTCGCACCCCAGGGCGCATTGTTTTCCAGGTGGTCTTTCAAAGCGGCGCTGGCTTTCACGGCGTCGTCACCGGGCGCGACCCGCAGGCTGACCTTGGCCCGGGCAACCGGTACCAACGTGTTGCTGGCCTCGGCGACCGACGGCGCGTCGATGCCGACGATCGAGACGGCCGGCCGGGTCCAGAGCCGGTCGACGAGCGAGCCGGAACCGGTCAGCCGGACGGAGTCGAGTACGGACGACTCGGCGCGCAGCCGGTCCTCCGGGTAGACGACGTCCGCGGCCCGTGACGCGTGCAGGCCGTCGACCGCGACGTCGCCCTTGTCGTCGTGCAGGGTCGCGAGCAGCCGGCACAACGCGGACAGCGCGTCCGGGATCGGTCCGCCGAAGAGGCCGGAGTGGACGGCGTGATCAAGCGTTCGGACCTCGACGTACGACTCGACCAGGCCGCGCAGCGACACCGTCAGCGCCGGCCGCCCGACCTCCCAGTTGCCGGAGTCGGCGATCACGATCGCGTCCGCGGCCAGCTCGTCGGCGTACTCGTCGAGCAGCTGCAGCAGGGTCGGCGAGCCGATCTCCTCCTCACCCTCGACGAACACCGTCACACCCACCGGCAGATCGTTGCCGAAGGCCCGTACGGCGGCGAGGTGCGCGGCGATCCCGGCCTTGTCGTCGGCGGCGCCCCGCCCGTACAGGCGGTCGTCGCGCTCGGTCGGCACGAACGGCTCGGAGGTCCACTGCTCCACCGGACCGGTCGGCTGGACGTCGTGGTGCGCGTACAGCAGGACGGTCGGACGCCCGGCCGGCGCCGGCTTCTTCGCGATCACGGCCGGCGCACCGTCGCCGGCGCGGACGATCTTGACCGTGAACCCCTCGGCCTCGAACAGCGCCGCGGTCGCCTCGGCGGACCGCTGGACGTCGGCCGCGCGGGCCGGTTCGTAGCTGACCGACGGGATCCGGATGAGGTCCTCGAGGTCGGCACGGACACTGGGCAGAACGCGGTCGATCGCCGCGGACAGATCGGTCATGAGGCCTACGGTACGGCGTCTGTTCCCGAACCCGACGCCCAGTTCACCTGGTCATGTCAATAACTGCCGTCTTACTCTGAAACTCTCGAAGGTTTCCGCCCAACCGAAGAGGATCTCATGAGCAGACTTGCGATCGTCAGCGCCCTCGCCGTCACGGCCGCCGCCCTCGTCCCCGCCCTTCCGGCGAGTGCCGCGATCAGTTGCGACACCTCGACCAGCGGGGGCTCCACCTTCTACGACGGGCCGTCGGCGTCCTACAAGTACGACGCCCGGTTCAGCAACAGCGCGAGCATTCCGAACCTCAGCACGTACACCCCGCAAGGCGCCGGTACTTGGTACGACTGGGACGGCTCCGGCAAGAACCTGCTCTTGGTCGCGGCGTACCGCGACGGCGCCGACTCGGAGATCTACGGGATCGATCCGTCCACCGGGTCCACGGTCGGCGTGGTCGCGATCGCGGAGTCCCACGTCGGCGGGATCACAGTGAGCAAGGGTTGGGCCTTCGTGTCCGGTCAGGGCAGCAGCATCCGGAAGTACAGTCTGACCGAGCTGCGGGACGCCTTGAAGGCCGCGGGTACGCCGTACCTCGCACAGGTCGGGACTGCGCGGGATGTGGCCGGGGCGTCGTTCATCGGGAGCTACGGGGACTCCTTGTTCGCGGGGACGTTCAATGACACCGGCCGCGGGACCATGTACGAGTACAAGATCGCGGACGACGGCACGCTGACCACGGTGGCCGGCGCGTGGGAGGTACCGACCAAGACGCAGGGACTGACCGTTACTGCGAACCACTTCATCTACAGCACGTCGTACGGGCGTGGGAATCGCAGCAACATCTACGTGGTGAAGCGCGGTCAGAAGGACCTGGATGCGGCCGCACTGAGCTGCTTCCGGGCGCCGAGCATGACCGAGGGCATCACGGAGTACAACGGGACGGCCTACCTGGTCTACGAGTCCGGTTCGTACCTGTACGCGTCGGACCCGGCGACGTTGAACGTGATCCCCCGCATGCACAAGGCAACCATCAGCTCACTGACGTCCCTGGTGCCTTAGGAGTACTTCGCGGAGTCCAGCACGTCGGTCCGGGTCTTCTCGTCGTTGGCCCGGACCTGAATGTGCAGCAAGGTGTTGTTGCCGA
Source organism: Kribbella sp. NPDC004536 (assembly GCF_042873835.1). NCBI lineage: Bacteria > Bacillati > Actinomycetota > Actinomycetes > Propionibacteriales > Kribbellaceae > Kribbella > Kribbella sp. NPDC004536. The sequence continues at coordinate 2,812,021 of NZ_JBIALY010000001.1, read as the reverse complement.
CCAGCCGGTACTGCTCGACGATGCCCGGACTCGTTCCGCAGCTGAGCTGGAACGTCGCAGAATCGCTCTGCACGTCCGACCTGCTCACAGTGCAGCCTGACGGAGGCGTGACACTTCTCGGCACCGCTGCCGCGTTCATGACTCCTAGGAAGACGCCCTCTGTCGCAGCGTCTGTCTGCCATTTCGCGGTGTTGCTGCTGACCAGCAGAGACTGTCCGTCAGCAACAGCCTTCTGCCCCCACGCGCGCGGGACATCCACTGTGAGCTTGTCGTTCTTCACCTCGACAGGGCGAGTCAGGACGTACTCGTAACCCCCGTATCCGCCTGCTGCTGCTAGGACTACTGCGGCGAGGGCTGTGAAAACGCCTGCTCGGCGGGAGCGCCTGGGCTTGCTGGGGACTGTCGGCTCGTTGGTGCTGGCCAAGGCGGTTGCCTGGTCGACCGGTGCGCTCGTTCCTGTCGGCGCGGGCATCTCTGCGGCCGGCACCAGCCGCGCGGGGACCTTGCCAGTCGTGTGCGCCTCGCGCAGAGCGTTGAGGAAGCTGTCGAGGTCCGGCCAGCGCTCGTCCCGGTTCGGTTCGAGTGCACGCCGTACGACCACGTCGATCGCGTCCGGCACGTCCTCGCGGATCGTGGTCATCGACGGCGGTGGTGCGTCGATCTGCATCACCGCACCGAGGCTCGCGACCCCGTGCGGCGCCTGGCCGGTGAAGGCGGCGTACGCGACCGCGCCGAGCGAGTACAGGTCGGCGCGGTGGTCGAGACGTTCGCCCATCACCTGTTCCGGTGCGACGTACGCCGGGGTGCCGCCGGGCATGGTGATCCGGGAGACCTCGGCGAGCGACTTGCCCAGGCCGAGGTCGGACAGCATCGCGCGGTCGCCGCTCGGGTCGGTGCGGAACAGTACGTTGGCCGGCTTCACGTCCCGGTGCAGGACGCCGCGCGCGTGCAGGTGCTTCAGGCCGCGGCCGACCTGGGTGATGATCCGGACCGCCTCGGCGAACTCGAGCGGGCCGGCCTTGATCCGGTCCGCGAGCGTGCCGCCGTCGGCGTACGTGAGCACCATGAACGGACGGCCGTCGTCGGCCTCGCCGATGTCGTGCACGCCGACGACGTACAGCGAGTCGACCTTGCGCAGGAACCGGCCCTCGGCCAGGAACCGGCGCCGGACGTCCTCGTCCTCGACCCAGTTCTCGGACAGGACCTTGACCGCGACCTCGGCGTCCAGCTGGTCGTCGCGCGCCAGCCAGACGGTCGCGAAACCCCCGGCACCCACCCGGCGGACCAGGGAGTACCGGCCGATCCGGGATGGCTGGTCCATGGCGCAATTATGCTCGATCCGTCCTGCGACTCGTTCGCTGGAGTGAACAAAGCGGCATTTCCGGGCGTCACAGTCCCCGACAGCGGGTGGCCGGGCACCCGCCCCGACCGTGGTCCGCCGCACGGTCCCGTACCGACTGTGACCCCGACCACGAACGTTCCGAGGAGATCGCCGATGCGAAGGCAGAACGGCCGTCTGGCCGCCCTGGTCGCAGCTGTCGCCGTCGCCGCCGTCGCGGGCGGTGGGGCGCTCGCGTACCGCCAGGGCCCGCGGGCCAACGCGGAAGGCGCAGCCGCCGCCCCGCTGTCGACGTCCGCGTCGACCGCCCGGACCACGCCGGCCACAAGCGCCGGCAGGACGACGCCGACGCCGACACCTTGGACAGCCACCGCCGGACCGGTGAAGACCAAGATCGACCTGAAGAAGCTGCCCACCGGTCGCGCACCACAGATCACGTACCTCAGCGGCCGCACCATCCGCGGCGGCGCCGGCGAGAACGTCACGGTCCCCGGAACCACGGAGATCCAGGAGGTCGCCCGGCTCGGCTCCTCCTCGCTCGCCGTCGTCACCAAGGGCTTCGGCAACGAGATGCTCACGCTGGACAGCACCGGCAAGATCACCCGCCACACGCCCGACATCACCCAGCTCGTCACCACGGCAGACGGCAGCGCGGCCGCGTACGCCGGTACGAAGCTGAAGGACACCGGCGAGCAGCTCCCCGGCGTCACGATCTACGCCGCGCAGGCAAACTCCCAGTACGACCTGCAGATCACCGTCCCCGGCATCTGGAACACCACGCTGCACGCGTACGTCGACGGCAAGGTCTACTTCGACGGATCAGCAACGCAGGACGGCCCTACCGTCCTGTACGAGTGGACTCCGGGCGAGCCGAAGCCCGTGATCCTCAAGGCCGTACCAAGGCCGCTCGCGGTGTCCAGCGCCGGCACGGCCGCTTCACTGACCACTATTGCCGACCAGAGCAGCTGCAGCAGCCTGCTGACTGTTCCTACCGGCAAGCGGCTGTGGCGGACCTGCGACTACATGATCACAGGCTTCACGCTGGACGGTGCGACTGTCATCGCGGGCTCGAAGTACCAGGACGGGTACGGCGACGGCATCACGGCCGCACTGGACGGCAAGAGTGGGGCCTTGCTGCACGAGTGGTCCGGCGTCTTCCGGCAGGCGGTCCCCGAGGACGACCAGCACCTGCTACTGCTTGCCGACGACGGCGAGGGTACGCCGGCCTCGATCGTCCGCTGCACCATCTCCACCGGCGCTTGCGAGTTGGCGACGCAGCCGGCCAAGGGCAATCTGCTGATCGGCGCCTGAGTTGACGACTCCGGCCTCGCGTTCGTCCGTCGGTCGGTTGATCGCTGTCGTGGTAGTCACGGCCGTGGTTGCTGTCGCTGTCGGCGGGGCGATTGCCGCCCGGCAAGGTCCGACGACAGGGACGGCGCTGGAGGCCGCACCACTGGGCGGCACCACGAGCAGCACGCCGACCGCGACGCCGAAGTCCTCGCCGAAACCGTCCGCAAAGCCCACGCCGAAGCAGACACCGGCTCAGACACCGACGCAGACCCCGTCCGCCCAGACGACACCGTCCTCCTCCGGTCCGGTTGCTCTCGAGGCGGGCAAGCTGGCTCAGGGCAACGGTCCGCAGCTGACCTACCGCTTGGACCGGACCGTACTCGGCGCCGGCAAGGAGCAGAAGGTCCCCAGCTCGGGCAGCCTGATGGACGTGGCCCGCCTGGGCAGCAGCGTGCTCGCGACGACCGCCGGCGGCGAACTGCTGAAGGTCGACTCGGGCGGTGCGGTGGTACGTCGTACTCCGCATGTCATGACGCTCACCGGCACACCCGATCAGTCGGCCGTGGCGTACGCGACCACGCCACCGGTGGTCGTAGGCGAGCAGACGTACGGCTCGACGCTCTACGCGGAAGGCAGCTCACAGAGGTCCTTGGAGCTCCCGGACGTGCAGAGCATCTACGTACTCGCCTACGCGAAAGGGACGGTCTACTACAAGGCCTCCGTCAAGGGTGCCGAGCGGACGCTGAAGCTCTACACCTGGACTCCAGGCGACGCGAAGGCCGTCCTGGTGAAGACGGTCGCCGGTGACGCGATGGCGGTCTCTGACGACGGCCGCTTGGCCTCCGCGCTGTCGGACAACGGCTGCTCCACGGTGGTGGAGATCGCGACAGGTAGGAAACGGTTCAAGACCTGTGACTACAGGGTCTCCGGGTTCACTCCGGACGGCTCTGTCGCGATCGCTACACCCGCGTACGGCGACAGCTACTGCAGCAACATCATCACTGCGCTGGACTCGCGTAGTGGTGCCGTACAGCGCCAGTGGAGCGGTTGCTTCTACCGGGCTGTCGCAGAGGACGAGCAGCACGTCCTGATGGTTGCTGTCGTGGCCGGTGGTGGCCAGGACCCGAACACCAAGAGCACCGTGGTGCGCTGTTCGCTGGACACGGCCACATGTGAGCGGGCAACCGCCGTCGTAGCGGCCAAGCAGATCGACTTCGCGCGCGGCTAGTCTGCTTTGGGCAGATGTCCCTTCAGGACAAGGGCCTTCAGGGCAGACTGCACCTATGACGATTGCTGTGCTGGCTGACATTCATGGCGTGCTGCCTGCGCTGGAGGCGGTGCTGGCCGAACCAGACGTGCAGGCGGCTGACCTGGTCGTGTTGGCCGGGGACATCGCCAGCGGGCCGCAGCCGGTGGAGACACTCGACGTGTTGACCGGCCTGGGCGAGCGGGTGGTGTGGGTACGCGGGAACGCGGACCGCGAGCTGGTGGAGATGGTTCGCGGGACGTTCGTCGGTGAACCACCGGACGCGGTCAGTCCGTGGGCAGCTGCGGAGTTGCGGGCGGATCAGGTCGAACTGCTGGCCGGGCTCCCGTTGACCGCGACGATCGGGGATGTGCTGTTCTGTCACGCCACGCCCCGCGACGACATCGAGATGGTGCTGGTGGACAGCCCGATCTCCCGTTGGGCGCAGGTGTTCACCGGACTGCCCATGGAGATCAGGACGGTCGTCTGCGGCCACACGCACATGCCCTACGCACGCCAGGTCGACCGGCGCCAGGTGGTGAACGCAGGCAGCGTCGGCATGCCGTACGGCGCTCCTGGTCCCACGTGGGCGCTCCTGTCCGAGCACGGCGCACAGCTGCGCTACACGCCCATCGACGTCCACAAGGCAGCAGACCGGATCGTCAGCGAGTCCTCGTACCCCGGGCGGGAGGAGTGGGTGGCGGAGTACCTGCTGCATACGTACTCCGACACGGAGGCGCTCGAGGCATTCAGGCCGCGCACTGAGGGCTCAGGGGGTTGAGCGGTTACCGTCAGGGGGTGTTCGCGCGCCGGCGGAAGCATTTCGGGACTCCGGCCGACAAGGCGACGTATGCAACCCTGCATACCGCCTCGTTGGCCAGCCCACACCTGCGCGAAGGCCTGACCCCTGCCGCGGCCGGCAAGGCCAGCCGCCATCTGCGGGACCTGCTGGGTACGGCGGCCATCGCGATCTGCGACTCGTCCGGCGTACTGGCCTGGGACGGCGTCGGCGGACCGTACGAGAGCAACCACCGCCGCGACGCCAAGGACCTGGCAGCGCCGACGCTCCGCTCGGGCCGTACCGCTGTACTGGGCGCACACGACGTGGCATGCGGGGACCCGCAGTGTCCGATCCGTACGGCAGTCGTCGCCCCGATCGTGACCGAAGAACGAGTCGTTGCGGTGCTGGTCGCGTACAGCAACAGCACGTCGGCCGCGCTCGTCCGGGCGACTGAAGAGGTCGCTCGGTGGGTGTCAGGGCAAGTAGAACTGGCCGAGCTCAACAAAGAGCGGACGCGCGCCATGGAGGCAGAGCTACGCGCGCTACGCGCTCAGATCAGCCCGCACTTCATCTACAACGCCCTGGCCGCTATTGCGTCGTTCGTCCGTACAGACCCGGAGCGGGCGCGTGAACTGCTCCTGGAGTTCGCTGACTTCTCCCGGTATGCGTTGCGGCGCGGCGGCGAGTTCACGACGCTGGCGGACGAACTGCGCAACGTGGAGCGATACCTGGTGCTGGAGCAGGCTCGCTTCGGCGAGCGGCTCAAGGTGTCGTTGCAGATCGCTCCCGAGGTGCTGCCGGTGGTCATCCCCTTCCTGGTGGTACAGCCCCTGGTGGAGAACGCGGTCCGGCACGGCCTCGAGTCCGGGGCCGGATCGATCACGATCCGCGCCCGGGACCGGATCAACGAGGCTGAGATCAGCGTCGAGGACGACGGCGCCGGCAGCGACCCGGAGGTGATCCGGGCGGCGCTGTCCGGCGGTTCCAGCAGCGACTCGGTCGGCCTCGGGAACGTCGACGCGCGGCTCCGCCAGGTGTACGGCGACACGTACGGCCTGGTCGTGGAGACCGCGCTGGACGCCGGGACCAAGGTGACGTTCCGGATCCCCAAATACTCCTCAGGGGTGCATGCGTCCCCTTAGAGTTCGCTCTATGGCCGACTCTCCCCTGCGCGCGCTGGTTGCGGACGACGAGGAGCCTGCGCTGGCCGAACTGGTGTACCTGCTGGGCCAGGATCCCCGGATCGGCGAGATCCGGACCGCGTCGAACGGCCCGGACGCGCTGAAGATCCTGCAGGCGACCGACCTGGACGTGGTGTTCTGCGACATCAAGATGCCCGGGCTGGACGGGATCGACCTGGCACGGGTGCTGTCCAAGTTCGCGAGCCGGCCGCAGATCGTGTTCGTGACGGCGTACGACGAGCACGCGGTGGCTGCGTTCGACCTGGAGGCCACCGACTACGTGATGAAGCCGGTCCGGCAAGAGCGGCTGGCGGAGGCTGTACGCCGCGTGGTCACGCAGGGCGCACCGACCGCGCTGCAGTCACCGGACGAGACCGAGGACGAGGTGATCCCGGTAGAGCTCGCGGGCATCACCAGGTTCGTCCAGCGCTCCACCGTGCGGTACGTCGAAGCCCAGGGCGACTACGCACGGCTGCACACCGGCCAGAACTCCCACCTCGTACGCATCCCGTTGAGCACGCTGGAGGAGCGCTGGCACGACGCGGGCTTCACGCGGATCCACCGGAGCACCTTGGTCGCTCTACAGCATGTGGACGAGATGCGGGTGGACGGCGGCCGCTGCTCGGTACGAGTCGGTGACGACTGGCTCCCGGTCAGCCGGCGGCACACCCGCGAGCTGCGCGACCTCCTGGTTCGTTCCCGATGAGTACGCCGGAGGGACCGCGCCGAGTCCGCGTCACCAGCCCCCGGGCGAGCGCAGCCCGCCGTCCACTGACTCCTACTGGCACACGCGAGATCGACGAGCAGACCCGGCTCGGCCAGGTATACATGCAGTCTCTGGTGCAGTCACAGCTGCGTCTGACGCTCGCTGTCATCGGCGGCGTGCTGCTGATCCTCGGCAGCATTCCCCTCTTGTTCTGGCTGGTCCCTCCGACGCGCACCCTGTCCGTACTGGGTCTCCCACTCCCTTGGGTGATCCTGGGCATCCTGGTGTACCCCGTGGTGTACGTCGCGGCGCGCATCTACGTCCGCAACGCGGAGCGGATCGAGGCGGAGTTCACCGAGTTCGTAGGGCGGCAGTAGCAGATGTCCTCCGCGATCAGCGTGGCTGCGATCGGCCTGGTGGTACTGGCGACGATCGGCATCGGGCTGTTCGGTCTGCGGATCTCTCGTACCACCAGCGACTTCTACGTCGCCAGCCGCGCGGTCTCGCCCCGCTGGAACGCGTCAGCAATCAGCGGCGAGTACCTGTCCGCTGCGTCCTTCCTGGGCGTCGCAGGACTGGTACTGGTCAACGGCGCAGACATGCTGTGGTTCTCTGTCGGGTACACCGTCGGCTACTTGATGCTCCTGGTCCTCGTAGCCGCTCCACTACGCCGGTCCGGTGCCTACACGTTGCCGGACTTCGCAGAGACCCGCTTCGAATCCGCGGCCGTACGACGGATCTGTGCCGGACTCGTGGTCGGTATCGGGACGCTCTACCTGCTTCCGCAACTGCAGGGCGCCGGACTGGCCGTGCAGACCGTTACGGGTGCACCGCCACAGGTCGGCGCAGCCGTCGTCGCAGTCATCGTGGTGATCAACGTCGCCGCGGGCGGGATGCGGTCGATCACGTTCGTGCAGGCGTTCCAGTACTGGCTCAAGCTCACCGCACTGGCCGCGCCGATCTTCGTCATCCTGCTCCTGTGGCACCAGCCGACCGGCGTCCTCGATTCACTGCACGGCGCGGCGGCCGAGTGGGCCGAGCCGCTGTCCCGGGCGGGCGGCCGCGACCATCCGCTGTACGCGACGTATTCGTTGCTCTTGGCCCTTTGTTTCGGGACGATGGGCCTCCCGCACGTCCTGGTCCGCTTCTACACCAACCCCGACGGCCGCGCGGCTCGTCGTACCACCGTCGTCGTGCTGGCGTTGCTCGGCCTGTTCTACCTCTTCCCGCCGATATACGCCGTACTCGGCCGGACGTTCGCGCCGGACCTGGTCAGCACCGGCGGGGACACCGTCGTACTCGAGCTGCCTGGACGCGTTTTCCCCGGTACCGCAGGGGATCTGCTCGGGGCGCTCGTCGCGGCGGGCGCGTTCGCGGCGTTCCTGTCGACGTCGTCGGGGCTGACCGTCGCGATCGCGGGCGTGATCGACCAGGACCTGTTGCGGAGCCGGCTGCACCGCTGGACGGCCGGGGACTACGTCGCGGTGAACAGCTTCCGGATCGCGGCGCTGTTCGCGATGGTCGTGCCGTACCTGGCGTTCACGGTGACCGGTGCGCTGAGCCTCGCCGACACCGTCGGACTCGCGTTCGCGCTGGCGGCGTCGACGTTCTGCCCGTTGCTCGTACTCGGGATCTGGTGGCGGCGGATGTCGACCACCGGCGCCGCGGCCGGGCTGGTCGTCGGCGGGATCGCGGCCAGCGCGGCCGCCCTGGTGAACGTGTCCGGCGCGCCGCAGGGCGGCTGGCCGCGCGCGCTCGTCGGTCAGCCGGCCGCGTGGACGATGCCGCTCGCGTTCGTCACCGTCATCGTCGTCTCGAAACTCACCCCGGACCGGATCCCGGCCGGCACCGCCCGCAGCATGGTCCGCCTGCACACCCCCGAAGCCGTCGACGTCGACCGCGGACCTGCACCACTCACCAACCGCTCGTCCAGCGCCTCCCGCCCACCGCGCCCCACCTGACGCCCGCCGCCGTCGGCGGGATGGTGAGTGGTGGGCGTCCGCCGTTCGTCGTGCGGTTCCTACCGTTCGTCGCAGTTGAGTGATCCACCGAACGACTGGTGTGCTCCGCTGAGCGACCGGTGCGCGCCGGTGCTGTCACCACGGGCGTGACCCAGGCCACAGTACGGACAAGCCGGCTCCGAACCGCCCGGCGTTGTCCCCGTTGGAGGCCTGCGATGAGTGAATCCACTCGCGATCCGGACCTGTCGTCGTACCGGGATGTCCAGCTCTCACCGGACTTCTCCGAGCTGCGCCGCCGGTTCCGCCGTTTCGTGTTCCCGATGACCGCACTGTTCCTGGTCTGGTACTTCGTCTACGTCCTGCTCGCCGACTACGCACACGGCTTCATGTCGCACAAGGTCGGCGGGAACATCACCGTCGCGCTGCTGTTCGGCCTCGGCCAGTTCGTGTCGACGTTCGCGATCACGCTGATCTACGTCCGCTGGGCGGACCGCCGGCTCGACCCGGACGCCGAGAAGCTGCGTCACCAGATCGAGGGAGCACCGCAGTGACCGCCCCACTGATGTTGCCGCTGGCAACAGTAGGCAACCCGACCGTGAACATCCTGATCTTCGCGCTGTTCGTGCTGGCCACGCTGGCGATCGTGTTCCGGGCGTCCCGGAACAACAAGACCGCGGCGGACTTCTACGCCGGCGGCCGGTCCTTCACCGGCCCGCAGAACGGCATCGCGATCTCCGGCGACTACCTGTCGGCCGCGTCGTTCCTCGGCATCGCCGGCGCGATCGCCCTGAACGGGTACGACGGCTTCCTGTACTCGATCGGCTTCCTGGTGGCATGGCTGGTCGCGCTGCTGCTGGTCGCCGAACTCCTCCGGAACACGGGCCGGTTCACGATGGCCGACGTACTGTCGTTCCGCCTCAAGCAGCGGCCGGTCCGGATGGCGGCCGCGATATCGACCCTCGGCGTCTGCTTCTTCTACCTGCTGGCGCAGATGGCAGGCGCCGGGGGTCTCGTTGCACTGCTGCTCGGCGTCGACAGCAAGACAGGTCAGAGCCTCGTGATCGCCGTGGTCGGCATCCTGATGATCACGTACGTGCTCGTCGGCGGCATGAAGGGCACCACCTGGGTGCAGATCGTCAAGGCCGTCCTGCTGGTCATCGGCGCCGGACTCATGACGCTCTGGGTGCTGGCGAAGTACACCTTCAACCTGTCCGGTCTGCTGGGCGCGGCGGTCGACAAGAGCCCGGCCGCCGGCGAGAAGCTGCTGAGCCCCGGCCTGCAGTACGGCCACACCGGCGTCACAAAGCTGGACTTCATCTCGCTCGCGCTCGCCCTGGTGCTCGGCACCGCCGGCCTGCCGCACGTACTGATGCGGTTCTACACCGTGCCGGACTCGAAGGAAGCGCGCCGCAGTGTCAGCTGGGCGATCTGGATCATCGGCATCTTCTACCTGTTCACGCTGGTGCTCGGGTACGGCGCCGCCGCGATCGTCGGACCGGACCGGATCAAGGCGGCCCCCGGCAAGGCGAACTCTGCCGCGCCGCTGCTCGCGTACGAACTCGGGGGCGAGGTGCTGCTCGGGATCATCTCGGCAGTCGCGTTCGCGACCATCCTCGCGGTGGTGGCCGGGCTGACGATCACCGCGAGTACGTCGTTCGCGCACGACATCTACGGCCAGATCATCAAGAAGGGCCAGATCAGCGGCGACGGCGAGGTCCGGGTGGCGCGGCTGACCGCGGTCGTGATCGGCATCGTCGCGATCGTCGGCGGCATCTTCGCGAACGGGCAGAACATCGCGTTCCTGGTGGCGCTCGCGTTCGCGGTCGCGGCGAGTGCGAACCTGCCGACGATCCTGTACTCGCTGTTCTGGCGGCGGTTCAACACCCGCGGTGCGCTGTGGAGCATCTACGGCGGTCTGGCCTCGACGATCATCCTTATCGTCTTCAGCCCGGTCGTCTCCGGCAAGGTCGACGCCAAGACCGGCAAGAGCCTGTCGATGATCACCGACACCGGTGTCGACTTCCACTGGTTCCCGCTGGACAACCCCGGCATCATCTCGATCCCGCTGGCGTTCCTGCTCGGTTGGCTGGGCACCGTCACCAGCAAGGAGCCGGTCGACGTCGACCGCTTCGCCGAGATGGAGGTCCGCTCCCTCACCGGTGCCGGCGCCGAGAAGGCGGTGTCGCACTAGAAGAGACCTGTCAGGCAGGCCCTGCTGAATCGACGCGAACCTGCCTGACAGCCCTACCCCCGCCCCAGAGACGGGCCCGGCACCCTCCCGCCCGGGCCCGTCTCTTGTTGCTCAGAGGTGGAATTCGAGGGTCGGCCAGAGTTCGTAGAAGGCTTCGCGGGAGGTGTTGCCGCGGACTTCTTCGGTGGCGTGCAGGCGGCCGTAGGTGAAGGGGTTGCCGCCTTCGGCGTAGACCTCGAGGGCGAGGCGGTGGAGGAGTTCGCGGGAGACGACCGAGTCCTGGTGTTCGCCGAGGATTTCCTGGACCTGTTCGGCGCGGGCGGCCAGCTCGGTGGCCTCGTCGGCCAGGACAGGGACGGCGGATTCGGCCGCGTAGCGGAGGCGTTTGGCGGACTTGCGGACCTCGTGGAGTTCGTGGTCCTGCTCGGCGACGGTCTCCGCCTGCTGCGAGCGGCGTACCGCCTTCCGCATCCGCTTGCAGTCGTGGGTGAGCAGGTCCCCGATCTGCTTGCGGGCCTTGCGGTCGTCGCCGGTGATCGGGGGCTTGGCGATCAGGTCGTCGAGCGCGTCCAGCAGCCGGAAGTACCGCGGGCTCTCCAGCGCGGCGAGGGCGGCGGCGCGGCCGTCGCGGTAGACACCGCGGAGGTGGTCGTCGATGCGGCCGGCGACGCGGCCGATGACCAGCTCGACGGGTTGTTCGGCGACCTCGGCGGCGAAGTGCTCGCGTTGGACCTCGGCATCGCGGGCGGCGCCGAGTTCACCGGCCAGCCATTTCAGTTCGGCCCGGAGCTCGTCGCCGGCGGCGCGGTCGACCACCGGACGGTACGTCGCCAGCGCCGAACGCAGCCGCCGGGTCGCGACCCGGAACTTGTGGATCGAGTCCGGTACGTCCCGCCGTACCTCGGGGTCGCGGTCCCGGATCGCCTGCACCTGCGCGCCGGCGTACGCGCGGAACAGGTCCGACGTCAACGGCTTCTTCGGCAGCTCGAACGGGTCGTACCCCGGTACGCGATCGCCGAGCGCCCGCGCCAGCTTGCTCGGCCCGCTCGCGGGCCGGGCGCCTGCCCGCAGCAACAGGTCACCCGCATCGGACAGCAGCGCGCTGTCGCCGCCGACCAGCTCGACCTCCCACTCGCGCCAGCTCTCCGGCTCGCCGCCGGTGACGGTCGCGGTCACCTGGTCGTCGGCAACCTCCGCGAGCACACCACCGTCGGCGTCGAGCAGCCGATGCACGATCCGCCGGGTGTTCAAGGTGACGACCGGCAACAGCGGATGGTCGCGCACATGGACGCGGACCGTACGGACGACCGCGATCGGCACGCTCCGCGTCGAGCGGCCGAGCGGGTGATGCACCTCCAGCCGTTCGCCCGACGAGACCGGGAGCTTCACGTGCCAGCCGTCGTCCTCGCCGCCGGTGCGCCGCCGCAGCGTCACCTTGTGCGCGGCCAGGTCGAGGTCGGCGGTGTCGTAGTACACCGCCTCGAGGTCGAGCTCGACCGGTTGCGCGACGCTCGCCACCCCGGGCAACTCGTGCAGCGCCGGCAGGATCACGCTGTCGTCGACGTCGTACTTCGTCTCGATCTCGAGCTGCTCGGTGGGGGCCATGCCACTTGTTTACCAGGCGTTCATGAACGCGCCCTGAGATCGTCGACCAATCGTTGCAGATCGCGGTCGACCGGGGCGCCGACGGTGGCCCGGAGCTGGCGGCGCCGGTTCCGGTTCAACGCACCGCAGATCACGGCGATCAGGATCAGGAAGGCAATCATGTCCGGCCCACTCCCTTGAAGAACGTGTAGTGAAAGGTGCCGCCGGGCTCGGCGGATCTCGACAGGTCGCGAATGCCGGCGGCCCATTCGGCAGCGGTCAGGAGGCCTGCGGCGACGGCGCGTTCGCGGACGGACTCGACCATCGCGATGAAGGTCTTGCGGGTGAACCCGTCGACGAGGTGCGGCAGGTTCTGGTCGGCGTACACGGTCCGCGGCTCGGCCCGTACGTCGGCGTACCCGGCCTGTTCGAGCAACGGCTGGAGGCGGCGCCCGATCAGCGAGTCACCGCCCGCGGCGGCCTGCAGGTCGACGAGGCAGTCGATGACGGCCTGCGCCCGCGGGCTCCGCGGATGGAAGAACGCGGACCCGTGGTCGCCCTCGATGACGGTGATCGTGCCGCCCGGCTTCAGCAGACCGCGCAACCGAACCAGCGCGGCGACCGGATCGGCGAGGTGTTCGAGGACGAAGCAGACGAAGACGTGGTCGAACTTCTTGTCCGGCAGCTCGTGGAGATCCAGCAGCCGGAAATCGACCTCGGCGAGCGCGGCGACGCGGGCCTTGGCCTGCGCGAGCGATTCCTCGGAGATGTCGATCGACACGAGTTCGATGGCCGGGCTCCGGGTAACGAGCTGGACGGTCTGCGCGCCGACCCCACAACCTGCCTCGAGGACGCGGCTGCCAGGTGGGTACGTCGTACCGCCGTGCAGCAGGTCGGCGAGCGTACCGGCCTGGTCGGTCAGGCGGCGGGTCTCCGCCGGGGTGTAGCCGTGGACGTAGTCGGTTCCCATACCTCAACGGTCGCGCCACAATGGTCCTGTGAACAGGTCCAATTCAGGGATAAGTGGCCGGTCCAAAGGATCGGACTTCCTGCAGCTCGACCCGGCCGAGGCACCGGCCGGCGGGCTCGCCGACTGGCTGACCGACCGCCTCCGGACCGCAATCTCGATGGGCCATCTGCCGGTCGGCGCGCGGCTGCCGTCGACCCGCACCCTGGCCGCGGACCTGGGCATCTCCCGCGGCGTGGTCACCGAGTCGTACCAACGGCTGACCGAGGACGGCCACCTCGCCGGGCGGGGGCGAGCCGGGACGATCGTGGTTGCCGTCCCGCTGGCGAACCGAACGACAGGACGTAGTCGTCTACGTACACCGCCTCGCCCGCCTGGCGCGACCGACGCAGCGGGCCGAACCGCGGACACCTCCTGTCGTTCGGTACCGGACCTCGACATCTTCGACAACCTCCGGTCCGCCCCGGCCCGGATCGATCTGACCCCTGGCGTGCCGGACCTGGCTGCCTTCCCCCGAACGGCCTGGTTGCGGGCCGAGCGGGCGGTGCTGACAGACCTGGAGGCGGCCGAGTTCGGGTACGGCGACCCGGCCGGGACCCCGGCGCTCCGGCGGGCGGTGGCCGGGTGGCTGGCGCAGTACCGCGGGATCGCGGCCGACCCGGAGGACCTGATCATCGTCGCCGGTGTCGCTCAGGCGATCGCGATGGTCGCGCAACTGCTCGGCCGGCACGGTGTCGACGAGATCGCCGTCGAGGATCCCGGCTCGCTCGGATCCCGCCAGCACCTGCAGGGCTGGGGCATGCGGACGCCGCCGATCCCGGTCGACGAGCGCGGCCTGCAGGTCGACGTACTGCGGAAGTCCGGCGCGTCCGTGGTGATGGCGACACCGGCCCACCACTTCCCGACCGGAACGGTCCTCGACGGCGAACGCCGGCGCGAACTCGTCCAGTGGGCCACCGACGGCGGGCTGGTGATCGAGGACGACTACGACGCCGAGCACCGGTACGACCGCCCGCCGGTCCCCGCACTCCGCGCGATGCTCCCGGACCAGGTGATCTACGTCGGCAGCGTCTCCAAGCTGCTGGCGCCCGCGCTGCGGATCGGCTGGATGCTGGCACCCCCGCAGTACAAGGACGAACTCATCGGCCGCAAGCGCCTCGCCGACCTCGGCAACGCGGCTCTCCCGCAGCTGACCCTCGCGCAACTGATGGAGTCCGGCGAACTCGAACGCCAGCTGCGGTTCCTCCGCCGCCGGCATCGGACCCGCCGCGACGCGATGGTCACCGCGATCCGCAACCACTTGCCCACCGCAACCATCCACGGCGCCGCCGCGGGCCTGCACCTGACCATCACGTTCGACGAGGGCGACGACACGACGCTGGCCGCCGCCGCGCTGCAACAAGGCGTGAAGTGTCACCCGCTCTCCTGGCACTGCCAGCTCCCGCACGCGCCCGGTCTGGTCCTCGGGTACGCCGCCCGCACCCCGACCGAGATCACCGAAGCGATCGCCACGATCGCGAAGGTCTGCTGAGCAGGTACAGCAGGTACGGCGCACCGAGAAACGCCGTCACCACACCGACCGGCAGCACCGTCGGCGCCACCACGGTCCGCGCGATCAAGTCGGACGCAACCACGAGCAACGCCCCGATCGCTCCTGGGACAAGCAGTCCGGTACGCCGTGGAGCCAACTGCGGCGCCACCAACGCCACGAACCCGATCGGCCCGGCCGCCGCCGTCGCGAACGCCGCGAGCCCCACGCCGAGCGCGATCAACGCACCACGCGCCAGCTCGACCCGCACTCCCAACGCCCGCGCGACGTCGTCTCCGAGCTCGAGCAACCGCAGCTGCCGCGTCAACACAACCGCCGCCGGCAGCCCAACGCCGACCGTCCCGCCGACCAGAACGACGTCCGACCACGACCGCCCGGCAAGACTCCCGGCCAGCCACATCGACGCACTCTTCGCGGTGTAGATGTCCGCGAGCGTCAGCAGGTACGCCGTCAACGACCCGATGATCGCGGTCACGCCGATCCCGACGAGCACCAACCGGTGGCCCGCGATCCCGTCCCGATACGCGAGCAGGTACACACTGATTGCCGCCAGCAACGACCCGAGCAGGGCTCCGAACGGGATCCACCCGCTGCCGAGGACGGTGATCATCAGGACCGCGGCCAGCGCCGCGCCGGCGTTGATGCCGATCAGGTCCGGGCTCACCAGCGGGTTCCGCGCCAGCCGTTGGAAGATCGCGCCGGACACCGCGAACGCCGTACCGACGCCGATCCCGACCAACACACGCGGCAGCCGATTGCCGACGACCACGTCGTACGTGATCAACGTCCCGTGCCCCGCGAGCGTTCGCAGTACGTCGGCCAGGGACAACGCGAAGTCGCCCTGGGTCAACGCGAAGGCTCCGACCACCAATGTGCACAACCAGGCGGCCGTCGCGACCGCGAAGCCCTTCACAGCGCGGCCGTCCGCCGGCGCCGAACCAGCGCGATGAACAGCGGGGCGCCGACGATCGCGGTGACGATCCCGACCTGCAGCTCGGCCGGCCGAGCGACGAACCGTCCGACAACGTCGGCCAACAGCAGTACCGCCGGGGCGAGCAGCATCGACAACGGGAGGATCCGGCGCTGGTCGGGCCCCAGGAGCAGCCGCGCGACGTGCGGTACGGCGAGCCCGAGGAACCCGATCGGCCCCGCGATCGCGGTCGCCGTACCGGCGAGAACGACCACGGCCAGGCCGGCGAGTACGCGGACCAGCAGCACCCGGGTGCCGAGCGCGCGGGCGAGGTCCTCGCCGAGCGCGAGCTGGTTCAGCGACCGGCCGAGCACCAGCGCAAGACAGGTGCCGACGGCAACGAACGGTACGGCCTGCGCGACGACGGAGCCGGAGGCGAGCGACAACGACCCGACCACCCAGAACCGGTACTCGTTCAGCGTGGAGAGGTCCGTCAGCGTCGCGACCGACGTGAGCGAGCCGAGCAACGCGGAGATCGCTGCCCCGGCCAGCGCCAGCTTCACCGGCGCCGCGCCGCCGATCAGGTACACGACGACCGTCGCGACCAGCGCGCCGCCCAGCGCGAACCAGACGTACCCCGTCAGACTGTGGACGCCGAACACCCCGATCGCCGCGACGACCGCGACCGCGGCGCCGGCGTTCACGCCGAGGATCCCGGGGTCGGCCAGCGGGTTCCGGGTGACGCCCTGCATGACCGCGCCGGACAGTCCGAGTGCGGCGCCGACGAGCAGCCCGGCGACCGTCCGCGGCAATCGCAGGTACCGGACCACTCGATCGGTGTCGCTCCCGCTGAAGTCCGCGAACGCTCGGTACACCTCGCCAGGTCCGATCCACTGGTTGCCGACGCACATCGACAGCACGACCACGACCGCGAGCAGGCCGACGAGGCCCGCAGCCCGTTTCACTTCACCAGGTCGGGATGCAGGAGGTGGCCGAGGTTCTCGGTCGTGTACGCGCCCCGGACGCCGGCCGAGTGGTTCGCGAACAGCCACGGGATCACATGCTTCGAACGCACCGCCTTGAGGTTCGCGAACGCCGGGTTGGCGAGCATCCTGTCGACGTCCGGCTGGGCGGCCGCCGGCGTCAGCGACGCGTCGCAGCAGCCGCTGATCAGTACGTAGTCCGGGTCCCGCCTGATGAACTCCTCGACGCTGATCTTCACGTTCCGCTTCGAGGTCAGGTCGGCGAACGCGTTCACGCCACCGGCCTGCCGGATCAGTACGGTGCCGAAATCCGGGCCGCCGGACACCGTCATCCCGCCGCCCTCGAGCCCCGGCCGGACGATCGCGACGGTCGGCCGCGGCGTATCCTTGACCGCCTCCGCGACGGCGGCGATCCGGCGTTTCTGGTCGGCGATCACCTGCTCGGCGCGGTCCTCGACGCCGAACAGCCGGCCGAGATCGCGCAGGTCGGCGTACACGTTGTCCATCGACACCGTCGACGGGTCGATCGCCTCGTCGCCCTTGCCGTCCGCGGTCGGGCACAGCGGGCTGAAGATCCAGGTCCGGACGCCGAGGTCGGCGAGGCTCTGCCGGCTGCCGAAGCTCGCGTCGCTGCCGGCCGCGCTGAACACGTCGTTGAAGCCGGACAGCACGAAATCCGGATTCAGGCTGAGCAGTTCCTCGCGGCTCGGCAGGTTCTTGAAGTACTTCGCCTTCGACTGCGCGGCCGCGTACTCCGGCAGCACCTGGGCGTCCAGGTACGCCGTACCGACCAGGCGGTCCGAGATCCCCAGCGCGTGGGCCAGCTCGATCGCCGGCTGGTACGCAGCGAACACCCGCTCGGGCGGCTTGTCGGCGGAGACCTCGATCCCGCAGTTCTTCACCACAGCCTCGCCGGGAGAACTCTCGGCGGCGGACGGCGCGCAGCCGGCCAGCAGGGTCAACGACAAGGCAACAGCGAACACACGTACGACGGCCATGGGCGGACCGCTCCTCCAGCACCTCGTGGACGGGTCAGCGCCGTGGCCGGTCTCCTGGCTGACGGGTACCGCGTCCACCGGTCTGACCTTCCCAGCCGCACGCGGCCAGTGGTCCTCTCGCGAGCCGACTGGTGCACATCCCGATCACAGTGGCGAGGGCCGCGCCGGTATCGCACCGGCTTCCCGAACACCACGGCGCGGCCACCCTAACACCCGCGACCGGGTCGCAGATACCCAGGCTCAGTGGGTGTAGACCGATGCCATCGCGAGCGCGAACTGGGTCATCACGTCCGGGTTGATCGCACGTGCCGGGAGGGGGACGAAGTCGACCAGCTTGTCGTCGCCGACCCGGATCGTGGTCCGGCCGGTTGCCGTGTCGACGTACCCTTCGTCGCCGAACGGGATCGACTGCGAGGTCGCGGCCTTGCTCAGCGGGGCGATCAACGCCTTCGCCTGCGGCGTGTGCCGTACCGAGGTGGTCAGCAGGCCCGACGCGGTGATCCAACCGCAGACCGGGTCGCCCTGTGCCGTCTCGCTGTCGCGCCGCGCGGTCGGCCGCGCGCCCAGTACCTTCTCCGCCGCGGAGGACCCGCGGTCGCAGTCCGGGAGCGTGACCACCGGGTCCGCCGTCGGTACGTCCACCGCCTGCTGCGCGACCTCCTGCGCGAGTACGACGTACTTCGCGAGCGTGGCCTTCGGACCGGCGACCTTGTACAGCTTGCCCCCGACCAAGAAGACCACGAACGTACTGGCTCCGTAGCCGCCGTCACCGACCACCACCGGCTTCACCGGCTCGCCCTTGTACGCCTTCTGCGTCGCGGCCAGCGTCGCCGCGGTCGCCGGCAGCACCGAGGTCTCGACGTTCAGCACCGGACCGTTCGGGAAGTTGCTCAACGTCAGCTGACAGACGTCGTACGTCGGGATGCCGAAATCGGTCGGTGTCGCCTTCGTCTGGACGTCCACCGCGGGCACTGCGAGCGTGGTCCGGACCAACTCCTGATCCAGCTTCATGCACACGGTCTCCGCGGGCGTCGCCGAGGCGGTCGGCGTCGGCGTATCCGAGGGGGTCGCCGACGGGGTGTCCAGCGAGCTCACCGACACCAGCGGCGGGACGCTCGGCGCAGTCTCCTGCCCGGGACCACCGCAGCCAGCGAGCAGTACGACAGCCAGGCCAGCGGCGATCAAGGTACGCATGATGCCCCGAAGCCTAGCCCGCGGTCCGGAGCTCTCTTTCCCGTACGGCGTGTTCATCGGTGCGGGCGTCGTACCGCCAGAACTCGCGCAGCCACGCGGCGGTCCCGATCACCCCGACGACGCACAGGGCGCCGCCGCTGACGATCGCGGTCCGGACCGTGGTGAGGTCGGCGACCAGGCCGGAACGGGCCTGACCGCCGAGTGGGCCGAGCGAGTAGCCGAGCATCTCGATCCCGGCCAGCCGGCCGCGCATCTCGTCCGGGATGGTCTGGTTCCAGATCACCGAGCGGAACAGCACCGAGACCATGTCGCAGGCTCCGGCGAGCGCGAAGAAGCCGATGGCGAA
This sequence comes from Kribbella sp. NPDC004536, assembly GCF_042873835.1. Lineage (NCBI taxonomy): Bacteria > Bacillati > Actinomycetota > Actinomycetes > Propionibacteriales > Kribbellaceae > Kribbella > Kribbella sp. NPDC004536. The sequence continues at coordinate 2,792,795 of NZ_JBIALY010000001.1, read as the reverse complement.
CCAGATGTTCGGCGCCAGCCCGGCGATCCCGACCGCGGCGCCCCAGCCCATGGTCGCGAGTACGACGGCCCGGCCCTGGTGGTGCACGTGTTTGGCCCAGCCGCTCGTCAGCGAGGCGCACATCGCGCCGATCGCCTCGGCGCTGTACAGCAGGCCGAGCAGCTTCGGTTCCTTCAGGATGTCCGTCGCGAACGCCGGGAACAGCACGATAGGCATCGCCAGGAACATCCCGACCATGTCGACCAGGTACGTCGCCAGCAGGTCCTTGCGGCGGAACGCGTACACGATCCCGCCGCCGATCGCGCGCAGGCTCGGCGCCGTGGTGTGCTCGCGTGAGCGGTACGACCCGAGCCGGGCGTACAGCAGCGTGGCGAACACGATCCCGGCCAGCTCGACCGAGAACGCCCAGGTCACGCCCACCGAGCCGACCAGGACGCCACCGAGCGCCGGGCCGGCCAACTGCCCGACCTGGGAGGTCAGTGAGCTCAGCGCGACCGCGGCCGGGATCTCCTCGTGCTTCACCACCCGCGGGAGGAGCGCTTCGCGCGAGGGTCGCTGCAGCGACGAGGCGACGGCGTTGAGCGCGCCGCAGACGTAGATCAGCCACACCTGCGGGTGCGCGAGCAGGGTGTTCGCGACCATCAGCGCGGAGATCACCACCTGGGCGATCCCGGTCCCGACCAGCAGTTTCCGGCGTTCCACGTGGTCCGCGAGCGCACCGCCGTACAGGCCGAACACGATCAGCGGGACGATCGTCACCAGGCCCATCGCGCCGACCGCGAAGTTCGATCCGGTCAGCTGGTACAGCTGGTACGGCAGCGCGACGTACCCGACCATGCCGCCGAGGAAGAAGACCGAGCCGGCCACCAGCAGGATCCGGAAGTCGCGGGAACCGCGCCACGGGGTCAGATCGACCCGCAACCGGGCCAGCCGGGTACGAAGACTCACCGCACCATGGTGACAGGTCCGACCGGTAAGGACGAACCTGATTTCCGGCCACCCTTTCGAGCAGGATCGAAAGGATCCGGGAGCGACCCGGGGGCGTCCTAGCGTGACAACCGATTGGTTGCCCAGGGCGTCAATCTCGGAGGCCGGGGAAACCCCGGCCGAATCTCGGGAATCGGAGAACAACCGCATGATCTCGATCAAGTCGGCCGGCACCCGGCTGCTCGCCACCCTCGCTGTCGGCGCGGCCGCCGGTGCCACCCTGCTTGTTCCTTCCACGGCCCAGGCCGCGGGCACGGCGACCGCCGCCGTCCCGGCCGTGCTCAAGTCCGGCGAGTACCTCAAGCCGGGCCAGTACCGGCGCTCGTCGAACGGCATGTACACGCTCATCATGCAGACCGACGGCAACGCGGTGCTGTACAAGGGCCGCACGGCGCTGTGGGCCACGGTGACGAACCGCAAAGCCTCGAGCCTGATCATGAAGCGCGACGGCAACCTGGTCGTCGTCTCCGGCCGGACGACGATCTGGGCTAGCAACACCGCCGGCAACACCGGCGCCTTCCTCGCCGTCCAGGACGACTCCAACCTGGTCATCTACAACAGCCGCAAGAAGCCTGTCTGGTACCGGCACATGGTGATCGGCACGCTCGGCTCGGGCCGAGCGCTGCAGGTGTACGACATGCTGTTCTCGACGAGCCGGGTGTTCCGCCTGCAGATGCAGACCGACGGCAACCTCGTGATGGTCAAGAACGGCAAGACGCCGGTCTGGTCGACCCGGACGGTCAGCAAGGGTGCGTTCGCGGTCATGCAGACCGACGGCAACCTGGTCGTCTACAGCGCGGCCAAGCGCCCGCTGTGGTCCAGCAAGACCGTCCGTAAGGGCGCCGTGCTGCAGATGCGGAACGACGGGCGGCTGGTGATCGTGTACGGCCGCACGGCGATCTGGTCGACCTCGGCGCACTGATCCTCGGCGAACCCGACTCGGGCCGCGGCACTGCAGGGGAGTGCCGCGGCCCTGTCACGTCAGCGGCAGCAATTCGGTCAGGTCAGTGCGTTCGCCGCTGGCCCGGAGCTTGCCGGTCATTCGGGCCTCTGCCCAGGTCACGCGGCCGAGCGCGACGTCGATCCACAACTCCGGCGGCATCTCGATCACCGCTCCGGGTGTACCGCGGGTGTGGCGCGGGCCTTCGATGCACTGCACGGCGCCGTACGGCGGAATCCGTACCTCCACCGCGTGCCCCGGTGCCTTCACGACCAGGCGGTTCAGCAGTTCCTTGGTGAGCAGCTTCAGCTCGGCGCGTTCTGCCGTACCGTCGTCGTATCGCTGCAGGGCCTGCTGAAAAGCGGTGTTCGACATCTCCACGACGAGCCAGCGTACGCGGCGGTTTGCGGTGACGCCCCTCTCGTCGGGGATAATCGGCCCGGAGAGAGGGAAGCGAGGTCGGGATGCTCACGCCCAGGCACCAGGCGCTGCTGATGACGCTGGCGGGAATGACCGTCGGCGTAGTGGCCTTCGGCACGGTCGTCGCCGTCAACGGCGGCAACCCGTTCACAGCGCACGACACGCCGGTGGGCATCGTCAGCCCGATTCCGTCCAGCACCCCGGCCCGCGGCGACGGGCTCCAGGCCGACGGCCTGCAGTACGTCGTGCAGAACTTCGGCACCGACGACGACCCGGTGTCGGCGGAGGTCCCGGCCGGCTGGAAGAGCGCCCAGAGCGGTACCCGGCCGAAGTTCCTCGACCCGACCGGGGTCTGGCAGCTCCGGTTCGACACCCGGGGCAGCAAGCAGACGCCGGACCAGCTGGTGAAGAACCGCGAGCGCAGCATCGACGAGCAGGACCTGCAGGTGCTGAGCCGCGACAACGGCCTGCTCGTCTACACCTACGTCGACAAGACCCGCGGGCCGCGGATGGGCCTGTCGCGCTGGATCTCGCTCGACGGCGGCAAGACGTCAGCCGTCGAGATCACCGTCGGCGGCCGCCCCCAGGACGAGGCCGGCCTACGCGCCGTCCTCCAGCACGCGGTCGACACCCTCAAGGTGCCGGTCGACCCGGGCAACAACCGCCCCAACTAACACTTGATGTCGGCGGCCGGTGTGTTGCCTTGCACGAGGTAGCTCTCGACGACGTTCTTCACGCAGGCGTTGCCGGACAGGTACGCCGTGTGACCGTCGCCGTCCCGCGTCACCAGGATGCCGTTCTCCAGCTCGTGCGCCAGCCCGACGGCCCACTCGTACGGCGTCGCCGGGTCCCGCGTCGTACCGAGCACCATGATCGGCTTCGAACCGGCCGCCTTGATCGGGTGCGGCTTGTTCGTCGGCTTCACCGGCCAGTTCATGCACGCCGTCGACGACCAGGCCATGAACTCGCCGAACCGCGGCGACGCGGCCTTGAACGTCGGCAGGCTCGCCTGGATCTGCGCGATCGAGGTGACATCCGGCCGGTCGCTGCAGTTGACCGCGATCTGCACCTCGTTGGAGTTGTCGGCGTACCCGGACGGCTTGCGGTCGGTGTACTCGTCGGCGAGCGCGAGCAGCCGCGCCCCGTTCCCGGCCAGGCCGTCGGCGACCGCGTCCTCGAGCCGCGGCCAGAAGTCCTTCAGGTACAGCGGGTAGACGATGCCGAGCACGACCAGCGCCTGCGTGACCTGGCGCTGCCCGTCACCCGGCAACGGGTGCTCGTCGCTGTTCTTGATCAGCTGGTCGACCTTCGCGAGTACCTCGTTCTTGCTGCTCCCAAGTTTGCAGGACCGCTGCGCGCAGTCCTCCGCGAACGCGTCCAGCGCCTTGTCGAAGCCCTTCGCCTGCGCGATCCCCATCTGCTCCGACGAGATCGCCGGGTCGACGGCGCCGTCCAGCACCATCCGGCCGACGTTCTTCGGGAACTCCTCGGCGTACGTCGCCCCGAGGTACGTGCCGTACGACATGCCGAGGTAGTACAGCTGCGGGTCGCCGACGATCCCGCGCAGTACGTCGATGTCGCGGGCCGCGTCCTTGGTGTTCACGTGCGGCAGCAGCGCACCGGACTGCTTCTCGCAGCCGGCCGCGAACGTCTTCGACTGCTGGTCCAGGTCCGCGACCTCGGCCGGGGTGTCCGGGCTGCCGTCCGCGGCGATCATCGCGTCCAGTTGCGCGGTGTCGAGGCACTTCACCGGCGTCGATTCGCCCACGCCCCGCGGGTCCCAGCCGATGATGTCGAACTTCCGCAGCAACGACGCCCCGAACAGCATCGGCGCCTGCGCGGCGAACTCCTGCCCGGACGCGCCCGGACCGCCCGGGTTGATGAACAGCGTCCCGATCCGGCCGCCGCGGTCCTTCGCCAGCACCTTGCGGGCCCGCAGCTCGATCGTCTGCCCGGCCGGCTTCGTGTAGTCCAGCGGTACGAGGATCGTCGCGCACTGCTGGTTCGAACCGCAGCGTTCCCAGTCCGGCTTCTGCTGGTAGAACTTCTCCAGCCCCGCCGGGATCGGCCCGACCGGCCCGCTCGGCGGATTGCCGCCGACGGTCGGCGCCGTACCGTCACCGCCGCCCTGCGCGCGGCTCGCCACCCCACACCCACTCGCCAGCACCGCAAGAGCTGCCACCAGTACGGTCGACCTGCGGAATCTCACTGCGGGCTTTCTCCCTCGTCGTCATGATGCAACCGGCGACGCCGCCGCGGCTTCCGCGGCCGGCGCTCTTCCTCGGCCGGTGCCGTTTCCTGGTGCTGGGCCGTGTTCTCGGGCTGGGTTTTCTCGGGCGGGGCCGTTTTGCCGGGTACTACGGGCGGTGCGTCCGGGGTCGTCGTACTCGACGCCTCGTACTGCTGCCGCGGCGAACACACGTCCGCCCGGCTGCACGCACAACGCCGGCCCGAAGCCGCCAGCCGGACGACCACCGTGTCGCTCGGAACGTTGTGCCCGACCACCACTCCATCACCCGCGGGGGTCTCCACCACGGTTCCGGTCGCCGGGGCCTTCGCGTTGAACTCCTGGTACAGCGGGTGCTCGTACTTCAGGCAGCACATCAACCGCCCGCACGCACCGGAGATCTTCAACGGGTTCAGCGGCAGGTCCTGGTCCTTCGCCATCCGCACACTGACCGGCTCGAAGTCCTTCAGGAACGTCGCACAACACAGATCCCGCCCGCACGGCCCGATCCCGCCCTGCAACCGCGCCTCGTCCCGCGCCCCGACCTGCCTGAGCTCGATCCGCGCCCGCAACGCCCGCGCCAGATCCCGTACCAGCTCCCGGAAGTCCACCCGGTGCGGCGCCGAGAAGTACACGATCACCAACTGGTCGATATCCGCCCGCCGGTCGACGAAGTCGATCCCGACCACCTTCATCGGCAACCCGTGCTGGCGGATCGTCCGCTTCGCGATCACCCGGGCATCCGCCCGCCGCTGCCGGTTCTGCTCGTCCCGCTCCAGATCGGCCGTACTCGCGATCCCGGCACACAACGGCAGCCCGCCGACCTCCTCGGTCACGAACTGCGGCGCCCAAACACACTCAGCAACCTCAGGCCCGTCATCGGTAGGCACCAGCACCTTGTCCCCCACCCGAGGCCGAAACTCCCCCGGATCAAGGTAATAAAGCCGCCCGTACCGCTCGAACGACACCGCCATCACCATACCCACGCCGCCAGACTACTTGCAGACCCCCGCGTACAAGCAGCCCCGCGCGCGCTCCGCAGCCCGACAAGCAACCCTGCGCGCGCTCCGCAGGCGCTAACCTCGTCGCTCCGCTCCTCACACGCGCCCGCTCCACGCACCCCACCCACCCCCGGGCTAGCGCCCGGCCCATCAACCTCCGGCTACCGCCGGGTGTTTGCGGCTGGCGCCGCGGGTTGCGGCTGGCGCCGCGGGTTGCGGCTGGCGCCGCGGTGTTGCCGGCTGCCGCCGGCTCTTTTTGCGAGCTGGCGCTCGCGAGCGACCACCACCGCCGGCGCGAGCAGTCCTGCGACGACGAGGCCTGAACTCATCGAGCGCCGTACGAGCCACTCTCAACCGGCATCTACCGGTCGGACGTGCATGGGTGCCGGACGAGCAGTTCCACCAGGATCAGCATTCCCGTCACAAGGGTTGGCCTCTTCCTCGAACGGCGACCTAGCTTTCACCCGCGAGCGGCAGCTCGCAACAAGCCGGCGGCAGCCGGCAACACCGCGGCGCCAGCCGCGAACCCCGGCGGTAGCCGGAACTTCCACGGCGGTAGCCGGAACCTGCCCGGCGGTAGCCGGAAGCAAATGCTCCGGGCGGCAGCCCGGGGGTGGGTGGGGCGTGCGGAGCGGGCGCGTGTGAGGAGCGGAGCGACGAGGTTAGCGCCTGCGGAGCACGCGGGGGCTGACTGGCGCGGGGCTGCTGTTCGTGTGCGGGGCGGCTGTCAGTTGGTGGTGGTGCCTAGGACTATCAGGAAGAGGAACAGGAGGATGGTTCCGAGGGTCAGGACTGAGCCGACGATTACGCCGGCTATGGCCATTCCCTTGCCTTCCTGGTTGCGTTTCTTGATCTGGGAGAGGGCGATGATGCCCAGGACGATTCCTACCGGGGCGGACAGGCCGATCAGGAGGCCGGCCAGGGAGCAGATCAGGGAGGCGGTGGCGAGGCCGTTCGTGCCGGGGGAACCGGTGTAGCCGTAGCCGCCGTAGACGCTGGGGCTGTACGGGGCTTGGCCGTACTGCGGTTGGCCGTACGGCTGGGCGTACTGCGGCTGGGCCGACTGACCGTAGCCAGCCTGCTGGCCGTACTGCGGCTGCGCCTGGCCGTACTGCGGCTGCGCCTGACCGTACTGCGGCTGGGTCTGCCCGTATTGCGGTTGGCCGTACGTGCCTTGGGTGGGAGCGGGCTGGCCGGGGGCGGTCCAGGGTTGTTGGGACTGCACGGGGAGAGGGGTGGTCGCGTCTTGCGGGCGGTCCTGGGGTCGGTTCGGGTCCGCGCCGTACGGTGGCTGAGTCACGCTGCTCCCATGTGCTGTGTTTCGCGCATCGTACCGGTTCGGGAGGGTTGCCCTGGGCAAATGCCTCAGCGGTGGCTGTTCTTCACCGTCCCGGTGAGCTTCTGGTTGCCGGGGCCGTACGCGACGCAGAAGACGCGGCGGTCGCCGGAGTCCCAGGTGTACTTGTCCGGCGTCAACCAGTTCAGGTAGAGCTCGGACTCGTCGCGGGACTTGCCGACGTAGCTGCCGAAGGGCCGCGTACAGGCCTGGTCGGCGTCCTTGTCGATGGCCTTGTCGCCCGGGTACGTGCCGTCGGGCAGCGAGACGATCGCGATCAGTTCGGCGTCGTGGGCTTCCGGGCAGGCGCGGCGCTCGACCTCGTCGTCGACGTTGGTGTCGTCGAAGCATTCGCCGATCATCAGCTCGTCGATGTACGCACTGTTCGAACTCGGGTCCGGTGCGCCGGAGTCGTCGGTGCCGGAGGACGCGAACGCGATCAGCAGCCCGATCACCGCGATGTACCCGATCGTCACCAGCGAACCGATCACCACGCCGGCGATCGCCATACCCTTGCCGGCTTGCGGGCGGCGGCCGAGTTGGACGAGCGCGATGATGCCGAGTACGACGGCGACCGGTGCGGACAGGCCGATGAAGATGCCGCCGAGCGCGCAGGCGAGCGCTGCGACCGCCAGCCCGTTCTGCCCACCGGAATCACCCGAGTACCCGTACCCGTACGCCGCCGGCGGCTGCCCGTACGGCGACGGATACTGCCCCGGCCCGTACCCGTTCCCGTACGGCGTCTGCCCGTACGGCGGCGGGGGTCCGTACGCTCCCGGCCCGGCCTGCCCGTACGGCGACTGTCCCGGCGCCGCCCACGACGTACCGGACTGCTCTTCCGGCCGTCCGTACCTCGGAAACACTCGAGTCGGATCGTGCGGAGTGTCCTGCGGCCGGTCCGCGTCCGGAGGTGGCTCGAAAGGTGGCTGAGTCACGTCGTCCCCCACAATCCCCAGCGAGCGCCAGAGCTAACGTTGCGCTCCGCGCATCGTACCGGTCAGGTGGGTTCCTGGCATCCCCAAGAGACAGAGGACGTTGCCGTCAGCAACCTCGCGGTTCTCCAGCACCACGTAGTACATGTCGAGCTCGGAGTGCTCGTAGGGCTTCCCCACGAAGTCGACGAACGCCCCGGCGCACTGGTCGGTGGCCGCGGCCCCGGTCTGCGCGGCGGTCAACCCGACCAGCGCCGCCTGGACCTTCGCGTACGCCTCGCCGGTGTGCGCCTGCGCGCAGTCCGCGATCCGTACGACCCGCAGCGCGTCCGACTCCAGGTCCGCGTCGAAGCAGCGGCCCACGCCGACCTGCGAGATCGACACGGTGCGGCCGATCCCGCGGCGGTGTTCGGCGACCAGGTTGAGCGTGACCGCGGTGCCGATGGCCAGCACCCAGCACAAGGAGACCAGCAACGCGGCGTACGCGAGCCGCTTGCCATGCCCGCCGAGGCGCTTGATCCGGCGCAGCGCGATCGCGGCCAGCAGTACCGCGAACGGCACCAGCCCGGGCAGGCTGACCGCGAAGGCCGCGATCGCGTACCCGTCCTGCCGTTGCCGGACCGGGTCCGGGATGCCCTCCAGCCAGGACTCAGCCGACGGCAGCGGCTGCCGCGCAGGCTGGATCGGGGAGGGCGGCTGGTTCATCACGGTCCGTTCGGGAAGGCGCCGGGCACATCGCCCGGACACCCAGTCATCGGACCCACTGGTCTCGGTGTTACACCGCCTGCCCAGTTATCGGACGTGAATCACACCTCAGCGGAGCACTCGGCGCGGAATGTTGAATCCGTCACTACGCCCTTCGAACAGCGACACGGTCATCGCCTCGAGCGCGACCAGCGGCGCGACGTTCGCCTCGATCGCCTCGCGGCACATCGCGATCGCGTCGATCCGCCGTACCGTCTGCTCGGGGGTCGTCCGCGCCCCGAGCTGCTCGATGTTGCGCTGCAGCTCCGCGTTGATCAGGTCGCTGCCGGACCGGGTCTGCACCACGAGCACGTCCCGGTACAGCGCCATCAGGTCGACCAGCGACCGGTCCAGGACGTCGCGCTCCCAGCGTTTCGCGCGAGCCTTCTGCTGGTCCTCGAGCTCCTTCAGCGCCGCGTTCGCCTCGCGCGGCTTGGCGCCCTTCGTGCCGACGCCGAGCGCCTGTTCGAGGGCGGCGCGCTCCTTCTCGTCGACCTTCTCCGCGCTGGCCTTGGCCTCTTCCTTGGCCGCGTCGACGAGCTGCTGCGCCGCCTTCAGACAGGCGCCGAGGTCGCGCAACGAGAACGGCACCTCCAGCACCCGGGTCCGCCGGTCCCGTACTTCGGCGTCCCGCGCGAGCGCCCGCGCCCGGCCGATGTGCCCCTGCGCGGCCCGGGCCGCGAACCACGCCAGGTCGGCGTCGACGCCCAGCGTCGCGCTCAGCATCTCCGCGACCGCCGTGACCGGAGGCGTGCGCAGCACCAGCAGGCGGCAGCGCGAACGGATCGTCGGTACGACGTCCTCGACGGTCGGCGCGCACAGTACCCAGACGGTCCGCGGCGCGGGCTCCTCGACGCTCTTCAGCAACGCGTCCGCGGCCTGTTCGGTCAGCCGGTCCGCATCCTCGACGACCATCACCTGCCAGCGGCCCTGCGTCGGGCTCATCGCGGCCCGCCGGACCAGCTCGCGCACCTCGCTGACCCGGATCGACAACAGCTCCGTACGAATCAGCGACACGTCCGGATGCGCCCCGCTGAGCGCCGTACGGCAGTCGTTGCACTGGCCGCAGCCGTTGTCCGCGCACTGCAACGCCGCGGCGAACGCACGGCCTGCGTTCGACCGGCCGGACCCGGGCGGTCCGGTGATCAGCCAGGCGTGTGTCATCCCGGCGACGGCCGCACCGGATTCACCACGCAGTACTGCGGATGCTCCGTCCACGGCACGACGCAGTACGGCGACCGCGGGCTCCTGCCCGACCAGGTCGTCCCAACCGGTCACGGGGCCTCCCGGTCTGGACTGAGGAGCGGCGGGAGCGAAGCGACCAGAGCGACGAGGGAAGACCGGGAGCAACAGCCCCGGGACCCGCCGCGACGGAGTCGCGGCATCAGTACTGTCATAGGCCCACCTTCGGGAGCATTGGTTGCAGCCGCGCGCGGATCTGCCGGGCGATCTCCTCGCGGTCCTGGGACGCGTCCAGGACCAGGTAGTGCTGCGGCTCGGCGGCGGCCAGTTCGAGGAACGCGTGCCGGACGCGCTCGTGGAACTCGTCGCCCTGCGCCTCGATCCGGTCCCGTTCCTTGAACCTGCCGAGGCCGCTCTTCGGCGGCAGGTCGAGCAGGATCGTCAGGTTCGGCCGGAGATCGTTGGTCGCCCAACGGTTCACCCGCTCGACGTCGGACACGTCGAGATCACGGCCGGATCCCTGGTACGCCAGCGCGGAGTCGACGTACCGGTCGGTGATCACGACCGCGCCTGCCTTCAGCGCCGGTTTGATCACCGAGTCGACGTGCTCGGCCTTGTCGGCGGCGTACAGCAGGGCCTCGGCGCGGTGCGAGATGTCGCCGGTGGCCGGGTCGAGGACGATCTGGCGCAGGGTCTTGCCGAGCTCGGTCGCACCGGGCTCGCGAGTCAGCAGCACCTGTTGCCCCTGCTCCTCCAGCCACTTCACCAGCAACGCCGACTGCGTCGACTTGCCCGCACCCTCGCCACCCTCGAGCGCGATGAACAACCCGGTGGTCGGATAGTCACCACGGGTCTTGCCGAAACTGCGCCGTACGTCCCGCCAGAACGGCACCCCCGGCCGGTCGTCCATCTGCCGCCACGCGAGCAGGCCGATCACGCCTGCCACCACCGCGGCGATCACCATCGTCATCGAGGCGCCGTTGTACGTCGCCGAGTGGCCGGCGATCGTCCAGGTGTGCCGGCCGATCGCACCCGCCACGAACGGCGCGATCGCCAGCGTGACCGCGAGCACCGTACGGACCGCGGACTGCACGAACGCGAACGTCCGGCCACGGACCGCGTCCGGCACCTCGAGACCGAGCAGCGTGTACCCCGAGACCCACGAGCCGCCCGCACAGAACCCGAGCAGGATCGCGATCATCGTGGCGATCTCGATCTGCTGGATCAACGCCAGCCCGGCCAGGCAGATCCCGGACCCGACCAGCCCGGCCGCGAACAGCCGGCGCCGGGACAGCCCGGAGAAGATCCGCGGCCCGAACCCCATCCCGAGCGCGAGACCGCCGAACACCGCGCCGAAGAGCAGGCCGTACCCGGGGTCGCCGGCGCCGAGGTCCTCGACGTACGTCCGGCCGAGGCCGACCACCACCGCGCCCGCCGCGAACGCCCCGGAGATCCCGACCACCAGCCCGCGGACCACCGGCGTGCCGGTGACGTACGACCAGCCCTCGACCATCGTCCGCCACAGCGTCGGGTGGTCCTCGTGGTCATGTACCGCGCGGCCGATCTCGGCGACCGACACGATCGCGAACGCGGACACCGCGAAGGTTGCCGCGTTCACGTAGATGGCAAGGTCGATCGAGAAGTCGCCGGCCCAGCGGGTGACCAGCGTGATCGCGGTGAACAGCGCCGCGGCCGGGAGGGCGGAACCGTACGTGGTGATCAGGCTGAGCTGGTTCGCCGCCTCGAGCCGGTGCCGGGGCACCAGGTTCGGCACGCTGGCGTCCTTGGCCGGGCCCCAGATCAGGCTGACGATCTCGATCAGCACGGTCGCGACCAGCAGCCAGGTCAGCGTGTTCACGATCGGGATCGTGACGAAGAACGCGGCCCGGACCAGGTCGCCGAGGATCATCGTCCAGCGCCGGTCCAGCCGGTCCGCGACCCAGCCCGCCACCGGTCCCATCACCAGCGCCGGCAGCACCCGCAGGAACAGCACGCCACCGATCGCGAAGTTCGCCAGCTGGTAGTTGTCGCCGGCGAACGACTTCGCCATCGCGGTCAGCGCCAGCAGCCCGATCCAGTCACCCAGACTCGACAGCCCGAACGCGATCCACAGCCGCCGGAACGCCCGGATCCGCAACACCGCCCGCACGTCGTGCGCCGGTGCAGGATCGGTCAACGGGTCATAGGCCTCCGGCACACCGCAAGCCTAGTGGGACGCATGGACAGCCCGTCGCACTGCGTCTGGCCCGGCAACCGGCGCACGCACGACCACGACCTGGCTCACCACGACCACCCGGCGGCTAGCGCGCGGCGACCAGCGCCTCGCGCAGCGCGTCCAGCGCGACCTTCAGCTCCGCGGCCGGCAGGTAGCCGAACCCCAGGCGGAACACCCGCGGCTCGTCCCCGAACCAGTCGCCATCCGCCAGCCGTACGCCGATCTCCGCCGCCGCCCGCTTGAACCTCCCAAGATCGACCCCGGCCTTCAACCGCACCACACACAACGCCCCAGCCGAGGGCCGAACCCACTCCACCAGGGCGTCGTTCGCTTGCACCCAGTCCTGGGTAATCAGAAGGTTCTCCTCAAGCCAGGTCCTTCGGTGGCTCAGGATGGCGGTTTCCTCGGCAAAGACTCGTACCGCCAGCGCCTCACACACCGGTGAGGCCGACACGACAGTCCCGAATTTCGCCGGCACCAACCGCTCGATCAACGAGTCGTCCGTGCTGACCACCCACCCGACCCGCAGCCCAGCCGCCCCATGACACTTGGACAACGAGGCAACGACCACCACCCGCGACCCCAGCCCGACAGCAGTCTCCGCAACCGGCTCGTCGCCGTACGACGCCGTCCGATAGGTCTCGTCGACCATCAGATAGGCGTCCGGGCAGATCACCTGCATCGCCGCGAGAATCTCCCGCAGAACCGCCATCGGCACCGCAACACCGGACGGATTCTGCGGCGTCGCCAAGCTGACCAGCTTCGTCTCCGAGGTCAGCTGCGCCCGCACCGCCTCGGCGGTCACCCGGTAGCCGTCGTCGAACCCGACCGGCACCACCCGCACCGATGCCCCCACGGTCTCGAATGCACTCCGCGTCATCGGGAACTCGGGCGCCGTCGTCACGACCTCACCCGCCAGCAGATACGCGAGCAGGAAGATCCCGTGCATGCCGCCGACCGTGACGACCACCTGATCGGCCCGTACGCCGTGCCGCTCGGCGATCGCGCTCCGCAGCCGCGCGTCACCGGCCGCCGTACCGTAGCCGAGCTCCAAGTCCGCCAGCTCCGGCGTCAGCAGGTCCGCGAGCCGGAGGTCCGGCCCGTAGCTCTCGCCCAGCTCGTACCGGGGCTGTTCGGCGGTCAGGGACATGATCTGGTGACGCGGAAAGTTCGGCATACCCACCATCGTTCTGCGATACCGCTGGCCGATGCAGAGCCAATCCGGCAGAATTGGTTCGCAGATGAGACCAATCGAGGTGGTTGACCGATTGGGCCGCTGGTCGTCCGGCCGCGGCCCGCTGTACGTGTTGCTCGCGTCCCGCCTGCGCCGGCTGATCGACGACGGCGAGCTCCCGCCCGGCGTACTCCTTCCACCGGACCGCGCGCTCGCCGGTGCGCTCGCGGTCGGCCGTACGACGGTGGTCGCGGCGTACGACCTGCTCCAGGCGGAAGGGCGGATCACCCGCCGCCAGGGCAGCGGTACGCGGGTGGCCGGCGTACCGACCGATGCGCAGGTGGAAGAGGCCCCGGTCGACCCCATCTTCCTGGACTCGCTGGAGGCCCGCGACGACGACGTACTGCTGGCCATCTGCGCCGCACCAGGCGATCCGCCGCCGCAACTGGCGGAGGCGTTCGCGAGGATCGCCCCGGAGCTCGGGGAGATCACTGACGACATCGGGTACTACCCGTACGGCCTGCCGGCGCTACGGCAGGCGCTGGCGGATCGCTACACGGCCCGTGGCGTGCCTACACGCATGGAACAGGTACTGGTCACGAACGGCGGTCAGCAGGCTCTCTCACTGCTGGCACACGCCCTGGTATCTCCCGGCGACCAGGTGATCGTCGAAGCGCCTACGTACCCGGGAGCGCTGGAGGTGTTCCGGGAGCAGGGCGCAGTACTGCGCGGGCTGCCTGTTGGACTGGACGGCTTCGAGACGGCCGTACGAGAGCGTCGGCCGGCCTTGGCGTATGTGATTCCGACGTACCACAACCCGACCGGCGCAGTGCTGTCCACACTGGCCCGTCAACGCCTTGCGGGGGCAGGTGTTCCGCTGATCGAGGACGAGGTGCCGGCCGACCTCGCGTTTCCCGGTGAGCCGGCGATGACACCGATCGCGGCGTACGGCGACACGGTGATCTCCATCGGCTCACTCAGCAAGAGCATCTGGGGCGGTCTGAGAATCGGCTGGGTCCGCGCAGCACCACCGCTGATCAACCGGCTGGCCCGGCTGCGCGCCGTACACGACCTAGGCGGCAACGTCCCGACCCAGCTGGCCGCAGTACACCTGCTGCCACTCCTGGACGCCCCAGAGCTCCACGAAACGCTCAAGAGCCGCCACGACCACCTGCACACCCTGCTGACCGAGCACCTCCCCACCTGGAAGGTCCCACCGGTAACAGGCGGCCAATGCCTCTGGGCTCAGCTCCCCTACGGAGACGGCACGTCCTTCGCCCAAACAGCCCTGCGAAACGGACTGGCCATCCTCCCCGGCGCCGGCCTGGACATAACCGGCAACAGCCAGCCCTACATCCGCCTACACTTCCGAGCCCACCCCACAGCCCTCACCGAAGCAGTCCACCGCCTCACCAAGGCCTGGCACACCTACAACCCCCCACCCACCCCAACCCACCCCCGCCCAACCATCGCCGTCTGAAGGCGGACCTGAGGGGCGGATCGCCAGGCCATCACAAATGGCGTTCGCGCGGGCCGGCCCGCGGGCGCGGGCGTGGCGGGAGCGATTGTGGTGGCCTGGGGGTCCGCGTCAGGCGGTGGTGAAGCGGAGGGTTAGGGCGGCGGGGGCCGTTTTCAGTTTGTCGCGGTCCGGGAGGGCTGGGCCGCAGGCGGCGGTGCCTACGCCGGTTTGGGCGAGGTCGATGGTGACGTAGGTGGTGTCGCCGGGGACCAGGTCCGCTGTGTGCTTGGCGGTTTCCAGGTCGTTGGTGGTCCAGTCGCGGACCGTGAGGCCGAAGAGCTGGTCGAGGGTCTCGATGCGCAGGCCGTCCACCGTCGCCCAGCGGGTGTCGATGCGCTGGCCGTTCTCCTGCGGGCGGACGTACGGCGTCTGCAGTTCGGCGACCGTGGCGGAGTACTTCCCGACTGCCGCGGCCTCCCGGGTGTCGACGTACGCCTCGTTCGGGCCGGTGCCGAACCACTCGACGCGCTCGGCCTTCGGCAGTTCGAACGTGATGCCGAGCCGCGGCAGCACCTCCGGGAACAGCCCTTCCGGTACGACGCTCAGCTCCAGCACAACCGCACCGTCGACAGCGGTCCAGCGCCACGTACTGCGCAGCCCCCACTGCAGCTGCGGCGGCGCGGTCCGGGTGACGACCTCCCACGCGCCGTCGCGTTCGCCCTGCGACACGATCCGGTGCTGCACCCGGTGCAGCCCTTCCTCACGCCACTTGGCCGCGACGCCGGGAATCGCGTCGTTGTCGATCGGCGCCCGCCACACGTCCAGCCGCGCGTTCCGCACCGCGCCGACGGTGATCCCGTCGACCCCGGTCGTACCTTCAGCCGGCGTACCGGCAACCACCGGAGCAGCAGTCGCCGGCTCGTCCAGGCGGATCTGACCCCAGGCGATCCGGTGCCCGGCGTCGGCCCACGGCGTCGACTCGGTCAGCTCGGCGGTCACGGTGACCCAGCACTCCAAGCGCTCACGCTGCTTCTCGATCCCCGGCGGCAGCTCGACCGTGACGGTCTCACCGGGTGCGATGACCGGCACCGGCAATCCGCCGGCGCCGACCAGTTCCCCTTCGACCTCGGCGACCAGCTTGAAGGTCAGGTGGCTGGTGTCGAGGACCTCGTACCGGTTGGTGATCGACACGCGGTTGCCGTCGGCAACGATCCGGAGCGGCTCGATCACCTTGATGTACTCGTGCATACCCGGCGACGGCGTCCGGTCCGGGAACAGCAGCCCGTCGCAGACGAAGTTCCCGTCGTGGATGGTCTCGCCGAAGTCACCGCCGTACGCGTACACCTCGCGACCGTCGATCGTGGTCCGCAGGCCGTGGTCGATGAACTCCCAGATGAACCCACCCTGGCAGCGCGGGTACTTCTCGAACACCTCGCGGTAGTCGAGCAGCCCGCCCGGCCCGTTCCCCATCGCGTGCCCGTACTCGCACAGGATGAACGGCAGGTTCCGGTACAGCGAGCTGTCCGCGCCGATCTCCGCGCAACCCTCCGGCGAGGTGTACATCCGCGAGTAGATGTCGACGAACTCGGCCTCGGTGTCGCGCTCGTAGTGCACCGGCCGCGACGGGTCCAGTTCCTTGGCCGCGTCGTACATGTCCTTGAGGTTCGAACCCATCCCGCACTCGTTCCCGAGCGACCAGATCACGATCGACGGGTGGTTCTTGTCCCGGTGCACGGTCCGCTGCATCCGGTTCACCAGATCGTCCCGGAACCGCGGGTCCATCACCGGGTTCGGCAGCTGCGGCGGCTGCGGCTCGTACCCGAACCCGTGCGACTCCAGGTCGCACTCGTCGATGACGTACAGCCCGTACTCGTCGCAGAGCGACAGGAAGTGCGGGTGCGGCGGGTAGTGGCTGGTCCGGACCGCGTTGATCCCGGCCCGCTTCATGATCAGTACGTCGTCGAGCATGTCCTGCTCGGTCAGCGTCCGGCCGCGGTCCGGGTGGAACTCGTGCCGGTTGACGCCGTTGAACAGCACCCGGTTGCCGTTGACGGTAAAGATCCCGTCGACGATCGCGACGGTACGGAACCCGATCCGCAGCCGGACGTCACCGCCCGCGGTCCGCAGTACGGCGTCGTACAACCGGGGCACCTCAGCGCTCCACGGCTGCACGCCGTCGACCCGTACGTGCTCGCCCGTTGCCACCGACAGGTCCAGCTCGGGCACGGACACGGTCCCAGGTACGTCCGACTCGACGAGCAGCGTGCCCGCGCCGTCGATGTGGTCCCACGCGGCCTTCACGAACACGTCCGTCGGCGCGTCGGGACGGAGCGCGAGCAGGTTTACCTCACGGAAGATCCCGGACAGCCACCACATGTCCTGGTCCTCGACGTACGAACCCGTCGACCACTGGTGCACGCGCACCGCGATCCGCGCTTCCTTGCCCGGAGCAACCAACGAGGTGACGTCGAACTCCGACGCCAGCCGGGACCCCGACGACCACCCGACGTACGACCCGTTCACGTACACCGCGAACCGCGAGTCGACGCCCTCGAACCGGAGCACGATCTTGGCCCCGGCGAAGTCGGCCGGCACCGTCACCGTGCGGACGTAGTCGCCGGTCGGGTTGTCGGTCGGCACGTACGGCGGCTCGAGCGGGAACGGGTACACCACGTTCGTGTAGGCCGGCTTGCCGTACCCGTTCAGCTGCCAGTGGCCCGGGACCGCGAGGGTGTCCCAGCCGGCGGTGTCCGGGTCCTTCAGGTCGTCCGGCGCGTCCGCCACGGTCGGGGACAGCCGGAAGCTCCAGTCCCCGCTGAGCGGCAGCCGCCCGGAGTCGTCGTCCAGCCACGAGCGCGGGGGGAGAACGTTCTCCCCGGAAGCAAAGTCCTCGACGTAGTGAGTCACAGGAGTCGACCTTAAGGCCTAACTGTTCACAACTCCACACCGATCAACAGATATGGACAGCGATGACCGCTACTGGCAATCCTGGCAGACACCGACCAGCGCGACCTGCTCCGGCGCGAGGTGGAAGCCGAGCTCGCGGGCCACCTTCTTCCGGGCGGTCTCGAGGATGTCGCCGGGAGCGTCGTACACGGTGCCGCACTCGGAGCAGCGCAGGTGCAGGTGCCGGGGCGCGAGATCGCCGGCCAGGTGGTACGTCGTCCCCGCCCGGCCCAGGTGGACGTGCGTGACCAGCCCGAACTCGCCCAACGCGTCCAGCGCGCGGTACACCGTCGCCCGATGGATCCCCGGCCGCAGCTGCTCGGCGCGTTCGCCGATCTGCTCCGCGCTCAGGTGCTCCTCGGTGCCGGCCAGCACCTCGACCACGGCGAGCCGGGCCGGCGTCACCCGCTCACCGCGTTCCCGCAACCGCTGCGCGCTGACCTCGACCGCACTCGTCATCCGCGCTCCTCGCAAAATCCGCTGGTTGTGACCCCATCCAATGTACGTTCCGTCTACTACGTCCATACAGCCTGGGGAACTCCGATGAGTGATCAGCCGAACGCGGTCGCCCGGCGCGGCCCCGCCGTCCTGCGCGGCACCGCCCAGAACGTCCAGTACCGCAGCGAAGGACGGATGGACCAGAACTCCGTACAGATCCTGACGTTCCGGCTCGAGCGGCGTGACGAGGTCGGCACCCAACTGCCGCCCGTCCTCGTCGAGCTCCGCGGTCTCGCCCTCGAGGGTCAGCTCGTCGAAGGCGAGAACGTCATCGTGACCGGGAAATGGCGGAGCGGTCGCGTCGTCGCGAACAAGGTGCTCAGCGAGGTCACCGGCGCGCTGGTCCGCGCCCGGAAGCCGCCGTTGTGGCTGGCGGTTCCGGTCGGGATCGCATTCCTGGTGTTCTTCGCGCTCGTCGTCTACTTCATCGTCCGCGGCTTCAGCAGCTTCGGCAGCTGAGTCTCAGGACTTCTTCGCCGGCGCCTTCTTGGCCGTCGTCTTCTTCGCGGCGGTCTTCTTGGTCGCCGTCTTCTTGGTCGCCGTCGCCTTCTTGGCGGCGGTCTTCTTCGCAGCCGTCGTCTTCTTGGCCGCCGTCTTCTTCGCCGTCCGCTTCACCGGACCGCGGGCGCGCTTCTCGGCCAGCAGTTCGGCCGCGCGGAGCAGCGAGATCGTCTCGACCGAGTCGTCCTTGCGGAGCGTCGCGTTCGTCTCCCCGTCGGTGACGTACGGGCCGAACCGGCCCTCCTTCACGACCACCGGCTTCTTGGACTCCGGGTCCTCACCCAGCTCCTTCAGCGGCGGGGCGGCGGCCCGGCGGCCACGCTGCTTGGGCTCCGAGTAGATCTTCAGCGCCTCTTCGAGCGTGATGTCGAACATCTGCTCCTCGGTCGACAGCGACCGCGAGTCCGTGCCCTTCTTCAGGTACGGCCCGTAGCGGCCGTTCTGCGCAGTGATCTCGTCCCCGGACTCCGGGTCCTTCCCGACCACCCGCGGCAGCGACAGCAGCTTCATCGCGTCGTCGAGGCCGATCGAGTCCAGCGTCATCGACTTCAGCAGCGACCCGGTCCGCGGCTTGGCGCTCTTCGGCGCGTCCTCCGGCAGTACCTCGGTCACGTACGGCCCGAAGCGGCCCGCCTTCGCGACAACCTTCAGCCCGGTGTCCGGCGCGCTGCCCAGCTCGTGCTCGACGCCCGACGGCTGCTCCAGCAGCTCGCGTGCCTTGTCGACGGTCAGCTCGTCCGGCGGCAGGTCCTCCGGTACGTTCGCGCGCCGCTCGTCCTTGTCCTCGACGTACGGCCCGTACCGGCCGACGCGGACGACGATCCCGCTGTCGTCGCCGCCGACCGGGAACGTGGACATCTCCCGGGCGTCGATGTCGCCGAGGTCGGTGACCATCGACTTCAGGCCCTCGAGCTGGTCGTCGCCGAAGTAGAACCGGGACAGTACGCCCTCGCGCTGCAGGTCACCGGCCGCGACCTCGTCGAGCACGTCCTCCATCGTCGCGGTGAACGCGTAGTCCACCAGCCGGGTGAAGTGCTCCTCGAGCAGCCGGACCACCGCGAACGCCAGCCAGGCCGGAACCAGCGCCTGACCCTTCTTGTAGACGTAATTGCGGGCCTGGATCGTGCCGATGATCGAGGCGTACGTCGACGGCCGGCCGATCTCGCGCTCTTCCAGCTCGCGGATCAGCGTCGCTTCGGTGTACCGCGCCGGCGGCTTGGTCTCGTGCCCGGACGCGATCACCTCGGACGCCGGCAGTACGTCGCCCTCGGTCACGTCCGGCAGCCGGGTCTCCTGGTCGTCCGTCCCGGCGGACGGGTCGTCCGCGCCCTCGACGTACGCCTTGAGGAAGCCGTGGAAGGTGATCACCCGGCCGGACGAGGTGAACTCGCACTGCTCGCCGGTCGAGGCGGTCGCGTCGATCTTGATCGAGACGCTGTTCCCGACCGCGTCCCGCATCTGGGACGCGATCGTCCGCATCCAGATCAGCTCGTACAGCCGGAACTCGGCACCGGACAGACCGGTCTGCGCCGGAGTCTGGAAGACCTCGCCGGCCGGGCGGATCGCCTCGTGCGCCTCCTGGGCGTTCTTCACCTTGGAGGTGTAGACCCGCGGCTTGTCCGGCAGGTACGACGCGCCGTACAGCTCGCGGACCTGGGCCCGGGCGGCGGTGATCGCGGTGTCCGACAGCGTGACGCTGTCGGTACGCATATAGGTGATATTGCCGTTCTCGTAGAGCCGCTGGGCGACCTGCATTGTCTGCGACGCGGACATGCCGAGCTTGCGGCCGGCCTCCTGCTGCAGCGTGGTGGTACGGAACGGTGCGTACGGCTTGCGGGTGTACGGCTTGGACTCGATCGAGCGGACCGTGAACTGCGACTCCCGCAACGCGGCGGCCAGCGCGGTCGCGGTCTGCTCGTTCAGGTGGACCGTGTTCGCGCCCTTGAGCTCACCGGTCGAGCTGAAGTCGCGGCCCTGCGCCACCCGCTTGCTGTCCACCGAGACCAGGCGGGAGGGGAAGTACTGCGGGTTGCGGTTCTCGCCGGCGTCCAGCGTGGCGTCGAGGTCCCAATACGACGCGCTGCGGAACGCGATCCGCTCGCGCTCCCGGTCGACCACCATCCGGATCGCGACCGACTGCACCCGGCCCGCGGACAGCCGCGGCATGACCTTCTTCCACAGCACCGGGGAGACCTCGTACCCGTACAACCGGTCCAGGATCCGGCGCGCCTCCTGCGCGTCCACCAGGTCCTCGTCGATGTCCCGGGCGTTGCCGACCGCGTCCTGGATCGCCTTCGGCGTGATCTCGTGGAAGACCATCCGCTTGACCGGGACCTTCGGCTTCAGCTCCTCGAGCAGGTGCCACGCGATGGCCTCGCCCTCGCGGTCCTCGTCTGTCGCGAGGAAGAGCTCGTCGGCGCCCTTGAGCAGGTCCTTGAGCTTGCGGATCTGCGCCTTCTTGTCGGCCGGTACGACGTACAGCGGGTCGAAGTGCTCGTCGACGTTCACGCCCAGCCGTGCCCACGGCAGGCCCTTGTACTTCGCCGGGATCTCGTCCGCCCCGCTCGGCAGGTCGCGGATGTGGCCGAAGCTGGACTCCACCACGTACCCGGACCCCAAGAAGCCGGCGATCATCCGCGCCTTCTTCGGCGACTCGACGATCACCAAGCGGGTTCCCGCCGCTGTCTTCGTCCCTGCTGCCCCTGCCACTGCGCTCCCTACTCTTCTCGTCCTGCTG
Organism: Kribbella sp. NPDC004536; assembly: GCF_042873835.1. Classification (NCBI taxonomy): domain Bacteria; kingdom Bacillati; phylum Actinomycetota; class Actinomycetes; order Propionibacteriales; family Kribbellaceae; genus Kribbella; species Kribbella sp. NPDC004536. Next base: position 2,771,496 of record NZ_JBIALY010000001.1, on the reverse strand, counting down.
ACAACGCCCCTCGTCCGACGCCTGTTCCCCCGAGCACAGACCGACCCTGCCCGAGGACAGGGTACGGCCGACGGCAATGCAATTTCTCAACGCACGGTAACCGCTGACGGCCCCTCTATGCCTCCGAGGGTGCCAGAAAGTGTCGAACGCCCCATCGTTACGGCGCGTCGCGATCCCACCACAGTGTGCCCCCGGCGACCGTTACGAGCGTACGCCGTCTCAGCGGACGAACCGTACCTCGGGAAATTTCGGGGAGTCGCCGCGGAGCAGCAGCGCGGGCCGGCGGCGGAGTGTCAGGTCGAAGTACGCGGCCAGGTACTCGCGTTGGGCGAGCACGCTGCGGGCCGGCTTCGCGCCGCCGACGAGCGCCTTGATCACCGACGAGACGATCGGGTCCTCGCCGTAGATGTCGTGGAACAGCTGGGAGAAGATGAACTGGTAGTCGGTGAACGCCTTCTGCTTGGTCCGGGACAGCGCCAGGTTGAGCCGGCCGCCGCGTTGCTTCGACCAGAACTGTGCCCACGACTTGTCGTAATAGTCCTTGCCCGGGGCGGTGCGCTGCGTCTCGTCGGACGCGAACAGCAGGAACGGACGGTCCAGTCCGTGCTCGGCGACGTCGCCGAGCGGTCCTTTGAGGCGGTCGTCCTGGAGGGTGCCGTCGAGGTCGGCGCCGGCCAGGATGCGCTCGTCGTTCAGCATCGTGTCGCCGGTGGTGTAGCCGCCGAGCCCGAAGCCGAACATGCCGATCCGGCGCAGGTCCAGGCCCTCACCCAGGCCGTCCGGGAGGTCCTTGCCCTCGGCATCTACATTGTCGCCGCCGGCGATCCGCTCGAGCTGGTCGAGGACGAACCGGGCGTCCTTGGTGCGGGTGTCGACGGCGGCGCGGATGTCGGACGGTTTCGGCGGTTCCGCTTCGGTTGCTCCGGGGAGGAAGCGGCCGCCGGGGTACTCGACCGGGGTCTCGTGCGGGTGGTCCATGGTGACGACGACGTACCCGCGGCTGGCCAGGTCCTCCACCTGCGCGGTGTTCACGAACCGGCTGTACTGGTAGCCGGGCGAGAACAGTACGACGGGATGCCGGAGCCGCTGCACCGGTACGTCGACCCGTGCGTGGGTGAGCGTGTTCCCGAAGTCGAACGACCCGGTCGGCAACGCCAGCCCGTAGTCCCCCGTCCACGCGTCATCCACCTCGACCGCGGTCCGCGCCGGCATGTACTTCGCAAACGGCGCCGCCGCATCCATCCCAGCCGGATACCAAAAACTGACCATCAACTCCCGCTGCCCACTAGGCATACTCGGATCCACCCGCCCCTGATCCACCAGGTGCACCGCGGTGGTCCCGATCACCTTCCGCCCCGAAGGCCCCGGCAACCTGAACCGCACCGGATGAAAGTCCGGATCACCTTGAGCACGAAAGGTGGTGGGGTCGAACGGTGAGGCGTACGCCGACCCCGCGCCAACTGCCGTCATGCCGGCCGCGAGGCCGGCCAGTAGGCCGGTGGTCAGCAGGTGGCGCCGGCTCAGACCCTGCCCGCTCAAGCCGCCGGGGCGGCCGGCGCCGTCGGCGCCGTGGGCGCCGGGCTCGGCGTGGCTGCTGGGGCCGCTGGGGCTGGTGGGACGTGAGTTCGCCATGCGACTCATCGTCATCTTCTCGTTTCTCCCCGTGATGGCGACACCGTCTCAACTTGATGAAGCTGACCTGATGACAATCCGCGTTCAGTGAGCTTCAATGTGCGCACCCTTGTTCATTGATGCGTGAAGTGAGGCAGTGATGAGCATCTTTGTCCGCATGAAACGTTCAGTAGTCGCCCTGGCGTTACTAGCCGGTGCATTCGTGTACACCGCCGGTCCCGCCCGGGCCGCCGGCACCACTCTCGGTGACGTCACCGCCTTCTCCGCCGATCAGGCGACGTACACCCTCACCGCCGGCCCCGCGAAGGTCCGCGTCGTCTTCCTGAAGGACGATGTGTTCCGGCTCTGGATGGCCCCCGACGGCAACTTCACCGACCCCGCCAACACCGGCGACGGCTCGAACATCGTCACCAAGACCGACTACGGCACCCCACACACGACCTGGCGCGACCGCGGCAGCTACTACTCGCTCAGTACCGGCAAGATCGAAGTACGAGCCCAGAAGCAGCCGCTCGAGTTCTCCGTCTACCGCGACAACGGCCAGCTCGTCTGGTCCGAGGCCGCACCGCTCTCCTGGAACGACACGTCCACCACCCAGACCCTGGCCCGCGGCGCCGACGAGCAGTTCTTCGGCGGCGGCATGCAGAACGGCCGGTTCTCCCACCGCGACCAGACGATCAAGATCTCCCGGGACTTCAACTGGGAGGACGGCGGCAACCCGAACGCGTCGCCGTACTACATGAGCACCGCCGGGTACAGCGTACTCCGCGACACCTTCAGCCCCGGCAGCTACAGCTTCACCAGCCCCGTTGCGACCACCCACGACGAGAAGCGTTTCGACGCGTTCTACTTCATCGGCGACCTGAAGACCTCGCTCGACCGGTACACCGAGCTGACCGGCCGGCCGTTCATGCCGCCGATCTACGGGCTCGAGTACGGCGACTCCGACTGCTACAACCGCGGTCACTACGGGACCGACCCGGACCCCAGCAACGACTGGAAGGTCAACCCGGACAAGGTGACCACGCTGGACGCCGTCAAGGTCGCGCAACGCTTCAAGGACGAGGACATGCCCGGCGGCTGGATGCTCGTCAACGACGACTACGGCTGCGGATACTCGGCCAACACCGACTCCGAGCAGGTCGACGGCACCTGGTGGGGCAAGCGCGACATCCCCGCGTTGAAGCAGACCGGCGACGAACTGCGCGCCCGCAACCTCCAGATGGGCCTGTGGACACAGTCCAACCTGGACCGGCAGCCGGCCGAGGTCGGCGACGCCGGCGTCCGGATCCGGAAGCTCGACGTCGCGTGGGTCGGCCCCGGGTACCGGTACGCGCTGAGCGCCTGCGACACCGCACACAACGGCATCGAGCAGTACAGCAACGCGCGCGGCTTCGCGTGGATGGTCGAGGGCTGGGCCGGCGCCCAACGCTGCGCGGTGCAGTGGACCGGCGATCACAGCGGTTCGCTCGATGCGATCAAGTGGCAGATCCCCGCGATCACCGGCTCCGGCAACTCCGGGATCGCCTACAGCGCGGGCGACGTGGACGGCATCTTCGGCGGCAGCGCCACCTCGTACGTGCGCGATCTGCAGTGGAAGGTGTTCAACCCGGCGTTCATGAGCATGTCCGGCTGGTCGACCCCGGCGTACAAGCAGCCGTGGGCGTACGGCGATCCGTACACCTCGATCAACCGCAAGTACCTGAAGCTCCGCGAGCGCCTGCTGCCGTACTTCTACACGTACGCCGCGGAGGCGCATCGCACCGGCGCTCCGCTGAACCGGTCGCTCGTGCTGGAGTACCCGGACGACCCTCGCACCTGGGACGACACGACGAAGTACGAGTTCCTGGCCGGCAAGGAGTTCCTGGTCGCGCCGATGTACGGCGCCGACGAGGTTAAGAACGGGATCTACCTGCCTGCGGGCCGGTGGATCGACTACTGGACCGGTCGCGTGTACCAGGGTCCGACGACCGTCAACGGGTACCACGCGGCGCTCGACACGCTGCCGCTGTTCGTCAAGGCGGGCGCCGTCGTACCGATGTGGAAGTCCGGCATCAACAACGCCGCCGAGCAGCAGCCCGGCGACACCGTCAGCGTCGACATCTACCCGTCCGGCAAGTCCTCGTTCGCCATGTACGAGGACGACCGGGTGACGCGCTCCACGAAGTCCGCCACGCAGACGTTCTCGGTGAACGCACCGGAACAGGGCCGCGGCGACATCACCGTCAACATCGGCCCGAGCCTCGGCACCTACGACGGCAAGCCGGCAGCTCGCCCGTACGACCTGACCCTCCACACAGGCACCGCCCCGCACAACGTCTTCGTGGATGGCAAGGCTGTCACCTGGTCCTACTCGAACGGAGTGATCCGGATCCCCACCGGATCGATCCCCACCACCCGCAACGCCGTAGTACTCATCACCGGCGCCTCCGCGGTAGGCGGCCCCGACGTCACGAACACCTTCGGCACCCCCGAGCTGACCACGCCGTCGCTGTGGAACGCCCCAGGTCAACCGACCGAGGTCACCGCGTCCTTCCGCAACGGCACGAACACGACGGTCCGCGACGTCCGGCTCGACGTACAGGTCCCGTCCGGCTGGTCCGTCAGCGGCAAGAACACGTTCTCCCAAGTTTCGCCCGGCCAGAGCGTCACCACGAAACTCCAGGTCACGCCCGGCACCGACGTGAAACCGGCAACCTTCACGCTGACCCTCAATTCCTCGTACGTTGCCCAAAGCAAGAGTTATTCGAACACCGCCAGCGGTACGGCACAGTTGCCGTACGCATCGTTGTCGCAGGCAGCGAACGTGGTCGGAGTCAGTAATGCGTCGACGTACAAGCAAGGCAACTTCGACGGCTCCGGCAACAGCTTCAACGGCGAAGCGCTGGCCGCGGCCGGATACACGCCAGGTGCAACGGTTTCCGTCCAGGGCGCGAACTTCACCTGGCCGAGCGGTGCACCCGGTACGCCGAACCTCGTGAAGAACCAGTCGGCACCGATCCTCGTCTCCGGAACCGGCTCGCACCTCGCGCTCCTGGGCGCCGGCGCAAGCCTGAACGCCCGCGGAACGGTGACGATCATCTACACCGACGGCACGACCTCCGAAGGTACGTTCCAGCTACCGAACTGGTGCTGCCAGGACCCGACCACCGGCGGCGCGAAACTCGCGGTCTCGGTGAAGGGCCGCTACACCGCCGCGGGGTTGAGCAACACCACAACGGACTACCGGGTCTTCTACACAGCCGTACCGCTCGACCCCGGAAAGACGGTCAAGGCGATCAAGCTCCCCGGCGGTGGACTGGGCTTCTTCGCCGCCACGATCGCCGACAAACCGTTGCCCCCGGCACCGAAGGGCGACAACTGGGTCAGCGACCTGGAGTTCCTCGACTCCACCAACGGCTGGGGCCCGGTGGAACGCGACCACAGCAACGGCGAAGACACCGCAGGCGACGGCGGCCCGATCACCCTCGACGGCGTCCAGTACGCGAAGGGCCTGGGCGCCCACGCCCCGTCCTCGGTCTCCGTCCGCCTCGGAGGCAACTGCAAAACCTTCACCAGCAAGCTAGGCATCGACGACGAAATGGAAGACCGCGGCAAAGTCACCTTCAAGGTCCTCACCGACGGCACCACCAAATACACCTCCGACCAACTGACCGGCACATCCCCCACCGCCACCACCACAGTCGACGTAACCGGCGCCCAAACCCTAACCCTCCAGGTAACCGACGGCGGCGACGGCAACACCAGCGACCACGCCGACTGGGCCGAAGCCAAACTCACCTGCAACCCGTAACAGGCAGAGTTGGGGAGGATTCTCCGCCCGGATCGGGAAGAGATCCTCCCCAACCCCAGCAATCGGTGGGTGCGAGAATGCGTTTCATGCAAGAGCTGACGCGGAATGCGGTGGAGGCCCTTCGGGTGGCGTTCGGGGTGGCTGGGTACACCGTGGACGGGGTGGCCGGGCGGCTGGGGGAGCGGGCGAACGGGGCGTTGGCGCGGAACGAGACGGCGGCGGCGGTTCGGCGTACGGCTTCGGGTGATGCGCTGGACACGATGATCCGGTTGTTCCTGTTGCAGCGGCCCGTGGAGGAAACCCTTGTAAATAAGGCGTTTCCAGGGGTTGATTTGGTTGCTCTTGGCATCGTTGGGCGTAGCGGGGGTGAGGTGAAGGCGCTGCTCGACATCCGGCCGTTTGCGGATGAGGAGCGGGAGTGGTGGGTGGTGGCCGACCTGACGCCAGGGTTGGACGGGCGGCGCGAGGTGATGCGGTCCGACTATGTGTTGGGGATCGCGCCGGCCAGTCTCAGCCTGGTGCAGTTGACGGTACCGGTGAAGGTGGATCGGGCGCTTGATGTCGGGACCGGGTGTGGGGTGCAGTCGTTGCACCTCGCGGGGCGGGTCGGCCGGGTCACAGCTACCGACGTGAACCCACGGGCCCTGCAGCTCGCTCGGGCGACCGCAGCGCTCAACCACGTCGACCTGGACCTGCGGGACGGCAGCCTGTACGAGCCGGTGCGGGGTGAGCGGTTCGACCTGATCGTCAGCAACCCGCCGTACGTGATCTCACCGCCCGGCGGCGATCTGACGTACCGCGAGACCGGGTTCACCGGCGACGCCGTCGTCGAGCAGCTCGTCAAGCAAGCGCCCGAGCACCTCACCGACGGCGGCTGGTGTCAGCTGCTGGCCAACTGGACCTGCGTACGCGGCGAACACTGGCAGGACCGCCTTGCCGCCTGGACCACGGACCGCGCGGCCTGGGCCGTCCAGCGCGAGCAGCTCGACACCACGGAGTACGTCGAACTCTGGCTGCGCGACGCCGGCCTCCACGGCACCCCGCAGTACACGACCAGGTACGACGAATGGATGCGCTACCTCGACCAGCAGGACGTCGAGGCGATCGGCATGGGCTGGATCACCCTGCACAACGTCGCCGGATCACTCGACGCCGAAGCCTGGCCGTACGAGATCGAGCGTCCTATCGGACCGCACGTCCTGTCCCGGTTCGAACGCCGCGAGGGGCTACCGAAAGATCTGACCGCCCTGCACCTGCGAGTCGCCGACGACGTGATCCAGGAGACGACCGGCCGGCCCGGTGCCGACGACCCGGCGACGATCGTGCTGAGAAGACAGCGCGGGATGCGCCGGGCGGAGCAGGTCGACACGATCATGGCCGGTTTCGTCGGCGCCTGCGACGGCGACCTGAGCGCCGGGCAGATCCTCGCGGCCCTCGCCGACCTCACGGACCGCCCGGTGGTCGACGTACTCTCGGACTACCTCCCGCAGGTCAGAAACCTTGTCGTAGAAGGGTTCCTGGACTACTGACCACGACGCCGGCGCTTCTCGGCGTACATCCGCCGATCGGCCTCGGTCAGCAGCTCCGCCACCGGCGTACCGTCGGTACTGCTGGCCTGGCCGACGCTCACCCGCAGCATCGCGAACCACGGCTCCTCGGCCCGTCCGGCCTCCCGGTCCGCGGCGTTCTTGATCCGCTCGACCAGCTCCGGCGCGCCGCGCTCGTCCGGATTGTCCAGTACGACGACGAACTCGTCCCCGCCCGCCCGCGCCACGACGTCCTCCGCACGGCACTGTTCGGTCAGCAACGCGCCGACCCGGCGCAGTACCTCGTCGCCGCTGGCGTGCCCGAAGCTGTCGTTGATCACCTTGAGGTTGTCGACGTCGATCGCCACCACCGCGACCGAACGCCCGGAGTCGCGCGCGACCGACATCCGCTCGTCGAGCGCGCGCCGATTCCCCACGCCGGTCAGCGGATCCTCGCGGGCGGCCCGCCATTCGGCGTCGTGCCGGATCGAGAGTTCGTGGTTCGCCAGCGCGCTGCGGACGGCGTACAGCCCGCGCAGCCGCTCCGCCCACCAGCCGCGGCTGATCGCGCGCGCGTACTGCAACCCGGTCGACGCACCGGCATCACCTGACGCGGCGATGACCTGTACGACCGTGTGCCGGACCAGCGCCTCGACCGGCGGATCCGACGTCACCGGCAGGTCGCCCGCCGCGCGGTCCGCGGCCTCCAGCGCGTCACCGGTCCGGCCGAGCGTCAGGTACGCCTTCGCCAGGTACGTGCCCGCGATCGCGGCCAGTTCGAGGTCGCCCAGCTTCGCCAACTGGTCGCGGCAGTCCTTCAGGATCACCGCCGCCTCGTCCGCGTCCGCGTCGGCGTTGCTCGCCGCCAGCCACATCCGCCCGGCCATCGGCCAGTACCCGAGCAGGTCCGCGGCGACGATCACCTCGACCGCCGCACCGGCCCAGCGATGCGCGGCGCGCCGGCGTTCCTGGATCTCCTCGTCGTACGACGTGTCGCCGAGCCGCTCGAGCTCGTGGGACCAGCGCAGGTTCGACTCGGCCAGGTTCAGCCGGGTGATCGCGGGCGACTCGGGCAGCCCGAGCGGGTCGTGGTCGCCCTCGGCGGCCAGCTCGAAGTGCGGGATGCACAGCTCGTACAGCCGGAGCAGGTCGTAGGCGTACCCGAGGCCGGTGTGCCCCCAGCCGGCCAGCCCGAGGTCGCGCGTCCGGGACAGCGCGTTCTCGGCGGCGACCAGGTCCGCGACCGAGTCACCACCTTCGCCGGTCCGGATCAGCGTGACGATCCGGACCGCGATCGCGTTCGCCTCCCAGCCGGGCTCGTCGATCGCGCGGGCGACCCGGATACAGCCGTCGACCGCGTCCAGCGCCTCGACCGCATCGGTCGCATGATGCGCCGCGACCGCCCGTACGTACTCCGCGGCGGCCCGCTCGTGGCTCGGCCCCGGGTCGAGCTCGGCCAGCAATGCGTTGATCTCGGCCATCGCGTCGACCGCGTTGCCCGACTGGGCCCGCGTCATCGCCGCCGCAATCCGCGCCGTCACCCCCGACGTCTCGCGCACCACACCCCCCACTTCACTTCGTCCGGTGCTTGTCCTCGTACAGCCGCCGGTCCGCCTTCGTGATCAGCTGCTCGACGCCGAGCCCTTCGGCCGTCGCGGCGTACCCGAGGCTCAGTCCGAGCCGGCGCAGCCACGGTTTCTCCGTGGTCGCCGCGATCGCCTCGACCGCGACCCGGATCCGTTCGGCCAGCTGCGCACCACCCTTGGCGTCCGGCTGGTCGAGTACCACGAAGAACTCGTCGCCGCCCGATCGAATCACGGCATCGGTCGCTCGCGCCTGTTCTACCAGGAGATTTGCCACAACCTGCAGCAATTCGTCACCGCAGGCGTGGCCGAACGTGTCGTTGACGATCTTCAGATCGTCGACGTCGATCGCGAGCAAGGTGACCGCGCGGCCGGAGTCGCGGGCCGCGGTCAGCCGTTCGTCCATCGCGCGCCGGTTCCCCACCCCGGTCAACGGGTCCTGCCGGGCGGCGTGCCATTCGGCGTCGTGCCGGGCCGGCAGATCGTGCGCGGCGAGGGCGTGCCGGACGGCGTTCAGCGCCCGCTGGCGTTCCTTCCACCAGCCGCGGGCGACCGAACGCGCGAACGCCAGCCCCGCAAGGGCTCCCGGCGTACCGTCGATCGCGTCGATCTCCGAACGGGTCTGCAGGACCAGGATGTGGGTCGATGGGTCGGCCAACGGAATCAGGTCGTCGGCGGCACGGTCCGCGGCCTCCTTCGCCGCGCCGGTCCGGCCGTCGGCGCGCAGCGCCCTGGCCAGGTAGGCGCCGGCGATCGCGAGCCGTTCGGTCTCGCCGAGTTTGCTGATCTCGTCGCGGATCTCGGTCAGGTCCTCGACCGCCTTCGCCGGGTCCTCGCCGGTCGCGGCCGCCGCGAGCCAGAGCCGGGCGCTGAGTCGCCAGAACTCCTGGGACTCGTCGTCGACGATCACCCGCTCGGCCTCCCGGGACCAGTACGCCGCGGACGCCAGGCGTTCCTCGATCTCCCTTGTATACAAGGGATCGCCGAGGCGCTCGAGTTCGTGCGCCCAGCGCAGGTAGGTTTCGGCCAGGTTCAGCCGGTCGATCGCGAGCGACTCGGCGAGCTCGAACACGTCGGCGTCCATCCCGGTGGCGAGCTCGTAATGCGGAATGCACAGTTCGAAAAGGCGTAGTACGTCGTACGCGTACCCGAGGCCCGTGTGCGCCCAGGAGATCAGGCCGGCGTCCTTCGTACGGCTCAGCGCCGCCTCGGCCGCGACCAGGTCGTTGACGGTGTCACCGCCGCGACCGCTGCGGGCCAGGTTGATGATGCGGATCGGGAGCGCGTTCGCCTCCCAGCCGGGCTCGTCGATCGCGCGGGCGACCTCGATGCAGGCGTCCACCGCGCGGAGCGCCTCGTCCGCGTCGCTGGCGTGGTGCGCCGTGACACCTCGTACGTACTCAGCCGCCGCCAGCAGGTAGCTCGGTACGCCGCCCAGCTCGGCCCGGATCGCTTCGATCTCGGCCGCCGCGCTCGCATGCCCACCGGACTGGGCCGCGGTCATCGCGGCGGCGATCCGGCCGGTCAGCGCCGTACCGCCCCGGCCCGCCGCCACCTCGCCATTCCCCATACCCGCCGACGGCCCTTCCCTGATCCGACACCCGCCTCTCGGGCCGGACCGCCCATTGTGACCACCCACCCCACGTCCTGTCACGACCCGATCCAGCCACCGACCACCTAGTGCCACATTCCCCACACACCGCGTCGCAGCCTCAAACGTTCAGCTGCGCGCGGGAACAACCAAAAGGGTCTGGGAACAAGCAATTGCTTGTTCCCAGACCCCAGCGGGTGTTCAGCGACTAGCCGGCTGCTTGTTCCGTGGTGGCGGCGTGGAGGCGGACTGGGAGGGAGTCGACGCCGTAGACGATGGAGAAGTCGCGGAAGCGGAGTTGTTCTTCGGGGACGGCCAGGGCCAGGTCCGGGAAGCGGTGGGCGAGTGCGGTGAACGCGGCGCGGAGTTCCATCCGGGCGAGTTCGGCGCCGACGCAGCGGTGCATGCCGTGGCCGAAGGCGAGGTGCGCGGAGGAGACCGTACGACGGGGGTAGAAGTCCTCGGCGTCCGACCCGAAGACACCCTTGTCGCGGTCCGCGCCGGACAGCGACACCGCGACCAGGTCGCCCTTCTTCACCTGCTGCCCGAACAGCTCGTGGTCGTGCCGCGCGAACCGCGGGAACGCCACCTGGACGACGGTCAGGTACCGGAGCAGCTCGTCGACGATCACGTCGACGGCGCCCGGCTCGTTCCGGATCCGCTCGAAGTTCTCCGGGTCGCGGAGCAGTACCAGCGTGCCGAGCGCGAGCATGCTGGCCGACGTCTCGTACCCGCCGAGGAACACCCCGTCCGCGAGCCCGCCGAGCTCGACGTCGTCGATCGCGTCGCCCTTGTCGCGGATGATCGACCCGATCAGCCCGTCGCCCGGGTGCGCCCGCTGCTTGCGGACGATCTCGAACAGGAACTCCCGCGACTCCGACGCCGACCCGAACAGCCCGATCCCACCACCGGACATGTCGAACCGGGCCGGCCCGAGCGCGCGGAACCGGTCGCGGTCCTGCTCCTCGACCCCGAGCAGGTCGGCGATCAGCAGGAACGGCACGTTGAACGCGAAGTCCGAGACGATGTCGGCGACCGGGCCCTTGGCGTCCATCAGGTCCAGCTGGTCGTTGACGATCTTCTCGATCGCCGGCTCCAGCCGGGCCAGCTTCCGCTTGGTGAACTCCGGCGTCAGCAGCTTGCGCAGCCGGGTGTGGTCCGGCGGGTCGGTGAACCCGAGGCCGCCGATCCCCTCCGACGGCTTGTTCGGGTCGGAGCCGACCAGCGGCCGGATGTCGTGGCTGTAGTCCTCCTCGTTGGAGAGTACGTACTTGGCCTCGGCATGCCCGCTCACCACCCAGACGTTCAGCCCGAACAGATGCGCCAGCTTGTGCACCGGCTCGGTCTCCCGGACAGCGGCCAGCTCCGGCACCGGGTCCAGCCCCTGCCGGCGCAGCGGCATCGACACCGAGCTGGGGAACATCCGCATCTTCGACAGGTCGAGACCACCCTTGCGGGTGCTCCTGTTGAGGATCCGGCTGCCGACCCAACGCTTCAGGTATGTCGCAACCATGACTTCTACGCGCCCTCTCTCAACTGCGCCCCCGAACGGCTCTTGCACTCAAAGTTAACGTCGTCAGGGACCAGATCTGATGGTGTTGGCACTACTCGGGTAGTGGCGGTGGCACCACCATGGGAGGGGGCCATGGAATGCCAGCAGAGACCTTGTCACGGACCGAGCCTCCACTGCCACCTGACACCACCTGTACTCCGCCCTGGACCGCGACATGCCGTTCCTCGGGGAGGATTCAGGGAAATCCCAGACGAAAGTCGGATGCCTTGTCCCCCACCGGGTAGTTGCCTCTGACGACGTCAAGCTCAGAGATAGTACGGCGTGACGATCCGGAACACCTCGGCGAGCTTTGTCTTGACCTGCTCGCGTTCGGGGATCCGTGTGAGTTTCTTCGCATCGCCGACCCGGAGTCCGTGCTCCGCGAGCACGTACACCACGCGCAGCGTCCGGATCGTGTTGGTCACCTCGGGGGTGATCCCTTCGGCCGGCGGGTTCGACAGCGCCCGGATCGCCGGGTCGAGCCAGTCGGTCGCGTCGGTACCGGTCAGGTCGTCACGGGTCAGCGTGGCCGCGAGCGCGTACCCGAGCCGGTCGTCCTCCATGTCGCGCAGCACGTACGGCGTGGGCGTCAGCAACCGCCCGATCCCGAGCCGGAGCATCTGCACCGGCTCGACGGCCGCGTGCAGCCCGAGCGTCCCGAGCAGGTCGGCGCCGTGCGCAACCGCGTGCAGCCAGCCGAGCTTCTCGTCGTACCCGCGCAGGTCGTCCTCGGCGACGTACCACCGCTCGAACGGCGGCACCCACGACGGCTCGAACACTCCGGCCGTGACGATCGCGTCCAGGATCAGCGGCGCGAACGTCCGCGCCTGCACCTCGGCGTCCGCGAACCGCGGCAGCATCGCGTCCCCGAGCTCGCGCAACTCCGGCCCGGACAGCACTCCACGCCTGATCCAGGTTGCCAGCGTCGAGTACGCCTGCCGATCCCGTACCACCGGATCGGGCGACCGCAGCATCCCGACCAGTTCGGCCACCAACTCCCCCAGCGGCCGTCCTTCCGGTACGGCGAACCCTGCCTCCCGCACCTGTGCCCAGTCCGTCATGCGCCGCAGGCTAAACGCCACCAGGACCACCTGGCTACCTGAATCGGAAACAGAGCGGCCCGTGGAGTTCCGGTGAAGTACCGGAGCTCCACGGGCCGGTGCGGCCGGGACCCCTCAGCCCGGCCGGGCCACGCCCCGATCAGGGCCCCTCAACTCTGACCGGGGTTGTCTTCGTTACGCGTCGCGCTTGCTCGCCGACAGCAGGGCGAGGGTCATCAGCACCGCGGCCCAGCCGGCGAAGTACAGCAGCGCCCACCACGGGCTGAGGGCGTACTGCGCGTCGGCCTGCGGACCGTTGACGCCGAAGTCCTGCCCCTGGTTCAGGAACGAGGCCGCGTTCTGGAACGGCGACCAGCGGGACATGTCGTCGCCGACCTTCGGGATCAGGTTGAACAGGTTCTCCACCAGCAGCGGCCAGAGGATCAGGATCGCGACCGCCCCGGCGCTCTGCCGGATCAGGATGCCGATCGCCACCGCGATCACCGCGGACAGCGCGAAGACCAGCCCCTGGCCGGCCAGCAGCCGCCATTCGGCCCCGGTGTTGATCGACAGGTCCGCACCCTTGGCGAAGATGTTGCCGATGCCCCAGGCGCCGAACGAGGCGACCAGTCCGACGACCGCGGAGAGCGCCGCGACCACAGCGGTCTTGCCGAGCAGCAACGACGCCCGCTGCGGAACCGCCTGGAAGCTGGTCCGGATCGTGCCGAACCGGTACTCGGTCGTGACCGCGAGGGCAGCCATCACCATCATCACCATCTGGCTGAGCTGCGCTCCGCCCTGGGTGAGGCCGATCGTGACCGTCCCCTTGGTGAACGCACTGGCCAGCGTGGCCAGCCCGAGCGTCAGCACGGCGGCGACGATCATGCACCACCACGGCGAGCGGGTCGAGAAGAGCTTGATCCGCTCGACAGTGATCACCGACATGTCAGTTGTCCTCCTTCGGACCAGCGGCCAGCTCAGCCGCGTTCGGCCCGTCCAGGTGCGTCACAGCGGCGACGCCCTCCTGCGCGTGGTACTGGACCGAGTCTCCGGTCATCTGCATGAACGCCTGCTCCAGCGAGCCGCGCTGCAGGGTCAGCTCGTGCAGCACGATGCCGTGCTGCGCGGCCGCCTCGCCGACCTGGTCGGTGCTGATGTCGCCCTCGACGAACAGCACCTTGCCCTCGTTCTCGACGTCATCGATCCGGGTCACCCACTGCTGCTGGCTGAGCGCGGTCGCGAACTGGTCGAGCTGCGGCGACCGGACCTTGACCGTGGTCCCGCTGGCCCGGTCGACGAACTCCTGGGTGCTGCTCTGCGCGATCAGCTTGCCGCGACCGATGACCACCAGTTCCTCGGCGGTCAGGGCCATCTCGGACAACAGGTGGCTGGACACCAGTACGGTCCGGCCTTCGTCGGCGAGGCGGTGCATGAAGTTCCGGATCCAGACGATGCCCTCGGGGTCGAGGCCGTTGACCGGCTCGTCGAAGAGCAGGATCTCCGGGTCGCCGAGCAGGGCGCCGGCGATGCCGAGGCGCTGCGACATGCCGAGCGAGTAGTTGCCGGCCCGCTTGCCGGCCACCTCGGTCAGGCCGACGATCGCGAGCACTTCCTCCACGCGGCTCTTCGGCAGCTTGTTCGACGCGGCCATCCAGGACAGGTGGGCACGGGCCGAACGGTTCGGGTGCACCCACTTCGCGTCCAGCAGCGCTCCGACCTTGGTCAGCGGGCGGTGCAGGTCCCGGTACCGCTGCCCGTCGATGGTCACCTCGCCGGAGGTCGGGGTGTCGAGGCCGAGGATCATCCGCATGGTGGTGGACTTGCCGGCGCCGTTCGGGCCGAGGAAGCCGGTGACCTTACCGGGTTTGACCTCGAAAGACAGGTTGTCAACGGCAACTGTTTCGCCGTATCGCTTGGTGAGGCCCTTTGCCTCGATCATCGCCGTACTCCTCGTTCGGTGGCGTTGAAGTGTTCCCGGTCGTGTCGTGATGAGATCAGTATCGAGGTCCACACCGGGCTGAGCATCGGACCCCGGGCGGATCCGGTGTGTCCACCCGTGGGTTGATTCTGCCGCCGGGACGGCCGGCTGCCATCGGTTGAAACCCTGACCCCGACCCCGACGATCCCCCATCTCACGGGTGAACACATCAGCCGAAAGTCGACCTACGCCGTACTTCCGGCTACCGGAAAAGTTGGAAGTGACTCCCGAACGGGTCAGTCCACCGGTACGCCGTACAGCACCAGGTTGTCGCTGTACCGCCTGGTCTTGTGGTCGAACGGCCCCGTACACGTGACCAACGCCAGCCGCGGCTTCACCGCGCCGTGGAACAGGTCCGCGGGCAGCGCGCTCTGCTTGTACGTACGGCGCGCCACGATCTTGTACCAGTGCACGTCGCCGTCCCCGGCCGTCACCGCGACCTTCTCCCCGATCGGTACGCCGGACAGCGACGCGAACACCCCGAGCCCACGTGTCGTGTCCACATGCCCCGCGAGCAACACGGTCCCGCCCTCCGCCCCGGGTGCGGCGCCCGCGGCCCACCATCCGACGTCGGCCGACGCCGGTACCTGCAACTGACCGTCGGCGCTGGTCGCGACCGGCCGTACGGTCGCCTCGAGGTACCCGGGCAGCTTCACCTTCACCGGAGGTACGGCGGCTTCCCGGTCCGCGACCGCCGTCCCGGAATCCGGCACCTCGCCCGCGTTGTGCACCCGTCCGCCGAACATCATCACCAGCCCGCCCGCGATCGCCGCGATCCCGATCAGCCGCCGCTTCACCGAGATCGACTTGCCGACCAGCAGCAGGATCGCCCCGATCGCGAGCAGGATCAGCGCGGCCCGGGTCTGTGCCTTGGACTTGGCGGCCTGCTGACCGCCGTCACCGGTCGCCACGACCGGAGTGCCGGATCCGGTACTGCACTTCCCCGCGACCATCCGCAGATCCATCTCGATCACCGGCTTGGCCCCGTCCGCGACCGATTCCACGGCCGGCGAGGCGTTCTTCGGCAGGTCGCCCTCGACGAGCGTCAGGTACTGCTGATGGGTCGCCCGCTGCAGCGCGAGCCACGCGGCGTCGTACCCGGGCTTCTTTCCCTTGGCCGCGAGCGCGTCGAGCTGCTTGCGCTGCGCCAGCGACGGCACCGTCACCAGCACGATGCCGAACCGGGTCGCGATGTCGAGCTCCTGCGCCGCGAGCTTGCGGTGGTCCCGCTCGATCTGCGCGCCGGCCTTACGGACACAGGAGGTCCGGGCCTGCGTGGTCGCCGCGTGCGCCGCCTCGATGATCGTCAGGTTCAGCTGATGGGCGCTATAGAGGTACGACGCATCCGGCGACGGAGTCGCCGCCCTGGCCGGCTGCACCGTCGCCAGCACCCCGACCAGCACGAGCAGCAGCAAGGCTGGTAGTCGTCGAGGCACCCCTACCTCCCAGCAATTCTGTCGTACGTCGACAGTAGTCGGCGGGCGCGTCCCCGGTCCATGCGAAACGGCCCGCCGGTCGGAACCGGCGGGCCGTTCAGGAGGTACTGCTGAGGTATTGCTGACGTACTGCTTACGCGGCTGCCTTGGCCTCCGCCGGGGTGTCGGCGATGACCGACTCGCGACGCTTGGAGACCCAGACCGCTGCGATCAGGATGACCAGCGCGACCACCGCGATGACGATCCGCAGCGCGGTGTTGGTGTTGTCGCCGATCGTGGACATCCCGACGACGGCCGGAGCGATCAGCACCGAGACCAGGTTCATCACCTTGATCAGCGGGTTGATGGCCGGACCCGCGGTGTCCTTGAACGGGTCACCGACGGTGTCACCGATGACGGTGGCCTCGTGCGCGGGCGAACCCTTGCCGCCGTGGTTGCCGTCCTCGACCAGCTTCTTGGCGTTGTCCCAGGCACCACCGGAGTTGGCCAGGAAGACCGCCATCAGCGTGCCGGCACCGATCGCACCGGCCAGGTAACCGGCCAGCGCCGGCGCACCGAGGCCGAAGCCGACCGCGATCGGCGCGGTCAGCGCCAGCAGACCCGGGGTCGCCAGCTCGCGCAGCGAGTCGCGGGTGCAGATGTCGACGACCTTGCCGTACTCCGGCTTGCCCGTGCCCTCCATGATCCCGGGGATGTCGCGGAACTGGCGACGGACCTCGTAGACCACCGCACCGGCGGCGCGGCCGACCGCGTTGATGGCCAGCCCGGAGAACATGAACACGACCGCGGCACCGAGGATCAGGCCGACCAGCGTGCCCGGGTTGAACACCAGCGCGTCGGCCTCGAACTTCGCGTAGTTGTCGGCCAGCGCGGACCGGATCGCGTCGGTGTACGAACCGAACAGCGCGGTCGCGGCCAGGACCGCCGTCGCGATCGCGATGCCCTTGGTGATCGCCTTGGTGGTGTTGCCGACGGCGTCCAGCTCGGTGAGGATCTGGGCCGCCTCGCCGTCCACGTCACCGGACATCTCGGCGATGCCCTGCGCGTTGTCGGAGACCGGGCCGAAGGTGTCCATCGCGACGATGACGCCGACGGTGGTCAGCAGACCACAACCGGCCAGCGCGATCGCGAACAGCGCGACGATGCCGGAACCACCCACCAGGAACGCGCCGTACACGGCCGCCGCGATCACCACGGCGGTGTAGACGGCGGACTCGAAGCCGACCGAGATACCGGACAGGATGACGGTCGCCGCGCCGGTCAGCGAGGTCTTGCCGACGTCCTTGACGGGCTTGTCCTCGGTGCCGGTGAAGTAACCGGTCAGCGCCAGGATGATGGCCGCCAGCACGATGCCGATGATCACCGAGACGGTCGCGATCAGCCGCGGGTCGCCGTCGGTGTTGGCGATCGGCGTACCGGCCGCACCGGTCAGGTCCTTGAAGCTGCCCGGCAGATAGACGAACGCCGCCACCGCACACAGGATCGCGGAGACGACCGCGGAGATGTAGAACGCGCGGTTGATCGTGCGCAGCCCGTTCTCGCCGGTCCGCGGGCGGGTCAGGAAGACACCGATGACCGCGGTGACGGCACCGATGGCCGGCACGATCAGCGGGAAGATCAGGCCCTGCTCGCCGAACGCGGCCTTGCCCAGGATCAGCGAGGCCACCAGCATCACGGCGTAGGACTCGAACAGGTCCGCGGCCATACCTGCGCAGTCACCGACGTTGTCACCGACGTTGTCGGCGATCGTCGCGGCGTTCCGCGGGTCGTCCTCGGGGATGTTCTGCTCGACCTTGCCGACCAGGTCCGCGCCGACGTCGGCGGCCTTGGTGAAGATACCGCCGCCGACCCGCATGAACATCGCGAGCATCGCGGCGCCGAAGCCGAAGCCTTCGAGCACGGTCGGGGCGTCACCCTTGAAGAGCAGCACCACCAGCGCGGCACCGAACAGGCCGAGGCCCACGGTCGCCATGCCGACGGTTCCACCGGTCCGGAACGCGACCCGCATCGCCGGGTCCCGGCCCTCGTCCCTGGCGGCCGCGGCGACCCGGACGTTGGCGCGCGTCGCGAGCCACATACCGAGGTAGCCGATCAGGGCCGAGAAGCCCGCACCGACGAGGAAGAAGACCGACCGGAAGATCTTGAGCGTGGTCTCGTTGCCGCCGTCGGTGTGCGCCGGCAGCAGGAACAGCAACAGAAACGCGACAACGGCAAAGATCGACAGCGTCCGGAACTGCCGGTTCAGGTAGGCGGAAGCGCCTTCCTGGACCGCGGCGGCGATCGTCTTCATGTTCTCGGTGCCATCGTTCGCGGCAAGCACCTGGCCCCGGAAGACCATCGCAATGGCGACCGCGAGGATCGCGATCACTCCGACGACGATCACCAGTGTGGTGTTGCTCGACGAAAGATCCACCGCTTGTGCAGCAAGCAGCGCGGACATCCGTCCTCCTTGTAGGCAACCCATGCAGGTCTGACGGCCCCCGTCTGCCGCAACCGAAGGGTTGGGGAAATACGACACAGCGCCAGGGGACTGGCGCGGTGGGTTACTCTAACGGGTTCCCGACCAGACCTGACGACAGGGTGGTCTACGCCATAGAAGACCGAAACGGCAAGCCCCGTGCCGGAACCCGGGCGGGACTGTCACTCAAGGTAGTAACGGAGTCACGTTTTCGCTTGATCAGATAGCGGATGCGACGTCCGGGTGGATGTCGAACACCTTGGTCAGGCCGGTGATCCGGAAGATCTTCAGCAGTCGTTCCTGGGTGCAGACCAGGGACAGGGATCCGTCATGGGTGCGCACCCGTTTCAGCCCGCCGACGAGGACGCCGAGACCGGTGGAGTCCAGGAACTCCACGCGTTCCAGGTCGATCACGAGGTCGTAGACCCCTTCGTCGACGAGCGCGGCGATCTTCTCGCGGAGCTTCGGTGCGGTGTAGACGTCGATCTCCCCCGCGACCTCGATGACGGTCCGCCCGCCCTCGGCGCGCGCGGTCAGCGACAGATCCACTTCGGCCTCCGATTCCCGTCCTGTGCCTCATGGTTCACTGGCATCCGCTCGTGAACTGCTGCATTCAACCATGTACGGACCGTGAGTGAGACCCGTCACCGAAAACTCTTTCATCTCGGCCCGGGGAAGTCGATTCCCGTCCGGAAAAAGCCCTGTGCATCGGAACGTGCATTCTCAGCTCACACTCAGCGAACAGCTGTCCGTACCGGCGACTAGGCTCCCGGTATGCGTGAGGCGGCAGCTGTTCTGAAGAGCCTGGCCGCCGGTCGGGACGACCGGTTGACGCATGTCGAGTCCGTCCCGCCCCGGCTCGGGCAGACCTGCGACTGGCCGCGCTGGGTCCCGCCCGAGGTCCTCGACCAACTGAGGGACGCCGGCATCACGGCCCCGTGGACGCACCAAGTCGCGACGGCCGAGGCGGCGTACGGCGGGAAGCATGTGGTCGTCGCTACCGGTACGGCCTCCGGCAAGTCGCTGGGGTACCTGCTGCCTGCCTTCGCCACGTTGAGCATCGCGCAGGCCGCCTCGCCGCATCGGCGGACTGCCTCGGTGCTCTACCTGTCACCGACGAAGGCCCTGGCCCACGACCAGCTCCGCGCGGTCTCGTCGTACACCGTGCCTGGGCTGCGCGCCACGACACTGGACGGGGACTCAGAGCTCACCGAGCGGGACTGGGCGCGCGACTACGCAACGTACGTGCTGAGCAATCCGGACATGCTGCACCGGTCGGTCCTACCGAACCACCAGCGCTGGGCGCGGTTCCTGGGCTGCCTGCAGTACGTCGTGGTCGACGAGTGCCACCACTATCGCGGTGTGTTCGGCGCACACGTGGCCGGTGTCCTACGGCGGCTGCGACGGGTCTGCGCGCAGTACGGGGCCCATCCGATCTTCGTGTGCGCATCTGCGACCGTGGCCGAGCCTGCGCTGTCCGGAGAACGTCTGACGGGGCTGTCGATGGTGGAGGTCGTCGCGGACGGCTCTCCACGTGGCGGGATCGCCTTCGGCCTGTGGGAGCCTCCGCTGACCTCGATGCACGGCGAGAACGGCGCTCCGGTACGCCGATCGGCGACGGCCGAAGTGGCGGACCTGTTGAGCGACCTCGTCGTCACAGGTGTCCGTACGGTCGCCTTCGTCCGGTCACGACGTGGCGCCGAGACTGTCGCCATGACGGCCCGGGAGAACCTGGCCGAGGTCGACCCGGCGCTGACGGACCAAGTGTCGGCGTACCGAGCCGGTTACCTGCCCGAGGAGCGCCGGCGGCTCGAGGGGATGCTGCAGAGCGGTGAGCTCACCGGAGTGGCTGCGACGAACGCGCTCGAGCTGGGCATCGACATCGCGGGCCTGGATGCCGTACTGCTCTCCGGCTGGCCCGGGACGCGCGCATCGCTCTGGCAGCAGGCAGGACGGGCCGGTCGTGCCGGTGGGGATGCGGTGGCGCTGCTGATCGCGCGTGACGATCCGCTGGACACCTACCTCGTGCGGCACCCCGCGGCGATCTTCGGGCGTCCTGTCGAGGCGACGGTGTTCAACCCCGAGAACCCGTACGTTCTCGGTCCGCAGCTGTGCGCGGCGGCGCAGGAGATCCCGCTGACCGCTGACGACTACGAGATCTTCGGTGCCACCACCGAGTCCGTCATCGCACAGCTCGTCCGGCAGGGCTTGTTGCGGGAACGGCCGCACGGGTGGTTCTGGACGCGGCAGGAGCGGGCCGTCGACGCAATCGACATCCGCTCCGCCGGCGGGAAGACGGTACAGATCGTCGAGGACCGGACCGGGCGCCTGCTCGGCACGGTGGACGGCGGGTCGGCGCACTCGTCGGTCCACGAGGGCGCGGTCTACGTGCACGCCGGCGAGTCGTACCTGGTCCGCTCGCTGGACCTCGAGGAGCACGCGGCCGTCGTGGAGCAGGCCTCACCCGACTACACGACGTTCGCCCGGGACGTCACCGAGATCGGCATCCTCGCCACCGAGGAGACGTGCGCCTGGGGTACGGCGGAGCTGTCCCGCGGCTGGGTGCAGGTGACGAGCCAGGTCGTCTCGTACCAGCGCAAGCTGATCGCGACCGGCGACGTACTCGACGAACAGCCGCTGGACCTGCCGGAGCGGACGCTGCGGACCAAGGCGGTCTGGTGGACGATGCCCGACAGTGTGGTCGAGTCGCTCGGGCTCGCCGACGTACCGGGCGCCGCGCACGCCGCCGAGCACGCGTCGATCGGGCTGCTCCCGCTCTTCGCCACCTGTGACCGCTGGGACATCGGCGGCGTCTCCACCGCCCGGCACGCCGACACCGGCCGGCTGACCGTGTTCGTGTACGACGGCCACCCGGGCGGCGCCGGCTTCGCCGAACACGGGTACTCCGCGGCGCGCGAGTGGTTGACCGCGACACGCGACGCGATTGCACACTGTGAATGCACGGATGGATGCCCGTCCTGCGTACAGTCGCCGAAGTGTGGGAACCAGAACAACCCACTCGACAAGAGCGGCGCCGTGGCGCTGCTCACCGCATTGCTCAGTAGTGAGGCCTGAAAGAGAGAGGCGGGCACCATGGCCGTTCTCGGAATTGTTCTGATCGCCCTGGCGGTGCTGTTCGGGCTGGGCGTCTCGGTGTCGTCGACCGCGTCCACCAAGCTCGAGGTGTTCGGCGTCGACTTCGGCGTCTCGGTGCCGACGGTGTACTTCCTCGGCCTGATCACCGGCGTCGCACTGCTGGCCGGCCTCTGGCTGCTGAAGAAGGGCCTCGCGCGCGGCTGGCGCCGCCGCAAGGAGATGCGCGACCTGCGCAGCCAGGCCGCGACCACGTCGAGTAGCACCGTCGGCGGTGAGATCACGGAACGTGACGACTCTGCCGATCTCCCGAGCGAGGCCGCCGGCGACGCAGAGGCGCCTGGCGACAGCCGGCTGGCGACCGAGCAGGAGCTCGCGCCGGACCCCAGAGACACCCGGCAGCCACGATGACAACTCCGTTGCCTACAGCATCAACCGTGCACTGAATTCCCTCGCATTACTGTAATATCTCGAATATCTCTCAGCCGTCGCACAGCGAACCTGCAGGCCGATTTCGATGCCTTACGCAACGACTTCGGCCTGGCAGTTTGTTGCCATTGGCATCAAGTTTCACGAGATCGGCATAACCTCCACGCCCGGACCTGTGCATTACTGGTTGTGGCGTCAACGTCGCGCTGAGTCATTGCCGGCGTTACGGCTCTCGCACGGGGTCCCGACGACCTGACGCCGAGTGATAGCACGACCTCTGGAGGTTGTCTTGATCATCCGAAAGCTGTTCAGCCGCACCGGCGTGGTGGTGCTCGCGGTCAGCGTCGCCATCGCCACGGCCATCCCGGCCCAGGCCGCGAACCCGGCACCCAGCGGTTCGCAGGCTCCGGGCGTGACGGTGGGCGTGGCCCAACAGATCGCCACCCGTTCCGACACCCGCTACTGCCTGACGTTCGTCGCGGCCGACAAGGTCCCGATGGCGGTCATGATGGCGTGTGCTCCGGGCAAGGAGGGCAAGACCCAGGAGTGGATCTACACCGAGTCCGGACAGTTGCAGGTCGCGATGAGCAAGAGCGTCGGTGGCGCCCTTGCGAAGACGGGAGCCTGCCTGGACAGCGGAGCGGACCTGGCCAAGGTGCCGGCCGCAGCCCCACTGCTGGTGCTGCCCTGCCGTAGCGGCGACGGGCAGAAGTGGTCCTACGACGAGAGCTCCGGCACGTTCGTGAACGCTGCCAGTGGTCTCGCCCTGACGTCGCTGCTTGGCAAGGGGAAGGCCAAGCAGGCGCAGCCGACGGGCAGCATGAGTGTCGCCAGTACTCCGATCGAGGCCTGGAGCGGACTCCCGGTACCGAGCCTGGACATCCTGGGCGCCGTACTCGCTCTGGTGAACGCCCTGCTGGCATCGCTGGGCCTGGCCCTGCCGCTGCCGATCGCGGGCGCGGCCGCCAGCCTGCTGTCGCTGCTGCGTCCGCAGCTGCCGATCCCGGCGCAGATGACGACGCTGCCGAAGCAGATGATGCAGCTGGCACAGAGCTGAGGTAGGACAGGCCCCCGAGCCAACGAGAGGACGGCCGGCCCCGACATCGTCGGGGCCGGCCGTTTCTTCTTCTCCTGTGTCGGGGGCGGCGCTCGGGGAATGAGCCCGGAATGCCCGCTGCTTGCGCGTCAGCGGGAGCCCGGTGTCGTCACCGCCCCGGTCGTCACCACCAGCACCAGCAACCCAGCAGGTCGTCGACCAGGCAAGCAACTCCGTGGAGAAGTCTCACGTCTTTTCACCTCCGATCAACTGAAGCGAACGGCAAAACGGTAGCTCCACTGCTCACCCTGTGTATCTACTCAACTACCTGTTGCCATAGAACCTTGAGCGACCTTTAACTCTTCCGCAATCCGTCGCGTGGGATCCCGGCTTGACAGCGGCTCGGCTGGTTGCAGCTGGCAAACGTTCGACCCAGGGTTGGGAAAAAGTCTTCACATAGTCGTCCGAGGATGCCAATGTTTGACGGCACGCCTGCTGGACCACTCTCGCAAGGAGCCCTGATGCGATCACTCTCGCGGTTGACGACCGCCGGCGTCCTCGGCGCCGCGGCCCTCGCCCTGCTCACCGGCTGTCTCGGAACGTCGGGATCCGGCGACAGCGGCGGCCAGGACGCGAACCGGAACGCCGACGCCAAGAAGGTCGAGCTGACCTTCGGCTCGAACTCGGTCAAGGGCGGCAAGAGCAGCGCCGGCGCGACGTTCATCTCCGACGTGCTGATCCCGAAGTTCGTCGCCGAGCAGAAAGGCAAGGGCGTCGACGTCACCGTCAAGTTCCAGGGTGACGGCTCCGACGACGAGGTCTACAAGCAGAAGCTGTCCCTCGACCTGTCGAACAAGTCCGGCCCGGACCTGTTCCAGATCGACGGCATCTGGGTCGGCGAGTTCGCCCAGGCGAACTACATCAAGCCGCTCACCGACACCGTCGGCGACGCCGCGAAGGTGAACGACTGGGACGGCTGGAAGCAGATCCCGGACTCGGTCCAGGCGCTCGGCAGCTACAACGGCCAGCGATACGGCGTACCCGGTGGCACCGACGGTCGCGTGCTGTACTTCAACAAGAAACTGTTCGCCCAGGCCGGCCTGCCCGCGGACTGGCAGCCGAAGTCGTGGGACGACATCATCTCCGCGGGTCAGGCGCTGAAGAAGATCTCCGGCGTGACGCCGATCCAGATCAACGCCGGTACCGCGATGGGCGAGGCGACCACCATGCAGGGCGTGCTGCCGCTGCTGGTCGGCACCGGCGCCACCGTGAACTCCGACGGCAAGTGGCTGGGCAACACCTCGCAGCTGCGCCAGGTGCTGGACTTCTACCACCAGGTCTACTCGACAGGTCTCGGTGATCCGGTGCTGCAGAAGGAGGCCAAGGGCCGGGACAAGTCGTTCGCGGAGTTCGCCGCGAACAAGATCGGCATCCTGCTGGAGAGCGACTACTTCTGGCGCAGCGTCGTCGAGCCGAAGGAAGGCGTCGCGAAGATGGCCGACCGGGACACCGCTGTCGGCTGGGCGTTGATCCCGGCGAGCAAGCCCGGTGCCGGGGTGAAGGGCCAGGACTTCGTCTCGATGTCCGGCGGCGGCGCGACCGTGATCAACCCGAACACGAAGTACCCGCAGCAGGCCTGGGAGTTCCTGCAGTTCATGAACTCCGCCGAGATGGTGAAGGAGTCGCTGGCCGGCGCCGCGAAGATCACCCAGCGGTCCGACGTGAACAGCGAAGTGCTGAAGAGCGACCCGATGCTCAGCTTCGTCGCGGACAAGGTGCTGCCGCTCACGCAGTACCGTCCGGGCCGCGCGGAGTACCCGAAGATCTCGGCGGCCCTGCAGCAGGCGACCGCGGACGTGGTCGCGGGCAAGAGCACCGACGCCGCGGCTTCGGCGTACCAGAAGGCCGTCGAGGCTGCGGCCGGCGGCAAGGACAAGGTGTCCAGTAACTGATGACTTCCGTTCCCGCACCCGCGCAGGGGCCAGCTCCTGCGCGGGGCCGAGCCCCGGCCCGGGACGTCGCGGGGCTCGGCGTCGCCCGCGCGCTCGGCTTCCTCGCGCCCGCACTGTTGCTGATCGGCGCGTTCCTGATCTTCCCCGCGCTCTGGACCATCTACATCGGCGTCACCAACTACCGGCTGACCGGCGTCGAGGCGGTGTCGCCGTCGATCGTCGGCCTGTCGAACTACACCCGTGCGCTGAACGACGCACTGTTCCACAACGCGCTGTGGCTGACGTTGTTGTTCGTACTCGGTTCGGCGATCATCGGGCAGAACGTCCTCGGCTTCACGCTGGCCTGGGTACTGCGGCGCGCGCGCCCGGTGGTACGTCGTACGGTCGAGGCCCTGACGCTGCTCGCGTGGATCCTGCCGTCGACCGTGGTCGCGTACCTGTGGGTCGCGTTCTACGACCGTGACGGCGGGACTCTCAACGGGATTCTGGGTACGCCGGGGACCGCCTGGCTGATCGACTACCCGATGCTCTGTCTCGTCGTGTTCAACACGTGGCGCGGTACGGCGTTCTCGATCATGCTGTACTCCTCGGCGCTGCAGGCCGTACCGCCGTCGCAACTGGAGTCGGCGCGGATGGTCGGGGCGTCCGGCTGGCAAACGCTGCGGGACGTGGTGTTCCCGCACATCCGCGGGCACGTGCTGACGAACACGCTGCTGATTTCGCTGTGGACCGCGAACGACTTCTCGCCGTTCCTGCTCACCAAGGGCGGTCCGAACCACGCGTCCGAGACAGTGCCGGTCTACATCTACAACGTGGCGTTGCAGGGCGGGGAGCTCGGGTACTCCTCGGCCATCTCGTTCCTGCTGCTGCTCGCGAACCTGCTGGTCTCACTGGTCTACCTGCGGTTGCTGCGGAGGCGCTCATGACGTCGTTCGTGCTGCGCCGGATCGGCTTCTACGTACTGATCTGCGCGATCACGCTGTTCTTCGCCGTACCGATGCTGTGGATCGCGTCGGCGCCGTTCGACTCGTCCCCCGGTCTCGGCGTGCGCTGGCCGCACTGGACGCTGGAGAACTTCCGCAAGACGCTCGACCACCCGTACGCGATGCACTCGATGGTCAACTCGCTGCTGATCTGCATCACCACCGCGCTGGCGGTGACGTTGTTCGCGGCGCTGGCGTCGTACGCCTTGTCCCGGGTGCGGATCCCGGGGCGGGACGCGTTGCTCTACGGGCTGCTGCTGCTCTCGTCGGTGGTGACCGGTACGGCGGCGATGGTGCCGATCTTCGTGATGATGTTCCAGCTCGGGCTGATCGACTCGCGGTTCGGGGTCGCGCTGGTGATGACCGGCGGGTTGTTGCCGGCGGCAATCTTCATCCTGAAGGACTTCGTCGACGCGGTGCCGAAGTCGTACGAGGAATCGGCGCGGGTGTTCGGTGCGTCCACCCTGCAGATCCTGCGCGACGTCGTACTCCCGGTCGCGCGGCCCGGCCTGGCCACCATCATGGTCTGGGCGTTCGTCAACTCCTGGGGCAACTTCCTGGTGCCCTTCCTGCTCATCCGGTCGATCGACAAGCAGCCCGGTGCGGTGCTGATGCAGACCCTCACCGACGAAGGCGGCAGCGTGAACCTGCAGGTGCTGCCGGTGTTCTCGCTGTTGTTCTCGATCCCGGTCGTCGTGCTGTACCTGCTGGTGAACTCGCGTTACGGGTTCCGCTTCCACGGAGGGATCAAGAGCTGATGGCGGGCATCGACATCGAAGGCCTCGCGACCGTCTACCCGAACGGCGTCCGCGCCGTCGACGGGCTGGACCTGCAGGTGGCCGACGGCGAGTTCTTCGCCCTGCTCGGTCCATCGGGCTGCGGTAAGACCACGCTACTGCGGACCATCGCCGGCCTGGAGACGGCGTCTTCCGGCAGTATCCGGATCGACGCTGCCGACGTCACCCGGTCGGAGCCGGGCAAGCGCGGGGTTGCGATGGTCTTCCAGGACTACGCGCTCTTCCCGCACATGAGCGTCGCCGAGAACATCACGTACCCGCTGAAGGTACGGCGAGTAGCCCCAGCCACCCGCGCTTCGGTCGCCTCTCGTACTGCCGGCGAGCTGTCGTTGGACGGCCTGCTCGAGCGCAAGCCCGGGCAGCTTTCGGGCGGCCAGCAACAGCGGGTCGCGCTGGCCCGCGCAATCGCCTCCGAAGGCAAGGTCCTGCTACTGGACGAGCCGTTGTCGAACCTCGACGCCCGGCTGCGGTTGGAGGCGCGTACGTTCCTCAAGAAGCTGCAGCGCGATCTGGGCATCACCACGGTCTTCGTCACCCACGACCAGGCCGAGGCCCTGGCTCTCGCCGACCGGATCGCCGTGATGGAATCCGGCAAGCTCCGCCAGCTGGGCTCGCCCCGCGAGGTCTTCGCGCGACCTGCCAACACCTTCGTGGCCAACTTCATCGGCTCGACCCCGATGAACCTTCTTCCTGGCCGAATCGCCACCGGTGGGTCGGACACTGTCGGTGTGGTGTCGGTGGCCGGCGGCTCGTTGCCAGCGACAACCTTCTCCACGCCGGCCGGCGTGGAGGTGACCGTCGGCATCCGCCCCGAGTATCTGACCCTCACCACCAACGACGCCACCGGCCTCCGCGGCACCGTTGTCGTTGCCGAGAACCTGGGTACCCAATCGCTGGTCACGGTCGACTGCGACGGCACGCTGGTAGGCGTAACCGTTCCCGAGGAAGAAGAACCCGACGCCGGCGCCCCCGTGACTCTCACCGCCCCCGCCAATCGGGTCCTCCTGTATGACCGGGAAACCGGCGAACTCCTGGACCGACAACCGGCCACCGTTGCCTGACCTCTGGAGGCTCAACTGATGGCAGTCACGTCCTACCGGCGGCGCTGGACGCTAGATGATCGTGCCGAGTCTGTCTGGCATTCACTGCCGGTGGACATCCCCGCAGACTGCCCCGGGCTCCTTGTCACGCTGACAGTCCCACCGGTCGACGGCGCCGTCATCGACATCGGGTGCGAAGGCGCCGCCGGCTGGCGCGGCTGGTCCGGCGGCGCGCGCCGTACGTTCGCCATCACCCCCGACGCCGCCACGCCCGGCTACGTCCCCGGCGAACTCGAACCCGGAACGTGGTGGATCGTGCTCGGGCTCCACCGGATACCCGTCGAGGGCGTCGAACTTCTGGTCGAGGCTGTCACCGGTCCGGTGGAGACGATCCCCGGCCTGCAGGAGTACTTGGATGCAACGGCTGCCATCGCCGTACCCCCGCGGCCACCACGCCGTACGCTGCCTGCCTCACGCGGGCTCAAGTGGATCGCCGGCGACTTCCACGCGCACTCGCTGCACTCGGACGGCTCCACCCCGATCGCCAACCTCGCCGCCCTCGGCGTCTCCGCAGGCCTCGACGTACTCGCCGTCACCGACCACAACACCGTCGCCCACCACGCCGAACTCCCGGCGCTCGGCAACCGCTTCGGCATCGGCCTGATCCCCGGTCAGGAGGTCACGACCGACACCGGCCACGCCAACGCGTTCGGCGAGATCGGCTTCGTCGACTTCCGCCGTCCCGCCGCCACCTGGGTCTCGGAGGTCGCGGACCGCGGCGGCCTGCTCTCGATCAACCACCCGCTGGGCGGCGACTGCTCGTGGCGCCACCCGCTCCCCGAACACCCTTTGTTGGCCGAAATCTGGCACTCGTCCTGGCTGGACCACACCTGGGGCGGCCCGATCGCCTGGTGGGACGCGTGGGACCTCGAGGGCACCATCCCGATCGGCGGCAGCGACTGGCACAACCCAACCTCCATCACCCCACCCGGCACCCCCACCACCTGGATCGCAGTTGACGCCTCAGCCGAAAGCCCCACCGAACTAACCGCCGCCACCCTAGAAGCCCTAGCCGCCGGCCGAACCGCCCTCTCCTGGTCCTACAACGCTCCTGTCCTCCTCCGCGTAGAGGACGAACTGATCGCCATCGACGCACCCAACACCCTCGTCATCTCCCCCGACGGCACCCGCCACCCCGTCACCACCGCGCAAACCCACCTCCCCGCCACCCCCGGCCCCCACCTCCTAATCACCCACACAGGCGAGTTCCTCTCCACCTGCACCTAACCCAGCCAACCTCCGCCGGCCGGGCCAGCCACCCCAGGCCCGTTCGGCACATACATCCAGCCCATGGTCGGTGGGTGTTAGGTGGTTCGAGGCGGGGGTAGGGCGTCGAGTTGGTCCAGGAGCCAGCGGGGGCCGGTGGGGGTGGCGCCGGTGGGGGTCAGGCGTTCGCGTAGGCCGCGGTCTGCGGTGACCACTGTGATCTCGGGACGGTGCGGTTGGGCAGCTACTTCGGTGGTTACGTTCACGATGGTGTCGTCGCCGGAGCCTGGTGCGAGGACCACCCGGACCGCACCTGTGTCCGGCGCGTCCTCGCCCGACACGGCTCGGCAGGCGGCGCCCTCGAGCACCACGATTACGTCGGTGTCAGGCAACCGTTCCGCCAACGCGGCAAGCCGAACCAGCAACCGCCGCGCCGCCCCCACCCGATCCCGCCACCACCCGTCCGGCCTCGACCCAACAACGTTCGCCGCATCAACCACGACCACCCGACCACGCCCGGCATCCATCGCCCCAGTCTCCACCCTCGACGAGCAAACCGGCCGACACCGCCGCCCAGTTCCTGAGCGCCGATCGGCCGAGGCTGTCAGTCGAGGAGCCAGCCGTTCTGTTCGGCGATCTGCACTGCATCGGAGCGAGTACGGGCGCCGGTCTTGCCGATCGCTGACCAGAGACGCGTACGGACCACGCGCTCCGAGACGTCGAGCTTCCGTGCCATCAGTGCGACGGAACCGCCGTTGCGGGCGGCCCGAAGCGTGTCGGTCTCGTCCTCGTCGAGCGGAGTCTCGGAGTACCTCAGGTTCTCGGCGGCGAGGTTGGCGTCGACGACCCGCAGCCCGAGGTGTACCCGGCGTACCGCATCAGCCAACTGCGGCGCCGGGCTCCCCTTCAACGCGAACCCCTTCGCCCCGGCGTCGAGCCCGCGGCGCATGTGCACCGGGCGGCCGTACGTGGTGAGCATGACGACCCGGCACTCCGGCATCGACGTACGCAGCTCGGTGGTGACGGTGATGCTGTCGTTGCCCGGACCGCCGGCGTCCAGCAGCGCGACGTTCGCCCGGTGCCGTTTGGCGGCACCCACGACGTCGTCGGATCGGTTGAGCTCGGCAACGATCTTCAGATCGCGCTCACGCTCCAGACCGCTGCGAAGCAGGCCTCGACTGAGAATCTGGTCATCGACCAGCAGCAGCCGAATCGGGTCGGGCAAGCGAGCCTCCGAGGTAACCGTCCGGGCGCCGGGGAAGTACGTCCGGGAGATGAGCAGTACTCGGTTCCCGATCATGGAACGCACCCGCGGACGCCGTCCACATCAACGCGGCATCTCTATCAGATTGCGACCAGATCGCGACCACAGCAGTACTCGGCTCGCGAGATGGCTGACGATGCAGCCTCACACAGGGCCCGCTCGAGCGCTCGCAGTCAGCGTTGGACGAGCTCGTCGCAGCTCCAGCTGAAGCGAGACCTCCACAGTTACTGCGGTGGAAGTCACCTCGCAGGACGTGAGCTGAACGTCGTTGGCTGCTGCCGTTCGTGCTGCTGCCACACACGGCGATGCAGTTCGCGCCGACGTCAGCCGTGCGGGTCCGCCGGGAGTTGCTGCAGGCAATTCGTCTGGCTCGTCGTTGGCGACTAAGGAGTTGGCGGCACTCAATGCGGTGAGGTCGGCTGCGGCGGTGACCTTGTGGCGGGCGGTGGAGATTGCTGCCCAGAGGATTGCGATGGTGAGGGCCGTGAAGAGGATGACGCACGCGAACATCACATGAAGCGTCGCGCTG
The DNA here is from genome assembly GCF_042873835.1 of Kribbella sp. NPDC004536. NCBI lineage: Bacteria > Bacillati > Actinomycetota > Actinomycetes > Propionibacteriales > Kribbellaceae > Kribbella > Kribbella sp. NPDC004536. The sequence continues at coordinate 2,740,518 of NZ_JBIALY010000001.1, read as the reverse complement.
CCACGCTCGGAATGGCTTCGGTTGGAGGAGGCTCCGGTGGTTGGCGGGTGTTGGGTCGCGGCGAGGTCGGTTGGGCTCATGAGGTTTCCGGTTCGGCTTGCAGGGTGGCGGTTGCGGTGAGGTTGGTCGGAGCGATGGAGGTGAGGAGTGGCGGGAGGTGGGTGGGCGTGGTCGTCACCGTCACGTGGACGTCCGATTGGTCGCGGGTAATGGTGATGGTGGCGGTGGGGACCGTGCGGTGGCCGATCGCTTGCGCTTGATCGAGAGGCTCACCCCGGGCGACTGCGCGCGCTACGTCCCGGGCAGCGTCGATACAGCGGATGTTCAGTACAACGAGGCTGATGACCCAGATCCCCAGCAACAGAAGCGAAATCAACACCGGCAGAGCAAGCGCCATCTCAAGCGTCACCCCACCAACCTCACGCCCCCGACACCGACCACGCCGACCGCAGTCGGCCCGAGTCGACCGCCGACCACGATCGGCCCGAGTTGGCTGGTGAGTGCGCTCGGCCCCGGTTGAGCGATCAGCACAGTCCGCCCGAGCTGACCGCTCAGCCTCCTCAGCCCGGGTTGAGCAGTGAGCAGGGTCGGCCCGGGTTGCGAGGGCGGCGTCAGGTGCGGGGGTGGGTCGTGAGGCCGGCGGAGGCGCGGGGACCAAGAAGATGGTTGCGGGGTGAGTGGGCATTGGTGTCCTTGGGTGGCGGCCGGCCGCGGAGGGACGCAGGTCGGCCGCCGGATCGTGGGGTGGGCGGCGCGTCGGATCAGAGGCTGGACCGGCGCGTCAGGTCGAAGGCGAGCGAGCGCGTCGGGTCAGGCGTTGGCGATCCCGTCGGGTCAGACCCGGGCGAGCGCGCGGGTCGAGCCTGGCAAGCGCGCGGGTCCGGCGCTGGCGAACGCGTCGGGTCTGGCATGCCCGGGCGCGTCGGGTAGTCGTGAGCGGCTCGGCGGGTTGGGGGCGGGTAGCCAACTCCGGTCGGGGTGGGCGGGATGGCTGGGTTATAGGTGGACGCCTTCTACGCCGGCTAGTTTCAGGGCGTAGTTGATGATTGCTTTGAGGGCGGTTTGCATCGCGGGCGATCTGAGGAGGGCTACCAGCACGCCGCCGAGGGCGCATGCTCCGACGATGATGATCGCGTACTCGGCTGTGATGGCGCCTCGTTGTGTCTGGCGCTTGCGGGGTGTGGCGGCTTCTCGGTTGCGCATGAGGGCTCCTGGTCAGGGGTGGGGTAGGTAAGGGATCAGGGCGTCGGTAATGGTGGGGACGATCGACAGAACGACGAAGGCGGGAAGGAAGCAGAGGCCGAGCGGGAGGGCGGCTTTGGTCTCGGCGGCTCGGGCTTGCTGGTCTGCGGTGTGGTGATGGGTACGCCGGGTTTCGTCGGCGAGATGTTCGAGAGTTTTGGTGAGTGGGGCGCCGGAGCGGAGCGAGCGGGCGATCGCTCTGGCCATGGGTTTGCAGGCCGGTTCGGTGTCCAGCAGGGCCCAGGCCTTGGTTGGGTCGGCGCCCAGGGACAGGTGGTGGGCGATCTTGGTGAAGAGGTCGGCCAGGGGCCCGGGTAGGGCTTCGGCTACCAACTGAAGAGCGTGTTGGGGTGGGCGGCCGGCTCGTAGGCATGCGGTCAGGAGGTCTATGGCCAGGGGTAGGTCGCGCGCGATTCGGAGGTTGCGCTGCTTGGTGGCGGCTGGTTCGAGGCGGGAGATCGCTCGCGGGATGGTGACGTACGCGATCGCGGCTGGAAGTACGCCCCAGGGGAGGCCGACGAGTACCAGCATGGCTAGGGCGATCGCGGTTGCGGCCAGGCGGTGGGAGCGCGGTGGTCTGGGGGTGGTTCGTGGACGAGGTGGAGTCAGGCGGCGGAGGTTAGGTCGGGCCGGCAGCACGAGGTAGGTGCCTATGGCAACGGCTGCGGCGCTCAGGACTGGGGGCATGGGAATCAGCTTCTGGGGGTGGCTATTCGGGTGGTCCAGTGGAGGCCTACGGCGGTTAGGGCAAGGCCTGTGGTCAGGCAGAGCCAGCCGGGTGGGGTGGCGGTCAGGAACGTCAGGGGGTGGGCGCCTAGGGCGTAGCCGAGGGCGATGCCGGCGGCGGGGAGGACGGCGAGGATTCGTGCCGTGGAGCGGGCGCCTGCCAGGCTGGCTTCGGTTTGGCGGTGGATGGATTCGTCGGCTCTTAGTGCGTCAGCCAGGCGTTCGGTGAGGGTCGCGAAGGTGGCGCCGGACTGTTCGGTGACTCGCCATGCGGCGGCGAGGGCACGGAGGCTTGCGGCGCCCGGAGTGGCGGAAGCGCGGGTCAGGGCAGCGGGGACGTCGGCGCCGAGTTTGGCCGCGGCGTGGACTGGTTGGAAGTCGGGGCTGATGGAGGCGGCGCCTTCCAGGGCTGCGATCGGTGGGCGGCCGGCGGAGAGGTCTGCGGCCAGGACGTCCAGGGCTTCGATGATGTTCGTACGGCGGGCTGTGGTGGTCTTCTCCCGGTGGTAGTGGGCTCGTTGGGTGGCGACGAGAGCCAGTACGGCGGTGGTCGCGAGGAACGAGACGAGGGCTTGGGTGCCGAGGATCACTGTGACTACGGCGGTTGGGAGGACGAGGAGCCAGATTCGGGTTGATCGGGGGCGTAGGTGTCGGCTGGGCAGTTCACGGCGAGCCGGCCGGAGAGGCTTGTCGGGTCGGGGATTCGTCAGGCGATGGAGGCCGGGCGGCGGGGGCAGGGCGAGGGTGGTTGTCAGAAGTGTCAGGAGGGCGCCTGCGGCGGGAGCGGTCATGGCGTTGTCGTGAAGACGTGAGCCGCTGTTGTGGGAGCGGTCATGGGGTTCTCGTGAAGAGACGGGCGGCTGTCGCGGAGGTCGTCATCGGTTCTCGTGAAGAGACGGGCGGCTGCTGAGGGAGTGGTCATGGCGTTGTCTCGAGGACGTGGGCGGCTGTTGTGCGAGGGCAGTCATGGGGTTTCTCGTGAAGACGTGGGTGGTTGTTGCGGGGTGGTCACGGGGTTGTGGTGAAGAGGTGGGCGGCGGGGTGGACGGTGTGGGTGTTGTTGGGGTGGAAGGTGACTGCGGGGTGGGTGGTCAGGGGTGCGCCTGGGGATTTGCTGAGGGTGTGGATTTCGGCTACTCGGCGTTGGCCTGACGGGGCGCGGGTGAGGTGGATGACGGCGTGTAGGGCTGAGGCGGCTTGGCTGTGGATCGCGGACTGGGACAGGCCTGCAAGTGCGCCGAGGGCTTCGAGGCGGGTGGGGACGTCGGCGGCTGAGTTGGCGTGGATGGTGCCGCAGCCTCCTTCGTGGCCGGTGTTCAACGCGGTTAGAAGGTCTACGACCTCGGCGCCTCGGACCTCGCCGACGACCAGGCGGTCGGGGCGCATGCGGAGGGCTTGGCGGACCAGGTCGCGGAGGGAAATCTCGCCTGCGCCTTCGATGTTGGGTGGGCGGGCTTCTAGGCGGACGACGTGCGGGTGGTCGGGGCGGAGTTCGCCGGCGTCTTCGACGAGGACGAGGCGTTCGGCGGGATTCGTCAACGAGAGCAGGGAATTGAGCAGCGTGGTCTTGCCGGTGCCGGTGCCGCCGCTGATCAGGAAGGCCAGGCGGGAGTCGAGCAGGTTGCGGAGGATCTCGGCGCCGGCTGGTGGTAGTGCGCCGGCGGTGATGAGGTCGTCGAGGGTGAAGACCTTGCGGGAGGGAACGCGCAGGGACAGGCAGGTGCCGGGCGCGGCGATCGGGGCAAGGACTGCGTGGAAGCGGGTGCCGTCGGAGAGGCGGACGTCGACGTACGGCGTGGAGTCATCGAGGCGGCGGCCTGCTGCGGCGGCGAGGCGGACCGCCAGGCGGCGTACGGCTTGTTCGTCGCCGGTGCGGATCGCGATGAACTCCAGGCCCTGGCCGCGGTCGATGTAGACCTCGTCCGGGCCGTTGACCAGGATGTCGGTGATGCCGGGCTCGCCGAGGAGGCTGTCGAGTGGGCCGGCGCCGAGAGCTTCGCGGCGGAGGGCGCTGACGACGGCCAGGACCATGGCGTCGCCGCAGATCGTGCCGTCGGCGCGGAGAGCTGCGGCGACATGCACAGGTGTCGGCTCGGCGCCGGTCAGGGCGAGGGTGCCGCGAACGCGGTCGAGGAGGTCGGCGGGGACTACGGCTGTGCTCACGTGGCCTCCGAACGGGCGAGGAGGTCGGTGGGAACTGCGGCGGTGGTCATGTGGCTCCGGGGGGACGGGGAGATCGGTGGCGAGTGCGGCGGGGTCCATGTGGGGCGGGCGAACGAAGAGGCCGGTGGGGTGCACGGTGGGGTTCTGTGGGGCGCGCGACGAGGGTCGGGTGGCTGCGTGAGGGCGAGCAGGTCGGGTGGGGAGCGCGGCCGGGGTCAGCTGGCTGCGTGAAGGGCGAGAAGGGCGGTGGCGAGGGCGGCGGGTCCACGTGGCGCTGCGCCGACGAAGAGGTCGGGGGGTGCGCCGCGAGGTCAGGCTGGCTGCGTGAAGAGCCGGGAAGTCGGTGGGGATGGCGGCCGGGTCAGGTGGGGTGCGTGAAAGGAGCGCAGGTTGGTAGGGAGGGCGGCGGGGGTTAGGTCGGCTGCGTGAACGGCGCGCAGGTTGGTGGGAGGGCGGCGGGGGTTAGGTCGGCTGCGTGAACGGCGCGCAGGTTGGTGGGAGGGCGGTGGGGGTTGGGTCGGCTGCGGGTGGGGGCGGGGGTTAGGTGGGGTGGGTGGGGGTGAAGAGGGTGAGGAAGTTGGTGGCGGCGCGGGTTAGGGGGCTTCGGGGGTGGGGGGTTAGGCGTCCGGCGTCCATTGCTGGGGGGATTTTGGGGTCGAGGCCCAGTTTTGTTGCTAGGGGCAAGGAGAGGTGGGTGGCTACGTCGGTGGGTGACAGGCCGGGGCGGGAGGCGCGGGCTACGACGCGGACGTCGCCGGCTACGGAGCGGAGCGGGCCGGAGAAGCGTTTGGCGGCGGCTACCGAACGGACGTCGCACGGGACGACGAGGAGTGTCGCTGTGGCGCGGACGAAGCCTTCCTCGACGGCGGGATCGGCGCGTCTCGGCAGGTCGAGGACGACCAGATCCGTACTGCGCTGGGCGGCGCCGATCACCGAGCCCATCGTGTCCGGTGGCAGGACCGTGACGTCGGACCGATCCCACGAAAGCACAGTGAGGCCGTCGACCGAGGGCAGTGCGGACCGGAGCGCCGCGGCGCTGACGCGACCGGAGGCGTTCAGGAGCTTGGGCCAGCGGTCGCCCGGATCGCGTTCGATGCCGAGGGCAAGCTCGATGCCGCCGCCGAGCGGATCGCCGTCGATCAACATGGTCCGGAAGCCCCAGCGGTTGCCGAGCAGCGCAACCGCGGCGGCCAGGGTGGTCGAGCCCGCTCCCCCGCAGCCGCCGACGAACGCCAGCGTGACGGCGGTGCGGGTGCCGCCGTCGAGGGCGTCGGCCAACTGGCCGGCCAGCAACGGCTCGTCGGCGGGCAGCCGGCAGACCAGGTCGGCGCCGATGTCGAAGGCGGATCGGTAGAGGTCGTCGCCGTCCGCGGCCGAGCCGACCACGACGACGCCCGGACGATGGGCGGGTTGTAGCAATGCGAGGGGCTCGGCCAGGTCGCGTCCGATCACGACCAGCGAACCCCGGTGCCACTGCCGGCGCAGGTTGGTCAGAGTGTTCTCGACGTGCGGTGTGACGGAGGCGGCCGCGGCGAGCCGGAGGAAGTCGTCGAGCAGGGTTTCGTCGGTAGTTGCCATCAGCACCGATGGGCTTGGCGGGTTCGTGTCCATGCCTAGAACATGCCGGTTTTCGGGGGTTCCCGGACACGGCATCGAATCCCTGTGGACAAAGGGTTGTCGGGTTTCCGTCAGCAGCGGGAACCCGCCACCACGAGCCGGCGACCAACCCGACGCGAACGGTTACCGTTCCTTTCGAAGCGTCTTTAACTAAATTTCACCGGACCGCTTCCGTCCCATCGCTCCGGAGGAACCTGATGAGTCGATTGCGCACGCTCGCAGCCACCGCCACCGTCGCGGTCACCGCCCTGATCACCGCCGCCGGCGTCTCTCTCGCGACCCCGGACACCACGGCGGCCAACGCAGCCACCGCGGCGCCACAGGCGACCAGCGGTGGCGTCAAGACGGCGTACTTCACCCAGTGGGGGATCTACGCCAACGGCTTCTACCCGAAGAACCTGATCACCACCGGCGCGGCCGCTAAGCTGGACTTCCTGAACTACGCCTTCGCCAACATCGATCCGGCCGGCCACACCTGCTTCGAGGCCAACAAGGCCGCCTCGCAGGACGAGAGCAACCCCAACGCCGGCGACGGCGCCGGTGACGCGTTCGCCGACTACGGCAAGTCGTACAGCGCGGACATCAGCGTCGACGGTGTCGGCGACGTCTGGAACCAGCCGATCCAGGGGAACTTCAACCAGCTCAAGAAGCTCAAGGCGAAGTACCCCAACCTCAAGATCCTGATCTCGATCGGCGGCTGGACCTACTCGAAGTACTTCTCCGACGCAGCGGCCACCGACGCGTCCCGGAAGGCCTTCGTCAGCTCCTGCGTCAACATGTTCCTGAAGGGTGACCTACCGGTCGTCGACGGCTTCGGCGGCGCGGGGTCCGGGGCCGGCATCTTCGACGGTGTCGACATCGACTGGGAGTACCCGGGCTCGCCGAACGGCCATGTCGGCAACCACTACAGCGCCGCCGACAAGCAGAACTTCACGTTGTTGCTGGCCGAGTTCCGCGCGCAGCTCAACGCGTACGGCAGCCAGACCGGGAAGAAGTACTACCTGACCGCGGCGACGCCGGCCGGCCAGGACAAGATCGCCACGATCGAGACCAACAAGATCGGGCAGTACCTCGACTACAACAACGTGATGACGTACGACATGCACGGCGGCTGGGAAGCCACCGGGCCGACGAACTTCCAGGACCCGCTGTACACGGCGCCGAACGACCCGAGCAACCCGATCCCGCCCGGCCAGGGCAAGTACTCGATCGACTCCGCGGTCAAGGCGTGGACGACAGGAGACCCGGCGTACGGCATCCCCGGCGGGTTCCCGGCGAACAAGCTGAGCATCGGATATCCCTTCTACTACAGGGGATGGAAGGGTGTGCCGGCCACCGACAACGGTAAGTACCAGTCCGCTACCGGTCCGGCTGACGGGCATGCGCTGAGTGGAAACGTGCCGGGTGTGTCGTTCTACAAGGAACTCACGGGCTTCGTGGACAACCCGTCGGCCACGCACTTCGACACGACAACGCAGTCCAGTTGGTTCTACAGCAACGGCACGTTCTGGTCGGGTGACAACGCTCAGTCGATCAAGGCGAAGGCTGACTACCAGCACTGCAACGGCCTGGCCGGCGCGATGATGTATTCGCTCGAGGCGCTGGACACGGGCGTCACGCTCTTCAACAACGTGGTCGATTCCGTCAACGCAAGCACCGCAGGCTGCTCCGGCCCGACGCCAACTCCCACGCCGACGCCGACGCCGACACCCACGCCGACACCCACGCCGACACCGACACCGACACCAACGCCCACCCCGACTCCCACGCCGACGCCTCCGACGGCCACCCCGTGGGCGCCGAACACGGCGTACGCGACCGGTGCGCTCGTGACGTACGACGGTGTCACCTACAAGTGCATCCAGGGGCACACCTCCCTGGTCGGCTGGGAGCCACCGAACGTCCCCGCACTCTGGGGACGGGTCTGATCACGTAACCGCCCACTGATCGGAGCACCATGAAACGCATCTCTCTGGCGATAGCAGCCATCACCGCGGTGGTCGTCGCCTTGCTGACCGCACAGGCGGCCAGCGCGGCAGGAGTCACCGCAACGTTCACCAAGACGCAGGACTGGGGTACCGGCTTCGAGGGCAAGGTGACCATCACCAACGGCACCACCAGCTCTCTCAGCACCTGGTCTGTCGCCCTGGATTTCCCGTCCGGCTACACCGTCACCAGCACCTGGGACGCCAACCACACCAGCAGCGGACAGACGCACACCTTCACGCCGCCCAGCTGGGCCGGACCGCTCGCACCCGGCGCTACCGCGAGCTTCGGCTTCAACGGCAGCCCCGGCAACTTCCCCGGCCTCGCCGCGTGCCGCTTGAACGGCGGCTCGTGCTCGGGTGGCGGTGGCGGCACCGTTCCCGGTGCGCCCACCGGGCTCTCCGGCACGGCATCGGGTACGTCGGTAAACCTCAACTGGTCGGCCGTATCCGGTGCAACCAGCTACAGCGTCTACCGCAACGGTACGAAGGTCGGTACGCCGACCGGCACGTCCTACACAGACTCCGGCCTGACGGCGAACACGTCGTACACCTACCAGGTCAGCGCGTCCAACAGCGCCGGCGAAGGCGCGAAGAGCAACAGCGTCTCCGTGACGACCGGCGCCGGTGGCGGCAACACCGGATCTCCGCAGGCCGCGCCGTACCTGTACATGGGTTGGGGTGACCCGCCAAGCCCGGCGACCGTGATGAACGCGACCGGTATCAGGGCGTTCACCATGGCGTTCGTACTGTCGTCCGGTGGTTGCAACCCGGCCTGGGACGGCAGCCGGCCGCTGCAGGGCAGTGCCGACGCCAACGCGATCGCGGCGATCCGCGCGGCCGGCGGTGACGTCGTACCGTCGTTCGGCGGCTGGAGCGGTAACAAGCTCGGCCCGAACTGCAGTACGCCGGAAGCGCTCGCCGGCGCGTACCAGCAGGTGATCAACGCGTACGGCCTGAAGGCGATCGACATCGACATCGAGAACTCCGACGAGTTCGAGAACGAGGCCGTGCAGGACCGGATCCTGACCGCGCTGAAGATCGTCAAGCAGAACAACCCGGGCATCAAGACGATCGTCACGTTCGGTACGTCGACGACCGGCCCGACGTACTACGGCAACCGGCTGATCGACCAGTCGAAGGCGCTCGGCGCGAACATCGACGTGTTCACGCTGATGCCGTTCGACTTCGGCAGCTCGAACATCTACAACGACACGGTGGCCGCTGAGCAGGGCCTGAACAACAAGCTGAAGTCAACCTTCGGCTGGACCACCGCGCAGGCCTACGCGCACCAGGGCATCTCCGGGATGAACGGTCTGTCCGATCAGCAGGAGATGACCACCACCGCGACCTGGCAGAACATCACCAACTGGGCGAAGAGCAACGGGCTCGGCCGGCTGGCGTTCTGGTCGGTGAACCGCGACCGCGGTTGCGCCGGCGGCGGTGTGGTGTCCAACTGCAGCGGTATCGCGCAGGGCGACTGGGACTTCACCCGGATCACCGCAGGGTTCTGAACGAGATCGGCTGGGTGCGGCGGGCGACCGCCGTACTCAGCCGGCCTTGATCGCGGAGACGATCAGGCCGTTGCGGGCGTTCTGCCCGAGGGGCTTCGACGGGTGCAGGCCGTCGCGGAGCAGGCGGGCCAGCCGGTTCGGGCTGGAGGCCAGGTGCTCGGCCCAGTGCACGATCCGCAGGTTGTCGTAGCGGCGCGCCGCGTCGGCGAGCTGCAGGTTGATCCAGGCGCTGTTGCGTTGGTCGGCGACCTTGATGTCCGGACCGAGCCCGGTCCGGGCAGCCTGGACGTTCACCCAGTACACGGTCCGGTCGTCGCCGGCGATCTGCATCGTCCGGTCGATCTGTGCCGCGACCGCGGGCGGCGCGAAGATGTCGTTGGAACCGACCGACATCAGGATCCGGTGCGGCAGGCCGTACTCCTGCGCCCAGGTGTCCAGCGCGTCGACGGCAGGCGTCGCCGGCCGCCCGGCCCAGTTGTGGACGGCGATGTTGATCCCGAGCTGGGACAGCTGCCGGGCCAGCGCGGGTCCGTCCTGGACGGCGATGCTGTCGCCGAACATGAAGACTCCGTCGGTCTCCCGGGTGCGCCGGATCTGTGCCTCGTTCGAGATCGCGCGGGCGAAGCCCTCCCAGGCGCTCAGCACGCCGGACCCGTAGGCACCGGCGGAGATGACGGCAGCGCCGGACGTCGCCTCAGCGGTACTCGCCGCAACCGTCGACGCAGCCGCCGCCGTCCCGGCCGCGAACAGCAGCCGGCGACTCGGCCGGAATCCTCCCAGACGCTTCCCCACGGAGGAAAGGGTGCGGCGAACTACCCTCCGACTGCAAGTCGACACCATGAAAATGGGACGAACGCTACGGAAGTGGATGCCCGACCGGTCAACCGGTCGTCACCGGGCGGGACCGGAAGAACGTCCGGAACCGCTCCGCGGCGGGCGACAGCGGCGTACTCAGCCGCCACGACATCCCGATCTCCCGCTGCGCCTGTACGCCGGCCAACGGAACCGAGACCGCGCCACTGTCGTTCCCGCGGACCGCACCGGCCGGCAGGATCGCCACCCCGAGGCCCGCGCCGACCAGGCTGTCGATCGTCGCGAGGTCCGTCGCCTCGAACGCCAACTGCGGCGTGAACCCGGCCTCGCGGCACAACCGGTCCGTGACCCGCTGGAACCCGAACCCCGGCTGCAGCCCGACGAACGGCTCGTCCCGCGCCGCCTCCAGCTCCACCCGCCGCCGCGAGGCGAGCGGATGACCGGGCGGAACGTGCAGGCACAGCCGCTGCCGCTCCAGCAGGTGCCAGCCGAAGCGCGCCGGGTCGGGCCGCGGCGCGACGATCGCGATCTCGGCCTCGCCGCTCTCGAGGTCCTGGACGATGTCGTGCGCCGGTTCCTGCCGGAGTTCGAACTCCACCCGCGGCGCCGCCGCCCGGAACGCCTTCAGCAGATCCGGCATCAGGCTCGTCGCCACCGAGTGCAGGAAGGCGAGCCGGACCGTCCCCGACTCAGGATCCAGCAACGCGTCGATCCGCCGCTTGGCGGTGTCGACGGCAGCCGTACCGGCACGCGCCGCCTCCAGCACGAGCCGCCCGTACGGATTCAGCCGTACACCGCGCCTCTCCCGTTCGAACAACGGCACCCCGAACGCCCGCTCGACGCGCTGCAGCGACCGGGTCAGATTCGGCTGGCTGGTACCGAGCGCGGTCGCCGCCTCGGTCAGGTGCTCGGTCTCGGCCAGCACCACGAACCACCGCAGATCCTCGACATGCATACTGAAATCGTATCGATTTCCGCTGAGATCGACATTTTACGTATCGCTCGAACAGTGCGACCGTCGAAGACATGCACCAGTCCGTCGCACGCCAGACCGGGTACCTGCCCGGCGACCCGGAGTACCGCAAGCTGTCCGTCGCACTCTTCGCGGCCGGGCTCGCGACGTTCGCCCTGCTCTACAGCACCCAGCCGCTGCTCCCGCAGCTGGTCACCGCCTTCCACGTCTCCCCCAGCCAGAGCGCGTTCAGCGTGTCGTTCGCCACGTTCGGCCTCGGTCTGGCGTTGCTGGTCGCCGGTCCGGCGTCAGAGGTTCTCGGCCGCACCAACCTGATGCGCTGGTCGGTGGCCGCGACGTCTCTCTTCGCCCTGCTCAGCGCCTTCGCCCCGACCTGGCACACCCTGCTTGCCCTAAGAGGTCTGCAGGGCATCGCGATGGCCGGGCTGCCCGCAGTCGCCATGGCCTACCTACGCGAAGAGGTGCACCAGGAGAGCCACGCACGAGCGAGCGGCCTCTACATCGCCGGTACGGCGGTTGGCGGTATGGCGGGCCGCCTGATCGCAGGAGCGTTGTCGGACGTCGGCGGCTGGCGCTTCGCGACCGGCGGTATCGCCGTCGTCGGCGTGCTGTGCGCGGCAGTCGTCTGGGTACTGCTGCCGGCGTCGCGGAACTTCCGCCGCAATCCGGCGCGGCTGTTCTCCAGCAAGGTACTGCGGGATCCGGCATTGCTGGCGCTGTACGGGATTGCGGCGACCGGTGTGGGGGCGTTCGTCGCCGTCTACAACGGCGCGGTCTTCCGGCTGTCGGGTTCACCGTACGAGCTGAGTGCCGGCGCCGCCGGGCTGGTGTTCTGCGTCTACCTGCTCGGGTCAGCCGGGTCCGCTACCGCGGGGACACTCGCCGACCGGTACGGACGGCGCAAGGTGGTCCCTGTCGGCTGCTTGATCACGCTGGCCGGCGTGGCGATCACCCTGGCGGCCCCGCTGCCGCTGATCGTCATAGGGCTGGCTGTGATGACGGCGGGCTTCTTCGCGGTGCACGGCGTTGCCAGCGGGTGGGTGCCGGCACGGGCACATGCGAGCGGAGTCGGGACCGGCCAGGCGTCGAGCATGTACCTGTTCTCGTTCTACCTGGGCTCATCTGTGTTCGGAGGACTTGCCGGTACGGCGTGGAGCCGGGCGCAGTGGACCGGGGTCGCCGGAGAGGCCGCCGTGCTCTTCGCGGTCACGCTGGTCCTCGCGCTACTCCTCAAGAACGTTCCCACCAAGGTGCAAAACTAGCCAGGTGACCAAGGCGACCGATGCTGCTGACCAGTTGGGGCTCACCTACGAGGTGACCAGGCACGGCCGGGTGAACTCGCTGGAGGAAGCCGCGGCCGCGCGCGGCATCGAGCCGGCCCGGCTGATCAAGACGATCGTCGTACGGCTGGCCGACGACGACTACCGGTTCGTCCTGGTGCCGGGCGACCGCGAGATCGCGTGGCCGAAGTTACGGGCGCTGCTCGGCGTGAACCGGATCTCGATGCCGGACAAGGACACGGCGTACGACGTCACCGGGTACGTCCGCGGGACGATCACGCCGCTCGGCAGCACGCACGACTGGCCGGTGATCGCAGACGAGCGGATCACCGGCACGATCTCCATCGGCGGCGGCGACCACGGCGTGGGCATCACGGTCGACGCCCAAACGCTCACGAAGGCCCTCAAAGCCACCGTGGCCGACGTCACCGACTAAACCAGAAGGCCCTGCTGTCCTGCACGAAGGCCGGCCTGGAAGCGGGTCGTGGCGTCCAAGGCACGCAGAATGCGTTGCATTCGGCGCTCCACTGTTCGCTGGGCGACTCCCAGGCGACGGGCGATGGCCTGGTCAGTGAGACCCGCGGCGGCCAGCGAGAGTAGCTGCTGATCTTCTGACGTCAACGGGCCGTCGCAGCCTGCAGGGCTCAGCGGGCTGGCCTGTTGCCACAACAGGTCGAAGAGACGGAGCAGAGCGTCAAGCAGACTTGACGGGCCAAGCTCAATGACCACCTCTGCGCCGGTCGGCAGGAGTGCTGTCCGGCGGTCGACGACCACGAGCTTGAGCGGAATATCGCGCAGTATCCGGCAGCCGGACGAGCGGGCGGCCGCCAGATCAGCAGGCGACGAGAGCGTGGCCATGTCGTAGATCGTCCGGCAGGTCACCCCGTGCCGCGGCGACACCAGCAGCTGATCCAGGACGAGTACTTCGTCCCGGGCGCACTGCTGCGCCTGGTACAACCGCTGCGCGATCGCCTCGGCTCCGCGGATCACCGTGAACGCGTCGGGCTGCCGGAACTCGGCCGTGAGCGTCGCAGCGCCCAGCCGGGCCTCCACGATCGCGGCCTGCTTCCGCAGCGCGAGCAGCTCGACTGCCGCCTCCGGTACGGCGGGAACGTACCTGGCCGGACGGCCTGGCGTACGGGACGCCAGGCCGAGCGACAACAGCGATCGTAGGTGCCGGCCGACCCGGTTGGCGGGCCAGCCGACGTACGGGGTGAGGTCGGTCGCAGTGGACTCCGGGCGGGCCAGGAGCGCCCGGTAGAGCTGCTCGTCCTCCGAGCAGACACCGAGCGCCGCCAGCACCGGAGCCGGTCGATAGCTGTGCATGATCAGGGCAGGCCGTGCACGTGGCCGCCGACCTGGGACGCGAACTGGTTGCCGTTCGTCGCGTCCCAGTTCGTCGACCAGGTCATCGCCCCACGCAGCGACGGCCACGGAGAGCTCGGCTTGTACGCGCCGCACCCGGTGCCCTTGGTCAGGCAGTCCAGCGCGTTGTTGACGACCGTCGGCGAGACGTACCCGCTCCCGGCCGCCTGCGACGACGCCGGCAGACCGAGGCCGACCTGGTCCGGTCGCAGCCCGTTCTGCAGCATGATGCAGGCCTGGGCGGTGATGAAGTCGACCGAGCCCTGCGAGTAGACCTGGCCGTTGCAGCCGTTCATCGAGCCGGAGTTGTAGTACTGCACGTTGACGATGGTGAGGATTTCCTTGATCGCCAGCGCCAGCTTGAAGTACTCCATCGACGTGCTCTGCATGTCGATCGTCTGCGGCGCCATCGTGATCACCAGCCCGCTGCCGAACTGGCTCTGCAGGCTCCGCAGCGCCTGACCCATGTACTGCGCGTTGACGCCGTTCTCGAGGTCGATGTCGATCCCGTCGAACCCGTACGTGCGCAGGACCGACAGCGCACTCGAGGCGAAGTTGGCCGCGGCGATCGAGTCGCCGACGGAGATGCTGCCGTTCTGGCCGCCGACGGACAGGATGACCTTCTTGCCCGCGGCCTGCTTCGCGGCGATATCAGCCTTGAACTGAGCGACCGTGTAGCCGCCGAGGCCGGCACTGTCGAGGTTGAAGGTGATGGCACCGGGGCGAGCTGAGTCGGCGTCCGCGAAGGCCACGGCGATCAGGTCGTACGCGGCCGGTACGTCGGAGATCTTCTGCACGGTCGCGCCGTTGTTGAAGTTCTGCCAATACCCGGTGAGCACGTGTGCGGGCAAGCTGCCGCTGCTCGACCCGCCTTCGGAGGTGGTGCCCGACACGGAGGCGCCGTACGGCGAGCAGTTGCCGCTCGGGTCACACGCCCGCACCTTGAACGAGTACGTCGTGGCCGCGGCGAGACCGGTTGCCGTCCACGACGTGACGTTGCCGACGCTCGTGGCAGCCCCGGTTCCTCGTACGACGTCGTAGTGGTCGATCCCGTTCGCGTCGGACGCGGCCGACCAGTTCAGCTGAAGCGAACTCGAGGTCGGGCTGCCGACGGTCAAGCCACCCGGCGTCGACGGCGGCGTGGTGTCCTGCGCTCCGCCCGGCCCGTCGAGTACGACGTCATCGGCCTGGTACGCGGGCAGCGCATACCAGCTGTGGACGTAGATCGTGACGGTGGAAGCCGTCGACGTGAACGGCACGGTCAGCTGGGTCCAGCCGGAGCTCGTCGTCCAGGTCGAAGCACCACCGACCACGCCGAGGTAGACGTTCGAACCCTTGACCCAGGCCGACAGCGTGTACGCCGTATTGGGCTGGACCGCAATCGACTGCGAGCACTGCGCGATGTCGCTGGAGCTCGGCGTCGCGGACAGGGCGTACGAACCGGAGTGCGGGTCGGACGTGGTGACGCCGCCGGCCGGGCAGTTCCAGCCGGACAGCGTGCCGGTCTCGAAGCCCGAATTGGTGACGAGGTTGGTGGCCGCGGAGGCGGAACCGGGGACCAGGAAGGCCATGACTACGGCGATCAGGCTGATGACGACCGCTGCCTGGGGGCGGTGTGCAGGCGGTTTCATGCCTAACAAACTGTGACCAGTCAATTACATTGTCAAGACCCTGCATAAAGTGGGAACGCTCTCACGCGCAGAAAAGCGAGAATCTTTACAAGCTCTTGGCCTGACGGTAGAAAGGCGACGGCCCCCGGCGGGGGGGTGACCGGGGGCCGTCTTCGGCCACGGGCTCGGGGGGAGGAGCCGGGGGCCGTTCAGGAGGCGACAGTCTGCCACTGTCAGGGGGTATGTACCCCCCAAGACCAGGTTTCACACATCTCGATTCGATTTCAACCGACGGCGTGTCACCCAGGTGCTGATCCCGCCCGATCGGGCGCTCGCAGCCAGTGTCACTGTCACACTGCTCACCAGTCTAACGGGATACCGGCCCACACAAAAGCCCGGGTCCCCCGGGCGTTTCGCCGGACTGCATATCCTCGTCTCCATGGCGGACCCGGACACGGCACGAGCGGCGGCTTTCTTCGATCTGGACAAGACCATTCTGGCGCGGTCCAGCACGCTCGCGTTCTCGCGGCCGTTCTACGCCGGCGGGCTGATCAACCGGCGGACCGTGCTGCGCAGCGCGTACGCCCAGTTCGTCTACCTGCTCGGCGGCGCCGACCACGACCAGATGGAGCGGATGCGTGAGTACATCTCGGCGATGTGCACCGGCTGGGACGTCGCGACCGTGAAGGCGATCGTCGCCGACACCCTGGACCACATCGTCCGGCCGATGATCCACGCCGAGGCGGTCGACCTGATCGAGCAGCACCACCGGGCCGGCCGGGACGTGGTGATCGTCTCCTCGTCCGGCGCCGAGGTGGTCGAGCCGATCGGCGCGATGCTCGGCGCCGACAAGGTGATCGCCACCCGGATGGTCGTTGCCGACGGCAAGTACACGGGCGAGATCGCCGAGTACGCGTACGGTCCGCACAAGGTGACCGCGATCGAGGCGCTGGCGGCGACCGAGGGCTACGACCTCGCGACCTCCTACGGTTACTCGGACTCGATCACCGACGAGCCGTTGCTGGCCGCCGTCGGGCACCCCTTCGCGGTCAACCCGGACAAGGCGTTGCGCCGGGTAGCGGTCGAGCGCGGCTGGCCTGTCCTGGAGTTCGCCGAGCCTGCGGAGCACACTGGATTCCCTACCGTCCGGCGACCCGCCCTGGCGGCCGGCGTGGTCGCGGCGGTGGTCGCCGGAGCCTTCCTGCTGGCGTCGCGCCGACGTGCCCGGAGCAGCTGAAAGCTGAAGATAGCTTCATTGTTCTCAACTCCATGAAGACGCCGCATCCCCTTCACAGAAAGGGGTTTCAGGAGTACAAAGGAATCAACAAAGGGCCTTCGGGTCCGGTAGAGATTGCACGACAACCCAGGCACCCACGCGGCGACCAGCCCATCCCAAAGGGGCAGCGCGACCCAGGCTCAGTCCTGAGGCGGCAAACCGGTGCACGCATGGTAACCCGGGCGACGTGCCAGCGACGGCGTTCTCCCCGTGAGAGCGCCGTTCGCACGCTTTTGAACAAGCTCAGGAGGCCG
Organism: Kribbella sp. NPDC004536; assembly: GCF_042873835.1. NCBI lineage: Bacteria > Bacillati > Actinomycetota > Actinomycetes > Propionibacteriales > Kribbellaceae > Kribbella > Kribbella sp. NPDC004536. The sequence continues at coordinate 2,723,700 of NZ_JBIALY010000001.1, read as the reverse complement.
CTGCCAGCGGTGAGAGTTCGGCACCTTTTGTCACTACTTCGCAGGACCGCAGCAACCAATCACGAACGCCGGTCAAACCTCGCGCTGTGTAGTCGGTGAGGGCCGATGGATACGTTGCCCGCAACACATAGTGACCACCTTCGGGCACCGTGACCGCGACCGGATCGATGCCTCGGGCAACCAACAGGCAGCGTTCGGCGGCCCGGGCAACGAGCCCGTTGGCAATCGGGAACGGGCGCAGGACGGCCAGCTCGGCGTGCACGATCGCGGCGACCACCAGCCCCGGAGCCTTGGTCGGCCGGGTGAGGTTCTGCGCGAGAGCGCTCAACCGCTCCCACATCTCGTCCGCGGCGGGCGCCGGCGGCAGCCCCGGGATGTCGTCGGGCGCCGGTTCCGCACTGGTCCGCAGGTGGCCCAACTGGTCCGCTCCGACCAGGTCGGCCGCCGCCAACTGGTGCAGTCTGGTCCAGACCTGCACCGGCGCCTTGTCCGCCTGGGACGCGAGCGCCATCAGCTCACCGGTCATCCGCACGGCCCCCGAAGCGAGCCCGTCCGCGTCACCTCGCCGTACGTCGTCCACACCCGACGTACTACCGGCCAGTGCGGCCGAGGCGTGCGCGCCGCGCAGCAGCGCCTCCGCGGTCATGTCCGAACCGACCCGCCGCAGCCCGCGGTCCCGGAGCAGCACGTCGACCGCGTCCCGGGCCGCCTGCGCCGCCGACCCGACCCCTTCCAGCCCCGCCAACGGCTCGAACACATCAACACTCATGCCCTGACTCTAAGAGGTCCCGCGAAGAGGTGACGCCTGCTACGCGCCGCCCCACGGCGCACTGGGCGGCGTTGTCGTCGGTCGACAGGGCTCCGCCCTGCCTCCCTCCTCCGCCTTGCCCAGCACCCCGTGGGACGTCGCTCGCGACGGCGTCACCTCTTCGCGCGACCTCTAAGATGACGGAGCATGGCCCCCAAGTTCAGCGTCGTCGTCCCGTGCCATGCCTCGCGGGCGTGGTTGCGGCCGTGTCTGGACTCGGTGCTCGCGCAGTCGTTCACCGACTTCGAGGTGATCGGGGTGGACGACGCCGACCCGGACGGGTCCGGCCGGATCCTCGACGAGTACGCCGCGGTCGACCCCCGGGTGCGAGTGCTGCACCTGGAGGAGAACGTCGGCCTCGGTCCGGCCCGGAACGCCGGGCTGAAGGAGTGCCGCGGGGAGTACGTGCTGTTCCTGGACGCCGACGACGTCTACACGCCGGGGTCGCTGGCAGCGATCTCCAGGCGGATCGACGACACCGACCGGCCGGACATCGTGATGTTCGACTACGAGCGGGTCTTCTGGGACGGCCGGGTGCTCGGCAGCCAGCGACACGACGCGTTCGCGCGGGAGGGCGCCGGGGTGTTCACGGCCGCCGAGCGGCCGATCTTCCTGACCTTCCTCGAGGTCGTCTGGAACAAGGCGTACCGCCGCGAGTTCCTCACCCGGCACGGCTTCGCGTTCACGTCCGGCTTCTACGAGGACGCTCCGTGGACGTACTCGACGATGCTGACCGCCGAGCGGATCGCGACCCTCGACCGGATCGTCGTGCATTACCGCCAGCACCGCACCGGCGGCAACATCCACGCCACCAGCGGGCGCCGGCAGTGGGACATCTTCGACCAGTACGACCGGGTGCACGCGTTCATCCAGTCCGACCCGGAGCTGACCGGCTGGCACCGGTTCGCGTTCGACCGGTCGCTGGACCACATCCTCGCCGTCCTGGCGAAGCCCGAGCGGATCGACCCGGACGACCGCGCCGAGTTCTTCCACGCCGCGCACGCGTTCGCCAAGCGCTGGAAACCCGACGGCTACAGCGCCGACCGGACCGCGCGCGGGTTCAAGCGCTGGCTGCTGATCCACGACGACTACGCGACGTACTCGACGCTGAAGCTGAGCGCCCGGATGCTGCAGGTCCCGAGTCCGCGGAAGACCGTCGGCAAGCTGCTGCGCCGCGGCAAGCTCGACCCGAACCTGGTCGCGTACGCCGCGTACGGGTTCACGCAGTACGCCGGGAACCCGCGGGCGATCTACGAGAAGGCCGCCGAGCTCGCGCCGCACCTGCGTGGTGTGTGGGTGGTCGGCAACGAGCACCTGGCCGCGATCCCGGAGGGCGTCGAGTACGTCGTCGCGGGCTCCCCGGCGTACGAGAAGCTGCTCGGCAAGGCGACGTACTTCGTCAGCAACACCAACTGGCCGGCCGACCTGGACAAGCGCGAGGGCCAGGTCCACCTGCAGACCCAGCACGGTACGCCGCTGAAGACCGTCGGGATCGACCTGCGCCGCACGGGCACCGACCTGGATCTCGAGGAGCTGATGCGCGAGGTCGACCGCTGGGACTTCAACCTGTCCTCGAACCGGTACTCCTCGGAGATCTGGGAGCGGACGTACCCGGCGTACTTCGAGGAGCTCGAGTACGGGTACCCGCGCAACGACCGGCTGCTGACCGCCACGCTCGACGAGGTCCGGGCGATCCGGGCCGGGCTCGGGTACGACGACTCGCAGCTGGTGATCCTGTACGCGCCGACGGCCGGCGACGGGCTCGACCCGGCCCAGCTGGCCCTCGCCGCCGGGCCGAACGCCCACGTACTGTTGCCCAAGGCACCGGTCGAGGACCTGATGCTGGCCGCCGACGTGCTGGTCTCGGACTACTCGTCGATCACCTTCGACTACGCGAACCTGGACCGCCCGATCGTGCTGCACGTCGACGAGGACAGCCGGCAGAGCACGTACTTCGACGTCACCGAGTTCTCGCCCGGCGTGGTGGCACGCTCCGCCGGCGAGCTGTTCGCCACCCTCCGCAGCGGTACGTTCGCCGCGCCGGAGGCGGCCAAGCACCGGCAGTTGTTCCGGGAGAAGTTCTGCGAGTTCGACGACGGGCACGCGGCCGAACGGGTGGTCCGGCGGGTGTTCCTGGGCGAGACCGACGTACCGGCGATCGTGCCGCTGGCGGACCGGACTCCCGCACCGTCGGCGTACTTCGTGCATAATGGCTGACATGTCGATCAGCCTGAAGCCGTCCCACGCCCTTCGCGTGCGCTTCAGCCTGCGACGACGACGCACTGTCTAGAGGGCGTCTCCGACACCTCAGCCTGTTCCGGTCGCGTCTCCCCTTGAAGGACTCTGTCATGTCCGCACTGCTGCCTGTCCTGTCCCAGAGAATCCAAGCCGCCGCGGCCGCGTTCGGTACGTACGATCCCGAGCTGCGGTCGAGCACCAGACCCGAGTTCGGCCACTACCAGACCAATCTCGCGCTCCGGATCGGCAACGAGCTGAACCAACCACCGCGGGAGATCGCCGCGCGGCTGGTCCAAGCCATGCAGCTCGACGACCTCTGCCACAAACCGTCGATCGCTGGGCCAGGCTTCATCAACCTGACGCTGCTGCCGCAGACGCTGGCGAAGGCGGTGAACGAGCCGCAGACGTTCAGCAGCAACGGTCAACAGGTCGTCGTCGACTACTCGCAGCCGAACGTCGCGAAGCAGATGCACGTCGGCCACCTCCGGTCCACGGTGATCGGCGACGCGTTGTGCAACGTACTGACGTACGCCGGGTACGACGTGATCCGGCAGAACCACGTCGGCGACTGGGGCACCCAGTACGGGATGATGATCGAGCAGCTGCTCGAAGAGGGCATCGCGGCGGAATCCCTCGATCTGGAGGGATTGCAGCACCTGTACGAGCGGAGCCGGAAGCACTTCGATGCCGATGGCAACTTCGCGGACAAGGCCCGGCTCAGAGTGGTCGCACTGCAGTCCGGCGATCCGGAGACCCGGGCAATGTGGCGGCACATGGTCGAGGTCTCACTGGACGACTTCGACAAGGTCTACGCCCTACTGGGCACCAACCTCACCAGACAGGACATCGTCGGAGAGAGCGCCTACAACGACGACCTCCCCCGGGTCGTCGCCGAACTGGACGCCCAAGGCCTCCTGACCCAGTCGGACGGTGCCATGTGCGCTTTCCTCCCAGGGTTCCAGGGCCGCGACGGCAGTCCGCTTCCGGTGATCATTCGCAAATCCGACGGAGGCTTCGGCTACAGCGCAACAGATCTGGCCGCCGTACGCCACCGGGTCAGCACCCTGCACGCCGACCGGATCGTCTACGTGGTCGACCACCGCCAAGCACTGCACTTCGACATGATCTTCACGCTCGCAAGAACAGCCGGCTGGCTTAACGTTCCGGCAGAGCATGTCTCCTTCGGCACCGTACTAGGACCGAACGGAAAGCCCTTCAAAACAAGAGAAGGCGGCACGGTAAAGCTCGTCGACCTGTTGAACAGTGCCGTGGAACGTGCTGCGAGCGACGGCCGGGAGGCGACGGCACTGGCCGTCGGGATCGGCGCCGTGAAGTACGCCGACCTCTCAGCGACCGGGGCAACGACTACGTGTTCGACCTGGACCGGATGGTCGCGATGACCGGCAACACCGGCCCGTACCTGCAGTACGCCCACGCCCGGCTCACCAGACTCCTGTCGAAGGCTGTGCCATCAAAGGAGGTCACGGTCCTCACAGAGCCGGCAGAGCAACGGCTGGCATTGCTCCTCACCGGCTTCGCCACCACGGTCGAGCAGGTCGCCGAGACGCTCCAGCCGCACAGACTCTGCACCTACCTGTACGACGTGGCGTCCGCGCTGTCGGTCTTCTACGAGCAGTGCCCGGTGCTGAGCAGTGAAGGCGAGACGAGAGCAAGCCGGATCGCCCTCTGCACGGCAACCCGGAAGGTGTTGCAGGATGGACTCGGCCTGCTGGGGATCGAGGCCCCCGACGCGATGTAGGAGGTACCGCATGCTGCCGTGGTCCGTCGAGTACAAAGGACGCCTGGACCAGACGACGTACACGAGTGAGCTGCTGCGCGGGAACCCGCTCGGCGACCCGCACGAGCGGCCGGTACTGGTCTACCTGCCACCGGGGTACGACGAGTCGGACGAGCGGTACCCGTCGATCTACGTGACGATGGGCTACACCGGTCACGTCGGCATGTGGTTCAACCGCACCCCGTTCCGCCAGCCGTACCCGGAGCTCCTCGACGCGATGTTCGCCGAGGAGGGTGCGCCGAAGGCGGTCGTGGTGTTCGTCGACTCGTGGACGAAGTACGGCGGCAGCCAGTGCCTCGACTCGCCCGGGACCGGGCAGTACCAGTCGTACCTGTGCGACGAGATCGTGCCGTGGATCGACGCGACGTACCGGACGGTCCCGGGCCGCGACCACCGCGCAATCACCGGGAAGTCGAGCGGCGGGTACACCGCGATGGTCACGCCGCTACTGCGGCCCGACGTGTTCGGCGCGCTCGCGACGCACGCGGGCGATGCGCTGTTCGACGTCTGCTACCGGCCGGAGTTCCCGGTGCGGGCACGGACGTTGCGGGACAAGTACGACGGCAGCTTCGAGAAGTACTTCGAAGTACTGGAGACCCGGGCCGGGCGGACCACGATGGAGGACCTGCACCTGCTGGAGATGTACGGCTACGCGTCGGCGTACTCCGCCGAGCCCGACGGGACCGTACTGCTGCCGTTCGACGACCTCGGCGCGATCGTGCCGGAGGTGTGGTCGCGGTGGATGTCCTTCGACCCGGTGGAGATGGCGAAGCAGGAGCAGTACGCCGAGGCGCTCCGCTCGCTGCGGGCGGTGTGGATCGACGCCGGCCGTCAGGACGAGTACTACCTGGACCTCGGCGCGACCGCATTCCACCGGGCGGCGCGGGAGGCCGGCGTACCGGACGGCCGGATGCACTTCGAGCTGTTCGAGGGCACCCACGGCGGGATCGAGTACCGGTACCCGATGGCGGTTCGCTGGCTCGCGGAGCAACTCCGTTAATTGGCGTGCCGTGGCCCGGCGGACGCCGTACCTTCGAGCCATGAACTGGCCGGATGGGATCGCGGCGCGACCGCTGACGCTGGACGACGTCGAGGCGTGGGCGGAGCTGCACGCCGCCAAGGAGAAGGCCGACCAGTACGGCGAGAACTTCAGCGCCGAGGATCTCGCCGAGGACCTGCAACGCCCCGGCCTCGACCTGGAACGCGGCAGCATCACGCTGTGGTCCGGCGACCGGATGATCGGGTACGGCATCGTCCGGGTCGCGCAGGCCGTGGTCGACGTCGACCGGGTGCACACCGACGGCACGATCCACCCGGAGTGGCGGCGGCGCGGTCTCGGCACGCTGCTGATGCGATGGCAGATCGACCGCGCCGGTGAACTGCACACCGCGACCCATCCGGAGGCTCCCGGGTACGCCGCCGCCGGCGCCGCCAGCACGAACGCCGGCGCGACCGCGCTGCTGCAGGGCCTGGGCTTCAAGCCGGAGCGCTACTTCTTCGACATGCGCCGCCGGCTCGACCAGCCGGTCCCCGAGGTGGCAGTACCGGACGGCCTGCAGCTGACGTCGTACGACGCCGCCCACGACGAGGAACTGCGGATCGCCCACTACGAGGCGTTCTCCGACCACTGGGGCTGGACGCCGCCGACGCCCGACCTCTGGCGGTCCCGGTCGATCGGATCGCGGGCGTTCCGCGGCACCCAGTCGTACTACGTGCTCGACGGCGAGACCGTGGCGTCGTACGTGAACTGCTTCGAGTGGGAGGCCGACACCGAGGTGACCGGCGTCCGCGAGCTGTACATCGGCCAGGTCGGCACCCGGCGCGCGTACCGCGGCCGCGGGCTGGCCCGCGCGGCGCTGGCGAAGGCACTCGCCGAGGCCGCACAGGCCGGCTACCAGCGGGCTGCGCTCGGCGTCGACGCCGACAACCCGACCGGTGCGCTCGGCCTGTACGAGAACCTCGGCTTCACGACCCAGCAGAAGTTCGTCAACTTCCAGTTGCCGCTGGCCTGATGTTCGCGTTCCGGTGGAACAGGTTGTCCGGGTCGTACGTCGCCTTGATCGCGGCCAGCCGGTCGTACTTCGGGCCGTACGACGCCCGCACCCGGTCGTCCACGTCCACCAGGTCGCTGATCGCGTTCACGTAGCTCCCCTTGCCCCGGCTGACTGGCAGCATCGCGTCCCAGAACGACCGGGTCCAGGCCCGGTCGTGCTCGAGCAGTTCCGGCGTCGGGCAGACCGCGACGATGAAGACGCCGTAGCCGGGCCTCCTGCTACCGCTGAACGCGGTCGCGTCGTCGGGCACCTTCGAGTAGGCGCCGTCGAGTCGGTAGGCCAGCATCACCGAGCCGGGTGACTGCTTCTGCGGTACGTACTCGGTGATCACCGCGATCGCCTCGTCGGTGAAGTCGTCCAGGTAGAAGCCCTTGTCGTAGGCGTGGAAGCCCCACCCGTTCGCCTCGTCCAGCATCTGTTGCAGGCCGACGTACGGCATCGGGCTCGCGAACTCGAACAGCGGCGGAACCGCCGTCCGGATCTCGTCCAGGACACCGGCGTGCTCCTCGGCGGACCCGAAGCCGATCACGATCAACGCGTAGCCCGGCCTGAAGTGCAGTTCCTCCGGTACGAACGGCGCCGGCGGCGCGCTGATCGCACCGACCACGATGTTGACGTCGTCCGGCAGGTTCGGGATCACCGTACGCGCCGTCCGGAGCACGTCGGCACCACGGTCGAGATCCCAGAACGCCAGACCGAACTGGACCATCGGCCCGGCCTCGTGCAGCCGGAACTCGAACTCGGTGACCACGCCGAAGTTGCCGCCACCACCGCGGACCGCCCAGAACAGGTCCGGGTTCTCGTCGTCGGACGCCCGGCGGATCTGCCCGTCCGCGGTGACGATCTCGACCGCGGTCAGGTTGTCGATGCTGAGCCCGAACTTCCGGGTCAGCCAGCCCATTCCGCCGCCGAGCGTGAGCCCGCCGACACCGGTGTGACTGATCATGCCGGCCGGTGTCGCCAGGCCGTACTCCTGTGCCGCCGCGTCGAGCTGACCGAGCAGCGCGCCGCCGCCCGCGCGGGCGACCTTCGCGACCGGGTCGACCGTCACCTCGTTCAGCAGGCTGAGGTCGATCATCATCCCATCGTCGACGCCGCTCGAGCCGCCCGGGTTGTGCGCGCCGCCGCGGACCGCGATCTCCAGGTCATGATCGCGGGCGAACAGCACCGCCCGGCTCACGTCGGTCGCGGTCCGGCAGCGGGCGATCACGCCCGGGTGCTTGTCGATCGCGGCGTTCCACAGCCGGCGCGCGTCGTCGTACCCCTCGTCGCCCGGTAGCAGTACGGGCCCTTCCAGAGTCGAACGCAGCGCGTCGACCCCCATCTCCGCAAGCTGAGACATAACTTCCCCTCCCCTGGGTTGTTCCTGTCAGGATTCAGAGCCCGCGGGTTATCCACAAGGGATCGGAGTCCCGGTTGAGCGGGAAATACTCCGGGTGTCACACTCGGCGGCGTGAGTGACGAGGAGATCCTGCAACGGTTGCCGATCGCGGCAGCGGTCGTTGCCTTGCGCGACGACCGGGCGGACACGGAACTGGCGCGCCTCGGTGCGTACGACGAACGCGACCAGGGGCAGGTGGACCGCTGCCTGCAGGTGTTCCTCGCCGGTCTGCTCCGCTCGACCTGGGAACGCGGCTGGGCGCCCGCCGACGTGGCGCAGCACGGGCGCCGCAACCTGGACGCCGGGGTGGAGCCGTTGTTGCTGGCCGCAATCTCGGCGGAACACGTGACGTACAAAGCCGCCACGATCGATCCGAACTGGCTCGCCCAGCTGACGGACCTCGGCGTGCCGCAGCCGTTCACGAAGCTGAGCCTGACGGACTGGAGCGCCACCGCACGGGTCGGCCGCTACCTCACCTTGCACCACGCCCTGTCGCTGGCCGGTTTCCTGCAGACGCTGCCGGTGCTCGCCCGGCTGTACCCCCTGCCCGGTACGCCGGTCCGCCACGCACAACCCGTCGTACCGGCGAACGGGAAGATGCTCGCGCGGATCCGGGCCCTGCTGGCGAAGGCGGAGGCGACCGAGTTCCCGGACGAGGCGGAAGCACTGTCCGGGAAGGCGCAGGAGCTGATGGCCAAGTTCTCACTGGACCATGCGTTGCTGGAGGCTGCGGAGGAGGAGCTTCCGGACGACTCGGCAGGGCGCCGGCTGTGGGTGGATACGCCGTACGTCTCGGCCAAGGCGCAGTTGGTCGGCGCGGTCGCCGCGGCGAACCGGTGCCGTACGGTCGTGATCGAGGACCTGGCCGTGGTCACGATCGTCGGCGCGGAGGTCGACCTTCAGCACACCGAGATCCTCAGCACTTCCCTGCTCGTGCAGGCGAACCGCGCAATGATTGCCGCGGGCAAGCACATCGGTCATCGCGGCGAGTCCCGGACGCGGTCGTTCCGGCAGTCGTTCCTGATGGCGTACGCGCAACGGATCGGTGAACGGCTGGAGCAGACCGCCGCCGCGACCCAGGCCGCCGTACCCGAAGCGGACGCGGGCCGGTTGCTGCCGGTGCTGGCGAAACGCGAGGAGCAGGTGGACGCGTTGTTCACCCAGCTCTTCCCGAACACGAGGACCCGCCGGACGCGGATCACCAACGGCGCCGGGTGGCACGCCGGGCTGACCGCCGCCGACCAGGCCCAGCTCGACGCCCGTCGGCAGGTACGCCGGTGAAGGCGCACCGGACGTCGATCGACGGGGTGCTGCGGATCGAGCTCGACGTCCAGCCGAACGACGACGGCTGGTTCAAGGAGAACTTCCACCGCGCGAAGCTCGCCGAGCTCGGGATGGACGTCGTACAGCACAACGTCGCGTACTTCGAGGAGTCCGGCATCGTCCGCGGGATCCACGCCGAGCCCTGGGACAAGTACCTGTCACCCTCGTCCGGCCGAGTGTTCGTCGCGATCGTGGAGCTGCGCCCCGGTGCCGCGTTCGGCCGGGTGGAGACGTTCGAGCTCGGCACGGCGGACGCGCTCTACGTGCCGCGCGGCGTGGGGAACTCGTTCTGCACGCTGACGCCGCACACGACGTACAACTTCCTGGTGAACGAGCACTGGTCGCCGGAGCGGGTCGCGGTCGACCCGTTCGACCCCGAGCTGGCGATCGAGTGGCCCGACCTGGAGCTCAAGTACACCGCGAAGGACGCGGCTAACCCTTCGCTGGCTCAGCTGCGGGCCTGAGACCGCAGAGCACGATGTCCAGTAGGCGGTGGGCCTGCTCGGGTGGCGTGTCGGGTGAGTGTGAGATGCCGCCGACCAACCGCATCACGTCCGCCAGCTCCAGCTCCGGCCGGACGTCACCGGACGCCTTCGCCTTGTCCAGCAGCAGATTCCCGGCCTCCTGGACGTTCAGCTTGCAGGCCTGGAAGAACGGCGACTCCCTGCCGATGGCAAGCACCAGCTCCTGCCAGAGGCTCTTCTTGGACAGGCCGTACCCGACGAAGCTGCGCAGCCACGCGGCCAGCGCATCGAACGGCGGGAACTGCTTGTCGAAGTCGTACGCACGGTCGACGAGGGACTGGATCTCGTCGACGTAGACCGCCTCGAGCAGCGCCGTCCGGTTCGGGAACCGGCGGTACAGCGTGCCGATGCCGACGCCGGCCCGGCGGGCGATCTCCTCCAGCGACGTGTCGGTGCCGTGCTCGGCGAACGTCTCCCGGGCGGCCGTCACCAGACGGTCGTAGTTCCGGGCCGCGTCCGCACGGGTCGGCCGCGTGCACGGCAAGGGTTGCGACGCCATCCAACCTCCTCCCAGAGGGTTCGCCCACAATATCGCTTGCAAAGCGGAGGATGCCTCCGTATTGTATCCGGAGGAAGTCTCCGCTTTCTCTCTCAACTGTAGCCCCTCTGGGGTAAGGAGCACTATGTCGGCAACAACCGCGGCGCCGGCCGGCGCCGATTCCGGTACGCCTGCCCGGCGTCCCGGGGTAGTACTCGCAGTCATCCTGGTCACCCAGCTGATGGTGATCCTCGACGCCACCGTGGTGAACATCGCGATGCCCCACATCCGGGAGGCGTTGCACTTCAGCCCGTCCAGTCTGTCCTGGGTGCAGAACGCCTACGCGCTCGCGTTCGGCGGTCTGCTGCTGCTCGGCGCGCGGGCCGGCGACCTGCTCGGCCGCCGCCGGGTGTTCGTCACCGGCGTCAGCGTCTTCACGCTCGCCTCGCTGCTCGGCGGTCTCGCCCCGAACGCCGAACTGCTGCTCGCCGCCCGCGTCCTGCAGGGCATCGGCGGCGCGATCGCGGCCCCGGCGGCGCTCACGCTGCTGATGCTCACCTACCGCGAAGGTCCCGAGCGGATGAAGGCGCTCGGGTACTACAGTCTGATCTCGTCCGGCGGCGGCAGCGTCGGGCTGGTGCTCGGCGGCATGCTCACTGAGTGGGCGTCCTGGCGGTGGGGCCTGTTCATCAACGTCCCGATCGGGATCGCGCTGGTGTTCGCGGCGCGCCGCGTACTGACCGAGACCGAGCGGGAGACCGGCCGGTTCGACCTGGCCGGCGCGCTCACCTCGACGCTCGGCATCACCTCGCTGGTGTTCGGGTTCATCCGGGTCGCCGAGAAGGGCTGGTCGTCGCCGGAGGTACTGGTCGCGTTCGCGGTCGGCGTCGTCCTGCTGGTCGCGTTCGTGCTGATCGAGCAGCGGGTCAGCCACCCGATCGTGCCGCTGCGGCTGTTCCGTTCGCCGGTGCGCTCGGCGTCGTACCTGACCATGCTGCTCGTGGTCGGGACGATGTTCGGGATGTTCTTCTTCATGACACAGTACCTGCAGGGTGTGCTCGCGCTGAGCCCGCTCGCGGCCGGGCTGGCGTTCCTGCCGATGACCGGTCTGCTGTTCGCCGCGTCGCGGATCGTGCCGAAGCTGGTCGCGCGGATCGACAGCGGCAAGCTGCTGCTGGCCGGGTCCACGCTGGTGACGCTCGGAACCATCTGGCTGACCCGGCTCGGGTCGCACGGTGCGTACCTGCACGACGTGGTCGGGCCGATGGTGCTGTTCGGAGCGGGCGCCGGGATGATCTTCATCCCGCTGGTCGGCCGGGCCATCGCGGGCGTCGCACCCGAGGACTCGGGCGCCGCGTCCGGCATGCTGAACGTCGTCCAGCAGGTCGGCGGTGCGCTCGGCCTGGGCATCCTGGTCACGATCTTCGGTACGGCCAGCCGCAACTCCACATCGCGGATCCCCCGCGAGGTCCTGGTCGACGGCGTCCACGCGGCCTTCATCGGCTCGCTGGTCTACGCGGCAGTCAGCCTGACGATGATCATCCTCACCGTCCGCCCCTGGACCTGGCTCCGCCCGACCCCGAAGCCCGCCGAAGCGGTCGCCGCCGACTGACCGCGCGCCGGAGGCCGAGCCAGCCGCGGGGGGCGTGTCCGCGCGGCGGGGGCCGTGAACAGGTTATTGCCGGGGCCCGGCCCCCATTACCTGTGCACGGCCCCGGCTGGTGGCTAGATCGAGGCGGCGCCGTCGACGACCAGGACCTGGCCGTTGAGGTTGGTGTTGTCGAGGAGGAGCAGGCGGACCAACGGGAGGACGTCTTCGGGTTCGGTCAGGCGGCCGGTGGGGGTGCGGCGGGTGATCTGGTCGAGTTGGGTCTGGCCGAGAACCGCGGACATCTCGGAGGCGAAGAAACCGGGAGCGATGGCGTTGGCCAGGATGCGGCCGCCCAGTTCGCGCGCGAGCGAACGGGTGGCCGCGTCCATTCCGCCCTTGGTGGCGGAGTACGCGACCAGCCCGGGGTAACCGCGCTGAGCGCAGATCGAGGTGATGTTGACGATCCGGCCTTTGAGACCCTTCGCCAGCATCCGGCGAAGTACGAACCGGGTCAGGATCAGCGGCGACGTCAGGTTCGTCTGGATGATCTCGGCCAGGTGCTCCGCGGACGTGTGGACATGCAGCGAGTCCTGGCCGATCGCCGCATTGTTGACCAAGGCATCGATCGGCCCCAGCGTGGTCTCCACCTCACGAACGAAGGCCTGCCCGGCCGCGGCGTCGTTGACGTCGACAGAGCCGTAGTGCAGGTGCTCCGGGTACTTCTCGCCGAGCACCGTCAGTTCAGGGGTGACGGTCCGCGCGAACGCGGCGACCTTCAGGCCGGCGGCGAGCAGGTCGGTGACGATCGCCAGGCCGAGGCCGCGGGACCCGCCGGAGACCAGCACGACCGACGCGGGCGGCACCACAGTGTCAGACATCGCTCTTCAGGGTTTCCTTCTGGGGGATCTCGTCGAGGAACTTGATCCGTCGCGGCACGCCGTAGTCCGGCAGCCGGTTCGAGCACCACTGGACCAGGTCCGCGTCGGTGATCGGGCCGAGCGACCGGTTCGGTACCACCTCGGCCGCGACCATCCGGCCGACCAGCGGCGCCTTGCGCGCGAACACCCGCGCCCACGAGACGCCGGGGTGGCCCATCAGCACGTTGCGGACGATCCCGGCCGAGACCTTCGAACCGCCGACGTTGATCTCGTCGGTGTCCAGCCGCCCGGTGATCAGGACGCGGTCGCCGTCGTACTCGACCCGGTCGCCGGTGTGTACGGCGCCGACCAGGCCCGCGCCGTGGTGCGGCGAGCGGATCACCAGCTCGTCGCGCTCGACGCTCAGCACCGGCCGCTCCGGGTCGGGGTCGCGGTCCAGCCAGGACTTCGGGAAACCGGCCTTGCCGTCGTGTACGACGATCGACGCGCCGACCTCGGAGGACGCGTAGATCCAGGAGATCCGGGTCGTCGGGAAGATCTCCCGGAGCTGGTCGAGGATCGCCTGGTCGACCGGTTCGCCGCCGAGCGTGAGCTGTGCCAGCGGTACGGCGGCCAGCGCGTCGGCGTCGCGGTAGATCGCCTGCCGCCAGAAGGTCGGCGTACCGGACGCGGCCGTCACGCCGTGCTCGGTCGCGATCGCCGGCCAGTCCTCGAGTTCGTGCGGCTCGATCACGACCAGGCCCTGGTCGGGCTGGGTCAGCGAGAGCGTGACGACCTGCCACCACGCGTACGTCCCCGGCGAGTACGGCAGGAGCCAGGTCCGCGGCGGCTGATCGCCGGTGACTGTGGTCAGGGATTCGAGGGTGTGGCCGATCCGCTTCGGGCGGCCGGTCGAGCCGGACGTCAGCAGCCAGGCGCGGCCGGACTCCTCGACCCGCCGTAGCCTGGCCGGGGTGACTGCCCCATCGGGCAGCACGATCGCGAAACCGGACTCGCCCAGCTCCTCGCGCATCCGCTCGTCGACCCGGGACTCGGTCGCGACCAGCAGCTCGGTGCCGTGCACCGCGTGGTGCCGGAGCGCGGCGAGCGCGTCGCCGCCGTTGTCCACCAGTACGGCCGCGGGTGACGGGAGCTGCGGCAGCTTGTGCAGCGTCCGCCAGGTCAGCCGCTTGCCTCCGACGACGACGGTGTTGTCGTCGCCGATCAGGGCGGTCGTACGCCGGTGGCCAGTCATCGGCGCAGTCACGCCGACTGGAGTTGCTCGATGAAGTCCAGTACGTCGCCGACCGTCGCGATCCGGCGCAGCCCAGGGGCGTCGAAGTTCAGCTCGTCGCCGAGCTCGTCCTCCACCCGGAGGGCCAGCTCGGAGAAGTCCAGCGACCGGAACCCGATATCCCGCAGATCCGCCGTGTCGTCGGCCGGCAATGCGCGGCCCTGAGCCGTCATCACCTCACCCATCAACTCCCTGACCCGACTCCGATCCACCGAACTCATAGTCCCGAAGCCTAGCGCCGGACCTCCCGCACTCACCAACGCTCCGTGCGCCGGACCCGTCACGCTGCGCCGCGCCCGGCGCGCCCGCCTCGGAGGGGGTTGATGAGTGCTGGCGGTCCGTCAAGCGTTTGATCCGCGAGCGAAGCTCGAGCCAGGCCAGGACGATCGCCGGGCCGGCCGCTGCCAGGGCCGGGAGCAGAACCTCTTCGACTGGCACTCCGGCGATGTGGAGAGCGAGCATCGGACCTCCCGAACACTGCGTGGCCTGGGAGATTACCGAGTGTAAACGGGATGATCGCGGGGGTAAACGGCTGACGGACCTTGTCCGGCTCCTACACTGTGCCGGGTGATCAGACCGGGAAAGCGTCGTGCTGCCGGGCTTGGGAGGCGGAACGCGGCGCTGGTGAGTCTGCCCGTGCTGCCCATCGCCTGGTTCGTCGCGCTGCAGGCGCACCCGGTGTGGATGCCGGCCGCGTACCTCGGCTACCTGCTGGTCGTGATCGTCGTACCGGGCACGATGTTCTGGCGGCGGTTGACCGGCGGCGTCGGCTGGCTGGCCGCGGACGTCGTCCTGGGCACGGCGTTCGGGCTGGCCGTCGAGGCCTTGGTCTACCCGCTCGGGATGCTGTTCGACATGCCGTTCGCGGCGCTGCTGATGCCCGCGCTCGCGTTCGGGATGTGGCGGGCGCTGCCGCGCCGCAAGCTGCCGGAGCGCCCGACGCCGTGGTGGTCGATGGCAGGTGTGATGCTCGCGGTCGGCGTCGCCGCCGCCTGGTTCGTCCGGGTCGGCGCGCACCTGATTCCGCTGGACGGTCCGGAGGCGCTGCGGCCGAACTCCGACGCTCCGCACAACCTCGCGATCGCGGGTGAGGTCACGCACCACTTCCCGCCGCGGATCCCGTACGCCGACGGCGGGTGGTTGACGAGCCACTGGGCGGCGTACGAACACCTCGCCTCCGCGCACTGGATCACCAGCGTGCCGCTCGACGTACTCACGCACCGGATGGCGCCGTTCCTGTGGATCCTGCTGACCGTGCTCGGCGCAGCCGCGGTCGGGATGCTGCTGACCGGTCGCGCGGTGGCCGCCCCGATCGCCGCCGGGCTGGTGGTCGCCGGAGGCGATCTCGTCGCGTGGCCGTGGGCGGTGTCGGACCGGGTGTTCGCGGACGGGCCGTTCTCGCTGGGCCAGCTGACCAATCCGCCGCAGGCATTCTCGACGGTGCTGTTGTTGCCGTTGATCGCGGTGACGACATTGCTGTTGCGGCGACGGCCCGGTACGACGCGTGGACAGCTGTTCCGGTTGTTCGTCACGGCCGGGGTGCTGGTCGCGGCGCTGGCGTTGACGAAGGCGACCACGCTGCCGGTTTATGCGACGGGGCTGGCGGTCGCGTGGATCTACCTCACGGTCCGCGCGGGGCGGTTGAACCTGCGCGCGTTGGTGCTCGGCGTGGGCGTTGCGGCGGCGTACGCGTTGACGTTCTTCTTCGTACTGCGCGGCGCAGCGTCGACGGTGCGGTTCGATCCAGGGGCGGCGTTCGAGAGCCTGGCGGATCGGATGGGCGGCGGTGGCGCGGTTCCGGTGATCGCGGCGGTGGTCGTGATCGGGTGGGTGCTACCGATCGTCGGGGCGTTGCTGATCAAGCGGCGCGACGTGATGGTGATGTTCCTGCTGGCCGGGTTCGTGGCCGCCGTACTGCTGGCCTCGCTGCTGGCGGATCGTGGGGACACCCAACTGTTCTTCGTACGGACCGGGTTCGTGTTCGGCGTCCTGCTCGCGACCTGGGGACTCGGTTCGCTGGAGCGGCGGCAGTACTGGATCGCCGGCGTCGCGGCCGCGATCGGAGTCGCCGCGATCTACTGGGGCCGGCACCAGACGCCGCGTACGTGCACGTCGGCGAACTGCTTCGGGCAGGGTCTCGCGGTGACGCTGGTGATCGCGGCGCTCGGGATCGGTGTGTTCGGGCTGGTGCTGCGCGGTTCGCGTCGTACTTGGGCGGTGATCGCGGTGGCCGTGCTGCTCGGTACGACGGTGTCGCCGACGGTGGCGTCCGTACGGCGGTTCGCGAACCCGCCGCTGACGTCGTACGAGTCCATCGCGCCGGGCGGGATCGAGGCGGCTCGGTTCATCCGCCGCAACTCCGGGTCGGACGACCGGATCGCCACCAACGTGCACTGCCACCAGGCGCGGGCGTCGCACTGCCAGACCGGGTCGTACTGGATCGCCGGGTACGCCGAGCGGCGGGTGCTGGTCGAAGGATGGGCGTACCAGGCACGGGTCGACGACAGCTATCCGGCCGGGGTGCAGGGACCGTACCGGAACCAGGACCTGCTGGAACTGAACGACGAGGTGTTCAGCAACCCGACGCGGCAGACGATCGAGACGCTGCGGACGAAGTACGACGTGCAGTGGCTGCTGCTCGACGACCGGGTCAGCGCACCACCGAAGAACCTGGACAAGCTGACCGAGCTGAGGTTCCAGCTCGGCACGGTCCGCGTCTACCAGATCTACCCACCACCTCCAGCAAACCCGTTCCCGTCGATCCCACCCACCCCAACCCCGACCCGAACCCCGCCCCCGACGTTCCCCACCTCATCCACGAGCGGCTTCCCGACGGGGACTACATCCACCTTCCCGACCCCAACCATCCCCACCGGCACCCAACCAACGGTCCCGTTCCCGACCGGCACGTTCCCCACCAGCCTCCCGCCGTCCCCGACCAACCCCGGAGTCCCGACGCCGTCGACGACCTCGCCGGGGCTCCCAGGCCGGTAACGCTCAAGGGCCGAGCAGCGCTGCGGGGACGACAGCTATCCCGTCTTGACGCCGATAGGCCTCGGTCCCGGTGCAGATCACCATCGCGTCGACAAGATCGTCACCGATCTCGGACCGCAACCAGAGCAGGTGCTTCACGTCGTCGTCGGTCACGAACGGCGCGAGCTTGACCTCGATCGCCAACACTCGGTGATCGGCGCGTTCGACGATCAGATCCACTTCGTGATCGCCGTTCCTGGTCCTGAGGTGTCGCACGGCAGCCTCGGCCGCCTGGGCGTACACACGAACGTCGAGCGTGACCAGCGACTCGAAGAACTGTCCGAGCAGGACACCGTCACGGATCCTTGGATGCCCCTTGACCGCATCGTCGAGCAGCGCGGTGACTCCGACGCCGAGCAGCGCGGCCGCCAGTGCCGGGTCCGCGAGATGATGCTTCGGTGCCGAAGCCAGCCGGCTCAGCCGATTCCGGGTCGGCAACCAGGCGTCCACTGGATCGAGCAACCACAACTGGCTGAGCACATCGCGGTAGACCATGGTCGTCGTCTTCGCCGGCTTGTCGGTATCTCCGGCCGTCGCCGCGTCGAGAATCGCGTTGTACGAGGCTGTTGTGGCAGTTGCCGCAGCGTAGGCAGCCAACCATGCCCGCAAGGTGGCAGGCCGTCGCACCAGATGCCCTTGCTCGGGAAAGTCCCGCTCGACGATCCGATCGAGATACCCGGCAAGTTGGGCACGCCTGGGCCGGTCGGTGAGCGGCCGGATGCCGGGAAAGCCCGACCGGACGATCTCTTCGGTGTAGTCCGTCAACTGCAGTTCCGTCGTACCACGCACAGTCTCCCGGTGACCGGTGAGCAGACCACGCAGGCTGACAGTCGGCGACTCGACGCCTCGTTCCGACAGCGACATCGGGCGCATCCGCAACCGGACGATTCGCCCGGCTCCGGAGTGAGTAGGGGCGTCCACCGGGCTCGCGCTGCCGGTCAGTAGATAGCGGCCCGGCGTCGCGTCCCGGTCGACGCTGCGCCGAACCTGGTCCCAGACTTGCGGCTGTAACTGCCATTCATCCAGCAGAACGGGCGGATCGGCTCGATCCAGCCGATCCGGCTCGGCCTCGAGCAGCAGTCGCCGCGCGGGGTCGTCCAGCGCATAGACGGTGCGCGCCCGCCGGGCCGCCGTCGCGGTCTTTCCGACGCCCTTGGGGCCGTCGAGGGTGACGGCCGGCAGCCCAGCAAGCAATTCGTTCAGCTCAGCATCGACGACACGTTCCAGGTACTCTGCCACCTAACATAGACTACCGTTAGCAGAGGCTGAACACTACCGTTAGCAGACTGTAAACACTACCGTTAGCAGGATCTCAGCGGATCGACAGCGCCGGGATCGGCACGCTCTGGTTGGCGAGGCGGTCGAGGGCGGTGATCGAGTAGAGGTACGCGGTGCCGGGGGTGGCTGTGGTGTCGACGTACGACTGGGTGGCGCCGGTGGAGCGGAGCGTTGTGAGCAGGTTGCGCGCGTCGTTGTCCGGGCAGTGGTCGCCGCCCTTCAGTTCGCGCCGGTAGATCGCGTACGACGTCGTGTCCGCCGAGGTCCGCGACCACTTCACCTGGACGCCGTCGGCGGTACGGGCCGCGTGGACCGCGTGCGCCGGGAGCGGTGCGCGCGAGTCGAGGGCCGGCATCGCCGGGATCAGCGCCGGCTTCGAGTACCAGTTGTGGTTCAGCAGCGTCGTCGCACCGAGGCGATCCGCGCGGACGTCCTTCGCCGAGAAGAAGATGTTCCCCTGCACCTCGGGGATCGCGCTGTCGAACGCCAGGTGGTCGCTCAGCTCCTGCGGGTCCGACCAGTCCGGCGACTGCGTCGACGTACCGACCTTGTACGTCGCCTCGCCGATGTAGAGGTGCACGTGCGTACCGCGGACCTGATCGGCCCACCACGGCACGATCTTGCTGTAGTCGGCCGGTGCGAACCCCTGGGCCCAGTACACCTGCGGCACGATGTAGTCGATCCACTCCTCGCGGACCCACTTGCGGGTGTCGGCGGCGAGGTCGTCGTAGGTCTGCACGCCGGCCGTGGTGTCGGTGCCCTCCGGGTCGGTGGCCTTGTTCCGCCAGACCGCGAACGGCGAGATGCCGAACTTGATCCACGGCTTGATCGCGTGCATCTTCTGGCCGAGTTCCTGGATCAGCAGGTCGATGTTGTGCCGGCGCCAGTCCTTCAGGTCCGTGTAGCCGTCGTTGTACTGCGCGAACGTCGCCGCGTCGTCGAACGTCTGCCCGGCGACCGGGTACGGGTAGAAGTAGTCGTCGAAGTGCACGCCGTCGATGTCGTAGTTGGCGACGGCGTCCATGATCGCGTCCTCGACCAGCTTGCGGGCGGCCGGGATGCCGGGGTTGTAGTACAGCTTGCCGCCGTACGACACGACCCAGTCCGGGTGCAGCCGCGCCGGGTGCGTCGGGACCAGCGCGTTCAGGTCCGTACCCATCGAGAGCCGGTACGGGTTGAACCAGGCGTGCAGCTCGAGGTTCCGCTTGTGCGCCTCGGTGACCGCGAATTTCAGCGGGTCGTAGCCGGGGTCGCCGCCCTGGTGGCCGGTCAGGTACTGCGACCAGGGCTCGACCTTCGACGGCCAGAACGCGTCCGCGGTCGGACGTACTTGCAGGATCACCGCGTTGTGGTGCTGCCGGACCGCGTCGTCCAGCCAGCCGATCAGCTCGGCCTGCTGCTGCGCAGCGCTCAGCCCGGTCTTCGACGGCCAGTCGATGTTCACGACCGACGAGATCCAGCTCGCCCGGAACTGCCGGAGCGGGGTCGACGCGCTCGGCGTGCAGTTCTGCTGCTCCACGGCCGACGCCGTGCCGGTCAGCCCACTCAGCAACAGGCCCGCTGTCGCGCCGAGAACACCCATAGCTCGCCAGACTCTCATGTCACTCTCCGACCGTCGTTCTAGGTGAAGTCGAAAGATGTTTACACATCAGGACCCCCGAAGAGAAGACGCTAGGTTAGGAGCATGCTGCGGACCGCGACCGACGACGACGTCGACCTCATCCGGACGTTGCGGAACCAGCAGGCGAATCGGGAGGTGAGCATCACCTCGCACGAGATCAGCGCCGGCGAACACGCCGCGTGGTGGGCGAAGACGTCGGTCGACCCGTCGCGGCGGGTGCTGATCTACACGCGGGACGGCGCGACCGCCGGGGTGGTGAACTTCTTCGACCTCGACGGTACGGCGGGCGCGTGGGGGTTCTTCCTGGACGCGGACGGGCTGGCCGAGCGCGGCGAGACGCTGCCGGCGTGGATCGAGATCATGCGTGAGGCGACCGCGTACGCGTTCGACGAGCTCGGTCTCGACGTACTCACCGGTGAGGTGCTCGAACACAACGCCGTGGTCCGGCAGATGAACCGGCGCTTCCGGTTCACCGAAGGCACACCGGAGACTCGGTACGCGGACGGTCGCGAACTCACCGTGATCCCGATCAGCCTGCGCAAACAAGACCGTCGAAACCAGGGGAAAGCATGAACAACACGATCGAGATCGGGGATGTGCCGGTCGGGCCGGAGCATCAGCCGTTCGTGATCGCGGAGATGTCCGGGAACCACAACGGCGACCTGGAACGGGCGCTCGACATCGTACGGGCGGTTGCGGAGTCCGGCGCACAGGCGCTGAAACTGCAGACGTACACCGCGGACACGATGACGCTCGATCTCGACCTGCCGGCGTTCCGGCTGCCGGCAGAGCACGAACTGTGGAGCGAGGCGCGGCTGTACGACCTGTACGAGGAGGCGCACACGCCGTGGGCCTGGCACGAGCCGATCTTCGAGCTGGCGGCGTCGCTCGGGCTGGTCGCGTTCTCGTCCGCGTTCGACAGCACCGCGATCGACTTCCTGGAGAAGCTGAACGTACCGGCGTACAAGGTCGCGTCGAACGAGATCGGTGACCTCCCGCTGGTCCGCGGCATGGCCGAGACCGGCAAGCCGATCATCATCTCGACCGGTTCCGCGACGCTGACCGACATCGACGCCGCCGTTCGCGCCGCGCGCTCCACCGGCAACGAGCAGATCATCGTGCTCTCCTGCACCGCGAGCTACCCCGCACCCCCGGAGCAGTCGAACCTCCGCGGCATCCCGGTACTCCGCGACGCCCTCGACGTACAGGTAGGCCTCTCCGACCACACGATGGGCATCGGCGCCGCGGTAGCCGCGGTAGCTCTGGGCGCGACCGTCATCGAGAAGCACGTAACCCTCAAGCGGGTCGACGGCGGAGTCGACTCAGCCTTCTCCCTGGAACCCTGGGAACTGGAACTGCTGGTCGAAAGCACCCGGGTAGCACAGCTCTCCCTGGGCAAACCGGTCATCGGCCCCAAACAAGCCGAACAGAACGTCCTCCGCTTCCGCCGCTCCCTGTACGTCACCCAGGACGTCCGCGCCGGCGACCTCATCACCTTCGAAAACGTCCGCTCCATCCGCCCCGCCGGTGGCCTCGCCCCCGACCTCTTCCCCCAGGTAAACGGCCGCCCCTTCCGCACCGACGCACAAGCCGGCACCCCTCTCACCTGGGACCTGCTCTGATGTACCTGCTGTTCCCCGGGCGGCATCATGTCTTGACTCGGTTTCAGGGGGAGTTTTTGCGGGGGTTTGGTGGGCGGACTGTGGTTTGGGCCGTTACTTCGGCCAATCATCAGACGACCAAGCGGAATCCGGTGGGGTTCGATCGGCGGGAAGCCGCGATCGAGCGGTTCAGTGTGGTGGAGGGGATTCGGTCGTTGGTGGTGGGGGTGGTGGATACGCCGCCGACCGACGAGTTTGCCGAGGTGACCGTCAAGGCTGTGGAGGCCGGGACGGATGATCTCGTGCGGTTGACGCCGGCCAATACGCTCGTGGCCTGTTCTACGCCTGCTGTCAGCAAGCTTTACGAGCGGCTGGGGTATCAGGTGATCGGGGTCGAGCCGGAGGGGACGGCACGGCCTTGGGACGTCTTGCTGATGATTGCTGCTGGCAACAATTCGTGGAAATCGTTGGCGCATCCCGCGACTGTGGACGTGTTCGAGCGGTACGCGCTGGATGCGCATGTTGCGCGGTGTGTGAACGACCCGGTCGTGGGGGACGACGGCGGGTTGACGACGACGCGCGACTACAAGACGTACGCCGACGCGTTCGAGACCGCCGCGGACCGGAAATGGTCGCAGATCAAGGACTTCGTGCGGCCGGGGCGGATCCTCGACATCGGGTGCGCGACCGGCGCGACGCTGCAGCTCGTCGATCGGGATCCGCGGTTCCACGAGTCGGACCTGATCGGGGTCGAGGTCGCCCGGCACCTGTACGCGGAATGCGTACACAAGAAGGAGCAAGGCCTCTTCAGCAACCCGAACGTGTACTTCTACCAGCGCAACATGCTCGGCTCAGCGGTCTTCCCGCCGCGGTCGATCGACACCACGTTGACGCTCGCGCTCACCCACGAGATCTGGTCGTACGCCGACGGCTCGCGGCCGGCGACGGTACAGCGGTTCGCGGATGCGTTGTACGCGCACACCGCACCACACGGCGTCTGGATCAACTCCGACGTCTGCGGACCGGACGAGCCGGACCGTTCCGTCGTACTGCGGCTGGACGACAGCGACGGGGTGAACCCGGACGACGTGGCGGAGCTCGAGACGCTCGACGACGCGGCCGCGTACGTCGGCAAGCTGTCGACCCGGGCGCGGTTCTTCCAGTTCGCGGACGACTTCCGGCGGAATGCTCGCGTACCGTTCGAGTACGAGGTTCGCGGCGAGGGGATCGTACTCCGGCTCGCCGACGCGATGGACTTCCTGACCCGCAAGGACTACGTCGACAACTGGCTGAGCGAGACCCACGAACAGTTCTGCGGCCTGAACTTCGCCGGCTGGTCCGCGGTCGCCGAACGCACCGGCTTCACCATCGACCCGTCGTCCCACGCCTGGCGCAACGACTGGCTGATCACCAACCGCATCGCCCCGGTCGCCTCCATCACCACCCCCGACGGCACCCCGGTCGACTGGCCTGTCACCCATCAGTTGATGATCGCGCGGCGTTAACTCACGTCGAGGTGGAGGGTGCCGGCCAGGGGGCGGACGGCGAGGGTGTGGGCGCCGCGGGTGATGGTCAGCGGGAGGCGGCTGGAGAGGAAGGGTTCGCACTGGACTGCGTGGGAGGTGCCGTCGGGGGCGGTGGCGAAGAGGATCCACTCGGCCGGTTCCAGCGCGGCCATCTCCACGACCGCGGCCCAGCCGTCGTCGGAGACGGTACGGCGGCAGTCGACGTCCACGTGGTCGTCGGAGTCCGGGAGGTACCGGCGCAAGCTGAACGCGACGTCGCCCCAGTCCGGCCCGCGGACGACCAACATGTTGCCTGCGGCAACGGCAGCCGTGGCGGTGGTACGGATCGGTGACTCGTGCAGGTTCACGTACCCGCCGGTCGAGCGGGTCAGCATCACCACCCGCCCGCGCTCCGCGTGCGACACCAGGCGATCGCCCGCGGTCCACAGCAACACCTGCTCGCGACCCTCCGGCCCGCGCATCCGGAACGCGCGCGTCGTCCGTTGACTGAACGGGTCGTCCGGGTTGATCTCCGCGAGGATCGGCCCGATCGGTAGCCGAGCGGTGAAGTCGCGGCCGCGCACTTCGAGCGGCAGTTCCTCTTCACCACCCGACAGCGGCCGGCCGACGAACAACGACGGGTCGTCGAACGCCGCGCGCCCGTGCAGTACGAGCGCATCCGGCGTCTGCTCGACCGCGGTCAACCGGCACGGATCCGGCAACCGCCGGACCGCGAACGCGCCGTTCTCGCCCGGACCGGGCTGGATCCAGTTCGTCTCGTCGATCCACGCCCCGGGCGGCCAGCCCGGGCTGCCGGCCTTCTGCCCGCGCAGCCGGTCGCGCCGCCGGATCCCGCCGGCTCGCAGCCGGACGTCGAAGTGCGCCGGGCCGGCCGGGCACTTCGCGAGCAGTTCGCGGCTGACCCGGACCTCGAACCCGACCAGGTTCTGCTCGCCGCGGAGGTCGGCCGCCGGGTACCGCCGCAGCGGAAGCCGATGGTTCCAGCCCGCGACCATCAGGCCGATGCGGAGGTTCGACGGTTTGTCCTGCAGGTGCCGGAGCTCCGCCGTACCGCGGACCGACAGCTCGCCGTCGATCCAGGTCACCTCGCGCACGCTGGTCGCCAGCGTGAAGTCGGACTTGGTCAGCTGCAGGTGTTCCTCGGCCGTGTCCGGGTCGAGCGCGACCTTGTGCAGGAGTTCGAGATCGCCCGCGCGCAGGGCGTCGAACTGGAGCCGGGCGAGGCGCGGCGAGTTCGCGAGTACATCGTCGTCGAGCCGGTCGAGCAGCTCCGTGGTGAGCTCGACGAGGTGCTGCTCCTCCTCGGCCGGGACCGTACCGAACGCCGAGAGGATTGCGTGCAGGTCGATCTGCCGGAAGTGCGCGTGCACCCGGCTACGGATCTCCGGCAACGCGTCCTCGACCTGGTCCAGCACGAGACCGGCCGAGACGACCCGGTCGCGGATGTTCGCGAGCTGGAACTTCTGCTGGGTGATCGAGTCACCGGACTCCCGCTCGCGCCAGAAGTACACCGGCGCCGCGACCGTGTCGACGGTGACCGCGTCCAGGTGCGCCTTCAGCGTGACCGGGTAGTCCTCGTACCGGATCGCCGGGAACTGGTACCCGTACTCGTCCCAGAACGACCGCCGGTAGACCTTGTTCCACACCATCCGGTCCAGGACGAGCTGCGGCGTCTCGGAGATGTGCGTGGCGAGCCGGTCCGCCGTGAAAACCTGTCCGTGCAGCCAGGACGGGCGTACGCCGTAACTGTTGTTGAACCGTCGGGCGTTGCCGCCGGCCAGGTCCGACCCGGTCCGATCGAGCGCCTTGACCATCAGCCCGAACCCGTGCCGGGTCACCAGGTCGTCGCTGTCGACGAACGTGACGTACTCCCCCGACGCGTGCTCGACGCCGGTGTTCCGCGCCGGGCCGAGACCTGCGTTCGGCTGCTCGACGATCCGGAACCGCCGGTCCCGGCTGCAGAACTCCTTCGCGATCACCGCGCTGTCGTCCGGTGAACCGTCGTCGACCAGGATCGCCTCGAAATCCGCGAACGTCTGCCGCGCGATCGAGTCGAGACAGTCCCCGATGTATGCCCCCACGTTGTAGAACGGAACTACCACGCTCAGGCGTGGCGCGGTCATCTCTTCCGGAACTTGCGGACGAGTTTGCGGGCGACGACCTCGGGCTTGCGGACCTGGGCGGCGTGGAAGATGACGCGGGAGACGGCGTACGTCCGCGAGCCGCGGATCCGCTCGTGCGCGGCGCTCACCTTCTGGAGCTGCCCGCGGAGCTCGCGGATGCGGTTCTCGCGGGTCTTCATCGCCTTGTTCCGGAAGCCGAGGGTGCGCTCCAGCCCGTAGACGTGCCCCTTCAGCTCGAACAGCTCGTGCTTGGCCGCTTCCGCCTCCGCGAGCGCTGTCCGTACGTCGACCACTTCATTGGCGACCCCAAGCATGTCGTCCAACGCGGCCGCGATCTGCTTGCCGCGGGCAACCTGCTCGCTGGTCGCCGGAACGGTGTCGGGCGAAGTGGCCGGCGTCTGCTCCGGCGCCTCCACCCCAGACATCCCCAACCAGGCGGACACGAGATCGTCCCCCACCATCCACGGCGGCCAAGGATGCCGCCGCTGCTGCCCGATCAACCGCCCATGAAACCGCACCCACGCAGCGGCCAGCAGATCTTCCTTCCCCACACTGTCCTGGGCCACCCACCCCGAGACCCCGTGGGAGAAGGATTCGCCGTCATACACCACGTCATCCCACCGGAGCACAACCCGCGACTCACTCACCCAGTCGCCCAGGTCCGCCGCCAGCTTCCGGAACCCAGGCACATCCTCAGCCGCAGCCAGCCGGAACAACACACTCTCAACCGAAACACCCGAGGAGATCGCACTGGGAACAACGGAGGGGTCGAACGACAGCAACTCACCGGAAATACCCCCGCCTGTGGTCGTCAGGTCCCAACCCGTGAGGGTCTGGTCGGCGGTAAGGACTGCGGTTGCTGTTTCCGAGTAGATGTCGTGGGCGGGCTGGGCGCCGATAACGGCGAGCCAGCCGGTGGGGACTGCGCCGAGGTGGCCGGCTCGGGCGGCGGTGTCCAGGCCCTCGTGAGCGGGAGACAGAAGTGGTACGTCGGTCTGCTCCACTGCGGCGATCGCCAACCGGGTGGGGAGTTCACCGGGCCGGGCGCCGGCCGCGACGTCGGCGCGGACGTACGTACGGGACGCGAAGTCGGCGTACAGCTCAGCCGTCCACGGCAGCGCCGTACGGAACTGCTCGACCGACACCGGCCGAGTCGGATCGTCGTGCAGCGGCCGCCACTCGTCGTCACCGTGGCGTTCGTCGGCCGGTCGGCTGTCCAACAGGTTCAGCAGCGAGAACTCGTTCTCCAGCCCAAGCACAACGACCGCATCCGGCGCGGCAAGCGCGGCGACGGCGTCCAGCCGAGCGGTCCAGGAATGATCGGCACTGTCGTACCCGAGCACCCGATCCAACCCGTCCGACGCGATGATCACCTCGTACGGCGAGGTCTGCAATCCGTCCAGCGCGCCGGCGATCACCTGCAGGCACGGGCCGAAGTCCTCGCCCAACTGCTGCGCGTCCGCCACCGACCGCACGAGGATCGTCACGTCGGCCGAGTGCGCGAGCACCGACTCGATCAGCTGCGGCGCATGCGGCCCGAGGATCAGCGTCCGCCGGTTGGCAGGCACGACGTCGGTCAGCAACGCGGCCAGCGCCGGGCGCGACTCCGTACGATCGGTCCACGGCTGCATCTCGCCCCGGACGACCTGGACTTCAGACACGCTCTCTCCAATCGAACAGCGACCGCAGTTCCGCGGCGGGCATCATCCAGGGGCGACCGAGTTCGAGGTCGGTGGTCGCGCGGGCGGCCTCGAGGTCGACTGTCTTGCCGAGCATCTCCGGCCACAGCCGCTCGATCCGGCTCTGCCCGCCGAACAGCGGGTTCTCGCCGTCCATCTCCATCGGGTCGCCGTACACCGCGGGCTCGCAGCCGGCCGCGACGCCGTAGAAGATCGCCGTCGACAACCGGTTCGCGGCGACCCGCTTGTGCTTGCGCAGTTCGGCCAGCTGCTTGAACAGGAACCGCCGGTCGGTGCCCTCGTAGGAGAACCCGCGGCGCCCGAACGACACCACCCGGAACCCGGCGTCCTCGTAGAACCCGCGCACCTCGGGCCGGTCGTACTCGGTGTAGTACAGGCTGAACGTCACCGGACCGGGCTCGGTCTCGCGGATCTCGTCGATCAGCCGCTGGTGGTCGCCGTGGATCTTGCCGCCTTCCCACCCGTGGAAGAGGAACCACAACGTGCCCTCGCGCTCGACCGGCTCCTCTTCGTCGGACACCGGAGGCTCCGGCTCGAGCTCGGTCAGGTACAGGAACGGCGCACCGATGCTGTGGTAGTTCCGCCGCCCGAGCGAGTGCCCGCGACGACGCGGCGCATCGCTCCAGGTGAAGCGCCACGCGCCGTCGTAGAACTCGTGCACCGGGTTCCACCCGCAGCCGATGTTCCACCCGTGCTGCAGGTATCCACGCAGCCGCGGCGGATGGTCGAAGTCGAACCCGGCGTACCGGGACAGGATGTGCGTCTGACCGTAGTAGTGGTTGTGGTGATGCATCAGCGCACCTCGACGTGCAGAGTGCCGGCATGGGGTCGGACGGCGAGCGCGTGCGTCCCGCAATCAATTGCCAACGGCAACCGGCTGCACAGGAACGGCTCGCACTGGACGGCGTGCGCCGTACCGTCGGCTCTGGTGGCGAACAGGATCCAGTCGGCCAGCGCGGCCAACGGATCGACGGAGACCTGTACGGCGGTCACCGGGACGAGCGCTTCCACGTCGACGGCCACGGACCACCCGCCGTCGGCGGCGACCGTACGACGGCACGCGACGTCGAGGTGGTCGTCGGAATCGGCCAGGTACCGCCGCCAGCTGAACGTCACGTCGCCGCCGGCCGATCCGCGTACCACCAACTCCTTGCCGTCGGCAACAGCTGTGACGGCGGTCGTCCGGATCGGCGACTCGTGCAGGTTCACGTACCCGCCGGTCGACCGGGTCAGCGTGACCACGCGGCCGTCCACGACCCGCGACACCGCCGCGTCGCCCGCGGTCCACAACAGCACCTTCTGCCCGCCCTCGGCGTCGTGCACCCGGAACACCCGGGTCGTCCGCTGGCCGAACGGATCGTCGTGGTTCGCGGCGTCGAGCAGTTCCCGGACCGGCAGCCGCGCGGTGAAGTCCCGCCCGTCGACCTGCAGCGGGATCTCCTCCTCGCCGCCGACGACCGGCCGGCTCAGGTGCAGCGTCGGCTCGTCGAACGACGCCCGTCCGTGCAGGACCAGCTCGTCCTCGGTCTGCTCGACCGCGGTCAACCGGCACGGATCGGTCAACCGGCGCAGCGCGAACCAACCGTTCTTGCCCGGCCCCGGCTGGATCCAGTTCGACGCGTCGATCCAGGCGCCGGGCGGCCAGCCCGGACTGCCCGGTCCCTGCCCGCCGAGCATGCCGGTCCGCACCCGCCGCCCGGAACGCATCCGCACCTCGAAGTGCGCGGGAGCGCCCGTACATTCCGCGAGCAGCTCCGGGTCGAGCAGCACCTCGAACCCGACGAGCGACTGCGTCCCGTGCAGGTCGAGAGCGGCGTACCGGCGGACCTCCAGCGGGTACGTCGTCGTGCCGACGGCGAGCGCGATCCTGAGGGCCGACGTACGGTCCGTCTCCAGGTGGCGGATCTCCGCGGTGCCCTTGACCGACAGCTTGCCGTCGACCCAGCCGACCTCGCGGACGCTGGTCGCGAGCGAGAGGTCCTGGTCGCAGACGCCGTACAGCCGGCGCGGTACGGCGGCCTCGCCGAGGCCCGGGTAGTTGTACTCGAGCCGCCGCCCGCGCGACACCGCCCGCGCACCGCCGCGCAGCCCGCCGGAGTTGCGGAACACCGCGAGCCGGCGGAGCAGGTCGACGTCGCCGGAGCGGAGCGCGGCGTGCTGGATCCGGTCGTACCGGTGGGTCTTCGCGAGCACCTCCTCGTCGAGCCCGTCGAGGAGTTGGCGGGACAGGTCGACCAGCGCCTGCTCGTCGTCGGCGGGGACCGACCCGAACGCGGACATCAGCGTCAGTACGTCGATCTGCGCCAGGTGCGCGTGCACCCGCCGGCGGACCACCGGTACGGCGTCCTCGACCAGGTCGAGCACCATTCCGGCCGAGGTGACCCGGTCGCGGATGTTGCCGAGCTGGAACTTCTGCTGGGTGATCGACTCGCCGGACTCGCGTTCGCGCCAGTAGTAGACGGCCTGCGTGACCGTGTCGACGGTGACCGCGTCCAGGTGGGCCTTGAGCGCGATCGGGTAGTCCTCGTACCGGATCGGGGGGAACGTGTAGCCGTACTCGGTCCAGAACGAGCGGCGGTACACCTTGTTCCAGAGCATCCGGTCCAGGACCAGGTCGGGGAACTCGCTGACGTGCGTGGCGTGCCGGACCCGGGCGAACGGCTGCTTGTGCAACCACGACGGCCGGACGCCGAAGCTGTTGTTGAACCGGCGCGCGTTGCCGCCGGCGAAGTCCGAGCCGGTCCGGTCCAGCGTCCGGACCAGGGCGGCGAAGCCGTACGTCGACACCAGGTCGTCGCCGTCCACGAACGCGAGGTACTCACCGGTCGCCTCGCGGATCCCCGCGTCCCGCGCCGGACCGGGTCCGGAGTTGTCCTGCTGGATCAGCCGGAACCGGGGGTCCCGGGCACAGAACTCCTTCGCCACGACGGCGCTGTCGTCCGGGGATCCGTCGTCGACGAGGATCGCCTCGAAATCAGTCCAGGCCTGCCGTGCGATCGACTCCAGGCAGTCCCCGAGGTACTCGCCGACGCCGTAGAAAGGCACTACCACGCTCAACCGCGGCGTCACTCCGGTATGCCCTCCCTCGCCGTGGCTGACTGTTCAGGGTGTGTCGGCCGATCCCACGCCGTCGCGAGCAGGTGCTCGGCGGAGTGCCTCGGCGCGCCGGCGCGGAGGGTTCGATGTGGTTTCATCGTGCCCTTCGCGCCGGTGCGGCGAGGTGCCCGCCGAGTGCCGCGCAGTAGGCGTGGGATCGGCTGGCACACCCTTTACGTAGCGGCAACGAGGTGGACTGTCAGGAGGTTATGCACGGGTTCGAATCCGTAGCGGGCCCAGATGCGTTGGATGCCGGTCTGGTGGGTCTGGGTGGTGACCACGAGGCGGCGGGTCGTGCAGGCGTCCTCGATCGCGGCCAGCAGATGGCCGTACCGGCCGCGGCCCTGCTCGGCGGGCACGACGCCGGCGAGCTGGACCTCGGTCCACGCGGTCTCCTGATCGAGCGCCGCGAGCGCGAGCACCCGCCGGTCCGGGCCCCGCAGGACGACCGCGCCGGCCGCGGCGATCCGCCGCCGCGCCCATTCCTGCCGGCCGGCCAGCGCGAGCGCGCGGTCGAACACCGGGTCGGAGCAGTAGTGGTTGCCGGAGTCGCCGAACACGTCCGCGACCAGGTCGTCCACCAGGTCGTCGTCGACGTCGTCCTCGACCTGCGTGGTGAAACCGGCCAGCGGCGCGGGGCGCCGGCCCTTCCCGACGGGCAGCGCCCAGCAGCTGACCGTGTCGGCCAGCAACGCCTGGCGCGGACCGCTCGCGAGCGCCGCGAACCAGGTCGTCTCGCGGGCCGGGTAGCGGAGCACGATCACGTCGGCGGTCGACTTCTCGACCGCGGACAGCACCTCCGCCAGCGGCGTACCGGCCGATGCCGAGACCGACATCCGGTCGATCGAGACCCCGAACCGCTTCGCTGCGTCCACGGACGGCCGCACGGTCAGCTCACCAGCTTCGAGCGCGTCGTACCAACTCATAGGCCGCTGAGCTTAAGGCATCACGGCGACAACAGTGTTACCGGGCGTACAGCGGTGCACACTCAGCGGCAGAAATCCAGAGCTCTTGAACCGTACGACGACGGTCACCCGTCAGCACGTACGGTAGTAGCGCGCGACCTGCGCGAACGGAGGGACACGAGGATGGCACCCCAGCGGAACCACGAGCTTCCTGACGGCAATCACGTGATCGTGATCGACACCGAGTCGGCCTCCGGGCATCTGAGCACGATGCTGCAGCGGTTCCGCGAAGGCAAGACAGAGCCGATGGTCTTCGGTGACACCGGCGAACCTGAGGCCGTCATTATCTCCTTCGCCCAGTGGCTCGAGTACCAGGAACTGCTCGAGGACGCCGCCGCTGCCGCGCGAGTGGAGGAAACGACCCGGCAGAGACTCGAAACCACCCCACCCGAGGCCTACGTCCCTCGCGAACGCTCCCGCCTGCGGCTGAAGGGCGAGCAACCGGACTCCGATGGCTGACCCCTATGTGCTTCGCCTGCATCCCGATCTGGAGGCGGAACGAAAGGCTCTCGAGGCTGCCGCGGCGAAGGACCCGACCGGGCGCGATGCCAAGCTGTTCAACGCGCTGGAGGACGGCCTGGACGCCTTGGAAGAAGGCCGCGAGGCGGAGTTCGACGGCAAGCGCATGCACTCGATCCAAGACAAGTACGGCGAGATCGGCGACCATGCCGAGATCAAGATCGAGGTGGACGAGGAGTATGCGCCGAACGGGTACAAATTCGGTGCGTCGCACCGGCTGACATACCAGGAGGCCGAGGGGACGGCGCAGGATCCGAGGCCGGTCAGGCGGGCGATCGCATTCGAGCCACGCAAGGACGGCCAGCCCTTCGTCGTCAGCGGCCAGCGGAACGAGCGCGCTCTCAGCGTGGGCCTTGACGAGCTGGACAAGGCCAAAGCTGCCGAGGCGACTGGCGGCACGGCGCCGATTACGCCGGTCCGGATGCCGCTGGACACCGAGCTTGCGACCGCCATCCACGCCGGAACGAACCCGACGCATGAGAAGCGGGGCGTGACCAGGCCGGCGGAGACACCAGTGGCGACGAACGGCGCGTCACAGACACAAGCCAAGCAGCGTGGTCCTGGGGTGACGAAGAGCTGAGGTGATCAGGAGACTGCCGGAGTTCGCGCTCTGGGTCTCACACGGAGTGACACGTTGCGTTCGTGGCGCGATGGATTTCACATTAGTGTTACGACATGCGCGCGAGAGCGAGGCGGCGGGGGCCGCGGACCGCGGGGCCTTCCCTTTCCGGTCTGGTCGCCGGGTTGAGCGTCGCGCTCCTCGCGATCGTGCTGCTCGCGCTGCATTCGACCGCCTTCGAACTGGCCCGGTTCGTGCTGTTCACGGTGGTCGTGGTGACGCTGCCCGGGTTCGCGCTGTGGCGCCTGATCGGCGGATACGGGCGCAACCTGGTGGAGGACCTGTCCGCCGGGTTCGCCGTCGGTACGGCCGGCCAGGTGCTGGTGTATCTCGCCAGCGCCTCGATCGGACTGCAGGCTTGGTCGTGGGTGTGGGCGCCGGTTGTGCTGGTGATCGCGTTCGTCGACGGCGACGCCCGCGCGCGGGTCTGGCGGCGGGTCGAACAGCCGTTGCGCCCGCTGCAGGCGTGGCTGCTCGCGGCGTCGACGGCGGTGGTGCTGCTGATCGTCTACCGGCGTGGTCCAGGCCAGTTCCTCCCGGCGTACACAGATCCGCTGCGGGCCTACCCGGACCTCGCGTTCCAGCAGGCGTTGGCGGCGAGCGCGAAGTACGACGTACCGATCAGGACGCTCTGGCTCGGCGGCGAGCCGATGAAGTACCACACGTTCTTCCACCAGGCGACGGCCGCGACGCAGTGGGGGACGCGGATCGACCTGACCGACCTGATCCACTCGCTGAGCTGGCTGCCGCTGTTCGTCGCCGGATGCGGGCTGGTGTTCGCGCTTGCCACCCGGCTCGTTCCGATTGCGGAGTCCGGCGCGACCTGGGCCGGACCGCTGGCGGTGTTCGTCGCCGGGCTCGGCGGGGCGGTGCAGCCGTTGGCCGGCGCCGGGCTGGGCGGGATCTCGACCGCGGTCGCGGCGTACCTGAGCCCGACGCAGAACCTCGGCGTACTGATCGCGCTCGCGCTCTGCATCGTCGCGGTGGACCTCCTGCGCTCCGACGGGAAGCCGCGCAATCGATGGGTCTTGTTGATCCTGCTCGCGCTGGTCGCGGCCGGGGCGAAGTCGACGATCCTGCCGGTCGTCGGTGCCGGGTTCGCGTTCGCGTTCCTGCAGCTGGGGCTGGCGAAGCGGCGGACGCGGCCGGCGTTCCTCGGCGGACTGGTCACGCTGGTGGTGTTCGTGGCGGCGCTGATCACGATCTTCGGCGGCAGTACGTGGGGTACGCAGATCAAGCCGTTCGAGACGTTCGTGCAACTGGCGCCGTACCCGATGCTGATCTCGAACCCGCATGCCCAGTTGTTGTCTGGGGCAACGACCTTGCTGAGTTGGGTGCTGGCGGCGTCGGGGCTGTTCTTCCTCGGCCGCAAGTGGCGCGACACCGGTGCGGTGTTCCTGGCCGGGGTCGCCGTCGCCGGGCTGCTCGGGACGCTGCTCACGACCCAGTCGGGCGTGAGCCAGTTGTACTTCCTGCGTACGGCGTTCCCGATCGTCGCCGTACTCGCGACAGCCGGGCTGGCGAATCTCGTCGGGCGGCTCGGGGACCGGCGGGCCGTCGTACTCGTCGGAGCGGCCGGGCTCCTCGGGCTGGCCGGGTTCGCGGTCGCGCGGTCGGAGTCGGCGGACCTGCCGGGCATCAAGGGGCCGTGGTTGTGGACGCTGGCCGTCGTGGGGGTTGTCGCGCTGCTCGTCGCGGTGGTGTGGAAGGTGGCGCGGCGGCCGGGCAACTTCTTCGTGGCGATGCTCGGCGCGGCGGTCGCGGTATGCATGATCGGCGCGGCGCTGGTGCCGTTGCAGGCGTTCGTGTCGGACAACGCGTCGAACCTGGTGTTCGCGCATCCGTTCCGCGGCGGGGCGACCGCGGCGGAGGCCGGAGCGGCGCAGTGGTTGCGGCGGAACAGCAAGCCGGGCGAGCTGGTCGCGACCAACGCGCACTGCATCATCCAGCGCGACGGCGTCTGCGACAGCCGGCACTTCTGGCTGGCGGCGCTGTCCGAACGGCCGGTGCTGATCGAGGGCTGGTCGTACTCGAACCAGGCGAACCGGATCGCGCTCGCCAACGACGGCAACCCGAGTCTGATCCCGTACTGGAAGCCCGAAGCGCTCGCCGCCAACGACGCCGCGTTCAAGGCGCCGTCAGCCACCACCATCGACCGGCTCAAGCAGGCCGGCGTCCGCTGGCTGTACGCCGACCACCGCGCCGGCGAGGTCTCGCCGGCGCTCCGCAACTACGTCCGCCTGCGACACGCCACCCTCGACGCCACCATCTACGAACTCAGATGAGCCCCAGCAGCGCGTCTGCTACTCGTTCGCGTCCTCGGCCGTCGACCAGCTCCCAACCTGCGCGTGCCAACCGCCCGCGTTCCACGGGATCCGTGAGAAGTCGTTTGAGCGTTTGATCCGCTGCGCCCACATCTGCCTGCAGCGCACTCAGCAGCCCCAGCCCGGCCGCCGCGCCGGTGCCGACCGCGCGCTCGTACCCCATCACCTGGTTGTCGACCACGCACACCAGACCGGCCGTTGCCCCGAGGCACAACAGCTCCCACGTCGACGTACCGGACGCGCTGATCGTCAGATCCGCCGCACGCACCCGCGCCGCCAGCTGATCGGTCGGCCCGATCACGTTCAGCGCCTGATGCGGCTGCAGCTCGACGTCGGCGATCCGCCGCGCCAGCTCCTCCCCCGGCGCAACCACGGTCGCCTCGAACCGAAGGCCAGTCGCCGCCAGCGCCCGGGCAACGTACGGCCCCGCACCGAACGCATCCGTACCACCGAAGAACGCGAACACCGTCGGCACCACGTTCGGCCGATCGGCGGGCGCGACCGCCGGCCGGAGGTCGAGGATCTCGTCGCGGATCATCACGTACGGCAGACCAGCCAGCCGGACCGAGCCCCGCGGCAGCACCGGACGGTCGAGCTCGGCCGCGAGGTTCTGGTCGACCAACACGTCGGCCTGAGCTCCGCGGAAGTCCCCGTCCACGATCGCCACCGTGGGCAGCCCACTCGCACGAACGGCCGCGTACACCGACGCGTCCAGGTCGTACGAGTCGAACACCACCGCGTCCAGCCCGAGCCGGGCAAACAGCTCCACGTGCTCATCGGCCGTCCACACCGCCGGCTGTACGTCGATCCCGCGCGCAGCGATCTGCTCTGCCGCCCACGGCACGGTGTGCGCGTCGCACACGAACACCAGCTCGACGCCGCGCCGCCGAACCTCCTCGGCCAGCGCCAGACAGCGCATCACGTGCCCGACGCCCCGGGCCGGCCCCACATCACATCGCACCCCGACGCGCTTCACGCCGACGACCGTACCGGGTTTCCGCGCTCGGACCGTGCCGGAGAACGTACGTTTGATCACGTTGCGTCGAGACGCGGATTGAGCACAGCCTTCAGCGGGCAGCTATTGTTTCGAGGTCCGCACCGCGTGTGCGCAGTTCGGAACTGTCCGTCAGAAGGGTCCCGCTCGCGTGTCAATCCTCACCGGCTCCGACATCCTGGTCACCGGCGGTACCGGGTCGTTCGGCCGGACGTTCGTTCGGCACGCACTCGAGCACCTGAACCCGCGGCGGATCATCGTGTTCAGCCGGGACGAGCTGAAGCAGTGGGAGGTCCGGCAGTCGTTCGGCGACGACCCGCGGCTGCGGTTCTTCCTCGGTGACGTCCGCGACCGCGCTCGGCTGCTGCGGGCGATGCACCGCGTCGACTACGTCGTGCATGCCGCTGCGCTGAAGCAGGTCGACAGCGGTGAGTACAACCCGTGGGAGTTCGTGCAGACCAATGTGATCGGTTCGCAGAACGTGATCGAGGCGGCGATCGACTGCGGCGTGCAGCGGGTCGTCGCGCTGTCGACGGACAAAGCGTCCAGCCCGATCAACCTGTACGGCGCGACCAAGCTGACCGCTGACAAGCTGTTCATCAACGGCAACCACTACGCGGCGGCGTACGACACCCGCTTCAGCGTCGTCCGGTACGGCAACGTGATGGGCAGCCGCGGCTCGATCATCCCGAAGTTCCGCGCGCTGCACGCGGCCGGGCAGTCGCTGCCGATCACCGACCTGCGCTGCACCCGGTTCCTGATCACGCTGCCGCAGGCGGTCGAGTTCGTCGTCGACTCGTTCGACCTGATGAGCGGCGGCGAGCTGTACGTACCGCGGATCCCGTCGATGAAGGTCACCGATCTGGCCGCGGCGATCGCGCCCGGGGCGGCCATGCACGACGTCGGCCTGCGCCCGGGCGAGAAGCTGCACGAGGAGATGATCAGCCCGGAGGAAGGCCGCCGTGCGGTCTCCCTCGGCAACCGGTACGTCCTCCAGCCCGACCTCGCCAGCTGGGGCTACCAACCGCCGGCCGGCGGTATCCCGGTCGCGGACGGCTTCCACTACGCCTCCGACACCAACGACCAGTGGTACTCGATCGAGGAGATCCGCAAAGTCCTCGAAACGGACTACTAGCCGTGCTGCCGTACGGGCGTCAGTCGATCTCCGCGGCGGACATCGAGGCCGTCACCGCCGTACTGCGCGGCGACTGGTTGACGACCGGGCCGACGGTCACGGCCTTCGAAGAAGCGATCTCGGCGCTGGCCGGCGGGCATCGAGCAGTGAGTTGTACGTCGGGAACGGCCGCGCTGCACATCGCGTACGCCGCCCTCGGCGTCGGCCCCGGCGACGAGGTCATCACCACCCCCATGACCTTCGTAGCCACCGCCTCCTGCGCCGCCATGCTAGGCGCGCGAGTCATCTTCGCCGACGTCGACTACGAAACCGGCCTACTGGACCCAGTAGCCGTGGAAACCGCTCTAACAAAACAGTCCAGGGTCATCAGCGCAGTCGACTACGCCGGCCAATCCGCCGACTACCCCGCCCTGCAGTCACTCGCGGACCAGGTAGGCGCAAAAACCCTCGCCGACGCAGCCCACTCGGTCGGCGGCTCAGCAAACGGCCGCCCCGTCGGAGACCTGGCCGACGTCACCACCATGTCCTTCTTCCCCACGAAGAACCTGACCACCGGCGAAGGCGGTGCGGTCGTCTGCAAGGACCCCGTACTCGCCCAACGAGCCCACGAGTTCCACTTCATCGGCCTGGTCCGCGACCCGTCCCGCTTCGAGCTCACCGACGAAGGCCCGTGGCACCAGGAGGTCCACGAGTACGGCGTGAACTACCGCCTGACCGATCTCGGCGCAGCCCTCGGCCTGTCCCAACTGCGCCGCCTCGACGAGTTCAAACGCCGTCGTACCGAGATCACCGCCCGCTACAACGCGGCCTTCGCCGGCGTGGACGGCCTCCGTACGCCGGGCCGGCGCGCGGGGGTCGACCCGATGTGGCACCTGTACCCGCTCCGCGTCCTCGGCGGACGCCGACGCGAGATCTTCGAACGGATGCGCGCGGCGGGGATCGGCGTACAGGTCAACTACATCCCCGTGTACTGGCATCCGGTCTTCGCCCGCCAGGGCTATCGACGCGGCCTGTGCCCGAACGCCGAACGCTTCTACGCCGAAGAACTCTCCCTCCCCCTCTACCCGGACCTCACCGACCCCGACGTCGACCGGGTGATCGAGACCCTGCTCAGTTTGGTTGGATAGCGTGATCGATGTGACCCGATCGAACCTGGTCGGCGGCGAGATGCTCAACTGGTCCGACCTGCACCCCGGCGACGCCCGCCCCGCAGCAGCCGGCCCCGCAGCCGCAGCGCTCCTGACCGCCACCCTGAAGCCTGACCACACAGTCCTGGTCGCCGGCCCGCACGCCGCCGAACTCGTCGGAGCCGTCGCGTCCCAGGTGACGTCTGTGGACTTGCTGGTCCGCTCGGCTCCGGATGCCGAGGAGCTGGCGGAGCTGATCGGGGAGACGAAGGGCGAGGCGTACTGCGGTTCGCTGGACCGGTTCGCCGAAGATACCCAGTACGACGTGATCGTGGCGTTGGACGGCCTGGAGCGACTCGTTGGGCCGGACACGGCCGGGTTCAGCTGGACCGACGCCTTGGATCGGCTCGTTGGTTTGCTCGGTCCTGAGGGGAAGGTGCTGTTGGGGGCGGCGAACGCGTTCGGGTTCGAGCGGTTGGTGCAGCCGGAGATCGGGGCGGCGCTTCCAAGGGACGAGGACTGGGGGCGGGACGTCGGCGACCGGGCGCCTGCTGGGTACAAGCGGGTGATGGCGGCTGTCGCGGGTGCCGGTCTGCAGGTGTCGCGGACGTACGCGGTGTTTCCCTCGCTGGTGCAGGCCGACGTCGCGTTGACGGAGGTGGACGGGCTCGCGGCGGTGGTTGCGGCGCGGGCTGTTGCCTCGCGCAACGATGGACCGGTGTTGATGGATCCGTACCGGGTGGTGCTGGACGCCGCGGAAGCGGGGGTTGCGTTCGAGTTGGCGCCGGCTTGGTACGTCGTGGTGGGTGTTGAGGCGCCGGCGGTACTTCCGGCGGGCGTCGTACCCGAAGGCGAAGGTGTCTTGCTTGAGGAGCACCTGATGATGGCCCTGCGATGTGATGACCAAGCGGAGTTGCGCAAGGTCATTCCTTCGTATGTGGCTTGGTTGGGTGCCGGCGGCTCGGGGTCGCCGGACAACGTGATCCTCGAGCGCCCGCTGACAGGCGTTGGCGGGGCGTCGTACCGGCTGTTCGGGGAGGCCCAGGAGCTGGATGTTGTGGCGCACCTGAGGCGGTTCGCGACGCGGGTGCTGGAAAGTGGCTCTCGGCAACCTTGGCCGGCGGCGGCGGATCCGCATCAGTTGACGGCGAGGCTCGCCTCGATGACGGGGATCACGGTCCCGGAGCAGGAGTTCTCCCCGGACGAGGTCGTCCGGCCGCGCGGCAGCGCCGAGCAACTGCGGACGGTGGCGCGCCTGGCCGACGAGTTGGCGGATGCGAGCGCCCGCGCGATCCTGTTCGAAGGGACGGTCAGCGGCATCCGCCGTTCGCGCCCGTACCGCATCGGTCACGCCGTCCTGAATCCGGCCCGGGTGATCCGCCGCCGGCTCAAGCGGGTGCTGAAGAAGGTACGGCGCTGATGCATCACGCCAACCACTTCTACGGGCACGCCAACATCATGGCGACGTACGCCGGGCTCGCGAAACCGCCGCGGATCTGGGGGTACCTGCAGCACGGCTGGAACATCCTCGACGGGTTCGCGTACGGCACGAGCTTCGCCCCCGGCGTACCGAAGTTCGTCTGGTCCGACAGCGTCCGCCGTCGCGGCCACGCGCTCGGCCTGCGCAACTACTCGGTGATCGGCTCCGTCTGGCTCTATCTGCTCAAGACGCACCCCGAGCTCGCCACCAAGGACAAGCGGGCCGCAGGCACCATCTTCTACCCGTTCCACGGCTGGGAAGGCCAGCACGTACTCGGCGACCACGGCCGGATCGTTGCCTCGATCAACGAGCACGAGACCGGCCCGGTGACCGTGTGCCTGTACTGGAACGAGTACGAGAAGCCGGCGATCCGCAACGTCTACAAGGACGCCGGGTTCCGGGTCATCACGCACGGCTACCGCGGCCTGCACTGGCGCCGTACCGACGCGAAGTTCCTGGTCAAACAACTGAAGGAACTCCGCCGTCACCAGCGGGTCGCCTCCAACCGGCTCAGTTCGGCCGTTCTGTACGGCGCTTCGCTCGGGCTGCAGCCGGGGGTCTACGGTGATCCCATGGTGCTGGAGAACGAGCACCCGTCGTTCGGCGGTCAGGCGCGGATCAAGCGGCTGTGGCCGGAGCTGGACCAGCCGTACGTCCCGGCCGAGGTCGCGGCGGCGTTCACCGACACCGAACTGGGCGTCGACCACGTCGCCGGACCGGCAGAGATTCGGGAGATGTTCCGATGGAACAGCTGAAGATTGGCATCGTCACGCAGGTCCGCGTGACGAGTACGCGGCTGCCGGCCAAGGTACTGCTGACCGTGGCCGGCCGTTCCTACCTGGAACACCACCTCGACCGGCTCAGCCGCACCGGCCTGCCGGTGATCGTCGCGACCACGACGAACTTCAACGACGACCTCGTCGTGCAGCTCTGCGACGAGGACGGCTTCCCGGTGTTCCGCGGCAGCGAGGACGACGTACTCAGTCGGTTCGCCGGCGCCGCCCGCGAGCACCACCTGGACGGGATCGTCCGGGTCACGTCGGACTGCCCGCTGATCGATCCCGAGATCGTTGCCGCGGGCGTCGATCGGTGGCGGGCCGAGAACGACCCGGACCTGTACCTCTCGAACTGCCTCGAACGCACCTACCCGCGCGGCATGGACTTCGAGATCTTCTCCGCGGCCCGGCTGTACGACGCGGAGCAGAACGCCACGCTGAAGGCGGACCGCGAACACGTCACGTCGTACCTGCACCAGAACCGCTCCGGCCAGATGCGGCTCTTGAACCTGCCGTGGTCCGAAGACGGATCGCAGTACCGGCTCACGCTGGACACCCCGGACGACTGGAAGTTGCTCGACGCCCTCTTCGAGGACTTCGACGCCAGCCACCTGAACTGCGCCGAACTGGTCAAGATCCTGGACGAGCACCCGGAGCTGGCCACGCTGAACGCACACATCGAGCAGAAGAAACTCGGCGAGTAGCAGGCCTGAGGCCGAGAGCTACGGCAGAATTGCCGTGATGACCACCAACGATCCGGCCGGGGACCCCGCCGCCGCACCAGTCGACGCCGCGCGCGCGAAGTCCTTCGGCGCCGTCGCGGCCGCGTACGACGCGGGCCGGCCGACGTTCCCGGCCGAGGCGCTCGGCTGGATCCTCGGCCCGGGACGCGGGCTGCAGGTGCTCGACCTCGGCGCCGGGACCGGCAAGCTGGCCGCGGTCGCCGCCGGGCTCGGTCACCACGTGATCGCGGTCGACCCGTCGCCGGAGATGCTCGAGGTCTGCCGCCGGCGGACCGGGCTCGACACGATGGTCGGTGCGGCCGAGTCGATCCCGCTGGCGCACGCGTCGGTGGACGCGGTGATCGTAGGACAGGCGTTCCACTGGTTCGACCACGCCCGCGCGCTGCCGGAGATCGCCCGGGTGCTGCGGCCGAACGGCGTACTCGGCCTGCTCTGGAACAACGCCGACACGGTGGTGCCGTGGGTGCGGCGGATCTGGCAGGTGGTGCAGGGGGATGCCCATCTCGGCGAGCACAGGGGGGGCGGCGACAGGTTCGAGCCGCTGCCGATTCTGGAGCAGTCGAACCTGTTCACGATGATCGAGCAGGCGCGGTTCCGGCACTGGCACGACCTGGACCGCGGCGGCCTGCGGCAGCTGGCGCAGTCGCACTCGCGGGTCGCCGTCCTCAAGGAGTCCCGGCGCGACCAGGTCCTGGAGCAGATCGACCTGATCTACGAACACACCGCCCGCCCGCCGGAGCCGCTGCGGATGCCGTACCTGACGGACTGTTTCCGCGCCCACCCGAGCGAGTTCGCGAACTACCGCCGAACCGTCGACGGCCCGGTCGCGCCGCATCTGTAGAACTTTTTGGTTGCGGTGGGTCACAAATGAGCAACTTGGGGCTAACGTGCACCTGGTTCGAGTCCGTTCAAAGGGGAACTCATGGACGAGGAGATGGTGCGCGAGCGTGACGCCCGCGCGTACGAGGCGGTGCACGACGCGGCCGACTTCAAAGAGCTGAAACGGCGCTACAAGAACTTCGTCGTACCGTGGACGATCGCCTTCATGGCGTGGTACCTGGCGTACGTCGCCTGCAACAACTGGGCGCGCGGCTTCATGAGCCACAAGATCGGCGGCAGCCACATCAACGTGGCGCTGGTCTTCGGCCTGCTGCAGTTCGTGTCGACGTTCGTGATCGCGGCGCTGTACGGCCGGTTCGCCAATCGCAGGCTCGACCCGTTGGCGCACGGCCTGAACGCCAAGTACAAGAGGGAGCGTCGCCGGTGAATCCCCTGCTCGTCCCACTGGCTGCCGAACCGGGCAACCGGGCGCTGACCATCTCCCTGTTCACCGCGGTCGTTGCCGTGACGCTCTACATCACCTGGTGGGCGTCCCGGCAGAACAAGACCGCGGCCGACTACTACGCCGGCGGCCGCTCGTTCAGCGGCGCGCAGAACGGCCTCGCCGTCGCGGGCGACTACATGTCCGCGGCGTCGTTCCTCGGCATCTCCGGCCAGATCGCCCTCTACGGGTACGACGGCTTCCTGTACTCGATCGGCTTCCTCGTCGCGTGGCTGGTCGCACTGCTGCTGGTCGCCGAGCTGCTGCGGAACTCGGGACGCTTCACGATGGCCGACCAGCTCGCGTTCCGGATGAAGCAGCGGCCGGTCCGCACCGCGGCCGCGACCTCCACGATCGTCGTGTCGATCTTCTACCTGCTGGCGCAGATGGTCGGCGCCGGCTCGCTGGTCGGGCTGCTGCTCGGCGTGAAGAGCGAGGGCCTGAAGGCGGCCGTGATCATCCTGGTCGGCGCGCTGATGATCATCTACGTGACGATCGGCGGCATGAAGGGCACCACCTGGGTGCAGATCGTGAAGGCCGTGCTGCTGATGGCCGGCACCGTCGTGATCACGTTCCTGGTACTGCTGAAGTTCCACTTCAACCTGTCCGACCTGCTCGGCTCGGCCGCGGCGAAGTCCGGCAAGGGCGAGTCGTTCCTGCAGCCGGGTCTGCTGTACGGCAAGGACCTGACCGGGCAGATCGACTTCCTGTCCCTCGGCCTGGCGCTGGTCCTCGGTACGGCGGGACTCCCGCACATCCTGATCCGCTTCTACACGGTGCCGGACTCCCGCTCCGCGCGGCGCTCGGTGCAATGGGCGATCGGCCTGATCGGTGTGTTCTACCTGATGACGCTGGCGCTCGGGTTCGGTGCGGCGGCGCTGCTCAACACCGGCAAGGGTTCGGCTGTGGCCGAGGCCAAGGGCAACGTGGCCTCGCCGCTGCTGGCCGAGTCCGTCGGCGGCGGCGCCGGGTCGCTCGGCGGGGCGATCCTGCTGGCGCTGATCGCGGCGGTCGCGTTCGCGACGATCCTCGCGGTGGTCGCGGGCCTCACGCTGACCTCGGCGTCGTCGTTCGCCCACGACCTGTACGCGAACGTCATCTCCAAGGAGAAGCCGACCGAGAAGCAGGAGCTGCGGGTGGCGCGGTT
Source organism: Kribbella sp. NPDC004536 (assembly GCF_042873835.1). NCBI lineage: Bacteria > Bacillati > Actinomycetota > Actinomycetes > Propionibacteriales > Kribbellaceae > Kribbella > Kribbella sp. NPDC004536. The sequence goes on along the minus strand of NZ_JBIALY010000001.1, from coordinate 2,680,226 downwards.
CGCGGCGATCGGGATCGGTGCGGTGGCGATCGCGCTGGCGATCCCGGCGCAGAAGCTGAACATCGCGTTCCTGGTCGCGCTGGCGTTCGCGGTCGCGGCCTCGGCGAACCTGCCGGCACTGTTGTTCAACCTGTTCTGGAAGCGGTTCAACACCTCGGGCGCGGTGTGGAGCATCTACGGCGGCCTGATCTCGGCCGTCGTGCTGGTGATCTTCTCGCCGGTCGTGTCGGGCAACGGTGAGAAGTCGATGATCACCGGCGCGGACTTCCACTGGTTCCCGCTGTCGAACCCGGGCATCGTGTCGATCCCGCTCGGCTTCCTGTTCGGCGTTCTCGGGACGTACCTCGGCAAGGACAAGTCGAGCGAGTCGCGGTACAGCGAACTGACCGTCCGGGCGTTCACCGGCGCGGGCGCGGAGGGCGTCGCCAAGCACTGACGTCGTACTTCTCAGGGCCGGCTCGCAGCGTGCGAGCCGGCCCTTTCGTTGTTCCGAGCCGTTGACGCCTGCGTAGCGGTGCCGTAACAATAAGCCACGCGCTGCGCAAGAAGTTAGCAATTCGGCGAAAGTTTTCAACTCTTCCCTGTCCCGCCCACCAGGAGAGGTCCCATGCGCATACCCAGCTGGCGGTTGCTGACCGCCTTGCTGGCCGCGAGTCTCGCGGCCGCACCACTCGTGTCCCCCGCCCAGGCCGCCGGAGCCGTCAACCTCGCGGCCGGCAAGCCCGCCTCGGCCAGCAGCGTCACGCAGAACTACGTCGCGTCGAACGTGACCGACGGCAACCAGAGCAGCTACTGGGAGAGCGCCAACAACGCGTTCCCGCAGTGGGTGCAGGTCGATCTCGGGTCGACGGTCGCGACCAACCAGGTCGTCCTCAAACTGCCGACCGCCGGCTGGGGTGCCCGCGACGAGACGCTCGCCGTCCAGGGCAGCACCGACGGCCAGAACTTCACGGACCTGTCCGCGTCGGCGGCTCGTACGTTCAGCCCGCCGAGCAACACCGTGACCGTCGACTACGGTACGGCGACCACGCGGTACGTCCGTGTCCGGATCACCGCGAACACCGGCTGGCCCGCGGGACAACTGTCCGAACTGGAGGTCTACGGACCGGCGACCGGTGACACCCAGGCTCCCACCGCCCCGGGCGGCCTGGCCTTCACCGAACCCGGCGCCGGGCAGATCAAGCTCACCTGGAACGCGTCGACCGACAATGTCGGCGTCACCGGGTACGACGTCTACGCGAACGGTCAGCTGCGGACCAGCGTGACCGGGCTGACGTACACGGACAACCAACCGGCGAACGTGTCGGTGTCGTACTACGTCCGCGCCAAGGATGCCGCGGGCAACCAATCGCCGAACAGCAACACTGTGACGCGGAACGGCAGCGGTGGACCGGGCAGCAACCTCGCGCTGCACAAGCCGATCACGGCGTCCGGGTACACGTTCACGTACGTTCCGCAGAACGCTAACGACGACGATGTGACGACGTACTGGGAAGGAAACGCCAACCCGGCCACGTTGACGACCCAGCTCGGCGCGAACGCTGACCTGAGTTCGGTCGTGGTGCGGCTGAACCCGGATCCGGTCTGGGGTGCGCGGACGCAGACGTTCTCGATCCTCGGGCGGGAACAGAGCTCGTCGGCCTTCACCACGATCGTTGGATCAGCCAACTACTCGTTCGACCCGGCGACCGGCAACTCGGTGACGATCCCGGTCAGTGCGCGGGTTGCCGACGTACGACTGAACTTCACTGGGAACACGGGCGCACCGGCTGGGCAGGTGGCCGAACTGCAGGTGCTCGGCGTACCGGCGCCGAATCCGGATCTGACGCTTTCCGGAGTTTCCTGGGCGCCGACCTCGCCGGTGGAAACCGATTCGATCACGGTCCGGGCGACGGTCAACAACGGCGGTACCGCTGGCTCAGGCGCGACCGCTGTGAATTTCTACCTTGGTACCACCAAGGTCGGTACGGCGGCCGTCGGCGCCCTCGCGGCCGGCGCGTCGACGACCGTCAGTGCCTCGATCGGGACCCGGGATGCAGGCTCGTACGCGCTGAGCGCGAAGGTCGACGAGGACAACACCGTTATCGAGCAGAACGACGGAAACAACACGGCCAACGCTTCGGGCCCGCTGGTGGTGACGCCGGTCGCCAGCTCGGACCTGGTCGCCGCCGCAGTCAACTGGACGCCGGGCAATCCGTCCGCCGGGAACTCCGTCTCTTTCTCGCTTTCCTTGAAGAACCAGGGCAGCATCGCGTCGGCATCCGGCGCGCACGGGATCACGCTCACGGTGCTGAACGGCTCGTCGGTGGTGACGACGTTGACCGGTTCGTACAGCGGATCGCTCGCGGCCGGTGCCATCACTCCAGCCGTTGCTCTGGGCAACTGGACGGCGGTGAACGGCCGGTACACGGTGCGCGTCGTACTGGCGGACGACGCGAACGAGCTGCCGGTGAAACGGACCAACAACACGAGTGAGCGGCCGTTCTTCGTCGGGCGCGGCGCGAACATGCCGTACGACCACCTCGAGGCCGAGGACGCCGCGGTCGGTGGCGGCGCGACCGTGATCGGGCCGAACCGGACGATCGGGGACCTGGCCGGCGAAGCGTCCGGACGGCGCGCGGTGACACTGAACAGCAACGGCGCGTACGTCGAGTTCACCACACGGGCCGCGACGAACAGCCTCGTCACCCGCTTCTCGATCCCGGACTCCGCGGGCGGCGGCGGACAGTCGTCGACCCTGAGCGTCTATGTCAACGGGACCTTCGCGAAGACGTTGCCGCTGACATCGAAGTACGCGTGGTTGTACGGCGCCGAGGCCTCGCCGAACAACTCGCCCGGATCGGGACCGGCGCGGCACATCTACGACGAAGCCAACCTGATGCTCGACCAGACCTACCCGGCCGGGACGAAGATCCGGCTGCAGAAGGATCCGTCGAACGGTACGACGTACTCGATCGACTTCGTCGACACCGAGGCGGTCGTTGCTCTGGGCAACCCCGGTGCCGGGTTCGTGACGCCGGCCGGGTTCACCCAACAGGACGTGCAGAACGCGCTCGACCAGGTACGGCAGGACAGCTCGCTGCAGGGCGTGTACCTGCCGCCGGGCGACTACCAGACGTCGTCGAAGTTCCAGGTGTACGGCAAGGCGGTCAAGGTGGTCGGGGCCGGGCCGTGGTTCACCCGGTTCCACGCGCCGGACACGCAGGAGAACACCGACATCGGCTTCCGGTCCGAGGCGTCAGCGAACGGGTCGACGTTCAGCGGGTTCGCGTACTTCGGCAACTACACATCCCGCATCGACGGGCCCGGGAAGGTGTTCGACTTCTCCGGTACCGCGAACATGACCATCGACAACATCTGGGTCGAACACATGGTCTGCCTGTACTGGGGTTCGAACACCGACACGTCGACGATCAAGAACTCCCGGATCCGGGACACGTTTGCCGACGGCATCAACATGACGAACGGGTCGGCCGGCAACACCGTCAGCAACAACGAGGCCCGCTCGACCGGTGACGACAGCTTCGCGCTGTTCAACGCCACGGACAACGGTGGCGGCGAGGTGCGGGACAACGTGTTCGAGAACCTGTCCGCGCTGCTCACCTGGCGTGCCGCCGGGTTCGCGGTGTACGGCGGTACGAACAACGTTTTCCGGAACCTGTACGCGGCGGACATGCTCACGTACCCGGGGATCACGATCAGCTCGCTGGACTTCGGGATCCCGATGAACGGTTTCGGCGCGACGCCGCCGACCCAGTTCCAGAACGCGTCGATCGTCCGTTCCGGTGGGCACTTCTGGGGCAACCAGGCCTTCCCCGCGGTATGGGTCTTCTCCGCCTCGAAGATCTTCCAGGGCATCCGGGTCACTGACCTCGACATCGTCGATCCGACGTACTCCGGAATCATGTTCCAGACGAACTACGTCAACGGCAGCCCACAGTTCCCGGTCGCCGACACGATCTTCACCAACACCACCATCACCGGCGCCCACAAATCCGGCGACGCCTTCGACCCCAAGTCCGGCTTCGCCCTCTGGGCCAACGAACTCCCCGAACCCGGCCAAGGCCCCGCCCGCGGCGAGGTCACCTTCAACAACCTGACCCTCACCAACAACACCACCGACATCCAAAACACCACCACAACCTTCACCATCCACCGCAACTAACCACCACCAACGCGGGGAGTGCGCCACCCACCACCGCGCGCACTCCCCACCTGCTACACCCACCCCCACCCCACCCATACCCACCACACGAGAGCCCCCGTCCCCGTCCCCGTCCCCGTCCCCGAGCATGCCCCGCCCCACCGGACCATCAGCCCCACGACACCGGGCCGCCAAGCGGACGGAGGGCCGCAGGACCGACAACCGGCCCCGGTCGCAGAACCGAACCCCGGATCGCAAAACCGGACCGAAGGCCGCACGACGCAGAACACCGGACGCAGGCGCGGCACGCCGGCCACAGCACGCCACCGCACCACACGAGGCGCGCTACACGGAGGAGGTACACGGGGCGCGCTGCTTGGGGTACGCGGGGCGCCGTACTCACGCCCAGGGCACATGACCCGAGCGCAGTACGCAGGCCAGGACATCAGCCTGCTACGCGAGGCACGGCCTCTTCCGGACGGAGTACACCGGCACGACACTGCGCGACCACTACGGCCTGCCCCGCCCGGCCGGCCGTACACCTGTGGACGCGAGCGCCGAACGAGGGCCCGGGCCGCGGACCGGGTACGTGAGCGCGGAGCGCAGGACGCAGGCCGACTACGCGCGAGGGGCGCAGGACGCGCGCGTCGCACGCGCGCGCGGGGCGCAGACCGGTACGCAAGACGCGAGCGCGGGGCGCGGTACGCAAGGCACGCACGCACGGCCGTGGCACCCGGGGCGCAGGACGCGGGGCGCCATAATCGAGCGCGGCGCAGGACGCAGGCCCGGTATTCCGGCGCGGGACGCAGGACGCGCGGTACACGGCACGCGGTACACGGTACACGGTACGCGGTGCGCAGGACGCGAGGGCGGTAGGCGAGGGCGATAGGCGAGCGCAGGACGCGGGACGCAGGGCGCGGGACGCGGGACGCAGGGCGCAGGGCGCGTCGTGGGGCGGAGCAGGCAGTGTTGTCGGGTCGTCGAGGGTTTGCTGCAGCGAGTGCGGGTGGAGTACGAGGTGCTGAGCGGCATCGCGTTCGGCGAGGTGGTTCGAGGGTGTGGACGGACTCTGCGCTCGACAGCTCACATGCATCGGATGACAACCTGCGCCACGGCGATCAGCGCGAACGGAACCTGGTCAGCACATCGCGCTGGGGAGGTGGGTGTCGTCGCCCCGCGGAGGAGCCTGGTCCAAGCAAGGCCGGCTCGGACGACGTCCGCCCGGCGGCACCGCCGCGCGGGTCACGTCCAGGCAGCACTCGCCGCGCGGGTCACGTCCAGGCAGCACTCGCCGCGCGGGTCACGTCCAGGCAGCACTCGCCGCGCGGGTCACCTCCAGGCAGCACTCGCCGCACGGCTCACCTCCAGGCAGCACCTGCCGCGGGGATCACGTCTGGCCGGTGACGGCTGCCGCGCGCCCGATGAAGGCGGCGACGGGGGGTGGATCAGACTGTGGCGGTGGCTTCGGTCCAGGGGTTGGTGGGGGTCGGGTCTTGGGCGGAGGGCTCGGGGTGGGGGTCGGAGGGGAGGGGTTCGCCCCAGATTGCGAGGTAGGTGGCGGCGCGCAATGCCTGGTCGTCCTGGGTGTCGGTTGGCGGGGTGGGGACTGGTCGGCGTGCGGGGGTGCGGCGGTGGGGTGGATCGTCGGGGGGTACGTCGGGCGTGGGGGTTCGGCCGACGTCCGGGTGGTCGGGGCGTGGCGACGGGAGGCGTGATGCGATCTCGGGGGGTGGTGCTGGGCGGGGTGGTGGGTCGGCCCAGGTTGGGCGGGTGACGTGGACGGTGTCGTTGGTGATGGTGAGGTGCCAGTGGCCGTTGTGGACGTCGGTGTGGTGGCGTCGGCAGAGCAGGGCCAGGTTCCAGACCGCGGTGACGCCGCCGTCGATCCAGTGGGTGAGGTGGTGGGCGTCGCACATGACGGGTGGGGCTCCGCAGACGACGCAGCCGCGGTCGCGGGTGTTCAGGGCGCGGCGGATGGGTTTGGTGACGAGGCGCTCGCAGCGGCCGACATCCAAGGGTTCGGAGTTCGAGCCGAGCACGATCGGGATCACGTTCGCATCGCACGCCAGCCGGCGGATGGCGGCCGCGGACAGGCCGTTGCTGTAGACGGTCTGCCCGATCGCGTCGGCGCTAGCTGTTTTGAGGTCGTCGAGGTCGATGGTGACGGTGATGTTCGCCTTCGCGCCGAACCCGGGTACGACCTCCCCGCAGGCCCCGCTGCCCTGAGCAGCTGAGCGAGCTGCCGCGGCACGGTCCGGCTCTCGCGGCGCGGCGCCGCTGCCCGGTGCGTGACTGGCCGTCGAGGTCGCGCCAGCTGCTCCAGCCGCATCAGTACCTGCCGCAGTACCAGCCGCCGCACCCGCCTCCCTACCTGTCGCCGTGCCTGTCGCCGTACCTGCTGCCGTACCCGCCGCCGTGCTCGCCGTGGTGGCCGGGGTGGTGGGGCGGGGGAGGGTGGGGGACGGGGTGCCGGTGTCGAGGGCGACCGCGGCCAGGGTGAGGGCGGTGGTGAGGGCGTCGGCCTGGCGTTTGGCGCGGGGGCGGGGGTCGGGGGCGCCGTCGACAGTCTTGTGGGGGCGGGCGCCGGTGGTGATCAGGGTGCGGAGGAGTTCGGCGTTCTCGTTGGCCAGGTAGCCCTTGAACTTCACACCGCGCTCGACCGAGCTCAAGGAGAGCGACTCGCGGGCGTAGGCCTTGTGTTCGTCGGGTTCGGGGCCGTCGGTGTCGAGGATGTCACGGCCCTGGATGGCGGCCTTGCGCAGCTGCGTCGGCGGCAGGTGGGTGAGGCGGGACAGTTCACGTTCGGCGACCTCCAGGTCGGCCACCGGCACCGTCGACGGGGTCTTCTCCAGTTCCAGCACGATCGCCTCGGCCTGGGCGGGGCGCAGTGCGACCTCGGCCAGTTGCGCGGACACCACCGGGTACTTCGGCAACGCCAAAGCCAGCTCCACGTCACGACGGGCCCGGTAGTGGTCGAGGCGGTAGCGGTACTCGAGGAACTGGACCGTGTCACGGGCGCCGACACGCTCGGCATACCCGGTCTTGTCCAGCGCCGCGATCAGCTCCAGCCGGTCCGTGTGCCGGCGGGCGAGATCGGCGTCGGCCTGGTCGAGAGCGCGCACCAGCTCGTCCTCGGTCATCACCTCCGGCGCCTTGTCCATACCCAAGACTCTAGACACAGCCTCCGACAGTTTTCAAAGCCAGAACCCCTTCAAAATAAAGGAATTTGTTGTCCACAGCTGTGGATCTTGCCTCAGGCAATCAAACGAAGCCGCATCAGCCGCTGAGCTTGTTTCGCGTTGCTCCGGTCAGCAACGGACGCGCGGTGGGAGTGAGGGCGTGGAGGGCGGTGCCTTGGGTTCGGTGGGTGGTTATCAGGCCGGCGGCTCGGAGGATTCGGGTGTGGTCCGAGGTGGAGGCCAGGGAGATGCCTAGGCGGCGGGCCAACTGGGTTGTGGTGGCGGGGTGGGTCAGGGAGCGGAGTACGGCGGCTCTGGTGCGGCCCAGGAGGTCGGCGAGGGCGTCGGCGGCGGTCGGGTCGGTGTCGGTGTCGGCGAGTTCGGTGCAGGGGTAGACGAGAACCGGGCGACGGTTGGGCGCGTCCAGGGCAAGACAGTTCGTGACCAGCGGGGACGGGTACAGCTCCAGCCCGCGGCCGTTCAGGTGGATGTCGGCGGTCCAACTCTCAGTCGGGCTGTACGTCGTGAGCACCGGACTGTTCCACTCGACATCGGGATGTAGCGACGACAGCAGGGTGTCGACTCCGCCGTGGAGCAAGGCTTGTGAGCGAATGCCGAGGTCGGCGCCGTAGCGACGTTGGAGTTCGGCCGACGACGGCGTCAGTACTTGCTGGTGAAAGTCCCGGACCGCGTTCCCCAGCGCACGACGCGAACCGGCGCGGCCTTCGAGCAATCCGCGCATGTAGCGGTCGATCTCGGGCGGCAACCACGGTTCGAGTTCGTCGCGGATGACGGAGGCGGGCGTCTCCATCAACGCCTCGACCGCCGCGTCCAGCCCCGGCGCCGACACCTCCGGCGTCAGGAAATCCGGGAACAATCCGCCGGCCGAGATCAGCTTGAACAGCGGCCGCATCGACCCCTGCACGCGCGGCGCCGCCGTACGACGCCAGCGCCGTACCTCAGGCGCCACCGACTGCTCCCCCAGTGCCCGCGCCGCGAGCGCGGCCTCCCACAGCGGGTGCGGCTCGACCGGGAACGTGACGCGGCCGAGGTCCGCCGCGGTGAAGTGGACCCGGATCATCTCCCGATTGTGACGGCCGGGAAGGCCCGCGCCCAGACCTCTTCGGCCAGAACCGAATCCGGTCGCGGCATCCTGTCGTACGCTCCGACGCTGGCCGCATGAAACGTCTCGCGCTCGTCACCGCTCTGCTACTCCTGTCCGCACCGACGGCCAACGCGACCACAGTCCACCGGCCGACGGAGTACGTCGTCTCGACCACGCCCGGCGACACCCTCGAGGGGATCGCGGTCACCCGCGACGGGACGATGTACGTGACCAGCGTCGGCACCGGCGCTGTCTACCGCGGCAACACCCGCTCGCCGAAGCTCACCCGGTTCCTCCCGCCCGGCAGCGACGGCCGTACGTCGGCCACCGGCATCCACGTCGACCGTTGGGGCCGGGTGCTGATCGCCGGCGCGAGTACGTCGAAGCTCTTCCTGTACGACGCTCGCGGCCGCCTGCTCGACGTACGACAGGCCGCGGACGGCTCGTTCCTCAACGATTTCACGATCGCCGGCGATGCGGTGTACGTGACCGACTCCGCGCACAACCAGCTCTGGCGCGCGCCGCTCACCGGCGACGGACTCGGCAAGCTCGAGCCGTGGATCACCCGCGACCGGATCCAGCCGACGCCGTACTTCCTCAACGGCATCGTCACCGACGGCAGGGTGCTGCTCGTCGGCGAACAGGGCCAGGACGTCACGTACCGGGTCGACCTTCGCACCAAGCAGGTCACGGTCCTCGACGTCCCGAACGGCATCCTGTCCGGCGACGGCTACCTGCTCGAAGGGCACCGCCTGTACGCCGTCTACAACGCCGGTGGTGGGAAGTACGTGACCCGCTTGGCGATCCTGAACGACGATCTCACGAGCGCGACGCTGATCGCGGACTCGAGTCCGGGCGCGGCCGGTGCCACTCCGACGACGATCGCCCGCGACCGGGGCCGACTGCTGTGGGTGAACAGCCAGCTCGACATCGCCCCCGGCACGCCGCCGTACACCGTCAGCGTCGTACCAGGTCTGCGCTGAGCGGCTCCGGCAACCAAGCGCTACAGGTCGTCGGTCACCCGGGCGAGGACCGCGCCGGCCTCCAGGACGAGATTCCGGTCGGCCTCGTCGAGGCGGCTGAGCAGCTTGGCGAGCTCCTCGGCCGCCTGCCGACCGGACGCCTCGACGGTCGCGGCGCCGGCGTCCGTCAGTACGACCGCGGTCGCGCGGCCGTCGACCGGGTCCGGTTCGCGCCGGACCAGGCCGGCCTCCTCCAGGCCCGCGACCGTGGTGGTCGCGGTCGGCTGCGAGCACGGGACCCGGGTGGCGATCTCACCGATCCGGATCGGCTGCTCGTCGGCGATCAGCATCAACGCCAGGAACTGGGTCGGATGCATCGCCGCGGTGGTCCGGTTCCGGCGCAGATGCCTGACGATCCGGTGCATGCTGACAAGCAGCTGCAACGCTTCCTGCGCCATCGCGATCACCTCCGTCGGGAAGCGCCATCCTGGCACAGTCATCCAAATTTCCTCTATCTCAGCAGCTTGATCTCGGGGTTGTAGAGGTCCAGCCAGGTCGCCAGTGAGAGGGTCTGTTCCAGTTGGCGGCGGGCCGTTGCGTCGGCCGTTTCGGCGAGTTTGCGGACGCCCTTGCGGTCCACCAATTCGAAGACGGGGTGCTGTGCGGCCAGCAGGTCGCGGACCTGGTCGGCGAGCGTCACGACGTACGCCGGGTCCTGGGTCTGCGGGTACGGCGACTTGCGCCGGTCCACGACCGACTGCGGCAACACGTCCTGGGTCGCGGCGCGGAGCAGGCTCTTCTCGTGCCCGTCGAACGTCTTCAACGACCACGGAGTGTTGTATACGTATTCAACGAGTCGATGGTCGCAGAACGGGACCCGGACCTCCAGCCCAACCGCCATGCTCATCCGGTCCTTGCGGTCCAGCAGGATCCGCACCATCCGGGTCAGGTGCAGGTAGCAGACCTTCCGCATCGCCCACTCGTCGTCGGACTCTCCGTCCAGCCGTTGCACCTCGCGGACCGCGTCGGCGTACCGATCGCGCAGATGACCGCCGAGATCGAGCTGCTCGAGGATGTCCTTGCGCAGTACGTGCGCCTGGTTCGGGCGCCGGCGCGACGCCAGGTACGCGATCCACGGGAAGATCGGCCGGTTCCGGACCTCGGGGTCGTGGAACCACAGGTACCCACCGAACACCTCGTCGGCCGATTCGCCCGACAGCGCGACTGTCGACTGCTCGCGGATCGCCGAGAACAACAGATACAGGGATCCGAAGATGTCGCCGCTGAGCGGAGCGTCGTTCGCGCGGACGACCTTCCGCCGGATCTCCGGGTCGGTCAGCGCCGCGTTGTCCAGCACGATGTCGGAGTGCTGCGAACCGACGAGATCCGCGACGTCGTGCACGTACGGCGTGTCCGGCGTACCACGCAACTCGTCCGGCTGGAAGTTCTCCTCCTGCCCGACGAAGTCGACCGCGAAGCTGCGGACCTTCCGCCCTTCCTCGGCGAGCTGCCCGGCCGCGAGCGCGGTGATCGCACTGGAGTCGAGGCCGCCGGACAACAGCACACACTTCGGTACGTCGGCCACGAGCTGGCGCCGGGTGATGTCGTCGAGCAGCTCGCGGACGCGCGCGACCGAGGTCTCCTGGTCGTCGACGTGCTGCTTGGTCTCGAGCCGCCAGTAAACCGTGGTGTGGACGCCGTTTCGGTCCACCGTCACCACGGTCCCAGGCTCGACCTCGTGCATGCCGGACCAGAGCGAGGCGCCTGGCGTCTTAGACATGGTCAGCATTTCGCGCAGTCCGTCGACCTCGACCACGGCCGGTACGGCGGGGTTGGCGAGGATCGCCTTCGGTTCGGACCCGAACAGGACGCCGTCCGCGGTCGGGTAGTAGAAGAACGGCTTGATGCCCATCCGGTCGCGGACCATCACCAGGGTCTCGTTCCGCGGGTCCCAGATCGCGAGCGCGTACATCCCGTTCAGGTGTTCGGCGAAGGCCGTACCCCATTCGACGTACGCCCGGAGGACGACCTCGGTGTCGGAGTCGGTCGTGAACGGGTGACCGCGGCGCCGGAGCTCATCGCGGAGCTCGATGTAGTTGTAGACCTCACCGCTGTAGACCATCCCGAGCGTGGCGCCCGGTACGTCGGTGGTCATCGGCTGCTCGCCGCCCGGGAGGTCGATCACCGCGAGCCGGCGATGGCCGAGCGCGATGTGTCTGGCGTACCAGGTACCCCGCGCGTCCGGCCCGCGACAGGACATCGTCTCGGTCATCGCGTCGACGACCGCCCGCTCGGCCTCGAGGTCCTGCCGGTACGCCACCCATCCGGTGATCCCGCACATCCGGTCGCTCCTCCCGCTCGAGAGATACATTCCATTCCAATGTATTTCTCGCGCTGAGTGACGCAAGTGTTCGTTTCCGTGAGCAAGGTCTCAGAGGTGTACGGCAACCACTCCGAGCGTGAACGCGGTCCCGGCGAGCCCGAGCATCGCGGTCGCCAGCCGGATCAGCCGCCGCTGCAATCCCGGCAACTCGGCGGCAGTCGCGAACACCCGCTGCGGCCAGTGCCGCCACGACACGTACCAGAAGATCCCAGTGGCGACGAGCAGCAGGATCCCCTTGACCATATGGAGCTGCCAATGGTTGTGGTTCAGCAACAGCAGGAATACCCCACTGACCGCGATCGCCGCGATCAGCCCGATCACCTTCCACCGATTGCCCGAGGCAATCACCGCGGTGAGCGCCTCACGCCCGTCCCGGTCGTCCCCGAAGTACTTCTTCAACTTCGGCTGCACCACGAACAACGAGTAGGCCATCCCGCCGACCCACGCCGCAGCCAGCCCCACATGAATGATCGCAAGCACGGCCATAGTCACACCGAAAAGGTAAGCCCACCCAGGTGCAGGTCACGTAACCTCGCGAGCATGGACCCCTGGCAGACGTTGACCACCGACTACGAACAACGCCGGACCAGGGAGGACTCGCTCGACCGGCTGATGGAGTGGGATGCGCAGCGTTCGATGATGGGATCCGTCGAAGGCAAGACGGTTCTGGACGTCGGCTGCGGGAACGGCGCGAAAGCGATCGAACTCGTCACCGGCCACGGGGCCGCGTCGGTCGTCGGCGTGGACATCGGCGCCGAGTTCACGCCGCCACCCGAGCAGGTCTCGTTCCACTCCGCGGATCTCTCGACGGTGGACGAACTCGACGCGCTGAAGGGCCGCCGGTTCGACGTGGTCCTGTTCCTGCAGAGCCTGGCCTACGCGCGCGACCGAGCCCGCACCCTCCGCGCGGTGCGCTCGATGATGAACGACGACGGCGTCCTCGTCGTGTCGATGGCGCACCCGATCCGGTACGCCGTCGAGCGGTCGGAGCGCGACGGGGTCGGCATCGGGGACGCGTACCACGCGGTCGGGCTGTACTCGTACCCGTCGCTGTGGAATCCGGAGATCACACTCACGCACACCACCGACACGTTCTCGACGATCCACAACTCGCTGACCGGCAACGGGTTCCGGGTCGAGCAGGTGCTCGAGCCACAGCTGTCCGACGAGAACAAGCTGCGCTACCCGCACAAGCAGGACTGGCTGTCGAAGTACATCGGCATCATCATCTTCCGCGCGCGGCCGGCATGAACGAGGTGCAGGTCCTGCACCGCTCTGGGCAGTGGCGTGCTCGGCGAGGGCGTCCAGTTGACCAAGCCGGCTGTGTTCGAGGGGGCGGTCGAGGGTTGGTGGTACGTGGATCTGGTGGAGATCGAGGGCACCGACGACGGGCTGGTGGTGCACGACCTGTACGCGGACCTCCTGTTCCCGCCAACGGCGAACCGCTACCAGGTGCTCGACCTCGACGAGCTGTCCGAAGCGCTGCGGGCCGGCGCCATCACCCCCGCGCAGTGCGCGACGGTACTCACCAACACCCAGAACTTCATCAACCGCTACCTACGCGGCGACGAGGAAGGACCGGTTGGCCCTTCCTCGCAGTTTCCACCTGCTGAAGTTGTGCAGCTCGAAGGGTTGCCGTCGTTCCTCTAGTCCTCGTCGGACTTGCCGGATTCCAGGTTGGTCTTGATCAGGTCCATCACCGTGGAGTCGGCCAGCGTGGTGACGTCGCCGACCTCGCGGTTCTCGGCGACGTCGCGGAGCAGACGGCGCATGATCTTGCCGGAGCGGGTCTTCGGGAGTTCGGAGACGACCATGATCTGGCGCGGCTTCGCGATCGGGCCGATCTCCTTGGCGACGTGGTTGCGGAGTTCCTGCACCACGTCCGGCCCGCCGTCGCCGGCCTCCGAGCGGAGGATGACGAACGCGGCGATCGCCTGTCCGGTGGTCGGGTCGGACGCGCCGACGACCGCGGCCTCGGCGACCTTCGGGTGCGAGACCAGCGCGGACTCGATCTCGGTCGTCGACAGCCGGTGCCCGGACACGTTCATCACGTCGTCGACCCGGCCGAGCAGCCAGATGTCCCCGTCCTCGTCCTTCTTCGCGCCGTCACCGGCGAAGTAGACGCCCGGGAAGCGGGACCAGTACGTCTCCTTGAAGCGCTCGTCGTCGCCCCACAGCGTGCGCAGCATCGACGGCCAGGGCTTGTTGATGATCAGGTAACCGCCCGACCCGTCCGGTACCGACTTGCCGGAGTCGTCGACCACGTCCACGCTGACGCCCGGGATCGCGCGCATCGCGGCGCCCGGCTTGCCGGCGGTGACGCCCGGGAGCGGGGAGATCATGTGCATACCGGTCTCGGTCTGCCACCAGGTGTCCACGACCGGAGCCTTGTTGCCGCCGATGTTCTCCCGGTACCAGACGTACGCCTCCGGGTTGATCGGCTCACCGACCGACCCGATCACCCGCAGCGTCGACAGGTCGAACTTCGCCGGGATCTCGGCGCCCCACTTCATGAACGTACGGATCGCCGTCGGGGCGCAGTACAGGATCGAGACCTTGTACTTCTGCACGATCTCCCACCAGCGGCCCTGGTGCGGGGTGTCCGGGGTGCCTTCGTACAGCACGGAGGTGGTCGCGTTCGCGAGGGCGCCGTACACGATGTAGCTGTGGCCGGTGACCCAGCCGATGTCGGCGGCGGTCCAGTACACGTCGGTGTCCGGCTTGAGGTCGAAGACGCCCCACTGCGTGTACGACGTACCGACCAGGTAGCCGCCGGTCGTGTGCAGGATGCCCTTCGGCTTGCCCGTACTGCCGGACGTGTACATCACGTACAGCGGGTGCTCGGCGTCGAACGCCTCGGGCGTGTGCTCGGTCGACTGCTTGCCGACGAAGTCCTCCCACCACAGGTCGCGACCCTCGACGATGTTCGTCTCCTGGCCGGTGCGCTTCACCACGAGTACGTTGCGGACGTCCGGGCAGTCGACCAGCGCGGCGTCTACCGCGGGCTTCAGCGCGGCCGGCGCGCCGCGGCGGTAACCGCCGTCGGAGGTGATCACGATGCGCGCGTCGCAGTCGAGGATGCGGTCCTTCAGCGCCTCGGCGGAGAAGCCGCCGAAGACCACCGTGTGCGGGGCGCCGATCCGGGCGCAGGCGAGCATCGCCACGACCGTCTCGGGGATCATCGGCATGTAGATCGCGACGATCTCGCCGGCCTTGACGCCCAGTTCGAGCAGCGCGTTGGCCGCCTTGCTGACCTCGTCCTTGAGCTGCGCGTAGGTGATCTCGCGGGTGTCACCGGGCTCGCCCTCGAAGTAGTACGCGACCTTGTCGCCGAGACCGTTCTCGACGTGCCGGTCGACGCAGTTGTACGCCGCGTTCAGCTTGCCGTCGGCGTACCACTTGGCGAACGGCGGGTTGCTCCAGTCCAGCACCTCGGTCGGTTCGGTCGCCCAGGTCAGCCGCTTGGCCTGCTCGGCCCAGAACCCCTCGAAGTCGGCCGCGGCCTGCTCGTAGGCGTCGGCCTTCAGGTTCGCGTTCGCGGCGAGCTCGGCCGGCGGCTCGAACCGACGCTCCTCGTGCATCAGGTTCGACAGTGCCTCGGACTGCGGTGGTTCTTGATTCGTCACGTCGACGGCTCCTCATCGCTGGCTTCGGCGCGCCGGCGCGCCCGGTTACCTTTCTACCAATGCAACCCCTTGCAAGGAACCGGGGTATCGCCCAGCCGCGCCGAATCTGCGCCAAACCGGGCCGTCCACGGGCCGGACGGGACCGGCGGCGGGACCGGCGGCGGGACCGGCGGCGGGACCGGCGGCGGGACCGGCGGCGGGACCGGCGGCGGGACCGGCGGCGGGACCGGCGGCGGGTTCAGCGGGCGAGCAGGGTGCGGTCGGCGGCGGTCGCGGCCGCGAGCAGCAGTTTCCGCCGGTTCGCCGCCTGCATCTGGGTCTCGGCGGTCCTGTTCACGCAGCAGTCACGGCCCCACAACTCGACCTCCACCAGCGCGTTCGACCGCCGGAACCAGATCCTCGACGTGACCATCCCGTGGAAGTCGTCGGTCGCCAGGAACGCGGCGTCACCGATTCCCGGCAGGTCGGAAACCATTGCACCGTTCGCAACCTGACTGTCGCGCTGACCGCCGTACTCCGCGCCCGCACCGTCCGCGCCGTGCTGCTTCTTGGTGTGGACGCTGAGGTGGATCGTCAGCTCGCGCTCGGTCGGACCTGGCTTGTACCCCGAGTACCAGTGCGCTCGGGGTTGTTTGTAGGACCACTCGCAGTACTTGTACGGAACGATGACATGCGACTCCTTCGCCTGCGCCGTACCAAGCTGTGCGCCGACGTCCGTGACCCGTACGGCAGCCTCGCGTGGCAGCAGGTCGCACGCGGTGAGGGTGTTGGGGTACCTCGCGTCGACCTTCGGCTGGCACCCGGACAGGACGACCAGGACCAGCACGATCGCGACCAGCCTCGGCGTCGGCATGCGGGCAGGTTAGGCGGCTCGGCGGGTCAATTCGGCGGAACCAAACGTGCCGGCGGTGCATCGGAGTTGATGTGAACCCGATGCAGCCGCAGACGCCGAACGTTGTCTCCGAGGAACGCCGGAAGATCTCCCGCGCCGCCCGCCGCCGGGTCCACGCCCGCGAACTCCGCATCCGCCGCACCCAACGCGAAGCCCGAGCCCAACTCCCCGCCGCCTAACCCCGGCCGCCCGTAGTCCTGGGTGGGTGGTGTGGTTGATCGGCCCGCTCCGCCGCCTGAGTCGGTTCAGGGCAGCTGCTCCCCGTACGCCCTACTGGTGGGCGGTGAGGAGTTTGGTGAGGATTGTGGTGAGGCGGGTGCGGTCGGTGGCCGAGAGCGGGCCGAAGATCTCGTCCTGCGCCTTGCCGACCAGCGTGGTCAGGCGGCGCTGGTGCCGCTTGCCGGCGGTGGTGATCGTGATGACGTTGCGGCGCCCGTCGGCCGGGTCCGGACTACGCTCGACGTACCCGTCGTTCTCCAGCTCGTTGAGCGCGGCAACAACATCGCTGCGGTCGATCGAACTGCGCCGCCCGAGTTCGGCCTGACTGGCCGGCCCGAACTCCACCAGCGTCGCGAGCAGGCGGAAGTGGTACGCCCGCGCACCTCCGGCGGCGAACGACTCGGTGACGATCCGGTGTGCCTGGGCCGCGCTCTGCGTCAGCAACCAGCTCGGCAATTGGGTCAGGGCGCTCGGCGTCTGCTCATCCACCCGCGCAGTCTAAGTCGTCAGCGGTTCGCCACCGGCGATCCCTTGGCCGAACCTACGAATTGACCGGCGCCGATTCGCGCGCGTCCAGGAGGTCGTCCCAGTGCTCCTCGGCCCATGCGCAGAGCACGCGCAGCGGTTCGAGCAGGCTGCGGCCGAGGTCGGTCAGCTCGTACGTGACCCGGCGCTCGTCGACCGTTCTGGTGATGAAACCGTCATGTTCGAGGGTACGCAGCGACTGGGTCAGAACCTTCGGGCTGACGCGAGCGAGCGGGACCCGGAGCTCGGAATAGCGGCGCGGACCGTCCGCGAGGCACGCCAGTACCAGCGCCGCCCACTTGTCGCCGCCCACCTTGATCGGGAGCATGCTCGACGGGCAGATCTCCTCGAACATGTCAGCGCGCAGGGCAACCATGCCGTCCAAGGTATCCAATCGGTAACCACCCCTCCTTCTACGGTCGCCGTACCACTTTCCCGAGGAGGTTGCGGTGAGCAAGATTCTGGTGATCGGCGCGCGCGGACGGGCCGGCTCGGCGGCGGTCGCGGAGGCCCGCGGGCGCGGGCACGACGTGACCGGCGTCGCTCGTACCGCGGGCGATTCGCTGGTTGTCGGCGATGTCACCGACGCGGAGCGGATCGGCGAGCTGGCGGCGGGGTACGACGCAGTGATCGCGGGGGTGTACGACGGCGGGAGCGATCCGGCGGCGTTCTTCCCGCGGGCGGCGCGGGCGCTCGTCGACGGATTGGCGACGGCGGGCGTCCGGCGGCTCGTCTGGGTCGGGCTGGCGTCGGTCGTGCCGACCACGGCCGGTCCACTGGTACTCGATGCGTATCCGGAGGAGTACCACTCGCTCTTCTTCGCGCACCGGGCGGCGCTGGACGTGTTCGTAGGGTCGCCCCTCGACTGGGTCTCGATCGCGCCGTCCGGGGACTTCGACCACGCCGACCCGTCCCGGAAGGGCCCGTATCGCGTGGCGCCGCCGGACGCGCGGGCGCTGATCTCGTACGCCGACTTCGCGGTCGCGCTCGTCGACGAAGTAGACCACCCGTCGCGACACCGCGAGGCGTTCGGCGTACTGGTCTAGATGGGTCGCTCGCGAGGTGCGGCGTACGGGCGATAGGTTCGGGGCATGGCTGGGGCCGAGGAGTACTTGGACAAGGCGTTGGCGATCGCGCACCGGGCGGCCGAGACGCAACTACCGGCGATCCGGGTCGCGGCCGGGCTGGTCGCGGACGCGCTCGCCGGCGGCCGGACGTTCTGGGTGTTCGGGACGGGCCACAGCCACACCCTGGCCGAGGAGCTGTACGGCCGCGCCGGCGGGCTGGCCGACGTACGCGCAATTCTCGAACCCGGGCTGATGCTGCACGAGGGTCTGCAGAAGAGCTCCCTGCTGGAACGGCTTCCCGGTCTCGCCGCGGTACTGCTGGAGGTCAATCCGCTGGCAGCCGGCGACGTACTGCTGGTCGCCTCGAACTCCGGGCGCAACGCCGTGCCGGTCGAGTTCGCCCTGGGGGCCCGTGAGCGGGACGTTCGGGTGATTGCGCTGACGTCGCTGGCTCACTCGAGCGCCACCACCTCGCGAGCCCCCAGCGGCCAGCGCCTCTTCGAAACCGCCGACGTCGTCATCGACAACTGCGGAGTCCCCGGCGACGCCCTCATCCCCATCCCCGGCACCCCAGAACCCACCGGCGCCACCTCCACCCTCGTAGGCGCCCTACTCCTCCAGGCCCTGACGGTGGAGGTAGTAACCCAGCTGACCAACCGAGGCCAACCCCCAAACGTCCTCCGCAGCCTGAACGTATAGGCCTCGCGTACGGTTAGCCCACGCGTGCTACGCGGCCGCTAGCCTCGTCGCTCCGCTCCTCAGACGCGCCCGCTCCACACACCCCACCCACCCCCGGGCTGCCGCCCGGACCCTCAGCTTCCGGCTGCCGCCGGGAGCCTTCCGGCTACCGCCGGACTTGCGGCTCCCGCCGCGGACTTGCGGCTCCCGCCGCGGACTTGCGGCTCCCGCCGCGGACTTGCGGCTGACGCCGCGGAGTTGTCGGCTGCCGCCGACGATTTGCGAGCTGGCGCTCGCGTGTGGCTGCCTGGCCGGCGCCTTTCAATAGGCCGACCGTGATGAATGGACCTGGAACCGAGAGCACGCCGTGAGCACCAGGATGCCCCCGGCTGACGCCCCCCAGACGCTTGCCGATGCCCCGCGCACTCGTTCTGCTCGTCAGTTAACCGTAGGCACCGGCGGCAGCCGGAGACGAATGCGCCGGCGGTAGCCGGAGGGTGGGTGGGGGTGTGTGGAGCGGCCGCGTTCGAGGAGCGGGGCGACGAGCTAGCGGCTGCGGAGTACGTGGGGGCCTGTTGCCCGGCTCAGGTGGCGCGGTAGGCGACGGTTATGTCGTAGCGGTCTGAGCGGTAGGTGGAGATGCCGAACTCGATGACCTGGTCGGTGGCGGTGCGGGGGGCCGAGGTGATGATCAGGCAGGGGGTGGTGTTGTCGATCTCGAGGAGTTCGGCGTCGGCGGGCTCGGGTGGGGCGGCGACGATGGAGGCGGACACCATGCCGAGGGTCACGCCGTACCTGGTGGCCAGCACCGTGTAGAGCGACTTCTCGGCGAAGTCGACCTCGTCCAGGCCGGGGTAGCGGTTCAGGGAGAGGGTCGTCCGTTCGATCGCCATCGGGTCGCCGTCGGCGGTGCGGAGGCGGACCAGGTGCAGGACGGGGGTGCCGATCGGTTCCTCGAGTTCGCGGGCGAGGTGTTCGTCGGCGGCACCGACGCGGTGTTCGAGGACCTTGGCGCCGGGCTCGATGCCGCGGTTGATCATGTCCTGGCTGAACGACGAGGCGAGCATCCGGGACGGCCGCGGTTCGGCGACGAAGGTGCCGCCACCGGGGCGGCGGGCGGCCAGGCCCTCGGCCACGACGCGGTCGACCTCCTGCCGGACGGTCATCCGGGCCACGCCGAAGCGTTCGGCGAGGACGCGCTCGGACGGCAGCACGGTGCCGACGGCCAGCGAGCGGGTGAGGTTCTCCAGAATCTCGCGAATCTGGTCACCCTTCGGGCGATCGGTGCGGAGCTCGGTGGGGAGCTCGGCGAGATCGCCGGGGTTGTTCCGTGGGCGGGCCATGAGCTCAAGTATCCCTGGGAATCTGGCCGGCAAACCGGTTGCCGACGTACGCGGGCCGCGGCGTGTCGTACCGCGCAGACCGTCCGCGACCCCGTTGTCCCGAACGACCATGTCAGCACGACTGTAACGTCCGCTGCCATCTAACGGCCAGTGACCGTCCACAGGCTCAGGCAATTCCCAAGCAGGGGTAGTTTTGACGCTATGACCCGGGCACAGTTCGTACACGAGACGTCGTCGACCGGTGAGTGGAAGCGGCAGGGCAACAGGTTCACCGGCCGGATCAGCCGGGAGTCGACATCCGCACCCGGCGAGGGTCCGGACGACCAGGGCCGTTGGCCTGTCGAGCCGGGGCGGTACCGGCTGGTCGTCAGCCTCGCCTGCCCGTGGGCGCACCGCTCGATCATCGTCCGCCGGCTGCTCGGCCTGGAGGACGCGATCAGTCTCGCGGTGGTCGACCCGGTCCGCGACGAGCGCGGCTGGCGGTTCACGCTCGACCCGGACGACCGTGACCCGGTGCTCGGCATCAAGTTCCTGTCCGACGCGTACCTGCGCACCGACCCGTCGTACGACGGCCGCGTGACCGTGCCGGCGATCGTCGACACGACGACGGGTGAGGTGGTCACGAACGACTACCCGCAGATCACGCTCGACTTCTCCACGGAGTGGACGGATTTCCACCGCGCCGACGCGCCCCAACTGATCCCCGCGGACAGTGCCACCAGGGCCGAGATGGACCAGTTGATCGACGAGATCTACCGCGACGTGAACAACGGCGTGTATCGCTGCGGTTTCGCGACCAGCCAGGAGGCGTACGAGGCCGCGTACGACGCGCTCTTCGCCCGCCTCGACGTACTCGAGGACCGGCTGCAGGACCGTACGTACCTCCTCGGCGACACGTTCCGCGAGGTCGACGTCCGGCTGTTCACCACGCTCGTCCGCTTCGACGCGGTGTATCACGGCCACTTCAAATGCAACCGGCAGAAGCTGACCGAGTTCCCGAATCTGTGGGCGTACGCGCGCCGCCTCTACCAACTCCCGGGCTTCGGCGAGACGGTCGACTTCGACCAGATCAAACGGCACTACTACGTCACCCACGAGAACATCAACCCGACGCGGATCGTCCCGAAGGGCCCGGACCCGCGCGTCTGGACCGCCTAGGCAGCCAGCGCACCGACCGCGGCAGTCACAGCGGATCGCAGCTGCGCTCGGGTCGCCCCGGCACGCGAGCGCAGGTTGATCGCGTACGCGAGCAGCGTGAGCATCTCCGCCGCCCCGGCTACCTCGACCCCGGACCGTAACTCCCCGTTGCTCTGAGCAACCTTCAGCGCCGCCGCCAACGAGTCCCGCAGTACGGCGTGATGCTCGGACAGCACCGCGCGGACGGCGTCCGGTGGGCTTTCCGTGTTCGCGTTCGCCATCATGCAGCCCCAGCCGGCGTACTCCCCCGACAGCCGCAACCGCAGCAGCTTGTCGAAGAACGTACGGACCGCGACCAGCCCGCGACCGTCCGCGGCCAACTGGTCGAACATCGGCCGCGACCGGTGTTCCAGGTACCGCCGGGCGGCCGCCGCGTAGAGCGCGTCCTTGCCGCCGAACGCGTTGTAAAGGCTGGACCGGCTCAGCCCGGTCGCCGCGACCACGTCCTGGATCCCGGTCGCCGCGCTCCCGCGCCGCCAGAACAGCTGCTCGACCGCGACCAGCGCTTCGGCCTCGTCGAAGTGTTTGACATCGGGCATACCCAGCATCATATCTTGGAACGACCGATCCAAGATGAGGAGTCCTGATGATCGACGTACTGGTGCTCGACGTCAACGAGACCCTGACCGACATGGAACCGCTGCGGGACGGGTTCGAGGCGGCCGGCCTGCCCCGGCACACCCTCGACGAATGGTTCGCCGCGATCCTGCGCGACGGTTTCGCACTGACCGCCGTCGGCGCGTACGCCACCTTCCGCGACCTGGCCACCGAACTCCTGGAAGCACACCTGACGGCCGCCGGCATCGAACCGACGCCGGAAACGGTAGGGGACGTACTTTCCGGATTCACCCGGCTCCCACTGCACGCCGACGTCGCACCCGGGCTGCAGAAGATCCACGAGGGCGGCATCCGCATCGTCACGCTGACGAACGGCGCGGCCGCGATGTCCGAGAACGTGTTCCGGAACGGCGGAATCCTGCCTTTCCTCGAACACCGTCTCGACGTCACGGCACCACAGCGCTGGAAACCACATGCCGATGCGTACCGGTACGCCGCCGACGCCTGCGGCGTGCCCGTGGAACGGATGGCGCTCGCGGCCGTACACCCGTGGGACATCGACGGCGCCCGCCGCGCCGGTCTGCAGGGCTACTACATCGACCGCCGGAAAACGCCGTACCCGCAAGCTTTCCAGGAGCCGGATCTGACCGTGCCCGATTTCGAGGCGCTGGCGGTCGAGCTGAGCAGGTAAAATAGCGGCCAGGGTGTGCCGGGAAGTCTGGTCGGCGTCCGTCCGACCGACCCCGAAAACGAAGGGCCGACATGAGCCAGCACCCTTGGATCCGGCAGAAGAAGCGGGCGTTCCCCCGTGTCCTCGGGCGGGAACGCGCGTTCCTCGCCGACACGCTGCGGGCCGAGACCACCGGCGGACTGTTGTTGCTCGCGGCCACGGTCGTCGCGCTGGTCTGGGCGAACTCACCGTGGCAGGACGCGTACCACCACGTGCGGGACGTGCAGCTCGGTCCGCTGACGGTCGAGGGCTGGGCGTCGGACGGCGCGCTGACGCTGTTCTTCTACCTCGCCGGTGTCGAGCTCAAGCGCGAACTCGTGGTCGGCTCCTTGTCCAAGCTGAGCGAGGCTGTCGTCCCGGTGGTCGCGGCGGTCGCCGGAATGGTGCTTCCGGCAATCATCTACGTGGTGGTGAACCTGCTCAGCGCCGGCGGCAACCCGCACGGCTGGGCGGTGCCGACCGCGACCGACATCGCGTTCGCGCTGGCCGTCCTCGCGATCGTCGGCTCGTCGCTGCCGAGCGCGCTGCGGGCGTTCCTGCTGACCCTCGCGGTGGTCGACGACTTCGGCGCGATCCTGATCATCGCGGTGTTCTTCTCGCACGGCTTCCACCTGCTGTCGCTGCTCGCGGCGCTCGTCCTGATCGTGCTCTGGTACGTCCTCCAGCGCCGTCGCGTCCGGACGCCGTTCCTGTACGTACCGATCGCGATCGGCGCGTGGTGGTTCATGCACGAGTCCGGGATCCACGCCACGATCGCCGGCGTCGCGCTCGGTCTGGTCACCCGGGTGGTCGCGGACCCGGACGAGCAGGAGGCGCCGGCCGAGCGGATCGAGCACCGGCTGCGGCCCTGGTCTGCCGGCGTCGCCGTACCGCTGTTCGCGCTGTTCGCCGCGGGCGTCACCTTGAGCGGTGGCGCCGTACGGGAGATGCTGACCGACCCGGTCGCGATCGGGGTGGCCGCCGGGCTGTTGTTCGGGAAGGCGATCGGCGTGTTCGGCGGTTCGTGGCTGACCGCGCGCTTCACCCGCGCCGAGCTGAACTCGGACCTCGCTTGGCGCGATGTCGCCGCGGTCTCGGTACTGGCCGGGATAGGTTTCACCGTCGCGCTGCTGATCGCCCAGCTCGCGTTCGGATCGGATGCGGCCCAGATCGAGCGCGCGAAGGCCGCCGTCCTGGTCGCGTCCGTCCTCGCCGCGCTGATCGCCACCCTGCTCCTAGCTCGCCGCAACCGCGCGTACGCGGATTGACCACGTCGACTGACGGTAGGGTCGGGGCTGTCCGGAAGGAGTTGCGATGTCGATGAACGGGGACGACGAGCCCACGGTCGGCCAACTGGTCGCGAACGTCAGCAAGGAACTGTCCAGCCTGATCCGCAGCGAGGTCGAACTCGCGAAGACCGAGCTGAAGAAGACCGCGGTCGCGGCCGGGACCGGAGCGGGGATGTTCGCGGCGGCCGCGTTCCTCGCGCTGCTCGCGGTCATCCTGCTGTGCATCTCCGCGGCGTACGGGCTGGTCGCGGCCGGGTTGCACCCGGCGATCGCGTTCCTGATCGTGGCCGGCGCGTTCCTGCTGATCGGTGCGGTCCTGGTGTTCATCGGGATCCGCGCGCTGAAGAGCGCGAAGGGCCCGACCCGGACGATCGAGACCTCGAAGGAGTCGGTCGAGGCGCTGAAGGCGATCGGCAAGGGACACGACGACACCACGGTCGCACTGCCCGAGCCGGGCGTACGGCGCTGAGCCCGGCGGGCGTCGTCGACCTGCTGGTCGACGGCCCCTGGTCGCACTCACTGGTCGCGGCCAACGGGGCCCGGTTCCACGTCGCCGAGTGTGGCGCGGCGGACGATCCACTCGTCCTGTTCCTGCACGGCTTCCCGGAGTTCTGGTGGGCCTGGCGGTACCAGCTGCCGGTCGTCGCGGCCGCCGGGTTCCGCGCCGTCGCGATGGACCTGCGCGGGTACGGCGCCAGCGACAAGACGCCGCGCGGTTACGACCCGTACACCGCGGCCGCTGACGTGTCCGGCGTGATCCGCTCGCTCGGCGCGGCCGACGCCGTGGTCGTCGGGCACGGGTGGGGCGGGTTCATCGGGTGGTCGGCGGCCGTACTGGCGCCGCGTCAGGTACGCGCGCTCGCCGCGGTGTCCGCGCCGCACCCGCTGCTGCTGACCCGGTCCGGGCAGCGGAAGGCTGTCACCCGGACCGCTTGGTTCCAGCTGCCGGTCCTGCCGGAACGCCGGCTGCTCGCGCAGGACGGCGTACACATCGAGCGGCTGCTGCGAGCCTGGGCCGCGCCGGGCGGTACGTTCCCGGACGCGGAGGTGTCGCGCCGGTACCGTTCAGCGCTGCAGGTCTGGCCGGCGCCGCACTGCGCGCTCGAGTACCACCGCTGGTTCGCGCGATCCCGGTTGCGACCGGACGGGCGCAAGTACTCGGCCAGGATGCGTACGCCGGTCGGCGTCCCTGTACTGCAACTCCAGGGCGCACAGGACTCGGCGGTATCGCCGACCGCGGTCACACCCCCGGACCTGGTCGCCGCACCGCTCCGGCACGAGCTCATCACCACTGCAGGGCATTTCCCGCACGAGGAAACACCCGAGCTGTTCAACGTCCTACTGCTCGACTGGTTGGTTGCTGCAGGCACCTAGGTGCAGGACTGGGTCGAGACGTCCTGAGTCGCGGTGGTGCCGGTGCGGGCGTCGGTGGAGACCTGCTGGGCGGTGAGGACGTAGCCGGTGCGGTTGTCCTCGACGGAGGCCGCGAACACCACCCCGTACACCGTGCCCTTCGCGGACAGCAGCGGGCCGCCGGAGTTGCCCGGGCGGACCGAGGCCCAGATCGAGAACGCGTCCCTGGTGACCGTCTTGTCGCCGTAGATGTCCGGGCCGCGGAGCCGTTCCTCGGAGCGGATCCGGGCCGGCTCCGCGTCGAACGGGCCGTTCTCCGGGTAGCCGAGCACGACCGCTGACGCGTCCGCCTTGCCGCCCAGGTCGAACGACAGCGGCTTCAGGTTCGGGTCGTTGAGCTTCGGGAGGTAGAGCACCGCGATGTCGGTCTCCGGGTCGAACACGACGACCTTCGCGTCGTACTTCTTCCCGTTCAGCTCGACCTGCGGCGAGCTGACGCCGGCGACGACGTGCGCGTTCGTCATCACGCGCTGCGGGGCGTACAGGAAGCCGCTGCCCTCGAGACCGCGCGAGCAGTTCGCGACCCCGGTCACCTTCGCGATCCGTGAGTACGCGTCGCGGACCGGCTGCTGCCGGGAGATCGCGCCGTCCGGCGGCTGGGTCTCGCGGATCCGTTCCGGTACGAACGGGTCGAGGAACCGTGGGAACAGGTCGGTGTTCACGACGTCGTTGAACGACTGCAGCGCGCGGTCCGCGCTGGCCGGCAGTACCTGGTCGACCTTCGCGAGCACCGACGAACCGCGGACCGCCGACGTCACGCTCGGGATCCGCGCACCGCTCACCGCGACACCGAGCACCCACGCGACGATCAGCACCGACGCGGCCGCGAGCGCGGCACCGCCGAGCGCGTCCAGGAACCGGATCGGCTTCCAGGACAGCCGGTTCCGCACCCTGGTACCGATCATGGCCCCGAGTGTTCGCCCGATCGCGGCCAGCAGGACGACGAGCACCAGCGCCGCGAAGGACACCGACACGCTCGGGGAGAAGTGGTCCAGCACCTTCGGCACACCCCAGACGCCGAGCCCGGCGCCGACGAGCAGGCCGACGGTGGCGCACGCGCCCAGCACGAAGCCCTCGATGTACCCCGAGATCGCCACCAGCGCGGTGACGATCAGCAACGCCCAGTCGAGCTTGCTCACTCCGCATCCTCCGGCTCAGGCCTCCGCGCTCGGCCGAGGTCGTGCTCGATCGCCGTCATCCGGCGGACGTCCTCGGGCCGGCGCCCTTCGGTGCGCCAGGCCGCCTCGACCAGCCGGTCGGGCAACGGTACGACGTTCGAGGGGTCCCAGTCTCGGTACCAGCCGCCGAGCAGCAGCAATTTGTCCAGCAGCCCGGCGGTGAATCCCCAGATGTA
Organism: Kribbella sp. NPDC004536; assembly: GCF_042873835.1. Classification (NCBI taxonomy): domain Bacteria; kingdom Bacillati; phylum Actinomycetota; class Actinomycetes; order Propionibacteriales; family Kribbellaceae; genus Kribbella; species Kribbella sp. NPDC004536. Next base: position 2,653,583 of record NZ_JBIALY010000001.1, on the reverse strand, counting down.
GAGGTCGCCGATGGTGAACGCGGGCCCGGTGAAGCCGCTCGGGTGCAGGCAACTGATCCGGTTCGCCGGGTCGGCGAGCGCGCTGATCGGCACCTCGTGCACCGACGCGACCTCGGCCGGGTCGACCACCGCGACCGGTGACGGGTCCCGCCACCAGGCCAGTACCGGCGAAACGCCGAAGTTGCTCACCGGCACCCAGAGCGCCGGCCAGATCGCGAACGGTACGACGCCGTCCGGGTCCAGGCCGGTCTCCTCCTCGGCCTCGCGCAACGCCGTCCGGACCAGACCGGTGTCGCCGGTACCGTCCTCCGGATCCGCGCCGCCGCCCGGGAACGCCATCTGCCCGGCGTGCTTGCGCAGCGTCCAGGCCCGCTCGGTGAGCAGCACCTCCGGGCCGTCGTTGCCGTCAGCAAGCAAGATGAGTACGGCCGACTTCCGCACCGACGGGTCGTCCGGGGGCAGGAACCGGGAGAGCAGGTTCGGGTCGACGTCCTGCGACGCCTTCTCGAGCGGCCGCAGCCAGTCCGGGATCTCGCTCACCGGGTCACTCCGAGCTTGTCCTTCAGCAGTTGGTCGAGCTGCTGCTGCGACGTCAGTACGCCGCGATGCACGTACGCGACCGCGCCGTTCCCGTCGACGAACACGGTCAGCGGCGGGCCGCCGACCTTCAGCGCGCGCTGGATCGACTTGTCCGTGTCGACGAGGTGCGGGTACGCCAGCCCTTCCTCGCCGGCGAACTTCACCGCGAGCTCCGGGCGCGGGTCGTCGTAGTCGATCCCGAGCATCTTCACCTTGCCGGACTTCGCGAGGGCTGCCAGGTACGGCGCTTCCTCGCGGCACGGGCCGCACCACTGCGCCCACACGTTCAGCACCAACGGGCCCCGCAGATCCGCCAGCCGTACGTCCGGCCCGTTCCCGAGGCAAGGCAAACTCACATCCGGCAACCCGCCACTCACCGGAGGCTTCGACGGCGTCACCGGACAATCCGCCAGTCGCCCCGCCCCAGCCTTCCCAACAGACGGCGCCCCAGCCCCATCAGCCCGCTGAGACCCACACCCCGCCAACCCCACAACCAACAAAACCACCGGCACAAGCACCGCCGCCACGCGCCGCCTCCGACCAAACGCCCGCAGGCCGCGGAGCGGCGTGTCTGCGGGGGTGCCGCCGGGCGGGCAGATGGTGGGGGTGACGGAGGTGGGGCTCATGCTGGGGTTTTCACCAGCTTGGCGGCGGCTTCGGGGTCTACGGGGCCGGTGCCGTAGGAGGGGCACCACTGGGCGATGGGGCAGGCTCCGCAGGCCGGCTTCTTCGCGTGGCAGCGGCGGCGGCCGTGGAAGATCAGGCGGTGCGACAGCATCGTCCAATCCTTCTTGGGGAACAGCTCGCCGATGATGTGCTCGACCTTGACCGGGTCCTCCTCGGCCGTCCACCCGAACCGGCGGACCAGCCGGCCGAAGTGCGTGTCGACGGTGATCCCGGGCACGCCGAACGCGTTCCCGAGCACCACATTCGCGGTCTTCCGCCCCGTACCGGGCAGCTTCACCAGCTCCTCGAGCTTGCCCGGGACGACCCCGTCGTAGTCGTCGACGAGCGCCTGACCGAGCTTGATCACGCTGTTCGTCTTCGCCCGGAAGAAACCGGTCGGCTTGAGGATCGCCTCCATCTCGTCCCGGTCGGCCTCGGCGTACGCCTGCGCGGTCGGGTACTTCGCGAACAGCGTCGGCGTCACCTTGTTCACCGTCACGTCGGTGGTCTGCGCCGACAGGATGGTGGCCACGAGCAACTCGAGCGGGGTGGTGAAGTCGAGCTCACAGTGCGCGTCCGGGTACGTCTCGGTCAGCACCTTGTGCATCTTCCGGGCCCGGCGGACCAGCTGGGTGTGCGTCTCGTCGACGTACACGGGGGCCTTGCGGGGGAGCTTCAGCGGGACCGCCGGCAGCGGCTCCGCGACACGCGGGGATGGCATGGAGGCAAGCCTACGTGGCGGTGCCGACACCCGAGGGGCTACGGTTTTGGGGCGACCGGGTGTACACATATCGGTCGACGGACGTGGCGGATCCCACGTCCGGAGTCGTGGTCGAAGGTCCTAGGAGGCCAAAAGTGGATGCCGCAGTGCTCCGACAGGCACCGCTGTTCAGTCAGCTCGACGACGAGGCGGCCGACGCGCTGGCAGCCTCGATGACCGAGAGCCGGCTGCGCCGCGGCCAGGTGCTGTTCCACGAGGGCGACTCCGGTGATCGGCTCTTCGTCGTCGTCGAGGGCAAGGTCAAGCTCGGCCGGACCTCCGCCGACGGCCGGGAGAACCTGATCGCCGTCCTCGGGCCGGGCCAGATGTTCGGTGAGCTGTCGCTGTTCGACCCGGGCCCCCGGTCCGCGACCGTGACCGCGGTCACCGACGCCTCGCTGATGTCGCTGACCCACGACGAACTGCTCCGCTGGCTGGACGGCCGCCCGGCGGTCGCCCGCGGCCTCCTGCTGCAGCTGGCCGGCCGGCTCCGCAAGGTCTCCGACGTGGTCGCCGACCTGGTCTTCTCCGACGTACCGGGCCGGGTCGCGAAGGCCCTCCTGGACCTCGCCAGCCGCTTCGGCCGGACCGCCGACGACGGCGTCCACGTACACCACGACCTCACCCAGGAGGAGCTCGCCCAACTGGTCGGCGCCTCCCGCGAGACCGTCAACAAGGCCCTAGCCGACTTCGCCTCCCGCGGCTGGGTCCGCCTGGAGCCCCGTTCCGTCGTACTCCTCGACGTAGACCGCCTCCAACGCCGCGCCCGCTAACCGTTCAGGTAGTCCAGTTGGGCTCGGACTGAGCGTTCGGCGGCGGGCCAGAGGGATTGGTCTACGTCGGCGTAGACGTGTTCGACGACCGCCTCGGGGGTGGTGTGGCCTGCGGCCAGCGCGGCTCGGACCTGGTTGAGGCGTTCCTCGCGGTGCTTCAGGTAGTACGTGAGGACGGCGGTCGGGTCGTCGATGACCGGGCCGTGGCCGGGGAGTAGGCGGAGTACGTCGGCCGGGGAGTTCGCGAAGGCGCGGAGGCGCTCCAGGGAGTCGAGGTACGGGCCGAGGGCGCCGTCGGGGTACGCGACGACCGACGTACCGCGGCCGAGGACCGTGTCGCCGGTGAGCAGCGAGCCGTCCTGCGGGAGCCAGAAGCAGACCGAGTCCATGGTGTGGCCCGGCGTCGGGAGTACCTCGATGCGCAGGTCGCCGGCGGTGATCACGTCGCCCTCGGACAGGCCGTGGGCGTGGTCGGTCGGGATCCGGAACTCCGGGTCCACAGCCCGGACGCCGCAGCTCGCCTGGTTCGCGAACCACGCGGCGCCTTCGGAGTGGTCCGGGTGCTTGTGGGTCAGCAGTACGACGGCCACCTTGCCGGCCGCTTCGAGTACGGCGCGGAGATGGTCCTCGAGGAGCGGCCCTGGGTCGACGACGACGGACTGCTCGCTGTCCGGGGCGCGCAGGATCCAGGTGTTGGTGCCGTCGAGCGTCATCAGGCCAGGGTTGTCGGCCCGGACGAGGGTGGCGTAGTCGGTGACTTTCATGTGGTCTCCAGGTAGGCCTGATCGCCGTCGACGCGCACCGTGGGCATGATCGTCCGGATCTCCCGCTCGCCGGCCGCGGCCAGGATCGCCGGTACGTCGCCGTACTGCGAGAGCTCGTGGCAGCAGATGTACGTCGGGGGCAGCATCAGCATCTCGCCCGCGTCGACGGCCCGTACGGCGTCCGCGGGGCGGATCCAGGTGACCTGGTCGGACTCGCTGGTCACGTCCCGGGTCACCTGCCCGGTGGGGAGCGCCGCGACGAAGAACGCGGTGTCGTACCGCTTGGGTTCGAACTCCGGGGTGATCCAGTGCGCCCACGGCCGGAGCAGATCTGCTCGCAGCACCAATCCGCGGCGGTGCAGGAAGTCGGCGAACCCGAGCGCGCGACTCTCCAACGCGACCCGGTCCGCCTCCCAGTCGTCCCCGGTCGTGTCGTCCACCACAGCGTCAGGCGAAGGCCCGGCCAGCAGTACGCCGGACTCCTCGAACGTCTCCCGCACCGCCGCCGCCACGTACGCCGCTGCCGTCTCCGGGGTGCAGCCGAGCCGCTCCCCGAACCACTCCGGCGAGGGCCCGAACCAAGAGTCCGCCACGGTCGAGTCGACCGCATCCACTCGCCCACCCGGAAACACAGTCATCCCCGCCGCAAACGCCATACTCCGCTGCCGCCGCAGCAGATACACCTCAGGCCCGACCGAGTCACGGAGCAGCACGACGGTGGACGCCGGCCGCGGGTCGGTCGGCGTCCGGGTGCCGTGGGCGTACTCGAGCGCGACCGTGGCCATCCGGCCGGTCAGCAACTGCGACCGCAGGTCGCGCATCACCGGTCGGAGTTCCGCGGGACGATCGGCCGACGCCCGCGGATCAGCTGACCTCGACGATCAGTTCGACCTCTACCGGGGCGTCGAGGGGGAGGACGGGGACGCCGACGGCGCTGCGGGCGTGTTGGCCGGCGTCGCCGAAGACCTGGCCGAACAGTTCGGAGGCGCCGTTGGCGACCTGCGGCTGGCCGGTGAAGTCGGGGGTGGAGGCGATGAACGCGACCGCCTTGACGATGCGTTTCACGTTGCCCAGGTCGCCGATCTCCGCCTTCACGGCGGCCAGCGCGTTGAGGGCGCACTGCTGCGCGCACTCGCTGGCGACCTCCGGCGTGACGGCGTCGCCGACCTTGCCGGTGGCGATCAGGGTGCCCTCGCGGAGCGGGAGTTGACCGGACGTGTACACGAGGTCACCGGTGCGGACCGCCGGCACGTACGCGGCGACCGGCTTCGCGACCTCGGGCAGCTTCAGGCCGAGCTCGGCGAGCTTCTCCTCGGGGTGGTTCATTTGTCCTCGATCTCCCGCTTGAAGTAGGCGACCAGGTTCTCCGGGTTCATACCGGGGACGACCTGGACCAGCTCCCAGCCGTCCTGGCCGAAGTTGTCCAGGATCTCCTTGGTCGAGTGGACCAGCAGCGGCGCGGTGAAGTACTCGAACTTCTTCATAACAGGGGACTCTAACGGTGTGGTGTGGACCACGTCCTACCCTGGGATGTATGGCGCGACTGCACGTGGTGACCGGCAAGGGCGGCACCGGGAAGACCACCGTCGCGGCCGCCATGGCGCTCGCCCTGGCGGAGCAGGGCAAGCGGGTACTGCTCTGTGAGGTCGAGGGACGCCAGGGTCTCGCCCAGCTCTTCGACGTACCACCCCTGCCGTACGTGGAACGCCGCATCGCGCACGGCCCCGGTGGCGGCGAGGTGTACGCGCTGGCCGTCGACGCCGAGGCAGCCCTGCTCGAGTACCTGGACATGTACTACCACCTCGGCCGCGCCGGTAAGGCCCTGGAGAAGGTCGGCGCGATCGACTTCGTCACCACGATCGCCCCCGGGCTCCGGGACGTACTGCTGACCGGCAAGGTGTACGAGGCGACCCGCCGCAAGGCGCACGGCCGGCTCGCGTACGACGCTGTCGTGCTGGACGCTCCGCCGACCGGCCGGATCGGGCCGTTCCTGAACGTGAACCACGAGGTGGCCGGCCTCGCCAAGGTCGGGCCGATCCGGAACCAGGCGGACGCGATCATGGGCATGCTCCGCTCCGACGTCACCCGGATCCACCTGGTCACGCTGCTCGAGGAGATGCCGGTCCAGGAAACCCTGGACGCCGCCGACCAACTGGAGAAGCTGGATCTGCGGATCGGGTCGATCGTGGTGAACATGGTCCGCAACAGCCCGCTCGACGACGACACGCTCGCCCTTGCGGTGAAGGAGAAACTGCCCACCGCCGAACTCACCCGCGGACTGAAGGCAGCCGGCATCACGATCGGCGACGACCTGGTCGAGACCCTCGCGACCGAGGCGCACGACCACGCGATCCGGGTCGGCCTGGAACGTGAGAACCGCGACCGGATAGATGCCCTCGGCAAGCAGGTGACCGAACTCACGCTGCAACCGGACGGCATCGACCAGGGCACCCTGCTCGACCTGGCCGAGGAGTTCCGCCAATGACAGAACTCGATCTGGATGCGTTGATCGACGATCCGAAGACGCGGATCGTGGTCACCTGTGGGGCGGGTGGTGTCGGCAAGACGACGACGGCCGCGGCGCTCGGGCTGCGGGCGGCCGAGCGCGGACGGAAGGTCGTCGTACTGACCATCGACCCGGCCAGGCGGCTGGCGCAGTCGCTCGGGCTGACCGAGCTCGACAACACCCCGCGCGCGGTGGCCGGTGCGAACCCGACGAACGGCGGCCGGCTGGACGCGATGATGCTCGACATGAAGCGGACGTTCGACGACGTCGTCCTGCAGCACGCGACGCCGGAGAAGGCCGAGCAGATCCTCGCGAATCCCTTCTACCAGGCGCTTTCCTCGTCGTTCGCGGGCACGCAGGAGTACATGGCGATGGAGAAGCTCGGCCAGCTGCACCACCAGGCCGAGCGGACCGGCGACTGGGATCTGATCGTCGTCGACACCCCGCCGTCCCGTTCCGCGCTCGACTTCCTGGATGCTCCGGAGCGGCTGGCCTCGCTGCTCGAAGGACGCTTCCTCCGGCTGCTGCTCGCCCCCGCGCGCGGTCCGTTCAAGCTGATGTCGGCCGGCGTCAACATGGCGATGTCGGTGCTGAACAAGGTCCTCGGCGCCCAGGTGCTGACCGACGTACAGACGTTCGTCGCCGCGTTCGACACGCTCTTCGGTGGGTTCCGCCAGCGCGCCGAGCAGACCGTCGCGTTGCTCCGCGAGCCGCATACCGCGTTCCTCGTGGTCGCCGCCCCGCAGAACGACGCGCTGCGCGAGGCGTCGTACTTCGCCGAGCGCCTGCGGGCGGAGGGAATGCCGCTCGCCGGCGTCGTACTGAACCGGGTGACGAACTCGCAGGCCCCGGAACTCTCGGCGGAGCGGTCACTCGCCGCAGCCGAGAAGCTCGAGGAAGCGGACAAGTCACCGCTGACCGCCGCCGTACTGCGGTTGCACGCCGACAAGATGCAGCAGGTCGTCGGCGACCACAAACGGGCGGACCGCTTCCGCCGCGGCCACCGCGCGATCAAGACCGTCGAGGTGCCGGCCCTGGCCGACGACGTGCACGACCTGGGCGGTTTGAGAACGATCGGCGACCTGCTGACCGCCTAGCGCGGACCGCCGTGCAGGCAGTCCGGTCTGCCTGCACGGCGGTCCTGAAGACCTCATCCGATCTGCCGGACCTCCTGGGGCCAGCCGCATGCCTCGGCAATTTTGCCGGCCCACACCTTCGCAGCGTCGTCGTCGGGGACGTCGACGATGCTCAGCCCGCCCAGGAACTCCTCGGTCTGCCCGAACGGCCCGTCGGCGAACTTGAGCGTGCCGCTCGTCGCGTCGGCGCTGAAGGCCTTGTCGATGTCTTCTTCCAGCCCACCGGCGAACACGTACACGCCGGCGTCCTTCATCTCCTGCACGACCGCCTTGGCGAGCGGACCGCGCCCCCGGAACCACTCCTCGCTGTGATCGCCCACCCACTGCTGGTTGAAGTAGATGATGTATTGCGCCATGTCCGGTCCTTTGTCTCAGCAGCGGACTCCCTGCCCGCGTCACCAGGTCCACGAACAGCACATGCCGGATCCGACATTGCCGGCTGGGTTCACCCACAGCGAACAGCTGATCGGGCGGGAATTACTTGCTTACACCCCTGGTTGAGCCTGTCAGACTCAATCTTTGGATAAGGGTGTGACAGCGTGACCGATACGTTGAATCTTCCGGTACTGCCGCTGGACGACGTCGTGGTCCTGCCCGGGATGGTCGTGCCGGTCCGACTCGCCGACAGCGAGGCGCGGGCGGCGATCGATGCCGCGCAGGCCTCGGGCGCGGACCAGGTGCTGCTGGTGCCGCGGCTGGACGGGAAATATGCCAAGGCCGGAGTGCTCGGCGAGATCGAGCAGATCGGCCGGCTGCCGGGCGGTGCCCAGGCGGCCGTGATCCGTGGGGCCCAGCGGGTCCGCATCGGCGCCGGGACGACCGGCCCGGGTGCGGCGCTCTGGGTGGGCGCGACGGTGATGCACGAGATCACCGACGAGCGCTCGGCCGAGCTGGCCCGTGAGTACAAGACCCTCACCACCTCCGTGCTGCAGCGGCGCGGTGCGTACCAGGTGATCGACTCGATCAAGCAGGTCGAGGACCCGTCCGAGCTGTCCGACCTGGCCGGCTACGCGTCCTACCTCAGCAACGACCAGAAGTCGTGGCTGGTGGAGAACGCGAACGTCAGCGAGCGGCTGGAGAAGCTGATCGGCTGGGTGAAGGACCACCTGGCCGAGCTCGAGGTCTCCGAGACGATCCAGAAGGACGTCCAGGAGGGCATGGAGAAGCAGCAGCGGGAGTTCCTGCTGCGCCAGCAGATGGCCGCGATCCGCAAGGAGCTGGCCGAGCTCGACGGCAAGGCCGAGTCCGAGGAAGAGGACTACCGGGCCCGCGTCGAGGCCGCCGATCTGCCGGAGCACGTCCGCAAGGCCGCGCTCGCCGAGGTCGACAAGCTGGAGCGCACCTCCGAGCAGTCCCCCGAGGTCGGCTGGATCCGCACCTGGTTGGACACGGTTCTCGAACTGCCGTGGAACGAGCGGACCGAGGACAGCTACGACATCCGCGAGGCGCGGGCCTTGCTGGACGCGGACCACGCCGGTCTGGACGACGTGAAGCAGCGCATCACGGAGTACCTGGCCGTACGGCGTCGTCGTGCGGACCGTGGTCTCGGTGTCGTCGGCGGTCGCCGCAGCGGCGCCGTACTGGCGCTGGTCGGTCCTCCTGGTGTGGGTAAGACCTCGCTGGGTGAGTCCGTGGCGCGGGCGATGGGCCGCAAGTTCGTCCGGGTCGCACTGGGCGGCGTACGCGACGAGGCCGAGATCCGTGGCCACCGCCGGACGTACGTCGGCGCGCTGCCGGGCCGGATCGTCCGCGCGATCACCGAGGCGGGTTCGATGAACCCCGTCGTACTGCTGGACGAGATCGACAAGGTCGGTGCGGACTACCGGGGCGACCCGACGGCCGCCCTGCTGGAGGTCCTCGACCCGGCGCAGAACCACACCTTCCGGGACCACTACCTGGAGGTCGAGCTGGACCTGTCCGACGTGGTCTTCCTGGCCACGGCGAACGTACTGGACTCCATCCCGGCGCCGCTGCTGGACCGGATGGAACTGGTGCAGCTGGACGGGTACACCGAGGACGAGAAGGTCACGATCGCCCGTGACCACCTGCTCCCGCGTCAGCTGGAGCGGGCGGGCCTGACGGCGGACGAAGTGGTCATCCAGGACTCGGCGCTGCGCCTGCTTGCGGGCGAGTACACCCGCGAGGCCGGCGTCCGGCAGCTCGAGCGTGGCATCTCCCGCGTCCTGCGGAAGGTGACGGCAAAGCTCGCCCTGGGTGAGGACCTCGGGCAGCTGACGATCGGTTCCGGTGACCTGAAGGAGTACCTGGGTTCGCCGAAGTTCACGCCGGAGTCGGCGGAGCGTACGGCGCTGCCGGGTGTGGCGACCGGACTCGCGGTGACCGGTGCGGGTGGTGACGTGCTCTTCGTCGAGGCGTCGCTGGCCGACAAGGAGACCGGCCCGACCGGAGTCACGTTGACCGGGCAGCTTGGTGACGTGATGAAGGAGTCGGCGCAGATCGCCCTGTCGTACCTGCGCTCGCACGGCGCCGAGCTGGGCCTGCCGGTCGGCGACCTGGCGGAACGGAACGCCCACATCCACGTACCGGCCGGTGCCGTCCCGAAGGACGGACCGTCGGCGGGTGTGACGATGACAACGGCGCTGGCATCGCTGCTGTCCGGACGGCCGGTCCGTTCGGAGGTCGCGATGACCGGTGAGGTGTCGCTGACCGGACGGGTGCTGCCGATCGGTGGCGTGAAGCAGAAGCTGCTCGCGGCGCACCGGGCCGGGTTGACCACGATCCTGATCCCGAAGCGGAACGAGCCGGACCTGGAGGACGTACCGGCGTCCGTGCTCGCGGAGCTGACCGTGCACCCGGTGAGCGACGTCCGCGAGGTCCTGGACCTGGCGCTGGAGCCGGCCGAGGTTCAGGCGCACCAGTACGCCGCATAGCACCGCAGCACAGAAAAGGCCCGGGCGTGTCGCCCGGGCCTTTTCCTCCTTTTGGATGAACTTTGTCCAGCAGGTGTGACCGAACTCATAGCCACGGCGGTAACCCAAACGGGCGATCCCGTAGTCTCTATAACCATGCGCGTCAGGGAAAAGGGCGACCGGGGAGTCGTCCAATCTGTGGTTCTGTTCCTCGGGGTGAGCGTGCTGTCGGGGGCGTTGGCTGCCGGTCTCGCGATCCCGCTGGCCGGCCTCGCCGGGTTCACTACGGAGAAGACATCCACGACGCTGCAGGACCTGCCGCAGCAGTTCGACGAAGTACCGCTGAAGCAGAAGAGCACGATCCTGGCCGCAGACGGATCGGTGATCGCGACGCTGGCCGAGCAGAACCGGGTACCGGTGAAGCTCAAGGACGTCGCGCCGATCATGCAGAAGGCGATCGTCGCGATCGAGGACGACCGCTTCTACGAGCACGGCGCGCTGGACCTCAAGGGCACGCTGCGCGCGCTCGTACAGAACCAGTCCTCGGGCTCGGTGCAGCAGGGCGGTTCGAGCATCACCCAGCAGTACGTCAAGATCAGCCTGGTCGAGAAGGCGAAGACGCCGGCCGAGGTCGCCGCCGCGACCGCCGACAACTACCAGCGCAAGGTCGCCGAGCTGCGGTACGCGATCGCCGTCGAGAAGCAGTTCTCGAAGAACGAGATCCTCGAGAAGTACCTGAACCTGGCGAACTTCGGCGACGGCGCCTGGGGCATCCAGGCCGCCGCCCAGCACTACTTCTCGGTCAACGCCAAGGACCTCACGCTGCCGCAGGCCGCGATGCTGGCCGGCCTGGTGAAGAACCCCACCGGCTACGATCCGACCAACGACCCGAAGCGCGCCAAGGAACGCCGCGACGTGGTCATCCGCCGGATGCTGCAGCTGAACGTCATCTCGGTCGCGCAGGCCAACTCGGCCCTGAAGACCCCGGTCATCGACCCCAACAAGGTCCGCCCGAACAAACTCGGCTGCGCCAACGGCCCGTACCCGTTCTACTGCGAGTACATCCAGGCCCAGCTCGAGGCCAACCCCGCCTTCGGCAAGACCAAGAAGGACCGGGAGTACTACATCAAGACCGCGGGCCTGACGGTCAAGACCTCGCTGGATCCGAGGATCCAGGCGGCCGCGCAGCACTCGATCAACGCGCACAGCAAACCGACCGACTCCGCGATCGCCGCGATCACGATCGTCGAGCCCGGTACCGGGCTGGTGAAGGCGATGGTGCAGAGCAAGCCGTACGGCGGGAAGCGGAACCAGACGTCGTACAACTACAACGTCGAGAAGTCCTACCCCGGCGGGTACGGCGGTTTCCAGAACGGTTCGACGATGAAGGCCTTCACGATCGCGGCCGCGATCCAGAAGGGCTTTCCGCTGAACTACAAGATCAACTCGCCGAACCAGATCGACCTCAGTGGCAAGAAGTTCAGCACGTGCAACGGGACCACCGAGGCCCCGGACTACACACCGAGCAACTCCACCAAGAACGTCGCTGAGCCGACCATGATCCAGGCGGCACAGAAGTCGACGAACACGTACTTCCTCCTGCTGTCGCAGCAGACCGGCCTGTGCCCGATCGCGAAGATCGCAGCCTCGCTGGGGATGTACGACGCACAGACTGGCGACGCGTCGACCGCCAAGCCGCTCGAGCAGGTCGTGTCGATGACGCTCGGCGTCGGGTACGTCACCCCGGTCCAACTCTCCAGCGCCTATGCAGCGTTCGCCGCACGGGGTATGTACTGCTCGCCCTGGCTCATCACCTCGATCAAGGACGCTTCCGGCAAGGCCATGCCTACCCGTGGCGCGGACTGCAAGCAGGCCCTGGCTCCCGAGGTGGCGGACGGCGTCAACGCCGTGCTGCACCAGGTGATGGAGCCGGGCGGTACCGGTCAGCACCTGAGGTTCGGCAACAGCGACCTGGCCGGCAAGACCGGAACGATCACCGCGAACAAGGCGGTGTGGTACGCCGGCTACTCCACCAAGCTGGCCGCCGCGGCGGTCGTGGCGGATGCGTCGGTGCCGTACAAGAACCTGATCGGCCAGACGCTCAACGGCGAGAAGATGTACGACGCATCCGGTTCCGGCACGGCGGGTCCGCTGTGGGAGACGGCGATGCAGGGCGCCCTCCAGGGCTACCCGACCACGCACTTCACCGCACCGAGCCCGGTGGTGTCGCGCGGCAACGTGAAGGATCTGCCGTTCGTGAACGGGATGAACCCTGATGACGCGGCGAACAAGCTGAAGCAGATGGGCTTCCAGGTGGCGATCGCGTCGGGGACGGTGAACTCCGAGGAGACGGCCGGGACCGTCGCGTACACGGACCCCCGTCAGCGGGACGGCGCGCCGGAGGGCTCACTGGTGACGATCTACATCTCCAACGGCAGCAAGAAGAACCAGCCGGGTGGTACGAACACGCCGAAGCCGCCGACGACGACCAACACCATCAATCCGAACTGCCCACCGTGGAACCCGAAGTACCCCAACTGCGGTGGCGGTGGCGGCGGAGGTGGTGGTGGTGGCCGCGGCCACGGTTAAGCAGCAGGGCCTCGTCCGGTGGCGGACGAGGCCCTGTTCGTTCAGGCGCCGAGTTGGCGTTTTACTTCGGCGGAGACGACGGCGCCGTCGGCCTTGCCCTTGACCTTGGGTTGGAGGGCGCCCATCACCTTGCCGATGCCGCGCGGGCCGAGTTCGGCGGCGCCGGTCGCGGCGATGGTTTCGGTGACCAGGGCCTTGATCTCGTCCTCGGTGAGCTGCTCGGGGAGGTACTCGGCGAGGATGTCCGCCTCGGCCTGTTCCTTGTCGGCGAGCTCGGCGCGGCCGGCGTCGCGGTAGGCGACGACCGACTCACGGCGCTTCTTGGCCTCGGAGCTGAGTACGTCGACGATCTCGGTGTCGCTGAGCTCGCGAGCCTCCTTGCCGGCCACCTCCGCCTTGGTGATCGCGGTGAGCGCCATCCGCAGGGTCGACTTGCGGATCTCGTCGCGCGCCTTGAGGGCGGCGGTCATGTCGTCGTGCAGGCGCTGCTTCATTCCGGAGTTGGACATACCTGAGATTGTGGCAGGCTGGTGAAATGAGTATCGCGAGGACCGCCCTCAAGACCACAGGCGTGGTCACGGCTCTCGGCGCCGCCTGCGTCGCGTACGCGGCCGGCATCGAGGTGCGCTGGTTCACCCTGCGCCGGTTCACCGTACCGGTGCTGCCGGAAGGCACAGCGCCGCTGCGCGTGCTGCACCTGTCCGACCTGCACCTGATGCCGGCGCAGGAGCGGAAGATCCGCTGGGTCAGCGACCTGGCGGCGCTCGAGCCCGACGTGGTGGTCAGCACCGGCGACAACATCTCGCACGAGGACTCGGTCCGCCCGCTGCTGCGTGCGTACGGCGAGCTGCTCGATCTGCCCGGCGTGTTCGTGTTCGGCTCGAACGACTACTGGAAGCCGCACTTCAAGAACCCCGGGAAGTACCTGCTGCCCGCGAACAAGCAGCGGCACAAGCCGCACGGCCCCGACCTGCCGTACGAGGAGATGCGCCGCTCGTTCACCGGCGCCGGCTGGACCGACCTGAACAACGCGAAGGCCACGCTGAAGGTGAACGGCCTGCGGCTGGACTTCGCCGGCACCGACGACCCGCACATCAGGCGCGACCGGTACGACGAGGTCGCCGGGGAGATCGACCCGAGCGCGGACCTGTCCATCGGCGTCACGCACGCGCCGTACCAGCGGATCCTGAACGGTTTCGTCGGCGACGGCTACCCGCTCGTACTCGCGGGCCACACGCACGGCGGCCAACTGGCAGTCCCGTTCTACGGTGCCCTGGTGACGAACTGCGACCTCGACACCTCCCGCGTGAAGGGCCTGTCGACGTGGGGCCACCAGGGTCGCCAGGCCGCTCTACACGTCTCCGCCGGCCTCGGTACGTCGCCGTACGCACCGGTCCGTTTCGCTTGCCGGCCGGAGGCGACGCTGCTCACTCTCGTCCCACGGATTAACCCGATTTCGTCCGGACGCTGAGCCCATGTAAGCTACTCGCGACTTCGGGCTGTGGCGCAGCTTGGTAGCGCGCTTCGTTCGGGACGAAGAGGTCGCAGGTTCAAATCCTGTCAGCCCGACCACCATCGAGGGTCAGTCACTGAGGTGACTGGCCCTCGATGCGTTTCGGATGTTCGGAGGTGCGGTGGTGAGCGGGGCCGATCACTACGAGGTGCTGAACGTCGAACGGACGGCGAGCGCCGCGGAGATCAAGTCGGCGTACCGCAAGCTCGCTCTCCAGGTGCACCCGGACCAGGGCGGCAACGCGGCGCTCTTCCGGCTCGTGCAGGAGGCGTGGAACACGCTCTCGGATCCGGCGAAGCGGGCCGCGTACGACCGCTCCCTCGACCGCTCCGCCGACCGCTCCGCCGACCGTCAGGCCCCAGCACCCCCGCCACCACCGCCGCCCGCCCCCGAGCCGCAGTGGACGTGGTCGACCGACCAGCCCTGGTCCACCGACCACTCCGGACCTGAAGAGCCTGTGGTGACCGAGCCGATCGGTCCGGTCCTGATCTACCCGACCTTCGGCCAGTGGCGGATCCCCGGCCTGGTGGCACTGCTCGTCTACACCGGGCTGATCGTCACGATCCTCGCCACCACCAGCTACCACGGCTTCTGGGACTATGCGTTCGCCGTCGCGACCGCCTCGATGCTCGTGGTCGCTCTCCCCCCGCACTGGAGCCGCCGGATCCCGCTGCACCGCCTGTTCAAGGGCATCGGCGTGCTGACCGCGGTCGGCTACCTGGTCGCGCTGTTCGTCGACCCGGACCTGAACGGGGCGGGCCGGGCGCTTGTCGTCTCGGTCGCCGCCGGCATGGTCGTCGTCCGTGTCTGCACCGGTCTCTGGTCGAAGAACCACGCGCTGGACGTCGCGATCGACCGGGACGCGTCGTTCGAGTTCAACGTCTGGGGCCGCCCGGGTGAGCCGCTCGTCAACGACGCACTGTCCGCGCCGATCTCGTCGTACGACGTCCTGCTCCAGCGGCGGACCGCGAACCTGCTCAGCCCGGTGCTGAACGCGCTCCCCGCCGCGAAGCTCATACACGGCGCGCAACTCGAGGCGATGGTCGTCGACCACCTGCTGCTGAACGGTCACCGGGCCGCGCTGATCCTGTCGCAGGTCGCCCCGCCCGGGACGTACACCGTGGACCCGTACGGCGGTCTGCAACTCGACGGGCAGCCCGTCAACAGCGCGGCGCCCGCGCTCGAGCTGGCCGTCGAGGCATGGCGTGGCCGGCTCCGACCGGTCGACGTACGCGGGTTCCTGATCCTGCACCCGGAGCCGGACGGCCGGATCTCGGCGCAGCCGCGCGCCGACGCCGCCGTCACCTGCCTGTCGGCGCGGTTCGCGGCCCGCGACCTGACCTCGTGGCTGGCGCCCGAAGGCGGCAAGGTCGACCGCAAGGTGCTGTACGACATCCTGCGCCGCGCACCGTACGGCCTACGCTGAAGACGTGCAGCGGGTTGAGCTGGGTGAGGTGGAGTACGAGGTCGCGGCGAAGGACATGCGCGGCTGGGTCGAGGAGCGGGTCGCGGGCAAGGCCGAAGACCGGCTGTTCCTGCTGAGTCATCCACCCGTCATCACGTACGGCCCGCGTACGGTGCTCGACGACCTGCCGGTCGAAGCGGCCGGGATCCCCACGGTGCCGGTCGACCGTGGCGGCTTCGCGACGTACCACGGCCCCGGCCAGCTGGTCGGGTACCTCGTCGTCGACCTGCACCAGCGCGGCCCCGTCGACATCGTCCGGTGGGTCGAGAACGGCCTGATCGACGCGCTCGGCTCGCTCGGCTTCCCGCTGGTCCGGCGGGACACGCCGAAGGGCGCGAGCAGCCTGGTCGGGGTGTGGACCGCCGACGGCCGGAAGCTGTGCTCGATCGGGATGCGGATCCGGCGCGGGGTGACCAGCCACGGGTTCTCGGTGAACGTCGCGCCGGACATGACCGTGTTTCACACGTTCACGAGCTGTGGGCTGCACGACGTGACGATGGTCTCCCTCGCCGAACTCGCGGCCGAGCAGGGCAAGCCCGCGCCGAGCGAAACCGAGGTGCGCGATGCCATCGCTAACTCCCTGGGAGCCCGATAACCTGCCGCAATGAGCCAGGAGGACGACGGCGACCGGATGCCGGACGATCTGGAAGCCGTGCTGGAGGCCGCCGACGACGAGGCCGAACAGGCCCGCCGGCCGGGGCGGTACGACGCCCCACCGTTGCCGCCGGCCCTGATTCTGGCCGTGGTCGGGCTGCTCTGCGGGTTCGCCACGATCGCCGGGGTCTGGCTGAGTGAACGCAGCTGCGAGCGGTTCCGGGACACCACGAACTGCGGGGCGCTCGGCCTCCCGCTGCTGGTGCTGATCGTGGTCGTCACGATGGTCCTCGGCGGGCTCGCGCTGAGCCGGCTGGCGATGCCGCACCCGCGGCTGATCCCGTTCCTCGGCGTCGCGTTCATGGTGGCGCTGGTGGTGGCGTTCCTGACCGGCCGCCTTGACTCACCGTGGATCCTGGCGGTCGTACCGGTGCTGACCGCCATCACCTTCCTGCTCGCCAACCTCGTCGCCCGACTGCTGGAGCGTGCCGATGCCTGACCTGCCCGTCTACGAGTGCCCGCGGACCACGTCGACCCCGAGTCTCGACGGCACCCTGACCGACCCGGCCTGGGCGGCCGCGCCGTGGACCACCGATTTCGTCCCGATCCACGACGGCCCGGCACCGCGGTTCCGGACGCGGGCGAAGCTGATGTACGACGACGAGTACCTGTACGTCGGCGGTGAGCTCGAGGAGCCGCACGTGTGGTCGACGATGACCGAGCACAACAGCAGGCTGTACTACGAGAACAACTTCGAGCTGTTCCTCGACCCGGACGGCGACGGCCAGAACTACTACGAGTTCGAGATCAACCCGCTCGGCACGATCTGGGAGCTGACGCTGCCGAAGCCGTACGTCGACGGCGGCGTCCCGATCGACCCGACGAACCTGCCCGGGCTGCGGACCGCGATCCACGTCGACGGCACCCTCAACGACCCGTCCGACACCGACACCGGCTGGACGGTCGAGCTCGCCGTCCCGTGGGCCGACCTGGCTGCGTACAACGAAGGACGTGCGACCCCGCCGAAGCCCGGCGACGAATGGCGGATGAACCTGATGCGCTGCGAGTACCCGCACGAGGTCGTCGACGGCGCGTACGTCAAGGGTGAAGAGATCGAGTTCTGGGTCTGGTCACCCCAAGGCATCGAAGACATGCACCGCCCGGCTACGTGGGGTGTGCTCCGTTTCTGACCCCGTGACACGGTGTTAACACGGGCGGGAGAGAATGAGGTACGTGAACTTGGGGGGCTCCGGCGAACCACACGGACTGGAGGCGGACCAGGTCGTCAGCGCGATCGAGCGCGCGTGTGAGAGCGACCTACGGACCGCCCTGCGGCTCGTTGCGCGCTACTCCGCGTACTGGTGGTCGAACGGGCTCCAGGACGAGGCTGCCGCAGCGGCCGAGCGTGTACTCAGCATGCTCGGCCGGACCGTCCCAGTCGGGCTCGACGAGGAGTACCTGCTCGCCGTGATCCACGGCGCCGCCTCCGCCGAGCAGGAGCAGCTGGAGCTGGCCCAGCAGATCGTCCTTACGACCACAGGCCCGTTCCGGTACTCCATAACCGTGCTGCTGTGGTCACTCGTCTTCGGACCCTTCGAGCCGGCCGCTGTGGTCGAAGAGGTGCTGGAGCGGAACGAGAGCGGTGACGCGTGGGCCCGGGCCGCTGTGGAGCTCTGCAGGGGATACCCGGGTCTGACCGTCCCTTCAGCGCCCGGTGAGGCCGCACAGTCGTTGCGTACGGCGCTGGGGCGGTTCCGGATGCTGGAGGACCGCTGGGGCATGTTCCTGGCGCTCAGCGGGCTCCGGCAGGTCGTAGACGAGCCCCTGGACGTGACGACCGAGGCCCTGGAGCTGGCTGAGCAGCTGTGCCTCGCAGAGGAAACCGCACTGCTGCTGTGTGACCGCGCTGACCTCTACAGAAGGCTGGGCAAGCTGGAGGATGCTCACGCGGACTACAGCCGGGCCCTGTCGATCGGAGAGAGCGCAGACCTCCCGGAGACGGTCGCAGCAGCCCGGATCGGCCTGGGACGTGCTGCGCGCGGCTCAGGCAACCTCCCGGCGGCACGGGCGCACCTCGCTGCCGTACTGACGATCCCTGAGCTGGACGACGCGCACTTCGAGGCCCTGCACGAACTGGCCGCCCTGAACGCGTCCGAGGCGTCGGCGTAGTACGCGACCACATATCGACGTGGCTCCGCCTGTGGCGCCGCCCACATCGCGAGACGGCGTGCGGCTGGTTAGAGTCGGAGCGAATCCGGACCGACACCTGCAACGGAGCAGCTGATGGACAAGACGTACGGGTCGCCGCGGGAAGCGGTGGCGGACATCGGCGACGGGGCCAGCCTCGCCGTCGGCGGTTTCGGGTTGTGCGGCAACCCGATGCAGCTGATCAGCGCGCTGCACGACAAGGGGGTGTCCGGGCTCAGCGTCGTGTCGAACAACTGCGGTGTCGACGACTGGGGACTCGGCATCCTGCTGGCCGACAAGCGGATCGCCAAGATGACCTCGTCGTACGTCGGGGAGAACAAGGAGTTCGCCCGGCAGTTCCTGTCCGGCGAGCTGGAGGTCGAGCTGACCCCGCAGGGCACGCTGGCCGAGAAGCTCCGCGCGGGCGGCTGCGGGATCGCGGCGTTCTACACGCTGGCCGGTGTTGGCACCCAGGTGGCCGACGGTGGGCTGCCGCAGAAGTACAACGCCGACGGGTCGGTCGCGAAGGCCTCCGCGGCGAAGGAAACCCGGGACATCAACGGCACGACGTACGTCCTGGAGGAGTCGATCACCACCGACTTCGGGCTGGTGCACGCGCTCAAGGGCGACACCCACGGGAACCTGGTCTTCGACCGGAGCGCCCGGAACTTCAACCCGCTGGCCGCGATGGCCGGCCGGGTGACGATCGCCCAGGTCGAGGAGCTGGTCCAGCCTGGTGAGCTGGACCCGGACTCGATCCACCTGCCGGGCGTCTACGTCCAACGTGTCGTTGCCGTCGGCAAGGACATCGAGAAGCGGATCGAGAAGCTGACCGTGCAGAAGCAGGGGGCCTGACCATGCCACTCACCCGTGAGCAGATGGCCGCCCGCGCCGCCGCCGAGCTCGAGGACGGCTCGTACGTGAACCTGGGCATCGGCCTGCCGACCCTGGTCCCGAACTACATCCCGGACGGCGTCACCGTGGTCCTGCAGTCCGAGAACGGGATCCTCGGCGTCGGGCCGTACCCGGTCGAGGGCGACGAGGACCCGGACCTGATCAACGCCGGCAAGGAGACCGTCACGACGTTGCCCGGGGCATCGTTCTTCGACTCGTCGCTGTCCTTCGGGATGATCCGCGGCGGCGCGATCGACGCCGCGATCCTGGGCGCAATGCAGGTGTCCGCGACCGGCGACCTGTCGAACTGGATGATCCCCGGCAAGATGGTCAAGGGGATGGGCGGCGCGATGGACCTGGTGCACGGCGCGAAGAAGGTGATCGTGCTGATGGAACACGTCGCGAAGGACGGCTCGCACAAGATCCTCGCCGAGTGCGACCTGCCGTACACCGGCCGCGGCGTGGTCAACCGCATCATCACCGACCTCGCGGTCCTCGACGTCACCCCCGACGGCCTGCAGCTGGTCGAACTCGCCGACGGCGTCACCTTCGACGACCTGCAGTCGAAGACCGGAGCACCGATCAAGCAGTAATCACCAGCGGCTCGGGCCGGAAGTCATCAGATCTGGGGACGTACCGGACCACGGGGTGCGGCGACGCTCGAACTCGACCGAGTTCGAGGAGGCCGCACACCATGGTGAACCACAGCTGGTCCGAGCCGCCGGTGCTGACCGACGGGCCGTACGCCGAGAGCAAGGAGTACTGCCTGAGCTCGTCAGCCTACGAATACCGTTTCCGGCATCGCCTGCCGCCAGAGGACGGGACGTGGACGCCCGCACAGGTGCTGGCCGAAGAACGCCGGAACGTACGTCCCAAGGGCACGCAGTACCTTGCCCGGATCCGCCGTGCCGATGGTGTTGTCGATCAGGTTCTGCGGGACGGTGAAGTGGCGCTGGAACCACGGGATCAGGGCCTGGTGGTCGATGAAGCTGTAGTGCCGGCCGTTCGGCAGGTTCAGGTCGCGTTTCCAGCCTGAGGAGTGGTCCCAGAACAGGCCCCAGGACGGGTCGGTGCGGTGGTCGTGCGGGCCCGGGCCGATCGCGCCGGAGCCCATCAGCAGGAACGGCCGGTCGGTGCCCTTCGCGACGGTCGGGCAGTCGGCGGGGTCGTCGTACCCGTAGCCGAGCTCGCCGTCGAGGTCGATCGCCGCGCGGACCCGCGGGTCGGAGACCAGCAGGTCGATCGAGCTGAGGCCGCCGGCGGAGTGGCCGTACGCGCCGATCCGGTCCAGGTCGAGGACGTCGGCGAGGCCCGCCGGGAGCCGGCGGCGTTCGGCGTCCGGGTTGTCGTGGCGGGCGAGCCGCTCGAGGCAGTCGAGGACGAAGCGGAGGTCGTCGTACCGGGTGTTGCGGGCGCGGAGGGCGTACGGGGCGGGTGGGAGGGTTTGCAGCTCGACGCGGTTCCCGGGGAACTGGACGGCGGCGGCCTCGTAGGTGTGGTCGACCGTGACGACGACGTACCCGTGGCTGGCGAGCTCGGCCACGCTGATCGAGGCGAGTCCGCGCGGTACGCCGAAGCCCGGCGAGAACAGCACGACGGGCCGCCTGCCGGGCAACGCCGGCGCCATCAGCCCCGCGTGACTCCGCGCACCTACCCAGTCGACCGTCCCGACCGGCTGCTGCAGCGCGGCGGCCGCACCCTCGGCGTACACCTCGGCAGTCAGCGGCGGCAGGTACGCCGCGGGCGCAGCGGCGCGCCGCGCCGGATACCAAACACTCACCATCAACTCCCGCGGCCGCCCACCCACAAACGGGTCCTCCCGCCCCCGATCCACCAGATGCAACTCCGCAGTCCCCACAACAAACGCCCCCGCAGGCCGAGGCAACCGAATCGGCACACCTGAAGTGGAGGCGGCGGCCTTGAGTGGTGACGCGACCGCAAGTGGAGTGAGGAGGGCTGTGGTCAGGAGTGATCTGCGGTTGAGCATGGACTGACTGTGCACGAACGTGGACTGTGCGTTCAGCTGGCGAAAGACACCTGTGATCCTTGGCGAAAGTCGGGTATGACGGGGACCGTGGAGTTGGACGTGGTGGTGGTCGGCGGAGTAGGCATCGACACGATCGTGCGGGTGCCGGGCCTGCCGTTGGCGGATGTGGACACGGTTCCGGTGGAGCCGATCGAGACGTACCTGGCGCACACCGGGCACGGGGTGGCACTCGGCTGCCACCTGCTCGGGCTGAACGCGGGACTGGTGGACGTGATCGGCGACGACCCGGAGGGCGCGCGGATCCGGCGGGAGTACGACGACCTCGGCATCCCGCTGCGCGTCGTCCTGCACCCGAGCGGTACCCGCAGATCGGTGAACCTGGTCGCCCCGGACGGCCGAAGGCTCTCGATGTACGACGGCCGGCACCCGGCCGGCCTACGCGTCGACCCGAACCTGTGGCGCCCGCTGATCCGCCGCGCCGAACACGTACACGTCTCGATCATGGACTTCGCCCGGGACGCCCTCGGCGACGCGATCGCCGCGGACCGGTCGATCTCCACCGACCTGCACGACTGGGACGGCCGCAACGACCACCACAAGGACTTCGCGACCGCGTCCGACATCGTGTTCGTCTCCAAGACCGCACTGCCCGACGACGGCGTCGAGTGGATCCTGGCCAACGGCCGCGCCGACGTGGTGATCGCGATGGCCGGCGCCGACGGCAGCTACCTGCACGTCCGCGGCGAGCAGCCGCGGCACTTCCCCGCCGTCAACCTCCCCGACCGCCCGATCGTCGACACGAACGGCGCCGGCGACGCGTACGTCGCCGCCTTCCTGGCCCGCTACCTCGACGGCGCCCCCTGGCCGGAAGCCGCCCAAGCAGCCACCATCGCCGCCTCCTGGGCCTGCACCACCCCCGGCACCCACACCAACCTGATCACCGCCGAAACCCTCGCCGTGCTCAGCCGCGCACTCTGATCAGGCTCGGGTCATCGGGGGGTGGAGGGTGGTGGCTGTGCCGCGGTGGAATAGTTGGGCGGGGCGGCCGCCGTCTCGGGTTGTGGTGGTGCCTAGGGGGGCGACGAAGCCGGGGGTTTTGGTGACCTTGCGGTGGAAGTTGCGGGGGTCGAGCGGCGTGCCCCAGACGGCTTCGTAGACGCCGCGTAGTTCGGAGATGGTGAACTCCGGCGGGCAGAACGCGGTCGCCAGCGGTGAGTACTCCAGCTTCGCGCGGGCCCGTTCGACGCCGTCGGCGAGGATCCGGTCGTGGTCGAACGCGAGCCGGCCGGCCTCCCGTACGTCGATCCAACTCGCGGAGGCGGCGTCCGAGCCCGCGACCGGCGCCGGCAGATCGGGGACCAGGGCCAGATACGCCACGCTGACGACCCGGCCGCGCGGGTCGCGGTCGGGAGCGCCGTAGGTCGCGACCTGTTCGAGATGGATGCGCTCGGTCGGCAGACCGGTCTCCTCCGCGAGCTCGCGGCGCGCCGTCGTCTCCAGGTCCTCGTCCGGGCGGACGAATCCGCCCGGCAGCGCCCACCGGCCCTCGTACGGCGGGATGCCGCGGCGGATCAGCAACACCTGGAGGCGGCCGTCGCGGACGGTCAGGATGACCAGGTCGGCGGCCAGGCCGAGCGGCACGAAGTCCATACCCGGCATTCTAATCGTCACCTTGACGAGAAGTCACCTCGACCCTTATCGTCATAGTGACGACAAGGAGAGCAAGAGATGGCAGACATCACCCGGTTCCGCTTCATCAGCCACCTGCGGGCCAACCCGACCACCCACGTCCGGCACCTGCGCAACGGCAAGGTCGCGCACGACGGCGCCGGCCAGGCGTTCTGGTTCCGGGCACTGAACTCGTCGCTGAGCGAGATCCCGGTCGACGACCGCGAGCAGCCGCTGCTGTTCCACGGGCGGACCCAGGACTTCCAGGACGTCGTCGTCCAGGCGACGGTCACGTACCGCGTGACCGACCCGGCGCTGGCGGCGAGCCGGCTCGACTTCGGCATCGACCCGGACAGCGGGCTGTGGCGGTCCACGCCGCTCGAGCAGCTCGGCGGTCTGCTCACCGAGCTCGCCCAGCAGACCGCGCTCGACCTGCTCGCCCGGATGACGCTGACCGAGGCGCTGTCGGAGGGCATGACCGCGCTCCGTACGACGGTCGGCACCGGGCTGCGCGAGGACCAGCGGCTGACCGGGCTCGGAATCGGCGTCGAGGACGTCCGCGTGGTCGCCGTACGAGCAGAACGCGACGTGGAGAAGGCACTGCAGACTCCTACCCGCGAGATGGTGCAGCAGGCGGCCGACAAGGCGACGTACGAACGGCGTGCGCTCGCGGTCGAGCGGGAACGGTCGATCGCGGAGAACGAACTACAGAACCAGATCGAGCTCGCCCGCCGCGAGGAGCAACTAGTCAACCAGCGCGGTCAGAACGAGCGCACCCGCGCGACCGAGGCCGCGGCGGCCGGCCAGATCGAGACACAAGCCGCGGCCGGCCGGCAGCGCGCACTGGCCGAGGCGGAAGCCGACGCCAAGCGCGTGATCGGCGCGGCGGAGGCTGCGGCCGAGAAGGCATTGCTCGACGCGTACGCCGAACTCGACCAGGGCACGATCCTCGCGATGGCGATCAAGCAGGGCGCACTGCCGGAGATCGGCACGCTGAACCTGACTCCGGATCTGATCACCCCGCTGCTCACCAAGCTGGCCGAGTCCCAGTGAACGAGCGAAGCGAGTTCACCATCAAGCACAGCGCCCTCCGTGCCTCGTCCGCGCCCGGAGCGAAGCGAGGACGCGGATGAGCCTTCCACCGAGGGCCGTCGTCGTGCACCGGGCGACCGAGCTGACCGAGCTCGTCGCCCGGCACGGGACGCGACAGCAGGCCGGGTTCTTCCTCGCCGGGCGCGGGCGGGACCTGGCCGAGCTGGACGCCCGGCACCAGGCGCAGCAGGACGCGTTGGCGACGGTGTCCGCCGCGATTCCACTGGACTGGCGACGTGCGGTTGCCGAGCGCAACGACCTCGACCGGTTCGGGTTCGGGCCGGAGGACGTGGTGATCGCGGTCGGGCAGGACGGGCTGGTCGCGAACGTGGCGAAGTACCTGGACGGTCAACCCGTGATCGGGATCAACCCGGAGCCGGCCCGGAACCCCGGTGTCCTCGTACCGCACGAACCTGCTGCTATTACCGAACTCTTGGCGTCCCAGCAGATCGCCGAACGTACGATGGTTGCCGCGAGCACCGATGACGGGCAGCAGCTGCTGGCGTTGAACGAGGTGTACGTCGGCCACCGTACGCACCAGTCCGCCCGCTACCGATTGTCCTCGCCGGACGGACTACCCGAACGGCAGTCGTCGTCCGGCATCCTGGTCGGTACCGGTACCGGCGCGACCGGTTGGTGCCGGTCCGCCTGGCAGGAGCGGCGCAGTCCGTTGGCGCTACCAACGCCAACGGATCCGGTCCTCTGCTGGTTCGTCCGCGAGGCCTGGCCGTCGCCGGCGACCGGTACGGACCAGACCGAAGGGTTGCTCAAGGCACCGGACTCGCTGACGATCACAGCCGAGGCCGACCTGGTCGTCTTCGGCGACGGAATGGAGTCCGACACGTTGAGCATCAGCTGGGGTCAGCGGGTCTCGGTCACCGTCGCGGACGTGAGGTTGCACCTCGTCGTCTAGATCTCCTTCGACGGCTGGATGATCAGGTGCGGGAGGTTGACGTCGCGGGGGCGGGACACGACGTACGAGATCAGGTCGGCCACCTCGGTCACCGGGACCGCGGGGAGGGTGGCGCGGAGGTCGTCGACCATCGCCTGGAGTTCGGGTGGGAAGGTGTCGGCGAGTTCGGTGGCGTCGATCATGCCGGGCTCGAGGTCGGTGACGCGGAGGCCTTCGGGGGCCAGCTCGGCGCGGAGCGTGCGGGTCAGGTGGCTGACGGCGGCCTTCGAGGCGCCGTACACCGCCATCCCGGGGTTGATGCGTTCGCCGGCGAGGGACGACACGTTGATCAGGTCCGTCGTACGGGTCGCGGCCGCGCGCTTCAGCGCGGGCAGGAACGCGTGGGCGACGTTGATGACGCCGGTCAGGTTCACGTCGACGGTACGGCGCCAGTCGTCGAGCGGGCCGTCGGCGAACGGTACGACCCGCATCAGGCCGGCGTTGTTCACCAGCAGGTCGACGTCGCCATACTCCTGCTGTACAAGGGCTGCCGCCGCGGCGACGGACTCCGGCGAGGAGACATCGGCCGGTACGACGAGGGCCGTACCGCCGGACTCGGCGATCTGCGCGGCGACCTTCTCCAGGCGGTCGCGGCGCCGGGCGAGCAACGCGACGGACGCACCGTCGGCGGCGAGGCGGGTGGCGACGGCGGCTCCGATACCGCTGGCGGCGCCGGTGACGAGGGCGATTCGGTTGGTCATGGCTCCAGGCTGTCGGCGGCCGGGTAGGCGCGGAAGATCCGCTGCGACCATAGGTCCGGCAGTCCTACCCAGCGACTTGGGATACTGGGCGGGTGAGCGCGCTCGGAGAGTTCCTGCAGAGTCGGCGGTCGAAGGTACGGCCCGACGAGGTCGGGTTGCAGCCTGGACGGGACCGTCGCGTCAGCGGGTTGCGCCGCGAGGAGGTCGCGCTGCTGGCGAACGTGAGCGTCGACTACTACGTCCGGCTGGAGCAGGGTCGCGCGGGGAATCCGTCGACCGCCGTACTCGCAGCGGTCGCGGACGCGCTCCGGCTGAACCAGACCGAGCGGGATCACCTGCGGCAGTTGGCCTGCTCGGCGCCGCCCGCAGTACCGCCGAAGACCGCCGTACGGCCGCAACTCCGCGCGATGATCGAAGCGATGCACGACCTGCCGGCGATCGTGGTCGACCGCCTGAGCAACGTGCTGGCCTGGAACGCCGCCGCACTGGAGGTCGTGGCCGCCTTCGAGGACGGTGCCGAGCGCAACCTGGCCCGCCAGTACTTCCTGGATCCGAGCGCCCGCGAGTACTACGCCGACTGGCAAACGGTCGCGCAGGACGCCGTCGCACTACTCCGGCGGGCATCGGCCGAGTACGCCGACGACACCGAGCTGACCGCGCTCGTGGCCGAGCTCCGAGCCGCCAGCCCGGACTTCGACCGGTTCTGGACGTCCAACGACGTCCAGAACCGATCCCACTGCCCCAAAGTCCTCAACCACCCAACCGCAGGCCAACTGACCTTCACCCTCGAGTCCCTACAGCTCCCGGGCGACGACGGCCAGCACGTCATCACCTACACGCCGGCAGACCCGGCCACCGCGGCGTGGCTGAGCCGAAGTCACTCGCCGTTTGCGGTGTCGTAGACGGGGATTGTTACCCAGCGGAAGCTGACCGGGTCGTTGAAGTTGGACTTGACCTCGCCGCGGGACTGGATGACTGTGGACAGGCCGTTCGCGTGGCCGACGGCGTACAGGTAGGCCTTCTGGGTGTCCTTGTCGACGGCGAGCAGCAGGCTGCCGTAGTTGCCGCAGCCCATCGCGGACAGGGTCTCGAAGCCCTGCCACGACCGCGTCCGGACCTGCTTCACGACCGGCTTCATCGGGGACGCCGACGGGATGCGGATCGTGTACAGAGCCCCGCCGCGGGTGTTCGCGAGGAACGTGTCGTACGTCGGCGTCTTGGCGATCAGCGTCATCGTCTTCACGGCCGAGAAGCCCTTGTACGAGCCGGTGGCCTGCCACCCCTTCGACCCCATGTTCCAGCGGAACAGCACACCGTCGTTGCGCAGCGCGTACGACGTCGACCGGTAGAACTTCTTCGGCGCGTTGTCCGGGCTCTCGTACTCCGAAGTCTCCAGGAACGTGAAGCTCCCCCAGCCGCCGCCGACGCGGGACAGCGACCGGTTGTCGATCGTGCCGTCGCCGTACACCTGGTAGTAGCTGTAGTAGAGCGAGTCGCCGATCACGACGTACCCGTAGCGGTCGGTGCCGGAGATGTCCGGCTCGATCGTCTGGCGTGCGCTCAGCCGGATCTGTCCGGGCTTGAAGACACCGGCGTCGGTCCAGTCGTCCGGCACCGTCGGCGGTGTGGTGGCCGTCGGGTCGGAGAAGTGGTGGCCGCCGCTCGCGGTCACCCCGCCCTGCCAGACGAAGCAGGCGTTGGCCTGTGCGGCGGTGATCTTCCGGTTCGTACCGGGCACCGTGGCGCCCGGCTTGGTCGGGTCCGGTTTGGCGGCCGCCTGTGCGTGCGCGGCGGCCGGCAGCAGAGCGGTCAGCGCGAGTACGGCACTTCCGGTCAGGGCAGTCAGTCGTCGGTTCATGTCGTCGCCCCCTTTCACGCTCCTTGATACCGGGCGGCGACAGAAAGTTGCGGACGATCAGAGATCCGCGTAAGCAGCCACCAGAGTGGCGGCGTCGTGCTCCCAGTTCAGTTCGGTGGCGGCTTTGCGGATGCCTTCGGTGTATGTCGGGTAGTCGTCGATCACCGAGCGGACCGCTGCCGTGAGGGAGGCCGGGTTGCCTGGTTCGTACAGGCCGCCGAGTTTGTAGCGGGTCACGACCGCGCGCAGTTCGGGCAGGTCCGCGGCGACGACCGGGACGCCCGCGCGGACGGCGTGGAAGAGTTTGTTGGGGAGGGCGAGGCGGTGGTTCTCGCACGTGTTCGTCAACGTCACCAGCGAGATCCCGTACGCGCGAAGCGTGTCGTCGACCTCGTCGATCGAGCGTTCGGGCACGGTTTCGACCGGCCCGAGGTCCAAGCGGTAGTTGGGATCCACCGACCCCATCAGCACCGTACGGAACGGCGCGAGCTGACGTGCCGCCTCGACAACGGTCGGCAGGTCCCGCCCGGCGCCGACGCGACCCGCGTACAGCAAGCCCTCAGGACGAGCAGGGGCGGGCGGTACGTCGTCCGCACGCGGGAACGTGTTCCGTACGACCCGCACATCCGCCAACCCGCGTGACCGCAACCGCGCAGCGATCCCGTCCGACACC
This sequence comes from Kribbella sp. NPDC004536, assembly GCF_042873835.1. Taxonomy (NCBI): domain Bacteria; kingdom Bacillati; phylum Actinomycetota; class Actinomycetes; order Propionibacteriales; family Kribbellaceae; genus Kribbella; species Kribbella sp. NPDC004536. The sequence continues at coordinate 2,625,356 of NZ_JBIALY010000001.1, read as the reverse complement.
GTGAACACCACGCGCGCCTGCGACGCCAGCGAGACCTCGTAGCGCCTACCGCGAGCACGCCACAACGGCGTAGGACGACCTGGCAGCGCCCGGTCGAACCACAGCTCGTGGCTGTCGTACACCAGCGCCGCCGACCACTTGGCGGCGTACTCCGCGGCAAGCTCCAGCGTGTTGAAGTCGTGCGCATGCACCACGTCGACAGGCCCGGCCGCAGCGACTCGAGGAGCCGCAGCGATCCGCCACTGCTTCTCGGTGCGTGAGCGATGCTCCGGCAGCAACAGCCACCGGCCGAACCGCTTGGCAAGCACCTTCGGACCGGTATGACCGTGCCCGACGGTCAGCCCGCCGTTCCCGGACCGGAGCCCGGAAGAGCGGGAGACGGACTCCACCGTGACGCCCGGCCCGACCTCGAACCCGTCCGGTACGTCCCGGCCGATCACATGCAACGTGTGACCGGCCGCGGCGAGCGCCGTCGCCTCCCGCAGGATCCGCGAGTCCCCGGCGATCGGGGACTGCGCGATCATCAGAATCCGCACTTACTCGCTCTCGTCCTCGTACGTCAGCTCGTTGTTGACGAACGGCAGCAACTCCGCGACCGACTTCCGCCCGTCGTGCAGGTCGCGGACGTACGACGGCCCCGCGTCGGCGATCTTGCGGGCCGTGTCGCGCTCCGCGACCAGCCGTTCGATCACCTCCGCCAGGTTGTCCGGCGTCGCCTCGGCGATCGGCAGTTCGGCCGGCAGCAGGTCCCGGACCGGGTCGGCGATGTGCCCGACCGTGACGCGGCCGGCCGCCATCGCCTCGCACGCGAACACGCCGTACGAGCCGAGCAGGAACTGGTCGACCACGATGTCGGCGCTCTTCACCATCTCGGCGAGCTCGGCATGCGGCAGACCCTGGACCCGGTTGTACTTGATCAGCCCGCGCGCATCCAGGTCGGTCAGCACCGGGTCGACGTACGCCGAACCCTTCAGCGCCGAGGCCGACGGTGCGTGCAGCACCACCGGGACCTCACGCTCGAGCACCGGCTGGGTGGACGCGAACTCCTCGACGTCGACGGCCAGCGGCAACCAGATGCCGTTGTCGACGAACTCGAGCAGGTCGGGCGTGGTCACGAAGACCGGCCCGCGGTAGCCCTCGAGGTGCTGGCGCATCAGGTTGTTCGCGGCCTGCAGACGCTTGGTCAGCTCGTCTTCCGGGTTCCGGAACGGCGAGTACTTGTACTGCGCCCGGTGCTGCGCGGGATCGCGGATCTCGGACCCGTGGAACACCAGCCCGTGCCGGATCCCGGCCGCGTCCAGCATCGGTACGTCGGTCGTCCACATCTGCCCGCGCTGCTGACCGAACATCGGCCGGCCCGCCTCGAACAGCACGTGGGTGACCTCGCGCAACGCGTACGCCGTCAGCTCCAGCTGCCAGCGCAGGTCCGACCGGTACTGCCGGTACGTACCCGTCCGGTGCACGCGGAAGTCGAACGCACCGCTGCCCGTCGTCAGCGACTCCGCCTTGAGGTCAGGTACCTCCCGCTCGAGCGCGGTCGCCCACAGCCAGCCCTGGCCGGCGGTGTTCACCGGTCCGACCAGCAGGTGCCGCCCGGTCTTCTTGATCTTGCCGCCCGGCCGCGTGACCTCGAGCTCGCGCTCGGTCAGCTCGCCGTACACCGCACGCAGCTTGACCTTCTGCCCGGCCCACGACACCTCTTGCTGGTACGCCGGATCGGCGACCCGCTCGCGGTAGGTGTCCAGGTCACCGAGGACCGTACGGACCTTCGCCGCCAGCCCGTGCGCGTCCGCCGCGGTGAAGACCTCGCCGATCTTGGTGCGGTCGACGAACTCCTTCATGCTCGGCATGTCGCTGACCACTACCGGCAGCCCGGCGAACGCGTACTCGAACAGCTTGTTCGGCAGCGCCATCTCGTGGCTCGGGTAGCGCAGGATCGGGATCAGCCCGACGTCGGCGGTGCGCAGGAACGCGACCACCTCGTCCGGCTTCACCGGGTCCAGGCAGTGCAGCCGGTCCTGCACCTCCAGCTGCACGGCCTGCGCCTGCAGCTCGCGGACCGCGTCGGTCGCGACACCGGGCACGCACACGACGGCCAGGTGCACGTCCGGCAGGTCCACCAGTGCCTGTACGGCGGTGTGGATGCCACGGGCCCGCGTGACGCCACCGCTGTACACGACCAGCGGTACGTCGGAGGCCAGGCCGAGCTGGCTGCGAATGTCGGACACCTCGACCGACACGTCAGCAGGGTTCGGCGTGTTCATCACCACGATCGGCTCGTGGTCGAGCTTGTGCTCCGCACGCAGCCGGGTCGCGATCGCCGGGCTGACGGTGATCACCCGGTCCGCGTCACCGATGTACTCGGCCTCGTGGTTGGCCCAGGCCGCGATCGAACGCCGGGTGCGTGCGCCGTACTGCGAGAGGCCGGCGACGTACTCGTGCGCGTCGTACACGACCTTCAGGTCCCGGCCGCGCAGCTTCGCCCGGCCGGCCGCGCGGGTCGCGACGCCGATCACGTGCATGTCGTGCGCGTGCACGACGTCCGGCTCGAGCCGGTCGATCAGGTCGCCGAACGCGATCTCCAGGTCCAGCGCCTCCGGGTGCAGCTTGCGCCACGGAGCCGGCCACGGCATCCGGTGCAGGACACCGTCGTACGCGCGCCAGCTGAACTTGAACGGCGCGTCGGCCTTGTTGCCGACACCCTTGCGCACCCAGGCGGCCCGTTCGGCCGCCTTCCAGCGCGCCCTCCGGAGCAGCCGGGTGGCCACGCCGGCCTTGAACTTGAGCGGATTTCCCTGGCCCGCCTTGGCCCGTGCGATCGCGTGCCCGGAGTCGGCCTTGAGCTCCTTGAGCTCGGCCGCGATCCGCTGGCTCCGCGCCACATAGGTCGAGCGGTACCGATAGCCCACCATCGGCGGCCGCCAGTCGCGACGCGCCTTGCGGCTTCGTTTCCGTTCCTCACGCAGTGCGAAGGGCACCGCCACCCGGACGATCAACGCACCGTCGAGCATCTCTCTCGACGGGAGGCCGCTGGCCGAGACGCCGAGCACAGTTACCTCTGCTCCGGTCTCGGCCAGTGCTGCGGCCTCTTTGCGGACCCGGCTGTCGTTGGTGACGTCGTTGGCGACCATCATCACGACCCGCAGGTCGGCATGTGTCACTGGCTGACCGACCTTCCGATCACGATGCGCCGGACACCCGCCCACTTGGCAGCGTCGGTCCGGTCACGACCGTCGACGAGCACCTGGACACCCGGCAGGTCCGCCGGGCCGAGCTGCGCGTACTCCGCGTGGTCGGCCTGCAGCACGGCCGCGTCCACCGGCGAGCCCAGCGTGTACGGCGTGAAGCCGAGCCCCTGGAGCTCCTCGTCGGTGTACATCGGGTCGTGCACGAAGACCTCGGCGCCGCGCGCCTTCAGCGCCTCGACGGCCGGGAACACGCCGGAGAACGCCGTCTCCTTCACGCCACCACGGTACGACGCACCGAGCACGACGACCTTGGCGCCCTTGAGCTCACCGAACGCGCCCTCGAGCAGGCCGATGGTGTAGTCCGGCATGCCGGCGTTCGCCTCACGGGCAGCCCGGACGACGGTCGCGTCGGGGTCGGTGTACAGGTACAGCCGCGGGTACACCGGGATGCAGTGCCCGCCGACGGCGATCCCCGGCCGGTGGATGTGGCTGTACGGCTGCGAGTTCGACGCCTCGATGACGGCGTGCACGTCGATGCCGTTCTGGCCGGCGAACCGGGCGAACTGGTTCGCCAGGCCGATGTTCACGTCCCGGTAGGTCGTCTCCGCCAGCTTGGCCAGCTCCGCGGCCTCGGCCGAACCCAGGTCCCAGACGCCGTTCGCGCGGTCCAGGTCCGGACGCTCGTCGAAGTCCAGCACGGCCTCGTAGAACGCGGTGGCGCGCTTCGCGCCCTCCTCGGACAGGCCGCCGACCAGCTTCGGGTACTTGCGCAGGTCCGCGAAGACGCGGCCGGTCAGCACCCGCTCCGGCGAGAACACCAGGTGGAAGTCGGTGCCCTCGGTGAGGCCGGAGATCTCCTCGATCATCGGCTTCCACCGGTTCCGGGTGGTGCCGACCGGGAGGGTGGTCTCGTAGCTGACCAGGGTGCCCGGGGTGAGGTGCTGGGCCAGCGAACGGGTCGCGTTCTCCATCCAGCCGAACTCGGGCTGACCGGTCTGCTCGTCCACGAACAGCGGCACGACCACGACGACCGCGTCGCTGTTCGGGATCGCGTCCGCGTAGTCCGTGGTCGCCCGCAGGCGGCCGTCGGCCACGGTCTCGGCGAGCAGTTCCTGCAGATGGGCCTCGCCCGGGAACGGCTCCTGGCCGGCGTTCACCAGCTCGACGAACTTCTCGTTGATGTCGACGCCGACGACCTGATGGCCCTTGGCGGCGAACTGGACCGCCAACGGCAGTCCGATCTTGCCTAAGGCAACAACACTGACACGCACAGCAACTCCACTAGGTTGTGATTCTTCATCGGGGGCCCCGGAGCAACCGCTCCATGGGGTGCTCGACGAACTTGTACAGCACCGCCGAGGCGAAGATCGAGAGGACGAGTACGCCGGCGTACCAGGTCAGGTTCGACCAGCCGATCGGGCCGGCGATGCCGTGGTACTCCTTGATCGCGTACAGGATGGTCGCGTGGACCAGGTAGAACGCGTACGACCACTGGCCCAGCGCGACCAGCGGCTTGCTGCGCAGCAGTGACCGGCCGCCGCGGATGTCGCGCGCGGCGACGGCGAAGATCAGGAAGCCGTACAGCAGCGTCAGGACTTCCTTCTGGCACAGGCCCATGGTGACCGCGCCCGGGACCTGCGTCGGGTGCGAGCCGGAGTACCAGAGCAGGTACAGACCGCCGCCGGTGACCAGGAACGCGAACCAGACCGGGATCCGCGGCTTCCACCCGGACCGCAGCGCGATCGCCAGGCCGATACCGAACAGGAACGCCACCGAATGCAGGATCGGCTGTGGCAGCACCGGTACGTCGGCCTTGTAGTGGAACAGCGCCAGCCGGTACGCCCCGCCGACGACGATCACCGCGACGCACAGGATCAGGCCGCCGGCCACCTTCAGCTTCTGAGTGGCCCGCCAGACGAACGGGAAGTACGCGTAGAAGAACGCCTCGACCGACAGCGTCCAGCCCGCCGGGTTGCCGCCGTACAGGATGGTCGGGTTGTTCGACCAGCCGTGCAGCAGGAACGCCGACAGCACCAGCACACTGACCGAGACCGGCTTGATCCAGGACATCCCGGCCGGCGGGTCGACCCGGTAGAAGACGAAGAACGCCGCCACCAGGGTGAGGATGTACAGCGGGAAGATCCGGGCGAACCGGCGCCGGTAGAAGGTCCGGATCTTGGTGCCCGGCTGCGCCGACCAGGTCAGCACGAAACCGGACAGGACGAAGAAGAACGTGACGCCGGAGGTGCCGTACTTCAGGAAGTCGAAGATCGGCAGCGGCGCCAGGTTCGTCATGTGATGGCAGAACACGAAGAAGGCCGCCCACCAGCGAAGGCCGGTGAGCGACTCGACTCGTGGCAACCTCTTGCCGGGAGCCGGCGGTGAGGTACTGACCGGCGCGCCTGGAGACGGGGTCGTGACAGCGGCCGACCCGGGGGCTTCCTGGGTCGGCGTCGTCTGGTCTTCTTCGGCGGCCTTCGTCATGTGGTTACTCCGCGAGAGTGGCGACGACACGCTCTGCAGCGTGACCGTCGCCGTACGGCATTGGGCGTCCCCCCGTGGGAGCCGGCCGTGCAGCCAACTGGGGCAGCTTACTCACGTCGGATGTCAACACGTTCCATCCGTCCGCCAGCGTCTCGACCCATTCGGTCTCGGTACGCAGCGTGGTGCACACGCGGCCGAGCAGGAAGGCCTCCTTCTGGAGACCGCCGGAGTCCGTGACCACACCGGCCGAACCGAGGACAGCCTGGACCATCTCCGGGTACGCCAGCGGCTCGCGGACGTGCAGCGAACCGTCCGGGCGCTCCAGCTTGATGCCGTGCTCCGCGCACTTCGCGACCAGCCGCGGGTGGGCCAGCAGCAGCACCGGCGTACCGGCCGCGGCCAGCCCGTCGACGATCGCGGCCAGCCGCTCCGGGTCGTCGGTGTTCTCGGCCCGGTGGATCGTCGAGACGACGTACTCGCCCTGCTTGAACGGACCGTCCAGCGGCCTGCCCTGGACGGCGTCCCGGACCCGGAAGCACACGTCGGTCATCACGTCACCGACCAGCCGCGACTTGTCCGTCAGGCCCTCGTTGGCCAGGTGGTCCATTGCCACCTGGGTCGGGGCCAGCAGCAGGTCCGCCGCGTGGTCCGTGAGCACCCGGTTGTGCTCCTCCGGCATCAGCCGGTTGAACGAGCGCAGCCCGGCCTCGAGGTGCGCAACCGGCAGGTGCATCTTCACCGCGGACAGCGCACCGGCGAGCGTCGAGTTGGTGTCGCCGTACACGAGCACCCAGTCCGGCTTGTGCTCGTCCAGTACGGCGTCCATCGCGGCCAGCATCGCGCCGGTCTGGACACCGTGGCTGCCGGACCCGACGCCCAGGTGGACGTCCGGGTCCGGAATCCGCAGGTCGGCGAAGAACACGTCGGACATGTTCTTGTCGTAGTGCTGCCCGGTGTGCACGATCACGTGCTGGTGATCGGTCGCGGCGAACGCCTCCGCGACCGGCGCCAGCTTCACGAACTGCGGACGCGCACCGACAACGGACAGAACCTTCACTGGGTCTCCCCGGCGACAGCCACGGTGCGGTCCTCGGTCGCCGACTGCAGAACGGCCTCGGCCACCCGGACGGTCGTCAGACCCTGCTGCAGCGTGACGATGTCGGCTTCCTTGCCGAGCACCGCGTCGCGGAACTGCTCGTGCTCGGTCTTCAGCGGCTCCGGCTTGCTGATCGCGTACCGGACCATGTCGCCCTCGCTGACACCGCGGAAGTGCGCGACGTCGTCCCATGCGGTCTGCACGGTGCCGTTGGCGTGGAAGGTCAGGTCGGCGGTCAGGGTGTCGGCGATGAACGCGCCCTTCTCACCGGTGACGACGGTGAGCCGCTCCTTCATCGGGGACAGCCAGTTGACCAGGTGGCTGGTCACGGTGCCGTTGGCCAGCTTGCCGGTCACCGCGATCAGGTCCTCGTACTGCCGGCCGGACTTGTGGGCGCTCTGCGCGGCCACCGTGACGAACGGCGACTGCGTCACCCACGCGGTCAGGTCGATGTCGTGGGTGGCCAGGTCCAGCACCACGCCGACGTCGGCGATCCGGGCCGGGAACGGGCCCTGGCGGCGGGTGGTGATCTGGTAGATGTCGCCCAGCTCGCCGGCCTCCAGCCGCACCCGCAGCGCCTGCAGCGCCGGGTTGTACCGCTCGATGTGACCGACCGCGCCGACCAGCCCGGCCGCCTCGAACGCCTTCGCGATCTCGGTCGCCTCGGACGAGGAACCGGCCAGCGGCTTCTCGATCATCGCGTGCACACCGGCCTCGGCCAGCGCCTTCGCGATCTCGGCGTGGTACTGGGTCGGCACCGCGACCATGCAGTAGTCGAGCTTCTCGGCGATCAGCTGCTCGATGTTCTCGTGCACCGGACGACCGCCGGCGACGTTGAACTTGTCACCACCCGGGTCGGCGACCGCGACCAGGTCGACGCCCTCGAGGGACGCCAGCACCCGGCCGTGGTGCCGCCCCATCATGCCCAGGCCGATCAGGCCCGCACGCAGGTTCGCCATCGCTCACGCACCCGCCTTCGCCACGGTGTTCACCGCGGCCACGATCCGGTTCAGGTCTTCCTCGGACAGCGAGGGGTGGACCGGCAGCGAGAGCACCTCGGCCGCGGCCTTCTCGGTCTCCGGCAGGTCCAGCTCACGCTGGAACGACGGGAGCCGGTGGTTCGGGATCGGGTAGTACACGCCGCAGCCGACGCCGTACTCGGTCCGCAGCGCGTTCGCGAAGCCGTCGCGGTCCTCGGTCACGCGGATCGTGTATTGGTGGTACACGTGCGACGCCTCGGCGGCGACCGCCGGGACGCCGACACCGGCGAGGTTCGCGTCCAGGAAGGCCGCGTTCTCCTGCCGCTGCTTCGTCCAGCCGCCGACCTTGGTCAGCTGCACCCGGCCGATGGCGGCGTGCAGGTCGGTCATCCGGTTGTTCAGGCCGACGACCTCGTTCTCGTACTGCTTGAGCATGCCCTGGTTGCGGAACAGCCGCATCCGGCGCTCGAGGTCGGCGTTCGCGACCGAGTTCATGCCGCCCTCACCGGACGTCATGTTCTTGGTCGGGTACAGGCTGAACATCGCGAACTCGCCGAAGGTGCCGACCGGCGCGCCGTTCCAGGTGGCGCCGTGGGCCTGCGCGGCGTCCTCGTAGATCTGGATGCCGTGCTTGTCGGCGATGGCCTGCAGCGCGGTCATGTTCGCCGGGTGACCGAACAGGTGCACCGGCATGACGGCCTTGGTCTTCTCGGTGATCGCGGCCTCGACCGCGGCCGGGTCCAGGCAGAAGTACGTCGGCTCGATGTCGGCGAACACCGGCGTGGCGCCGGTCAGCGCAACGCTGTTCGCGGTCGCGGCGAAGGTGAAGGACGGGACGATGACCTCGTCACCCGGGCCGACACCCGCGGCCAGCAGGCCGAGGTGCAGACCGGAGGTCCCGGAGTTGGTCGCGACGCACGCCCGGCCGGAGACCAGCGCTGCGCCGAACTCCTGCTCGAACGCCGCCACCTCGGGGCCCTGGGCCAGCATGCCGGACTGCATCACCCGGTCGACGGCCTCGCGCTCCTCCTTCCCGATGATCGGCTTCGCGGCCGGAATCGGCTGCACCATCAGTTCTCCTCCTGTGTTTCGTCGGCCGGCCGCAGCCGTCCGTCGGTTTCGATGTACATCTCGCCCGTGTTCGGGCACTTCCACTCGCCGTCCCCGACGGACAGCAGCGGAACCCCGGCCTTGCCGACCCACTTGAGCCGGCGCGCCGGGACCCCGGCGACCAGCGCGAAGTCTGGCACGTCCTTGGTCACCACCGCACCCGCGGCGACGGTGGCCCAGCGGCCGATGGTGACCGGGGCCACGCACACGCTGCGCGCTCCGAGCGAGCAGCCTTCCTTCATCGTCACCCCGACCGGTTCCCAGTCGTGCCCGCTCTTCGGCGTACCGTCCGGATTCACCGCGCGCGGGAAGTAGTCGTTGGTGAGCACCACGGCCGGGCCGATGAACACGCCGTCCTCGAGGGACGCCGGCTCGTACACCAGCGCGTAGTTCTGGATCTTGCAGTTGTCGCCCATCCGGACCCCGGTCCCGACGTAGGCACCGCGGCCGACGATGCAGTTCTTGCCGAGGACCGCGTTCTCGCGGATCTGGGCCAGGTGCCAGACCGACGAACCGTCGCCGATCTGGGCGCTGTCGTCGACGTCGGCGGATGGCGCGATGCGGGACGTCACAGGATCTCCTTAGTGATGAGCCAACTTCTCAGTACTTCGGCCGAGCGGCGCCCGTCGTGCAACTCCGCCACGAAGGTGGGACCGGCGGACGCGTGCGCTGCGGCGGCCTCACGATCGGCGAGCAGACCGGAGACGACATCACCCAGGGTGTCGGGATCCGCCTCCACGATCGGTACCTCTCGCCCGGCCAGACTACGCACCCGCCGGCGCACGGATTCACCGACGTACGAAACCACGATCCGCCCGGCTGCCAGGGCCTCCACGGCCGCCACGCCGTACAGGCCGATGTGCAGTTGGTCGACAACGATGTCGGCGCTGCCGACGACGGCCGGCATCTCGTGGTTCGGCACACCGGTGATCCGCCGGTACTCGATCAGGCCGCGCTCCTGCAGCCCACTGAGCACCTCGTCGATCTCCTGCGTGCCTTTGAGTTTCGCGTTCGACGGGACGTGCGCGACGACCGGCTTGTCTCGTTCGAACAGCGGTCGCGCGGCCTGCTGCCACGGCTCGGGATCGATCGCGACCGGCAACCAGTGGGCGGTCGGTACGTCGTCCAGCAGATCGACCGTGGAGACGAACACCGGCAGGCCCAGCGACTCGACGAGCTCCGCGTGCCGGCGCGCCTGCGGCTCGAGCCGGTCGGTCAGCTCGTCACCCGGGGTGAACGGCGACCAGCGCTCGCGCTTCGCGTGCCGGCTGGGCAGCCGGATGTCGGAGCCGTGGAACAGCAACGCGACGTCGATGCCCTTGTCCCGCAGTGCGGTGATGTCGGCCTCGGCGTCCGGGTAGCCGCGAGCGCCGAACAGCGGGCGCAACGACTCCACCATCACATGCGTGTACTGCTCGACGTACTGCTGCTGGGCGCGCTGCCAGCGGGGCTGGCCGAACCAGGCCAGCGGCACGCCGTAGTCGTTCTTGAACTCGAACTGGCCCTTGCGTTGCAGGGCGAACGAGACGGCGTCGACGTCCGGCAGGGTCTTCGCGGCCTGTGCCCAGGCGTGCCCCTGCCCGGCGGAGTTGGTCGGTCCGACCAGCATCCGCACGGGCGTCGTCGCTACCGGCGGGAACGCCGGCAGTTGCGCATACGAGTACCGCAAGCCGCGCAGGCGCCGCCGGACCGCTCCCGCGGTCCGGGCCAGAGGCGCCGGCAGGTGCTCGCGGATCGTACGCGTCACCGTCACTGTGTCACCCATTACGTAGTAGGTGCCTTCATCATGTCGAGCTCGCGGCGGGCCGCCGGCAGACCGAGCACCACCGGGGTGCTGGCCTTCCGCTGACCGAGGTTCCAGCCGGCCCAGATCGCCCCGGCGTCCAGCGCGATCACCACGTCGGCCTGGTCGATCGTGCTCAGCACGTCGCGGCGGCTCAGCACCCGGTCCCAGTACGTCTTGCCGAGATCGCTGGTCGCCCGCTGCCCGCGCAGGAACTTCACCGGCCTGGATCCCTTGATTGCCGGAGGCAACATCTTCCCGGCGACCTTCCGAGCTTTCCGCGCCCGCCACTCGACGGCCTTCACAACCCGCTTCGCCCCGGTGGGCCGCGGCTTCGTCGCGGCAGGCTTGCTCACCGGTACCTCGTCGGCGGCAGCAGCTACCTGAGCGGCGGCCGGGGCCACCTTCGCCTCGTCCTCGACGACGGTCTCGGGGTCGGCGACCGCTTCCGGGGCGATGACGGCGTCCGGGGCTTCGTCGGTCGGCTCGGTGGCCGGTTCGGGTTCGGGGGCCGGCTCGGACGGCATCCGGCCGGGGCCGATCAGCGTGAAGGTGTTGACCTTGTCGGCGACCCACGCCGACGGGGCCACCCAACCCACCACGTCGATGGTGAGGTTCTGGTCGCCGAGGTCCTCACGGACCTGGTCGAAGTACGTCGGTGGGAGCCGCCGCGTGGACAGCAGGACAACCTTGTTCATGCCGCCACCTTCTTCACACTCGCGGCGAGCGCTTCGATCCGCGGATCCAGCTGCAGGTCACGCCGGTACGACGCACCGAACTCGCGCGCCTTCGCCCGGATGCCCTCGTCCGCGGTCCGCGCCGCGTGCGCCGCCTCGGTCAGCGCCGCCGCGATCGCCTCCGGCGTCACGTCCGACACCGGGAACCACAGCGGATGCCCACGCAGTACGTCCGACGCCGCGTTCTCCGGGTCGTGCACCGACACCACCGGCAACCCGGTCGCCAGGTACTCGAACACCTTGCCGCTGGTCACGTACCGCCCCTTGCCCAGCATCAGCAGCTGCGCGTCGAACTCGTCGTACGCCTTCGCGATCTCGGCCTTGCCGACCGGGCCCTCGTAGCTGACGCCGGCGTCCGCGGCCGCGTTGATCGTCGCGAGCATGTCCGCCCGCGGCTGCGCGTAGTACCCGAGGTACCCGTAGATCTTCGCGTGAGCGCCCTCGAGCTCCGGCGACTGCTCCTTGGCCAGTTGCCAGCCCTCGACGAACTCCTTGAGCGGCACCTTCGGCGAGACGGTACCGACGTAGCCGAAGACCAGCGGGCGATCGGTGACCGCGCCCCGGTCCTGCGTGTCCGGCACCAGGTCCGGGTCGAACCCGTTCGCGACCGTGTGCATCTTCGACGCCTGCGCCGGGTAGAGCTTCTCGTGCCACTCCTTGATCGGGTCGTTCACGAACCAGACCTCGCGCGCGGACTCGACCAGCTTCTTCTCCCACTTCGCGGCCCGGCTGCCCGGCTCGTGCAGCCGGTCGCCGGTGAAGACGTCCAGCAGCCACGCGTCCCGGTAGTCCATCACGTACGGCACCTGGAACTTCTTGTGCAGGTGGTACGCGGCCGTGAACGCGACGTGCGGGTTGGCGGTGGCGACCGTCAGGTCGACCTTGTGCGCCTTGTGGATCTGTTCGGCGGCCTTCTCGATCACCGAGCGCCAGGGGCCGTATCCGCTTTCCGGGAACGGGATCTGGTCCTGCTTGGTGCGCCACTTGGCCCAGAGCTTCGGGTTCGCCGCACGGCGCTTGGACCAGCGGCGCAGGTCGGCCTCCAGGATCGGCCACTCGAACGGGACCCGGACGACCTCGACGGACGGGTCGACCCGCTCCTCGAGGGTCAGGTCCGCGCCGGTGAAGCGGAAGAACGTGTCGCGGTCGGCCGTCAGCACGGTCACCTTCCAGCCGAGCGCGGCGAACCGGTTGGCCGTGGCCAGTGCCCGGTAGACACCGCCGCCCCGGCAGGGCGGGAAGCCCCAGGCGACGTACAACAGGTGTGGGCGGTCGGTCATGCAGTCCCTCTTAAGAGATTGAGAATTGCGTCGGCCAGTTCGTCGTACGGCGTGGTCGTGGGCAGGTGGTCCGCCGCCCACTGCAGTGCGTGGTCACGCAGCTTCTCCAGCTCACCGGGATCCGCGGACCAGCGCCGCAGGGTCTCCGACGCCTCCGCCACCGAGTCCACCAGGACTCCGCCACCGGACTCCTCGATCACCTTCGTCTGCCGGGGCAGCCGGGTGGAGAGGACGGGAAGACCGCTGGCGAGGTACTCGTAGATCTTCGACGGCATTGCTTCGATGAAGGCCGGGGTCGGCTGCAGCATGGCCAAGCTGGCCCAGGCGCCGTGCGCGATCCGCCAGGCGTCGGCGGGTGGCTGGCGTCCGTGCAGCCGGACCCGGCCACCCAGGTCGGGCTGCGCGATCCGGGCCTCGATCTGGTCCCGGTCCGATGGTGCGACCGGGCCGACCAGGTCGAGGGACCACTCCGGCGCCGCGGCGACGGTCTCGACCATGTCGAACAGACCACGGCTGGTGCGCAGGTCGCCGACGTACACCGCGCGTGGTGCGCCGGTCGGCGGGGACGGGGCCAGGAAGCCGTGGTCGGGAAGGTTCTGCACCACCAGGCGGTGCTTGGCCTGGTGCGGCGCGAGGTGCGAGTCGGCGACCACGGTCAGGTCGGCGCCCGCGGCCAGCTTCGAGCCGGCCCGAACGATCAACCTGGCCGGCAGCCCGGCCGGGCCTTGCGCCCAGGCCCGGTCGGCGAGCAGCCGCTCGTAGTCCTCGTGCACGTCGACGACGAGCTTGCGCCGCCGCAGCGTGGTGACCAGCCGGGTGACCGGGATCATGTCCGGGTCGACCGTCATCACCACCTTGGCCTTGGTCCGCCAGGGCAGTACGGCGGTACGGGCCAGCCGCTGCACCAGGTTGCCGCGTGGTCCGGCGTGCACCGTGGCGCCGGCCGGTCCACCCTCGGCATCACCGAGGCCCCACAGCTCGACTCTCAGGTCGCGGTGCTGCAGGGCCGCGGTGATCTTGTGCAGGCGCGCATCGGCCACGTCGTGGCCGGTCGTGATGATCCCCACGTCCGGCGCCGTGCTGCGAGACATCGCTCAGAGGTCCTCGAGTGAGACAGCTTCTTCTTCCCCGACCTGCAGGAACTTGGTGTAGGCCTGGATGACCTCGTTGGGCTCGCCGCGCATCATCAGCTTGCCCTTGTGCAGCCAGATGCAGTCGTTGCACATCTCGCGGACACTGCTCATCGCGTGGCTGACCAGGAACATCGTGCGGCTGTTCGAGACCAGTTCGGCCATCTTCGCCGCGGCCTTCGTCTTGAACGACGCGTCACCGGCGGACAGGGCCTCGTCGATCATCAGGATGTCCGGGTCCATGTGCACCGCGACCGAGAACGCCAGCCGGCTGAACATGCCGGACGAGTACGTCCGCATCGGCATCTCCATGAAGTCACCGAGCTCGGCGAACTCGGCGATCTCCTCGTACCGGGCCGCGATCTCCTTGCGGCTCAGGCCGGCCGCCAGGCCGCCGAGCACCACGTTCTCCTTGCCGGACAGCGCGGCGTTGAAGCCGACGCCCAGCGACAGCAGCGTGGAGACCCGGCCGTGCACCTCGATCCGGCCTGAGGTCGGCGGCAGGATGCCGGCGATCGAACGCATCAGCGTCGACTTGCCGGCGCCGTTCGCGCCGATGATGCCGATCGTAGTGCCGTGGTTCACGTCGAACGACACGTTCTGGACGGCCTTGACCTCGCGGACCGCCCGCTCGCCGCGGCCCAGCCGGACGATCGCGCTCTTGAACGTCGGCACCCGCTCGAACGTCGTCCGGTAGGTGATCGACACGTCCTGCACCTTGACGGCCGGAACCGTGGACTGCGACTTCTGCATCGGCTTCTTCTCGGTCTCAGAGACGGACAACGAAATCACGCTCCCTCGACATGAAGAACAACGCTCCGACAGCGAACGCCAGGACTGCCCAGAGCGCGCCGGCGATCCACAACTTCATATCCGGCACGTGCCCCTTGACGAGCAGGTCGGTCCAGCCGCCGAGCAACGGGTAGAGCGGGTTGTACTGGATGAAGCCCTTCAGCCGCGCCGGCGCCTGCTCGGCGAACCACAGCACCGGGGACAGGTACAGCCAGATGCGCACGAAGTACGGCAGGAAACTCGCGGTGTCCCGGAAGTACACCTGCAGAGCGGCGAAGATCATCCCCATACCGGCGGCGAAGACCGTCAGCATGACCAGGAAGATCGGGGCCAGCAGCATCTGCCAGTGCAGCTTCTGCTTCATCAGCACGTGGATGATGATGTACACCACCAGCGTCGGCACGAACCGGAAGAACGCGGTCCGGACCGCCGACAGCGGTAGCAGCATCCGGGGGAACGACTGGTTCAGCAGCAGCTTGCCGCCGCCGACGACGCTGGCCGCGCCGGCGGTCATCGCCCCGGAGAAGTAGTAGAAGGCGAACAGGCCGCCGCACATGTGAGCGAACCGCAAGCCGGCATCCACCCTGGCGCTGCCGCCCGCGATGATGTCGGTCAACAGGTAGTACACCAAGGCGAGGAGCAGCGGGTTCAGCACCAGCCACACCTGTCCGAAGAAGGTGTTCGTGTGCGCACCCCGGATGTTCGTCCGGGACATCTCCGCCGCGAACTCCCGCCGCTGCCAGAGCGCCTTGAAGTACGGGCGCAGTGCCGGCAGACCGACCTTGTGCGGTTCGTACACGTGCACCGACGGGTTGAACTCCTCGTCGACGCTAGTCGCGTTCATTCAGGCGATGCCTCTCTCTGCCGGAAGTTGGATCCACGCTGGCCGATCACCTGGGGTTTCGGCGGTTGCCGGCCGGGGTACGGCGGTGTGCCACGCAGACCGGAAAGCAGAGTAGCGGATCCGCTCGGACGCCGACGACACAGCGGTCCTCCTTAGTGAGCAACGACGTACGGACGGCAACCAAACGTCGTTCCCCGCTGCATCCACAACACCTGCGTCGTCCTTCGCCGATCGTTATCCGGAATATACATTTGACAGCCAGCGACGGCCAAAACGCCTTCCAGGCAAGTCAAATCGCGGTCAATTCATCGGTACGACGCTACCCGCAGGCCGGAAGTTGACGTGACCCGGCACACCAGGTGCTAACAGCGGCACCCCGGGAGCTGCGGACGCGGGCCGGACGTGACACGCAACAGCACGTCCGAACTCCCCATGGACAGCCTCACCATCCACGGAGCACCCGCCCGCACCTCCCGGGGTTCCACCATCGGCGCGATGACCAGGGCGGCGGTCATCGGCCTACCGAGGCCGTTTCGGGAGGACAGCGCTACGCGGAATCCCTGCAAAGATGCCTTCGCGCTGGGGACGGCACACCTGACACGACGGGCGGCGGCACACGGCGGAATCGGTCGCATCGGGCACTCCTCCTGATCGGCCTCACGATGGGAGATGCCACAGTTTGTACACCCTCCGGCACAGCCGGTGATGGCACGGAAGTGCGAGGGCACCGATGCGCCGGGATCGAGACCCAACCGAAACAGGCTCCGCTGACGCGACAGCGAACAGAGGCCAGAATTGGAACAGCAGCCCGGCGGCGCTCAGGTGGTCCGTCGCCGGGCTGCTGGACCTCAATTCTCGCTCACAACTGCGCAGAAGTGGTGGCCAGATGGTGACACGGCACAAGAATGCTGACAGGACAACAAATATCGCTGCGTGCATGTGCGCCGACACGGACAGTGGCTTCGGGGTTGGATCGGCCCCTCTAACCTGGAGGGACGGTAGCGGGCGGTGACAGCAATCGGCAGGGAGGGAAGGGTCGTGAGCACAACGGACACGGAGCGTGCCGACCATTTGAAGGTGCTCGGGCTCAACGACGACGAGATCAAGGTCTACCAGCACCTGCTGCGGACCGGGCCGTCGTCGATCACCGAACTGGACGACGCCGTCCCCGACCGGCAGGCGCCGATCGACAGCACCCTCGGCGGGCTGGTGCAGGCCGGTCTGGCGCGCCGTTCCGGCTCCGACCACTCGCGGTACCTGCCGGTCCCGCCGGACGCCGGCCTGGAGGCGATGACGCTGCGCCGCGAGTCCGAGCTGAAGCAGGCCCGGATCGAGGTGCTGAACGCGTACGACGAGTTCCGCCGGACCGTGCACAACGAGTCCACCACGCACCTGATCGAGGTCGTCACCGGCAGCGCGATCGTCGAGCGGATCCACCAGATCAAGGGCAGCGCGCAGCGGGAGATCCTCGCCATCGACTCCCCGCCGTACTACATCGGCGGCCCGAACCAGGAGGAGATCGACCACCTCAAGCGCGGCGTCGGCTACCGGGTCGTGTACTCGCCGGAGTCCGTCGAGGTGCCCGGGTACCTGACCGAGAACATCCTGCCGTGTGTGGAGGCGGGTGAGCAGGCGCGGGTACTGCCCGACGTACCGGCGAAGCTGACGATCATCGACGGCTCGATCGGGTACGTGTCGATGTCGGTCCGCGACACCGACGTGAACCGCTCGCTGCTGATCATCCGCCCGAGCAGCCTGCTGACCGCGCTGATCGGGATGTTCGAGCTGTGCTGGCGCAACGCGCTGCCGCTGCACGCGTCGGTAGGTACCGAGGACGACCGCCTGGAGCCCATCGAACGCCGCCTGCTGGCCCTCCTGGCCACCGGCGCCGCCGACGACACCATCGCCCGCACCCTGGGCATCAGCCGCCGCACGTTCTTCCGCTACCTGGAACGCCTGATGAACCGCACCGGCGCCAGCACCCGCTTCCAGCTAGCCCTCCACGCCGCCCGCGAGAACTGGCTGTAGTTGACTGAGGGGCCGTGTGAGGCCCCTCACTCGTCACGCCTCGGCGGGGATGAATTCCTTGGCTACTACCTCGGCGATCTGGGCCGTGTTGAGGGCCGCGCCCTTGCGGAGGTTGTCGCCGCAGACGAACAGTTCGAGCGCGTTCGGGTCGTCGAGGGACTTGCGGATCCGGCCGACCCAGGTCGGGTCGGTGCCGACCACGTCCGCCGGCGTCGGGAACTCGCCCTCGGCCGGGTTGTCGAACAACAGCACGCCCGGCGCGTCCCGCAGCACCTCACGAGCCCCGTCGGCGTCGACCTCCTGCACGAACCGCGCATGCACCGACAGCGAGTGCGTCGTCACGACCGGCACCCGTACACAGGTAGCGGACACCTTCAGATCCGGCAGCCCGAGAATCTTCCGCGACTCGTTCCGTACCTTCAGCTCCTCCGACGACCACCCGTCGTCCTTCAACGACCCGGCCCACGGCACGACGTTCAACGCCAACGGAGCCGCGAACGGACCGAGATCGTTCCCGACGACCCGCCGCACATCGCCCGGCGTACTCCCGAGCTCACGATTACCCGCCACCTTCGCCAGCTGGTCGTACAACGCCTCGATCCCGGACTGGCCAGCCCCCGACGCGGCCTGGTACGACGCGACGACGAGCTGCTCGAGCTCGTACCGGTGATGCAACGCACCCATCGCCACGATCATCGACAGCGTCGTGCAGTTCGGGTTCGAGATGATGCCCTTGGGACGGTTCCGCGCGGCCTCGGCGTTCACCTCCGGAACCACCAGCGGTACGTCCGGATCCATCCGGAACGCCCCCGAGTTGTCCACCACGACCGCACCCTTGGCGGCGGCGATCGGCGCCCAGTGCGCGGACACCTCGTCCGGTACGTCGAACATCGCCACGTCGATGCCGTCGAAGGCGTCCTCGCTGAGCGCGATCACCTCGACGGTCTCGCCGCGGACCACGAGCTGTTTGCCCGCCGAGCGCTCGGAGGCGATCAGCCGGATCTCGCCCCAGACGTTCTGTCTGGTGGAGAGCAGGGCCAGCATCACCGTCCCGACGGCGCCGGTCGCACCGACCACCGCCAGCGAGGGCAGGCCCGTCCGGTCCTCGATCGTGTTCTCCACAGCGCTCACAGGGGTCACCGTCCCGTTCCTCCGTACACGACAGCCTGGGTGTGCTCGTCGTCCAGATCGAATGCGGTGTGCGCCGCGGTCACGGCAGCGTCCACCAGGTTCTCGTCCACGACCACCGAGATCCGGATCTCCGAGGTGGAGATCATCTCGATGTTCACGCCGGCGTCGGCGAGTGCGGAGAAGAACTTCGCGGATACGCCCGGGTGCGAGCGCATTCCGACCCCGACGACGGAGACCTTGCCGATCTGGTCGTCGTACAGCAACTGCTCGTAGCCGACCTCGTCCTTCATCCGGGCCAGCGCGGACATCGCCCGGGCACCGTCGGCACGCGGCAGCGTGAACGAGATGTCGGTACGGTTCGTCGCCACCGCGGACACGTTCTGCACGATCATGTCGATGTTGGTGTCGGCACCGGCGACGGTCTCGAAGATCCGGGCCGCCTCGCCCGGCTTGTCGGGCACCCCGACCACGGTGATCTTGGCCTCGCCGCGGTCCTGCACGACACCCGAAATGATCGCCTGTTCCATCTGATCCAGTTCCTTCGCATCGACGACCCAGGTGCCTTCCTTCTGCGAGAAGGAGGAACGCACGTGGACGGGGACGTTGTAGCGCCGCGCGTACTCGACGCAGCGCAGGTGCAGCACCTTGGCGCCGCAGGCGGCCATCTCGAGCATCTCCTCGTAGGAGATCTTCGGGATCTGCTTCGCGGCCGGCACGATCCGCGGGTCCGCGGTGAAGATGCCGTCCACGTCGGTGTAGATCTCGCAGTACTGCGCCTCCAGCGCGGCGGCCAGGGCGACCGCCGTGGTGTCGGAGGCACCGCGGCCCATCGTGGTGATGTCCTTGGTGTCCTGGGCGACGCCCTGGAACCCGGCCACGATCGCGATGTGGCCCTCGGTCAGCGCTTCCTCGATCCGGCCGGGCGTGATGTCGATGATCCGCGCGTTGCCGTGTGCGGACGTGGTGATCACGCCGGCCTGCGAGCCGGTGAAACTGCGTGCTTCGTAGCCCAGGTTCGCGATCGCCATCGCCAGCAGCGCGGCCGAGATCCGCTCACCCGAGGTGAGCAGCATGTCGAGCTCGCGCGGCGGCGGCAGCGGCGAGACCTGCTGGGCCAGGTCCATCAGTTCGTCGGTGGTGTCTCCCATCGCGGAGATGACGACCACCACGTCGTTCCCGGCCTTCTTCGTCGCGACGATCCGTTGGGCCACGCGCTTGATGCAATCGGCGTCGGCGACCGAAGAACCGCCGTACTTGTGTACGACGCGTCCCACAGCGTTGTCTCCTCAAACCACTGGTTGCGGTACGCCGTGCGGCGTTGCACCAGGCGTAGTCTCATCGGTCATTCTAGCCGTGACCTGCCCGTTGCCTACCGGCTGACCAGCACCCGGTCCGGCAGATCACCGTCCAGACCGAACGTTCCCCGACCGGGCGCACCGCACACCGGAAATGGTCCTTGTTCATATAAGCCATCGCTGAAATAATTGGCGGATGCATGCGTTCGACATCCTCGGCGACCCGGTTCGGCGCCGGATCCTGGAGCTGCTCGCCGAGGGCGAACTGCCGGCCGGCAGCATCGCCGGCACGATCGGCGCGGAGTTCGGGATCAGCCAGCCGGCCGTCTCCCAGCACCTGAAGGTGCTCCGGGACAACGGCTTCGCGACCGTGACCGTCGACGGCACCCGCCGGCTGTACGCGGTCGACCCCGAGCCGCTGCGGGAGATCGATACCTGGCTGGACCGGTACCGCAAGTTCTGGATGAACCGCCTGGACGCCCTGGAGACCGAGCTGCACCGTGGGCGCCGCCAATAACCTTTGCGGGATCGACTGCATCTGGTTGGTATGCGGAACATAGTGGCCAGGCTGTGCATGTCCGAGGACGGCATCGTGGAGCGGCCGGAACAGTGGCTGCCGCGCGCTGCGCTCGGCCAGCTGATGCCTGCTGGGGGGACCGTGCTGTTCGGCCGGCGGACGTTCGAGCGGTACGCCGGTTCGCTCGGCGGACTCGAGTACACCCGGAACCTCGTCGTGGGCTCCCGGCCCGTGGTCGCGCACGCGGATACGGAGCTGCTCCAAGGGGAGCTCCGCCGGGTACTGACCGCGCTGAAGTCGGTACCGGGCGACGACCTGCAGGTGATCGGCAGCCTCACGCTGGTCCGCTCACTGCTCAAGTGGCGCCTGGTCGACGAGGTGTCGCTGCTGATCCACCCCGTCGCCGCCGGCCGCGGTACGTTGCTGGACCGTCGGCAGCTCCGACTGATCTCGATGTGCGCCCGCGACGGCGGCGTACTCGAGGCGAACTACCGAGTGCGTTACGCGGCGACCGCAGTACCGTCGACGACGCTCATGTCCAGCGGCCGGTGGGGCGGGACGCGCAGCAGGGACAGGGTCGCGAGTACGGCGAGACCGGCCGCCAGGACCCACGCGTAGCGAACGCCGAACGCCTCGACCACCGCACCTGCGACGGCCGAGCCGACTGCGGAACCGACCATGCCGCCGCTCTGCGCCCACCCGAAGATCTCGGTGTGCGCGGGCTGCGGCGTGAGCTCACCGACGCGCTCGTAGACGGCTGCGATCGTCGGAGCGATCAGGCAGCCGGCCGCGAACATCATGACCGCGAGGACCACAACGGACTGGGTCACGAAGATGCACCCGGCGACCAGCGTGGCGAGGGCCAGCATCCGCCGCCAGACATAGGAGCTGTGCCTGCCAGGCAGGGCTCCATTGATGACACCTCCGCTCACACTGCCGATCGCGGCGACCATCTCGAGTACGCCTGCGATCAGCCGGTTACCGTGCTGGTCTGCGACCGCGACCATGCCGAGGGACATCGCGGCGAACCCCATGACAAGGCAGGCCCACGCTAGGAGCAGCGGCGTACGGTGCTGATGGAACAGGAGCTCGCGGGCTGTCGGCCGTCGGACTGAGCTTTCACCGTGAGCAGTAACGGGTTGCTGGAGGACACCGAACCACCAGATGCTCGCGGCTGCGGTCACAGCGCAGGCCAGGAGCCCCGCACGTGGGCTCGCGAAGCTGACGATGACCGCACCGGACATGGGGCCGATGACGAACAGCAGCTCTTGTGCGGTCGCGTCCAATGAGTAGACAGCCCGCAACCGCGAACCGTGGACGATCCGCGGCCAGTTCGCACGTAGGGCTGAGGTGACCGGAGCTACGCAGACTCCCGCGATGGCAGCCGCCACCGGGAGCAGGCGATACCAGCTGTACGGCAGGAGCGCGACCACTGCCATCGAGGCGCCCCAGGCCATGCCCGTGCCAATGACAACCTTGCGGGCGCCCTTACGGTCGGCCATGCGGGACCACACAACGCTGGCGACCGCCGTACCGACTGAGTAGGCGCCGGCGACCACACCGGCCCAGCCGAAGTTGCCGGCCGCGTCCTTGGCCAGGAACGACAGCGGGACCATCGTCGCCAGCACCGGCAGCCGCGCGATCAACGCCGAGCCGAGCAGCGCCATCACGCCACGGGTCTTCCAGAGATCGCGGTACGCCGACAGGTCCATAACGTGCATTGTTTCCTGACATCGATGTCGGCCGCTTCAGGAATTCTCCCTATCTCATTTTGTCCACGGTTTATGCGAACATGTGTTCGTGTCCCCAGGTGGCGCGGCGACGATCCTGCATGCCGATCTGGACGCGTTCTACGCGTCGGTCGAGCAGCGCGACGACCCACGCCTGCGCGGCCGCCCGGTGATCGTCGGCGCCGGCGTCGTGCTCGCCTGCAGCTACGAGGCGAAGGCGTACGGCGTCCGGACGGCGATGAACGGCGGCCAGGCGCTCCGCCGTTGCCCCGGCGCGATCGTCGTCGAGCCGCGGATGTCGGCGTACTCCGAGGCCAGCAAGGCCGTGTTCAAGGTGTTCGAGGACACCACGCCGCTGGTCGAGGGGCTGTCGATCGACGAGGCGTTCCTCGACGTCGGCGGCCTGCGGAAGATTCGCGGGACACCGGTGGAGATCGCGACCCGGCTGCGGGCCGAGGTGCTGTCCCGGGTCGGCCTGCCGATCACCGTCGGGGTGGCGCGGACGAAGTTCCTGGCGAAGGTGGCCAGCGGCGTCGCGAAGCCGAACGGCCTGCTCGAGGTCGCGCCGGACGGCGAGCTGGACTTCCTGCACCCGTTGGACGTCTCGCGCCTGTGGGGCGTCGGCGAGGTCACCGCGGAGAAGCTGCGCAGCCGCGGGCTGACCAAGGTCGGCGACGTCGCGATGCTGCCCGAGGCGGCCCTGGTCGCGATGCTCGGCCGCGCCTCCGGGCGGCACCTGCACGCCCTCGCCCACAACCGCGACCCACGCCCGATCGAGGTCGGTCGCCGACGGCGTTCGATCGGCTCGCAGCGCGCGCTCGGCCGGTCACCGAAGTCCCCGGCAACTCTCGACGCGATCCTCGCCGGCCTGGTCGACCGCGTCACCCGCCGGATGCGCTCGGCCGGCCGCTCCGGGCGGACGGTCACGTTACGCCTCCGCTTCGACGACTTCACCCGTGCGACCCGCTCACATACGTTGCCCCAGGCAACAGATCAGACGCGGGCAGTTCTCGTCACCGCAAGAGCTCTGCTCCGGGCCGCGCAGCCGCTGATCACGACGCAGGGCCTGACCATGATCGGCATCTCGGTGGGCAACCTGGAGAACGAAGCCGCCCTGCAACTCGCGCTCCCGTTCGACAAGGCCGCGAACAACGAACTCGACACCGCCCTCGACCTGGTCAAGGACAAGTTCGGCACCAACGCGATCACCCGCGGCGCCCTCCTCGGCAAGAAGCCGGGCCTCGAGATGCCGATGCTGCCCGATTAGCTGTACCGACTCATGATCTCGGGTAGCCGATCTCGGCGATGCTTTCCTTCAGGTCGGTGAGGCGGCGTTCGCGGTTCAGTGACGTGACGACGTACTCCGTCAACGGCATCAACGCGTACACGTACCGGATCGGCTCGAGGTCCAGCGCGACCTCGTAGTACTCCTCCGCGAAGGTCAGGTACGCCTCCGGGCGGCCGTCCGCGATCAGGTCGAACAACTGATCCGCACCGTCGCGGTCCGCGTTCTCGACCGGCCCACACCGCCAGGCGTCGTCGTCCGTGGTGCGCCAGAAGCACACGGTTGCCCGCGGCGTGCCGTCCTCGTTGAAGGCGTTGTCATCCCGCTGCTCGTGGAACACCTCCGGGATCCCGTCGAGCAGTCTCGGCCACGGCTTCATCCCGTTGACGTACGGCGACAGCGGCGACTCGTGGTCGAACCCGTACCCGAACACCCCGTCCGGCGAGAACACGATCGAGTACTCACCGCCGGACCCGTCCCGCATCAGCGCGGCCTCCTCAGTGGCAGACCACCGCGCGTCGAAGTCGTAGTACCGGGTGCTCGCGTCCTCGTTCAGCACCAGATCAAGCACCGCGAGCGCCCGGCTCACCCGCCGTACGACGTCGGGCTTCGGCAACCGCTGGACGAGTTCGAGAACAGACATCTCGCCATTCAATCCCAAGACACGTCGATGTAGCGCCCTGCGTACCCCATGATCTCGGTGCGGAAGCCGGCGGCCTGCTTCATCCGCCGCCGCACCGACCGCCCACGCCCGATCGGCAGCACCCGGTAACTCCCGTCCCGCTCCGCACGAACCGGCACCCGGTCCGCCGGCACTGCCTCGGCAAGCCACACCACGACCCACGGAACCTTCGACTTCCAGCTGATCCGGACCAGTGAGACGTCGGCCCACGGCAGCGTCAGCTCACGGCGACCGCGCCGCATCGTCAAGCCGTCCGCAGCCAACCGCAGATTGACCGGGCCGCGGATGACGACAATCCAGGTCCGCACCGCGACGTACAGGAAGACCACGAACAGGACATCGAGGATCACGGTGGTCACTGGGTACTTGCTGAGGTCGAAGAAATCGCGAGGCAGCAGGGCCAACGCCAGCAGCGTCGCGATCGGCGCGGTGATCACCGAACGCACCCGGGACGCACTGAATTTCGCGTACGTCTGTTCCTCCACAGCGGGCCTCCTGACCGTCGTCGAGCCCTCACCCTATGGGCGGCGGACCCCCGCGTGGGGCGGTCAGGAGCAAGCTGTGGATAACTCCGTCAGCGGCGCTGCACGGCCTCTTCGGCGACCTCGACCAGTTCGCGGTCGGTGGCCTCGGTCTCGGCGTCGTGGGCCGGCTCGAGCCGGTCGTGCGCGATCAGCGACTGGATGGCCCGCAGTACGGCGCTGGCGGCCGCGCCCCAGGTGGAGACGTACGAGAACTGCCACCACCACAGCGCCTCGACCACCCGGCCGTCCTCGTAGTGCGCGAGGCCGTGCACCAGGTCGGTCGCGATCGCGGTCAGGTCGTCGGAGAGCCGGTTGACGGTGATCTCCGGCGGAGCCGCGTACGGGTCGAAGACCTCGGCGTACTCGTCCAGGCCCTCGAACAGCACCGCGAGCCGGTCCCGCATCGCGTCCAGGTCCGGGTCCGGGCCGGCGTCGCTCTCGAAGCGCTCCTCCGGTACGAAGTCCTCGAACGCGCCGAGCCGGCCGCCGGCCAGCAGCAACTGGCTGACCTCGAGCAGTAGGTACGGCAGCGAGGCGAGGCCCTCGTCGACCCCGTCCTCGTCCGGCTGCGCGGCGATGTCGCGTACCGAGATCAGGAAGCTCCGGACCTGGTCGGCGATCTGCTCGGCGAACTCGGTCAGGTCCTCGCTGTCGGTGGCCAATGCGCGTTCCGCAATATCGGTTGGTTCAGTCATCGATCGATCGTCGCCCTTCAAACGCCCGTCCGAGTGTGACCTCGTCGGCATACTCGAGGTCACCGCCTACAGGAAGTCCACTAGCCAATCGGGTGACGCGCAAGCCCATGGGCCGCAGCAGGCGGCTCAGGTACGTCGCGGTCGCCTCACCCTCGAGGTTCGGGTCGGTGGCCAGGATGATCTCGGTCACCTCACCGCTGGCCAGCCGCTGCATCAGCTCCTTGATCCGCAGCTCGTCCGGCCCGACGCCCTCGATCGGCGAGATCGCCCCGCCGAGCACGTGGTACCGGCCACGGAACTCGCGGGTGCGCTCGATCGCCACCACGTCCTTGGCCTCTTCGACCACACAGATCAGGCTCAGGTCGCGGCGCGGGTCCCGGCAGATCCGGCACTGCACCTCCTCCGCGACGTTGCCGCAGATCTCGCAGAACTTGACCTTCTCCTTGACCTGCACGAGCACATGCGCCAGCCGCCGTACGTCGGTCTCGTCCGCGGCCAGCAGGTGGAACGCGATCCGCTGCGCCGACTTCGGACCCACACCCGGCAAACGTCCCAGCTCGTCGATCAGGTCCTGAACGGCCCCCTCGTACACGTCAGCCCTGGTTCTGACCGGCGTCGCCGGCCGAGCTCCCCGGGTTCACAAACCCGACACCCCGCCCCTGACCACCCGCACCCGGGGCGCCGCTCGCGCCCGTGCCCGGGTTGGCGCCCGTGCCCGGGTTGGCGCCCGTGCCCGGGTTGCCGCTACCGCCCGCGTTCGGGTTGCCCGCGCCGCGCTCACCGGCACCGGGGGTGCCACTCGCGCCTGCGCTCGGGTTGCCCGCGCCGCGCTCGCCCGCGCCCGGAGCGCCGGGCTCGTCACCGGCCTCCACCGCGGGCGGGGTCGCGCTCGGCAGCCCGAAACCGGCCGGCGCCGACGGCGCTCCGCCACCGAACCCAGGGATCCCGCCGTCGCCGAAGGCCCCGCCGAGCCCACCGGCCAGCGGACCCATCGCCGCGGCCGCAGCCTGCTTGGCATTCTCGGAGGCGTCCCGCACCGCGGCAACGATCAGATCGGCCAGCGTCTCGGTGTCGTCCGGGTCCACGGCCTCCTTCTTGATGTCCAGACTGAGCAACTCGCCCGTACCGGACACCAGCGCGGTCACCAGACCACCGCCGGCCGACCCCTCGATCTCCTGCTCCTCGAGATCGGCCTGAGCCTCCATCAGCTGGTTCTGCATCGCCTGCGCCTGCGCGAGCAGGTTGGACATGTCGAAGCCCCCAGCACCGCCACCGTCGAACACCGCGATCTCCTCGGTCCGAACCCGCTACCTTGACGCCGGCCCAGACACACCCGAAGCCGGAGCCTCAACACTAGCCGGTTCCCCCGACAACCCCACCCGCACCCGGAAACCGCCCTGTCTCCCCCAAGTTGTCCACAACCCTGTGGGCAACCCCGTCCACAGGGTTGTGAACATGTGGATACCCACCGTCACACCCCACCCAGACCTGTGGACAACTCTGTTGGACCGGCCTCAGGTGCGTGCATCCAGGACCTGGGTGACCGTGCCTTCGCCGAGCTCGGATGACTCAGTTAGGTTCTTCCAGAATGATCTGCGCGCCGAGCGTCTCTCGAAGCAGATCGGTATGCGACCGGGAGTCGTCTTCGAGGACCATGTCGTCCTCCCCGATCACATCCGCCTCCTCCTCGGGCGTCAGCCGTACCTCAGGTGCCGCCGAAGCCGCAGCCGCCGCCAGCCGAGCCTGCTCGGCAGCCACAGCCGCCTCAGCCGCCCGCCGCTTACTGCCCGCCTGCTCCCGCCGATCCCCATCCTGCTTCTGCCCGGCCCGGCCCCCCACCTGCTGCTTCCCGACCCGCTGCCCGCCCTGCTGAGCGGCCCGCTGGGCGGGATGCCCGATCGGCCCCTCCTCCCAAGGCTCCTCCGGCGGTACCTCGTCGTACTCAGAGTCCGGCGGCTCCCGCAAGTCAACAGCAGCCCCATTCCCCCACTGCCCACTCCGAGCCCCACCAGCCACCGCCACACCGCCGCCTGTACCTCCGGCGTTGGCCGCTCCCGCGGTCCCAGCCCCGCCACCAGCACCAGCACCAGCACCAGGACCAGCACCCATGCCAGCAGCACCCGGCGCACTAGAAGCCCCGAACTCACCAGACCCCGCCGCAGCCAACTGAGCGTCGCCAGCACCCCCACCACCGGACTCCCAGTCACCCGAGCCCGCACCACTCGATCGCTCACCGCCGACGTCACCCGCTGCAGAACCACCAGACGCAGCAACCCCAGCTCCACCGGCATCGCCGCGTCGACCTACACCAGGAACTCCAGCAACCGCTCCGCCAACGGCAGGACCAGCAGCGTCAGCACCTCCAGCATCAGGTCCGCTGCCACCGGGCCCGGCGACGCCCTGGCCCTCTGCACCGGCACCACCGGCCCCAGAACCGCCAACACCCGGCCCACCAGCACCTGTTCCACCAGCACCTGTTCCACCAGCACCTGTTCCACCGGCACCTGTTCCACCGGCACCCGGTCCACCGGCACCTGTTCCACCGGCACCTGTTCCACCGGCACCTGTTCCACCGGCACCTGTTCCACCGGCACCTGTTCCACCGGCACCCGGTCCACCGGCACCCGGTCCACCGGCACCCGGTCCACCGGCACCCGGACCACCAGCACCCGGTCCACCGGCACCCGGACCACCAGCACCTGGCGCTCCGGCAGCACCTGCTCCGGCGGTACCTGTTCCGGGCGCGTCTTGGGCTGTTGGTGCGCCGGTGTGGCCCGCGGCGCCAGGGGCGCCTGGTTGCGGGCTGGTCGGCTGTGGACCTGGGCGACCGCCTGGCCCGCCGCTGGGTCCGCCGGCGCCTGGGTCGGTCGACGGGTCGACGACTGCCTCGACGCGGCGGTTGACGCCGATCGTGTCGATCATCGCCTGACGCAGAATCTCATCGCTGCCGGAACGCGCGAAGCTCTCCCGCGCCCCCGCGTTCACCAGACCGAGGGTCAACGTCTGCTCGTCGATCGCGATGACCTGAGCGTTCTGACTCAGCATGATCCAGGCGAACCGCCGCTTGGCCTTGACCGCCTCCAACACCTCAGGCCACAACCGCCGAATATCCGCGAGCCCAACGGTCCCGCCCGCCGGCGCCGCACCGGCACCCGGAGCAGCGGCCGGAGGGTTGGCGGCCGCCGCGCTGGTCGCATGAGCAACAGTCGGAGCCGAACCCCCACCGCCGGAAGATCCAGCCCCGGAGTGCGACGACTGCCCCGAGGGCTCATCTCCCCAAGCGCCCGTACGCCCGCCAGACGAGCCACCCGCCGCCGGAGCACCTGCTCCACGTCCACGACCCGCAGGTTGTCCGCCCCCACCGCCAGCGGCCGCCGGACCGCCTCCGGTAGTCGACGAACCGCCCGCCGCACCAGCAGACGACTCGCTACCCGGTCCGAGGCGCGTCTCAGCCGCGTCCACGTGACCACCTGACGCGCTGCCGTCCGCTCCACCAATGGACGTAGGACCGGTAGACCCATGGCCCAACCCGTCGCTCGCCCGTCCACCACCGGTCGGCGCCTCCGCACCAGCCGGGCCGCCAATGCCCGGTCCATCAGCACCAGCCCCGCCGTCGCCCGAGGCGCGGCCCGCGCCGGTCCGGCTCTCGCCGGCGCCGGTCAGGGTGTCGCCAGCGCCGGTCAGGGTGTCGCCGGCGCCGGCCGTGGGTCGGGTGCCTGCGGCAGCGCTCGGCTCGGGTTGGCTGGAGGCCGGGCGGGAGCCGGCGCTCGCGGCTGCTCGGGCGGCTGCACGGCTCGAGGCTGCGTCGGCAGCTCCGGCTCCGGTTGCGTCCGGTTGCGGGTACGACGTCGTACCAGCTGCCCCGGCGGCTTCCGGCGTACCGGCTGGGACTCCGATTGTCAGGCGGCGTTCCATGCGGTCGAGGCGGGCTTGGATGCCGTTGGTGGAGTCGTCGGCGCCAGGCAGCAGGACCTTGGCGCAGATGAGCTCCAGCTGCAGCCGCGGCGCCGTCGCGCCACGCATCTCCAGCAGGCCGGCGGCAACGATGTCCGCGGCCCGAGTCAGCTCAGCCGGGCCGATCCCGGCGGCCTGGGTCTGGAGACGCTCACCCTGATCCTCCGCAGCCTCGATCAGCCCGGAAGTTATAGCGGTCGGTACGGCGGACAGTACGACGAGATCCCGCAGCCGCCGCAACAGGTCCTCCGCGAACCGCTTCGGGTCCTGTCCGGTTTCGATGACCTTCTCGACCGTCTCGAACACGGCGGCGCTGTCGTGCGCCGCGAACCC
Source organism: Kribbella sp. NPDC004536 (assembly GCF_042873835.1). Lineage (NCBI taxonomy): Bacteria > Bacillati > Actinomycetota > Actinomycetes > Propionibacteriales > Kribbellaceae > Kribbella > Kribbella sp. NPDC004536. Next base: position 2,595,758 of record NZ_JBIALY010000001.1, on the reverse strand, counting down.
GTCCACGCACGCGTCGAGCAGCGAGTCCGGCGTGAACCCGAGCAGCGCCACCGCGAGCTCGTACGTCACGCCCTCCGGCCCGGCTCCGCCGATCAGCTGGTCGAGCACGCTCAGCGAGTCACGCACCGAACCGGCGCCGGCCCGCACGACGAGCGGCAGCGCGGCCGGCTCGATCGAGACGCCTTCGGACGCGCAGAGGGTCGCCATGTAGTCGGCGAGCACCTTCGGCGGCACCAGCCGGAACGGGTAGTGGTGCGTCCGGGACCGGATCGTCCCGATGACCTTGTCCGGCTCGGTGGTCGCGAAGATGAACTTGAGGTGCGGCGGCGGCTCCTCGACCAGCTTCAGCAGGGCGTTGAAGCCCTGCGTGGTCACCATGTGCGCCTCGTCGATGATGTAGATCTTGTAGCGGCTCTCGACCGGCGCGAAGAACGCCCGCTCACGCAGGTCGCGGGCGTCGTCCACACCACCGTGCGACGCCGCGTCGATCTCGATCACGTCGATACTGCCGGGTCCGCCGCGGGCGAGGTCGGTGCAGGACTTGCACACCCCGCACGGCTCGGCGATCGGGCCTTTCTCACAGTTGATCGCGCGGGCGAGGATCCGCGCGCTGGTGGTCTTTCCACAGCCGCGCGGGCCGGAGAACAGGTAGGCGTGATTGACCCGGTTGTTACTCAACGCGTTCCGCAGCGGGGCGGTGACGTGTTCCTGCCCGATCACCTCCGCGAAGGTTTCCGGGCGGTACCGGCGATACAAGGCAAGAGGCGCTTCCACGCCGCAACCCTAGCGCTGCCCCCCGACACTTCCCGCCCACGCCCGCACCACACTCACGCCCCGCACCACACCCACACCCGCCCACACAACGCCCACACAACGCCCACGCCGTGCCCACGCCCGGGCCGGGTGGGCGTCCGTGCCACACCCGCGCTGCACCCACCCCATGGGCCGGTTCATGCCCGCGCCACGGCCGGCGGCCAGCTGGGCTTGGGGCGGCCTACGCTGGGTCGATGACGGCTGGGGACGATCGGCAGCAGGAAGTCATAGTTCGCGCGCGGGATCTGCTGCCCGCGGACGAGCGGATCCTCGCGGTGTACCTGGTCGGCAGCTACGCCACCGGGCTGGCCGACCGCTTCAGTGACGTCGACGTACACCTGGTCGTCACGGACGACAGCATCGACTGGTTCGAGCAGCACTGGGACGACGTACTGCGTAAAGTCGCCGGACCGACCGTTCACACCGACCGCGTCCCCGGGCTGATCGGCGGGCTGGGGATCACCGCCGACTGGCTGCACGTCGATCTCTTCGCGCACCCGCTCGCGACCTTCGACCGGTTCCAGTACGACGGCGCGCGGGTGCTGTTCGACCGGGACGGGACGCTGTTCCCGGACGGCGACCTCGCGCCAACGGGCGGCCGGCCGGGCGAACCGTATTGGCCGGCAGTCAACGTGGGGCTGTTCTTCTACTTCCTCGGCAATCTCGTCACGGTGCTCGGGCGGGACGAGCGGATCGTCGGCAACCAGGGCGTCGGCGTCATCCGCGACCAGCTCGTCGCGCTGATGCTCGCCGAACGCGGCGTGCGCCGGACCGGCGGAGTCAAACGCCTCAACCCGCTGCTGTCCGACGAGCAGCGCGCCACCCTCGAAGCCGTCCCGTCGGCCGGCACCGAGCCGTCCGACATCATCGCGGCCAACCAGTACCTCTGCCGCCAGTTCATCACTCGCGGCACCGCGCTGGCCAAGCTCACCGACAACCCTTGGCCCACCGAGTTCGTCGAAGCGACCCTGCTACACCTCCGCAATCATTTCGGCGTCGACTTCTCCTGAACCAGGTGCCGACGGCAACAAACTATTTCAGGTGGTAGTTGGCGAACCGAGTGCGCAGGTCCTTCTTCGAGAACTTGCCGACCGAGGTCTTGGGCACCTCCTCGATGAACTCGACCGCGTCCGGCAGCCACCACTTGGCGACCTGGGGACGTAGGTAGTCGAGGATCTCCTCGCCCGTCACGGCCGAGCCCTCCTGGAGCACGACACATGCCAGTGGCCGCTCGTCCCACTTCGGGTGCGGCACGCCGATAACGGCAGCCTCCTTCACCGCCGGATGGGCCATCAAGAGGTTCTCCAGCTCGACCGAGCTGATCCACTCGCCGCCCGACTTCACCAAATCCTTGGTGCGGTCAACGATCCGGACAGATCCGTACTGGTCGATCGCGGCGACGTCGCCCGTCTTCATCCAGCCGTCCTCGGTGTTCAGCTGTGCACCGTCGTCGGGCTGGTAGTACTCCGCGGCGATCCACGGGCCGCGCACCTGCAGCTCGCCGGTGGCCTCGTCGTCCCAAGGCAGCGCGGTGATCGAAGCGGGCTCGACGATCCGGACCTCGACGCCGGGCAGCGGCAGACCGGCCCGTGCCCGCAGGTGGGCCTGCTCCTCCTCGGGAAGGTCCATGTTGCGCGACGGGACGTGGGACGCGGTCGCGACCGGGCTCGTCTCGGTCATTCCCCACGCTTGCAGGATCGGCCGGCCGAGCTTCTTCCGGAAGGCCTCCGACAGCGCCTCCGGTACGGCGGAACCACCGCACGGGATCCGCCGTAGCTTCGGCAGCTCGACCCCGTCCAGCAACGGCAACAGCCCTTGCCAGATCGTCGGTACGCCGGCCGACAGCGTCACCTCCTGCTCCACCAGCAGCTTGAGGATCCCCTGCGGGCTCATGTCCGGCCCCGGGAACACCAGCGACGCGCCCGCCATCGGAGCGGCATGCGCCAGGCCCCACGCGTTCGCATGGAACATCGGCACCACCGGCATCACCGTGTCTGTCTCGGCCAGCCCGATGCCGGCGTTGGTCAGCACGCCGATCGAGTGCAGCCAGGTGGACCGATGGGAGTACACGACGCCCTTCGGGTTTCCGGTCGTACCGCTCGTGTAGCACATCGCGGCGGCCTGGTTCTCGTCCGCGACGTGGAACTCCACCGGTGACGCGGCCGCCACCAACTCCTCGTAGTCGTGGAACCGCGGGTCGTCCGGGACCTCGGTCCCCGGCGCGCCCGCCGGCAGGTCGTCCATCACCACCACGTGGCGCACCTGCGGCATCCGCTCGAGCAGCGGTAGGAACAGGCCGAGCAGCGAACGGTCGACGAACACGACCTCGTCCTCGGCATGGTTCGCGATGTAGACGACCTGGTCCGGGAAGAGCCTGATGTTGAGGGTGTGCAGCACCCGGCCGGTGCACGGCGCGGCGAAGTACAGCTCGAGGTGGCGGCCGGAGTTCCACGCGAAGGTCGCGACCCGGCCGTCGGAGCTGATCCCGAGCGTGTCCAGCACCCCGCCGAGGCGTCTGGTCCGATCGGCCCACTCGGCGTACGTCAGCGTGGTCGGCGCCGGACCGCCGGTATGGACGGTCTTGTCCGGGTAGAACTGCTCGGCCCGGCGGAAGATCGTGTCCAGCGACAGCTGGTAGTTCTGCATCAGACCCTTCATGAAGCCACTGTGCCAGCCGCGCTGCACCTTGACCATGACCTCGACCGGACTTTCTCCGGAACTCGTCCGGAACTGGAGCCGCAGGCAACAACAAACCGAAGACATTCGCGCCGGACAGATGACACGACATACGTGTCGTGTAATATATCTGGCATGAAGGTTGTCGAGGAGTTTCGCTATCTGGTGCTGGCGATCCAGCGCGAGGGCAATCGGCTGCTCGCCGCCGAGTTGCGCCCGCTGGGCATCACGCCTTCACAGGCAGAGGTTCTGCGGGTCCTCCGCGACCACGGCCCGATGACGCTGAACGCACTCGGCGGCCTGCTCGTCTGCGAGACCGGCAACAGCCCGAGCCGGCTCGTCGATCGCCTGGTCGCCCAAGGCCTGGTGAAACGGGGCATCGACCAGGTCGACCGGCGCTACCTCACGCTCAGCCTGACGGCTGAAGGCCGGGCACTGCACCGCCGCATCGTCACCGCGGAGAACCGGTTGCACCGCACCCTGCACGACAATCTCGCCGGCCAGGCGCTCGACGAGACCATCAGTACGCTCCGCTCGCTCGCCGACGCCTTTCCGACCGGGGCCGCGCTGGCCCGGCGCCGGGGTCCCGCACTCGCCCACCAGGAGAACTAGTCATGGAACAGGCCACCGAAACCATCCACGCCGGCCAGGCAGCGATCCGGCAGGTGCTGCTGGACGCCCTCGGTCTGCCGGAGTGGAACGAGGCGTTCATCGCCATCGACGGCCCCCGCGAGACGAACCCGGGGACTCGCTACGCGCTCCGCGTGCGCCCCGGCTTCTCCGGTGAGCTGCAGTACACGGTCGTCGAGGCAGACCGGGTTGAGATCGTCTGGCAGGTCCCGGGCTTCCGTGAGGTCGGCACGTGGACCATCGGCGCGGACGGCCGGGTCACCCACACGTTCGACCAGTCCGGCCCGCTCGCTCACGTCCTACGCCCGGCGTATCGGAACATCGCCACCATCCGGCTGGCCCGCCTCGCGAATCGCGTGCGCCAGGTGCAACTCGCACATACCGCCTAGGCTCAGCTTCATGCTGACGGAGATCCGCGACACGAGGCTGTACGTCGATCAGCATGGTGACGCGGACGCCCCGCCCGTCCTCTTCATCCACGGTGGTCCAGGCGCAGGCTCGTACGACTTCTTGAAGTTGCAGGGCGAGCGCCTCTCTCACAGCTTCCACCTGATCGGCGTCGACCAACGCGGTGTACAACAGTCCGACCCGCTCACCGGACCGGTCAGTGAGCTCGACCTGGTCGCCGACTACGAGGCGCTGCGCGAGAAGCTCGGCATCGCTCAGTGGTCGGTCATCAGTCACTCGTACGGCGGCCGCATCGCGCTGCGGTACGCCGCGATGCACCCGGACGCGATCAGCAAGGTCGTCTTCGAGAACCCTGGCTGGGACATGGTGCTCGCCACCGAGACCCTGGTCGGGCGCGGCACTGCCCTTGCTTCCCGGCGCCGAGCTCCCGCCGCACACCGGTCCAGCGACGAAGGCCATGTGGGACGAGCGGGTCGCACTACTCGCCCAGCTCGGTGAGCGCCGCATGGAGATCTACACCGGCCCGGGCGGTCGCGGCCTGCAGCTACCGGCCGACACTGAGATCGCAGACGAGTTCCACGAACGTTCTGGTCGTTTCTCGGAGCAGATCACCAGCTCAGCAACCTTCGGCGACGACGTACTGCAATACTTTGCTGAGCTCACGCAGCCCGCCCTCTTGATCAAGGGCGGGTACGACCCGGCGACAAGCGCGAAGGAGATCCAGCTGTTCCGCTCCGACGTACGGCAAGGCACGTACTACTACGCGGCCGGCGTCGGGCACTTCGTACATGCGGAGCAGCCGGATCTGTTCGCACAGCTGGTGACCGAGTTCCTCAGCTGAAGGCGAGCGGGACTGCCCGCTTGTGCGCCGTACGGCGGTGTGTCGCGATGATCGTGCTCGCGGCCTTCTCGTCGACCTCGTGACCCTCGAGGAAGTCGTCGATCTCGTCGTACGTCACGCCGAGCACAGCCTCGTCCGGGACGCCAGGGTTGTTCGTCTCCAGGTCCGCCGTCGGGACCTTCCCGGTGATCTCAGGCCCAGCGCCGAGCCGCTCGCCGACCGCACGGACGCGCCGCTTGCTCAGTCCGGACAGCGGCGTCAGGTCGCACGCGCCGTCGCCGTACTTGGTGAAGAAGCCCATCACGGCCTCGGCCGCGTGATCCGTACCGACCACCAGACCGCCGCGGGCACCCGCCACGAGGTACTGCGCGACCATCCGCTGGCGGGCCTTGATGTTGCCGACATGGAAGTCCTCACGGTCGCCGAGGCCGGAGTGCCGGACCGACTCGACCATCGCGTCCGTCGCGGGCTTCACGTCGACGGTGAGCGTCTCGTCCGGCTTGATGAAGTCGAGCGCGCGCTGGGCGTCCTCCTCGTCCGCCTGCACGCCGTACGGCAGCCGCATCGCGACGAACGTCGCCTGACGGCCCTCCGACCGCACCCGCTCCACGGCGAGCTGGCAGAGCCGCCCGGCGGTCGAGGAATCCACGCCGCCGCTGATCCCGAGCACGTACGCCGTCGCGCCGGTCCGCCGGAGCCGGTCGGCCAGGAACTCCACCCGCGACTCGATCTCGCTGTCCACGTCGAACGCCGCAGGCACATCGAGCTCGGCGATGATCAGATCCTGCAGGTAACGGCTCTCGGGGTTCATCAGGCTCCTCTTCGATCTGGGAGCCCTAAGCCTAGACATGAGGATTCCCCGCGCACCCGGAAGAGCTCACTTACCCTTGCTGCCTTCCGGCCCTGGGGGGATTGGGCGAGATACCGCCACGCGGGGAACCAGCAAAGAGTGTACGGGATGAGGCTCGCCAACCGGGAATCGGACTCCTACCCTCGGGCACATCACCGCACAGGGGGTAAGTACGGATCCGGCAGGCCAAGCTGCCGGTGAACGATCTGCGGGCGAGCACCGACTGGTACCGGCGCGCGCTTGATCTCGAGCTCGCCGCCGAGTTCCACGAGGCCGGCGTACTGCGTGGGGTCGCACTGGCGGACCGGGAGACCGGGATCGTCGTCGCGCTCCGGGAGCGGACCGCGGTGCCGGGCGCGCCGTCGGTCGAGGGGCTGGACGTGTTCGCGCTGGAGGTCGATGCGCCGGAGTCGCTGCACGCGCTGGTGGCCCGCTGGGACGAATTCGGGATCGAGCACACCGCGATCCTGGACAGCGGACCGTACGGGCTCGGCGTCGACGCGCTGGATCCGGACGGCATCCACGGACGGTTCCTGTGCGGGAACCCGATCGGGCAGGGCGGGTTCCACGGGTTCGACTTCACTGACGCCGGGCCGGCGGTGTACGACGTACCGCGCTCGCTCTGAGCGAACACTGCTGCGGATCGGCCGCCGACGGTCCAAGCTGACTGCGTGACGGATCATCAATTTGGGCGCTTCGGGATCACGACAGGCTTGACCAGCAGCGCGGAGTCGCTCGCGGCAGCGCGGACAGCCGAGGAGCTGGGGTGGCCGGTCATCTGGCTGTCCGGTGGGCCGCTGCCTGGACTGCAGACCATCAGCGATCTGGTCGAAGCTACGTCGACCATCAAGTTCGTGAGCGGCATCTTGGCGGTGGTGAAGTACAGCGCAGCCGAGGTGGGTACGGCGTACGCCGCTCTGGAGCAGGCTGCGCCGGGTCGGTTCACGGTCGGTCTGGGCGGTGCGCACGGTGCTAATCCGATCGCCAGGCTCAACGCCTACCTGGACGAGCTCGACGTACCTGTGGAACGCCGGGTGCTCGCTGCGCTCGGCCCGCGGATGCTGGAGCTCGCTGCCGAGCGGACTGCCGGCGCGTACCCGTTCTTGACGAGTGCTCCGTACTCCGCCGAGGCGCGGAAGGTTCTTGGTCCGGACAAGCTCCTGGCCGTCGGCCACCTCGTAGTGGTCGAGACAGACGCCGAGAAGGCCCGTGCGATCGCCAGGGACACCATCAGCTTCTTCACGACAATCCCCGGGTACGTCGCTTCGCTGCAGCGCCAGGGGTTCAACCAGAGCGACCTGTCCGAGCTCCCGGACCACATGATCGACGCACTCGCCGCGTGGGGAAGTCCTGCCGACATCAAGGCCAAGCTGACCGAACACCTCGACGCCGGCGCCGACCACGTCGCAGTGAATGTCATCACCGGCGTCACCGGGCCACAGCCGGTAGAGCAGTGGCGAGCCCTGGCGCCAGTACTACTCGGCTAGCTGCTTCTCGTAGAGGCGTGCGGTCGACTCAAGCTTGTCGTACCGGTACGGGCGCGCCTCACCTGTCGCCTTGAACCCCTGGCGCTCCCAGAACCCGGTAGCGACCTCCGCGTTCGTGTCGACGACAGCCAGCCGCAGGGTCCGCACCTCGGGCCAGCTGCTCTCGACGTACGCCTGCACAAGGCCGTACGTCGTACCGCCGTACCCACGCCCCTGCTGCCCGGCGTGGACCTGGAGCAGCCCGATGAACGCCGTGCCGTCCTGTGGAAACCCCTGATCAGGTCGACGACAGCCACAAGCCGCTCCCCGTCGAACGCCCCCAGTACGACCTTGGCCTCCTCGGCCACCCCCTCCGGCCGCATCATCAACAAACTCTGCGCATCCGCCGCCCCCGGCGGATACCCCGTAATCCGCTCCGTGTACCCCGGATCCGCCTCGATGAGCCCCTGCACCGCATCCAGGTCCCCGGGCCCGATCACCCGCAACCCCAACTCCACCACCCACCCGACCCTAGCCCCCGCCCCGATTTCGGATTCCCCACCCCGCCCGGTATCCTCTTCGCTTGGAGGATTCGCCTAGAGGCCTAGGGCGCACGCTTGGAAAGCGTGTTGGGGGCAACCCCTCACGAGTTCGAATCTCGTATCCTCCGCCATACTTCCCGAGTGAATGAGCCGCAGGTCAGGGCGCGGTTTCAGACTCCCGGAGGGCAGACAACAGCCGGGGCGGCTCCCCACATCTGAGAGCTGCCCCGGCGTCGTTGGTCTCAACGACAGTCTGAACACGCCCCTCGGGCAGGCTCAGAACCCGCTCCGGCTCCTCGCCTTCCGCCTCAGCTTGGCCTTCTTCTTGCGCTTCTTGGTCTCGGCCGCCTCCCACAGCAACCCTCCGACCCTCACCGCGATGTCCATGCGGATCTGCTGAGTGATGGGCTGGTACCGCGTCGCCATCGATCAGGAGGACCAACCCATCAGGTCATCACGGCCCGCTCCGGCACGGCGAGCAACAACAGCACCATTTTCGGACTGACCACTTCGCCGGTCCGCTTGGCGAACACCCATCCCTGGTCTTTCCAGAGCTGACGAGCGGTCGCCCTTTCAGCGGCCTGCGCCGTCCGGTGCTTTTGGAGAATCTTCGTCAGCTCGGGCGGCAGGCCGATCGTCCGGCGCCCCGCCCGTGACTTCGTCGGCGCCGTGTCCGGCCGCGCTTTCTGCTTGTTAGGGCAGAATCCCGGCTTCTGTCCACACGGCTCACCGTCACACCCATGCTTGTATTTCGGACGATTGGGGCCACGACGAACCCTCAGGACACCGGTCTTCAGATCGATGTCCGTCCACTTGAGCCCTAGCGCCTCTCCTTGACGCAAGCCGAGTGACCAGCGCGATTGCCCATCGGGCACTGTTCCTCCGCTTGTTCGCCTCTTCCAGAATTACCGGATCTCGCTCACGAGTACGGGTCAATCTCGTCCTCTCCCTCCAGGTCAAGGCGCGGCGGAACGGCCTTCTCCGCATGATTGGGGACAGTCAAAGGCACCGCGCCTCTCGGCCCACCGAGCGACGTCCGGATGGTTCGGTGCGCTTAATGCGCGGTACCAGCGCTCGACCCGTTCCTCTGCATCTTGGTGTAGAAGCGCTCTAGGTGCTCGGGCTGCAGCTTGTTCAGCTTGGGCCGCACCCAGGCCTGGGACGAGATGCACCCACACCGCGACCTCATAAGCGTCGTACGAGCCGCCCCGAAGGTTCGGCCGAGCGATCGTCAGCCAACGAGTCACCCATTCGCCACGGCCCGGCTCGCCGTTGTCCCTGACGCCCATCGTGACTCGGTCATGCCAGTAGCCATCGGCGCCCTCGTAGATACTCGATCGACCATCAGGGTTCTTGGGCCGCTTCTTCTTGTTCTCCATGTCGCTCCCTCCTAGGCGGCGCGGCGATCCGCGCCGGCCTTGATCCGAAGTCGGGCGACTTTCTCCACCGTCAGGGGCAACAGGGCCGGCGACGATCGAAGTGCCGGCGTCGAAGATGTCCATCCGGGCAAGGTCTCCTTCCGTCCGCACCGACAGGCGGTTAGCGCTCTCAGGCACGGTCATGCGGTCTCTCGGCTGTGGATGTCATCGGCATCGAAGAGGTCGGGGACGGCCCTGGGACCCAAGCCGTACCAGCGGTGGAAGGCGTCGGTGAAGTCGCGGCGGAAGTAGCCCTTGGCTTGTCCGGTCGGGAATTGGATGGTGGCGCTTCGGATCTCGAACTCGCGGAGGAGGTTGCCGAGCTTCATGCCTGTGAGGCCGTCTTTGCCGATTGTTGCCCAGGGTGTTTCGGGGTCGGCCTCATCGATCAGCAACGTGGGCGGGTCGCGCGGCGCTAGTCCGATGGACGATATGCCGCCGACGCCGATGAGTTCACAGTCCTCATCGGCCGGTGTGACATACCCTTGACCATGTCCAGCAGCCGCGACTTCCCGCAGCGCCGTTCGGGTGCCCGGATCACCAGTCGGGCGCGCAGTTCCAGGAGGGTACGGCGTGTGGTGCGGCGATCCACAGCACCACTGCGGTCAGGGCCGATGTGCTCGGCAAGATCACGTAGCGGGTGATGACGCGCGCTACATCGTCCAGCAGCTTGGCGCCGTCGATCTCGTCGGGCGCCGTGTCTGGGGTAGTCATGCAGCGATCCCTTCGGCGCGGAAACCGCCACCGATAGCGGTTCTGATGTCGCGGTCGGTTTGGGCGGCCTGGTAGCCGACCTCGGTGAGTGCGTTGATGGCGTCGGCCTGGTCGATGGCTCCGGCCGCGACCATCCGCACGACGCCTACCTTTTGGGGCGCGGCGCGGACGGCATCCAGGTGGGCGTCTAGGGGCTGGCTGGGGTGGGAGATGCCCCCGCCTGGTTGAGTCGCCGGGTTGGGTTTGCGAGGCGGTGCCCGGTTTGCCGGCCTAGGGGGCAGGCATGCGGCGACCAGCGCGAGGGGCATCTCCTGTGCGGCAGCGGCACCTGCGGTGGTGGATCGACGGCGGGACGACGACATAGGCCGTCGGGAGTCAGCCTTGGTTCAGGGTGCGGTCAGAACGTGAACCTAATGTGCTCGAAGAAGGCATTCGTGCCACTCGGCCTGCGGACGAACCATCGGGAGGCACCTTGCAGTGGCTGAAAGGACTTGTGCCGCGACTTTCGCGACCTGTCTGGCTGGTGCTTTTTGCGATGGGAGTTTCGGACCTGGGTGCCGGTGCTACGGTGCCCCTGCTCTACCCCTATCTGCACGAGATCCGCGGGCTCGATCTCGCGCTCGTGGGCTGGCTGGTCACGGCCCGAGCCGGTGGCGCTGTGATCGGCTCGGCGCTCGGCGGCATCTGGATCGATCGGGTCGGAGCGAAGGTGGCAACCGTCGCGAGTCTGGGTGTCGGCGCGCTGTGTACGGCTGGGATCGTGTTTGTGCACGACGCGCTGAGCGGTGCGATTGTGCTGATCCTCTACGGCATCTTCATTGCGATGGCGGGTACGGGGTTCAACGTGGTACTGGCGACGACCGGCGAGCCTGCCGAACGACCGCAGACGTTCGCGGTCGCCTACCTGATCGCCAACGTCGCGGGTGCCGGTGGCGCGGTGCTTTCCGCCGTCCTCCTGGAACGATTCCGCGCAGAGGTGGCATCCGTCGTGCTGTACGTCGTGGATGGGCTGACTTTCGGTGTGCTGGCCGTGATGCTCGCCGTGGCTCTGGAGTATCGCGAGGCAGAGCTGCCCGCGTCGCCTCCGGAACCAGGTGCGAGGCGTGGCTACCGCGCCGTTGCCCTGGATGTCCCTCTACGGTGGCTGGCAGGGATCATCTTCCTTCTTGTTGCCGTCGGCTTCTCCCAGCTCCAGGTCGGCATTCCCGGGCTGGCCACGGCCGAGCACTTTTCGCTGGGCGGATTGAGTGCCGTGTTCGCCGTCAACATGCTGGGCGTTGTGGTTCTTCAGTTGCCTGTTCAGCGGATCAGTTCGCGCTGGAGGCGTACGACGTCTCTCGCTGTGGCGCTCGGCATCATGACGGCCGCCTGGGCACTCGCACAGTTGGCAACGCAGTTCGGCATCGGCATGCTGATCGCCGCCGGTCTTGTGTTCTCCGGTGCCGAGGTCCTTCTGTCGCCTGTGTTGTCGACGCTCGTCAACGATCTCGCGCCTGCGGAGATTCGGGGTCGCTACAACGGCGTACAGACGATGGCATGGACCAGCGGTTGGTTGGCCGGCACCGCAGTCACCGGAGCGTTGGTCGGCAGCGGCCATGCTCACATTCTGTTTCCGATTCTGATCCTGGCCGTCGCCCTGACCGCCTGTGCAGTGGCGCGGCTACGCAAACGGCTGCCGGTCAGCGCGGACCAACCTCCCGCGGTACCCGTCGAGGTGCAATGAATCAACGGAGGCACTTGTGAGGGCCGTCCCGGTCTTGTCCGGTCAGTGGTCGCCGGGGGTTATCAGGCCGGTTTCGTAGACGAGGACTACGGCTTGGGTGCGGTCTCGGAGGGTTAGTTTGGCGAAGATTCGGGCGGCGTGGGTTTTGACCGTGGCTTCGCTCAACGTCAGGGTGGTGGCTATTTCGGCGTTGGAGAGGCCTTGGCCCATGAGGGTCAGGACTTCCAGTTCTCTCGGGGTGAGGGTGGAGAGGTCGCGGTGGAGGGCTGGTTGTGGGGTGGCGAAGCGTTCTACGAGGCGGCGGGTGATTGAGGGGGCCAGTAGGGCGTCGCCGGTGGTTACCAGGCGGACGGCGGCGGCCAGGTGTTCGGGGGTGACGTCTTTCAGGAGGAAACCGCTGGCGCCGGCGGCCAACGCGGCGTAGACGTACTGGTCGAGATCGAAGGTCGTGAGGATCAGGACCCGGCACTGGGTCGGGGTCGCGGCTATGCGGCGGGTGGCTTCCAGGCCGTCCATGGTGGGCATGCGGATGTCCATCAGGACGACGTCCGGGTGCAGGCGCCGTACGGCATCCACCGCTTCGGCCCCGTCGGCGGCCTCGCCGACTACCTCGATGCCACGGGCGGTGAGGATCATGCGGAAGCCGGTACGTACGAGCGCCTGGTCGTCGGCGATTACCACTCGGGTCATGGGCGCTCCAGCGGAAGCTTGGCGCGTACGCGGAAGCCTCCGCCAAGGCGGCGCCGGGCGTCGAACTGGCCGCCGTACACAGCTACTCGTTGCTTGAGGCCCAGCAGGCCGCGCCCGTCCCCCTCGGGAGCAGGTGGCCGACCACCGGTCAGGACACTGGTGCCTGTGTTGAGCACCTCCACCCGCAGCGCGTGCTCGGCGTAGCGGACAGTCACTTCGGCTTTGACCCCGTCTCCGTGCCGCAGTGCGTTGGTGAGTGCCTCTTGGATGATGCGGTACGCCGTGACGTCCACGCCGGTCGGCAGCGAGCAGGCCTCGCCGGAGATCCGTACGTCGACGGCCAGGCCAGCGAACGCCATCCGGTCGATCAGCTCCGACAACCGCGCCAGGCTCGGCTGTGGAGACAAGACGTCACTGTCGCCCTTAGGAGCGAGCACTCCGAGCAGGTGTCGCAGCTCAGCCATGGTGTCGCGTCCTGCGGCCTCTACTGCGAGCATGGCCGCCTCTGCGTCCAACGGAGCGGTAGCCAGCACCTGCCGGGCCGCACCGGTCTGGATGACCATCACGCTGACGTTGTGGCTCACGATGTCGTGCAGGTCGTGGGCTATGCGCGCTCGTTCCGCGTCGACAGCGCTCTGAGCTGCTGTCTCGCGCTCACGTTCCAGCAGCCACCCACGCTCCTCGAGAGCTCGCGTGTGCGCACGCCGCGCTTGTACGTACGCGAGGGCGAACGCAGCGGCAACCACGGTCGGCAGCGCGACAAGGAACCACATCACGAGACCACTGTCCCAAACCCGCCCCGAAGACCGCATCATCCGACGGGCGCACGGCCGTACATCTGCAGGATGACTGCCCGCGGACATTAGCCCGGCAGGCTGACGTCAGGACATGCCCTGCAGCCCTAGCGTGATCAGCATGACGGAGGAGAACGCACAGGTAGTCGTACAGCTCACAGCAGTACGCAAGGAGTACGGCGAATCGGTAGCACTCGACGGAGTGTCGATGGAGATCCGAGCCGGCGAGGCGGTCGCCGTCATGGGCCCGTCCGGCAGCGGCAAGTCCACGCTGCTCAGCATGATCGCCGGGCTCGACCGGCCGACCGCGGGCTCGGTCGTTGTGCACGGCGACGACCTGGGAACGCTGGACGAGAAGGGGCTCGCGTTGTTCCGGCGGCGCCGGATCGGAATGATCTTCCAGTTCTTCAACCTGCTGGACGATCTGTCGGCGCTCGACAACGTCGCCCTGGCGGCACAGCTCACCGGTACGTCGGCCGCGCCGGCGCGCAAGCGTGCCCTCGAGCTGTTCGAGGAGCTGGGCATCACGAGCCGCCGCAACACGTACCCGGCCCAGCTGAGCGGTGGAGAACGCCAACGCGTCGCGGTGGCCCGCGCACTGATGAACCGGCCGGCAATCCTGCTCGCCGACGAACCTACCGGTGCGCTCGACTCGCGCGCCGGTGAGCAGGTGATGGACCTGTTGATCGACCTCAACCAGATCGGTCAGACCCTCCTGATGGTCACCCACGACGAGCAGCTCGCGACACGCTGCGCCAGCCGCGTCATCGACTTCGCCGACGGGCAGATCGCCGACGAACGCAGCCTGGAGCGTACGGCGTGAGCGCCGTATGGCCGGTGGCGCGCGCAGCAGTACGGCGGCGTCGGGTGCAGACCGTGGTGATCGGTGTGGTCGTACTGCTGTCCACAACGATGATCGTGGTTGCGTTGGGTCTGCTGGCTGCGTCGAGCGGTCCGTTCGACCGGGCGTACTCGCGGCAGAGCGGTGCGCACCTGGTGGTGTCGTACGACCGGAGCAAGGTCAGCGACAGTGAACTGACGGCCAAGGCGTCCGCTGCCGAGGCCTTCGCCGGGCCGTTCGGGGTGACGACGCTCGACCTCGGTTCGACTCCGAAAGGCGATTCGGACTCCTTGGTCACGGTGGGGCGCGCGGACCCGAACGGACCGGTCGACCGGCTCAACGTGTGGAAGGGACGCTGGGCGGACAAGCCGGGCGAGATCGTACTCAACCGGAACCCCACAGACACCGGTGGACGTGGAGAGACGACGCTCGGATCGAGCATCGCCGCACCCGGAGGAGCACGGCTGACCGTTGTCGGATTCGCGTACAGCGTCAGCCAGTCGGCCGACGCGTGGGTCACCCCGCAGCAACTGGCGTCCCTCGGACCGACGTCGACACAGATGCTGTACCGCTTCACGCACGCTGCCACGAACGCAGAGGTGTCGGCCGGCCAGAACGCGGTGACAGCCGGTCTCCCGGCGGGAGCGCTGGTGGGGACACAGTCGTACCTAGGGCTCCGGGCACTCGCCACTGGTGAGCCGAACACGTTTGTACCGTTCCTGATGGTGTTCGGCTGGCTGGGGCTAGCTGTGGCAGTACTGATCGTGGCGAACGTAGTCAGTGGTGCAGTAGTAGCCGGCTTCAAGCACATCGGTGTACTGAAGGCGCTGGGCTTCACACCGACACAGGTGATGGCGGTCTACCTGGCAATGATCTCTGTCCCCGCGATCGCCGGATGCGCGATCGGCACCGTACTCGGCAACGTACTCGCGGAGTCCTTGCTGACAAAGGCGTTCGAGAACTACGGGGCGAACGGCACCACCGTGCCGATCTGGGTGGACGCCGCCGCGCTGGTTGGCGTACCAGCCTTGGTTGCCCTGTCCGCTCTGCTGCCGTCGCTGCGGGCCCGGAGCCTGTCGGCCTCGCAGGCGATCAGCGCAGGCAGTGCGCCGCGGGCCGGTCGAGGTCTGCGCGTGCAGCGTTGGCTCAGCGGTACCAGGTTGCCGCGGCCTGTCAGCCTGGGGCTCGGCCTTCCGTTCGCACGGCCGGCACGTACGGCGCTGACGCTGGCGGCCGTACTGCTCGGTGTCACGAGCGTGACCCTCGCAGTAGGGCTCGGCAAGTCGCTGACCACGTACCAGACCGCCGCCAGCCGGGTCGGTGCGGTTGACCTGGCGATGTTCGCGCCGGCCGCGCTCGGCGGGACGCCTCCTCCGGGCGCCGACGCCCCACCGGTGGCAAAGCTGACCGATGCCGCCGACGAGGCACTGCTGCGATCGATTCCAGGGGCGGTGTCGGTAACGCCGAGCACCGACCTCGGGATGCGGCTGGCTGGTACGCAGACGGACGTCCGGGTGTCGTTCTACCGCGGGGACGTCGAGCAGGTGGGCTTCCGGCTCCTCGACGGTCACTGGTTCGACGGCGCCGCGCAGGTGGTCGTGTCCGAGCGGTTCCTGCGCCAGCGTGCACTTGCCGTCGGGGACACCATCACGCTGCAGTCGGAGGGCAAGAACGTGCAGGTGCGGATCGTCGGCAAGGCACTCTACAACTCGGGCGACGAGATCCTGTCGAACTGGGACACTCTCAAACTGATCGCTCCTACGCAGCGGGCCAATCTGTACGAGATCAACGTGAAGCCTGGAACGAATCTGGATGCCTTCGTGAAGGCCGCGCAGGCAAAGGATCCGGGACTGATCGAGACCGACGGACAGGAATCGGGCAGCTTCGTGGCGATCGTCATCGCGACAGTAGTACTGCTCACCATTATGTTGGGGACCGTTGCGGCGCTCGGGGTGTTCAATACTGTCGTACTCAATACGCGTGAACGGCGTCGTGATCTGGGGATGCTCAAGTCGATCGGTATGACGCCCGCGCAGGTCACGGCAATGGTCGTGGTGTCGATGACCGCGCTGGGTGCTGTCGGAAGCTTGCTGGGCATTCCACTGGGGATCATCGCGCACCGCCTTGTCGTACCTGCGATGGCCAACGGTGCCCAGGTCGAACTCCCCGCCTTCATGCTCCGCGTCTACCCCGCGGGCCTGCTGGCGCTCCTCGTCCTAGCCGGCATCGCGATCGCCGCCGCCGGCGCCTACTTCCCGGCCCGCACCGCCGCCCGCACCACCATCGCCCAAGTCCTGCACAACGAATGAAAACTGTCGGAACCCGTTGATAGAAAGGGATCCATGACGCCGGAACGACCTCAGCTGGATGAGGTTGTGGCGGTGTTGGAAGGGCTTGGGTATGGCGTGACGGATGCGCGGTACGTGCAGGTCACGGTGCAGTTGACGCCTGCGGTCGAAGGGCGGATCGGTGGGCGGGTGGTGCGGTGCATGGCGGTGAGTGCGCAGCTCAGATCGCATCAGGGGTACGAACTGCGGGAGGTGGATCGGCACGATATGCGGTTGCTTGACGGGCTTGGGTCGGGCTGACTTGGGGTATGGATCAGGTCGTTGCGAGTAATCGGGTGGTCTGGGAGCGGGCCTCGGTCAAGCATGTCCGGGAATACGACGAGTTGCTCGAGGAGGCTCGCGGGGAGACGTTGTTGGTGCCGCGGGAGCGGGAGCTGTTGGCGGAGGTGCTGGCAGCCGAGCCAGTTGTCGTGCACTTCCAGAGTGGGACCGGGCTGGATGACGTCGGGCTGGTGAAGGCCGGCGCTCGGCGGGTGATCAGCGTGGACTACAGCTCCGTCGCGGCGGGTGCGGCGCAGCGGCGGGCACGGGAGCTGGGCGTCGACTGCCGGTACGTCGTGGCGGAAGTGCCAGGCGTACCACTGAAGGATGCTTCGGCGGATCTCCTGTACACCGGCAAGGGCGCGCTGATCTGGATGCGGGACATCGACGCGTGGGCGCGGGACGTGGCGCGGGTGGTACGACCGGGTGGACACCTGTTCGTGTACGAGGCCCACCCGGCCGTACCGCTGTGGACGTGGGACACCGACGAACCCCGGATCCGTCCGGACCGGAGCTACTTCGCCGAGTCGCACATCAACGACACGTACCCGGCCAACGGTGCGCAGGAGTGGCAGTGGACGCTCGGCCAGATCGTCACCGCGATCACCGCGGCCGGCCTGCACCTCAAGATCCTCGAGGAGTACGCCGAACCGTTCTGGCGACCGCAGGACGACACCCGCGCCGCCGCATGGGAAGGACGGCTGCCCAACTCCTACGCACTGCTGGCCCAGAAGCCCTTATAGATAAGGCAGTAGCTCTGCCTCCTCACGGTCCAGATGGGCGTTGAGCTGAGCGATCAGCTCATCCACCTGGTCCAACGAGACCTCGTCCTTCAACTGGTCGAGCAGTACTGCGATCTGGTCGTGCTCCTTCTGCAGTACGGCGACCGCATCCGCAAGCTCCGGGTGCTGCTCGACCAACCCCGGGAAGAGCATCGTCGACTCGCCCGTGTGGTGGTAATGCAGGCCCTGGCAGAGCGTCAGGCAATTGATGCGCAGCTGAGCACCGAGCCCCACGCCGCCGGACGTGGCGATCTCGTGGCGGATCAAGGCCAGTTCCCGCCGGAACGCGGCGTGGATGTTCTTCAACGCCTCGGCGAACGAACCGCTCCGCCCGCCAGGTGGCCCGCCAGGGATCAGCGCGACGACAGGGATCGTACGGGTGACGCCTGCCTGATAAGTACCCCACCCGGCGTCGGCCTCCACCAGCCGGGCGAAGACCTCGTCGCGCTCGGCACCCTGCAGTACAACTGCAGTTGCGGGGTAGCTGAAGAGGCCGACGTCCACGCTGACCTGGGGGTTGACGCGCAGGTTGTGGTACCAGGCCGGGTGGTTCGGGCTGCCGCCGGCCGAGCCGACGACGAGGACCCGGTCGCCGTCCGGGTAGTAGCCGAGGATCGCCGTCCGCGGCTCGCCGGACCGCGCACCTGTGGTTGTCAGGAGCAACAACCGGGCGTGCTCGAACGGTCCGCCGACCTGGCCGGCGTTCGCCTTGAACTCCTCGATGAGTCGTGCAGTGAAATCGTTCAGGATTCGCTTCTCTCTCTGGTGTCGGGTTGAAACGCAGGACATCAGAGAGAACGGGCGGGGCCCGCGCGGCGCTCAGAACGCAGCCGGGGACCCAACTCGGTAATGGCTCGAAGCCGACCCGGCAGTCACGTCGGTGATAGTACACGGGTCCGGGCAGGAGACAATGCCGACGTGTCCCTGTCCGACCGGCTCGTCCAGGCCGGGGTCGAGCTCCTCGAGGAGGACGGCCTCGGCGAGCTCACGCTGCGCGCGATCGCCCGCCGTACCGGTGTGTCGCACGGTGCGCCGCGGCGGTACTTCCCGACCCACAACGCGCTGCTGGCCGCGATCGCCGCGACCGGGCTGCGGGATCTGGCCGCGCGGCTCGGGTCGCGTTCGGAGGCGCCGCCCGAGGAGCAACTGGTCGCGGCCGCGCGGACGTACCTGGAGTTCGCGGCCGAGCGGCCGGGGATGTTCGACCTGATCTTCCGGCACGACCTGCTGGCCGGTGCCGGCGGCAACCTGCGCGCGACGTCGCTGCCGCTGTTCCGGACCTTCGTCGACCTGGTCGCCGAGCTCCGGCCCGACGACGCGGAACTCCGGGCCACCGCCCTGTGGACGAACCTGCACGGTCTCGCGACGCTGCGCGGGACGAACGCGCTCGAGCTCCTCGGTACGACGGACCTCGAGCCGATCATCCGGTATGTCGTGCACAGCCACGTGCGCTGATTCGCCTACCGAACGTCGCCGATTGCGTGCGATACGTCGTACTCCGGGAATTTCGCCGAAAAATCCCCACAAATGCTGTAACGAGCGGCACACGCCGCCGATAAGACGGGTGAGCGACCCGCGGGGGGCCGAGGGGAAGCTCCGGTGTTTCTTCGGGACCACCGCATGTGAGGGGGGCCTCGCAGGTGCTCACCCGGGGCGGGGTGAGCACCTGTTCGAGGACTCAGGACGCCAGCGCGTCGTACACATCTCGTACGAAGTATGTGTCCGCCAGCGCGTCGTGAATCGCGTAAGCCCGTTGGTCGATCCCGACCACAGCCGCCATCTCCCCAACCTCAGCAGTCGGCGCCGCCTTCGTTCGCCCCAACAACTGGCTGATCACACACACCAGCCGGAAATCCCACGGCACATCGGCTGCATCCCGCGGGACCAGTCCGTTCTGGTGCATCAGGTGCAGTACGTCGGTTGCGTCCATCCACGGCGCCGCGCCGACCCAGACCGGCTCGTCCGCGGTCAGCTCGGCCATCAACTCCGCCGCCTCCCGGCCGCTGCACACGTTCTCGTCGGATCCGTTCAGCGACGGGTGGCGGTGGAACCTGCTGATCTCCAGCGCCCGCTCCGTCGACACCGACAGGTCGAGGTCGTTCAGCGCGATGAAGCGGTTGTACGCAGCCTCGCGGCCGTCGTCCTCGCGTCGGATGACCGCGAGCTGCCAGATCTGGCGGCCACCAGGGAGCCAGGGTTCCCGGACGCTGGTGGTCTCCAGATCTACGAACAGGATCGGCATCAGCCCTTGATTCCTACGTTTGCCATGCCTTCTACGAAGCGTTTTTGGGCGAAGACGAACAGGACGATCATCGGGAGGGTCGCCAGGGCGGTGCCGGCCATCAGGTACGGCCATTGGATTTCGGCTGGGTTCTGGGAGAAGATCGCCAGCCCGAGCTGGAGCGGGCGCATCTCGTCGGAGGTGGTGATCATCAGCGGCCAGAGGAAACCGTTCCACGCGGCCTCGATCTGGAAGACCGCGATCGTGATCAGCGCAGGCTTGATCAACGGTGTCATGATCCGCCAGAAGATGCCGAACTCACCCAGCCCGTCGACGCGGGCAGCCTGCGCCAGCTGGTCGGGCAGCGACACGTAGAACTGGCGCGCCAGGAACGTGAACAGCGGCGCCGCACCGAGCGGGATGATCAGACCCCACCACGAGTTCAACCAGCCGATCCCGCCCTGCCCCAGGATGTTGTTGCCACCGAACAGCGGGATCGACTTCACGATCAGGAACAGCGGCACCAGGATGATCTGGAACGGCACCAGCAGCAGCACGATGAAGTAGTTCAGCAACACCTTGCCGCCCCGGACCGGCAGTTTCGCCAGCGCGTAGCCGGCCGTCGTACAGACCGCCAGCGTGAACGCTGTCTCGCCGACCGCGATGAACAAGCTGTTCCGGAAGTACCGGAGGAACGGCGCGGTCTGCATCGCGTCGACGAAGTTCCGCCACCGCAACTCCTGCGGCAGCCAGTTGAACTTCGCGATCTCGAGGTTGCTCTTGAACGCGGTCAGCAGCATCCACACGAACGGCACGATCATCAGCAGCGCGCCGACGGTGAGTACGACGTACAGCACGATCCGGCCCGCCCGGACGGCCGGCGGCTTCGCGGTACCGACCGCGGGCAACGAAACGCTAGTCATTGGTATCCGCCTTCTGGAGCAGGCGTCCGGCGGCGATGAAGATCGCGATCACGATCATCATGATCACCGTCTCGGCGGACGCGTAGCCGAGTTTCAGGTTCTGGAACGCGTTCTGGTAGATGTCCATCACCAGCACCCGGGTCGACGAACCCGGGCCGCCCTGCGTCATCACGTACACCAGGTCGAACACCTGGAAGGTGCCGACGATCGACGTGATCAGTACGAAGAACTGCACCGGTCCGATCGCCGGCCAGGTGACGTTGACGAACCGCTGCCAACGGCCGGCGCCGTCCAGCTGCGCCGACTCGACCAGGTCGCGCGACACGCCCTGCAGCGCGGCCAGGTAGATGATGATCTTGGTACCGAGGCCCTGCCAGATCCCGACCACCATCAGCGACGGCAGCGCGGTGCCCGGGTTGGCCAGCCACTGGTTCGGCGCGAACCCGAACAGGCTGAGGAACCCGTTGGCCAGGCCGGATCCCGGGCTGTAGATCCACAGCCAGATCGTGGCCACGGCGACCGTGGCGGTGACCGTCGGGATGTAGAACGCGGTCCGGAAGAAGCCGAGACCGCGGATCTTCTGGTTCAGGCCGATCGCGACCGCGAGCGAGACCACCATCGAGATCGGGATCACCACGATCGCGTACAGCACGGTGTGCCACAGCGACGCCCCGAAGTTGGGGTCCCGGAACAGGTCGGCGTAGTTGCGGAAGCCGACCCAGTCGAAGGAGTCGCCGAAGCTGTAGTCGGTCAGGCTGAGGACAAGAACGGACAGCACCGGGAGGACGATGAAGACGCCCGAGTGCAGCAGCGCCGGCGCGAGCAGCGCCCAGCCGGCCCGGACCTGATTGCGGATCAGCGCGCGGCTGTCCTTGGACGGCGCCGCCTTGCCGGCGGTCGCGAGCGCGGGACGTTCGAGAGTTGTGCTCATCTGGACTGTCCTGCCAGGTTGTGCAGCACCTTGGCGGGATCCTTCTCGCCAAGAACCGCCTGGGTGAGCTGGATGTCGAAGTTGCCGCGCATCTCGAGCCAGTTGCCCGGTACTTCGTTCTCGTTGACCGCGTACACCAGGCCGTCCGCAACGAACTGGCTCAGCGGGTTCGACTTGGCCTGCGGCGAGTTGCTGGCGTCCTTGTACGCCGGGACCTTCTTGTTCAGCTTGGCGATGGTGTCCAGGCTGGACGGTTTCGTCAGCGACTGGATGAACGCCCAGGCCGCGTCCTTGTGCCGGCTCCGGGACCCGATCGAGGCCAGGTCGCCACCGACGTACTCGATCTGCTTGCCGCTGTCGAAGCGGAAGAACTTGAGGTCGTCGCAGTTCTTCTGCCCGATGCCGTCGGCGGAGCAGTCGACACCGCCGTTGACGATGCCCATCGCGGCCTCGCCGGTCAGTACGAGCGGCTGCTGCGCCGCGTTCGTCTGCCCGTACGGCTGGACGTGGTTGATCATCGACTTGATCCAGAGCAGCGTGTCGAGGCCGGCCTTGTTGTCGAAGTTCGGCTCTCCCTTGACGTAGAGCGGCGTACCGGTCGAGGCGAGGAAGGTGGTGAACGACTGCCGGAAGCCGGTCGCGGACGCGAGGTCGAAGCCGCTGCGGGTGATGTTGCCGTTCTTGTCCCGCTTGGTCAGCTTCTCGGCGTCGGCCTTGATCTCGGCCAGCGAGGTCGGCGGCTTGTTCGGGTCCAGGCCCGCCTCGATGAAAGCGCTCTTGCGGAGCGCGACGGCGCGGGCGTCGGCGACCAAGGGGTACGCGTACAGCTTGCCGTCGTAGGTCACTGCCGGGATCAGCGCCGGGGTGCTCTTCTCCTTGATGAAGTCGGGCGTCACGCCGTACTTGCCGAGGTCCTGGAAGATGTTCTTCGACGCGAACGGCTGCACCCAGCCGACACCGGTGACCATCACGTCGTACGGAATGCCCGCCGCGATCGAGGTGGACATCTTCTCGTTCAGGTTCTTGTACGTCGCGAAGTCCGGCTCGACCTTCATCTTCGGATAGGTCTGGTGGAAGTCGTCGACGACCTTCTGGAACGCGTCACGCCCCTTCGTACTGGGCGGGAACGACGGGATCAGCACCCGCAACGTCCCGGTCGCCTCGGCCGGCGGCACACCGTCCGTACTCTTGTCGATCACCCCGTTGCCACAACTGCTGACCACAACGCTGAGCGCTGCGGCCAGCAGTGTCAGTCCCACTCCACGTCTCACCGGGCAACTCCTTCGCTGACGTTCTTCAGCCAGGCCCGGGTTCAGCCGGGCCCAAGTGCAGCGAAAGTATGGGAAAGGGCTTTCCCCGTCAATACCTCGGCGCTCGAATGATCACATTCGATCAAGACCAGAACTTTCCCGATCAGAATTCCGCGCGCTCAGCGGGATGTCTCGGGACCTTGGCGTTGCACGGCTGGGGTCGTGGTCCCGGTACCTCGTGCGCCCTGATGATCCGAACTCAACCGACTGGCCGACGTCAACGGCGGCCCAGACAGACCGGCCCGCGCCGCAGCCGCAATATCCGGCGGAAGCCCCGCCGGACTCCCCGGCCCCTGCGGACCACCCGCCCCCCGCTGACCGTCTTGGTTCTGTTGGGGCTGGCGGTCCTGGGCCGGCTGGGCGGTTTGCTGTTGTTGCGCCTGCGGCCCGCGCTGTACCTGCTGAGACGGCGCCGGCATCTGCCACTGCTTCTTCAGCTGGGTCATCACCTTCGACCCGGCGACGGCCGCATCCACACCGATCTTGCGCCGCGGGTCTGGACCAGTGCTCTCGGGAAGACTCGCCACCCGGCCGAACTCCGAACTCATCGCCTTCGCGATCTGGCCGATGGCCTGCTGCCGCTGGTCCTCGGGGATCATCCCGGGCAGGCGACTGTTGTCGTACATCGCAGCAGCGGCGACCTGGAACTTCTGATCAGCAGGTACGACGGCCAGCGCCGCGATCACGTCCTTACCGTCCATCCCGGCCTTCTGCCCGACCGTTTCGGCGAAGCCCTCGGCTGCGGGCGTGAACTCCTTGTAGACCTGAGGGCTCCTCACCTTCTCGATCCCCGGCGCAACATCGTTGATTCCCAGGTCCTCGATGTACTCGTCCAGCACCTGGTGCGAGTAGAGCTCGGTCACGCCCTCCTCGAGCGGGCGGACACCCGGAGTGTGTGCGAAGGCGGGGTACGACTGCGCGTGGTCCCGACCCTCGGACGACAGCATGTGCACGTTCTCGTGCAGCACGACCCGCATCGCGTCGCGATAGCCGCGCAGCTCGGCCGGATCCTGGTTGTGCACCCGATTGTTGCGGAACATCTCCTGGAGCCGCTCGTCCACGTGCGCCGGGTTGTACGAGATCGAGTTGTCCCAGTTCGCCGTACCGCCCAACTTCGACCCGCGTGCGATCGGCGCGCCTAAGCGTCTGTTCCAGGAGGAGTGGTGCGCACCGGAGACCCGCACGGCGGCGTTGGCCTGCTCGCGCATCAGCTCCCGGAAGGTGGTGACTTTCATCGCAGCTGGATGCGCAGAGCGTCCGCGAGCATTCGGAGGACGTGTTCCATGGAACCGATGGCGCCCGCCTCCTCCGGGGTCGCGTTCTCGATCCCCATGAGAGCCTCGATACCCTTCTCGGCGCGGGCAAGGCGTTCGGCGTCGGTGCCGTCGTTGCGCTCGGCTTCGGCGTAGATCGTGCGAGCATGCATGAGGAGCTCGGACGGGCGTTCATCGGAACGGTTGGCGAGGACGTGCTCCGTTCCGGAGATCTCGAGGAGGGCGTCTTCACGGTCGTCCTCGTCGTCGATCTGGGCTGCCAGCTCCCGCAGCCGCGCGATATCCGCAGGCTGAATCTGGTCGCTGTGCCCGCTCATGATCAGCTCGGACACCCGTTTGTACTCGACCTCGAACTCGGCGTACTCCACGTCGCCCTCCCCGATGGTGGTGCAGTCCTCCGAATTTACCTGTTGGTACGGACCTCTGCAGCGCCGCAGGACGTGCGGATGTTGAGGGTCGGTAGGAGGCTGAGGTGCTGGACGGGGGTGTTCGGGGACTGGATCTTGCGGAGGAGCAGGTCGCACGCGGTTTCGCCCAGGGCCCGGCGGGGTGGGCAGACTGCCGTCAGAGGTACGACGGCCAGGGCGGCGGTGACGTCGTTGTAGGCGATCACCGCGAGGTCCTCGGGGACGCGGAGGCCGAGGTCCATGGCGCGTTCGACCAGGCCGGCGCCGTGTTCGTCGGAGTGCACCAGGACGGCGCGGCTGCCGAACGACTCGCACTCGGCCAGGAACGCGTCCAGCTGGGCGACCGCGCCCGGGTCGTCGCCGCGGGCCGGCAGATCGACGGGCGACAGGAACACCTCGACGCCGAGCGTCTTCGCGGCCGCCTCGATGCCGAGCCGGAGCCAGTACGCCGTGACTGTGGCCTGCAGGTTGATCGCGATCCGGCGGTGGCCGAGCGCGACGAAGTGCCGCAGCGCCAGCATCGCGCCGTACGCGTGGTCGGTGCGGACGTGGTCGTACTCGCGGTGCACCTGCGGGAACCCGAACGCGCGCTCCATCAGCACCACCGGTACGTCGATGTCGTCCAGCCGCGCGTCCATCCGGTCCGCGTCGCCGTCGCCCAGCGCCGTACTGAGCAGCAGCCCCGCGACGCCGATCCCGAGTACCTTGTCGAGCCGCTCACGCTCAGTGGCCATGTCGTACGAGGAGACGCCGAGCACCAGGCGGGCGCCGTACCGGTCGGCCATCGCCTCGGCGCCACGGATCACGTCGGAGTAGTACGACGTCGCGCTCGGTACGACGATGCCGATCGTCAGCCCGCTGCCGGGGCTCGACTGGTCGGCCGCGGCGGTCCCGATCGCGCCGCCGTGCACCCGGCGGAGCAGGCCGGCGGAGTCCAGTTCGGCCAGGTCCCGGCGTACTGTGATCGCGGAGACGCCCAGCTCGGCGACCAGATCGGCCACCCGGAGCCGTCCGTGGCGTCGCAGGCTGCGCAGGATCAGCTCGTGGCGCTCCTGTGCAAGCATGCCGCCCCCTGGTCTGGTTCGTGATTGTTCGTGATCATACGATCAGGACCCGCCCGTACGGAACGAGGAGACGATCGGTGGAGAAGGCCAACCGGACGAGCACGGTGCTGACCAAGCTGGCGGTCGTGGGCGACCTGCTGATGCTGCAGCTGGCGTTCCTGGTGATCAGCCTCGGCGTCCTGACCCTCTTCCCGGCCGCGTTCGCGCTGCAGCGAGTCGTACCGGACGCGATCAGCCAGGAGCGGCCGAGGTTGATGCGGCGGTTCCTCGGCGAGTTCCGGCAGACCATGAAGCAGTACTGGCTGCCCGGGTTCGGCCTGTGGACAGGCGGACTGATGCTTGCGTTCGGCATCTCCTTCTGGGCGTACGCGTCCGGACCGGTACGGATCTTCGCCCTCGCGATCCTGGTGCCGCTGACCGGCATGATCCTGGGGCTCTACCTGAGCGGCCTCGCGATCCTGCCGCAGGCGTCACCCACAGCGACGATGAAGGAGCTGTTCCGGTCCGCCAACCTGTTCCTGCTGCGCCGGCCGCTGCCCGTGGCCGGTGGGGTCGTCGTACTGCTCACCTGGTTCGCCCTGGCATCACAGGTGCCGACATTGCTTGTTGTCGGCAGCGGTCTGGTCCCGGCGCTGACCGCGTACTGGCTGTCTCGACCCCGTCGCGAAAAAACTTCTGAAGACGTGTCAATCTGAGCCCTCCCAGTTCGACGTAGAGGTGTAAGGCCACTACGACGAACTCCAAGGAGAACCGGAATGTACGCGACGACCGACACCCTGGCGACGACGCCGGCCGCGCAGGGCGGCCGCTCGCGCTGGCTGGCCCTCTACACCCTCTGCGCGGGCATGCTGATGATCGTGCTCGACGTGACCATCGTGAACGTGGCGCTGCCGGCCATTCAGGACGACCTCGGCTTCAGCAACTCTTCGCTCGCGTGGGTGGTGAACGCGTACCTGATCGCGTTCGGCGGCCTGCTGCTGCTGGCCGGTCGCCTCGGCGACCTGCTGGGCCGGCGGAACATCTTCACCGCCGGACTGATCGTTTTCACCGCCGCCTCTGTGCTCTGCGGCCTGGCTCGCTCGGAGGAGATGCTCATCATCGCCCGGTTCATCCAGGGTGTTGGTGGCGCGCTCACCTCCGCGGTGATCCTGGGCATGATCGTGACGCTGTTCCCGGAGCCGCGGGAGCAGGCGAAGGCGATCGGGATGTTCGCGTTCGTCGCCTCCGCCGGAGGGTCGATCGGTCTGCTGGCCGGCGGCGTACTGACGCAGGCGATCAGCTGGCACTGGATCTTCTTCGTGAACCTGCCGATCGGTGCGCTGACGACCGTACTGGCGCTCAAGCTGATCGAGAAGGACAAGGGCCTCGGGCTCGGGCGCGGTACCGACGTACCGGGTGCTGTACTGATCACCGCGGCGCTGATGGTCGGCGTGTTCACGATCGTGAAGCCGGCCGCCGAGCTGGGCTGGACCGCTCCGCGGACACTGCTCCTGGCCGGAGTGACGCTGGTACTGCTGGCGGCCTTCATCGTCCGCGAGGCGACCGCCGCGAACCCGCTGGTGCCGCTGCGGATCTTCCGCTCCCGTACGCTGACCGGCGCGAACCTGATCCAGGCACTGTCCAGCTCCGGGATGTTCGGCATCTTCTTCCTCGGCTCGCTCTACCTGCAGCGGGTCCTGGGGTACGACGCTCTGGAGATCGGACTGGCCTTCCTGCCGACCACCGTGGTGATGGGGCTGCTGTCGGTGAAGTACTCCGAGAAGCTGGTGATGCGGTTCGGACCGCGCCGTCCGCTGATCGCGGGGCTGTCGCTGATCGTCGTCGGACTGGTCCTGTTCACCCAGGCTCCTGTCGGCGGCAACTACTTCATCCACGTACTGCCCGTGCTGGTCCTGCTGGGCCTGGGCGGCGGCGTCTGCTTCCCGGCGCTGATGGGCCTGTCGATGGCAGACGTGAAGCCCGAGGACGCCGGCCTGGCTTCCGGCCTGATCGGCACCATGGGCGAGGTAGGCGCGGCCTTGGGCCTGGCAATCCTGGCCACCCTCTCCGCCACCCGCACCGCCGCCGTATCCGACGTAAAGCCCGCCCTAAACGCCCTGACCGACGGCTACCACCTCTCCTTCGCCGTAGCCGCCGCCCTCGTCGCAGCCTCCGTAGCCATCGCCCTGACAGTCATGCGCCCCACCAAGCAGCCGACTGCCGAGGAGACCGAAGAAGACCTCCTGCTCGAAGCCGCCTGACACTCAGCACGACGAGCTCCCCGCAACCCGGTGTGGTCGCGGGGAGCTCGTCGTTCAGGCCAACACCTTGTGCTGGTCCGACCAGCGCTTGAAGCGTCCGTCGTACAGGCCGCGAGGTGCGATGACAACCAGGCTGACGAGCGATACCTCCGAGACGCCTGTGAGGTGCTCACGCCAACCCTTCGCCTCGGTCAGTCCGTAAAGAAGGCACAACAGGACCGCCAGCCCAAGGAGCCTCATCGTCCGGCCCGGCCTACGCAACAACCACTGCGAATGGCGCCGATCAAGCTCGCGGACCTTGACCGCCCAGCGCCTCACGACTTGCCACACGTGTTCTCCCCCGCTCACGGCCGATGCCGGCCCGGCGCCTCGCTGTACCACCGCCACCAAGCAAGTCCCCGCCGGCGAGCTCCCACGGCGAGCAGGACCATCGCGACCACCACGAGCGTCCCGCCTCCCGCGATCAGCCCGACGTCAACGCGAGGCGTCGCCGGGCCAGTCGACACCCCCGCTCACTCGGAGGACCGGTGGCGGGTGATGGCGGCGGCGGTGAACAGTACGGCGGCTGCCGGTACGGCGATGTAGGCGCTGGTCTTGTGGCTGAGGATTGTCGACAGGAAGGCAAAGAGCCAGACGAGCAGGATGGAGAAGAAGACCACGGCTCTGAGGACCGGATGCTTGTCGAGTCTGGCGAGGGCGGCGCGGTGGGCCTTGGGGGCGATGCCGGCCGGCAGTAACAGCACGGTGAGGAGCGCGGCGAGCATGATGTCGCTCTCGTCGGGGGTGACGATCGCGTTCAGGATCGCCGCGAGCGGCAGACCAGAGCGAACACCCGCCTCGCGCGTGGTGACGCCGGCGCGTCGCGTTCGATGTAGCTGTCGAACTGCCCCATGTGTTTCCTCCCTAACGGATGATCGCATGGGTCGGGTGGTTCGGGTCAGGACGCGGTGCGGCGGCGTTGGATGGCGTAGCCGATGGTCGCAGATGCCACGCCGAGCGGGATGAGGATCAGGAGCGCCTGGACCGGGTGCAGCAGGTAGGTGAGTGCACCGAAGCCAAGGCACCAGAAGAAGAGGACGTTCACGAGGAGTCCCCGCAGTTGGTGTGAACGGGTCCATGCATCGAGCCGGGCGAGCAGACTGGGAAAGAACGAGAGTGCTGCGAAGAACGCGAAGCCGAGCTCGCGGTCGACGGTGACCACGCCCGGATGTGCTACGACGCCGATCATGCCCAGAACGGCCAGCACGCTGAACACCAATCGCTGTCTTGTCGGCGACGGGCGCAAACTGCGCTGAACGTACTGCGTGAACCGCCCCATGTTGTTCCTCCCCGGAGGGATGATCGCATGGGGTTGTCCACAGGGGGAATGGGACGGGTTTCGGGGTGGGGGGTGGGATGGGGAAGGATGTGGGGCCTGGCCGGGGCAGAATGCTCGGTGGTTGTTGGGCGTAGAGGGGAACGGACGTGGTGGTGCAGTCGATCGAGCAGCGGATCGCCGGCGAGTTGGAGGTCGGGGAGAACCAGGTGCGGGCAGCGGTGGCGCTGCTGGACGAGGGCTCGACGGTCCCGTTCATCGCGCGGTACCGCAAAGAGGTCACCGGGATGCTGGACGATGCCCAGCTGCGGACTCTTGAGGAACGCTTGCGGTACCTCCGCGAGCTGGAGGAACGCCGGCAGACCGTCCTGGAGTCGATCGACGGCCAGGGCAAGCTGGACGACGCGCTGAAGGAGCAGATCCTCGCCGCGGACACCAAGTCCCGGCTGGAGGACATCTACCTCCCGTTCAAGCCGAAGCGCCGGACCAAGGCGATGATCGCCCGGGAGAACGGCCTCGAGCCGCTCGCCGACGGGCTGATGTCGGACCCGGACGTCGAGCCGATCGCGGCCGCGGCGGTCTTCGTGAACGCCGAGGTCCCCGACCCGCAGGCCGCCCTCGACGGCGCCCGCGCGATCCTCGTCGAGCGGTTCGCGGAGGACGCGGACCTGATCGGTGCGCTCCGCGAGCGGCTCTGGGAGCAGGGCCGGCTGGCGTCGGCCGTACGCGAAGGCAAGGAGACCGACGGCGCGAAGTTCTCCGACTACTTCGAGTTCGACGAGCCGTTCACGAAGATGCCGTCGCACCGGATCCTGGCGCTGTTCCGGGGCGAGAAGGAGGACGTACTGACGATCTCGGTCGAGCCGCTGCCGGCCGGCGTCGAGGCCGACGGGCCGACGGAGTACGAGACCACCATCGCCCGCAAGGTCGGTATCGAGAACCAGGGCCGCCCGGCCGACAAGTGGCTGGTCGAGACGGTCCGCTGGGCGTGGCGGACGAAGATCCTGGTGCACCTCGGGATCGACCTGCGGATGCGGTTGCGGCAGGTCGCCGAGGACGAGGCGATCCGGGTGTTCGCGGCCAACCTGCGCGACCTGCTGCTGGCCGCCCCGGCCGGCACCCGCGCGACGATGGGCCTGGACCCGGGCTTCCGGACCGGCGTGAAGGTCGCGGTCGTGGACGCCACCGGCAAGGTCGTGAACACCGGCGTGATCTACCCGCACGTCCCGCAGAACCAGTGGGACAAGTCGATCGCCACCCTGGCCGCGCTGGCCGCCGCGCACAACGTCGAGCTGATTGCCATCGGCAACGGTACGGCGTCACGCGAGACCGACAAGCTGGCCGCCGAGCTGATCGCGAAGCACCCCGAGCTCAAGCTCACCAAGGCGGTCGTGTCCGAGGCGGGCGCGTCGGTGTACTCGGCGTCCGCGTTCGCGTCCCAGGAACTGCCCGGGATGGACGTCTCGCTGCGTGGCGCGGTCTCGATCGCGCGCCGGCTGCAGGACCCGCTGGCCGAGCTGGTGAAGATCGACCCGAAGTCGATCGGCGTCGGTCAGTACCAGCACGACCTCCCGGAGAACTCGCTGTCTCGTTCGCTCGACGCGGTCGTCGAGGACTGTGTGAACGCGGTCGGCGTCGACCTGAACACCGCGTCCGCGCCGCTGCTCACCCGGGTCTCCGGTATCACTCCCGGCCTGGCCGACAACATCGTCCAGCACCGCGACGTCAACGGCCCGTTCACGTCGCGTACGGCGCTGCGCGAGGTGGCCCGGCTCGGCCCGAAGGCGTTCGAGCAGGCGGCCGGCTTCCTCCGGATTCCCGACGGTGACGACCCGCTCGACGCGTCCAGCGTGCACCCGGAGTCGTACCCGGTGGTCCGCCGGATCCTCGACGCGACCGGGTCGGACGTGAAGTCGCTGATCGGCTCGGCCGAGCTGAAGCGGCTGAAGGCTGCGGACTTCGTCGACGAGATGTTCGGTCTGCCGACGGTGACCGACATCCTGGCCGAGCTGGAGAAGCCCGGGCGGGACCCACGGCCGGCGTTCAAGACCGCGGTGTTCGCGGAAGGCGTGGACAAGATCGCCGACCTGAAGCCGGGGATGCGGCTGGAGGGTCAGGTCACGAACGTGGCGGCGTTCGGCGCGTTCATCGACATCGGCGTCCACCAGGACGGACTCGCGCACGTGTCGGCGCTGTCGAAGAACTTCGTGAAGGACCCGAGCGAGGTCGTCAAGGTCGGGGACATCGTCACGGTCAAGGTGCTGGAGGTCGACATCCCACGGCAGCGGATCTCGCTGACGCTCCGGCTGGACGACGAGGTCGGTTCCGGTGGGCAGGGCGGTCGCGGCGGCCAGAATCGCGGCGCCCAAGGCGGCGGTGGCGGTCAGGGCCGGGGTGGTCAAGGACGCGGTGGCCAGAGCGGTCCCGGCGGCCAGGGCGGTCCCGGCGGCCAGGGCGGTCGCGGATCAGGCGGTCAGGGCCGTGGCCCAGGTGGCGGCGGCCGTGGCCCAGGTGGCGGCGGTCAAGGCCGCGGCCCAGGCGGTGGTGGTCAGGGGCGCGGCGGCTCCGGCGGCCAGGGCAACCGTGGCGGCAAGCAGCCCGAGACCTCGATGGACGAGACCTCGCTCGCCGACGCCTTCCGCAAGGCCGGCTTCACGGTCCGCTGACCTGAGCTCGTCGAGTCGTGGGAATAGGCTGCGAAATTCAGCCCTGATCCACGATTCGGCGAACGGCCGCGGGACCAAACGCCACGACTCGGCTGAGCCAGGAGCCGGTGCGGGTGGGATCGGGCGTCGGGGAACGGGTGGGTGCTGGTCAGGACGCGCTCACGTCGCGGGTGGACTGGGTTGTGCGGCGGATGCGGCCGTCAGGGGCCAGTTCGCCGAAGAGGTAGATCTCGGTCGAGATCGTCCGCCCGCGGCGCATTTCGGCGTGGATGGTGAAGCGGGCGGCGAGGCGGTCGGCGGTACGGATCGCCTCGTGCACGTCGTACGTACAGGAGATGACGTTCTTGCGGATCGGCCGGAGATGCGCGATCAGGCGATCCCGGTCGAGCGTGACGCCGTCGGCCACCTGCTCGACGTCGGGCGTGTAGTACCGATCGACGACGCCGACGGCGTCTTCTTCCCCGAGCGCGTCCCGGGTGAACGATTCGTAGAAGTCCGCCACGAACTCGCGTGCGCTTAAGTCTGACATACCGTCAAACATAGGCACGTCCGCTAACCTTGACAAGGTGTCAGAGAAAAAACCGGTACGCCGACGCCGCGCGGACGCCGACCGCAGCCGCGCCGCGATCCTGGCCGCGGCTGTCGAACTGCTCGACGAGCACCCGGACGCGAGCCTGGAACGGATCGCCGAGGCGGCGAATGTCACCCGGCAGACGGTGTACGCGCACTTCGCGTCCCGTGACGCGCTGCTGAACGCCGTACTCGCCGAACTCACCGCGGAAACCATGAAGGCGATCGACGACCTGGACCTCGACCACGGTTCGGCGCTGGGCAACGCGCTCGGGCTGATCGACCTGGCCTGGCGGACGTTCGAGCAGCATCCGATCCTGTTGCACGCGGGCCAGACCGGTACGGCCGACGCCCGCCACGATCCCCTGACCGAACGTCTCGAGCCGTTGATCCGCCGAGGTCAGCGCAGCGGCGAGATCACCCGCGACCTCTCGGCACCCTGGCTCGTCACCACGCTGATCTCGCTCGGTCACGCCGCCGGGGAGTCGGTCGCCGCCGGTCGCCTCAACCCGCGCACCGCCTACAAGTCCCTGCACACCACCCTGACCCGCATCCTCCAGCCGTAACCGATTAGCCCTCGGCTCAGTGGGTACGACGGAACGACTGCCCGCGGCGCCGGACTCCACCCGGCGCCGCGGGCGGCTCAAGTAAGGGCTCCAACCCAGACGTCAGCGGAGGTCTGCGAGGTGGCCGCCCGGGTCACCGAGGTGGACCGCGGTGGCTTTGGGGCTGTAGCCGAGGCGGCGGTAGACGCGGTCGGCTCCGTCGTCGCCCGGGGTCAGCCAGGCCAGCGTCGCGCCGGCCAACTCGAAGGCCGTCGACGTTGCGTACGCGGTGGCGATCGCGCCGTACCCGCGGCGACGATGCGCATGGAGTGTTCCGACGCCCGCGACCTCGGTGACCGCGTCAGCCACGGCGGTCCAGGCGGCGGTTGCCACTGGCACGTCGTCCGCGTACACGAGGACCGCCCCGCCGTCGGCCGGGTCGGGCTTGAAGGCGAAGCCGGCACCGGGCATCTCGTACGCCTCGGAGGACACCGCGTCCGCGACCTTCTGCTCGTCCTCGGACTCGACGACCTCGACCGTGACGCCTGCCGGGAGCGCAGGTAGGACCAGGCCGGCCGGCTCGACGACCAGCAGCGGCAGGCGGGAGACGATCGTCATCCCGTTCGACTCGAGCACTTCGGCGAGGCCCGGGTCGGCTTCTTCGACGAGTTCGGCGCTGAGCCAGCGCCCTTCGGCGCGGAACGCCTGGCGGATGATCGCGAGCGATCCGGCGACTTCCTCGACGTCGAACGGTTCACCGGGCTCGGCAGCGACCATCCCGGACAGGTACCAGTCGTCGCGGTCGTGCAGCATGCCCGACAACGCTCCCGCGACGATCTGCCGCCGCGACCTCGACAGCCCGTCCACCTGCGCCCGCGCGATCCGCGTCCCGATCTCCATGCCGCGGACCCTACGCGACCGGGTCCTGCCGGGTCAGGCGAGTTGCAGGAGGTCGAGGAGGCGGCTCAGGTCGGCCGGTGTCGGTGGGCGGCCGAGCAGGTCGCCGAGGGAGTCCAGGGTCGCCACCAACTGGCGCCTGGTGGCAGCGCGGGAGCGGCCGCCGGCGAGCGTACGTACCACGCCATCGGCCCGATCCGAGCCGGCCAGCAGTGCCGCCCCGACGGACGGGGAGACGGGTGGCTCCTCGTCGCCGACGCGTACTTCGAGGCGCGCGCCGAGCGCGGTGGCGAGCCGGTCGAGCGCGGACAGCGTCGGGTTGCCGCGGCCGTTCTCCAGGTTGGCTATGTACGGGACCGACAGGCCGGCGTCCACGGCGACCGACGCGATCGTGCGCCCGGCCGCCTTGCGGCGGTCGCGCAGTACCTCACCCAACTCCATGACACCTATTCTCACAGAACAGCCTTGCCGATGTCTATCTTGCCGGGATAGATTCACCGGCCGTGAGGAACCGTGACTTCCGTATACTCTGGCTCAGCGGCGCTGTGTCGGGGCTCGGATCCTGGCTGCTGGTGGTGGCGATCCCGGTCTACGTCTTCACGTTGACTGGTTCGACCGTGGCCACCGGCCTGACACTCGCGCTCGAGGCGCTGCCGGCGCTGCTCATCGGCCCGTGGGCCGGCGTACTGCTGGACCGCTGGGATCTCGCCCGCGCCATGTGGATCGCCGATCTCGCCGGCGCGGCCGCCGTCGGGGTGATCCTGTTCGCGGATCGCGACCACGTCTGGCTGATCTACGTGGCGATCCTGCTCGAGAACACCGCGACGACGGTGTTCCGCCCGGCCTCGCGCGCACTGCTGCCCGCAGTCGTCGGTACGGGCGACGAACTCGCCACCGCCAACGCCCTGAACGCAGCCACCGGCAGCGTCCTGCGACTGGCCACGCCGCCGCTCGGCGCCCTCCTGCTCGCCGGACCCGGGATCGAGTTCGTACTCGCGGTCGACATCGCGAGCTACTTGTTGTCGGCAGCAACGATCGCCACGGTCCACACCCGTCGGCACGCGACCACCGCCGAACCACCGCACGCTCTCGAAGGACTCCGCGCGACCGTCGAACACCGGGCGCTCCGCGGTGTACTCATCGGCCAGACCGTCTTTCTCACGGCGAACGCCGGCCTCACCGCGCTCCTGGTCCCGTTCACCGTCGATCGCCTGCACGCCCCCGGGTACGTCGTGGGCTACCTGATCTCCGGCCTCGGCGCCGGGTATCTCGTCGGCGCCGCAGTGAGCACGTACGCCGCCCGCCGCCTGGGCATCCGCGAACTCCTCACGATCACCCAACTCGCCAGCGCCGGGGCGTACTTCGCCCTGTTCAACTCGCCGAACGTCCCACTGGCAGTCGGCGCCGCGGTCCTGATCGGCTTCCCGGGCAGCATCCTGCTGATCACGGCCGGAACCACGATCCAGCGGGCGGCACCACGGGAGGTGCTGGCGAGTGTCGGCGCGATCTTCTTCGCCGCCGACTCGCTCGCGCTGCTGCTCGGCGGCCTCGCGGCACCGGCGATCACCCTCGCGATCGGCCTGCCCGCCACGCTCAACCTGCTGGCGACGCTAGCTGTCGGCGCGGCAGGGCTCACGCTGGTCGTCGTACCAGGTCATCCAGCGAACTTCACCAGGCCGCGAGCCGCGAAGGCCTTCACCCAAGGCCAGAACCAACCGCGTCGTACCTCGCGCGAGCCGTAGCGATCTCGACCTGATGGGTCTCGGTCCAGGTGACGAGTGACTGGATCGTCGCGTGCAGCGTCACGCCGAGCGGCGTGAGCTCGTAGTCGACCCGTGGCGGCACGACCGGATGGACCGTCCGGCTGACCAGTCCGTCGCGCTCCAACTGCCGGAGCGTGACCGTCAGCATCCGCTGACTGATCCCGTCGATCGTCTTCTTCAGCTCCGTGAACCGCATGCACCGGTTGTCCAGCAACGCGATCACCAGCAGCGACCACTTGTCGCCGATCCGGTCCAGGATCTGCCGGACGTCACAGTCCTCCCGGGTGTCCCACTGGAACGCTTCCTCGGTGCAGCAGGAGTGACTCGGTTCCTTTGAAGTGCCTTCTTCCACAATTCCTGATGGTTCCTGATGATGGGGTCAGTTACAAGAGGTAACCATGAAAGGAAGCACTCCTGTGTCGTCAACCATCACCCCGGAGCGCCTGACCGGCCGCGCCTGGGCCGTGCTCTTCGTGCTCTGCGGCGCGATCTTCTTGGAAGGCATCGACGTCTCGATGATGGGCGTCGCGATGCCTTCGATCCGGGCCGAGCTCGGCCTGGCCGTCGGCGAGCTGCAGTGGGTCGTCAGCGCGTACGCGCTCAGCTACGGCGGCTTCGTGCTGCTCGGTGGCCGCGCCGCGGACCTGCTCGGCCGGCGTCGGATGTTCATCGGCTGGCTGGTCGTCTTCTTGCTGTTCAGCGGCCTCGGCGGTTTTGCCACCGAAGGCTGGATGCTGATCCTCGCCCGCTTCGTCACCGGCGTTGCGGCCGCGTTCCTGACCCCGGCCGGCCTGTCCATCATCACCACGACGTATCCCGAGGGACCGCAACGCAACAAGGCCTTACTGGTGTACGCCGGCACCGCTGCCGGTGGGTTCTCGCTCGGCATGGTCACCGGCGGGCTGCTGTCGGCCATCGACTGGCGCTGGGTGTTCTTCGCGCCGGTGATCGTCGCGGCAGCGCTCCTGGCCGGAGCGATCGCACTGATCCCCCACGACACTCCGGTACGGAGCCGCGGAGGCTTCGACCTCGGCGGCGCACTTACCCTGACCGGCGCAATGTTGTTGCTGGTGGCAACCGTCGTACGGGCGCCCGACGTACCGGTGACGCTGACGGCAGCGACCGCCGCGGCCGGTGTGGTGCTGCTGGCCGCGTTCGCAGTCATCGAGAACCGGGTGTCCGCGCCGCTGATCAGGCTCGGGCTGCTGCGGAACACCGCCCTCGTACAAGCGAACCTCGGCGCGATTCTCCTGGTCGGCTCGTTCGTAGGGTTCCAGTTCATCGCGGTGCTGTACCTGCAGGAGTCGCGCGGCTGGTCCGAGCTGCAAACCGGGCTCGCGCTGATGGTGATCGGCATCGACGCGGTACTCGCCCCGACGCTCACACCGTGGCTGGTGAACCGGTTCGGCAACCGGCGGGTGGTACTGGGCGGATTCGTTCTCGCTGCCGCTGCGTATGCGGCGTTCCTGCCGCTCGGGCGGAGCTTCACCGCGATGCTCCCGGCGTTCCTGCTCCTCGGACTCGCCTTCGCGCTGTCGTACGGACCGTTGACGATCGCCGCGACCGAACGGGTGGCCGAGGACGAGCAGGGGCTGGCGAGTGGCGTACTGACGACGTCGTTCCAGTTCGGGTCCGCGCTCGGACTGGCGGTGGTGGCGGCAGTGCTGGCCGGCGAGTTGACCGTCGACCGGTTCCGCACCGGCCTGACGGTGCCGTTGGCGGCCGCCGTACTCGGAGTTCTGGTCGCGGCCGTACCGGTGCGTGAGCGGATCGGCGCAAAGGGTTAGCAGGACGTCATAGATTTCTGCCCAGATCGAATAGCCCCGGCGTCTCCGAATCGTTATTTGCAAATAACTGCAAACATTCTTGACACCGATTCCCGAGGGCCCCGTGACGCTGCGGAGGCGGGTCTGACCTGCAGATTCGAAGGTTTCCCTACTCTGCGTCAAGGCTCTGTAAAGGTCCCTACCAAACTGTTCCGGAGGGGCCTGGGCGTTTGGTGTTCTTTATCTCAACGCCGGACAAAGCCGTCCGGGGCTATCCCGACACTGCTGAAGGAACCGCGATGACCGAGACGCTCGAAGCCCCCGCAACGCACCGTCGGGTGCGGGTCTGGTTCGGAGCGTGCCCGATCGCGGACCACACCGCTGACGCGGAGCAGGCAGTGCAGTACGAGGAAGCCATGCGGCGCCGCTTCGCCTCCCTCCGGGTGACGAGCGAGCCGGTGGCGGTGGACGCACAGCGATGACCACCCGGCCGACGCTGCTCGGGTACGTACGGGCCGACGCGCTGAGTTGCGCGGAGGAACTGGCCGCGGCGACGGATTCCCTCGCCGCCTTCGCCAGCGCGGAGGGATTCACCCTCGGCACCGTGTACACCGAGCGCGACTCGGCCGAGTCCGCAGCCTTCCACGCACTGCTCGACGAGGTGAAACGCTCGGATGTCCGGGCGGTCGTCGTACCGACGATGAACCATCTCGGGTTCGGGAACCCCGGCGGCTCTCCGGCCGCACTGCAGCAGCACCTCGAGTTCCACCACGCGCATGTGTGGGCGGTGGAACGAGGCAACACCGGATAACTCCACAGACAAGCGGAGCTGACGTCTTGACCCCTGCATCGGCGTCGGTTCCGCTCTCCACCTCCACAGCTGCACCGGGGATGCCCGGGCGGTAGTGGACCACCAAGGCCCCACCGGCTGCTACCGGTGGGGCCTTGTCGTTGGTCCGGTTGAAGGAAAGAAGAAAAGAAGAGAGATGAGCGAGCCCCACCGGCTGCTACCGGTGGGGCCTTGTCGTTTGCTCGACCCACAAGTGGTCAGGCGACGATCGTGTATCCGTAGCGCTTCATCTCGCCGGCGACTGCGGAGTTGAAGATGCCGGTGACCTCCAGCCTGAAGTGTGTCTGGATCTCCCGGATCACACGCTGGAAGTGCAGATGCCACGGCACCCCGGCCGCCGGTACCGTCTCCGCCTTCGTGATCGCACCGACCCGCGGATGCGCCGCCCACGCGATCACCCGGGCCCGGTCCGCACCCCACACCCCGGTCATCGCGTCGTGCGTCCGCGCGTACGCCATCGCCGCCAGCGAGATCGTCGAGTCCGGCACCGGCACCTTCGGCGGGTGCGCCTTCAGGTACAGCTCCCAGGTCATCCCGTAGTACCCGGCCGGCCCGTCGTCCTGGCCCCGGTTCGCCAGCCCGTTCAACTTCCGGTGGTACTCCGCGACCTGCACGGCCGCGCCGCGGGACAACTCCTTGTCGCCGACCGCGATCGCGTGCACGTGGTACGGCCAGTTGCCCTGCGCCGGCGTCCGCAACCAGGCGGCGAACCCGACCTCGCGGAGCGCTTTCACGACGGCGACCCGCTGCGCGGCGCTCTTCGTCCGTACGTCGACGTCGACCGCGCCGCCGCCGTCATGGGTACCGGCGGACGCCTCGACGCCGCCGGCGTTGTACGACCCCTGCAGGATCGCGAACTTCGAGTGGTACAGCTGCTCCGCGGCCTCGACCATCGCCACGGTGCGCTTGTTCATCGTGACGCCGCGCCAGGAAATCCTTGCCTCAGGCATCTTTCCTCCCGAGGATCAGCTCGGCGTCGTCGGCCGCGCCGAGCGCCTCCAACTGGTCCAGTTCGGCCTCGGTCAACTCGTCGTCGAACACTTCCGGCATAGCTAGTCCTCCCCCTTGGTGTCCGCACACCGACCCCTGGTGCACGAAAATCGCGAACCAGCCTAGGCCGCTGTCAGGTCAGCTACTACCGGTGAAGGTTTGAGGAACGTGAAGTTTTCCGACGACTTCGCGTGCCAGGGTGTGTGCCGGGCCCCGATCTGGGGTACCTGTAGGTGGTCCCGCGGTTCGGTCAGTGCCATTCGGGCATGGGTGGTGTTCACCGAGCCGCGAGTTCTCCCACTGAGGGGCGGGAGAACGACCGGCCCGGCGGGTGTGTCACTCCCAGGACGCACCCGCCGAGACCGGAAATCTCACAGCGCTGATGCGACGAACAGGTACCTGTTCAAGCTGAAGAAGTAGCTGTCGCCGAGACTGCGCAGATCGTCCGCCCACGCGCGCGCCTCGTCCGCCGTCAGGTCGCCGCGGCCGGGCACGAAGGCGGACACGATGTCGATCAGCCCGGCGCTGAACGTCCGCGGGTCGTACCCGGTGTTCAGGATCGGTACCACCTGTTCGTGCGTCGGCGTGAATCCGGTCTTCGCCAGTACGTCGGCCAGCCTCCGGGGCAGATGCGGATCCGCCAGGTGTTCTTCGAACGCGGTCAGTACCCGCGCCATCCGGTTGTCGTCGCTCGACCGCCACACGAGCGAACCCCAGTCGGTGTCGAGCAGTACGACGCGACCCGCGGGCCGGAGCACCCGCCGTACCTCCTGCAGTGCGCCGGCCACGTCCTCGACGTACTCGAAGACCTGGGTCGAGACGACCACGTCGAAGCTTTCCGCCGGGTACGGGAGCCGGTCGGCCGACGCCTGCTCGAGCTCGATCGGCGGCCCACCTGGTACCTCTGCCCGGGTCTGCGCGATCGCGAGCATGCTGTCGCTGATGTCGACACCACAGATCCGCCCCTCCGGCCCGACCTCCGCCGCCATCTCCGCGGCCAGCAGGCCCGGCCCGACGCCGACGTCCAGTACTCGATCCCGCGGCCGCAGCGCGAGCGCGGCCCGCACCGCCCGCCGCTGCTCGATCACGTCCGGCGTGGTGTACACCGCCTCGATCTGCCCCGACACCTGCGCGTCGAACTGCAACCCGTCCACATCCACCTCTCCGCCCATCCCCACATCATGATCCTCGATCCCGCCCCTGGGGAGGCCAGATCGAAACCGAATGAAATGCCCCGAGCTGCCCCGATAAGTTGACGTGATGATCACTTTGCCGGAGTCGTTCCTGGCGATGCCGCGGTGGTGGACGGAGGGTGCTGAGTGGTTGGAGGGGCTGCCGGCGGCGGTTGAGCGGCAGTGTGAGGTGTGGCGGCTGAGCGTGGTGGGAGCGGTTGCACACGGGTCCAACGCGATTGTCGTACCGGTCGCGCGGGACGGTGCGGAGTTCGTACTACGGATGTCGCCGCCGGGTGCCGAGGTTGCGGAGCAGGTGTGGGCGCTCCGGTGGTGGGCAGGTCGGGGCATGGCCCAGCTGTACGACGCGGACGTCGAGGCCGGCGCGATGCTGCTGGAGCGGTTGTCCACACCGTTGACGAGTAGGCCGATCGACGAAGCGGTCGCCGTACTCGGGCAGTTGATGCAACGGCTCGCCGTACCCGCGCCGGACGGCGCACGCTCGACCGCCGACATCGTCACGACCCGAACCGCTGAACTGGAGCCCCAGTGGGAACGGCTCGGCCGGCCGTTCGACGTCGCGATCCTGCGCGAGGCGCTCGACGTCGCGCCGGCCGAGACCACCTCGACGCTTGCGGTCAACGGCGACTTCCACTCGGGTCAGGTGCTCGCCGGGCAACGCGAGGAGTGGCTGACCGTCGACCCGGTGCTGTTCCGCGGGGACATCGAGTACGACCTGGGCCGGGTCCTGTGGTGGGACCTCGACAAGATGGACGACATCGTCCGGTACTTCGACATCGCGGTCCAGGAAGCGGGTCTCGATCGCGACCGGGCGCGTGACTGGGTGCTGTGGCGGACCGTCGACTACTGGTTGTGGGGGCTCTCGGCGGGCCTCACGACCGACCCGGTCCGCTGCGCACGGTTGGTCAGCGCGCTTTCCAGATGAACCGGCTGCGCATCATCCGCGGTACGTCGGCCGCATTCGGTGCGATCGAGTGCAGGATCCACGGATGGGTCAGGTACACGTCGCCCGGCTCCCCGGTCAGCTCCACGACTCGTACCGGCAGCCCGTCGACCTCCGCGGGCTCCATCGGGTCGACGGTCCGTTCCTCCGAGGTCAGATTGCGGAACCACGGATCGGACCGCAGCAGCTGATCGCGGACCGCCTTGAACTCCCGCTCGTCGGTCGTGGTCAGGAACCGCTCGAACACCCGATGCGAACCGGCGACCTGCGGCGTACCACCGCCGCCCGGTCCGACCGAGTCGTAGAACGCCCAGATCTTCACCGCACCGACCGGCTCCTCGAAACCCGCATCGGTGTGCCACTGGCGATGCGGCACCGCCCACGGAACGCCTTCGGGCATGGTCACGAGCACCTGCCCCTGATGCTTCGGCTCGATCCATTCGCCCAGCAGACCGTCCAGCGCCGAACGCACCCGTGGTCCGAGGATCGCGTGCGCCCGCCGATCCGACTTGGTCGTCTTCAGCCCGGTCGGCCGCAACACCGTCCACGTCGTACGGTCGTCGCGATCCATTCCGTGCCGCTCGGACAGCTCGCGCCACAGCACGTCACGCATCCCGGCAGCCTCGTCGGCGGAGAACGCGGACGGGAGCTTCACGATCCCGTCCCGCTCGAAGATATCCAGCTCCTCGGCAGTGAGCATGCGCTCCATCCTGCGCTCACTGCCGAGAGCGTGCGACCGAATTAACAGCTGTCGGTAGGCATCTGCCCCTTCAGGAGGTAGGCGCTGATCGCGTCGCGGGCGCACTGGGAGTTGAAGTACGCCGTGTGCCCGAAGGTGTCTGCGGTGAGCAGCCGGCTGTGGTCGATCTGGCGCGCCAGGCTGCGCGCGTTC
Source organism: Kribbella sp. NPDC004536 (assembly GCF_042873835.1). Lineage (NCBI taxonomy): Bacteria > Bacillati > Actinomycetota > Actinomycetes > Propionibacteriales > Kribbellaceae > Kribbella > Kribbella sp. NPDC004536. Next base: position 2,553,201 of record NZ_JBIALY010000001.1, on the reverse strand, counting down.
TCCACCGGGGTCGACGGGTCGTGCAGCGTCGACGTGATCAGGATCGGCGCAGCGCCGTGCACCGGCGTCGGGTGCCACGGGTTGCTCGGCGGGATCGGCCAGCCCGCACACGCGGCCGTGATCGCCCAACCCTCGACCGCCGCGCCGACCCGCGGCGCGACCGCCTTGGCCAGTGCGAGCCGTGCCCGCGCATCGACGTACCCGTGCAGCTCACCGGGGAGGTCCATGCAGGACACCGCCGCGTACGCCGTCTCGGGATCGCCGACGTAGCTGAGGTTCGCGAAGTCGGTGCCGTCGCCCTTCGCCGCCTTGGCCAACGCGGTCGCGAGCGCCGGCCAGTTGTCCGACACCATCGACGTCAGTGGCAACAGACTCGGCAGCGCCATCCGCATCACGTCGCCGTTCACCGGGCCGTTCGGGCCGGGCAGCGGGGTCTTGTCGGCCTTCGCGACCGTCCGGTCCCAGACCGCGCCGACGTTCTGACCGTGCAGGGCGCAGGACGTCTCCTCCGAGCACCACGCGGCGAAGCGGTTGAAGCCGTCCTCCATCACCTTCGCCTCGTCGAGCATGAACTTCGTCGGGTTCTGTTTGTGGTCGACGATCCCGTCGAGCACCATCCGCCCGACCCGTTGCGGGAACTGCTGCGCGTACAACGTGCCGAGATACGACCCGTACGACAGCCCGATGTAGTTGAACTTCCGCTCGCCGAGCGCCGCGCGGATCGCGTCCATGTCGCGCGCGACCGTCGCGGTGTCCAGATTGCGCATCAGGTCGCCGTGTTGCTTCAGGCACTGCTCACCCGTCGCTCGGCTCGACGCGACCAGAGCGTCGTACGCCGCCTTGGACTTCGGGAACACAGGTACGCCGCGGCGCAGCACCGGGCCGCAGTCGAGCTGACTGCTGCTGCCGGTCCCCCGCGGATCGAAGCTGACCAGGTCGTACCTGTCCCGGAACTGCGGGAACACCGCATCCGCCAGCCCCGCGGCGAAGATCGACCCGCCGGCGCCACCGGGCCCGCCAGGATTGAAGAACAGTGCACCAAGTTTGTGTTTCTGGTTCTTCGCCGGCACCTTCGCGACGAAGACGTGCGTGGTCGGCCCGGTGGGTTTCGACCAGTCCAGCGGCACGGTCAGCGTCGCGCACTGCTCGACCGCGCCGGGCTTACATTCCTTCCAGTGCAGGGATTCCGCGGCGGCCGCCGTACCGGTTGGTACGGCGGCGAACACCACGGCTCCCGCTATCGATGCCGCCGTCAACGATCTCCACATGCCAGCCAACCTATGTGGCGGGTCGCGCGGCTCACATCAACCGTTCGGCTACTCCTGGCTCATCCCTCGGTATCAGCGCCGGATCAGTGTGCGGGCGCGAAGTCGTGGAACCCGATCAGCTTCTGGATCTTGCCGTCGGCGTCCAGTACGACGATGTCGGTACCGCCTGCCACCGGCTCCTGTCCCTCGGCCTTCAGGTGCCAGGTCCAGCGCAGGTAGTTGTGGTGCTCGTCGATGTCGCCGATCCGGACGAACGACAGCCCCGGGAACATGTGCTGCGCGGCGCCGACCAGCTTGTTCAGCTCGTCCTGGCCGTTGGTCTCGAAGCTCGGGTCCTGGAAGGTCGCGTCGGCCGTCCAGGTAGCGGCGATCAGCTCGGCCCGGCGGTCCGCGTCGGCGGCGTTCCACATCGCGAAGTACTGGTCGGCGAGAGCGTTGGCGTTCATGGTGTTTCCTCCTGGTTCGGTGTTGCTCGGTTGCGATGACCAGAACCTTGCCGCCACACCCGGCGTACGGTCGATGACGTCAGAGGTAATGGTCTTGTCTACGCAACCCGATACCGTCGGCTGCATGGCAGCGACGATCGAGGAGACCTTCCAGCGTCCGGTGGGCGAACTGCTGCGCGGCTGGCGGGAGCGCCGGCGGCTCAGCCAGCTCGAGCTCGCGAACCGGGTCGAGGTGTCCACCCGGCACGTGAGTTTCGTTGAGACCGGGCGGTCCAAGCCGAGCCGCGAGATGGTGCTGCGCCTGGCCGAGCACCTGGACGTACCGCTGCGCGACCGGAACCAGTTGCTGCTGGCCGGTGGCTTCGCGCCGATCTACAGCGAGGCGTCGCTGCATTCGCCCGCGATGCTCGCGATCCGTACGACGCTGCGCCGGCTGCTGAAGGCCCACGAACCGTACCCGGCGCTCGTCGTCGACCGCTGGTGGAACATCGTCGAGGCGAACGCCGGGATCGCCCTGTTCACCGAGGGCGTGGACGAGAAGTTGCTGCAGGCACCGATCAACGCGCTCCGGCTGACCCTGCACCCGGACGGCCTGGCCCGGCGGATCGGCAACATCGCCGAGGTTCGCGCCGCGGCGCTGGCCGGACTGCAACGCCAGGTCACCAGTACGGCCGACCCCGAGCTCCAGGACCTGTACGACGAACTCCGCGGGTACGCCGTACGCGACAAGCCGGCCGCGCCCGGGCCGACGGATGTCGTCGTACCGTTCAACCTCACCCACGACGGGCGGGAACTGTCGCTGCTGACGACAATCGCGACGTTCGGGACACCGCTCGACGTGACTGTCTCGGAGCTGATGATCGAGTCGTTCTACCCGGCCGACGACGCGACGGCCGACTATCTGCGGAGCCGCGGATGAAGCCGCCCAGGGAACTGGCCGACACGATCGAATCGCATCTGCAGAACCTCGAACGCTTCCGCGGCATCGTCGAGGACAAGCTGACCGGGCTGAGCGACGCCGACCTGCGGAGCAGCCGCCTGCCGTCGGGCTGGACACCGCTGGAACTGCTCAAACACCTGGTGTTCATGGAGCGGCGGTGGATCCGCTGGGGCTTCATGGCTGAACCGGTCGAGCATCCGTGGGGCGACTCGGCGGACGACCCGGACGGGCGCTGGACGCTCGGGCCGGACGACACACTCGAAGGTTTGCTGGCTCAGCTGCACGTCGGCGGAGAGTTCACGCGCCAGGTGGTGAGCGGGCGGGATCCGGCGGAGAGTGCGCCGACCGGGGGCCGTTTCGGGACCGACGACCGGCCGACGCTGAACTGGATCCTGTTCCACGTGCTACAGGAGTACGCGCGGCACGCGGGCCACCTGGACGTGGCCCGCGAGCTCGCGGATGGTGCCACCGGCGAGTAGGCCTGCAGGGTTGGTCTACTCGCCGGTGGCCGGGGGACCTACCGGCTGGAGGAGGGGTGGCCGGTAGGGAACGCCGTCGGGACGCTCGGGGTCGGGAAGCTGGGCTTCCCGGTCGGCGTCGGGAAGGTCGGCTTGCTCGGCAGCGTCGGCTTGCCCGCGGGCAGCGTCGGCTTGGCGGTCGGGATCGTCACCTTGCCCGGGTCGACCGTCACCTTGACCTTGCCGGTCACCGTGACCGTCGGCACGGCCGGGGCCGGTACGGACGGCTTACCGGTCGGCTTGCCCGGAACTGTCGGCAGGGTCGGCTTCGCGGTCGGTACGCCGGTCACGCAGTCCGGCAGCGCCGGCAGGCTCGGCTTGGTCGACGGCACGGTCGGCACAGTCGGCAGGGTCGGCTTGGCCGGCAGCGACGGCTTGGCGGTCGGCAGCGTGGGCTTCGCCGGCAGCGACGGCTTGCCCGACGGCAGCGACGGCTTGCCCGACGGCAGCGTCGGCAGGGTCGGCTTGCTCGGCAGCGTCGGCTTCGTCGAAGGCAGTGTCGGCTTGCCCGGGAACGTCGGCTTCGCAGTCGGGAAGGTCGGCTTGCCCGTCGGGAAGGTCGGCTTCGCGGTCGGGAGCGTCGGCTTGCTCGGCAGCGACGGCTTCGACGTCGGCAGGGTGGGCTTGGCCGGCAACGACGGCTTGCCCGACGGCAGCGTCGGCTTGCCCGACGGAAGGGTCGGGAGCGTCGGCTTGCCCGGCAGCGACGGGTGCACCGACGGCGGGGTGTTCGGGTCGATCGTCTTGTTCACCGACACGGTCACCTTCGGCAGCTGCGGCTTCCCCGGCTGCTGCGGAAGGCAGGTCGGGTCGACCGACGGCACCTTCGAGGCATCGGTCGGAATGACCGCCGGCACCGGCGGCTTGCCGCCACCCGCCAGCAGGTTCTTCACCGGTGCGGGTCCGCCGACCGCGGCGGACACCGTCGCAACGGTTCCGGCCAGCGCGGTCACACCGGCCGCGGCCAGGCCCCGGCGCAGCCAGGTCAGCCGCTTGCCACGGCGCATCAGGTCGCCGGCGTCCGGCTGGTACGGCTCCATCTCGTACGCGAGAGCGTCTCGTACGCGCTGCTCGTCACTCATCAGTTTCCTCCAACTCCGCTGTCGATCAGGTCGGGTGCCAGACGCAACTTGGCCAGCCCGCGGGAAGCCGTGCTCTTCACGGTCCCGGGCGCCATGCCGAGCAGTTCGGCGGTCTCGGCCTCGGAGAGATCCTGCGAGTAGCGCAGCGCGACCACGGCTCTCTCCCGGACGGTCAGACCGTTCAAGGCCGAGAGCACGGCCTCCCTGGTCTGCACGTCCGCGGCGAAGTCCGCCACCGCTCGCTGATCCCAATCGTTGAGCACCGGGTCGCTGGGTACCTCGTTGTTCCAGCGCCGGCGGGTCTGGGTGAGGAACCGGTTGACGAGCACCCGCCGGACGTACCGCAACGGGTCGCCGTCCAGCCGGTGCCATTTCGGGTAGGACCGCATCAACGCTTGCTGCACCAGGTCCTCGGCAGCATGCCGATCACCGCACAGCATCTCCGCGAAACGGAGCAAGGGGGTCGACTGCGCTTGCACGAAGCGCTCGAAGTCTGCGTCCGCGGACCGGGTCATCGATTCTCCTCAGCCTCAGCCTCTGTCACACCGGTCCAAACCCGGTGAGCAACCGATCGGGTTCTGTTCCGTCACCAACTCCTTGGAAGAAATTTATTGACGGTCTGGTCAGAGTCGATGTTCATGAGTCACATTGGAGGAACACACCTTCACCGCCCCGGAGGTTTCCGCCCATGCGTATCACTGGTAGAAGTACGTCCGCAGCCTGTCTCGCGGCTGCCGCGGCCATCCTTGCCGCGACCTTTACGCTCGCCCCGACGAGCACCGCCGCCCCGACCTCACCGGTCGCCGTCTCCGCCCAGCCGGCCAACTCGAGCAACGTGCAGCTCGACGGCAACCGGATCGTCCTCGGTGACGCCGCGGCCTCGATCGGAGCGGCCGAGCTCAGACAGCGCTCGGGTCTCGCCGAGCTGAAACCCGTTCGGTTCGGTACGCCGACGTCGGCCGTTGTGGTCGGGTACACCACCGGTACGCCGGACGGCTCGACGGCCGAGGTCGACGTACGCGCATGGTTGAACGACAGGTGGTCCGAATGGACTGCGGTCAGATCCGGTACGCCGACCGCGCTGCCGGGCGCTAGCGACCAGGTGCAGGTACGGGTCATCCTGCTCGCTCCGCCGACGGGCGCGAAGCCGTGGGTCGGCGATGTCACGGTGCAGCCGACCGACAAGGCCGTCGCGCCGCGGATGTCGTTGCAGGCTGCGCCGGTGACGTCGCATGTGTTCGCGACGCGCGAGGGTCTCGTCGGTGGTACGACGGCCAACGGGCACGTGATCGTCAGCCGCGACCACTTCGTCGCGCTGCCGTCACGGCGCGGGCTGTCGGGCAACGGCTCCGGTACGTACTCGGTGAAGGTCTGCACCGCGTCGCGTTGCGCGTTCGAGCCGGTGTGGGACGTCGGGCCGTGGAACACCAAGGACGACTACTGGAACCCGAGCTCGACGCGGGAGATGTGGCAGGACCTCCCGCAGGGCAAGCCGGAGGCGCAGGCCGCGTACCAGAACGGGTACAACGGCGGGAAGGACCAGTTCGGTCGTACGGTCGCCAATCCGGCCGGGATCGACTTGGCGGACGGCGTGTTCTGGGACGCGTTGAAGCTGGCGGACAACGGCTGGGTGGACGTCACGTACCTGTGGACCGGTGATGGTGGCCGCGGCACGGTTTCCATCTCGTCCGGGTATCTCAACGTGCGCAACGCACCCAACTCGTCCGGCGCCGTGGTCGGTATGGCCGGCAAGTCGGCGCAGGTGACCGTCGAATGCCAGACGACGGGTGAGTCCGTGACCGGCTCCCAGGGCACGAGCAACGTATGGCTCCGCGTCAACGCCGGCATGTACGTCGCCAAGGCGTGGGTCAACGCCGCCTCCTTCGGCGCCTGTTAGAGCTCGGGCGGCGGACGCCCAGGCCATCACAACTGTCTGAGACGTCCGCCACTCCCGCGTGCTCGCCCACCGCACCGCCGATTGCAATGGCCTGGCGGACCGCCACCACTCACTACCCCCGGCACCCAGCGCGTCCGCACGCTCGTCGATGGCTCGGCGAACGCGCGGGCGGTTGCTTGGTCAGTGGTGGCGGTCCGGGACTGCTTGGAGAGCGCTGGCCAGCCGGTGACTACTTGCCGCGTGGCGAGACCGTCGGCGGCTCGCTCGGCGTGGGGCGCCGGCCCGGGGTCCGGTTCGGGTCGACGGTCGGGGTTTGGCGCGGGCCGGGGGTGCGGGTGGGGGCGACGGTCGGGGTTGTGCGCGGGCCGGGGGTGCGGGTCGGCGGGGCCGACGGGGAGGCGGTGGGCGTCGCGCTTGCGTCGCAGGTCGGGGCGACGGTCGGCGGCAGGCTCGGGGTGGCGACCGGGCGGCGGCTCGACGGCACCGTTGGCGAAACCGTTGCTGTGGGCACCGTTCGCTGGGTTGGGCTGACGCTCGGTGGGAGCGTGGGCGTGGGGACTGCTCGCCGAGTCGGGCTCACCGTGGGCGGGAGGATCGGCGTGGGGACCGCACCGCGGGTCGGGCGGATACTCGGTGGGAGAGTCGGCGTACGAACCGCTCGCGCGGTCGGGGGGACGCTCGGTGGGAGGGTCGGGGTGGGGACTGCGCGGCGGGTCGGGCGGGTGCTCGGGGGGAGGGTTGGGGTGGGGACTGCGCGGCGGGTCGGGCGGGTGCTCGGGGGGAGGGTTGGCGTGCGGTCGGCTCGTGGGGATCGGGTTGGGGTGGTGCTTGGGATCGGGGTTGCGGGACGGGTTGGGGTGTCGGCTGTTGGGGTGGGTGCCGGGCGGCGGGTCGGTGGGTTGGTGGGTGCGGCGGTCGGTGTCCAGCAGGTGGGGGACGGGACCGGGCGGGTGGACGGGGTGTTCACCTCGATCGGGGTCACGGTCGGCCGCGCCGATGTGGCGGCCGGTCCGCCCTGGACCACCGCGCGCGTGTCGGCGTTGTTGCTGCGCGCCATCGCCGTACCGGCCACCGCGACCCCGACGACCGCCGCGGCCGCGAGTCCGCCCAGCAGAATCCGGGTAGTCCGTCGCTTCCGTCCTACCTCGTTCATTGTTGCCCTCCGCACCTATGTGATGTTCGGTCAGGCCGAAGGACGCCACCGACCGGCCAAATGGTTCTGCTAGCGCGGTGAACCGATGGTCGGAGTCGGATAGCGGCCGGGAGTACGAGGGAGGACAGGTGTGGTCGGCGTCGCGGTCGGCGGCGACTCGATTCGGGTCGCGCTCGGACGGACCGACGGCGGTTCCGTCGGCGTCGTACTCGGGGCCGAGGTCGGCGTCGGCGTCCTCGGCGGGTACGTCGGCGTTCCCGTGCTCGGCGGGTACGTCGGTGCCGGCATGCTCGGTGGGTCCGTCGGCGTCGGCGTGACTCGTCGTACGGGCGTGCTCGACGGCGGATCGGCCGGCTGCGGTACGTCGCCCCGCAGCGAGCCGCCCCCGAAAACACCTCCCGCCGCGATCACCCCGGCAACAGCAACCGAAGCCGCCACCACCGTCACCCGGCCACGGGTCCGCCGACGCCGCGCCCCCGCGATCACCCGTGCCGGGTCGAGCGGCGCGACCGAGTGGTCCGGCGCCAACGCCTCCCGAAGCTCTTCCTCCATCACATCCCCACCCCCAAACCACCTACGCCGCTCAGTTCCGGGGCAGTTCGGAGTTTGTCCAGGGCTCGGGCGTTGGCGCTCTTCACCGTTCCTACTGCCACCCCGAGAACCGCGGCCGTCTCTCGTTCGGTCAGGTCTTCCACGTAGCGGAGTACGACCACCGCTCGCTCGCGACGGCTCAGCGCGGCCAGGGCGGAACGGACGGCGACCCGCCGTTGGACCCCCGTACTCGGGTCGCCGACCGCTTCCAGGAACAGATCCAGCTCGGCGGCATCACCGGTCGGACGCTCCCGCCACGGGCGTCGGCGTACCCACGACAAGTGCTGGTTGACCACCGCCTGGCGGACGTACGCGAACGGGTCCGCCATCTCGATCCGGTCCCAGCGCAGGTACGCCTTCTCCAGCGCCGTTTGGACCAGGTCCTCGGCGAGGCCCGCGTCGCCGCAGAGCATCCGGGCGAAGTGGACCAAGCGCGCGGATCTGGCCAGCACGAAGGCCGTGAAGTCGTCGTCACGACTCCCCGCTGCCGCCATGCGTGCTCCGTCCTGCCGTTCTCACCTCACAGGACGCTGGGCAGGAGCCAAAGGTTCTGTCTGTTCGGAGAATTTCGTGGCCGGCAGCAATCGGGGCAACTCGATCACGTCCGCGGCCAGCCGGACCCGGTTGCGGCCGGCGGCCTTCGCGGCGTACATCGCCCGGTCCGCGCGGAGCAGCAGGTCGTCGACCGAGGCGCCGTCGTTCGGATAGACCGCGACCCCGATACTCACGGTGAGGTGGAACATGTCCGGGTCCAGGTCCGGGTCGTCGAGGACGCCGGCACACATCGCCGCCAGCGGGCTGTTCGCGACCGCGTTCCGGAGCCGGTCCGCGGTGACGGTCGCCTCGTCGATCCCGGTGTCCGGCAGCGCGATCACGAACTCCTCGCCGCCGAACCGCCCGATCACGTCCTTGGCCCGGATCGCGCTGCGCAGGATCGTCGCGACCGCGCGCAGCGCCTCGTCGCCGACCAGGTGGCCGTGCCGGTCGTTCACCAGCTTGAAGTGGTCGATGTCGATCAGCAGGACGGCCATCGGTTCGTGCTGGTTGCGCGCGGTGCGGAGCATCTGCTCGGTCCGGCGGCGCCACCAGTCGACCCGGGTCAGGCTGGTCTTGGGGTCGGTCTGCGCCTCGGTCTCGAACTGCGACAGCAGCAGCGCGCGTTGGGCGGTCAGCGTGATCGGGATCGCCACGAACGCGAACCACGGCGTCACCAGGCAGGCCGCCGCGAGCAGACAGCCGAGCGTGGCCGCGGTCGCGTCGGTGCACAGGTCGTCGAGGCCGCCGACCGTCTCGCGGCGGTTGCTGCCAGGGATGATCAGGGAGATCGCGAGGCCGCACAGCAAGGTGTCGGTGAGGACGTACGCGAAGGCGCCGCCGGCCATCGAGACGACCAGGCCGAGGCCGCTGTCGCCGGTCAGGTCCCGCGCAGACACGTACACGGCGTGCGCCGCGCCGACCGCGAGGACGTGGACCGCGGTGGAGAAGGCCCAGCGGTACGGGATGCACTTGCCGGCGCGGATCCGCCACCAGATGCGTAGCAGTACGGCGACGAGGATCGCCAGGGCGGGATGCAGTACGACGGCCGCGGCGATCATCCACGCCGGGGCGAGGTCCTTGTGCAGCGCGCCACCGCGGCGCCGGCGGCTCTCGACCCGGCGCGCGCCCTCGACCGAGATCAGCGCGGAGACGGTGAGCGCGAACACGACGTCGAGGCCGCGCCAGCTGGGGCGCTCGGTGAAGGCGTGTACGCCGTACGCGATGGCGGCCAGGTCTACGAGCACGACGACGAGGAACGCCGGGACCGTCAGGGTCCAGAGCGCCCAGGACCGGACCGCCTGCCTACTCTGTGCAACCATCACCTCACACGGTACGACGAGTAGGCGTCACGTCTCAATCGGTGACGGCGCGCTGCCGGATGACGGTATGAGAACGATCGAGAGCCGTCAGCAGGTCAGTCGTTTGATCAACAATCAGCGGCGGCGGGCGGCGCCGAAGAGGCCTCTTACTATTTCTCGGCCGGCGGAGCGGGCGAACTGTTTGAAGGCGGAGGAGCCGATGACCTGTTCGACCATCGACTTCTCCGGCTTCTGGGCGCGTGGGCGTGGCGCCTCCTGCTCCTGCTGCTGCTTCTCGGCCTCGGCCTGCTCGGCCCCGGCCTGTACCTTCGCCGCGAGGATCTCGTACGCCGACTCGCGGTCCACCATCTGCGAGTACTTGGCGTTGTTCGGCGACGCCTGCACCGCGGCCGTCATCTGCTCCGCCGAAGCCGGCGCCATCAGCGACTGCGGCGCCCGCAGCCGCGTCCACGCGACCGGGGTCGGCGCGCCGGACTCGTTCATCACCGTCACGATCGCCTCGCCGATCCCGAGCTGGGTCAGCACCTCACCGAGGTCGTACGACGAACTCGGGAACGTCGACACCGTCGCCTTCAGCGCCTTCGCGTCGTTCGGCGTATGCGCCCGCAACTGGTGCTGCACCCGTGACCCGAGCTGCGCGAGCACCGCGTCCGGTACGTCCTTCGGCGTCTGGGTCACGAAGAACACACCGACGCCCTTGGAACGGATCAGCCGTACGGTCTGCGCGATCGAGTCCAGGAACGCCTTCGACGCGTCGTTGAACAGCAGGTGCGCCTCGTCGAAGAAGAACACCAGCTTCGGCTTGTCCACGTCGCCGACCTCGGGCAGGTCGTGGAACAGGTCGGCGAGCAGCCACATCAGGAAGGTGGAGAACAGCGCCGGCCGGTCCTGCAGGTTCGGCAGCTCGAGCAGCGAGATGAGGCCCTTGCCGTCGCGCTGCTGGAGCAGGTCCCCGGTCTCGAACTCCGGCTCACCGAAGAACGCCTCGGCACCCTGGTCGGCGAACCCGATCAGCGCCCGCAGGATCACCCCCGCCGTCGCCGCGGACAGTCCGCCCAGGTCCTTCAGGTCCTCCTTGCCCTCGTCCGAGGTGAGGTGCTGGATGACCGAGCGCAGGTCCTTCAGGTCGAGCAGCGTCAGCCCGGCCTTGTCGGCGTAGTGGAAGATCAGCCCGAGCGAGGACTCCTGGACGTCGTTCAGCCCGAGCACCTTGGACAGCAGTACCGGCCCGAACGACGTGATCGTCGCCCGGATCGGGATCCCGGTGCCCTGGCCGCCGAGCGCGTAGAACTCGGTCGGGAACCCGGTCGCGGTCCAGTCCTGGCCGATCGCCTTGGTCCGGGCGAGCAGCTTGTCGCCGCCCGCGCCCGGCTGCGAGATCCCGGACAGGTCGCCCTTCACGTCGGCCGCGAACACGGCCACGCCGGCCGCCGACAGCTGCTCGGCCATCAACTGCAGGGTCTTGGTCTTACCGGTACCGGTGGCACCCGCGACCAGGCCGTGCCGGTTCATCATCCCCAGCGGGATCCGGACCGCCGCCTCCGGTTTCGGCTCACCGTCGACCAGCAGTGCGCCGAGCTCGAGCGCGGCCCCCTCGAACGCGTACCCCTGCTTGACGGTCTCGACGACGTCGGCTTTCTCGGCCATCTGAGCGTGCCTTTCCCCGGTTGACGGAAATACCCGCTCAGATGCTAGTCCTCCGATGTCAGCGCATCACGACCACACGCGTTGCGCCGGCGGCGAACGACCAGATCGTCACCGACATCGACGCCGAGACCCGGATGCAGCCGTGCGAGGCGCGGTAGTTCGTACCGAGCAGCCAGTCCGGATGGATCTGCGCGCCGTTCGACTGGTACGTCGGGATCTGGTGGAACCCCACCCCACACGGCGCGAACCGGACGAAGTGGTTCAGGTAGAGCCGACCGCCGTCGGTGTTCCGCAGTACGCGCGCAGGCCGGCCGCACTTCGAGCCGCTCGTGTACGTCCCGGGCTTCAGGTACGTAGGGTTGTCGATGATCCCGCCCTGCCGGACGACCTTGCCCCGGGCATCGATCAGCCACAGCCAGTTCTGGGTCTGGCTGATCACGATCCGGCGCCCGCTCCCCGAACCCCGGGGTACCGCGCGGACGTCGCAGCGTTTCGCGGTCGAGGCCATCAGCCGGGAGTACGTCGTACCGCTCAGGAGACCGGTCTGCCCGAGCGCGTTCGCGGACTGGAAGCGGGCCGTGGCGGCCTGGGTCATCGCTCCGGCCTGACCGTCGACCGGGCCGGAGCCGCAGCCGAGCGCGTTCAGCCGGGCCTGGGCGCCCTTCACCTGGGTCACCGTGACAGCGTCCGCCGGGACCGTCGCGCCGAGGCCGACGGCGGCCACCGCAACGGCCGCCATGCCGAGTTTCGGAAGAATTCTCATGACGTTCACCCCCCTCGCGGTGCCTGCCGGGTGACGTGCACCGGTGTTCGTCCGGTCTGACGCCCAGCTCCTCCAAAAGGTTGAAATCCGGCAGCGGACTATTCCGGTGACATTCCTGACCTCCTCGCGAGACCTCGGACCCGGCTAGACTCCGGGGGGTGATCTTCAAGCGCGTCGGGGACGATCGGCCGTACCCGGACCACGGGTTGCGGCCCAAGGACTGGTCGGCCCTGCCACCACGGCAGGTGCGGCTGGACGAACTCGTCACGACCAAGGGCACCCTTGACCTGAACGCGCTGCTGGACGAGGACTCGACCTTCTACGGCGACCTGTTCGCGCATGTCGTGGAGTGGAAGGGCGACATGTACCTCGAGGACGGCCTGCACCGCGCGCTCCGTGCCGCGCTGCAGCAGCGCCAGGTGTTGCATGCACGGGTACTGGTAGTGGACTGACCAATGGCTGCCGCTCACGGGGGGTGGAGCAGATGACAGCGATCCATCCGCAACCGAGACCGCACTCGCGGATCCGGTGGCGTACACCGATCACGATGGTGATCCTGCTGGGGATCCTGGCCGGGGGCGGCTGGTGGGGCTGGAAGTCGCTGATCAGCTCCAGTGCCGAGCCGACCTGCACCGAGCAGAAGCTGACCAACAACCGCCTGCTGCCCAAGCAGGTCGTGCTGAACGTCTACAACGGCGGTGCCCGCGCGGGCTCGGCCGGCCGGGTCGCGGACGCGTTGAAGAAGCGCGGGTTCAACATCGACAAGGTCGCGAACGAGCCGAAGGGCGACAAGACCGACATCGTGGCGCTGCGCGGTGCCACCGCGACGGCGCCGGAGATGCTGCTGGTCGCCGGTCAGCTGAACCAGAAGGCACAGATGATCGCCGACGGCCGCACCGACCACACGGTCGACCTGGTGATCGGCGCCGGTTTCGGCTCGGTCAGGCTCAAGGGCATCCCGTCGGTCACCGTTGCCCCCAATACGACGGTCTGCCTCCCGATCGTCGGTACCCCGCAACCCGTTCCGTCCGGGCAGAATCCCAACTAGGTCTGTTCGCGGCCGCGTTCGCCGAACCAGCCGGCCAGGCGGCCGGCTCGGGACACGGCACGGAGTCGCCGTACCGTCTGCTCGCGGACCGGGCTGGGCGCGACCACGAGCAGCGAGTCGTCGGCCCGGAGCACGGTACGGCGGTCCGGTACGAAGACCTGATCGCCGCGGATGACCAACGAGACCGAAACGCCCGGTGGCAGCCGCAGCTCGCCGATCTCCACCCCGGCCAGCCGGGACTGGCTCGGTACGCGTACCTGCAGCATGTCGGCGCCGAGCGACTCGAGCGGCGCGACGTCGATGTCCACCTCGTGGGCGGCGTTCTCGTCGAGTACGTTCAGCCGCTTCGCCAGCCACGGCAGCGACGGTCCCTGCAGCAGCGTGAAGACGAGGACGAGTACGAACACCACGTCGAAGATCCGCTCCGCCTGCGGTACGCCCTCGGCCAGCGGGATCGTCGCCAGCACGATCGGTACGGCGCCGCGCAGACCGGCCCACGAGATGAACGTCCGCTCCGCCCACGGCAACCGGAACGGCGCCGCCGAGATCGCCACCGACGCGAACCGCCCCACGACGGTCACTGCGATCCCGATCACCAGCGCGACGAGTACGTCGTTCCACCCGAAAGCCCCCGGTGACGCCAGCAGCCCGAGCATCACGAACAGCCCGATCTGCGCCAGCCAGGCGATCCCGTCGACGAACGACCGGGTCGCCATCCGGTGCGGGAGCTCCGCCCGCCCGAGCACCAGCGACGTCACGTACACGGCGGCGAATCCGGACACGTGCAGCAGTACGGAGCCGCCGGCGTACGAGATGAACGCCACGGAGAGCACCGCGAGCGGGTAGAGGCCCGCGGACCCGAGCGCCATCCGCCGGATCAGGCCGACGCTCACCCAGCCGATCAGCAGCCCGAACAGCGCGCCGACGACCAGTTCGTACAGTACGAGGCCCGCGAACGACAGCAGGCCCTTCTCGCCGATCTCACCGGCGCTCACCAGCGTGACCAGCAACACCGTCGGGGCGTCGTTCAGCCCGGACTCGGCCTCCAGCGCTCCCCGTAGTCGTGGCCGGATCGGCACCTTTCTCAGCACCGAGAACACAGCTGCGGCGTCTGTGGGGGACGTCACGGCTCCGAGCAGCACGGACAGCTGCCAGTTGAGACCGAGGATGTAGTGCGCCACGCAGGCGACCACGGCGACGCTGACGGCGACACCGACCGTCGCGAGCACCAGCCCGAGCGGCATCACCGGGCGTACTTCGTTCCACCGGGTGGTCAGGCCGCCCTCGGTCAGGATCACGACCAGCGCCGCGAACCCGAGCGCGTGCGCCAGCTGGGCGTCCTCGAAGTGGATGTGCCCCGGTCCGGACTCGCCGAGCACCAGGCCCATGCCGAGGTAGATCAGCAGCGACGGGAGCCCGATCCGCGCGGACAGCCGAACCGCGACCACGGCCACCAGCAGGACAGCCGCGCCCCCGAGAAGGATCCGGTCGAGCTCAGCTACGTCCATTGGGGGCCTCTCGTCGAGAGTCGGGTCCCGAGTCAGGTCCAGAGAGACGAAAACCCTGACGCATCACACAGCATCAGGGTCTCCGGCCTATCTGCCACCCCGGAGGGCGGTTGGCGGTGGCGGAGGGATTTGAACCCTCGGACGGGGGTTGCCCGTCACGCGCTTTCGAGGCGCGCTCCTTCGGCCGCTCGGACACGCCACCGCCGAGGACAATATCAAGGTCGGTGCCCGATGAAGAAATCGCGCAGCCGCGCACCGGCCACATCGGCCAGCACGCCGCCCACCACCTCGGGCCGATGGTTCAGCCGCCGGTCCCGTACGACGTCCCACAACGACCCCACCGCGCCGGCCTTCTCGTCGTACGCCGCGAAGACCAGCCGCTCCAGCCGGGACAGCACGATCGCCCCGGCGCACATCGTGCACGGCTCCAGCGTGACCACCAGCGTGCAGCCGGTCAGCCGCCACTCGCCGACGTGCTCGGCCGCCGCGCGGATCGCGAGTACCTCGGCGTGCGCGGTCGGGTCGCCGGTCGCCTCGCGTTCGTTGTGCCCGCGGCCGATGATCTCGCCGTCCTCGGCCACCACCAGCGCGCCGATCGGTACGTCGGGCAGCGCCCGCTCGCCCTCCTCGAGCGCGAGCGTCATCAACCGCGACCACTCCTGGCGCAGCAGCGGACTAGCCAACGGCTTCGATCGCGTCGTGGAACTGGTCGCCGAAGCCGAGCGTGTCGGCGATCTCCTCGAGCATGTCGTCCGGGTAGAGATCGACGTCGTCACAGAGCGCGCCGAGGTCCATCGCGGTCATCCCGAGGTCGGCGATGATCGCGAGATCGCCGGCCGGTACCTGCTCGTCGTCGTCATCGGCCAGCGGGATGTCGAGCTCGTCGACGATCTGCCGGGCCAGCGGCCACTCGGTCGCCGCGGTGACGTCGGAGATCAGCAGCCGCGCGCGTCCGCCCTGGACCCGGACCAGGACGAAGAAGTCCTCGTCGACGGAGACCATCCCGAGTACCCCGGCCTCGCCCGGGAACCGGCGGAGCGCGGAGACCAGCGTGGACAGGTCCGGCTCACCGCGCAGGACCAGCGGAGTGACGGTCCAGTGGCCGTCCTCGGTGTAGGCAGCGACCGCGAAATCCAGGTCCGTAGCCGTATCTGACACGGCATCCATGGTCGCAGAGTTCCGCCGGGCGTGGGAGGTTGCGGACCCCCAGGCCATCACAATTGCGTCTCTTCCGCCCGGCGCCGCCTGCGCCGGCGCGATCGGCGCGATTGGGATGGCCTGGCGGTCCGGGTCAGTGGTGGTAGGTGGCTCGGCGCATCGCCTCGCGGAGCTGGCGGACGCGGGCCCGGCGGGGTGCGATCCGGTCGCGGAGCGCCTTCGCCTCCTCACGCTCCCGCAGGAACGCCGCACGGCGTCGTAACCGGTCCAGCTGCTCGGGCGTCTTCTCGGTCATCGGCTCACTCCCCGATGGGCGGCAGGGGCAGCACTTTCCAGTTTGACAGCGAGCGCGCTTTCCCGCGCCGAATCGCCGACGGTACCGTTCGGCCTTATGCAGATCCTCGTCGTGGACCACCCGCTCGTCGCCCACAAGCTCACCGCGCTGCGCGACGAGCAGACGGACTCACCCACGTTCCGCCGGCTGACCGAGGAGCTCGTCACGCTGCTCGCCTACGAGGCGACCCGGGACGTGCGCACCGGTCCGGTCACGGTTCAGACCCCGGTCGCGGAGGCGGAAGGCGTGAAGCTCGCCGCGCCGAAGCCGCTGGTCGTCCCGATCCTGCGCGCCGGTCTCGGCATGCTCGAAGGCATGACCCGGCTGCTCCCGACCGCCGAGGTCGGTTTCCTCGGCATGGTCCGCAA
Organism: Kribbella sp. NPDC004536; assembly: GCF_042873835.1. NCBI lineage: Bacteria > Bacillati > Actinomycetota > Actinomycetes > Propionibacteriales > Kribbellaceae > Kribbella > Kribbella sp. NPDC004536. Next base: position 2,536,624 of record NZ_JBIALY010000001.1, on the reverse strand, counting down.
CGAGGAGACCCTGACCGCGTCGACGTACGCGGAACGCCTCCCGGAGGACCTGTCCGGGCGCCAGTGCTACGTCCTCGACCCGATGCTCGCCACCGGCGGCACGCTCGCGGCGGCGATCCAGTTCCTGGTCGACCGCGGCGCCGACCACATCACCGCAATCTGCTTGCTCGCGGCCCCTGAAGGCGTAGCCCGCGTCGAACGCGAACTCACCGACCTCGACGTCCCGTGCAACCTGGTCATCGCCGGCATGGACTCCCACCTCAACGACAAGGGCTACATCGTCCCCGGCCTGGGCGACGCCGGCGACCGCCTCTACGGCGTCGCCCAGTAATTGCCTACGACAACTATCAGAAAGCGTACGGGTACGGCGACCAGTCGGCGGGACGCTTCTCGAGGAACGAGTCGCGGCCTTCGGCGGCCTCGTCGGTGCCATAGGCGAGCCGGGTCGCCTCGCCGGCGAACAGCTGCTGCCCGACCAGACCGTCGTCGATCTGGTTGAACGCGTACTTCAGCATCCGCTGCGCGGTCGGCGACTTCGCGCAGATCTTCTTGCCCCACTCCAAAGCAGTTGCCTCGAGCTCCGCGTGCGGTACGGCCTGGTTCACCATGCCCATCCGGTACGCGTCCGCGGCCGAGTACTCGTCGCCGAGGAAGAAGATCTCCCGCGCGAACTTCTGCCCGACCTGCCGGGCCAGGTACGCCGAACCGAACCCGCCGTCGAACGACGCCACGTCCGCGTCGGTCTGCTTGAACCGCGCGTGCTCGGCGGACGCCAGCGTGAGGTCCGCTACCACGTGCAGGCTGTGCCCGCCGCCCGCGGCCCAGCCCGGTACGACGCAGATCACGACCTTCGGCATGAAGCGGATCAGCCGTTGTACTTCGAGGATGTGCAGCCGGCCGGCCCGCGCCGGGTCGATCGACTCCGCGGTCGTGCCCTCGGCGTACTTGTACCCGTCCTTGCCGCGGATCCGCTGGTCGCCGCCGGAGCAGAACGCCCAGCCGCCGTCCTTCGGCGACGGACCGTTGCCGGTCAGCAGCACGCAGCCGACGTCGGTGGACATCCGCGCGTGGTCGAGTACGCGGTAGAGCTCGTCGACGGTCTGCGGCCGGAACGCGTTCCGTACCTCGGGCCGGTCGAAAGCGATCCGCACCACCCCGGCGTCGACCGCACGGTGGTAGGTGATGTCGGTCAGGTCGAAACCGTCGACCTGCTTCCAGGCAGACGGGTCGAAGATCTCGGAGACGGTCACCCCCGGAGAATAGCCGTGCTCTCCCGAAGGACGACTTCGGCCTTGAAGGTCTCGGTGGTCGCCTCGCCGCCCTCGATCGCCAGTTCGAGCGCCCGGCGGCCCATCTGCTCCAGTGGCAGCCGTACGGTCGTGAGGCCCGGCCAGACGTCCCGCAGCGTGGCGATGTCGTCGAACCCGGCGACGCCGAGCTTGCCCGGTACGTCGACGCCCCGCGCGCGCAACGCCGACATCGCGCCGACCGCCATCACGTCGTTCACCGCGAACAGGCAGTCGACGTCGGCGTTCCGGTCGAGCAGTTGTCCCGCGGCGGCGTACCCACCGTCCCGGGTGAAGTCACCGGTCTCGACCGCAATCGGTTCCAGGCCCGACTCGGCCAGTCCGGTGACGAAGCCGTCGCGCCGATCGCGTGCGGTGGCAAGGGTTTCCGGCCCACCGAGCACAGCGAACTTCCGGTAGCCGAGCCGTACCAGCGCTCGGGCCAGATCCGCCGAACCAGAACGGTTGTCGGGTTCAACGGTGTGCGCGGGCATGCCGGACTGGCTGACGAGCGCGAGGCCCGCGCCGGAGCTGAGGAAACTCTCCACCTCGGTCGCGGTCCGCGCCAGGCTCTCGGCGTCGGTACGGCGGCTGCCGATCATCACCGCGGCCCGGGCTCGTTGCGCGCGCAACGACGACAGGTAGGCGATCTCGCGGTCGGAGTCGCGGAACGTACTGGCCATCATCACCAGCAGGTTGCGCTCGTCCGCGGCCCGCATCACGCCGTTCGCGATCGCGGCGAAGTACGGGTCCTCGATGTCGTGCACGAGGATGCCGACCACGTTCGTCGACGACTTGGCCAGCGCCTGGGCCTGGGCGTTCGGCGTGTACCCGAGTTCGTCGGCGGCTGCCTTGACCCGCTCCTGCAGCTCCGGACGGGGAACGCGGTCCCCGCCGTTCAGCACACGGGACGCGGTCGCGACCGACACGCCCGCACGCTGTGCCACGTCCAGCAGTGTCACCGGTGCTCGCAGATTCATGGGCCTACCCTTCTTTCATCCCCCCGGTGGGCGGTGGCGGTCACCATACCGAACCCGTCTGTTCTTACGCTGAGTATCGGGCAGGTCGCTGCCAATCTCGGCAGAACCTGGCATTGCGGCCCCGGAGTGACTAGCCTTCCCAGCCATGAGGACCGTCCGCGCCAGGGTGACGATCCTGGTCTCGTCCGCTGTGCTCAGCCTGTCGACCCTCGCCGGTCCCGCGATGGCTGCCCCGCTCCCGGACGGGCCAAGTACGCCGGCCCCGGCAGCTCCCAGTGTGCCGCAGCACGTCGACGCGCGCACCCAGAGCACGCAGCCGGTCTACGACTACTCCGCGGCGATCCGCGAGTCGGTGTACGTCGACACCACGATGGACACCGACTCCGACGGCAAGGACGACGTGATCGCGGTCGACATCGTCCGGCCCAGCGAGACCGCCCTGGCCGGCGTGAAGATCCCGGTGATCATGGACGCCTCGCCGTACTACACCTGTTGCGGACGCGGCAACGAGAACGAGAAGAAGACCTACGACGGCGACGGCGTGATCCGGAAGATGCCGTTGTTCTACGACAACTACTTCGTCCCGCGCGGGTACGCGATGGTCGGCGTCGACATCCTCGGCACCGGCCGCTCCACCGGCTGCGGCGACGTCGGCGGCCGGGACGAGATCCAGTCCGTCGTCGACGTGATCGACTGGCTGAACGGCCGCAACACCGCGCACACCGCCGACGGGCAAGCGGTGCAGGCGACCTGGACCACCGGCGCGGTCGGCATGATCGGCAAGTCGTACGACGGCACGCTGGCCAACGGCGTCGCCGCCACCGGGGTCAAGGGCCTGAAGACGATCGTGCCGATCTCGGCGATCTCCTCGTGGTACGACTACACCCGGTCCGGCGGCGTGCCGTACTCGGACGACTACATGCCCTGGCTGGGCGGGTACGTCGGCAACGACAACCCGGCGTGCGACGAGGTACGCGGCGAGCTCGGCGACAGCGACGACGACGACACCGGCGACTACACGGCGTTCTGGGCCGAACGCGACTACACCAAGAACGCGTCCAAGGTGAAGGCGTCGGTGTTCATGACGCACGGGCTGAGCGACTACAACGTACAGACGAACCACTTCTCGCAGTGGTGGTCGGCGCTGTCCCGCAACAACGTTCCACGCAAGCTGTGGCTCGGGCTCGAGGACCACGTGGACCCGTTCGAGTTCCGCCGCGACGAGTGGGTGGCCGAGCTGCACAAGTGGTTCGACTACTGGCTGCAGGGTCTGCACAACAACGTGATGAAGGAACCGATGGTCTCGGTCGAGACCACGCCGGACGTGTGGCGCAACTACCAGACCTGGCCGGCCGTGAACCGGCCGATGTCGGTGCCGCTGGCAACGGGCAAACTAGGTGCCACGGGCAAGGGTACGGTCACGATCACCGACGACACGGACCTGACTGAGGACGACATCGTCGCGGATCCGACCGAGGTGATCGCCGGCCGGCAGATGTTCGTGTCCGCACCGCTCGCCGCCCCGCTGCGGGTCAGCGGTACGCCGTCGGTCACGCTGCGGCTGAAGTCCGACTCGACGACCACGCCGATCACGGCCCGGCTGATCGAGTACGGCGACGCCCAGCGCTACTCGGGCATTCGCCGTACCGACAACAGCACCTGCGAGGGCTCCAGTACGGACTACGACGACAGCTGCTACTTCACGGTCCAGAAGCTCACGACCGAGAGCGATCACGGCATCGTCAGCCGCGGCTGGATCGACGCCGCGCACAGCAAGTCGGTGTCGAGTCCTACCCCGCTGACGCCCGGCCAGTGGACGACCGTGAACGTCCCGCTGCGCGCCCAGGACGAGATCATCCCCAAGGGCCGCGTACTCGGCCTCGCGATCACGCTGTCCGACACCGAGTGGACCACCCCGAACGACACCGGCGCCACCATCGACATCGACGTAGCCGCCAGCAAACTGAACATCCCCGTAACCGGCGGCAAAATCACCGCCCCCACCAAACTCCAGCCGATCGACGTCGAAATCACCACCCCCACCCAACGCCCCAACCTCCACGACCCGAAGAACTAGTTGCCTTCGGCTACGAAGTGCATGGGGTCGCCGAAGGCTAGGTCCGTGATGCCGGCGGTGTGGAAGGCGCCGATCAGGAGGGATCTGCGGTGGGCGGCGAAGGTCAGGACGTGGGCGACCATGCCGCCGTAGGTGAAGACCCGTGGTGGTTCGCAGGTGGTGTCGACGAAGCTTTCGTCGAAGCGGCCGTCCTCGTTCAACTGGTTGACCAGGGCAACGAAGCGGGCGCCGGCCTCGGCGTGCCGGGTGCGTAGTTCGGGGATCGGGGTACGGACCTCGCGGCCGCATTCGGGGACCTGGAACGGGCGGTCCTCGACCGAGGCCAGCCACATCTCCTCCTGCCAGACCAGCCGGTCCAGCAGGTAGCGGATCGAGATGTCGTCGTCGATGCCCTCGACGGACAACTCGATCGGCCGGTCCAGGGTGGCGGCGTCCAGCCGGGCGCCGCGTTCGATCATTTCTCCGGTCAGCCACACGTGGTGCTCGACCATCCTGACAAGTACGTCCATGCCCCTCACCTTTCTGCGGGCCGGCAGCCGGAGTCCGGCCGGCGGCTGGAAATGCACTCCACTGGGCGCCGCGAGGAAGAACACCCGCGACGCTTCCCGCCGCCACTCCCGCGGCGGCATCCCGTACGCGTGGGCGAACGCGCGCGTGAACGCCTCGTTCGACCCGTACCCGGCCTCGACGGCGACATCGAGCACCGAGCTCTGCTCGGTCAGGAGCCGGTACGCGGCCCGTTCCAGCAGCACGCGCCGCCGGAACGCGAACGGCGACTCGCCCGCGACCGCGCCGATCACCCGGTCGAAGTGGAACCGCGACAGGTGCACCCGCCCCGCCAACCCGGCTCCGTCGACCTGGTCGCACGGACCGCTCAGACCGGCCGCGACCACCGCCACGAACTCCTCGAACACATCCGCCATGTGCACCACTGTGCCCCCACCCGGCCGCCGCCGACTTGATCGAAATTGCGCTGGTTGGCGGAGTACTCCGCAATGTGGAGTAGTCTGTTCTGCCGTGGACACGACCCAGTTGCTGAAAGGCGTACTCGATCTCGCCGTGCTGGCGGTCCTGCGGGACGCGGACGGCTACGGGTACGACGTACTCCGCCGGCTGCGCGCCGCGGGCCTCGAGGACGTGGCGGACGCGTCCGTGTACGGGACGCTGCGGCGGCTGTTCCAGGCCGGCGCGCTGACGTCGTACGTGCAACCGAGCGAGGAAGGCCCGCACCGCAAGTACTACGGGCTGAACAAGACCGGCCGTGAACTGCTGGCCCGCTCCACCGAGACCTGGACCCACTTCGCCGGCGCCATGTCAGGCCTGCTGGTGCAAAAGGAGGCCGCGTGAACACCGGGGCGCCGGCGATCTACCTCGCGCAACTGCGCGCCGAGCTCAGCGACCTGCCGCCGGGCGAACTGGAGGACGTACTGCAGGACGCCGGCGGCCACCTGAGCGAGGTCGCGTCCGAGTTCGGCGCCGAACCGACGATCAGCGACCTGCAGGACCGCCTGGGTACGCCGCGGCAGTACGCCGACCAGTTGCGCACCGCGGCTGGATACCCGCCGCGCACCGGGCCGGCCGGACAGACGCATCAGGATCGGCTGACCGCCGGATGGGGCGCGTTGCGCTGGGGCCTGATCGCGGCCACGGTCGGTCCGTTCTTCATCGCGGTCGGGATCTTCGCGTGGTCGTGGCGGGAGACGTCGTTCTTCGGCGTCCTCGGGTTCGGCATCTTGTTCGTCGCCGCGTTCCTCGGCATCCAGGCGCTCCGCGGCAACGATCCGCGGATCGTCCTCGAGACCCGCAACGGCGCGCGGTCCGCGGCCGCGCTGCGCGGGTGGATCGACCAGATCCCGCCGAACATCCGGCACGAACTGGTGACGATCGGCCAGCCGATCTGGTGGGTGGCGCGCGGGATGATCGGCGCAGGCGGGTTCTTCGCGCTGTTCGGGGCGCCGGCGGTCACCGTCGTCGGGGCGTTCGCGGGTGCCGCGGTGTCGATCTGGATCGGCCGCCGGACCCAGCAGGACGCCCGCTGGCTGTGGTACGTCGTACCGCTGAACGTGGTCGCCACCGTCGCGGTGCCGGCGTTCCTCGCGGCCGCGTACATGGGCGCGTCGTTCGGGTTCCTGAACCACTACCAGAACCGGTACGGCGGCAGCTCGGCGTACAACCCGCCGCGGAACGGGTTGCAGCTGAACGGTTCGACGGTGACGAACATCTACCCGTTCGATGCCCAGGGCAAGCAGGTCGACGTCCGACTGTTCGACCAGGACGGAAACCCCATCGACCTGGACCGGCTGGACTGCGCGGAGGCGTTCAAGCCGGGGCAACACGGAAGTACGACCAACCTGTTCCCGCTGCCGACGATCAAGCCGGACGAGAACGGCGTCGTCACCGACTCGAGGAACTGCAAGGACACCACCGAGGCGCCGTTCGCCGCACCGTCGGCGATCGCGACGACGCCCAGCCCGACTCCTACACCGACGCCCAAGCCGACTCCCAAGCCGACGGTCAAGCCGACGCGCTAGCCGCCGCCACCTCGCGGTAGGTGTACCCGAGCCGCCGGTAGACCGCGATCGCCGCCGGGTTGTTCCCGTCGACCATCAACGCGGCCCGCCCGTAGCTCTTCACCAGTTCCGCCGTCACGAACCCGGACACCCGCCGCGACAACCCCTTGCCTCGGGCAACGGGATGCGTGGCGACACCGGCGAGGAAGCCGATCGTCGGCGCGCTCCAGGCGTCGGCCGCGACGCTCAGCAGCTCATCGCGATCGCCCGTCAGCGCGGCCCACCGACGTACGCCGGGACGCCCGGGCCACGCGTACGACGACGGCGACGCCTCGGCCAGCAACTCCTCCACGCCGCCGTCCCCGTCGAGCCAGGCCGCGCTCGCGGTCACGTCCGGTACCTGGTCCGCGTCCATCCACCCGAACGCCGCCGAGAACCGCAACCCCGGCACACGTTCCGCCAGCGCGCGGATCAACCCCTCGTCCCCGAACGGCCGGTACGACGGACCGACCTCGGGCAGTACGCCGGTCACCAGGCGTACGGCGTCCTCGATCGAGCCGGCAACCGCGAGCCGGTCGTGCTTCGACACGTCCGGTGAGGCGACCGCCACCGCAGCCCCGTCACGCCAGGCGCGCGCCCCCGTGGTGAACCCCTGCGCCGCCCATTCGATGATCGAGTCGCCCTCACTCACCAGCGCCAACTCGGCCGGCATCCTGATCTCCCGCACGGATCAAACGCTATGTCCTCGTTGGATCGCGTACGGCACGAGGTGGCGGTAGCCGCGGACCGCGACCCGGCGGAGACGGTGGATGACGAACTCCGGGTTGCCGTCCAGGGCGGCGGCGAGTTCGCGGTCGGCGAGGACGCGGCCGGGTTTGCACTCGGTGGTGAGCCGGGCGGCCAGGTTGACGACCTCGCCGTACACGTCGCCGAGCCGGATCAGGATCGTCCCGTACGCGAGCCCGATCCGCAGCTCGGGCAGGTCCTCGTCGGCGCTCACCGCGTCCTGCAGCGCCAGCGCGACCGCGGCGGCCTGCGCGGGGGTGTCGGTGACGAACAGCACCTCGTCGCCGATCGACTTGATCACCCGGCCGCCGTTCAGCGCGACCACGTCGGCGGCCATTCCCTCGAACCGCTCGATCAGCTCGCCGAGCTCGGCCTCGGTCAGCCGCCGGGTGAGCCGGGTGTAGCTGACGATGTCCGCGAAGCCGACGGCCCGGACACCGCGCGCCAGCTCGTCGGAGCCCGCCACCGCGCGACCGGCGGCCGCGGCCAGGTGACGGCGCCAGACGTACGTCTGCAGGCGTTCCATCGCCGGCAGCAGCAGGCCCGCCACCTCGATCGCCTCGTCCGCGGACAGCTTCGAGCTGCCGAGGAACTCCAGGAACATCGCGGACTGCCAGGACGCCAGCCGGGACTGCGTCTGACCGAGCTTGCGGGCCAGCGAGGACTCCATCTCGGGCTCGATGAACCCGTCGTCCTCGAGCGCCGCGACCAGCCGCAACGCCTCGACGTCGTCGTCGGTGAACGCCACCTCGTCGTCCGGCACGGTCGCGAACCCGAGTGCGTGCCACATCCGCTCGGCGCGCTGGATCGAGATCCCGGCCCGCTCGGACACCTGGACCCGGGTGAACTTCCGCTCGCCGCCGAGCAGGGTCCGCTCGAACTCGCGCTGGACCGCCGCGAGATCAGGTTCAGGAGCCACCGCGGCGCTCGGCAATGGTGGCGTCGATGGCGTCCCGGAACGCGGGCAGCCGCCGGGTCAGGTCGTCGAACTTCTCCCGGGTGAAGTGCAGCAGCTGCAGCCGCGACTTCGCCGTGACGGTTGCCGTCCGCAACGTGTTCTTCCGGACCGCGACCTCGCCGGCGATGTCGCCCGGCCCGAGCTCGGCGATCTCCTGGCCCTTCTCCCGGACCGCGGCGGTACCGCTCAGGATCAGGTATGCCGCGTCCGGCGGTGTCTGCTCCAGGATCAGCGACCAGCCGGCCGGTACCGAAACCTCCTCGCCGGCCTTGAAGATGTCTCTGATGTCCCGTCCGGACAGATCCGCGAACAGCGGCAGGTCCCGCGGGGACGTCCTACCCAGTGCCACGTCGATCCTCCTCGTCGGCCCCCACTTCGGACCGCGCCGGCCCAGGCGGGCCGAGCGATGTTTCCAGTCGGTAACTCTAACGGCTGGAACCGGCCGGGGTCATCCGGTGGCCGAAAATCGACGAGGACGGTCATGCGAGCAGGTCGTTCTTGCGGGAGTAGATCATCATGAAGCTGTAGAGGAGTACGAACAACACGATCCACTGCACCGTCGTGGCGCCGGGCACCGCATCGAGCGGAAGGGCGCACGCGATCACCACGCGGACCACCGCGTCGAACACCAGGCCGACGCCCCAGACGATCGTGATCAGCCGGATCCCATGCCGGAACCGCGGCTCCCGCTCCCACCGGCCGGCCCACACCTCGCCGCCACCCTTGCCCCGCTTGGCCTCCGCGATCCGGCGCCCCATTGCCAACAGCAACGGTTTGCCCAGAGCAACTGTGCCGAGCATCCACAGGCCGCACAGTGCGGTGATCACCCCGTCCTTCGCGAGCAACATCCGCGGACTGTGCATCGCCAACGACGCGATCGTCCCGACCGCCAGCGCAACGATCACGAACACGGCCATCCAGTCGACCTTCCGCCCGCGGACAATCGAGTACACCGTCCGCACCACCGGAATCACCGACCCCGCCAGCGTCGCCCCCACCACACCGACTCCGGCCCGCCGTAACCCGTAAAAGATCACCAACGGCACCACCAGATCCACCAGCACCGGCGCCAGCACAGCCGCCCACCGAGCCTTCGGCTTCCCGCCGACCGGGTCAGGTCGGTCGGCCATCGCACCCTTCCCCGCAGCTCGGCGCGCAACGCCGGCTGCGTGAGCGGGGGTCCGCTCGCTGCGGCTCATCGGTCGCTCCGCGTCGCCCGGTGGAACATCTCCGTGAGTTCGTCGGCGTAGTGGGTGGGATCGGCGCCGGCGATCAAGCGGTCGGCCGCGGCGTCGATCGCCGCTCGTAGCGTGTACGCCATCAGCGTCGGGTCGAACGTACGGAAGGTTCCCGCGCGTTGACCTTCCTCGAACAGCACAGCCAGACGGGCGACGGCCGCGTCCGCCTCTTCGGTGGGGACGGCGGCGAAGACGATCTGCTGGACCGCGCGGACGTGTTCCGGGTGGTCCGCGATGAACTGGAGGTTGGAGCGGATGTACGCCGCCAACTTCCCGTCCGGCCGCGGTTCCGCGTCGATCGCCGGGCGCATCCGCTCCGCCGCGTCGGTGGTGACGCGGCGGAGGACCTCGGCGAGCAGCTCGTCCTTGGTCGAGAAGTGGTACGAGATCAGCCGCTTGCTGCTCAGCGCGGCCTCTTCGCAGATCGCCTCGTACGACGTCGCGCCGTACCCGCGCCGGGCGAGCACGGTGATCGTCGCCGCGACGATCTGGTCGCGGCGCGCCGCGGTACTCCGCGCGCGATCACCGTCCTGTTTTATCCGCATGAGTAAAAGTTACCCAGACGGATAACTCAGGTCAAGCCAGAGCCCGTCGTCGGGCGATCGGCTAGGCCGCCCGGCGTCGCCGCCGGGTGCGGCCGGTACGGCGGCGTACCGGGCGTCGCGGACCGACCAGGCGGGGTCCGGCCAGGCGGTCCTCGAGGCGGCGGGCCTCGCGACGGATCGGCTGCGCGACGTACTCACCGAGAATCAGCCCGGACGCGAGCGCGACACCGATCGCGACCGCGGTGGTGAGGCTGACGATGCCGATCAGTTGACCGCCCGCGGTCAGTTCGTAGAGCCCCTTGTAGATCGTCAGTCCCGGCAGCAGCGGGATCGAGCCGGCGACCACCACGACCAGCGGCGGTACGCCGGTCCGCCGGCCACCCGAGTACCCGCCGAGACCGACGACGAACGCGGCGGCTGCGGTGGACCAGGCCGGACCGAACGACGCCCGCGTCATCAACGTGAAGATCAACGAGGCCAGCGCACCCATCACCGCGACCGGCAACAGCGCGCGTAGCGGCGCGTACGACGCGTACGCGAACGCGACCGCCATCACCGCGCCGGAGATCACCATCACCGGGAGGTTCGCCAGCTGGATCGTCTGCGGCTCGATGCCGACCTTCAGACCGAGTCGCAGCCCCAGCGCGAGGCCGAGCGAGACGCCCGCGATGATCCCGCCGGTGAGCAGCATCGCTTCGAGGCTGCGGGCCGCGGCGGTCACGTAGTACCCGGTGATCGCGTCCTGGACCGCACCGGTGAGGGCGATCCCGGCCAGCAACATGATGATGCCGGCGGCAACTACCAGGGACGGTTTCACCGGCGCGTGCACGGCGTACAGCACCAGCGCGACCGCGGTCGCGACGAACGCGCCGGCGACCTGCTGGTAGAACGCGGGCAGCCGCTGCCGGTTGAACCACCGGTTGTTCAGGTCGATCACGACCGCGGTCAGCACCGCGACGAGCGTGATCAGCCAGCCACCGCCGAGCAGCAACGTCGCGCCACCGGCCATCACGCCCCACGCCAGTACCGCACTCCACCGCGGGTACGGCGGACCCGCCGACGTCAGCCGGGCCAGCTCGCGCGACGCCTCCTCGCGGGTCAGCTCGCCGCGGGCGAAGCGCCGTACGAGCCGATCGACGTCGGTCAGCCGGGAGAAGTCCTGCGAGCGGTACCGGACCAGGCGGATGTGCGTCTCGGGCGCGACGTCGGGCGCGGCCTGGTACGAGACGGCCATCGACGTGAACGTGATGTCGACCTCGCACCCGCGCAACCCGCCGGCCGCGGTCACACCGAGGATCGTCGCGGTCGCGTCCGCCGTACCCGCGCCACTCGACAGCAGCACCTCACCGACCCGCAACGCCAGGTCGATGGTCGAGTAGACCTCCCGTTGTTCCTCAGGCTGCATCGAGAAGCCGGTGGGCCATTGCGAGGTCGGTGATCAGGATGTTCACCCAGCCGCCGAGGAGGGCGGCGCGGATCGCGGAGTACTTCCGCTCGCCGCCGGCCACGCCGATCCGGCGCGGCACCGCCAGCAGCTCCTTCGCGGTCACCCCGATGACCCGTTGGTCGAACGTCGAACGCACGAGCTTTCCCTCTTCGTCGAAGAACCGGAAACACACGTCCCCGACAGCCCCGAGCCGGCGTAGCTCGTCCTGATCCGCCTCCGCGACCGCGTTGCCGCTGCGCTGCAGCAGCGGCGACGGCTCCAGGCTGCCGATCCCGACCAGGGCGTCGGTGAGTTGTCCCCACGTGCCCAGAACGTCCCGAACCGACACGTCGCTCATCATCGCCCGGCGGACCGCGGGGGTGCCGACCAGACCGGGCGCGGGCAGGTAGACCGGCATCCCACCGGTCAGCTCCGCGAACCGCGCGGTCAACCGGGTGGCCTGCATCTGCACCGCGGCGTCGCCCAGACCGCCGACGATCTGCACCACCTTGTCCACCACCGGGACGCTCTTGCGCGGCATCCGGTCGACGGCCGAGATCAGCGTCTCGCTCCAGGACGAGATGCCGACCACGTGCCCGCCGGTGAGCGTCATGTCCAGGTACGCCGCCGCGCCCGAGCCGAGCGCGGGCAGTACCTCGTCGCCGGCGCTGTCCACGACGACCGCGTCGCGCAGCCCGTACCGGCCCTGCAACTCGTCCTCGAGGTCGCTGTGTACGCCGCTCGGCATCGTCACCACGGTGTGCACGATGCCGACCTCGACGGCCTGCTTGAGCATCCGCGAGACCCGCGCCTGGGACAGGTTCAGCTCGGCGGCGATCTGCGGCTGGCGGATGCCCTTCTCGTGGTACATCCGCGCCACCTTCGCGAGCAGCCGCAGCTCGTCCAGCCCAGGCCGGCGCACCGCGCGGTTGCTGTTCACGACACCCCTCTCAAGACGATCAAACTGGACTATAGGCAGATGTAGACCCTCGGTGCGCCACCTGCGTCCGGCAATGGACTGTCCGGTGTGTCCCGCTTCCCGGTCGCCACCACCGAGCCGTCCCGCGGATCGACGATCGTGTACGCCAGCGGCACCGTGTCGTCGAAGACCATCACCGGGCCGCCGTTCTCGCGGTACACGATCAGGCCGCCGTCCTTCGTACTCAGCGCGCGGCCGGAGATCACCCGCGTCCAGTCCGGCTCCATGTCGGTGGTGGGCAGGCCGGCCAGGATCTTGCCGAGCATGCCGACGTACGAGGAACCCTCGAAGGCGACGGCCTCGCGCCAGCCCGCGCCGGGCGCCAGGAAGAAGTCCGAATGGCCCGGCTCCTCGGGATGCAGGCGCCACTGCCAGAGGCTGCCGGCGCCGTAGACGACGCCCATCGTGCCGCCCGCGCACAGATTGCTCCACGCCTCGTGGCCCTGCCACCAGCCCTCCGCGACGCCGGTGCGGCCGGTGTGCTCGTACGTCGGTTCGCCGTTGGCCACTGCCTTTACCGGGTGGTTGCGCCACATGTCGGCGACGCGCTCGGGGACATGTTCACCGGTGTGGCCGGTCTGGCACCACTGGAAGTCGAGCCAGTCCGCGTCCTGGTGGGCGGCGGCGCGGATGTGCGGGCGGTAGTGGATACCTGTCGGTTGGTTGTAGCAGTCGGTTTCGTGTACTTCGACGCCACCGGCTGCGACCTGCGGCTCGGTGCCGGCGCCGTCGCCTCCGACCAGGTAGATCGCCGGCTGGGCTCCGTACCGGGCGACGAGGTAGCGGCAGTAGGCGGCGTACTCCTCCGGCGGTACGACGGTGCCCGCGACGTCGAGGCCCTTCCAGCCGAAGCCGTGGAAGACGGGCTGCAGTACCGGGACAATGCCGTGCTCCACCAGGGTCCGGAGCAGGTCGTCGAGGTACTGGAAGTACTCGAAGTTCATCTGGTTGAGGTGACCGTCGGACAGGTCTTCGAACGCGACCGCGAACCCCTCGTCTTCCGTGCGGTCACGCGGACCGACAGCTCGCATGTCCGGTTGCACCGTCATCAGCAGGACTGCGTTGAAGCCCTTGGACTGTCGGTCGGCGGCGTACTCACGTACTTGGTCGGGGGTGGCACGCCACGGGAGCGCCCAGGCCGTGTCGGCCACCATCACCGCTGGCGTACCGTCCGCATGCACGAGACTCCGCCCACCGGCCGACATCTTCCAGAATCCGTGTGCGTAGAACGGATTGCTCTCCCCCGCGGCGGCAGCCTGCACCTCGAACTCACCCGCCGCGTCCCCGTCCACCCACCGCCACCGTCCAGCAAGCGGTCCCGCAAACCGCACCTTTCTCCCGGCGCCGTCCCGGAAGGTGGGCCGCCGGAGCGCCAGGCCGGACTCGTGTTCGAAGTGGACCCAGTCGGACGTTGCCGGGAGTTCGATCTGGTGCCAGACGGATGAGATGGACATGACACTCCTGGGGTGCTGGTTGCCGTTAAGCTGAGCAAGAGAAGAACACACGTGCTCTGGGGTCGGTGAAATTCCGAGCCGGCGGTGACAGTCCGCGACCCGTGACTTCGCAAGAAGGAGCGGTTGACCTGGTGGAACTCCGGGACCGACGGTGAAAGTCCGGATGGGAAGACGCACGTGGCAACCGCACGTCCCTTTGAAGCGAGGGGCGTGAGGTTTGTCGTTGCCCCCGGAGTGCCAATCGGTTGCACTGCCCGAGAGGACAACGATCGTGAGCACCCTTACCAGCCTGGACACCATCGAACACGCCGTCGCCGAGCTCGCCGCCGGCCGACCCGTCGTGGTCGTCGACGACGAGGACCGTGAGAACGAAGGCGACCTGACCTTCGCCGCGTCCCTCGCGACCCCCGAACTGATGGCCCTGCTCGTCCGCCACACCAGCGGCTACGTCTGCGCACCGGCGGCGGCCGAGGTCCTGGACCGGCTCGAGCTGCCGCTGATGGTGCCGGACAACCAGGACAGCCTGCGTACGGCGTACACCGTCTCGGTGGACGCGGCGACCGGCGTCGGTACCGGCATCTCCGCCGCGGACCGGGCCCGGACGGTTCGCGTACTGGCCGATCCCTCGGCGCAGCGCGCGGACCTGATCCGGCCCGGCCACATCCTCCCGCTGCGGGCGGTCGACGGCGGCGTCCGGCAGCGCCCCGGCCACACCGAGGCCACTGTCGAACTCGTCCGGCTGGCGGGCCTGCCGCCGGTCGGCGTGATCGGCGAACTGATGAACGACGACGGCACGCTGATGACCGGGCCGGACCTGCGCGCCTTCGCCGACGCTCACGGCTTCGCCATGGTCTCGATCGCCGATCTGGTCAGCTACCTGTCGTGACGAGCTTGCGGGCGGCGTCGGCGATGCCGTCCGCGGACAGCCCGTACCGGTCCAGCAGGTAGCCGGCCGACCCGGTCGGCGCGAACTCGGGAAACCCGAGGATCGTCACCCGGGCCGGATGCTGCTGTACGACGGTCTCGGCCACCGCGCCGCCGAGACCGCCGGCCGCCACCGCTTCCTCCGCGGTCACGATGCCGGCCGTCTCCCGCGCGGCCGCAACCACTGCCTCGGTGTCCAAGGGCTTCACCGTCGGCATCGACAGCACCCGCGCGGAAATCCCTTCCGCGGAGAGCTGTTCGGCCGCGGCCAGCGCCCGCCACAGCACGGTCCCGTTGCTGATCAGCGTCACGTCGTTGCCGTCGCGGACCGTGATCGCCTTGCCGAGCTCGAACGAGTAGTCCTCGGCGTACACCTTCGGCACGCTCATCCGGCTGACCCGGATGAACACCGGTCCGTCCACGTCGGCCGCCCAGCGCAGCGCAGCCGCGGTCTCGATCGGGTCGGCCGGCACGATCACGGTCATGTTCGCGATCGCCCGCAGCCAGGCGATGTCCTCGATCGAGTGGTGCGTCGGCCCGAGTTCGCCGTACGCGACGCCGGGGCTCATCCCGCAGAGCTTCACGTTCGTGTTCGAGTACGCGACGTCGGCCTTGATCTGCTCGAGCGCGCGGGCGGTGAGGAAGCAGGACGCCGCCGACACGAACGGGATCCGGCCGCCGTTGGCGAGTCCGGACGCGACGCCGACCATGTCCTGCTCGGCGATCCCGACGTTGATCAGCCGGTCCGGGAAGGCCTTGCGGAAGCTGTTCAGCTTGCTCGATCCGACCGAGTCGTTGACCACGCCAACGATCCGGTGATCGGCCTCGGCCAGCTCGGCGAGCGTCTCGACGTACGCGTCCCGGCAGTCGTACCGCGGCTGGTCCGCGATCGAGGGTCTGTCGGTGACGGTCATGCCAACTCCTTCAGGGCTTGGGCGAACTCAGCGGCATCGGGTACCCGGTGGTGCCAGGCGACGTTGTTGCTCATGAACGAGATCGGGTGCCCCTTGTGGGTGTGCGCGATCACGAACGTCGGCTTGCCCGGCCGGAACGGGACCGCGGACAGTACGTCGAGCAGCTCCCCGTGGTCGTGACCGTTCACCTCGACCACCGCGAACCCGAAAGCGGCCGCCTTCTCCGGCAGCGGATCGAGGTCGTTGGTCTCCTTGGTGGTCGCGCCCTGCTGCAGCCGGTTCCGGTCGACGATCACGGTCAGCCGGTCCAGCTGGTACTGCGAGGCCGCCATCATCGCCTCCCAGTTCGAGCCCTCCTGCAGCTCGCCGTCGCCGACCAGGACGTACGTACGCCGCAACGAGACATCGAGCTTCGCCGACAGCGCGTGCCCGACCGCGACCGGGAGACCGTGACCGAGTGGGCCGGTGTTCGCCTCGACACCGGCGACCTTGTTCCGGTTCGGGTGCCCGTTCAGCGCGGACAGCGGCTTCAGGAACGTCGCGAGCTCGTCGACCGGCAGGAAGCCGAAGGCCGCCAGCGTGGTGTAGAGAGCCCCGGCGACGTGGCCTTTGCTCAGGATGAAGCGGTCCCGCTCGGGGTCGTGCACCGTCTCCGGCGAGATGTCGAGCACCGCGCCGTACAGCGTGGCCAGGATGTCGATCGCGGAGAAGTCGCCGCCGATGTGGCCGGCGCCGGCGTGGTGGACCAGTTTGAGGTCCTGGATCCGGATCTGCTTCGCGGCCTCGGCGATGTGCGCGATCTGCTCGGTGCGACTGCTGTGGGCCGGCAGTCGCCCGAGCACCGGCATCGTCGTGTGCTCGACTGTCAGCGTCATACGATCTCCGCCATCGAACTCAGCAGGACCTTCTGCACCAGCTTCTGGGCCGCCAACGCGTCGTGCGACGCCTGCGCCGCGGCGAGTGCCTCGTCGTCCAGTACGTCGAGGGCGTGGTGGACCGCCTTCAGGAACGTGATCGCTTGCTTGGCGGCCTGCACGCTGTCCTCGCGGAACGGGAACTGGTCGAGCTGCCAGACGCCCTCCCAGTTGTTCCGGCGCAGCGTGTGGAAGAACTCGAACGTCTCGACCAGGTGCACCGAGCCGACGACCATGTCGTCGTCCCAGCCCTTCATGTTGTCGTTGACGTCGATCGCGAACAGCCGGTTGTAGTCGATCGCCAGCTGCGCCGCGTCGGCCGGCGTCTCCTGGCCGTACAGCGAGTGCCCGAAGTCGAGCAGGATGCCCAGGTTCGGCAGGCCGATCTTCTCGATCCCGAGCAGGGTCCGCGCGACGTTCGGGAAGATGATCTTCACCCGCGGCTCGCGCGGCTTGTACTCGATCACGAAGTTGATGTCCGGGTGCGCCGACACCAACTCCTTGAGCCCGTCCAGCGCCAGGTTCCAGATGTCGTGGTAGTTCACCTGGAACGGGTAGTCCCAGCCGTCCTGGCCGGGCCACAGCTTGACGTACGAGCAGCCCAGGTCCTTCGCCAGCTCGGTTGCCTGGTGCAACAGTTCCAGCGCCTGCTTGCGGACGCCGGGGTCCGGGTTGGTGAACGAGCCCTTGACGAAGTCCTTGGTGTAGATCTCCGGCGTGATCGCGATCGCCTTCAGGTTGTTCCGCTGCAGCGCGGCCTTGACGTCGTCGAGCGTCCCGTCGTACCCCGCGAACGGCCAGTTCAGGTCGACCACCGACAGGTCGCCGACGGCTCCCGCCCGGTCGATCTGCTCGAGCAGCCCGACGGGTTCGCCGTACCCGTCGGTGGCGTAGCGGTCCTTGTACGTCGCGAAGTGCCAGATACCCGCACCGAAGACCGGCATGTCAGTCATATCGTTTCCTAACCTTTGAGCGAGCCGGCGGTGAGGCCGCCGACGATCCAGCGCTGCAGGAGTGTGTAGGCGATCAGGATCGGCACCACTGCGATCAGGATGCCTGCCGCGAGCCCGGTGTTGTTGTTGGCGAACTGCCCCTGGAAGTTCAGCAGGCCGACCGGGATGGTCTTGTGCGCGTCCGAGTTCAGCAGGATCAGCGCGAACAGGAACTCGTTCCAGGTCGCGACCGCGTCCAGGATCGCCACCGTCACCAGCGCCGGTACGGACAGCGGCAGGATCATCGTGAAGAACACCCGCCAGTCGCCGGCGCCGTCCACCTTCGCGGCCTCGATGATCTCGTCCGGGATCTGCCGGAAGAACGACTGCAGTACGAGCACCTCGAACGGGATGCCGAACGCCAGGTACGGCCCGATCAGCCCGAAGATGCTGTCGGTCAGCCCGGCCTGACGCATCATGATGAAGACCGGGACGATCGTGATGTAGATCGGGATGGTCAGCCCGAGGAACACCGAGAACATCACCGTCCGGCGGAACTTCATCCGGAGCTTGGCCAGTGCGAAGCCGAGCATCGCGGAGACCAGGACGCCGACCGGGACCTTGATCGCGGCGAGGATCGCGCTGTTGCGGTAGGTCGTGGCGAAGTTGCCGATGTCCCAGGCGTCTTTGAAGTTGCTCCACGTCAACTGAGCAGGCCAGGAGAGTGGGCCGTTGCCGATGAAGTCCGCGAGCGGGCGTACGGCGGTGATCACCAGTAGTGCGAGCGGTGAGATCCAGAAGAGTGCGACCACTGCCAGGACGAAAGTCGTCACCAGACCGCGACGTCCCTTGGGCCCAGAACTGCCGGATTTGGTTGCATCGACAGGTAGTTCTACCGGGGCTTGGGCTGTGAGGGTCATGAGGCCTCCCTTGTTTGGGAGCGGACGTAGGGGATGCCTACGGCGATCGCGACCAGGGTGATGACGACGGCGATCGCGGTGCCGTAGCCGGCCTGGTAGTACTGGAAGACGTTGAAGTACATCCACGTACCCATCACCTGCGTCGACGTACCGGGGCCGCCGTACGTCATCGCGTAGATCATGTCGAAGACCTTGAACGAGTCGATCAGCGACAGCGCGAGCACGATGTAGTGCGCCGGCCGCAGGCTCGGCATCGTCACGTGCCAGAACTGCTGCCACTTCGACGCACCGTCGACGGTCGCCGCCTCGTACAACTCGTTCGGAATCCCTTGCAGCGCGGCCAAGTAGAGCAACATCGGGAAGCCGGTACGCAACCAGATCGCCGGGATCATCACGGCCCACAGCGCGGTCGAGTCCTGCCCGAGCCACGGCTGCGCCAGCCCGTCCAGTCCGATCGCCCGCAAGAGCGAGTTGATGGCGCCGTACTGCGGGTTGTACAACCAGCCCCAGATGCTCGCGATCGACACCAGCGGGAGCACAGCCGGCGTGTAGAACACCAGCCGGAGGATCGGCTTGCCGTGCACCTTGCCGTTCAGCGCGATCGCCAGCAGCAGGCCGATCACGGTCGGGACCGCGATCGTGACCACGGTCCAGATCAGGTTGTTCTTGACCGCGGTCACCACCACCGGGTCGTGCGGCAGCTTGAAGTAGTTGCTCAGGCCAACGAACTTGTAGGTTGCGCTCAGGCCGTCCCAGTTGGTCAGGCTGAAGAACAGTGACGACAACGCCGGGTACACCAGGAACGCGACGTACACCGCCAGAGCGGGGATGGCGAACAACCACGGCGACCACCGGCCACCACGCTTCACCTGTTTTACTGCGACTGTTCCCGCCACAGGTCAGCTCTTCGCCCAGGCGGAGACGATCTCCTGCATCTTCTTCGCCGCCGCGTCCGGCTTGACCGAGCCCTGCAGCAGGTCGCTCTGCACGCTGAAGTACTGGTCGGCCTGCTTCTTCGGGAACGCCTGGTCCTGGATCGTGTAGAACGGGTTGCCTGAGTACTTCTGCGCCCACTCCGCGGCCAGCGGCAGCGCCTTCGGGTCCGGCTCGGCACCCTTGACCGTCGAGGCGGTGATGTTCATCGCCTTCTGGCTGGCCGGCTGCACGATGAAGTCGATCAGCGCGGCGGCCTTGTCGGCGTTCCCGCTGCGGGCGTTGATCATGTAGCCCTCGACGAAGCCCGAGTGCCGGGCAGGGGTCTTGTCGGTCGGCAGCTCGAAGTTGCCGAACGCGGACGAGCTCTTCTTCGCCGCCAGGATCGCGGCGGCCTCGGTCCACGGACCGGTGATCGTGTACGCGGTCTTGCCCTGCACGTACCACGGCTCGACATCGGACGGGTCCAGCGCGAGCGCGCCCTGCGGCAGCCACTTCTTGTCCTGCCACTTCTTGAACAGCGTGAACGCCTCGACCACCTCGGGCCGGTCCCAGCTCTCGGCGCCGGTCAGCAGCTTGTCGTGCAGGTCCGGTCCGGCGGTGTGCTCGAGCAGGTACTCGAACAGGCGCATGATGTCCCACCCGTACTTGCCGCCCAGCCCGCACGGCGTCACGCCGACCGCGACCAGCTTGTCGTTCGCGGCCTCGAGCTCGGCGTACGTCTTCGGCGCCGCGGCGATCCCGGCCTTCGCGAACAGCGACTTGTTGTACCAGGCACCGATCCCGAGCGAGATGAACGGTACGCCGGACTTCACGCCGTCGAACGTCATCCCGCCGATCGCCTTGGTGTTGATCTTCGAGTCCCAGCCGTACTTGTCGTAGTACTTGCTCAGGTCGAGTGCCTGCTTCGCCTTCGCGAACGGCGCACCGATCTGACCGCCCCAGATCCGCCAGACGTCCGGACCCTTGCCGCCGAGCAGCTCGGTCCGCAGCTTGTCCGGGTATACCGCCGCGCCCGAACCGGGCAGGCTGTCCACGGTGGTCGTGGTCCCGTTCTGCTCGTCGAACTTCTTGATCTGCGCCTTCAGCAGGCCGATCGTCGAGTCGTCCTCGTAGGTGAACAGCCGCAGGTTGTTCGAGGCCGCCTCGGTGGCTCCGCCGCCGGTCGACGTACCACCGCCGGTACAGGCGGACAGACCGGCGCCGAGCGCGGCGGCGGACGTGAGGCCGAGGAAACCACGGCGGGTGTACGACGTGCTCATGAGTTGCTCCTTTGGCGGGCGAAACGGCGGATCTTGGCGAACATGTCCTCCAGCAGGAAGCGCACGTCGACCTGCTCGCAGACCTGGATGGGGTTGTCGGTGCCGGGCAGGTACCAGCCGTCGACACCGAAGCGCGGCGCCGGACGAGTCCGGAAGTTGCCGCTGTGCGGGTAGAGCATCAGGGAGATCGCAGGCGAGTCGCCGAGGGAGCGGGACTCGATCGGCTCGCCGTGGTACTTCGCGTTCCACTCGATCAACTGCTCGATCAGGTACTTGCCGAGCGGGCCGGCGTCGCCGATCTTCTCCTCGAGCTCTGCGTAGCTGACCGAAACCTTGGTGTAGACGTCGCTCGGGACCTGCCAGACGGTGATCCCGGACCCGAACACCACGTTCGCGGCGTGGACGTCGTTCGACAGGTTGAACTCCATCCGGTGATCGGCCGCGTAGCCGTTGTAACCGCGACCGCCGATCCAGACCACGATCACGTTGCGTTTCGGGAGTTCCGGGTCGAGGAGGATCGCCGACGCCATGTCGGTGAGCGGGCCGAGGAACGACACGAACAGCGGGTCGTCCTCGCCGGCCAGCTTCGACTCCTCGATGATCAGCCGGGCGCCGTCGGAATCTCTGGGCGTGTGCTCGTCGGGGATGCCGGTCGGTGCGCCGTTCGCGACCGTGACCTTGCCGGTCAGGTCGAGCAGGTCCAGCAGCAGGTCGATCTCCTCGCGGGACTCCTCCATGCTCCGGTCCGACCGGTGGGTGCCGAAGTGCGCGGGAATCAGACCGCGGACGTCGAAGGTCGGCGACAACAGCCCGTGCACGATCGCGAACTGGTCATCGGCCTCGTTCTTGGCATCGGTGTCGATGATCACCCGGCGTCTACTCGGCTTCACACATTCTCCTCGAATAGATATTCACTAGTGCATAGCCTGTCGCCATGAGTGTCACCACGGCGCTAGAGTCCCGTCAAGACCTCAGTTGAAACTTGGAGGGCCGATGCCCGAAGCGGTGCTGTCCGTGGACCAGGGCACAACGAACTCAAAAGCCGCCCTGATCACCGCCGACGGAGCGGTACTCGCCACGGGGTCATCCCCCGTCGGCCTCTCCACTCCGCAGCCGGGCTGGGTGGAACAAGACGCCGAAGACATCTGGCAGAGCGTGCTGAAGGCAATCGCAACCTGCCTGAGCGCGGGTGCAGTGGGGGCCGCCGGGGTCGAAATCGTGGGGATAGCGCTGTCCACGCAGCGCGAGTCCGTTGTGGGCTGGGATCGTTCCGGCCGTCCCGTCGGGCCGGTTCTGGGCTGGCAGGATGTTCGTACCAGTAGTTGGTGCGCCCAACTACCGTCGGCGGTCGACGAACTCGTACGCCGGCGTACGGGACTTCGGGTCGACGCGATGTTCTCGGCACCGAAGATGCGCTGGTTGCTGAATCGGGCGGACGCGTACGTCGGCACCGTCGACAGTTGGTTGATCCACCGGCTGACTGGTTGCCGGGAGCATCTGACTGATGCGGGCAACGCCGCTCGTACCTTGCTGTACGACCTGCTGGCCTTGGACTGGTCCGCCGAGCTGCTGGAGGCGTTCGGGGTTCCGCGGGCTGCGTTGGGCGAGGTGCGGCCGTCCGATGCGGGGTTCGGGGTCACGAAGGGCGTGCCGGGACTGCCGGACGGGATTCCGATTGTCGCGGTGCTGGCCGATTCGCATGCTGCGATGTACGGCCAGGGGTGTACGCGGACCGGGATGGTGAAGGCGACGTACGGGACAGGGTCGTCCGTGATGACCCCGGTGGACGAGTTCGTGCCGAGTGGGTGCACGCTCGCCTGGCTGACCGACCGTCCCGTCTACGCGCTGGAGGGGAACATCGTCTCCTCCGGCGCCGCCCTCGCCTGGACCGCGGACCTCCTGGGCCTACCGGACGTCGGCGCGCTGATGGCGCTGGCGGCAACGGTCGCGTCGGCCGAGGGCGTCGTACTCGTACCCGCCTTCGCCGGCCTCGGCGCGCCGCATTGGGACCGCGAGGCCCGCGCCGCACTGACCGGGATGAGCAGCTCGACCACCCGCGCACACATCGCCCGCGCCGCCGTCGACGCCGTCGCCCACCAGATCTGCGACATCACCGACACGATCCCGGGCGTACTCACCAGCCTCCGCGCCGACGGCGGCGCGACCGTCTCGGACCTCCTCATGCAGACCCAGGCAGACCTCCTGGGCGCCCCGGTCGAAGCGGCCGACGTACCGGAAATCTCCGCCCTGGGCACCGCCGAACTCGCGTGGACCACCCTCGGCGCCACCACCAACTGGTCGGAACACCGCACCTACCGCCACTTCACCCCAGCCGCGACGGACCGTACCAACCGCCGCGCCGAATGGGCTGCCGCCGTGCGCGCCACCCTGACCTGAGGACCTAACGACAGGACGTATACGTCCCGTACCGGCCGGCGCCGACCCGCGCCAGGCTCAACCCGTACGCCAACCGCTCGACACCTCCTGTCGATCGGCACCCGTGGCCGCGGGGGGAGACCGTTTTCCGCAACAGGTTGACTGGATTGTGGCGCCCACCTAAGGTTGCGCTCACAGCCTTGGAAAGCCCTTTCCCAGGCGTGAGCGTGAGAGGTAGGACTGTGAACGAGCGACGCATCGGCATCGTGATGAACGGCGTCACCGGCCGGATGGGCCTGCGCCAGCACCTCGAGCGTTCCATCGTGGCGATCCGGGAGCAGGGCGGGATCCCGGCTGCCGACGGCACGATGATCATCCCGGAGCCGATCCTGGTCGGCCGGAACGAGCTGAAGCTGCGCCGGATCGCCGAGCAGTACGGCCTGGAGCGGTGGACCACCGACCTCGCCGAGGCGCTCGCCGAACCGGGCGTCGAGATCTACTTCGACTCCCAGCTCACCCAGCTCCGGGAGAAGGGCGTCCGGGCCGCGGTCGAGGCCGGCAAGGCGATCTACTGCGAGAAGCCGATCGCGGAGAGCCTGGACGCGGCGGTCGACCTGGCCAAGCTGGTCGTCGACTCCGGCCTGAAGAACGGCGTGGTGATGGACAAGCTGTCGCTGCCCGGCCTGCGGAAGCTGAAGCGGCTGGTCGACGGCGGGTTCTTCGGCCGGATCCTGTCGGTCCGCGGCGAGTTCGGGTACTGGGTCTTCGAGGGCGACTGGCAGGAGGCGCAGCGCCCGTCCTGGAACTACAAGTCCGAAGAGGGCGGCGGCATCATCCTGGACATGTTCTGCCACTGGCGGTACGTGCTCGACCAGACGTTCGGCTCCGTGCAGTCGGTGTACTGCCAGGGCGCCACGCACATCCCGACCCGGGTCGACGAGAACGGCGAGCCGTACACCGCGACCGCGGACGACGCGGCGTACGGCATCTTCGAGCTCGAGGGCGGCATCGTCGCCCAGCTGAACTCGTCCTGGGCGACCCGGGTGTTCCGCGACGAACTGGTCGAGTTCCACGTCGACGGCACCGAAGGCTCCGCTGTCGCCGGTCTGCGCAACTGCCGCGTCCAGCACCGCTCCGCCACCCCGAAGCCGGTCTGGAACCCGGACATCCCCGTCACCGAGCAGTTCCGCGACCAGTGGGCGACGGTGCCGGACAACGAGGTGATGGACAACGGCTTCAAGGTGCAGTGGGAGATGTTCCTCCGGCACGTGGTCGACGACGCCCCGTTCACCTGGGACTTCGTCGAGGCCGCCAAGGGCGTCCAACTCGCCGAACTCGGCCTCAGGTCCTGGCACGAGGGCCGCAAGCTCGAGGTCCCCACCCTCGACCTGAAGGCCAACTGATGGAAATCGCGCTGCCGGCCAACGGTGAGTTGGAGAAGTATCGCCTGGTGGGTGAGCCTGTTGCTCAGGGCACCTACCAGCCGGCTTCCTCGCGGTTGGCGTTCGCGGCGGCTCACGTGGTGGCGGATCCGTTGGGGGACAACTCGCCGGGGGCTCCGGCCGTGGTGGACTGGGAGCACACGCTCGGGTTCCGGCGGCACCTGTGGTCGTTGGGGTTGTCTGTCGCGGAGGCGATGGACACTGCGCAGCGCGGCATGGGACTGGACTGGGCGGCCACCCAGGAACTGATCCGGCGGTCCGCCGCCGAGGCGCCGGATGGACGGATCGCGGTCGGCGCCGGGACCGATCAACTTGCTGCTGGCAACCATTCGGTGGAAGACGTTGCGGCGGCCTACGAAGAGCAGTTCGCGGTCGCGGAAGCCGCGGGCGCGCAGCCGATCATGATGGCCAGCCGGGCGTTGTGCGCGGCAGCCGAGTCCCCTGACGACTACCGCAAGGTGTACGACCGCCTGCTCACACAGTCCACCAAACCAGTGATCCTCCACTGGCTAGGCCCCATGTTCGATCCTGCTTTGGAAGGGTACTGGGGCAGCGGATCGTTCGACTCGGCCGCGGCATTCGTCGTCGACCTGATCAACGACAACGTGGACAAGGTCGACGGCATCAAGATCTCGCTCCTCGACGCGTCAAAGGAAGTTGCTCTGCGCAACCAGCTCCCTGAGGGGGTACGGCTGTACACGGGTGACGACTTCAACTACCCGGAGCTGATTCGCGGGGACGGTCAGCGGCACAGCGACGCCCTGCTTGGGATCTTTGCGGCGATTGCTCCGGCGGCAGCGGCTGCACTGAGTGCCTTGGACCGTGGTGATTTGACCGAGTACGAGCGGGTGTTCGGGCCGACCGTTCCGCTGGCTCGGCAGATCTTCTCGGCGCCGACCTACTACTACAAGACCGGGATCGCCTTCCTGGCCTGGTTGAACGGGTTCCAGCCCGGGTTCACGATGGTCGGCGGGCTGCAGACCGGGCGATCGCTGCCGCATCTCGCGGACACGTTCCGGCTGGCGGACCAGGCCGGCGTACTGACGAACCCCGAGCTCGCCGTCGACCGTTTCCGGCGGCTGTTGAGCGTGAGCGGGATCGACGCATGAGCAACCGGTACAGCCTCAACCAGGCGACCACGAAGTACTGGCCGCTCGAAGAGGTGGTCGCGGCCAGCGCGAACGCCGGCCTCGAGTGGATCGGCCTGTGGCGCGAGCCGATCCAGGAGTACGGCGTCGACAAGGCGGCGAAGCTCGTCGCCGGCGCCGGCCTCAAGGTCTCGTCCCTGTGCCGCGGCGGCTTCTTCACCTCGACCGACGCGGCCGAACGGCGGGCCAAGATCGAGGACAACCGCCGCGCGATCGACGAGGCCGCCACCATCGGTACGCCCGTACTCATCCTCGTCAGCGGCGGACTGCCACCCGGTTCCCGGAACCTCGACGGTGCCCGCGCGATGGTCCGCGACGGGCTCGCCGAGCTGGCACCGTACGCCGAGGAGCGCGGGGTCACGCTCGCGGTCGAGGCCCTGCACCCGATGTTCTGCTCGGACCGCTGCGTGGTGTCGTCGCTCGGCGGCGCGCTCGACCTGGCCGAGCAGTTCCCGGCGCACCAGGTCGGCGTGGTCGTCGACGCGTACCACCTGTGGTGGGACGCGGACCTCTATCGGCAGATCGAACGCGCCGGCGAGCGGATCGTGTCGTACCAGGTCAGCGACTGGGTCGTCCCGCTCCCCGCGGACACGCTGCTCGGCCGGGGCCTGATGGGCGACGGCTCGATCGACCTGCGCCGGATGCGCGCGGCCTGCGACGCGGCCGGGTACGACGGCCCGATCGAGGTCGAGATCTTCAACCAGCAACTGTGGGACTCGCCAGGTCAAGAGGTCTTCGACCTGGCGTACGCGAGGTATCAGGAACACGTCCTCTGACAAGGAGTCACCTGTATGACTGACCGGACCATCCCCGCCGACGGGATCGGGATGCACCTCTACACGATGCGTGACGTGCTGGCCGAGGACTATCCGGGGACGCTGAAGCGGCTCGCAGAGATCGGGTACCGGACCGTGGGGGTGAGTGGGCGGTTCGACCACAGCGCGGCCGAGATCCGGGGGTTCGCGGACGACGCGGGCCTCGGGATCGTCCTCGAGCACGTCGGGTACGCGCGGATGCAGGAGGACTGGGCCGGCGCGCTGGCCGACGTACGGACGCTCGGTGCGCAGTGGGCCGTCGTACCGTCGATTCCTTCCGAACTGCATTCGGTGGAAGGCTTCAAGACCGCGGCGGCCGCGTTCACCGAGGCGGGCAAGGCGGCGCGGGACGCGGGGCTGAAGCTGCTGTTCCACAACCACGGCCGGGACTTCGAGGAGCTCGACGGGCGGGTGCTGTACGACATCCTGCTCGACGTGGATCCCGAGCTGCTCGGGTTCGAGCTGGACTTGTACTGGGCGGTCGACGGCGGCCACGACCCGGCGAAGCTGTTCCAGGACCACCCGGGCCGCTTCCCCGCACTGCACGTGAAGGACATGGCCGAGGACGGCTCCTGGGAGGACGTCGGCGCCGGCAAGCTCGACTTCGGTGCCATGTTCGCGCATGCGGAATCCGGCGGCGTCGAGCAGTACCTCGTCGAGCACGACAAGCCGACCGACGCATGGAAGTCGGCCGAGCGCAGCTACCGAGGGTTGACCGAGCTGCGCTACTGATTTGGCGTGCCAACAAACGACTGTTTGCTGTGACAACAAACGCTTAACCGGGTCAGCTGTGGATACGTCTGCTCACCGCGGGTGAAATCGGCCTATTCTCAACAGGTGCAGAACGAGCCCGCGGTCCGGCTGTCTGCCGTCCGTCGCCTGTACGAGGTGAGTACGCGGATGGGCGCTGGGCGCAGCCTTGCCGAGACGCTGCAGGCGGTCGTCGACGGCGTCGTGAACGGGCTCGGCTTCGGTATCGCCGTACTGAACCTGCGGCACCCGGACGGCAAGTTCGAGGTGATCGCGGTCGCCGGGTCGCCGCAGGCACAGGAGGCGTTGCTCGGCCGGGTGAGCGCCTCCGACGTCTTCGATGCCGACTTCGCCATCGCGGACACCTGGGGCGGGCTCCGGTTCGTACCGCACGAGCGCCTGGGCGACGGCGAGGTGATCGGGTGGGTGCCCGACGTACCGGTCTCCGACGACCCGGACGCCTGGCACCCGCTGGACGCTCTCTTCGCGCCGCTGTACTCACCCGCCGGCGAACTGGTCGGCATGCTGTCGGTCGACCTGCCGGAGGACCATCGGCGGCCCGGTCCGATCCACCGGGAGCTGCTCGAGATCTTCGCCACCCAGGCCGGGCTGGCGATCGACAAAGCCCGGCTGACCGAGCAGCTGCTCGCCGAGAAGACCCGCCTGGAGGCGAGCGAGGCCACGTTCCGGCTGGTGTTCGAAGGCGCCGGGAACGGGATGGCCACGGTCGCGTTCGACGGTCCGGACCTCGGCCGGATCCTGCGCGTGAACGACGCGTTCTGCCGGATCACCGGGTACACCGCGGACCAGTTGCTCGGGACGCGGCTCGTCACGTTCCTGCGCGACGAGGAGCCGGAGCAGACCCGGACCGAACTCGAAGAAGTTGCTGCCAGCAACGGTACGTACCGGTTCGAGCGGGTCTTCACGCAGCCGAACGGGAACCTGATCTGGCTCGGCGGTACGGCGGCCCTGGTCGAGCAGGGCGCCGGCCAGTCGCGCATCCTGCTCGTGCAGATCGACGACGTCACCGCCCGGAAGGACGCCGAGCGCGAACTCCGCCACCACGCCGCGCACGACCCACTCACCGGCCTTCCGAACCGCCGGCTCCTGCAGCACCGCTTCGCGAAGGTCCTCGACCGGACCCGAGCCACCGGCCGGCCCGGCGCCCTGCTGTTCTGCGACCTCAACCACTTCAAGCTCGTCAACGACAGCTACGGTCACGAAGCCGGCGACCACGCCCTCCGCGAGATCGCCACCCGCCTAAGTACGGCCGTCCGCCACGGCGACACGGTGGCCCGCCTCGGCGGCGACGAATTCGCCGTCCTCGCCGAAGACATCACCGGCGACGACCTCACCACCCTGATCACCCGCCTCGAAGACGCCGTCAGCCGCCCCCTCCCCAACATCACCATCCAGGTAACCACCAGCGTCGGCACAGTCCCCATAACCCCCACCACCACCGACCTGAACGCCCTACTCCACCAAGCCGACCAAGCCATGTACACCGCCAAAAACCGCCGCAACTGAACGATTGCAGCAACCTGCAGCTCGGGTGCCTTGCTGCACCACGTGCGGATGTGGTTCAAATAGGGCGATCGTTCGGCCTGGGGGGAAGATGCGCATCGTCATGGACGGGCCGTTGTGGCTCGAGTACGGCCAGTTCTTCGTGGGTGGGTACAAGGACTCGCAGGACTGCTTCGCCGGTCAGCAGAACGGGTTGTGCGGAGCCGCGGCGGCGGGCCACCTGTTCTTCAGGACGGGACTGCACACCGGGAAGGTGGGGCTCCGGGTCGAGGTGCACGAGCGGATGCCCTCGGTGGAGTACGACGCCGAGGACGTCGTCGAGGCGTCGTACCTGCCGTCCGGCGACGCGCTGCTGTCATGCCTCGGCGACCACGGCGTCCCGCTGGAACTGGAGCCGATCGGCTATCGGGTTCGGTACTCCGCGTGGGGAATGGACGCGGGACACCAGTCCGGCCCGCCCGCGGACGACGAATCCCTGGTCGACCGCTACCTACTGCAGCTCTGGCCGGCCCGCCCGGCACCGGAACGAGTAGTAAAGGCGACCAGCCGCCAGGCAGCGTACTGGCACCGCGCCACCCGCGAACTCCCAACACCGGACCAGCTCGCCGAGCAGCGGGCGGAACGCGCGCGCCTGGCCGAGGCGGAACGGATCGCCGCAGATACTGCGGCATGGGGAGGAACCCCGCCGAGCGAGCGGCTGCGGAACATCAGATTCGCCCAGGACCTCTGCAGGCTGGATCGACCGCTGGCAGACGCGCTCGAACGAGCCGACGAACCGACACGCCGCGCCGTTGCCCGCTGGGCCGCACGTCGTGCGTGTGTCGAGGCCGAGTACTCCGAGGACGCTCAGGTGACGGCGATCCTCGCCGCGATGGACCGCGGCGACGACTACTGGCCCCTGCTCCATCCGCCGGTACCGAACCCGTCCGGCAAGGTCCAACTCGGCTTCCAGGTTCTGCACTTCGGCTGGCGGACCGACGCGACGCCACTGGAGAACGTCGAAATGGTCGTCAAACCGACGTACGACGAGGACTCGCTGCGCGGGGTCATCGAGGCGGTTGTCTGGAGTCTCGGTGCGTTCGGCAACCAACCCCGGCTGCTCGCCGAGCTGCGGTTGGCGTTTCCGGGGTTGGGCTGATGCGCACGTTGATGAGTGGGCCGGCGTGGGTTTCGTACGCGCAGATCTACGTCGAGAGCACGCAGGACAGCGTGGGGCTTGAAGAGTGCTTTGTGGGGCAGCAGAACGGGCTCTGCGGGGCGGCTTCTCCCGGGACGTTGTTCCTGGTCACCGGTCTGCACACCGGGGACGTGGGATTCACGGTTGAGCTGTACGACGCGCCGCCACCGCTGGACGACTCCTGGGAGGAGATCGTCGAGGCGTCGTACCGCCCTCGCGGTGCCGCGATGTTGATGACGTGGGCCGGGGACGGCGGCTGGTGGGACCTCGATCTCGAGCCGATCGACTACCGGGTCCGGTACTGCGGATGGGGTATGGACGCCGGGCATCAGGCCGGACCGCCGATGGACGGCGACCCGCTCGTCGACAGGTACCTCCTGCAGTTCTGGCCTGCACCGGCCGCGCCTGATCGCGTGCTGAAGCAGACGAGCGCGCAGGCGGCGTATTGGCACCGGTTTGCCCGTGAGCAACCGACGCTGGAGGACTTCGCGGAACGGAAGCGGCAGCGGGCACTACGGGACGAGGAGCGACGGCTCGCGGAGCGGGCGGCCGCGTGGGGCGGCTCGTTGCCGACACCCCGGATCGAGAACACGATGCACGGCCAGGAGTTGTCAGCCCTCGACCGGTCCTTCGTGGATGCCCTCGAGCAGACGGAACCGGAGACGTTGCGTGCGATGGCTCGGTTCGCCGCGCGACAGGCGTGCCAGCAGGCCGGGTACGCAGACCTCGAACGGATCGCCGGCATCCTGGACCGGATGGATCGCGGCGCCGACTGGCTCGAGACCCTCAACGGACCGCCACCACCGGTCGACCCGGAGGCGAAGCCGCAGCCGGTCATCCACCATTTCGTCGCTCGCGAATATGGCTGGTTCGCCGACCGCGACGCCTACGACAACACCTCGACGGTCGTCTCAGCCACCTTCGACGAGGACTCGTTCAAGGCTGCGGTCAACACGATCTGGCTGGCGACCGGGCCGTTCACCGACAAGCCACGGCTAATCGCCGAGCTGCGTCAGCGGTTCCTTACGAGCCCAGGTTTGTGAGGGGTTGGTCGGTTAGGCGGTAGATGGTCCATTCTTCTTGGGGGGTGGCGCCTAGGGACTTGTAGAAGTCGATGGCGGAGGTGTTCCAGTTGAGGACGGACCATTCGAGGCGTTCGTAGTTGTTGCGGACGCATTCTTGGGCCAGGGCTGTGAGGAGGGCGTTGCCCAGGCCGGTGCCTCGGGTTTCGGGGCGGACGAAGAGGTCTTCCAAGTAGATGCCGTGGACGCCTCGCCAGGTGGAGAAGCTGAGGAACCAGATCGCGCAGCCGACGACTTCGCCTTCGTGTTCGGCGACGTGGCAGAAGACGGCGGGAGACTCACCGAACAGCGCCGTGTGCAGTTGGTCCGCGGTCAGGTGGCACTCGTGCGAGGCGCGTTCGTACTCCGCGAGGGCGTACACCAGCTCCACCAGGGCAGGTACGTCGTCGGGACGGGCTCGGCGGATGCGGTTGTCGGTCTGCATGCGACCATCCTGCACCGGTTACGCCTGGTGCTCCGCCTCGGCCTCGGCCTCCAGAACGGCGTGGTCGGCGGGACGTTTGTCGTCGATGTCGAGCTGCTCCGACTCGTCGACCCCGGCGTACGTCTCGCTCTGCAACTCCAACGCCATCGCGAGTTCCGGATCGGCGCGCACGACCGACCCGCGTTCCACGGTCGCCTTGTCGAACACGGCGTACAGCTTCCGCGGATCAGGATCCGTGCTCTTGGTGATGTCTTCGGGGTACGCCGCGTCCGACGCCGCGTACCACTCGGACTTCTCGACCCGGTCGAAGTCGAGGCGGTACGGCGACATCTCGGCGACGTGGTTGAGGAACACCTTCGCGGCCGCGCCGTTGCCCTCGCGGAACGGGTGCGTGAGGTTCAGGTACGCGTACACGTCCGCGGCGCTCTGCACGAACTCCTCGCGCGACATCGTCGACCAGTCCCGGTCGCGGACCTTGGCGCTGACCTTGCCGGTCCACTTGTCCAGCAGGTGCGCCGGTACGAACGCGTTGCCCTGCTTGGAGGTGTCGACGTTGCGGAACTCGCCGGCCCAGTCGTAGACGTCCTGCAGCAGGTGCTTGTGGATCGCCTGCAGGTGGGCCTTGTCGTACGTACGCGGGATGTCGACCTCACCGCGATCGAGCTCGCCCTGCCGTACGGCCCGCAACCGGTACTCGGCAAGCGGAAGCTCGAACGGGTTGTTGATGCCGAGCTTGTTCCGCAGGCAACCGCCCGGCTCCCAGAGGTACGCGTTCCAGCGCTCGGCCCGTTCGCGGTCCTCCTGCTCCTCGGCGGCAGTGGTCACACAGACCCGCCGCGGGTCACCTTCGACATCGTCCGGCGGATGTACTCGGCGGTGTCGATCCGGCCGGCCTCACGGTCGGCGAGATCGGCGACGTCGTCGCGTTCCGGCTCCCAGCCTTCGAGCCGGTTGTTCGACAGGGCGTCGCTGACGCGCTGCTTCTGGTCGTCGTCGAGCGATTCGAACAGCTCCGGCCAGCGCTGGGCGTAGCGGCACGGTTCGTAGGGCATCAGTCAACTCCCGGGTAGCGAGCAATTCGGGTCAGCCTAACGAACACCTGATACATACCAGCTGAAGACGTTAATTTCACGAACGACTCCGTTAACCTGCACGCCACCCACCAACTGAACACTGACAACGCTTTCCCCCACCTGGACCGCCTCGACCACGTACGCCGCCACGCCCGGCAACCCGTTCACGCTCGGAGTGGCGTCGGGCGGCATGCCCGCGCGCCCGGTCCGGGTCGAGTACGAGGTCGCGTACGACGAGAACTTCCGGCATCCCGTACGACGCGGCAGCGTCGTCGCCACGCCCGAGCTCGGTCACAGCGTGCACCCCGAGGTCCGCGGCCTGCTCCCCGACCACGTGTACTACTACCGCTTCCGTACCGGCCGCGAGGTGTCACCGACCGGCCGCACCCGGACCGCGCCGCTCCCGCACAGCACCCCGCGCGATCTGAAGTTCGCCTTCGCCTCCTGCAACGCGATGGATTGCCAGACAGGCCCTACACGCCCAGGCCGCCGTCCACGCGTAGGACCGCGCCGGTCACGTATGACGCCCGGTCACTGAGCAGCCAGGCGGCGGCCTCGGCCATCTCCGCCGGCTCGGCGCCGCGGCCGAGCGGGGTCTGCGCGACCAGCCCCTCGATCACCCCGGGCGTCGCGCGGTCCCAGTCCTGCAGCATCTCGGTGAGCGTGACACCGGGCGCGATCGCGTTCACCCGGATGTTCTCGGGCGCGTAGGTGATCGCGGCGGACTCCGTGAGGCTGTTCACCGCACGCTTCAGCGCGCCGTACGCAGGCAGCACCGCGTTGCCCGCGAAAGAGCCGACGCTGGACGTGTTCACGATGCTCCCGTGGCCCGACGTGGAGCGGATCGCGGCGACCTCGGCGGTGATCGCGGACCACACGCCGCGGAAGTTCACCGCGTACACGTGGTCGAACTCCTCCTGGCTGAGTCCGTCCATCGGGCCGGGCTGTTGCCCGACGGCGCCGTTGTTGAAGGCGGCATCCAGCCGGCCGTACTCCGCCACGGTCCGGTCGACGGCAGCGCGGACCGAGTCCGGGTCGGCGAGGTCGCAGACGACGTACTGCGTGTCGAGCTCCTTGGCGACGGCGGCGAGCTCGGATTCGGTTCGGGAGGCGAGCATCACCTGCGCGCCTTCGGCGACGAACAGGCGGGCCGCCGCAGCGCCGATCCCGCGGCCGGCGCCGGTGATGAAGATGACTTTGTTCTCCAGCAGTTTGTCCATGTCTTCGAGCGTCGTCAGCGCCGCCGGCGGTAACCAGGCATCGGTTGTACCTGGTTAACCGCGCGCGGACAGGCAGACTGGAGGACGTGGACAAAGCGGAACTCGCGACCTTTCTGCGCAGCCGCCGGGAGCGGGTCGCCCCGGCGGACGTCGGCCTGCCGGCCGGGCGCAGACGCCGTACGCCCGGCCTCCGCCGCGAGGAGGTCGCGCAGCTCGCGTACATCTCCACCGAGTACTACACCCGCCTGGAGCAGGCGCGGGCGCCGCATCCGTCGAGCGAGGTACTGGCCGGACTCGCCCGGGCGCTCCGGCTAAACGATGCCGAGCGCAACCATCTGCACCACCTGGCCGGCGTACCACCGGTCCGGCCGGTCGGCCCGCCGCGGGAGGTACGGCAGAGCATCCTCGACCTGCTCGACCGGCTCCCGAACGCGGCGGCGATCGTGCTCTCGGCGTACACCGAGGTGATCGCGTGGAACCACCTCGCGACCGCGCTGATGGAGGACTTCTCGCTCCGTACGCGCGCCGAACGGAACCTGCTGCGTCGTACGTTCCTCGGCGGGCACCCGCACGCGTACTCCCTGGTCGACGGCGCGCGCTTCGCCCGGAGCTCGGTCAACCACCTGCGCGCGGTCGCGGTCCGGTACCCCGACGACCCGGAACTGCGAGAACTGATCGCGGACCTGTCCGCCAGCCCGGAGTTCACCGCACTGTGGGAAGCGCACGAGATCGCGGGCGAGCCGACGCTCTGCAAGTCGTTCCGGCACCCGCTCGTCGGCCTGGTCACGGTGAACTGCGACGCGCTCGCGATCCCGGACTGCGACCAGCAGGTGGTCATCTACACCGCGACGCCCGGCTCCCCGTCGGAGGAGGCGCTCCGGCTGCTGTCGGTCGTCGGTACGCAGCGGCTCGACGTACCGGGCTGATTAATCAGCCGCAGTGCTCACTGTGTGCGGATATTCCTGTTGGAATTGTCGCCGGGCGCGCGGGAGGTTGGGTACATGGCAGCTGACACGAACAAGACCCGCACGATCGGCGACGTCGAGGTGTCCGCGATCGGGCTCGGCGGGATGCCGATGTCGATCGAGGGGCGTCCGGACGAGGAGCGGTCGATCGCGACCATCCACGCCGCCCTCGACGCCGGCATCACGCTGATCGACACCGCCGACGCGTACCACCTGACCGCGACCGACGTCGGCCACAACGAGAGCCTGATCGCCAAGGCGCTGGCGTCCTACGGCGGCGACACCTCGAACGTCCTGGTCGCGACGAAGGGCGGCCACCTGCGGCCCGGCGACGGGAGCTGGACCCAGGACGGGTCCCCGCAGCACCTGTTCGAGGCGGCCGAGGCGTCCCTGAAGCGGCTGGGGGTCGAGGCGATCGGGCTGTACCAGTTCCACCGGCCCGACCCACGGGTCCCGTACGCGGACTCGATCGGCGCGATCCGGGACCTGCTCGACGCCGGCAAGATCCGGATGGCCGGCATCTCGAACGCGAACCCGGAGCAGATCAAGCAGGCGCAGGAGATCCTCGGCGGCCGGCTGGTGTCGGTGCAGAACCAGTTCTCGCCCGCGTTCCGCTCCAGCGAGCCGGAGCTCGAGCTGTGCGACTCGCTCGGCATCGCGTTCCTCCCGTGGTCGCCGCTCGGCGGCATCTCGCGGGCGGGCGACCTCGGCGCCAAGCACCCGGCGTTCCACACGCTGGCCGCGGAGCTCGGCGTCTCGCCGCAACGCCTGACGTTGGCGTGGATGCTCGCCAAGTCGCCGTACGTGATCCCGATCCCGGGCTCGAGCCGCCCGGAGACGATCCGCGACTCCTACGCCGCGATCGACCTGGAGCTCACGGCGGAGCAGGTGGCCACGCTGGACGCGGCATAACCGAGGTCGCGGCGGTGTTGTGGCGCGCATGGAAGACATGCGCGCACTGAGCTACGGCCTCGGACAGCAGTACTTCGAGGAACGTGACTACCGCGGCGCGATCCGCGCGCTGCAGCCGGTGGTCGACGAGACGCCCGACGACGTCGGCACCCGGCTGCTGCTGGCGCGGGCGTACTACCACGCCGCCCTCCTGAAGCCCGCCGAGGAACAGCTCCTCGCGGTCATCGAACGCGAGCCCACCGAGTACTACGCGCACTTGATGATGGCCCGCACGCTCGAACGGCAGTCCCGCCCGGACGAGGCCGGCAAACACCGCCGGATCGCCGCCGCGCTGACCGGCGACGACGAGCTGCTCAAGCCGCACTCGCTGTGACCCGGACCGCCACCACTCAGTAACCTCGCGAAACAACGCCGATCCCGCCGCGCCTGAGCGTGGCCCGGGGTCGGCGTTGCTGTTTGGTGAGTGGTGGGCGTCCGCGGAATGTCGCGGCCCGGCCCGCTGTTCTGGTAGTTTAATAGTGAACTACCTAGTTGAGGAGGACGGATGCAGTTCGGCGTTTTCAGCGTCGGGGACGTGACCGAGGACCCGACCACGGGGACCACGGTCTCCGAGGGCGAGCGGATCAAGGCGATGGTGCGGATCGCGCTCAAGGCCGAAGAGGTCGGGTTGGACGTGTTCGCGCAGGGTGAGCACCACAACCCGCCGTTCGTCCCGTCGTCGCCGACCACCCAGCTCGGGTTCATCGCGGCGCAGACGTCCAAGATCATCCTGTCCACCTCGACCACGCTGATCACCACCAACGACCCGGTGAAGATCGCCGAGGACTACGCGATGCTGCAGCACCTGGCCGACGGCCGGGTCGACCTGATGATGGGTCGCGGCAACACCGGCCCGGTGTACCCGTGGTTCGGGCAGGACATCCGCAACGGGATCCAGCTCGCCGTCGAGAACTACGCCCTGCTCCGCCGGCTCTGGCGCGAGGACGTCGTCGACTGGGAGGGCAAGTTCCGTACGCCGTTGCAGGGCTTCACGTCGACGCCGCGGCCGCTGGACGACGTACCGCCGTTCGTGTGGCACGGTTCGATCCGGTCGCCCGAGATCGCCGAGCAGGCGGCGTACTACGGCGACGGGTTCTTCCACAACAACATCTTCTGGCCGATGAGCCACACCAAGCGGATGATCGAGCTCTACCGCGCGCGCTTCGAGCACTACGGGCACGGGGCGGCGGACCAGGCGATCGTCGGGCTCGGCGGTCAGGTCTTCATGCGGAAGAACTCGCAGGACGCGATCCGCGAGTTCCGGCCGTACTTCGACAACGCGCCGGTGTACGGGCACGGTCCGTCGCTGGAGGACTTCAGCCGGGAGACGCCGTTGACGGTCGGCAGCCCGCAGGAAGTGATCGAGCGGACGCTGAGCTTCCGGGAGAGCGTCGGTGACTACCAGCGGCAGCTGTTCCTGATGGACCACGCCGGTCTGCCGTTGAAGACCGTGCTGGAGCAGCTGGACATCCTGGGCGAGGAGGTCGTACCGGTACTGCGGAAGGAGTTCGCCGCACTGAAGCCGGCCCACGTACCCGACGCCCCGACCCACGCCTCCCTGAAGGCCGCGGCGCAGCGCGCCCGGGACCTGGAGACGATCGCCGAGCCGGCCGCCGTGGCCGAGCCGACCGCGGAGGAGCCGACCCGATGAACGAGAAGGTCATCGCCGTCGTGACGGCCGGGCTGACGACACCGTCGTCGTCCCGGCTGCTCGCCGACCAACTGGCCGACGCCGTCCGCGACGAACTCTCCACCCGCGGCATCAGCACCCGGATCGAGCTGATCGAGGTCCGCGACCACGCCCACGAGGTGACCGACAACCTGCTGACGGGCTTCCCGCCCGCCAAGCTCCGCGAGGTCCTCGAGACGGTCGCCGCCGCCGACGCCCTGATCGTGGTGAGCCCCACGTTCAGCGCGTCGTACTCGGGCCTGTTCAAGATGTTCTTCGACGTCCTGGACGACCAGGTCCTCGCCGGCAAGCCAGTTCTCCTGGCAGCCACCGGCGGTACCGAACGCCACTCGCTGGTGCTCGAGTTCGCCCTCCGACCGCTGTTCGCGTACCTGAAGGCCCTACCGGTCCCCACCGCCGTCTACGCGGCCTCCACCGACTGGGGGCCCAACGCCGCCTCCCTGCGGCCCCGCATCACGCAGGCCGCCGGCGAGTTGGTCGCCGCGCTCCACAACGAGACCCCCACCCACACAGACCCCTTCGCCAACCCGACACCGTTCGAGGACCTACTGAACGGCTGAACGCGACGCGATCAGCTGAGCGAGGCCGTCGAGGATGGTGGTCAGGCCGAAAGTCAGGGCGTGCGCTGGGTCGATGACCGACTGGAAGTGTTCGCCTACTGAGGTGCCCACTCGGCCGGCCAGGGGGAAGTGGGTGTTGGACATGACTGTGGTGAGGGTCGGGGAGATCTGACGCCACCACTCCTCGTCCGACAGGCCTGACTCGCGTTGGGTGCGGAGTTGTTCGGCACCGGCCCTCGCGGTGCCTTGGACGTGGGTCAGGACCAGGGTCAGGGCCGAGTCCATCTCGACGTCGGTCAGGCCCAGACCGTCCAGCGGCCGTAGCTCGATCTCGTACTTGCGGGTGATGTTCGGGCCGAGGGCCGTGCGCACCGTCTGGACCTCGTGGATCCACGGATGCGCGGTCAGCACGTCCCAATTTCGGCGGGCGATGAATTCGAGGGCGCCGCGCCAGCCCCCGGGCTGGCCGGCCGGTTCGGCGGCGGCGTACAGGTCGCCGTACGCCTGGTCGAACATCAGGTCGGTCAGCTCACCCTTGCCCGGAACGTGCGTGTAGAGCGACATCGTGCCGACCTTCAGCCGGTCGGCGACCATCCGCATCGACAACGCCTCGAGGCCGGACTCGTCCGCGAGCGCGATCGCCGCGTCGACGATCGCGCGGACGGTCAGGCCGGAGCGGCCGGGCTTGGTGTGGCTGCCCCAGAGCAGCGCCAGACTGCGCGCCGGATCGGGCGCCGCCGCCTTTCTTCCCGCCACTCGGAACCTTCCTCCACCGATCGTCGTTGGACGAATCGTACCCGAGCCGTACAATGTACGGTACAGTCTACGGTTCAACTCGACTGGAGAGGTGGGAATGACGACGGAGCGAGTGATCGAGGCCGCCGGCGTACGGAAGAACTACCGCGGCGGCACGGCAGGTGCGGGGCTGAACGGCTTCGACCTGGAGGTCACGGCCGGCACGGTGACGGGCCTGCTCGGCCCGAACGGCGCCGGCAAGACGACAGCGGTGCGGATCCTGTCCACGCTGCTGGAGCTGGATTCCGGTACGGCGACGATCGCCGGGTACGACGTACGCCGGCAAGGCGCCGAGGTACGACGACGGATCGGGCTCGTCGGGCAGTACGCCGCGGTGGACGAGGTACTCACCGGGCGGCAGAACCTGGTGATGTTCGGCCGGCTGAACCATCTGCGGAACGCGAAGGCGCGGGCGGACGAGCTGCTCGAGCGGTTCAGCCTGACCGGAGCGGCCGGGCAGGCGGTGAGCAAGTACTCCGGCGGCATGCGCCGGCGACTCGACCTCGCCGCCAGCCTGATCGAGGCGCCACGGGTGCTGTTCGTCGACGAGCCGACGACCGGGCTCGACCCGGCCGGGCGGATCGAGGTGTGGAACGCCGTACGGCAGCTGGTCGACGGCGGTACGACGGTGTTGCTGACGACGCAGTACCTGGAGGAGGCGGATCAGCTGGCGAACCGGATCTCGATGCTGAAGGCGGGACGGGTGGTCGCGGAGGGGACGCCGGACGAGTTGAAGACACAGCTGGGTTCGGACCGGCTGGAGCTGGTACTCGCGGATCCGGCCGACGTACGGCGGGTCGTGGAGCTGGCCGCGCCGCTGGCGGACGGGGAGGTGCAGGTGGTCGACGTACGGGTCAGTGTGCCGGTCAAGGACCGGACGAAAGCCCTGGTGGTGATGGCGAACTCGTTGCACGAGGCAAGGATCGAACCGGAGGACATCACGTTGCGACGGCCGACGCTGGACGAGGTATTCCTGCACCTGACCGGGGCGGAGGTGGCGGCGTGATGTGGGTGCTCGCGGACAGTTGGACGATCGCGCGGCGGACGTTCCTGCACTGGCGGATGCAGCCGGGGCTGGTGGTGTTCACGTGGTTCTTCCCGGTGCTGATGCTGTTGCTGTTCGGCGGGTTGCTGGGCGGCGCGATGGTGACGGATTCGTCGTACTACGAGCTGCTGGTGCCGGGGATCTTCGCGCTCGCGATGCTCTTCGGGCTGGAGGGCACGATGAGCGCGGTCGCTACCGATGTGTCGAAGGGAGTGACGGACCGGTTCCGCTCGCTGCCGATGAGCTCGGCCGCGGTGGTGTTGGGACGGTGCATCGCGGACCTGCTCGATTCGGTGGTCACGTTGGCGGTGCTGGTGGCGACCGGGCTCATCCTCGGTTGGCGTTGGCATGAGGGTCTGCTGTCTGCGCTGGCTGCCTTCGGCCTGCTGCTCCTGCTCCGCTTCGCGCTCCTCTGGGTGGGCATCTTCATCGGCCTCTCCGTCAAGAACGCCCAGAGCGTCACGATGGTGCAGGTCCTGGTCTGGCCGATCGGCTTCCTGTCCAGCACCTTCGTAGCCACCTCGACCATGCCCACCTGGCTAGGCACCATCGCCCAATGGAACCCCCTCTCCGCCACAGCCACCGCATCCCGCGTCCTCTTCGGCAACCCCGACCCCTCCACCACCACAACCTGGATCGGCACCCACGCCGGCATCGCCGCAGTCGTCGCACCCCTGGTCTTGACCGCGATCTTCCTACCCCTCTCCGCTCACAAATTCCGCACCTTGTCCCGGTGATCACCAAGGTCGACGCAGAGACCCACCACGGGTAGGCAAGCGGACGGGTCGGTCGGGCTCTGCCGGCAGCACCTCAGCCAGCAGAGCCCGCTGCCGCTCGATATCGGCGACAGCCGCCGCCTTGTCCGGGTAGCGGATCCTCCGATAGTTCCCGTTCGCTCGGACATGGAGCGTCCAGCCGCCCCGGAACACCAGCATGTTGGTGAGCCAGTTGCCGACGAAGGCGACCACCGCCAGCGGCCAGGTGATCAGGTGGTCGAAGGCGTAGTCGTAGGCCCAGTCCGCGAACCCGGAGCGGCGCAACTCCACGTCTGTCTCCTCCACAGCTCGAGTATGCCGGGGGTCAGAGGTCTCGTGCGGCCGTGAGCAGTCCGCGTTGGAGCGGTGCGCTCAGGTCGACGACGCGGTTGGCGTAGGTGGTCAGGGATGGGTCGTGGGTTATGAGGATTGTGGTGCGGTTGGGTGGGAGGGACTGGATGAGGTGGTGGGCGGACTGGGGGTCGAGGCCGGTGGTTGGTTCGTCCAGGACGAGGACCGGGGTGTTGCGGAGTAGGGCGCGAGCGAAGGCGACACGTTTCAGCTGGCCGCCGGAGAGCGCGGTCGGGGAGGTGTCGTCGCCGTTCGGGAGAGCTTCGATGAAGGTGTGGGCGTTCGCGGCTGTTGCGGCGGCGACGATCTCCTGCTCGGTGGCGTCGGGGTTGGCGTACGTGAGGTTGGTGCGGATCGTGCCGGGGAGGGTGTGGGTTTGTTGGGGAAGGAGGGTGACTGCATCGCGAAGGCGGCTCAGCTGCAGTGACGGGAGGGGCGCGCCGTCCAGGCGGATCTGCCCGGCGCTCGGGTCGTAGAAGCGGAGCAGGAGTTTCGCGATGGTCGACTTGCCGATTCCGCTTGGCCCGGTGAGTACGACGAACTCGCCGGGCTCCACGGTCAGGTTGAAGTCCGTCAGTACGTCCACACCCTGGTACCGGAAGGTCACCCGGTCGAACTCGATGCGCCCCCGTACGCGCCCGAGTTCGACCGGGCGTTCCGGGTCCGTCACGGTCGGGCCGACCGACAGGATCTCCTCCAGCCGTTCGGTGGCCGCGGTGGCGGCGGTCGCGGTCAGG
Organism: Kribbella sp. NPDC004536; assembly: GCF_042873835.1. NCBI lineage: Bacteria > Bacillati > Actinomycetota > Actinomycetes > Propionibacteriales > Kribbellaceae > Kribbella > Kribbella sp. NPDC004536. Next base: position 2,494,706 of record NZ_JBIALY010000001.1, on the reverse strand, counting down.
TTGAGTTCGCCGAGGCTGCGCAACGGCGGGTACAGATACCCGAGGAACGCCGCGAACGACAGCAACGCCCCGAGCGTCATCCGCCCGTTCGAGATCTCCCACACGCCCAGCCCGATCACCCCGAGCACACAGAGCGTTTCGAGCACCTCCACGACCTGCTCGTACAGCTCACTCCGGCGCGCGCCGCTCACCGACGCACGCAGCCACGCGACCGCCTCGCGATCGAGCCGCTGCTCCTCGGCCGGCTTCCGGTTGTAGGCCTGCGTGAGCTCGATCGCCCCGAGCGATTCCTCCAGTACGGAGGTGATCGCGCCGTCCGCGACCCGCTCCGAGCGGGCGAACCGCCGGATCGGACCCGAGAACACCTTCGCCGCCAACCACAACAGCGGTGCCAGTACGAACGTCACCAGCGCGAGGTCCCACCGCAACCAGAACGCGGCGGCCGAGAACAGTACGACGCGGAACACCGCCGAGACCACGCCGATCGCCGCGGACACGACGAGCTGCTCGATCGCCTCGACGTCGCCGCTCAGCCGTTCGACCAGGTCCCCGCGCCGGTACCGCTGGAAGAAGTCCGGCGGCAGCTCCTGCAGATGCCCGAACACCCGCGCGCGCAGGCGCCGTACGAACCGCTCACCGCTCCAGTACGCGAGCGAGTTGCCGAAGTAGCCGATGATCGCGCCGGCCACCGCGACCGCCAGCCACGCGCCCGCCGGACTCCAGAACGCGGCCAGCGAACCCTGCTCCAGTGCGTGATCGGTCAGATTGCCGAACAACAGGATCGCGACCGTCTCGCACATCGCCGCCGCGATCACACAGGAGCACACCAGTACGTACCACCGCCGATCGCCGCGCGTCAGCGGCCAGAACCGCGCGAACGCCTGCCGAATCGTCATGCCGCCTCCCCGGGTCGTGACACGCTGATGGGGCCTGCGGATGCAGGCCCCATCGTCAGAGAACTAGCGCGAGACCGGGCGGCGGCGCGGTGCCTTCTTCGCGGGCTTGTGGTGGCAGGCACCGGGCTTCGGGGCGCGGTGCTTCTTCGGGAGCGGGGCGATCTTCTTGAGGCTCATGAGGTTCTCCTTCGTGTTGGTTGTTGCCGCGGTCAACTGCTTGCGACAACCACGAAGTTAGCCAGCCAGGCTGGGGGAACCGTTCGCTCTTGCTGGCAAGAGCCTCAGAGTTGGTTGCCGCCCCTCCCCCCGCGCGAACCGCGGTTGCTTTTCCTGTTCTTCTCCCACGAATTGGTTGCCTACGGCGTCAACTGGCCGCCGTTGATCTCGATGATCTGGCCGGTGACGTACGACGCCATCCGTTCGGAGGCGAGGAACAGGATCGTGCCGACGCACTCGTGTGGCGTACCGGTGCGGCCCATCGGGATGGTCGCCAGCATCGCCTGCATCTGCGCGTCGCCGGTGTGCCGGTCGTGGAACGGGGTCTTGATCACGCCGGGCGCGATCGCGTTCACCCGGATCCCGTCCGGCGCGAGTTCCTTCGCGAGCCCGCGGGTGAACGTACTGACCGCACCCTTCGACGTGGCATAGACCACCGAACCACCGGCGCCTCCGGTCCGCCCGGCGATCGACGTGACGTTGATGATCGAGCCGCCGCCCTGTGCCTTGAACACCGGTACGATCCGCCGGCTGAGCGCGAACACCGAGGTCAGGTTGACGTCCAGGATCCGGTGGAACTGCTCGTCCGGTACGTCGGCGATCGGCGAGCGGTGGACGAGGTCACCGGCGTTGTTCACGAGTACGTCGATCCGCCCGTGCTGCGCGAGTACCTCGTCGATGAACGCGTCGGCCGACTTCGGGTCGGCGAGGTCCGCCTGGTGCAACGACGCCGTACCCCCGGCTGTCTGCACCGCCCCGACGGTGTGCTTCGCCCCCTCCTCGTTCCGGTGGTAATGCAGCGCAACCGTGGCCCCCGTCTCCGCAAACCCCACCGCCGCAGCAGCCCCAATCCCGCTACTGGCCCCAGTAACCACCACAACCTGATCCCTGAACTCCAGATATCCCATACGCCCTATCCTCTCCTAGTGCCGCGTACCGTTCTCCTCGCCGCGTATGTCGCGTGGCCGGCCGGCGTGGTTGTCCTGCGCCTGACCGCGCACACTCGCGGGCGCTGCCTGGTCTTCACCGGCGTCGGCTACCTGGTCGCACTGGTGATCGCGACGACCGCCACGCCGTCGTCCGTGGCGGTCCCGTTGGGGTTGATGCTCGGCGGGCTGATCGCGGTCGTCATGTGCCTGAACACGGGCCACGGGCTGACGCCCAAGCACGATCCGGGGACGACGTACTGGGCATACGACGGGAAGATCCCGCGGGGCGACCGGCTGGTCGAGGTGCTCGGCGCGCTGGTGGCGATCTGCGGCGGCGTCTCGCTGAACTGGGGGTGAACGCGCCGTGCACCGGGATGGCGACTCGGGGGCGGGGGTATTTTCGATGGATGGGATACGCGCTCGGGGAGCTGGGGCTCCGGCGGTGGCGGACTGGTGATGCGCTGCGGCTTGCCTCGGCGCACGAGGATCCGGCGATGGTGGACCAGGGCGGGATCGTGGACCGGGCGTCCGCGGTGGACTGGATCGGGCGGGTCGCGGATCTCGACAACGGGCACGTGTACGCCGTCGCGGACGCCGACGACCACCCAATCGGGTGCGTGGGGGTGACGAACATCGACCGGCACCGGGTCGGCTGGACCTGGTACTGGACGCTTTCCGACGTCCGCGGCCACGGAGTCGCCCGCGACGCGCTCCGGGCGCTGTCCGGCTGGGCCCACCAGGAGGCCGGCCTGTACCGGTTGGAGCTCGGCCACCGCCTCAGCAACCCGGCGTCCTGCGCGGTCGCCGCCGGCGCAGGCTTCCTCTCCGAAGGCATCGAACGCCAACGCCTGGCCTTCGACGGCACCCGGTACGACGTAGAACGCCACGCCCGCCTCATCACCGACCCCCTCCCCACCCCCACCCGCCCGGTCCGCATCGCAGGCTGAAACTGTCGGCGGTGCTGGTCAAGGATGCGGCCACTGGGGCGACCCTCGGCGGGTTGACTGGGCGTACGTCGCTCGGGTTGTGGTTCGTCGACCTGCTCTACCTGCCGGACGAGCTGCGCGGCACCGGCCTCGGCAGCAGGATCCTTGCGGACGCCGAGGCCGAGGCGCGACGACGCGGCTGTGGTCTTCTTCCGCAAGGAGCTCAGAGCGTCAGCTTCGGGTGCCGGTTGACGTCCTTGTAGAGCAGGTACCGGAAACGCCCCGGTCCGCCCGCGTAGCAGGCCTGCGGGCAGAACGCGCGCAGCCACATGAAGTCGCCTTCCTGCACCTCGACCCAGTCCTTGTTCAGCAGGTAGATCGCCTTGCCCTCGAGGACGTACAGCCCGTGCTCCATCACATGCGTCTCCGGGAACGGGATCACCCCGCCCGGCTCGAACGTCACGATGTTCACGTGCATGTCATGCCGTACGTCGTCCGGGTCCACGAACCGCTGCGTCTTCCACGCGCCGTTGGTGTCCGGCATTTCCCGGCCCTCGACGTCGGCCTCGTTGGTGACCAGCGCCGGCGGTACGTCGATCCCCTCGATCCGCTCGTACGCCTTCCGCACCAGGTGGAAGGTGGCAACAGCGTCGCTGGTGTTCCGTACGGTCCAGTCGCCGCCCGGCGGCAGGTACGCGTACCCACCCTCGGTCAGCGTGTGCTTCTCCCCCGCGACTGTCAGCACAATGTTGCCTGCGACAACGAACACGACCGCCTCGGCAGCCGGGTCGGTCTCCGGCTTGTCGCTGCCGCCACCGGGCGCGACCTCGACGATGTACTGCGAGAACGTCTCCGCGAAGCCGGACAGCGGGCGCGCGATCACCCACAGCCGGGTGTCGTCCCAGAACGGCAGCCGGCTGGTGACGATGTCCGTCATCGTGCCGCGCGGCAGCACGGCGTACGCCTCGGTGAAGACCGCGCGGTCGGTGGTGAGGTCGGTCTGCGGGGGCAGTCCGCCCTGCGGGGCATAGAAAGTCATCGTTCTCCTCGGGTCAGCAGGCGGCCGCGTGGGTCGGCAGTGAGGTCGACGCGTACGCCGTGCAGCCAGGTGCTCCGGACGACTCCGGTCAGCGTGCGGCCGTCGTACGGCGTGATCGCGTTCTTGTGCTGGAGCTGGTGCGCGTCGACGACGAAGGTCTCGTCGGGTGCGAGCACGCACAGGTCGGCGTCGTACCCGACCTCGATCCGGCCCTTCGTACGCAGCCCGGTCTGGTCGGCGGGCGCCTCGGCCATCCAGCGGATCACGTCGCCTAGCGTGAAGCCGCGGCGGCGGGCCTCGGTCCAGATCGCGGAGAGCCCGAGCTGAAGGGAGGCGATGCCGCCCCAGGCCGTACCGAAGTCGCCGGTCTCCAGGTGCTTGAGGTCGATCGTCGACGGCGAGTGGTCGGACACGATCTGGTCGATCGTGCCGTCGCGGAGGCCGTCCCAGAGCAGTTCGCGGTTCGCGGCCTCGCGGATCGGCGGGCAGCACTTGTACTGCGTGGCGCCGTCCGGTATGTCCTCCGCGGCGAAGCTGAGGTAGTGCGGGCAGGTCTCGGCGCTGATCCGGACGCCGTCGGCGCGGGCCTTCGCGAGCAGCGGGAGGACCTCGGCGCTGGACACGTGCAGGATGTGTACGCGGCAGCCGGTCTCGCGGGCGAGGTCGATGACGTGCTGTACGGCCTCGTTCTCCGCTGTACGGGGGCGGGAGTTGAGGAAGGCTGCGTAGCTGGCGCCGTCGGGCTGGGTCGCCTCGTCGATGCGGTGCGCGTCCTCGGCGTGCACGATCAGCAGGCCGTCGAAGCTCGCGATCTCGCGCATGGCGGCTGCGAGCTGGGGCTGGTCGAGCGGGGGGAACTCGTCGACACCGGAGTGCAGCAGGAAGCACTTGTACCCGAAGATGCCGGCGTCGTGCAGCGGGCGCAGGTCGGGGACGTTGCCGGGGATCGCGCCGCCCCAGAAGCCGACGTCGACGTACGCCTGGGTCTCGGCGGTCTTCCGCTTGAGCGTGAGCGCGGAGACGTCGCAGGTCGGCGGGATGCTGTTCAGCGGCATGTCGACGATCGTGGTGACGCCGCCGGCGGCCGCGGCCTTCGTCGCGGAGGTGAAACCCTCCCACTCGGTCCGGCCCGGGTCGTTGACGTGCACGTGGGAGTCGACGAGCCCCGGAAGCAGTACTTCGTCGTCGGCCAATCGGAGCTCCGTCGCGGCGTCGAGCTCCGCGTCGTACGGCGAGATCGCGACGATCCGCCCATCCCGGACCCCGATCGCAGCCGCCTGCTCACCCCCGCCGCGCACCACCCGACGAGCTCGTATGACGAGATCCAGAGCGTTCATGCGATCCCTTTCTCTCTTCGTGTCATCGTAAGGTGCTCCACCGCGATCCGTTCGCCGAGCGCTTCGAGCAGCGGGCGGGGTTCGGCGATGCAGCGTCGTACGTCGGGTTCGACATCCGTCAGCGCGTACGCCGCCGCGACACCTATTTCCTTGAGCTGCTCGGGTGCCAGCTTGTTCACGCCACAGACCGCGACCACTGGGACAGCTCCGGCCGCCGCTGCCACTCCCGCGACGGCCTTGCCGTGCAGCGTCTGTTCGTCGAGGGCGCCTTCGCCGGTGACCACCAGGTCCACACCGGCGAGCTGCTCACTGAACCGCACCATCTCCAGCACGAGCTCGATCCCCGGTCGCAGCTCGGCACCCAGCAGAGCAATCGCCGCAAACCCGACCCCACCCGCCGCGCCAGCACCCGGAGCGTTGCGCAGATCCACCCCGGTCTCCCGAGCCACCTGATCCGCCCAGTTCCCGAGCGCCTCGTCCAGTACGGCGACCTGCGCTGGAGTGGCACCTTTCTGTGGCGCGTAGACAGCTGCCGCACCGCGAGGTCCGGTCAGCGGATTGTCGACGTCGCACGCGACCACGATCTGCACGCCAGCGAGCCGCTTGCGCAGGACCGGGGCGCTTTCCGGAAGGTTTTCGGCATAGAGCGCCGAATTGTTTCCGGAAAGCCCAGGGTCACGCCCCGCAAGCGCGTCGATCATGCCGCGGCCGCCATCTGTCGACGCGCTTCCGCCGATGCCGAGGATGATGCGCTTGCAGCCGGCGGCCACGGCTGCCGCGATGACTTGGCCTGTGCCGTAGGACGTTGCCGTCAGCGGGGCGGGGACTCCACCCGGCAGGCGGATCAGGCCTGATACGTCGGCCAGTTCGACCACCGCGGTTTTGCCGCGGCGGGCGTAGGCGGTGCGGACGGGTTCGCCGGTGGGGCCGGAGGCGGTGACTGGGTACAGGGTGTAACCGGCGGCGACGGCGGCCGGCAGGGTGCCGTCGCCGCCGTCGGCTACTGGGACCGAGGTCACGGTGGCGTCGGGGCAGACTCGTTGTACCCCGGCGCCGACTGCTTCCGCGACCTCGGCGCTCGTCAGCGTTCCCTTGAACTTGTCCGAGGCGACGACGACCCGCAGGCCGAACCCCTCGAACGACGCGGTGGCCATCAGTCCAGCAACGCGAGTGCCGTGGGCGCGTCCTCGGGCGCGATCGCCAGGTCCTCGAACTCGATCACGTTGTCGATCTCGACCCCCATCGACACGTTCGTGACCCGCTCCAGGATGACCTCGACGACGACCGGCACGCGGTACTCGACCATCAGCTTCTTCGCCTGCTCCAGCGCCGGCAGGATCCCGTCCGGCTCGGACACCCGCAGGGCCTTGCAGCCGAGGCCTTCGACGACCTTGACGTGGTCGACGCCGTACCCCGCGACCTCCGGGCTGTTGATGTTCTCGAAGGACAGCTGCACGCAGTAGTCCATGTCGAAGTTCCGCTGCGCCTGCCGGATCAGGCCGAGGTACGAGTTGTTCACCACGACGTGGATGTACGGGATGTTGAACTGCGCCCCGACCGCGAGCTCCTCGATCAGGAACTGGAAGTCGTAGTCACCCGACAGCGCGACGACCGTGCTCTCCGGGTCCGCGGTGGCGACCCCCAGTGTCGCGGGTACGGTCCAGCCGAGCGGCCCCGCCTGTCCGGCGTTGATCCAGTGCCGCGGGCGGTACACGTGCAGCATCTGCGCGGCCTGGATCTGCGACAGCCCGATCGTCGACACGTACCGGACGTCCGGCCCGAACGCGCGGTTCATCTCCTCGTACACCCGCTGCGGCTTGATCGGCACCGCGTCGAAGTGCGTCTTGCGCTGCAGGGTCGTACGACGCTCCCGGCACTCCGCGGCCCATACCGTACGGTCTGGTATGGAACCCGCCCGCTCGCGAGCGACCTCGACGAAAACCTCCAGCGCGGCGCGCGCGTCCGACACCACCGCGTAGTCCGGCGCGAACACTCGCCCGATCTGCGTCGGCTCGATGTCGACATGAATGAACTTGCGCGAACCGCGGTACACGTCCAGCCCGCCGGTGTGCCGGTTCGCCCACCGGTTGCCGATGCCGAGTACGACGTCCGACGCGAGCATCGTCGCGTTGCCGTACCGGTGCGACGTCTGCAGCCCGACCATGCCCGCACTCAACGGGTGGTCGTCCGCGATCGCGCCCCAGCCCATCAACGTCGGTACGACGGGAATCCCGGTCAGCTCGGCGAACTCGACCAGCAGGTCGGCCGCGTCCGCGTTGATGATGCCGCCACCGGCGACGATCAGCGGGCGCTCCGCGCCGGCCAGCAGGTCGAGTACCTTCTCCGCCTGCGCCCGGGTCGCGGCCGGCCGGGAGACCGGAAGCGGCTCGTACGTGTCGATGTCGAAGTCGATCTCGGTCAGCTGGACGTCGATCGGCAGGTCGATCAGCACCGGACCGGGACGGCCTTCGCGCATCACCTGGAACGCCTTCTGGAAGGTGCCCGGGACCTGCGCGGCCTCCATCACGGTGACCGCCCACTTCGCGACCGGCTTGGCGATCGCGGAGATGTCGACGGCCTGGAAGTCCTCCTTGTGCAGCTTCGCGACCGGCGCCTGCCCGGTGATGCACAGGATCGGGATCGAGTCCGCGGCGGCGGAGTACAGCCCGGTGATCATGTCCGTACCGGCCGGTCCGGAAGTACCGATGCAGACGCCGATGTTGCCGGCCTTCGCCCGCGTGTACCCCTCGGCCATGTGCGATGCGGCCTCGACGTGCCGGGCCAGTACGTGCTTGATCCCGCCATGGGCACGCATCGCGCTGTAGAACGGGTTGATCGCGGCGCCCGGCAGACCGAACGCCTGCGTCGAGCCTTCCTTCTCCAGGATCAGTACGGCGGCGTCCACCGCCCGCATACGCGCCATCAGCTGACGTCCTTTCCGGACAGCCGCTCGACGCCGCGGAGCAGCGCGGAGTGGTCGAGCTTGCCGTCGCCGTTCGCGCGGGCGGACGCGACGAGCTGCGCGACCAGGGCGCCCAGCGGTACGACGACGCCGGCCTCGCGGGCGGCCGAGGTGACGATGCCCATGTCCTTGTGGTGCAGGTCGATCCGGAACCCGGGCTCGAAGGAGCGGGACAGCATGTTCTCCTTCTTCTGGTTCAGTACGGTCGAACCTGCCAGCCCGCCGCCCAGTACCTCGAGGGCCGCCTTGGTGTCGACGCCGTACGCCTCCAGGAACACGACCGCCTCGGCGACCGCCTGGATGTTCGCGGCCACGATCAGCTGGTTGGCCGCCTTCACGGTCTGGCCGGAGCCGCTCGGGCCGACGTGGACGACGGTCTTGCCGACCGCGTCGAAGATCGGCTTGGCCTGCGCGAAGTCGTCCGCCTCGCCGCCGACCATGATCGACAGCGCGGCGTTCTTGGCGCCGGCCTCGCCGCCGGAGACCGGTGCGTCGAGCAGCCGGAAGCCGATCGCGCGGGCCTGCTCGGCGAGCTGCTGGGTGACGTCCGGGCGGATGCTGGAGAAGTCGATGATCAGGGCACCGGTCTCGGCGGTCTGGAAGACGCCGTTCTCGCCGGCCAGCACGTCCTGGACGTCGGGCGAGTCGGGCACCATCACGCAGATCACGTCGGCGCCCTTGACCGCCTCGGCGATCGAGGGCACGGCCCGGCCGCCGGCCTCGACCAGTGCGGCGGTGCGCTCGGGGCTGTGGTCGACCCCGGTCACGGAGTGGCCGGCGTTGGCGAGGTGGACGGCCATCGGGTTGCCCATGATGCCGAGGCCGATGAAGGCGATGTTCGTCATTTCGTCTCCTAGGTAATTCAGCGGCGCTCGTACGGCAGCCAGCCGAAGCTTGCGTCTGTGGTGGTGGACGGCTTGTACTCGAGCCCGACCCAGCCGGTGTAGCCACATCCCTCGAGGGCGCCGAGCTGGGCGTCGAGCGGGAGGGTGCCGGTACCGGGCTCGTTGCGGCCCGGGTCGTCGGCGATCTGGACGTGCGCGACCCGGTCGGTGTGCGCGGCGATCACCTGGTCGACGTCGTCGCCGTTGACCGCGAGGTGGTACAGGTCCGCGAGCAGCCCGAGGTTCGGTACGTCGTACGCCGCCTGGACGCGGTCGATCACGCCGAGCGCGTCGGCCGCTCGGGTGAGCGGGTATCGCGGTGCGCCGCTGACCGGCTCGAGCAGGACGGTGGCGCCGATCCGTGCGGCGGCCTGGGCGGCCAGGCCGAGGTTCTCGATCGCCAGGTCGTCCTGTTCCTGCTCCGTGGCGCCGTCGACGCGGTTGCCGTACAGCGCGTTGAAACCCTCCGCGCCGAGGCGTTCGCCGATGCCGACGGTGACGTCGATGTTGTCGCGGAACTCGCCGGAGCGCTTCGGCCAGGACACCAGGCCGCGGTCGCCGCCGGGCATGTCGCCGGCGAAGAAGTTCAGGCCGGTCAGCTGTACGCCCGCGTCGGTGACCGCGGTCACGAACGCGTCGACCTGGCGGTCCGGCGGGACGGCCTCGACGAACGGCCACCAGAACTCCACCGCGCTGAACCCGGCCCGCTTGGCGGCCGCGGGCCGCTCGAGCAGGGGCAGCTCGGTGAAGAGCAACGAACAGTTCACCGTGTACCGCAACTGGTGACTCATCCCGTCTCCAACTTCCGCATTGTGGAACTTGATTTCTGTTCTGCGAAATGACCATAAGTCGCCGGGTCCGGGGCGTCAAGCGTCCGGGGTCCTATATGAGGGCTGTCGTACGCGGGCGCGCGCGTTGTACGTTCCTCTAAAGGAGGTACGCCGTGCTGCTGACGGAACTGCTCGACGCGCCCGAGCTCGGGTTGCGCCTGCTGCACTCGGCGGGCGGCGTACTGGACCGGCCGATCGGGCGGCTGGTGACGACCGACCTGCTGGAGCCCGGGCGGTACCTGAACGGCGGCGAGGTGGTGCTGACCGGGCTCGTCTGGCGGCGCCGGCCGATGGACAGCGAGGTCTTCGTCGCATCGATGGCGGGCCGCGGGGCGACCACGATCCTGGCCGGGAAGGCGCAGCTGGGCGACGTACCGACCGACCTGGTCGAGGCGTGCCGGCGGCACGAGGTGACGCTGATCGAGGTGCCGGTGGAGATCGCGTTCGCGGACATCACCGAGTACGTTGCGGCCGCCGGATCGGCCGAGACCGGGGCGCGGTTGTCGGCCAGCCTCGTCCGGCAACGGCAGCTGTTGTCGTCGATCGCCGCCGGGCGGAGCCTGGACGAACTCGCGGCTCGAATCTCCGCCGAGATCGGCCACGACTGCCGAGTCCTGACCGCCACCGGACGCCACGTCGTACCCGGCCCCAGCGAACTACCCCCCGACACCCTCGACGCCGTAACCCGCAAATTCCTCACCACAGACCGAATGCCCGCAGTCACGGCCGCCCCCGCCGCTGGCGCAGCGGGGGCGGGGGTCGGGGCGGGCGCCGGGACCGGAGCGGGCGCCGGGACCGGGGCGAGTGCCGGGGTGGGGGTGGGGGTTGGGGTGGGGGTTGAGGCGTACAGCTTGTTTTCGGTTGGGTCTGGGTTTGGGAATCGGCTTACTGCTTGGGTGTTGGTGATCGACGGGGACTACACGATGTGGAGTCGCGACCACGTCGAGGCGGTGCACGAGCTTTGTGCGATTGCGGCGCTGGACCGGGCGCGCCGGGACGAGGGGCGGCGGGCGCTCCGGCCGTTGGTCGCCGACGCGCTGTCGCTGGTCGAGTCGGGTGCGGCGCAAGCCGAGGTCGCCGCGCGCCTGCGTCAGGCGGGTGCGCATTCGGAGCGGCCGCTGGTTGTCGCGGTCGCCGGGCTGCGCGACGACGGCCCCGGCGAGGTCGCGCTGACCCTGATCGAGGACGTCGCGCTCACCTTCGGACCGGCCGTCGTCGCGATCGGCCGGGACGGGCTACTGGTCGCATTCCTACCGTTCACGCCCGAGCTCCCGGAGCACCTCCGGCGGGCGTTCGGGCGGCTCGCCCCGGGACTCAACCGCGCCCATCTCGCGGTCGGGATCAGCGGCGAGACGTCGATCGACGCGCTCGCCGGCGCCGTGGAGGAGGCCCGGTTCGCGCAGCGCGCCGCCGGTGCCGCCCGCGCACCCGTCTCGGTGGTCACGTCGGACGAGGTCGCCTCACACGTCCTCCTGCTCGCGACGCTGCCCGACGACGTACGCCGTACGTACAGCAACCGCGTCCTCGGAGCGGTCCTCGACCACGACCGTCGTACCCACGCCGACCTGCTCATGACGCTCCAGGCGTTCCTCGCCTGCTCGTGCTCGTGGACGCGTACGGCGGAGTCGCTCCACCTGCACGTCAACACCGTCCGGTACCGCATCGAACGCGTTGAGCAACTGACCGGACGCGATCTGTCGAGCCTCGAGGACCGCGTCGACATCTTCCTGGCGCTCAAATCCCTGTAGTTGTGTGATCACACAAAACAGGACGTTCTCCGGCTGTTCATCTTCGGAGGTTCACGGGGTGCAATCCAGGGGCTGGTGAGCCGATGCTCAGGGCAGGTCAATCCCCCGCCGCCCCATCGCAGCCGAGGAGCGTGTCCCCGATGAAGGCAAACCGGTCCAACCGCCACCCAGTCGACCAGGTGCTGCCGCCTGGCAAGCTCGCGGTGTACGGCGCTCAGCACGTACTGGCGTTCTACGCCGGGGCGGTGATCGTACCGATCCTGCTCGCCAGCGCGATCGGGCTGAACACCCAGCAGCTGATCCACCTGATCAACGCGGACCTCTTCACCTGCGGAATCGCCTCGATCATCCAGTCCGTCGGGTTCTGGAAGGTCGGCGTCCGGCTGCCGCTGCTGCAGGGCGTCACGTTCACGGCGGTCTCGCCGATGATCGCGATCGGCCTCGCGGCCGGCGGCGGTACGGACGGCCTGCTGGTGATCTACGGCTCCGTACTGGTCGCCGGGCTGGCCACCCTCTTCATCGCGCCGTACTTCAGCAAGCTGATCCGGTTCTTCCCGCCGGTGGTGACCGGTTCGGTGATCACGATCATCGGTCTGGCGCTGCTGCCGGTCGCGGCCGGGGACGCGGTCGGCGGGGCGGGACCGACGGCGGCACCGACCAGCGGCAAGAACATGGCGTACGCGCTCGGCACGCTGGCGCTGATCGTGCTGATCCAGCGGGTGTTCAAGGGGTTCATGGCAACCATCGCGGTCCTGGTCGGCCTGGTGGCCGGGACGCTGGTCGCCTGGGCGTTCGGCGACGCGCACTTCGGTGCGGTGCACGACGCGGCCTGGGTCGGCGTGACGCAGCCGTTCTACTTCGGCTGGCCGAAGTTCTCGGTGGCGGCGATCATCTCGATGATCGTGGTCATGCTGATCACCGCGGTCGAGACCACCGGTGACGTGTTCGCGACCGGTGAGATCGTCGAGAAGCGGATCGGCCGCGACGACATCGCCCGGGCGCTGCGCGCCGACGGCCTGGCGACCACGATCGGCGGCGTCTTCAACTCGTTCCCGTACACCTGCTTCGCCGAGAACGTCGGTCTGGTCCGGCTGACCCGGATCCGCAGCCGCTGGGTGGTCGCCACCGCCGGCGCGATCATGATCCTGATCGGGCTGCTGCCGAAGGCCGGCGCGATCGTGGCCGGCGTACCGCATCCGGTGCTCGGTGGCGCGGCGCTGGCGATGTTCGCGACCGTGGCCGTGGTCGGGTTCCAGACGCTGGCCAAGGTCGACTTCCACGACCACCGGAACGTGGTGATCGTCGCGACGAGCGTCGGCTTGGCGATGTACGTGACCGCGCAGCCGCAGGTCTCGCAGGCGGTACCGCACTGGGCCGAGATCATCTTCGGCAGCGGCATCACCCTCGGCAGCCTGACCGCGATCTTCCTGAACATCCTGTTCCACCACGTCGGCAAGAACTTCGGCCCGGCGGTGGCCGGCCAGCCCGGCGACTCGGTCCGGCTGGACCAGGTCAACCAGATGACCCGCGAGGAGTTCGTGGAGACGTTCGGCGGTCTGTTCCAGGGTCCGCGGTGGGCGGTCGAGCGAGCCTGGGAGATGCGGCCGTACGCCGACACGCACGCGCTGCGGCGGTCGTTCCAGGAGGCGTTGTTCTCCGGGTCGCGGGACGAGCAGGTCGAGCTGATCCAGGCGTACCCGCAGCTCGGGTCCCAGTTCGTCGCGGACGGGCTGAGCGGCGAGGCGTCGCTGCGGGACCAGTCCGACAAGGGGCTGACGTTCCTCGGTGATCCCGAGCGGGACGAACTGACGGCGATCACGTCGGCGTACGAGGACCGGTTCGGGTTCCCGTTGGTGATCTCGGTGCGGGACGCCGAGTCGTACGAACGGATCGTCGAGCAGGGGCGGGAGCGGCTGGGGAACTGCGAGAACCAGGAGCACGCCGCCGCGCTGCTCGAGATCGCGAAGATCGCCGGCTACCGCTTCGACGACTACGTGTCCGACGCCAACCCGATCCACTCCGCGCGTACCCGATGGAGCACGAACCGATGACCACCCAAGCCCTCCGGGCTCCTGCACTGACCGTGAACGGCGACGTCACCCCGATCGGTGACGTCTCCGTCCACACCACCGTCCTCGACTGGCTCCGCGACCGCGGCCTGACCGGCGCCAAGGAGGGGTGCGCCGAAGGTGAATGCGGCGCCTGCTCCGTCCTGGTCGCCCGCCCCGGCATCTCGTCCGCCACCGAGTGGACCGCGATCAACGCCTGCCTCCTCCCCGTCGCCTCCCTGGACGGCCAGGAGCTCCTCACCTCCGAGGGCCTCGGAGCACCGGACAGCTTGCACCCGGTGCAGCAGGAGATGGCAGTCCGAGGCGGCTCCCAGTGCGGCTTCTGCACCCCCGGCTTCATCTGCAGCATGGCCGCCGAGTACTACCGCCCCGGCCGCGCCGGATCCGCCGCTGCAACGGCCGGGGTTGGGGAGGCTTTTCATCCCGGATCGGGCGGAAATCCTCCCCAACCATCCGGTACGGATGCGACCGATCATGAGCATGGGCCGAACGGGTTCGATCTGCACTCGCTGAGCGGGAACCTGTGCCGATGCACCGGCTACCGGCCGATCCGGGACGCTGCCTACGCACTGGACGAGCCGGCCGAGAACGACGCGTTCGCCGTACGCCGCAACTCCCCGCCCCCCGCGCCCGTACCAACGGGCATGGTCTCCACCGAAGGCGAGTTCATCCGCCCGGCCTCGCTGGACCACGCACTTGCCGTACTGGGTGAGCGGGACGATGCGGTGGTAGTAGCCGGCTCGACCGACCTCGGTGTGCAGGTGAACATCTTCGGATCGCGGCCATCGTTGACCATCGCGATCGACCGCCTGGAAGAGCTGCGCGAGTTCAGCTTCGGTACGGACGAGGTACGACTGGGCGCGGCGCTGACGTTGACGGAGATCGAGCGCAGGTTGAGCGGGCGGGTGCCGTTGCTCGCCGAACTGTTCCCGCAGTTCGCGTCGCGGCTGATCCGGAACGGCGCGACGATCGGCGGGAACCTGGGGACCGGATCACCTATCGGGGATACACCTCCCGCACTGCTGGCACTGGATGCGAAGTTGGTGCTGGCTTCGAGCCGGGGGGAGCGGGTGGTCGCGTTGGCTGAGTACTTCACCGGGTACCGGCAGACGGTGAAGTACCCGGACGAGCTGATCAGGACGATCGTGATTCCGTTGCCCTTGGCACCGATCACCGCGTTCCACAAGATCGCCAAGCGGCGCTTCGACGACATCTCCAGCGTCGCGATCGGGTACGCCCTCGACGTCACGGATGGCGTCGTACGGGACGTGAAGATCGGCCTCGGCGGTGTCGCCGCGACTCCGCTGCGCGCCACCGCGACCGAACAAGCACTGATCGGTCAGCCGTGGAACGAGACAACCGTCCGTACCGCCGCCGCCGTGATGGCGACCGAGGGTACGCCGATGGACGATCACCGGGCGAGTTCGTCGTACCGCTCCGCGATGCTCGGCCAGTCATTGTTGCGCTTCTACTTCAAGGAGGTCGAAGCATGAGCCACCTGTCGGAGCGGCCGCTGCAGCCCGTCGTCGGCGTGCCGATGCCGCACGAGAGCGCCGCGCTGCACGTGACCGGAACCGCCTTGTACACAGACGATCTGGTGATGCGCACGCGCGACGTGCTGCACGCCTGGCCGGTGCAGTCGCCGCACGCGCACGCGCGGATCACCGCACTCCGGGTGAAGCCGGCGTACGACGTGCCCGGCGTGGTGCGCGTACTGACCGCGGACGACGTACCGGGGGTGAACGACGCGGGCGTGAAGCACGACGAGCCGTTGTTCCCGGGCGAGGTGATGTTCAACGGGCACGCGGTGTGCTGGGTGCTCGGCGAGACGCTGGAGGCGGCACGTCTCGGGGCGTGCGCGGTCGAGGTCGAGTACGAGCCGCTGCCGGCGCTGATCGGCGTCCGCGACGCGATCGACGCCGGGAGCTTCCAGGGCATCGGGCGGCACCTGGAGCGCGGCGACGTCGACGCGGCGCTGGCCGGTGCGGAACACGTCTTCCGCGGCGAGTTCGAATTCGCCGGGCAGGAGCACTTCTACCTGGAGACGCATTCGGCGTTGGCGCTGGTGGACGAGTACGGGCAGATCTTCGTGCAGTCGAGTACGCAGCACCCGTCGGAAACGCAGGAAATCGTTGCACACGTACTCGGGCTGGCCAGCCATTCCGTGACGGTGCAGTGCCTGCGGATGGGCGGCGGGTTCGGCGGCAAGGAGATGCAGCCGCACGGGTTCGCCGCGATCGCCGCGCTGGGCGCGACGCTGACCGGACGGCCGGTGCGGTTGCGGCTGAACCGGACGCAGGACATGACGATGTCGGGCAAGCGGCACGGGTTCCACAGCAAGTGGACAGTCGGGTTCGGGGCCGATGGCAAGCTTGTCGCGCTCGACGCCACGTTGACCGCGGACGGCGGGTGGAGCCTCGACCTGTCGGAGCCGGTACTGGCGCGGGCGATGTGCCACATCGACAACGCGTACGAGATCCCGCACGTCCGCGTCGACGGGCAGATCGCGAAGACCAACAAGACCTCGCAGACCGCGTTCCGCGGGTTCGGTGGGCCGCAGGGGATGCTGGTGATCGAGGACATCCTCGGACGCTGCGCCCCGCTGCTCGGGTACGACGCGGCGGAGCTGCGGCGGCGGAACTTCTACCAGCCGGGCGACTCCACGCCGTACGGGCAACCAGTACGGCACGCGGACCGGCTCGAGTCGTGCTGGTCGCAGGTTCTCTCCGCTGGTGAGGTTGATCGGCGTGTTGCGGAGATCGCCGAGTTCAACGCAGCTCATGAGCACGTGAAGCGCGGGTTGGCGTTGACGCCGGTGAAGTTCGGGATCTCGTTCAACCTGACCGCGTTCAACCAGGCCGGCGCGTTGGTGCACGTCTACAAGGACGGGTCGGTGCTGATCAACCACGGCGGCACCGAGATGGGTCAGGGCCTGCACACGAAGATGCTGCAGGTCGCCGCGACGACCCTCGGCGTCTCCCTCTCTCGCGTGCGACTGGCACCCACGCGGACCGACAAGGTACCGAACACGTCCGCGACCGCGGCGTCGTCCGGTGCCGACCTGAACGGGGCGGCGATCAAGAACGCGTGCGAGCAGATCCGGGAGCGGCTGGCGACGGTTGCCGGCGGCAAGCTTGGGATCAGTCCCTTGGACGTACGGTTCGTCGACGGTGTCGTACGCGGGCTGTCCGGAGACGGCGTCGACTGGAACGAGCTCGTCAACCTCGCGTATCACCAGCGGGTGCAGCTGTGGGCGGCCGGCTTCTACCGGACCGAGGGCCTGCACTGGGACGCGAACGCGATGCGCGGCGAGCCGTTCAAGTACTTCGCGTACGGCGTCGCGGCGTCGGAGGTCGAGGTCGACGGGTTCACCGGGGCGTACACGCTGCGCCGGGTCGACATCGTGCACGACGTCGGCGACAGCCTCAGCCCGCTGATCGACATCGGCCAGATCGAGGGCGGCTTCGTCCAGGGCGCGGGCTGGCTGACGCTGGAGGACCTCCGCTGGGACGCGAACACGGGCCGGCTGTCGACGCAGGCAGCGTCGACGTACAAACTCCCGAGCTTCTCCGAGATGCCGGAAGTCTTCAACGTCACCTTGCTGGAGAAGGCTCACGAGGATGGCGCCGTCTACGGCTCCAAGGCTGTAGGCGAACCCCCCCTCATGCTCGCCTTCTCCGTCCGAGAGGCGCTGCGCCAAGCCGCTGCCGCCTTCGGCCCGGCTGGTACCAGCGTCGACCTCCCGTCCCCCGCAACACCGGAGGCCGTCTATTGGGCGGTCGAGCGGGCGCGAGGAGGTGCGTCATGGAGTGGGTGAAGGCCGTTCAGCGGTTGCGTTCCCGGCGTGCGGCGGGGGTGTTGGTGACCGTGTTGTCCGTACGCGGGCACGCACCGCGCGAGGCGGGCGCGAAGATGGTTGTTGCTGTGGACAACGTTTGGGGAACCGTTGGCGGCGGCAACCTCGAGGCGCTCGGGGTCGAGCGTTCGCGGGAGATGATCGCCGACGGGGTGACGACGCCTGAGGTGCTGACCGCGGCGCTGTCCGACAAAGCGCCGTACCAGCACGGGGTCCAGTGTTGTGGTGGTGAGGTGAAGCTGTTGCTGGAACCGTTGCCCGTGGTGCCGTCCGTGGCGATCTTCGGCGTCGGGCACGTCGGGCTCGAACTCGCGCGGATCCTCGCGCGGCACGACCTCGAACTCCACCTCGTCGACTCACGCGCCGACCAGCTGACCACCGAACGGCTCGGCGTGCTGGACGACGCGGTCGCCCAGGTACACGTACACAACGTCCCGGTGCTGCCCGAGCTGGTCGTCGGGGAGCTGCCGCCCGGTACGCATACCGTGATCATGACCCACGACCACGCGGAGGACGCCGCGCTCTGCGACGCCGCGATCCGCAACGACCAGCTGGCGACGATCGGGCTGATCGGGTCGAGTGCGAAGTGGACCCGGTTCCAGCGCAAGCTCGCCGAGGACGGCAACCCACCCGAGGCGATCGCCCGCATCACCACGCCGATCGGCATCCCGAGCATCACCGGCAAGCAGCCGGCCGTGATCGCGGTCAGCGTCGCGGCCTGGCTGCTCGAACGCTTCACCACCCAGTCCACCGAGGCGCTCCCGGCCTCGGCGGAGTCTGCCGCGCGGCTTCCCGTGTCGGCTCGATCTGCCGAGCGTCGCCCCGCCTCGGCTCAGCGTAAGGCACAAGCATGACTCTCTACCGTGGCACGTTCATCGACACCCCGGAGAACCCGTTCGCGGGCGCCGGGCTGCGGGTCGACAGCGACGCCGGCCTGCTGGTCGAGGACGGGCTGATCGTTGCCCGCGGCCCGTACTCGGAGCTGCGCCAGGCGCACCCCGCCGAGCAGGTCGTGGACCTGCGCGACGGCGTCGTCCTGCCCGGGTTCGTCGACACCCACGTGCACTTCCCGCAGATCCGCGCGGTCGGCGGCCTCGGCCTGCCGCTGCTCGAATGGCTCGACCGGTACGCCCTCCCGGAGGAGGCGCGGATGGCCGACGTGGCGTATGCGACCAGCGTCGCCAACGAGTTCGTCCGCGGCCTGGCGGCAGCCGGTACGACATCCGCGCTCGTCTTCGGCGCGCACTACGCGGACGCCGTCGACGCGCTCTTCACCGCCGCGTCGCAGGTCGGCCTGCGGATCACGTCCGGCCTGGTGCTGAGCGACCGCCTGCTCCGACCGGAGTTGCTGACCACGCCCGTCCGCGCGTACGCCGAATCGCTCGCGCTGGCCAACCGCTGGCACGGCGTCGGCCGCAACCGGTACGCCGTGACGCCGCGCTTCTCGCTGTCCTGCACCGACGACCTGCTCGCCACCTGCCGGGAGCTGATGGACGCGATCCCCGGCGCCATGTTCACCTCGCACGTGAACGAGAACGAGGCCGAGATCGCGACGGTCGCCGACCTGTTCGGAGGCAGCGACTACGTGACGACGTACGACCGCCACGGCCTGGTGGACCGCCGTACCGTACTCGCGCACAACGTCCACCCGACCGACGTCGAGCTCAAACTCCTCGCGACCAGCGGCGCCACGGTCGCCCACTGCCCGACGAGCAACGCCGCGCTGGGCAGCGGCCTGTTCCCGCTGACGCGCCACCTGCAGCACGGCGTACGCGTGGCGCTCGGCTCCGACGTCGGCGCCGGTACGGGCTTCTCGCTCCTCAAGGAAGGCCTCCAGGCGTACTTCTGCCAGCAACTCCAAGGCGACCAGGGCCGCCCGCTGACCGCCGCGCACCTGCTCTACCTGGCGACGACCGCCGGCGCCGAAGCGCTGAACCTCCCCCAGGTAGGCCACCTGTCCGTCGGCCAGTACTTCGACGCCCAACTCCTCCGCCCCGCCGAGGGCTCCCCCCTCGCGGTCGCGATCACCCACGCCGAAGACACCGAAGAAGCCCTCGCCCGAATCTTCACCCTAGGCACCCCCACCGACATCCAAGCCGTCTGGCTCAACGGCGACCTGTTGCACTGAGCAGCACACGCGGGGACTGGCGATAGGCAATTACCTATCGTCAGTCCCCTTGGCGTAGTGCAACATTGCGCGCCGGAGCCGGGCGGCGGTTGCGTGGGGTTTGCTGAGGTCGTGCCAGCCGACCCGGCTGACGCCGTAGCCGCGCTCGCGGAGGCGGTCCTCGCGCCACTTCTCCGCGAGTACGGCGTCCGGGGATCCGCCGTACTTCGCCGCCCCGTCGAACTCGACCACCAGGCCACCGGCGAGCAGGAAGTCGACGCGGCCGATCTCGTCGCCGGAGTCGTCCCAGATCTTCACCTGCAACTGCGGCGCGGGCAGGCCGTGGTTGGCCATCAGTACCCGGAGGCGTGACTCACCGACGGATTCGCTCCGAGCGTCGGCGAACTGCACCGCAGCGTTCGCAGCGGGTCGTCCGTGCCAGTGCCGATGACGCCGTACGACGGCCGCGAGCCGCTCCCGGTCCGTGAGCTTCAGCCGGAGCGCGGCATCGGCGAGGACCACGCCGACCTCGTACGTCGTCGTACAGGCTGTCTCCACCACCGCGCGCTCGCAACTGGTGACGCGCAACCCGTCCAGCTCCACGATCTCGTCGGCGGCGATCGCGCCCCGGTGCAGCTGAACCCCGCGACCCACGCGCGACAACCCCGTCGCCACGCGGGTGAAGTGCACCCTCGACAGGTCGGCGCCCCAGACCGGGAGACCGTGCAGCATCGCCGCCGACTGATGGCTGACGACGACGTCGCCGAGTCGTTCCCGCGCCATCCGCACACTCAGCCGATGGAGCCGGATCGCCCGGTCCCAGGGCGGTTCGTCGGCGGGCCAGTCGCACGGTTCGACGTACGAGTTGAAACTCATCCGGACCCACTGGCCGCTCCGTACCCGCCGGCGCAGCTGGCTGTCGCTGTAGCCGGCGGCCAGCGCGTCGGGGCGCGTGAACCACCCGCCCCGCTGCGCCGCGATCACTTCCAATCTCCTGTTCACGCCCAAGAACATGCACGCGCCGCGCGGCCCGCGCGCAGGCGATTCGTACGACTGTGGATAACCCGCGGCGACTGGCGATAGGGCATCACCTATCGCCAGTCGCCGGGATCTATCGGCAGAGGACGTTTTGAGTCCGGGCTACGTCCGCCGCGAGCGTACGTTCGTCGGCGGTTCGGAGTACGCCGTGTTCTACGACGGGGCGGCCGTTCGCGAGGAGTAGTGCGAGGGGCGGGGGTGTGGAGAGGGTCAGGGCCGCGATCGGGTCGGGGATCCCGGCGTGGGCGAGGCCGGTCAGGTCCCACAGGGCGAGGTCGGCGAGTTTGCCCGGTTCGAGGGAGCCGAGGTCGGCGGAGCGGCCGAGGATGCGGGCGCCGTCGAGGGTGGCCATTTCGAGGGCGTCGCGGACGGTCAGGGCTTGCGGGCCGCCGCGGGCGCGGGCGAACAGGAGTGCGTGCCGGAGTTCCTCGACGAGGCTGCCGGATTCGTTGCTGGCGGCCCCGTCCACGCCTAGGCCGACGGGCGATCCCGCGGCGCGGAGGTCGGCGGTACGGGCGATGCCGGCGCCGAGGCGGGCGTTCGAACTGGGGCAGTGGGCGACGCCCGTACCGGTACCGCCGAGGTGCTTGATCTCCGCGTCGTCGAAATGGATGCCGTGCGCGAACCACACGTCCGGCCCGGTCCAGCCGAGGCGGTCGGCGTACTCGAGCGGCGTACACCCGTACGTCTCCCGGCACCACGCCGTCTCGTCCGTGGTCTCCGCGAGGTGCGTGTGCATCCGTGCGCCCCGACGCCGCGCCAGCTCGGCCGACTCGCGCATCAGTTCGCCGCTGACGCTGAACGGCGAGCACGGTGCGACGACGATCTGCAGCATCGAGTCAGGTGATGGGTCGTGCCAACGGTCTATCGCGGCCTCGGTCGCGGTGAGGATCTCGTCACGGTCCTCGACCACCGAGTCCGGCGGCAGGCCACCGTCCTTCTGACCGCGGTCCATCGACCCGCGCGCGGGATGGAACCGCAGCCCGATCTCGCGCGCCGCATCGATCTCCGCGGCGAGCAGATCTCCACCTGGGAAGACATAGTGGTGATCGGCGACCGTAGTACATCCGGTGAGCGCGAGGTGGGCGAGCGCTGCGCGAGCCGCGACGTTCACGGTTTCCTCGGTGATCCGCGCCCAGACCGGATACAGCGTCGTCAGCCACTCGAAGAGTGTCGCGTCGGCGGCCAGCCCGCGTGTCACCCACTGGTACAGGTGCTGGTGCGTGTTCACGAACCCCGGTGTGACGAGACACCCCCGCCCGTCGATCACCCGCGCCTCGTCGTACGCCGGCGCCGGGCCCGGCCCGACCGCGACCAGGCGATTGCCCTCGGCAACCACATGCCCGGTGAACTCGCGCCGGCCCGGATCGAGGGTCGCCACGTAGGCGCCCTCGATCACGATCCGTTCCATCAGCAGAAGCCCGCGATGTTGACCCAGGCGCTGCCGGAGTCGCTGGCGTCGTCGCGGGTCACGGTCGCCTCGATCAGGCCGTACGGGCGGTCAGCGGCGATGAACACCTCGCCCGGGTTCTCCACACCGAAC
The DNA here is from genome assembly GCF_042873835.1 of Kribbella sp. NPDC004536. Lineage (NCBI taxonomy): Bacteria > Bacillati > Actinomycetota > Actinomycetes > Propionibacteriales > Kribbellaceae > Kribbella > Kribbella sp. NPDC004536. The sequence continues at coordinate 2,472,326 of NZ_JBIALY010000001.1, read as the reverse complement.
GGCGAGAGATCCACCAGGAAGTGGTGCTTGTTCGGCGCCGAGAATTTGATCTCGGCAACTTCCGGGTGCTCTTCGAGTACGGCCTCACCCATGCCGTACAGCGTCTGCTGCAGCGCCAGACTGTGGATCGTGGCGAAGCGCGACAGCAGCAGCGCTTTGATGGAGTCGTACGACTTGTCCCAGTCGACGTCGGTGTGGTCGTAGCGCCAGCGGGCCACAAGCGAGGTCGCGAGGATCCGGTCGTTCGTCTCCGGCAGCGTCGTGTACTCGTCCTTCAGGAACCCGTGGAACTCCGAACCGGTCGACTTCAGTACGACGAGGTCGCTGATCCCGGACACGACGTACGCCTTCCGGTCCGCGCCGCGCCCGTCGATGTTGACGACCGTGTTGCGTACCCCGGTCCCGCTGCGGACGAACGAGTGGTCGTGTTCCTGACCGTCGACGAGGATCCGCTCCCAGGCGTACTCCTCGACCTCGATCCGGGCACCCGACGCGGCCGGCGACGCCTCGAGGAACCGGTCGCCGAGGGTCAGCGCGTAGTCCTCGATCGCGCCGACGCCCTTTTGCTTCGCGAACGCGAACGCGGTGTTCTTCTGCGTGTCGGTCGGCAGTACGTCGGCCTGGTCGCCGCTGGTGTGCGCGGCCTCGAAGTCGCCGCGGAGCGCGGTCGACACGTTCAGGTCGCGGATCTGGTGGCGCGGCGTGTCACGGTAGATGCGGACGACGCGGTTCTCGGCTTTGCCGTACTGGTTGGCTCCCAGGTGGATGGCCATCGGGGTCAGCTCCCTCGGTAGGTGGAAAACGCGAACGGGCTGAGCAGCAACGGGACGTGGTAGTGCCGCTCGTCGGCGACCGTGAAGGTCACGGAGACCTCGGGAAAGAAGATGTCCTGGCCGGTGGATTCCGCGTACGTCGTGACGTCGAAGCGGAGGCGGTACGTCCCTGGGCCGAGCGTCGGCGCCAGCGCGATCCGTCCGTCCGCGTCCGTCGTACCCGTCGCCAGCACGGCGTCACCTGCGTACAGCTGCACCGGAACACCGGCTGCCGGTCGACCGAGTGCAGTGTCAAGGACGTGCGTGGACAAGGAGCTCATGGCGCCACCACCTTGCTCAGGCGGAGCAGCGCGATCTTGCGCAGCTCCTCGTGGACAACCGCAGCCTCGGTCGCGTCGTCGTGCGTGAGGCGGGTCCGCAGACTGCTCAGCATCTGGTCCGCCGAGAGTCCGGTGGCACAGATCAGGAACACCCGGCCGAACCGGTCCTCGTACTGACGGTTGCCCTCAGCAAGTTCCTGGCGGACGCCGGCGTCGTCGCCGACCCCGGACTGCTCGGACCGCGACCAGGACGCCTCCGTACTCGCGCCCCGCGGCCGGTCACCGATCCGCGGATGCGCCTGCAGGGCCCGGTCGACCTCGTCGTCGCCGAGCTCCCGCAGTACCTGGTCGGCGAGCGCGGTCAGTGCGGCGAGGTCGCCGTACGGACGCTTCGCGAGGACTGCCTCGACCCACCGGGGTACGTCGCAGCAGGCCGCCAGCGCCGGCCGCAGCCGGTCGCTCCGAGCGGAGTTGAACTCCTCCAGGTCCACGATCACACCTTCTCGAATCCCGAAATCAACTTTCCGTATGACGAGAGCGTGACACCCGCCGAGCCCGCCGTCAACAGTTTGTTGAATTTCAGCGGGCGCGGTTCAGGTAGTTGTAGACGGTGAAGCGGGTGACACCGAGCGCCTCGGCCACGATCTCCGCCGACTTCCGGTACTCGAACGCACCCCGCGACTCCAACAACAACACCGCCCGCTGCTTGTCGTGCCGCGACAGCTCACGCAACGGCCCACCCAGTTCCTCCGCAACAGCGGCCAGCAGACTCTGCACGCCGCCGTCGACGGCACGGTCGGGCGCCGCCCCGACCGCCCTCCCGGAGGTCCTCCCGGAGGCACTGGCGCCCGGCTGCGCGGCCGGCAGCCGGACGGCGACCACAGGCTCGCCGTCCCACTCCAGCGTGACGTCGTCTCGCGCGGCTTCCGCGGGGTCGACCAGCTCGGCGTTCAGTCGGTCGACCAGCGGCGTGATCGCCACGACGAGCGGATGCGATTCAGGCATCGCGGCGTACCTGCAGGGTCACCTGGCTCGCGCCGCCGGCGAACGCGGCCTCGAGCACCTTCGGGAGAGCGGGCAGCAGGACGTGCTGCTCCCCGCTGACCTGCGTACCGAGCGGGCCGAACTCGCAGTCGAGCCCGGCCGCCTCCGCCACTCGCAGCGCCTCGGTGGCATGCGCCGGCGGCGAGCCCTCCACGTCGAAGGGCTCGGTGGTGAACTCCGCTACCAGTCGCATATCGCGAGGCTAGGCGCGCCGGGCCAGTTTCGCGAGGTCCTTGATGTCGAAGTCGCCCGCGTCGATCGCGCCGCACTCGATGCCACGCAGTACGAAACCGGCCAGCGCGACGGCGGTCGCCGGCTCGTCGAGGTATCCGGACTCGCCGTGGCCGAGGTACGCGCGCAACCGGAGCGCGGCCTGGTCGAGACCCTCGCGGTAGAACAGGTACGTCGCCGCGAACCGGGTCGGCAGCTGCGCTGGATGCATGTCCCAGCCCTGGTAGATGCCGCGCGCGAGCGAACGCCGTACCAGCCGGAAGTGCAACCGCCACGCGTCGTGGATCGCATCCCCGACCGGGAGAACATTGGTCGAACCATCGGATACGAACACGCCGGTACCGGCCGCGGCGAGCTGCATGACGTCCTTGGCGTGGTCCGCGACCGGGTGCTCCATGCTCTGGTACGCCGCGGCGACGCCGAGCGAGGCGGAGTAGTCGTACGTGCCGTAGTGCAACCCGGTGACGCGCGTACCGCCGGCCTTGACCATCCGGGCGATCAGCGCCGTACCGTCCGCGCCGAGGATCGCCTGCGGCGTCTCGACCTGGATCTCGAACTTGAGCTGCGGCAGCTGGTGCTTCTGCTCGAGGATCTCGAGTACGTAGACCATCGCCGACACCTGCTCGACCGAGGTCACCTTCGGAAGCGTGATCACGAATCCGTCGCCGACCTCGCCCAGGTGTTCGAGGAACAGGTCGAGGGTCCGTACGCCGCGACGCCGCGTCGGCGCCTCCAGCGACTTGATCCGGAGCCCGTAGTACGGAGTCTGCTGGGCGACCTGGGCCGCGGCGATCGCAGCCGCGTCCTCCTCGTCGTCCGGCCGGTTCCCGTACCCGTCCTCGAAGTCGATGCGGAGGTCCTCGATCGGCTCGCGTTCGAGCTTGCCGCGGACCCGGTCGTACACGTCGTCCGGGAGGTCGAGTTCCTTCGCGAACTCCGGATGCTCGTCGAGCGCCGTCCGCGCCTGCGCACCCCAGTCCGCGACCGTGTCCGCGGCGTACCGGTCGGCCGGGACGTAGACGGTGTGGACGGGCTGCCGGACCCCGCGGTCACCCCGGTAGTCGGCGGTCAAGGCGGCATCGGCAGCTGCCAGCCGGCGGTCGAGCTCGCTCACCAGATCATCCACGCATGGCCTCCTTTTTCCGTATTGTGGAGACTAATATCTACTTTATGGAAGACACAAGCGCTTGAGGTCCAGGATCTGGCGCTAAACTTCCGTGATGCGGAAAGACGCCGGAAAGGTGGAGGGTATGGCGGAGACGAACGGCAAGGGCCGCACCGGCAGCGTGCAGTCCATCGAGCGCGCCTTCGGGCTGCTCGAGACGATGGCCGACGCCGGCGGGATGATGGGCCTGTCCCAGCTCGCCGCCGCGTCCGGGCTGCCGCTGCCGACGATCCACCGGCTGGTCCGCACGCTCGTCGACCTCGGGTACCTGCGGCAGGAGCCGTCCCGGCAGTACGTGCTCGGCCCGACGCTGATCCGGCTCGGAGAGAGTTCGTCGCACATGCTCAGTGTGTTCGCCCGGCCGCACCTGGCGCGCCTGGTCGACGAGCTCGGCGAGTCCGCGAACATGGCGATGCTCGACGGCGACCAGATCGTGTACCTCGCGCAGGTCCCGTCGCGGCACTCGATGCGGATGTTCACCGAGGTCGGCCGCCGGGTCCTCCCGCACTGCACCGCGGTCGGCAAGGCGATCCTGGCCCAGTTCCCGGACGCCGAGGTCCGCGAACTGCTGCACCGCACCGGCATGCCCAAGCACACCGACAACACCATCACGACCCCCGACGCCTTCACCGCCCAGCTCCACCTCGCCGGGGAACACGGCTACGCGACGGACGAAGGCGAACAAGAGCTGGGCGTCCGCTGTGTGGCGGTAGCCGTCCCCGACGCCCCGTCCCACCTGGCCATCTCGATCTCCGGCCCGGCCGGCCGGATGACCGAGCCCCTGGTGGAACAGGCCATCCCCCTCCTCACCCAGGCCGCCAAGGCTCTGTCGGAGGACCTGCGCTAGTCAGGGGGCGTAGGTGCGCCAGCGCTCGGTGAGTTGGTAGCCGAGCGCCTCGTTGGCCTGGAGGCTTGCCTGGTTGACGGCTGCGCCGCCGGTGCCGAACCGGGTGATCCCCACGTCCAGCAACGCGAGGATCGAGGCGGCCTTCACCGCCTGGCCGACGCCACGCCGCCGGTACGCCGCCAGCACCGAGGTGAACGCGGTCTCACCGCGGCCCTCGTGCTCGCGGATGACGGTCGCTGCCACCAGCCGGTTGCCGTCGAATGCACCGAAAACCCGGTTGGCCGGCCACAACGCCTGGACGTTGGCGAGATTGCCGATGTCGTGATGGGTCGCCGGTGTGTCGGGGTAGTCCGGCTGGTTCGTCTTCTCGAGGGTGTGCAGGGCCGATGCCGACTCGGGTCCGAGTTCACGAACGGTCAGACCGCCTGCGGTCGCGCGCCGTACGGCCGACTCCAGCAGGTCGCGGTCGGGGTCGTACAACCGGACCGCCCAGGACTCGGCGACCACGCGGTAACCGGCTGCTTCCAGCTCGGCGCACCGCGGGTCACCTTCCTGAACGATCTCGTAGTCACCCACCAGGAGATTGTCAGCCCAGTTTGCGCAGCAACGGAAGGACGTCTTCGGTGAACTGGGTCAGGAACCGCTCCTGGTCGTTGCCCGGACCGTGGACGACGAAGTGGTTGAAGCCGGCGTCGACGTACGGCTGCAACTGCTTCAGCGCGTCCTCCGGGTCCGACGCCACGATCCACCGCTTCGCGACCTGCTCGATCGGCAGCTCGTCGGCGAGCCGCTCCATCTCGGTCGCGCTGGTGACGCTGTGCTTCTGCTCCGCGGTCAGCGACAGCGGCGCCCAGAACCGGGTGTTCTCCAGCGCCAGCGCCGGGTCGCGGTCGTACGAGATCTTCACCTCGAGCATCCGGTCGACGTCCTCGAACGTCTTCCCGGCCTTCTCCGCGCCCTCGCGAACGGCCGGGATCAGCTGCTCGGTGTACAGCTCCATGCCCTTGCCCGACGTCGCGATGAACCCGTCACCGGCGCGTCCGGCGTACCGCGCGACGAGCGGCCCGCCCGCGGCGACGTACACCTTGATCGGGGTCTCGGGGCGGTCGTAGATGAACGCGTCGACGGTCTTGTAGTACGGACCCTCGGAGCTGACGCCGTCCTTCGTCCACAGGTCGCGGATCAGCTGGACGGCCTCCCGCAACCGGGCGAACCGCTCCTTGAACTCGGGCCACTCGCGCCCCGACACGGCGATCTCGTTCAGCGCCTCGCCGGTGCCGACACCGAGCATCACGCGGCCCGGGTACAGCATGCCCATCGTCGCGAACGCCTGCGCGATCACCGCCGGGTTGTACCGGAACGTCGGCGTGAGTACCGACGTACCGAGCTGCACCCGCTCGGTGCGCTCGCCGACCGCCGCCATCCAGGCCAGCGCGAACGGCGCGTGCCCGCCCTCGTGCCGCCACGGCAGGAAGTGGTCCGACACGGTCACGCTGTCGAGTCCCAGCTGCTCGGCCCGTACGGAGTACTCCACCAGGTCCCGCGGCCCGAACTGCTCGGCCGATGCCTTGTACCCGACCCGAATGCTCACTCTCTGCTCCAAACGTCGTCTTGCGCGTACTTCGAGACAACCGCGTCCAGGTCCGACTTTATGCCGCCCGCGACCCCTACCATCCAGAACGTGTACGCGAATGACGCACGAGTGCTGGGCCTGATCGGTACGACGTTCCGCGCGGCGGCGCTGCCCGCGATCCGCGTCACCGTACCCGCGGCACTCGCCGAACGGGCCGTCGCCGCCTGGGAACACGACGACACGACCGCACCGGACCCGGCCGAGGACCCGTACGCGCGCCTGCAACGGCACCGCGCCGGAGCGCTCGCCCTGATCGGTCTGTCGATCACCGAGAGCGGGAAACTCGACGCCGACGGGAACACAGTCGTCGACCTCAGCCCAGAGCTGGTCGGCGTGGCGATGTCCGCGGCGGACGACGTGCTGCGGCGCTGATCGCGCCGGTGTGCCCGATTGACTCCGGGCGAACGCGTCGGGGAGGATGTGGGTCCGGCGCGGCCCGCGCCTCACCTTCGTCGACCGGCCCCAGCCCGGTCACACCGAGAAGGCAAAGGGACTTCCTGTCTCGGGCCGCTCGTCCTGGTCACCCGCCTCGGACGGATCGCTGGGGGATCACGTACGAGTGCGTGGAAGGCCAGATGACAGCGCACAGGAACTTCAAACAACGGGTCCGCGCCCGAGCCGCCAAAACCGGCGAGTCCTACACGACTGCCCTCCGGCACTTCCGTCCGACTCCACAAGGAGAACCAGACATGCCGGAAATCCTACGGATCGCCACGACCCAGTCGACGGTCCGCGAAGACCCCACCGACGCCACCCTGCTCCGCACGAGCGGCGAGGAGGTCCGCCGCCTGATGCGGGAGGCCGCTGCCGCGGGCGCCCGCCTGGTGCACTTCACCGAGGGCGCGATCTGTTTCCCGAGCAAGCGGGTGATGTCGTCGCTCGGTCCCGACGAAATCGGTCCGTCCGACTGGACCAAGGCCGACTGGGCCACGCTGCAGTCCGAGCTCGACCGGATCAGCGCTCTGGCGCGCGAGCTCGGGATCTGGACCGTGATCCCGTCGGTGCACCAAGTGCCCGACGCGCGCCCGTACAACAGCATCTACGTCGTGTCCGACCAGGGGAAGATCGTCGCCCGGTACGACGAGCGGATGCTCTCCACCACGAAGGTCACCTGGATGTACTCCAGCGGCAAGGCGCCGGTGACGTTCGAGGTCGACGGGGTCCGCTTCGGGCTCGCGCTCGGCCTGGACGTGCTGTTCCCGGAGCTGTTCACGGAGTACAACCAGCTCGGGGCGGACGTCGTACTGGTGTCGTACGCGAGCGGCATCGGCCCCCAGGACCACATCGCGGTGACGGTTCGCGGTGCGGCCACGAACAACACGGGCTGGGTCAGCATCGCGGCGAGCGCCGAGAACCCGGACGGCGGCCTGTCGTCCGGGGTGGCGGGTCCGCGTGGGCAGTGGCTGGCGCAGTGCCCGGAGGACGGCACCCCATCGGTCGCGGTTGCGGAACTGCACACCGACGAGCTCACGACGGTCGGCCGTGACTTCCGTACCCGCACGCGGGAGCGCGTCAACTCGTAGTACTCACAGGTCCGGGTGCTGGCGCGTTCTATCTGTATGAACAGGCATGCGGTGGTCAGCACCCGGATCGGGGAGCTCACGGTGGTGGTGTCGGGGACCGACCTGGTCGGGATCTACTTCCCGCACCACTGGGTCAAGCCTTCGGCGGAGACGCTGGGGATCGAGGTCACAGATCCTCTGATTGCCGGCGTCGCCGAGCAGCTGGAGGAGTACTTCGACGGGCGGCGGGTGCGGTTCGACCTGCCGGTCCGGCTCGAGGGGGACGAGTTCCAGCGGCGCGTGTGGGCGGTGCTCGAGGAGATCCCGTACGGCGAGACCACGACGTACGGCGAGATCGCGCAGCGGCTCGGGGAACCGGCGCAGGCGGTAGGGAAAGCCGTCGGGCAGAACCCGGTGTCGATCGTCGTCCCGTGTCACCGCGTGATCGGGAAGAACGGATCGCTCACCGGGTACGCCGGCGGCCTGAAGCGCAAGCAGTTCCTGCTCGACCTGGAGGAGCCGATCGGCGCGCGGTTGTTCTGAGAGGCGGACCTGCAACACTCACCAACCTCGCTCCGCGGCCGTCCCGCCGCCGCTGCTGAGCGTGCGTCGGCACGAAGTGGACGGGTTGGTGAGTGGTGGGGGTCCGCTCGTCAGGACAGGTCGCCGACCTGTTCGGCGTACCAGTCGAGTTCGGTGAGGTGTTCGGCGATCTGGCGCAGCGTCCAGTTCGGGCTGCGGTCCTTGTCCCACTCGGCCGGGTCGAGGGCGGCGTACCGCAGGACGAACGTCCGCCCCAGCCGGCGCAGCCGCTGCTCGGCCTCGCGGACGTCCTCGGCGGTGAACGGCGCCAGGTCCGCCGCCGACGTGAGCGCGCTCGCGTGCCACTCGTCGGGCTGCGTCGCTACGCCGGCCAGCAGCGCCTCGACCTCCGCCAGATGATCGATCAGGTGATCCGCGATCCGCCGGACGGCTTTGTGCGGTGTGAACGTACGGTCGTCGTCGGAGGTCAGCGGTACGCCGTCCCACGCCGGCCACGTCACGACCAGCTTCAGCGAACGCTCCACCGCTTGTTCGACGAGTTCTCCCGGGTTCTGTGTCATAGCGCCGACGTTAAGGCCGTCACGCTTCGGTGGGCGCCGAACTGATGCCGAGGCGCCGCGCCAGGCCTTCGGCGTCGTACGGCGCTCGTACCTTGGCGTCGTTGTCGAAGTACACGTACGTGTCGCACTTCCACCCGCGGATCTTGCGCGCCCAGCGATCGAGGGACTTGTCGTCGTACCCGCTGACGTAGAGCTCCTCCGCTCCGTGCAACCGGACGTACGCGAAATCCGCGGTGACATCGTCGAACATGGGCCACTTGCCCGCGGTGTCCGCGCAGACCACGGCGATGTCGTGCTCGCGGGCCAACCCGAGGAAGCCTTCGGTTTTGAAGCTGTCGTGGCGTACTTCGATCGCGTGGCGGACCGTTTGGCGGACGCGCGGTTCGAGCAGCGCGCGGCCCTCCATCCGTTCGTCGTGCCGCTTCGCGACCGCGGCCGCGGCGGTCGTTGTCCGGGGCAACTGGGCGAAGAAGTCCGCGCACCGGGCGGCGTCGTACCGGAAGTTGGGCGGGAGCTGCCACAGGATCGGGCCGAGTTTGTTGCCCAGGGCGAGTACTCCGGAGGCGAAGAAGTTCGCCAGCGGGGCGTCCACGTCGGCGAGGCGTTTGAGGTGGGTGACGAAGCGCGGGCCTTTGACGGAGAAGACGAATCCGTCGGGCGTCTCGTCGTACCAGCGTTGGTACGACTCGGGGCGCTGTAGCGCGTAGAACGACCCGTTGAGTTCGATCGAGTTCAGGCGCGCCGAGGCGTACTCGAGTTCGGCGCGCTGCGGGAGGCCGTCGGGGTAGTAGGTCTTGCGCCACGGCGGGTAGCGCCAGCCGGAGATGCCGACTCGAAATTGGGTGTCCGGCCAGCGCGTCATCCCTCGATTATTGACCTCATGCAGATCGACCGCGGTTCGTACCCGGACGCTCGGACGCCTTGGGACGACCCGTCGTGGCGGGCGTCGGCGCTCGGGTGGCTGGACGCTGAGCTGGGGCGGATCGGGGTACGGGAGACTGGGGCGCGGCGGGTTCGGGTACGGCCTTGGTCGGTGATCGTACGGGTTTCCGCGGTTGATCCGGTGTGGTTCAAGGCGGCGGCGCCGGGGGCCGCGTTCGAGGCGGGGTTGGGGGCGGCGCTGGCTTCGTGGGCGCCTGAGTACGTGTTGACGCCGTACGCCGTCGACGCCGCGCGCGGATGGTCGTTGCTGCCGTCCGGGGGCTCGCTGTTGCGGGCATTGCCGCCTGGTCCGGACGAGTGGGAGCAGGCGTTGACGCAGTACGCCGAACTGCAGCGGGCCGTCGTACCGCGGGTGTCGGAGATGTTGCGGCTCGGCGTACCCGATGCTCGCGAGCCGGTGGCGCTCTTCGACGAGGCGGTCGCATCGAACTCGACGTTGACCGCGGTGGAGCGGGCGCGGTTGCTGGAGCTGCGGCCGCTGCTGGCCGAGTGGTGCTCGGAGTTGGCGGCGATCGGTGTACCGGATTCGCTCGATCATGCGGACCTGCACGACGGGCAGATCCTGGTGGCCGGCGGTGGGCGGTACAGGTTCTTCGACTGGGGCGACGCGAACGTGGGCCATCCGTTCTTCAGCCTGCTGGTCGCGCTGGAGCGGGCGGCCGACCTGCACGGGCCTTCGGTCGTGGCGCGACTCGAGGACGCGTACCTCGAGCGGTGGACCGCGGACGGTCTGACGCTGGCGGAACTTCGCCGGGCGGCCGCGGTGGCCCGACGTCTCAGCCAGCTGACCCGCGCCGGCTCGTGGGGCCGCCTCTTCCCCACCGCCGCCCACCTCGGCGACCCAGAGCGCGCTGCAGCTCTACTCCGACTGCTGGGCTGAGCGCGGACCGCCACGCCATCACAATCGCGGCGAACGCGCGCGCTCGAGCCTCGCCGCCGTGGCGGCGGCGCGATTGTGATGGGCCAGCGGTCCGATCAGGTGGGGATCATCTTCGGCCACCACGGTGGCACGTTGCCGGGGCAGATGCCCGGCGAGCCGGCCGGGGTGCCTTGCCAGGAGAACAGCGCGAGGTCCGCGATCGCGATCGCGATACAGGCCGCGAGCAGCGAAAACAGGAAGGCCTTCCCGGCATACCGGAACACGATCGTGAACAGCACCAGGTTGACGATCAACGCGATCGGTACACCGAGGAACAGCAACGTCAACCCGTTCGGCACACTCCCGGCAACGTCCACCCGGCACGCCTTCCACGCCCGCGACGTCATCACGATCAACCCGAAAGCCGCCCCACCACCCACGACCACCGCAAGGAACGACTCCCCCTTGCTCCCCTTCGCAGCAAACGCCATAGACATCACCGTAAGTGATCCCAGGCGTCACTTCACCCCAACTCCACCCCACAGTGATGAGCGCCATCAGGTTGTCGGGGCGAGCCAGAGGGTGGTGGTGGGTGGTTCTTGGGGGGCGGGTGGTACGACGACGAGTTGGTGATCGTCTTCGTAGAGGACGTGGCCGGGCGATGGGGAGGTGTAGCGGTGGCAGGGGACGTTGTGGGTGGTGAGGATCTCGAGGTAGCCCGGGATCGGTTCGAGCAGGTGTTGGGCGGTGGGTTTGAACCACGATGCGGCGTGCGGGTTGTCGGCGTAGATCGTGGGGTCGACGGTGGACGGGTTGATGTACGTCGCGTCGTACCAGTCGTTCGTCGTCCGGCGGAAGCGCTCCTCGTCGACGCTCAGGTAGCCGCGGTGCGCGAGCATGTTGACGAGGCCGAAGATCCCGATCCGGCGGCCGCGGCGATCCGGGTACGGGCTCTGGTATCTGACGTACACGGATCCAACGTAACTGCCGGCGGGGCCGTCCACGCGCGCGGACCATGGTGGAACCTCTGGACCGCGCCCCCTTCGCCGAACTAGTACTTGCCGAGGGCAACAAACTGGTCGCGAACGTCGGCTGCGGCTCGGGCTGGACGCCTTCGGGATCGAGACCGTCCCGCGCGGCTACCTGATCGCACGAAAGCCTTCCTAGGGCTTGTTCGCCGGAGCTTGTCAGGGCTAACCTGACAAGCGTGTCAGGGTGTTCCTGACAGGATCGGAGGGTTGAGCATGCCGGACAACGTGTTGCGGTGTTCGTTCTGTGGGAAGACGGGTGACGAGGTGCAGCGGCTGATCTCGGGGCCTGGGGTGTTCATCTGTGACGAGTGCGTGGGGTTGTGCGAGCGCGTACTGAGCGACCAGCCACTGCCGACGTTTCCGCCGCTGGACGGGAAGACCGACGAGGAGTTGCTGGCGGACATGGCGCGGTTGGATGCGTCGCGTGGGCAGGTGGAGGCGGCGGTGCAGGATCGCGTACTGCGGTTGCGCTCCCGGTCGGTGACCTGGGCGCGGATCGGCGAAGCGCTCGGGATCAGCCGGCAGTCCGCCTGGGAGCGGTACTCGGGGGAGGAGTAGATGCCACAGGTACTCCTCGTCCGGCACGGCGAGGCCGACGGGTCCCAACTGGACGACGAAGGCTGGTGGGGTCCTGCCCGCGAACTCCCACTCACCGCCGTCGACGTCGACCTGCGCGAATGGCCACCCGATGAAACGCGGACCTGGTTAGGGGGTTGAGAGTAGGGCTTCGAGCCAGGTGTTGTGGTGGGTGGCGGTGTAGTTGGCGGCGGGGCCCCAGAAGTTGGCGTGGCCCTCTGCGTAGTGGGTGGCCCAGGGTTGTTCGCCGGTTTGGTGGCCTCGGACGAGGAGGTCGTACGAGCCGCGGGTGCGGGCGGCCATCTGGGCCGGGAAGGCGAGGCGCTGTTCGTACGTCAACCCGTAGCCGTCGGCGAAGGCGCGGAGGCGTGGGGCGTCGACCGTGACGTCGCCCCACGGTACTAGCGGTACGAGGGTCTGCGCCGCGTACCCGAGATCCCACAGCCGGGTGGACGGGCCGGCGTTGTCCCAGTCGATGAAGACCCAGCGGTCGTCGTTGCGGACCAGGTTCCACGGCGCGAGGTCGCCGTGCAGGATCAGATCGCCGCCGGCTGGATCGGGTACGACGGGGTGCCACTCGGCGTCCGGCGGTGGTACGAAGGTCTCCATCGCGTCGTGGAGTTCGCGGATCAGCCGGCCGATGCGATGCAGTTCGTCGACGGTGAGCGGCGGCATCGTGTCCGCCAGCGTGCCGGGGATGTACTCGAGGACGTGCCGCCCCTGCTCGTCACGCCCCAGCGTCCGCGGCGAACCCTCGAAGTCCTTCAGGTGCTCGAGAACCGCCTCGACACCGGCCGTGTGCGCCATCGCCGGTTTCCGTACGGTCGAACCGATCCGCACCACGACGTCCGCGACGTTCCCGCCGGTCAGCACCTCTTCGTACTCCACGCGCGCCATCATGTCCTGCCGGACGCCCGGGCCGGTACCGGATTTACGGTGGACCGTGGCCTCCGGCACCTCTACCGTGGACCGGTGACAACGGTCAGGCAGTTTCAGGTGACGTTCGACTGCGCGGAGCCGGAGCGCGTCGCCCGGTTCTGGTGCGAGGTGCTCGGGTACGTACCGCCGCAGCCGCCGGACGGATTCGCGTCCTGGGACGAGTACAACCAGACGCTGCCTGAGGACGAACGCGACAGCTGGTTCGCGTGCACCGACCCGAACGGCGTCGGTCCGCGGCTGTTCTTCCAGCGCGTACCTGAAGGCAAGGTCGTGAAGAACCGGGTGCATCTCGACGTACGCGTCGGCACCGGTCTCGTCGGCGCCGAGCGGCTCGCCGCCCTGACGGCCGAACGGGACCGCCTGATCCCGCTCGGTGCCGTGGAGGTGCTGCTGCAGGAGGCGGACGAGGTCAACGAGTCCTGCATCTGGATGAACGATGTCGAAGGCAACGACTTCTGCTTGGACTAGATGGCCCACGGCGTGCCGAAGAACGCCGTTCACATGAACGATGTGCTCACCCTGGAATTCGAAGTACGGGACGACCGCCCCGACTGGCCGGTCGTCACGATCCGCGTCAATGGCCGTGACCTGTTCGGTCAGGACGGCTGGCAGGGGTTCGATCCGGCGCAGATCCTCGGCGACGGTTCGCCGCTGGTCCCCGACGACCACGGGCGGCGCGTGGCCGTGTACCGCTGCTCGTGCGGCGAGCCCGGCTGCGGGGTGGTCGCGCCGTACATCGTTGCCTCCCCGGACGACTGGCGTATCTCGTGGGTGGATTTCCGCGACTACACCGGCGTGTTCGCACGCCCGCTCGCACCTGGGTCCGACGATCACGAGGGGCGGTCGTTGGGCTTTCCGGACCTGTACTTCGGCCGGGATCAGTACCTGGACGAGGTACGGCGAGCCACGAACGACCGCTCCTGGGAGACTCCGCGCCGGCAGACCGCCCGCCTCCTCGAGGAGCAGCTCGGCCCGATGCCGGGCCTGCGATGGGTCAGCCCGGCGTGGTCCGAGGAGGGCGTAGTCCTCTCGATCGAACGCGACGACCAACTACTCCTCCACCTCACCAGCTCCAAACAGGACCCGGTCGACGCTGCGGCCGACATGGCTCGGCGGCTCCGCTCGACGCCGTCGGAGGAGTGGCCCTGGAAGTTCGGCCTATGAGACGTCGGGCCGGGTCATCAGCGGTTCGCGTACATGCTTGACCAGGTCCGGGCCGGTTAGTGGTTGGACGTTCCAGTTCGCGGTCGCGGTCCCGCCGTCGATGGTGAGGCGGACCCGGTGTGGGGTGGTGATGACGTACAGGTCGGCGACGTACGTGTCGTCCTGCCAGGCGCCCATCGCCACGATCGGCCGGCCGAGCGGCGAGCTCTCGCGCCAGTCGCCGTACCCGACGTCGATCGTGAGCGGTCCGAGCTGAAGCGTCCACCCACCGTCGACAGGGTCGAGGATCACCGACGTTCCACCGGGGAGTACGTCGCAGGTGTCGTCGATCTTCGCCTCCGCGGAACGTGCCGCCGTACCGTCGATCGTGGCAAGCGAGAGGTTCCGTAGCCGATCGGCCAGCGCGTCATCCGCTGGGGTGTCGATGGCGGGCAGCAGGTGGTCCCAGAGGAGGCCGGGCAGCGCGTCGTCCTGTTGGATGGTGGCGGTCACCGCGACGACGAGTTCGTGCGACGGTACGACCACGCAGTACTGCTCGTACGCGCCGTTCCCGTGGTACCCGTGCCGCGACATCCAGAACTGATAGCCGTACCCACACAGGAAGTCCGCGTTCTCCGACCACTCCGGGTGCGGCAGCGTGTCGACGTGCTTCGTGGTCGCGAGCTCCACCCACTCGCGTGGTACGAGCTGCTCGTCACCCCAGCGCCCGCCGCGCAGCAGCAACTCGCCGAACGCGGCAATCGCCTCGGTGCGTAGATGCAACCCGTGGAACCCGAACGCGTTCCCGCTCGCGACCCGGTCCCACTCGGCGTGCTCGATCCCCATCGGCTTGAACAACCGCTCGTCGAGGTACTCCGGCAACCCCTGCCCCGTGACCCGCTCCACCATCCGGGCCAGGACGAAAGTGGTCGCGTTGTCGTACGCATGCCGGGTCCCCTCGGCCGCGACGAACGGCACCCGCAGAAACCCCTTCACGAGGTCGGCCGGCTCCAACCGCCAGGCCTCCTCGAGACTGTCGAGCTCGTGCCCGACGGTCATCGACAACAGGTGATCAACAGTGATCCGCCGCCCCTGCTCCGACACGTCCGCCGGAACGTGCTCCGGCAACACGTCGACCACCCGATCGTCCAACGCCAACAGCCCATCGCCGATCGCCATCCCCACCGCGATCGAGGTGAACGACTTCGTCAACGAATACAGCAGATGTACGCGATCCGCCGAGTAGGGCGCCCACCATCCCTCGGCAACCACCCGCCCGCGATGCACCACCATCAACGAATGACACTCGACCCCCCGCCGCCGAATCCCGTCCAGCAACCCGTCAACCGCCCCCAACACCTCACCCCGCGGCAACAATTCCACCCACGAACGCTAACAAGAACAGCCTTGTCGGCGCCGGGCATTAATCTCGCGGGATGCTGATCGAACCGCGACCGCTGGGACCTGATGCCGGTGGGCGATGGGTTCGGTGGTGGGGGTCGGTGGGGTGGGAGCGTGGGGTGGATGAGTGGGTCGAGTGCCGGGTGAAGGAGGTTGGGCGGCGGGTTGTTGGTGTGGGGGTGACGTATCGGGCTCGGTTCTGGTCGGTTGTTCGGTGTTACTCGACTGGTGACGGGCTGGTTTGGTTCAAGGAGAACAACCCTGGGCATCGGTTCGAGGCCAGGCTGGTTGGGGAGTTGGCGCGGTTGGCGCCGGACCACGTGATCGTGCCGATTGCGGTTGATCCGGAGCGGGGCTGGTTGCTGACGGACGACTGCGGTACGACCCTCACGCACGCGGACGTTGCGGATCAGGGGTCGCGGCTGATCGTCGTACGGGCGTTGGCTCGGTTGCAGAGTGCGCTGCTCGGGAAGGTCAAGCCCGGGATGATCACGCTCGCCCCGGAGGCTGCCGGCGATCGACTGCGGGCCGTCGCTCGCGAGTGGGTAGCGTTGCCGGCGGGGCATCCGTTGCGGATCGACCCGGAGCTGGCGGCGCGGGCTCGGGTGGCGGCCGACGTTCTTGATCGACGTACGGCGGCTCTCAGCGGGACCGTTCCGCTCGACCTGGAGTTCAACGACGTCTACCCGGCGAACATCTTCGCCGACCGCTCCACCGGCGTACTCCGCCCCCGCTTCTTCGACTTCGGCAACACCCTGTGGGCGCACCCGTTCGTCACCCTGCACGGCTTCCTCGACTCGGTTGTCGACTGGACGCGGAGGTCGCTCTCCCATGAAGACCGGGAAGCGTTGTACGCGGCCTACCTCGCGGTCTGGAGCGATCACTTGGCCGCCGACCCTGGCGTGCTCCGGCAAGACCTGGACGTTGTCGAGCCGCTCGTCGACGTTCATCGGCTCGTTTCCTGGCAGCGTCTCATCCCCCACGCCGACCCGCTGGAACTCCGTACCCGCGCCGAGATTCCCCGGCGCTACCTGGAGCTCGCGGTTCGGGGCCTCCGTGGTTGAGTCAGCGCCAATGGAATCAGCGCGAGCACCGTGACGACGACCGCCGCTGGAAAGAGCCACGAAGGGTGTCGCGGCCAGGCCAGAAGTATGGCCTGAACGACGAAGACGACAGCGAGCGCGGCCGCGGCCACGAGCTCGCCGACTCGCGACCTGCGCGGCCCTTCCGGGAACAGGCCCGCGAGGACCTCGTCTTGATGGCTCGAGCGCGGGATCTGCGCCCAGTAGTTGATCAGATCGACCTTCAGGTCCGCCACGGCGACCATGGGCTTGAGCAGTGCGACGGCGATGCAACGGCGACCGACTCGCCGGCTGATCCTGGCTCCGAGCATTCCGGCCTTCGCGAATGCGACGTTCTCTCTCGCGATCCGGTGGGTCCACAGCGGATTGCGTACGACCAGTTCGTCGGATGAGAGCCACACCGCGGGCCGTACCAGGCCGAACCACCAGATCGCCGCCCAGATCACGATCCCCGTGATCGGATCACTGATCGGGTGGTCGACTTGCATTGCAGTCGAGATCAGGGCGATCGGCGCGATCGCAAGGATCGCCACTCCGATCCCGAGCCGGACACCCCAGCTCACCCGCCAACAACGGATGACGTCTGTGCTCACTCAGGAATCATGGCAGCCGGCGGAATTCTCGACCAGAGTGAGAATCGCCTTGTCGGATCCGGAGCGTGTCGTTCGTCGTAGGAGTGACAGGAAGGCATGGCGCCATGCGGAAACTGATCTACGGCATGAACCTGAGCCTGGACGGCTACATCGCCGCGCCCGGCGACGACCTCGGGTGGAGCGCGCCGAGCGACGAGCTGTTCCAGTGGTGGCTCGACCAGGAGCTGGCGATCGGGCTGTTCCTGTACGGGCGCAAGCTCTGGGAGACGATGAGCTCCTACTGGCCGACCGGCGACGAGCAGCCCGACGCGACCGCGGCGCAGATCGAGTTCGCGCGGAACTGGCGGGATACGCCGAAGGTGGTGTTCTCCTCGACGCTCGACAAGGTCGACTGGAACGCCCGCCTGTTCACCGGCGACGCCGTACCGGAAATCACCCGCCTCAAGTCCACCGACGGCGACCCGATGCGAGTCGGCGGCGCAACCCTGGCGACGGCGGCGCTGCGAGCCGGCCTGGTCGACGAGTACGAAATCATCACCCACCCGGTCCTGCTCGGCGGCGGCACCCCGTTCTTCACCACCCTCGACAACTGGGTGAACCTGACCCTGACCGAGACCCGCACGTTCCCCGGCGGCATCACCCTGGCCCGCTACGAGACGAGGCGCTGAACAACAAAGGCCCAGGTCAGAGACTCTCAACCTGGGCCTTCACGAAGCGCGCTCGGAGGGATTCGAACCCCCAACCTTCTGATCCGTAGTCAGATGCTCTATCCGTTGAGCTACGAGCGCTGGACAACGTCGAGTAACGATACATGGAGGGGGCGGATGTTTGCCAATCGGGGGCGGGGAGGGGCGTTTACGATCCGCAGATGGGAATCGAGGACTTGCTGGGTGGGCGGGATCTGGGGGACGTGAAGAAGGCGGTCGGGTTCGTGATGGAGAACTCGGACGACTTCCAGAAGGTGCTGAATCTGGTGCGGGGGTTGCCGGACGACGCGGTCGGGTTCATCGGGAAGCTGCCGGAGCTGTTGAAGACGATCGGGTCGGGGCTCGCGGAGGCCGGTGAGCAGGCGGCGAAGGCGGCCGGCGCGCTGGTGGGCGAGGACGGCGAGGGTGGTGCGCGGAAGGCGTTGACCGGGAGCGCCGGGACGATGAACGCGGCGAAGGACCGGCTGCACGACGCGGCCGGGATGTTGTCGGGGCTGGCGGGTGAGCTGGACAAGATCCCGGGGATCGGCGACGCCGCGGCGAAGAAGCTGAACGACGGCAGCGGCCAGGTCGGCGCGGTCGCGACGGAGATCGAGAGCCTGGCCGGGAACCTGCAGGACCTGTCCGGGATCCTCGCGACGGTCGGCGACGCGCTGAAGGGCCTCGGTACGAAGCTCACCGAGTCCGGTGGCTCGGTCCAGACACTGCTCGGCTGACACCAGCCCCCGGTGACTGGGAATAGGCTATTGCCCCTTCCCAGTCACCACAGACACTTCCCAGTCGCCGCCACCGTGGAACCGGGGTTGGGTGACGTTCGTCTAACGCGGGGTGTTCGGGCGGCGAGGGAGGACCTCCGCGTGGCTAAGGTCGCGGGCATGGCGAGTCGGCTGGTGCGTGGTACGGCGATCGGGTGCGGCGTCGCCGCGCTGGTGGGCGGCGGGGTCGGGTTCGCGGTCGGGGAGCCGGTGACGAAGTCCGACCTGGCGCCGGCCCGGGCGATGCCGAGCGACCTGTGCGCCCGGATCGGTGACGTGTCGAACCTGTTGCCCAAGGCATCGGGCGGACCGGTGACGATGACCCAGGGCGGTACGTCGACGATCACCTGCAGCGCGGGCAGCTCACGCGCGAAGGTACGGGCGTACACGTCGGCGAGCGTGAAGGTGACGATCACGACGTACGGCGGGCAGGACGCCGGCGCGGGCAACGCCCCGTTCACGCCGGACCAGGTCGCGAACCGGACCTTCACCCGGTCCCCGATCAAGGGGTACGACGAGGGCCGCCCGTACCCGACCAAGGTCGAACGGACCGAGAGCGGCCTGGCGGGCGAGTCGTGGAACGTGCACGCGCTCGTCCAGCACGCCGACATCGTCGTACTGGTGGAGTACACCGCCAACCCGATCGACGGGGACACCGCGCAGCAGGCGGCCCTGGCGCTGGCGGACCGCGCGATCTGGGAGAGCAAGTGAGCGACAGTACGCCGGCGATCCCCGGCTACCAGCTGGACCAGCGGATCCTGCAGCATCCGCTCGCGGAGCTGTGGCACGGCCGGTCGTTCACCGGGATGGAGGTCGTCGCGCTGATCCTGAGCGACGACGGCGCCCGGAACCAGACCGTCGTCGACCGGCTCGCCGGCGCCAGCCGTACCGCCGCGCTGACGCCCGGCCAGCAGGAGACGCCGCTCTG
Source organism: Kribbella sp. NPDC004536 (assembly GCF_042873835.1). Lineage (NCBI taxonomy): Bacteria > Bacillati > Actinomycetota > Actinomycetes > Propionibacteriales > Kribbellaceae > Kribbella > Kribbella sp. NPDC004536. The sequence continues at coordinate 2,452,752 of NZ_JBIALY010000001.1, read as the reverse complement.
GGCGGCCAACTTCAACGCCGGGAATCCGTACGCGATCACGCAGCTGGTCCACGGGCAGACCGGCGCCGAGCGGCTGATCGACCCGCTGGACGGCGTCCTCGGGAACGACGAGGACTCGTTGCGCGCGGTCCGCGACCAGCTCAGCCGGTTCGGCGGCGTCGCGCCGACGCTCCCCGGGGCCGCGCCTCAGCAGGACCAGAGCATCCCGTCGTACGTCGACCGCCCGGCCGCGGCCACCACGGAGCAGGACAACGAGCCGCAGCCTTCCAGGATCGAGATCGCGCGGCAGTACCGCCGCAAGATCGGTCCCTGGGCGTACGCCGTGGTCGCAGTCGTCGTACTGATCGTCTTCACGATCGCGTACTCGGTCGGTACCGCGATCGGCGGCGCCGTGAAGGACGACCCGAGCGAGGCCGCCGCGAAGCCGGCCGTCAGCCCCGAGGCGTACCCGCCGACCGTGCTGATCCCGGCGATCAACCGCGTCACGACCGCGCCGTACAAGCGACCGGACGGCTCGGCCGGTGTCTTCGGCGCGACCTATCCGGCCGGTGCCGACGTACAGGTGGTGGAGAACGCGGAGCTCCCGTTCGCGTTCGGCTGGCCGCGGCCACCGCAGGTGAGCTTCCTCGGGGAGTCGTCGCAGCTGATCCTGCGCAAGGTCGTCACGGCGGCCGACTACGACCCGAGCGGCGCGGGGAACTCGTTCAAGGCGCAGTTCGCGCTGCACCCGTGCGCGTCGCTCGCGAAGTGCGTGGCCGATCGGCCGGCGTTCGACCAGCAGTGGACCAAGATCTACAAGACGACAGCACCGGCGACCGCGAAGGACGCGCGCACCTGGTTGTCAGTGTCCAAGCCGTACACGATCACGATGACCCGCGCGTTCCAGAGCGGCGGGCAGTGGTGGCTGGTCGGCGTCATGGTCTACGGCCAGCAGGTCGAGGCGCCGGACATCCAGCGGGTCGTGAACGACATCTGGCGGCAGACCAGCTGAAGTACCGCAAAATCTCCTGGCACGGCCCGCGCATCCCGCGCGGGCCGTTCTCATTTTCACAAGCGGCACCGGAAAGCGATTGTCGCGAAAACTTTGTGACCGGGTTCACGTTCTGGGGGTTCTCAGACCCGCACTGCGTCGCGTACCGTTAGTACCACTTGCACACTGGTATGTATCCAGCGGATCGACTGGTATGCGACAGATCACACCGCCAGCCAGCTGCACCGAACCGTCGGAGACCCCGGCGGCCGGACGCCGTACCCGCCTTTCAGCGTCGAGGGGCCGAACGTCGCCGGACCTCGGCAGCCGAGAGGGAATGAGCCGCGAATGACGACGATCGCCAATCCGACCCGTACCAAAGCCGACCACCGAGCCGACACCAAGAACCCCCTCGAAGAGCTGAGCGGCGCCCCCACCCAGCACGCCGGGCTGCTGGCCTGGGTGGCCGAGGTCGCCGCGCTGACCCAGCCGGACCGGATCCACTGGGTGGACGGATCGGACGCGGAGTACGCGCAGCTCACCGACGGCCTGATTGCGGCCGGCACCATGGTCCGGCTGAACGACGAGAAGAAGCCGAACTCGTTCTGGGTCCGCACCGACCCGTCGGACGTGGCCCGGGTCGAGCAGCGGACGTTCATCTGCTCGGTCGACGAGAAGGACGCGGGTCCGACCAACAACTGGGTGGCGCCGGCCGAGATGAAGGCGACGCTGACCGGGCTGTACCGCGGCGCGATGCGCGGCCGGACGATGTACGTCGTCCCGTTCTGCATGGGCCCGCTGACGGCGGAGCAGCCGATGTTCGGCGTCGAGATCACCGACTCGGCGTACGTCGTCGCCTCGATGCGGATCATGTGCCGCACCGGCGCCGAAGTACTCCAGAAGATGGGTGACGACGCGAAGTACGTGCCCTGCCTGCACTCGGTCGGCGCGCCGCTCGAGCCTGGGCAGCAGGACGTGCCGTGGCCGTGCAACGACGAGAAGTACATCGTGCAGTTCCCGGAGGAGCGCGCGATCTGGTCGTACGGCTCCGGGTACGGCGGCAACTCGCTGCTCGGCAAGAAGTGCTACTCGCTGCGGATCGCGTCCGCGATGGCCCGGGACGAGGGCTGGCTCGCCGAGCACATGCTGATCCTGAAGCTGATCTCGCCGCAGAAGCAGGTCCACTACATCGCGGCCGCGTTCCCGAGCGCGTGCGGCAAGACCAACCTGGCGATGCTCGACCCGACCCTCGAGGGCTGGGAGGTCGAGACGCTCGGCGACGACATCGCCTGGATGCGGTTCGGCAAGGACGGCCGGCTGTACGCGGTGAACCCGGAGTTCGGGCTGTTCGGCGTTGCCCCCGGCACCGGTTGGAAGACGAACCCGAACGCGATGCGGACGATCGAGAAGGGCAACTCGGTCTTCACCAACGTCGCGCTCACCGACGACGGCGACGTCTGGTGGGAGGGCTACTCGCCGACCCCGCCGGACCATCTGACCGACTGGAAGGGCCGCGAGTGGACGCCGGCCTCGGGCGAGCTGTCCAGCCATCCGAACAGCCGGTTCTGCACGCCGATCAAGCAGTGCCCGATCATCGCCGACGAGTACGACGACCCGAACGGCGTACCGATCTCCGCGATCATCTTCGGTGGCCGCCGGGCGACCACGGTCCCGCTGGTGACCGAGTCCCGGGACTGGGCGCACGGTGTCTTCATGGGCGCCACGCTGTCGTCCGAGACCACCGCCGCGGCGGTCGGCCAGGTCGGCGTGGTGCGGCGGGATCCGATGGCGATGCTGCCGTTCCTCGGGTACGACGCGGGTCAGTACTTCGACCACTGGCTGACCGTCGGCAAGCAGCACGACGCGGCGCAGCTGCCGAAGATCTTCTACGTGAACTGGTTCCGCAAGGACGAGGCGGGCAAGTTCGTCTGGCCGGGCTTCGGCGAGAACAGCCGCGTACTGAAGTGGGTCATCGAGCGGATCGAGGGTCAGGCCGACGCGGTCGAGACGCCGATCGGCCGGGTCCCCGCCGAGGGCGCGCTGGACGTCGCCGGGCTGGACCTGACCGCGCACGACCTGGAGATCGCGCTGAACGTCGACGCCGACGAGTGGCGCGCCGAGCTGCCGCTGATCGAGGAGTGGTTCGCCAAGCTCGGCGACACCGTCCCGGCCTCGCTGAAGGTCGAGCTCGACAACCTGAAGGCCCGCCTGGGCTGACAAGCACCGGCCGCCGAGTCGGAAGCCGGCGGCCGGACCACAGCGCGGCGCCCTGGGTCAATCCTCGGGGCGCCGCGCTGTACTTTGTTCGAGCACCTGGCGTACTTCTTCGTCGGTGACCGGGGAGAAGTCGCGGTACGCCTGGCCGACCGCGGTGAAGTACTGCGGGAACCACGCGCACACCACCCGGTCCGCGGACAGCGTCCGGGAGCTGCCCGGTCCGCCGACGGGTACTGCGACGATCACCTGGGCCGGGTGTTGCCGCCGTACCGCCTGCACCGCCGCGCGCATCGTCGTACCGGTCGCGAGGCCGTCGTCGACCAGCACGACGACGCGGTCCCGTACGTCGATCGGCGGCCGGTCGCCTCGGTACGCCCGTTCGCGGCGGCGCAGTTCGCGCTCCTCGTTCCGGCGTACCGCGTCCATCGTCTCCGGGTCGACACCCGCCGCGACCGGCTCGTTGCGGACCACGGACAGGTCTTCGCCGACGCCGGCGATCGCCCCCATCGCCAGCTCCGGCTGCCACGGCAGGCCGAGCTTGCGGACGATCAGTACGTCGAGCTCCGCGCCGAGGGCGTCCGCGACCGGAGCCGCGACGGGTACGCCGCCGCGCGCCAGCCCGAGGACCAGCACGGATCCCGGCACCGGGCCGAGTTCCTCCGCCACCGCCCGGCCCGCGGCCGCCCGATCCGGGTACGGCCTCCTCATAGCGCCCATGATCCACGTACGTTGACCGCATGCGAATCCCTGACAGTGCACGAGCCGTGCTCGAGTCGAACGCCCTCGGGCATCTGGTCACGCTCAACCCCGACGGCAGCCCGCAGGTCTCGGTGATCTGGGTCGGGCTGGACGGCGACGAGATCATCGCCGCGCACATCCCGAACAACCGCAAGGTGAAGAACATCCGCCGCGACGGCCGGGTCGCACTCACCCTCGAGACCGATGTCGTCAACGAGATGGGCCTCACGCAGTACCTGACGATCACGGGTACGGCACGGATCACCGAGGGCGGCGCGGTCGACGTACTGCGTACGCTCGCCAAGACCTACATCGGCCCCGACGCCGAGTTCTTCCCGGGCGCCGAACCGCCGCCCGGCTACATCACCCACATCACGGTGGACAAGATCGGCGGCGTGGGCCCATGGGCATGAAGCTAGGAGTGATGTTGCCGCTGGGCGCCGGCGACGGTCCGGGTGGCGGCGTGCCGGGTTGGAAGGACGTCCGCGGGGTCGCCGAGGCCGCCGAGCAGGGCGGACTCGACTCCGTCTGGATCGCGGACCACTTCCTCTACCGCGACGCCGAGGACAAGATTTTCGGCATGCACGACAGTTGGACCCTGCTGAGCGCGGTCGCCGCGGTCACGGAGCGGGTCGAACTCGGCAACATGGTCCTCTGCGCGTCGTTCCGCGATCCCGGCCTGACCGCGAAGATGGCAGCCACCCTCGACGAGGTGTCCGGCGGCCGCCTGACCCTGGGCGTAGGCGCCGGCTGGCACGACCCCGAGTACGAGACCTTCGGCCTCCCCACCGACCACCGGGTCGGCCGCTTCACCGAATGGCTCGAAATAGTCGCGAGGCTGATCCGCGGCGAGACCGTCACGTACGACGGCACCTATTACTCGGTGAGCGAAGCCAACCTGGACCCGGCTCCACCGCACCGGATCCCGATCCTGGTGGCCGGCCACCGCCCCCGAATGATGAAGCTGACCACGCAATGGGCCGACGCCTGGAACACAGCCTGGTACGGCACCCCGAACGACCGGGTCGACGAACGCCTGCAAACCCTCCAGGACGCCCTACAGGCAGCCGACCGCCCAGCCGACACCATGACCACCACGGTAGGCATCCTCGTCCGCGACCCAGACCAACCCTCCACAGACCCAAGCCCCAACGCCATCCCGGTCAAAGAGTTGCCAGCAGCGATCACGGCCTACGAAAAACTAGGCGTAGACCACCTGATCATCTCCCCCGACCCGATGACCCCAACCGCGGTCGAACGAATCGCCGAAGCAAGGAAACAGCTCCCCAGCTGACCCAGCCACGCACCGCCCGGGGGTCCGGGGGGCGAAGCCCCTCCGGGCGGGGTCTGGGGGTTGCACCCCCAGAAAAGGCCGGAGCTCTTCGCCTGCGCTGTTCGCAGGCAAAGAGCTCCCAGAGCGGAGGCGGCGAGATTTGAACTCGCGAGAGGGGTTTACCCTCAACCCGCTTAGCAGGCGGGCGCCATCGACCGGACTAGGCGACGCCTCCTCCGACGGTCCCCACTCGGGGGACGCGACGACGACCAAGACTATCTGCTCGACCGTGCTACGAGCAAAGCGGGGTGCCGGGGTGGGAGGGAAGGAAGCTGTGGACACGCTGAGTTGCTGAGAAGGCACGTTGTGGTGGTAGCCCTGGGCACCTGTACGCTGGCGGACATCGACGGGGGTCGCCAGCATCACGTCAACCAACTCGGTGTCGTGGGCGTCTGAAGTACCGTGGGCCGCCTGGCAGGGGCCGACGGTAAGGCCGTGACGTCGTCGATCAGGGAACGGAGCCATGACGCGGAGTACTCGCGCAGCCGGTCGGAGGGCAGCACCACGTCCCTCCCGGTCCCGGGCCCGCTCGCACCGCGCCCGGACGGCGTCGAAGGCGATCGGCCTGACCTTGCTCAGCGCCCTGGTCCCCGGTTCGGGGCTGTTGATGGGCGGCCGGAAGAAGCTCGGCGCGTTCGTGCTGACGATCAGCATCGGTCTGCTGCTGATCGGCGCGTACTTCGGTCTCGCGAAGCGCGACTCGGTCCTGGCGCTGGCGGTGTCCCCGCGGCAACTGCTGATCGCGACCGGCGCCTTGGTCGTGCTGGGAGTCGGGTGGATCTGGGTCGTGGTGGCGTCCCACAAGCTGCTCCGCCCGGTGAGCATGACGTACACCGCCCGGCTGGCGGGCTCGATGTTCGTCGGCCTGCTGTGTTTCTCGATCGCCGTACCGACGACGGTGGCGGCGCAGACCGTGATGGCGCAGCGCGACCTGGTCGGCAGCGTGTTCCAGGCCGAGGGCAAGTCCAAGAGCGCGACCCGGCCGAAGGTGAACGCGAGCGACCCCTGGGCGAAGATCCCGCGGCTGAACCTGCTGCTGCTCGGTGCCGACGACGGCATCGGCCGGACCGGTGTCCGGACCGACACGGTGATCGTGGCGAGTATCGACACCAAGACCGGTAACACCGCGCTGATCTCGTTGAGCCGCAACTGGATGCGGATGCCGTTCCCGGCGGACTCGCCGCTGCACAAGGCGTACCCGGACGGCTTCTGGGATCCGAGCAAGGGCAACGTCGAGCAGCCGGAGTACTACCTCGACGCGATGTACGACAACATCCCGAAGCAGCACCCGGGGATCCTCGGCCAGACCGACAACGAGGGCGCGGACGCGGTGAAGCTGGCCGCGAGCGCGGCGCTCGGCCTGGACATCGACTACTACATGCAGGTCAACCTGGCCGGCTTCAAGCAGATCATCGACGCGCTCGGTGGGATCACCGTGAACGTCAACTACCGGGTCCCGATCGGCGGCGACTACGGCGAGGGTCCTGGTACGAACGGGCACAAGTTGCCGAGCGGGTACATCGAGCCCGGCCCGAACCAGAAGCTCGACGGCTACCACGCGCTCTGGTTCGCCCGCGGCCGGTACGGGCTGAGCGACCCGTCGCGGCAGGAGCGGCAGCGTTGCACGATCCACGCGCTGGTGAACAGCGCGGACCCCGCCACCCTGGTGACCAAGTACCAGCAGATCGCGGATGCCAGTAAGGAGCTGCTGCGCACGGACATCCCGCAGGAGCTGCTGAAGGCGTTCATCTCGCTCGCGCTGAAGGTGAAGAGCGCCAAGGTCACGAACATCGACCTGGACAAGAACAAGAACTTCCCGAGCGGCAAGAACCCGGACTACGCGGCGATGCAGCAGATCATCCAGAAGGCGCTGAACCCGGCCACCGCGGGCCCGACGGCGAAGCCGACCAAGAAGCCGACGTCCGGGACCACGACCACGAAGAAGCCGACGCCGCCGAAGACGACCGGCACGCCGGGCGAGGCGCAGAACCTGAACGACGCGTGCGCCTACAACCCGAACGAGACCGGAACCGGAAACTGAGGACCAGCTGAACCCCTCCCCAGGGGAGAATTGGCCAAAATGAAAATTGGTCACACCTGGGGGTGACGTGAGGCGTTCGTTGGCGGTTGTGGTCGGGGTTTCGCTCCTGACCGTTGCGGGTTGCAGCAGCAGTAAGCCGGACAGTGGCAGCACGCCGTCGGCGGGTGGTACGACGACCAGCTCGACGCCGTCGTCCACACCGTCGTCCACACCCTCGTCGTCGGCGCCGACGGCCAAGCCGACGCCGACCGCGGTCGCGCTGTCGGTGCCGATGTACCAGCGCGCGCTGACGAACGTCGAGAAGGTTCTGAAGCCGAACGTCGCCCGCGTGATGAACGCCGGCACGGTCGCCGCGTTCGACGCGAGCCGCAAGCAGCTGGCCGCGGCCGTCGTCATCGAGCGGAACGAGCTCGCCAAGATCACGCCGCCGAGCGGCCTGGTCACCGCGCATCCACAGGTCCTCGACGCCTTCGACGCGTACGCCGGGGACGTGGCCACGCAGCTGACCAACGCCGGGAGCACCCGGACGAGCTGCGGGTTCCCGAAGTCGCCCGAGGTGCGGCTGTACGACGCCAAGAGCGGGCTCCGGGCCGCGTACGCCGGGCTCGCGCAGAGCGTGCAGACATCGATCGGGAAGGGCGTGAAGTTCGGCGCGCTGTCGGTACCGGCGAAGCCCGCGACGCCGGCCGTGATCGGCGGCCGCGGCGACAACGGCGACGTGTTCCAGCGCGCCGGGTCGCGCGGTCCGGGATCGCTCAAGATCGTCAACTCCGGCAACGACGTGGTGGTCGTCGTCACCAACAGCAACCCGCGCAAGCCGCAGGCCTCGATCTACGTACGGGCCAACAAGACCGCGACGCTGAACGGCGTCCGCAAGCAGGACTACTGGGTCTACTTCAAGTCCGGGACGAACTGGGACGCGACGAACCACCGGTTCACCGAGAACTGCGCCTACCAGAAGTTCGACGACATCTTCGACGGCTCGTACGCGTGGACGGTGACGCTGACCAAGTCGCCGCTCGGCAACGCGCCGTCGTCCGAGACCGAAGCCTTCTGAGACGCGCGCCTGGGGCGGATGAGATCCTGTGGCGATGCGTACGACGTACCGGATGCGGGCGGGACGATTCCTCGGGATCCTGGCCGCCGGGCTGATCATTCTCGGGGTGGCCGCCCTGCTCTGGGCGTTCGGCCTGCCGTCCGTCGCGGTGTCGGTGTTCCTCACGCTCGGCGGGCTGATCACGCTCGCCGGGTTGTGGATCCTGGCCCGGCCGCCGAAGGTCGCGCAGCTCCGGGACAAGGAGATCGACGTCCGCGGCGTACGGACCGCGTGGACCGACATCACGGAGGCCGGCCGGGTGCAGACCACGCACGGCGAGGCGCTCGTGCTGCGCACCAAGCAGGCCGACCAGCCGATCCTGCTGCCGATCTCGTGGCTGGTCCCGAAGCAGGTCGCGACGCTGGAGACCGTGCTGCGGGACAAGCTGAACGCGGCGCACGGGTACACGATCTGGGACGGGACTGCCCCGGAGGACGACGACAGCGCAGAATGATGCGGTGCTTTCCTTCGAGCTGTCGTACGACGAACTCCTGACCTACCAGGGCACGAACCCGCGCCCCGCGGACTTCGACGCGTTCTGGGACAAGGCGCTGCTGTCGCTGGACGCGGTGGAACCCGACGCCGAGTTCGTCGACGCGGACTTCCCGCTGACGGGGGCGACCGCCCAGCACCTGTACTTCAACGGCACCGGCGGCTACCGCGTACACGCGAAGGTGATCCGCCCGGCCGAGCCGACCGGGCCGGCCGTGTTGTGGTTCCACGGGTACGGCGGCGAGCAGCCGAAGTGGGTCGAGCTGCTGCCGTACGCGGCCCGCGGGTTCACGGTCGCGGCGCTCGACGTACGTGAGCAGGTCGGTTTCCGTACGTCCTCTCAGTCAGCGAACAGCTTCTCGTTGCACAACCACCTGGTGCACGGCCTCGACGACGGGCCGGACGGGCTGCTCTACAAGCACGTCTTCCTGGACGCGCGCCGGCTGACGGACATCATCGGCGGCCTGCCAGAGGTGGACGCCGCGCGGATCGCCACGACCGGGTGGAGCCAGGGCGGCGGGTTGTCGCTGGTCGCGGCCGCGCTCACGCCGACGATCAAGTACACCGCGACGGTCTTCCCGTTCCTCTGTGACTACCAGCGCACGTGGGACCTCAACCTGGAGACGGCGCCGTACGACGAGATCGTCACCTGGTTCCGCAAACGCGACCCGCGCCACCTCCGCCAGGACGAAGTCTTCAACACCCTCGGCTACATCGACGTCCAGCACCTGGCCCCCCGGATCCAGGCCGAGGTAACCCTCTTCACCGGCCTCGAAGACCAGACCTGCCCCCCGTCCACCCAGTTCGCCGCCTACAACAAACTCAAATCACCCAAACACCTCCACACCTACCCCGACTTCGGCCACGACGACCTCCCCGGCGCCCACGACGACATCTACCAACTAATAACCACCAACCTCTAACCCCACCCCCGCCCCGATGGTGGGTCCTACGATCGTTGGGGTGGGGGACTTGCGGATTCGGTTGTTGGGTGGGTTTGGGGTTGATCGTGCGGGGCGTGCGGTCGATCCGGCGGTGTGGCGGTTGCGGAAGGCGCGGACGTTGGTCAAGTTGCTGGCGTTGACGCGGGAGCAGCGGTTGCACCGCGACGTGCTGCTCGAGGCGTTGTGGGCGGACCGGGCTTCGGCTTCCGCGGTCAACAACCTCCATCAGGCGCTGCACGTCGCCCGGCGGGTGCTCGCCGGCGACGATCCAGCCAACGGGCTGCTGGAGTTGCGCGACGACTTCGTCGTACTGCGCGCGTCCGGCCTCGTCGAGGTCGACGTACGGACGTTCGAACGGCTCGCGGCGCTCGGCCGGACCAGCGGCGACCTCGCCGACCTCCGCGCGGCGGTCACCGCATACGCGGGCGATCTGCTGCCCGAGGACCGGTTCGAGGACTGGGCGGTGCGGCCGCGGGAGGAGCTCCGCGCGACCCTCGGCGACCTGCTCGTCGACCTCGCGGACGCGGCCGCGGCAGCCGGACACGACGCGGAGGCGTTCGACGGCCTGACCCGCGCGCTCGCGATCGACCCGCTGCACGAGCACGGTGTCCGGAGCCTGATGCGACGACATGCCGCGACCGGCCGTACGTCGGAGGCGCTCGCGCAGTACGAACGTCTGCGAACCGACCTACGTACTACCTATGGCACGGACCCCGACCCGGAGACCCAGCGCCTGTATCAAGAACTGCTGACCGGCACCGCGGCAGCCCGGACGGCCCAGCGCAGGCACAACCTCCCGCCGGCGTTGACCAGTTTCGTCGGCCGCGAGCGGGAGATCGCGGACGTCCATCGCCTCATCGAGCAAGGCCGGCTCGTCACCCTCACCGGCGTGGGCGGCGCCGGCAAGACCCGGTTGGCCGAGGAGGCGGCGCGCCGGCTCGTCGACTCGTACGCCGACGGCGTCTGGATCGCCGACCTCGTACCGGTCGCCGATCCGCAACTCGTCGCCGACACCGTGGCCGCCGCGCTGGGCCTCGACCCCGCCGCCGGCTCGGACTCGATGCGCACCCTGATCACCCGCCTGGCCTCGCGGAACCTTCTCCTCGTACTGGACAACTGCGAGCACCTGCTTGCGGCCTGTGCCGGCCTCGCGAGCGCGGTACGACGAAGCTGCCCGGACGTCAGCCTCCTCGCGACCAGCCGCGAACCCCTGCACGCTCCAGGCGAGGTGACCTTCCGCGTACCGTCGCTCGAGCTTCCAGAGCCGGCGGACGCGGGAGAACTGGACCGCCTCGGCACACTGTCGTCGGTACGGCTGTTCGTCGACAGGGCCCAGGATGTCCGACCCGGCTTCGCTCTCGATGCGGGCAACGCCGCCGCTGTCGTCGAGATCTGCCGTTGCCTCGACGGCATCCCCCTCGCCCTGGAGTTGGCGGCCGCTCGTGCCTCGCACCTCGAAGCCGCCGAGATCGCCGCGCGTCTCGGTGAGGCACTGTCGTTGCTCGGCCGCCCCGCCGAGGTCACCCGGCACGCCACACTGCGAGCAACGCTCGAATGGAGCCACGCCCTGCTCTCGGACGACGAGCAGGTGCTGGTGCGCCGGCTCGCAGTGTTCTCCGGCAGCTTCTCGCTCCGGTCCGCCGAGCAGGTGTGCGCGGACGACCGCGTTCCCGACGTTCTGGACGTACTAGGCCGCCTGGTCGACAAGTCGCTGCTGATGGTCGACCACGACGGGCCGCGCTCCCGGTACCGCCTGCTGGAGACCATCCGGCAGTTCGCGCACGAGCGGCTGGTCGCCGCACGGGAGGCTGCATCGATGGAGGCCGCCCATTGCCGGCACTTCCTGGAACTGGCGGCAGACGAGGACCCCGAGCGGGCCGGCGTCGTCGTCGAACGTCCCCAGCTGCTCGACGCGGATCACGACAATCTCCGCGGCGCGCTCGGCTGGGCGCTCCGCCACGATCACGACAGTGCCCTCCTGCTCGGGCTCAGCCTGTCGCCGTACTGGCTGGCGCGAGGTCACTTCTCTGAAGGTGCGGGCTGGCTCGAACGGGTCCTCGAGGTGGCAGTCGAACCGTCGCGCGAACGAGCGCGCGCGATCTTCGCGCTGGCGATCCTGCTCGCCCGCAGCGGTCTGGCCGACCGCCTCCCCCGGCTCGGCGACGAGGCGGTCGCGGTGGCCGAACAGTCCGGTGACCAGGTCGACCTGGTGACCACCCGGGTCATGCGAGGAACGCTGCTGCTCGGGAGCGGCGATCTCGACGAGATCGAGCGAACCGCCGAAGACGCGCTCGACCAGGCCGACGCCCTCGACGCGGCGCCGGTGGCCGCGGCCGCGCAAGGGCTGTCCGCGATGACCGGACTGTTCCGCGAGAACGCCGAGCTCGCACAGCAACGCTTCGAGGAATGTCTGCGGCGGCTGCGGCAGATCGACCCGAACACCGGCCGGTTCTTTCCCGGCGTCACGATGTGCTTGCCGCTGGTCCCCGTCTACGGTCAGTGGATTCCGGTCTTCGAGGAAACCTTCCTGCTCGGTCGACGGGTCGGCGCCACACAGGGCACCGGCTACGCGTTGTCGGGCCTGGCCGACGCGTACCGGCTGGCGCGAGACCTGCCCGCGGCACAGGACGCCGTACGACAGTCAGTCGACACGTTCACTCGACTCGAGGATGCGGCCGGACTCGGCCATGCCCTCAACCACCTCGGCTGCATCGAACGCGACCAGGGGCTGCTCGGTCCGGCCGAACGGGACCTGCGCGAAGCGCTCCGGATCCGTCAGCAACTGGGCGATCGCCGTGGTGAGAGCCTGACGCTCGCCAACCTCGGTCTGCTCGCCGCGGCGGCCGGCGATCCCGGCACCGGCCGGCGGCTCACCCGCGCGGCTCTCGATCGAGGCGAAGCTGTCGACGACGCGCCCGCGACGGGCGGTGCCCTGCTGAACCTGGCGGTCGTCGAGTTGTTCGCCGGCGAACGCCGTACCGCACGAATCCTGACCGAGCAGGCGGTCGAGGCCCTGCACCCGCAGGGATACCTGCGCCTCGAGGCGTGGACGCGGCTGCTCGCCGCCGAGCTCGCCGCCGACGACGGCGACACCGAGGCGGTGGACAGACATGTCCCGATCGCAACGGAGATCTTCACCCGGCTGGGCTGCCGGATCGGTCTGCCGCGGGTCCTGCTCATGAACCGCTAAGGCACGCTAAGCCGGCGCGAAGGCGTCCTTCCTAGCGTCGTTACCGGTCCAGGAAACGTCCTGGCCGGGAACGAATCAGGAGTGGAAATGACAACGACGCAAGCGCGGCAGGACACGCTCGGGGAGGCCACCCTCGGCGAGCTCGCCGAGGGACTTCGTGGTGAGCTGATCCGCCCGTCCGACCCGTCGTACGACGACGCGCGGTCGATCTGGAACGCCGCACACGACAAGTCGCCGGCGCTGATCGTCCGGTGCAAGGGGGTCGCCGATGTCATCCGGGCGGTCGAGTTCGCCCGGAGCGAGGGGTTGACGTTGGCGGTCCGGGGCGGCGGTCACAGCATCCCCGGTTTCTCGACCACCGACGGCGGCCTGGTCATCGACCTGTCGCTGATGAAGGCGGTCCGGATCGACCCCGACCGAGGCCGGATCGTGGCGCAGGGCGGGTGTACCTGGGGCGACGTCGACGCCGAGGCGCAGGCGTTCGGGCTGGCTGTCACCGGTGGACTGGTGTCCTCGACGGGTGTCGCCGGCTTCACGCTCGGCGGCGGGATCGGCTGGCTCGTCCGTAAGGCCGGCCTGGCCTGCGACAACCTGATCGGAGCCGATGTCGTCACCGCGGACGGCCGGTACCTGCACACGAGCGAGACCGAGAATCCCGACCTGCTGTGGGCCTTGCGGGGCGGCGGCGGCAACTTCGGTGTCGTGACTTCGTTCGAGTTTCGGGCCCACGAGGTGGGTCCGACCGTGTTCGCGGGCCTCGTCTTCTATCCGGGCGACCGTGCGGCCGAGGTGCTGCGCGGCTTCGGTACGGCGGCCGGCGCGGCGCCGGACGAGTTGTCGTTGGCAATCAACCTGACCACCGCGCCACCGCTGCCGTTCCTGCCGGAGGAGGTCCACGGCAAGCCGATCGTCGCCGTCCTCGGCATGTGGTCCGGACAGCCGGAAGCGGGCGACGCCGCGACCCGGCCGTTCCGCGAACTCGCGCCGGTCGTCGCCGACCTGTTCGGGCCGATGCCGTACAACGCGATGCAGACGTTGCTCGATCCGCTGTTCCCCCGCGGCCTGCGGAACTACTTCCGCTCGGCGTTCTTCGCCGAGCTCGATCCGGCCACCGTTGACGCGCTCGTCTCGGCGCACGCCGCGGTACCGAACGGCCTGTCCGAACTGCACGTCCACCAACTCGGCGGTGCGATGGGCCGGGTGCCGGCCGACGCCACCGCGTTCGGGACCCGGGACCGCGAGTACATCCTCAACGTGGTCGCCCGGAGCGAGGACGCGTCCGGGTACGAAGCGGCGGTCGACTGGGCGCGCGCGGCCGGCGGTTCGCTCGGGCCGGGCGCGGCGTCGTACGTGAACTTCACCGGCGAGACGAACGAGGACATCGTCCGGGCGTCGTACCCGCCGGCGACCTACGAGCGGCTCGTGGCGGTCAAGAACGCGTACGACCCGACGAACCTGTTCCACCTCAACCAGAACATCCGGCCGGCCTAGGGGCGCCGGAGGGCAGCGTCGATGACGGCGATCAGGGTGTCGTCGTCATCGGCCTGCCAGGTGTGGTCGTGCGCACACGTCCACTGATCAGGCTCGGCCGGTACGACGCACCCGAACAGCCGTACTTTCCCCGCCGCGGCCGCCTGCCGAGCCACCGGCGTCGGCAGACCGTACAGGATCGGCACGCCCGGCTCCCCACAGACCGGACAAGCAGGTGCGTTCGCCATACCGTCCAACGTACGTCAGGCGCCGTCCAGAAGAGCTTGGTGGATCTTGGCCAGAGCCTTCAGCAGCTGGGCGCGTTCGGTTTTGGTGAGGTTTGCGGTGATCCGGTCCTCAAGTTGCCGGCGTTCGGCCTCGACGGGGCCCTGGAGGGCACGGCCGGCCGGGGTCAGCCAGAGCCGGACGAGGCGGTTGTCGTGCGGGTCGGGGCGGCGTTCGAGCAGGCCGGACTCGGCCATCCGGGTGGCGAGCTTGGTGACGGCGGGCGTGGTCACGTTCACCGCGGCGGCGACCCCGTTCCCGCGATGGGTCGCTGGCACCACGAACGCGAGCGGCTCCTGCAGGATTCGGGGATCGAGGCAACGTTCCTGCGCCCGACCGGCTTCATGACGAACACCTTCGACTGGGCCGCGACGATCCGGGCCGGCAACTACGTCCTGGACCCGATCGGCCCCGGCCGCGCCGCGCCGGTCGACCCCGCGGACATCGCCGCGGTCGCAGCGGCCGCGCTCACCGAGGAAGGCCACGAGAAGCAGGCGTACACGATCACCGGCCCCGAGGCGTTCACCCTCGCCGAGCAGGTCGCGATCCTCGGCGCCACCCTCGGCCGCACCATCGACGTACGGCCGATCGAGACCCCGGAGGAGGCGGTCCGCTTCCGGTACCCCGACGGCGCCCCGCCCGAGCTCGCGGCGGCGATCGTCGAAGGCCTGAAGCTGATGCGGGCGGACACGACCGGCCTGCGAACAGACGTCGTACGACGGGTCACCGGGAGGGAACCGCGGACGTACGCCCACTGGTGCGCCGCCAACGCAGACCTGCTGAACCGGGAGTTATCCACAGATTAGATCCACAATCCACAGGCCCCGCCGCAGCTGTCCACAGGAGAGTTATCCACAGGCAGGCTCAGGATTCACAAATTCACGTCATGATTGCCCCGCGCAACCGTCTCGTCGGTGCGGGGCACTCGGACCCCGCAGCCGGGCAGCTCTCCAAGGGAAGCTGCCCGGCGCCCGTTCAACCCGGAAAAGTAGCTCCGCAGTACCGGCCTGGTGAGGCATGGTCAGTACTGCGCAGCCGCCCTAGTTGGCCTCTTTGGTCGCCCAGTAGTGCCATTGCGGGGAAGCGACTGGGGAGCGGGCCAGCCCGTCCGGCCAGGTGGCCGGCAGGTCGTGACTCCGTGCCGCGTACAGGATCACCTCCGATGCGGTGCGGTCACCGCGCACGGTCACCCGGGCCGCGGTCTCGGCACGCATGTCGGCGAGGTAGTGGATGGCCGGCAGGAACTCGGTGCTCAGCCGTGGGCTGAGCCGGCCGACGGGTTCGTCGTCCAGCCGGATCTCGACCACGATCCGGTGCCGGTCCTGGATGCCGTCCTCCTCCTCGATCGCGTGCATGGTGGCGTACGCCCAGCACTCGCCTTCCAGCCGGAAGAACGGTGCCAGCACGTCCGGATGGACTTCGCTGCCCGGTACGACGATGCCGCTGCCGGGCGGCAGCAGGTGATAGCTGCCTGGCGGGGGCAGGTTCACCGGTACCAGCATGTGCGGCTGGCCGAGTGCCACCGCGACGCTGGCGTGGAACTCCGTGCCCTGGTTGCCCTTGCCCTCCCAGTCCGCCGGTTCCCACTCACTTACCCACAGGTGGCACGGCACCTGCGGTTGCAGGCCTTGCGCCACCAGTTCCGACAACACCGGGTGGTACCGGTGCGCGTCGTCCCTCGGCAGATAGCCGACAACCTTGCCCTGCACCCGGACGGCGATCGACCGCGGGTCGAAACGGTTGTGCGGTTCCGGGACGAGGTCCGCCTCGGTGTCCAGATCTGCGCCGCGCGCCGGGATGGGGTCGGGGAACAGGCTACGGATCGCCTGCTCGTGCGGAGCCTCCCGCACGACTTCCTGACCACACCACAAAGCGTCGCCCCACAGACTGAACGGAATCAGTTCCATCTGTGCCCTCCAGTCCTCACTGACCGGCTTTACCCGGCTCATCCCGACCAGGACCCTGGTCGTTACACCGAGTGAGCGTATGAAAACTAGACTGCCCAGTGAAGGGCCGTTTCACGCATGGTGCAAGAGTCTGAAACGCAAAAGGAATCCGGTGGTCCGGACTTTGGACGCGGATCGTCTTGGGCAGCGAGCGAATCGGCGAAGATCGTGCAAATGCACGGGAAGGAACACCATGCAGGGCAGCAGTTCAGTCGCTCGACCGACGGTTGACGCCGACGCGATCGAGGCCGCGATCAAGCGCTTGGACGGGGTCGCCGTCCGTACTCCGTTGCAGCGCAACCTCCGCCTGTCCGAGCGCACCGGCGCCGAGGTCTGGCTGAAGCGTGAGGACCTGCAGATCGGCCGCTCGTACAAGCTCCGCGGCGCCTACAACCTGATCGCCCAGCTCGGCGACGCGGCGAAAGCGGCCGGCGTCGTCTGCGCAAGTGCTGGCAACCATGGCCAGGGGCTGGCGTATTCGTGCCACATCCTCGGTGTCCAAGGCAAGGTCTTCGTTCCGCGGACGACGCCGCGGCAGAAACGGGACCGGATCGCCGCGCTCGGCGGCAAGCAGATCAAGGTGATCGTCACCGGCGACACGTACGACGACGCGGCCGCGGCAGCACTCGCCGAGGGCGCGGCGAGCGGCGCGACGATGGTGCCGGCGTTCGACGACCCGAGAACCGTTGCGGGGCAGGGGACCGTGGCCGTCGAGCTGGTCGAGCAGCTCGGACACGCGCCCGACGTACTCGTGGTACCGGTCGGCGGTGGCGGGCTCGTTGCAGGGGTTGCAACGTGGATCAAGGAGCGGCACCCCGGCGTACGCATCGTCGGCGTCGAGCCTGGTGGGGCCGCGAGTATGGCGGCGGCGTTCGAGGCGGGTGCGCCGGTGACGTTGCCGCACCTGGACAGCTTCGTGGACGGTGCGGCCGTACGGCGGGTCGGTGACGTGACGCTCCCGCTCGTGCAGCGGGCCGGCGTGGAGCTGATGTCGGTGCCTGAAGGGCTCGTCTGCTCGGAGATGCTCGCGCTCTACCAGACCGACGGGCTGATCGCCGAGCCCGCGGGTGCTTTGTCGACAAGTGCCCTGGGCAACGGCCTCGACGTACGGCCCGGTGAGACCGTGGTCTGCCTGCTGTCCGGCGGAAACAACGACGTCAGCCGGTACGGCGAGATCCTCGAGCGATCGCTTGTGTACGAAGGGCTGAAGCACTACTTCCTGGTGACATTCCCGCAGGAGCCCGGCGCGCTGCGTACGTTCCTCGACGACGCCCTCGGGCCGGACGACGACATCACGCTGTTCGAGTACGTCAAACGCAACAACCGGGAGACCGGCGTCGCGCTCGTCGGCATCGAGATCAGCAGCCGCGACGACCTCCCCGGACTACTCGCCCGGATGGAGGTCGCCCCGCTGGACATCGAGCGCATCAACCCGAACTCCCCCGAATTCAGGTACTTGATCTAGTGCTTGGAGTGTTTCGGGTGGCGGGGGTCGTGGGGGTGGGTGCCGTCGTCCCACTGCGGGTCGACCGGCTGGCCCTCGCGGTTGCGGGAACCGTCGTCAGGCCAGAGGTTCTGGGCCTGGCTGCGGTGGTCCTCCGACACGGCGCGCGCCTGCTCGGCGGCGTCGCGGCGTTCGGTCGCGCCGGCTGAGAGCCGATGCGCCTCGGCGGTCTTCTCGTCGGCGGCCGCCTGCGCCTTGCGGGCACGCGCGTCCACCTCGTCGGCGATGGCGCGCTGCTTCTCCGCGTGGGCAGCGTTCGCGCGCGCCTCCTGCTCGTGGTCGTACGCCTCCTGCTCGGCCCGGCGCTGCGACTTACGGGACGTCATACCGGCGACGAGCGCCACCAGGATGACCAGCACCGCAACGGCGACGACGATCCAGACAATGGTCATTCCAGACATCGGTCCTCCTCGGCTCGATGATCAGAACCACCGGTACCCGGGGTCGTCGCCGCCTAACGTCCGGCCGCTCAGACCAGGCCGCGGCGGGCGGCCCAGACGATGGCTTCGATCGCGGTGCTGAAGCCGAGGCGGTCGCAGATCAGCCGGGTACGGCGCCGCACGGTGCGCTCGGACAGGTCCAAGCGCCGGGCGACACCGTCGACCGGCAGACCGGTGGCGAGCAGGCGGAGCAGTTGCAGGTCGTCGTGGCTGATCTCGCGCGGCGGCACCCGGCGTGGCACCGGTCGGAGTTCCTGGGGGAGGACGGTCATGCTTGATCACCTGTTCCGAAGACCCGGGACTCGGCGGCGTCCCAGTCGGCCGGTTTGCCCTGCGGGTCGTAGCGCCGCAGAGAATGGGTGGACCGGACCAGGGCGCGCATCGCGTCCAGGTCCGGGAAGGGCTCGCCGAGCGCGCGGGCCTGGACGAGTACGTTGCCGAGCGCGGACGCCTCGACCGGCCCGGCGAGCACCGGGACGCCGCACGCGTCGGCGGTCAGCCGGCAGAGCAGCTCGTTCTGCGAACCGCCGCCGATGACGTGCAGTACGTCCACGTCCCGGGCGGCGATCGTCTGCGCGGTGCGGAGCGTACGGCGGTACGCCAGCGCGAGACTCTCCAGGATGCAGCGCACCGCGGCGCCGCGGCTGCGTGGTGGTTCCTGTCCGGTCGCCCGGCAGTGTTCGTCGATCCGCGCCGGCATGTTGCCGGGGGCAAGGAACTCGGGGGCGTCGGGGTCGATCAGTACGGCGAACGGCGGGGCGTCGGCGGCGGCGCGGAGCAGGTCGTCGAGGTCGTCGCCCCAGATCCGTTGGCATTCCTGGAGGATCCACAGGCCCATCACGTTACGGAGCAACCGGGTCCGTCCGTCGACGCCGCCTTCGTTGGTGAAGTTCGCCGCTCGCGCTGCGTCGGTCAGTACCGGCGCGTCGAGCTCGAGCCCCACCAAGGACCAGGTCCCCGACGAGATGTACGCAAACCGCTCACCCCTCGCAGGCACCGCAACCACAGCAGACGCCGTGTCGTGCGACCCCACCGCAACCACAGGAATCCCCGGCGCCAACCCAGTCTCATCCGGCAGCACGTTCCCGATCACGTCCCCAGGCTCCCGAAGCGCGGGAAACAGCCGCCGCGGGAGGGATGCACGCCCAGTCGCCCCGAGCGCACCCACCCGCGAGATCAGCTCGTCACTCCAGTCCCGGGCCAACACGTCATAAAGCTGCGTAGTAGATGCGTTCGTCCGCTCCACCCCGACCTCACCCGTCAGCCAGTACGCCAACAGATCCGGGATCATGAGGAACGTCGCAGCCTCACCCACCATGCCATCGGCAACCAGCTGGTAGATGGTGTTGAAGGGGAGTTGTTGCAGGCCGGTGATGGCGTACAGGTCCGCAGCCGGCACCTGCGTTAGGACCTGTTCCATTACTCCGTCGGTACGCGAGTCGCGGTAGTGCACGGGATTGCCGAGCAGACGACCCGACTGATCCAGCAGACCGTAGTCGACCGCCCAGGAATCTATTCCGATGCTGTCGAGCGGGCCGGCCAGGTGCAGGCCGTCCAGGACCGAGCGGTAGAGGTGCAGGATGTCCCAGTGGAGGGTGCTGTGGACTCGGACGGGACCGTTCCAGAAGCGGTTCAGTTCGCGCAGTTGGAGTACGCCAGGACCGACCTCGCCGAGCATCACCCGCCCACTCGAGGCCCCGAGATCAACCGCAGCGACCCGCTTCACGGGGAAACCACCGTCAGGTCGAGGTCCAACAGGTCGGCCACAGCAGCCAGGTCGGCAGCGCGATGCCCGGTCCCCAACGCCCAGTGATGCGCCACCCCGGACGCCGACCACGCGTCGGTCCACTCGCCCGGATCGCACCCGAAGTCAACGCGCGACGTCGTGTTCCCGATCTGCAGCAATGGCCCCGGTACGACGGTGCCCTCCGACGCGATCAGCTTGAACGTACCGTCCCGCCGCTGCCCCAGCCCGCACACCGTCACCGGCCCAGGCTGTACGTCGAACTCGACCGAAACGCCCCAGCCACGCTTGCCGTGGTACACACCCAGCCCACGCAGCAAGGGCTTCCGCGCCGAGATCGCGAGATGCGCCGGCCCGTCGTGCCCCATCTCGACAACGTCGTCGTTGAAGTTCAGCGCCTGCAACTCGGTGAACGACCCACCCGCGCCGAGCCGGTCCATCACCAGCATCGCCAGCGACGTACGCAACTCGTACTCACCCGCCGCCGGCACACCCCTTGCCGTCAGCAACGATGCACCCAGGATCATCCCAGCCGCGACCCGTTCGTGGGTCTCACCATCAAGTCCGCGATGGTAGTAGGCCAACGAATCAAGGGAAAAGTCCTCGACCAGCCGATCCAGCGCGACCGAAACCGTCGCACCCCACCGGAAGTCGTCGGACTTGACCGAGTCGTCCAGCGTGAAGATCTCCTGCGCCAGCTCCATCCGCTCGGTCGTCTCGGCGTCGGTCACCTTCTCGACCCGAACCCGCAGATCATCGATCTCCAGCACCTCGACATGCCCGCCGAGCTGCGCCGACACCAGCGTCGGGTCGGTGATCACGTCCATCATTCCCGGGTACACGTGCCCGAGCAGCCCGTGCCGCCCGTGCCGGAGCGCCGCTCGTACGCCGGCGGCCCGGATCCACCGGTCGATCCGCGTCCACGCCCGCTCGTCCTCCAGGTAGCCGGACACCGAGCGGAAGTCGATGCCGCACCGCTCGAACGCGTTCGCCATCTCGGGCAGCGGGCACGCCCCGCAGTACGCCAGCCACGCGCCGGTGTCGAACGAGGCGTGGTCCATCGCCTCGGTCGGCTGCAGGTTCAGCAGCAGTACCGGAGCGCCGGTGCGCTGCGCCACCGGTACCAGCATCGACGCGGTCATGTACGTCGTGAGAAACCCGACGATCAGGTCACAGTCGGCCGCCCGCAACTTCTCGGCCGCGACGGCACCTTCCTGCGCATCGGAGATGAACCCGACGTCGACCACCTCGCAGTCGAGCGCCGAGAACCGCTCGGACACCCGCCGGGCCGACGCCTGCAGTTGCGGTAACAGGTCGGGGAACTGCGGCCAGTACGTACCGAGTCCCCCGGCCACCAGGCCGATCCGGGTGCGGCGAGGCGCGATCCGCTCCAGCTGGGTCATCCAGGTGGCTCCTAACGCAGGAACGCGGCGGCCACGCCGGCGTCGACGGGTACGTGCAGGCCGGTCGTGTGCGTGAGGTCGCCGCCGGTCAGCGCGAACACCGCGGCCGCGACGTTCTCCGGCAGCACCTCGCGCTTGAGCAGCGTCCGCTGCGCGTAGTACGCACCGAGCTCCTCTTCCGGTACGCCGTACACCGCGGCCCGCTTCGCGCCCCAGCCGCCGGCGAAGATCCCGGAGCCGCGGACGACGCCGTCCGGGTTCACGCCGTTCACGCGGATCCCGTACTCGCCGAGCTCGGCCGCGAGCAGCCGGACCTGGTGCGCCTGATCGGCCTTCGCCGCGCCGTACGCGACGTTGTTCGGGCCGGCGAACACCGAGTTCTTGCTGGAGATGTAGACGATGTCGCCACCCATCCCCTGGTCGATCAGCACCTTCGCGGCAGCACGCGACACCAGGAACGAGCCCTTCGCCATCACGTCGTGCTGCAGGTCCCAGTCGCGTTCGGTTGTCTCCAGCAACGACTTGGAGATCGACAGGCCGGCGTTGTTGACGATCAGGTCGACGCCACCGAAGGCGAGTACGGCGTCCCGCAACGCGGCCTCGACCGCTTCCGCGGAGGACACGTCCGCGGCCACCGCCACGGCCACGTCGGTGGAGCCGATCTCCTTCGCCGCGGCCTCGGCGGCCGCCTGGTCCAGGTCGGCGACGACGACACACGCCCCCTCGGCCGCGAGCCGCTGCGCGATCGCCTTGCCGATCCCGGAACCACCGCCGGTCACGAAGGCCACCCGCGTGGCCAACGGCTTCGGACGAGGCATCCGCTGCAGCTTCGCCTCTTCGAGCGCCCAGTACTCGATCCGGAACTTCTCCCGCTCGTCGATCGGCGCGTACGACGACACCGCCTCGGCGCCGCGCATCACGTTGATCGCGTTCACGTAGAACTCGCCCGCCACCCGCGCGGTCTGCTTGTCCTTCCCGAACGAGAACATCCCCACGCCGGGGACAAGCACGATCGCCGGATCAGCCCCCCGCATCGCCGGACTGTCCGCCTCGGCGTACGCGTTGTAGTACGCCTCGTAGTCCGCGCGGTACTGGGTGTGCAGCTCCTTCAACCGGGTAACACATTCGTCCACCGCCGCCGACGGGGGCAAATCCAGTACGAGGGGCCGGACCTTCGTACGGAGGAAGTGGTCCGGGCAGGACGTACCCAACTGGGCGAGCGAATGCAGTTTCTCGCGCGACAGGAACTCGAGTACTGCCTCCGAGTCGTTGAAGTGGCCGACCTGTGGATTGTCTGTTGACGCCAGCCCACGGATGAAAGGCGCGAGTGCGGCTGCCTTGGTTCGGCGTTCGTCTGCCGGGAGTGGCTCGTGGACGACGGCGCCGAAGGGCTCGGGTACGCCGCGGTCGGTGAGGAACTGTTCCGCGGTGCGGATGATGTCGAGGGCGTTCGCCTCGCACTCCTCCGAGGTCGCGCCCCACGCGGTGATGCCGTGGCCGCCGAGGATGCAGCCGATCGCCTGCGGGTTGTCGCGCTTGACGGCCGCGATGTCGAGCCCGAGCTGGAACCCGGGCCGCCGCCACGGCACCCAGACCACCCGGTCGCCGAAGCACTCGGCCGTCAGTTTCTCGCCGTCCGCCGCGGTCGCCAGCGCGATCCCGGAGTCCGGGTGCAGGTGGTCGACGTGCGGGGCGTCGACCAGCCCGTGCATCGCGGTGTCGATCGACGGTGCCGCGCCGCCCCTGCCGTGCAGGCAGTAGTCGAACGCGGCAACCATCTCGTCCTCACGGTCGACGCCCGGGTAGACGTCGACCAGCGAGTGCAACCGGTCGAGCCGGAGCACCGCCAGCCCCTTCTCGGTGAGGGTTCCGAGGTCGCCGCCCGACCCCTTCACCCAGAGCAGCTCGACCGGCTGCTGCGTCACCGGATCGGTCGCGGAACCCTTGGCCGACGTGTTGCCGCCGGCGTAGTTGGTGTTGCGCGGATCGGCACCGAGTCGGTTGCTGCGCGCAACGAGTTCGGCCGCGGTGTCACTCACTTATGCTCCCCATCCGGCTTGCTGACCGCCTTGACGGTCCTTGGTGATCTGGTCGAAGTACCCGCTGCGCTTGTAGGCGGCGATCGGGTCCCGGTCCAGGCCCTGCGACTCGCGCAGCTCGGCGAGCAGCGGGCGTACGTCGGTGTTGTACGCGTCCATCAGCGCCGCGTTGGCACCGAGTACGTCGCCTTCCTGCTGGGCCGTACGCAGTACGTCGCGGTCGACCAGCAGCGCCTTGGCGGTGGCCTCCTGGACGTTCATCACCGAGCGGATGATCGCGGGGATCTTCTCCTCGATGTTGTGGCACTGGTCGAGCATGAAGGCGATCCCGGCGTCCGGGTCGAGCGCGTCGCCGCGGACGATCTCGTTCATGATCCGGAACAGCTGGAACGGATCGGCCGCGCCGACCATCAGGTCGTCGTCGGCGTAGAACCGGCTGTTGAAGTCGAACGCGCCGAGCTTCTTGGTGCGCAGCAGGAACGCGACGATGAACTCGATGTTCGTCCCGGGCGCGTGATGCCCGGTGTCGATGCAGACCGTTGCCTTCGGCCCCAGTTCGAGACAGTGCGCGTACGACGTACCCCAGTCCGGCACGTCCGTGGTGTAGAAGGCCGGCTCGAACAGCTTGTACTCGAGCAGCATCCGCTGGTCGTCGCCGAGCCGCTCGTACACCTCCCGCAACGCCTCGGCGAGCCGCTCCTGGCGGTCCTGGATGTCGTCCTGGCCCGGGTAGTTCGTGCCGTCGGAGAACCACAGCTTCAGGTCCCGCGACCCGGTCTGGTCCATGATGTCGACGCACTCGAGCAGGTGGTCCGTGGCCTTGCGCCGTACCGCGGGGTCCGGGTTCGTCACGCTGCCGAGCTTGTAGTCGTCGTCCTGGAACACGTTGCTGTTGATCGCGCCGAGCCGAACGCCCTGCTCCTTCGCGTACGCAGACAGCGCCGCGTAGTCCTCGACCTTGTCCCACGGGATGTGCAGCGCCACGCTCGGCGCGACACCGGTGTACTTGTGCACCACGGCCGCGTCGGCGATCTTCTCCTCCGGCGAGCGCGGTACGCCGGGCTGGGTGAAGACCTTGAACCGGGTGCCCGAGTTCCCGAACGCCCACGAGGGCAGCTCGATCTCCTGGCGGCTCAGCGCGGCCTTCGCGGCATCGGGTGTCATGGGTCAGACCTCTTTCAGGTGGAAGATCTCGGGCAGCAGCAGGAACGCCTCGTCGGGTGGCCGGCCGTCGATGCCGGTGAAGAACTCCGCCATCTGCGCCTGCCACCGGGCGTTCACCTCGGTGGCGGCCATCGCCTTCTGCGCCGCCTCCAGGTCGTCGGACTCGACGTACCCGATCAGCAGGCCGTCGTCGCGGAGGAACAGCGAGTAGTTGTGCCACCCGGACGCACGCAGCGCGGCCTGCATGTCGGGCCAGACGTCGCGGTGCCGGTCGACGTACTCGTCGAGCCGGTCGGGCCGGACCTGCAGGCAGAAGCAGTAACGGTTCACGGCGGTACCTCTGCTCTGGGCGGTCTGTGAAAGGTTTCAAGAGCGTGCCCTGACGCTAAGCGGGCGTACGGGTGGGAGTCAAGAGCCTGCCCAGCTTTTACGACCGGTTCCGGCACGGTGCAACCGCGATCCGACCGGAACCGGGTATTCTTCGGCAGCTAACACGTTTCAAGTGCGCAGGGAGGTCTGGTGTCCGTCGACGACGCGGAAGCCCTGCCCGAGCGCACCCGGCGGCGCGGTGCGCCTAAGCCGCACGCGGCCGGCGTCAAGGCGGTGGCCGCGGCCGCCGGGGTCTCCCTCGGCACCGTCTCGAACGTGCTGAACCGGCCCGAGGTGGTCAGCCCGCTGACCCGCGCGAAGGTCGAGGCGGCGATGGCCTCGCTCGGCTTCGTCCGCAACGAATCCGCCCGCCAGCTCCGGGCCGGCTCGAGCCGGATCCTCGCGTACCTGATGCTCGACGCCGGCAACCCGTTCTTCACCGACGTCGCGAAGGGCGTCGAGGAGGCGGCGCAGGCGGCCGGGCTGTCGGTCTTCCTGTGTACGAGCAGCGAGGACGCCGACCGCGAGGCGGCGTACCTGGACCTGCTCGAACAGCAACGCGTCCAGGGCATCCTGATCACGCCGATCGACCAGAACTCGTCCCGCCTGCTCAAGCTCCCGTCCCGCGGTACGCCGGTGGTCGTCGTCGACCGCACCCTCGACAGCGCGACGCACTGCTCGGTCGCGGTGAACGACGTCCTCGGCGGTGAGCTCGCGATCGCGCATCTGCTCGAGCTCGGCCACGAGCGGATCGCGTACGTCGGCGGCCCGAACACGATCGGCCAGGTCGTCGACCGGCGCGACGGCGCCCGGCGCGCGCTGCGGACCGCCGGGAAGCCGATCGCGGACCTGATCGAACTGACCACCGGCGCACTGACCGTCGCCGAAGGCAGGGGCGCAGGGCAACGACTTGCGGGGCTGCCCGCGGACCGTCGGCCGACGGCCGCCTTCTGCGCAAACGATCTGCTGGCGTTGGGATTGCTGCAGCAGTGCGTGAGCCTCGGTCTGCGCGTTCCGGAGGACCTGGCGATCGTCGGGTACGACGACATCGAGTTCGCCGAGGCCGCCGCCGTGCCGCTCACGTCGGTCCGTCAGCCGCGCCAGCTGCTCGGCCGGACCGCCGCGGAACTGCTGCTCGACGAGTCGTCGAACCCGGACCACGAGCACCAGCGCGTCACGTTCACGCCGGAGCTGGTCGTCCGTACGTCAACGCGCGGGACCACCTAGTCCGTACGCGGCCAGGAAGACGTCGGCCGCCTGGTCGGCGAGCTTGGTGAGCTCGGTGCCGTCGGCGCGCTGCCGGGTGCCGGCGAACATCGCGCGGTTCATCGGCTTGTACATCACCAGACCTGCGAAGTGGTACGCCGCCAGGGTCGGATCGTCCAGCTGCCGCAGCAGACCGCGATCGCTCAGCCTGGTCAGCGCCTGCCCGAGCGCCTCGAGCGACTTCTCGAAGCCGCTGTTGAACCACGCGCCGCATACCTCGGGAAAGCGGTCGGCCTCGGCGATCACCAGTCGCCGGAGCTGCAGGACGCTGTCCGCGGTCAGGCTCTGGAGCAGGCGGTGCGCCAGCGCGCGCAGCGCCTCGCGGGCGTCCGCGGCCCCCTCGAGCGTGTCGACGTACGCCTGGAAGAGGCCGTCCAGCAGCTGGTCGCTGGTGCCGAGCACGATCTCGGCGAACAGGCGTTCCTTGTTCTCGAACTGTTTGTAGACGGTCTGCTTGGAGACGCCGGCCTTCGCGGCGACCTCGTCCATGCTCGCGCCCTGGTACCCGTGCTGGAGGAAGGCCTCGGTGGCCGCGGCCAGGATCGCGCGGCGTTTGCGGGGCGTCCGTCCTTCGACCTCTGTCAGCTCCATGCCGAAAATCATACTAGACAGTCCAGTTCTCTGCCTAGTACTGTACGGTCTAGTTCCAGCCGACCCCCTGTGAGGAGAAGAACCATGAGCACCGTGACCTCGGCCGACGGCACCACGATCGGCTTCGACGCGTACGGCAACGGCCGGCCGCTGATCCTGATCGACGGCGCGACCGCGCACCGGGCGGTGAACCCGACGAACGCCCAGGTCGGCGAGCTGTTGAGCGACGACTTCCGGACCTACGTCTACGACCGGCGCGGGCGGGGCGAGAGCACCGACACCGCGCCGTACGCGATCCAGCGCGAGATCGAGGACCTCGGCGCCCTGATCGAGGACGCTGGCCAGCCGGCGATCCTGTTCGGCTGGTCGTCGGGCTGCCTGCTGGCGCTGGACGCGGCCGCGGCCGGGTTGCCGATCGCGGGCCTGGTGCTGTTCGAGCCGCCGGTCGTCGTCGACGACGTACGGCCGCCGCTGCCGTCGGACTACGTCGAGCAGCTCGACGCGTTCGTCGCCGAAGGGCGCCGGGACAAGGCGGCCGAGCTGTTCATGACCGCGGCCGCCGGAATGCCCGCCGAGGCGGTGGCGGGGATGAAGCAGTCGCCGTACTGGGCTCCGCTCGAGGAGATCGCGCACACGATCGCGTACGACGGCCGCATCATGGGCACCACGATGTCCGGCAACCCGCTGCCCACGGACCGCTGGGCGGACGTCAAGGTGCCGGTGCTGGTGCTGTACGGCGACCAGACCTGGCCGGCGCTGTCCGCCGGGGCGCAGGCCGTCGGCTCGATGCTGGCTACGGCGACGGTTCGGGCGATCCCGGGCGAGAACCACTCGACCGAGGCGTCGACGCTGGCGCCGGTGCTGCGCGAGTTCGCCGACTTGACCTAGACAGAGCTCTAGCTTGTTGGATCGTGCTCATGGTGAATCTTGCGCTGGGCGCGATGGAGTACGGGACGCGGATCGACGAGGAGACCTCGTTCCGGTTGCTGGACGCATTTGTGGACGCAGGCGGCGAGTGGATCGACACCGCGAACTGCTACGCGTTCTGGCAGGACCCGAGTGGACACGGTGGTCAGAGTGAGGAGCTGCTCGGGCGGTGGCTGGCGCAGCGTCCCGGTGTACGGGACCGGATCAAGCTGGCCACCAAGGTCGGCTGTGAGCCGCTCTGGCCCGGCAGCTACCCGGAGCACTCGGAGGGCCTGAGTACGAAGGCGATCGACGCCGCCCTCGAGACCTCGCTCCGACGACTGGGTGTCGACCACATCGACCTGTACTGGGCACACCGCGACGACCGTTCCACTCCGCTGGAGGAGACCGCCGCCGCGTTCGGCAAGCACGCCACGAACGGCACCATCGGTCGCATCGGCCTGTCGAACTACGCACTGTGGAGGGCAGAGCGCATGCATGGCCTGGCGCAGCAGCAGGGTGTAGTCGGCCCGACCGCGCTGCAGCTCCGCTACTCGTACCTGCAGCCGCGGCCGTTCGTCCGCGGTCACAGCCACGACCACCGGTTCGGCTGGATCACCGACGAGGTCCTGGACTACGCCGAGAACAACCCGGAGCAGCAGCTGTTCGCGTACAGCCCGCTGATGTCAGGCGCGTACGAGAACCGCGCAGACCGCCCCATCGACCCAGCCTTCGACCACCCCGGCACCACTCGCCGCCTTGAAGCCCTGAACGACGTAGCAACCTCGCTGAACACCACACGCTCCGCAGTGGTCCTGGCCTGGCTCACGGGCGGCACCCCAGCCGTCACCCCCATCGTCGGCATCAGCACCGACACCTACCTGACCACAGCCCTCACCGGCGCCGGCCTGGAGCTGACCGCAGACCAGCGAAAGCAACTGGACGAGGTCTGGTAGTTGACCCTCCCGTTGGACCCTGGTCCGGTGAGATGGTTTGAGGGTGGACAAGGACGGGTTCTGGGGTCTGGTCGAGGATGCGCGGGCCTCGGTGGATGACACCGTGGCTGATCCGGACGGGGTTGCGGACGCGCTGACCAAGGTGCTGGGGACGGCTCGGACCGAGGAGATCGTGGGGTTCGGGGCCGAGCTTGCGCGGTTGCAGGTCGAGTCGTACCGCTGGGACCTGTGGGCGGCGGCGTACCTGATCAACTCGGGTGCCTCCGAGGACGGGTTCGACTCGTTCCGGGGCTGGTTGCTGGCCCAGGGGCGAGAGGTCTGGGAGGCCGCGCTGGCGGACCCGGACTCGCTCGCCGACGTGGTGGACGAGGACCGGCCGGAGGGGTTCGAGGGGTTCGACGGGGAAGGGATGCTGCACGTCGGCAGTCACGCGTACAAGAACGTGACCGGCGACGAGGCGGCGTACTGGAAGGCCGTCGACGCGGACGCGCCGGACACCCCGGACCTGCCGGCGGGTGCGGAGATCGACTTCGATGACGAGGACGACCTCACCAGCCACCTGCCCCGCCTCGCCGCGCTGTACCTCTAGGTTGGGGAGGATCTTCCACCCGGTTCGGGACGAAATCCTCCCCAGGTCAGCCCGGTTCGCCGCTGAGGCGCTCGATCGCGTTGCGCAGCCGGCGGCGCCAGCCGGACTGTCCGGCTTCGTCGTCGGCGGCGGCGAGGCTGACCAGGTGCTGGGCTGTCTCGAAGCCCTCGTCGACCACAGTGGTCTGCTCGATCTCACGGGTCGCCCAGCCGAACCCGTCCGGTACGAGCAGCTCGGGTACGAGTGCCTCGTGGCTGAGCGACGTCAGCTCCTTGTCGCCGTTCCCGATGCTGAAGATGGTCGTACCTCGCCGTCGTACGTCGCTGATCCGCTCCAGCAGCGTGTCCGTAGGCGCGTCCTCGGCGACCACGAGCAACGACTCGCCACGGCCCGCGTCGCGCAGCCGGTCCAGGCCGATCGCCAGGTGTGGTGGAGCATCCGGCGGTGGTGCCCAGCGAACCAGTGAAGGTCGCATGTCCTCGACGCCGGCCATGCGCAGCTCGTCGTCCAGGTGTGCGGTCAGGTGCCAGGGCTCGTCGTCGACCGGGCCGAACAGCATCAGCCCGCTGCGTCTGGTCGTGAACCGCCGCAGCGCGTAGCCGAACTGCGTGGTCCGGCTGCCCAGCTCGGTGCCGCTCAACATCTCCCGGAGGAGGGAGGCCCTGGTGAGATCCACCCCTCCAACATCTCATGCCAGCCGGTCGGCCTTCGACTGCAAGTAGTGCCGCTCCGGAACACTCGTAGTACGCCGTGCCGCCAACAGATAGCTCTCACGCGCAGCAGCCACGTCACCGGACATCTCCAGCAGATGCGCGCGCACAGCCTCGAGGCGGTGGTTCATGCGATCGTCGGACTCCAGTGGCTCGAGTACGGCGAGGCCCTCCTTCGGACCGATCGCCATGCCGACCGCTACCGCGTGGTTGAGCTTCACCATCGGGTTGTCGACCAACTGCTCGAGTACGTCGTACAGCGCCACGATCTGCCGCCAGTCCGTCTCCTCCGCACGCTCCGCCGTGTCGTGCACCGCTGCGATCGCCGCCTGCACCTGGTACGGCCCGAGTTGTGTCCGGGTGAGTGCATCGCTCACCAGCGCCTCACCCTCGACGATGGCGGCCCTGTCCCACTTGGAACGGTCCTGCTCGGACAGCGGGATCAGTGCGCCGTCCGTACCGGTACGGGCCGCCCGGCGGGCGTCCGTCAGCAGCATCAGCGCCAGCAGCCCGGCCACCTCGCCGTCGTCGGGCAGCAGCTTCCGTACGCCACGTACCAGCCGGATCGCTTCCGTGGTGAGCTCCGCGCTGTGCAGCGACGTACCGGACGACGCCGTGTACCCCTCGTTGAAGATCAGGTACAGCACGTGCAGTACGGCGCCCATCCGCTCGTCCCGCTCCGCCTCGGGCGGCAGCTCGAACGTACTGCCCGCCTGCTTGATGCTCCGCTTGGCCCGGCTGATCCGCTGCGCCATGGTCGATTCCGGCACCAGAAACGCGGCCGCGATCTGCGCCGTACTGAGACCGCCGACCGCACGCAGCGTCAGCGCGATCTGCGACGCCGGCGACAGTGCCGGATGACAGCAGAGGAACAGCAGGGTCAGTGTGTCGTCGCGCCCGCCCGGGTCGTCGATCTCGGGGCCTGCGGCAACGAACTCCTCCGGGGCGGCGAGCTGTGCGGCGTTCTCCTCGCGCCGGCGGCGAGCCGACTCGCTCCGGAGCAGGTCGGTGAGCCGCCGCGAGCC
This sequence comes from Kribbella sp. NPDC004536, assembly GCF_042873835.1. NCBI lineage: Bacteria > Bacillati > Actinomycetota > Actinomycetes > Propionibacteriales > Kribbellaceae > Kribbella > Kribbella sp. NPDC004536. The sequence continues at coordinate 2,421,324 of NZ_JBIALY010000001.1, read as the reverse complement.
GACCCGGATCAGCCAGCCCCGCGGGTTGGCCGGTACGCCCTCCTCGGGCCACTGCTGCGCGGCCGCGAGCAGCGCTTCCTGCACCGCCTCCTCAGCCAGGTCGAAGTGGCCGTAGTGCCGGACGAGCGCACTCAGCACCTGCGGTGCCTGCTCACGCAGCAGCAGGTCGAACGTAGTCACATCTCCAACCCAGACATGTCCATCACCGGCCGTACCTCCACGGCCACGTACTCGGCGTCCGGCAGCCGGGCCGCGTACCCGATCGCCTGGTCGATGTCGTCGCACTCGACCAGGTAGAACCCGGCCAGGTGCTCCTTCGCCTCCGCGTACGGTCCGTCCGTCGTGGTGGCCGTGTCGTCGACGACCCGTACGGTCCGCGTGGTGATCGGGTCAGCCAGACCGGCCGCGCTGACCAGCAGGCCCTGTTCGGTCAGCTCTTGGGAGATCGACTCGTGCGCATGCACCAAGCCCTCGCGCTGCGCGGCGGACAGGCCTTCCCAGCTCTCGGCGTTGCTGTAGATCAGCAGCATGTACTTCACAGGCACCATCCTGTCCCCGGCGGAGGCCGCGGTGACCTCCAGTCAACAGGTACGTCGAAGCAGACCGGCCGTACTTCGACAGTTCCCGTATGTCGAAGTACAGCAGGTCGGCACCGACGTCTCCGGTGAGTGACGCTCAGCCGGGGCGTCCCGCCCGTACTGGAGATCGCTGATGGTGACCGAATCGAAGCGCTGGCTGGCGCTCGCGCTGCTGTGTCTGACCGGGTTCATGATCATCCTGGACGCGTCGATCGTGCTGGTCGCGATCCCGTCGATCGAGCGGGAGCTGACGTTCTCGACCGGCGGCGTGCAGTGGGTGCCGAGTGGGTACGCCCTCATGTTCGGCGGCCTGCTGCTGCTCGGCGGGCGGATCTCCGACCTGCTGGGACGACGCCGTGTGTTCATGACCGGGCTGCTGCTGTTCGCGGGGTCCTCCTTGCTGTGCGGGTTCGCGTGGAGTGGTGACGCCCTGGTGCTCGCCCGCGGTCTGCAGGGTGCAGCAGCCGCCGTGCTGGCTCCCAGTGCGTTGTCGATCGTGATGACCACCTTCCCGTCCGGTCCTGATCGCAACAAGGCGCTGGGGATCTGGGGCGCAACCAGCGGCGTCGGCGGTACAGCAGGGTCGCTCATCGGCGGACCTGTGACGGACGGACTCGGCTGGCAGTGGATCTTCTTCATCAACGTGCCGGTGTGCGTACTGGTCGTCGTACTGGCGCCAGTACTACTACTGGACAGCCGTGGACCCGGCCGCCGCCGCTTCGACGTAGCCGGTGCAGCGACTGTCACGGCCGCGCTCATCGTGCTGGTGTACGCCGTGATCGAAGCCCCTCAGTCCTCGTGGATCCGGACCGTTCTGCTGGTGCTGCTGTCAGGACTCCTGTTCGGGCTGTTCGTGCTTGTGGAGCGGCGGTCCGCCGCGCCGCTCGTACCGCTGCGGCTCTTCCGCTCGCGGGCACTGGTCGGCGGAAACCTCATCACGATCAGCTGGGGCTTGGCGGCGTTCGGGCTCAACTTCGTCTACACGCAGTACGCACAGCTCGCGCTTGGTGCGTCAGCGGTTCGCTACGGCCTCATGTCCGCGGTACTCGCTGCAGCGGCGGTGGGCGGCTCGATGATCGGACAGCACCTGGTCACCCGCGTCGGACCGCGCGTGGTCGCCTTCGTCTCGCTGTTGATCGCAGGAGCCGGTACGACGCTGATGACCCAGCTCACGGTGACGTCGGGGTACTTCGAGCTCGCGTTCTGGGGTCTGACGATCTTCGGCGTGGGACTGGGCGCCGGTTCGGTCGCCGGCTCGATCGCGTCGCTGAGCGAGGTTGCGGGCGAGGACGCGGGCGTCGCGTCCGGTCTGCAGAACGCCAGCTTCCAGATCGGCGGTGCCGTCGGCGTCGCGGCGGTCTCCGCCGTCGCCACCGCGAGTACGCGGGGAACCACGCCGGGGGACCTGGTGCACGGCGACCGGATCGCCTTCGCGACCGTGTGGGCGTTCATCGTGATCGGCCTGACCGGCTGCCTGCTGGTCAAACGCCCGTTGGAGGTTCACGGCTCCGCGAGTGGGCACCGGAAGGCCGTCGTCGCCGCCAGGCGGCCCAGCTGAAGGAGGTCCCATGCTGATCCTCGGCCTGATCCTGTTGATCCTCGGGTTCGTGCTGAACGTATCGATCCTGTGGACGATCGGCATCATTCTGCTCCTGGTCGGAGCTGTGTTCTGGATCCTCGGCGCCACCGGCCGCGCGGTCGGCGGGCGAAGAGTCTGGTACTGACCGAGAAGCCGGCAGAACCCCGCGCTTGCGCGGGGTTTCTGTCCGTCCGGCTCGTTACGTTGAGGCCATGAAGTACGTCGTGATGATCTTTCGGAGCGTCGACCGGGTGTGGACCGCGGACGACGATGCCGCCCTCGCGCGGTTGATCCGGCTCGAGCAGGAGCTGGCCGAGTCCGGTGAACTGGTCAGCTCGGAAGGGCTGCGGCCACCGGCGGAAGGCCGGATCGTGCAGGTTCGGGACGGTCAGCAGGTGGTGACCGACGGGCCGTTCGGCGAGGCGAAGGAACAGCTCGCCGGGTTCTACCTGGTCGACGCGCGCGACGACGAACACGCGCAGGCACTGGCCGGTCGGGTGTCGGCCGCGGTCGGCGACCGGGTCGAGCTTCGCGGCACCGTCATTTCATCGGGGATGCCGGACGAACTTCGGTGACCGCTTCTGGGTGAAGGCCTCGATTCCTTCGGCGAGTTCGCCGGACGCGATCGTCTCGCGGTACCGGCGTGCTGCTGCCGCGTCCGCGTCCGCGCCGTTCAGCAACGCGTTCACCGACTCCTTGGCCGACCGGATCGTCAGCTGCGACCGCGATACCAGCGTCTCCGCGAACGCCTCGGCCGCGGCCATCGGGTCGTCGACCACGCGGTCGACCAGGCCCTTCGACTCGGCCTCGGCGGCGGTCAGCAGTTCGCCGCTGAACAGCAGGTACTTCGTGGTCGCCGGACCGACCAGGTCGAGCAGCACCTTGATCGCGGCCGGCGGGTAGACGACGCCGATCCGCGCCGGCGTCACGCCGAAGCTCGCGTCCCGGGCCGCGAACCGGAAGTCGCAGTTCACGGCGATCTCCAGGCCGCCACCGATGCAGTGCCCGCGGACGACCGCGACCGTCGGCTTGGGGAACTCCCGTAGCGCTTCCTGCGCCCGCAGGTTCGACGCTCGGAGCTCGGCCATCGGGTCGTCCGGGTCGTCGCCGGAGATCAGCTCGCGGATGTCCGCACCGGCCGAGAAGCTCGGCCCGTCGCCCGTCACGAGGAGAACCTTCACCTCGTCGTCTGCCGCAAGCCCAGCGAGCAAGCCGGGCAGCTGCTCCCACATCGCGCGCGTCAACGCGTTCCGCTTCGCCGCCCGGTCGATCACGAGCCGGGCCACCTGGCCACCTTCGACCCGAAATCCCACCCCCGCAGTGAACCGCAATCCACAGCCACCCCGCCGCGCCGTGGATCACATACGGCTCAAGGCGGACCTGCAGCACCCACCATCGCCGGCGCCGGCCGCTCCTCCCCGCTCAGCCGCACGCCGATTCTGCCGCCAAGGCGGACATAGTGAGTGCCGCAGGTCCGGCCTCACATCGCCGCGCGCTTGGCGCGCGCCTTGGCTCGGGCCATTCGGAGCAGGTAAGCCGGCGTCGGCGGGACCCAGCCGAGCTGCTGCGCCTGGCCGAGGTCGTCGCGGTTCGCCCAGTGATCGACGATCTGCCCGTCCAGTACGCGCAACCAGTGGGACTGGGTGACCGCGAACTCCTTGCCGGTCGGCGGGAACGCGGTGTCCACCTCACCCTCCGGCGTCCACACCACGAACGGCGCGACGTGCCGCCCGCGCATCGTCGCGTGCACCGCCACCAGGTTGCCATCGGCAACAACCTGATGGATGTCGTACGCCAGCCCTTCGAAGGCCGTCCGCAACCACAGCGCGGTCGCGTAGTACCCGGCCGGTCCGCCGACCCGGCACGCCGGCGGCTCGACCCGGCCCTCCCGGTTGACCGCGTCCGGGTGGATCAGTTCGTCGAAGTCGGCCCGCTCCCCGTCGGCCATCAGCAGGATGCTGCGGACGGCGACGTCACCCGCATGTGTTGTCGTACTCATCAGGTCCCCCATTTATTAGATACAGTATGACTGTACTCAAAAGCATCGGATCGGTGATGGCGGAAGTCAAGAGGACGTACGACGCGAGCTCCCGGCGCGAGCGGGCCCGGCAGCGACGCCTGGACGTGGTGCTCGCCGCGCAGGAACTGTTCGACGCGCAGGGTTTCCAGGCGACCACGATCAGCGCGGTCGCCCGCCGGGCCGGCGTCTCGGCGGAGAGCATCTACAAGGGCTTCGGCACCAAGGCCGCGCTCGCGAAGGCGGTCTTCGACTACGTCATCGCCGGCGACGACGAGCCGGTCCCGATGGCGGAGCGCCCGCACATCCAGGCGATCCACGACGAGCCCGACGTACGGCAGAAGATCCGGCTGTACCTCACCGGCGCCGGGGAACGGCAGCAACGGTCGGCCCGGGTACAGATCCTGATCCGGGACGGGCGGCACAGCGACGAGTCGCTGCGCGAGACCTGGCAGACCTTGCTCGACGAGCGCCTGACCGGCATGACGATGTTCGGCCGGCACCTGTACGGGACCGGTGACCTGCGGCCCGGGATCACCCTCGACGAGGTCGTCGACGTGCTCTGGACGTACATCTCGGTCGAGCTGTACGAGCTGCTCGTACTGCTCCGCGGCTGGCCGCTCGAACGGTACGAGCAACACCTCGGGACCGCGATCGTCGCGGCCTTGTGCCGACCAAGCGTTTGATCTCGGAACGATCACTTCCGGATAGCGGTCGGATCACGGCGTGGGCCCGCCGGTGGATGTTCGCAATGCGTTAAGACTGGGGGCCGATTCGAACCGGCGCGGCGAAGTGTGCTTGACTCCTGCGGTCGATAACGTTTTGGTCTCGGCAGATTGGGTCAACAAGTGTCAGGTCGACATAGACAGGCGCGGCACCGGCAGTCGCGTGCGAAGGTGCTCCAGCCCGGTATCGCGAAGGTTGCGATCCCCGGCGCGGCAGTCGCCATGGTGGCCACCGGTTCGGCAGCCGCCTTCCCCAGCCAGCACGTCCAGCTCGACCCGTCGATCGCCAGCTCGTCCCTGCAGCTGTCGCGCGACACCCAGATCAGCCGGGACGCCCTGCGGCCGCCGATCAACCCGACCACCGCTCCGAGCGCCGCGCCGAAGCCGACCGCGTCGCCGTCGGCCAAGCACCTGAAGAAGCAGGCGCCGATCCCGTCGCCGACGTCCGCGAAGACCCGGGCCGCCCAGGACCTGCAGGCCGCGACGCCGAAGATCTCCGGCACGAAGTACACGACCACCGACGTGAACCTGTGGTCGCTGCCGCTCACCGGCATCCTGCTGGACGTGATCCCGAAGGGCACCAAGGTCTCGGTCACCGGCAAGGTCGACGGCCTGTACGCCGAGGTCGTCACCGACGGCAAGTCCCGCTGGGTCAAGGCGCAGTACCTGTCCGCGACCAAGCCCGTCGCCGACGTCGTCGGGTCGTTCTCGCAGGCTGCCTGCAAGTCCGGCTCCGGGATGGAGGACGGCCTCACCCCGGACGCTATCCGCGTACACCGGGCGATCTGCGCGATGTATCCCGACATCACGTCGTACGGCGGTCTGCGGGCCGGCGATACGGGCTCCGAGCACGCGACCGGGCACGCGATCGACATTATGATCAACAGCGCGTCGGAGGGCCAGGCGATCGCCGACTGGCTGAAGGCGAACTACAAGAAGCTCGGCGTCAGCCAGCTGATCTGGGAACAGCACATCTGGACGGTGCAGCGCAGCAGCGAGGGCTGGCGGGCGATGCCGGATCGCGGCAGCGCGACCGCCAACCACATGGACCACGTCCACGTGTCTGTGTACGGCAACTCCGGCACGGTTTGATCCTTCAACGAACAAGCGGCCCAGGGCGGGGACCTGGGCCGCTTTGCTACGGCTTGATGTTCGCGTTCAGGTGGAAGAAGTTCGCCGGGTCGTAGGCGCGCTTCACCTCGCGCAGCCGCTGCAGGTCCGCGGCGCCGTACGCGGTGTCCGCCCGGCCTGGGTCGCCGAGGAAGTTCACGAACGTACGGCCGGAGTCGGGAAGGCCGGTGACCTCGCGATCGATGATCAGTGAGTACGCGGCCTCGCGGTGCCCGACCGGTCCGGCGCCAGGGCCCGGGTGGGCCATCGCGCCGCCCCAGTGCCGTACCTCGACCGTCGCGTCCTCGAGTTCGGTCACGACGTCGATGACCTCGTCGGTCAACGTGTCCAGGAAGTCCAGGTGCCGCGCGGGCGTGCCGCCCATCGCGGCGTCGGCGTACTCGACGGTCTTCAGCTCGCCCGCCAGTCGCGGACCGGCTGTCGCGAACAGCGGCTTGAGCAGGTGTTCGGCGAGTTCGGCGGGGCCGGCGTACAGGACCTTGATCGCGACGGCACGCTGCTCGGTGCCGGGGACGCGGGTCAGGACGACGGCGGTGCTCAGGTCGTTCGGGATCGTCGCCGTCCAGTCGCGGTACGCGCGGAGGATCACGGCGGCGCGGTCGATGCCGTAGTACACGATGCCGGCGTGTACCTGGCGGACCGGGTACAGGCGGAACTCGAGCGACGTGACGACGCCGAAGTTGCCGGTGCCGCCGCGGATCGCCCAGAACAGGTCCGGGTGCTGCTCGGCGCTTGTGCTGACGAACCGGCCGTCGGCGGTGACGACCTCGGCGCGGATCACGCTGTCCGCCGCGAAGCCGTACTTGCGGGCCAGCCACCCGACGCCGCCGCCGAGCGTGTACCCGGTGACGCCGACGTCGCGGTGCGAACCGGACAGCGGGGCGAGCCCGAACTGCCGTGCCGCGTCCAGTACCGCACCCCAACGAGCGCCCGGCGCCACCTTCGCGATCCGCCGCTCCGGGTCGATCAGCACGGTCGTCATCGGCGTGGTCTTCAGCAGGATCCCGCCGTCCGCCGGTACGCGCGTCCCGTGCCCGGTCGCCTGCACCGCGAGCGGTACGCCGTACTCCCGGGCGGTCCGTACGGCCGCCTGTACGTCGGTCCGCCCGTACGCCTCGGCGATCACGAGCGGCCGCGAATCCACCGACGGAATCACCGACCGCCGCTGCTCGTCGTACTCCGCCTCACCCGGCAGGTGCACGGCCCCGTTGAACCCGGCCCCCAACAGCCCCGCCACCACGTCCCGCGTACCCGCCACCACTGCCTGCGTAGACATCCGGTCCACTCCCTCGCCGTATCCGCTTCTGCCCATACGTCGAAGGAGGCGCCCCCGAATAGACACACCCCGGCAAACTTTCTTCCGATGACCCACAACGTCGAACTCACCGACACGACAGCCACCAAGCACTACACGTCCTGGTCCCGCCAAGAACCGGCCCGCGAACTGGCCGCCCTAACCCTTCTCACCAAGGCCACCCCAGACCTGACCCCCACCCCACTCGCCTCCGCCGACGCGCCGACGCCCTGGCTGCGAATGACCCGCCTACAGGGCCACCCCCTCACACCCCCAGTCACCCCCGCTGAACTCACAGCACTAGGCGACGCACTCGAGAAGCTCTGGTCAACCACATCCGAGCCCCTCGACCCGATCGATCTGCCCGCACTCGTAGACCGCACCCGCAAAGGCCTGACCACCCTCCGCACAAGAGCGGGAGTGATAGGACAGGCAGCCACCACCTGGCTGACCAACCAACCCCAAGATCTGACCGACGTACAAGACCCGGTAGTAGCCCACGGCGACCCCAACCTCAGCAACTACCTGTGGGACGGCACAACCATCCGCATCATCGACTTCGAAGACGCCGGCCGTGGCGACCGCACCGTAGAGCTGGCCAACCTGGTCGAACACCTCTCCTGGCGCACAACAGACCCGACCCCGCTGCTGCAACGCTTCCAGACACCACCGGAGCGTTTCCAAGCAGCCAGGCTTCTCTGGGCAGGCTTCTGGCTGACCCTCATCGCTCCAGGCGGCCCCAGCGCACACCGCAACCCGCCAGGCACCGCGGAAGCCCAGGCCCACCGTCTACTCAGGCTGGCAGCGGAACAACCTCCAGGCGCTCCACATCCGCCAAGATGTCCAGCTCGGTGATCATCCCGTCCGTCACAGTGAACGCCAGGACCCCCATCAGCCGCCCGTTGACCACGGTGATCAACCCAGGCATCCCGTTGACCATCGCGACCTGCAGGTACGGCGCCATCCGCCCGAACATGAGCGCCTGCTCCACAACCTCCTTCGCCCCACGCACCAGCTTCGACACGGCCGGCCCGGCGTACTGCGCGCTCGCTGCACCCGCGTCTGCCCGCAGCAACACGTCCGGGTCGAGCAGCGACAGCAGTGCCTCGAAGTCCCCGCCACGCGACGCCGCCATGAACGCCTCGACGATCACCCGCTGCCGGCTCACATCCCCGTCACTGGTGGGCGCGCCCTGGACCCGCCGCCGCGCCCGGCTGGCCAGCTGACGGGTCGCGGCCGGCGACTTGTCCACAATCGTCGCGATCTCGTCGAACCCGACCCCGAACATGTCGTGCAGCACGAACGCCAGCCGCTCCGCCGGCGACAGCGTCTCCAGTACGACGAGCAGCGCCAGCCCGATCGCGTCCGCCTGGACCGCCTCGTCCTCCGGCCCGAGTTCACCGAGCACCGGGTCCGGTACGTACGTGTCCAGCGTGTCCTCCCGCCGCGACTTGCGACTGCGCAGCATGTCCAGACACACCCGCGACACCACCGTGGTCAGCCAGCCACCCAGATTGCCGACGTCGCTCACGTCCGTACGGCTCAACCGCAGCCAGGCCTCCTGTACGGCGTCCTCAGCCTCCGTCAGCGACCCGAGCATCCGGTAGGCGACCGCACGCAGGTGCCCACGGTTCTCCTCGAACCGTCGCGCCAACTGCTCATGCTCGTCCACCACTACCCTCCTCAGAAGCCCTGACGAATCAGCCCCCCATGATGTGACAGCTGCTCCGGGCCGCGGGCAGAGGGGGTAAGGTCGGAGCATGTTCTTGCGCGCTGGTATGTGGTGGGCCGTCTGCTGACGGCCTGAACCTGCGCGTATTCACCCGGCCGTCTCCTGCGAGGCGGCCGTTGTCATGTTCTCCTCGTGGGCGGCCCTGCACCCTGAGGAATGCCGATGGCAACAACGCTCCGGACGTGGTCCGGTCTGATCTCCGCGCTTCTGGCCGGCTCCGACCTGTCGTCAGCGGACACCAGCTGGGCCATGGACCAACTGGTGCTGGGTGACGCGTCACCTGCCCAGATCTCGGGCTTCCTGATCGCCCTGCGCGCCAAGGGCGAGACCGCGGACGAGCTCAACGGCCTGGCCACTGTCCTGCGCTCGCATGCAACCCCGGTGCAGATCCACGGACCGTTCGTGGACATCGTCGGCACCGGTGGTGACCGTACTGGCGCAGCGAACATCTCCACGATGGCCGCGGTAGTCGTCGCCGCTACAGGAGTAACCGTGGTCAAACACGGTGGCCGTGCCGCCTCTTCGTCGGCTGCCGGCTCCGGCGACCTGGTCGAGCACCTGGGCGTACCGCTCGACCTGTCCCCAGCTGAAGCAGCACAGACAGCCGCAGACATCGGCCTGACGTACCTGTTCGCTCCACGCTTCAACCCCGCTCTCCGCCACGTAGCAGTCGTACGACGTGAACTCGCGGTCCCGACCGCGTTCAACGTCCTCGCACCACTGCTCAACCCGGCAGATCCCCAGCACCAACTGGTAGGAGTCGCGAACGCCCGCATGCTCCCCGTACTCGCCGAAGCACTCGCAAAACAAGGGCGATCGGGACTGGTGGCAAGAGGCGACGACGGACTCGACAAGCTCACCACTACGGGCTACTCGCGCGTCTGGGTAGTACACAACGGGTCCACGGCTGAGGTGGTGTTCGACCCGCGCTCCCTCGGTCTACGACCGTCCTCACTCGCCGACCTCCGTGGCGGCGACGCAGCATTCAACGCGCAACTCCTGCGCGGGCTCGTCGATGGAGAACGCGGACCTGTGCGGGACGTCGTACTGCTCAATGCCGCGGCCGCACTGGCGACCCTGTCGTTGGAGGACGGGTTGGAGCAATTGCCGGACTGTTTCGAGCGGTGCACGGAGGCGGTCGACAGTGGACGTGCTGCAGCGGTACTGGATCGCTGGACCACCCACTCGTTAGCGTGCAGGTGATGACTGAGCTGCTTGCGGCCGCACGCGCGGGTGACGAGCACGCTTTCGGACAGCTGGTCGAGCCGTGGCGTGGTGAGCTGCACGCGCACTGCTACCGCATGCTCGGTTCGAACGCCGACGCCGAGGACGCCGTACAGGAGACACTACTGCGCGCGTGGAACGGCCTGGGTGCGTACGAGGACCGCGGGTCGATCCGTCCGTGGCTCTACAGGATCGCCACGAACAGGTGCCTCACACTGATCGAACGGCGGGGACGCCGTGAGCTCGAGGCGCTCGACCCGTATCCGGAGAAACGGCTGGCGTGGACGTCGTCGCTGACACCAGAAGCCGAGCTGTTGGCGCTCGAGTCGGTGGAGCTCGCCTTCGTCGCCTCGTTGCAGCACCTGTCCGCTCTGCAACGCGCAGTACTACTGCTGCGCGACGTACTGGCGTTCAGCGCGCGTGAGGTCGCGGAGCAGTTGGAGACGTCAGTACCTGCCGTCAACAGCGCCCTGCAGCGCGCCCGGTCGGTGGTGAGTGCCGTACCGAGTCAGCAGGAGACCCTGCGCGCGCTGGGCGAGTCGGGCGAACGCGAACTCGTACGGCGCTACATGGCAGCGTGGGAAGCGCGTGACGTCGAGGCGATCGTGGCGATGCTGGCCGCGGACGCGAAGTACTCGATGCCACCGCTGCCCGACTGGTTCCAGGGACGGGACGCGATCCGCACGTTCTTGCTCGACGGACCGCTGCGGTCGGAGTGGCGGTTCCTGCCGGCCCGCGCGAACGGGCAGGTCGCGTTCGGTACGTACCTGCTCGAAGGCGACCGGTACGTGCCCGGCGGGCTCGACGTCGTCGTACTGCGTGGGACCGAGATCGTCGAGGTGGTGTCGTACCTCGAGGCGGACTTCCCGGCGTACGGACTACCGGCCGAACTGCCGCGATGAGTTTGCGCGATCTCCCGGGTTGTAGGGGGTAAAGCCCTCCCCGGAGGAGAAACATGACTGACGAGCAGCAGATCCGCACCCTGATCGAGAACTGGGTCGCCGCGGTCCACGCTGGCGACCTGGACACCGTGCTGGCGGATCACTCACCGGACATCGTGATGTTCGACGTCCCGCCGCCGTACGACGGCGTGCGCGGGCTGGCGGCGTACACCGAGACCTGGCCCGGCTTCTTCAAGTGGCAGCAGTCCGGCGCATCGTTCGAGCTGGAGTCGCTCGACGTGACCGCGGGCTCCGACGTCGCGTTCGCGTTCGCGCTCCTCCACTGCCGCACCACCGACGGCGACCCGCGAGTACTACTCCGTCTCACGATCGGCCTCCGCAAGCTAGCCGACCGCTGGACAGTCACGCACGAGCACCACTCGTTCCCCCACGACGACGCGTCGAATGGCAGCTGATCCACCAGCATGTGTCCTATCCGGTGTAGTTGCCTGCGAAGCGCAGGATGGTGTCGGTTACGAGTTGTGGTTCGCGGAGGCTGGGGAAGTGGTCGACGCCGGGCATCCAGATGAACTCGCAGTCGGGGATCCGGGCGGACGTGCCGCCGGCCACGGCTGCGAGGATCGGGCGGTCCTTGTCGCCGACCATGACGACGGTGGGCGCCTGGACGTCCTGCAGCCGGTCGTAGATGGGTGGATCCGGCTGCAGGTACTCGTCCTGCTCGAACCACGCCGGTACTGCAGCACGCAGCTGTGCGACCACGGCGTCGTCCGAGCCGGCCGCAGCCCACTCGCGAAGGCCGAACTGCACCAGCCCTTCTACATCCCGCTCGGCCGCGAGTACGTCGTACCGTGCGTCCAGCTCGGGTTCCTCGGGCCAGCGGAACCCGGGTACGCCCGGACACAGCAGGACCAGCCCGTGTGTCCGGTCCGGGTGCGCCAGCGCGAAGCTGAGCGCCGTACCGCCTCCCATCGAGCAGCCGACCAACAGGACTCGCTCCAGCTCCAGCTGGTCCAGCACGGTCTCCAGGTCCTTCAGCAAGGAGAACTCGGTCGTGGGTAGCGGCGAGCGGCCGTAGCCGCGTACGTCGTACCGGAGGACGCGGCGGCCGTCGAGCCCTGGCAGCTGAGGGTCCCAGACCCGCGAGTCACCGATGCCCGGGTGCAGCAGGACGATCGGTACGCCACCTCCTGCCTCATGCTCAGCCCAGACGCTGTCCTGCCCAACCGGAATCGTCAGCTCCATACCCTCAGCATGCCCGTCCGCAGCTCCCAGTGACGCCGCGGAGGTACTCGGACAACTGCGGGTCCAACAGCCATGAGTGGCAGACAACCCCAGCCAGCGGCTCCTCCGGATACCAGCGCGCAAAGTACTCCACCGCGGCCGCGACAGACTCCTGCGATTCCTCCGCGTCCAACCGCCCGATCGGTGGGATGTGCAGCGACAGCACATGTCCGGACACCCCGTCTCCAAGCCCCAGCTGCGTACGAGTGAACGCATGCCGCCCGATCTCGAAGTCAGCACCGCGGAAACGCAGCGGTGGACTCCACAGCGGCATCAGCCCGACGCCAGGACGCCCGTGGATGTGTCGATGGGTGCCCATCACTCCGCCCAGCGCGGACACCGTCGCCACGGTCACCGACTCAGGCACACCCCGCTGCGCGTGCAACTCCCGCAACCGGGGCAGACTCGCCAGCAAGGCCCAGGCTGCGGCGAACAACCCCGTCGGCGAGGCGTCGTGCGGCACGGCCGGCCAACTGCGGAAGCCTGTGGGCGGTACGGCCAACTCCAGGTCCCGCTCGATCTCAGCGGCCAGCGCAGACGTGATCGCCCACCACTCCGGGTCCCTGTCCGGGTCAGGGCGCGCCGCCAGCATCTCGCGACGATCAGCCGCGACAACCCCGCAGTACTCCATCAACTCTTCGGCGTTCTCGGGGAGCTCCGGTCCGGTGCCCAAGCCCTTGAAGCGCATCTGGTCCTGCTCCGAAAAGCCCACCTGTTTCGCTGCACTCATCGCGTCCATGTTTCGAGCCCACCACGGGCCGGGAGCTTCGCGCACGACTTTTGTGTCCGAGGTCACTACTAGGCTCAGCGCGACAGCGAGCAAAGGAGCAGGCATGGCGAAGTTCGGACCGTCCGACGAGTTGCAAGGGGCGGAGTTCACCGAGGCGAATCTGAAGGGAGCGCGGTTCGTCGAGTGCGACCTGAGCGGCGTCGTGATGCGTGGCGTCGACATCCAGGGCACGGACATCGACGCGCCGTGGCTGGGTGAGGCCGGGGCCAGCCTGAAGATCAACGGCGTCGAGGTCGCGCCGTACGTCCAGGCCGAGCTGGACCGGCAGTTCCCGGGCCGCGCCGACCGCCGCGCCGAGGACCCGGACGGTCTCCGCGCCGCCTATGCCGCGCTCGAGCGCATCTGGGCGACCGCACTCGACCGCGTCGCAGCGATGCCCGAAGGCACCGTCGACGTGTCGGTCGACGGCGAGTGGTCGTGGGCGCAGACCCAGCGCCACCTCGTACACGCCACCGACATGTGGCTCGTCCGCAGCATCCTCGAACGCGAGGACTTCCACCCACTCGGCCTTGGCCACACCACGGACCCCTTGCAGTCCGAGCCCAACCCACCGTCGTACGCCGAAGTCCTGGAAGCCCGCGCCGGCCGCGTAGCGATGGTCCGCGACTACCTTGCCACGGTCACTGCAGCGGACCTGGACACTCCCCGGAAGAACCCGCACAACGCCGAGCACCCCGAGACCACCCGATCCTGCCTACACGTGATCCTCGAAGAGGAATGGGAGCACTACCGCTTCGCCACCCGAGACCTGAACACCATCACCAACTCCTGAGCGGAGGGCGTGGGATTCGAACCCACGAGGACGGTCACCCGCCCTACCGGTTTTCAAGACCAGCGCACTCGGCCACTATGCGAGCCCTCCATGGCGGTTACCGCCGAAGGCTGAGGATAGCGCGGCCGGGCGGCGGAAACGGCGTGCGGGGGCGGGTGGGGGCCGGTACGGTGTGTGCGCAGCGGCGGCGTGCGTCGCTGGGTACGGACGGAGGTGGGAGCAATGTCCGCAGCGTTCGAGGACACGGCACACACCGTCCGGTCGGCGCACTGAGCGGTTGACCGGGCGGACCGCCGGCTGAGTACAGCCGGTGTCCTGTCGTCCCGTCATGCCCTCAGGAGTTCAGATGCGTTCCATCGGCGCGTACGTCGTTCCGTCCGAGCTCGGACCCGACTTCCGCAAGATCTTCCCGGCCTCGGTCATCTCCAATCTCGGCGACGGCGCCATGCTCGCCGCCGGGCCACTGCTCGTCGCCTCGATCACGACCGAGCCGGCGGCCGTCGGTGCCGCCGCGTTCGTCCAGCAGCTGCCCTGGCTGCTGTTCGCCTTGTTCAGCGGCGTCCTGGTCGACCGGCTCGACCGGCGCCTCATGATCGTTGCCGCTGACACCTTTCGGGCTCTCGTACTGGCCGCGCTCGGCGCCACCGTACTGCTCGACACTGCACCACTCTGGGCCGTGTACGCCGCACTCTTTCTCCTAGGTACCGCGGAAACCCTTGCGGACAACGCATCCGGCGCACTGCTCGTCAGCGCCGTACCGAAGGACCACCTCGGCACAGCGAACGCGCGGCTGTTTGCCAGCGGCACGGTGCTTCAGCAGCTTGGCGGGCCTCCGCTAGGTGCGCTGCTGTTCGCTGCAGGCGCCGGTGTGCCACTGGTGTTCGACGCGGTCACGTTCGTCGCGGCGGCGACCTTGATCGCGCGGGTCGCCGTACGTCCTCCGCTGCCTGACCCCTCTACGCGTGCGGCGCTGTGGAGTGAGGTACGGGAGGGAGTCCGCTGGCTCTGGCAGCACGCCGGCGTACGTACGTTGGCCCTGTCGATTCTGGTCATGAACATCACGTTCTGTGCAGCGTTCGCGACCTGGGTGTTGTTCGCGCGCGAGCGGCTCGGGCTGACGGATACACAGTTCGGTCTGCTCATTTCCGTCGGCGCCGTGGGCGGTGTGCTCGGAATGCCGACGTACCACTTCCTGGAGCCGCGGGTGGGGTCCGTGACACTGCTCCGCGCCGGGCTGGTCGTCGAGACGACGGTGCACCTAGTACTGGCGCTCACAAGGAACCCTTGGGTCGCCGGAGCCACCATGGCCGTCTTCGGTGTCCACGCGGTCGTGTGGGGCATCGTCTCGACCACAACGCGGCAGCTGGTCACACCGGACAACCTGATGGGCAGGGTGAACAGCGTGTACCTGCTGGCGTCGGTAGGCGGTGCCGCGGTCGGCTCGGCGCTCGGAGGTCTACTGGCACAGCGGTACGGCCTGGCCGCACCGTTCGCGATCGCCTTCGTGGCGATGGTGGTCATGACGGCGGTCGCCTGGCGTCCACTGCGACACGTAGCGGTTCGAGAGGTACACGCGACGGACTGAAATCGGTTGGAATGGCCTGGGGAGCGCTTGCTAGGGTTCGCCAGCCGCCGACGACCACCGATGGGAGAGCTCCGCCATGCCCGCAGCCGCCTCGCTCGGTCTGCCGAACGTCCGCGGCCGGGTACCACTGCTGGCCGGGCTGGCGATCGACTCGTTCGGCGGTGGCTGCGCCGGGCCGCTCCTGCTGCTGTACTTCAACAAGGTCGCGCACATCCCGCTCGGGACCGCGGGGGTGATACTGACCGTCGCGACGCTCTTCTCGATCGCCGCACCGGCCGGCGTCGGCGTGGTCATCGACCGGGTCGGCCCCCGGAACATCGTGGTAGCCGCGCAGTTCGCCCAGGGACTGGCGTTCACCGGCTTCTTCTTCGGGCGGTCGGAGTGGCTGCTGTTCCTCTGCGCACTGGTGATGTCCACCGGGCAGCGCGTGTTCTGGTCGGCGATCTTCAGTCTGCTCGCGGACGTCGCCGACGAGGGCGAGCGGGACAAGTGGTTCGGGCTCGGCGGGATGATGCAGGCCGGTGGCCTGGCGCTCGGCGCGCTCGCGGCCGGGTGGCTGCTGGCGATCGGTGGCAACGGGCCGTTCCTGATCGCGATGGCGGTGAACGCAGGGAGCTTCTACCTCGCCGGCCTGCTGCTCCTGCGACTGCACCCGTCGCATCACGAGCGGTCGAACCAGGACAGCGGACCGGCACCGCTGCTGCGTAAGGACCGCACGTTCCTGGTGCTGATCGGTGCCAACACCTTGCTGGCACTGTGCACGATGATGCTCGGCGTCGGCCTACCGGTGTACGTCACCGTGGCCCTGACGGTCCCCAAGTGGCTGGTCGGTGTCCTCATCGCGGCGACGTCTGTGGTGCTGGCGACCGGCCAGACACTCGTCGTACGGCACACCGAGCAGAGGCGCCGTACGAACGTCATGGCCGTAGCTGGGATCACGTACGCGGCCTGGGCGTTGCTGATGGCGCTCCAGGTACACATCCCGGGTGGGTGGGTCGTGCCGGTGCTGGTGCTGGCGACGGCTTGTTACGCGTTCGCCGATGTGCTGCATGCGGCGACCAACAACGCCCTGTCGGCCGCCATCTCGCCGGAAGTCGGGCGGGGGAAGTACCTGTCGTACTGGCAGTACTCGTTCACGTTCTCGAGTGTGCTGGCGCCGGGATTCTTCACCCAGCTGTTCGAGGTGCATCACGAACTGCCGTGGGTCGTCCTCGCAGTGCTTGCCGTGGTCGCGAGCCTGACGATCTACGTACTCGCGCGGGTCGCTCCACGGCTGAGCTCCGAGCGGATCTGAGCGCCGTTTCCTGACCTGTCAGGATGCGTTGCATTCGATCGAACATCTGTTCTAATGTTGGCTCAGTTCGCGGTTCTCCACCCCGGATTGTCCGATGGACCGAGCCTCCCACCTCGACGTGGACGGCCCGGAGGACACCGCCGCCCGGGGCTGTGAGGACCCGGGCTGTGGAGAGTCCGCATCCTCGGTCGGGTACACGTTCAAGGAGGTCACCTTAGGAGAGGACACCGACAATGCTGATGGAACACCGCGGCCGTCGACCGGTCGTGCCCGCATCCGCGTACGTCGCATCATCGGCCGTGCTCTGCGGCGCCGTCGTCCTCGGCGAAGGCAGCAGAGTCCTGCACGGTGCGGTGCTGACCGCGGAGAACGGCGAGGTCCGGGTCGGCCAGAACAGCGTGGTGATGGAGAACGCCCTGGTGCGCGGCCGGGCCGACCATCCCGCACTGATCGGCGACGCGGTCCTGGTAGGTCCCCATGCACACGTGAACGGCGCCACGGTCGAGGACGAGGTCTTCATCGCCACGGGCGCCGCGTTGTTCCCCGGTTCCGTCGCCTGCGCAGGCGCCGAGCTCCGGATCAACAGCGTGCTGCACGTGAATTCGCGGCTGGCTGCAGGCACGGTCCTCCCGATCGGATGGATCGCCGCCGGCGACCCGGCCCAGCTCTTCTCCCCGGACCGGCACGAGGAGCTGTGGCAGGTCCAACGCGAACTGGATTTCCCGGGCACGGTGTACGGCGTGCCCCGCGGTGCGTCGATGCGCGACATCATGGCGCGCCAGTCGGAGTACTACGGCGCGCACGTCACGGATCGCGAGGTGGACTGAGGCTGTCGAGCTCGAACCGGCGGAGCTGCGCGGGAGAGGAACCCGCACAGGTCAGGCGAGCGTCGACGGTGTCGAGGTGGGCTGACACCTCTACGGTCAGTGTGCCGTTGGTGGATGCGAGGAGGATTCGCCAGCGCTGGTCGGAGAGCGCGTGCACGTCCTGCGGAAGGAGGTTGCCAAGAGCAAGCGAATGGCCGGCAGCGCGGGCGAACTCCTGCGCGGCCTGCACCGGCGGTACGAACGCACCCGATCCGCGGAGGAGCTCGGGTACGACGTCACCGTCGTCGTAGCGCCGCGCAACGTCGAGGGCCTGCGCCGGTGAGACCTGCCCGTAGAACAGGCTGTGCGGCAACACCACCACGTTAGCTGCGAACCGATCCCCACCGATATGGCTGCACTCCCAGGTCCGCTCCGGATACGCCGCGGCAAGAGCAGCTGCCACGGGACGTCCGCGCACGGCACAGCACGCGTCGTGGCGGCCATGCGTACACACCAGATACACGGGCTCGCTGCTCGGACTACCAAGACGATCCGCGGCCGCCAGCTCGCTGCTCGTGGTGCCGAGCCCATCCGTTGCCGCCGGCTCGCCTACGTTGTCTAGGACCGTTAGTAGGTGGTCGTCGGAAGGCAGTTCGCCCCAGCGGACAGCCTCGCGGCCGGGGCGGGAGTCGATCAGGCCGAAGCGACGGGGTCGGGTGCGGTCGACCCGGCCATAGCGGCGGATCAGTACTGGACGGATTGCAAGAGCTCGACAGCGGCGGGCCACCTCGTCGCCCAGGTGCGGCAGGGAGGTGAGGGCCTGACGGGGCCAGGGAGTGTGGGACTCGATCAGCAGCCAGCGTTCGGCGGGCGGAGCGGTGGCGGTCAGGGAGTCGCGGCGGAGCTCGGCCTGGGCTGCGCAGCCGGTTTCCGGGCGGTACCTGACGTCCACAACACCTCAACTAACAGGACAAAGCCAACAGGGGCGAAGCTGACACGGCGGAACTGGCCGGGCAAAGCTGACGCGGCGAAGCTGACGCGGCGAACTGGCGGGGCAAGCTGACACGGCGAAGCTGACACGGCGGGGCTGGCCGGGCAAAGCTGACGCGGCGAAGCTGACACGGCGAGTTCACCGCGCGTCGGCGACGACGACGACTGCCTCGGTGAGGAGGCGGCGGACCAGCACCAACTGGTCGGCGTCGTCGAGACCGGGTAGGTCGCCGACCTTGCAGTCGGCGCCGGACGTGAGCTCGGCGACCGCCGCGGCGGTACTCGGCGGAAAGGTGATCGTGCGGTCCGGGAGCTGCAACACGACCGGCCCGCCCGACGCCAGCGGACCGCCCGGCACGAGCCGACCGCCCGACGCCAGCGGCTCGCCCGGCGCCGGCGGATCACCCGGCACGAGCGGATCGCCCAGCGCCAGCGGACGACCCGACGGCAGCGGATCGCCCGGCGCTAGCTCGCCCAGCGGTAGCGGACCACGCGGCGCTAGCGGGTCGCTCGGCAGGAGGCGGCAGGGGAGGCCGGGGCGGAGGCGGACCGTCGTTCCCACGGCCAGTGACGCGATCGACGCGGCATGCGCCAGGGGTGGTAGCGGGGCAGGGCGGTTGCTCGACCACGTACGGCGTCGCAGTCGGTCGGCCAGGGCATCCGCGGTCGCCGCGTGGAGCTCCTGCGTGAGGAGGTCGATCACCTCCGGCAGCACCTGCGCCAGCTGCTCCGGGGCACCAACGTCGAAGCCGAGTGGCAAGGCAGTACGGAGCGACGGCTGGTTCGCGGCAAGTGCGGCCAGCTCCTGCACGAGCAGGTACCGCGTGAGAGTGTGCAGGCCGACCGTGAGGTGAGCACTCACTCCACCGAGCGCCTTCGCCGAGTGCAGGAATCCCCGAGGCACGTAGAGCGCGTCACCGGGGCGCAGTACCTCGTCGATCACCGGGGCTTTGTCACGTGCGGCAGCCTCAACGGCGCGGGAGTGGTCGGTCCACGGCTGGTTCCGCAGCGGATCGGCGTACACGGGCTCGTGTACCGTCCAGTGCTTCTCGCCCGCGACCTGCAAGACGAACACATCGTGTACGTCGTAGTGCGCGGAGAACCCCTGCGACTCGGCAGGGGTGATGTACGCGTTGATCTGTACCGGGTGGCCCGCGTCGGCGGCCAGCTGCGTCGAGAAGTCGACCAGCGCCGGCCAGGTCCGGTGCAGCGCCTGTAGTACGACGGTGTGCCCGCCGGCGAACAGGGCGGCCACCTTGTCGTCCCGCACCTGGTCGGCGATCTCCGCACCGGCGCCTGCGGATCCGGTGAACTGGTTGTCTCCGACGACGGCGCCGTTCTTGGCGATCCGCAGGAACGGCGTCCGGAGACCGCGGCGGGACAACAGCTCGTCCGCGGCGTCGAGGCTGAACAGGTCGTCGAATGGCGCAGGTAAGTCTGGGCCGTGTGACAGCAGGGCCTGTGAGCCCCAGTAGGAGCGGGCGAACTCGTCGAGGTCACCTGCTACACAGCGCCGGAGTGCCGGGCGTTCGTCGCGCAGTGATCCGCCGCCGTTGGGCTGCGGATCCTGCGGGAACGGCCCGGCCCCCGGCACCGTACTCACCAGCTTCCGGAGTTCCCGCCGGCGCCGCCGTCCGCGCCACCATCGGCACCACCGTCGGACCCGGAACCACCACCCGAGCCGGAGTCACCGCCCGACCCATAGCCACCGTCCGAACCGGAGTCACCGCCCGAACCCGAGCCGTCGTCGGAACCCTCCGAGCCGCCCGACCCGTAGCCGCCGGCACCACCGCCGGCACCACCGTCGGCGCCACCGTCCTGGCCGCCCGCCGAAGCGCCACCGTCGGCCGGCCCCTCGCCGCCCGAGTCACCACCGGAGCCGCCGGAGCCGTAGCCACCACCGTCATCACCGCTGCCACCGTCGCCGCCGGAGCCGTACCCACCGCCACCGTCGCCACCGTCGCCGCCGGAGCCATAGCCACCACCGTCATCACCGCTGCCACCGTCGCCGCCGGAGCCGTAGCCACCGCCGCCGGCACCGCCATCGGCGCCACCGTCAGCCCCACCATCCGAGGAACCACTACCCGAGCCACCGTCCGACGAGTCACCGTCCGAAGACCCGCCGCCGTACCCGCCGCCCGACTCTTCCTCAGAGCCGCCGCCGTAGCCGCCACCCGGAGCAGCCGACTCGCCTCCGCCCGAGCCGCCGTACCCGCCGGCACCACCATCAGCACCGCCGTCGTGGCCGCCCTGGTTGGCGCCGCCGTCGGCGAGGCCTTCGCCACCTCCGGACGAGGTGTTCATGTCGTCGTCGTTGAGACCCATCGTGCTACTCCCTTCGCGAACGGCCAGAAAGTTGCCCCGTGACATCAAATGGGCACCTGGCCATCTTGTGCGCAAAGTGCAGTTCAGCTAAACCCCCTGGCGCGTTACAGCGCCAACTCGATTACCTCGGCGAGCACCTTCACGAATCCGTCGGTGACGTCCTCCGGCCGGACGGCGATCCGCAACCAGTCCGGCCCCAGCCCGGGAAACGTGTCCCCGCGCCGCACCGCAAACCCCTGTGCACGAAGGGATTCCCGCACCCGAGCCGCCCCCGGAACCTGCACCAGCACGAACGGCGCCCGGGCCGCTCCGTACGTCGAAACGCCATTAACGGTACGCAAACTGTCAATCAAATGGACACGTTGCCGTTCGATGTCCAGCGCCGCCTGCGCCGCCTCGTCGACAGCACGCTCGTTGCTGCAGGCAATTGCCGCCGCGAGCGCAGGAGTGGACACCGGCCAGTGCGGCTGCACGGCGGCCAGCTGCTCGATCAGGCTCGCGCCCGCGAGGACGTACCCGACCCGCAGCCCGGCCAGCCCCCACGTCTTGGTCAGGCTGCGGATCACCACCAGCCCTGGGATCGGCGCGCCGGCCAACGACTCGGGTTCGCCCGGTACGGCATCCATGAACGCCTCGTCGACGACCAGGATCCGGTCCGGCCGTGCGAGTTCCCGCAGGTCGTCGGCGCGGTGCAGCACCGACGTCGGGTTGGTCGGGTTGCCGATCACGACGAGATCCGCATCGTTCGGGACGGCGGCCGGGTCCAGTACGAACCCGTTCTCGGGCCGCAGGACCACCCGGTCGACCAGGTGCCCGGCCGAACGCAGCGCCGCCTCCGGCTCGGTGAACTGTGGATGAACCACCACCGGGTGCCGCGGCCGGAACGCCCGCGCGATCAGTACGAACGCCTCCGCCGCGCCCGCGGTCAGCAGTACCCGGTCCGGTGCGACCCCGTGCCGCGCAGCAACCGCGCGTACGGCCGCGTCCGCCCGCGGGTAGGCCGCCAGGTCGGTCAGGCTCGCCGTGACCGCGTCGAGCAGCCAGGGTGGCGGCGTGCCCGCGCGCACATTGACGGCGAGGTCGATCAGCCCCTCACCGACCTCGAGATCGCCGTGATGCTCCAGATCAAACCCATCCAGCACGCTCAGGAGGCTAACGGGTCAGCAAGTCTTCCGGACCACGGGGCGTGTCCTGGTCAACGCGGTGTGACGGAGTAGCGGCGGTTCTGCAGTGACGGGTTGCGCTTGCGTACGTCGGCCAGCCGCTCAGCGGAGACCTCCGCGTACGCGTGTCCGTCCGACTCACCTACTGATGCGAGGGCGATGCCCTGCGGGTCCACAACCTGGCTGAGGCCGCAGTACTTCTTGCCGTTCTGTGCGGCGGCTGCGACGTAGCAGGTGTTCTCGATGGCTCGCGCGGTGAGCAGCGTGGTCCAGTGGTGTTCCTTTAGCGGTCCACGTACCCAGGCGGCAGGTACTACTAGGACCTCCGCACCGGCGTCCACGAGCGCACGGGAGAGCTCCGGGAAGCGCAGGTCGTAGCAGGTCATCAGGCCGAGCGTGCGGTCGCCGACGTGGATCACTACCGGTGCCACGTCGCCTGCCGTGAGCTGGTCGGACTCTCTGTATCCGAAAGCGTCGTACAGATGGATCTTGCGATAGGCGCCGAGAAGTACGCCGTCAGCACCAACAGCGAGCAGGGTGTTGTACGGACGGTTCTGATCGCAGCTGCGCTCGAACATGCCGGCCACGATCGCCACGCCGTGCTCCACCGCAGCCTTCCGCAGGGTCGCGACGAACTCCCCGTCCAGGGGCTCTGCTGCGTCCGCCACCGACTCCCCGTCGACAGCGAAGTCGGACATCATCGCTTCCGGCAGTACGACGAGGTCCGGCCGACCCTCCGCCGCTTCCGCGACCAGACGGGTGACCAGGTCGCGGTTGGCGGCCTTGTCATAGCTGCTGGCGGTCTGCACTACGGCAATCCTCATCTCTCCATGGTGCCGCACCACGCCATGTCAGGGTGCGAGACTGCGAGCGTGGAGTTTGACGCACTGGTGTTGGCGGGCGGTGGGTCCACTCGGTTCGGCGGGGTGGACAAGGCGATGCTCGTGTTGGACGGGGTCTCGTTGCTGGATCGGGTGTTGACGGCCACCGCAGCGGCTGAGGAGACCGTGGTGGTCGGGGCGATGCGGACGGCGTACCGCCCGGTGCAGTGGACGTTGGAGGATCCGCCGGCGGGCGGGCCGGTGGCCGGGCTGGCGGCGGGGCTGGCGTACGGAGCAGCGCCTGTCGTCGTGGTGGTGAGCTGTGACCTGCCCTGGATCACCGCACAAGACGTAGACCAGCTCGTGAACGGGCTGGGCGACCACGACGGGCACGGACTGCGTGACACCGCAGGCCAGGAGCAGCAGCTCGCCGCGGCGTACCGGCGTACCGCTCTGGCCGACGCCATCGCACAAGTAGGCGACCCTCGCGACAAGTCGGTACGACGTACTCTCGCCACCCTCGACCTCGCCTGGACCGAGCCGACTCGGGCAGGCGACGACGTCGACACCTGGGCCGACCTGGACGACTGAAAACCGCTGGACGCCGCCCGTAGGTTCAACAGCATGGACGTCGCGCGACTGGTCGAGGACGCACTCCACACCAAGGCCAGCACCACAACGGAACGCACCGGCGGTCAGCTGAGCACCGTGTACGAAGTGCAGACAGCAGACGGCCCCGTGATCGTGAAGGTCTACGCGCCCGAGTGGCGTTGGAAACAAGCGAAAGAAGTCCATGTCTACGGCATGCTCGAGCCAGTGGTCGGCGGACACGTCCCGAACGTCCTACATGTCGGCGACGGCGTCACCATGCTCAGCAAGCTCGACGGCGTACCGCTTTCGCAAGTAGAACCAGCCGACTGGCGTACTACGTACGCGCAGCTCGGCGAGCTACTCCGGCGGATCCACAGCGTCGGGCAACCGGAGTACGGCTACCTGACCGACCAGATCCTCGACCCGTTGCCGGACAACGACCAGTACATGCGCCGCCAGTTCGCCAAGAAACTCGACGAGTTCGAAGGCGATCCGGAACTGCAGGAGAAGATCGCAAAGTACGTCGAGCAACACCAGCACCTGTTCGCGGACAACAAGTCGGCCGTCCTGTGCCACAACGACTTCCACGAGGGCAACATCCTCGTCGACCCGGCGACCGGGCAGGTCAACGGCTTCATCGACGTGGAGAACGCGATCGCCGCCGACCCGTTGATCGACCTCGCGAAGACGATCCAGTACTCGGCGCACGACGACGCCGCGAAACTCGCGGGCCTGTACGACGGGTACGGCACCGTGCCGCAGGACCGGATCGACCTCTACCGGCTGTACCACTCGCTCGAACTCTGGGACTGGTTCAAATCGACAGGCGAAACCACTTACCTGGACAGCATCGCCCAGGACATGGAGAAGCTCGTCAAGTAGGTTGAGAACCATGCGAGCTGTCGTGTGTAACGGTGCCGGCGGAATCGACGTACTCGGGATCGGCGAGCTGCCGGACCCGGAACCGGCCGTCGACGAGGTCGTCATCGACGTCGTCGCCGCCGGTGTGAACCGCGCCGACCTGTTGCAGCGCCAGGGCTTCTACCCGCCGCCACCCGGTGCGCCCGGGACGATCGGGCTCGAGGTGTCCGGCCGGATCGCCGAGGTCGGCGCCGAGGTCGAGGGCTGGTCGGTCGGCGACGAGTGCTGCGCGCTGCTGGCCGGCGGCGGGTACGCCGAGAAGGTCGTCGTACCGACGCCGCAGGTGATGCCGGTACCGGACGGACTCGACCTGGTCAGTGCGGCCGCGCTGCCCGAGGTCGTGGCGACGGTCTGGTCCAACATCTTCATGACCGCACACCTGAAGGCCGGCGAGACGCTGCTGGTGCACGGCGGCTCGTCCGGGATCGGGTCGATGGCGATCCAGCTCGGCGTCGCGCACGGCGCGCGGGTGCTGACCACGGTCGGCAGCAAGGAGAAGATGGAGTTCTGCACCCGGCTCGGTGCGGACGTCGCGATCAACTACAAGGAAGCTGAGTGGGCCTCCGTGGTCAAGGAGGCCACGAAGGGCGCGGGCGCCGACGTGATCCTCGACATCATGGGCGCGAAGTACCTGAGCGACAACGTGAAGACGCTCGCGTTCGACGGGCGTCTGGTCGTGATCGGCATGCAGGGCGGCGCGACCGGTGAGCTGGACCTCGGCCGGCTGATGAGCCGCCGCGGTTCGATCATCGCGACCGGCCTGCGGTTCCGGTCGGTCGAGGACAAGGGCCGGATCCTCGCCGAGGTCGTCGGCCACGTCTGGCCCCTGATCGAGGCCAAGAAGGTCCTCCCGGTCGTGCACTCGACGTTCCCGCTCGCCGAGGTCGCCAAGGCCCACGAGACGTTGGAGCGGTCCACCCAACTCGGCAAGGTCCTCCTCACCACCTGAGGCGGACCTCCAACACTCACCATCGTCCGGCGGCGCGGCCGCCCCACGCTCAACGCGCCCACGTTCGCGCGGCGCAGAGCCACATAGTGCGTGCTGGAGGTCCGCACCACCGGCTCATGGGGCCGTGGGCAGGTTGGCCGCGACCCATTCGGGGTCGGGCTCGACCAGTTGGATCACGTCGATCCACGTGCCGGCCGGGTCGCGGACGAAGAAGTGCCGCTGGCCGAACGGCTCCGTCACCGGCTCGCCCTCGAGCCGTACGCCGCCTTCGCGGAGCGCATTCGCGACCTTGTCGGCGTCGTCGACGATGAAGCCGAACACATTGGTGCTCTCGGTCAGCGCCGACACCGCGGCCGGCACCGTCGGGTGGCCGCGTTCGCAGATCGCGAGTTCCCAGTCCGCCGTACCGCGGCGGACCGTGACGAACCAGCCGAGGTCCAGCCCGATCTGCAGATCCAAGTATTGCGTGTAGAAGGCGGCGACGTCCGCGGGCCGGTCGGTGACCACGGTCGCGCCGAATACTGCAGGTTGCATACGTTCTCCTGACTACTACAGCTGTCGTTGTTGTGTACGACAGTTGTAGTGGAACTCTGCTAGCCTGTCAACATGCCCCGGAACCCGGAACGCCGCGCCCAGCTCGCCGACGCCGGCCTCGCCGTACTCGCCGCCGAGGGCGCACGCGGCCTGACCCACCGCGCCGTCGACGCCGCCGCCGAACTCCCGGCCGGCACGGCGTCCAACTACTTCAAGACCCGCGACGCCCTGCTCGGCGCACTCGGCGAGCGGATCTTCGAGCGCCTCGCCCCCGACGAGGCCGTCCTCGAACCGCTGGCCAAACGCGAGCCGGGGATCGAACTCGCAATCGACTACGTGCACTACATCGTCGAGCGCCTGCTCGCCCGGCCCGAACTCACGCTCGCCCTGTTCGAGCTCCGCCTCGAGGCCGCCCGCCGCCCCGGCCTGCACGAGATCCTGTCCCGCACCCTCCGGCAGGGCTTCGACGCCGACGTCGCCTTCAACGCGCACGCGGGCCTGCCCGGCGGGGCCGAGGAGATCCGGCTGCTGCATTTCGCGATCGACGGCCTGATGCTCGACCAGCTCGCCCCGGGCACCGGACGCCCGTACGACGTGGACGCGATCACCGCCCGCCTGGTCCGCCGCCTGAACCGCGAGGATTGACGCCAGCATACCCAGTATGCATACTCAGTATCCATGTCGATCAAGCATGGATTGCTGGCTCTGCTCCAGGACGGGCCGAAGTACGGCTATCAGCTCCGGGGCGAGTTCGAAGCCGCCACCGGAGCGACCTGGCCGCTGAACATCGGCCAGGTCTACACGACGCTGACGCGCCTGGAGCGCGACGGACTGGTCCGGGCCGCGTCCAACGAGGGCGACGGCCGGTCGATGTACGAGATCACCGACGCCGGGCGGACCGAGCTCGCGAAGTGGTTCGAGACCCCGGTGACCCGGGAGTCGCGGCCGCGGGACGAGCTCGCGATCAAGCTCGCGCTCGCCCTCGCCGTACCGGGCGTCGACGTCAGCGCCGTGGTGCAACGGCAGCGGATGTCGACGATGCAGTCGCTGCAGGAGCTGACCCGGCTGAAGCGGAACAGCACCGACGGCGAGATCTCCTGGCAGCTCGTGATCGAGTCGATGATCTTCGGCGCCGAGGCCGAGATCCGCTGGCTCGACCACTGCGAGGCGATGCTGTTACGCCACCGCGGCAAACCACGGACCATGCCCCAGACGTACGACGTACCGAATGAGCAGGAGGCCCGCTCGTGATTCTCGACATCCGCAGCCTGACCCGGACGCACGGCGAGGGCGAGCAGGCCGTACATGCCTTGCGTGGCGTGGATCTGAGCGTCGCCGCCGGCGAACTGGTCGCCGTGATGGGCCCGTCCGGTTCCGGCAAGTCGACGCTGCTCACCTGCGCCGGCGGTCTGGACCGGCCGAGCAGTGGCGAAGTACTTGTCGACGGCAACGACCTCGCGACCCTCAGTGCGAACGCGGTGGCCGCGCTCCGGCGGCGCCGGATCGGGTACGTGTTCCAGGACTTCAACCTGATCCCGGCGCTGACCGCCGGCGAGAACGTCGCGCTTCCGCTGGAGCTGGACGGCACCCGGACCCGGAGCGCCCGCAAGTATGCGGTCGCCGCGCTGGAAGAGGTCGGCATCGGCGACCTCGCGGACCGGTTCCCCGACGACATGTCCGGTGGCCAACGGCAACGAGTCGCGATCGCCCGCGCGATCGTCGGCGAGCGCCGCCTGCTGCTCGCGGACGAGCCGACCGGTGCGCTCGACTCCGAGACCGGTGAAGCCGTACTGCGGTTGCTCCGGGATCGTTGCGACCAGCACGGAATCGGCGGCGTACTCGTCACCCACGACGCCCGCCACGCCGCCTGGGCAGATCGCGTCGTCTACCTCCGCGACGGCGTACTGGTCGGACAAGCCGGTCCGCTGGCCGGCGCCGACGCGCTCCTCCAGGACACTCACTGATGGGCCCGGCCCTGCGGATCGCCCGGCGGACCGCGCGAAGATCGCTCGGCCGGACGATCCTCGTCGCCGCACTGATCGGCCTGCCGGTCCTGGCCGCGAGCTGGCTGGGCATCGTGCTGAAGAGCGCGAGCCCGACCGGCGAGACGCTGGCGAACAACACGATCGGGCGCGCGGACGGGCGGCTCGACGTCACCCAGTACGACAAACTCCAGGTGCCGCCCGGCGAGACGATGCTGTACGGCGAACCGTCGCCGGCCGAGGGGCACGACAAGGCCGTACGGACACCGGCGTCCTTCGACCCACTGCCGCTCCTGCCACCGGGGAGCAGGATCGCGCGACAGCTCGTCGACTCCGGGATCGCCGAGCTCCGTACGCCGGACTCGAAGACGTCGGCGACGCTGATCACCGGTGACGGATCGAGCCCGCTGGCGACCGGGACCGTGAAGGTCGACAAGGGCCGGATGCCCGCAAAGGCCGACGAGGTCGCGATCTCGCCGTCGCTGGCTGCCAGGCTCGGTCCGGCCGGCACGGTGACCAGCGCGGACGGTACTAAGTACACGGTCGTCGGCATCGCGCGGATGATCACCAGCCAGAGCACGCCGACGATCTTCGGTACGCCGGACAACGCCTTGGTGGACACGGACCAGACCCGCACCGTCCAGTACCTCGTCGATCTTCCGGACGCCACCGACGCGGACCAACTGAACGTGAAGCTGGTCGACCAGGGACTATATCTCTTGCCGCGGGCAACGATCATCGACCCGCCGCCGTCGCCGTACGGCACGACCGCCGACGACATCGGTCCGTACGCGGCGATGGCACTGGTGATCGGCTTCGGGATCCTCGAGATCGTGCTGCTCGCCGGTACGGCGTTCGCGGTCGGCGCACGCCGGCAGACGCGGGAACTCGGCCTGGTGATGGCCGCAGGCGGTACGCCGCGAGACATCCGCCGAATCGTCATGACGCAAGGGCTGTTCGCCGGCCTCGTCGGAGTGCTGGGCGGGCTCGTGCTCGCGGGCGTCGCGGTGTTCAGCGCGAAGCCGGTGTGGGAGGCGATGACCGACTCGATCTTCACCGCGTGGCAGATCCCGTGGAGCACGATCATCGGCATCGCCGTGCTCGGTGTCGGAGCGGGAGTCGCAGCGGCCGTCGTACCCGCGATCAGCGCCGCGCGGCAGGCGCCGATGGCCGCGCTGGCCGGTCGGTTCACGGTCACGGCGAAGGCGGCGCGGATCCGGATCTTCGCGGTGATCCTGCTGGGTGCCGGGCTGGCGTGCGTGTTCGGCGGCAGCGCACTCATCGCGGCCGCGCTCAGGTCGGCGCGGCATTCGTCACTCGGGACGCAGGCGACGGCGACACCCATCGGACCGGTCGCGCTGGTGCTGATCGGGATCACCGCGACGATCGCCGCACTGGTGTGGATGCTGCCGAGCCTGGTCGCGAAGGCGGCCGGTCTGGCGCGCGCGTTGCCGTTGAGCGGGCGGATGGCGTTGCGGGACGCGTCCCGGCACCGGCACCGTACGGGACCCGCTACGGCGGCGATCATGATGGCAGTCGCCGGTACCGCGGCGGTTGCGTTCGCGGCGGCCAACTCGATCGCGGCGGACGCGGCGAACTACGTCGCCGCCAGCCGGCACGGGAACGCCGTACTGCGGTTCGAGCAGGGAGTCCCGGGTGCGCTGACGTACAAACCGGAGTTGATCACCAGCCTGGACGCGATCCTCCCGGTGCGCCGGCAGCACGAGCTCGGCTACGTACAGCTGCCGAACACGAGGGCCAACCCGTACGGCTACGTCCCGGTGCTCGCGGTCGCGACGCCGGAGAACTTCGAGGGCTCGACCGGTTTCAGCCTGCAGGCGGCGGATCCGGCGTTCGTCGCACAGTTCGGGGAGTACGGCGAGCAGGCGGCCGCGGCGATGCGGGCCGGCAAGGTGGTCGTGCCCGGCGTACCGCTGAAGCCCGGGCAGACAGTTGCCATGCACAACGATGACAGCGAGAAGTACCTGAAGAACCTGGACGCGGTGTCGCTCGGCAAGCCGCCGCCGGTGCAGTTCCTCCGGGACACCGCGCTGATCAGCCCGGACGCGGCGCGGAAGCTGGGCACGATCCAGGTCTCCGAGGTGCACTTCGAGCTGAACCGGGAACCGACGAAGGACGAGCTCGCCGCAGTCAGCCGGATCCTCGGCTCGGACCAGGGACTGGTGGTGGAGAAGGGCTACCAGAGCCCGGGAAAGCTGTTCCTGATCGGGATCCTGATGGCGGCCACTGTGGTGACGCTCCTCGGCGTCGCGATCTCGGTGTCGCTGTCGGCCGCCGAGGGCCGGGCCGACCTCGCCACGTTGGCCGCGATCGGCGCCCCGCCGCGGCGGCGGCGGTCGCTGGCGGCGGCCCAGGCGTGGGTGCTCGGACAGCTGGGCTGCGTGCTGGGCGTGGGGGTCGGCGCGCTGTACGGCTACACCGCGCACGCCGCGTTCGGGTCGCCGCACTTCGTGGTCCCGTGGGCGGAGATCGGCGGCATCGTGCTCGTCGTACCGCTGTTCGCCGGCCTGCTGGCCTGGCTGCTGACGCGCTCGCGGCTACCGATGGTCAGCCGGATCCAGTAGTGCGAGCTCGGGGTAGGCGACGGGGTACGGCGGTGTGCCGGTGATGCGCCATTGGCCGCAGGTGCATCGCTGGTACACCACCAACCCTTCGCTGACCTCGTGACTCGAGACGGAACTCCAGCGGTGCCGGTGGGTGTCGGTCATGTACCCATCGTGATGTAATGGCATTATGCATCTCAACCCTTACGGTGCGGACGCGGTCCTGCTCGCCGTGAACCTGGCCACCCGCCCGGCGAACACGCCGGAGGAACTGGCCGCGCGCTGCGAGGAGAGCGGCGTCGAGAACCGGCTCGTTCGTGCCCGCCGGGTGACCGCCGAGGATCTCGCCACCGTTCGTACGGCACTCGACGAGTGGCTGCAGGTCGTTGACGCCACCGACGAACAGACCCGCGTCGATCTGGTGAACGCGATGCTCGCCAAGTACACCGAGCACCCACGCCTCACGAACCACGCCGGAGACGGCTGGCACATGCACTACCGCCCGGCCAACGTTCCCGTCGGTTGGCTGGTCGCGACATTGATCAGCACCGGTACGGCGCTACACCTGGCGGGCCGCGGCGTCACCCGGCTCGGCCGGTGCGCAACGGACGGCTGCGACAACGTGTACGCCGACCTCTCCCGTACCGGCCGCCAGCGCTACTGCAGCCCCGCCTGCGCCAACCGGGACGCCGTACGCCGCCATCGTGCGCGTGTGACGGACGCCTAGGATGGGGAGATGAGCGAGAGCAGCAGCGAGGGCCGGGAAGTTCCGATGGCCGGGGCGCGGACCGAGGACGGCAAGGTGCTGATCGTCGGGCCGGACGGCATGGCCGTCGAGGGACCGCCGCGCTCCGACCGTGACGAGCACGACGAACACGACGACGAACCGCGTTCGGTCACCGAACTGGTGGAGCAGCCGGCCAAGGTGATGCGGGTCGCGAACATGATCCGGCAGCTCCTCGAAGAGGTGAAGTCGGCACCGCTCGACGAGGCCTCCCGGGCCCGGCTGCGGTCGATCCACGAAGCATCGATCAAGGAGCTCGAGAGCGGCCTCGCGCCGGAGCTGGTCGAGGAGCTCGAGCGGCTCAGTCTCGACTTCACCGACGACAGCACCCCGACCGACGCCGAGCTGCGGATCGCGCAGGCGCAGCTGGTCGGTTGGCTCGAGGGCCTGTTCCACGGCATCCAGACGGCGTTGTTCGCGCAGCAGATGGCCGCGCATCAGCAGCTGGAGCAGATGCGCCGCGCGCTGCCCGGCGGTCAGCAGCTCCCGACCGACGGGCAGTTCCCGGACGCGCCGCAGGCCGGCACCGACGGTCCCGGCAGCAGCGGGATGTATTTGTAGAACGCCTTATTTCAAAGGCTGGAAGAACCCCTCGAGGACGGCGGCGACGCCGTCCTCGTCGTTTGCCGGGGCAATCCGGTCGACGAGCGCGAGCACCTCGGGGTGCGCGTTCGCGACACCGTACGACGTACCGGCCCAGGCGAGCATCGGCAGATCGTTGACCGAGTCCCCGAAGGCGATCGTCTCGGCCGCCGAGATCCCTTGTGTGGCGGCGAAATCGGCCAGCATCGCGGCCTTGCTGACCCCGGTGGCGGAAATCTCCACCAAACCGTGACCTCCGCTGTGGCTGGCCGTCACTCGTTGGCCCACCACCGGATTCACCAGCGCGAGCAGGTCGTCGGAATGCAGACTCGGATGCCGCACCAACAGTTTCGCGGCCGGTTCGGCCACCAGTACTTCGACGTCGGCGATCAACGTGTCGTCGGGTTTCGGCCAGCGATTGAGGTAGACCGGTTCCTGTCCGTAGCGGTCCGGTCGCTCGATGGCGAACTGTACGTCCGGGATCGCGGCCCGGATCGCGTGCGCGACCTCGAGCGCGACGGTCGGGTCGATCAATCGGGTCCGGATCGCCTTACGGCGCAGGACGTCGTACAGAATGGCGCCGTTGGCAACAATCGCGACACCGTGGCCGCCGACCAGGTACGACAGGTCGTGCAGCCACCGAGGTGGCCGGGCGGTGACCATCACGAAAACACTTCCGGCGGCCTGGGCCGCGAGCACCGCCGCGCGGGTGCGTTCGGACACCGTGCCGTCACTGCGGACGAGAGTCCCGTCGAGATCGGTAGCTATCAGGCGGGGGTACTGCGGAGCACTCACAGGCCAACCGTAGCCGCGAACGACCCCGTCGCGCATTACCCTTCCAACGACCTCGAGCGCAAGCAGTCGGCGGCCGGATTCAAGTCTTTTTGACTTATCTCGTTGAGCTTTTGACAACGTCATCAGACCGTTACGGCAGGATGCTGCAAAGGCAGCAAGTTCCCCTGCGCCGCAGGGTTGGCGCATGATTCCATGCCTAGGTCTGGCGGGGAACCGGGGGCTGTTCGGCCGCGTCGTATGCGTGTTCTGGATCAGCGCGACTGATGCCGCCCCACCTCCGGAAGCACACACAAACGCCGAAGAACTGTTGTGGAATTGGCTGCAACCAAAACCGCGGCAGTGGCGTCAAGAGTTATGGATCGATGCGTCCCACGCCCGGGACGACACGGTGGGCCGGCAACAAAGTGCTGGTTCACCGGCTAGTGGAGCCGTGCGAACGAACGTCGTTCACCGTTCGTTCACTCGGGTCCTGATACTTGGGGAGCCTTGATGACCGTCAACAGCGCCAATCTAGCGGGACCAGGGGGCAGTAGCTCTCGAGCGGCTGTCGACACATCTTCCATCAGGGAAGGGGCCATGACCGGTTGTATCGCCCGTTCCGATGTCTTTCAGCACCGTCTGATGGAAGAGCCGCCGCCTGCATCTGCCACCCGACGTACCCGTGAGCGGTACGAACAGCTCGTCCGCGAAGCGAAGGCGCTGTGCGCCTCCTGCCCGCTCTTCACCGACTGCCTGTACAGCGCGGTCGCGGAGCACGACGTGAGCGGTTTCGTCGCCGGAACCACTGCTGCACAACGGCGTTCGATCCGGAACCTGCTCGACGTCGAGGTGCAGGCCGACGACTTCGACCAGCTCGCCGGCGCGCGGGGGACGCGCCGGCCGGTGAGCCACGAAGAAGTCCTGCGGCTGCGCACCCAGTACCCGAACGACAGCCTCGAGTCGCTGGCGATGCGCCTCGGCTGCTCGCTGTCGACGGTGAAGCGGCACCTGCGGCGTGCGCGTCGCGGTCAGAGCCCGGCTGCCAAGACGCCGCGGCCGCGCCCGGAGGTCAGCGCCGTACTGGACGCATTCGACACGGTCGTCGAGCAGCACCAGCCGCGCCGAGGTGGTACGCGAGTCGCCTGATCTGATACTCGGCCCGCCAGCGGACTATCAGGTCAAAGGCCCGGAAACCCTGTGAACGCAGGGTTTCCGGGCCTTTTTGTTTGTCAACTGTCAAGGTATTCGGTTCTCGCCGAAAGGCCTTGCGTTGTCAGAACCAACGGTTCAGAATGGCCGCTGCGCCGTCGTCCTGGACGGACTTCGTCACCTCGTCCGCAGCCAGTTTCACTTCGTCCGGCGCGGATCCCATCGCCACGCCACAGCCCGCGTAGGTGAGCATCTCGATGTCGTTGCGTCCGTCACCGATCGCCAGCAGACCGGACGGGTCCAGGTCGAGCTGCGCGAGCGCGACCTTCAGCCCGGTCGACTTGTCCACACCTTCCGGCGCGATGTCGAGCCACGCGGTCCAGCCGACGAAGTAGCTGACGCCGTGCAGGCCGAGGCGTTCGGCCAGGTGGACGAAGTCACTCTCGGACTGATCCGGGTCCCGGATGATCAACCGGGTCACGGGTTGCGGTGCGAGCTGCTCGTCGGTGACCACCCGGATCCGCGCGTTCGCACCCAGGTCGCCGTCCGGGAACGGCGCGGTGACCAGGTAGCTGCCGTCCTGGTCCTCGACGGCCATCCGGGCGTTCGGGGCGTACCGGCGGACCGACGCGATCACGGTCGCCGGGTCGAAGGTCCGCTCGTCGACGACCGCGCCGTCCGGGTAACGCAGCGTGCGCGCACCGTTGCTACAGACAACGAATCCGCCGGATGGCAGCCGGAGCCGCTGGGCGATCGGCGCGGTGGTCGACCAAGCCCGACCGGTAGCCAGCACGACCGGCACCTGCTCGGCGGTACGGCGGACCGCGTCGAGGACTGCCGGCGACAGGCCGTCGTCGTGGTCGAGCAGGGTTCCGTCGATGTCCAGGGCAACTACTGTGGGTTTTCCGGTCATTTGGCGACCGGTTCGAGGACCTCACGACCGCCGACGTACGGCTGCAGGGCGGTCGGTACCCGGACCGAGCCGTCGGCCAGCTGGTGCGTCTCGAGGATCGCGACGATCCAGCGGGTGGTGGCCAGCGTGCCGTTCAGCGTCGCCACCGGCTGCGTCTTGCCGTCGGCGTCGCGGTGCCGGATGTTCAGCCGGCGCGCCTGGAAGTCCGTGCAGTTCGACGTCGAGGTCAGCTCCCGGTAGCGCCCCTGCGTCGGCACCCAGGCCTCGCAGTCGAACTTCCGGTACGCCGAGATGCCGAGGTCACCGGTGGCGGTGTCGATCACCCGGTAGCTGAGCTCCATCTTGTCGAGCATCTCCTTCTCCCAGGCCAGCAGCCGCAGGTGCTCGGCGGCCGCGTCCTCGAGAGTGCAGTAGGAGAACATCTCCACCTTGTCGAACTGGTGGACGCGGATGATCCCGCGGGTGTCCTTCCCGTGCGACCCGGCTTCCTTGCGGTAGCAGGACGACCAGCCGGCGTAGCGGATCGGACCATTGGTCAGGTCGAGGATCTCGTCCATGTGGTAGCCGGCGAGCGCGACCTCCGACGTACCGACCAGGTAGAGATCCGGGTCGGCGAGCCGGTAGACGTCGTCGTGCGCGGACAGATACCCGGTGCCGCCCATCACCTCGGGCTTGACCAGGGTCGGGGTGATCATCGGCGTGAAGCCTGCCTCGACCGCCTGCTGGATCGCCAGCTGGAGCATGCCGAGCTGGAGCAGCATCCCGACGCCCTTGAGGAAGTAGAACCTGCTGCCCGAGATCTTGGCGCCGCGCTCCATGTCGATCGCGCCGAGCAGCTCGCCCAGCTCGAGGTGGTCGCGGGGCTCGAACCCCTCGGCCGCGAAGTCCCGCGGCTTGCCGATCTCCTCGACCACGACGAAGTCGTCCTCGCCGCCGACCGGGGCCTCGTCGGACACCAGGTTGGGCAGCGCGGCGGCGAGTGCGTCGTACCGGCTGCCGGCCTCGTTCGCGGCGGCCTCGTTGGCCTTCACCTCGGCGGCCAGCGTCTTGGTGCGCTCCAGCAGCGCGGTCCGCTCGTCGCCCTTCGCCTGGGCGACCTGCTTGCCGAGCGACTTCTGCTCGGCCCGGAGCGCCTCGAAGGCGGAGATGGACGATCGACGCTCACTGTCGGCGACCAGGATCTGGTCCACCACCTCGGTACTTTCGCCGCGTTTGGTCAGGGCGGCGCGTACGACATCGGGGTTCTCACGGAGCAGTTTCGCGTCAATCACACCCTGAGGGTATCGGGGCGTGTCTGAAGCGGCGAAGTCTATTCGGGATGATGGGGTGGCGACACGTCACCATCGAGGGGGATCTGAGCGGGCCGATGAACCACCACCCACCCAGTACTGCGGTCGGCCGTGCGCTCACGGTCGTACTGGGCGCGCTGCCGTTCACGGTGCTCACGGTGCTGGTGTTCAAGCACTGGGGGCCGCTGGCGCAGTGGGACCAGTCGGTGGCTGCGCGGGCCGCGTCGTACGGGGCCGCGCACGAGGGGATCATCGACTTCTGGCAGGTCGTCGGTGCCGTCGTACTGCCCTGGACGTCGCGGGCGGTGATCGCGATCGTCGCCGCGTACCTCTGGCGTCGGAGGGCCCGGCTGCTCACGTTCTGGCTGCTCACC
Source organism: Kribbella sp. NPDC004536 (assembly GCF_042873835.1). Lineage (NCBI taxonomy): Bacteria > Bacillati > Actinomycetota > Actinomycetes > Propionibacteriales > Kribbellaceae > Kribbella > Kribbella sp. NPDC004536. The sequence goes on along the minus strand of NZ_JBIALY010000001.1, from coordinate 2,384,909 downwards.
TCTGCCGTCGCGGAGCTCGTTCTGGTCCAGGTCGTGAAGGCTGTCTTCGAACGGCCACGCCCGGTGCAGATGCTGGTCGACGCTGACGGGTTCTCGTACGTGTCGGGGCATGCGGCGGCCGCGTTCGTGATGGCGGGGGCGCTGGGCGTCGTACTGCCGTCGGTGCGGGGCTGGCGGCGGCGGTTCCGGCTGTTGGTGCTGTTGCCGGTGATCGCGGTCGTCTGGATCGCGTCCGCGGACCGGATCGCGCTGAACGTGCACTACGTGTCCGACGTACTCGGTGGCTGGGCGCTCGGGTTGGGGATCCTGACCGCGACGTCGATCGGGTTCGGCCTGCGGCCGGGGCTGCGGCGGCGCCGGCGCCGGACGGCCTCGGAGAGTGACGGTACGACGGCTCCGCCGCGGGCCGCGGTCATCGTGAACCCGGTCAAGATCGGCGACGGCGTCGCGTTCCGGCGGAAGGTGACCCGCGCGCTCGCGGTCCGCGGGTACGACGACCCGCTCTGGCTGGAGACCCGCGAGGACGACGCCGGCAACGCGATGGCGAAGCAGGCGATCGAGTACGAGTCGGACCTGGTACTCGTGGCCGGTGGCGACGGTACGGTCCGGGTGGTGTGCTCGGCGCTCGCGCACACCGGGATCCCGGTCGGCGTGATCCCCGCCGGCACCGGGAACCTGCTGGCGCGGAACCTGCACATCCCGCTCGACCTCGACGACGCGCTCGAGCGCATCCTCGAAGGCCGCGACCGGCGGATCGACCTGGTCGCCGTCCACGGCGACGAACTCGACAACGACCGGTACGCCGTGATGGCCGGCCTCGGGCTGGACGCCGCGATCATGTCCGACGCGCCGCCGCACCTGAAGAAGCAGATCGGCTGGACCGCGTACCTGGTGTCCGCCGCGAAGAACGTGAACCACCCGTCGGTCCGAGTCCAGCTCACCATCGACGACGCCGAACCGATCGAACGCCGTGTCCGTACGGTCGTCGTCGGCAACGTCGGCATGCTCCAGGCCAACATCCCGCTCCTCCCCGACGCCCGCCCCGACGACGGTCTCCTCGACGTCGTCGTGATCGCCCCGCGCCGCGTCACCCAGTGGCCGATCGTCGTCTGGCGCCTCCTCACCCGCACCAACCGCAGCGACATGTACCTGGAACGCTTCACCGGCCGCAAAGTAGAAATCCACGCCGCCGTAGACGTCCAACGCCAACTCGACGGCGACCCCATCGGCCCCGGCCGCTACCTGGTAACCGAAATAGAACCCGGCGCCCTAACCGCCCGAGTCCCCAAACGCAGGTAGAAGAGTTCAGAGGGGACTGGGATACGCCCTCGCGGCCCTGCCCAACTCCGTCGTCACGTACTACTCCTCGCTCCCACCCACCCAACTGTTCCCCCGCCCCGCGCCCAACCGCACAAACCCGGGCGACCTGCCCCGTTTGGGACTAGGTCCGGTCCAACAGTTGGTGTCGGTGACGCCAGGCGAGGGTCAGGCAGGCGGCGCTGGTCTGGCCGAGTCGTTCGCGGGTCAGCAGGCGGTCCACGGTGGTCTCGTCGAAAGGCAGGCCGTGGATGGATTTGTTGCCGTCGAGCGAGCGTACGACCTCGCCTTCGGGGTTTCTCGAGACCAGGTCGCGGAACAGTTTGTCGAAGGTCGACGCCTCGATGACCGCTACCGTGGCGATCGAAGCGTTCAGGCTCAGCGCGTCCAGTACCACGCCGAGGACGTACGCCCGGATTGTGCCCGCCGCCCTGGCGGCGCTCATGTCGCGGAAGAACGGCCAGACCTCGTAGTCCACGGGAACGCCGCTGCTCCCATCGTGTTCCGGGTGACCGAGCAACTCCTCGCTGAACTCGCGCACCAGGTTTCGCCACAGGTCCAGGTCGGCGACAACACTCTCCGCGGCGATGCTGGCCGGCTGGAACTCACCCGCCGGCAGCAGGCTGTAGTGACGACCGTTGGTGACCTGGGTCGGGTCGCGCCGCAGCAGGAAGAAGGTCGCGGTCCCGGCCGCTCGATCCAGCCGGAGCGTCAACGTCGAGATCCCCGGATTGACCGCCCGCACCGCGAGGTCGAACGGGTCCTCGATCAGCGAGCGGAACGGCAGGTGCGACCAGTCCAGCCGCCCCGCCAACTCGGCCTGGGCTGCCTCGTGTCCGAGCGGCTCCGACACATCGAGCTTGTCGAAGAACGTCGACAGGCCGAACGTCAGGTCGCCCCGTCCGCCCGTCCAGCTGACGTCAGTCAGTCGGTAGCTGTGCCGATTCTCGAACAGAGCGGGCGGCCGCAGGTACCGGATCGCAGCCGTGTACTGCGAGAACGCACGCCCAGGAGCCCGCAACGGGAGCGTCGGCCGCACCTCCGCCTCCTGCCCGGTGATCCGTGGCGGCGGCAGATCGGGAATCCAGTGGAGCGCGACGTCCGCGAGCGGCACGGGCTCGGCAGGGATCCAGTCTGCCGGGGCGATCGCGGGTACTCGATCCACTCGCAGGTGGTCGTCGTACAGGTACGCCGTACGAGCGGCGAGCCCGATCCCACTCTCGATGAGGTAGCGACGAACCCTGCTCCATTCCTCCTGGCTGGCCTGTACCGCAGAGTCGACTGACGGTCGTACGCGCGCTGAACCTGCGCCTTCAGCCGTGGCCACGAGCAGGGCGAACCTGCGTTGAACTGCGTCGTCCGCATCCGCCAGCGCCCGGTCTAGTACCTCCTGCAGAGCCGGGGACAGTACCGTCTCGGGTTTGGCTTCCCAGTACGCAACCGTACGAACCGCCGCACCCAAGCGCGCGGCGAACGCCTCGTTCGTCATCCGGAGCGAAGCACGCAGCGCCGACGCTCGACGACCGGTCCACCGGTCGACTACCTGCACGTATCGGTCCCTTCCGCCCATGGCAACCGAACCCGATGCGCCGCCGTTGCACCGGCATTGCACCGAGACTTCATCGCACTCCTGCCCCACCGAGGATTCACTAACTCTATGAAATCAGCAGCCCACAACTGGACTTAACAGACCGGCGCGGCCGACGTACTGATGCCTCATCCGGGACCGAGGGTCGCAGGCTGACCGAAAGAGAACACGACATGCCGTATCCACCGATCGATGACGGACGCTCATCGAGCCTCCTGCGGTGATCGACCGGGACCGCGCCTACTGGTACGCACGAGGCTTCATCGCCGGCAACCCGCCGCTCGGCGGTCTGCTGCTGTCCTACCTCGAAGACGACTTCCCACCCGGCGCCAACGCCGCTGACGCGTTCGTAGCAGCTGACACGCTGGCGCTGACGTTCGCAGACGCGTTCATCTGCTGCCCGCACGGCGACATCGAGCTGGCCTTCGTTCAGTGGATGACGCGCGCACTGTCTCAGGGCCGATAGGCCACGACTGCGTGACGCGGGACGGGTGACAGCAAGCCGTCGGCGTCAGCCCGACGGGGCTGTTCGATCAGCTCGGGACTCGTCCGAGTGACCACACTCGTACGACTTCGTCGACCTCGTACATGACTCGGTGGTCACCGACGTGAAGGCGGTAGATGAGGCTGTCACCCCAGTGCACGCAGCCCGGCGGTGTCGGGTTCTTCACCAGACCTTTGACAGCGGCGAGCACCTGGCGGGCAGCGGCAGTGTCCTCGGCGGCGAGGGCGCGATAGCCGTCGATGAAACCGGCCTCGAGGACCAGCGGACGAACGGTCACCGGTCCTGGGCTGCCTCAGCCTCGGCGAGGATCTGCTCCATCATCGGGATGCCATCTTCGGCCGGGATCCACTGCGGGCCCCGTGCGTTGATCTCGTCGATCAAGCCCTGGTCCGCGGCCTCCTCGAGCGCCTGGAACCGGGCCAGCATCTCGGCGGAGATCACCGCAGCCGCGACCTTGCCGTGGTCGGTGATCATCACCGGCTCGTGCCCGTACCGGGCCGCGTTCACCATCTCCGCTGTGTGGCGATTCGCCTCGGTCATGCTGTAGGTCGTCGACATGGCGCCACAATACTCCTGAATCTCAGGAAATTACGTAGATTCAGGACTACCGGCCGCCGGCCCGCAACACGTCGGCGGCAGCCCGCAACACGTCGGCATCCCGGCGCCAGCCTGAAGCGGATGCAACCGCGCCAAGCGGGGGCGGGTGGGAGCGTGTGGAGTAGGTGCGGGAGCGAGCGGAGCGAACGGAGCACCTGCGGAGCGCGCGGGGGTTATCTCAGTCAGTCGACGGTGGGGCCGGCTTCTTTGGCTAGGGTTTCTATTGCTTCTTCTTCTTCGGGGGAGAGTTTGGACTCGCTGGTGAAGGCCCTGACCTCTTTGGCGTACGTACGGGCATCGGCGCGGCTGTTGATCGACGTGAGGACTACTCCGTCGCCGTGGTCGTCGAGGAGGGCCAAGGACCAGGACAGTTTGCCGCCGGTGTCGCCGAAGGCGTCGTAGCGGACGATCGCGAGGTGTTGGAGCGTTTCCTTGAGTTCGCCGCGGGTGACTTCGAGGTCCTTGCCGAGTCTGCGGAGCTCCGATTTCACCGTGCCGGGCTTCGCCTCGGGCTGGGCCGGCTGCGGTTCCGGTTCGGGGAGCGCGACGGGCGCGGTCTTCTCGGACGGGACCGTCCGCGCCCGGAGGGCCTGGATCGCGAACACCAGGGCAAGCACCGCCACGAAGAGGGCGGCGACCCCGAAGGCACCGGCTAACGTCGAAGACACGGAACTAGAGCCTAAGGCATCGACTGTTGTGCCTGAGTGTTCAGGTGATCGCACAGCGTGGGCGGTACGGGACGGATGCGGCACCTCGGGCCGCGGCAACGTAGATTCGCGGCGTGACACATTTGCCTGATCAGGGCCCACAACCGGGCGTTCACGACCTCGGGTACGCCCGGCTCGACACCGACCGGCTGGAGCGTACCGGCGACGCCGAAGTCGTGTACGGCGCGGGCAAGACGCCATCTCAGGTCGTGGAACTCCTCCGCACCCTGCACGCCACCCACCCGGGTCACGCCGTGCTCGCGACCCGGTTGACGGACGAGGCGCAGGCCGCGGTGATCGCCGCGCTGCCGGAGGCCGTGGTCGATCCCGTCGGACGTACGGCCGTCCTCGGCGAACCGCCGGCGCAGGCCGGGACGGTGGCTGTCGTGGCGGCTGGTACGTCGGATGCACCGGTCGCGGCGGAGGCGGCGACGACGGCTCGGGTGTTCGGGGCCGGGGTCGACGTGATCACCGACGTCGGCGTGGCCGGGCTGCACCGGATCCTCGGGGTTCGCGAGCGGCTCGCCGAGGCGGACTGCCTGATCGTGGTCGCGGGGATGGAGGGGGCGCTGCCGAGCGTCGTCGGCGGGCTGGTCGGCGTACCGCTGGTCGCGGTGCCGACCTCGGTCGGGTACGGCGCCTCGTTCGGCGGGCTGGCGGCGCTGCTCGGGATGCTGAACTCGTGCGCGCCCGGGGTGTCGGTCGTGAACATCGACAACGGGTTCGGGGCCGGGGTGTTCGCCGCGCGGGTGGCGCGGCAGTCGGTTCCGCGCGAGACCAAGGAGGTCTGATGCGTACCGCCTGGCTCGACTGCTCCGCCGGTGCCTCCGGCGACATGCTCCTCGGCGCCCTGATCGCCGCCGGTGCCGACCTCGCCTACATCAACACGGCAGTAGCTGCCGTAGACCCGTCCCTGTCGGTCACGGTCACCCAAACCTCCCGCCACCAGATCGCCGCCACCAAGGCAACCGTCGAGGTCAACGGCACCCCCCACCCGGAGAACATTCCAGAGACCGGCCATGGCCACGGGCATGGACACGGACATGGACATGGCCACGGGCACGGCGCTGAGGTGGCGGCGCCCGACGACGAGCTCGGGGGCGGGGTGCCGGGCGAGGATGGCGGCGGTCTGTTGGGTGGGGGCGAGCGGGCTGCCGGGTCGGCCGGCCGGCATGGCCGCGGCGCCGACCATGGGCCGACGCGGGCTTGGGCTGACGTGCGGCGGTTGCTGGAAGGGGCGGTGCTCGACGAACCGGTGCGGGTGCGCGCGTTGGATACCTTCGCGCGGCTAGCCAGGGCTGAGGCGGGGGCTCATGGGGTGGAGCCGGATACGGTGCACTTTCATGAGGTTGGGGCGTTGGATGCGATTGCCGACATCGTGGGGGTTGCTGCTGCGGCTGTGAGTCTCGGGCTGGAGCGGGTTGTGGTGTCGACGATCGTGCTCGGTGGTGGGAAGCAGGTGCGTGGGCAGCACGGCGGTATCCCGATTCCCGGGCCGGCGGTGCTGCACCTGGTCTCCGAGGCGGGTGCACCAGTGGTCGGCGGTACGGCGCCGTACGAGATGACCACCCCGACCGGCGCCGCGCTGCTCGCCACGCTCGCGGACGAGTACGGCATGATGCCGCCGATGCGCGTCACCACCACCGGTGTCGGCGCGGGCGGTCGGGATCCGGTCGAGGTACCGAACATCCTGCGCGTGATCATCGGCGAGTCCACCGACCAACCGGCGACCGAGCTCGTGTACGAGACGAACGTGGACGACCTCGACCCCCGGCTGTGGCCGCAGGTGCTTGCGAAGTTGCTCGCGGCGGGCGCCGCCGACGCGTGGCTGACCCCGATCCTGATGAAGAAGGGCCGCCCCGCGCACACCCTCTCGGTCCTCGTCACCGGCGCGAACGCGGATGCCGTACGCCGGGTGGTCCTGACCGAGACGTCCGCGATCGGCCTCCGCGAGTACCCGATCCGCAAGCACGCCGCGGACCGCGAGTTCACGACGATCAAGCTGGACGGCCACGCGATCAGCGTGAAGATCGCGCGGTACGACGGCCAGGTGGTGAACGTACAACCGGAATACGACGACGTGGTCGCGGCCGCGGCCGAGCTCAACCAGCCGGTGAAGCTCGTCCTCGCCCGCGCGATCGCCGCCGCCGAAGCGCTCTGGAACTAACCGACCTCGGCGGCCTTCTCGGGCAGGGGTTTCTGCTTGCGGCGGGGCCAGTCGTACGGCCACCACTGGGCGCCGTTGCGGCGCGCCCAGATGATGATGCCGACCAGCACCGCCAGCTCGATCGCCGGGCACAACGTGTCGCGCAGGCGCGCGCTGAAGAACTCCAGCGAGTGGGACAGGCTGGCCGCGACCTGCCGCGCGTTCGGGTCGCGGCCGGGGACGTACGCGATCGCGAGCATCGTCGTACGGACGACCATCAACCCGTCGACCTTGGACGCGGCGACCGCGGCGAGCGCCGCCCACGCGATCACGTCGTACCAAGGCAGCGAGTACATCGCGGTGAGCGACCAGGCGATCGCGTAGATCGCCGTGTACCGGATGGCGGCGGGGGTCGGGTCGTCCGGATGCGTCTGCGGCACCAGCGACTTCGGGAAGACCTGTGACAGCAGGATCGCGATCACGACGAGCCCGACCCACGCCAGGATCGCGATGAACGTCCGGACCAGGCCGTTCGGCAGGAACAGCGTGAAGAAGCTGAGCAGCACCTTGTGCGGCGTGCCGGTGGAGATGAACGACGTCTGCGACCGCGCCTGCTGGAACGCCTGCAGGCCGACGATCGCGTACAGCCCGCCCATCGCGATCGCACCACCGCCGCAGAAGTACATGCACTTGCGCCGGTCGGCCCGCAGCGCCCACAGCATGGCGACTCCGACGAGACCGATCGAGAGCTTCGTACACCCCGCGACGCCGATCATCAGCCCGGCGAGGAACACGTGCCGCCGGAACAGCCACAGCGCGAGAACGGCGAACATCACCGCGATCGAGTCGTTGTGTGCACCGGCCAGCACCGCCCACAGGAGCAGCGGGTTCGCCAGGCTGAGCATGATCACGCGACGCTTGGCAGGGAGGTCCTTGCCGACGAGCTTCACGAGCACCAGCCCTGTGACGACGAGGCTGATCGCGACCGACAGCTGCAGCATCCAGACCGTGAGCTGCGCCGAGTCGCCGCCGATCACCGACGACAGCCACTGCACCCACGTCGCGATCGGCCCGTAGACGCTGCGCGCTCCCTGCCACGGCCGCTCGGTCGCGGCGATCACCGGGTCGTACCCGAGCCGGATCGTGTCCGCAGGGGAAGCCGTGTACGGGTCGCCGCCGAGCGACATGATCCGGCCGTACGCCGCGTAGATCAGGACGTCGCCCGAAGCCATTGGCGGCACCAACGTGATGGCTGCCGTCGTACCGATGCCCAAGGCAATCAACCGGTCGACGCGCGGCGCCCAGCCGTGCCGCAACGCCTTGGTGGCAAGGTAAACGCCGTACCCGCCGAGGGCGATCGCGACATAGATCAGCACCGAGACGAGCCAGTCGTTCGGCTTGGCGTCGAACCAGTACGACGGGAGCCAGGGATGCCGGTTGGTGAGCGTCAGCACGACGACCGACGGCCCGAGCAGACCGACCGCGACGATCAGCGCCGTACACGCGAGGTAGAGGGCGACTGCGCGGCGGCCGTACTTGTTCCCGAGCTGGAGATCAGTGCTCATTGCGCGGTCTTCCGCGGGAAGAGGCTGCGCAGCGACGGTCCACCGCCGTCCGCGGGCAGCGCACTGCGGGCGGCGAGTGCACGCCGGACGTGCAGGTACTGCTTCGCGCGATGCAGTTGCCCGCGCAGATCTGTCCCGGTCGCCCGGTGCCGGACGTCGATCGGCACCTCCACGATCCGGAACCCCTTGCGCCCCAGGTCGATCGTCAGCGCGGTCTCCACCCCGAAGCCCGGGGCAAGCGGTACGGCGGAGTCGAACGCAGCGCGGGTCAGGCAGCGCTGACCGGACAGCGGCTGCTCAGGCGCCCAGCCGATCGCCTCCTGGATCCCCGCACGCGAGAGCCGTACGACGAACCCGTGGCCGCCGGCCTTGGATCCGTCGGCGCGCACCTGGGCCGGCAGCGTGCCGATGGTCATGTCGGCGCGCCCCGTCTGCACCGGCTCGATCAGCGGACCGGCTCCGGCCGCGGTGTCGGTCAGGTCGGCGTCCAGGAACAGCAGGTGCCGCGGGCGGGACCCGTCGCGCTCGGCGACCGCCGCCGCGCCGGTCTCCATCGCGGCCGCCTTGCCACGGTTCTTCTCGTGCCGGACGACGACCGCGCCGGCCTGCTCGGCCACCTCGGCCGTACGGTCCGTGGAACCGTCGTCGACGACCACGACCAGGTCGACGCCGATGATCTTGTGCACCGCGTCGACGGTCGCCGCGATCCGGTCGGCCTCGTCCTTGGCCGGGATCACGCAGGCGACAGCACGCTCGAACGGCTCGGCGGACACGTTCTCGCCAGGCACGTGGTCGGGCGTTTCACCAGGCCCGGGGTCGGGCAGAGAATCAGCGGACACAGCACCGCAGCCTAGTTCCTCGGCAGCCGATCGTTCGCGTCAGTATCGGCTGCCTGTGGATTTCTCGTTCTTTCGAACGAGCCGGTGGAAACGGCTCGTCAGGAGCGCACCCGGTCGTACAGCAGGCAGAGGGCGCCGGACTCGGTCGGGGTGGAGTCGGTCAGCTTCCACGACGTGGCCGGCAGGCCGTCCTCGAACAGCCGGGCGCCGCCGCCGACGAGTTCGGGGTCGAGGGTGATACTCAGCCGGTCGATCTCGTCGGCTGCCAGCAGCGCCCGGATCACGCTGGAGCTCGCCAGCACGATGATGTCGCCGCCGTCCTGGTCACGGAGCTGCTTGACGACGTCGGCGGGCTCACCGTCGGCGATCCGCGAGTTCTGCCACGGAGCCTCGGTCAGCGTCGTGGAGAACACAACCTTCTCGGTCTCGTTCAGCCAGCGGGAGAAGGCCCGGTCCTGCGGGGCGGCGTTCTCGTCGTCGGCGACCGCCGGCCAGAAGCCGCCGAAGCCCTGGTAGTTCTTCCGGCCGAGCAACGCGGTCGTCGCCGCGCCGGTGACCCGGATCATGTGGTTCCGGGCGCCCTCGGTGATCGCGTGCGGCACGATCCAGCTCATGTCGTAGTCGCCGCCGGCGCCGTTGACCCGGCCGTCGAGCGAGAGCGAGAAGTTGGCGACAACGGTGCGTGTCATTTCAGGTACCTCTTCCGGTCCGGGGCGCCGCGGTGGCGTCCTCACAACCCAAATCCTGCTGCCGCCAGGGCGGCGGAACATCTGCCACCTGGCCGATATCGGGTCGCCGGCCGGATTGGCCATCTCCCAGAAATTGTCGGACAATCAGACAGATTGGTTGCGGTAGCGTGGTGACACATCGCGGACGAAGGGCGGGCGGATGACGGAGACGCGGCAGGACGGGGTGGCGTACGGCGTCGACAGCGAGGTCGGCCCGCTGCGGACGGTGATGCTGCACCGGCCGGGGAACGAGCTCCGGCGCCTCACCCCGCGGAACAACGACAAACTGTTGTTCGACGGCATCCCCTGGGTCGGCCGGGCGCAGGATGAGCACGACGCGTTCGCCCAGGCGCTCCGGGACCGCGACGTCGAGGTGCTGTACCTCGGCGAGTTGCTGACCGAGTCGCTCAACCACCCCGAGGCGCGCGCCAGGGCAGTCGCAGGCGCTATCGAGGACCTGCGGCTGGGCGAGACGCTGCGCGACTACCTGCGGGCGTCGCTGAGCGACCTGGATCCGGCTGCGCTGGCTGAGGCGCTGATGGCCGGGGTCCGGAACGACGAGGTCCACGCCGGCGGGCTGGTCACGTCACTGCTGGCGCACGAGGACTTCCTCATCGACCCGCTGCCGAACCTGCTCTTCACCCGCGACTCGAGCGTGTGGATCCGGGACTCGGTCGCGGTCACGTCGCTGGCGATGCCAGCCCGGATGCGCGAGACGCAGCTGACCGAGCTGATCTACACGTTCCACCCGCGGTTCGCGGGCGCCGACAAGGTGTACGACCACCAACTGGAGCACGTCGAGGGCGGGGACGTACTGGCGCTCGGCCCGGGCGTACTTGCTGTCGGAGTCGGCGAGCGGACCACGCCGGCGGGTGTGGAGCGACTGGCGCGCCGGGTGTTTGCGAAGGGGCTGGCACACACGGTGCTCGCCGTACCGATCGCTCAGCAGCGGGCGACGATGCACCTCGACACCGTATGCACGATGGTCGACACCGACGCGGTGCTGATGTACCCGAACATGGCGGAGGAGATGCGCGCGCTCGCGGTCACCACCGACGGCGAGCAGCTGCACGTCGCGGAGCCGGAGCCGTTTCTGGTCGCGGCCGCGAAGGCGCTCGGGATCGACACGCTCCGGCGGATCGATACGGGCCTGGACCCGGTGACGGCCGAGCGCGAGCAGTGGGACGACGGGAACAACACCCTCGCCCTGGCGCCGCGGGTCTGCATCGCGTACGAGCGCACCGTCGAGACCAATGCGCGCCTGGAGGAATCCGGCATCGAGGTCCTCCGGATCTCCGGCTCCGAACTGGGCTCCGGCCGCGGCGGACCGAGGTGCATGTCCTGCCCGATCCTCCGCGCTCCGGCCACGGTCTGAACCGAGGTCGGGTGAGCCCGGCGACACGCGGAGTGAAATCGGGGGTTGTGTTGCGGGGCGGGCCTGAGTACTCTTCATGCCTAGGCCCAGGCCCTGTTGCTCCCCCGTCAGCAGGACTTGGGCCGTCCACGTTTCTGGGCCAATTTGAACGATCATGGCCTAGACCACTCTCAGTAAGCGGAACGCCCGGCTGGACGACCAGCCGGGCGTTTGCTTGTGGGTCTTGTGGGGTCAGCGGATGGTGAGCTGGCGGCTCGCCAGGCCGGCCTTCGCGGCACGCTCTGCGGTCGTCAGCGGCGCCTCGGTGGCCAGCGCCTTCTCCAGGGCGGTGGCGAAGTCGGCGGCGGGCTTCTCCACGTCGGCGGCCGACGTACCCTCAGGCAGCTCCCAGACCGGCGCGAGCACGCCGAGCGCGCGGAACGAGCCGATCAGGCGGCTGCCGTCGACGATCGCCGACGAACCGGCGGCGTGCAGCCGGGCGAGGGCGTCCAGCAGGGTGTCCTCGCTGTACGGGAGCACCCAGCGCAGGTAGATGCGGTCGCCGATCTGGGTCCAGTACGCGGCGTCGACAGACTCCAGGCGCACCGTCGGAGCGGCCGCCGCGTTCGCGCGCTCCAGGCCGGCGGCAACCTCGCCGGTCGGGTCCTCGACGTTCTCGCCGACCCAGTAGTCGAAGCCCTCGTGGACCTTGACCTCCAGCGGCTTCGTGGTGTCGATCAGGTCCTGCAGCCGCGGGCCGTCCTTCATCAGGTCGCCGACCTGGATCGGGTTGCCCGGCTCGGTCCGGAGCGCGGCGATGATCGCGTGGCCGAGGTCGCGGCTCGGGTCGCCGGACGAGGCGTGCGTCTGCAGGCCGATCCAGATCGTCTCGTCGTCGCGGACCAGACCCGGCATCGCCATCGGCAGCAGGGTGACGAGGTTGACGACCTTGCCCGCGTTGTCGCCGACGAGCTCGACCTGCACGGTGCCGGACGGGACGATCTCGCGGAACGCGATCAGGTCACACTCCGCCGGCAGCCCTTCGAACGGCCGCACCACGAACGTGTCGGTCGCCTGGGCCAGATCCTTGCCGTGGCACTGCTTGAACCGCTTGCCCGAACCGCACGGGCAAGGTTCCCGCGGCCCGACGTCGACCAGGTCGGCCGGGTCGAGCGTGACGGTCGGAGTCGTGTTGTTCGCGCGCTGCCGCGACTTCTTTCCCATAACCCCGCAGTCTTACAGCCGCCCCGGCCCGAGGGCCAACCGGCAGGGACCTAACTGGGGATGACGGCGTGCACGGTGCGGTGGTGAGCGCCGGTACGAACGTTCCAGCCGGTGGTCAGGACGTCGACGATGGCCAGGCCGCGGCCGCCGATCGACTCCGGGTGCGGGTCGCTGATCCGGACCGGTTCGGTGTCACCGCGGCCGTCGGTGACCTCGACATGGATACCGGCCTTGTCGATCCACCAGGCGGCACGGACTTCACCGGCCGGCAGCGGCGGGGCGTACCGGATCGCGTTCGAGAGCAGCTCGGACAGGACCAGCTGGGCGTCGTCGGAGGCGGCGCGGGCGACCCGGTAGCGCTTCAGGTAGACGCCGAGACGGCGCCGGGCATCCGCTACCGCGGACACTTCGTGCGGCAGTACGACGTCCACGACGCTGACGTCGGCGGGCAGGGTCGCAGAGGACAAGCAGGGTCTCCTCGATGATCGGTTCAGCCATCAGAACTTCTGCCCACGATCCCGGCCCGGAAAACACCCGCGGGTATTCCGTTACATAGCCTCAGCAGAGCCCGCACCTAAACCTCCGGAAACCGTAACGAAATCGACGGAATTGAACGTTGCAATAACCGCTCGCATTCGCCCCGCTACCTATCCGCACCACGTGACACAGCCCACACAATTCCGCCCCGGCGTGTCACAAACTTCCTGGGCCGCCAGAGCGTCCTACCTCCTCACCCAGCACTCGCAGGGCGGTGGATGGGTGGTCGGTGATTACTGTGTCGACGCCGAGGTCGCCGCAGTGGCGGAGGTCGGGTTCGGCGTTCACGGTCCAGACGTGCACCTCGTGACCGTGTTTGTGGGCGCGGTCGACGTACTCGGGGTGGGCTTTGACGATTCCCAGGCCGGGGCCGGCGTACGAGACTCCGGTCGGGAGGGAGCCGTCGCGGAAACGGAGCGGGAGGCGGTCCATCAGCAGGACCGTCCGCAGGCCGGGTGCAGCCGCCCGGATCCGGCGTAGCGACAGCCAGGAGAAGCTCATCACCCGGACCGGGGACTCCGTTCCGAGCCGCGGGTGCGCCCAGCCGAAGCGTTCCAGGGCCTCGATCAGGCGGCGTTCGACGAGTCCGGCGTACCGGGTCGGGTGCTTGGTCTCGATCGCCAGCTCGACCGGGCGACCGGCGTCGCGGACGGTCGCGAGCAGTGTCTCGAGCGTGAGCAGCCGCCGGGCGTCCAGGTCGGCCAGTTCCTCGGGGTGCTTCCACGAGCCCCAGTCGTACGTCTCCAGCTCCGAGAGGCTCTTGGTGGACAGCACGCCGTGGCCGTTCGACGTACGGTCGATCCGCCGGTCGTGGACGCAGACGAGGTGCCCGTCCGCGGTCAACCGGACATCGCATTCGAGTCCGTCGGCGCCGACGTCGATGGCCCGCTTGTACGCGGCGAGGGTGTGTTCCGGATCGTCCGCGCTGGCTCCGCGATGGGCGACAACGCGCGGGGGTTTCCGCATACGGAAACTCTTTCACACCGTCGGCGAAGATTGGTGCCATGGACATGCGGGCGATCGTGCTGGACGGTCCGGTGGAGCCGGAGGAGTTACGGGTACGGCGGGTCGCGGTGCCCGAGCCGCCCGCCGGGTGGGTGCGGATCAAGGTGGAGGCGTTCGGGCTGAACCGGTCCGAGTACCACCTCCGGGCCGGGTTCGCGACGAACGCGCGGTTCCCGGTGATCCCGGGGATCGAGGCGGCCGGGACCGTCGACCTGGCGCCGGGCGGCGAGTTCGCGCCGGGGCAGCAGGTGGTCGCGATGATGGGCGGGATGGGCCGCGAGTACGACGGCGGGTACGCCGAGTACACCGTCGTACCGGCGTCGTCGGTGATCCCGGTACGGACCGACCTCGACTGGGCGACGCTCGGCGCGCTGCCGGAGATGCTGCAGACGGCCCACGGCTCGCTGTACACCGGCCTCGGCATCGAGCCGGGCCAGTCGCTGCTGATCCGGGGCGGTACGTCGTCGGTCGGCGTGGCGGCAGCCGTACTGGCGAAGGAACAGGGGCTGACCGTCTTCGCCACCACGCGAAATCCACAACGTACACAGGTTTTGCGGGACCTCGGTGTCGATCACCCGATCGTTGACGACGGCAACGTTGCGGAAAAGGTCCGGGACCTTCTCCCGAACGGTGTGCACGCGGCCCTCGAACTGGTCGGCACGAATGTCCTTCCGGACACGTTGAAAGCGACCGCTGTACACGGCACGGTGTGTTTCACCGGAATGCTCAGCGACACCTGGACGATCCCCGACTTCTACCCGATGGACTACATCCCGAACGGCGTCCGGCTGACCGCGTACGGCGGCGAGAGCTCGGACCTGCCGGCCGCGGCGTTCCAGCGGTACGTCGACCTGGTCGCGGCCGGCAAGCTGCCGATCCGGATCGACCGAGTCTTCACGCTGGACGAGATCGGCGCGGCGCACCGCATCATGCAGGACGGCGCCGCGATCGGAAAGCTCGTCGTACGGGTGGATTGAGGACCTGCAGGCCACCACAATCGGCGGTCGGGGCACGCGCACTGCGGGCTGCCGCGCCGCGAGGGCGATTGTGATGGCCTGGCGATCCGGGGCTGGTGCTGGGCCGGCCACCTGACGGGTCCAGCACCAGCCGGCTCAGGCGGTCGCCTCCTGCAGCACAGGTGTACGGCCGGCCGGGCGGGGCAGGCCGTAGTGGTCGCGCAGTGTCGTGCCGGTGTACTCGGTCCGGAAGAGGCCGCGGGCCTGCAGGATCGGGATGACCTCGTCGACGAACGTGGTGAGCCCGGACGGGAGCACCGGCGGCATCACGTTGAAGCCGTCGGCCGCGCCCGCCTCGAACCAGTGCTGGATCGCGTCCGCGACCTGCTCCGGCGTACCGGTGAACGTCCGGTGCCCGCGTCCGCCGCCGAGCCGGCCGATCAGCTCGCGGACAGTCAGCTGCTCCCGCCGCGCCAGCGTCACGATCAGCGTGTACCGGCTCTTCGCGCCCTCGATCTCGTCCTCGTCCGGCAGGTCGGCCGGCAACTGCTGGTCGAACGGCAGGTCCTCGGGCGACAGCCGCAGCGTCTTCGCGAGCTGCAGTCGCGCGTACTCAGGCTGGATCAGCGAATCCAGCCGATGCTCCAGCCGCTCCGCCTCCTCGACCGTGGACCCGATCACCGGCACGATCCCGGGCAGGATCTTCACCTCGTCCGCGTCCCGCCCGAGCGCTACCGCACGCGCTTTGAGGTCCTGGTAGAAGTCCTGCGCGTCCTCCAGCGTCTGCTGCGCGGTGAACACCGCCTCGGCGTACCGCGCCGCCAGGCCCTTGCCGTCCTCGGAGGAACCGGCCTGCACGATCAGCGGATGCCCCTGGGGAGACCGTGGGACGTTGAGCGGTCCGCGGACCTGGAAGTGCCGTCCGACGTGTTCGATCGGTACGACACGCTCCTGCACCGCCCACACGCCCGACTGCTTGTCGGCGATCGCCGCGTCGTCCTGCCACGAGTCCCACAGCTTGTACGCGACCTCGAGGAACTCCGCCGCCCGGTCGTACCGCTCCGCGTGCGCCGGCTGGTCGGTGAGGTTGAAGTTCAGCGCCGCCTCCGGACCGGCCGTGGTGACGACGTTCCACCCGGCCCGCCCACCGCTCACGTGGTCGACGCTGGCGAACCGCCGGGCCAGGTTGTACGGGTCGTTGTACGTCGTGGACGCGGTTGCGATCAGCCCGATCCGCGAGGTCACGCCGGCCAGCGCGGTCAGCAGTACGGTCGGCTCGAGCGAACCGGCCGGCCGCCGCCCGACGTTCCCGAACAGCACCGGCGAGTCGGCGAAGAACACCGAGTCGAAAAGGCCTCGCTCGGCCTCCAAAGCCAGCTTCTGGTAGTGCGCCACCGAGGTGTTCGCGAACGGATCGCTCTCCGGCAGCCGCCAGGACGCCTCATGGTGTCCGGTGCTCATCAGGAACGCGTTCAAGTGCAGCTGCCTGCTCATACCGAAACTCCCAAAGCGTCGAGAAGCCGCGAACGGACCGCGGCGAATCCTGGATCGGCCGCACTCCGCGGCGCACTCAGTTCGATGATCTCGGTGGCGACGATCCGGCCGGCGTCGAGCACGATCACCCGGTCGGCCAGCACGATCGCCTCGTCGACGTCGTGTGTCACCAGCAGTACGGCGGGCTGGTGCGCGGCGCACAGCTTCCGCAGAAGCACGTGCATCTTCAACCGGGTCAGCGCGTCCAGCGCCCCGAACGGCTCGTCCGCGAGCAACAGTTCCGGCTCGCGGACCAGCGACCGCGCCAACGCGAGCCGCTGCTGCTCACCACCGGACAGCTCGTTCGGCCAGGCCTTCTCCCGGCCGGCCAGCCCTACTTCTTCCAGGCTCTTCCGCCCGCGGTCCTCGGCCGAGCCCAGCCCGAGCACGACGTTGTCGAGAACCCTTGCCCACGGCAATAACCTGGAGTCCTGGAAGACGACGGACACGTTCTGCGGCACTGCGATCTCGCCGGAGCCCTCGACGTCGTAGTCCAGGCCGGCGAGCGCGCGCAGCAACGTGCTCTTCCCGGAGCCGCTCTTCCCGAGCAGCGCCACGAACTCGCCGGGCGCGATGTCCAGGTCCAGCCCGTCCAGTACGGCGCGATCGTCGTACCGGCGGACCAGCTCGCGGACCTGGACGGTTACGAGGCCAACGTTCGACGCCATGAGAGCGCCCTCCTCTGGATCAGGCGGACGACCCCGTCGGAGAGCAGGCCGAGGACGCCGTACACGACCAGGCCGACGATGATGATGTCTGTCTGCCCGTACGTGCGGGCCAGCTCCATCATGTAGCCGATGCCGCTGGTGGAGTTGATCTGCTCGACGACGACCAGCGACAGCCAGGCCCCGGTGACCGCGAACCGCAGCCCGAGCAGGAACCCGGGCAGTGCGCCCGGGAGTACGACGCGCCGGATGAACTGCCACTGCGACAACCCGACGGTCTGCGCGAGTTCGACGTACCGGCTGTCGATCGTGCGCAGGCCGTTGTGCGTGTGGATGTAGATCGGTACGAACACCCCGAGCAGGATGGTGACGACCTTCATCGACTCGCCGATGCCGAGCCAGAGGATCAGCAGCGGCAGCAGCGCCAGCGACGGGATCGCGCGCTTGATCTGGATCGGCCCGTCGAGGACTGCCTCGCCGAGGCGGGACAGGCCGGAGACCAGCGCGAGTACGACTCCCAGCACGATGCCGAACGCGAGGCCGAGCAGGGCGCGCTGGGCGGAGGTCCACAGGTTCGACTGCAGACGACCGTCCGAGATGAGTTCGCCGGCCGTGCTGACCACGGTCCACGGCGCGGACAGGATCCGTTGGTCGATCCAACCAGCGGCCGAGCCGACGCTCCAGATCACCAGCAAGAGCACCGGTCCGATTGCGGCACCGAACCTGATCGGCTTCCCCGGTCCGAGCCGGCGGCGCCGTACGACGGGACTCGCGGCAGCCCGGGTCCGCAGCCCGGGCAGCGTGGTCGCACTCATTTGGCACCCGCCTTGATCGCGTCGGCGGCGACGGTCTGGAACCGCAGGTCGTACAGGTCCTTCGCCTGGATCACCGGGTTGCCGGTCTCCTTCGCGAGCAGTTCGATGGTCTGCTGCTGACGCTCGATCGCGTCGCTCCAGTCGGCCGGGATGTCCGGGTGGCCGGCGTTGTCGACCAGCCACTGGCCGTCGGCCGCGCTGAGGCCCTGGTCCTTGACGTAGTACCCCTCGATCCACTCCTTGGGGTGCTTGTCGATCCAGATCTGGGCCACGCCCCAGGCGGCGACGTACGCGCGGATCGCGGCCGCCTTCGCCGGGTCCTCCAGCGACTCGACCGGACCGTACAGGTGACCGGCGTCGTCGCGCAGACCGTGGTCGATCGTGGTCGCGCCGTCCTTGCCGTACTTGGCCAGGTACCGCTTGATCTGTACGCCGCCGATCGGGGCGACGTCGACCTGCTTGCCGGCGAGGGCCTGTACGTAGACGTCACCGGTGCTGGGGATCTCGATCAGCTTGACGTCGTCCTTGGTCAGCCCGGCCTTCTTCAGCACCTTCAGGATCAGCGCACCCTGCGCCTGACCGGGGCTGTACGCGATCTTCTTGCCGCGCAGGTCGGCGAGCGTCTTCACCAACACCCCGGGCGCGATGCCGAGCTTGTAGATCGGGTGGTTGATCGGGTCCTGCCGGAACTTGGAGGCGACGATCCGCACGTGCAGACCGGTCCAGGTCGCGTTGATCGGCGGGATCTCGGCGACCGAGCCGAGGTCGAGCGCGTGCGCCCGGAACGCCTCGGTGGTCTGCGGGCCACCGCTCAGGTTCGCGAACTGTACGTACTGCGAGACCTTGTCGTACTGGCCCGAGAGCTTCAGCGCGACCTCGGTGGTGGGATCGCCGACGACGATCTTGGTGCCGGCCGGCACCGTGGTCGGGAGCGCGGCATCGAGCGAAAGCTTCGCGGCGCCATCGGCGTCGGCCTTGCCGCTGCAGCCGGTCACTGCGACGGCCAGGAGGGCAAGGACTGTGATGAGACGTTTATTGGACATGGTGGGCTTTCGCGTAGTTGCCGTCGTGGTAGAGCAACGAGTCGTGCTCACGACGTTCGGTGTGGGTGGCGAGACGGGCGACGACCAGGTAGTGGTCGCCGACGGCGAAGCGGTGTTCGACCTGGGCACGCAGGAAGCTCGGCGCATCGTCGAGCGCGGGCTCCCCGGTGGCCAGCCGGGACCAACGGGTCGGCGCGGCGAACCGGTCGATCCCGCTGGTCGCGAACCGGCCGGCGATCGCGTGCTGGTCGGCGGACAGGAAGTTGATCACCAGGCTGTTCGCCGTACTGACGGTCGGCCAGCTGGACGCGCTGGTGGCGATCGCGAACGAGACCAGCGGCGGCAGCAGGCTGACCGAGACCAGTGAGGTCGCGGTGAACCCGACCGGGCCGTGGCCGGCGTCCGCGGTGATCACCACGACGCCGGCGGCGTGGCGACGGAACACGGACTTGTAGACGTCGGCGTCCACAATCCGCTCCTCGGAACGGTCAGGGACCACGGACAGGGCAGGACGATGCAAGGCGGGAACGGACATGTCTCTCCCTTGAGAAGGAAGTACGAGGCGAGAATGGGGAAGCGCGTCACCGACAGGTGGCGCTCGCCGTCCGCAGCAGATCGATGACGCGACGGCGGGTGAGGTGTGTCGTCGTCATGTCAGCTATCTTCGCATCAATGTCTATCGGCTAACTAGACAATCTCGTGATCCGGACTCACACGCCTGACCGGGCATGCGTTCTACTTACGTGATGACTACGGGGCTGCCACCGTTCCAGGCGCTGGTCGACGCGCACTGGCGGGACGTGGCGCGGCTGGCCCGCGCGATGGCCGGTCAGGACGGCGACGACGTCGCGCAGCGCGCCTGGGAGAAGGCGTACGCGGCGTACCCGACGCTGAAGTCGGCGAAGAACCTGCGCAGCTGGCTGCTGACCATCACCGCCCGGTGCGCGACCGACGTCCACCGGGCGCGGAAACCGCAACGCCCACTGGAGGACGCGCCGCCGGTCGCGGTCGACGGGCCGGAGGCCGCCGACTGGCCGGACCCGGACCTCTGGCAGGCGGTGAACGAACTACCGGAGCGGCAACGCTTCGCGATCACGCTGAAATACGTCGGCGACCTGGACCACCACGGCGTGGCCGCCGCCCTGGACACCACGCCCGCCGCGTCGCGCCGGCTCGTCAGCGACGCGCTGGCGGCCCTGCGGACGAAACTCGGAGTACACGATGACTGATCTCGAGAGCCGGCTGACCCGGCTGAACACCACCCCCGACCTGAAACCACCCGTCTTCCCCGACGCCGACGTCGCCTACACGCTGCACGACACGCCGATCGGCACGTTGCTGCTCGCGGTCGCGCGCGGGAAGGTCGTCGCCAGCTCGTTCGGCGACGAGGAGACGATGACGAACCGGCTCGCCCGTGCGGTGTCGCCGCGCGTACTGCGGCTGGCTCGCCCGCTGGACGACGTACGCCGGCAACTCGACGAGTACCTCGCCGGACGCCGGCACACGTTCGACCTGGACGTCGATCTCGTGCTGGCGTCACCGTTCCAGCGGCTGGTCCTCGAGGACCTGCCGGCGCACACCAGCTACGGGCGGACGATCACGTACGGCGCTGTTGCCGTCGGCATCGACAAGCCGAAGGCGGCCCGCGCGGTCGGCACCGCGCTGGGCGCGAACCCGGTCTGCGTCGTACTGCCGTGCCACCGGGTGATCGGCGCGAACGGCGCCCTCACCGGATATGCCGGCGGCCTGGATGCAAAGCGTTTTCTCTTGAATCTGGAAGCAAAAAGCTGACGTTCCGGAATTGTCCGGAACGGATTTAGACTGAATGGACAAAGGAGCAGATCCCCAGTGTGGAGTGGGGATCTGCTTCTTTACGTGTCAGCTAGTTTGCGGGGGCGTGGATCTCCAGGATGAGTCGGCGGCGGCCGCCCCACTCGCGTTTGTAGACCTTGTAGTCGGCGATTCCGGCAGCCGCGCAGAGCCGGCCGTAGCTGATCTCGTCGTGGATGAAGTGCACGCTGCTGCGGTTGTCGTCGTGCTCGGTGGTGACGATCCGGTGCTCCGGTCCCTGGCGCATCCCGTTCGCGATCTCGGCTGCGGTCGCCGGTCCCCAGACCGGGCCTTCGATGACCGCGATCCCGCCCGGCTTCAGCACCCGGGAGATCTCGCAGATCGTGGAGATCTGCTCGTCCTCGGCGAACAGTTCGTGGAACGCCGTCCACAGGCAGATCACCGCGTCGAACGAGTCCCACTTGTACGGCAGGTCGGTCATCGAACCGATCGCCCAGTCGATCGCGAGCTCCTCCTCGGCGGCCTGCGCCCGACCGGCCTCGATCAGGTTCGGCGAGATGTCCAGCGCGCGGACGACCTTGCCGCCGCGGCGCAGCGGCAGCGCGACCCGGCCGTACCCGCAGCACAGGTCCAGTACGGACTCGCGGCCGACCAGCAGCTCCTCGACCGCCTTGACGATCGCCGTGTCCCGCTCGGGAGTGGTTCGCGCGGCCAGGCCGTCGGCCCCCAACTCCGCATATTCGGCCCGGCTACGCAGTGCGGAATTCAGCATGCCGCCAGTATTCCGTTGCCGCCGGGTCAGTTGTCCAGCGGCTGGCGCCGTACCCGGCCGAGGAGTACCGCGGCGAGCATCGAGACCACGATCGAGGTGTACGTCGCGCCGAGCCATCCCGGGACCGCGTGGTGGTTGAAGAGGGACTGCTGGATCTTGGTCCAGAACGGGGACCAGCCCGCGACGGTACCGGGGTTCACCAACTGGTACGCGACGAAGCCGATCAGCCACGCGACGGTCGGCTGCCAGCGGAACTTCGCCGTGTCGGACACGTCCCACTTCATCTTGCAGACCACGAAGAAGTCCGCGATCGCGACCGCGAACAACGGGATGAAGACCGAGCCGATGAGGTACAGGAACTGCGTGTAGTTGCCCAGGTCAATAAACATCGCGATGCCGGTGGCAACGACCCCGATCGCCACCGAGATCCACCGGCGGTCGATGTGACCGACGAGATTGTGCAGGGACATCGTCGTCGAGTAGACGTTCGCGTACGCCTCGTCGACCTCGTCGACCAGCAGTACGAACAGCGCGATCGCGCCGGCCGGCAGCGTGACGAGCGCGGTGATCACGTCGTCGGTGTTCGTCTGCAGGGTCGCCACCGCGACCACACCGAGTGCGTAGTAGATGATCGCGGCCAGACCATAGCCGAGCGAGGAGCCCGCGAAGGCAGCCTTGTTCGTCCGCGAGTGCCGCGTGTAGTCGGCGGCCAACGGCGCGAACGAGACGACCCCGGCGGCAGCCAGGTCGACCGCCGGCCAGAAGCCGTACACGCTGTCCTGCGGCAGCGCGTGCGCCGGCTTGCTGAGCACCTGGACGAACAGGTATGCCGAAGCGATCAGTACCAGCCAGACCATGAACTTGCGGAGCAGCCGGACGCTGCCCAGCGGCCGGACCGCCATCGTCGTGGCGATCGCACCCGCGAGGAGTACGAACAGCCAACGCCACTTCTCACTCGTCACCGCGACGGCGGCCTGCGAGATGACGATGATCTCCATCGTCGCCCAGCCGATGTTCTGCGCGATGTTCAGTACGGTCGGCGCCATCGATCCGCGGCGTCCGAACAGCCCGCGCAGCGCGGCCATCGCCGGCGCACCGGTCTGCGAACCGAACACGGCGGAGCCGCCGAGCACCAGCGCACCGAGGCCGCAGCCGACGACCACCGCGAGCAACCCCTGCCACAGGGAGCCGGTATAGGCCGCGACCAGCGCGCCGGTCACCGGGCCGAAGAGCGAGATGCCGAAGTTTCCCCACAGCGTGAACTGGGTCAGGAACCCGAGCGTCCGCGGCGCGTCCGTGGTGAGGACGAGCGGCGCCTCGGCCTTGCTTTCAGGACGTACAGCTGTATCGGTCATGAGTGAGCCCACTCCCTACGCCGGCATTACCCGGTCAGGTTCAGGCGGTCGGCGACCCAGCTGTCGCCCTCTCAGCCCGCGCTTCTCGGTGCGAGCTCCCGCATAGGTTTGTGCTGAAGAGCTTAACGCGTCAGCTGCTTTCGGGCAGCGCGGCGGCTCGTTCTATGAGAGCGGCCAGCTCCGGGCCGTTCGTCACGTTCGGCATGTGCGACCCGGTGTCCAGGGTCCGTGCCTCACCGTGACCGAGCTCCGCGAGGTGCTCCAGCCACTCGGCCGTACACATCAGGTCGTACCTGCCGCGGACCAGGACGACCGGGGCCTTGACCTGGGACATGACCGCGGCCAGGTCGTGCTGCCGGGACGCCTCTCCGGCCCGGGCGATCGTCGGCAGCGTCGTCCGGGCGTACTGCGGGCTGATCCGGACCAGCTTCGGTACGTCCGGGATGGCCGACCCGACGAGCCGCACGGCCCGGTCGATCCAGCTCGACATCCGTACGTCGCCGGTCGGCGCGGCCAGGACGAGGGCGTGTACGAGCTCCGGGTAGCGGATCGCGGTCTCCACGACGATCTGACAGCTCGCGGAGTGACCGACGAGGACGGCGCGTTCGCGGATCTTCTCCGCCAGTGCGACCGCGAGCGCACGGGGGTGCAGGTCCTCGCGAGCGCCCGCGGGTTCGCCGTACCCGGGGAGAGTGACCACGTGGTACTTCGTCACGAGGTGCTCGGCTGTCCGTGCGTACGACTCCGGGCCGAGGCCCAGACCGGGTACGAGGACGACTGGTGCGCTCACTCCCAGGGCGCCTTGGCCGGCGGTGCCTTGACGACCGGGTTCGGTACGTCGGGCTTCAGTTCGCGGTACCCGAGGAAGAAGCCGACGGCGACGAGCAGCAGGCCGAAACCACCCCAGCCGTACGCCGTGGGCAGCCGGTACACCGTTCCGTCGTTGCCGCCGAGGCCTGTGGACAGCACCATGACCAGCCAGACCAGGATCGGGATCGCGGACACCGCGACCAGACCCAGCCCGACCAGCTCGGCAGGACCGGGGTTGCGACCGACCTTGCGGCGGGCCAGTACGTCCCGGAGCCACATCACCAGCGCGCCGGCGCCGACGACCACCAGCATCAGCTGGCCGATGGCGTCCAGTACGTCGGTGCGGAGCGGGTGGTTGAGGGGTGAGCCCGGTGCCTGCGAGATCTCCCGGAGCGCGACTCGCTGGACGGTCAGTACGAGCAAGCCGTAGATGGTCGCGATGAACGTCGCCAGCCCGACCACACGGGACGCACGGGGGTCACGTGGCGCCTCCCGGCCGTACGTCGGCAGCTCATGCGACTCCGGGGTGGCCGGCGTACCGAACGGGGTGCCGGGGCGGTAGACCGGAGGCTGGTGGTACGCCGGGTTCGTCTGCACCGGCGGCTGCTGGCCACCGTAGGGCTGGGGCTGCGCGTACGGGAACTGTTCCGGCGGCGCCTGCTGACCGCTCGCGTAGTTGCCACCGCCGTACGGCGCGGGCGGAGCGTAGTGGTGCTCCTCGCCGGGCGGCGGCTGCTTGTCGGGGTCCTCGTCCCGGCCGTACGTCGGGAAGTCCTGTGACGACATCTGCTGCTCCTCCCGTCGTACCCAGTTTCTCAGGTGGCCTTGACCGTCGGCCAGGCGTTCGGCAGGCAGCCGGCCAGACCCTTGGTCTGCTGCATCATCACCGGCGCGGGGGTCTTCGGCGCCGTACACGTCGAGTGACCGTGGCCGAGCGCGTGCCCGACCTCGTGGTTGACCAGGTAGCTGCGGTACAGGTCGACGTTGCCGTTGTACGCCGGGATCGCGTAGATCCAGCGCTTCGCGTTCAGTACGACCCGGTCCTCGACGCGGCAGGAAACCTCACCGCCGGTGTCGAGCGGGAGGCAGAGCTTGTCGGTCAATGTCGGCGTGGCCAGGATGATCCGCAGGTCCGCGTCCGGCTTGTCGGTCCGCTCGAAGCTGACCGGATGCAGCGCCTGCCAGCCCCGCGGATCGGTCAACGTCTTGTGGATCGCCGCCGCGACCGCGGCACCGTTCACGGTGACACCCTGCTCGATCTCCACGCGGTAGGTCAGCTTGTCGCGGACCCCGTTCGCCTTACTGAACCCAGGCACCACGGCGAGCTTCCCGGTCGACACGAGCACGTTCGGCTTCGCGCCCTTGGGCTTCCGCGTCAAGCTCGGCGCCGGCCGCAACGGGGTGGTGAACTTCTGCGTCGGCGTAGGCACCGGCGTCGGAGTCACCGACACCACGGGCTCTTCGTCCGCCACATCGTTGACCCCCGCAACCGCCTGCGCCGCAAGGCTGCTGCGATGAGCCACGTCCGGATGCGCCACCACCACAGTCGCCGCCACCGCAAGCAAGGTCACCACAACCCACTGCCCGCGATAACCCTTCCGCCGACTGTGCCGCCCACGCGCACCCATCTGCTGGCCACGCCGCCGGGAGGTCATGACACTCGACCCTACCGACCCCAGCCACCCCACGAAACCCCGGTTGCGTTAAGCCGTTCTGGTGCGGAGGAATTTTCCGAAGTGGGGGACGGTGAAGGCTACGGTGCCTCGTTCGGCGGAGAAGACCAGGCCTTTCTTGATCAGGCCGTCGCGCGCGGGGGACAGGGACTGGGGTTTGCGGTTGAGGGTGCTGGCTACTTCGGAGGTGGGGACGGAGCCGTCGTCCACGCCGATGCCCAGCTCGGCCATGGCGCGCATGTACTCGCGTTCGGCGGGGGTGGCTCGTTCGTAGCGGGAGCCGAAGAAGCCCACGGTGAGTTCGGCGGAGGCCTCCGGGGCGGCTACGGCGACGTCCTTGATGGTGATCGGTGAGGTCGGCGCGTGGTCCCAGGTGGAGTGGGCGAAGGCCTGGACGAAGTACGGGTAGCCGTCGGTCTGCGCGTACAGCTCGTCCAGGGCCTCCTCGTCGTACTGCACTCCTTCGCTCTCGGCCGGGATCAGCAGCGCGCGGTCACACGCGTCCCGCGCCAGGCGGTCCACGCGGATGTAGCGGAACAGCCGCTCCGAGTACGACTTGCTGGCGGACAGTACGGCCGGCAGGTGCGGCAGACCGGCGCCGACGACGACAAGCGGCGCGCTCTGCTGGGAGATCTCGTGGCAGGCAGCGCACAGCGCGGACAGGTCGTCCGTGCTGATGTCCTGCATCTCGTCGATGAACAAGCCGACCCCGACGGTCAGGTCGCCGGCCAGGTCGGCCGCGTCGGTGAACAGCTCGATCAGGTCCATCTCCAGGTCACCGGAGTCGGCCCGGCCCTTCGCAGCGGCCACGTCCACCGGCGGGTGCCAGCGGATCCCTTTCCGGTCGTTGGCCGCCGTACGCAGCGCGAACGCCTTCAGGACGGCGCTGAACTGGTCGACCTTCTCGTCGTCGCGGTGCCGGTGGCCGAGCTCGCGCATCGCGGTGTGCAGCGCCTGCGCGATCGGCAGCCGGATGCTCTGGTCCGGCCGGGCCTCGATCTTCCCGGTGCCCCACGCGCGTTTGATCGCCTGGGACCGCAGGGTGTTCAGCAGCACCGTCTTGCCAACGCCCCGGAGTCCGCTGAGCACCAGGCTCCGCTCCGGTCTGCCTGCAGCGACACGTTCGAGTACCACGTCGAACTGCCGCACCTCGGTGTCGCGTCCGGCCAGCTCAGGCGGCCGCTGACCGGCGCCGGGCGCATAGGGATTCCGGATCGGATCCATGCTTTCACTGTATGAGCCCGTCTAGCGTTTTCCGTAGATTGACCGATCAAGGACCAGAGCGTGTCGCTGGGGGTGTCTACGGCTTTCTAGTGAAATGACTAGAAAGCCGTAGACACCACGAGCGAGGCCAGGACCACTATGGTTCCGCCATGGTGGAGTGGGCTCCGCAAGCAGGGGCGTTGTACGAGCGGGTGCATCAGCAGTACGTCGGTGGTGCGCGCAAGCTCGAGGCACTGATCAACGAGCTGATCGGCGAAGAGGAAGGCATCAACTACCTCACGGCGACCGCCCGGGCGAAGGACCCGGAGTCGTTCCTGGTGAAGGCCTCGAAACCGCACCCGGACGATCCGGCCCGGCCGAAGTACGACGACCCGCTGAACCAGATCACCGACCTGGTCGCGGCCCGGGTGATCACGTTCCTGGTCGAGGCGGTGGACCGGGTCTGCGAGGTGATCGAGGCCGAGTTCGAGATCGTCGAGCACACCGACATGGGCGCGCACACCCGCGCACAGGGCGTCTTCGGGTACGCCAGCAAGCACTACCTGGTCCGGCTGAACGAGCACCGCCGCGAGCTCCCGGAGTACGCCGTGCTGAAGAACCTGGTGATGGAGATCCAGGTCCGGACGGCGGTCCAGCACGCGTGGGCGGAGTTCGAGCACGACATCCGGTACAAGCTCGACATCCCGCCGGACCGGAAACCGGAGTTCGACCGGCGGTTCCTGCTCGCGGCCGCGTTGATGGAGCTGGCAGACAACGAGTTCACCGAGATCGACCGCCTGTACCGCGAGTTGGCCGCGACCGCGTCCGACAGGGCGCCACTCGACCTCACCACGGCGACGCTGACGACGTACCTGAACCGCCGCTACCCGGACGCGCCGCACGCCAAGACGACGCACTACGCATGGATCCTGGGCATCCTGCATCGCCTGGGCGTCACCACGGAGGAGCAGCTCACCGAGCTCCTCACAGGCATCGACAGCGAAGCAGTACAAGCCGCCATGACCCATCGGGCTCCCGCCGGCACCGTGCGCCGCCTGGACGACGACCTACTCGCCGCGAAGGGCCCGGCGTACCTGGAACTGTTCCCGGACGAAGACCGCCGCCAGAAGATCCTCAAGGGCCGCCTGAAAGCCCTGACCCGGGCCGGCCTCACCACATCCTGACGAACTCTTGTCAGCACGCTCCCTGCGGCGATACTGAGCTCAGGGGGGAGTACAGCTATGGATTCGTCGTCTTCAGGCCTGAGTGATTCGGCCAAGTTGATCGCGTTCACGTTCATCACGGTGGTGATCTGCCTGCCGCTGGTCGGCTACATGGTGCTGAGCTGGCTTCCGCTGAAGGTGAACGCCACCGCGACCAAATTCACGGGGCGGTACTGGGCGTGGCATCTGGCCCACGTGACGGGGAAGGTACTGGCCTCGCAGCGGTACACCGAGACGACCACGACGACCGAGTACCCCGCGTACCCGGGCTACGGTCCCGGGACAGTCACGAGGAGGACCGACGTCTACGACACGCTGTTGCTGCGTCTCCCCGACAACCGGCAGTGGAACGTCGAGGTCGTGAACTTCGACGTCACCGCGTGGCCCGGCCAGGTGGCGACCTTCTGGACCGCGCACAAGGGTCGCAAGCGGTTCACGTTCGCGGTGCTGAACCACTCCACCAACCAGCAGGGCGTGAACGACCAGAAGGTCTTCGAGATCATGTTCTCGCAGACCCTCCAGATCCTCTTCGTGTTCTACCTGTTCGGCATTGCCGTGCCGATCGCGTTCCTGTCCGTGTTCGGCGGGCGCGGGGTTCCGTTCCTGCTGTGGTTCGTCCTGCTCGTCCTGTTCGTCGTCGGCCAGCGACGAGTTCGCCGCAAGTTCAACAAGCGCGGCGTGGCAACCCTCTGGCAACACAGCCGACCCGAAGCGCAACCACTCATGTATCAATAGCTATGCCGGAAACACCCCCAGGACGTCGAAGATCGTCTGGTCCACTGTGTTGCCGTTGCGGTCCGTGGCCTCGACGTGCAGCGAGATCGTCTTCGTCCCACGCGGCGGAACGAGCAGCGCCTGGTAGACGCTCCGCAGATTGACTCCAGCGACTGCCGCCCAGGTCTTGCCGCCGTCGTAGCTGACTGTCACCCTCACCGACCGGTACGACGCCGGCGCCTGCTGACCGGCTGTGCGTTCGTAGTACGGCTTGATCTGCAAGGGCACCACGGGACCGCGCACTCTGTTGGAGCTGTCTGTCGGCGCGGAGTAACGCAGGTACAGCAACTGCTGTGGCGCACACGCGAGATCGGTCTGTTCGGCCCACGCCTGGTAGCACGTCGTGTTGCCGAGGTTCGACGTATCGACATGTGCGGAGTTGAACGTCCACTCGGAGTGCTGCCTGGCGCTGTACTTGTACAGGTCGTACCGCGCCATCGGTCCAGTGGTCAGGTCCGTGTCGAGCACCAGTTTGTACCGGCGTGCGGTCGCCGGCAGGTCGAACGAGGGCAGTGCACCGCCGTACAGAGTGCCCGGGATCTCCTGCCCGTCGGCGTACAGCTTTGCCTGGGCACCGAGCAGTCTGAGCGATGCGACGACGAGCGGATCGGGGTTCGCGTACTGCGGGACCACGACCAGCCGGTCTCCGTCCCGGCAGGCGAAGCAGAAGCCCATGTGGGTGAGATTCGTCGCGGTAGGCGGTACGTCGGACGGCCCGATTCCGCGCGGCGCGCCGAGCCACCGTTCGTCCGGCATCCGGCCCGGCCGCAGGATCGTCCGCCGCTCCTCGAGCGACGCCAGGTCGTACTCGGTGCCGGCCGACCTGATCCATTGCACGTCCGGACCAACCGGCCAGAACAGCTCCTCTCTGGTCTGCGGGACCTTGTTGAAGTACGTCTCCCACGTGAACAGCGTCGGCTCCATCTCCTTGCTGAACCGAGCACCGACCTGCGCCTTGGCACCGCGAGTCTCCGGATGCCACTCCGGTGTGTAGCTGCTCCGGATCCGCGCCATGTCGCGGTCGTGGACCCGGAAGTCCAACGACGCCGGAACCTGCGCGAACGGATGCACCACGTGGTAGACGAGTGGCGAGTCCGGCGTACCGGTGAGCGTGACTGTCACCGGACCGCGGGCGAGTACCGCACGCAGCCGCGCACCCTCGAGCTTGTCGATGCCGGCGATCGGCAGGACGTCGCTGTCCACCAACTGTGGATACAGCTCGCACTCGCCGGACTCCTGCAGGATACCGACGGCCCCGGCGGCCTTGAGCGCGGCGATGTCGTCGACGTTCAACGTGCAGTCGTAGCCGCCGTTGCCCCAGGTGAAGGACATCAGCACGAGCTTGCCGCGGACACTGCTCAGCTCGGCCGGCTCCAGCGTTGCGCCGACGTCCACCAGGGGAAGCTTCTTCCAGACGCCGTCGAAGCGGGAGTTGCCGGTGCCGTAGTAGTCCGGGTAGTTCGGGATCAGTGACAGCCCTCTGCCGTTGTGGGAGTCCACCGTCAGCTGGACCCGGGGCAGACCGCGCGTCGAGGTCAGGTTGACCACGAACCTGCCCGTGCCGACGGGCTTCGTCGGTGACATCAGCAGCTCACCGTCGGCGTACTGGGACAGTGTGTCCACGAGGACCAGTCCCCAGTCACCGGCGACCGGGTCCCGTCGCTGCGTGACACCGCCACTGAGTGGCTGTGTCGGAGTGTCTGTGCGGACCCGGTACGGGACAGCGTCCTTGTCGTCGAACGTCAGGTGCAAAGGACTCTGGACATCGACCTCGGGATCGGACATCAGCACGTGCTCGAGCCGCTGCGACGGCTGCAACCTGTCGTGCCGTACGGCGATCCAGTAGCGGCCCGGCACCAGCTCCAGCGTGAGCGTGGCGCTCATCCGGTCCGGAGCGATCCGCGCGTACACGTCCTGCTTCGTCACCGTCTTGTCGTCGACGTTGTACGCCACGATGTTCGCGCCCATCATCATCGGCGCACCGGACACCACGTCGATCTGGACCGGGAAGGTCTTCCGCGCCTTCCGCACCGCGATCGGAGTCCGCACCTGTACGCCGTCAGCACTCGCCACGACCGCACCGGAGGCGAAGCCCGTCGCCAACGCACCCGCGTGCAACGTCAGCTCCACGGTGGCCGTCCCGTGTGCAGGTACGACGACCTGTCCTGGCACTGACACCGCGGTGGAACCGTGGAGCGAGCTGCTCAGGCTCAAGGTCACGTCACTCGCGCTGTCGTTGCGATAGCTGACCGGCCGGACCAGATCGCCCTGCTCGGAGTCCGGGACGCGCCCGTAGTCGATGCCGGCGGTCGTGGCCACCACTTGCTGGCTGACGGCCCGGGCGACATCGACCCGTCCGGCACCCTGCTCGAAGACGGAGTACCCGTCGTCCTTGCTCGTGCTCATCAGCGCGGCCTTGAGCTGGTCCGCCTTCCAATCCGGATGCTCCTGCGCGAGGATCGCGGCCGCGCCGGTCACGTGCGGCGTGGCCATCGACGTACCGTCGGCCGCGGTGTAGTAGTCGTCGACCGGGGAGCCCATCGAGGTTCCGGCCGCGCGGGCGGCGACGATGGCGGAGCCCGGACCGGCGATGTCGGGCTTGCTCACGTGGTCCGGGTACAGCAGCGGGCCACGGCTGGAGTAGTAGGCCAGCTTGTCGCTCTTGTCGACGGCGGCGACCGTCAACGCGGACCGGGCCGTGCCGGGGCTGCTGATCGTCGACGCGCCGTACTGCCCATTGTTGCCTGCGGCAATGACGAACAGCGCACCGGACGACTGTGTCAGGCGATCCACGGCCAGGACCCCGGCGTCCTGCGACTCGTCGCCGGCGGCGTCACCACCAAGGCTCAGGTTGATCACCCTGGCGCCTTGTGCGACCGCCCACTCCATCCCGGCGATGATGTCGGACTCCTCACCGGTGCCGGTGTGGTCCAGCACCTTGCCGACCATCAGGTCGACGCCCGGTGCAACGCCCTTGTACCGGCCACCGGACGCGGCGCCGGAGCCCGTGATGATCGAGGCGACGTGCGTGCCGTGGCCGAAGCCGTCGGAGAGATCTGGGTCCCTGGTGAAGTTCTTCGACGCGGTGACACGGCCCTTCAGATCCGGATGGTTGGCGTCGATGCCGGTGTCCAGGACGGCAACCTTCACACCGCGACCGTCGTACCCCGCCGCCCACGCCTGCGGTGCGCCGATCATCGGCACGCTCTGGTCGAGCGTGGCGTGCACCTTCCGGTTCAGCCAGACCCGGGCGACGCTCCGGCCGAAGGCGGCCCGCTGGTTGGTGCCCTCGCTGATCGCGGCCCAGAACGCGCCCGCCTGCGTCTTGGGGACGTCGGCCGCGGTGGCGTGCAGACTGGTCAACTGAGTCGTCGGAGCGACTCCCGGAACCGCGTCCGCCTGGCTGCGGAGCTTCGTGACCGGTACCGCCGACGAGAGCTGGGTGATCACCGGAAGCTCATCGGTCGCTTCGTCGGCGTATCCGTTGGCGACCAGGTAGCCGATGTCGAAGAGGCTCTCGTCGAGCGCACCGGAGGCGATGAACGGAGCCGCGTCCTCGGGTACGACGACCTGCCGGTCCTTCGACTCGGTCAGCCGCAGGACCGGCCGGAACCCGTTGGACCGTACCGCGGGCTGCATCGAGACCTGGGTGACGCCGTCCGGTGCAGGTGTCAGCGTGATCTTGTCACCGGTGATCAGCGTGACAGTGGTCGGGCTGGTGACCCGCGGCAGGCTGGTGGTGGTCGGCACAGAGGCCTGCTCGGGTCGTGTGGCCTGAGCATCGGCGGCCGACAGCACAACCGCTACGAGGGCCGTACCAAGCAGGGCTGACAGGACTGAGCGAGCTGGGCGGGACATGGCGGCTCCTGAATGGCGGGGTGCTAGGAGCGTCACCGAGGCGATTCACGGGTGTAAAGGCATCCGCAGGACCTGTCTAGGCCATTGACCGGTATCAGACATAGCCTGAGCCCGTGCTGGAGAGCCTTGGCATCGACCCCGCGCAGGAAGAGCTGTACGAACAGGTCCTGACCGACCCCGGCCGCACCGCCGCGG
This sequence comes from Kribbella sp. NPDC004536, assembly GCF_042873835.1. Classification (NCBI taxonomy): domain Bacteria; kingdom Bacillati; phylum Actinomycetota; class Actinomycetes; order Propionibacteriales; family Kribbellaceae; genus Kribbella; species Kribbella sp. NPDC004536. The sequence goes on along the minus strand of NZ_JBIALY010000001.1, from coordinate 2,352,131 downwards.
AACTCGCCGGCACTCCGGCCCGGCGGCACGCTCTCGAGCAGCTGGTCGCGCGCGGGCTGCTGCGCTGCGTGGACGGGCAGCACACCGCCGTACCACCCGAGCTCGCGTTGCAGCGCCTGCTCGACGAGCGCCGCGCCGACCTCGACCGCACGGCGGCACGCGTCCGCGAACTCGAGCGCCTGCACCGGGCCTCACCCGGGGCGGCCCGGCAGACGCCGGTGGAACTCGTGCCGGGTGACCAGGCACCCGAGTACGCACTGGCGCTGCACGCTGCCACGCAGTACGAGCTGCGTGCCTTCGAGACGCCGCCGTACGGCAAGCGGATCGTCCCTGCTGACACCGTGCCGGTCACCACCGCCATTCACCGCGGGGTCAGGCACCGCATCGTGTACAGCCGCGACGCTGTCGACGAGCAGGGGCTGGAGACACTGCGGACGACCCTCGCGGTCGGGGAACAGGCCAGGGTCGTCGGCGACGTACCGGTCCGGCTGGCCATCTTCGACGACCAGGCCGCGACGATGCCGGTGACCACCGGACGCCCGGTGACCGAGGGACTGTTGGTGATCCGGCCGAGTTCGCTGCTGGACAGTCTGATCGCACTGTTCGAGCAGGTGTGGGCCGGAGCACTCCCGTTGCACCTGGAGCCTGCCACGGTCACCGATCCGGACGACGACCGGACCCTGATCGCGCTGCTCGCATCCGGCATGGGAGACCAGGCGATCGCCCGGGAACTCGGCATCAGCCTGCGGACCGTCGGACGGCGGGTCCGGCGGGTGCAGAGCAGTCTGAACGCCGCGACCCGCTTCCAGGCCGGAGTGGCGGTCGGGCTGAGCCGGTCCCGGGTCGGGTGACCGGACCGCAAAACGGTTTGACGGACTGTCGGCAGGGCCGCCTAGGCTTGATCCATTCGCCTGGTCAGGCCTCCTTTTCCACCCCTCTATGCCTCATTGCGAGACGTCATGTCGTTGCGCCTCATTCCGTTCGCCGATCCGGGTGTGCCCGATACCCGGTCCGGCCTCCGACTCATCCTCTGGCTGGAACACCAGCAGCTCCGCGGGCAGGCCCTGGCGGTCTTCTGGGGACTGGTGTACTTCGGTGGCATCGCCGCCGCTCCGGTCGCGGTCGGGCTCGCCGTGCAGGCGGCCATCGACCTGTCCTGGCCCAAGCTGATCCTGTCCGGCGGGCTGCTGCTCGTCTTCGGCGCGGCCAAGGCCGGCGCCGACTCGTACTTCCACAAGGCCGTCGTGACCAACTGGATCTGCACCGCGTCGCGCCTGCAGCAGTTGCTGTTCCGCAAGGCGGCCGAGCTCGGTTCACTACTCACCCGCCGGATCGCCGCCGGTGAGGTGGTCCAGGTGAGCAGCGGCGACGTCGAGAAGATCGGCTGGTTCGTCGAGGTGGTCGGCCGGTTCGTGGCCGCGCTGCTGACCTGCTTCGCGGTCGTGATCGGCCTGCTGCTGTACGAACCGCGGCTCGGCCTGGTGGTCGCGATCGCCGTACCGGTGCTCGCGTTCTCGATCGTCCCGCTGATGGGTCCTGCGGAACGCCGCGCGGACGAGCAGCGGGCCAAGGGCGGCCGGGCCACCGAGCTCGCCGCCGACACCGTGGCCGGTCTGCGCGTGCTGCGTGGCATCGGCGGTGAGCAGCTCTTCCTGGAGCGCTACCGCGACGCCTCCCAGCAGTACCGCAGCAGCGCCGTGCGCAGTGCACGGATGTGGTCGCTGATCGCGGCGCTGCAGGTGCTGCTGTTCGGCCTGTTCCTGGTGCTCGTGGTCTGGATGGGTGTCCGGCTGGTGACGTCCGGCCGCATCTCGGTCGGCGAGCTGGTCACCACGTACGGCTTCATCACGTTCATGCTGGTGCCGCTGCACACGTTCGAGGAGACAGCGAGCGCGTTCATCTTCTCGAAGGTGTCGGCGCGCCGGGCCGCGCGGGTGCTGTCGCTGAAGCGCACCGACGAGACCAAGGCCGCCGGCGAGGCACAGCTGCCGGAGGGTGACCTGCTCGACCCGGTCACCGGACTGCACGTGCCGTCCGGGAGCTTCACCGCGGTCGTCAGCGGCAACCCTGACGCGGGCGGTCTGCTGGCCGACCGCCTGGGCGGTCACAGCCCGAGCAGTACCGACGAGGCGTCCGTGCTGCTCGACGGTGTCGCGCTGGATGACCTCCCGCTGGAGTCGGCGCGCACGGTTGTGCTGGTGCAGGACAAGGACCCCGTGCTGCTGTCGGGGACAGTGCGCGAGCTGTTCGACGTACCGGCCAGTGGTGCGGTCTCTCCGGAGACCGCGCTCGACGCGGCGCAGTGCGAGGACATCCTCGACGTACTGCGGCAGACCCTGCCCGCAGGTGAGTCCGACGCGATGAATGCGGTGCTGACCGAGCGCGGCAGGTCTCTGTCCGGTGGCCAGCGTCAGCGGGTCGCACTGGCACGGTCGTTGTACGTCGACCCGCAGGTGCTCGTGCTGGACGAGCCAACCAGTGCGGTGGACGCGCACACCGAGGCGCGCATCGCGGACGGTCTACGACTGCTGCGGCACGGCCGGACCACCGTGGTGTTCACGTCGAGCCCGCTGATGCTGGACCGCGCCGAGCGAGTGGTGTTCGTACCGGACGGCCACGTGGCCGCCGTTGGTACGCACCACGAGCTGCTGCACGCCAACGCGCAGTACCGCGCTGTCGTGACCCGTGAAGAAGAAGCAACGTTCGAGGAGTCCTTGTGAAGCGCCCGGAGTACGACCCGGCAGCCCCGCAGGAAGTAGTGCGGCTGCCGGTAGCGCAAGGTGCGACCGTACGTGCCTACGTCAAGACTCTGTTCCGCCGGCACCGCCGGCAGTTCCTGTGGCTGACCGTGGTGAACACGGTGGCGGCGCTGAGCGGCATGGTCGGCCCGTGGCTGCTCGGCAACGTGGTGCAGAAGCTGTCCGAGGGCCGCACCGACGTCAAGCTGCCGTCTGTCGTGATCGGCTTCGTGATTGCGCTGTTGGTGCAGACCGTGTTCGTCCGGATGACCCGGCTGCGCGGTGCGGTGCTCGGTGAGGAGATGCTCGCGGACCTCCGGGAGGACTTCCTGGTCCGCGCGGTCGGCCTGCCACCGGGTGTACTGGAGCGCGCCGGGACGGGTGACCTGCTGTCCCGGATCACCACGGACATCGACCGGCTGTCGCACGCGATGCGGGACGCCGTACCGCAGCTGACGATCGCGATCATCTGGGCGTCGCTGCTGATCGGCGCGCTGGTCGTCACCGCGCCGGCGCTGGCGATCGCGGTCGTGATCGCGACCCCGATCCTGATCATCGGCGGCCGGTGGTACTTCCGCCGCGCACCATCGGCGTACCGGTCGGAGGCGGCCGGGTACGCCGCGGTCGCGTCGGCGCTGGCCGAGACGGTCGACGCCGGCCGGACCGTCGAGTCGCACCGGCTCGGTGGCCGCCGGATCCAGTTCGGTGACACCCGGATCGGCCAGTGGGTCGCCTGGGAGCGGTACACGCTGTACCTGCGGATGATCCTGTTCCCGGTGATCAACATGACCCACACGGTCGCGCTGGCGGCCGTGCTGGTGATCGGTGGCGGGTTCGCGATCCAGGGCTGGCTCACGGTCGGTGCGCTGACCACGGGCGCGCTCTACATCCAGCAGCTGGTCGAGCCGGTCAACATGATGATCCGCTGGTACGACGAGCTCCAGGTGGCGCAGGTGTCGCTGTCGCGGCTGGTCGGCGTCCGTGAGGTCGAGGAGGCCGCCACCACGAGCGAGGCCGAGCCGGACGGGCGGACCGTACTGGCCGACGACGTCCGCTTCGGGTACCTGGAAGGTCGCGACGTGCTGCACGGCGTGACGCTGACCGTGCAGCCAGGTGCACGGGTTGCGCTTGTCGGACCGTCCGGTGCGGGCAAGTCGACGCTCGGCCGGTTGCTGGCCGGCATCTACTCGCCTCGCGTCGGCGACATCACCCTGGGCGGTGCGGCGCTGGACCGGATGTCCGCGGAGCAGGTGCGCAGTCACGTTGCCCTGGTCAACCAGGAGCACCACGTGTTCGTGGGCAGTGTGCGGGACAACCTGCGGCTGGCGAGACAGGACGCGTCCGACGCGGACCTGTGGGCGGCGCTGCGTTCGGTCGACGCCGACGGCTGGGTCGCCGGGTTCGACGACGGGCTGGACACCGAGGTGGGGTCCGGTGGGGTCTCGCTGACCCCCGCGCAGGCTCAGCAGGTCGCACTGGCCCGGCTGGTGCTGGCTGACCCGCACACGCTGGTCCTGGACGAGGCGACCTCGTTGATGGACCCGCGTGCGGCCCGTCACCTGGAGCGGTCCCTGGCGACCGTCCTGGAGGGCCGGACCGTGGTGGCGATCGCCCACCGGCTGCACACCGCTCACGACGCCGACGTGATCGCCGTGGTCGAGGACGGCAAGATCGTCGAGCTGGGCGGCCACGACGAACTGGTGGACGCGCAGGGTGCGTACGCCGCGCTCTGGCACTCCTGGCACGGCGACCGCTGACGGTGCTGACGGTATGGAGGGCGTCTGACGCCCTCCATACCGTGTGAGGATGGCGTGGTGCTGCTGACAACGCTGTTTTCGCTGCCCACCACCTTGGCCCTCGACATCGACGACGAGGGCCGGATGCTGGTCCTGTACGACGGCACCGGCACCCGCCAGGTCAACGAGGTCGCGCCGGACGGCACATGGCGTGCGCTGACCGATCTCGGCGACACCTGCCGCGGCGCCCGGTTCGTTCCGGGCAGCAGCCGGGTGGTCGTCGAGCACGACACCGGCGGCAACGAACGCGGTCAGCTCTCGATCCTGGACCTCACCGATGACGGCCTGCCGGCGCTGACCCCGCTGGTGCACGACGCGGAGTACATCCACCACCTGGTCGCCGCCCGCGCCGGACGCATTCTGTACACGACGAACCGCCGCAACGGCGTCGACTTCGACCTCGTCACCCGCGACCTGGCCTCCGGTCGCGACACCGTCCTGTACGACGCCGGCGGCTGGGTGATGGCCGTCGACCCGTCGCCGGACGACAAGTGGGTCGTACTTTCGAAGGCCTCCAGCCCTGCGAACTCGATGCAGCTGCTGCTCGTCGACACGTCGAGCCGTACGGTCACCGAGCTGACGCCCGAGGACGCCCACAACGACCAAGGCCCGGTGGCGTGGCTGCCGGACTCGTCCGCGTTCGTGGTGTCCAGTGATGCCGGTCGCGACCGGAAGGCGGTCCGCCGGTACGACGTGGCCGACGCTGCCTGGACCGACGTACTGGTCGACGACGCGCGTGATCTCGCCGCCTGGCCGTCACCGGACGGCGAGCACCAACTGGTCGCCGTCCTCGAGGACGGCGAGGTCGCGCTCACGCTGCACCGGCTGGAGGACGGTACGGCGATCGCGCCGGTCGGTCTGCCCGCCGGCGGGTGCGCCGCGCTGATGATCGCCACGCCGGACCCGATCTGGTCGCCGGACGGGTCGTTCGCGGCGATCACCTACAACTCCCCGATCCAGCCGCCGACGGTGTACCGGTACGTGCCGAACGGCGAGCCGACGCCGATCAGCACGGCCGACGTACCGGCCGAGCTGGAACACCCGGAGAGCCTGCGGGTCCCGTCTTTCGACGGCGAGCAGGTGCCGGTGTTCGTGTTCCACCCGACCGCACCGAATCTCGGCTCGACCGTGGTCCACGTGCACGGCGGCCCGGAAGGCGCCGCGATGCGGATGTGGAGCCCGATCATCTCGGCGCTCGCGGGCGAGGGCCACACGGTCGTCGTACCGAACGTCCGCGGCTCGGCCGGCTACGGGAAGCGCTGGTACTCGCTGGACGACCGGCAGCTGCGGCTGGACTCGGTGCGGGACCTGGCCGCGATCAACGCGTGGCTGCCGACGATCGACGCCGACCCCAAGCGCGCCGCGCTCTGGGGTGGTTCGTATGGCGGGTACATGGTGCTGGCCGGTGTTTCGTTCCAGCCGGGCCTGTGGGCGGCCGGTGTGGACATCGTCGGCATCGCCTCGCTGGTGACGTTCCTGGAGAACACGTCGGACTACCGTCGGGCAATGCGCGAGCGTGAGTACGGGTATCTCGCGACGGACCGCGAGTTCCTGGAGTCCGCGAGCCCGCTCAGCCGGGTCGACGACATCCGCGCGCCGCTGTTCGTCATCCACGGCGCCAACGACCCGCGGGTGCCGCTGTCCGAAGCAGAGCAGATCACGGCGGCGCTGACGAGCCGCGGCGTACCTTGTCAGCTGCTCGTGTACCCGGACGAGGGCCACGGCCTGGCCAAGCTCGACAACCGCCTGGACGCGTACCCGCAGGCGTTCAGTTTCCTGCGAGACCACCTGGCGTAAGGGTCCCGGCGGTCGCGTCGAGCCGTACCGGCAACCCGAGCGGTACGGCGAGGTTCAACGGCTCGTGCCCGATCGCGGCACCCGCCACCATCGGCAGGCCCAACGGCTCGAGCCGCTCGCGGACGACGTCGACCGGATCCTGGGTGCCGCTGAAGTCGCCGACTACGACACCTGTGACCTGGTCGAACCATCCGGCCCGGAGCAGCTGGGTGAGGAGCCGGTCGATTCGGTAGCCGGCCTCGTCGACGTCCTCCAGGACGACAACGCCCGCTGGTGGTGCGTACGTCGGCGTACCGACGCTTGCCGCCAGCATCGCGACGTTGCCGCCACGCAGCCTGCCCTCCGCAACTCCGTCGACCACAGTGCGGGCACCGCTCAGCAGGTCTGTGACGGTCTCCGGCTCGAACAGCAACGCCCGGAGTCGCTCTCGGCCCTCCTCCACGGCCAGCTGCTCTACGGCCGCGGCCATCGGCCCGTGGAGTGTCACGAGACCACGTGCGTTCAACGGCTCGTGCAATGCGGTGATGTCGCTGAACCCGAGGAACCACTTCGGTACGGCGACCAGCTCGTCGAAGTCGACGTACTCGATCATCCGCTGCACGCCGTACCCACCGCGCGCACAGAACACCGCGGCGTACCGCGGGTCGAGCCATGCGTTCCGCAGGTCCTGGGCGCGCGCCTTGTCGTCGGCGGCGAGGTACCGCAGCCGCTCGTGCCCGGCCAGAACCGACGGCATCACGTCGACCTCAAGACCCCAGGACCGTACGTGCTCCACGCCAACCGCCAGCCGCGCGGCATCCACGCGCCCCGACGGCGCCACCACAGCGACCCGGTCTCCACTCCGCAGCCGCTGCGGCAGTACCACGTCATTCACGCCGCTGACGCTACCAATCCACTCGCAGCGTCGTGCTCTTGGAGACCCCGTTCACCGTGACACCGAGCTGAGCCGTACCAGGGCGCAGTGCGGTCACCACCCCGGTGGCGGGGTCGTACGATGCGACCGCCCAGAACGGCGCGCTCTTCGCCGTACCGATGTGCATCGTCGCCGAGCCCCACCAGTCCGCCGACACCGGGAACGATACGGGGACCCGACGGCTGTCCTGTACGACGGTCGCTGCGGCCGTCCCGGTCTGTCCGCGACGGAGCGCAGCGGGCGCGGCGAGCTCCAGCGAGTCCACGTGCGGCCGCAGCTCGACCTGGAACCACGGCTGACCCGCAGTCTTCGAGATGCCGACCAGCGCCCAGCCGGTGAAGCCACCCGCATCCGGCGCGGCGGCCGGGCTCTTGCCGGAGTTACCGGTCAACGGCAGCAGTACGCCGTCAGTACGCGTCGCAGCGAACGTCCCGGCGTGACCGGCCATGTAGGCAGCGCCCTTGCCGGTCTTGGCGCGGAAGTCAGCCAGCCACTTCACGATCATCGCGGCTTCCTTGCGGTCGCCCAGTTGCGAGTTCTGCGTCGGCGACGGGTCGTCGATCGGGTGGTGCGCCATCACCACCACGTTCTTGATCGACCGGTCGACGGCCGCCGAGTCGAGCTGCTGACGCAGGTCGAGGATCTGGTCGAACCCACCGGCCCGGAGCGAGCCGAGCGACGAGTCGCGCAGGATGAACCGCGTGCCGTTGTGGTCGAACGTACTGGTCGCGGCGCCGAAGACCTTCTTCCACTCGGACAGGTCACCCGGTCCGTACGTCTCGTGGTTGCCCGGCACGTAGTGCACCGGGACCTCGCCCGCGACCTCCTCGTCGATGATCTGCTTGGCCAGCGCGATGTCCGGCCCGAAGGCACGGTCGACGAAGTCGCCGTTGATCACCAGGAAGTCCGGGTTCTGCGCGAGCGCCTCGCGGATCGTCCGGCGAGCCTGCTTCACGTAGTCCGAGTTCGGGTCGTCGGAGGTGAACTGCGCGTCCGACATCACCGCGAACCGCCAGCGGCTGCCCGTCACGACCGTGCCGTCGGTGACCACCATCGGGTCGATCACCTTGGCCGGCGGGGCCATCGTGACCGGCGGCGCGCTGCGGACGGTCAGGTCATCGACGACGATCCGCCCCGAGTACTGCCGGGTCGGCGAGGTCTCCACGACGTAGATCCGCCAGAACCGCAACGGGTACGTCAGTCCCGGCGGGATGTCGGCCTCGACGTACTTCCACCCGGTCCAGTCGACGGCGGCCGCCAGATTGAGCGTCTGCGCCGTACCGCCCGCGGCGTCGTACGCGTTCGCGCGCAGCCACGCGCCCTTGCCGTCGCCGTACACCCATGCGCCGAGCTTCTGCGGCTGACCGGGCAGCGTCTGCTGCGGGGTCTGCGAGAGGTACGCCGCGCGGGTGGCCGTGCTGCCCGTCAGCGAGTAGTCGAGCGCGATCGCCTGTCCGCCGTCGTGACCTTCGGCGGCGGACAGCGACGCCGTCGCCTTGCCCGCCGGTACGGCGTTCGCGGCCCACTTGGTGACGTCGTCGAGCTTGTCGACGACGGTGCTGGTCAGGCCGGCGGTGACGCTGAGTTGGGTGCTCAGGGCACCGACCTTCGCGGTGATCACGGTCGAGGTCGCCTCGCTGGTCAGCCCGTTCACCTCGAAACCGTTGCGCATAGCAACAATCTTGACGACGGTGGGGTCGTAGCTGAGCTTGACGTCGCGCGGCTCGATCCAGGTGCCGAACCCGTCCGCGTCGTACCCGTCGATCTCGAAGAAGCCCTTCGCGGTGGAGTCCGCGAGCGATACCTGGCGGGTCGACGGGGCGAGGCGGGCCGGCGTACCGAGGACGGTCATCGGGAACCTTCCGTTCGCGGTACCGCGGGTGGCGGTGACGATCACGTCGCCGGTGCGGCGGCCGGTGACGACGCCCTGCTGGTCGACGCGGACGTTGCTCCCGGCGTACCAGGCCGGCGTACCGGTGGCGGGCGCGTACGTCTCGTCGTAGCCGGTGGCCTTCAGCACCCGGCTCAGGCCGGTGAGGACGCGGGAACTGCGGGAGATGTCGGTGTCCGGGCTCTCGTCGGCGGTGCCGACGGACTCGACGCGGAAGCCCTTGAGCTTGCCGGAGCCCTTCGCCGGGACCAGGCCGAGGCCGTTCGGGATCAGCCGCTCGCTGCCGTCGGACGGGTCGTTGACGACGTCCGGCGCGGCCTTGCCCGGCGTCCGGGCGAGCATCGTCGAGGAGCCGCCGCCGTCCAGGTTCAGCGCGTCGTCGGCGCCGAGGCTGATCATCAGCTGACCCATTTCCTTCAGCGACAGCCCGCGCGAACCGGTGGCCCGGCCGTCCACGGTCAGCAGGATCATCCGGCTGCCGTCCGCGTCGAACCCGATCGCGGTCCGCGGCGCGAGGTCGGCGTCGGGTACGTCGGCCGGCACCTGGCCGTCCTTCGCCAGTTGGTAGTTGCCGCTGACCGCGGCCGCGACGTCGGCGGCGTCCGGGCGCAGGCCGTACGCGATGTCGACCTTGTCGCCGACCTGCAGCGCGGTCAGCGCGTCGGCACCCGCCTCGCGGCCGATCAGCGCCTGCTCGTTCGCGGCCAGCGGAGTGGTGGCCGGAGCAGTGGCGGAAGAGACGACCACTCCGTCGCGAAGGATCACCTCGCGGACGGTCGGCAGGCCGTCGACGGTCCGGGTCCGGGCCGCGTCGCCCCACTCCGGGGTGTAGAGGCCGATCCCGCCGGCGTTCACGGCCGGCGAGTTCAGGTTGGTCAGCTCGAGCTTGGTGGCGCCGTCGGTCGCCGTCCCTTGGAGGAAGAGCTGCGCGATCTTGCCGAGCCCGTCCTTGCCGATCACCGCGGTGTCGTTGTGGCCGTCGGCCGGTGCGTTCAGCAGCTTGCCGGACTCCACGCCGACACCGAGCGGAGCCGTCGTGTCGTTGATGTCGAAGAAGTCGCCGTTGACGCCCGCGATCGCACCCTTGCGGGCCAACTGCTGACTGAGCGGCTGTCCGCCGGAGACCTTGCCGCCGTTGACCAGGTCGACGGTCACGCGGTGCTTGTCGAGGTCGGTGTCGAGAATGTCCCCGCGCTGCCACCCCTTGGGGTCGAGCCGCTCGAACGAGGTGTAGTTCACGCCCGGCGCGACCGGGCTGTCGGAGCGCGAGGTCAGTACGCCGTTCTCGGCGATCGCGGCATCCGGGATGCCCTGGGTTCGACCGACCGCGGGACTGACCAGCACGCCGGCGAGCAGACCGCCCACGCCGATCGCTGTGGTCAAAGGACGGATGAGCGACACAGGAGCCTCCCCAACGGACGGACGCACAGGCGGTGACAAACTAACCGCTTACCATCCCGATCGGAAGGTCTTTCACCTGTTGTTTCAGCGGGGTTTGACGAACCCCGTCCGGTACGCGACCACGACAGCCTGCACGCGGTCCCGGATCCCGAGCTTGGTGAGCAGCCGCGCGACGTGCGTCTTCACCGTCGTCTCGGCCACCACGAGCTCGGCCGCGATCTCGGCGTTGGACAGTCCGCCGGCGATCAGCCGCAGTACGTCGAGTTCGCGCTCGGTCAAGGCGGCCAGCTCGGGCGGCATGCCCTGCGGCTCGACGGGTTCGACGTACCGCTCGACCAGCCGGCGGGTGATGGCCGGCTCGATCAGCGAGTCGCCGGTCGCGGCGGCCCGGACCGCGGCGATCAGCCGGCTGGACGGGGAGTCCTTGAGCAGGAAGCCCGCGGCGCCGGCCCGGAGCGCGCGGTACACGTACTCGTTCTGGTCGAACGTCGTGAGCACGATGACCGTCGGCGGGTCCGGCTGCCGGCGGATCTGCTCGGTCGCGGACAGCCCGTCGAGTTCGGGCATCCGGATGTCCATCAGGATCACGTCCGGCGCGACCAGCTGCGCCTGCCGGACGGCCTCCGCACCGGTGTCGGCCTCGGCGACCACCTCGATGTCACCCTCGGCCTCCAGGATCACCCGGAACCCGGTACGGACGAGCGTCTGGTCGTCGGCGACCAGCACCCGGATCTTGTCGGACACGAGCTGATTGTCCGTCATCCGTGCGGACGACGCGGATCATCCGCGCGGACGACGGCAATCGTCCTTGCGCCAGACGTCGGCGACGGCCACCCAAATCTACGTTCAGGACATGGCCCGGACTGAAAGGACAAACCGATGAACGAGATCTTCAAGGGAATCCGGCCCCTCGACTACGTACTGGCAGGCCTGATGACGGCCGGGGGCGTGGCGATGATGTACGAGAACACCGCCTCCCTGGACACCAACCTGCCGCATCCGCTGTCGACGACGACCTGGGCGATGGTGCCCGCGTTCCTGCTGGTGACGCTGCCGATCCTGTGGCGCCGCCGGAGCGTCCTCGCGGTCATCGGCATCACCGCGCTCGCGACAGTCGCGCATGTGGTCGCGTTCGGCTGGCTGACGCGGTGCGGGATCGTCCTGCCGCTGACGTTCGCCCTGGCGTACGCAGTCGCGCGGTTCGCCGGATCCTGGCGCAACCAGGCGACCGGGCTCGTCGGCATCGTCGTCATCCAGCTCGTGATGCTGTTCCGCGACTCGTCGATCGACTCCGTCGCGAGCGCACTGGCGATCGCGCTGCCCGGTGTCGCGCTCTTCTACGCGATCGGCGCGTTCGTGCAGAATCGAGTCACGAAGCAGTCCACTTCGCCGACGGCCGTGCACGCCTGAGCGGGACTGGTCGGTGGGGAGCAGGCCATGGGTGAGGTCTTCAGGGGAATCAAGCTCCGCGATTGGGGGATCGCGGGCGGCCTCACCCTGCTCGGCCTCGTGCTGATGATCGAGGACGTCCAGACGTCCGACGCCCAGGTGCGGGCCGCCATCGCGGAGGGGGCGATGGTGCACGCCCAGAGCTCGCACTCGCTCTGGATGCTCCCGGTGTTCGCGGCGGCGGCAGTTCCGGTGCTGTGGTGGCGGCGAAGCATCCTCGCCGTCGCCACGGTCTCCGTACTGGTGATGGCCGTGCACGACCTGTTGTTCGGGTGGGTGACCCGCTGCGGTGCGGGTCTCCCGCTGGCGTTCGTGATCGCGTTCCTCGGGGCGCTTGCGACCGAGCGGACGACCCGGTGGATCGTGTGCGGGCTGAGCGTCGTACTGACCGTGCTCGTGCTGGTGATCGACGCGACCACCGGCCCGAGCGCGATCGTGCTGGCGCTGCCGATCGTGTGCATCGTGTTCGGCGTCGGGCTGGCGGCCAGGCGGCGTACGGCGCTGAACCGGGAACTCGCGGACCGGGAGGCCGAGCTGCGGCAGCTGCGCGACGAACGGGCCGCGCTGGAGGTCGCCGACGACCGGGCCCGGCTGTCGCGGCAACTCGACGGGCTGCTCCAGGAACGGCTCGCCGGCCTGACCACCGCGGCCGAGTCCGCGGCCGGTCTCTCGCCGGCGGCGGCGAAGGCGGCGCTGGAATCGATCGAGTCCGGCAGCCGACAGACGCTGGACGACATGCGCGAGATCGTCGGGCTGCTGCGCGGCGACGACGTCGCGTTCGCGCCGGCGCCGACGGTCGCCCACCTCGACACGCTGCTGGCCAGGCTCCGTACGTCGAACGCGCGGCTGGTCGTCACCGGTGATCCGCGGGCGTTGCCCGCCACGGTGGAGGTTTCCGCGTACCGGATCGTCGAACACCTGGTGACCGCGCTGGCCGACGAGCCGATCCTGGTGACCGTACGGTTCGAGCCGGCCGCGCTCGAGATCCGGGTCAACGGGCAGATCGGCGAAGCGGCCGCGCTGAAGGCGGCCGTGGTCCGGGCCAAGGAACGGGCGAAGTTGCTCGGCGGATCGGTCGACGTGAAGGTCAGCAAAGGCCGCGCGGGAGCGGTCGCGCAACTGCCGGTGGCCGGCTGAGATGAACGCGCGCCGGCTCGAGCAGGTGGCGATCGTGGCGCTGGTCGCCGTGGTCGTCGCGCTGCCGACGGCGATCCACGGGTGGCCGACGACCGTACTCGGCAACGTGTTCGCCGGCGCATTGCTGGCGAGCGGACTGACGTTGTTGTGGTGGCGGTCCCACCCGCGTACGGTCGCGGTCGTCGGTGCGGGGTTGTTGCTGTCGACGGCGGTCCTGTCCGACTACGGGTGGTTCCCGGACACCACGTTCGCGATCCTCGCGTTGGTGACGCTGGTCGCCGCGCTCGGCTGGTCGGGATGGCCCGCCTGGGTCGCCGCGGGCGCGTTCACGGTGTTCCTCTTCACGATGTGGATCGTGCTCGGGGACCACACGGAGGTGCCGCTGGTGATGTTCAGCGTGCCGAGTTTCCTCGCCGGGACGGTCCTTCGGTTGCACCGGGAGTCAGCCGCGGAGCTGACGCGGCGCGGGCGTGAGCTGGAGGAGGAGCGAGAGCTGTTCGCGGAGCTCGCCGTACGGCACGAGCGAGCCCGGATCGCGTCGGAGCTGCACGACATCGTCGGGCACGCGATCAGCGTGATGGTGATCCAGGCGGCGGCCGGTCAGCGGCTGGTGGATCGGGATCCGGTCGGCGCCGAGCAGGTGTTCGCCGGGCTGGCCGAGTCCGCGCGGCAGGGCCACGAGGACCTCCGGCGGCTGGTCGAACTGCTCGGTGGTACGGCGGTCGGCGGGCCGGATCTGTCGCTGATCGAGGAGGTGGTCACGCGGGCGGCGCGGAGCGGGCTGGACGTGTCGTGCCGGTTCGAGGGGTCGCGGGACGGGGTGCCGGCGCCGGTGGCGCATGCCGCGTTCCGCGTCGTACAGGAAAGCCTGACGAACGCGCTGCGGTACGCACCGGGCGCGGCGGTGCGAGTCGTGGTGAACGGTGCCGGCCGGAACCTGACGGTCCGGGTGACGAACGGCGAAGCCATCCGGCAACGACCGCTCCTCGAAGGCACCGGCCATGGGTTGGCCGGGCTGCGCGATCGCGTGCAGGAGCTCGGCGGTCAGCTCGTCGCCGGACCGGTCGCCGGCGGCTGGCTGGTCGAGGCGACGATGCCCGGCCGGCTCGGTTCCTGCTGACCAGCCGTGCGGATCAGTCCGTGCTGACCGGGCAGCGCATCAGTTCGTGCTGACTGGGCGGCCGGAGACCTCCCAGGCGTGCATGCCGCCGTCGAGGTTGATCGCCTCGCGGCCGAGCTGGTTCAGGAACTGGGTGGCCATGCCGGAACGGCCGCCGACCGCGCAGACGCAGAGCACCTTCTGGTCCAGCGGGACCTCGCCGACCCGGTCCTGCAGTTCGCCGAGCGGGATGTGGACAGCGCCCTCGATGTGGCCGCGGTCCCACTCGTCCGGCTCGCGGACGTCGAGCACGAACGCCTCCGTCAGCAGCGCGTCGTCGAGCTCGCTCACCACGACCGAGGGAATCTCCTGGTTCCGGAACATGCCCCCAGCATGTCAGACGGTGACCAACTGGGCGCCGACCGGTTTCGGAAAGCCCGGTTCCGGAACTCGGGAAAAGCGTTGACAGCGGGGAGCCGGGGACGGACCGTGGCTCGGAGGGAGGCTGCGGTGGCGCTGATTCAGGGGATCCCGGGGGAGTTCGAACCGCAACCGTGGGGTGAGGCGATCCTGCGGAGTCGTGAGCTGTTGCTGCTGCGGATCGCACGCCGTCCGCCGGACCACGAAGTACGGCTGCCGGGGCTCGCGACGACGCCGCGGCACGTCGTCGAGGACGACACCGGCAAGGCGCTCACCTGGCGCCGCGACGGCGACGACCTGGTCGTCCGGCTGCCCGAGACCGGCGAACCGCCGACCGTCCGGGTCGCGCTCGCGGGCAAGCTGCGGATCGTCCCGCCGGACACGGTCACGGCGAACGCCGACGGCGTCTGGGACCTCACTCCGACCGGTACGACGGCCCACATGGTGGCGCGCCGCGCCGCTGACGTCGCCGTACGGTTCGTCGGCCTGGTCGAACCGGACAGCCGGCACCAGATCCGGCTCGCCGGCCGACGGTACGGCGTGACCGGTCACGAACTGACCCGCACCACGATCGGGCCGTTCCCGATGCCGGAAAGCCGGGTCGTACCGCTCGCCGTACCGGCCGGCGTACGGCGGGTCCTGGTCGCTCCGGTCGGGACCGTGCTGGCCTCGATCCACCCGGGCCGCGCCGAGCTCTCCGTCGTCGTGACGAACTTCGGCCGTACGACGGTCCGCGGTGAGGTCGAGCTCCCGCTGCCACCGGGCTGGTCGGCGGCAGCGCGGACGTGGTCGTTCGACGGCCTCGAGCCGGGCCGGTCGATCGTCTGGTTCACGCGGATCACCGGCGCAGGCTCGGCCGAACTACGGGCACGGCTGGACGCGGGGCGGCGCTCGGCGTCGTCACCGTACGTCGTACACCTGTGACCGCTTGCAATCCGAGAGCACTTCCCCTCTACTGGCAGTGATCGATCTACCGCCCCGATCGAGGAGTCACGCATGCGTAGAACGCCCATCCGCCTGCTCGCCGCCGGAATCCTGCTGGTCACCGGCGCCACTGTCACCCCGGCAAGCGCCGCACCGTCCCGCGACGCCACCACCGCTGTCAAAGCCCCGGCCCTTCCCACCAAGGCCCGGGCCGGTGCCCTCGACGCCACCGGGTACTGGACCGCCGAGAAGCTGCGGAACGCGATCCCAGCCGATCTTCCTGCCGGCACCGGAACCCCTGCAGAACAAGGGACTTCGAGCGGTATCGCATCCAAGCCGGTCGCACCCCGCGCCGGGTACAAGCTCGCGAACGACGCCGTACCGAGCACTGCCGGCAAGCTGTTCTTCACCGACAACGGGCTCAACTACGTGTGCTCGGCGTCGACGATCAACAACAACTACAAGAACCTGATCATCACTGCGGGCCACTGCGTACACAGCGGCCAGGGCGGCGGCTGGCACTCGAACATCGTGTTCGCCCCGGCGTACTACAACGGCCAGTCCGGGTACGGCCTGTGGAACTGGAGCCAGGCGCGGACCTTCAACTCGTGGATCAACAGCAGCGACTTCACCCACGACCAGGCGTTCGTCACGCTGCAGCAGCGCAACGGCGCGAACCTGATCGACACGGTCGGCGGCAACGGGCTGGTCTGGGGCAACAGCCAGACGCAGCCCGGTACGCGCATCTGGGGCTGGCCGGCCGAGGCGCCCTACAACGGCGAGGTGCCGTACTACTGCGACGGCAGCACGTACGCGTGGGGCGGCTCGGACGCGGCGCTGACGTGTTCGATGAACGGCGGGGCGAGCGGCGGCCCGTGGTTGAAGGACCGCATCGACGCGAACCTCGGGTACGTGTTCGCGGTGACGTCGCGCCGGACGACGAGCGGTACGCCGACGCTGCTGTCGACCCCGAACACGGCCGACGTCAAGACGATGTTCGATCAGATGACAACGTAGCTTCCTCGGTCTTCGCGGGCAGCCGCTTGCCGAGGTTGACGAAGAAGAAGATCAGGCCGAGGGTGATCGTGATGTGCCCCAGCCCGGAGATGCCGTCGAGCGCGGCGCCGGGCTGGTGGCCGAGTACGACCATCGTCCCGCGGAGCAGCATCATGCCGACGGTGAGCGCGAGACCCGCGTTGTAGACCCAGAAGAACGCGTTGAACAGCTTCCCGTCGGTCAGCGTGAAGAGCTTCTCCAGCGCGAGAACGATCAGGAAGAACAGCATCCCCAGCGCGAGGATGTGGGTGTGGACGACGCCGAGCTGCGAGTCGCCGGTGAAGTCCTTGGCCTTGGTCAGCTCGCGGTAGTACAGCCCGCTGATGAGCCCCAGAATCATGTAGACGTGTGCCGCCACGTAGATCTTCCGCATAAGCCGGGAACCTACTTCAGCAGCTTCGACAACCTTCGGTCGGCCAGCGGTTTGCCGCCGGTCTGACAGGTCGCGCAGTACTGCAGGGAGGAGTCGGCGAAGCTGACCTCGCGCACGACGTCACCGCAGACCGGGCACTTCTGGCCGGTGCGGCCGTGCACCCGCAGGCCGGACTTCTTCTCCGACTTCAGGTCCTGGACTGCCAGCCCGGCGGACCGGTCGACCGCGTCCTGAAGGGTTTCGCGCATCGCGTCGTACAGCGTCTTCAGCTCGTCGTCGGACAGGTTCGACGCCGGTTTGAACGGGCTCATCTTGGCCACGTGCAGGATCTCGTCGGAGTACGCGTTGCCGATGCCGGCGATCACGGACTGGTTCCGCAGCACGCCCTTGAGCTGGACGCGGCCCTCGCGTTTGAGGATCGCGCCGAAGTCGTCGAGCGACAGCGTGAACGGGTCCGGGCCGAGGCGGGCGATGCCCGGGACCTCGCTCGGGTCGCGGACGACGTACACCGCGAGTTTCTTCTGGGTGCCGGCCTCGGTCAGGTCGAACCCGGCGCCGTCGTCCAGCACGGTCCGGAGCGCGATCGGACCCTTGCCGGGCCGGACGAGCCCGGTGTTCTGCTCCTCTTTCCAGCGCAGCCAGCCGGCCCGGGCCAGGTGGATCACCAGGTGCACGCCCTGCGCCGAGATGTCCAGGAACTTCCCGTGCCGCTGCACGTCGTCGATCAGCAGCCCGACCATCGCGGAGATCGGCGGGTCGTACGTCTTGAGCGCGCTGATCGCGGTGATGTCCGCCCGGACGAAGGCATGCCCCACCGCGCGCTCCCGCAGGAACACAGCCAGCGACTCGACCTCCGGCAACTCAGGCATACCCCTAGTGTGCCCGACGCCAGGGACAGTTCCGGTGAATCACCTATGGAGAGGGGTTGTCACGGCCGGTAGCGTCGGGGGCAACAGACTAGGGAGGCCCTGATGGGGTTCGTGAAGACGTTGGTGAAGGGCGCCGTGGTCGCCAAGCTGGTTCAGGTCGCACAGCGTGAACTGAGCAAGCCGGAGAACCAGGAGAAGATCAAGCAGGCGTTCCAGAAGGTGCAACAGCGCCGCGCCCACTGAGGTAGAGGTAGGTCCACCCCGGAGGAGGACCCAGCGCGACTGCGTTTCGCGAGCTGCGCTGATGTGCTGGGGACATGGGCCAGGTACTGGAGCGGACGCGGATTCAGGACGTCGACGCGCTGCGTGGTTTCGCCCTGCTGGGCATCCTGGTCGTGAACATCACGTTCGCGGCGTCCGGGTATCCGATCCACGTCGCGGAGGACCCCGCGTACAGCTCCTGGCTGGACCACTCGGTGCGGTGGCTGTCGTCGGCGTTCGTCGACATGAAGTTCTACCTGCTGTTCTCGTTCCTGTTCGGATACAGCTTCCACTTGCAGATGCAGGCGGCTCAGCGAGCGGGCGCAGCCTTCCGGCCAAGGATGCTGCGGCGGCTGGGCGGGCTGCTGGTGCTCGGCGTACTGCATGGCGTCTTCCTGATCACCGGCGACATCCTGAGCGTCTACGCGATCATCGGGCTCGTCCTGCTCGCCATGCGTCGAGTGAAGGACCGTACGGCGCTAGTGGTCGCAGGAGCCATCTACGCGTACTTGTTCGTCACCCTCGCAGTCGCAGCGCTCTTCCTGGACACGTCGGCGGTACTGGACCCGTCCGCAGCAGTAACGGCAGCACAGGGGACTGCCGCGAACCTGGCGGGCTCGTTCAGCGATGTCATCGGCGAGCACCTCCGCGCACTGCCGACGTACGGCCTGTCGCTGCTCACAGTGCAAGGCCCCACGACCCTGGCAGCCTTCTTGATCGGCATGGTCGCCGGCCGACGCAAGCTGCTGCAGAACGTCGACGGCTCGGACGCCCTGCTCCGGCTGATCCAGCTGATCGGTTTCTCGATCGGCATCACCGGCGGAGTCGTCTACGCGTTCGGCGGGAACGGTGACACGAGGGCCGTGCTGATCAGCGTGATGACCGCGCCGTTCCTGACAGCCGCGTACGTCGCCTCGCTGCTACGGATCATGCACTCCGACCGCGGTGAGGACATCAGGCGGCTGCTTGCACCCGCCGGGCGCATGGCACTGTCCAACTACCTGGGGCAGTCAGCAGCGACGCTGCTGATCTTCACCGGCGTCGGGTTCGGACTGGTGGGACAGGTCTCGCCACTGGAGACCACGGGCCTGGCGGTCGGGATCTTCGTATTGCAGGTGATGCTCAGCCACATCTGGCTGAGCAACTTCCGGTACGGCCCGGTCGAAGGGGTGCTGCGGGCGGTCACCAACGCGACCGCCCCCAGCTGGCGAACTCAGGCGGCGTGACGGCCGTCGTGCAGGCGGGCGGCGCGGATGCTGTGCACCGTCCCGGTGGTCGAAGCAGGCTTGTGGGTGAAGGGCTTGGCCGTCGCGCCGAGCGCGAGCAGGTCGAGCTTGGTACGGGCAACGTCGCGGTCGTCGGCGACCCACGTGCCCCGCGGTCCGGCAGCCGGACCGCCTGCGTTGCGCCGGTTGCTGATCTCCAGGGCGGCGATCACGGCGATTACGAGGACTACGAGAAGAATGTATCCGGTCATGGCAGTAATCATTCTACCTCGCAGATCCTGCCACCAGTGGCGCTATTGACATAGTCCGATAAGATTCTGCCATGTTGCAGAAGATCGCGGTCGTGCTGATGGAGGACGTCGCCCTGTTCGAGTTCGGCGTGCTGGCCGAGGTGTTCGGACTGGACCGCACCGACGACGGTGTGCCGCCGTTCGACTTCAAGGTGTGCTCGACCACGCCCGGCGTCCCGATGGAGACCAGCACGCACTCCCAGGTGATCGCCCCGTACGGCCTGGAGGAGCTGGAGGACGCCGACCTGATCGGCATCCCGGCCACCACCTGGCGGCACGAGTACGACGAACGCATCCTGGACGCGCTCCGCCGGGCCGAGGCGCGCGGCGCGATCCTGCTGACGGTCTGCTCCGGGGCGTACGTCCTGGGCGCCGCCGGCCTGCTCGACGGCCGCCCGTGCACGACGCACTGGCGCTACATCGACCGGTTCATGGAGCAGTTCCCGAACGCGAAGGTCGACCCGGACGTGCTGTTCGTCGACGACGGCAACATCATCACCAGCGCCGGTACGGCGGCCGGCATCGACGCCTGCCTGCACCTGGTCCGGCGCGAGCTCGGCAGCGCGGTCGCGACCCGGATCGCCCGCCGGATGGTGGTCCCGCCGCAACGCGACGGCGGCCAGCGGCAGTACGTCGAGGTACCGGTCCCGGAGTGCTCCGCGGAGAGCCTGCAGCCGGTACTGAACTGGATGGTCGACAACCTCACGATCGAGCACACGGTCCCGGCACTGGCCCGGCGCGCGCAGATGTCGGAGCGTACGTTCGCCCGCCGCTTCGTCGCCGAGACCGGTACGACGCCGCTCAAGTGGGTCACCACCCAGCGCGTACTGCGCGCCCGGACGCTGCTCGAACAGACCCGGATGGGGATCGAGCAGATCGCCACCGAGTCAGGATTCGGGACGGCCGCCCTGCTCCGGCACCACTTCCGTAGGGTGGTGGGCGTGCCACCACAGGATTACCGCCGTACGTTCCAGACCGCCGGCTGATGGTCAGCTACCGCAACGCCGTCGCCGCCGATGCCCCTGCAGTCATGGAGTTCTGGGCCACCGCCGCCGAGGACTCGCACCGTCCGCCGGACTCCACCGACGCCGTCCTGCGGCTGATCGCGCGCGATCCGCAGGCGTTGATCCTTGCCATGGACAACGATCACGTGGTCGGCTCGATCATCGTCGGCTGGGACGGTTGGCGCTGCCACCTGTACCGGTTGGCCGTCGCGCCGACGCACCGCCGGCAGGGCATCGGCCGCGAGCTGGTCGCCCGCGCCGAGGCGAGTTTCGCGTCGTACGGCGGGACGCGCGCCGACGCGATGGTGCTCGACGACAACACCCAGGCGCACCGCGTCTGGTCCACGGCGGGCTACGCGCCGCAGCCGGAATGGTCCCGCTGGGTCAAGCCACTCTGATGTGAGGAAGGCATCACCGAGCCGATTTGCATCGCTACCCCACGCTCTGCCTAGGGTCACGAGGGGGTAACAAGCGATTCGGCATTGGAGTGGTTGTGACGACGCCGGACCGGCCCTCGGGCAGGACCGCACGCAGGCTGAGCTGGGACGTGGTGCGCGTCGTGGCGGTACTCGCGGTGATGTTCACGCACACGACGTACATGGGTCCGTTCCTGCATCCTGAACTCGGCACACCGCTGGGGAGGTACCCGTTCCAGGTCGGCGCCAGCGTCCTGCTGGTGATCAGCGCGTACTTCGTCTGCGTGACCGTCCGGAAGGGCTCCACGTCGAGGTGGCTGTGGCGGCGCGCCTGCCGGGTGCTCCCGCCGTACCTCGCCGCCGTGCTGGTCACGTACACGCTGCTCATCTACTTCGGACCGGACAACTGGATCCTGCCGACCCGGCGGGACCTGTGGGCCAACCTGACCCTGGCGGCGTCGTTCGACCCGAGCGTCCAGCTGATCGACGGTTCGTACTGGACGCTGCCGCTGCAGTTGATGGCGTTCGGGGCGGCGGCACTGCTCTGGCCGCGCGGCATCGGTCCACGGATCACCACGCTGTTGTGGATCATGATCGTCGCGCCGGTCGTACTGCAGTGGAACGGCCGGATCGACCACAGCCCGTTCTGGGTGGTGCAGGCGTGGAACGGCCTCGGTCTGCACCGGCTGCAGCTGTTCGCGATCGGTATCGGGATCTGGTTGTGGTCGCAGCGGCGGATCGGCGTACTGCATCTGTCCGCGCTGATCGTCGCGACGGTCTTCGCGCAGCACGCACACACGTCGGATCTGCCGTCGTCGCTCGGCATCGGCGTACTGCTGGTGCTCGTCGCACTCGCGGCCCGCGGTCCGGACTGGACCGTGTTCGCCCGGTTCCGGCGGCCGATCCGGTTCCTCGCGCGGATCTCGTTCGGGCTGTACCTGCTCAACCAGGTGGTCGGGTACCTGATCGCGTACCGGTTGATGGAGCTCGGCGCGGGCCGGCTCGCCCAGATCGCCGGCGCCTCGATCGGCGTGATCGGACTCGCCTGGCTGCTGACGAAGTACGTCGAGGAGCCGTCGTACCGCGCACTCGCCGCGCTCCGGGTCCGCGGCCTCGGGGCCCGGGCGTTCGCCTGGCTGAATACTTGACACCGGATACCCGGAAGCTAATACTCGATTTCGAGTAATCGAGATCGAGGAGTTTGTTATGGCCAGGCGTAAGGTCGGCAATCCGCTGGCGTTCGCTGTGCTCGGGAGTCTCGGCGAGCGGCCCATGCATCCGTACGAGATCTCCACGACGCTCCGGGCCCGTGGCAAGGACCAGAGCATCAAGGTCAACTACGGATCGCTCTACTCGATCGTGTCCAGCCTGGAGAAGCACGGCTTCATCGAGGCGTTGGAGACGGTGCGCGAGGGCAACCGGCCGGAGCGGACGGTCTACCGGATCACCGATGCCGGGCAGGCCGAGTTCGATGACTGGCTGGTCGAGTTGGTCGGTACGCCGACCCGCGAGTTCCACCCGCTGGAGGCGGGGCTGGCCTACCTGCCTGGTCTGCCGCCGGACCGGGCCGTCGAACTGCTCGAGCAACGGCTGGTCGCGGTCGACGGCGAGATCGCCGACACCGTCGCGATGCACGAGAAGATGACGGCGATCGAGTTCCCGCGGATCTTCTGGGTCGAGTCGGAGTTCCGGCTGGCGCTGCTGCGGGCGGAGTCGGCGTACGTGCACCAGCTGGTCGAGGAGATCCGCAGCGACCGGCTCGGCGGGTCCAACTTCTGGCGGATGGCGTGGAAGCACTACCTGGAGGAGGGCATCAGCCCGGCCGAGCAGTTGAAAGATCCGGTGAAGTACTTCGGGCAGGAGTTCGCCTGGATGCAGGCGATGCCGCCGGAAGCGCGTTAAACAGAGCGGCCCTCGATCCACGGTGCGGCAACACCAGGATCAAGGGCCGCGGTTCCTCGAGTCGGTCCGAAGACCTGGCACCCAAGGCGCATCCATCAGGATAGCCAGCCCGACGACCGGCTCCCGCACCCACAAGGGAGTCATCTGATGGCTACGCATGCCGTCGAAGCGGTCGACCTGGTCAAGACGTACCCGGCCGGCCGGAAGAATCCACCACTCCGCGCGCTCGACGGACTGACCGTCAGCGTGCCGGAAGGTGTCGTCCTCGGCCTGCTCGGGCCGAACGGCGCCGGCAAGTCCACCACCGTCAAGATCCTCACGACACTGTCCCGGGCCGACTCGGGCAGCGCACGTGTCGCCGGGTACGACGTCCAGCGCGAGCAGGACAAGGTCCGGCGCGCAATCGGGTACGTACCGCAGAAGTCCAGCTCCGATCCGATGGCGACCGGCCTGGAGAACCTCGTCCTGAGCGGGCGCATCTTCGGGTTGTCCCGTACCGACGCGGTTCAGCGCGCCCGTGACCTGCTGACGCGCTTCGATCTGGCGGAGCACGCCGATCGGCCGGTACGCACGTACTCCGGCGGCATGCAGCGGAAGCTGGACGTCGCGCTCGGTCTCGTACACCGGCCCAAGGTGCTGTTCCTGGACGAGCCGACCACCGGCCTCGACCCGGAGGCGCGGGCCGATCTGTGGAACGAGGTACTGCGGCTGTCGGGGCAGGAAGGGCTGACCGTACTCCTCACCACGCACTACCTGGAGGAGGCCGATCGGCTGGCCGGGCAGCTGGCGATCGTCGACCACGGCAAGATCGTTGCCGAGGGCACCCCGGAGATGTTGAAGGCGGCGCTGCGCGGGGACTCGGTACACGTCGAGCTGGTCGATCCGGACACCGACGGTTCCGTTCGTTCGCTGTTGCGACAGTTGCCGGGAATCGGCGAGATCGTTGTCGAGGGCAACACTTTGCGCGCGCGGGTCGACCGTGGCGCGACCGCCGTACCGGCTGTGCTGGGAGTCCTTGAGGACAAGGCGATTCCAGTGGTTGCGGTGACCGTGTCGAGGCCGTCGCTGGACGACGTGTACCTGCAGTACACCGGTCGTTCGTTCAAGGTTGCGGAGGAGGCGGCATGATCACGCACACCGGTCTCATTCTCGGGCGCTGGACGCGGGCATCGTACCGGCAGCCGGCGTTGATCGCGTTCACGCTGGTGCAGCCGGCGATCTGGTTGCTGTTGTTCGGGCAGCTGTTCCAGGGCGTCGTACACATCCCCGGGTTCGGCGACTCGTCGTACATCGCGTTCCTGACGCCGGGGATCGTGATGATGACGGCGTTGATGACGAGCGGCTGGAGCGGTACGTCGTTCGTCCAGGACATGGAGCGTGGCGTGATGGACCGGATGCTCGCGTCGCCGGTCAGCCGCGGCGGGTTGATGGCGGGGCAGCTGCTCAGCAACGCGACGACGACGTTCATCCAGACCGTGCTCGTGTTCGGGATCGGCTTCGCCGCGGGCGCCCGGTACGACGGTGGGGTCGGCGGTTATCTGGTGACGATCCTTGCGTCGGTGCTGGTGGGGCTCGGGTTCGGGTCGCTGTCGAACGCGGTCGCGCTGCTCACCCGGCAGCAGGAGGCGCTGATCGGGATCTCGCAGTTCGTGTCGCTGCCGCTCACGTTCATGTCGTCGATCATGATCGACCCGACGGTCGCACCGCACTGGGTGAACGTCGCGGCCCGCTTCAACCCGGTCGACTGGGCCACCATCGCCGCCCGCCAGTCCCTGGCCGCCTCCCCGGACTGGCCATCGGTCTGGCGCCACTGCGGCTATTTGCTGGCCTTCACCCTGATCGTGGGCTGGCTCTCCACCCGAGCCTTTCGCACGTATCAACGGTCAGTTTGACGCGTACCTGCCCCTCCTCTCTTTTCTTTTCTTTTAGTTTGAGGCGTACCAAGGCTTGATGATGTTGTCGATCAGCGCGAGGCGTTCGTCGAAGGGGATGAAGGCGGACTTCATCGCGTTGATCGCGAACCACCTGAAGTCGGTGAGGTCGTAGTCGAAGGCCTCCGCGAGCAGGGCGAGTTCGCGGCTCATCGACGTACCGCTCATCAACCGGTTGTCGGTGTTCACCGTGACCCGGAAGCGGAGCTTGGCGAGCAGCCCGATCGGGTGCTCGGCGATCGACGCGGCCGCGCCGGTCTGCAGGTTCGAGCTCGGGCACATCTCCAGCGGGATCCGGCGGTCCCGCACGTACGCCGCGAGCCGCCCGAGCTCGACCTTGCCGCCGTCGAGGTCGCCGTCGTGGGTGATGTCGTCGATGATCCGTACGCCGTGCCCGAGCCGGTCCGCGCCGCACCACTGGATCGCCTGCCAGATCGACGGCAACCCGAACGCCTCACCGGCGTGGATCGTGAAGTGCGCGTTCTCCCGCTGCAGGTACTCGAACGCATCCAGGTGCCGGGTGGGCGGGAACCCGGCCTCGGCACCCGCGATGTCGAACCCGACCACACCCGCGTCGCGGTACGCCACGGCCAGCTCGGCGATCTCCATCGACCGGGCCTTGTGCCGCATCGCCGTCAGCAACTGCCGCGCCACGATCGGCCGCTCCGCCGTCGCCATCCCGTGCTCGAACCCCTCCCGCACAGCGTCCACGACCTGCTCGAGCGTCAGCCCCTTGTTCAGGTGCTGCTCCGGCGCGTACCGAACCTCGGCGTACACCACCCCGTCCGCCGCCAGGTCCTGCACACACTCACTGGCCACCCGCTTGATCGCCTCAGCCGTCTGCATCACCGCAACGGTGTGATCGAACGTCTCCAGATACCGCTCGAGCGACCCCGAGTCCGCCGACTCGACAAACCACTCCCCAAGCTCCCCCGCATCCCCCCGCGGCAACACATGCCCCACTTCCCGAGCCAACTCGACCACAGTCCCAGGCCGCAACCCCCCATCCAAATGATCATGCAAAAGCACCTTCGGCGCCGCCACCAACAACTCATGACTGATCATGCGGCCATAGTGCCATCCGGCAAACGTTCAAGACTTGCGTGCGGGGTGGTGTCATCGTGGGTGGATGGTGAGGTGGTTGCGGGGGCGGCGGGAGTGGCGGTTTTTTGGGGTTTTGCCTCGGGCCGGGCGGGGGTTGGCTGTTGCCTGGTGGGTGTTGCTGGTGGGGCGCGGTGCGTTGCCGGCGGTGTTCGCGATTGCTATGGGGTGGTTGGTGGGGGCGGTTCAGCACGGGGATGCGCTGGGGGCGCCGCTGGGGTTGATGGGTACGACGTTCGTGTTGTTGCAGGTGTTGACGCCGGTGCATCAAGCCGTGAGCGCCAACCTGGGCAGTCGCGTGTCGTCGTACCTGAACGACGCGTTGGCCACGGCGTGTGTCGGCCCACCGGGGATCGGGCATCTGGAGGATCCGGAGCTGAGTGAGGACCTCGTCGTGGCGCGCGAGTTCGACCACGGGCAGACCGGGCCGCCGATGTACCTGAACGTCGACTTCGTCGCGGGCAGTCTGGTCGAGCTGGTCGGTGGGATCGCCTCGGCGGTCGTGTTGTTCGGGTTCAGCTGGTGGGCGCCGCTCGTGCTGGTCCTCGCGTGGGGCGCCACGCACTGGCTGCTGCGCGAGAGCGGTGTGTGGCGGGATCGCAACACCGACGAGGTCCGCTCGGCGCAGCGGCACGCCAACTACGCGTACGAACTCGCGGTCGAGCCGGGTGCGGCGAAGGAACTCCGGCTGTTCGGGCTCGCGGACTGGACGGTACGCCGGTTCACGGAGCGTCGCCGGCGCCTGTTCGAACTGCAGTACGCCGCGACCCGATTGCGGGAGCGACCAATGATCTGGAGCCTGCTGATCGTTGTGGTCGCCAACGGTCTGGTGTTCTGGGCGCTCGGTGCCGCGGCGATCGCCGGCGACCTCCCGCTGGATCGGCTGGTCGTGTTCGCGCAGGTGGCGATCGGCGTCGGGATGATCGCGTTCGGCGGCTTGAACTGGGCGCTCGACGGAGCGGCCGCGCCGGTCGTCGCCGTCGAGCGGCTCGAGCCGGCGATGGCACCAGCGGGAGCGTTGTCGTCAGGGCACACCACCGGAGGCCGCGGCGCGGTCGAAGTCCGGCTGAGCGACCTGCGTTTCGGTTATCCACAGGGTCAGCGCCAGGTGTTCGACGGGCTCGATCTGACCATCCCGGCCGGATCCTCGCTTGCCGTGGTCGGGCAGAACGGCGCGGGCAAGACCACGCTGGCGAAGCTGCTCTGCCGGTTGTACGACCCCGACTCCGGCTCGATCCACGTCGACGGCATCGACCTGAAGGACCTCGACGTCGACGCCTGGCGGACCCGGGTGGCCGCCGTCTTCCAGGACTTCCTCAAGCTCGAACTCCCGCTCCGGGACAACGTCGCACCGGCCGGCGCGCCCGAGGAGGACATCCGCGCCGCCCTCGCGGACGCCGGCGCCGCGGACCTCGCCGACCTGGACACCCGCCTCGCGACCGGGTACGGCGACGGCACCGACCTGTCCGGCGGGCAGTGGCAGCGGGTCGCCCTCGCCCGGGCGCTCTGCGCCGTACGCCAAGGAGCCGGTCTCGTCCTGCTCGACGAACCGACCGCGCAACTGGACGTCCGCGGCGAGGCGGCGATCTTCGACCGGATCCTGACCGCGACCCGGGACGTCACCACGATCCTGATCTCACACCGGTTCTCCACGGTCCGGCACGCCGACCGGATCTGCGTACTGGAGCACGGCCGCGTCGTCGAGCTCGGCAGCCATGACGAACTGATGGCGCTCGGCGGGCGATACCGGACGATGTTCGACCTGCAGGCACAGCGCTTCACGGCCGAGGTGGACGAGGAGGGACTCAGCTATGACACGCTCTGACGACCTGCCGAAGGCGATCCCCGCGATGTGGCGGCTCTGCAAGCTCGGGTACCAGCACGAGCCGTGGCTGTTGCTCGCGGCCTTCTTGATGACGCTGCTGGCCGCGGTACCGGACGCATTGCTGGCGTTGTGGCTCAAGCTCCTGTCGGACGGCGTACTGCACCACGACAAGCGGGCTGCACTACTAGCAGCGGGCGGACTCGCGTTGTCGGTGACCGCGACGTGGTTCCTGAGGACCGTGTCCACAAGGATCTCCCGTCGCTTCCGTGACCGCGTGACGATCATGCTGGAAGCACACGTCGCTCGCCTGCAGGCGTCGGTCGCCACGGTCGAGCACCACGAACGCCGTGACTACCTGGATCGCCTGTCAGTGCTCCGCAAACAGGTGTTCGTGCTGGACCACATGTACATGTCGCTGTTCTCCACGTGCGGCTGGATCCTGCGCCTCGGTGTCACGGTCGCTCTGCTCATGTCGATCCACCCAGCGCTCGTACTACTGCTCCTCTTCGCACTGCCGACGGTCCTCAGCTCCAGCTGGCGGCCAGGCGTCGAGCGTGAGGTCGAGGAGCGGTACGCCGCTCACTTCCGCCTCTCGCAGCACCTGTTCAAGACCGCGACCACCCCCGCTCCGGGCAAGGAGGTCCGCGTGATCGGCATCGGTCCCGACCTCGTCAGCGGCCGCCGGCGCGAATGGGAGCAGTGGTACCGCCCGATGGCCGCGGCCCGTTGGACCAGCGCGGTGTGGCACGCGATCGCGTGGGCGGTGTTCGGAGGCGCGTACGTCGGCGCGGTGCTGTTCGTCGCGTCCGGTCTGCATGGGTCCGTGGGACAGGTGCTGCTGATCCTCGCGGCCGGCGCGCGCCTGTCGTCGTACATCGGCGCGACCGTCGGCGAGATCGGCTTCCTGCGCGGCATCTGGCTGGACGGTTCGCGGCGGCTCGTCTGGCTGGAGAACTACGCGGCCTCGTTCGACCGTACGGCGGACCAGCCCGCGCCCGAGCGGCTCGACGACGGCATCCGCCTGGAACAGGTGTCGTTCTCGTACGCCGGTTCCGATCGGCCCGCGCTGGAGAACGTCGACCTGCACCTCCCGGCCGGCAAGGTGATCGCGGTCGTCGGCGAGAACGGTGCGGGCAAGTCCACGCTGGTGAAGCTGATCTGCAAGCTGTACGAACCGGCCGGCGGGCGGATCCTGCTGGACGACCAGCCGCTCGCCCGGATCCCCGCGGAGGCGTGGCGGGAGCGGATCGCCGGTGCGTTCCAGGACTTCTTCCGGTTCGAGTTCCGCGCGGCGCACAGCGTCGGGCTGGGCGACCTCCCGCGGCTGGACGACGTACCGGCGGTGACGACCGCAGTCGGCAGGGCCGGAGCGGAGGACGTACTGGAGCGGCTCGAGTCCGGATTGGACACGCAGCTCGGGTCGACCTGGCCGGACGGCGCGGAGATCAGCTTCGGGCAGTGGCAGAAGGTGGCGCTTGCGCGTGGGTTCATGCGGGACCGGCCGCTGCTCCTGGTCCTCGACGAGCCGACCGCCGCGCTGGACGCCGAGACCGAGCACGCGTTGTTCGAGCGGTACGCCGCGGCCGCGCGCAGCAGTACCGACGGGCGGATCACGATCCTGGTCTCGCACCGGTTCTCGACGGTTCGGATGGCCGACCTGATCGTGGTCCTGGACGGCGCCCACGTGGTCGAGACCGGTACCCACGACGAACTGATGGCCCGCAACGGTCACTACGCCGAGCTCTACCGGATCCAGGCGGCTGCCTACCACTAGCCGATCTTGAAGACCGGGACGCCCGGGGCGATGTGGTGCAGGACCTCGTCGGGGGAGTTCTTGTCCACGTCGCCGCTGAAGAACGTGCCGACCTCCCAGGCCCACTTCTTCAGGTACAGCCGGAGGGCGGGGATCTTGTCGGCGTCGGCGAGCTCCTCGGCGCGGAACGTCTCCACCTTGCCGCCGAGCTGCAGCCGGCCGGTGCCGCTGGCCCGCAGGTTCTTCACCCACTGGGTGTGCCCGCGCGGGGCGACCAGGTACCGCTGGCCGTCGATGATCAGCAGGTTCACCGGCGTACTGCGCCACTCACCGGACTTGCGGCCCTGGACCGACAACACCCGGCTGCCCATCAGGCTCAGACCGAGCTTCGTCAGCCGCGCCACGATCTTGTTGAACACACGCATGCTGCCCTCGTTGGCGGTGATCACGCGCTTGCTGTCGTAGATCTGCTTGTACTCGGTCATGGCGAGCTTCCTTCGAAGTTTAGCGAGAGCGGTGCTCTCTGTTGTGATCAGTGAACACCGGATCGCTGCTCACTGTCAAGAGCACTGCTCTCGGTTTTGTGGCAGACTGGCTCCATGAACGCCGGACGAACTGCCCGTGAGCGTGCCCGGGCCGAGCTGACCGAGGAGATCAAGACGGCTGCCCGCGAGCAACTGTCGACCGTCGGCGCGGAGGCGCTCTCGCTGCGGGCGATCTCCCGCGAGCTCGGGATGGTCTCGTCCGCCCTCTACCGGTACTTCGCCAGTCGCGACGAGCTCCTCACCGCGCTGATCATCGACGCGTACGACGCTCTCGGCGCGGCCGCGGAGGGCGCTGCTACCGGAGGCGATCCGGTCGACGAGTGGGTCGCGATCTACGCCGCCGTACGGGACTGGGCGCGCGCCAATCCGCAGGAGTACGCGCTGATCTACGGGTCGCCGATCAGCGGGTACAAGGCTCCGCAGACCACGGTCCAGCCCGCGATCCGAGTACCGCTGCTGCTCCTCGGGCTGTTACGCCGCGCCCACGCATCCGGCCACCTGACGGCTCCGCCCGACGCGCCCGCTCCCACAGGTGTTCTGGGCGATCAGTTGGGGGTCCTGGTCGAGTTGGCGCCTGAAGTTCCTCGCCCGGTACTGCTCAGAACCGTGATCGTGTGGACCCAACTCTTCGGGATGATCAGCTTCGAGCTGTTCGGTCAACTGGTCGGCTCGATGGACCCCGCGGACGAGTTCTTCACCTCGGCGTCGCGGCAGATGGCGGCCTTCGTGGGGCTCAGCTGAACGCCTTCGGCAGCGGTACGGCGAGGGCGCGGGTCACTCGTCGTACGTAGGTCTCCCGCGGGATCGACACCGCGCCGAGGGTGGCGAGATGGTCGGTCACCCACTGGATGTCGAAGACCCGGTCGGCGGCGTACTCGTCGTCGAGCAGCTCGATCGTGCCCGCGACGGCCGCCTTCGAGCCGTCGGTCTTGTGGTGGAACATCGACTCGCCAGCGAACAGCCCGCCGATCGCCACGCCGTACAACCCGCCCGCCAACTCATCGCCGTCCCAGGCCTCGACCGAGTGCACCCAGCCGAGCCGGTGCAGCTCGGTGTACGAGGCGATGATGTCGCGATCGATCCACGAGCCCGGGCGGCGCGGATCCGCACACGCCCGGATCACCTGGTCGAACGCGGTGTCGACCCGGATCTCGAACTTCGCCCGCGCCCGCCGCAACGACCGCGACGGCTGGTACCCGGCCACGTCGATCACGCCGCGGTCCACCGGCGACCACCACAGCACCGAGCTGCGATGGTCCGGCATCGGGAACAGCCCCCGCCGGTACGCCGCCAGTACCGTCCCCGGCGCGAGATCGGCACCGCCCGCAACGACGTCGCTGCCGCCTGCCACACCAACCGGCGGGAAGTCCCACTGAGACGGAGCAGGTTCGATCGGCACAGGCCCATTCTCACCTAGGGGACACCTAAGGGTTCTCCCGAGTGGCGGGAGGCGGTGAGGCACGTACAGTTGAAGCACGTCCGGGTTCTGACGCGTGGGGCCGGGCGGGAAGGAGCACCGTGGCCGGAGTAGCCAGGTTCGTCGCCAGTAGTCTCGCGCCCGCCGCCCAGCGGTTCGCCCCGACGGCAGCGGGCGGCGTGTTGCGCCAGATCCTCGAGATCGCGATCGACGGGTACCAGCGGTTCCCCGGTGCCGAGCGGATCGCCGACACCAAGCTGGAGCGCTGCGACGGCGACGTCACGCTCGCGATCGACGCGGTCATCGACCAGCACATCCGGCTGGCCGGCGTCCAGGGTTTCGCCACCAGCATCGGCGGGCTGGTCACGCTCCCGGTCGCGCTGCCCGCCAACCTGACCGGGCTCGCGGTCGTGCAGTGCCGGATGGTGGCGGCGATCGCCCACCTGCGCGGGTACGACCTCGACGATCCGCGGGTCCGTACGGCGGTCATCACCTGCCTGCTCGGCGAGGAAGGCGTCACCGACCGGCTGCGGAAGTCCAGCCTGGTCTCGTCACCGCTGGCGATTGCGACCGCCCCGGTCTTCGACCCGGAGCTCGACCGTCAGGTCTCGGGTGAGGTCGTCGCGGAACTCATCGGCCGGATCAGCGGCAAGCGGATGGCGCTCACCGTCACCCGCCGCATCCCGCTCCTCGGCGGCGCGGTCGGTGCCGGCGTCGACGGCTGGTCGACGTACCGGGTCGGTCAGTTCGCCGACAAGAGCCTGGTCCGCCGGATCCGCCGCCCGATCGAGCAGTGACAGCGCGATTCTGGGGGCCGACCCTGGACTGCGCGGATCCGATGGAGCTCGGTGAGTTCTATCGCGCGTCGCCGGCGCCGAGCGGTCCGCCGGAATCACGCTGACTGTTCGGCCGGGTCGCGCCGGGTGAGCGGGAGTTTGGCGCGGGTCTCCTCGTCAGCGGGCGACTCGACGAACAGCAGCAGGTCCGGGTGCGCGGACACGGCCAGCTCGGTGATCGTGAGCCGTAGCTCGCCGACCGAGCGGTTCGAGATCCGCCGTACGCGCGGCGAGCAGGCCGCCACCTCGTGCCGCGACCACAGCACGTCGAACTCGGGGCACATCGACCGCAGCCGCGCGAGGTCGGTCTCCCAGTCCGGGTCGCCGACGTGCTCGCCGTACGCCGACCTCAGCCGACCGACCAGGTACGGCACCTCGGTGTCGTAGTTCAGCAACTGCTCGCGCGCGGCCGGCTCGGTGATGATGCACCAGAGCAGGTTCTTGTGGATGCAGGGCAGCTGATGCCAGTCGTGGAACAGGTCGTTGTACGCACGATTCGCCCGGACGATGTCGAACCGGGTGTTGGTGATCACCGCCGGCAGCGGATCGAGTGCCTCGACGATCTCCGCGAACACCGCCTCGCTCGCGCAGTCCGTCGCCCGCGGCAGCCGCACCGGCGTCGCCTCCGCCAGCCGGTACAGATGCTCCCGCTCGACAGGCGTCAGCCGGAGCGTCGTCGCCACGGCATCCAGCACCTGCCCCGAAGCGTTGATCGGCCGCCCCTGCTCGAGCCACGTGTACCAGGTCACCCCGACCCCGGCGAGCTGCGCCAACTCTTCCCGCCGCAACCCAGGCGTCCGCCGCCGCCCACCTCCGGGCAGCCCAACATCCTCAGGCGCAACCCGCGCCCGCCGCGCCTTCAAGAACTCTCCGAGCTCAACCCGCTGCGCACTCACGCACCCAGCGTGCCCCATGGCACCGACAGTTTCAGCCGGCGAGGGCCTGGACCACGCGGCTCGGTGACGGTTTGCCCAGTTGGGTGGCCATCCAGGTGCTGGTGGTGACGAGTTTTTCGAGGTCGACGCCGGTTCGGATGCCCAGGCCGTTGAGCTGCCAGAGGAGATCCTCGGTGGCGAGGTTGCCGGTGGCGCTCTCGGCGTACGGACAGCCGCCCAGTCCGCCGGCGGAGCTGTCGACGGTGGTGACACCTTCGCGGAGCGCGGTCAGGGTGTTGGCCAGGGCCTGGCCGTACGTGTCGTGGAAATGCACCGCGAGCTTGTCCACAGGCACTCCGGCCGCACCGAACGCCGTGATCAGCGCCGTGACCTGACCCGGCGTCGCGACTCCGATCGTGTCGCCGAGGGACAGCTCGTGGCAGCCCAGTTCGACCAGCCGCGCGCCGACCTTGACGACCTGGTCGATCGGTACGTCGCCCTCCCACGGGTCGCCGTAGCACATCGACACGTACCCGCGGACCGTGAGGCTCGCGCCCAGCGCGCGCTCGATCGTGGGCGTGAACATCGCGAACTGGTCGTCAAGCGTCGAGTTGAGGTTCTTCGCCGCGAACGTCTCGGTCGCGCTCGCGAAGATCGCGATCTCCCGGACGCCGGCCGCCAGCGCGCGGTCGAGGCCGCGCTCGTTCGGCACGAGGACCGGGGCGCGGACGCCGTCGGGTAGGTCGAGCCGCTCGAGCAGCTCGGCCGCGTCGGCGAGCTGCGGTACCCACTTCGGGTGTACGAAGCTCGTCGTCTCGATCGTCGTCAGGCCGGCGTCGACCAGCCGGTTGACGAACTCGGCCTTGACCGCGACGTCGACGATCGCCGACTCGTTCTGCAACCCGTCCCGGGCACCGACCTCGTAGATCGTGACCCGCTCGGGCAGTCCTTCGGCCGTGACCAGCTGCGGTTCGCGCATCCTGCCGCCTCCTCTTCGAGCGTGCCACGGGATCTCCGCGACAATGCTCCTGATGACAACTCTCGCTGCCATTCTGCGCGCCGCCGAACACGGCACGTTCCCGCCCCCGGACCTCACCGTCTCCGTTGTACCGGCGCCGTCGGCACGGGAGTCGGGCGTGGTCGCGTTCACCGGCCACAACGTCATCGCCGCGGACGTCACCGCGGAGTGGGTCGCCGAGCACGTTCCCAGCGATGATCCGGGCGTACCGATGAGTCCGCCGTTCCTGGTGGCGCTCGCCGAGCACACGGGCCAGCGAGTCGGCGCCACCGACGCGATGTTCCTCGCGCCGGCCATCACCGACCCCACCGAACGCGCCGCAGCAACCGCCGACCTCACCGAGCTGCACGACCTCGACCACCCACGGGCCACCCGCGCGAGACGCCACCGCGACGACGTCCGCGTGTACGTCGACGCTCACGAAGGGCTGGTCGTCATCGGCCGCGGCTTGGCGGACCGGCTGGAGTGTGCGATCGAGGTACCCCCGGCCGCTCGCCGCCAAGGCCACGGCCGCCGCCTCGCGATGGCAGCCCGCGCTCTCGTCCCAGCGACAGCGTCGATCTGGGCCCAGATCACTCCCGGCAACGCAGCCTCCCTCCGTACGTTTCTGGCAGCCGGCTACAAGCCGGTAGGTTCCGAGGCCTTGCTGATCAAGTGACCAGCAGATGAACAACCAGCAGATTGTTGCTGACAGCCCCCAAATCCACAGCTGTGGACAACGCTGGGGAAACTGAGGTTCGGTCACCAGTTGCCGGACGGGCCGACCGGTTCCGGGGTGCGGTTCTGGGTGGCGGAGTGCGCATCGCTGTGCTGGTTGGGTCTTGGCGATCGGGAGCTGGGACGGCGGGCCATCGGACCGCTCGCTGATGGTGGGGTGATCGAACCGCCGCCGGACTCACCGGCCGAGTGCGACGCGGCGCCCGCGATGCCACCAGCGGTCTTCCGCGCGGCGGCGAGGCCGACGGCTGCCGCGCCGGCGGCCGCACCCGCAGCCTTCGCGCCGACAGCTTGCGCACCCGTCGCGCCACCGCCTGTCGAACCGCCGGTCGAACCGCCCGGTGAGCTTCCGCCGCCGCGGGCGCTGCCGAATCCCGCGCCGGAGCTGCCGACGTTGATGGCACCGCTCGCGACTCCGCCCGGGTCCGCGACCGAACTGCCCATGCCCGCGCTGCCCCCGGCCACGGCGGCGGTCACCGGCACCATGAAGCGCATCAGCGCCGGCAGCGCGAAGATCGCGAGCAGCAGCATCATCATTCCCGTCATCGCCCGCACTACGGCGTCGCTCGTACTCATCGCGGGGTCATGGGCCACCTTCATCGCCGCTGCATAGACAAGGGCGGCCGCCGGTTTGTACGCGATGAAGGCCAGTGACCAGCCGCAGAACTTCTTGAACCAGTTCCGGCCGATCTCCGTGTTCGTCGCCGCGGCGGCGAGCGGGAACGCGCCCGCCAGCAGCACCAGCAGGGCCGAGCGCACCAGCATCAGGACGATCTGGATCAGGGACGCGAGGATCACGCCCAACCCGGTGGTGATGGCGAGCAGCGCGGGCATGCCGTCGGCGACGAGGCTCTGGGCCCGGCCGGCGCCGTCGACCTGGCCGCCGAACGTCGCGGCCAGCGACAGATCCTTACCTGCCTGGTCGATGATGGCGACCGAGAACCCGTCCGACCACGCCGACAGCAGCTGCATTGTCGCGGCACCTGCCGTGCCCACCACGACGAAGGTCAGGATCGTCTTGAGCAGGTCCTGCAGGGGTTGCGCGCGCTGCTCCCAGGCGATCCTGATGCCGGCGATGATGATTGCGATCGCGAACACGGCCGCCGTGACGCTCAGCAGGCTGCCCTGCAGGAACTTGACGGTGCCGGTCGCCTGGTCCTGCTGGTTGGCAAGGTCCGGCGTGTTCGGCCTGAGCCAGATGGTCATCGACCCGAGCGTCGTCAGCGCGCCTTTGGTGACCTGTTCCTGGAGCTGGTCCATCGCATTGGTCGTGACGGTCTGGAAGCCCGCTTGGATGTAGCAGCCGATCTCCATCTTTCCGCACATCAGACACCACTCCAGGCAACGAAGTCGGACAGGTCACGGTGCTGGGCGAACGGCGCGCCGACCGGTTCGCCGGGCGCGGGCGGTTTCAGCCGCCAGTCGCCGTCGTGCCAGATCAGGGTGAGCGTGAGGCTCATGTAGCCGGACTGGACCGGCGTGACGAGCAGCACGATCACGCGGTCCGGCGCGGTGTCGATCAGGTGATACCCGGCGAGCTGAGGCACCGAGTATCCGGTGTCGGAGTTGTCCGACTGGAGCTCGCGGATCAGCGCGTCCGTGTCCGGTCCCGGAACCATCAGCTTGCGTGCGGTCGCGATCACCGCGTCCTGATCGGCCATTGCCGCGAAGGCGCTGTAGGCGGCGTACACCGCGCCGGTCGGCGAGTGGGCGAAGCACCGGCGGAACCCGTCGGGGTCGGTCACGGCCGGGCCGTACGTCGCCGAGCGCGGCACCACGATCCGGCGGCTGACGTCCCAGCCGTCGACCGCCGGCGCCTTGTCCGGCACCGATTGGTCACCCGACCCGCGGTTGCAGCCGGCAGAGCTCCGTACGGCCCCGGCAGCCGGTGAACTGGCCAGAGTCGCGGGCCCGCCAGGCTCCTCGGTGCTGGGCTGGGTCTCCACGACTGCTTGCTGTTGAACACCCCCGGACACCGAGGATGCCGCGGATGACGAGCTCCGGCCGCCGATGATGATCAGCGCGCCACAGAGCAGGACCGCACCGACGACGATGCAGGCTGCGACGAAGCCGGCCCCGTAGGGCGAGTTCTCTTTGCTGTCCTTGCTCATTCGGGCTCCCCGATCCGGTGGTCCATAACCTCGCGAATCAAGGCTGCCAAAAATCGCCCGCCCCCCGCGGAAGTTATCCACAGGCCCGGAACGCGCCTTCAACCGTTCTAGACCGGATAGGATTGAAGGAGGTCCGTTACGCTCAGGAGGTTTGCGGTTGTGGGTCGATGTGTAGCCGAAGGGTCACCCCGTGTAGCGAAGTGAACTGGTCAGCTAATAGAGTCCGCGCATGACCATCGCGCCTTCGCTTTGCTCGCCCCTAGCGCTCGCCGATGCAGAACCCACTCGCGCTGCCGAACCATGGGAAAGCGACGTGCTGACGGCCTACGGGTTGCTGCGAGAAGCAGCGGCCGAACTGGATCACCTGATGCGCCATTCCCTGAAGCGCAGTGGACTGCAAATGGCAATGTTCGAACTGTTGCTGCGGCTGGCCCGCAGCAACGGGGAGAAGCAGCGTCTGACCTCCCTCGCCAGGGAGCTGACCGTCACCACCGGTGGCATCACCCGACTGGTCGACCGTGCCGAGAACCTCGGCCTGGTCCGCCGGGAGCCGTGCCCCGACGACGCCCGCGGCTCGTTCGCCGTCCTGACCGAGGAGAGGAAGCGGCGGCTGCGCGAAGCGCTGCCGGATCACCTGCTCGAGATCGACAGCCTCTGGATGTCCCAGTTGGCGGACGACCGCGATCTCGTCCTCGGCAAGCTCCGCCGGGTCCGCGACAACGCCCGACGCTGGCCGAACGGCCGCCCGGGTCTGGGGCCGATCACGCCCGACCGGATCTGACCAGCACAACCGCACTCAAGCACCACAACCGCACGACGTATTACCCGCGACTAACGGATGGGGCGCTCGACTGGTGTCGGGCGCCCCGCCGCGCGAAGGTTGAGAAGTGAAGCAACAGGCTGACCCGAAGGCTCCTGGCGGGACCCGTTGGCGGGGGGCGGCAGGCGGCATCCTCGCCGCCTTGGCCGGGCTGGCGGTCGGCAGTCTCGCGGCCGGGCTCCTCGGTACGCCGCAGTCGCCGGTGGTGGCGATCGGGTCGGCGTTCATCGACCGTACGCCGCCGTGGCTGAAGGACCTCGCGATCTCCTGGTTCGGCACCCACGACAAGACCGCACTGCGGGTCGGCATCCTGATCGTGATCGCGGTGGTCGCCGCGGTCGGCGGCATTCTGGCCGTACGGCGGTACTGGGCCGGCGCGCTGATCACGATCGCGCTCAGCGGTGTCGCGGTCGCCGCCGCGTTCACCCGCGCGGACTCCGGGCAGACCGGCTTCCTGCCCTCGGCGCTGGCGGGCATCACCGCTCTCCTCGTCCTGCGCCTGTTCAGCCGCAGGCTCGAGCCACTCGTCGATTTCCCGGACGACGCGGTCAGCCGCCGCGGGTTCCTGCAACTGTCCGGAGGCGTCGCGCTCGGCTCCGCGGCGGTCGCCGTACTCGGGCGAGTCGTCGGCGGGAACCGGGCCGCGGTCGCCGACGCCCGCAAGCAACTCACGCTGCCGCAGCCTCCGAGCCTCGCACCGCCGGCCGGCGTGCAGGCGAACGGCGCCGTACCGTGGGCCACGCCGAACACGGACTTCTACCGCATCGACACCGCACTCTCCGTCCCGCAGATCGTCCCGGCGGACTGGAAACTGCGCATCCACGGCATGGTCGACCGTGAACTCAACCTGACCTTCGACGACCTACTGAAACGCCAGGTCATCCACAAGTGGGTCACGCTGACCTGCGTGAGCAACGAGGTCGGCGGTGACCTGATCGGCAACGCGCTCTGGTCGGGCGTCGTACTGAAGGACCTGCTCGAAGAGGCCGGACCGTCCAAGGACGCGGACGCGATCCAGTCCTCGTCGAAGGACGGCTTCACCGCCGGTACGCCACTGCCGACGCTGCTGGACGACCGGCAGGCGATGCTCGCGTTCGCGATGAACGGGCAACCGTTGCCGGTGGAGCACGGGTTCCCGGTACGCATCGTCGTACCCGGGCTGTACGGCTACGTGTCGGCGACCAAGTGGCTGGTCGACATCGAGGTGACGCGGTTCGACAAGTTCGACGCGTACTGGACGCTACGCGGCTGGTCCCCGCAAGGCCCGATCAAGTTGTCGTCGCGGATCGACACCCCTGGTGGCAAGAAGGTCCGGCCGGGGCCGGTGACGGTGGCCGGCGTGGCCTGGGACCAGCACGTCGGCGTCTCGAAGGTCGAGGTCCGCGTCGATGGGGGCCCTTGGCAACAAGCAACGCTGGCCACGGACCCGTCGGTCGACACCTGGCGGCAATGGCACTGGACCTGGAACGCGCCGCACGGCATGCATCTGTTGCAGGTACGGGCGTTCGACGGGCAGGGCAACCCGCAGGTCGAGTCCTCGGCGGCGCCTGCACCGAACGGCGCGACCGGCCTGCACACGGTCAGCGTGAAGGTCGGCTGACCGCTTCCAGCACCATCGGCAGGAACGTGTGCTCGAGCGATCCGGCCGGCACCTCGTCCGGTTCCAGCAGGCTCTGCGACCGGGCACCTTCGTGGACGGCGATCACCATCCGGACGAACTGCTCCGCGGGAACCGTCAACTCGAGCGAACTCGTCTCGGTGATCTGCTCGACCAACCGGGTCAGGCTCTCCCGGAACATCGCCCGCTGCTTGTTCAGCGCGTGCGCCGCATCCGGGTCGCGCAGCGCGTGCAGCGTGAACTCGGCCGAGATCAGGTGCCACTGCCGCTGGTCCGGCGCGGTCTCGTCGAGCAGCCCGAGGACGGCGTCGAGCAGCGAGCCGGGCTGACTCGCGAGCTCCGGCAGCAGCGCCTCGATCTGCTCGAGCAGCCGGTCCGTCGTGGCCTGGAACAGCGCGAGGACCAGCTCGTCCTTGGAGCCGAAGTTCGAGTAGAAGGCGCCGCGGGTGAAACCGGCCCGTTCGCAGATGTCCTCCACCGACGCGCCGTGGAACCCGCGCTCGGCGAACACCTCGAGGGCGCCTTCGAGCAGGCGGGCCCGCGTGTTCGAACGCCGGCGCTTGGGAGGTTCCATAGGAGTAGGATACAGTTGTGTATTGAATACACAACCGTATTGAACGGGGATGCAGGATGGAGCTCGAGGCCGCCGGGATCAGTGTGCGTGGACCGCACGCACCGATGCTGCACGCTACGTCGGTGTCGGTCGCGGATCACCACGTGGTGCTGCTGACCGGTTACCCAGGCGCCGGCCACGTGGCCGCGGCACTGGGACTGTCCGGTCGGCTCAAGCCCGACACCGGGCGGGTCCGGCTCGACGGCAACGCCGACCTCGCCGTACTGCGGCGCCGGGTCGCCGTGGTCGACGCTCCAGGTATCACCGAGCCCGACGACGCGCTGCCGGTGCAGACCGTTGTCGGCGAGGAGCTGGCGATCGCCGGCCGTAAGGCGGGGCGTAAGGCCGTACTGGAGTGGTTGAACGAGCATGACGCCGCGGAGCACGCCGACAAGCGGTTCGAGCACCTTCCGGTCGCCGTACGGACCAGGCTGCTCGCGGAGCTCACCGTCGCGCGCCCCGACGTGCAGGTGGTCATTCTGACCATGCCTGATCGGCACGGTGGTGATCCGCACGAGTGGTTCGAGCTGGGGCGCGGACTGGCGGCACAGGGGTACGGCGTGATCATCACGTGCGCCGACGCGTCCGCACGGTTGCTGGAGATCAAGGCTGCGCGGATGGGCGAGACGGACCAGCCCGACCCGGTGCAGGTCGCACCAATCGCTCCTGTTGAGCCCGTTACTGCAATTGACGAAGAAGAAGTGGAGACAGAAGCGTGACCGCGCTGCGGATGGCCCTGAGTGAGTTGCGGCGTCTGACGGCCGGACGGCTGCCCAAGCTGGCCGTGGTCGCGCTGCTGCTGGTGCCGGTGTTGTACGGCGGCCTGTACCTCTATGCGAACCACGACCCGTACGGCCGGCTGAACAAGATCCCGACCGCGGTCGTCGTCGAGGACGCGGGTACGACCCTGGCGACCGGCGAGAAGCTCAACGTCGGACCGCAGGTCGCGGACGAACTGGTGAAGTCGAAGAGCTTCGACTGGCACCAGGTGAACCGTGCGGACGCGACGCAGGGCGTGTCGGACGGGAAGTACGAGTTCGCGCTCGTACTGCCCAAGTCGTTCTCGTCGGACCTGGCGTCGAGCGCGGACTTCAAACCACGGCAGGCCGAGCTGGAACTGCTCACGAACGATGCCAACAACTACATCGCCCACACGATCGCCAACCAGGTGGTCGCGCAGGTGACGAAGACCGTTGCGTCACAGGTGAGCGAGACGGCCGCGTCGCAGTTGCTGGCCGGCTACAACACCATCCACACCCAGGTCAGTACTGCGGCCGCCGGGGCTGCCAAGTTGCAGAACGGGCTCACGTCAGCGGCGACCGGGGTCACCCAGCTGCAGACAGGCGCCAAGCAGCTCAACACAGCGCAGCAGCAGTTGTCTGCTGGTGCGACACAGCTGGCGTCCGGTGCATCGCAGG
Source organism: Kribbella sp. NPDC004536 (assembly GCF_042873835.1). Taxonomy (NCBI): domain Bacteria; kingdom Bacillati; phylum Actinomycetota; class Actinomycetes; order Propionibacteriales; family Kribbellaceae; genus Kribbella; species Kribbella sp. NPDC004536. Next base: position 2,310,571 of record NZ_JBIALY010000001.1, on the reverse strand, counting down.
CGTCGCAGGGCGCGTCTTCGCTGGCGACTGGAGCCTCACAGCTCGACAGCGGTCTGAGCACGCTGAAGGACAAGACGGCTGCACTGCCGAGGCAGACGAAACAACTGGCGGACGGGGCGGATCAGGTTGCTGACGGCAACGAGAAGATCGCCGGAGTCGGCAAGCAGGTTGCTACGGCGTCCAGCACGCTGGTGAAGGATCTGAAGACGTTCGACTCGCAGTTGGCGCAGCGGCTGAAGGAGCAAGGCCTCAGCCAGCACCAGATCCGCGTGGTCCTGCAGGAGACCGCCAAGCTGCGGGCTCCCGTCGTACGGGCGAACACGAAGATCCAGACGACCTCCAAGCAGCTCAATGAGCTCGCTACCGGTGCGAGGAAGGTGTCGAACGGCGCTTCACAGTTGGCCAAGGCGACGCCTGCGCTGACCAATGGAATCAGCAGTGCGTCCAGTGGTGCGCATCAGCTCAGCACGGGCGCCGGCCAGCTCAAGACTGGGCTCGGGACGCTCCAGACGGGCGCGCAGAAGCTTGCAGCCGGTGAGAAGCAGGCCGTGACCGGGCAGGGCCAGTTGCTGACCGGGGTGAACAGTCTTGCGACCGGTGTGGGTCAGCTGAAGACCGGTGCGACTCAGCTGAACACCGGGCTGCAGAACGGCGTCAAGCAGATCCCCAACCCGACTGCTGACCAGCGCAAGGCAGTTGCTGAAACGCTGGGTGCGCCTGTGACGCTGCAGAACGTCTCGCAGGCCACGGCCGACAGCTACGGCGCCGGGCTGGCTCCGTTCTTCCTCAGCCTGGCCTGCTGGATCGGTGCATACGTACTCTTCCTGCTGGTCCGGCCGTTGTCGCCGCGGGCGCTCGCCGCTCTGCAGTCGCCGTTCCGGGTAGCCCTTGGTGGTTGGCTGCCGCCGGCCCTGTTCGGCGCGATCCAGGCGACGCTGGTGTTCGTCGCCGTCGTCCTCGGACTCGGGATCAACGCCGCGCATCCCTGGCTGACAGTCGGTTTCCTGATCCTGACGTCGTTCACGTTCGTCGCGATCCTGCACGCGCTGTCGGCCTGGTTCGGTGCCGTGGGGAAGTTCCTCGGACTCGTCCTGATGGTGGTCCAGCTGGTCAGCGCCGGCGGTACGTTCCCGTGGCAGACGATCCCGGCGCCGTTGTACTTCTTCCACCACGCGCTGCCGATGAGCTACGCGATCGACGGCGTCCGGCATCTGATGTACGGCGGACCCGGCGCATCGCTCGGCCGGGACCTGCTCGCGCTCGGTGCGTGGTTCGCGGTCGCGATCGCCGCGTCCACCCTGGCCGCCCGCAAGCAGCGGGTCTGGCCGGCGAAGAAGCTGCAACCGGAGCTGGTTCTCTAGGTCCGGTAGCCGACGGTAGTCGTTGCCAAGGCATTGACGCGGGGAAATGTTTGCGTGAACATCGGCGGCATGAAATCTCCAGCCCGGCGCCTCGCCGCCGCGACCCTCTCGGTCGCGGCCGCCGTCGCAGCCCTCACAGCCACCAACTCGGGCGCCGCGACCGCGGCCTCGTCCGCGCCGCTGCCCGCCGACACCGGTGCCTTCCGCGGCGTGAACTGGGCGGATCCGCGCGACAACTACGCCCACGACGCGGTGGTCCCGTCCGGGCTCAGTACGGCGGACGACTACACGACGACGTACCGCAAGGCCGACGGGATCGTGGGGGAGTTCCGCAAGGAGCTCAAGGCGAACACCGTACGGCTGCCGATCAACCCGTCGAGCGTGGGAACCACCTGGTGGCGTTCCTACCGCGGGGCGATCGACGCAGCGGTCGGGCGCGGGTTCAACGTCATCCTCAGCTACTGGGAGGCCGACAACGCCAAGGACGGCCGGGTCGACGACACGGCGGCGTACGGCGCCATGTGGGACACCGTGGTGAAGGCGTACGCCAAGAACCCGCACGTGTACTTCGAGCCGATGAACGAGCCGTTCGGGTACTCCCTGCCCGAGTGGGTCTCGCTGACGTCGGGCTGGATCGCCCGGCACAGCGACGTACCGCGCAGCCGCATCGTCATCTCCGGCACCGGCTACAACGACAACGTGACCGGGGTCGGCGCTGCACCGGAGCTGCAGGGGACCCTGCTCTCGCTGCACTTCTACGGCTTCTGGGCGTCCGACACGACCGAGGCCGCGTGGCTGGCGAACCTGCGGCCGCGGATCGGGTCGTACGGGTCCCGGACGATCATCGACGAGGCCGGGTCGCCGATGACGATCGGGCTGAACTACGGCAACCACGAGGGCAACGTGTACACGGCGTACCTCGGGGCGCTCACGCAGGTCGCCCGTGAGAACAAGATGGGGATTGTGTACTGGCCTGGGCTGCGTACGGGCGATTCCTACTCGATGACGACGCAGGTCGGGCCGGCTGATCTCCAGGTGAACAGCCGCAGCGGGCTGGACCAGCTGTGGTGGGGCTGGGGCCTGCTGAAGGACGAGCCGACGAACACCCTCCCGCCGTCCCCGCCCGGTGAGCCGCTGCGTGGCGTCGCCAGTGGACGGTGTGCTGACGTACCTGGGTTCTCGACGACGCCTGGTACGGCGCTGGACCTGTGGGACTGCAACAACGGCGGCAACCAGTCGTGGAACTACACGGCCTCCAAGCAGCTCACTGTGTACGCCGACAAGTGCATGACGTCCGGTACGTCGGTCACCATCGAGAACTGCACCGGGGCGACCAACCAGGCGTGGGAACTCAACGCCGATGAGACCGTGACAAGCGTGGCCAACCCCGCGCTCTGCCTGACTGCTGCGGGCACCGGCAACGGCGCCGCCGTCACCACAGCCGCCTGCAACGGCACCGACGACCAGAAGTGGACCCGTTCCTGACCTGACGTACCCCACAGACCGGTGGGGCGGCGCGCCGATCCCCTGCATCCGCGCCGCCCCGCCGTACCAACAGTCGTTCGGGTCACCGCGGCGCGATGGGTTCGATTCTCGGGTTCGCGATCGCGGCGTAGTCCGGCCCGGACATCATGATCGAGCGGTCCAGGCGCGCGGCGTTGAAGTAGATCTCGGGTTCCACGACCACCGCCGGGTCCGCGATCAGGTCGAGCTCGGGGTCGAGGCTGAACGGAAGCACCGTGCCCGGGACGGTGCGGGCGAGACGCTCTGCGGTGGCAGCGTCCGCGAACCCGACGTAGCGGGCGCCGTACAACTGCTTGATCGCGTCGAGATCGACGCGACGATCACCGGGCACCACGGCGAGAACGTACTTGGTCGTCCGCTTGTCGGGCTTGACGATAAGAATGATGCACTTCGCCCCCTGCGCAACCGGATGCCCCCGCAGAGCACTGACCGTCTCGGTCGTCCCATCAGGCGCGTGATCGATCAACTTGTACGCAACCCCGGCATCGTCAAGCAGCCCGATCAGCTCTTCATACGTCGACATGTCGCCCACCCGATGCTCGATTGGTTGTCGGAGGCAATTGCTACTCCAACGCTGACCGATCCGGCCACGGAAGCCAAGCCCCGGCTCCTTCAACGAGGTTGTAGTAGTTCTACAGCGCGGCTAGGTGTTTACGAAGGTGGCGGTTTGGGTTAGGAGGTGGTTGGTGGTGGGTTGGTCGAAGAAGGTGATGAGGGCTTCGTAGGTGCCGGCTTCGGCGGCGGAGGGGTCTACTACGTAGCCGTAGTAGCCGTCTGTGTAGCCGATTACTCGGGTTACGGGGTAGGTGCTGTCTGCTTGGAGGCAGGCTCCGTGGACGGCGAAGAGTTCTACGGGGAGGTTGATCCAGCAGACGTCGCCCATGGTGACGGCGCTGATCGGGAGGTCGTACGTGGGCGGCAACGTGGCGCCGGCCATCAGGGCTTGGCCGCGGGCGCCGTCGAGGCGGGTTTGGGAGATGCGGCCGGACGGGTCGTCGGTGCCGTTGAGGTGGCTGGCGGCGGCGGAGACGACCTTCTCGGCCTCGGCCGCGGGCGGGATGTTGCGGACCGGAAGGGTGAGGGTCGTACGGCGGATCGCCGGCGGTGACTGTGGTAGCTCGAGCCCGGGCTGCGTCAGCGCTTCACGTACCCGGCCCGCCAGCAACGATCCCAGCCGAGCCACCTCAGGAGCACCGCGGCCCTGCCGGGTGAAGCGTGGGCTGACGTCGCCGGCCGCACCTTGGAGAAAGCCGACGACAGCGGGGGCGAGCGCGGCGCGCGCGGCGCCCGGCCAGTCGGCGGAGTACTGCATGTTCTCCGGGCCGTACGTCGTCGGATGACACGCGAAGTCGAGCAGCACCGCTTCGAGTGAACCGGACGACGAGTGCAGCGCGAGAATCCCCGCGGTGTTGTCGTGCGGCCCGTTGCGGCGGTGCCGGTTGGTGCCGACGCCGACCACCTCGATGGACCGCCAGGACGCGGTCACAGGCTGCCGCTCGAGCCGGACCGACTTCACCACGCCGAGCAGCGCGTCGACCAGGTCGCGCTCGCGGGCGGCAGGGATCACCGGATGGATCTCACCCGTCCAGCCGGACGGACCCGAGTGCGTGTGTGACGCGGACACCACGACGTGCGACGGCGGGATGCCCGCTGCCGCGGCGGCGGCCTCGGCGAGTTCGGAGACGAGCTCGCAGCCGACGGCGATCGCGTCCAGCGTCAACCACAGGACGCCGGGGTCGTCGGTGCTCGACAGCCAGATCAGGGTCGCGTTCAACGGGTCCGCGGTACCGGTGGCGAGGCCGGTTCGGGCGGCGTACCCGTCGAGGCGATGGCCGGGTGGTGGGGTCACGTCCAAGGATTCCGCTGCCAGGAGGAGTTCGGTCACTTGAGGGCTCCCGCGGTCATTCCGGCGCTGATCTGCCGGTGAAATCCAAGATATACGGCCAGGACCGGAATTATCGAGATGGTCAGCCCGGCGAACAATCCTGAGAAGTCGCTGTGGTACCCCTGGGTGACCGCGATGTTCGCCAGCCCCTGGGTGACGAGGTACCGGTTCTCGTCGGTGTTCAGCACCAGCGGCAGCAGGTACTCGTTCCACATCCCGAGGAACTGGAAAATGCCGATACTGACCAGACCGGGCCGGGCGAGCGGCAGCATGATGCGAAAGAGCACACCCCAATGAGAACACCCGTCCACAAGTCCCGCCTCCGCCAACTCCTTCGACTGCGTCCTGAAAAAAGCAGTCAGGAAGAAAACCGAGAACGACATCCCGTGCGCCGCGTACACCAGGATCAACCCGAGGTACGTGTTCATCAACCCCAGGTTCTGTACGACGAAGAACAGCGGCACCAGCGCCAGAAACCCCGGAAACACCATTCCCGCCACGAATAGGTAGTACAGCACCCGCGACCCCGGAAACGAGAACCGCGCCAGAACGTACGCGACGGCTGACGACAGCAGCAGCGTCAGTACGACGCCACCGCACACCACGATCACGCTGTTGAAGAAGTACGTACCGATGTGTGACTCGTTCCACGCGCGCGCGAAGTTGTCCCACCGCCAGCGCGTCGGCAGACTCCACGGACTCGTGAAGATGTCCTGGTCGGACTTGAACGAGCTGATCACCGCCCACAGCAGCGGGAACACCACCATCGCGCCCCACACCAGCAGGAATCCCTGCGCCGCGGTCGGCCAGGCCCGGGACCTCATCAGTACTCGACCCGTTCGCGGCGGGTCAGCCGGAACGTCAGCAGGGTCAGGATCATGTTGATCAAGAACAAGGTCACCCCGATCGCGGAGGCGTACCCGAACTTCCCGTACGTGAACGCGTTCGAGTACATGTACAACGACACCACCTGGGTCGCGTCGTCCGGACCGCCCGGCCCGACCGACAGGATCTTCACCAGCGCGAACATGTCCAGCGCGCCGATCACCTGGAACGCGAGCGCGGTCTGCACCGTGTTCCAGATCAACGGCAGCGTGACCCGGAAGAACGACTGCACCGCGCCGGCGCCGTCCAGCAGCGCGGCCTCGTACAGCTCGCGCGGGATCGCCGCCATCGCGGCTGTGAACAGTACGACGTAGAACCCGACGCCACCCCAGACGACGACGGCCATGATCGAGCCCAGCGCCGTACGGCCGTCGCCCAGCCACAGCCGGGTCAGCCCGCCGAGACCGACCGCGCGGAGGAATCCGTTCAGCAGCCCGTTGCGCGGTTCGAAGACGAACTGCCAGAGCACGCCGACGATCGCGATCGACAGCACGCCGGGGAAGAAGTACACGACCTTGTAGATCCGCGATCCCGGTACGCCGCCGCGGTAGTTGAGCGCCGCGGAGAAGAACAGCGCGAGCGTGACGATGATGATCGGCAGCGAGACCAGCAGGAACAGGTTGTGCCGCAACGCGACCCAGAACACGGAGTCGTGGAACAGCGTGACGAAGTTCGAGAACCCGATGTAGTGGTAGCTCGCCGACAGGCCCTCCCAGTTCGTGAACGCGATCGGGAAGGCCTGCACGTACGGCGAGATCACGAACACCGCGTACACCGCGAGCGGGACCACCAGCAGGCTGATGACGAAGCGGTACTTCCCGTGGTGCATCAGGCGTGGAACTTCTTGATCGACGGGTCCTTCGCCGTCTCGTCGGCGTACTTCTGCATCTGCTTGCTCCACCCGTCCGGGGTGAGCTCGCGGTTCATCAACGCGGCCATCGCCTTGTCGGAGTTGTCCAGCAGCTTCTTGTACCAGAGCCGCCACGACCAGTCCGCGAACATGTTGGTACCGGCCGCCTCGATCACCGCCTGCATCGACTTGTTCGCCGAGGACAGCTCGACACCGTCGGTGGCACCCTTCACCACGGTCAGCGACTTGGTCACTTTGGTGAAGTTCTGCATGCACTGCTTGGACACGATGATCCGCAGCAACTCCATCCCGCCCTGCGGGTTCTTCGCCTTGGAGGGGATGATCAGCGCGCCGCCCGGGCCGCCGGTGACGGTCTCGAACGGTGCCTTGTCCGCCGTCGACATGCCCGGTACGGGGACCATCGTCATGCCGAGGTCCTTCGGTGCGATGTCGCCGAGTTCGTTCTCCAGCCAGCCGCCGCACGGGATGAAGACGGCCTTGCCTTGCGCCCAGTACGTCTGCGACTGGGTGTGGGTCAGCGCCTGCGATCCCTCGAGCAGGTACCCCTTCGCGGCCAGCTCCTGGTAGCCCTCGGCGGCCGCGACCAGTGCCGGGTCCCGCCAGGCGTCCGGCTCCAGGTTGTCGAGCTTCTTCTTCAGGTCGGGGCCGGCGGCCTTGTACGCCGTCATCAGCATCGGGTTGGTGAGGTACCCGGGGAACTTGCCCTGGTACGTCCACGGCGCGATGTCCGTGGTCTTCTTGATCTCCGCACAGAGCGCGAGCATGTCGTCCCAGTACTTCGGGTACTCCCAGCCGTGCTTGTCCATCAGCGGCTTGCTGTACCAGATCCCGCCGACCCCGAACACGTACGGCATCTCGTACTTCACGCCGTCGTACCGCCCCGCCTCGGCGACGCCGGGCAGCAGCGTGTCGCGGACCTTGACGCCGGGCTGTCCGTACGCCTCCAGGTCGAGCAGCGGGCCGATGTCCAGCACCTGCTTCTGCGCGGCCAGCGTGGCGCCGTCGAGGCCGACGTTCTCGATCAGGTCGGGCGGGTCGCCCTGGATGAACCGCGGCTGCAACTGCTGCTGGAGTTGCTGCCCGCTGGTCAGCTTCACGTCCGCCTTCGGGAACTCCTTGCGGTACAGCTCCAGCGGCATCGTGGTCCATTCCTTGCCGTAGCCGCCGTCGAAGTTGAAGAACTCCAGCGGCTTGCTGCCGTCCACAGCGGTACCTGACGCGGCGGTGGTCTTGTCGGCGACGGGCTTCGCGCAGGACGCGAGCGTGGCGACGGCGGATCCGGCCAGGGCGGCGCGGAGGAGGGTACGGCGGTCGACCTCGATCATGACCAGTCCTCTCAGGGGCGTTGACTGGGTCATGGATACGCCCGGCGGACCCCGGTCCGAAAGACCGGCGAGCAAGCTCGTCTAGACCACTTTCAGTGGGCCGGGATCGCTCCGACCAGGCGGGCGGTCAGGTCCATCGGGTTGGTGATCGCGTGGCCGACGACGACGGCGTACGCGCCCGCATCGCAGACGCTGCGGACGTCTTCCGGGGTCCGGATCCGGCCCTCGGCGACGACCGGGCAGTCCAGCTGCGCGACGAGTTCCCGGACCAGGTCGACGTCCGGTCCGATCGGCGTACGGCCATTGGTATAACCGGACAGCGTCGTGGCGACGAGGTCCGCGCCCGCGCCGCGGGCGGCCAGGCCGGCGGCGAGGGTGTCGACGTCGGCCATCACCGGCACTCCGAGTTCGGTGTGGATCCGGGCGATCTGGTCTGCGAGTCGCTGACCGTCCGGGCGCGGGCGCAGGGTCGCGTCGAGCGCGACCAGGTCCGCGCCGGCGGCGACGACCCCAGCTGCGGCCGCGTACGTCGGGGTGATGAACACGCCCGCGGGGTCGCCGAGCTTGTGGATCCCGATGATCGGCAGGTCGGTCGCCGCGCGGATCGCCGCGACGTCCGCCGGCCCGTTCGCCCGGATCGCACCGGCACCGCCCGCCTCGGCAGCCTGGGCCATCAGGGCCATCCCGGCGGGGCCGTACAGCGGGTTCTCGGGGCCGGCCTGGCAGGACACCACCAAGGTGCCGGGGGCAAGGGTTCTCATCGACGGTGGATCACAATCAGATCTGCGTACGGTCCGGTCGATCCGGTCGCGAGACGTTCGGCGCCGTCGAGGGAGTTGCCGGCCGCCGGGATGAGGCGGGCGCGGGCGGGCAGGGCTGCGCGGACAGGGGTGAGGAGTTGTTCGCCCGCACCCTCGAACAGTCCGCCGACGCACGCGACCGGTACGGCTCCTTCGCCCGCGAGCTGGGCGACCGCGGCGTCGATCGTCTCGGCGATGTCGGTGGCGGCCCGGACGAGCAGCTCGTTCGCGACCGGATCACCCTCGGCGGCACAGCGCAGTACTTCAGGGGCGAACCGCGCGACGTCGTCCACCAGCGTCAACGAACGGTAGAGCGTCACCGGATCGAGCGACGTGTCGGCCAGCTTGGTCGCGGGTCCACGACCGTCCCGGGCACGCTGTACGGCGACGAGCCCGGCGCGTCCGATCGCGAACGCACTGCCCGCGTCGCCGAAGAGGTACCCGTGGCCGTCGAGCTTCCGCCAGGTCCCGTCCCGGTCCACCGCGAGACACACGAGACCGGTGCCTGCGGCGACTACTACGCCGTACCCGTCCGGGAGCGCACCGGCGTGCGCGGTGACCATGTCCTGCGTCAGCCGTACCTCGTCCGCATCCAGCAACGTACTCACCTCGGCCGCGAACCGCTCCGCCGCACCCGGAGCTTGTGGATAACCCGTCAGCCCGAGCGCGACGACCTCGACCGGCCCGGTGAGCTGAGCCTCGGCGGCGGCCGCGCCGATCGCGTCGAGGAGTTTCTGGAGTGCGTCCGGACCGTGCGTGTAGCCAGGTCCGGCGCCGGTCCGTCCGGAGGGGAGAACACGAAGACGGAGAGCGGACTGCCCGCCGTCGATGGCGATCTGCGTCATGCGGTGATCCATCGTGAATAGTCTTGCCAAGGGAGGTGCCAGCGGTTGACCTTGCGGGTGCGGCGGTCTTGGCCGGCGGTGTCGTTCGCGGTGAGACGGACGGTGCCCAGAGTCTCGTCGTACATCACCGCGGGGGAGCCTGTGAAGTGCAGCGTACCGACAGGTTCCCATTCGGTGTGGCCGCCGCGGACGTCGATCATCGAGCAGTGGTGGATGCGGCGGTCGGCACCCAGTACGTAGACCTCGACGGCGTCGGCGCCGGGATTGAAGGCGACCACCGGGTCGTCGGCCAGTTCGAGCTCGCCGAGTTGTTGCCAGCGGCCCTGTCCCACGCGGTCGTCGAGGTACGTGTGGTGCAGGCGGTTGTCGGCCCCGCGGACGTAGATCTCGTACGAGTTCGCCGGCTCGTTCCGCGCCCACACGGGCTCCCCGCCTGCCACCAGCTCGCCGAGGACCGCCCGCACACCGCCCTGGTCGCGGACAACCCGCCCGTCCTCACCACGCTGGAACGTCGGCGGCACGGGCTCGCCCGCACGAATGGATTCGAACTCTGCGCGAACAGCCGCCACGGGTTCGGGGTTGTGCTGCACCTCCGGGAAGAACGGCGTACCCGACAGGTACTGCATCGCGGCGATCAGGCTAGGAGCGACCGACCACCCGGTCTCCACGCAGTACGGTCCCCAGCCGAGGTCCGCGTTCGAGCCGAAGTACTCCCAGGCGTCGAAGTCGAATGCGCGTTGCCAAGTGCCGTGGAGCTGCTCGTTGTCCGGGTCGTCGATCTGGATCCGGCTGAGGTAGTCGAGAACGCCGTGCGCGAGTTCCTCGAAGATCGGTTCGCCGGTGATCTGGTACGCGATCGGCAACGCCCAGGCGGCGAACGGGGTGCCGTACAGCTGGTCGGTCACCGGGTCGCCGTTCGCCTGGAAGATCGACGCCTCGTCGACGCCGTACGCCTCGTTGCTCGGCGGGCATTTGCCGTCCCACTCGGCGAACCCGCCGTCGGGTCCTTGCCTCGTCTTCAGGAAGTCCGCGAGGTCGAGCATCGTCCGTAGATAAAGGGGTTTGCGGGTGTAGAAGTAGCCGCCCGCGAGCGGGAGCAGGAAGCGGCCGGCTTCGCAGGTGCGACTGGTTTCGAGGCGGGCGCGCGGGTGGTGCGCGGCCATGTGGTCGAGGCCGCGTACGGCGATCTCCAGGTACGACGGGTCGCCGGTGATGCCGTACGCGTACAGGTACGCGCACTGCGCGGAACTCTGCCAATGTGAGGTCAGGTCGAGGCCGTCCTCGATCGGGCTGCGGCCGAACTCGTCCCAGCCCTTCACCATCAGGGTGGACGGGGTGCGCCAGGGGTCTACCTGGAGGCCGAGTTCGGTGTTGGCGGTGCGGATGAGGGACTCGACGCCGCGGAGGCCTGCTTGCGTTTCGCCGGAGATCAGTGCGAAGAGGGCGATCCAGCCGCCGTCGTCGGCGAAGAGGTTGTTGGTACGGGTCAGGTCGGTGCGGGCGCCGCGGGGTTCGAAGGCGCCGTACAGGTTGTTGCGGTCTGTCAGTTGTTCTTCTTGTACGACTTTGCGCATGAGGTTGGTCGCGATGGTGCGACCGCGGGGGTAGTCGGCGAGGTCGGCGTACGTGCGGAAGGCGTGCGCGGTCTGGGTGTAGCAGTCGCCACGCGGGACCGGGCGGAACGGGAGCTTGCCGTCGAACCCGACCTCGTTCGAAAACCCTTCCGCCACTCCTTTGGAACCGTCCGGCGCGTCGTAGAACATCCCCGCCCGGTCGAACCATCCGATCCCCCGCTCAACCATCCTCCGGTACCGCTCTTCGCGCGGGCCAACGGCAATCGTCACCCTCTGCTCGCCGACGACGAACGTATGCACACCATCCACAAGCACCACAGGCCTCGACTCGTACCGCCCAGGTTCCACCTCGAGCAGTTCCACCAACACCTCCGGCGCTGGGGAGGCCGGGGCGGTGGGGGGTTGGTGGGTGGCTGGTGGGGGTGTTTGCGGTGCGCGGACTACGAGCTTGATGGGGGTGCCGGTTGCTGCCCACACGTGTGGTTCGGTGAAGAGCTCCACTTCGGGTGGAGGCTCGGTGTTGGTGAGGTTTGCGACGATCAGTTCCAGTAGGCGGTGCCAGCGGCGGTGGGGTTTGTAGTTGCCTTGGAGGTGGTGGCTCAGGGCTGTGGTGGCGTAGAGGAGACGGCCTTTGCCGGTCGGGATGTTCAGGAGGGCCGGGAAGGTTTCGGCGGGTGGACCGAAGACGGCTTTGTGGGTGCCGGCGACAGTGCCGTAGGTGAGTAGTTCGGTGGAACCTTCAGGCGGGGTTACGTGTTGGGCCCGGGAGAGGTGTTCGTCGAGGATGCTGAGGGGCTCGATGCCTTCCAGCGGTTGGCGGGTGAAGATGCGTTCGATGTGCGCGTCGCGGATCTCACCGTTCGGCAGGAACCCGTTGTCCACAGCGAACTCGACGTACGCTGTACCGCCGGAACGCACGTAGTCGGCGAGGGCAGACGTCGCGAGGTGGACCGGTGCGGGGTAGTCGCCCGCGAGCACGACGACCGCCTGGTAAGCAGCAAGGTCCGTCGGTAGTTCGTCGTACCGGTCTGCCACCAGCCCGGCGGACGTGAACGCGGCGGCCGGGCCGGGTGGGGCGATCAGCGCGACAGAAGCAGGCACCGGTTCACTGTTGCCGACTATTCACGGCCGGTAAAGCAGCCCGAGTAGACCACTCCGCCGGAATCGGACCAGGCGGTCTCACCGGACCAGGTGTGGTGGACGACCGGCGGACCTAGGGTCGTCGGGTATGGGTGACTTCAACGGTCTCGACGTACAACTCGGAAACCTGGCGCGGCTGTCGGCTGCGCGGTCCTACTCGATCAGCGCGGAGAACCCGGACGGCGCGAAGGCGGGCGGTGCGCGGGCGACCGAGGGGATCCTGTCGCGGCAGGCGCGCGACCTCGGCCCGGGCTGGAAGATCCAGCCGTGCGTCAACCTCGCGCCGGAGTCGACCACGACGCTCGCCGAGATCGACGGATCCGGCGCGATCACGCATCTGTGGATCACGGTCGACTCGAAGACCTGGCGTTCCCTGGTGCTGCGGATGTACTGGGACGGCGAGGAGACGCCCTCGGTCGAGGTACCGCTAGGCGACTTCTTCTGCAACGGCTGGGGCCGGCACTGCCAGGTGAGCTCGATCCCGATCGCGGTGAACCCGAAGGGCGGGTTCAACAGCTACTGGCAGCTGCCGTTCCGCGCCGGCGCCCGGATCACGGTTGAGAACCTGCTGGAGACCGAGGTCGAGAACTTCTTCTACCAGGTCGACTTCATCCGCACCGACGTACCGGACGACGTGGCGTACTTCCACGCCCAGTTCCGCCGATCGAACCCGGTCCCGTACGGCGAGGTGCACACGCTGCTCGACGGCGTCCGCGGCCAGGGGCAGTACGTCGGCACGTACCTCGCGTGGGGCTGCAACAACACCGGGTGGTGGGGCGAGGGTGAGTTCAAGTTCTACCTCGACGGCGACGACGAGTACCCGACGATCTGCGGTACCGGCACGGAGGACTACTTCGGCGGCGCGTGGGGGTTCGAACACCCGGCGGGACAGTACGCGACCTTCACCACGCCGTACCTCGGCATGCCGCAGGTCATCGAACCGGACGGCTTCTTCGACAACCAGCAGCGCTTCGGCCTGTACCGCTGGCACATCCAGGACACGATCCGCTTCACCGAGGACCTCCGGGTCACGGTCCAGGCCCTCGGCTGGCGCCGCGACGGGCGCTTCCTCCAGCTCCAGGACGACCTGGCCTCGACGTCCTTCTGGTACCAGACCGAACCGCACGCCCCGTTCCCGGCGCTACCTGGAAAGGACTACCTCGAGGTGGTCTAGCGGTACGCCGACCAGCCGGACGCTCGGCTCGGCCCAGTCGTTGAGGATGGCGTCGGTGCTGAGGTGGCCGGCGAGTTCGGAGTGGCTGAGTTCGAAGATGTGCGCCGCGTTGCCGGTGAGGTCGACGACCGACTGCATGAGGCGCCCGACCTGCGCGGTCCATCGGGCATCCTCGAGGTCGCAGTCGTCGGGCCGGATCAGGAGCAGGTCGAGGTCGCTGTCGAGGTCGCCGTCGCCGCGGGCGATCGCGCCGTACACGCTCGCATGGACGGGGGCGACGCTCCAGAGGCCGATCTCGTCGGCGAGCCGGGTGAGCAAGGTGCGGCGGAGATTCGCGAGCTGCTCGACGACCGGCGCGAGCAGGTGCTTGCGATTGAGGCGATAGAGCAACGAGTTGCCGAGGTCGTCGGCGTGCACCAGGCCGGTCGCCGCGAGCCGTTGCAGGACGAGCCGGACGCCGGCGACGCTGCCGGAGCCGGCGAGCTTGTGGACCTGGCGACCCGAGAGGCCTTCCTCGGCGGCCGCCAGGACGAGCAGCACCGGCCCGTCGAGTGACGGCACCACTGTGCTGATCGGGCTCGCGAGATCCACCGTGTCACCCTAGTGACCAGCCGAATCCGTTGCGCAATCAGCTTGACTGCTCAGGGTCCGCTCAGGAGGCCGTACGTAGGTTCGCGGGTATGGCTGTCGAACGTCGAACGGTCCTGCGAACAGCGCTGCTGGCGATCGGTACCGGCGCCGCGGCGAGCTGTTCGGACAACCGCCAGGCAAGCACCCCGCAGTCGAGTGCACCACCGACGACGCCGGCCCGGTCCGTCGCGCCGCAGCCCTCCCCGAAACCTGCTCCACCGACCGAAGCAGTCGAGATCGGACACGGCCCGCGGAACATCAAGCAGGTCGCGCTGACCTTCCACGGCAACGGCGATCCGGCACTCGGCACCGAACTGCTCGACCTCGTCGAACACGCCGGCGCCAAGGTCAGCGTGCTCGCGGTCGGGACCTGGCTGGTCGCGCATCCCGAGATGGCGACCCGGGTCCTGCACGGCGGCCACGACCTCGGCAACCACACGATGCACCACAAGCCGATGCGACAACTCGCCGCGGCCGACGCCCGTCGCGAAGTGCACGACTGCGCGGCGGTACTTCGCCGTACGGCGAAAAGTCCCGGCCGATGGTTCCGCGCGTCCGGGACCCAGCAGACGACCCCACTGATCCGATCGGCGGCCGCCGCGTCCGGTTACGCTACGTGTGTGTCGTACGACGTCGACGGCCTCGACTGGCAGGACCCGCCGACCGCCACCGTAGTGCGGGCGGTCCTGGACCACGTCCGCCCAGGCTCGATCGTCAGCCTGCATCTCGGCCACCCGGTGACGCTCGGCGCGCTGCCCCAGATCCTCTCCGGCCTGCACGCCAAGAACCTGCGGGCGGTCACCCTCAGCGAACTGCTGCAATGAGGCGGACCGTTGCCCTCAGCATGGTTCTGCTGCTGGCGGTCAGCGCCTGTTCCGGCAAGAGCCACCCGACCACGGCGACCACGACCACGACCACGCCCGCGCCGGGTGTGGTGCCGGCGTCCGGTTCACACGTCACGCCGGCCGCCAAGCCGCGCTTCCTGCCCGGCATGCCGCCGCCGCTGTCACCCACCGATGTCTGGGCCGCCGATCGTCCGGGGCGCCTCGCCGCCGCCGTTCGCCGGGACCCGTACCGGATCTACGTCCCGAACAGCGGCAGCAACACCGTCACCGAGATCGACCCACGAACGTACAAGGTGATCCGCACCTTCCGGACAGCGCGCGAGCCGCAACACGTCGTACCGTCGTGGGATCTGAAGACGCTGTGGGTGAACAACGACCTCGGCAACACGCTCACGCCGATCAACCCGCTCACCGGTCTGCCCGGCAGGCCGGTCGCGGTGCACGACCCGTACAACCTCTACTTCACACCGGACGGCAAGCACGCCGTCGTGATGGCGTCGAACGACAAGCAGCTGGTCTTCCGCAATCCGCACACGATGGCCGTACAGAAGGTCCTCCCGGTGCCGTGCGCCGGGGTGAACCATGCGGACTTCTCGGCGGACGGTACGTCGTTCCTCGTGTCCTGTGAGTTCTCCGGACAACTGTTGCTGGTGGACACCGCCGCGGAGAAGGTCCTGCAGGTACTGCGGTTGCCGGGACAGCGCGGGATGCACGCGCCGATGCCGCAGGACGTGAAGCTCTCGCCGGACGGGAAGTTCTACTACGTCGCGGACATGATGAGCAACGGCGTCTGGGTGCTGTCGGCGCATCCGCCGGTACGGATCCTCAAGTTCGTCCCGACCGGCCTCGGCGCGCACGGACTGTACGTCACCCGGAACTCGCGCTACCTGATCGTCACGAACCGCGGTGAGGGGTCGATCTCGATGCTCGACTTCGTCACCGGGAAAGTGGTCCGGAAGATCAAGATCCCGGGCGGCGGCAGCCCGGACATGGGCGGCATCTCGCCGGACGGCCTCGTGCTGTGGGTCTCCGGCCGGTACAACTCCGTCGTGTACGCGATCCGCTTCAGCGACGGCAAACTCCTGGCCCGCATCCCGGTCGGCAAAGGCCCACACGGCCTAGCAGTGTTCCCCCAACCCGGCCGCTACTCACTTGGTCATACGGGCGTGTTCCGTTAGAGGCCCTTTGCGCTGACGCGGGGGCTTGGGGTGGTGGTGCGGAGTTCGGTGGTGAAGGCGTAGCGGTCGCCGCGGTAGACGGCGGAGGTGTACTCGAAGACTCGGTCGCGGCTGTCGAAGCTCACGCCGTGCAGGGCGATGCACGGCTGGGTGGTCGGGATGTCCAGCCAGCCGGCTGTTTTCGCGTCGGGCATCATCGGCTCGAGCCGGGACGTCGCGCTGACCAGGTCGATGCCGTAGCGGGTGGTCAGCAGGTCGTACAGCGAACCGTTCAGGTCCTCGGCCCGCAGCCCGGGTACGTACGCCGCCGGCAGCGTGGTCCGTTCGACCACCATCGGATGGTCGTCGGCCAGCCGCAGCCGGGTGAACGCGATGATCGGGTCGCCGACCGGGATCCGCAGCCGGCGGGCCGCCGCGCGCTCGGCCTTGTGGTGCCGGAACTCCAGCATCGTGCTGCCCGGCCGCATCCCGCGGCGCCGGATGTCCTCGGAGAAGCCGATCATCCCGAGCCAGCGGGCCACCTTCGGCCGGGTCGTGTACGTGCCGCTGCCGTGCCGCCGGACCAGCAGCTCCTCGATCACCAACTCGTCGACCGCCCGGCGCAGCGTCATCCGGGCGACGTTCCAGCGCGCCGCCAGCTCGCGCTCGGGCGGCAGCGCGGCACCCTCCGGCAACGTGTCGATCAGACTCAGCAACAACGCCCGGATCTCGGCGGCCTTCCCCGGCAGCGAACCATGCATTGCACCTGGTTAGCAGCAACTGGACCACGCCGGAACCTTTTAGACCACCGTGGAACAGACCTCTCCCGGAGAAAACAAGCACGCTTGATTCTTTTTCCGCGGAGTGGGAAGCTCGGGTGCATCCGATCCCGGCGAGGGAGTGCAGCGTGCGACTGGACGAAGTGCTGGCGGATCTGTGGGCCGAGAGTGCCGAGTTGGATCGGCTGGTCGGTGGGCTGGCGGCGGACGAGTGGTCTACCCCGACTCCGGCCGCGGGCTGGACGATCGCGCATCAGATCGCGCACCTGGCCTGGACGGACGAGGCGACGCACCTCGCGGCGACGGACCCCGAGGGTTTCAAGGCTTCGTTGCAGGTGGCCGCGGCCAGTCCGACGACGTATGTCGACGACGGCGCGGCGGAGACCGCTGCACTGCCGCCGGATCAGTTGCTGACGTACTGGCGGGAGACCCGCGCGGACGTCGCCGAGGCGCTGAAGAACGTGCCTGCAGGCGAGAAGGTGCTTTGGTACGGGCCGCCGATGAGCCCGACCTCGATGGCTACTGCGCGGCTGATGGAGACCTGGGCGCACGGGCAGGACGTGTTCGACGCACTCGGCGTACGACGGCAACCGAGCAACCGGCTGCGGCACGTCGCCCACCTTGCGGTGCGGACGCGGGACTTCGCGTACCTGCTCAACAACCTGACCCCACCCACCGATCCGTTCCGCGTCGAGCTCACCGGGCCTGACGGTGACGCTTGGGTATTCGGGCCTGCGGACGCTGGTCAGCGGGTGACGGCGCCCGCCCTCGACTTCTGTTTGCTGGCCACCCAGCGACGGCATCGTGACGACCTGGCGGTGGAGGCTGAGGGTGCCGAGGCCGAGGAGTGGCTGGGGATCATCCAGGCGTTTGCCGGGCTGCCAGGGAAGGGTCGGCAGGCGGGACAGTTCACATGAGCAGTACGCCACCGATTCGCATTGGGAATGCATCCGGGTTTTACGGGGATCGGTTCAGTGCGGTTCAGGAGATGCTGACCGGTGGGCCTCTGGATGTTTTGACCGGCGACTATCTGGCTGAGCTGACGATGCTGATACTTGGGCGCGATCGGCTGAAGGACCCAGGACTGGGGTATGCGAGGACCTTTCTCAAGCAGCTTGAGAGCGGGCTGGGGGAGGCGCTGGATCGGGGGGTTCGGATTGTCAGTAATGCGGGCGGGTTGAACCCTTCGGGGCTGGCTGCGGCGATCGGGGAGTTGGCGGACAAGCTCGGTCTGCATCCGAAGGTTGCGTACGTCGAGGGCGATGATCTGCTGCCTCGGACTGAAGAGCTGGGGCTGGGGCAACCTCTGACCGCCAACGCGTACCTCGGGGCGTGGGGGATTGCTGAGGCGCTTCAGGCCGGGGCTGATGTGGTGGTGACAGGGCGGGTCACCGATGCCTCCGTGATTGTCGGTCCGGCCGCAGCGCATCACGGGTGGGGGCGGACGCAGTACGACGAACTCGCCGGGGCGGTCGCGGCGGGGCATGTGATCGAGTGCGGGTGCCAGGCGACCGGCGGGAACTACGCGTTTTTCACCGAGATCCGCGACTTCGGGCGGCCCGGGTTCCCGATCGCGGAGATCCACGCCGACGGCAGCAGCGTGATCACCAAGCACGACGGCACCGGCGGCGCGGTCACGATCGACACGGTCAAGGCGCAACTGCTGTACGAGATCACCGGCGCCCGGTACGCGGGTCCCGACGTCACCACGCGGCTCGACACGATCGAGCTCACCGCCGACGGCCCGGACCGGGTACGGATCTCCGGCGTCCGCGGTGAGGCGCCGCCGCCGACGTACAAGGTCTCGCTGAACAGCGTCGGCGGTTTCCGCAACGAGGTCGACTTCGTCCTCACCGGCCTGCAACTCGAACAGAAGGCGGAACTCGTCCAGCAACAACTGGAGGAGGCACTGCCGAAGCGCCCGGCCGAGCTGAAGTGGTCGCTGGCCTGGACCGAGAAACCGAACGCCGAGACCGAGGAGGAGGCCAGCGTCTTCCTTCGCTGCGCGGTGAAGGACCCGGATCCGAAGGTCGTCGGACGCGCGTTCAGCAACGCGGCCGTCGAGCTGGCGCTGGCGAGCTACCCCGGGTTCCACGTCACCGCGCCGCCCGGTGAGGGTTCGCCGTACGGTGTGTTCCGCGCTGGGTACGTCGACGTCGACGACGTCGAGCATGTCGTCGTACTGCCCGACGGTACGCGCAAGGTGGTCGCGCCGGCGACCGAGACGCTGCGGCTCGAACCGGTCGACGACATCGAGGAGCCGATGCCGCTGCTGCAGCTGTCGAGCGGACCGCCGCGAACGCGCGAGGTCCCGCTCGGCCGGATCGCAGGCGCGCGGTCGGGCGACAAGGGTGGCGATGCGAACGTCGGTGTCTGGGTGCGCGACGACAAGTCGTGGCGGTGGCTCGCGCACACCCTCACGGTGCAGCTGTTCAAGGAGCTGCTGCCGGAGACGCAACCGCTGACGGTGACGCGGTACCTGCTGCCGAACCTGTTCGCGGTCAACTTCGTGGTCGAGGGTCTGCTCGGCGAAGGCGTTGCGGCACAGGCCAGGTTCGACTCGCAGGCGAAGGCGCTCGGGGAGTGGCTGCGCTCGCGGTACGTCGACGTACCGGAGGTGTTGCTGTGAACGACTTCCGGGAGTCCGTACGACGGTTCATGCACGCCGAGGTGCTGCCGCAGCTGGAGCAGTGGGAGCGGGACGGTGAACTGCCCCGGGAACTGCACAAGAAGGCAGGCGCGCTGGGGTTGCTGGGCGTCGGATTCCCGGAGGCCGTCGGTGGCGGCGGCGGATCTCTCCTCGACGCGATCGCCGTCGTGGAGGAGATGCACTACGCGGGCGGCTCCGGCGGCCTCGTCGCCTCGCTGCTCACCTGCGGCATCGCACTGCCCCACATCATTGCTGGGGGCAACGAACCGCAGCTCGAGCGGTGGGTTCGCCCCACGTTGGACGGTGAGCTGATCGGCGCACTGGCGATCACGGAACCTGGCGGTGGCTCCGACGTTGCGTCCATCCGTACGACGGCTCGCCGCGACGGTGATGTGTTTGTGGTGAACGGTTCCAAGACGTTCATCACCTCCGGATGCAGGGCGGATTTTGTTACTACGGCAGTCCGTACTGATGGCCCTGGACCGCATGGGATCAGCTTGCTGGTGATCGAGAAGGGGTCGGCTGGGTTCGAGGTGTCGCGGAAGCTGGAGAAGATGGGGTGGCTCTGCTCCGACACTGCGGAGCTGTCCTTCACCGACGTGCGGGTCCCGGCGAGCAATCTGGTGGGTGCGCCTGGCACCGGGTTCGTGCAGTTGGCTGTGAACTTTGTGGCGGAACGGCTGACGTTGGCTGTGCAGGCCTACGCCGGCGCTCAGCGTGCGCTCGACCTGACTGTCGACTGGTGCCGGCAGCGCGAGACGTTCGGGCGGCCGCTGATTTCTCGGCAGGTGGTGCAGCACACGCTGACCGAGATGGCTCGGCGGATCTCCGTGGCGCGGGTGTACGTGCATGAGGTGGCGCGGCGGGCCGACGCGAACCAGGACGTGATCGCCGAGACGTGTTTCGCGAAGAACACCGCCGTCGAGGCCGGGCAGTGGGTGTGCGATCAGGCGCTGCAGTTGCACGGCGGGCTCGGATACATGCGCGAGGCCGAGGTGGAACGCCAGTACCGCGACCAGAAGATCCTCGCCATCGGCGGCGGCACCACCGAAATCCTCACCACCCTCGCCTCCAAAAGACTGGGGTACACCGCATGAGTAATCGCCAGGCGATGCTGGAGAAGCTTGCCGCGTTGGACGTCGAGCACGCCAAGGCGCTTGCCGGTGGTGGGGAGAAGTACGTCAGCCGTCATCACCAGCGCGGAAAACTGCTCGCGCGGGAGCGGATCGAACTGCTGCTCGACCCGGATTCGTACTTCCTCGAGCTCTCTCCGCTGGCCGGGTGGGGTTCTGACTTCACCGTCGGCGCGAGCCTGGTGACCGGCATCGGCGTCGTCGAAGGCGTCGAGTGCCTGATCACCGCGAACGACCCGACCGTGAAGGGCGGCGCCTCCAACCCCTGGACGCTGAAGAAGGCGCTCCGCTCCGACGAGATCGCCCGCGCGAACCGGCTGCCGGTGATCAGTTTGGTCGAGTCCGGCGGCGCGGACCTGCCGACACAGAAGGAGATCTTCATCCCGGGCGGGGCGATGTTCCGGAACCTGACCCGGCTGTCCGCCGAGGGGATCCCGACGATCGCGCTCGTGTTCGGCAACTCGACCGCGGGCGGTGCGTACATCCCGGGCATGAGCGACTACGTGGTGATGGTCGACGGCGGCGCGAAGGTGTTCCTCGCCGGGCCGCCGCTGGTGAAGATGGCGACCGGCGAGGACGCGGACGACGAGTCGCTCGGCGGCGCGTCGATGCACGCGCGGAAGTCCGGCCTGGCCGACTACTTCGCGGTCGACGAGCAGGACGCGATCCGGCTCGGGCGGCAGATCGTGTCCCGGTTGAACTGGCGCAAGGCGGGTCCCGCGCCGGCGCCGGCGTACGCCGAGCCGCTGCACGACGCGGACGACCTGCTGGACATCGTCCCGGGTGACCTCAAGGTGCCGTTCGATCCGCGGGACGTGATCGCCCGGGTCGTGGACGGGTCGGTGTTCGACGAGTTCAAGCCGCTGTACGGGTCGTCGCTGGCGACGGGCTGGGCGTCGGTGCACGGGTACCCGGTCGGCATCCTGGCGAACGCGCGCGGTGTCCTGTTCAGCGAGGAGTCGCAGAAGGCGGCCCAGTTCATCCAGCTCGCGAACCGGTCCGACACACCGCTGATCTTCCTGCACAACACGACCGGCTACATGGTCGGGCAGGGGTACGAGCAGGGCGGGATCATCAAGCACGGCGCGCAGATGATCAACGCGGTCTCGAACTCCAAGGTCCCGCACATCTCGATCCTGATGGGGGCGTCGTACGGCGCCGGGCACTACGGGATGTGCGGGCGGGCGTTCGATCCACGCTTCCTGTTCGCGTGGCCGTCCGCGAAGTCGGCGGTGATGGGCCCGCAGCAGTTAGCCGGCGTGCTGTCGATCGTCGCGCGGGCGGCCGCGGAGGCGAAGGGCATGCCGTACGACGAAGACGGCGACCGGCAGATGCGCGCGTACGTCGAGGGCCAGATCGAAGCGGAGTCGCTACCGATGTTCCTGTCCGGCCGGCTGTACGACGACGGCGTGATCGACCCCCGCGACACCCGCACCGTCCTCGGCATCTGCCTGTCCGCGATCCACTCCGCCCCCGTCGAAGGTACGTCGAACTTCGGCGTCTTCAGGATGTGATGCAGATGATCTCCTCTGTACTGGTCGCGAACCGGGGCGAGATCGCTCGCCGCGTCTTCCGTACTGCTCGTCGGCTCGGGCTGGGGACGGTCGCGGTGTATTCGACTGCCGACGCGCGGATGCCGTTCGTGGACGAGGCGGATGCGGCGGTGCACCTTCCGGGGAACACGCCGGGTGAGACGTATCTGCGGGGCGAGCTGATCGTGCAGGCGGCCCTGCGGGCGGGGGCCGATGCTGTCCATCCGGGGTACGGGTTCCTGTCCGAGAACGCCGCGTTCGCGCAGGCCGTGATCGATGCGGGGCTGACCTGGATCGGGCCGCCGGTGGATGCGATCTCGTCGATGGGGTCGAAGATCGAGGCGAAGAAGCTGATGGCGGCGGCCGGCGTACCGGTGCTCGCCGAGCTGACGCCGGCGGAGGTGTCGGCGGCCGACCTGCCCGTACTGGTGAAGGCGTCGGCGGGTGGCGGCGGGCGCGGGATGCGGGTGGTGGCGCGGCTCGAGGACCTGGCGGCGGAGATCGACGCGGCGTCGGCGGAGGCGTTGTCGGCGTTCGGTGACGGGACCGTGTTCTGCGAGCGGTACCTGGCGCGCGGGCGGCACATCGAAGTACAGGTGATGGCGGACCGGCACGGGACGATCTGGGCGGTCGGCGAACGCGAGTGCTCGATCCAGCGCCGCCACCAGAAAGTCGTCGAGGAAGCACCGTCGCCGCTCGTCGAACGTCTTCCGTCGATGCGCGCCGAGTTGTACGACGCCGCGCGCAAGGCGGCCGCGGCGATCGGGTACGTCGGCGCCGGAACGGTCGAGTTCCTCGCGGACGAGAACGGGGCGTTCTACTTCCTGGAGATGAACACCCGGCTCCAGGTGGAGCATCCGGTGACCGAGGAGACGACCGGCCTGGACCTGGTCGAACTACAGTTCGCCGTCGCCGCGGGCGAGCACCTACCACCCGAACCACCTCCCATAGTCGGCCACGCGATCGAGGTACGCCTGTACGCCGAGGACCCGTTGCACGACTGGCAACCCCAAACGGGCGTTTTCCACTGCTTCGCGGTCGGAGATGGTCCGCGGTTGGGAAACAAAGTTGCACCAGCTGACGGAAATGTTCCCGACCGCGGCGGTTTGCGCGTGGACTGCGGCCTGCGGGACGGGTCCGAGGTTTCGCCGTACTACGACGCGATGCTGGCGAAGGTAATTGCGTACGGCCCGGACCGGACCGTGGTAGCCCATCGGTTGGCGGCTGCCCTCCAGCAGGCACGGCTCCACGGTCCTGGGACCAACCGTGAGTTGCTGGTGTGGATCCTTCGGCATCCTGCCTTCTTGGCCGGGGACACCGATACCGCGTTCTTCGAGACGCACGGTGTGCGTGGGGCGATCGACGACACGGTGGTGCGGGTGTCGGCGCTGGCCGCTGCGTTGGCGGACGCGGCGGGCCGGCGCACACCGGTACGGGTTCCGAGTGGGTGGCGGAATCTTCCGTCGCAGGCGCAGCGGAAGAGTTACCGGTACGGGGACGAGGTTGTCGAGGTCGAGTACCGGATGACGCGGGACGGATTGGTTGTCGAGGGCAACATCGCGCTGATTTCCCTGGACTGTGAGCGGGTAGTGCTGGACGTTGACGGGGTGCGGCGGGGGTTCGAGGTGGCGGCGTACGACGAGGGCACGCGGGCGGCGAACGGGCTGGTGTGTGTGGACTCGGCGCTTGGGAGCGTGATGCTGACGCCGGTGGCGCGGTTTGCCGACCCGGCGGAGCACGTACTGGCGGGGTCGTTGGTGGCGCCAATGCCGGGGACGGTGATCCGGGTTGGTGTGCAGGTGGGTGACGTGGTGACGGAAGGGCAGCCGCTGCTCTGGCTGGAGGCGATGAAGATGGAGCACGCGATCGCCGCTCCGGCGGACGGGGTGGTCGGCGAGTTGAAGGTGGCAGCGGGACAACAGGTCGAGGTCGGCACCGTACTGGCCGTGGTCGGGGAGGACGCATGAGTTTCGTCGAATCGGAAGAGCGTCGCGAACTGCGGAAGGTGGTCGGGGAGCTCGGGAAGAAGTACGGGTACGAGTGGTTCAACCAGCAGGCGCGTACCGGTGGTCACACCACCGAGTTGTGGTTGGAGGCCGGCAAGCTCGGGTTCCTCGGGGTGAATCTGCCCGAGCAGTACGGCGGCGGAGGCGGCGGGATGGCCGACCTGTCGATCGTGCTGGAGGAACTCGGTGCGGCCGGCTGCCCGCTGCTGATGATGGTGGTCTCCCCGTCGATCTGCGGCACGGTGATCTCCCGCTTCGGCACCGACGACCAGAAGCAACGCTGGCTCCCCGGCCTCGCCGACGGTACGACGATCATGGCGTTCGCGATCACCGAACCCGACGCCGGTTCGAACTCGCACCAGATCACCACCACCGCCCGCCGCACCGACGCGGGCTGGTCGCTGACCGGACGCAAGGTCTTCATCTCCGGCCTAGACGTCGCGAAGGCGGTCCTGGTCGTCGGCCGTACCGAGGACGCTCGCACCGGGAAGCTCAAACCGGCGCTGTTCATCGTCCCGATCGACGCGCCAGGCGCGGAGTTCCGGCAGATCGAGATGGACCTGATCAGCCCGGACAAGCAGTACGCCCTGTTCCTGGACGACGTTCAACTGCCAC
Source organism: Kribbella sp. NPDC004536 (assembly GCF_042873835.1). NCBI lineage: Bacteria > Bacillati > Actinomycetota > Actinomycetes > Propionibacteriales > Kribbellaceae > Kribbella > Kribbella sp. NPDC004536. The sequence continues at coordinate 2,285,840 of NZ_JBIALY010000001.1, read as the reverse complement.
GCGAGGCGCTCGTCGGCTCCGAGGACGCGGCGCTCATGCAGCTGTTCGCGGGCCTGAACCCGGAGCGGATCATGGCGTCGGCGTTCGCGCTCGGCATCGCGCGGCACGCGCTCGGAAAGGCGACCGCGTACGTCAAGGAACGCCAGGTGTGGAAGCACCCGATCGGCGCGCACCAGGGCCTCGCGCACCCGCTCGCCCAGATCAAGATCGAGCTCGAACTCGCCCGGCTGATGATGCAGAAGGCCGCCGCGCTGTACGACGCCGGTGACGACATGGGTGCGGGCGAGGCCGCGAACATGGCGAAGTACGCCGCCGGTGAGGTCGCCGTACGAGCCACCGATCAGGCCGTGCAATCTCTCGGCGGGAACGGTATGACGGTCGAGTACGGCGTCGCCTCGCTGGTCGCCGCCGCCCGCGCGACCCGGATCGCTCCGGTCAGCCGGGAGATGATCCTGAACTTCGTCGCACAACACAGCCTCGGACTGCCGAAGTCGTACTAGGTCGTAGGAGAAGGAGTGGGGCCATGGTCATCACCAGTCAGTTCCCGCCGGTCGAAGTGCTCGACGTACCGATCCACGACGCGGTCCTCGGGAGAGCGCGGGAGTACGGCGACCGGCCGGCGATGGTCGACGGGGTCACCGGAAAGGAGCTCAGCTACGCCCAGCTGGACCACCTGACCCGCCGGGTCGCCGCCGGTCTCGCGGAGCTCGGCATCCTGCACGGCGACGTGATCGCGCTGTACAGCCCGAACACGATCCTGTACCCGGTGGTGTTCTACGGTGCGACCCGCGCCGGCGCGACCGTGACCACGGTGAACGCGCTGTACACCGCGGACGAGTTGCACAAGCAGTTGATCGACTCGAAGGCGAAGTTGCTGGTGACGATTTCGCTGTTCCTGCCGGTCGCGACCGTGGCGGTCGAGGGGACCGGCGTCGCGGAGATCTTCGTGTGCGACCAGGCGGAGGGGTACCGGTCGATCCAGGAGCTGTTCGCGTCGACCGGACCGGAACCGGAGGTGTCGATCGATCCGGCTGAAGACGTCGCCGTACTCCCGTACTCGAGCGGGACCACCGGCACGGCCAAGGGCGTCATGCTGACCCACCGCAACATCGCGACGAACATCGCGCAGGCCGAGGCCACGATCAAGCTGGGCGAGAACGAGCGGGTCATCGCGATCCTGCCGTTCTTCCACATCTACGGGCTGACCGTGCTGATGAACCTGCCGCTGCGGCTCGGGATCACGGTGGTCGTACTGCCGAAGTTCGACCTGGAGCAGTTCCTGACCACGCTCCAGGACCAGCGGATCACGCGGGCGTTCGTCGCACCACCGGTGGTGCTGGCGTTGGCGAAGCACCCCGCGGTCGACTCGTTCGACCTGTCCGCGCTGCAGCACGTGATGTCGGCCGCGGCGCCGTTGGACGGCGAGCTGGCCGAGGCGTGCGCGAAGCGGCTCGGGCTGCACGCGGTGACGCAGGCGTACGGGATGACGGAGCTGTCGCCCGGTACGCACGCCGTACCGCAGGACGACCGGGAGCCACCGCCGGGCGCGGTCGGCAAGCTGTTCCCGTCGACGGAGATGCGGCTGGTCGGTGCCGATGGCAACGATACCGACGAGGGCGAGATCTGGATCCGCGGGCCGCAGGTGATGAAGGGATACCTCGGGCGGCAGGCCGAGACCGACGCGACCATCGATCGCGACGGGTGGCTGCACACCGGTGACATCGGGCGGGTGGACGATCGCGGGTACCTGTACGTCGTCGACCGGGTGAAGGAGCTGATCAAGTACCACGGGTACCAGGTGCCGCCGGCCGAGCTCGAGGCCGTACTGCTCACCGACGACCGGATCGCGGACGCCGCGGTGATCGGGGTCAATGCCGACGGCAACGAAGTGCCGAAGGCGTTCGTGGTGCCGATGCCGGGGGTGTCGCTGACCGCCGACGACGTGATGCAGTACGTCGCCGCGCGGGTGGCACCGTACAAGAAGATCCGGCAGGTGGAGTTCATCGACGTGGTACCGAAGGCCGCGTCCGGGAAGATCCTGCGGCGCGAGCTGCGGGCCCGTGAGGCCGCGCGTGAGTGAGGCCGTGAAGGCGCCGCAGCAGGACCGGTCGCGGGCGACGCGGCAACGGTTGCTGGAGGCGGCGGTCGAATCGCTGGCCGAGGTCGGGTACGCCGCGACGACGGTTTCCGTGGTCGCGGCGCGGGCCGGGGTTTCGCGAGGGGCGGCGCAGCATCACTTTCCGACGCGGGCGGATCTGTTCGCCGCGGCGGTCGAGTACATGACCGAGGTGCGGTTGGCGGAGATCCGCGCGCAGGCGTCGCGGTTGCCGAGCGGGGCGGGGCGTACCGAGGCGATCGTGGCGATGCTGGCCGATGTCTACACCGGGCCGTTGTTCAAGGCGGCGCTGCATCTGTGGGTGGCGGCGTCGACGGAGGAGCCGCTGCGGCAGCAGATCGTTCGGCTGGAAGCGCATGTGGGACGGCAGGCGCACCGGGCGTTGCTCGAGGTGCTGGACGTGAGCGAGCGGACGCCTGGGGTGCGGGAGACGGTGCAGGGCGTGCTGGACCTGGCGCGCGGGTTGGGGCTCGCTGATCTGCTGACCGACGACAGTACGCGGCGGCGCGGCATCGTCCGCCAGTGGAGCCGGATCCTCGATCAGGCGTTGCGCGCACCTGGCGTGTGACCGAACGCCCGCTTGAAGGTGTCGATGAACGCACTCGTCGACGCCCACCCGCAGGCATGCGCAACCCGCGTCACCGTTTCCCCTTCGGCAAGCCGAATCAGAGCCGCATGCAGCCGAAGCTGAGTCCGCCACTGCGGAAACGTCATCCCCAGCTCCCTTTGGCACAACCGACTCAACGTCCGCTCGCTGGCCCCCACCACCCGCCCGAACTCCAGCAACGTCCTCGAGTCAGCCGGGTCCCCCCGCAACAACTCGCAAACCCCAGCCAACCGCGCATCCCGCGCCGCAGGCAGGTAAGTCGGCCGCTGATCCGACCCCCGCAACTGATCCAACAACACCCCGCGCAACCGCTCCCGCTCCTCTTGCCTGGTGGTGTCTTCTGAGGTGTAGGCGAGGATCAGTTCGCGGAGGAGCGGGCTTACGACGAGGGCTGTGGGGGTGGTGAGGTTTAGGGGGTTTTCGGTGAGGCCGATGGTGTGGAGGGTGGTTTCGCCGTAGGCGCGGTGTTGGTGATGGGTGCCGGCGGGGATCCACAGGGCTCGGGTGCCGGGGGTTACCCAGGTGCCGGCGTCGGTCGTGACGGAGAGGACGCCGCGACCCGCGTAGACGATCTGGTGGCGATCGTGCCAGTGCGACTCGATCCCACCACCGGCGTGAATCGGCCGCCGACCCGTCGTAGCAGGTCGCCGATCGGTCGTGGCGGGCGGTTGGCGGGTTTTCGGCATTGGTTGGCATTTTATCGGAAGCCGGACAGGAGTACCCGCGGCGACGATCGGTGGGTGCGGAGATCAATCGGGCTGATGGCGGTCGGCCATGCGTGTGTGGATGTCTACCAGGGGTGCGTACCGGCGCTCGTCCCTTTCCTCGTCGCGGAACGCGGCCTCGGGTATGTCGCGGTGTCAGGCATCACGCTGGCCGCGACCCTGCTGTCCTCAGTCGTCCAACCGGTGTTCGGCGTACTGACAGACCGCCGCCCCCTCACCTGGCTGATCCCGGTCGCCATGACCACGGCGGGCCTCGGGATCGCGTTGCTCGGCGTCGGACAGCAGTATTGGTTGATGTGGCTGGCCGCGGCGCTGTCCGGCCTCGGCGTCGCCGCGTACCACCCGGAGGCCGCGCGGATGGCGCGGCTCGTCAGCGGCGGAAGTCATGTCGGAATGAGCTGGTTCTCGGTCGGCGGCAACGTCGGCTTCGCGATGGCGCCCGTACTCGTCACCCCGCTGATCGCCGCCGGCGGCCTGTCCCTCACCCCGGTCTTGGTCGTACCGGCAGTCCTCGGCGCCGCGATCACCTCCTGGGCGATCCGCTCCCGCGCCGCCGCCTCCGCCGTACGCCGGCAAGCAGACGGCACCGACGACTGGCCGTCGTTCGTGCGCCTGTCGGCGATCCTGGTCTGCCGCTCGATCGTGTCCGTCGGCCTCGGCACCTTCATCGCGCTGTACGCCGGACAACGCGTCGGCGGCGGTACGACAACCGGCGGTACCGCATTGTTCGTACTGTTCGCCTCCGGCGCCCTCGGCACGCTCCTCGGCGGCCGCCTCGCCACCCGGTACGGACGGATCCGCACGTTGCGCACGTCGTACGCCGTCGCCGTACCCGCGATCGCCTGCCTGGTCTTCGTCCCCGGGCCGGCCTTCTTCGGCTTCCTCGCGCTGACCGCGGTCGCGATGTCGATCCCGTTCTCGCTGCACGTCACGCTCGGCCAGGACTTCCTGCCCGGCCGCGTGGGTACGGCGGGCGGCATGACGCTCGGTCTCGCGGTCAGCATCGGCGGCGTGGCGACCCCGATCCTCGGCACGATCGCGGAACACACCTCGCTCCGCCTCGCGCTCAGCACGCTCATCGGCCTCGCGCTGTGCAGCAGCCTGATCGGCTACGCCCTCGACGAGCCCGCGTGAACTACCGGTCGAACTTCCGGTAGGAGGCGTCCAGTTCGCGCACCTCGGCGGATGCGTGCACGGTGACACCGTCCTGCGGCGCGATGTACTTGCCGAGCAGTTCCAGCGTCGCCTCGGTCAGCCGCACCTTCACCTCGTCGGTGCGGCCGGGCAGGAGCGCGATCGACACCCGCACGAGCGCGTGCGCCTCGTCCGCGCGGTCGGCGTACCCGTAGGCCGAGAGGTTGTCGTGCCTGATCATCGTCTTGCACGCCTCGGGCTTGGCCGCGGCGATCTCCACCACTGCCTCGTGCAGCGCCCGGGTGAACCCGTCGATGTCGAAGGAGTCCTCGCCGGGGTGCGAGTAGTCGACAGTGATCTGCGGCATGAGCGCTCCTGTTCTCCGGACGTACACCAGCACCCTAACGGGCGCCTTGCACCGGGTGCGCCTGTCTCGTCGTACCTGGGTGGAGTCCACAAGGCGGTCCAGGGCTGAGGGAATAGCTGTCGGTTCACATACATTGGTTGGTGATATGACTACGGAGCGGATCGAGCGAGCGGGTGTCGGGCTTCGATCGGAGCGCGGGCCGATCCTGCTGGCGGTGATGCTGAGTGTCGGGCTGGTCGCGATCGACGCGACGATCCTGGCCACCGCCGTACCGTCCGTGGTCGCGGACCTCGGCGGCTTCACCCAGTTCCCCTGGCTGTTCTCGATCTACCTGCTCGCCCAGGCGGTCTCGGTACCGATCTACGGCAAGCTCGCCGACCAGCGCGGGCGGAAGCCGATGATGCTGCTCGGCGTCGGGCTGTTCCTGCTCGGCTCGGTGCTCTGCGGGTTCGCCTGGAGCATGCCCGCGTTGATCGCGTTCCGGCTGATCCAGGGCCTCGGCGCGGGCGCGATCCAGCCGATCGGGATGACCATCGTCGGCGACATCTACACGGTCGCCGAGCGGGCAAAGGTGCAGGGCTACATCGCCAGCGTCTGGGGCATCTCGTCGTTCGTCGGCCCGACCCTCGGCGGGGTGTTCTCGGACTACATCTCGTGGCGGTGGATCTTCTTCGTGAACATCCCGCTCGGGCTCGCGGCCGCGTGGGTGCTGATCCGCCGGTTCGAGGAGAAGGTCGCGGACAAGCAGGGCCACACGATCGACTACGCCGGTGCGATCCTGCTCGCGGCCGGTGGTTCGCTGCTGCTGCTCGGGCTGCTCGAGGGCGGCGTGATGTGGGACTGGGCAGCGCCGACGAGCATCGTGATCCTGGCCGCGTCCGTCGTACTGCTGACCGCGTTCGTACTGGTCGAGCGGCGGGCCGCGGAGCCGGTGCTGCCGCTCTGGGTACTCGGGAAGCGGGTCCTGAACTCGGCGAACTCGGCCGCGTTGCTGATCGGGCTGTTGATGATCGGCCTGTCGACGTACGTGCCGTTGTACGCGCAGAGCGTCCTCGGTACGTCGGCGTTGATCGCCGGGTTCACGCTCGCCGCGATGACGCTCGGCTGGCCGATCGCCGCGTCGTTCGCCGGGCGGATCTACCTGCGCGTCGGTTTCCGTACGACGATGCTGATGGGCGCGCTGATCGTCGTACTCGGCGCCGGCATCCTGCTCACGGTCACCTCCACCAGCGCCGTACTGCACCTCGCCCTCGCGTGCTTCGTGATCGGCGTCGGGCTCGGGTTCTCCGCCTCGCCGTCGGTCGTGGCGGCGCAGTCGTCGGTGGAGTGGCAGACCCGCGGGGTGGTCACCGGCGCGAACATGTTCTCCCGTTCGGTCGGCAGCGCCGTCGGCGTCGCGCTCTTCGGGGCGGTCGCGAACGGCGTGGTCGCCGCCCGCCTCGGCGACGACCACGCCGACCTCGAGAAGGTCCCCGCCGGCGTCCTCGCGCCCGCCGTCCACGACGTGTACTACGGCGCCGCCGCAGCTGCCGTACTGCTGGTAGTTGCGGTCGTCTTCATGCCCAACCGCATCACCGAACAGCCCCTCCGCTGACCTATGCGGCCTGTCGACTGCGTAGGTGCGCTGATTCGGGACGAGCGGCATCGGGTCTATCTGCAGCGGCGGACGGCTGAGCGGCGGTTGTTGCCGGGGATCTGGGACATCGTCGGTGGGCACCTGGAGCCGGGGGAGACGCCCGAGCAGGCGCTGGCGCGGGAGGTCGAGGAGGAGACCGGCTGGAAGGTTCGCGAGATCGTCTGGGCGGTTGCTGACTGGGAGTGGGAATGGCAGGGCCGGGTACGGCGTGAGGTCGACTACCTGATCACGGTCGACGGTGACCTCACCCGGCCGCGGCTGGAAGCCGGCAAGCACGACGCGTCCGCCTGGGTCGGACCGGACGACCTGGACCTGTTGATGGTCAACCGCACCGACGGCGACCGCCGCCTGCGGGACCTGGTCGCGCACGCGGTCCGTACCCGCTTCACCGACCGCCTCCGTCTGGAGCCCATCACCGGACCCAACGGTGTCCTACCCGGACATGCACCGGACCTGGCGCGGCTGTTCACCGATCCGTGGGTCGCGCGCTGGTACGACACCCCACCCGACGTCGCCGAGCAACAGGCGGGGTGGGAGCGCGACGGGATCGGGAAGTGGATCGCGTACGAGCGCTCGAACGGCGAACTGGCCGGCCGCGGCGGCCTGTCCCGGATGCCCGCCGGCACGCCGACCACCGAGGCGATCGCGGCGCTCGTCGGCCCCGAATGGAGCGGACTCGAACTCGGCTGGGCCCTGACCGAGTCCGCCCGCGGCCGCGGCCTCGCCACGGAAATCGGCCGCGCAGGCCTCGAGTACGCCTTCAACACCCTCGACGCGCAGGCCGTGATCGCCTTCACGGAGCAGATCAACACCGCATCCCAAGCCGTGATGAAGCGCCTCGGGATGACCTACGCCGGCCAGATCCACACACAAGGCTGGACCGCCGACGCCCCCGACGTACAACCGGACGCACCCTTCGCTGTCTACGCCGCTGGGATCTGACCGGGTTTCCGGTAAGAAATCGGCACATATCGCCGGAAATGTTCCGGAAAGCGGATACGGCGACCCGGCCGGGGCTCGTCGCGGAGACGAATCCGCTGGTCGAGCGCGAATGGCTGGACCGGCGACGAGCTGCCGGCGGCCGGGTCGCCTCGTCTAGGGGCTCCGGGTGTGACCGCCCAGGCGCGACGGTCACACTCGGAGCCGGCCACCTCAAGGGGGAGGTTCCCGGTGAGGTGTCGGGAGCCTCCGGTGTCCTACCGCCCAGGACACTCGGCCCTGCCTGGCCCGAGGTGTCGGCCAGGAGGTGGTTGGAACGGCTGGGCGGCGGCGATACAGGGTCAACCGCCAAGCCCAGCCGGGTCAGGTGGGCGGTGCGGTCCGGAGCTGAGGAGTGCTCCGGACCGCACCTCGGGTTTCGTCCGGGGCTGAGGAGTGCCCCGAACCTGCCGGCGCCGACCCTGGACGTGAGGAGACCCCAGGGACGGCGCACCGGGTCTGAGGAGGACCCGGAGGCGTCGGGTACTACAGGTGTTTCAGTCGGTCGCGTCGAGCGGCCCGAGCAGGTCGTTGGTGACCTTGAGACCGGCGAAACGGCGCCGCATCGCCTGTTCGTAGCGGGCTGCCAACGGCGCCTCCGCGACGTACTGCGCGATCACGTGCTCGCCGAACCAGACCCGGACTCGGCGCCGGTGCTGTCTCGACGTCATTTCCGCGATGGTCACAACCTCTCACCCCGTAACTCTCAGGCCTTGCAACCAGTTGGACTTACTGGTTGTCATGGCAGTAATGGTGCACGAGCCCAACGTGACCGCTCTAGGACCTGGACCGGACCTTTGCCGGACCTCTTCAGGTCCTCTCGCGGACATCTGGGGGACAGCACCTTGTCGTGGGGCACAAGTCGAGACAACGTCTGACTGACGTGAACGGGAGGAACGATGGCGGGTAGGTACGCGCCAAAGACGGTCCTGGCGCACCTGATCCAGCGCCGGAACCAGACCTACTCCGAGATCGTCGCCGAGTTCGTCGAGCTGGGTGGAACCATCACCGAGCGGCACCTGCGTCGCCTCGCATCGGGCGAGCGCGCAGGGACCACTCCTCAGACCCGGCGCACCCTGCAACGCATGTTCGGCAAGCCGGTCGAGGAACTCCTCGCGCCGTACGTCGCCGAGCAGGCCGCCCAGGTGGTGCCGGCACCTGCCGCGAGTGGACGGATCACGACAGGTAACGAGATGGAGGTTCTCGACATGGCTGCCAGCCGCGCAAGGGCGTTCGCCCTTGCGGCCCAGTCCGGTCTCGGAAGCGAGGCCATGGAACAGGTGTACGACGACGTACGCCACGCCGCCCAGGCGTACCCGCAGCGTCCACTGCCGGAGATCCTCGGCCAGCTGGTCGAGACCCAGGACCTGGTGTTCGGCCTGCTGGAGAGCCGGCAGCGCCCGGAGCACCACCGCCAGCTGTACTTCCTGGCCGGTGTCACCGGCGGCCTGCTCGCGAAGGCCTCCCACGACCTCGGCAACCCGCACGCCGCCCTGACCCAGGCGCGGACCGCGTTCATGTGCGCCGACAACGCCGACCACCACGGCCTGCGCGCCTGGGTGCGCGGCCTGCAGTCGCTGGTCTCCTACTGGGCCGGCAACCCCCACGACTCCGTGCGGTACGCACAGCTCGGCGCCGGGTACGCGGAGCAGGCGAACAGCACCACCAGCGTCTGGCTGCCGGTCAGCGAGGCCCGCGCCTGGGCCGCGCTCGGCAACCCGGAGGCGACCCGGGCCGCGCTGGAGCGCGCCGAAGAGGCGTGGAACTCGGTCCACAACGACGACCTGGACGACATGGGCGGTCTGTGCACGTTCGGCCGCAACCGGCAGCTGTACTACGCCGCCGACGCGCTGGCGCAGCTGCCCGGCGAGGTCGAGCAGGCCCAGCGGTACTCCACCCAGGCCGTCGACGCGTACACCGACCAGAGCCACCCGGAGTGGGCGTTCGGCGACGCGGCCGGCAGTCACGCCGCGATGGCGATCACCCGGATCGCGAGCGGTGAGCTGGACGGCGCGGCGGACGCGCTGGCCCCGGTGCTGACGCTGCCGACCGAGCGCCGGATCAACGGCGTCGTGCACTCGGCCCGCCGGGTACACCAGGCGCTGCGGCAGTCCGGCCGGGCGGACGACGCCCGGGAACTGCAGGAGGAGATCGAGTCCTTCACCCGGACGCCGATGCAGACCTTCCCCCGGTAGCCTGCGCCAATGGAGCTCAGCGGACAGCTGACTGTGTTGCGCGAATTCCGGACTTCCGATCTCGACGACTACCTGGCCATCGCTGGCGACGACCGGGTCACGACCTGGATGGCGTTCGACAGCTACGACCGGACGAAGGCCGAGCAGAACCTGGCCGGCATCGTTCAGCGGTCGGCGCTGGCGGAGCGTCCGGACTACATGCTCGCGGTCACCCGGCCGGACGACGACCGGGTGATCGGGTTCGGCCGGATCGCGCCGAGCGGGGCCTGGACGGCCAAGCTCGGGTACGCGATCGGTGCCGACCACTGGGGCCGCGGGTATGCGACCGACGCGGCCCGGGCCCTGCTCCGGTTCGCCTTCGGCCCGCTCGCGCGGCACCGGGTGACGGCCGCGATCGGCCCGGAGAACGAAGCCTCGATCGCGGTGGTGAAGCGAATCGGCTTCACGTACGAGGGCCAACTCCGCGATCACGTGTTCACAAACGGAGCCTGGCGCGACTCCCGCCTCTACTCCCTGCTGGATCACGAGTACGCCGACTGAGCAACACTGGTGGTGTGACCGCCACCATGATCGGGCCGTTGCGCGACGGCCTTGCCCGGATGATCCTGACGAAGGTTGCCGGGCCGGATCCACAGGCTGAGCGCGACCGGGTGCACAACACCCCCGGCCCGCGCTGGTTCGACGGGGACCGGCCGATCCGCCGGGTGCACGGTGACGCGTCGATGTTCGCCGGCGGGCTGCGGGCGCTCCTGCTGCAGTCGCTGCATCCACTGGCGATGGCTGCGGTCGCTGCGCACTCCGGGTACCGGGGCGATCCGTGGGGACGGCTACGGCGTACCAGCTACTTCCTGGCGATCACGACGTACGGCGCGATCCCGCAGGCGGAGGAGGCGATCGCTCACGTCAAGGCGGTGCACGAGCGCGTACGTGGTACCAGTCCCGACGGGGTGAAGTACCGCGCGTCCGACCCGCATCTGCTGAAGTGGGTGCACGTGGCCGAGGTCGACAGCTTCCTGGCGGCGCACCAGCGGTACGGGGCGCACCCGTTGACGCTCCACGAGCAGGACCAGTACGTCGAGGACGCGGCACTCGTGGCGGAGAAGCTGGGCGTCATCGACCCGCCCACGACGTTCGCCCAGGTGCAGCAGCTGCTCAAGGAGTACCAGCCTGAGCTCCGCGGTACGACGGAAGCACGGCAAGCGGCCCGCTTCGTCCTCATCCATCCACCCGTGCCGTGGGCAGCACGGCCCGCGTACGGCGTACTGACGGCCGCTGCGGTCGGGCTGCTCCCGTGGTGGACCAGGCTGCCGCTCCGGCTCCCGTACCTCCCGCTGGCCGAGCAGACCGTCGTACGGGCCGCCGGCGACGGGCTCACCAGGACGATCCGCTGGGCGCTGACGTCACCAACACTGGCAGAAACCGGCGCATGACGTCCGTACGCTTGTAAGTTGTTCTCGTGCCGCTGCGTCCTCATCGTCCACTTCCCCTGGCCACGCCGGCAGGGATCGAAGTGCTGACCAAGATCCTCACGCAGGGGCCGATCCCGCGGGTCGAGATCGCGCGCCGGACCGGGCTGTCGCAGGCCGCGGTGACGAAGGCCGTCGCGCCGCTGATCGAGACCGGTTTCGTCGCCGAGGCGCCGGCCGACGGGGACGGGCAGCTCGGCATCGGCCGGCCGGTGAGCCCGCTGACCGTGGTGCCGAGCAGCGTCTCGGTGATCGGCGTCAAGGTCACGCCGACGAGCCTGATCGGCGTCACCACGGACTTCACCGCCGGCATCCTCAACGTCCGGCACGAGGAACTGGACAGCACCGACCCCGAGGCGGTGATCGACCGGCTCGCGGACCACGTGAAGGCGCTGATCACCGCGCTCAAGTCCGGTACTGCCGCGGCCGGCCCGCTGGCCGGGATCGGGATCGCGATCTCCGGTGACGTCGACGCGGCGCACGGTGTGGTCCGGGACTCGCCGCTGATGGGCTGGCGCGGAGTCCGGGTCGCGGAACTGCTCGGCAACCGGATCCGGGTCCCGATCGTGGTGTCGAACGACGTCCGCGCGCTGACCGTCGCGGAGCACTGGTTCGGCGCCGGGGTGAACGCGGACTCGTTCGCGGTGGTGACGATCGGGTCCGGCATCGGCTGCGGGCTGTACATCAACGGCGAGGTGGTCTCCGGCGCGTACGGCGTGTCGGGCGAACTCGGCCACCTGCCGCTCGCGCCGGGGGACCTGGTGTGTACGTGCGGCCGCCGCGGTTGCGTGGAGACCGTCGCGTCGTCGGACGCGATCCTGACCCGGACGCGGGAGAAGACCGGGCGTACCGACCTGGACCTCGCCGGCGCGATCGAACTCGCGCACGAGGGGAACCAGCAGGCCCGCGAGGCGTTCGACCGCGCGGGCGAGGTGATCGGCGCCGCGCTGGCCGCGATGGTGAACCTGGTCGGGCCCGAGCTGGTGATGATCGCCGGTGAGGGCGTCGCGGAGTACGACCTGTACGAGGAACGGTTGCGCCGTACCTTCGCCGAACACGCCTTCGGCGCGGCCGGGGACTGCCGGTTGACGCTGCGTTCGCACACCTTCGACGACTGGGCGCGTGGTGCGGCGGCCACCGTGATCCGCTCGTACGTCCGAGGCGAACCGCCGCTCCAGCGCTGAGTACTACGTACGTGCGGCCGCGAGGATCTTGCGCCAGACCTTCTTGTAGGACTCGAGGCCGTCGGACGCGAGCGGGCCGGTCGGGCCGGCCGTGATCGAGACGCGCTCCGGGATGGTGCCCCAGACCGGGATGTTCTCGGCGGCGTACTGCTGCATCGCGTCCTGGTACGACCGGGTGTAGGTGCGCGCCGAGCAGACCACCAGACCGGCCGGCACGTCGTCCGGGACGAGCTCCAGCACGGCCTTCACCCGCGGCGTCTCGACGCCGCCGACGCGGGTCGGGATGACCACGATCCGGGCCCGTTCGAGCGCCTTGTTCAGCAGCCGCTCGTGCGAGGGTGGCATGTCGACGATGCCGATGCCCTCCGGTGGCACCTTGTCCAGCGCCTTGTTCAGAAGCCGCTCCGTCGGCGCCTCCGCGATCTCGATCCGGTTGAGTTGGTCGTCGGCGGACTCCGCGATCCAGTCCGCCGCGCTGCCTTGCGGATCCGCGTCGATCAGAGTCGAGGTTCGACGGTTGGAAGATGCCAGCGCGGCCAAGTACACCGACGTGGTTGTCTTACCGACCCCGCCCTTCAGTGCAGCTGTCACGATGATCATGTGCACGAACTTACCCGGTTCCGTCCGAAATCCGGCGTGTCGTCGGCGTTGCCCGACCACATCGTGATAGTTGCCCCCGGCCCGTGTGTACAAGTTCAACCCGGCTTCAGCGGTGAATCCTTTCCGCCACCGGCCGCCTCTTACTCCTGAAATCGCACCCTGACGAAGGAGCACGTCATGACCTGGGTCATCGCCGCGGCGGCCGTCGCCGTCGTCCTGCTCGGCACCTGCAGCGTGGTCGTACTGCGCCGGCGAACCCGTGTCTGAACTCGACGAGCAGCTGATCCGGGCCGCCCAGCACGGCGACCTGGACGCGCTCACCACGCTGGTCGCGGACTCGCACCCGACCGTACGGCGGTTCGCGCGGACGCTGTGCGCCACGCCCGAGGACGCGGAGGACGCCGCGCAGGAGGCCCTGATCATCCTGTACCGGAAGATCGGCATGCTCCGCGCGACGAGTGCGCTGACGTCCTGGATGTTCCGCATCATCCGCAACGAGTGCCTCCGCCGCGCCCGCGCCGTACTCCGCGACCAACCCGTCGTACCCGAACCCGCGCCGTCGGCGGAGGACGAGGCGCTCCGTCAACTGGAGGCGCAGGCGGTGGCGGCAGCGATCGCGCAACTGCCGCCGGACCAGCGCAGCGTCCTGGTCCTCCGCGACATCCAGGGCTACAGCGGCCCGATGGTCGCCAAGGCCCTCGGCCTCACCGTCCCCGCCATGAAGTCCCGCCTCCACCGAGCCCGAGCCACTGTCCGCGAAACCCTAGGAACCCCGTTATGACCTTCGCCAGCCCGTCCCTGTCCCGCCACCTACTCCGCGGCGCCCTGGGCTTCGGCACCCTGATAACCGCCTTCGCCCTCACCCCAGTCGTAGGCCTGTGGAGCCTCCTGCTCCTACCCATAACCTTCGCAGCCTTCCGCGGCTGCCCCACCTGCTGGGCAATCGGCCTCATCGAGACAATCTCCCGCGGAAAGCTACAACGTGACTGCGCAGACGGTCAGTGCAAGCTCATTTCCCCAGCCACGCGTTGACCTTGGACTGGTTGGCGTCAACCCACTTCTCGGCGGCCTGGTCGGGGGTCAGTTTGTCGACCGCGATCATCCGGGCGACCGTGTTCTGGTCCTCGTTGGTCCACTTGAAGTTCTTGACCAGGTCGTACGCCGGGCTGCCCGAGTCGGCGAACTTCTTCGAGACGATCTTGTCCAGGTCGTACGGCGGGTAGTCGCAGGCGACCTTCGCCGCGACCGCGTCGCAGCCGGGCTTGTACGCGGGCAGGTTGACCTTCACGAGCTTGACCTCGTTGAAGAACCACTGCGGCTCGTAGAAGTACGCGAGCAGCGGCTTCTTGTTCTTCTCCGCGTCCCGGAACGCCTGGATCAGCGCGGTCTCACTGCCGCTCTGTACGACCTTGTAGTTCAGCACCAGGTTCTTCACCAGCGCCTCGTCGTTGGTCACGTACGACGGGTCGCCGTCGAGCAACTGCCCCTTACCGCCGGACTCCGACGTCTTGAACAGGTCCGAGTACTTGTTCAGGTTCTTCCAGTCGGTGATGTCCGGGTACTTCGCGGCCATCCACGGCGGTACGTACCAGCCGATCACGCCCTTGACCCCGGTGGAGCCGGCCTCGACCGCGACCTTGGCGTCGGTGATGTACTTCTTCTTCAGGTCCTCGTGGCCCCAGTTCTCCAGGTTCACGTCCACCTCGCCGGTGGCGAAGCCCTGCCAGGCGACCTGCTCGGCGAGGTTCCTCTTCGTCACCTTGCAGCCGAGGTCCTTGGTCGCGACGTACGCCACCACGGCCGCGTTCGCCTCGTACCCGACCCACGGGCTGACGGTCAGGTTGAACGAACCGCACTCCTTGGCACCGGCAGCGGGCTTGTCCTCCCCGACCTTCTGCCCACCGCACCCCGCGACCGCTAATGCGACCGCCGTCAGCACACCGGCGTACCGGAGTTTCTTCACCGCTTGTCTCCTTCGTAGTTGTGGGTACGGCGGGCTGCCGCCTGCGTCACCCGGTCGAGCAACACACCCAGAAGAACGATCGCCAGCCCGGCCGCGAGCCCCTTGCCGTACAGCTCACTCTGCGCGAACCCGGCCGCCACGTCGTACCCGAGCGCGCCCGCGCCGACGAGTCCGCCGACGACGACCATCGACAGTACGTAGATCAGGCCCTGGTTGACCGCGAGCGTGATCGCCCGCCCGGCCACCGGCAGCTGCACCTTGCTGATCACCTGCCAACTGCTCGAGCCGACCGAGTTCGCCGCCTCGACGGTCGCGACCGGCACCGCCTTGATGCCGTCGGCAACGATCTTGGTGGTGACCGGGACCGCGAACACCACCGCCGCCGCGATCGCGGTGAACCGGCTGGTGCCGAACAGCGCGAGGAACGGCACCAGGTACACGAACGGCGGCATCGTCTGCCCGGCGTCCAGCACCGGCCGGATCCAGGTGTCCACCCGCCGGTTCCGCCCGGCCCACACGCCGAGCGTGAGCCCGACCGCGACGACGACCACGGTCGCGAGCAGCGTCGATGCCAGCGTGACCATGCTGTCGTGCCACACCCCGGTCGCGACCAGCAGCCCCAGGCAGACCGCTGCCGGAACCGCGCCTCGCCACCCGCCGAGTACGGCGGCCAGCGCGACGACAACCACGCTGACCAGCCACCACGGTGATCCGGTGAGCAAACCCTCGAGCGGGTTGAGCAGGCCGACCGTCACCGCGTCGCGTACGCCGTACGTGAACCCGCCGAAGACGTCCTGCACCCAGTTCGTCACATCGGTGGTCACCACCGCGATCCGCGATCCCACCTCGACCGATGGGAAGTCCGCCGCCCACACGTAGGTCCGGGAGAACCAGATCGCGACCAGAACGCCGACCGCACCTGCGCCGAGCACGGCCTTCCGCCTCCGGCTCGCCGTCCGCCAAGGCCGGTCGCCGGCCGCGGTCGTCACCCGGTCGAGGACGATCGCGAGGACGACGATCGCGAGGCCCGCGTTGAACGCGACGCCGACGTCCAGCGTCTGCAAGGCCTTCAGCACGGTCTGGCCGAGTCCGGGTGCGTCGATCAGCGCGGCCACGGTCACCATCGAGAGCGCCGCCATGATCGTCTGGTTGATGCCGACGACAACGGTCGACCGCGACATCGGCAGCAGTACCTTCAGCAGCGTCTGCCCGCCGGTCGAGCCGAGCGACCGGGCCGCCTCGACGCTCTCCGGCGGTACCGAGCGGATCGCGTGCGCGGTCAGCCGGACCGCCGGCGGCGCCGCGTAGATCAGCGTGGCGATCGTCGCCGCGGCCGGGCCGATCGCGAAGAACAACGTCAGCGGCGCGAGGTACACGAAGGTCGGCAGCGTCTGCATCAGGTCGAGCACCAGCGTCGCGACCTTGAAGGCACGGTTCGACAGCCCGGCCCAGATCCCGAGCGGGATCGCGACGAGCAACGACAGCAGGACCGCCGCGATGGTCAGCGCGAGCGTGTCCATGCTCTCCTGCCACAACCCCTGCAGCCCGACGAACCCGAGCCCGGCGGCGGTCAGTACGGCGACCTTCCAGTTGCCGAAGGCCCACGCGCAGTACGCCGCGATCGCGATCACGCCGAGCCAGCCGATCACCGGGACCGGCCGGTCGAACGACGGCTGCGAGATCACGTCCTGGAGCAGCACGACGAACTGGTCGACGACGGCCCGGATCGCGTCGAAGAACACGTTTCCCTGGCCGACGTCGTCGCGGTGCCCGGTCAGCCACCGATGCAGCGCGGTCGTGTCCTGGCCGCCGAGGACGAGCGTGTCCATCCCGCGCAGGACGAAGTACGCCGCGACCCAGACGACGAGCAGTACGCCGACCACCACACTCCGCCGAGGCCGGCGTACCTCGACCTCGACGTCGCTCGTGATCGCGGCCATCAGGCTGTTTTGTTTCCCGCCGGCGCGACGACAGCGAGGATCTCCTCGTCGGATATGACCCCGAGCACTGTTTTGTCGCCGTCCACAACCTTCACCGGCCGGTCGGCCTCCAGCACCAGCCGGGTCGCCTCCCGGACCAGGACGTCCGGGCCGAGCTCCGGGCCGTCCAGCGGCTCGTCCGGCCGCGGGTCGCGGACGATCCAGCGCAGCGTCAGTACGTCGGCCCGCGGGATGTCGCGGACGAAGTCGCGCACGTAGTCGTCGGCCGGTGCGCCGACCAGCTCGTCGCCGGTCCCGAGCTGGACGGCCGCGCCGTCGCGCATCAGCAGGATCCGGTCGCCGAGCTTCAGCGCCTCGGACAGGTCGTGGGTGATGAACACCATCGTCTTGCCGACCTCGCGGTGCAGCCGCACCACCTCGGTCTGCATCTCCCGCCGGATCAGTGGGTCGAGCGCCGAGAACGGCTCGTCGAACAGCAGCACGTCGGGGTCGTTCGCCAGCGCCCGGGCCAGGCCGACGCGCTGCTGCATGCCGCCGGACAGCTGCTCCGGGTACAGGTGCTCGTTCCCGGCCAGGCCGACCAGGTCGATCACCTCCTGGGCGCGGCGCCGCCGGTCCGGCTTGCTCTCGCCGCGGATCTCCAGGCCGTACGAGACGTTGTCGATCACCTTGCGGTGCGGGAGCAGGCCGAAGTGCTGGAAGACCATCGAGAACTTGCTCCGGCGGAGCGCGCGCAGCCGCTTCTCGTCGGCCGCGCGCAGGTCCTCGCCCTCGAACGTCAGCCGCCCGGCGGTCGGCTCGATCAGCCGGGTCAGGCAGCGGACCAGCGTCGACTTGCCCGACCCGGACAGCCCCATCACGACGAACACCTCGCCCGGCGCCACGTCGAAGCTCAGGTCGCGGACCGCCGCCGTACATCCGGTCCGGGCGTACAGGTCGGCGCGGTCCAGCGCGGCCAGGTCGGGCCGGTGCGGCACCCGCTGCGCCTTCGGGCCGAACACTTTCCACAGGCCGTCGACGGACAACAGCGCATCGGAATCCTGCACGTCGGGGTACAGAAGCTGAGCGGTCACAGGTAAACCCTCGCATCCCCGCCGACGGACACAGCGTGAACCGGGACTCTACCCAACCCAAAGGCCGCCGACTCCTGGGAGGTCGGGCCCTAAGGACAGGAGGTGTGCGGATCGCGACCGGCACGCGGCCAGTGCGCGCGTGAGATGGCGTCTACGCATACGACTACGTCCTGTCGTTAGGGCCGATACGGTGGGGCCTCGCCCCAGCCCCAGTGGGGGACCGGCGCCTTGGGCGGCGGGGTTGCGCCGGGCTGGGAGTTGGCCAGGGCGATGCGGGTGCCCCACTCGATGTAGGCGACGAAGGCCGAGCGGAACTCCGGGTCGTCGGGCAGTCCGGCCGGGTCCGCGCTGGCCGCGATCAGGGCCGCCCAACGGGAGCGCTGCTCCTCGGTCAGGCCGAGGTTCAGGTGGTGCGAGAGCATCGCCGGGTAGCCGCCGAACTCGTCGGTGTACCGGCTGTGGCCGCGGAACACCTCGCCGAGCCAGATCGCCACGTGCTCGCGGTGGTTCTCACTCATGTGCGCGAAGACCGGCGCGAGGGTCGGGTCCTCGAGCACCTTGTCGTAGAACACCTCGGTCAGCCGGCGGAGCGCGTCGTGCCCGCCGGCCCATTCGTACAGCGTCGGAGTATTCACGTAATTATGTAATCACGCGAGGAGGGCATCCGCGACCGCCTTCAACTCGTCCTCGATCCGGGTGTCGCCGTCCGCGGTGAACCACAGCACGTTCTGCAGGATCCGCCCCGCAGTCCACGCCAGCGCCCGCTCCCGCTCGATCCCGGTCACGTCGAGCATCAGGTCGAACCGGTTCCGGATCGCCTGCGAGAGGTCACCGGTGGCCACCAGATCCTCCCACCGGTTCCACACCGCGGGCATCAGTTCGAACCCTGGGTCGCCGGCCAGCGGCTTCGGGTCGATCACCAGCCACGGCTGCCGCTTCCCGGCCATCACGTTGTAGTAGTGCAGGTCCCAATGCAGCAGGCGGTCGCCCGGCTCCGGCAGCACCTCCTGGACCATGGCGACGAACCTCCACGCCAGAGCTCGCTCGGCCGAGTCCTCCAACTGGGGGATCAGGCGTGGGGCGTCCTCGATCATCCCGGCGGCGATGTCCGCGAGAGTGCGGACGCCCGGCGGGGCCGGGACGGCCATCAGGTGGGTGAGGAGCTCTGCGAGGATCCTGGTCGCCTCCACCGGATCGGGGTGCTCGTCCAGCGTCTTCGGTTCGAGGCGTTCGAGCAGGATGGTGGAAGTAGCCGGATCGTCCTCGAGTACCTGGACGACGTCGTCGTGGTGCCAGGTCCGCAACGCCAGCGCTTCGCTTTCGGACTCGTCGTTCAGCGACTGCAGCTTGAGCATGGCCTGGGTGCCGTCGCGGCGGGCGACAGGAACGATCAACGATGCCTCGCCGCTGAGGACGTCGCCGTCGATGGTCAGGTCCCACTCGGCGACGTACCGCTCGACGGCTCCCGGGAGGCTGTTCAGCCAGTCGGGCGCCTTCTGGCTGTGGTTCCGGATGAGCCTCGCGGGAATCTCGATCACCCCCTGCACAGTAGGTGCTACCGCAGGGATGTGCTTGGGTTTTCCCGTGGAGAGCAGGCTTCGGCGGGTGCAGAGGATCGTGACGGCGGCGTACCTGGGGATTCCGGTGCTGCTGCTGGTGGTCGTCGCGGCGATCGCCGTGACGGGTCCGGCGGCCGCGTGGATCGGGTGCGTCGTACCGCTGGGCATGCTGGCGCTCGGGTTCGTACTCCGCCGCAGACACCGGTACCAGCCGCGCTGGTGGGTGGGTGTCGCCGGTTTGTTCGGCGGGCTGACCGGGCTGATGGTGACGCTGTTCCCGCTGGCGGTCGGGGTGTGGTGGCCGGCGGTGCTGGCGCTGCCGGCGCTGATCGTGGGGATCTTCGCAGGGCTAGCGCTGGCCCGGGCGGCGGAGCGGGCGTTGCTGGTCCCGTTCGTGCCGGAGCTCGCGAGTACGCCGTACGAGCTGGTGTTCCGGCTCCGCGGCATCCCGCTGGCCGCGGTCCTGGTCGGCGCGGACGACGTCACGATCCAGTCGCACCCGGTACCGCGCTCCGAACACCAGACCCGCAGCTACCCGTTGACTGCGATCACCGGTAGCCACGAGTTCTCGCTGTCGGGCGTGGAGCGGCTCAAGTTCCCGATCGCGATCACCCGTGCGGCCGCTACCCCAGGCCCTGCTGTCATCCTGCAGGCGAACGGCGAGGACTGGGTCCTGCCGACCAACCAGGCGAGCACGTTGATCGACGTACTGACGGTCCGCCGCGAGCACTAGGACCTAGGCAGCCATCTCCCGCGGTGCCACGCTGTCGGTATGTGGGGGCACAGAGTGGTTGCGGCGCTGCTGGCGTCGGTAGTGGTGGGGGCGGGGATCACCGCGGCGCAGGCGGCCGTTGATCCCAAACTGACGATTGCCAACGTCACAGCCGACCGGAGCGCGGTCGCGGTGTCGGGACTGAACACGGTGCCGGTGCAGTTGACGGTCACGGCGAAGTACAACTCGACCGACCCGGCCGACGCACACCTGGTGCTGCTCGTCTACCTGAAGCGGATCTCGGGCCCCGGGCCGAACAGCCTGATGCTGTCGACGGACCTGCCATTGAGCACAGGCACCGTTCA
Organism: Kribbella sp. NPDC004536; assembly: GCF_042873835.1. Classification (NCBI taxonomy): domain Bacteria; kingdom Bacillati; phylum Actinomycetota; class Actinomycetes; order Propionibacteriales; family Kribbellaceae; genus Kribbella; species Kribbella sp. NPDC004536. Next base: position 2,265,220 of record NZ_JBIALY010000001.1, on the reverse strand, counting down.
GGACGGCGTGTGGAAAGGCCCGGTATTCGTACCGTCCACGGCCGGCGGGACGTTCAAGGTGTACGCAGTCGGCACCGGACCGTTCCTCGCGCTGCAAGCCGGCGGTACGCCGCCCGACCCGACCCCGTTCGACGGTCCGACCATCACGGTGACCGGCACGAACGTACCGAAGGTCACCGCGAAGGTGACGCCACCGATCGTCCCGTTCGGCTCCGGGTTCACCATCACCTGGGCGATCACCAACACCGCCACCGCGAAGCCGTACGGAACGCGGATCAAGGTGCTGCTCGGGCTCGACAACCAGTGCGCCGAGGAGGCCGGCGGAATCATCACGCTGTCGACCACGGGCGGCCTGGTCGTACACCAGTACCCGGCGTCCTCGGCGGATCCGCTGAACTGCCTGCGGATCAAGAGCACGCCGCTCGACATCATCGGCCTCGGCCTGGGCGTCGCCCGCCCCGGCGTCGTCTCGGCCACGCCGTCGAGGACGAGCGCGCCGGTCGGCACCATCGTCCCGGTGAACGGCAACGTGCTCGGCCCGGCCGGCTTCTGCCCGGTCGTGCTGCAGCGCTTGTACGGCGCGACCCAGTGGCGCGGAGTCAGCTCCGCGAAGACCCGGCAGAGCGGGCGGTACACAGTGTCCGCGCAACCGGCGTACAAGGGTCTGATCCCGTACCGCGTCTACTTCCCGAAGTGCTATCGGTACCAGGCCGGTGTCAGCCGGGTGTTCTACATCCGCGGACTCTAGGAACGTTCCTGGCGGGCGGTCTCGGCCTTCTCCGCCTGCCAGCCGTCCTCGTTCTTGCCGAGGCGCCAGTAGCCGGACAGCGAGACGCGGTCGCGGGGGAGGCCGCGGTCCTGGAAGAGGTTCTTGCGGATCCGGAAGACGAAGCCGGCCTCGCCGTGCACGAACACGTGCGGGGTGCCGGCCGGGAAGTCCAGCGCCTCGACCGCCGCGACCAGGTCCTCGCCGCGGTCGCCGGTCGTGCGATGGAACCACTGCACGTCTACGTCGCCGGAGCCGCCGAACTTCTGCTGCTCGGTCTCGTCACCGACCTCGACCAGGACCGTCGCCCGGGCGCCCGGGCGCCCGGGGCCAGGCTCTCGACCGCGGCGCCGATGGCCGGCAGCGCACTCTCGTCGCCGACGAGCAGGTGCCAGTCGGCCTCCGGGTCCGGCGTGTATCCGCCGCCGGGCCCGTTGAACCACAGCACGTCACCCGGCTGCGCCGAGGCGGCCCACGGGCCCGCGACGCCCTCGTCGCCGTGGTACACGAAGTCGATGGTCAGCTCGCGCGCTTCCTCGTCCCAGTCGCGTACGGTGTACGTCCGCATCGTCGGCCAGTGCTCGGCCGGGTACGTCTCGCGGACCACGCCCAGGTCCAGCGGCTCCGGGTACTCGACGCCGTCCTTGCAGAACAGCAGCTTCACGTACGCGTCGGTGCAGCCGTTGCCGGCGAAGTCGTCCGAGGTCAGCACGACCCGGATCATGTGCGGAGTGATCCGCTCGGTCCGCCGCACGACGGCGCGCTTGCAGACACGGTTACGACGGGGTGCGGCGCTCGACACGCGACCACGGTCCTCTCGGGCGGGTAAGTTAGGTCAACCTAAGTAGCTTAACCCACCCGGCCAACGAGGTTAGGTGCCGCGGATGTAGAAGGTCTTGCTGGTGGCCGGGATCGAGCTGCAGGCCGGGACGTAGACCCGGTACGGGATCAGGCCCTTGTACGCCGGCTGCGCGTTCACCGTGTAGCGCAGCGACGTCCGGATCCTCGCCATGCTCACGGTCCGCCAGGCCGACGCGCCGTACAGCCGCTGCAGGAAGACCTGACAGCCGTTTCCGGACCGCAGCGGGTAGACCGAACCGTTGACCGGGACGATCGTCCCGACCGGCGCACTGCTCCGCGACGGCACCGCGGTGACCGTCGGCTTGGTGAGCGGGCGGGCGACGACCAGGCCCAGTCCGCCGACCGAGGCCGGGTTGCCCGGCAGCAGCAGGCAGTTGACCCAGTTGGCGTCGTCGGCCGCGTACGCCTTCGTCACGGTGCCGTCGGTGCCGGTCAGGTTGGTGTAGCCGGGACCGAAGTACTCGGCGCAGGTGTTGTCGACGCCGAGCACCACGCGGACGCGGCTGCCGTACGGCTTACCGGTCTGCGCGTCGGTGACCGCCCACTTGATCGAGTACGACTTGCCGTACGGCACCTGCTTCGGGTTCACCGCGGCGGTGATCTTCGGCTGGTGCGTCCCGGTGACCGCGAGCGACGGGCCGGCGTACGGCGTCGGGTCCGTCATGCTGCCGCTGCCCGGGAAGAACGGACCGGTCATCACGCCGGTCACCTTGAACGTGCCGTTCGCCGTCGACGGGACGTTCAACGGACCGCTCCACGTACCGGCCGACTGGTTGCGGACGAGGTTCGTCGAGAACAGCGTGCGCTCCTGCCCACTCCCGCCGGTCCGCTCGAGGATCACGTTCACCGACTGCGTCGGCGCAGGGTCGAACGAGCCCTTGACCGTCACCGTGACCGGCGCGGTGTTCAGTCCGCTGACAGCGACTCCGGTCTTGTTCAGCGTCACCGACGTGATGTGCAGGTCCGGGTCGGGCGAGGCGTTGGCCGCGAGTGGGGCGGCGGCGAGCGGTACGGCGAGCAGAGCGGCGGCGAGTACTCGGCTGGTTCTCATCTCACGTCCCTCGGATGGTGAACGACTTGCTGACACCCGCGACGAACGGCTGGCACGCGGGGACGTACGCCCGGTACGGGATCAGGCCCTTGTACGACGGCTGCGCGTTGACCGCGAACCGCCCGGACTGCCGCACCTTGGCGGTGCTGACGGTCCGCCACTGCGTCCGGCCGTACAGCCGTTGCAGCTGCACCGGACACGAGCCGGTCATGTACGCGACCGAACCGTTCACCGGGACGATCGTTCCGACCCGGGCGCTGGTCTTCGACGGCGTCGCCGCCACGGCGGTCGGCCGCGCCGGGAACAGCCACTGCCCGGCGATGTAGTACGGATCGGTGTAGATGTGCGCGCAGTTCAGCGCGCCGGCGTCGTAGGCCGTGTACGACTTCGTGATCACGCCGTTGGTGCCGGTCCGGTACATCGGGCTGCCGCCCTCCGCGCACGGGGTGTCGACGCCGAGGCCGATCGGGACGCGAGTGCCGTACGGCTTGCCGGTCGCGCTGTTCGTCACCGCCCAGGTGATCGAGTACGGCTTGCCGAACGGCACCACCCGCGGGTTCACCGACGCGGAGATCCGCGGCTGGTTGGTGCCCTGCACGGTGATCGTCTGCCCGCTGTACGGCGTCGGGTCGACCGGGGTGCCCGGGTCGGGACCGCCGTACGGACCGGTCATCACGCCGGTGACCTTGAACGTGCCGTTCGCGGTGGAGGCGACGTTCAGCCGGCCGGTCCAGGTGCCGTTGGTGACCGGCCCGGACGTCCGCTTCAGGTCGGCGGACACGATGCTCTGCCGTCCGCCGGTACCGCCGGTGCGCTCGAGGATCACGTTCAGTACGACGTTGTCGTCGCCGGAGTTGCCGGTGTCGTACCCGGCCTTGACGGTGACGTTGATCGGATAGGTGTTCAGGCCGGACACTGCGACCGACGTCCGGTCCAGGGTGACCTGCGTGACGGTGAGGTACGGATCGGGGGCGGCCTGGGCGGCCGGCACACCACCGAGCAAACCTCCGGCCAGAGGTACGGCGGCCAGTGCCGCGACTACTCGTTCGATTCGCATATCACTGAGGGTGGCAGCGGTGCCGGGCCGCTTCCAACTGTTCCGGCCCAGGACTGCGCGATCGGGCGGCCCCGGATAGACCGGTTGGACGGCGACGTATTCAACTTCCGGGGGCCGACTGTTAACCGGTAGGTAACTCACCGACAGTGTCACCGACGGCTACGGTCCGCAGGCTGGTCGAATGAGCCAGGTCTTCGGGAGCGAACAGCGCCCGGCGTACTTCGTTCGGCGCTTCGACCGGCTCGGCCACCCGATCTCGATCGAACCGGAGCTGCCGGAGCGCAAGGCGATCCTGTTCACCGGCCCCGCCGGGATGGGCAAGACCTCGGAGCTGCGTCAGGCCGAAGAGCTGGCCAAGGACCAAGGATGGACCACCCTGCGGATCTCGGCGTCCGCCGACACCCCGCTCGAGGTCCACCTGGCCGAAGTGATCTCGAAGAACCTCGACCCGCTCCGGCAGCGCTTCGGTCGCGAGACGCCGACCACCAGGGGCGGCAAGCTGCTGTCCCGGCTGCGTCCCGACCCCCTCCGCAAACTCCGCAGGACAGTCAACGACCTGGTCCGCAGCGGTCGCAAGACGCGCAGAGGATTCGAACTGCGCGGCCTCGGCGGCGCATTCCCGATCGAGCTCGTCTACAAGCGCGAGGAGGACACCTCGCCGTACGACAAGCTCGGCGCCACCCTGGAGGAATTCGCGACCGAGCTCGGCCGGCTGACCGACGCCGACGACACGCCGATCCTGCTGATGGTCGACAACGTCGATACCGCCGGCAGCATCGACCAGGCCGGGCTGAACGACCTCGCGCTGCACCTGAGCCAACTCGACAAACCGATCTGGCTGATCGTGGCCGGTGGTGGCAAAACGACCAACGCGCTGATGCGGGCATCCCGGCGGATGGGTGGCATCGCCACCACGATCACCAACCCGTTCGACATCCGCGAACTCGGACCGCTGTCCGACGCCGAGCTCCGGCCGGCCCTGACGGATCCGTTGGACGCTGAAGGCATCCCGTACGAACTCGCCGCTGTCGACCGCCTGGTCGACGCGGCCAACGGGGACCCCGGCCGGCTGCGCGAGCTCGGTGACGCAGCGCTCGGCTATCGGGACCCGCAGCGCGGCATCACCGCCGACGCGGCGACAGTGGCGATCCGCGCGTGGGTGCGGAGCCGGGAAGGCCGGACCTATCCGGCCGCCTGGAGCCAGAAGCAGACCACCGACGCCCAGAAGACCCTGCTGACGGACGTGGCGGTTGTGGGTCCCGGCGGGCTGCACATGCCGACGGCCATGCAGGACGCCGGCGACGGCAAGTGGCAGGAGATGGACCAGGCCCGGCAGGAACTCGTCGCCCGCGGCCTGCTGCGGGAGCACGGCGCGGGCGTCGTCAGCATCCCCGACGAGGGATTCCGGGTCTGGCTGGTCAACAACAAGACGCAAGAGGCCACCGCGTACCCACAGTTCGGGCAGGTCCTCGACCCGCCGGAGCCCGGCCAGGCGATCGTCAGCGCGATCGGTGAGCGAGAGATCGCCAACCGCGTCTTCGGGATGCCGGATGCGCTGATGAGCCCGATCGAACGCTTCGACGACAACGGCCCGATCTCCCTCGCCCAGCGGGTTCCGGACGGCACGACAGTACTGTTCACCGGGCCGCCCGGGATGGGTACCAGCCACGAGCTGGACAAGACGCAGTCGATGGCCGACGCCGAGGGCTGGATCTCGGTCCGGGTGAGCGCATCGCGCCGGGAACCGATCGAGGCCCGGATCATCCGGGGGGTCCGCGCCCAGCTGGACACCTTCGAGGCGCAGTACCCGCCCGAGGACGTCAAGAAGCTGCGCGAGATCCTGAAGAAGATGGCGGTCCGGACCCGGAGCTCGATGAACACCATGCAGATCCGGGGCGGCGTTCCGGGCGTGGCCAGGGCCGCTGTGCACACCTCGTGGGAAGGCGTCGCCAGGGACTCCGGGACGACGCTCAACGAGCTCGGCGAGCACCTCGGCAAGATGGCGGAGCGGCACGGCAACCCGATCCTGCTGATGGTGGACAACCTGGACGCCGCGGCACAGAAGGAGCACAAGGCCGGCTGGGACGACATGGCCACGCTGGTCAGCCTGTCGGCACATCTGCGGGAGCAGGGCCGGCCGATGTTCCTGGTCGGCGCCGGCGGCGAGGAGACCGAGGCCCGGCTGCGGACTGCGTCGGCGGGCATCGCCGGTACCGAGAACCGGGAACCGGAGAAGATCGACGTCCGGAAGGTCCTGCCGCTGAGCAAGGATCAGCTGCGCACGGCGCTGACCGGCCCGCTCGCCGCGGCCGGCGTCCGCTACGAGCCGGCGGCGATCGAGCAGCTGGTGACCGCCGCCGAAGGCAACCCGACGCGGCTGCGGATCCTCACGGCCGGCGCACTCAAGCTCGCGGACCCGGCCGTCGGAATCACGGCGGACAACGCCACGGCCGCGGCCAGGCGGCTGAACGTCCGGTCGCAGGGGCTGTACGACGCCGCCTGGTTCAACTGCAGCAACGACATGAAGGAGATGCTGCGCAGAGCCGTCTCGCACGGTTCCCAGGGCGCGCTGATCCCGACGCGCACCGAGCCGCGTGGGCCGCGCGCCTGGGCACTGGACGGTGCGAAGGAAAAGCTGATCTCGATGGGACTGCTGACCGAGAAGGACCAGCGGGTCCGGATCGCCGACCCGGGCTTCCGGGAGTGGGTGCAGGACCGCTTCGGTTTCGCGGTCGCGCAGGCCGGTTTGGCCCAGGCAGGCACAGCGCCGCAACTGCCGGCCGCCGAGCGCCCGGGGACCACGACGAAGACGCCCGCAGTCGGTCAGCAGGTCGGACACGGATAAGGGGCCGCGCCCCCGCGGCGCGGCCCCTTCTCTGTTTACGGCCAGATCGAGCTGATCCACTCGGGGTGGTCGATGAACGGGTTCCGGTTGTGCTGGAACTGGCTGTAGATGACCTCGTTGCGGTTCTTCTCGAACGCGTCCGGCGGGTCGGCCGCCGCCCAGGCCTTCAGCACCGAGAGCTTGCCGATGTACGGCGCGGTGCCGTTGTTGACCTGGTCGTCGAGCTCCAGGTTCGCGAAGCCGTCGTCACCTTCGTACCGGACGGCCATGTAGAAGATCATCCGGGCCACGTCACCACGAACCGCCGGCCGCGGCGCGAACGAGTCCGAGTCGGCCGTACAACCGGCGCACTGGGCAACCGCCGTACCACCGTTGTCGAAGTCGAGGTTGCCGCGGGCCGAGTTCACGGTGACGTCCTCGGGACGCAGGTGATGCAGGTCGGTACCGGGGCCGGTGGTGGTGCCGAAGTCGCCGTGCGACTTCGCCCAGACGTGTTCGCGGTTCCAGTCGTCGACGCCGCCGCCGTTGAGGCTCTTCGCGATCGAGCGGCCGGAGTAGACCTCGATGACGTTGTTGCTGTTGTTCGGGTCCTGGTCGGTGACCTTCAGCGCGTCCCAGACCTGGTCGTAGGTGAGCTTGGTCTGCTGCGAGATGATCGTGTGCAGCGCCGACTTCAGTGCTGCGCCGGTCTTGCCCGCCGCGGCGGCGTAGTAGTCGCCGGGATCACCGGGGTCCGAACTGCCGCCACCACCGGTGAAGGCGGTCGCGTTCTTCAGGCCGGGATGCGAGAAGTACGCCGTCAGCGTGCCGGTGACGGTGATCTGCTGGCCGAGCAGGCTCGGGTTGCTCTGCAGACCGTACGACGCCCGGAATGCGTCCGGGATCTGCACGTACAGCATCGCCGACGTACTGGTCTGGGACGCCGAGTCGGCGAGCGCCAGCGCGTAGTCGTTCGGGAAGTTGCTGCGGACAACGGTGCTGGTCGCGGTCGGCTGACCGACGACGTACCCGGTGACCGATGCGGTCGAGCTGTCCTGCCTGCCGATCGCGGTGGCGACCGTTATAGAGGTGGCGGCGTTCGACGGCGTGATGCCGAAGCCGAGGAGCGCGAGTACGGCGGTGACGAGCAGCGCCGGACGCAAGAGTCGTTGCACGGCTACTCCCAGGGGCGGGTGGGGACCGATGGATGCAGGTCAGTCTGCCCAGCTTCCCGGGCGGCCTAACAAACACCAGGTGAAGACTTGAACCGGTGGGGCGCTGAAGGAGTGAGTGTCCCTCAGCACCCCACCTGGGCAGGCGGGCCCCCATCAGGCCGTGACGTACCGCCGCGGCCTGCTCTGCCCACCTGCCTGCGAGGTACCACTGGCGGGCGGTACCTCACGACACGGTGGCGTCAGGCGGGACGCAGTTACGGACCGTACTCATTTCGACACGTCTTGTCCATACCCTGCTGGGGCCAGGTCGGCGCGCTGCGCCCGCTTCAGGCCGTACAGCAGCAGGCCGATCGAGATCGCGCCGACGACGGCGTACGTGATCCGGCCGCCGATGCCGTCCCACGCGGTGTGCAGTGCGACGGCGACCGCGTACATCCCGAGGAACCCGGCGAAGTGCCGGCCGGTCGGCTCGATCACGAACCGCCACAGGCCCCAGCAGGTCAGGCCCGTCCAGGCGGCGTGGCCGGCCGGGGAGAGCAGGCCGCGGATGAACAGCGTCTGCTCGGCGGCGCCGACGTTCCCGCCGGACTGCAGCAGCGCGACGAACGCGTACCCCATCGTCTCGAGGACGGCGAAGCCGGTGCCGACGGCAACGCCGATCACGATCCCGCGGCCGATCGAGGTCCGGTACCGGTGCCCGAAGAACACCACCAGGACCGCCGGCACGACGAGCTTGGCCGCCTCCTCGATCAGGCCGACGCCGACCATCGGCAGCGTCCCGAGCCGGCGCATCGCGTCGTACTCCAGCAGACCCGCGACCACCACGCCGACCACACCCCCGAACAGCAGGCAACCGCCCAGCGTCGGCCCGTCGATCAGCCAGCGCCCGGACCGCCCGGCCGCGAACGTCACGAACGTCAGCGGCACCACGAGCGCACCGAGCAGGATCATCGTCGGGAACAGGTTCGGGTTCCCGGTGTCGGTCAGCACGGCCAGCACCGCGAGGTACAGCCCACCGCCGATCACGAACGTGCCGATCCAGCCCCAGCGGCGGGCCAACTGTTGTGCGGTCATGGTGCGAATGCTGCCGGTTGTGGCGCGGTTGCGCCATGTCGCAGGGACGGCAGTGATGGACAGGGCAGATTCCCGTGACCGGATTGCAAACTCTGACCGAAGGCTGTCCGGCCGCCCGAAGGAGAATCCGCCTATGTCTTCCCCCCGACGCATCGCCGCGCTCACCACAGCGGCGGTGCTTGCCCTCGGCGCGGCGACGGTGATCCCGTCCGCCGCGGCACCGCCACCCACCCGCGACGCCGTCCACGACTCGGTCCACGGCTCCGCCACGGTCACGTTGATCACCGGTGACGTGGTCCAGGTGACCGACGCCGGCAACGGCCGCAAAGCCGCCACGGTCCGCCCGGCCGCCGGGCGGGAAGGCGTCTCGTTCCACACCGTCGAGGCCGACGGCGGCCTCCGCGTGCTGCCGAGCGACGCCGTGCCGTACATCTCCAGCGGCGTCCTGGACGTGAACCTGTTCGACGTCGACGAACTGATCGCCGACGGGTACGGCGCGGCCGACGAGCTCCCGTTGATCGTCAAGGACACCCCCGGTCTCCGCGCCGCGGCGAACCTCGCCGGTACGACGACCACGCGGCAACTGCCGTCGATCGGCGGGCGCGCCGTCGAGGCGGCGAAGGACCAACTGCCCGCGCTGTGGAAGTCGTTGAAGCCCTCGGTCGGTGTCCGCTCGTTGAACGCCGGCGTCACAAAGATCTGGCTCGACGGGAAGGTCAAGCCCGTCCTGGACAAGAGCGTTCCGCAGATCGGCGCGCCGGACGCGTGGAAGGCCGGGTACGAAGGCTCGGGCGTCGAGGTCGCCGTACTGGACACCGGCGTCGACGCGACCCACCCGGACCTGCAGGGCAAGGTCAAGGAGAGCCAGGACTTCTCGGGCAGCCCGAGCGGTACCGAGGACCACTTCGGCCACGGCACCCATGTCGCGGCGACGATCGCCGGGACCGGCGCGGGCGCGGGTGGTACCCGGAAGGGTGTCGCGCCGAAGGCCGACCTGCTGGTCGGGAAGGTGCTCGGCGACGACGGGTACGGGTACGACTCATGGATCATCGCGGGGATGGAATGGGCTGCGGACGCCGGCGCCAAGGTCGTGAACATGAGTCTCGGCGGTGACGCCACCGACGGCACCGATCCGCTCAGCCAGGCCGTGAACGACATCACTGCACAGACCGGGACCCTCTTCGTCGTTGCCGCGGGCAACGAGGGCCGGGACGAGTCGGTCGGTACGCCGGGCGCCGCCGCGGCCGCGCTGACCGTCGGCGCGGTGGATCGTGACGACAAGCTCGCCGACTTCTCCAGCCGCGGCCCGCGCCTCGGCGACTCGGGCCTGAAGCCGGAAATCACCGCGCCCGGCGTCGGCATCATCGCCGCCCGTGCCGCCGGCACCGCGATGGGCGACCCGGTCGACGAGCTCTACACCGCCGCCTCCGGTACCTCGATGGCGACGCCACACGTGGCGGGTGCCGCCGCCCTGCTCGCGCAGCAGCATCCGGACTGGAAGGCCGGCCAGCTGAAGAACGCGCTGGTCAGTACGGCGAAGACCCAGCCTGGCCAGACGGTGTATCAGCAGGGCGCCGGGCGGGTCGACCTGACCCGGGCGGTCGCGCAGAAGGTGACCGCCAGCGGTGTCGCGGACTTCGGTCTGCAGACGTCAGCCGATCCGGGCACGCGGACGATCACGTACCGGAACGACTCCGGTGCGGCGATCACGTTGTCGCTGTCCGTCCAGGTGACGAACCTGGACAGTGGCAAGCCGGTGACCGACGGCCTCAGCATCCCCGCGAGCGTCACGGTCCCCGCGAACGGCACCGCCGACGTACCGCTGTCGCTGGATCCGGCCAAGCTCGGCCGGGGTCAGTACAGCGGGTGGATCGTTGCCACCGGCACCGACGGCACGGTGACGCACACGGCGGTCGGCGCGCTGCGGTCCGGACCGAAGCACAAGGTCACGCTGCGCGCGGTCGGACTGGACGGTCAGCCCACTGGGTCGCCGGTCGTGTCGTTGTACGGCGACAACTCGCGGTCCGACGTACTCGGCTGGATCGGGGACGGGCAGACGTACACGGCCGAGGTCGAGGAGGGTACATACCTGCTGCACTCGCTGGTGGAGAACAACGACCCGCAGAACGAGCAGGCCAGCCTCTTCACCGACCCGAACATCGTGGTGGACAAGGACACCGAGATCGTCATCGACGCGCGTAAGGCGGTCCCGATCACGATCGAGACGCCGAAGCCGTCGGAGCAGCAGGCGGTGCTGAGCTACTACGTACACCGCGTGTACGGCAACGGCCGCTCGATCAGCCACGGCGTGATGCACTTCAGCACCGTCCAGCAGGTCAACGTCACCCCGACGAAGCCGGTCAAGGACGGCACCTTCGAGTTCTCCTCCCGCTGGCAGTTGGTCGCCCCCATGGTCCAAGCAACAGTCCCCGGCATCCCCACCACCCCCGCCACCCACCCAGGCACCCCAGCCGCCCTCGACATCAACCTCCTGCACCGATCCCCTGCATTCGACGGCAAACGCCGCTTCCCCCTCGTGTACGCAGATTCGTCGCTCACCGCCGTACGAGGAGCCGTAGTGGTAATTCCCGCGGACGACGAGGAAGAACAGATCAAGGCAGCAGCAGACGCAGGCGCCGCAGGCATCATCCTGGTGCGGCCGGCCGACTGGTCGGCGTGGACGGTGTGGCAACCGACCGGCGACCGCGAGCCCATCCCGGCGATGGTCACCACCTACCAGGACGGTCAGGCGCTGATCGCGCGTGCGCATCGGGGCCTGGCGACCATCGACCTGACGCTGACCACCTCCAGCCCGTACCTGTACGACGTCCAGCAGGTCTCGTCCGGCTTCATCCCGGCGAAGATCGACTACAAGGTGACGGCAGCGAACAGCGCGCGGATCACCACGCGGTACGCCGACAACGGCGGGTTCAACTGGGCCAAGGAGCAGCGGTTCGGGTGGCGGCCGTGGCAGGAGTACTCCTGGAACGACTCGCAGCGCTTCGTCGAGACGCCGAAGGTCCGCGAGGAGTGGGTGACGTCGGGTGACTCGCTCTGGCAGCATCGGGTGTCGCACTTGTACACATGGGACTCGATGAACCCGCTGAGCGGCGGGATGACGTCACTGCCGCAGAGCTACCGCGCGACCAAGTCTGACGAGACCTGGTTCGGCCCGGTGGTCCGCCCGGCGGCGGCTCCCGGCGTACCGTCCACCCGTACCGGCGACCGGCTGTCCTTCCGCATCCCCACGTTCGTGGACGCCGCCGGCCACTACACCCGCGGCGAGACCACGTCGTCCTCGGCGACCCTCTCCCGCGACGGGCAGGTTGTGGCGTCGCTGCCGAACGCGTGGGCCGATGTGGTCACCACCAGCGGCGACGCGGCGTACAAACTCGACGTGTCCACTGCCCGCGTCGACGAAGACGGCGAGTGGAACTGGGGTACCCGTACGCAAACCACCTGGGAGTTCCGCTCCGCGAAACAGCCCGACGACAAGTCCGTACCGCTGGCCCTCCAGCAACTCAACTACAAGATCCCGGTGGACCTGTCCGGCCGCGTCCCCACCCGAACCCACGTCATCGGCCTCGAGTCCCCAGGAGCCAACTCCCTGAAGGCCTGGGCCTCCTACGACGAGGGCGCCACCTGGCAACGACTGGCCGTGGTGGGCGCCTTGGGCCACTACGCCGCCGCAGTTCCCAACGCCCACGACACCGTCTCCCTGAAGATCGAGGCCACCGCCCCGACCGGCGCAAAGATCACCCAGACGGTGATCCGCGCGTACGGCATCCGCTGACCTGATCGTCGGCTGGCGGGTTGTTTCGGCGCCGGCGTGTTACAACGCGCCAGTGGCGAAACAACCCGCTATCGGTGCCTCCGGCAACTAGAGCCAGCCGCGCTTGGCCGACTGGAAGGCCAGGCCGGTTCTGGTGTCTACGCCTGCTAGGGCCATCAGGCGGTCCAGGCGGCGTTGGACTGTTCGGCGGCTGATGCCTAGTTGGGTTGCGATGGACTTGTCGGGGACGCCGCCTACCAGGAGCGACAGGAGCAGGCGTTCGGAGTCGTCGAGGCCCTCGGGCTCCACCGGGCCGGGTTGGAGGCGTACGGGGGTGGCGAACTCCCAGTAGCTTTCGAAGAGGGCCAGGAGGGCGTCGAGGAGCTGGCCCTGGTTGATGATCGCTGCGGACGGTTCGCCTACGGTCTCGTCGTCCCGGACGAGTGGGCAGATGGCCGTGGAGCGGTCGACGATCGCGAGGCGGACCGGAAGCGTCGGCACCACGCGCGCCTCCTCGCCCCAGCTGACCCCTTCGGCGATCGAGTCGAGTTCGCCGGGGGTTTCGATCAGCGCGCGCTCGTAGATCGCCCGGTAGCGGACCCCACGCGACAACGCCCCGTACTCCTCGGTGTTGTCCGCGCCCTGCATCGCCAGCGGATTCGCGCGGCAGAACCAGAGGATCTCCTCGCGGGCCGAGTTCTGCAGGTCGCGGAGGCGTTCGCGCAGGGTGGTCGCGCCGATGATCACCTCGACCAGGTGATGCGCGTCCCGCCGGCTCGCACTCGCGCGGAACTCCTCGCTCAGCGCCGCCACGGTCTGCCGGGCCGCCTCGAGCGACTCCTGCCGCCGCAGCAGCGTCGTACCGAACGCCACATCGGGCGGCAACGGCCGGAACACCGGCTCCTCGGCTCCCTGGACCGACACGAGTCCCTTCGCCTGCAGCCGCTGCAGTACTTCGTCGGCCTCCTGCGGCGGCAGTTCGGCGACCTCGGCCAGCTCCGCGGCCCGCGCGGCGGACAACCCGACCAGCAGCCGGTAGGTGCGCTCCTCGTGCGCGTCGAGCAGCGAACCGTCGTGCATGCCCCCCACCTAACAGCCTTACCGATCAGGAAGCGAGCGCTTTCCCTATGACACGAAAGCGCCATGACCCAGCCGTGCCATCACGACCTGAGTGAGCACCCGTCACTTTCGGGTCAAGCGGAACTCGCCGCCGCCCAGCGAACCGCCCTGGAGAAGAGACGCATGATGAACATGACCGACTACGCCGGAATCGCCGGCCTGATCGCCGCGGCCGTCGTCGCGATCTGGATGCTGCGCAACCACCGCGCCCTCGCCACCACCACCCGCACCGGCAAACACCGCGGCTCCCCTACCCTCCGACTACCGCGGGCTGTACACCCGGAGCGTGCTTTTTCGCGTAGTAGTAGGTGAGGCCGCCGTAGGCGTACATCGACAAGCCGAGCGTGGCCATCAGAACGATCACGACCCACGGCCACGGTCCGTCCAGGTAGAGGGCCAGGAACCATGACTTGGTGCTGTGGCTCCCGGTCAGTTTGAAGATGGCCGGTACGACGGACTGCGGGAACAACGGGATCGCCCCGAACCCAAGGCAAACCCCGGCCAGCGTACGACGCCACTTCGGGAGTGCATCGAGGCCCGAGGTCTTCTTGGCCTGCGCCGCGGGCGATCGCCCGTGCCTGAGCAGCGTGAGGAGCTCCGGCCCTCGCTTGTCGAGCCGGCGAGCTGCGACGAGTCCGAAGTACCACCAGACCAGCGCCCCGGACAGCAGACCGACCGGAACACCCCACCACCCCGCGAAGAGCGCCACGATCAACGCGGGCGCGCAGGTCGTCGCGACGAGTACGAGCATCACGTAGGCGATGCCCATCGTCTCGCCCTCGTTCTCACCCGAGTTGAGCGAGTTACCGGACCGCTTGTGCGCATCAGTCGTCGGTACGGCGGCGTACACCGAGCACGCGACGACAAGCCCGGCCGCACCACCGAGCAACGCCGGCAGGACGCTCAGCACCAACGGCCACGCGCTCGTCACGCCTGACCACCACGTCAGCAGCACGGTCACCAGCAGCATCGAGGGCCCGAACACCAGCAGGAATGCCCGCTGCCGCGCCCGTACGTCCGGCAGGCTCCCGCCCGGCGCCATCAGCGTCGCCCAGTACGCCGTGCCGTCGGCGCCGTACAGGTTCGAGCTCATCGCGCCGGCCATCACCACAGCCGCCGGACCGGCCCACGGCAGCATCCCCCGCATCCCGATCGCCAACGGCATCAGACAGAAGAACAACCCGTAAGCGATCGAGAAGACGGCCTTGTAGCCGTACAGAAGATCCCTGCTCCACGAGCGGAGCTCCTTGGCAGCCGCAGCACCCTGTGCCGTCTTGGCAGCCAAGAGCCGCCGCGGTCTGCCCCCTGCCCGAGCAGCCGTCGTACGGCGTACCAGCAGCGCCGACCACGCGAAGAGCATCACCACAGCGAGTACGACGAGCGCCAGCAACAGGCCGACGACTTGCAGCCAGTCACCACGCCCTGCTGCTTGTACCGCCTCGAAACCCCAACCAGACGGCGCGATCCGAGCAGCCTTCGCCAGCGTGCCCTGGAGGTCCGTGGACACGAACGCCACGATCAACGCCCACCCCTGCGCGGTGAACGCGAGGATGAACGCATTCACGAGCGCAGCGATCACCGCACCCGCCCGTACCTGCAGGAGCACGCCGTACACCGCAACTGCGAGCCGTGATGCCAGGACGAAGCAGAGCAGCTGTAGCAACACCGCAGGCACAGCGACGAGCCCTGCAACGACGCTGCCGCTCGCAACGACAACACTGACCAGTGCGATCAGACTGATCACCGGGGCGACGCCCGCGAGCGCAGCCACCAACAGACCGGTGGAGAGCGTCCGCGGCGGCAGCGGCATCATCGTGAAGTACTCCGGCTTGAGCGTCTCGTCACCACCGCCCGCGAACAGCGGCCCGACGATCCACCCGAGCATCCAGACCCCGAGTACGACGACCAGCACGTCGTCCTTGCCCGCCGCCGCGACCCAGATCGTGCCGCCCGCGAGCGCCAGCCCGAAGAGCGCCCCGATGACGATCCACGACCGGCGGAACTGGTCCCGGAGAGCGTGCCGGAACGTGGCCAGCCGCATCCGGACCAGCGTGTGCGACGTCCCGTACGTCAGTGCGAGAGCCACGTCAGCCCCTCGGCTCCGCGCGTCGACGCGCCGACCAGCGACACGAACGCGTCCTCCAGGCTGCCGCCCGCGCGGACCTCGGAAACGGTTCCCGCGGCAACGACCTTCCCGTCCGCGACCACCGCGACCCGGTCACACAACTGCTCGACCAGCGCCATCACGTGACTCGACATCACCACCGACCCGCCACCGGCGATGAACCGATGCAGGATCGTCCGG
Organism: Kribbella sp. NPDC004536; assembly: GCF_042873835.1. NCBI lineage: Bacteria > Bacillati > Actinomycetota > Actinomycetes > Propionibacteriales > Kribbellaceae > Kribbella > Kribbella sp. NPDC004536. The sequence continues at coordinate 2,249,216 of NZ_JBIALY010000001.1, read as the reverse complement.
ATCGTCGCCGCCGACACCGGGTCGACCGCCTCGAACGGCTCGTCCAGTACCAGCAGCCGCGGCGCGTGCAGCAGCGCGACCGCGAGCCCGAGCTTCTTCCGCATCCCGGTCGAGTAGCCGATCACCTGCTTGTCGTCCTCGTGGTCGAGTTCCAGCACCTCGAGCAGTTCGGCCGCCCGCCGCTGTACCTCGTCCTCGGGCAGCCCGCGGAGCAGACCGAGGTAGGTGAGCACCTCCCGGCCGGTCAGCCGCTCCGGCATCGCGAGCCCGTCCGGCAGCACCCCGACCAGAGCCTTCGCCCGCACCGGCTCGCGCCACACGTCGGCCCCGAAGATCCGGGCCGTCCCGCCGTCCGGCCGCAGCAGCCCGACCGCCATCGACAACGACGTGGTCTTCCCGGCCCCGTTCGGCCCGAGCACCCCGAAGAACGATCCGGCCGGCACGCTCAGACTCAGCTCGTCGACCGCCCGCTGTGCCCCGAACACCTTCGTCAGGCGCTCGAGTTCCAATGCTTGCTCCATGCCGAGAACTCTTTCATCGACACCAGGCGCCCCGCGTCACTCCATCGGCTGACCCACCGCATCACCCATCAGGCCAGCACAGTGATCCGGAGCCGGATCGTCCGCCAAGAAACTAACCAACTGGCAAGATCATCCGAAAGAAGGAAATCCGGGTCGGGCATGCGAAAGGCCCCGATCGTGATCGACCGGGGCCTTGTCTGTGCGCGAGGGGGGAGTTGAACCCCCACGCCCTTTCGGGCACACGGACCTGAACCGTGCGCGTCTGCCTATTCCGCCACCCGCGCGCTGCCGCCTGAGATGATCTCCTGGCGACGAGAAGGAACAGTAGCACGGGATGTACCGGTGCTTCACATTGCGGGTTCGGTCGAACCTCCCGATACGATCGATCGTCGTACCCGGTGTGTCCGCCTGACCGGTGGACAACTGATGGCGTACCGACCGTGGAGGAGGAGGCGTGCGACCGCTACAGCGCTTCGAGCGACGCCTGGAAGGCATTGTGAGCGGTGTCTTCGCGCGCGCTTTCAAGGGTGATGTCGAGCCGATCGAGCTGGCCGCGGCACTCAAGCGTGAGATCGACAACACCGCGCGGATCCTGTCCCGGGACCGCCGGCTGGTGCCGAACCACTTCACCATCGAGCTGGGACCGGACGACTTCGAGCGGCTGAACGCCTACGGCCGGACCCTGAACCACGAGCTCGCGAACGAGCTCCGCGACCACGCCGACATCCAGCGGTACACGTTCTCCGGGCCGATCGACATCGAGCTGGTCCAGCAGGACGACCTCCCGACCGGTAAGTTCCGGGTGGTCAGCGAGACGCTCGGGACGCCGCAGCGGCGCCCGGCCCAGTACCAGCAGCCCGAGCCCCAGCCCTACGAGCAGGAGCCCTACGTGCCGCCGAACCCGCCGCCGGTCGTTCCGCAGTACCAGCAGCCACCGCCGCAGCAGCCGGCGCCGCGGCGCGGCCACCCGCAGGTGATGCTCGAGGTGAACGGCCGCCGCCGCCCGGTCAACCCGCCCGGCGTGGTGCTCGGCCGCGGCACCGACGCGGACATCCAGATCAACGACCCCGGCGTCTCCCGCCGGCACGCCGAGATCCGGCTGATGCCGGAGGGCCCCGGTGGTATCCGCGTGGTGCTGGTCGACCTTGGTTCCACCAACGGCACGCTGGTGAACGGCCGTCGGTCCACCGAGGCCGAGCTGGTCGACGGGTCCACCGTCCGGATCGGCAACACGACGATGACGCTGCGTCTGGCGGACGAGCCGATGGCCCAGCCGCCGAGCAGCGGGTGGTGATCGACCTTCCATGTCGGAACTGACCCTGACCCTGATCAAACTGGGGTTCCTGGCCCTGTTGTGGATGTTCGTCCTCGCGGTGCTGTCCGTGATCAGGTCCGACCTGTTCGGCGCGAAGGTGGACAGCCGGGCCGCCGCGGCCGCCGTACCGCAGAACACCCGGACCCCGAAACCCGCGAAGCCGGTCAAGAAGCGCAAGGGCCTGCCCGGGTCGCTGACGATCGCGGACGGACCGCAGGCCGGGGTCGGTGCGTCGCTGGTCGACGAACCGGTGATCATCGGCCGCGGGTCGGACTGCCGGATCCGGCTGGACGACGACTACTCCTCCACCCGGCACGCCCGGTTGTTCCAGTCCGAGGGCCAGTGGTGGGTCGAGGACCTCGGCTCCACCAACGGCACGTACCTGGACGGTCAGCGGGTCACCCGCCCGGTCCCGGCCGAGATCGGCGGTTCGATCCGGATCGGCCGGACGACGCTGAACATCGCGAAGTAGGCCTGCCCCGATGACCCTGTCGCTCGACTACGCAACCCTTTCCGACGTCGGCCGTGTCCGCCGCAACAACGAGGACTCGGCGTACGCCGGTCCGCACCTGCTGCTGCTCGCCGACGGAATGGGCGGCGCGGCCGCCGGTGAGGTGGCCAGTGCGGCGGCGGTCCAGGTGATCCGCCGGCTGGACACCGCCGACATCGGCGGCGAGGACATGATCGAGGCGCTGGCCGGCGCCGTGCACCGCGCCAACGAGCGCCTGTCCGAGCTGGTCGAGGAGGACCCCGAGCGCGAGGGCATGGGCTCGACGGTCACCGCGCTCATGTTCGACGGCAAGCAGCTCGGGCTCGCGCACCTCGGCGACTCGCGCGCGTACCGGCTGCGGGACGGCCGGCTGTACCAGCTGAGCCACGACCACACGTTCGTCCAGTCGCTGGTCGACGAGGGCCGGATCTCCCAGGAGGAGGCCTTCACCCACCCGCACCGCAACCTGATCCTCCGGGTCCTGGACGGCCGCCCGGACTCCGACCCGGACCTGGAGATCCTCGACGTCCAGGCCGGCGACCGGTTGATGCTGTGCAGCGACGGCCTGCCCGACTACGTCAGCGACGACGTGATCGCCGCGTCGATGGCCTCCGGTACGCCGGACTCCGTCGTCGTCGAGCTGATCACGCACGCGCTCGAGGCCGGGTCGAACGACAACGTCACGTGTGTGGTCGCGGACGTGGTCGAGACCGAGCCCGCGAGCGGAACCCAGCCCCAGCTGGTCGGCGCGGCCGCCGAGCTCGCCCAGGGCAGTACCGGTCGCGGCGAGCCGACAGTCGTGGTCCGCGCCGGCGGTGACGGGCACGCCGGAGCGCGTGGTGGCGGTGGCCACGGCGGATCGGTCGACCCCGAGGAGCTGCGGTACGCCCCGCGCCCGCCGAAGCGGTTCCTGTGGCCGCGGCGGATCGCCGTACTGGTCGTCGTCCTCGGCCTGATCGCCGGCGGCGGCTGGTTCGCGTACAGCTGGACCCAGAAGCAGTACTACGTCGGCACCGACGGCGACTACGTGGCGATCTTCAAGGGCGTCGAGGCGGACCTGCCCGGGTTGTCCCTGTCGAAGGTGTACGAGCGGCAGTCGCTGCAGGTCGACAAGCTTCCGACGTACAGCCGCGAGCAGGTGGAGGGCAACATCCAGGCGGACAACCTGGCCGGTGCGCGGTCGATCGTCGCGACGCTGCAGCAGACCGCTGCCCAGTGCGCCGCGAAGACCAAGCCGACCCCGACGCCGACGCCCAAGCCGACGGGCAAGCCCTCGACGACGGTCCCGGCCTCGAAGCCCCCGGTGACGACCGCACCGAAGCCGTCCACGGCCCCCGCGACCACACCGACGACGACACCGAGCACGTCGGTCGACCCGGACGACTGCGACGGGGTCCGATGAGCATCGCGTCGACGTCGGTCATCCAGATCATCCCGCGCACCAGGCGTGGGGTGGAGTTGCTGCTGCTCGTGATCGCCGTCGCGGTCGCGGTCGGCGCGTACGTGAACATCGGCATCACCGTCCAGAACTCCGTCCCGGCCAGCACCGGGTACTACGCCGCCGGCATCGGGCTGCTCGCGCTGATCGCGCACCTCGCGCTCCGGTACCGCGCGCCGTACGCCGATCCCGTACTGCTGCCGTGCGCCGTGCTGCTGAACGGGCTCGGCGTCGCGATGATCCACCGGATCGACCTCGGCCTGGCGATCGTCGCGGAGGCAAAGGGCAAGGTGCCGAAAGGCCCGGCCGCGCCGCAGCAGATCACCTGGACCGCGGTCGGCGTCGTACTGTTCCTGGTCGTCATCCTGGTGATCCGGGACCACCGCCGCCTGCAGGCGCTCACCTACACCGCCGGCCTGGCCGGTCTGGTGCTGCTGGTACTGCCGCTCGTCCCGGGAATCGGCCGGACCGTCAACGGCGCCCCGATCTGGATCTCCATCGCCGGCATGTCGTTCCAGCCGGGCGAGTTCGCGAAGGTGTGCCTGGTCATCTTCTTCGCCGGCTACCTGGTCGTGAAGCGTGACGTGCTGACGCTGGCCGGGCGCCGGTTCCTCGGCCTGGACCTGCCGCGGGCCCGCGATCTCGGACCGATCCTGATCGCCTGGCTGGCCAGCTTGGGCGTCCTGGTGTTCGAGAGCGACCTCGGTTCGTCGCTGCTGTTCTTCGGCCTGTTCCTGTTCTTGCTGTACGTGTCCACCGAGCGGGCCGGCTGGCTGATCATCGGTGGCGTCCTGTTCGCCGGCGGCGCCTACTTCGCGTACAAGACGTTCGGCCACGTGCACAGCCGGGTGACCGACTGGCTGAATCCGTGGGCGATCGACGGCGGCCAGATCAAGCTCGGCCTGATGGGCCAGGCGTGGGGCGGCGTCCTCGGCCGCGGCCTCGGCCAGGGCCACCCGGAGGCCACGATGTACGCGAACAGCGACATGATCATCTCCTCGTTCGCCGAGGAGCTCGGCCTGACCGGCCTGATCGCGATCCTGCTGGTCTACACGCTGATCATCGAGCGCGGCCTGCGGACCGCGCTCGGCTGCCGGGACATCTTCGGCAAGCTGATCGCGACCGGTCTGGCGATGTCGTTCGCGCTGCAGGTGTTCGTGATCGTCGGCGGCGTCACCGGCCTGATCCCGCTGACCGGTCTGGCCACCCCGTTCATGGCCCTCGGCGGTACGTCGCTGGTCGCGAACTGGGCGATCATCGCGCTGCTGCTGCGGATCAGCGACCAGGCCAGGCGGCCGCAGACCCCGGCCGCCCCGGTTTCCGACGAGACGATCGCGATGGCGGTGCAGAAGGCATGAACTCGGCGATCCGACGCTTGGCTGTTGCGGCGATCATCCTGATGCTCGCGCTGATGGCCAACTCGACCTACCTGCAGGCCTTCCGCGCGAACGAGATCAACGGCCGCAACGACAACAACCGGGTCCGCGACTCGCAGTTCTCGGTGAACCGCGGCCCGATCCTGATCGGCAGTACGCCGATCGCCCAGAGCAAGCCCTCCGACGACCGGTTCAAGTACCAGCGCACGTACACCTCCGGCCCGGTGTACGCACCGGTCACCGGGTTCTACTCGTACGTGAACGGGCGTACCGGCATCGAGCTGACGATGAACTCCGAGCTGAACGGCTCCGACCCGTCGATGGCGTTCCGGCGGATCGTCGACGTGATCAGCAACCGCCCGCAACAGGGCGGAAGCGTGACCCTGACGCTGAACGCGGCCGCTCAGCAGGCGGCGTACGAAGGCCTCGCCGGGAAGACCGGTGCGGTGGTGGCGATCGAGCCGAAGACCGGGCGGATCCTGGCGATGGCGACCCGCCCGTCGTTCGACCCGAACTTGCTCGCCGGGCACGACCTGAACAAGGTCGGCACGGCGTACAAGAACCTGAACGAGGACAAGGACAAGCCGCTGTCGAACCGCGCGGTCCAGGAGCTGTACCCGCCGGGTTCGACGTTCAAGCTGGTGACGGCCGCGGCCGCGCTGTCCAGCGGCAAGTACACGCCGGACAGCAAGGTCAGCTCGCCTGCTCAGCTGCCGCTCCCGCAGACCACGGTCCCGCTGGTCAACGAGGACGGCAAGAACTGCGGCGGCAGCAACAACGCGACGCTGACGATCGCGCTGCGCTACTCGTGCAACACCGCCTACGGTTCGGTCGGTCTCGCGCTCGGCGCGGACGCGCTGAGCGCGCAGGCCGCAAAATTCGGCTTCGGCGCCCGGCCGCTGACCGAGCTGCCGAGCGTCGCCACCAGCCAGTTCCCCGGCGACCCGAACGAACCGCAGACCGCGCAGTCCGCGATCGGCCAGTTCGACGTCCGCGCCACCCCGCTGCAGATGGCGATGGTGGCGGCCGGGATCGCGAACAAGGGCGAGGTGATGAAGCCGTACCTGGTCCAGAACGTGAAGACCCCGGACCTGAAGACGGTCTCGGAGACCAAGCCGGAGTCGCTGCACCAGGCGGTCACGCCGGAGGTCGCGAGCCAGCTGACCGCGATGATGGTCGACGTGGTCAACAACGGCACCGGCAAGCCCGGCCGGATCCCGAACGTCCAGGTGGCCGGTAAGACCGGTACGGCGCAGACGTCGAAGGATCGCCCGCCGTTCGCCTGGTTCACCGCGTTCGCCCCCGCGAACGACCCGAAGGTCGCGGTCGCGGTGCTGATCGAGGACGCGAACGTCCCACGCACCGACGTGGCGGGCGGCACCCTGGCGGCGCCGATCGCCAAGAAGGTGATGGAGGCGGTGCTGGGCCAATGAGCACGATACGGAATGATGCGACCACAGGGCGTCTTTCCAACGGGGACCCACGCGTAGCGATCGCTACGGTGGGCAAGTTGAGTGTGTTTTTCCGGACAGGTTGGAAGGCTGGGTCATGACATCGCAGGCACGTCTCGTCGGCGGCCGGTACGAAGAAGGCGAACCGCTCGGCCGCGGCGGCATGGCCGAGGTCCGCAGGGGCGTCGACAACCGCCTCGGCCGGAGCGTCGCGATCAAGCGGCTGCGGGTGGACCTGGCCAGCGACGCCACGTTCCAGGCCCGGTTCCGCCGGGAGGCCCAGTCGGCCGCCTCGCTGAACCACCCGACGATCGTCTCGGTCTACGACACCGGCGAGGAGCCGGACCCGAACGGCTCCGGCGTCACGATCCCGTACATCGTGATGGAGCTCGTCACCGGCAAGACGCTGCGGGACCTGATCCGCGAGGGCCGCAAGATCATGCCGGAGCGGGCGCTGGAGATCACCTCCGGTGTGCTCGAGGCGCTCGACTACAGCCACCGGGCCGGCATCGTGCACCGCGACATCAAGCCCGGGAACGTGATGCTGACCCCGCAGGGCCAGGTCAAGGTGATGGACTTCGGCATCGCCCGCGCGGTCGCCGACACGTCCTCCACCATGACCCAGACCGCGGCCGTCATCGGTACGGCGCAGTACCTGTCGCCGGAGCAGGCCCGCGGCGAGACCGTCGACGCGCGCTCCGACCTGTACTCGACCGGCTGCCTGCTGTACGAACTGCTCACCGGCCGGCCGCCGTTCGTCGGCGAGTCCCCGGTCTCGGTGGCGTACCAGCACGTCCGGGAGCAGCCACTGCCGCCGTCGTCGTTCGACCCGGAGATCCCGCCGGAGGTCGACGCCGTCGTCCTGAAGGCACTGGCGAAGAACCGCGAGGAGCGGTACCAGAGCGCGTCCGAGATGCGCGCCGACATCCACCGGGTGCTGGCCGGTCAGCAGGTGACCGCTCCGATGGCCGCGGTCGCGGAGACCCGGGCGATGCAGGCGACCGCGGTCGCGCCGACGGCCGCCACGCAGCAGTTCCGGCAGACCGGCGGGAACGACCTGCTGCCGCCGGGTGGTGACGACCTCGAGGACCTGCCGGACGACCGTTCGCGCCGGAACCGCGGGCTGGCGTACTTCCTGCTCGGCCTCGCGATCGTCGCGGTCGCGATCGGTGCGTACGCGCTGTTCTCGAAGATGAACAACGACAACGCCGGCGGCGGCCCGACCACCTCGAACACGCCGCCGGCGAAGGTCAGCGTGCCCGACGTCAGCAACAAGTCGGTACCGGACGCGACCGCGCTGCTGTCCGCGCAGGGCCTGCAGATCGCGACCTCGTCGGAGAAGAGCGACGCCGTCGGCAAGGGTCTGATCATCCGCCAGACCCCGGACGCCGGCACCCAGGCGGACAAGGGCTCCACGGTCACCGTGGTGGTGTCGGCCGGCCAGAACGCGTACGGCGTGCCGGACGTGATCGGCATGACCGAGTCGAAGGCGCGCAAGGCGATCGAGAGTGCCAAGGGCCAGTTCAAGGTCAAGGACCAGGCGGTCGAGGCGGACAGCGACCAGAAGAAGGGCACCGTCATCTCGGTCAGCCCGGACCCGGGCGGCACCTACCCGCCGGGCACCGAGTTCACCCTGACGGTGTCGAACGGCGTGGTGAACGTCGAGGTACCGAACGTCGTCACCCAGATCGCCGACGACGCGACCAAGACGCTGACCGATGCCGGCTTCCGGGTCGGGTACGCGTCGGTCGACGACCCGAACGCGCCGGACGGAACGGTTGTCGCGCAGAGCGTGAAGGCCGGTACGAAGGCGCCGAAGCTCACGCTGATCACGCTGACCGTGAACAACCACCAGGACCAGACGACCCCGCCGCCGTCCAACCCGACCGGCGACCCGAGCGGCGGGCCCAGCACACCGACCATCACCCTCCCGGGCGGCTGATCCCCGGACGCCCCAGATGCACAGAACCCCCTCGAGACACCGTTCTCGAGGGGGTTCTTCGGTTGGTGGCTAGCTGACGACCGGCGCGAGGCCGACCGACTTGGCGACCGCGTCCGGGTCGCCGCAGAGTGTCAGCCAGTTCGCGAGCATCCGGTGACCGCCCTCGGTGAGTACGGACTCGGGGTGGAACTGCACGCCCTCGACCGGGAGTTCGCGGTGCCGGGCGGCCATGATCACGCCGGCCTCGGTCCGTGCGGTCACTTCCAGCACGTCCGGGACGCTGTCCTGGGCGATCGCGAGCGAGTGGTACCGGGTCGCGGTGAACGGCGACGGGAGCCCGGCGAGGACGCCGGCGCCGTCGTGGAACACCTGGCTGGTCTTCCCGTGCAGCAGCTCGTCGGCCCGCCCGACGACCCCGCCGTACGCGACGCCGATCGCCTGCAGGCCGAGGCAGACTCCGAAGATCGGGACCTTGCCGCCCGCCTCCTTCACGATGTCGACGCAGGCGCCGGCTTCTTCCGGCGTACCAGGGCCGGGGGAGAGCAGCACCCCGTCGTACTCAGCGGCCTGCCAGGGAGTCACTTCGTCGTTGCGCAGCACGGTGGTGTCTGCCTGCAGTTGCTGCAGATACTGCACCAGGTTGTAGACGAAGGAGTCGTAGTTGTCGACGACGAGGATCCGCGGCATGCGGTCCATTGTGACAGCTAACGACCGGTGACGGACGGGCTGACCGAAGGAGTGTGCGGGAAGCCCGGGACGGTCGCGGTCTGCAGGTCCAAGGTGCCTTCGTAGGCCGGCATCTGGATCGAGGACTCGTTCTTCACGTCGTACCCGAGCTGGAACTTCACGACGTAGTCCTGCAGGTTCTGGATGTACTGCGAGTCGTCGAGTGCCTTCTGCAGCTTCCGCCGGTCGCCGATCGCGGTGATCTGGTACGGCGGCAGGTACGGGACGCCGTGCAGCACGACCGAGTTGCCGACGCACTTGACCCCGGTGGTGGAGATGACCCGCTGGTTCTGGATCGTCATCGCCTCGGCGCCGCCGGCCCAGAGCGCGTTCACCACGGCCTGGATGTCCTGCTGGTGGATGACCAGCCAGTTCTCGTCGACGTCGGGGTTGTCCTTCACCACCTCGGGCGGCGCGTCCCGGAGCGTGACGGTCAGGCCGGGGCCGGTGACCGGGCGGGTGCCGACCTGCTCGGACAGGTCCTCGAACTGCTTGGCCAGCTTCGGGTCGATCGACCCCTGCTGTGCCTGCAGCGCCTCGATGTCGTGGGTCAGCGCCGCGTGCTGCTTGACCAGGCTGGCGCTGCGGCGGCTTTGTTCCTCGACGAGGCCCGCGAGCGTAGTGTTACGGCTGGGTCGCAGGTCGGTGCCCCGGGCGTTGGTCGCACTGGTCGCGAACAGCAGACCGGCGCACAGCAACGCCAGCGGCGCGCCCACGCGCCACAACGAAATCCGCTTGAACCTACGCACCCGTGATCTCCATATTGCCGTCTGCACTACGCTAACCCGGACCGAACGTCAGCGGTCAGCTTATGCGCCCTTACAAGGAGTTCCGTCGTGCCCGAGTCGAGCAGTCGCAACAAGAAGAAGACCGAGAAGGTCAAGGCCGAGAAGACGCCGAAGAAGCCCCGTACCCAGTCCCGCGTCTGGGTCGCGCCGCTGATGCTGGCGTGCTGGCTGCTCGGCCTCGCCTGGCTGGTCGTCTTCTACGTCGCCGGCCAGGACGTGCCGGTGATGAAGGACCTCGGCAACTGGAACCTGCTGATCGGCATGGGCCTGATCGCAGTCGGATTCGTCGTCTCCACCCAGTGGGTCTGACCTCTCCTTCCCTCCTGTTATCCACAGTGGTGTCCCCAGGTGTGCACACCGATTTGGGTGAGTTGTCCCCAGGGCCTCGCGCGGTTATCCACTGAAACTGTTCGAAGTTGGGGCAAATCTGTGGATAAGTCGGGTTTGAGCGCCGGAGTTTCCACATCGTTCAGGGCGGCGTAACGTCGAATCGCCAACTTGCGGCCTGAGAGAGACGGGGAGGGTCTCACCATGTTCGTTCAGGTCATTCAGGGGCAGGTCACCGATACCGAGCAGGCACACGCCGCGATGGATCGGTGGATGGAAGAACTGGCGCCCGAGGCAACCGGCTGGCTGGGAACGACGGCCGGTTGCACCGAGGACGGGCGGTTCATCGCGCTGGCTCGCTTCGACTCCTCCGCCGACGCCCGGCGGAACAGCGACTCACCGGCGCAGGACAAGTGGTGGCACGAGTTCTCGTCGCTGCTCAGCGACGGCAACGCCACCTTCCACGACACGGAGGATGTGGTCACCGACATCCACGGCGATCCGGACTCGGCCGGCTTCGTCCAGGTCATGCAGGGCGCCGGGAGCAACCCGGAGCGCGCGCGTGAAGTGATGGGCCAGCACCGCGACGAATGGGCCGCGTTCCGGCCCGAGATCCTCGGCAGCGAGGTCGCCATGTACGACCAGGGCGACTACACGATGGCGATGTACTTCACCACCGAGGCCGAGGCCCGCGAAGGGGAGCAGAAGCAGCCTCCACCGGAGCTGCAGGCGGACATGGACGAGATGAACAGCCTCGCCGCCGGTCCGCCGACCTTCTTCGACCTGAAGCATCCCTGGCTGTACTCACCGAGGTAAGGCGGCTCGAACAGCCCGCGACGGATCCCCCGTCGCGGGCTGTTGCACGTCTACGTACAGATCTACGTAGACATATGCGGAAACATCTGCGTATAGTTCTACGTAGGAGGAGACAGCGATGCCGAACAAGACGATCTACGTGTCCGACGACGACCTGCCGCTGTACAAGCGCGCCCAGGAGCTCGCGGGGAACCTGTCCTCGGCGATCTCGATCGCGCTGCGGAAGTACGTCGAGCTGGAGGAGGGCCGACTCGAGGGGTACGACGAGATCACCGTGCGGGTGGGCCGGGGCACCGGCCGCAAGCAGCGGTTCTCCGGCGTACTGCTCGCCGAGGGCGGCCGCTCCAGCAGCACCGGCTACGAGGCCTTCCAGGTGTACCGGAGCCGCACCGGCAAGTTCGTCCTGCACGCCGACCGGCGGCAGCAGTTCAAGCAAGGCGCCGACGACGAGCGGTACCTGACCGGCTGGCGTTCCTGGGTCGGCAACTGGAGCTCCGACCAGTCCTGGAGCATGGCGCAGGGCGAGGCCACCCTGTACGTCGTCGACACCGTCGAGGAGCTCCGCGCACTGATCCCGGAAGACCTGTACGAACTCGTCGAAGAGGCCGCCGGACAACCGGCCGTCGAGGACCTCGACATCTAACTGAACGCGGACCACCGGACGCCCCCAGCCGAGCGCCCGGGCGGTCAGGCACGCCCGAATCCTCCTCAGCACGACCCGTCAAGCCACCCGGGTCAGGTTGCCCCTGCCCGAAAACACCTCAAGGAACCTCTCATGTCACCAGCGATCGACGTCCGTGGACTGCGCAAGTCCTACGGCGACAAACTCGTGCTCGACGGCATCGACCTGAACGTTGCCGAAGGCACCATCTTCGCGCTGCTCGGCCCGAACGGCGCCGGCAAGACCACGGTGGTCCGGATCCTGTCGACCCTGGCCGCCGCCGACGCCGGCGAGATCCGGGTCGCCGGGAACGACCTGAGGCAGGACCCCGAGGCGGTCCGCGCCGCGATCGGCGTCACCGGCCAGTTCTCCGCGGTCGACGGCCTGATGACCGGCCGGGAGAACCTGATCCTGATGGCCGACCTGTACCACCTCGGCAAGCAGGAGGCGCGCCGCCGGGCGGACGAGCTGCTCGAACAGTTCGACCTCACCGAAGCCGGCAAGAAGCTCGCGATGACGTACTCCGGCGGTATGAAGCGCCGGCTCGACCTCGCGATGACGCTGGTCGGCCGCCCGCGGATCATCTTCCTGGACGAGCCGACGACGGGTCTCGACCCGCGCAGCCGGCACAGCATGTGGACGCTGATCCGCGACCTGGTCGCCGGCGGCGTCACGGTCCTGCTCACCACGCAGTACCTGGAAGAGGCCGACCAGCTGGCCGACCGGATCGCGGTCCTCGACCACGGCCGGCTCGTCGCCCAAGGGACGGCCGAAGAACTGAAGCGGCTCGCACCGGGTGGCCACATCCGGCTCCGGTTCACCTCGCCCGAGGCCTTCGCGCTCGCGGGTCAAGTGCTGCCGACCGCCGTACCGAACCACGAGGCCCTGGTCCTGCAGGTTCCGAACGACGGCAGCGTGCACGCGCTGCGCGACCTGCTGGCCCGGATCGACGACGCCTCGCTCGAGGTCGGCGAACTGACTGTCCACACCCCTGACCTCGACGACGTGTTCTTCGCCGTCACCGGTCAGCCCACCGAGCCCAACGAAATGGTCGACGCATCATGAGCTACGCAATCCAAGACACTTCGACGATGCTCCGCCGCACCCTGCGGCACGCCCAGCGGTACCCGGGCCTGTCCCTCGGCGCCCTCGGGATGCCGGTGATCATGATCCTGCTGTTCGGCCTGGTCTTCGGCGACACGTTCGCGCACGGCCTCGGCGGCGGTGGCGGGCGCGGCGAGTACATCAACTTCCTGACGCCGGGGATCCTGCTGATGTCGATCGCGTCCGGGACGATGTCGCCCGCGGTCGCGGTCTGCATGGACATGACCGAGGGGATCGTCGCCCGGTTCCGGACGATGGCGATCTTCCGGCCGGCCGTACTCACCGGGCACGTGCTCGGCAACGTACTGGTGACGATCGTCAGCCTGGCGCTGGTGGTCGGGTTCGCGATCCTGATCGGGTTCCGCCCGGACGCCTCGGTCGGCGACTGGCTGCTCGCGAGCCTGCTGCTGATCGGGTTGACCGTCGGCCTGACCTGGTTCGCGATCGCGCTCGGGCTGACCAGCAAGACGCCCGAGGGCGCGAGCAACGTCGTCCTGCCGATCAGCCTGCTGCTGCCGTTCCTGAGCAACACGTTCATCCCGCTGGACGCGATGCCGGGTGCGATCCGCTGGTTCGCCCGGTACCAGCCGTTCACCCCGATCATCGACACCCTGCGGCACCTGCTGCTGGGTACGCCGATGGACAGCGGCAGCGGCTGGCTCGCCGGAGCGTGGTGCGTGGCGATCGCGATCGTCGGCTACTTCTGGGCCCAGAAGAACTACAACAAGGGAACTGTGGCCTAGGACGGTGCGCCCAGGAGGTTCGCGCGGGTGCGCACGTGGGCCGGCACCAGCAGGTCGCAGTCGGGGTTGTTCTCCGGTTCGCCGGCGACGACGTGGAGCGGGACGACGCCTGTCCAGTACGGCAGGCCGAGGTCCTCCTCGTCGTCGTTGGCGGGACCGGAGCGGGTCTTCACCGAGGCCTCGCTCAAGGAGAGGGCGAGTACGGACGTCTTCGCCAGCTCCTTCTTGTTCGGCGGGCGTACCGCGGTCGACCGGCCGGGGACCAGGTGGTCGACGATCCGGTTGAGGCCGTGCAGCTTCTCCTCCAGGTCGGTGACGAGGCGCGGTACGCCGAAGATCACCGCGGACCGGTAGTTCACCGAGTGGTGGAACGCGGACCGGGCGAGCACCAGCCCGTCGGCGTGGGTGATCGTGACGCAGACCGTCCGGTGCGGGGCGGCCACGACACTGCGGGCGGCGACCGAGCCGTGCAGGTACAGCGTCCCGTCCACTCCGCGCTCGAGGTCGACGCCGTACGCCGTCGGCAGTACGAGCGGATCGCCGTCGACGACCACGCCGAGGTGGCAGAACATACCGTCGAGCAACACGTTGTACAGGGCCTCGCGATCGGTCGCGGCGCGTTCCTTCGAGCGGCGGAGGGACGTCCGGGCGGTCGGCTGCAGTCTGGTCATACATCCAGGTTCGGTGCGCAGTGGCCTGGTGGCACGGGCCATTGCGGTACGAATCAGCTAGTCCATTCGCGCTGCGGCACGGCCTGACGGATGACGCGGCGGCGCCGGACCGGGAGACCGAACGTCGGGTTCGCCGCAGCCCAGGCGGCGCCCTTGCAGATCGTCTCCTTGTAGACGGCGGCGACCCGGCCGGTCAGGGTGGCGTTGACGGCGCGGTCGTCGCTGGTCACGTACTGAATCAGGCCGTCCTTGCGGCCCAGCGAGATGCACTGGTTGAAGTACGCGAGCGGCGCGTGCGGCAGCTTGCCGCCGGTCAGCCGGGCCGCGATCGAGTCGGCCGCCTGCATCGCCATCGGCTGGCCCGAGGCGCAGGACATCCGCAGCGGCTTGTTCTTCGAGCCCATCGCGTACGCCGCGTCGCCGATCGCGTAGACGTCCGGGTGCGACACCGACCGCATGGTCTCGTCGACGACGATCCGCCCGGTGTCGCTGACCTCGAGCGGGGTCGCCCGCACGATCGGATGTACGGCGAACCCGGCCGTCCAGACCGTCACTGCTGCAGGGATCACGCCGCCGTCAGTCGTGACCTGGTCCGCGTCGACGCCCGTGACCGAGGCGTTCTCGTGCACGGTGATGCCGAGCCGGTCGAACACCTTCCGCAGGTGCCGGCGTCCACCTGCGGACAGCCAGTCGCCGAGCGTGCCACGGACGATCAGTGCGACGTCGAGATCCGGCCGCGACTCGGCCAGCTCGGTCACGAACTCGACGCCGGTGAGACCGCCGCCGACGACAGCCACGGTCTGCCCGGCCGCCAGCGACGTCAGCTTCTCCCGCAGCCGGAGGGCGCCCGGGCGGCTCGCGATCTGGTACGCGTGCTCGGCCGCGCCCGGGACACCCTGCGAGTTCCAGCCGCTGCCGAGCGCGTAGATGAGCGTGTCGTACTCCAACTCCTCGGACTCGAGCGCGACCGTCTTGCGGTCCACGTCCACCGCGGTGACCTTCGCGAGCTTCAGGTCGACGCCGGTGCCGGCGAACAGCTCGTCGAACGGCCGGGGCTTGAGGTCCCGGCCGGCGGCCAACTCGTGCATCCGGACCCGTTCGACGAAGTCGGGCTCGCCGTTGACCACGGTGATCGCGACCTCGTCGGCGTACAACCGGGCGGCCAGCCGGCCGGCGGCGACGGCTCCGGCGTACCCGGCGCCGAGGACGACAATGCGGTGCTTCATATCGGTGCTCCTGTCTGCTGCGTTGTTGCCCTTTGAACCGGACAGCCCGCGGTTTCATGACAGGTCTTGCTGTGAAGCAGGTCACAGGATGTTCAGCAGCGGCTCTCCGTGGTCGGCAGCGGCGAACAGTTCGGTCGCGCGGGCCAGCTTGTCCGGGTTCGCCTGGGTCCGGACCGAGGTGATGCCGTCGGCGGTGACCTCGATGCACATCACGCCGACGACCTCGCCCTTGACCACCACCACGAGCGACGGCTCGCCGTTGACCGGCCAGGCATAGACCTCTGCCGGACCACCGACGTACACACGCTTCGCTTCGCTCGGTTTGAACAGGCCGCGGAGGAAGCGCGCGACCGCGAGTGCGCCCTCGATCGCGCTGGTCCGGGCCGGGACCTTGCCGCCGCCGTCGCCGATCGAGACCGCGTCGGCGGTCAGCAGCCGCACGATCGAGTCGGTCCGGCCGCTGGTCGCGGCGGCGATGAACTCGTCGACGATCCGGCGGGCGACGGCCGCGTCCACCTCGGTGCGGGCACGGCCTTCGGCGAGGTGCTGCTTCGCGCGGCGGAACAGTTGCTGACTGGCGGACTCGGTCAGCTCGAGGATCTCGGCGATGTCGCGGTGCGGGTAGTCGAACGCCTCCCGCAGTACGTAGACTGCGCGCTCGTTCGGCGAGAGGCGTTCCATCAGCGTCATGACGGCGTACGACACCGACTCGCGCTGTTCGGCGGTGTCCGCCGGGCCGAGCATCGGGTCGCCGTCGAGCAGCGGCTCGGGCAGCCACTGGCCGACGTACGTCTCCCGCCGCGCGCGGGCGGACGTCAACTGGTTGAGGCAGAGGTTGGTCAGTACCTTTGTCAGCCAGGCCTCGGGTACGTCGATCCGTTCGACATCGGCGGCCTGCCAGCGCAGGAACGTCTCCTGCACCGCGTCCTCGGCCTCCGCCGCGGATCCGAGCATCCGGTACGCGATGGCCTCGAGCCGGCGCCGGGACCCCTCGAAGCGAGACAGGTCCGCCGCGGTCATCGCCATGCTGAGATCCTAGTGCGCGTGCAGAGTTCGCTGCCGCTGACGATCGACCGGGATTCCGGGGTGCCGTTGCACCTGCAGTTGGCCGAGCAGTTCCGTGCGGCCGTACTGGACGGGCGGCTGCAGGCGGGGCATCGGCTGCCGTCGACGCGGGATCTCGCGCGGGACCTGGCGGTGTCGCGGTCGGTGACGCAGGCGGCGTACGACCAGTTGCACGCGGAGGGCTGGATCGAGGGGCGGACCGGCGCGGGCACCTTCGTCACGGACGTCGCGCCGCTGCAACCTGCCGTACGGCGTCGTCGGAACCACCGGGCCGACGTCGATGCTGGGTTGCTCACGTTGCGGCCCGGGATCCCGTACATCGCGCCGACGCCCGACCCCGGCTGGCGGCGCGCGTGGCGGGAGGTGTCGACGCAGTCCCCACCCCGTGGGTACGACAACGCCGCTGGGCTGCCCGCGCTCCGCGCCGCGCTGGCCGACCACGTCGCGCGGGTCCGCGGGATCGCCTGCGGTCCGGAGAACGTACTGGTCACGAACGGGACCGTGCACGGGCTCCGGCTGCTCCTCACGGTCACCCGCAAGCCCGGTGACCGGATTGCCATCGAGGACCCCGGCTACCTGAACGCGGTCGTCGCCGCCCGCGACCACCACCTCGAGATCGTCGACGTACCCGTTGACGAGGACGGCCTGCAGGTCGGCGCACTGCCGCACGACGCGGCCGCGGTCTACGTCACGCCCTCCCACCAGTACCCGCTCGGGGGCCGGCTACCTGTTGCCCGACGCAACGAACTGGTCCGCTGGGCGCGGCGTACGGGCAGCCTGCTGATCGAGGACGACTACGACAGCGAGTTCCGGTACGACGTCGCGCCGCTGCCCGCGCTCGCGCAACTCGACCTGGACCGGGTCGTCCACCTCGGCACGCTCTCCAAGACGCTCAGCCCCGCCCTCCGCCTCGGCTGGCTGGTCGCTTCCGAACCGATGGTCGACCGGCTAGCAACCTTTCGCGCCAACTCCGGCGACTGGCCCGCCTGGCCGATGCAGGCCGCCCTCCTGGCCATGCTCCAAGACGGCTACCTGGACCGAGCCGTCCGCCGCAGCCGCCGCCTCTACGCCGACCGCCGCACCCAAACCGTCGACCTCCTGTCCCCCCACGGCCAGGTCATCGGCCAGGACGCCGGCCTGCACATCACCCTCCTACTCCCCAACCACACCGACGACCGCAAACTCGCCGCCACCGCCAGAGAGGCCGGCGTCGTAGTAGCCCCCCTCTCCGAATACCGCCGCACAGTCCCCGGCCCCCCAGGCCTGGTCATCGGCTACGCAACCCCCTCACCCCCCGACCTCCACCAAGCCCTAACCATCCTCACCAAGGTCCTACCCCGCCGTTGAGGTGGTCGGGGATGGCTGGAGGGGGTTGGTGGTGAGTGGGGGTTGGACTACGGGGGTGTTGTTGTGCCAGGTGAGGTGGGAGAGCCACATGGTGCGGCCTTTGGGGTCGGTGCCTGGGTGGGTTGGGTTCCAGGCGTGGTAGACGAACCAGTCGCCGAGGACCATGTTGTGGCCGGGGCCGGCGGCGTCGGGGGAGGTCGAGAGGATGGGGGCGCCGGACTTCACGCACGGGCCGGTGGGGGAGTCGCACAGGGCGTGGCCGACGGCGTAGTCGGCTGTGTCGAAAGCGTTGCCGGAGTAGAAGAGGTGGAACTTGCCGTTGCGTTCCACCATGTACGGCGCCTCGACCAGGTTGCCTTCCCACGGGAGGTCCTGCTTGATCAGGCGATGCACCGGGCCGATCGGCGTGAGGCCGTCGGCGGACAACTCGGAGACGTAGATCCAGGTGTCGACACCGATCGCGTTGCCGTCATTCTTCCAGTACAGCCAGCGCCGGCCGGTCGAGTCCTGGAACGGGGACGCATCGATCGAACCGCCCTCGCCGGCCTGACTGATGAGCGGATTCGTCGATTTGTCGACATATGGACCTTCGGGTACGGACGCCACCGCGACGCCGACCGCCTGCCGATCGGCGGCGACGTCGCGGGAGGTGTAGTACATGACGTACCGGTCCGGGGCGTGCACCGCGACTTCCGGTGCCCACACCCGGCCGGGTGCCGTCCAACCCGGCAACGACGGCAGCGCGTCCCCGACCGGCTCCCACGACACCAGGTCGCGCGACCGCAGCGTCTGCACGTTGCCGAGCGGTCCGTTGGTCGCGAACGCGTAATACTCGTTGCCTACCGCAATGATCTGCGGATCGGCGAAGCCACCGTCGTACACCGGGTTGGAGAAGCCCATTATCTGCTTTCGTAGAAGTTGAGGTAGTCGAAGGTCGCCACCGGCGGCGGGTTCGCGCCGGTGAACTCGCCGTGGGCGTAGATGCCGATCTTCGCGGCGGACGGCAGCACCCACGCGGCGCCCCAGGTCCAGTTCTTGCCGTCGACCGACGTACCGGCGCGGTACACGTGCTCGCCCGCGGCGTTCTTGTGGTACGCGAGCCGCATCCACATCGTCGGCGCCGAGCGCCCGATCGCGGCCGCGCCGTACGACGTGGCGCCGTCGGACGGGCGGGCGACGAGCTCCCGGCCGTACTCCGTCTGCCGCGTCTTCCAGATCGCGACGTTGCCGAGCCGGGCGAAGTCGTCGTCGTTCAGGTACGCGATCATCCCGGCCTGCTGGTAGTTGCGGACGTCGCCCTGCCCGGTGTCGAGGTGCAGCTTGGTCTCCGCGATCCAACTGTCGCCGGGCGGCGTGGTGTGGAACAGCAGTCCGGCGTTGTTCGACGAGCCGGTCATGTCGGCGTTCTCCAACGGCCACGACAACTTGCCGTCGGCAACAGTCGCCTTGGCGTCCTGGCGCACCCACGACCAGTCGGAGCCGAGCGGCCCGTCGAAGTCGTCGCCGGTCAGCAGCTTCCCGGTCCGTGGCACGGTCACCATCTTGGTGACGGGCTTCGCAACCGACCGCACAGTCAGGTTGTCCACCTCAGCCGACCCCAACCACCGCACAGGTGCCGCCTTGAGCTCCAGCCCAGGTACTACGAGCTGCGCCTCACCGTAAACATCTCCTAGGCCCGCGTCGTTCAGTCGTGCTGTCACGGTGGATCCGGAGACCTGTACGGACAGTTTGTTCCACTGCGTACGGTCGAAGTCCGGCGGCAACTGCACAGAAGCCGTACGCCGACCGACCGTCACAGTCAGCCGATTGTTCGCAACAGTCGTCACCACCTGATTGCCCAGAACTGTGGTGAAGGAGGTGCCCAGCTTTGCGTCTGTTTCTACTCGGAGCGGGCCTCCCGGGGCTGGCTGGCGGGTTTGGGCGGAGCCTTCTATCGCGGCTGTGGGGCCGCCTAGGGTGTCGCCTGGTTGGCGGGTGGCGCCGATCAAGCCGCCGGCGGGGTCGGTGGAGTTGATGCCTAGTGCGGAGCCGGTGGTGGGGGCGGCGACCGGGTTCTCGGACGGGCCGGCGCCGGCGTTGGTGCGGGGCCAGCCGTCGATCCAGTCGATGTCGTCGATCAGCATCGGCCGCCGGTTGATCCCGAACGGGCTGGTCAGCCACGGCGTGTTCCGGTCGATCGCGTGGTAGACGATGTGGTCCTGCCCGGCCGCGTCGGTGATGAACGCGTGGTGGCCCGGCCCGATCCACTTGTTGCCGTTCTGCGTGATCACCGTCGTACCACCGACGCGCGAGTCGGTCAGCGCAGCCCCGTCCGCGTCCAGGAACGGCCCGCGCGGCGAACGTGAGCGCCCGGCGAAGACGGAGTACCCGGTGGTGGGTCCGGCGCAGCAGTTCATCGACGAGCCCATGAAGTAGTACCAGCCGTCGCGGTAGACGACGTACGAGCCCTCGTACCGGTCGCCGATCGTCACCTGCGTGGGCGTACCCACCGCGTGCATGCCGTCGGCGCTCAGTTCGGTGACGGAGATGCCGCCGTAGAAGCCGCCGTAGTACAGGTACCGCTTGCCGTCCGCGGCGGTCAGCATCGCCGGGTCGATCGTGCCGAGGTACCCGCCCGCTCCGTCGGGACGGGGCGCGACCACGGGACCGTCACCAGCGGTCCACGGTCCGGCCGGGGTCGGCGCGGTGGCAACACCGATCGCGGGATCGCCGCCGGCGTTGGCGGTGGTGTCCGTGACGGTGAAGTACATGACGTAGTGGCCGTCGAAGTACCGGATGTCGGGTGCCCAGAAGAACGAGCCGGGCGCGGCCCACGCGGGTTTGGTCTGGTCGTTGAAGACGGTGCCGAGGTACTCCCAGGAGCTGAAGTCCTTCGTCCGCGCCATGTGCATCAACCCGAACGGGCCGTTCGCGACGAGCGGATCGGAGGTGGCGTACGCGTACCAGTAGCCGTCGCGGCCCTGGATGATCGACGGGTCGGCGAAGCTGTCCGCGAAGCCGGACGTGACCGGGTTGGTCGTGGTCACCACTGGCGCCGCCGTTGCGGCAGTGGTGCCGGCTGCGACCGCAGCCAGGATTAGTACTGCGGCGAGTAGTCGTTTGGAAGGCACGGGCGGTCCCCTCTCGAACTAACTGCTGAGCTGAATCACATGCCACGAAGCGGGCGGCAGCGTGGCACGGCAGACGCCGTCGACAACTTCGGTGGTGTCGACGGCCCGGGGCTGAACCCGGTCCTGATCGTCCGCCGTGTTCACGGCGGTCCGATCCTCGTCGTAGATGGCGAGGTGCCGGATGACCTGCCCGGTCACCGGTACCTCCAGGTCGATCTTGTCGGTCTCGCTCCGGTTCACGACGAAGATCGCCGTCTCCCCGGTGTTCTCGTCGTACGTCGCCGTGCTCCACAGCGCGGGGATCCGGCCGAACGCGGCGGTGTCGATGTCGGGTCCACCGGTGATCGCGGTCTGCAGCACCGTCGGGCCGGCGTACCGCGCGGTCAGCGCGAACGGGTAGAAGATCGTCTGCCGCCAGGCGCGCCCGCCCGGCTCGGTCCGGATCGGGCCGATCACGTTGACCAGTTGCGCAAGGCAAGCGATCTTCACCCGGTCGGCGTGCCGGAGCAGGGTGATCAGCAGACTGCCGACGACCACCGCGTCGTCGACGGTGTAGGTGTCCTCGATCAGCGCCTCGGCCTCGCGGATCTCCAGGCCGAGTTCACCCGGAAACTCCTCCTGGCGCCACACGTTCCACTCGTCGAACGAGAGCGTCAGCTCCTTGTCGCTGCGCTTCAACGCCTTGACGTGGTCGGCGGTCGCGATCACCGACGAGATCATCCGGTCCATCTCCTCGGCGCATCCGAGGAAGCTGGTCTGGTCGCGGTCCTTCGGTTCGTAGTACGCGTGCAGGCTGATGTGGTCGACCAGGTCGTAGCTGCGCTCCAGGACGACGCGCTCCCATTCGCCGAATGTCGGCATCCCGGCGTTGCTCGATCCGCA
Source organism: Kribbella sp. NPDC004536 (assembly GCF_042873835.1). NCBI lineage: Bacteria > Bacillati > Actinomycetota > Actinomycetes > Propionibacteriales > Kribbellaceae > Kribbella > Kribbella sp. NPDC004536. The sequence continues at coordinate 2,227,217 of NZ_JBIALY010000001.1, read as the reverse complement.
GGCGACGAGTTCGAGCTCGGGATCGACCCGGCGCATCGCGTTCGCCGTCTCCTCCGCGAGCCGGGCGTACTCCTCGGCGGTCTTGTGGCCGATCTGCCAGGGGCCGTCCATTTCGTTGCCCAGGCACCAGATCCGGATGTCGTGCGGTTCCGGGCTGCCGTTCGCGACCCGGCGGTCGGACAGCGCGGTCCCGGCCGGGAGGTTGCAGTACTCGAGCAGGTTGACCGCGTCGCGGATGCCGCGGGTACCGAGGTTCACTGCCCAGATCGGTTGGACGCCGGCCCGCCGCGACCAGGCGACGAACTCGTCGGTGCCGAACTGGTTCGACTCGATCGACCGCCAGGCCAGGTCCAGCCGCCGCGGCCGCTGGTCCTTCGGGCCGACGCCGTCCTCCCACTCGTAGTTGGAGACGAAGTTGCCACCCGGGTACCGGACCGCGGTGACGCCGAGCTCGCGGACCAGCTCGAGCACGTCCTCCCGGAAGCCGTCGGCGTCGGCGCGCGGATGCCCGGGTTCGTAGATGCCGGTGTACACGCAGCGGCCCATGTGCTCGACGAACGAGCCGAACAGCCGCCGGTCCAACGCACCGACCACGAACGCCGGGTCCACCACAAGCCGAGCCACGGGGCCTCCCCAGAGTCGTTTACAACGTTTAACGTGGATGTCTACAACGATTGACAATCGGTGTAAAGGGCTCGGCGATGGCACACTCGGGCAACACGTGAGTGACAGGAGGCGGTTCGATGGCGACCAGGCTCAGCGACGTGGCCGCGCGCGCCGGTGTGTCGGTGAAGACCGTCTCGAACGTGATCAACGACTACCCCCACATCACCGCCCGCACCCGCGCCAAGGTCGAGGCCGCGATCGCCGCACTGGACTACAAGCCGAACGTGAGTGCCCGTTCGCTGCGCAAGGGCCGCTCGGACTTCATCGCGCTGGCCATCCCGGAAATGGGTTCGCCGTACTTCGCCGAGCTCGGGGCCGAGATCAGCCGGGCCGCGAAGCGCCGCGGGATCACCGTACTGATCGACCAGACCGAGGGCGAAGCCGACGCCGAGCGGTTCGTGCTGGACGGGATGCGCGGGCAACTGATCGACGGCATCATCTTCTCCCCGCTCGCCACCGCACCGGCCAAGCTGACCTCGGACTCGATCGGGAAGCCGCTCGTGCTGCTCGGCGAGCGCCCGGCCGGCGGCCAGTTCGACCGCGTCGCCGTCGACTCGGTCCAGGCGTCGCACGACGCGACCTCGCACCTGATCGCCCTCGGCCGGCGGCGGATCGCGGCGATCGGCGTCGGCGGGACGAGCACCGGAGCGGTCCGGCGCAAGGGGTACCGGAAGGCGCTCAAGGAGGCCGGGCTACCGCACGATCCGGCGCTCGAACTGGCCGCTGCCGGGTATCACCGGATCGACGGAGCCACGTCGATGCGCGAACTGCTCGAGCTGCCGGAACCGCCGGACGCGGTGTTCTGCTTCAACGACCTGCTCGCGCTCGGTGCACTGCGGACCCTGGCCGACGCCGGGCTGCGAGTGCCGGAGGACATCGCAGTCGTCGGCTTCGACGACATCGAGGACGGCAGGTACCACTCACCGACGTTGACCACGATCTCCCAGGACACCGAGTGGCTCGCCGAGAACGCGGTCGGTCTGCTCCTCGACCGGATCGCCGGGAACAGCGACGCACCCCACCGCGACCTCGCCGTCCCGTACACACTGAAGATCCGCGAGTCGTCCGCCGGTTAGCGTTCGGGGAAGCCTGCGAGCTGCTTGGCGAGGCCGTTCTGGGTCTTGCCGACGCGGCCGACGAGGCGGAGTACGGCGTTGCGCACCGGGCGGACCGCAGGCGGGACGTTGGCGAGCCGGGTCAGGCGGTGGGCCAGCCCGATCACCCGAACGGCCTCCGCGCGACTCTTCGTGGCGTAGGTGTCCAGGCCGGACTCGTCGCCCTTCAGCGCCTCGTCGAGCGCGTCTGCCAGCGTGACCGCATCGCGCAGACCCAGGTTCATGCCCTGACCGCCGGCGGGACTGTGGGTGTGGGCCGCGTCGCCGGCCAGCAGCACGCGTCCGGCCCGGTACTTGTCCGCGACCCGCTCGTGGATCCGGAACCGCGAGCCCCACACCACCTCGGTGACGTCGGGGTGCGCCGTACGCGGGCCGCGATCGGCCAGCAGCTGCTGAGCGAACGCGACGTCCGGGTGCTCCGGCGCATCCTGCACCTCGGCGACCAGACGGAAGGAACCGTCCGGTAGCGGCGCGACCACCAGCATCCCGGCGGCGGCGAAGTACAGGCTGACCTCGTCGGTTGGTAGTCCGCCACCCACGCGGACGTCGACGAGGCTCAGCGACAGCTCGAGGGTGTTGCCGGGCATCCGCAGGCCGGCCAGTTCGCGGATCGTGCTGTGCATGCCGTCGGCGGCGACGACGTACTGCGCGTCGATCACGTCGCCGTTGTCCAGCGTGACGCTGACGCCGTCGGCGGTCTGGGTCAGGCCGGTCGCGGTGTACGGGCGACGTACCGAACCACCGAGCTCCTCCAATCGGTCGAGCAGAACCTGCTCGGTGACCGACTGCGGAATCATCGTGACAAACGGGTACGCCGTCGGCAGGTCCGCGAAGCCGACCGGGATCAGCTCCGCGTCGCCGGCCCGGATCGCGAAGTCCTGCAACTCCAGCCCGAGCTCGACGAGCCGCTTGGTGACGCCCAGCTCCTCCAGCACCTCCAGCGTCCGCGGGTGGATCACACACGCCCGCGAGGTGTTCGTACCCTCCGCCTGCCGGTCGACGACCACGACGTCATGCCCCTTCAACCGCAGCCCAACCGCCACCGCGAGTCCCACCGGCCCCGCGCCTACCACCACAACCTCGGCGTTCATGGCATCTCCTTTATCAACGCTTGTTGACTTTTACGATAGGACTCCGGTTGGCAAAAGTCAACGCGTGTTGGCATATGCTGCTCGGTATGAGGAAATCCGATCGGACCCGGGCGGCGATCCTGGCGGCGGCGCGGGAGCGGTTCGGCGCGGACGGGTACGAGCGCGCGACGATCCGGGCGATCGCGGCGGACGCGGCGATCGACCCGGCGATGGTGATGCGGTACTACGGCAGCAAGGAGAAGCTGTTCGCGGCAGCGGCCGAGTTCGACGTACGGCTACCTGACCTCTCCGACGTACCGCGGGAACGCGCCGGCGAGGTGCTCGTCCGGCACCTGGTCGAGCGGTGGGAGGAGGACGACACACTCCGGGTCCTGCTTCGGACAGCGGTCACCAACGAGGCGGCGGCCGAGCGGATGCGGCAGGTCTTCGTCGGGCAGCTCACGCCGACGTTCCAGCGCGCCGAGATCGACCAGCCCGCCGTACGGGCCGGACTGATCGCGACCCAGGCGCTCGGGTTCGCGCTGTGCCGATACATCCTCGAGCTCGAGCCGGTGGTCGCGCTGACGACCGACGAGGCGGTCGCCTGGCTCGGACCGACCGTGACGCGTTACCTGACGGAGCCGTCGCCCAGCCACGCGTGAACTGCGGGCAGCGTCTCTGCCAGTGGCGGCAGGTGCGGGTGCCACTTGAGCTCCCACTCCAGTGAGAGCGGGTAGTCGGTGCCGTCGAGGACCGTCAGCAGCTCCTGGATCGGGAAGTCACCCTCGTCGATCGCGACCGGGCGGTAGTCCTGCTTCGAGTCGGCCTGCTTGAACTGGACGAGCTCCAGCCAAGGCCGGAGCAGCGCGTACGACTCGGCGAGGGTCTCGCCGTGCGACCACGTGTGCGAACTGTCCCAGAGCGCTTTCACCTGATGCCCGGGCACGTCGGTGTCGAGCAGCGCGAGGAGCGCCGCGACCTGCCGCGCGGTCGAGTGCGAGTCGTGCGTCTCGAGCAGGATCGGTACCTCGCGCGGCGCGGATGTCACGCGGTCCAGTGCGCGGATCTCGCCGGCGCTCGGGCCGTCCGTACCGGTATCGGCGTCGTCGCCGGGGAACACCCGGACGCCCAGGGCACCCAGATCCGCGGCCAGCTCCAGGTGTGCCTCGAGCGGCTGCTCCTCGACGGCACAGAGCTTCACGTAGCTGCTGACCGCGAAGATCTCCAGCCCGGCGTCCTCGATCCGGCTCCGCAGCTCGCGCCGCTCAGCCGCGGACAGGCCGGTGTTGGTGAACTCGTCCGGCGCCGCGCGCAGCTCCAGACCGGTGAAGTTGTTGCCCTGGGCAAGTTCCAGGACGTCGTCGAGTGCTGCTCCGGGACAACCGAGGGTGGCGAAACCTAAACGCATACGGCTATCTGATCAGACCCAGCGGCCGCGGCGCGGCGAGGTCCGCGGGTTGACCGGCTGCTCGGGTTCGGTCGGCTGCTGCTGTTGCTGCTGCTCGTACGGGTACTGAGCCTGCTGGTACTCGGTCTGCTCCGGCTGGTACTGCGACCCGTAGGACTCCGACGCGTAGTTCGGGCTGTAGCTCTCGTACGTTTCCGAACCGCTGTAGCTGTCGTACTGGTTCGAGTTGTAGTCCGAGTTGTACGACGACGAGTAGTCCGACGTGTACGACGACGAGCCGTAGTCCGTGTAGTCGTTGTTCGACGAGTACGTCGGCTCCGGGCCGTACGACGGCACCGGCGGGAGCGGCTTCGACGGGGTCAGGAAGTCGTCCTGGGTCTCGTGGCTCGGCGCCGGCGCGGGCTCGTAGTACCCCGAGGAAGCCGACACATGCGACGACGGCTGCGTGTGCCCGGACTGACCGTAGACGTCGTGGTCGGAGTACCCCGAGTGGGTGGTGTGGCTTCCGACGGCCGGCTGGATCGCCGACGGGCTGTCGACCGCGACCCGAGCGGCCCGGCGTCCCGCGCGCGCAACCGGTGCGGGCTCAGGCTCGGGTGCGGTCTGCGCCTCCGCGGGGGAGGACGTCGAGGTGTAGTCCGACTCGTAGGTGTAGGGCTCCGCGTAGCGGGCGGCCCAGTGCTGCTCCTGCGCGGGCTGCGGCTCCGGCTGGTACGCGTACGGGTCGGGCTGGACGACGGTCATCGGAGCCGCCTCGTCGCGCCAGGAGCTCGCGGAACCGAGCGTGTCCTGGGTGATCGTGCTGCGGTACTCCTCCCAGGTCGGCTCGGGAGCGGAGTACGTCGTCTCCTCGACCGGCTTCTCGTCCTGCCAGGACTGGACCGGGTTGAACTGCTCGGTGGCCGGTCCGGCGTCGTCCTGCCAGCTCTGCGCGGCCGGCGCGAACGGGCTCCACTTCGGCTCCTCCGGCTGCTGCGGCTCGCCGTGGAACGCGGCCGGCGCGGCGGCGCCGTCACCCGGGAAGCCCTGCGGCTGCGGCGGCTGCGGCGGCTGCGGCGCGAACGGGTTCGCGGCCGGGGCCTGCGGCGCGGGGGCGAACGGGTTGGCGGACTGAACCGGTGCGCCCGCCATCTGCAACTGCGGCTGCGGCTCGCGGACCAGGCCGAGCGACGGCGCGATCGGCTCCGAGATGGCCGGCTGCTCGTCGGTGTCGTCGTTCGCGTACGACGGGACCTGGGTCACCTCGTACGTCGGGACCGCACTCAGCTTCGGGCCCTGGTCCCACCACGGCACCCACTTGCGGGTGGTCTGCATGTGGTTGATCTTGCGGATGATCATCGTCGCCGCCACCGCGGACACCGCGGTCAGCACCAGCGACGCCGTACCGGCCAGGGCGATCCCGCGCAGCGAGCCGACCGTCGCCTCCATCCACATCAGGAACCGGCGGACGACCACGTCGAACGCAAGAGCGCCGATCCAGGCCACCCACCACACCGAAGTGAGCGGAGGAGTCCGGAACCGGCGCAGGTCATCGGCGTAGACGGGAGTCTTCGGATCGCTGGCGATCCAGACGTCGTCGACGATCTGTTTCGGGTACCAGAGGTTCGGTCCGGGGACGAACCAGCTGGCCAGCACCCAGCCGTGGCTACGGCGGTGGTCGGCCTGCGAGAAGACCTCGGAGTTGACCCGGACCCGCCACAGCCAGACGACGAAGACAACCGCGGCGGCCACCGAGACGATCACGTTCGGCACGGCGGTCACCTTGGCGATCGCGTCCGCGCGGTTCAGGTCGGCGTCGTCGACGTTCGGCATCCCGCCCAGATAGCGGTGCACCACGGAATACGTGTTCCAGTCGGACCAGGTGGACAACATGTGCGTCACAGTGGAAGCGCCCAGCAGCCCGATCGCGATCTTGCCGACCGTACCTACCTGCTGGAACTCCTCAGCCGCGTGCGGCTGCCAGTCTTCCTGTTCTTCGACAGCAGTCATCAATGCCTGCGGGTGGCTCACGTCTCGCGTCCCTCGCGTTGCTGGAACTCCGTCGTCTGTCCGGCGCTTCTGCCTGGCCCTGCCCCCGCGTGACCGAGCCACATTGATACCACGAAGTAGGTACGCCAGGGCAGTCGGCCCCAGCACAGAGGGTGTCGACTTAACGTGTTCTTTTCGTACGCCCATCACCATTGGTAACGAGGCATTCAGCGGGGCGTGACGGTTTGGTTTACCGAGCAGGTGGTTGGAAGCCGTTCTGGGGTGTCCCGACCGCCCACCACGGCACCCAGGGCCGCGCACTCTGGAGCTCGTCGATCCGCTGGATCAGGATCACCGCGAGCACGGCCGCGCCGGTGGTGAACAGCGCCGAGACGGAGGACAGTATGACGTTCGTGCGCAGATCTCCCAGCTGCGACGCGCCGGCAAGTACGCCTCTTTGAACAATGTTTCCGGTGACCAGTCCGGACACCCAGGTCAGCCACCACGCCCACACCAGCCGGGTCCCCGGAACGTCCTTCAATTGTGGCGTCAGCGGATCCGTGCGAAGGTCGCTGGCCGCGACGACGTCGTCGACGATCTGCTTCGGGTACCAGAGGTTCACCACCGGGACGAGCCAGCAGCCGAGCACCCAGCCGCGGCTGTACCGGTGCTCGCCGCGGCAGAACATCTCCGCGTTCCACCGCACCCGCCAGAGCCACACGATGAACACCACCGCGGCCGCGAACAGCGCCAGCGCGGCGACGATCCCGAGCGAGCCGGAGATCAGGTTCGCCTCGGACAGCTTGTCCGCGTCGTCGCCGTACGTCCGCCGGGTCCGGTACAGGTTCCAGTCCGACCACGCGGTCGACCACGTGGTGACGGTGACCAGCCCGATCAGGACCGAGGCACCGACGCCCATCGCCCGCTCGGAGCTGAACCACCTGTCCAGCGGCACCTGGCTCGGCATGGATCAGGCATAGCACAACAGGGCGTGACCGGGCGAGAACATCAGGTTGCGGCCACTCCGTGGCGCATTTCCGCTAGAAACTGTCGGTGGCCGCGGGGAGGATGGTGCCATGCACTGGACCGTGGTCGACTCGCCGATCGGCGACCTCACGCTCGCGGTCGACGAGACCGGGTTGTGCCGGCTGCACTTCGGGGCGACCGACCGCGCGCGGGACACCGACCCGCTGCTGACCGAGGCCGCCGAGCAACTCAAGGCGTACTTCGCCGGCGAGCTGCAGGAGTTCACGCTGCCGCTGTCGGTCCGCGGCGGCTCCGACTTCGAGCGCGCGGTCTGGCAACAACTCACCCGGATCCCGTACGGCGAGATGCAGACGTACGGCGAGGTCGCGAAGATCGTCGGCGACGCCGGCGCGGCCCGAGCCGTCGGGACCGCCTGCAACCGGAACCCGATCGCGATCGTGGTGCCCTGCCACCGGGTCGTCGGCGCCGGCGGGAAGATGGTCGGCTTCGGTGGCGGCATCCCGACCAAGCGGCACCTGCTCGAGCTCGAGGCCCGGGTCAGCTTCGAGACGATGTGGAACTAACGAAGATCTGACACCCGGTCGGGCCCGCTCAAGGCGCGGCTGACATCCGCGGGCACTAACGTTTGAAGCGAGCGATTCAGCAGGTCCTCCCAAGCCCTTGGAAGACATATAAATGAACAAAGCCCGCACCAACGACCACCTGCACCCTGATCTCAGCGCCCTGATGAACAAGAGCGCCGAGGAATGGTCGGCCCCGGAGATCCAGGACGCTGCCCGCGCGGCGCTCCAGACGCACGCCCCGGACCGGGAACCGCTGACCTGGACCAAGCGCTTCAAGGTCGTCCCCTGGCTGCACCGCAACGACGCGGTCTGCCTGAGCTGCGGCGGTTCGTACCCGTGCATCACGCACCGGTACGCGACCCAGCTGCTGTCCGCCGGCCGCTACCAGCTGACCAAGGCCGACGACGTGGACCCGCAGGTCAACTGAACGTCGTACGCGCAAGACGACGTCCGGACAGACGAAGGTCCCGAATCCCACCTGGGGTTCGGGACCTTCGCCGTTGCGGTGGTGTCAGGAGTCGCTCGAGCGGTTCTCGCCCGTCGGCTTCCTGGTGGTGGCCTTCTTGGTGGCGCCGTTCGACGCGGCCTTCACCTCGTCCTTGGTCTCGTCGACCTTGGTCTCGTCCGGCTTGGTGTCGGGCTTGGTGTCCGACTTCGCCTCGGCCTTCGCGGCGTCCGCCTTCGGCTCTTCCGGCTTGGCGTCGGACTTGCCGTTGGACGACGGGCTCTCGGCCGGGCGGGACGTCGTACCCGCCGGGGCGGAGCTGTAGTCGCGGCCGCTGGTCGGGGTCGACTGCCAGGCCGGCTCCGGCGGCGTCAGCAGCTTCTTCACCGCTGCCGCGGCCAGGGCACCGAGGCCCAGGAACAGCACCAGGTTGCGGAGCTTGTGGCTCTTCTTCGGTACGTCGATCTCACCCTTGAGCGCGGCCTTGGTGGCCTTGCCGCGGCGGGCGGTCTCCTCGACGACCGGCTCGGCGGCGGCTGCCAGGGTGGCCAGTGCGGCGGTCACCTTCGGCAGGACGTCGTCGTTCAGCCGCTCACGGGCCCGCTCGGCAGCGTGCTCGGTGGCCGGGCCGACCTTCGCGAGCGCGTCGTCGAGCACCGGACCGGCCTTCTCGACCGCCTGGTGGGCCAGGTGCGCGCCCCGCTCGACCGCCTTCTCGGCGTACGGCGACACCTTCTCCCGTGCGGTGCCGACGGCCGGCGCGAGGTGCTCGCGGACCTGACCGACGGCCGGTCCGAGCTTCTCCGACGCCGACTCGGCAAGCGGCCGGACGCGGTCCTTGGCGGCCTCGACCCGGTCCTTGGACTTCCTCAAACCCACGGTTCCCTCCTAGGTGCCACCCGCCCCCGGCGGACAGCTCTCCCGCCCATCGGCGACATGGGCTCACTCTGGACAAATCCGGCAACATCTGCATCGTACGACGTAACAAGCCGATAACCCTGTGCCCCACCCCCCATTCCGTACACGTACGCGCCGATGCGGGAGTTCTTGGACGTACATGACAGGATCAAGGGGTAAGCAGATGTATCCCGACTAGGAGTGACTCCCGTGGCCGAAGAGCTGTACGCGACCCTGCAGACGAACAAGGGCGACGTCGTCATCAGGTTGTTCCCGAACCAGGCGCCGAAGACGGTGAGCAACTTCGTCGGCCTGGCCGAGGGCACCAAGGAGTGGACCGACCCGGAGACCGGCCAGCAGGTGACCAAGCCGTTCTACGACGGCCTCGGCTTCCACCGGGTGATCGACGGCTTCATGATCCAGGGCGGCTGCCCGCTCGGCACCGGTACCGGCACCCCCGGGTACCAGTTCGACGACGAGATCCACCCGGAGCTGCAGTTCGACCGCCCGTACCTGCTCGCGATGGCGAACGCCGGCATCCAGTACGGCCACGGCACCAACGGCTCGCAGTTCTTCGTCACGGTCGTACCGACCCCGCACCTGAACCGCAAGCACACGATCTTCGGTGAGGTCGTCGACGACGAGTCGAAGAAGGTCGTGGACGCGATCGCGACCGCGCCGACCGCGCCGGGTGACCGCCCGATCGACCCGATCGTGATCAACAAGGTCGTCGTCGAGCGCAAGACCGCCTGACAGCTTCGTCGTGGGGCCGGGAAACCCCCGGCCCCACGCTACCGGAGAGGGACGCACCCGCGTGACCGAGACCGTCTGCTACCGGCACCCGGATCGGCCCGCCGGGGTGCGCTGCCAGCGCTGCGACCGGCCGATCTGCCCGAACTGCATGAACAGCGCCGCCGTCGGCTTCCAGTGCCCGGAATGCTTCAACCAGGGCGCCCGCTCGGTCCCGCGGACCCGGACGTCGCTCGGCGGCATCCAGCGCGGCGGCAGCCAGCAGGTCGTCACCTACACGATCCTGGCGCTGAACGTCCTGGTCTTCGTGGCCGCCCGTTTCGGCAGCCCGCAGATCCTGAGCGACCTGGTGATGGTCCCTGCGCTGGCCGGCAGCGAACCGTGGCGCCTGCTCACGTCGGCGTTCACCCACGTGCAGATCTTCCACATCTTCTCGAACCTGTTCATGCTCTGGCAGCTCGGTCCGCCACTGGAACAGATGCTCGGCCGCCTGCGCTTCACGATCCTTTACATCCTGTCAGCTTTGGGCGGCAGCGTCGCGGTCTGGATCCTGTCCGCTCCGGGCGGCGCGACCCTGGGCGCGTCTGGTGCCGTACTCGGACTGGTCGGCGCTCTCCTGGTGATCAGCCGAGCCCGCGGCCTCGACGTCACCTGGATCATCATGTACGTCGCCGTCACCGCGTTCCTCTCGTTCGCCATCCCCAACGTCTCCTGGGAAGGCCACCTCGGAGGCTTCGTGGTAGGCGCTGCAGTCGCTTGGATCTACCTACAGCTCTCCAACCACAACCGCCACAACAAGCAACGGGCGTAAACGGCCTAGGCCACAACTTCTGCTCAGTTGGATTAATTGTGGTGACAAGTGGTTGTGGGCGCTTGTCTAATCAGGTGACGTCCCGACGGGGGACCAGCTTGGTAAGGACATCGGTATGAGCCCACGCGCTGTGGACAAACGGGCCCGGCCCGGGAACGAGCATCAGGTCGCGCGACCGACGACACCGGAAACTCCGAACGCCGTCACCGCTCTCCAGACCTCCAACCGCGTCTCCCAGAAGAAGCCGACCGCCAAGGCATCCTGAGTTCAACGCAGGAGCAGGCAGCTGTCGCCGAACTCGTGCCACAGGTAGTTGTGGCGGAGGGCTTCGGTGTAGGCGGCTTGGACCTGGGTCGCGCCGGCTACGGATTCCAGCAGGAGCAGGTGGGACGCCTCGGGGGCGTGCCAGCCAGTGATGAGGCCGTCCACCACCTGTGGTTCGCGCGTCAGGCCGAGGACCAGGTCCGTCCAACCGCTGGACGCGGTGACCGTGCCGTCTTGCGCAGCGGCCGTTTCGATGGCTCGTACGGCCGTGGTGCCGACCGCGATCACCCTTCCACCGTTGGCCTTTACCCAGTTGACGAGACGCGCCGTATGCGCGGGTACGTCGTACCGTTCCGGCTGTGGTGGTTCGTGGCTCTCCAGCGAAGACACACCGCAGTGCAGCAGGATCGGTGCGATCAGAACGCCCTGTGACGCCAGGTGACTCACCAACTCGAAGCTGAACGGCCTTGCCGCGCTGGGCATCTCCGCACTGCCAGGCTCCCGCGCAAAGACGGTCTGGTACGACGCAAGCGGCCAGCGCTTCCCCACATAGTTGTAGGTGATCGGTCGCCCGTACCGCCGCAAGTACCCGTGTACGTCGGCCGCCGGCGGCTGCGCGATCCACAGCCTGTTCGGTGAGGCCTCGTACGGTGCCAGCAACGTCAGCACACCCTCGGGCAGTACGACCTGCAGCCCCGGACGACCGTCGAACATCGGAGCGTTCCCGTCGCGCAGTTCGACGACCCAGGTGCCGTCGTCGAGCGGCGTCGAGAAGTGCACTGTGTACGGCGTACCGTCAACGGCCGCGGCCAGCGTCCCCGACGTGTTGACCAGCAGCAGGTCACCCGCCCGCAGGTGGTCGCCGATTCGGTCGAAGCGGGTGTGCGTGATGGTCGACCCCTCCGCGACCAGCAGCTTCACCTGGTCTCTGCGAACACCACGGGCCTCGGGAGGTTCCCCGGCGTTCAGCTGGTCCGGCAGCTCGAACCTTGTCTGCGGGTGCACCCTCACGACGCCACCGCCGGCGCGAACTCGGCTGCTCGGTATCTACCGCTTTCCGGCCTGCTGTCGAGCAACTGCAGGAACGCCGGTACGACGGTAGCGGGCTCCGGCCGGTCCGAGATGTCCTCACCGGGGAACGCAGCCTGGTGCATCGCCGTCCGCAGATCACCCGGATCGACGGCGTACACCGACAGCGCAGGATGTTCTGCGGCAAGTACACGCGTCGCGTGATCGAGGGCTGCCTTGGCAGAGCCGTAGCCGCCCCACCTCTCGTACGCCTCCACTGCAGCGTCCGAGCTGATGTTGATCAGCACACCGGATGCTGTGGTGAGTGCCGGGAGCAGGAGCTGTGTGAGCGCGATCGGTGCGAGTACGTCGACCTCGTAGACGCGGCGGAGCTCGTCGAGGTCGGCGGCGGCCAGTGCCTGCAAGGGACTTGGCCCGAGGTAGCTGGCGTTGTTGACGAGCAGGTCGAGCCGGCCGAGTTCGGTGATCGCGTCGAGCAGGTCGGCGCGGTGCTCGGCGTCGGTGACGTCGCCGGCCAGCGGTACGACATCGGTACGGTCCGCCAGCGCGTCCGCTGCGTCTTTGAGCGCTTCCGCGCCGCGCGCGTCGATCACCAACGCCCAGCCGCGGTCGGCGAGTCCATGGGCAAGTGCGAGTCCGAGGCCCGCGGAGGCGCCGGTGATCAGGGCAACGGGACGTTCGGACGGTTCAGGAGTCATGCCGACACCGTCGTACCTCAAGCAAGCTTGAAGTCAAGGGAGCAAAATGCCTGGGTTCATGACGTTGTGCGGGTCGAGGGTCTGTTTGACAGCTTGTAAAGCTTCTACCGCCAGGGGTCCGATCTCGGCGGTGTAGGCGTCGCGGTGGTCGGTGCCGACGCCGTGGTGGTGGGAGATCGTGCCGCCGGCGTCGGCGATGGCCTGGCTCGCGGCGGCTTTCGCGGTGCGCCATTGGGTGACCGGGTCGTCGGTCTGCGCGCAGATGACGGTGAAGTACAGCGAGGCGCCGGTCTCGTAGACGTGCGAGATGTGGCAGAGCACCAGCGGTGGGGTCGTGCCGAGAGCGTCGACGAGGGCTTGGGTCACGGCGGCCTTGAGCGCGGGGATGCGGGACCAGAAGGTCGCGGTCTCGAGGGTTTCGACCAGGGCGCCTTCGTCGAGGAGCGGGTCGCGCAGGTACGGCGCGCGGTAGCGGCCGAGGCGCCAGGTCTCGCCCGGGCCTTCGCCGAGGTTGGTGCCGCCGGCTGCGGTGAGGACGTCCGCGGTCGCCTGGTTGTACGGGCCGTCGAAACCGATGATCGCCAGTACGCCACCTGCGCCGCCGCCCAGTACGTCCGGATCAGCCAGGTTGACCGCTGTCTCCACCTCGTCCGAGAGGCGCAGCACGGTGGGGAGCGGACCGTCCTGGGCGAGACGTCGTACGGCGGTGAGACCGGTGGCGAAGTCGGCGAAGTGCCAGCCTTCGAAATGGCGTTCTGTTGGGCGGGGGCGGATCCGTACGACGACCGACGTGATGACGCCGAGGGCGCCCTCGGAGCCGAGGATCAGTTGGCGGAGGTCGGGGCCGGCTGCCGACATCGGGGCGCGGCCCAGCTCGATCGTGCCGCGTGGGGTGGCGAGGGTGAGGGCGACGACCATCTGGTCGAAGCGGCCGTAGCCGGCGGAGGACTGGCCGCTGGAGCGGGCGGCCGCGTAGCCGCCGATCGAGGCGCCTTCGTAGGACTGGGGGAAGTGGCCGAGGGTGTAGCCGTGCTCGGCGAGCAGCGCTTCGGCGGCGGGTCCGCGTACGCCCGCCTGCAGGGTCGCTGTTCGGGAGATCTCGTCGAGCTCGAGGAGCTGGTCGAGTCGGCGCAGGTCGAGCGTGATGAAGTTCCTCGTCGGCGCCAGCCCTCCGACGACGGAGGTGCCGCCTGCGTACGGGACAACTGCGAGTCCGTGTTCTGCGGCGCCGGACAGGATCGCCTGTACTTCGTCGTGGGTGCCCGGGTAGACGATCACGTCTGGTACGTCCGACGTGTCGCCTGCGCGGAACCTCAGCAGGTCGGTCGTCGAATACCCGCGCGTGTGAGCCCAACGAGAGTCCCAGTCAGCAGCCACGTGCTGAGAGCCCACAACTGTGGACAGAAACGCCAGCTGAGCCGCGGTTAGGGCGGTGTTCGGCTGAGGGCTTGGCTTGGGTGGGGGCGGGGGGCGGTGGATGCCTAGGTCTTTGAGGGCGTCCAGGGCGGCTGCAGGCAGCTCTACCGTGTGGGCGGGGTTGCCCCAGTGGCCGGGAGTGAGGTTTGCCACCGGGAGGTCGGATTCGGTCATGGGTGGCTCCCGTTCGGGGGTTGTGCGAGGTAGCGTCCAGGGGAGGTGGAACCCCCTGGCTCCCACCTCCCCTGGACAGTTCCGGGATGCCGCTGCACAGTTCCGGAAAAATAGAGGCGCTGATACACTTTGGCATGTGATGTCTCAGCGTAGCAGCGAATCGGATCAAGAGACCAGCTCCCGTCCTACCCCGGCGAACGCGATCGGCGAGGAGCGGATCCTGGACGCGGCGTACGAGCTGCTGCTCGCGATCGGGATGCGACGGATGACGATGGCCGACATCGCCCGGCACGCCGAGGTCTCCCGCGCGACCCTGTACCGGCGCTGGCCGAACGTGCAGGCCGTGGTCGCCGCGCTGATGACCCGCGAGTGGACGATCGCGCTCGTGTCGGCGTTCCAGCCGGACGCCGCGGACGGCCGCGCCCGGCTGGTCGAGGGTGTCGTCGAGGTGGTCGCGAAGACCCGCGTGCACCCCTTGATGCGGAAGATCATCGAGCTCGATCCCGAGTTCCTCACGCCGTACCTGCTCGAGCGCCGCGGCAGCAGCACCGTCGCCCACCTCGCGCTCGTCGAGGAAGGCCTCCGCCAAGGCCAGGCCGACGGCTCGATCCGCGCCGGCGACCCGGTCTGGCTGGCCCGGCAGATCATCCTGGTCTCGCTGGCGTCCGCGGTGTCCGGCCCGGTGATGGCCGAGAGGGACGAGTACCCGAAGCTCGACGAGGAGCTCCGCGTGATGCTGACGAGGTACTTGACGCCGTGATCTCCATCGGCAACGCGAGCCTGAACGCGGCACGGCGTACCCGCGAGCTGCACGAGCTCAAGGCCGTTGACGTACTGGTGATCGGTGGCGGTGTCACCGGCACCGGCGTCGCGCTGGACGCGGCCGCTCGCGGCCTGAGCGTTGCCCTGGTCGAGAAGCACGACCTCGCGTTCGGCACCAGCCGCTGGAGTTCGAAGCTCGTCCACGGCGGCCTGCGGTACCTCGCGTCCGGCCACGTCGGGATCGCGTACGAGAGCGCCGTCGAGCGCGGCATCCTGATGAAGACGACCGCCCCGCACCTGGTGCACCCGGTCCCGCAGATCGCACCGTGGTTGCCGCAGGCAAGGTTCGTCCAGGCCGCACTGCTCCGTTCCGCGTTCCTCGGCGGCGACGTACTGCGGACCTTCGCGCGGACCAGCGACGACTACCTCCCGCACTCCCGTCGGGTGTCCTCGGCCGAGATCCTCCGCTACGCCCCGACGCTCCGGCCCGACGGGATGCGCGGCGGCTTCCTCACCTGGGATGGGCAGCTGTACGACGACGCCCGCCTGGTGGTCGCGATCGCCCGGACCGCCGCGCAGTACGGCGCCCGGATCCTGACGCACGTCGCCGCCACCGAGGTCACCGGCCGCGGTGCGGTCCTGGTCGACCAGTTGACTGGTCACAAGCAGACGGTGGACGCGCGGATCGTGATCAACGCGGCCGGGATCTGGGCCGACCAGGTTGCCTCCGGCATCAAGCTCCGCCCGAGCCGCGGTACCCACCTGGTGCTACCGCAGTCCGTCTTCGGCGGCCTGTCCGCCGTGCTCACCCTGCCGGTCCCGGGCGAGCTGCGCCGCGTCGTGATGGCGATCCCGGCGCCGGACGACCGGGTGTACGTCGGCCTCACCGACGAGGACGCGCCCGGCCCGGTGAACGACGTGCCGCAGGCGACCGACGCCGAGATCGACTTCCTGCTGAACACGATCAACGCCGCCGTGCAGCAGCCGGTGACCCGCGCGGACCTCCTCGGGACGTACGCCGGTCTCCGCCCGCTGCTCGACACCGGGCACCACAGCGGCACGGCCGACATCTCCCGCCGGCACGCGGTCATCACGAGCGACGACGGTGTCGTCACGATCGTCGGCGGCAAGCTCACCACGTACCGCCGGATGGCCCAGGACGCCCTCGACGCGTCGCTCGACCAGTCCGACGTCGAGGTACACCGGCAATGTGAGACGCATCGGATCCCGCTCGTCGGCGCCGCGGATCGCGTCAAGCTGGCGGCCGTCCGGGCGCCGGCCCGGTTCGTGCAGCGGTACGGCGTCGAGGCACCACAGGTGGTCGACGGTCCGCCGGAGTGGCTCGAGCCGATCGCGCCCGGGCTGCGGACGACGCATGCCGAGCTGCGGTTCGCCGTCCGGCACGAGGGCGCGCTGACCGAGGACGACGTACTCGATCGGCGCACGCGGATCGGGCTGTCGGCGACGGACCGTGAGCTGGCGCTGCCCGCCGTACGGGAGGCCTTCGCCGCAGTCTGAGACGATCCTGAGGTTAACTTGGCTGCGGGGAGGTGGAAGGGTGACGCAGCCTTATCCGGGGCCGTACCAAGGACCTGGGCCGTATCAACCGGCGCCGTACCAGGGTCCGTTCCAGCAGTTGCCGTACC
The DNA here is from genome assembly GCF_042873835.1 of Kribbella sp. NPDC004536. NCBI lineage: Bacteria > Bacillati > Actinomycetota > Actinomycetes > Propionibacteriales > Kribbellaceae > Kribbella > Kribbella sp. NPDC004536. The sequence continues at coordinate 2,210,548 of NZ_JBIALY010000001.1, read as the reverse complement.
GGCCGGTGCCGCCGCAGTTCCGGCCGTTGCGGGCGGTCTCGATCGTCAGCATCGTGCTGATGGGACTGACCGTGATCGCCGCGGTGATCCAGTGCGTGCTGCTCTGGCGCTCGTACGACGAGGTCAAGCGGCTCGTGTACGGGCTGCTCTCCGACCAGGAGATCGAGCACGGCGTCGAGTCGATCGCCGGCACCGGCCCATTCCTGAACCTGGTCAGCTACCTGCTGATCGGGACCGCGATCGCGTACCTGCTCTGGCTGTGGCGGGCCCGCGAGAACGTCGACTTCCTGTTCTCACCCTTCGCACCGCAACCGATCGCTGCACCGACCGAGCCGCGACGCCTGCATCGGCGCTCGCCGGGCTGGGCCGTCGGCTCCTGGTTCTGCCCGATCGTGCAGTTCTGGTACCCGGTGCAGATCGTCGAGGACGTCCTCCGCGCGAGCGAACCCGCCGCGCAACCCGGTGCGGCGCGGTCGGTGCGGATCCGGGCGCTGTTGTACGGGTGGTGGGGCAGCTGGACCGCGTTCTGGGTGATCCTGGTCGGCGGCGGATCGGTCGCGACGATCGGTTTCATCGCGTGGATCGTCCGGCTCGTGCAGATCTCGGACAGCTCGGACCCGGACAGCCCGTACGTCGACATCTACGACCTGCAGGACTTCATGGTCCGGGTCGCGCTCGGGTTCGACATCGGGTTCACGGTCGCGACGGTGCTGCTGGCTGTGGCCGGCGTCGCGATGGCGCTGCTGATGCTGCAGGTCGGCGGCTGGCAGCAGCTGCGGCTGACTCCGCCGCCGCCGGTTCAGGACTACCCGCAGCCTCCGCAGTACGTGCGGCGGCCGGGCTTTCCTACATACGGACGCTGAAGCAGTACGACGCTCGCATCGTCGTACTGCTTGCCGCTGGTGGTCGACGCGGTGTCGTGCGCCCGCACACGATTGAGCAGTTCTCGCGGACCTTCGGTGGTGAGGACCTCGAGCAGTTCGTCCCACGAGTGCCCGTAGCGCTCGGTGTAGCGCGAGGCTCCGTCGGTCAGCAGGGCGATCGCGTCGACGTCCGCGCGATCCGTCGTACCGACGACGGCCTCGTACGCCGCGCCGGGCCGGGTGCTCGCGACCCAGAAGCCGCCCGGCTGGTTGCGCAGCCGGCGGACGGCCTCGAGGGTCCGCTCGGGGAGCAGGTCGATCCGGTCGTCGCTGTGGACGGTGATCCGGCCATCGGGCGACCGCATGACGACGGGCGAGTCCGCGAGGACGAGATGCTCGACGTGGTCCGGTTGCATGCGGACCATCGCGACAGTGGACGACGGACTGTCGGGGTTGCTGACGTCGCAGGTTCCGGCGTGTGAGTCGCGGACGGCCGCGATCGCCTGGGCGAGCAGGTCGGGGAGCGATGCGGACGAACGGCTGAGCAGCGGAGTCGCGAGCTGCGTGGCGAGTTGCCGGACCAGCCAAGCGACGGTGTGCCGGCAGCCGGAGTCGACCGGGACTCGCGGCGCGCTGGCGCCGTCGAGGACAACGGCGAAGTCGGGGCCGGTGAGGATCAGGTCCTCGTTGACGGCGGGTGGTCGGCGGTCCGGTGCGGCCTCACTGATCGCTCGGATTTCCACAGGGCAATTCTGCCCAACTGTCGGTGAGCGACTGGTCGAGGGCGATCTTGGGGGACCAGCCGACGGCCTGGCCGATCAGCGTGGTGTCGGCCTGCTGCCACGGTGCGCCGAGTGCAGTCTCCTGCTCGGTGTCGTCGACGATCGTGGCCGGCCGGCTGCTGAGCTCGAACAACTGCCCGGCGACGTCGCGGGCGAGGGTCGCGCGACCGGTGCCGACGTTCATCACCGGCGGCAGGCTCCCGTCCGCCAGCGCGACCGCGAGTACGGCCTCGGCCACGTCGCGGACGTCGACGAAGTCCCGCCAGACGTCCAGCGACCCGACCTCGATCAGCTGCCGCGAGCGCAGGTCCCGGATCACCCGGCCGGTCAGCGTGGTGTCCGGAGCGCCCGGTCCGATCACGTCGAAGATCCGCAGTACGACGGCATCCGCGCCGGCCCGCTGCGCCCGGAGGACGAGCTCGGCGCCGGCCAGCTTGGTGATCCCGTACGGACCGAGCGGCCGGGGCGCGGCGTCCTCGGACAGGCTCGTGCCGTGCGGCGCGCCGCCGTACTCCGCCGCCGAGCCGAGCTGGACGAAGCGGGCGTGACCGGCGTGGTCGCGGACCGACGCGAGCAGCGCCTCGACCGCGATCACGTTCGCGCGAACCAGCTCGGCCGGCTCGCCGAGCGTCGCGCCGACCGCGTTGATCACCACGGTCGGCTTGTACATCCCGATCTGGGTGTCCAGCGCGTACGGATGCATCGCGGTCAGATCACAGCGCCGGTACGGCTCGCTCCGGGTCCGGCTCAACCCGCGGTACTCGATCCCCCGGTCGGCGAGCAGCGCACAGATCCTGGCGCCGAGGAAACCTCCGGCGCCGAACACCATCACCCTCTCGGTTCCGGTCACCCCTCCATCGTGCGGTCCGTATTTGTCGGTCGGCCTACCGTTCTCCTGCCTTACCATCACAACTGTGTTCTGTCCGTACGGCGTGGCAGGGTGAGGGCCATGGCTGATCGAGTGGACGGGCGTCCGGCGGTGCCGACCGAGTCGACGATCCGGGACTGGGACGACGCCGATCCCTCCGGGCAGACGTACCGGCGGGTGCTGTTCGTCGACTCGGACCTGACCGAGGTGGACAACCGCGGCGGGGTGTTCGAGGAGTGCACGTTCCGCGGGGTCCGGTTCAACGCGTCGACGCACACCGATGCCGCGTTCGTGAACTGCACGTTCGTCCGGTGCTCGCTGTTCGACGCCTCGTTCAACCGGTGCAAGTTCGTCGGCAGCTTCTTCGACGACTGCGTGTACAGCCTGATGAAGGTGTCCGGCGGCGACTGGTCGTTCACCGGGTTTCCGGGCGCGGACCTGAAGGGCGCGGAGTTCACCGGCGTGAAGCTGCGCGAGGCGGACCTGACCGGCGTACGCGCTCCGAAGGCGGTACTCCGGGACCTCGACCTGTCCGGGGCGTTCCTGCAGAAGGCCGACTTCACCGGCGCGGATCTGCGTGGATCCGACCTGTCCACACTCGATCCGCTGACCGTCACCCTCAAGGACGCCCGGATCGACGTCACCCAAGCGATGGTCGTCGCCGCCGCGCTGGGACTGGACGTACGACCGTGACTGACCGGGGCGGTGGGGTGGGGAAAGCATCGAGCACTGTGGATATCCCCAGGTAGTCACGCGGTCATCCACGGTTCCATCCACAGCCTGTGGATAACTATCCGGATAACTGTGTATTCGTTCTGTGATATCTCGCAGCCGCGTTACGACGCCTCGGTGCGACCAGCCGGTGCCTGGCCTGGGACTGCGGACGTACGACCAACAGCCCGGCATGCTCGACGACGTACGGCGGGGTGACGAGCCGGCGTCCGCGGGTCGCCGTCCACAGGCCGTGGGCGACCGTCTGCACGGCTGCCGCGAGTCCTACGCCGCAGACGGAGCCGAGCGAGTTCGTCAGTACGTCGTGCAGCTGGCACGTACGACCCAGCGACGGGACCAGCGACTGGGTCGCCTCGATCGCCGCCGACAGCCCGATCCCGGCGGTGATCGCCTCCATCCGGCGACCGCCCGCCAGCGTCAGCATGCCGGTGAACGGGATGAACAGCAGGACGTTGAGCGGCGCCTGGACCGAACTCAGGCCACCGAAACCTTCCATCCGGGCGCCGCACAGCCCGACCGGGCCGTACCGCAGCGGCGTCGGGGTGAGGGTCGCCGCGATCACCAGCGCGAACGCGGCCGGTAGGCAGAACGCCGCCAGCCGGGGGACCAGGTCCCCGGGACGGCGGAACGACGAGATCGCGATCGGCAGCGTCATGCCGGTCAGCACGAGCCAGGTGTCCAAGAGGTGGGGAATACCGCGATAAGTCTCGAGCACGCGTCCGGGCCCTTCTGTGGTCGACCGGTTGAACTCGAACTGTCTCCTCGTGATTTTCGGTTCCTGCCAACGACGATCTGCTGTCCGTTCGCACAGCACCAGGCTTGTCCGGACATCTGCACGGAGCCGTAAACGCTCCGTGACAGTCCGTGCACAAACTGACACGCAAGAAAGGTGCTTAAGGCAACGATCGTGTGTCAGGCGGCATCTCGGTGGAGAGTGCGATCAACCGATCGGTGGAGGGGGATGGGACCGCTCAGGCGATGTGGCGGCGAGGGCCGGAACGGGACAGTCGGAGTACCGGAAAGACACCCCGAAAGGACCACCGAGATGACTACTCCCGCCAACGTCGGACACCCGCGCAGCGCCTCCGCGTTGCGGAGCGTGCAACTGCTGGTGACCGGCTACGTCGCGATCAGCGTGCTGACGCTGATCGCCATCATCGCCCTGCGCCACCACACGGACATCGTCAACAGCGCGGTCTGGGTCCGGGGCACGATCGTGGTCGGCAGCTCGTTGCTGACCCTGCTCTTCGCCCGCAGCGCGGCCAAAGGGTCCCACCGCGGATTCCTCCGGCTGCGGATCGTCTCGGCCGTGATGCTGGTCGCGATCGTCACGATCATCGCGCTCCCGGGCACCTTCCCGCTCTGGCTGAAGGGCGAGCAGGCCGTCTGTGGACTGCTGCTCCTCGGCGTGACACTCCTGGTGAACGGCAAGCACCTCCGCTCGGTGTTCACTAAGTGACATGGCTGAACAGGTCTGGCCGCTGCGGCTGACGGTGGCGCCGTATGTGTTCCTCGCATGCGTCACCGCCGTCACCGTCCTGATCAAGCGCGACCGGCTCGGGTCTCTGGCAGTCGACCTGGTGCTGTGCGCGCTGATCGGGCTGTGGATGCTCGGCATGTTCACGCTCCGGCCGGCCAAGCGCACCGACCACCGCTGGATCGGCGTCTTCATCGCCGGGTTCGTGCTGCTGCTGGCGGTGCTGGTGGTACGGGATCCGTGGTTCGGGTTCCTGACCCCGGCCGGGTACTTCTACACGTTCATCCTGCTGCCCTGGCCGATCGAGTTGGTCGGCGTCGGTGCCGTCGCGGTCCTCGCGGGCTACGCGCAGTCGTACGCGATCCCGAAGACGGACGCAATCGGGCTGCTCGTCACCGCCGCGGTGATCGGGGTGAACGTGGTCGGCATGTGCCTCGCGTCCTGGCTCGGCCGGCGCAGCGACGTACTGAGCCGGCAGCGTCAGGAGGCGGTCGACGCCCTGACGGAGACCAACCGCCGGCTCGAGGACACCTTGGCGGAGAACGCGGTACTGCACGGGCAACTCCTGACCCAGGCGCGGGAAGCGGGCGTGATCGACGAACGGCAGCGGATGGCCCGCGAGATTCACGACACCCTCGCGCAGGGGCTGACCGGGATCGTCGCCCAGTTGCAGGCCGCGGAGACCGCCGAGGACTGGCGGCGGTACGTGACGAACGCGATCGGGCTCGCCCGCGAGAGCCTCACCGAGGCCCGGCGCTCGGTGCACGCGCTGCGCCCGCAGCCGCTGCAGTCGGCGACGTTGGGCGACGCGATCGCGGACGTCGTCCGGCGATGGTCGGCGCTGCACGGCGTCGACGTACAACTGACCACTACCGGCTCGCCACGGGTGCTGACACCCGAGACCGAGTCGACCCTGCTCCGCGCAACTCAGGAGGCGTTGGCGAACGTGGCGAAGTATGCACAGGCGACCCGGGTGGGCGTCACGCTGTCGTACATGGAGAAGAAGGTCGCCGTCGACGTCCGGGACGACGGCGCCGGGTTCGATCCGGCCGGGACCAGGCCGTCGTCCGAGGTCGGCGGGTACGGTCTGGTCGCGATGCGCCAGCGGGTCGAGGCGCTGAACGGGACGCTGGAGATCGAGTCCGAACCAGGTTTCGGTACGGCGATCTCGGCGACCGTGCCGTTGACGGGAGCGGGCGCATGATCCGGTTGCTGATCGCCGACGACCACCCGATCGTCCGGGACGGGCTGAGCGGGATGTTCGCGGCCGAGCCCGAGTTCGAGGTGGTCGGCGAGGCGGCCGACGGCGCGGAGGCGATCCAGCTGGCCGCGGCGCTGCGGCCGGACGTGATCCTGATGGACCTGCAGATGCCCGGCATGAACGGGCTGGACGCGATCAGCGAGCTCGCCGAACGCGGGGTGCGGTCGCGGGTGCTCGTACTGACGACGTACGACACCGACGGGTACGTCGTACCGGCGATCGAGGCGGGCGCCACCGGGTACCTGCTGAAGGACGCACCGCGCGACGAGCTGCTCCGGGCGGTACGGTCCGCGGCGAACGGCCATTCGGTCCTCGCGCCGTCGGTGGCGAACACGCTGATGAACCACGTCCGCACCCCGCGCGCACCGGAACTGCTCAGCCCCCGAGAACTCGAGGTCCTCAAACTAGTTGCTGCCGGCAACACGAACCGCGAGACCGCCCGGCACCTGTTCATCAGCGAGGCGACCGTGAAGACGCACCTCCTGAACATCTACTCCAAACTGAACGTCTCCGACCGAGCCGCCGCCGTAGCCGAAGCCTTCAAACGCGGCCTCCTCGGCTAACCACCGCCGAACATCGTCCGGCACACAGCACGCCCGGCACAGCAGCCCGCGCCGGCGGCGCGGGCTGCGGGCGGCTTGGGCCTGGCGCCAGCTGGTCAGGCGCCTAGGCCTTGGCCGGTTTGGCGGGTTTGGGTGTTGCGGGTGGGGTTTTCGCGGGCTCCGTCGGAGGCTTGGCCGGACTGGGGAGCGGGGGAGTTGGCGCCTTGAGGCGTCTGGAGTTTGCCCGGTTCGGCGGCTGTGTTCAGGCGGGTCTGGCTGGCGACCTCGGGGCTGCTGGCGGTCACGCTGACATTCCCGCTCACCGACCCGGCCCGTACGTCGCACGGGCGGTCGACGTGCACGGTGACGTTGCCGGAGACCGAGGTCGCCTTGATGCTGTCGGCGCGACCCGTACTGATGTTGCCGCTCACCGAGTGCGCGTCGACCGACCTGAGGTTGCCGTCGGTCGTGATGTTCGCAGCGCCGCTGTCGGCGATGACCGTACTGCCTTCCGGTACGACGGCGTCGACCCGGATCGGCGGCGCCGTCCGGCCGATCGCGAACGTGCCGTTGTTGATCGCGACCGCGTTGTTGCCGACCGCGATCGTGGCATTGCTGCCGCTGATGTTGCCGATGTGGATGTTGTCGCCGTCGATCGTCAGCTCGTCGATGTTCCCGACGACGGCGATGCCGCCGCTGCCGTGCTGGGTGACGGTTTGGGTGTAGGTCCCGTTGCTGCTGTGCGTCGTCACGCTTGCGCTCGCGCCGGTGACCATGGCGTTCGCGACCATCTGCCCGTCCGGCTCCGCGCGCATCTCCGCCCGGTTCACGGCGTCCGCGGCCGGACCGTCGGTGGCGGTCGTACTGAAGGTGATGTGCGCGCGAGACCCGGGCGGACCGGTCGTGATATTGATCGTCCCCGCGGTGTTCATCAACTTGGTGTTCAACGTCACCGGCCCGGCCTCCCGAGCCTCCACCCGCTTACTGGTCCCCTGCGCCTGCCCGGGCGTTGCGCTCGCCCCGGACACCTGCGCCGCCTGAGGCTGCGGCGTGGTTGGCGCCGCTCCAGGAACCTGCCCGGCCTGAGACTGCGCGACTCCGGGAACCTGGCCGGTTTGGGGTTGTGGCGGGAGCGGGCCGGCTCCTGGTGCCTGGGCGGTGCCGGGTGCTTGCGACGGGCGTGGGGGCGGCTGACCGCCAGGCCCTGGCGCCCGGGTCGGTGGTGGCGTCGGCTGTGCGCCGGGGCCGGTCGGCGCTTGTGTCGGGCGTGGTGGCGTCGGCAGGCCGCCTGGTGCTCGGGTCGCCGATGTGGGCGGGCGTCCGCGAGGTGCGGCGGCGTCGATGCGGGCGGTGGCTTCTTGGGTGAGGCGCTGGAACTCGGCCGCCGCTCCGGGTGCGCCGAGGTTCTGCAGTTCGGTGGTGATCTGACCCGCGCGCTGCACCAGCTGCGGTCGCAGAGCCAAGTACTCGTCGGTCGCCTGCTGTACGGCCGGGTCCCGGAACACCGGGAGCTTGTCGTCCATCAGCCTGAAGGCCTGGGTCAGGTTGCCTTCCCAGCCAGGCTTCAGGAACTCGCCGAGCGTCCCCGAGATCTGGGCGTCGCTGTGGCCCTGATCGATCATGCGCTGCATCCCCGGCGCCTGCCGCTCGACCAAGCTACGGAAGAACCGGCTGTCGTTGTGCGACCTGTTGTCCATGAATCGCATCATCATGCGCACGATCTGCACCAGTTTCTGGCGCGCCTGCTCGATGACATCTTCTACGTCGTCAGCCACCCGTCACCTGATCCCGGCTCGAATTGGTCTACGGCCACGCAGCGTACCGGGCACTGGAACCACTCCCAGGTCCGTTAAAACAACAGTTTGATCTCGACGCAGCGTGTTGTCATCCCAATCTCAGATGACGAGTTCGTGGACCCATTCGGCCGGCGCCTGGCGGTGCAGCCGCCAGTAGTGGTTCGCGATCTCGTCCGGATCCCACCCGCTCCCCGGCGCCACGCCGCCGCTGACGGTCACGCTCGCCGCGTGCACGCCCGCCGCGCCGTACTGCTGATCCAGCAGCGTCACCAGCGTCCGGACCCCAGCCTTCCCGATGGACAGGCTTGCGTAGTCCGGCTTCGGCAGCGGCATGCCCCCAGTGATCAGGAACGACCCGCTACCCCGCTCGGCCATCGCCGGAGCGAGGTGCGACGCGGTGGTGATCGCGCCGACCACGTTCACCGCCCAGGCGTCGAGGTGCTGCCGCGCGCTCAGGTCGCCGATCCGGTCCGCCTGGATCAAGGCCGCGTTGTAGACCACCACGTCCGGTACGCCGTACGCCTCGACCACCCGATCGAGCGCCGAACGCAACGCAGCCTCGTCCGTCACGTCCGCGGTCACCGGTAGTACGTCAGCACGCCCGAGCTCATCGGCCGCCGCCTTCACCGTCGCCTCCGAGCGCGCGATCACCCCCGCACTCAGCCCCTCCCGCACGAACCGCCGCGCCACCGCCATCCCGATCCCGGGCCCAACTCCGACCAGCACAAGTCCAGACATGCTCAGGAGCCTAAACCTTGCCCTGTGGGTCAAGGTCAACTGCCCTCATGGCCGGTAGCGGGCGACGGCTTCGGCGAGGGGGTCCTGGTTGTCGTGGTGGAGGCCGTCGATGACGCCGTCGATGTCGGCTTCCGGGCGATTCTGGCTGAGTTTGAACTTGGCCTCGATCCGCTTGATCGCGATCTCGATGCCGACAACAGCCCGGAGCTGACCGCTGACGTACTTCACCGGCGCGTCGTCCACCGACCACGGCTCGGGCCGACCGGCTTCGTGCAGTTCCGACAACCGCCGCACGACGCCCTCGACCCAGTCGGGATCGTCGTACACGGTCATCGTCCCGTGGACGTGGGCGGTGATGTAGTTCCAGGTCGGTACGACGCGCCCGTGCTCCTGCTTCGACGGGTACCAGGTGGGGGAGACGTACGCGTCCGGCCCGCGCATGATCACCAGCGCGTCGCCAATCACGGGCCGCTGCCATTGCTCGTTGTTCCGCGCGAGATGGCCGAGCAGTACGTTCCGCTCGCGGTCGTGGACGAACGGCAGCATCGTCGCCATCAGTCCGTCCGCCGTCATTGTCACCAGATCCGCGGCCCCGTGCTTCGTCAGCAGGTCCTGGACCGCCTGCTCGTCACCCGCGAAGTGCGCCGGTACGTACATGTCCACTTCCTCAGGTCGCCGTACGTCCCCAGTATTCGGGCTCGCCGATGCGGCCGGCAGGTCCAATCGAGCCGACTTTCGCCGACCCATTCAGGCGCGGTAGCGGGCGCGGAGTTCGGCTGCGTGGTCGAAGTCGTGGCGCCAGTCGCCGGTGGGCGGGAAGATGATCCGCTCGGTGCCGGCTGCTTCGTACGCGGCCAGCTGTTCGAGCGGGTTGTCGGTGAGCTGCGGCGCGACCACGGTCGCCTTCAACTGCTTGCCGTCGGCAAGTTCGTTGATACGGTCCAGGTTCGCGCGGACCTCGTCCGGCGGCAGCGCGATCGTGGCCCAGCCGTCGGCGTATTTCGCGGCCCGCTTGTGTGCCCGCGGCCCGCCGCCGGCCACGAAGATCGGCGGCACCTTGGAACTCGGCGAGATCTTCACGTCGGGGTCGGAGCCCGCGATCAGTCCCGGCAGTACGGCGAGTGCCTCGTCGGTCAGGCGGCCGCGGTCGGCGAACTCCACCCCGGCCGCGCGCCAGCCCGCATCACCGTGCGCGGGATTCCCCGTACCGACGCCGAGTACGACGCGGTTGTTCGAAACGTACTGCAGTGAGCTGATCTGCTTCGCCGCCCACGCCACGGGCCGCAACGCCAGCAGCATCACATTGTACCCGACGGTGATCCGCTCGGTCACGGCGGCCGCCGTCGCGAGTACGACGGAACTCTCGAGCAGCGGGGCACTCGCGACCAGGTGGTCGGTCGACCAGATCGAGTCGAGCCCGGCGTCCTCGGCGTACCGGGCGCTGTCCCGCACATCGCCGAGGATCGGCCGCTCCGGATCCGGCGTCGACGTCGACGTCGGCAGAATCACTCCGAACTCAAGGCTCATACCCGCGGCAACTCCGGTGCGCGCGGACCTATTCCTCGGCTTTGGTCAGCGAGCGAACCACCGGACGGAGCAGTTCGACGATCTCGTCCGGGTCGGCGTCGGCCAACTCCTCGAGCTTCACCAGGTGCCGGCCGAGCACCACGCCGATCAGGATCGCGCTCAGTACCGCGGCCCGCAGGTTGCCGTCGACACCCGGGATCGCCTTGCTGACCTTGACCCGTTCGGCGTGCGCGTTGCCGACCTCGGCGGCCGCGTCGGGATGGGTCAGCATCGATCGGAGCGCGGCCAGCGAACCGATCGGCTCCTCGATCAGCGACTGTCTGAGGATCCCGAGCAGCTGCTCGGCAACCTCCTCCGGCGTATCGCCGGTGACCAGCGGAGTGTCCGTCCGCGTCGACAGCGCGAACAGCTTCTCCTTGCTGCCGAAGTAGTGCATCACCAGCCCGGCATCGACCTGCGCCGCCGCGGCGACCGCGCGGATCGTGGTCCGGTCGTACCCGGCCTCGGCGAACAGCTGCCGCGCCGCGGCCAGGATCCGGTCCTGCGTATCGATCCGCTGCTGTGCCCGCGACGACCGGGGCGTGGGCTCGTTCACCCCGTTCATTCTACGCCCGTTGACCTGGGCGACGGTTTCGTTCTACGCTCGTTGAACCATTCTACGCGTGTTGAACGAGAGGATCACCGTGATGCGTACTCCCGCCGAAGTCCTGGAACTCCGCCGCCGGCACCTGATCGCCCGCGACTTCGAATCGTTCGCCGACCTGTTCGCCGAGGACGGCGTCATCGAACTCCCGTTCGCGGTCAACGGCCTCCCGAGCCGCCTCGAGGGCCGCGAGACGATCCGCAAGTTCTCCGTCGAGACGGCCGACCGCCCGATCGAGATCCTCGACCTGGAGACCGTTCAGCTCCACCAGACCGCCGACCCCGAAGTCGTGGTCCTCGAACTCGTCACCAAGGCCCGCCACACGACCACCGGCCAACCCTTCGAAGCTCCCTGCATCCAGGTCTTCCGGATCCGCGACGGCGAGATCAAGCACTTCCGCGACTACGTGGCGGCGGGCAAAATCCCAGACCTGACCTAGGAGGTCGAATGGCGGATCTCGAGCTACAGAACGTGGTGTTCGCCTGTCCTGGGGATTCGCCGGAGAGTTACGCAGCTGGGGCCCGGCCGGTTGCTCGGTTCTATGCGGAGCTGCTGGGGATGCGGATCGTTCGCGAGGACTGGTTTCTGGTCGCGGGGGACGGGCGGCTGATGTTGGGGTTCGGCGACGGGCCGATCGACTACCAGCCGCCGCGGTGGCCGGATCCTTCCTACCCGCAGCAGCTGCACCTGGATATCGCCGTACCCGATCTGGCGTCAGCGGGTGCGCGGGCAGTGGAGCTCGGGGCGGAGTTGCTCGATGATCGGCGCGAGTGGCACGTGTACGCCGATCCGATCGGGCATCCGTTCTGTCTCTACCCGGAGGCGACGGATCGGGCGCGGATCGTTCGGGTCGTCGTCGACTGCCCGGAACCGCGGGCCCTTGCCGAGTTCTACAGCGCGCTCCTGGATCTGCCGGAGGTCGATACCCCAGGTCGGATCGTTCTCGCGGGTGCGCCGCAGTTGGCGTTCCAGCGGTCCGACGGGCCGGCGCCACGCTGGCCGGATCCGGCGTACCCGCAGCAGGTTCATCTGGACCTGTTCACCGACGACGTCGCGGAGGCGCGGGCGCATGCCGTCAGCCTCGGGGCCGAGCCGCTGCAGACCGACGGGCCGGATCACCACGTGTACGCAGACCCGGCTGGGCATCCGTTCTGCATCTGAGAGCGGGTTAGGGTCCGGGGATGAGTCAGCGGGTGGGTGCTTACGCGGTTTGTGTCGACGGTGGGCGGGTGCTGCTGGCGCGGTACGTGTCGCCGTACGGGGACGGGAGTTGGTGGACCCTGCCCGGTGGGGGCGTCGAGCAGAACGAGGACCCGTACGACGCGGTGACTCGCGAGGTGGCCGAGGAGACCGGGTACGAGTCCGTCGTCGAGCAGTTGCTCGGCGTGGACTCGCGCGTGGTGCCGGCCGCCGTACGTCGTCGGGGGCATGGGGATCACCAGAACCTCGGCGTGTTCTACGCCGTGCGGATCACCGGCGGCACGCCTCGGCCGGAGCCGAACGGTGAGACGGCCGAGTCGGTGTGGACCTCGCTGGACGAGGTGCCGGCGCTTCGGCGCGTGGCGCTCGTCGACATCGGGATCGCGCTCGCCCAGCGGCGGCCTTTGTCCGGGCACGTCGAGCCGGTGATTGTCGGCGGTCTGATCGAGCATTGATGTCGATCCGCGGGCGGCTCGCGCATCGGTAGGAGTGGATCCTCCGACGAGAAGGGCTCTCCATGAACGTGATCGAGAATGTCATGCGGCCGGCGCGGGTGCTGACCGGCTCGTGGCTCGACGTGATCGCCTCGAACCTCGACTATCACCGCGCGACCTTCCTGTGGAAATGCTCCGGCCTCACGGACGAGCAACTCCGGCAGCGGCCGATCGCGTCGACCTCACTCACGCTGCTCGGACTGATGCGACACCTGCAGGGCGTCGAGCGGTACTGGCTGCACCTGCGCCTGACCGGTACGCCGCCGCGGTTCGCGTCGTACCGGACGTACGAGACGGCCGACGGCGACGAGTGGTACGACGAATCCGACCCGGTGCCGGCGTACGACGTCTACACGGATTATTTGACAGCCTGTCAAACTTCGCGCGACCTGTTCCCGCGCGGCACCAAGGACCTCGACCGGATCGAGCCGAACCCGGAGTACGGCAACACCGACATCCGCTTCATCCTCGAACACGTCATCGAGGAATACGCCCGCCACACCGGCCACGCCGACCTCCTCCGCGAAGCCCTCGACGGCACCACCGGGGAGTAGTCAGACATACTGCGACCGCCGTGGTTCTGGAGCGAGCGGCGTGCGCAGGTGCAGGCGGCGGCTGACTCGTTCAAGGGCTAGCGGTGGTCGCCGTCGCCGTTGAGCACCCCGCGGGACGCGCGGTCCGCGATCTTCGCGAGGTTGCGTTCGGCGACGTCCTCGAGGCGGATGCCGAGTCTGGTGGACAACTCCGAGAGGTACCAGAGCACGTCGCCGAGCTCCAGCGTCAGCGCCTCGCGATCGGCGTCGGTGATCACGCCCTGCCGGTCGCGGAAGATCTTCTTCACCTTGCCGGCCACCTCGCCGGCTTCGTTCACGAGACCCAGAGTTGGGTACACAATCGGGTGATCGGTCGCGACGAGCCCGCCGGTTCGTGCGGCGGCCTCCTGGTAGCCACTGAAGTCGAACGCACTCTGGTCGGTCACGCCGGCAAGTCTGCCAGTCCTCGCGATGGAGAGATGAATGGACAACCTCGTCACCGAGACCTTCTCGTACGACGGTGGTCGCCAGGTCGCCGTCTACGTACCGTCCGCACCACCGGAGGCAGTCGTGTACGCCGGCGACGGGCAACTGATCTCGACGTGGGGCCCGGACCTCGAGCAGGCCGACGTACCGCCGACCCTGGTCGTCGGCGTCTACCGGACCGACGCCGCGGACGAGATGGTACGAATCCGCGAGTACTCCCCGTCCTTCGAGCCGGCGCAGTTCGCGGAGCACGAGACCTTCTTCGTGGACGAAGTACGCGACTGGGTACGCCAGCGATTCGGCGTCGCGTTGCCGCCCGAACGTACCGCGGTGTGCGGCGTCTCAGCCAGCGCCGAACTCGCCCTCGCGATGGGCATGCGGCACCCCGACGTCTACGGCACCGTCCTCGCTGCCTCGCCAGGCGGTGGGTACCAGCCGCCGGCGGAACTGCCGGAGCGACTGCCCCGCGCGTACCTGGTCGCGGGCACCGAGGAGCCATGGTTCATGGAGAACGCCGCCCGCTGGGCCGACGCCCTGAAAGCCGCCGACGCAGACGTAGTCATCACCGAACGCCCCGGCAACCACGGCGACCCGTTCTGGCGGGCCGAGTTCCCCCTGCAGGTGAGCTGGGCGTTCAGTTAGTCGCCCTGGACGACATCTACCGAGATCTCCACCGCCGGAACTGTCCCGCGGTTCTCGAGCCAGTGCAACGTGTTCTTGTCCTCCGGCCACCCGAGCCCAGGACCGTACTCGGTCGTCGTCCCGTCCCGATGATCCGTGATCGTCCCCTCCAGCACGTACACCGTCCCCGGCCGGCCCACGTGATCGTGCAGCGGCCCGAACACCCCGCCCGGCTCGATCGTCACCATCCGCATCCGCAGCCGGCGGCCTTCCATCCCGGGAATCTCCGCTCCGAGATCCACCGACGCCAGCAGTTCCACCGAAACGCCTTTGGATTCGTGCCCGTCGCTCATCCCCGTGTCCTCCCTTGAGCCACCAATCCTTAAGTGGATTGTGCACCCAACCCCACAAAGACGGCGTATCTTCGAACCGTGGCATCGAATTCCTTGCCGCAACGCGCACTCCGCGCCGTCGGCAACAGCCGTTGGTCGGAGCGGCTCGCCCGCGCCCAGGAGTTGGCGTACGGGCCGCTGATCGAACGAGTACGCCGTACGCCGCTGCACACCGACGTACTCGGCCACTCGATCCACCCGTCGCTCACCGACATCACCACCGGCTGCTGGCTGGCCACCACGCTCCTCGACCTGGCCGGCGGCACGCAATCCCGACGCGGCGCGACCCTCCTTGCCACCGCCGGCCTCCTGGCCTCCATCCCCACAGCCCTGGCCGGCGCCGCCGACTGGTCCGAACTCTCCGGCGAACAACGCAGAATCGGCGCCGTCCACGCAATAGGCATGGACACAGCAACCTTCCTCTTCGCCGCCTCCCTAGTAGCCCGCCTCCAAGGCAACCACCGCCGAGCCACCACCCTCGCCGCCACCGCCAACGCCACCGCAGCCACCTCCGGCTACCTAGGCGCCCACCTAGCCCTCCACCAATCCACCGCCCGCCGCGACTCCTAACGCCAGACAGGCACAGCGGTACCTGGGTGGAGCACGGCAACAGTCTCGGCGGACGGGACCAAGACACCGTCCTGGGAATCTCCCATCACGACTTCGACGGGCGTGTCCGAACCGTGCAGCGTGATGCGCCGACACCAAAAGCTACCTGTCGCCTCGTCCCAGGGAACGTAGTGCAACTCGACCCCAGTGACACGCCCGTCGATCAGTGACACCCAACTGGCACCACGCGCGCCCACATCCCAGATCGCCACGTCTGCGTCACTTCTGACACCGCTGCCGAGCATCGGGATGCGCTGCAATCCAATGCCCTCTTGTTCACCCCGCGGATCCCAGGTGAGCGAGAACACTGCACCGGAGTCGGTCGCGATCTCGAGCCCGTAATCCACAGCATCGAACCCGTCGCCGAGCCAGGTGGGTTCGCGCCACTCCACCTCGCCCTCAACCACGCGCGGCCCGCTGTCGACCAACTCGGGATGAGGTTCTTCGCGCCGGTAGTCCAGCGTGTAATAGCGAACCGCCAGTTGCGTTCCCCGACCAACTCATCCGCCTCGCGCCGCCGCGCCTCAACCTGAGCCTCCGACGCAGCCCACGACCAGACCCGCCCTCCACCAACCTCCACCACTCCAGTCTGTAGCTTCCAAACCTCACAGGGCACCTCCTTTGAATCCTTCGTCAGATGTGGCGATAGTCGCGGTCGATGGTGGGTGCGAGAAGCAACCACACCCGACCGAGTTGCGCCACCGGGGGCTGGAGTAGGCAGAGCGCACGCGAGACGATGCGTGGCGTGACCCTGTGGGTGAGCCTGTTTGCGGTGACGTGGTTGGCGTACGTGGTTCTGGCCGTACTGAGTGCCCGCTCGAGCGGACGCGAGGCCGTCGAGGTGCTGGTGCGGTGGTGGCGGTCAGCGGGGCGTTCTTCGTTCGGAGTGGCATCGTCGGAACTTCGCTGCTTGGTGCGCTCCGTGGCGGGACGCTGGTTTCCGTACTGATGATCGCCATCACCGGCGGCCGACCGGCCCGGGTCTTCGACCCACCCGGCATGAAGGCTCGCGCCTACCGCCGTCTGCCCAGCGAAGAACGCGAAGCCATCGACCGCCGCAACCGCGCGTCCTGCCTGTCGCAGTGCGCCCTGATCCTGTGCATCATCGTCGGAGTAACCACGTACGCCATCGCCGGCTGGACGTTCCTGAACTGACGCAAGCAGCGCCGTGAGTCGTAAATGGCTGGTGTCGCTTGCGGTTTGGTTTGTAGGGTCTCGGCCACGCGGGCTCGAGAGGTGTTGATGTGGGCGACGGGAGGCATGGTGATGGCCTCGTTCCGGCGGGCCTCGCGGATCGGATTCGGGCTTATCACTCCGCTGGTGCATCGTGGCTTCGGGAATTGCCGGGGCTTATTGCGAACTGCGTGGAGCGGTGGGAGCTCACGGTGCTCCCTGCGTTTGAGCCGGGAGGGGACTCGAGCTGGACTGCGCCGGTGAGGCGGAGGAGCGGAGAGTTGGCGGTTCTTCAGATCACCGTGCCGCTTCCGGTACGGCACGATCAGGTCAGCGCGTTGCGGGCGTGGTCTGGGCGGGGTGCGGTGCAACTCTTCGAGCATGACCCAGCGATTCGGGCCACTCTGATGGAGTGCTGCGTCCCGGGGACCGACGCGGCGGATCTGTCGGCTGCCGAGGCGGACGGCGTTGCACTCCAGGTCCTGCCGCCGCTGTGGTCCGCCGCGCTCCCTTCTTCGGGACTCGAGCCTCTCGCCGAGGCGTCCGCCCAGCGCGCACAAGTCGTGGAAGGCCGAGCCGACCAGTTCGGTGACGTGGTTGATCCGGGCCCGTTTCGCGAAGCTGCCCAATTGTTCCGCTCGTTGCCCGGGTCGGCGGCTCAGGCCGTACTGCTCCATGGCGACTTCCATCGGCGCAACGTTCTCCTGTCGGGACGAGGCTGGCTGGCTATCGACCCCTCATCGATGGCCGGCGACCCATCATTCGATGTCGCGATGTTTCTCCAGCACGACATGCACCAGCCCACGACACCCGCACGGGCTGACTCGTTGGCGGACCGGCTCGGGCTCGAACGCCGGCGGACCAGAGCCTGGTTGTTCGCGCTCACAACCCAATCGGCATCGTGGCATCTCTCCACCGGCAACAGGTCGATGCACGACGCACTCAGCCACACCGCGTCCACACTGTTATGACGCGGTTGATTGCCGAAATGAATGCCTCAGGTCTTCAACCGGTATCGGCAAGCATGGGAGGTGCCCGGCGGCATGCTCGGTCCAGGCGAGTCGCCTCAGGAAGCTGCCGTACGTGAGCTGGATGAGGAGAGCGGCCAGCGTGGGGACACCCTCGAACTCGCCGGGGTGGCGCTGATCCGCGTTCGCCCGACGACCGACTGGAGTACCTGGCGATCTACCGCGGACTGATCGAGTCGGCCTCGCAACCCTCTGCCCCTGACCAAGTAGCCACCACGGCGCACGTCAAGAGTTGGCCAGGCTCGCGGCGATTGAGATCGCGCGAAGGGGGAGGCTGAGGCGGCGAGAGCCTCGGATTCAGACCCTGACCTGCAGAAACATAATGGTGGAGACGAGGGGACGTGAACCCCTAACCCCTGCCTTGCAAAGGCGGTTGCGCCTATCCCGCCTGGCTGAGCGTCGGGTTCGGAGCGTGGGCTCGACCGGTTCGACCCCGTTGGGGACCGGTCGAGCCCGTTGGCATTTTCTTGCTAGGGCACGCAGAGGGCACGACCCTCAGGTCAATCCGCGCCTAACGACAGTCCGCGACTTGAGGCTACTTCCAGCTCATAGTCGGCCACCCAGACCGCCGCGCTCGGATGATGTTGATATCGGATCCGGCAGGCCTAGAAGCCGATTGCAGCCAGGAGATCGAGGTCATACCCACAAGGCGCCCAGGCGGGCCTGCCGGCCTGACAGTTGGGCATCGCATAACCGGGATGTAGAATCACTTCATTGTCATTTAAGCGTCACTGACGCCAGCTCTCGAAGGATTCGACCGCACATCACGAAGACGGTGGGACGTGCCCACAAGAGTAAACCCGGCCCCACAGGGGGACCGGGCGAGTGATGCTTGAACGATAGCTCGCGATGGGCGTCAACGCCAGTTGACGACACCCTCTGTGAGCTTCGTAACATCTTCGTTATCTCACCAGCCAACCGGGCGCCTCACACCGCCAGCGGGGTCAGGGAGCTGGTTCCTCTTGAAGTCTTGAGCTGTCAGTGAGCGCCACCAGTGTCCGCCAGGGCCGGCGGCGGGCGAACCGTTGAGTGCGGTGAAGCCATTACCGGGGTTAACGACGGCCGTTGGTACGCGAGCCCAAGCCTGTTTGAGCGGCAGTTTCAGATCAGAGTCGTTTGATATCACGATCGCTGCATCGACGTTCTTCTCAAGGACGTCAACTAGCAAGTGCGTTGCCACATTGACGTCCGAGCCTTTCTCCTCATTGTGGAGGTAGGACACCATAAAGACGGCGTTCCGAACTGCGGCTCCGAGCGAAGACTGAACCATGATTGGCCATTGGGAGGTGTAGACCACCGGGCGATCGTTCGCATCCTTGACCGCCAAGGGTGCTTGCTTCACACGGGCAACGTAGTTGCCAAACTCAACGGCTGTCACGCTCTTCGAGCGGGTGAGGGCATTGATATAGGCGTCTTGATCAGCATGGCCGCTTGGGTTCGTTCTGGCCGAGATTCGGGCCGTGCAGTACACGACCTTCTCGATCGTCGAGCCCTGCCATGCTGGCTGTTCAGCGATCAAGCTCTCCGCTAGCGATCGGATATTGAGCCACCGCCAACCTGGGGTTCCTCGACCGCAGGAACGCCGCGCGGCGTAGTACAGGTTGTATCCGTCGACGTAAACCCCCACCTTCATCAGGCAAAGGTACCGTGCGTGTCCGCTTCATAACAGGCCCGTCGCCACACCTGCCCCGTCCCCCTGATAGCTGCCAACCCAGGTCAGCGCGGTGCGGGTCAAGAGTCGGCTTGCCGATCCCGTAGGGACGCGTAGCGCTCTTGACGCGTGCCGTGCTGGCCGTACGATCGGGCGGCAGGGGGACGGGGCTACCCGCGGTCGATCGTGTGGAATCGGACGATGTCGGCCCTATGGAAACAGGGGATCTTGGCCGTCTCCGCGCGGGGTGGGCGAGGTTCGGCCGGCAGGCCGCATGGGCTCGCCCAGCCCGCGCCGAAGGCGCGCCCTTGACGACCGCACCAAGTTGCTGCGCGGCAAGGCGCGGAAGTTCACCGCATCGCGGGAGACCCCGTTCGTGCTGATCGTCATTGACGAGCTGATGCAGCTCACCATCTTGCTGCCCGGTCCGGAAGGCCGGCGACTGTCCGGGCGGATCGATGTAGCGCTCGGACGGCTGCTCGGCAAGGGCCGTGCACCTGGGTTCTCGGTCTTCGCAACCTCGCTGCTCGTGACGAAAGACGTAGTGAGCTGGCGCGAGCTGTTCCCGACCAAGATCGCGATGCGTCTGGACAACGAAGCGCAGGTTGAGATGGCGCTCGGTGAAGGTGCGAGGGATCTCGGCGCGGAGTGCGATCGAATCCCGGAATCGCTGCCCGGCGTCGCGTACGTCCTGCAAGAGGGCAGACGAGAGCCGGTACGGGTCCGCGCGGCCTACATGACTGACGACGCGATCCGAAACATGCCGACCACCTACGGCCTGCGCGGTGCGATCGACGCCGCCCGAGACGGCGTGACCCTGATCAACCCCAACACCGTCGACGGGGAAGTGGTCGAGAGCGGTGAAGCGGCATGAGGACCAAGGTTCAGATCGCCGGGCAGCTCGCGCTGCCGCTGACCCCACAACTGCCCCTACCGATGCGGGTCACGGTCAACCAATGGATGGTCCGCGGTTGGCGTGACCGGGCTGCCTGCCTCGGCAGTACCGACCCCGCGTTCTGCAGCGAGGAGCCGACCGTCAAGGAGCAGACCGAGGCCGCGCAGAGCATCTGCGGTACCTGCCCGGTCCGCCGGTCCTGTCTCGCCTCGGCGCTGCTCAACGACGAGCAAGGTGTCTGGGGAGGAACAACCGACGCGGACCGGGACTCCATCACCAGCAAACTCGCCGGACTCTCGGCGTACTGGGCACGGATCGCGCCCTGGCCGCTCCCTGCCGCCTGCCGGACCGAGTGGATGCCCGGACCGGGTGCCCTCGACCCGACCAAGCCTCTCCCGCTCAACCGGGAAGTCGAGACCGAGAGGGCGGCAGCATGACCACCTTTGGCCTCGTGATCAGTGCCGGTGTCGAGATCGAGGCCGAGCACGCGTTCGTCATCGATGACCCCGACGCCTACATCTGTACCCGGATGGCGGCATCCACCGACCCCGGCGACTGCGAGGGCCTCATCACACCGGGCGAACCGCACATGGTCGTCACGATCAACGGCCGGCCTCTGCTGCGGTGGTGCCGAGCCTGTGCGCCCGGGATCGTCGGCCGCGCTTTCGCTACCTGGCTGGCCTCGTGATAACCGTCCAGATGCGGCTGTCTGGTGAGCCCGAGGAGATCGAAGTCATGGTCAAGGTGCTTGCGGTGGTGTTCCAGCTCGAAGGTTCCGGGCTGCTGTACACCAACTGCGGAACCGCGGGCGTGCGCTGCTACCTGACAGCCCGAATCCCCAACAAATACGACCGATCCGAGCCACTGACGCCGGATCAGAACCAGTAGGGAGGTGGTCCAGATGACCAACACCGCAACGCACAACAGGATCACGCTGGACCGCTTCCCGCTGGACGTAGTACAAGACGTCGCCATCACCAACGGCGTGTGCGTCCGCCCGATCCTGAACCGCGTCATCGACACCGAGACCGGCACCGAACGTATCGTCGGCGTCTCCTGCGGGTCGACGCTCGTCTCGAAGTGTCCGCCGTGCGCCGAGGCAAACCGGCGGCTGCGGATGCAGCAGTGCCGCGAAGGCTGGCACCGAGACACCGAACTCGACCTCCCCGCCGACGACGACCAGCTCGAGGACGAGGCCGAGCCCGACGACGCCGGCACCGACGAGGAATCGACGCGCCGCGTTCGTTCGACCCGTCGACGCCAGGACGCACCGGACCTGCCACGAGTCCCGATGGACAAGCGCACGGTCGGTACGACGTTCCGCGCACCCAACGGCAAGACCTACCGCCCGTCGATGTTCCTCACCCTCACCCTCGACTCCTACGGCGCAACGCACCGTCTCCCGTACCGGGTCAAGGGCAAGCTCATGCCGTGCTCGTGCGGCGTCCACCACAGCCCGAACTCACCCGTTCTGTCGACACCGGTCGACCCGTCGACGTACGACTACCGCCGCGCCGCGCTCGACGCACTGCACTTCTCCAAGGGCGTCGACCGCTTCGTTCAGAACCTGCGCCGATGCGCGGGCTACAAGGCGCAGTACTTCGCCGTGGTCGAGCCACAGAAGCGCCTCGCTCCGCATCTGCACATGGCAGTCCGCGGTACCGTGCCGCGCGAGCTCGTCCGCCAGGTCGCCGCCGCCACCTACCACCAAGTGTGGTGGCCAGAGCATGAGACGCCCCTGTACGGCTCTCAGGCCGGCAACGACCTCCCTGTGTGGGACGAGTACGCCGAACGCTTCCTCGACCCCGCCACGGGCGTACTGCTGCCCACGTGGGACAACGCGTTGGACGACCTGGCCGCTGACCCCGCATCGCGGCCCGCGCACGTCGTCCGCTTCGGCGAACAAGTCGATTACAAGGGCATCGTCGCGGGGTCCGATGCCAAGGTCGGTAAGGCGATCGGCTACCTGACGAAGTACCTCGGCAAGGCGATCGGCGAGACGTACGGCGACGATCCCGCCGAGCTGCACTCCGCCCAGCTCGACCACCTGAACCGGCTGCACGAGCACGTCAAGGTTCTGCCCTGCTCGCCTACCTGCGCGAACTGGCTCCTGTACGGGATCACCCCGAAGGACGCGACCGGCAACCTCGTCCCCGGCGAATGCGACAGCAAAGCCCACGACCGCGAACACCTCGGCCTCGGCGGCCGCCGCGTCCTCGTTTCCCGCCAATGGACCGGCAAAACCCTGACCGACCACCGCGCCGACCGCGCCGAAGTCATCCGCCAAACCCTGGCCGCCGCCGGCGTCGAGATGGACGACCAAACCGCACTGTCCGTCCACCAGACCACCACCGACGACGAACAACCGCGGTTCATCTGGACCCCCGTACGCCCAGGCGACGAGGACGCACCCACACAAAAGGAAGTCCTGGCCCTGGCCTACAGCATCACCAAACGCATCCGCTGGCGCGAGCAATACGACGCAGCCAAACAACGCGCCCGCGACGGCACAGGACCACCGACCGACGGCAATTCGGCAACTGACCAACGACCCGCCACAACGGCGGCATGACTGGGGAGAGAGACGAGATGGACAGACTGTTGACCTATGCCGAGGCCGCCGAACTGCTCGGCACCTGGTCCACCACCAGCGGGCCTCGATTCCCTCGACGGCTGGTTGAGGAGCGCCGGATCCGCTTCGTCCGGGTCGGTCGCTACATCCGCATCCCGGAATCGGCAGTGCAGGAGTACATCGACCGACGCACAGTCGAGCCGGTTGTCATCCGTGGGCGGGCGGCCTGATGGCGGGTCGACGCTCGTTCGGCAGCGTTCGGCAACTCGCCTCAGGCCGGTGGCAGGTGCGCTACTACGGTCCGGATGGGCTCCGGCACAACGCTCCAGTTACGTACGAGCGAAAGAAGGATGCCGAGCTGGCGCTGTCCAAGCTCGCGGCTGATATAGCACGTGACGACTGGTTCGACCCGGAAGCCGGAAAGGTCGACCTTGGCCCGTGGGGCCGCGATTGGCTCGCTGAGCGCGATCTAGCCAAGACGACCCGCGAGAGGTACGAGTTCGCATTCCACGGCTACATCGAACCGACGTTCGGCAATCGGCCAATCAACGAGGTCAAGGAGAAGGACGTTCGGGGTTGGTACGCCGGGATGCTCGACACCGGTGCGGGTCGACCGAGTGCGGCCAAGGCGTACCGCGTTCTTCGGGCGATGCTGAACACCGCGCTGGATGACGGGATGATCAAGCGGAATCCGTGCCGGATCAAAGGGGCGGGCGACGACAAGAGTCCCGAGCGTCCGGTGTTGTCGATCGACGAGGTTCTTCGGGTGGTCGATGCGACGCCCCCGCGGCTGCGAATGATGGTTCTGCTGGCCACCTTCACGAGCCTGCGAATCGGCGAACTGGCTGCGCTGACTCGGCGGAACATCGATGTGTCCACAGGGTTTGTCACAGTGGTGGAGAACCAAGCCCAACTGAGCAATGGTGAGTTGTATCTGAAGGACCCGAAGTCAGCCGCCGGCCGCCGGTCTGTTCCGGTCCCGGATGACCTGCTGGACGAACTGAAGCAGCACCTGGCCGAGTACGCCGAGCCGGGGGAGGACGGTCGGGTGTTCGTTGGTCCGAAGGGAGGCAAGATCCGCCGGCAGAACTTCCGGAAGATCTGGATCAAGGCGTTGTCCAAGGCGAAGGTGCGGCAGGTTCACTTCCACGACCTGAGGCACACGGGAAACCAGTTCGCCGCCGACGACGGCGCGAGTCTCCGGGAACTGATGGAGCGGATGGGGCACTCCAGCCCACGTGCTGCGATGCGGTACCTGCACGTATCGAAGGGGCGCTCTCGCGAGATTGCGGTCAAGCTGAACGCTCGTCTCCGGGACGCGCGTCCTAAGCCCGGTCAAGACTCGTTAGGGCACGCGGAGGGCACGGAAGCCAAAAAGTCGTCTGAGATCGAGGGCATCGACAGCCTTGAATCGGGCCCTGACCTGCAGAAACACGATGGTGGAGACGAGGGGACTTGAACCCCTAACCCCTGCCTTGCAAAGGCAGTGCTCTGCCAGTTGAGCTACGCCCCCGTGAGGGTGGTCAGTGGCCCGGGGTTACCGGGTCGGCTACCTCGGCCCAGAGGTCCTTTTCGGCGCGGGACTGCTGGGTCTTCTTGTAGACGAAGTATCCACCGACGCCGGCCAGCAGTACCAGCAGGAACTTTCTCAGCACTGGAGACTCCTCGGATCGGGCCAAGCACGTTGTTACTTCGAAAACTACAGGAGGGGTGGGCCTAACTGGACTTGAACCAGTGACCTCTGCCTTATCAGGGCAGCGCTCTAACCGTCTGAGCTATAGGCCCGCGTACTGCGGTGTCGAACCCGGGAGAGATTACCGCACCAAGTGCCGTACTCCCAAACCGGTTACGACCGGGCCCCGGAAGGCCCGGCCGGGACGGCTCAGTCCTCCGACGCCAGCGTGACTTCGAGGCCGCCGAGGAGCGTGGCGGCGATGTTGTAGAGGAAGGATCCGAGGGTCGCGAGGGCGGTGATGATCAGCACATCGGCGCAGGCGAGCAGGGTGGTGAAGCCCATCACCTTGCCGGTGTTGATGTAGTTCTCCACCCGGAACGGCTCGCCGGTCGGCGTACCGAGTACCTCGCGGACGGTCGAGTTGATGTTGTCGAACACACCGGCCGCGCCGATCGCGGACCAGACGATGAAGACCGCGACCCAGGTGACGATGCCGAAGGCGATCGCGAGCAGGAACGCCGTCTTCATCACCGACCACGGGTCGATCCGGGACATCCGCAGCCGCGCCTTCCGCGTCTGCGGCCGGCCGGACGCCTTCGCGTCCTTCTCCGCGAGCCGGGCCTCCTTGGCTTCGGCACGCTCCGCCGACTTGTCCGGCTTGGCTGCCTTCACCGCGGCGGCCTTGTCCAGCACCGCCTGACGGGCCGCGTTCATCCGGTCACCGAACGACTCGGTCTTGGCCTCCGGCTGTTCGCCGTACGACGCTGCGCCGGCGGATGCACCGTTCGCCCAGGGCTCCGGGCGGCCCGGCGTACTCGGAGCGGGCTGCTGCGGAGCGGCTGGTCTCGCCTGCGGGCGGTACTCACCCGACGGCCGCTGGCCGTTCGGCGTACCTGTCCTCTGCTGGCCGTTGGCGCCCGGGACGCCGTTGGTACGACCGTTGGAAGCCGGGGTGGCCGGGGCAGCAGACGGCGACCCACCCGGCGCGGTGCGCTGGGACTTGGAGCCGTCGGCCGCACCTTCAGGCCATGTCGGCCTCGCGCGGTTGGTCATCAGTCACCCTCCTGGCCGGCTTCGTCGCTTTCGACGGTAGCCGCGCCGTCAACCTCCGTCGAACGCTCGTCACCATTGTGGACGCTCTCAGAGGTCGATTCGGTTGTCGATCCGTCCACATTCTGGGCATCTTCAGCGACAGTACCCGCCTCGGCGGCGTCTGACTCCTCCAGAGCGACGGTCAGATCGGTGTTCCGGGCGATCGCGACGACCGCGTCGGACTCGCCGACCCCGGCGAACCGGACGCCCATCGTGTCCCGGCCCTTGACCGGCACGCTGTCGACCCGGCTACGGACGACCTGGCCGCTGGCCTTGATCGCGAGCACCTGGTCGTCGTCGGTCACGATGATCGCGCCGACCAGCGAGCCGCGCTCGTCGTTCAGCTTGACGGCCTTGATCCCGAGCCCGCCACGACCCTGCTGGCGGTACTCCGAGACCTTCGAGCGCTTGGCGTACCCGGCGTCGGTCACGGTGAAGACGAACTGTGCGTCCTCCTCGGAACCGGCCCGGATCACCGACATCGACAGCAGCTCGTCGCCGGCGCGGAACTTCATCCCGGTGACGCCGGACGTGGCCCGGCCCATCGGCCGCAGCTGGTCGTCGTTCGCGGTGAAGCGGATCGACTGGCCCTTGCGGGAGACCAGGATCAGGTCGTCCTCGGCGGTGGCCAGGTCGGCGCCGATCAGTTCGTCGTCGTCCTCGCGGAAGTTCACCGCGATGATGCCGCTCTGCCGCGCGGAGTCGTAGTCCCGCAGGGCCGTCTTCTTGACCAGGCCCTTCTTGGTCGCGAGCACCAGGTAGTCCGACTGGTCGTAGTCGCGCAGCGTCAGCACCTGGGCGATCTCCTCGTCCGGCTGGAACGAGAGCAGACCGGCAACGTGCGATCCCTTGGCGTCGCGCGCGGACTCGGGCAGCTGCCACACCTTGGCCCGGTAGACCCGGCCCTTGGTGGTGAAGAACAGCATCCAGTGGTGGTTCGTGGTGGCGAAGAAGTGGTTGATCTCGTCCTCAGCCCGGAGCGCAGCGCCGCGGACGCCCTTGCCGCCGCGGTTCTGCGTCCGGTAGAGGTCGGTCTTCGTCCGCTTGGCGTAGCCGCCGCGGGAGATGGTGACGACCACGTCCTCGTCCGGTACCAGGTCCTGCACCGACAGGTCGCCGTCGGCAGCGATGATCTCGGTACGCCGCTCGTCGCCGTACCGCTCGACGATCTCGCCGAGCTCGTCCTTGACGATGGTCCGCTGCCGCTCCGGGCTGGCCAGGATGTCCTCGAGGTCGGCGATGATCGCCTCGAGCTCCTGCAACCGCTCGACGATCTTCTGCCGCTCCAGGGCGGCCAGCCGGCGCAGCTGCATGTCCAGAATCGCCTGCGCCTGGATCTCGTCGATGTCAAGCAGTTGCATCAGGCCGGTGCGGGCGTCGTCGACGTCGGGGCTGCGCCGGATCAGCGCGATCACCTCGTCGAGGGCGTCCAGCGCCTTCACGTACCCGCGGTAGATGTGCGCGTTCTTCTCAGCGTCGCGCAGCCGGTACCGGGTGCGCCGCTGGATGACCTCGATCTGGTGGTCGATCCAGTGGCTGATGAACAGGTCCACGCTGAGCGTGCGCGGTACGCCGTCGACCAGGGCGAGCATGTTGCAGCCGAAGGTGTCCTGCAGCGGCGTGTGCTTGTAGAGGTTGTTCAGTACGACGCGGGGCTGCGCGTCGCGCTTCAGCACGATGACCAGGCGCTGACCGGTCCGGGACGAGCTGTCGTCACGGATGTCGGCGATGCCGTTGACCTTCCCGGTGTTCACCAGTTCGGCGATCTTGAGCGCCAGGTTGTCCGGGTTCACCATGTACGGCAGCTGGGTGACGACCAGGCTGGTCCGGCCCTTGGCGTCCTCTTCGATGTCGACGACCGCGCGCATCGTGACCGAACCACGGCCGGTGCGGTACGCGTCGTCGATGCCCTTGTAGCCGACGATCAGCGCGCCGTTCGGGAAATCGGGGCCCTTGATGTGCTGCAGGCAGGCCTCGAGCAGCTCCTCACGGGTCGCGTCCGGGTGCTCCAGCGCCCAGTCGACGGCGGCCGCGACCTCACGCAGGTTGTGCGGCGGGATGTTCGTCGCCATGCCGACCGCGATACCGGACGAGCCGTTGACGAGCAGGTTCGGGAAGCGGGCCGGCAGGATCACCGGCTCCTGCGACTTGCCGTCGTAGTTCGGCCGGAAGTCGACGGTCTCCTGGTCGATGTCGCGGACCATCTCCATCGCCAGCGGCGCCATCCGGCACTCGGTGTACCGCATCGCGGCCGCGGGGTCGTTACCGGGCGAACCGAAGTTGCCCTGGCCCTGGATCAGCGGCGCGCGCATCACCCACGGCTGCGCCAGCCGGACCAGGGTGTCGTAGATCGCCGAGTCACCGTGCGGGTGGTACTGACCCATCACGTCACCGACGACGCGCGAGCACTTGTTGAAACCACGGTCCGGCCGATAGCCGCCGTCGTACATCGCGTAGAGGATGCGGCGGTGTACCGGCTTCAGCCCGTCGCGGACCTCGGGCAGCGCGCGGCCGACGATCACGGCCATCGCGTAGTCGAGGTACGACTGCTGCATCTCGGTCTGCAGGTCGAGCGGCTCGACCCGGTCGTGGCCAGTGGGGGTCTCGGTCATGAAAAGTCCCGTTCAGAAGATCAGTACGTCGGTGAGCAGCAGCGAGATCAGATGTCGAGGAAGCGGACGTCCTTGGCGTTGCGCTGGATGAAACTGCGCCGCGCCTCGATGTCGTCGCCCATCAGGGTCTGGAACGTCTCGTCGGCGCGGATCGCGTCGTCCAGCGTGATCTGCAGCAGCACCCGGTTCGCCGGGTCCATCGTGGTGTCCCACAGCTCGTTCGCGTTCATCTCGCCCAGACCCTTGTAGCGCTGGATCGGGTTCTCCTTGGGCAGCTTCTTGCCGGCCTCGGCACCCGCCTCGAGCAGTCCGTCGCGCTCACGGTCGGTGTACGCGAGCTCGTGCGGCTGGTTGCTCCAGCGGATCTTGTACAGCGGCGGCTGGGCCGCGTACACGTGACCGCGCTCGATCAGCGGCCGCATGAACCGGAACAGCAGGGTCAGCAGCAGCGTCCGGATGTGCTGGCCGTCGACGTCGGCGTCGGCCATGATCACGATCTTGTGGTACCGGAGCTTGTCCTCGTCGAAGTCCTCGTGGATCCCGGTGCCGAGGGCGGAGATGATCGCCTGGACCTCGTTGTTCTGCAGGACCTTGTCGATCCGGGCCTTCTCGACGTTCAGGATCTTGCCGCGGATCGGCAGGATGGCCTGGAACTTCGGGTCCCGGCCGCCCTTCGCGGAGCCACCGGCCGAGTCACCCTCGACGATGTAGACCTCGCACTCCTCCGGGTTGGTCGACTGGCAGTCGGCCAGCTTGCCGGGGAGGCCGCCGCCGCCGAGCAGACCCTTGCGGTTGCGGGCCAGGTCGCGGGCCTTGCGGGCCGCGATCCGGGCGCTCGCCGCGGCGCTCGCCTTGCGGATGATCTCGCGGCCCTCGGCCGGGTTCTGCTCGAACCAGGCGCCGAGCCGGTCGTTCACGACCCGCTGGACGAAGCCCTTGACCTCGGTGTTGCCGAGCTTGGTCTTGGTCTGGCCCTCGAACTGCGGCTCGGCGAGCTTGACCGAGATGATCGCGGTCAGGCCTTCCCGGATGTCGTCACCGGTGAGCCTGTCCTCTTTCTTCTTGATCATGCCCTGGTCCTCGCCGAAGCTGTTGACCAGCGAGGTGAGCGCGGCCCGGAAGCCTTCTTCGTGCGTGCCGCCCTCGTGGGTGTTGATCGCGTTCGCGAAGGTGTGCACGGACTCCTGGAACGAGCCGCTCCACTGCAGCGCGACCTCGAGGCTCATCGTGTCGTCGGCCTGGGCCGCCTCGAACGAGATCACGTCGCGGTGCACCGTCTCGCGGATGCCGGTCAGGTACTTCACGTAGTCGACCAGGCCGTCGTCGTACCGGAAGGACTGCTCGAGCGGCTTGCCGTCCTCGTCGAGGTGGTCGGGCCGCTCGTCGCGGATCACCAACTCGAGGCCCTTGTTCAGGAACGCGTACTCGCGGAAGCGGGTGGCCAGCGTCTCGTACGAGTACGTGGTGGTCTCGAAGACGTCCGGGCTGGCCCAGAAGGTGATCGTCGTACCGTTCGACGTCGACGTACCGATCTCGGCGAGGTCGGCGTCCGGGACGCCCATCGTGAAGGACTGGGTGTACAGCTTGCCGTCCTTCTTCACGTCGACCTTGAGCTTGCTGGACAGCGCGTTCACCACCGAGACACCGACGCCGTGCAGACCGCCGGACACCTTGTAACCGCCGCCGCCGAACTTGCCGCCGGCGTGCAGCACGGTCAGTACGACCGTGACGGCCGGCTTGCCCTCGGACTCGACGATGTCGACCGGGATGCCACGGCCGTTGTCCTCGACGCTGACGCCGCCGTCGGCGAGCAGCGTGACGACGATCCGGTCGCCGTACCCCGCCATCGCCTCGTCGACCGAGTTGTCGACCACCTCGGTGACCAGGTGGTGCAGGCCGCGCTCACCGGTGGACCCGATGTACATCCCCGGACGCTTGCGGACCGCGTCCAGCCCCTCCAGGACCTGGATCGCGCTCGCGTCGTACTCGCGCTCGACGACCGAGGACGGGATCGCGTCCAGATCGGGTGCGGGGGCAGCACTGGGGCCGATGGGGTCGGCGGACTGGTTGGCGTCGATCTCGATCGGCTCGTCGGTCACCGGTGGTTGTCCTCCTCGGACCCCGCGTTCGCGAGGCATCGCGGCACAGTTGAGCCGCCCTCTACGGTGATGGCAAAGGTGCGGCTCGCTCTACGCCGTCCATTCTACCTGTCGACCGAAGCAGAACCTGCCACCAGGCGCCTGAAACTCACCTCAGGGCGTCTTTTCTCCCTCATCTCCATGTCCCCTCTCGCGGGAGGGGGGCCGGAAAGCGCTCACGGGCACTCAGTGGCCTTCGGGTGTTTCGCGACTGACGGTTTCGGCACCGACCGGTCCAGTCCGCATACCCGGGTGCCGGGCGGCCTGCCCGGCGCGCACCCACGGACCCTTAGGATCGCAGCCGTGGAAAGTCTCGACGAGGTCATCGATGCGATGATCGCCGACCGGGTGATTCACCGGCACCGGCGGATCTGGCTGGTTGTGATCGCCCTCGTCGTAGCGGCGATCCTGGTGGTGCTGGCGACCGGCGGCTGGAAAGAGAAGAAGGGCCGTACGGTCCCGACGCTCGAGGCGCCGGCCACGGTGACCGCCGGCCGGTTCGAGTTCACCTTCACCAAGGCCGAGATCGTCCGGAAGCCGAAGACCGACTACAGCAAGGCCGAGGCCAGCCTCAAGGTGTACTTCACTGCGAAGAACATCGACTCCGAGGAACAGACCAGCGACTTCGTGGCCGGCGAACTGATCCGCTTCGTGCCCGGCGGCGGCAAGGACCTGGTCGAATCCAACGGCGACGCCTGCAAGGGCGACAACCTGGGCTGGCTGCTGGTGTACGGACTGCCCCCTGAGGACTGCAGTACGAAGTTCGACGTCGACCCGGACTTCAACGCCGACGTCGTCGAGATCGGTGTTCTTCAGGAGCACTACGAATCGGACAACTCCGCTCTGGGAGCGAACGACAAGCCGTACTGGCAGAGCCCGGATGCGGCCGCGGTCGTGCGGCTGAAGCCGACCGTTGTCGTCGACGACGGGAAGACGAAATGAAGCTGTACCGCCCGGCGACCATCTTGGTCGGTCTGCTGTTCGTCCTGCTCGGCGGCGTCGTGCGGCTGGCCACTCCGGACAGCCTGTACCACGACACACCGAACCTCGCGATCGTCCGCGGCCAGATCGGCCAGCCCCTGCGGTACGCGGGCAGCGGGTCGACGATGAAGGTGACCCGGATCAAGTTCGCGCGGAAGATCCTCAGCGCCAAGGCGAGCGACGACGACAAGCCGATCGACACCAACGGCATCTACGTCGCGGTCGAGTGGGACGCGGTCCGCGGCGTGCAGAAGCCGGACTCCTTCACCCCGACGCTGACGACCGACAGTGGCAGCGTGTACGCACCGGTCAGCGACCCGACCGAGAGCGCGATCGACTTCCCGGACGCCGGCTTCGCGCGCACCGGTGCAGTCGTGTTCGAGGCCAACCCCGCCGATCTGAAGGGCCTGACCCTGAGACTGAAGCCGACCATGTTGTTCAACGTCTACAACTCGGAGATCCGCGTGGATCTGGGGATCCCGACCGAGGCGATCGCGCAACAGTTGGTCGACACCGCCGAGGACCAGTACGTCGTGAACGAATCCGTGACGCGGGTGGCGTCGTGACGATCGGCGGCCGGGCGACCCGGCTCGTCGTACAGATCCTGGTGCTGGCCGCGCTGCTGGCGCTCGCGACGTTCGTCATGCTGCGTCCGTACCTCAGCGACGACGAGCGGGTGTACGAAGAGGGCCGGATCGACAGGGTCGTCAGCCAGGGGCCGGTGACGGTCTCGGACGTCGAGTGGAAGCTCGACTCGCTGAAGGCGTACACCACGATCCTGGACGACAAGGGCGAGCCGATCGAGCTCGCCGGCCCGGCCGGGACCACGATCGTGGTCGCCTCGATCACGGTGACGCCGAAGCGCGGTACGTACCTCAAGGACCGCGGTTTCACCTGCGACGCGGTGCTGCGCGACAGCAAGGGCAACACCTGGGACGACACCCAGGCGTACGGCTACCCGCTACCGACGTACTGCGGTGACGACGACCACCCGTTCACGATGGACAAGCCGGCGCAGATCGCCAAGATCTACATCGTGCCGAAGAACGACGTACCGAACCTCATCGGCATCACCACCGAGGACTTCTACCTGCACAAGCGGGTCCTGATCACCCCCTGACCCCGCGGAGTCAGACGGGCTGCGGCTGGGCAACCTTCGGCGGCTTCGCTTCGGCGATCGCCTTCGCCTCGACACGCCGCTCGCTGCCGACCGAGATGCACAGGTCGAACGCGGCCGCCAGCAGGGCGATCCGAAGCGGCTCGAAGATCAGGCCCTCGACCAGGCTGGAGATCTCCATGTTCATCAGGCCCCAGTACTGGCCGTGGATGCCGATCAGCCGCTGGACCGCCACGAACGCCCAGTCGTCGGCGAGCACCCAGAGCGTGTAGACAAGACACACCACCCCGAGGAACACCGGACCGACCCGGACGAGCAACCGGAACGCGTTGAGCGCCGGGTAGAACTTCTCCCGCAGACCGCCCAGCACCAGATCCGGTGCCTTGGCGGTCAGAGTGACCAGCCGGCCGCGCTGCATCTCCTCCTGCTGGGCGCCCTGCGCGCCGAGCCGTTGCTCGAGCCGCGTCCCACGGAAGACGCCGCCGCTCGACAGGACGCGGTGGCCGAAGACCACGGTGGTGATCGCCAGCCAGGTCAGCGGTTCGGCGATGCCGTCCTTGAAGAGCGGCCACAGCGAGTCCCAGAAGAAGCCCCAGAGGAACACGATGCCGGCCGGGATCGGGATGTGGATCTGCTCGAAGAAGCCCTTGAAGCCGTCCCACCAGTCCAGCGACCAGTACCAGAAGCTCCGGTCCTTGAACCAGTCCTTGCCCTCGGCCACCGCGAACGGCGTGATCACGAAGGTGAGCAGCACGAAGAAGGACTCCGCCCAGACCTGCGCGAACTTCACCGGCCGGCTCGGCCACCGGTCGTCGACGGACTGCAGCACCCTGCGGAGCACCAGCAGGATGATCAGCGCCGGGAGGTAGTTGTGCCAGGTGTGGATTCCCACCTTGAAGAACCCGGAGCCCTGCTGCGTCCCGTTCTGGACCAGGAAGGTCGCACTCAACTGGCTGACCTGCTTGTCGAAGAAGCCCCAAGCGGACCAGACCGCAACCAGTGGCAGCAGCGTGACTGCGAGCAACTCCAGCACCCCGCGCTGGGTCGGGTCCGAGGTTTCCTCGGCCTCACTGCCCGCCGCGTCCCGCCAGCGGTACAGCGACATCGCACAGGTCCGGATCATGCCGACCGTCGCGGTGATCTGCAGCAGCACGCCGACGGCGAACAGACCGGTACCAAGGCTCGAGTGCAGGTGCTTGGCCAGCCAGATCGCACCTTGCGAGCAGACGGTGAAGCCGAGGAACCCGGCGACCCACCAGGTGCTCATGGGCAGCAGGTTCTTCCACCAGAGCCGGAACGTATCCCCGATCAGGTGGACCATCTCGCGAAAGCCGTCGACGAGCGTGCGCATCGCGCCTGATCCTAGGGGAGCCGTGGGTCGTGCGAGCAATCGAGCCCGGTTATCCGTAGGTGTCCCGGGGTCCGCGGCCGCCGCGGACGGTGCGGGTGCCCTTGCGCCAGGTGTAGGTGTTGGGGCCGAGGACCTTCACCTGGGTGACGGTGTGTTCGCCGAGTTCGGCGTTGAGGCGGAACAGGAGTTGGGGGACGAGGAGGTCGAGTTGGACCTTCCACGCGGTGGACGACGTACGGACGGTGAGCACGGTGTCGTCGTACGACTCCGGCTTGCAGTGTTCGGCCATCTCGGGACCGACGATGGTCTGCCAGCGCGCCATCACGCCGTGGACGGCGACGTCGACTTCCCAGCCCTGGTCGCGCATCAGCCGGCCGAGCGTGTTGGTCAGCTTCTGCGGGTCGCGGTCATCGGGGCGGGCGCTGCTGATCTGGGCGCCGTCGATCCGCGGCCGGCGGCGGCGCTTGACCGGCTTGATGCCGCCCTTGGCGGCCTGTTGCTTGAGCCGACCGGCCAGCGACTTCGCCAGCTCCAGGCCCTGCTTGTCGTGCTCTTCTTCGCTCTCAGGGACGCTCTCAGAGGAATCCGGGGGTTCAGGCACGCTGAACGACCCCCTCACCCACCTCGAAGCGCGCCCCACTGAGCTCAGCGGGCACGTCAGCGCCGACCGCCGCGGTCACCAGCACCTGTTCGGCCGGTACGACCAGCTCGGCCAGCCGGTCCCGGCGCTGCGAGTCGAGCTCGGCGAACACGTCGTCGAGGATCAGCACCGGCTCACCTCCGTCCGCGCGGAGCAGTTCGTACGAGGCCAGTCGCAGCGCGAGCGCGAACGACCAGGACTCACCGTGACTCGCGTACCCCTTCGCGGGCAAGTCCCCGAGCCCGAGTACGACGTCGTCGCGGTGCGGCCCGACCAGCGAGACGCCACGATCCAGCTCGTCCTGCCGCTTCTCTCGTACGGCGGCCAGCAGTACCTCCTCGAGCTGCTCCCGGGACGCGACACCGGGCTCGAGCAGTACCGACGACTTGTACTCGAGCCGCGCATCACCCTTGCCGCGGGCAACCGCGTCGTACGAGCTGGACACCAGCGGCCGCAGGGCCTCGAGCAACTCCAGACGGGTCGCGAGCAGCTCGGCCCCGCTCCGGGCGAGGTGCGAATCCCACACCTCGAGCGTGCGCAACTGCCCCTCGGCGGCGCTCGACCGGTTCTGCCGGCGGGCCTGCGACGCGCTCCGGAGCAACGAGTTCCGCTGCTTGAGCACCCGGTCGTAGTCCTGCCGGACGCCGGCCATCCGCGGCGCCCGCAGCGTCAGGAGTTCGTCCAGGAAGCGGCGACGCTCGGACGGGTCACCCTTCACGAGCGCGAGATCCTCGGGCGCGAACAGCACCGTCCGGAGCAGGCCGAGCACTTCCCGCGGCCGCGGTACCGGCGAGCGGTTGATCCGGGCCCGGTTCGCCTTCCCCGGGTTGATCTCCAGCTCGACGATCACGTCCCGGTCGTACTGGCTGCGGATCTCGGTCCGGACGATCGCCCGGGTGGCACCGGCGCGCACCAACGGTGCATCGTTCGCCACCCGGTGCGAACCGAGCGTCGCGGTGTAATGGATCGCCTCGACCAGGTTGGTCTTGCCGTGGCCGTTCGGGCCGACGAAGGCCGTCACGCCCTGAGTGAGCTGGACCTCCGCCTGCTGGTAGGACCGGAAGTCGAGCAGACCCAGGGCGGTGACGTACACCTCAGTGCTTCGGCGGGGTGGCGTACGACGGGTCGGCGGCCTCGGCACCCTTCACCGCGTGACCACCGAACTGGTTGCGCATCGCGGCGATCGCCTTCATCGCCGGCGAGTCCTCCTGCCGGGACGCGAACCGGGCGAACAGCGCCGCCGAGATGGCCGGCACCGGTACGGCCAGGTCGATCGCGGCCTCGACGGTCCACCGGCCCTCACCGGAGTCGTCGGCGTACCCGCGGATCTTCTCCAGGTGGTTGTCGTCCTCGAGCGCGTTCACCAGCAGGTCCAGCAGCCAGGACCGGATCACGGTGCCCTCACGCCAGGACTGGAACGCCTCCGGCACGTTCTCGACGATGTCGGCGGCCTCGAGCAGCTCGTAGCCCTCGGCGTACGCCTGCATGATGCCGTACTCGATGCCGTTGTGGACCATCTTCGAGAAGTGACCCGCGCCGACCTTGCCGGCGTGCACGAAGCCGAACTCGCCCTCGGGCTTGAGCGCCTCGAAGATCGGCATCACCACGTCGACGGTGTCCTTGTCGCCGCCGCACATCAGCGCGTAGCCGTTCTCCAGGCCCCAGACACCGCCGGACACACCGCAGTCGACGAAGCGGATGTTCTTCTCGGCCAACTGGGCGGCGCGGCGGGTGTCGTCGGTCCAGCGGCTGTTGCCGCCGTCGATCACGATGTCGCCGGGGGAGAGCAGCTCGGCCAGTTCGGTGACGACCGGGTCGATGGCCTGCACCGGCACCATCACCCAGACCACCTTCGGCTGGCCGGCGGCGGTCAGCTTGCCGACCATGTCGGCAAGGTCCTTGGAGTCGGAGATTTCCTGGTTGTTGTCGAATCCGACCACGGTATGCCCCGCGTTGCGGATCCGCTGGCGCATGTTGCCGCCCATCTTGCCGAGACCGACAAGGCCGAGCTCCATCTGAATCCCCTTGTTCTGTTGGCTTTTCAGCTGTTCAGGCGGACCGGCATCAGCACGTACCGGAACTCACTGATCGGTTCGCCGTCGAAGTCCCGCACACCGGTCAGTTCGGCCGGCTTCGTCGCCTGCGTGAAGGCCAGGTGCGCGACCGGCGTACCGATCGCACCGAGACCGTCGAGCAGGTACGTCGGATTGAAGCCTACGGTCACCGGATCGCCGACCACTCGCGCCTCGAGCGACTCCGACGCCTGCGCCTCGTCGCCGCTGCCGGCGTCGAGGGTGACGCTGTCCTCGTCGAAGGTCAGCCGGACCGGGGCGTTCCGCTCCGCGACCAGGGCGACTCGCTTGACCGCCTCGACCAGCGTCGCGGTGTCGATCCGGACCCGGGTCGCGATCGCCGAGTCGGTCGGGATGATGCCGCGCACCTTCGGGAACTCGCCGTCCAGCAGCCGGGTGGTGGCGCGCCGGTTGCCACCGGACACCTCGCCCTCGAAGCCGACGATGCCGTCGCCGGTGCCAGGAGCGGCCAGCGAGACGATGACGTCCGAGCCGGTCATCGCCTTCGCGGTCTCGGACAGGACCCTGGCCGGGACCAGCGCCGCCGCGGACGCGTCGGGGGACTGGGGGTTCCACTCCAGCTCACGGATCGCCAGCCGGTACCGGTCGGTGGCCAGCAGGGAGATCGTGGAGCCCTCGATCTCGACCCGGACCCCGGTCAGTACCGGAAGGGTGTCTTCCCGGCCGGCCGCGGTGACGACCTGTGAGACGGCCTGGGCGAAGACGTCGGCCTTCACCGTGCCGCTCGCGGCCGGAAGCTCCGGCAGGGCCGGATATTCCTCTGTGGGAAGCGTCTGGAGCGTGAAGCGCGAGCTGCCACAGGTGACCTGTGCCTTCGCGCCGTCCACGGCGACGTCCACGGGCTGGTTCGGAAGGCTCTTGGAGATGTCGGCGACCAGCCGGCCGGAGATCAGGCACTTGCCGGCGTCGGCGACCTGCGCGGGCACCGTCACCCGGACTGAGGTCTCGTAGTCGAAGCCGGACAGGGTGATCTGCCCGTCCTCGGCCTCGACCAGAAGGCCGGCGAGGATCGGGACGCTGGGACGACTGGGCAAACTGCGCGCGGCCCAGGCCACCGACTCGGCCAGTACGTCGCGCTCGACGCGAAACTTCACCGCTGGGTGCCTCCTGTTTCGGCTGTGTGCCAGGCAGATCCTGCCACGGACAAGTGTGCTGTGCGCCAATCGGGCCAGACGTGGCGCTTCGGGCGGGTCGCGTCGGCGTCGTACCGGTCGAGCTCTTGGTGCTTGTTCTGGTGCTTCCTGGGAACAGCCTGACAGGTCCCGCAAGCCGGCGCGAGATCGGGGTTTTCCCCAGATCGGGCCGCTCGATCGTTTTGTGGCCTTCGAGCTCTCTATAGATTCCATAGTGTTCTTAGCACCGGTGGATACTGTGGAAAAGCGGCGTCTTCGCAGGTCAGACCCCAAAAGGCCATGTGGATCCAGTGTGGACAGTCTCCGCTTCGGTTGAGGACAGCCGTGGACGAAGATTTCTGTCCCCACAGCGAATCCACACCCACAACGGGGGTTTCCCACAGTTTTCCACAGCTGCGTCCCCAGCCTGTGCGTCCTGATTACTGCTGTTTCGCCTGGTGCTTGATCCGGTTCGTCAGCTCGGTCACCTGGTTGAAAACACTGCGCCGCTCGGACATCAACTGCCGGATCTTCCGCTCCGCGTGCATCACCGTGGTGTGGTCGCGGCCGCCGAACTGCTGGCCGATCTTCGGCAGCGACAGATCGGTCAGCTCGCGGCACAGATACATGGCGATCTGCCGAGCGGTGACGAGCACTCGGCTGCGGCTGGATCCACACAGGTCGTCGATCGAGAGCCCGAAGTACGACGCGGTCTGGCCCATGATCATGCTCGCGGTCACCTCGGGCTTGCTGCCTTCGGGGATCAGGTCCTTCAGCACGATCTCGGCCAGGCTGAGGTCGACCGGTTGCCGGTTCAGGCTGGCGAACGCGGTGACCCGGATCAGGGCGCCCTCGAGTTCGCGGATGTTCGTCTGCACCTTCGACGCGATGAACTCCAGCACCTCCGGCGGCGCGGTCAGCCGTTCGGTGGCTGCCTTCTTCCGCAGGATCGCGATCCGGGTCTCCAGGTCGGGCGGCTGGATGTCGGTGATCAGTCCCCACTCGAACCGGTTCCGCAGCCGGTCCTCCAACGCCTCCAGGCGTTTCGGCGCCCGGTCGGAGCTGATCACGATCTGCTTGTTCGCGTTGTGCAGCGTGTTGAAGGTGTGGAAGAACTCTTCCTGGGTCTGGATCTTGCCTTCCAGGAACTGGATGTCGTCGATCAGCAGCACGTCGACATCGCGGTACCGGCGCTGGAACTGGGACGCCTTGTCGTCGCGGATCGCGTTGATGAAGTCGTTCGTGAACTCTTCGCTGGACACGTACCGGACGCGTGCACCTGTGTAGAGGCTGCGTACGTAGTGACCGATCGCGTGCAAGAGGTGCGTCTTGCCCAGACCGGAGTCGCCGTAGATCAGCTGCGGGTTGTACGCCTTGCCCGGTGCCTCGGCGACCGCGACGGCGGCGGCGTGCGCGAACCGGTTCGAGCTACCGATGACGAAGGTCTCGAACGTGTACTTCGGGTTCAGCCGCGCCTCGCCCTGCGCCTCGGTGGCCGGCTGGCTCGAACCACCGGGCGGCGGAGCGACCGAACCGATCGGCTGCCCGAACGTCTGCTGCGGGGCAGGCTGTTCGTACTGCGGCTGCGGCGGGTTGAACTGTGCGCCGTTGTCGGGGTCGGTCAGCGCGGACTGGATGGTCGGCTGGTACGCGCCGTCCGTGCGCAGCGGTTCGCGTATTGGCGGGGGCTGCTGCTGGACGGGCTGTTGTGGGTACTGCGGTTGCGGGGGCTGCTGGAGCGCCGGCTGTTGTAGCGGGTGCTGCTGCGCCGGCTGCTGGTGTGGGGCTTGCTGGTGTGGGGCGTGCTGCTGCTGCGGGGCTTGCTGCTGTTCGCGGACCTCGGGGTCGAGTGACGGGTCGACTGTCACGGCGATCCGGATGTCGCGACCGAAGCTCTCGGTGAGGATGCGTTCGAGGTCCGGACGCAGCCGCGTCTCGAGCTGACCGCGGGTGAAGTCGTCGGGGACCGCGACGATCGCGGTGCTCTCGTGCAGGGTGACCGGGCGGGAGTTGGTCAGCCAGGCGCGCTGGTTCGGCGGCAGGCCTGCGAGTACTCGTGCCCAGCCTTCACCTAGGTCGGTGACTGCAGGCGCAACGTCAGCAGGACGGGACTGCTGCACCGGGGGCTGCTGCATGTGGTGTTGCTGTGGTGCCGGCGGCTGAGGTGCTTGCTGGGGGAACTGCTGGTGCGGGGTGTGCTGCTGCGCTCCCGGCTGTTGTGCTGGCTGCTGTTGTGCTGGCTGTTGTGCAGGCTGCTGGTGTGGCGGCTGCTGGTGTGGCGGCTCGTGGTGTGGCGGCTCGTGGTGTGGCGGCTCGTGGTGTGTGGCTTGCTGTGGAGGCGCTTGTTGCTGGGGCCGCTCTTGGAGGTGCTGCTGCCCGACCGCAGGCTGCTGCTCGATGACCGGCTGCTCGGGAAGCTGTGGTGCGGCCGCTTCGGACTGGGGGAGCTCGACGGGGAGCTGGTCGGCAGCTGGTCCGTCGTCCGGTGCCCATTGGTTGGAGGTTGGGTTGTCCACACGTGCCTCGCCCTCGTTCGGTACCGAGCCAGCTGCGTTGGCGTTGCCGGTACCCCATTCCGCCGTTCCCCAGGCAGCGCCTGGTTCCGGTTGGCGGTAGTTGCCGACGGCCGGGGCCGCACCGAAGTACGTCGTACCTGCGGTGGGCATGGGTGGGCCGGCCGGGAGATCGGTGGCCGCCCGTTCGAGCTCGGACCGGTAGCCGTACGGCGCCTGCGGCGGCGCCGGACGGTACCCGAAGGCCGACGGCTCGGGCATCGGGATCGGGAGCGACGGACTCAGGTAGTCACCGGGATCCATCCGCGGCGTCGGCGCCTGCTCCGCACGCGGCCCAGACTCGCCACGAAGCGCCTGCTCCGCGCGCGGCCCGGGCTCGACCCGGGGGGTCGGCTCTGCGCGCGCCGCGGGCTCGCCCCGGAGCAGCGGTTCGCTCCGGGGTAGGGACTCGGTGCGGGGCGTGGGCTCCGGCGCGGGCGGAACCTCGGTCCGGAAGTTCGCGTCGGGCTCGGGCCGGCTGTCGTCGGGCTCGGGCCGGAGGTCCTGCCGGCGGTCGGCGCCGTGGTCCGTCCGGTGCTCGGCCCCGGTCAGTTCGGCCGCCGTGAATTCCGCCGGTGTGAATTCCGCACTGGCGGAATGGTCCTCGACCACGCGTTGCTCCCCGAATCCATCGCTGCGGTGGCCGGCGCGTTCCGGAGGAATCCGGGCGGCGCGACCGTTCGACCCGACACCGTGCCGCCGCTCTGTCCACACGGTTGTCCACAGTTGTGAACGACCGCCGGAGCAGGTTGGTTACCGATCGCGGGGTGTGGGACCTCTGGTGTGAGGGAGTGACGCTAACAAGTCCGGCCAGCCACCTTCAAGCCGTCATCCACAGGCTATGAACAGGAAATTGGGGGCAACCTGCGGCGTGTCGGGTAGACGCCAGAGCGTAGTCATGGTTGGTCATCGCTCTGCGTTGCGACTCGGTCCGGACAGTGACGACGGTTCCGGCAACCAGTTACCCACTACCCTGTCCACAAGCCTGTGGAAAAGTCTGGGGATACCTGGTTTGACCTGTCCACAGGGAGCCACGTACCGTGGATCGGTCGGTGTTGAGCCGGCCCTTTCGTGCTGCGCTCCCTGCGAGACCATCCTCTGGTTCTCCGACCCCTGCGCAGGACTGCACCAGGGGCAGATCCAATCAGTGGATTTGTCGACAAATTTGTGATCTCGAGTAACCGGAGTCATTCCAGTGAGCAAGCGGACGTTCCAGCCGAACAACCGTCGCCGGCACAAGAAGCACGGCTTCCGTCTTCGGATGCGCACCCGTGCGGGTCGCGCGATCATCGCCGCCCGCCGTGGCAAGGGTCGTCAGCGCCTCGCGGCCTGAGCGACCCGTCTGACGGTGACCACCTCGTGTTGCCCGCGTCGAACCGGTTGCGCCGGTCCGACGACTTCCGTCGCGCCGTCCGTTCCGGTCGGCGCGCGGCGCGACGCGCGGTGGTCCTGCATGTGCTGGCGGAGGCCGGGCAGCCCGGCCCCCCACGCGTCGGATTCGTTGTGAACAAGGCGGTGGGCAACGCGGTTCTGCGGAACCGGGTCCACCGCCGTCTGCGTGCCGTACTGGCGTCGCGACTCCCGGATCTGCCGGCCGGCAGCCTGACGGTCGTCCGCGCACTGCCGTCGTCCGCCGCTGCGTCGTACGACGAGCTGGTCGCGGACGTCGACGGTGCGCTGCGCCGATTGGCGAAGTCATGATGCGGTTCAATCCCGTCCGCAGCGGGATCATCGGTTTCCTGAAGCTGTACCGCTTGCTGATCAGCCCGCTGTACGGCCAGGTGTGCAGGTTCTACCCGAGTTGTTCGGCCTACGCCCTGGAGGCGGTCGAGCGCCACGGTGCGGTGCGCGGTAGCTGGCTGGCGATGAGGCGACTCATTCGCTGCCACCCGTGGAACCCCGGCGGCTACGACCCCGTTCCACCCAAAGATGTCGACCAGCGCGGAGCGTCTGTCTCCGCCAACCAGCCCGGACCGTCGACCGACGCCGGGCCTGTGCAGCGAGGTGTGTGAGTGACTCTTCTGGCCATCCCCGGGCTCGCGGTGTGGGACGGGATCGTAGACCTGTTCAACACGGTCATGACGCCGCTGTACTGGGCCGTATCGGCACTGCTGGTCGGGTGGCACTGGCTGCTCAGCCAGGTGCTCGACCCGAACAGCGGCTGGGCGTGGGCGCTGTCCATCGTTGGTCTGACCATCACCATCCGGACCATCCTGATCCCGCTGTTCGTCCGGCAGATCCGCTCCAGCCGGAACATGCAGCTGCTGCAGCCCAAGATGAAGGAGCTGCAGAAGAAGTACGGCCACGACCGGGAGAAGCTCGGTCAGGAAATGATGAAGCTGTACAAGGAGACCGGGACCAACCCGTTCTCCTCGTGCCTGCCGCTGCTGCTGCAGTCGCCGATCTTCCTGGCCCTGTTCCGGGTGCTCGACTACGCCGCCAAGGGCCAGTGGCACAGCGAGATCATGAAGCCGTACGTGAACTCGCTGCAGCACGCGAAGATCTTCGGTGCGGAGATCTCGCAGACCTTCCTGAAGGCCAGCGGTTCCGGCTCCGGCAACGTCAAGGTCGTCGCGATCGTCCTGATCATCCTGATGACGGCGACCATGTTCACCACGCAGCTGCAGCTGATGCGGAAGAACATGCCGAAGGAGGCCCTCGAGGGCCAGGCCGCCCAGATGCAGAAGATCATGCTGTACGTCTTCCCGATCTTCTTCCTGATCGGTGGCTTCAACTTCCCGATCGGTGTACTGATCTACTGGTTCATCT
Source organism: Kribbella sp. NPDC004536 (assembly GCF_042873835.1). Lineage (NCBI taxonomy): Bacteria > Bacillati > Actinomycetota > Actinomycetes > Propionibacteriales > Kribbellaceae > Kribbella > Kribbella sp. NPDC004536. The sequence continues at coordinate 2,167,533 of NZ_JBIALY010000001.1, read as the reverse complement.
CGAACCTGTGGACGATGGGCCAGCAGTTCTACGTGATCCGCCGCAACCCGGCACCGGGCACCCCGGCGTACGACGCGATGCAGGCCCGCAAGCGCGAGGCCAACCTGCGCCACGGCCGCCCGGCCGACGAGAACGTCCCGGGTACGGCCGGCGCCGCCACCGAGACCGCCACCACGGACCGGCGTCCGGCGCAGCGGCAGCAGCCGAAGCGGCAGTCCCGCAGCGACCGAAAGAGCGGCCCGTCGACGAGCAACGGGCAGACCGGTGCCGCCGCGGACGAGACGCCGGTACAGGACGACGCGCCCCCGAAACAGGACGCGCCCAAGAAGGCTCAGGCCCCGGCCGCGAAGAAGCAGCCGGCCGCGAAGAAGGGTTCGGGAGCCAAGCGCCAGCCCGCGGCGAAGTCGGCCGCGCAGAAGAGGGCGGCGCAGAAGCGCTCCGGCGGATCGCGCTGACCACAGCGCACGCAGTTCCCGCTTTGCTCGATAGACCCGGGTCCCCGTGGGGCGGACTTGACACTATGAAGGAGTGGCCGTGACCGACGGCATGCAGAACACCGAGACGGCGGACGAGACCGCCGGCCCGAAGAGCTCCGCATCGGAGCGCCTGAAGGCCCTCGAGGCGGAGAGCGACATCGCGGCCGACTACCTCGAGGAGTTGCTCGACATCGCCGACCTGGACGGCGACATCGATATGGACATCGACGGCGACCGGGCCGCGGTCTCGATCGTCGGCGCCGAGCTGAACAACCTGGTGGGTGAGAACGGCAAGGTCCTGGAGGCGCTCCAGGAGCTGACCCGGCTGGCCGTGTACCGCGAGACCGGCGAGCGGTCGCGGCTGATGCTGGACGTGTCGAACTACCGGGCGAACCGGAAGGCCGAGCTGGAAGAGGTCGGCCGCAAGGCGGTCGAGGAGGCGAAGGCGACCGGTACGCCGGTTCGGCTCGACCCGATGACGCCGTTCGAGCGCAAGGTGGTGCACGACGTCGTCGCGGCCGCCGGCCTGACCTCGGAGTCCGAGGGCGAGGAGCCCCGGCGGCGCGTGGTGGTACAGCCGTGAACGCGCTATGACCGAAGAAGTTTCACGTGAAACGCCGCCGCTCGTGGACAAGCTGTTTCCACGGGCGGCGGCTCGGCTTTCGGCGTACGCCGAGTTGCTCGCGACGCAGGGCACGCTCCGCGGACTGATCGGCCCGCGCGAGGTACCGCGGCTCTGGGACCGGCACCTGTTGAACTGTGCGGTGGTCGAGCGGCTGGTGCCTGAGGAGTCGTCGGTCGCCGACGTCGGTACCGGGGCCGGTCTGCCCGGCATCGTTCTCGCGATTGTTCGGCCGGACCTCCACGTCGACCTGATCGAGCCGCTGCTCCGCCGGACGACCTTCCTCCAGGAAGCGGTGGACGTACTCGGGCTCGACAACGCGACGGTGGTCCGCGCGCGGGCAGAGGAGCTGCCGCCGGCGTCGTACGACGTCGTCACCTCCCGGGCCGTCGCGCCGCTGGCCAAGCTGGCGCGTTGGTGCCTGCCGCTCTGCGTCGAAGGCGGGCTGATGCTCGCGATGAAAGGGTCGTCCGCAGAGGAGGAACTGGACGGCTCGGAGCGCGAATTGATGAAGCTTGGCGCAGAGGTTTGTCATATTCACCAACTCGGCGGCGATGAACTGGCCCACCCCACGACTGTGGTGAGTATTGTGGCCGGACGTGCTGCAGGGGGATCCCGGCACGGACGACACGGGAGGTGAGCGGGTTGGTGAGTCGTGCCCTCGGATGGCCCGAGAAGAGCACCGGCGAGCCGAGGTCTTCACAGGGCATCGGCTGGCCGACCGAGGCGGACTCGTCCGTTCGCGTCGTGACTCAGGACCTGGCTCCCGATCCCGTTCCGGCCCCTGCGCCCCCGGTCGTCACCGGCCCGCCGATCGACTCCTCGGAACTCCGGGCAGTTGCGGCGGCCGGTCTCGACGGACCAACTGCTGATGAAACCGGCTCCGTTTCACGTGAAACGCCGGAGATGCGGGATGATGGTTCCGGGCCCGACTCGGCGTCTCTGGTGGACGTCGAGCCGGACTTTTCGGAATCTCCACCGCCTGTGGATGACCACCGCATGAAACTGCCCCTGCACACGGGAATTCGTCCACAGCAGCCTGTGGATGGAGCTGGGGGTAGACCCGCCCCGACCCCTACAGACATCCTCTTCGGGCCAAGTCCCGCACCTATTGGAATGGGCGCTATGACTGCCGCACAGATCGCCGCGCGGGCCACGTCGGACGAGCTTCAGCGACGACTCCTCGAGACTCCGATCGCCGCCGCGACCGAACGGACCCTGCTGGTGAATGAAGGACGCACAATGGGCCGCGAGTTCCCGCTGCCCGCTCAGACCCGGGTGTTCGTCGTCGCCAACCAGAAGGGCGGCGTCGGCAAGACCACCACGACGGTGAACGTCGCTGCCGGCCTCGCGCTGTACGGCGCGAAGATCCTCGTTATCGACCTGGACCCGCAGGGCAACGCGTCGACGGCCCTGGGCATCGACCACGCCGAGGGGACGCCCGGTGTGTACGAGGCCATCATCGAGGGTGAGCCGCTGAGCAAGCTGACCCAGCCGTGTGCCGAGCACCCCGGTATCCAGGTCATCCCGGCGACCATCGACCTTGCCGGTGCTGAGATCGAGCTCGTCAGCCTGGTGGCTCGGGAGAGCCGGCTGAAGAGTGTCCTCGAGGCCTACCTCTCGGAGACCGAAGCTGCGGGCGAGAAGTACGACTACGTCTTCATCGACTGCCCGCCATCGCTCGGGCTGCTGACGGTGAACGCGCTGACTGCCGCGCGCGAGGTCCTGGTCCCGATCCAGAGCGAGTACTACGCGCTCGAGGGCCTGTCCCAGCTGCTGCGCCACATCGACATGGTGAAGTCCCACCTGAACCCGGGGCTCGATGTGTCGACCATCCTGCTGACGATGTACGACGCCCGGACCAAGCTCGCGGGCGAGGTCGCGGCCGAAGTACGTGGCCACTTCAAGGACGCCGTACTGCGGACCGCCGTACCGCGGTCGGTGCGGATCTCGGAGGCGCCGAGCCACGGGCAGACCGTGCTCGCGTACGACCCGGCGTCGGCCGGTGCGCTGTCGTACCTGGAGGCGTCGCGGGAGATCGCGATGCGGAACAACACCTGAAGATCTGCGGCCGTTCCACGTGAAACGGTTGCGCGGTGTGGCACCGTTCCACGTGAAACGGGACACGGAGGCCGGTGCGGGAGCGACGGCGTCCGTTCGGCGTTGTGATAGTCCAGCAGTAGCTCAGCAGGATGTCGAACTCGAGGGAGCGCGATGAACACCCGACTCGGACGCGGACTTGGCGCGCTGATCCCCAGCTCGCCGGCACCCGGCACCACGACCACCCTCGGCAGCAAGTCGAACTCGATCCCCGGCGCCCCACCGGTGTCGAAGCCGGCTGAGCCGCAGGGGCCGGAACTGGCCGCGGTACCTGGTGCGTCGTTCGCCGAAATCGACGTCGAGAAGATCACGCCGAACCCGAAGCAGCCGCGTACGGTCTTCGACGAAGAGGCGATGGACGAACTCGTCCACTCGGTCAAGGAGATCGGCCTGCTGCAGCCGATCGTCGTGCGGAAGCTGGACGACGGCAAGTACGAGCTCGTGATGGGTGAGCGTCGCTGGCGTGCCACCCAGGCGGCCGGGCTGGAGACGATCCCGGCGATCGTCCGGGAGACGTCTGACGACGCGATGCTCCGGGACGCGCTGCTGGAGAACCTGCACCGCAGCCAGCTGAACCCACTGGAAGAGGCGGCGGCCTACCAGCAGATGCTCGACGACTTCGGGTGCACCCAGGAAGTCCTCGCTACTCGCATCGGTCGCTCCCGGCCGCAGATCTCCAACACGCTGCGCCTGCTGAAGCTGCCCGCGTCGGTCCAGCGCCGCGTCGCGGCCGGCGTTCTGTCTGCTGGCCACGCGCGAGCCCTGCTCGGCCTTCCCAGTGGGGATGCGATCGAACGGTTGGCGCAACGGATCGTCGCCGAGGGTCTCTCTGTCCGCACCGTCGAGGAGATCGTCGCCCTGGGCGATATGAACGGAGACGACCCGACACCACCTCGCCGCCGCAACAAGCCGGTCGCTCCGCGTCTCGTCGACCTGGCCGACCGCCTCTCCGACCGCTTCGAAACCCGCGTGAAGGTCGACCTCGGCAAGACCAAGGGCAAGATCACCGTCGAGTTCGCCTCCCTCGACGACCTCGAACGCATCGTCACCCTGATGGACCCGAACAAACTCCCCGAATCCTGACGGACACCTGAGGCAGACGGCCTGACCAACGCACAGGCCGTCTCCTCGCACCACCACCGCGCACGCTCCCCACCAGTCAGCCGGGCATGTGCCCTCCCTCAGTTGCAGATCGCTGCCCCGGTGCGGACGCGCCGGCCTCCACCGAAGCGCCGGACCGGGCCGCGAAGCGCGCAGCTTGGCCGCGCGCCCTGGAAGCCAGGAGAAGCGTTCCGCGTCGAACGGACTCGCGAGACGACGCAGTTCCGTCGCATCACCGGTCCTCGACCTCGCGCAGACGTGGGTGCGCAGGTCTCGGCAGACCCGGGCAAAGCAGAGCCGACGTCGCCCGGCGCGATCGACAGACGGCCGGCTCGAGCACGCTGCGACCAACTGCCACGGGGAGCTCCCAAGAAGCTGAGTTCCGCGCGGGCGAGCGCCGCGGTGGCGCGCTACTCGATGCGGCGACTTCGTGGGGTACGTCAGGCCGCTCCAGCCACGTGCGCAGTTGGCGAACAGTTCCCGTCGGCTCGAGCTGTCAGCGCTTCAGTTGCACGTATGGGGTCCTGCGGTCGTGAGGCGATGCGCGAGCCGGGAGTAGGTCTCCCCGAGCGCGGCGATTGGACCGGAAATCGGCCTCCTGAGAGCGGGATCTTGGCGGCTCGGGGCCGGGAATCACAGCGATGTAAGTCCCGCGCGACGCCTTAGGATCGCGCTCTGGGAGATAGTTCGCGATTCGAAGTACGGTCTATCTCGGCATGGGGATTTGTCGATAAAGACACCTGGGGACTTGCGCGCGATGTTTCATGTGAAACATTGCGCCGAAGAGTGCGAGGGGTGTCGTCGTTGGCGGACACCGAGAGACCGTGAGGCGACCGCGCGCAGCTAGGACGGCCCTGCGTGCGAACAGGATCACGATGCCCGACGGCGATCGCCGGCGGCTGCATCCCCGCGAAGGCGCTCCGCCCTTCCATGCCGTCACCGAAGTATGCGGCGAGCGCCGCAGGTGCAGCGCGCAATGTGCCGCGCTCCAAAGCGCGCTGCGTGGACTCTGCCCACAGGCTTCATGCGCTGCGCGCCCATGACGCAACCGGCCAGTTGGATACCGGGGGTAGATGCTCGGCGCACGCGGTCGGAGGCGACTCCGCCCACCCAGTTTCGTCTGTAGGTGGGTGGTCGCGTTGGCTCGTGTACTGCGTGGCGAAGCTGGCCGCAGTGGACGCGCGCCGGCTCGCGGTGCACGTCAGCCGACCCGCGGACAGTCAGCGGGCGCTCCCAGCCTGCACCCTCGTGGGGACGAGGGTGCAGCCCCGCTGGGGAAGCAGGCGAAGTCGCGCAGGGCGCACGAGGCACGGAGGGCGCACGAGGCACGGAGGGCGCACGAGGCACGGCACAAGGTACGGCGCGAGGTACGGCGCGAGGTACAGCGCGAGGTGCGGCGCGAGGTGCGGCGCGAGGTGCGGCGCGAGGTACAGCGCGAGGTACAGCGCGAGGTACAGCGCGAGGTACAGCGCGAGGTACAGCGCGAGGCGACGCCCTGGGGTGCGAGGCGGCGCGGGCGGCGGTGCGGTGTCACGCGGGGATGTCATGGGCGGTGATGCGCCCGGTGTGGCGCGGCGGTGTGGCGCGGCGGCACTGCCCGGCGCTGGACGGCCCCCGACACTGGACGGCGGGCGGTGCTGTGCGGTGGTGCGGTGGTGCCGTGCGGTGGGCGGTGCGGTGGGCGGTGCGGGTGGGCGGTGCTGTGCGGCAGTGTTACACGGTGCGGTGCCAAGGCGCGGTGGTGCGCTGAGGTGCCACGTTCAGGTGGCCAAGCTAGGCACGGTGGGCCGGGGTGCCTTGCCGACTCTGGGAGGGGTGCGCCCAGGGGGATCGGGTGGTCTGGCGGCGCGGGTGCGTGGAGGGTGGGCGCGGGCGGTGCTGTGGAACTGGGGTGGCGGGGTGTTGGGGGCTAGTGGCCTTGGAGTTCGTGGGTTGTTTTTCGTTCGGCGTAGAACGAGAGGAAGGGGATGGTGCCGGCTAGGGCCATCAGGACCAGGCGGGGGAAGGACCAGCGGACGCGGCGGAAGAGGTCGAAGGTCAGTAGGAGGTACACGACGTAGAGGAAGCCGTGCAGGGGGCCGATGACGTTCATTGCGCCGGGGCTGTCGGCGAAGTACTTCAGCGGCATCGCTAGGAAGACGAGCAGGAGCAGCATGACGCCGACCACGTACGCGATCACGCGGTACCGGGTCAGCGCGCCGCGGACAGCCGGGGTGATCGGCTTCGCGGAGGTGGCGGGGTCGGCAGAGGAAGTCACGCTGAAACGGTACCGCTTGGCCCCACACGCTCCCCGCCCCGGTCACCCTCCACCTCACCAGCACTCGACGTTCCCGCGCCGGACGCATCCAGGCCCAACCCGGCTGTGCCGGACGCATCCGTGCCCGGGATGTTCACTTCCAACCCGCGCGTGCCCGGGGTGTCCGCGCCCGTCGCGGCCGTGCTGGGCGCATCTGTGTCTGGGGTGTTCGCGTCTGGCCTGCGCGTGCCTGGGGTGTCCGTGGGCGACGGGGGCGCGGGTGAGGTTGGCGGGGCTTCGTCGGTGGGGGTGCGGTGGGCGTCGAGGAGCATGCGGGCGTACATCCAGAGGGTGAAGGCGGCGAAGATCCACCACTGGAAGGCGTAGGCGACGTTGCGGAGGCCTGCGTGGTCGGTTGGGGGTGGTGGGGGAGTGACCGACGCGGGGGCGGGTGACGTGGACGCGGGGGAGGTTTGTACTACGAACGCGTCGTAGAGGCGGTACTTGACCAGGTGGACGAGCGTCGGGATGCGGAGGGACGAGAGGACGCGGCCCTTGGCGGCGTCGTCGGAGGAGTCTTCGGCTTCGGAGGCGACGACGGCGCCGGTCAGCGAAACCGGACCGACGGGAGCCTTGGCCGCCGGGTCGGAGACGGTCGGCACCCAGCCGCGGACGATCATCACCGCGTCCGTCGGCGACAGCTTCAGCGGCGTGACGACCCAGAAGCCGTTCTTGCCTTCCTGTTGGCGGTCCGACATGTACACCTGGTCGGCGGTCGGTCCCCACGTTCCAGTGATGGTGACCTGTCGGCCCACAGCCTTCGCCGGAAGCCCGTCGTCGATCGAGAACAGCGACTGCAGCGACACGGGCGCCTCGGCTGCGCGGTGTGCGGTGGCCTCGGCCGTCTTCGACTTGTAGACACCCAACTGCCAAATGCCCATCACCGTCATCGCACCGGCGATGACGAGCGCAAGGGCAAGCAGCCCGACCCAGCGCGGCTGTACGGCGGTACGCCACAAGGGCCGAGGTTCAGGCATCAGCGTGCAGCGGCGGTGGCGAGCAGATCACGGCAGAGCACACCGAGCTCGATCCCGGCGGCCTCGGCGGCCAGCGGAACCAGCGACGTCTCGGTCATCCCCGGCGCCACGTTGACCTCCAGGAACCACGGAATCCCAGCCGCATCCACGACCAGGTCCGTCCGCGACAGGTCCCGCAGCCCCAGCGCCTGATGAGCCTGTACGGCCGCCGCGGCGCAAGCGCCCGCCGCCTCCGGCTCGAGCCGAGCGGGCACGACGAACTGCGTCGCGCCAGCGGTGTACCGCGCCTCGTAGTCGTAGAACCCCGAGTCCGGACGGATCTCCACCGCAGGCAGCGCCCGCGGTCCGTCGCCGGTGTCGACGACCGTCACCGCGACCTCGGTGCCGTCGATGTACTGCTCGATCAGCGCCACCGGCCCGTACGCGTAGCAGTTCACCATCGCCGCCGGCAGCTCGTCCGCCGACCGCACGATCGAAGCGCCCAGCGCCGAACCACCTCGCGCCGGCTTCACCACCAGCGGCAGCCCGATCTGCGCGACGACGGCCTCCATCAGCGAGGCGGCGCCCAGCTCGCGGAACGTGTCGTGCCCGAGCACCACCGATGCCGGCGTGTGCAGTCCCGCGTTGCCGACGACCGTCGACGCGACCGGCTTGTCGAACGCCGTACGGCACGCGGCCGCGTCGGCGCCGACGTACGGAACCCCGTACAGGTCGAGGACCTGACGCAGGGCTCCGTCCTCGCCGGTGACGCCGTGCAGGACGGGGAACACCGCGTCCGGCGGATCCTCGCGCAGCCGGTCGACGAGGGAGGCGTCGACATCACGCTGCTCGACCTCGACACCGACGCTGCGCAGGGCGTCCGCGACCCGGCGGCCGGAGCGCAGCGAGACGTCCCGCTCGTGCGACAGACCACCGGCCAGTACCAGCACTCGACCCAGATCACTCATCACAAATATCCCGATCACTCGTGGGCGTTCCCGGCACGGTCGCCGGCCCCGAGGCCCACTCGAACGGTACCCCTACCGATTCCCGGACCCCCGGCCGCCCGCAGGTCCTTGCGCAACCTTTGCGAAGCCCAGCTACGAAAGCTCCGGCCCTGGGGCGTCGTAGTCGCGGCCGGCGCCTGGGGGCAGCGGGCCGAACGTCTGCCGGAGTTCGAGCTCCTCGTGGATCACCGCGGCCAGCCGGCCGATCCCTTCGGTGATCCGCTCCGGCGTCGGATGACAGTACGACAACCGCATGCACTGGGAGCCAAAACCGTCGGCGAAGAAGGCGGTTCCGGGCACGTACGCGACCCGCGCCGTGACCGCCCGCGGCAGCATCGCCTTGGCGTCCAGCCCATCGGGCAGCGTCAGCCAGACGTAGAAGCCGCCCCGCGGCCGCGTCCAGGTCGTTGCCGCCGGCATCTTCTCGGTCAGCGCCGCGAGCATCGCGTCCCGGCGTTCCCGGTACATCTCGCGGAACTGCTTCACCTGACCCATCCAGTCGTGCCGGATCAGGTACGACGAGATGGCGAGCTGGCTGAACGTCGGCGGGCAGAGCGTCGCGGACTCCTGCGCCAGCACGAGTTTCTCCCGGACCGCGTGTGGCGCGACCGCCCAGCCGACCCGGAACCCGGGCGCGAACGTCTTCGAGAACGAGCCGAGGTAGATGACGCCTTCGCGATCGTCCGCCCGCAGCGCGCGCTGCGGCTCACCCTCGAACCCGAGCAACCCGTACGGGTTGTCCTCCAGCACCAGGACCGAGGCCTGCTGGCAGATCTCCAGCACCCGCGCGCGCCGCTCGTCGGACAGTGAAACCCCGGCGGGGTTGTGGAAGTTCGGGATCGTGTAGAAGAACTTGATCCGCTTGCCGGCCGCGCGGACGGCGGCGATCGCCTGCTCCAGCGCCTCCGGGACGACGCCGTCGTCGTCCATCGCGACGTGCACGACCTCGCACTGGTACGCACGGAAGACGCCGAGCGCGCCGACGTACGACGGCGCCTCGCAGATCACCACGTCGCCCGGGTCGCAGAACACCCGGGTCACCAGGTCCACGGCCTGCTGGCTGCCGACCGTGACCACGACGTCGTCGGGGTGCGCCTCGATACCCTCGAGTCGCATGATGTCGCAGATCTGGTCCCGCAGCGTCGGATCGCCCTGGCCGGAGCCGTACTGCATCGCGACCGCGCCGTTGTCGATCACCAGGTCCCGGACCGCACCGCCGACCACGTCCAGCGGCAGGCCGCCGATGTTCGGCATCCCGCCGGCCAGCGAGACCACCTCGGGCCGGCTGGCGACCGAGAACAGGGCGCGGATCTCCGATGCGGTCATGCCCTTGGTCCGGGCTGCGTACGCCTCGACGTAGTTGTCGAGACGGGTTTGCCGGACATCGGGCACGTCAGCACTCACGAGGGCCACTCCAACGGTGATCGAGGGGAAGTCACCAGGTTACGTCGACAGACCCGAGTCTGGGCTGGGGATCGGCGTGACCTCTCACTACCATGCCTTATAGGGGCAGGTTCGACCATGCCGGAATCTGGCTGTTGAGACAGCCGGGTGGGTGTGGTGCGGCCTGAGAGGTGGAACCGGAAGGATTCAGGATGAGCGTGGGCAGGACAGCCGGCTGGACGCTCGGCGGACTGTTGCTGGGCGTGCTGGCCGGGTTCGCCGGCGAGCTGTTCCGGCGGCAACCGGCCGCGAAGGTACAGCAGCGGTACGTCGCCCCGGAGGCGACCCGTACGCCGGATGCACGGACACCAACACCGGTCCCCGAACCGGCCGCCGAACCAGCGGCGCACTGACGTACCGTGACCGAACTAACAGCCAGTACCGGGATGCGCTGATGGCCCGACGGCTCGAACCGCTGACGCTCGCCAATCTCGACGAGCTGCCGGTGCCGTGCCGTGACTGCGTGTTCTGGGAGCTCGACCCGGTGGCCGCCCGGCAGGCGATCCGGAACGGGGACACCGCGCTGGAGAAGGAGGCGTGGCTGTCCCAGTTGCTGCTCGACTGGGGGACCGCGGGGATCGTGCTGTACGTCGACGACGAGCCGGCCGGGTTCGCCGTGTACGCCCCGGCGAAGTACCTGCCGCGGGTCCAGGCGTTCCCGACGGCCCCGGTCAGCCCGGACGCCGTGGTACTCGCGACCGGGCGGATCCTGCCGAGATACCTGGGGCTCGGGCTGGGGAAGATCCTGGTCCAGGCGATCGCGAAGGATGTGCTGAAGCGCGGGTTCCGGGCCGTGGAGGCGTTCGGGGACTCGCGGTGGGACGGTCCGAGCTGCGTGTGGCCGACCGAGTTCCTGCGGGCGGTCGGGTTCGGGGTGGTCCGGGAGCATCCGCGCAATCCGCGGCTGCGGCTCGACCTGCGGTCGGCGATCACCTGGCGCAGTGAGATGGAGGCAGCCGTCGAGCGCCTGATGGGTGCGATCCGGCCGGAGCCCGCGCCGCCCGCGCCGGTCACGGTCCGGGACGCGTTGAGGTCCGGCCCCGAATGATCTGGCGGGCGCTGGCCGATGCAGTGATGATCCTGCACGGCGCCCTGCTGCTGTTCTTCGTGGTCGGCGGATTCCTCGCCTGGCGATGGCCGCGGGTGATCTGGCTGCACCTCGCGATCGTGGTGTGGAACCTCGTCATCACCCTGGTCGACTTCGGCTGCCCGGTGACCGCGACCGAGAAGTACTTCCGCCGCCTGGGTGGCGAGACTCTGTACCAGAGCGGCTACATCCACCACTACCTGGAGGGAAACCTCTGGCCCGCAGGCGCAACCCCGATCGCGGAGAAGGTCGGCTTCGCCCTCGTACTCATCGCATACGCCGGCTACTTCGTCGTACTGCATCGCCGGCGGAAGGTCAGGGGCGAGTCAGTGGGACCCCGGACGTGATTCGGGCCGGCGCTGCTCATACTTGAGGGGTGCCTATCGACGAGTACCTGGCTGCCCTGAGCAAGGAGCTCCGGGGGCCGCGGCGGCGGAAGACCGATCTGCTGGCGGAGGCGCGTGACCACCTGACCGACGCCGCCGAGGCGTTCGAGGCGGATGGGCACGGGCGGTACGAGGCGGAGTGCGAGGCCGTGGCCGACTTCGGGGAGCTCGCCGATGTCGTGCCGGGATACCGGGCCGAGCTCGCGATCAGCCAGAGTCGCCGGACGGCGATGATGTTGCTGTTCGCGCTGATGATCCAGCCGATCGTGTGGCAGGGCGGCGCGTGGATCTGGACGCAGGAGCCGGAGTCCGCGACCGCTCTCAACGACCTGTTGCAGACCGTGGTTCGTGCGGTCGGCATGGTGGTGATCGCCGGGGCGGTGCTCGCCGTGATCGGTACCGGGATCGGGGTGCGTTATCCGCTGGTACGTGAGCACCTGAGCCGCGCGACGGCGTTGTTCGCGCTGGTCGGATCCGCCCTCGTCGCGGGGATCGGCGTACTGATGGCAGCGACCAGTTCGCACGCTCCGGGCGTGCCTGCGTTCGGCGTCGTCGGGACGTTCGTCGTGCTGCCGCTGGTGCTGGTCAGCATCCAGGCCGAGCGCTGCCTACGCCTGTCCCGGGCGTAGCACTCCTTCCACCACAGCCCGGAAGGTCAGCCACTCCTGCTTGCCTGAGGCAAGCATCTTCGCGCCGGAACTCGTGAGCTGGTACGTACGGCGCTTCCGTCCGCCGACGGTGCTCCACTCGCTGGCCAGGTATCCGGCCCGCTCGAGCCGGCGGAGCGCCGGGTACAGCGTGCCGGTCGGCAGGTCGAGCTCACCGCCGCTGCGGGCCAGCAGCGCCTCCATGATCGCGTAGCCGTGCAGCGGCTCATGCTCGACGACCGCCAGGATCATCGGGTCCAGGTGTCCACGCAGCGCATCCGCCTTCATGTAGCCAGTCTACTCATATGGCTGGTACTGTCGAGAGGCAACATGTAGACAATCTACTTATCAAGGAACTGCGATGACAGTGGACACCTCGATCCGACAGGTGACCCGGCCCGGCCTGCTGCACCGGGTGTCGGGCTGGGCGATGCGGCACGCGGGCCTGGCGCTGCTGCTCTGGGTGCTGGTCCTGGCCGCGGTCACCGGTGCGGCGGCAGTCGTCGGCGCCAACTACCGCAGCGACAACTCGCTCCCGGGCACCGACTCCCAGCGGGTGACGGACATCTTCCAGGCGCACCAGCCGAAGGGCGACACGGCGTCGGTACAGGTCGTGGTCAGAGCCGACGGCGGGCTGGACGCCGACAAGTCCCGGATCGCGTCGATGCTGGCCGTGGTACGGGAGCTTCCGCACGTGTCCGCGGTAGCGGAGCCGGCAATGTCGACAGATCGACGTACCGCCTACTCGACCGTGAGCCTGGACGTCGCGGCGCCGGACATGCCGGTGGACGACGTCCGGACGATCATCCATCGCGCCCAGGACTTCGCCCGGCCGGGATTCCAGGTCGAGGTCGGTGGAGATCTGGCCCGGAGCGCCGCGGACAGTTCGGGTGGTGCGTCCGAGGGCGCCGGGATCCTGGCCGCGCTGGTGATCCTCGTGTTCCTGTTCGGATCGTTGCTCGCGGCAACACTTCCGCTGCTGCCGGGGTTCGCGGTCGGCAGTACGGTTGGGTTGCTGATGCTCGCGTCGCACCTGTTCAAGGTGCCGGAGTACACGACGCCGGTGATGATGCTGGTTGGGCTCGGTGTCGGTATCGACTACGCGTTGCTGATCTTCTCGCGGTACCGGCACGAGTTGCTCAAGGGCACAGCCGATCCGAAGGTCGTTGCCCTGGACACCGCCGGCCGTTCGGTGATGTTCGCCGGCTGCACGGTCGTGATCGCGTTGCTCGGCCTGCTGGCGTTGGGGCTCGGATCGCTGCAGGGCATCGCGTTGGGCGTGACGATGACCGTACTGATGACGATGCTCGCCGCGGTCACGTTGCTACCGTCCTTGCTCACGCTGTTCGGCAAGCGGATCGAGCGCAGCGTACGTAAGCACGCGGCGAAGCAGCGCCGTACCCCGGGCGACGGCTGGCGGAAGTTGGCCGCCGTCGTGCAGCGCGCGCCGTGGATACCGCTGGTACTCGGCGTCATCGCGTTGATCGCGTTGTCGTTGCCGGCCTTGGGGATGCGGCTCGGGTTCGCGGACGCGGGCACCGACGACCCGGCGAAGACGAGCCGGAAGGCGTACGACCTGTTGGCGGACGGCTTCGGGCCGGGGTTCAACGGTCCGCTGGTGATCGTGTCGGAGGGGAACGGACAGTCGCTCGGGCCGACGTTGACGAAGGATCCCGACATCGCTGCGGTGACGCCGCCACAGTTGACGCCGGACGGCAAGATCGCGACGGTCCTCGTGTTTCCGAAATCCGCGCCGCAGGACGCCGCGACCAGCGACCTGGTCCAGCGGTTGCGCAAGGACACGTTGCCGAAACTCGAAGGTACGTACCTGGTCGGCGGATCGACGGCGGCCGCGGACGACTTCGCGGCGGCGGTGAGCAAGCGGCTGCCGATCTTCGTACTGGTTGTCGTCGGGTTGTCGGCGCTGCTCTTGATGGCGGTGTTCCGGTCCGTGCTGATCCCGTTGAAGGCCGCCGTACTCAACCTGCTCAGCATCGGCGCTTCGCTCGGCGTGATCACGCTGGTCTTCCAGCAGGGCTGGTTCGGCGCGCAGGCGGGGCCGATCGAGGCGTTCGTACCGGTGATGATCTTCGCGATCGTGTTCGGGTTGTCGATGGACTACGAGGTGTTCCTGGTGTCCCGGATCCACGAGGAGTGGCGGCGTACGAAGGATGCCCGGGCCGCGGTGCGCGAAGGCCTCGCGACCACGGGCAGCGTGATCACAGCGGCGGCCGCCATCATGATCGTGGTGTTCGGTGCGTTCCTGCTGAGCCCGGACCGGATGCTGAAGCAGTTCGGTCTGGGGCTGGCCACCGCAGTACTGCTCGACGCATTGCTGATCCGCTGCGTGATCGTGCCGGCGGTACTGCGGCTGTTCGGCGAGCGGGCATGGTGGCTACCGCGCGGCCTGGATCGGGTACTGCCGAAGCTCAAGCTCGAGGATCACTCGTAGCGGGAACTCCAGACGCGGGCCTTGTAGATCTCCGATCCGGTCAAGGTCCGCGTCGCCGCCGGTACGGCGAAGGTCACGGTGTCGGTGCACCACGACGTACGGCAACCGGCCTTGGGTATGGTCCGGACCTGCTGCGCGTTCGGCATGCTGCTGACGCTCTTGACGCCGGCCTCGTCGAACGTCGCGACGACGGACTTCGCGGACTTGCTGACCTGGTAGACCTTCGAACCGGTCGACACCCAGAGCCGGTCGTGGTTGTCCAGCATCGGCGTCAGGTCGTGGCCGCCGCCGGTCGGCAGCGTGATGACCACGGGATTGGCGTTGATCACAGGATTCGCGGCAGTACCGGAGATCGTCAGGCCGACCAACTGATCGCCGCCGAGGACCCACAACAGCTGGTTCGTCGGATCCCACTGCACACCATGTGCATCAGGCAACGGGTAGCTGACGTAGCTACTCGATGAGGAGCCTTGGGATGCCGTGTAGATCCGGATGAAGCCACCGGCGCTCGCGGCGACCGCGACGTTCCCGTTCGGCAAGAGCTCGACGCTGTGCGGGTTGTTGGCCGCGCCAACGTTGACGCCCCACAGCTTGTTACCGGCCGGATAACCGATGAGTGCGGCGAGTCCCCGCGAGTCGGCGACCACCGCCACGTACGCGCCGGCCGAGTTCATCCGCAGTTTCACATCACTGGGCAGACCCCACGCCGACGTCAGGCCGGTGAAGCCGTTCGACGTCGTCGGGGACCAGGTCCACTTGAGAGCGGCGGCCGTGTTCCAGTCGGCCACAGTTGGATCGAGCAACCGGATACGAGCATCAGGCAGGCTGTCGTAGTTCTGGTCGGTGACCGCGACCAGGCGGCCTTCTTCGGCCGCCGGGTCAACTGAAGCGGCGGCCGGAAGGGAAGGAGTCAAGAGCGCGGCCAGGAGACCGATACTGCCGAGCAGACGGATCATCGCTACCCCCAGGTTGGCGTGTGCCACCTAGGGTAATTAATTGCACAACGGCTCGCCAGATTGAAAATTATTACCCAAATGGGAAGGAATAACTACACCGCCAACTGCCCGACGCGTCGTCGGGCCTGTTCGTATCGAATGCCGCCAATCCCAACGACTTCCATGCACCGAGAAGGCGCTTGTCTCCGGACGCGACGACGAGATCGGCGTCCTCCAACAGTTCAGCGGACGCGCAGTGGCCGGCGTCGTACCCACGCAGCGCGAGCAGGTCCGCGAGTTCGGCCGCGCGGCCGGCCAGTGTCTCGTCGACCTCGGCGATCTCGACCTGCGGCCAGAGTTCGTCCAGCAGCCGTCGGCACGACGAATACGCCTGGTCGTCGAGGCGAGCCGCGCGATGCGCCTGCACAAGGCGGCCGCGGTCCCCACATAGGTTAGGCGGCTCGAGACCACGGCGTCGGCGTCGTCCCAGAACCGGCGACAGCCGCACTGCTCGGCTCGCGAACCAGCAGCGGCACGAATGCCGACGTATCGAGATAGCCGATCACCGGCGCTGCTCGTCGATGAGTTCGCTGACCAGGCCCTCGGTACGAATCGGGTCAGGTGCCGGCTGCTTCCTTCGAGCCGCCGATTGCACGCGCCCCTCGGCACGAAGTCGCTCCAGCCGCGTCGGTTGTCCGACAGGCACGATGCGGGCGACTGGCTGTCCGTGGTCTGTGACAGTCACCGTGTGTCCGGAGCGGACCTCCGCCAAATGGCGACTGAGGTTGTCGCGGAGTTCCCGGATGCCAACGTCCACGCCAGGCTCCTTCAGGTGGCTACTTTTCCTGACTTGACTGTAGCCACTCTGCCTCCTACACGGTCAGCTGGCCGAAGCGGAGCATGCCGGTGGCGGCGTCCTGTTCCGGTGGCAGGTACACGCGCTGGATCGCGACCACGATCGCCTCCGCGATCACGTCCCGGAACGCCGGGTCGGCAAGGCGGGCCGAGTCGTGCGGGTTGGTCACGTACCCGATCTCGAGCCGCACGGCCGGCATCTTGGTCCGCCGCAGCAGGTCCCACGTCTTCGCGTGCGTACGGCAGTCGAGCAGGTCCGTACGCGCGACGATCTCGCGCTGCACCAGCCCGGCGAACTGCTCGCCGACACTCGACGAAGCACCGTGCAGGTCGTTGCCGTAGAAGTACGTCGCGACGCCCTGCGCGTCCGGGTTCATCGAACCGTCCGCGTGCAGCGATACGCACAGGTTCGCGTCCGTCTCGTTCGCGAACGCCGCGCGGGCCAGCTCGTCCGGGCCCTGGTCGCGACCGCGGGACAGGTACGCGCGAACACCGGTGGCGCCGAGGCGGCCCTCGATCCGGGCGGCCAGGTCGTACGCGATGTCCGACTCGCGCAGGCCGTAGCCCTCCCAGCCGTAGTCGAAGCCGCCGTGGCCCGGGTCGATCACCACGGTCTTGCCGGACAACCGCGGCCCGGCGGCGCGGACGGCCTCGCGGGCGCGCAGCGCGTCCGGACGACCGCCGGTCGCCATCGGGCGAATCCGCTGCAGTGCCTTGAACGTCGACGGACCGCACGTGCCGTCGGCCGGCAGACCCATGTTCCGCTGGAACTCGGTCACCGCGCGCTGGGTGTCGGCGCCGAAGATCCCGTCGATCCGCGCCACCGCGAACCCGAGCTCCTGCAGTTTCGCCTGCAGGCTCAGCACGTCGTCACCGCTCAGCGGATGCGTCGGGACGAACGTCAGCAGCCGGTCGCCCAGCCGCCACCGGGCATCGTCGATCGCCCGGTACGTCTGCGGGCCGACGATGCCGTCGATCATCAGCCCGCGTTGCTGCTGGAAGCCCCGGACAGCGTGTGCGGTCGCCTCGTCGTAGACGTCGTGACCGCCGTGCAGCAGTCCGAGTCTTTGCAGTTTGCCGACGATCTCTGCGACCGCCTCACCGCTGTCGCCGATGCGGTACACGCCGTGCGGGGAATCCATCAGGGTCTAACTCCTTGCCGGTGTGGCGGGGTAACTCAGGCAGTGAAGTCTGCGAGCTCCTTCAGCAGCGCCGCCTTCGGCTTGGCGCCGACGATGGACTTCGCGAGCTCACCGTTCACATAGACGTTGATGGTAGGGATACCGGTGACCCTGTAGTTGCTCGGGGTGACCGGGTTCTCGTCCACGTTCATCTTCAGGAACGTGATCTTGTCGCCGTGGTCCTGGTTCAGCTCCTCCAGGATCGGGGACACCTGGCGGCACGGGCCACACCACTCGGCCCAGAAGTCGACCAGTACCGGCTTGTCGCTCTTCAGTACGGTCTGGTCGAACTCGGCGTCGGTGACGGCGTTCATCTTCTCGCCCACGGGCGTATCTCCTTCAGAGTGATGTGAGGGGTTCAGACAGAGACAGGCTGGGTCTTGGCCGCGGCCGTGGCCGCCGCGGAGGCGTCCTCCAGCGCAGTCAGGTAGCGCTCGGCGTCCAGTGCGGCGGCACACCCGGTGCCGGCCGCCGTGATCGCCTGCCGGTAGGTGTGGTCCACCAGGTCACCGGCTGCGAACACGCCCGGGAGGTTGGTCGCGGTGCTGTTCGGCTTGACCAGCACGTAGCCCTCCTCGTCCAGGTCGACCTGGCCCTTGACCAGCTCGGAGCGCGGGTCGTGGCCGATCGCGATGAACAGGCCGGTGGCCGGCAGGTCGCGGGTCTCGCCGGTGACGGTGTCCTTCAGCGTCAGGTGGCTGAGCTTGTCCTCGCCGTGGATCTTGTCGACCGCGGAGTTCCACTGGAACTCCAGCTTGTCGTTGGCGAACGCCCGGTCGGCCATGATCTTCGAGGCGCGCAGCTCGTCGCGGCGGTGCACCAGGTGCACCTTCTTCGCGAACTTGGTCAGGAAGGTGGCCTCCTCGACGGCGGAGTCGCCACCGCCGACGACCGCGATCTCCTGGTCGCGGAAGAAGAAGCCGTCACACGTCGCACACCAGGACACCCCGTGCCCGGACATCCGGTCCTCGTCGGCCAAGCCGAGCTTGCGGTAGCCGGAGCCCATCGCCAGGATGACGGCCTTCGCGCGGTGCTCGGTACCGGCCGAGTCCGTGACCACCTTGATGTCGCCGGTCAGGTCGACCTTGATCACGTCGTCCGGCACCAGCTCGGCACCGAACCGCTCGGCCTGGGTACGCATCTCGTCCATCAGCGCCGGGCCCATGATGCCCTGCGAGAAGCCGGGGAAGTTCTCCACCTCGGTGGTGTTCATCAGCGCGCCACCCGCGGTGACGGAGCCTTCGAACACCAACGGCTCCAGCGCCGCGCGTGCGGCGTACACGGCGGCGGTGTAACCGGCCGGACCCGAGCCGACGATGATGACGTTGCGAACTGTGGAGTCGCTCATTCAGGCGTTCCTCGTGTCGTCGAGACAGTGACGTCGTACTCAACGGATCCTAGAGGCCGACCATTCCCACGGTACCCATCGACAGCCCGCTGTACCGCATTGCAGTACTAGCGGTTGCTGAGCGTCACCGTGGTGTCGTAGAACGACGTTCCGACGCCGCCCGGACTACTACATCCGGTGACCGCGAACACCTGGATCTGACTCGCTGTCGCGCCCTGCAGCCCGATGATCGTGGACCGCTTGCCGTCCACCTTCGCGGGCTGGACGAGCCGGACGCTCGAGTTCGACACCCCGGCCGCGAACGCCCGGGCGCAGGACTGTTCCTCGCTCGACCCGTGCAGGATCGCGCTCGGGGTGTGGTCCAGCCAGCGCTTGATCGACGAGCTGATGTCCTTGCTGCTGATCGTCACTGTGTCGGCCGGAGGGGTGTTCGTGTCGGTGGACGCGGCGCCCTCGTTCGCCTGGTTCCGGGTGGCGAACACGACGCCGACGCCGAGCGCGGCGATCAGCACCACGCCGGCGGCCGCACCGAGCAGCTTCGGCAGGTGCCGGCGCGGCTCCTCGCGGAGCTGGGCCAGCGAGTGGACGCCGACGGTGGACGCGCGCAGCACCGACTCGGACACGATCACCGCGTCCAGGTGCTCCGCGACGTCGGCCGGCATCGGGATGTCGCTGCGGCCCTCCTCGGCCAGGTCCTCGGTCAACTGCAGGAGGGCGTCGTACGTCTGCTGGCACTCCGGGCATGCCTTCACATGCTCACGAGCGCGATGCGCCTCGGGGGCAGGCAGCAGGTTCTCGATCAGGTCGGCGATCGTGTCCGTGTCCAGGTGCTCGAGGTGCTCACTGGTCGGCAGACCGGGATCGGTCATCGGGGGCTCGCCTCCTCACGGGAGGTGCGCGGCGTGTTCATAGGAAACTCCGGGTCGAAGACATCGGCGTCCGGTCGCCAGAGGCAGGCGACTTCGCTTCGACGGTGTACCCACTCATTCGGTTCCCACTGCTTCCGCGGCGGACTCTTGTCTGGACGTTTGCCAATGCCTCAGCAACGGGAGCAGCTTCGCGCGGCCCCGCGCGCAGCGGGACTTGACCGTTCCAGGAGCGCAGTCCAGGATCGCGGCCGCCTCCTCGATCGAGTACCCCTCCATGTCGACCAGGACCAGCGCGGCCCGCTGGTCCTCGTTGATCTGCTTCAGGGCGTTCAGTACGTCCATCCGCCGCTCACGGACCTCGGCAGGGTCGTCCTCGGCCGGGCCGGCCAGCTCGGCGGCGCGGTCCTCGTCCTCCGGCAGCGGGTCGGCCGCGCGCACCTGCCGGCGGCGGATCCGGTCCAGACACGCGTTCACCACGATCCGGTGCAGCCAGGTGGTCACCTTCGCGTCGCCGCGGAACGAGTCCGCCCGGCGGAACGCCGAGATGAACGCCTCCTGCAGCGCGTCGGCCGCCTCCTCGGGCTCGCCGAGGGTACGGATCGCGACCGCCCACATCCGGTCCCGGTGGCGCTTGACCAGGAACCCGAACGAGTCCGGGTTGCCGGCCACGTGCATCCGGAGCAGCTCGTGGTCGTCCAACTGGTCGAAGCTGGTCGGCTGGGCATGCTCCGCGCCGCCCTGCGCGACCGGTTCGTCCACGCCGATGCGCGGGACGTCCGGACGGGGCGGCGGATTGCCCGAGTCGACGTGAGCGGTCATTTCTGGATCGTGACCTCCGAGATGATGCCCTGGTAGCCGTCAGACACCTTCGGCAGCTTGGTCAGCCACACCAGCACGTACTGCGTCTGGGTCCCGGCCGGGAGGGTCACGTTCACCGTACCCTCGGGCTGGTCCTCCTTGGTCGCGACCGGCTTCCAGCCGCTGAGCTCGGACGGCGGCGAGGTGGTGTCGCCGCTCGGGATCATGATCTGCAGGCTGGTGTCGTTGCCGACCAGCGCGACCGCGACGCTCGACACCGGGGTCTTGGCGCCGAGGTTGTAGTAGATGCCAACACCCGGCTTCAGGCCACCGAGAGTCGGCTTGTTCTTGTAGGACTGTGTCTTCCACGTCGTCGACGGATCGCCGTCGTAGGTGTTCTTGACGTCCTTCGGGTGCTCGACGTTGTCGCCGTCGGGGTCGAAGTCCTTGGCGGAGGCGATCGTCGCCTTGCCACCGGTGGTGGACGGCGTCGTACTCGTCTGCGGCGGGGCGCTGGTCTTCGTACCACCGTTGTCGCCGTTGCCCTGGTCCTTGTTCATCGCGCCCTTGAGCAGGAACTGCGCCATCGCGATCACCGACAGCAGGGCCAGGATCGCGAGCAGGATCAGGATCCGGCCGCCCCACGAGCCCTTCTGCTTCGGCTCGTCGCGGCGCCGGCCGTTCCCGTTCGGCGGGTTCGGCTGGCGGCGGACCGGACGGGTGTCGGTCGACGGTTCGTACGCCGGCTGCGGCGGGCGGTACCCGTTTTGTTCGTGTGGGTCGAGCGCCGGCGGGGGTGCCTGTGGGACCACCTGGGTGGCGTCGTCGATGCTGCCGTTCTGGCTGGCGACCTGGACGGTCTCGTCCATCTGGTTCGGCGGCTCGTGCGAGCTGCCGACGACTCCGGACAGCGCCGCGGACAGGCCGGCCGCGCTGGTGATCGGCGGGGCGTGGTGCCGCGGCGGGTCGCCGAGCAGCCGGTCGCTGATGTCGTCCAGCGACCGGGGTACGCCGGCGCGCACCTGGCGCGGGCTCAACAGCCGGCCGTGCTCGACCGGGGCGGGCTGGAGGCCCCAGGCCGGCGCCGGACCGGGCCAGCGGCCGGTCAGCGACGCGAAGAGCAGCTCACCGAGGGAGTGGACGTCCTCCTCCGGCGAACCCGCACCGGACGAGCGCAGCGCCGCCTCGGTCGCGACGCCGACGACCTTGATCGCCCCGGCGTCGGTGACCACCACGGTCGCCGGGCTGATCGCGCCGTGCGCGTACCCGGTGCGGTGCAGGTTCTCGAGGGCCTCGGAGACCTCACGAGCCAGCCAGCCGGCCTGCTGCCCGGTGAGCGGGCCGCTGCCGAGCATCCGCTCCAGCGACCGCCCGCCTGCCCACTCGCGGACGCAGTACGTCACGCCGTCGTGCATGTCGCAGTCGAGCACCCGCAGGAAGCGCGGATCGTTCGCCGCGGCGGCCCGGCGGGCGGCGTCGAAGAGCAGGTTGGTCCGCGGGTCGCCGACCGGCAGTACGTCGACGACGACCGCCCGGCTCAGCACCTCGTCGACGGCCCGCCAGACCCGGGCACCGTCGATCTCCGCGAGCAACTCGGCGATCCGGTACCGTCCGGCCAGCAGGGCACCAGGACTCACGGTCTGGTTCGACACGGTGTCTCTCGCCCTCCTTGAAGCCCCAGCGGCCTGATCGCACGGACCATGTTAGTGCCCCACTGACCCGGCAGGTGGTGCACTAACGCACAAGCGGTCCGGGTCAGCGCCGGATCGGCAGCTTCGATGTGACCATGGACACCACATCGTTCACCTCGTGGATACGAAGTACCCGCGACACCGCGGCGTACACCGGCAGCATCACGATCGCCGCGACCGCGAGTTCGAGGATCGCGCCGAGCGGTCCGGACCAGTCGATCGCCAGGCTCAGGATCCACAGCACGACCTTTCCGGCGCCGGCTCCGGCGACCGCGGCGATCACCATCGCGAGCAGCGGCAGCCCGATCCCGGCCCCCGGTACCCGCGGTACCTTCCGGCGCAGGACCGGCCGGGAGAGCAGTACGGCGACCAGGTACGCCAGCGCGTACGCCGCACCGAGGACGACGCCGCTGAACCGCAGGTGTGCCTGATCGAGCAGCACCCGCACGCCGATCACCGCGGCCGCGATGTTCGTCGCCGCGATCACGCACTGCAGGAAGAACGGCGTCCGGGTGTCCTCGAAGGCGTAGAAGGTCCGCAGCTGGAAGTACTGGATGGTGAACGGCACGATCCCGAGCGCGAGCGTCATCAGCGTGTACGACATCAGCGTCAGGTTGTTCTTACCGGAGCCGTAGCCGGCGATCAGCGTCACGATCGGGTACGCGAACGCGATCATCGCGGCCGCAGCCGGTACCACGATCGCCAGCGTCTGCCGGATCGATCTGGCCGACATCCGGCCGACCTCGGCCGTGTCGCCGTCGGCCGCCAGCGCGGACATCTGCGGCAGCGCGGCCGTCGCCAGCGACACCGTGACGATGCCGTGCGGCACCAGGATGATCAGCATCGCCGTGCTGTACGCGAACAGACCGGCCTTCGCGCCCGGGTCGCCGGAGGCGCTACCCGCGATCGCGAGCTGCGTGACGACGACCAGCGTCACCTGGTTCACCGCGACGAACAGAACGGTCCAGATGCCGAGCTTGGCCGTGTGACCGAGCCCGGTCCCACGGAGGCCGAACTTCATCCGGTACCGGTGGCCGCTGGCCCGCAGGTACGGCAGCAGCACGAGCAGCTGTACCGCGATCCCGAGCGTGTGCCCGAGGCCGAGCAGCAGTTCCTCGCCGTGGCTGTAGGTCGGAGGCGTGTCGCCGACTCGGTAGATGACCAGGAAGACGATGATCGACGCGCACGCGACGATGTTGTTCGCGATCGGCGCCCACATCATCGGGCCGAACCGGCGGCGCGCGTTCAGCACCTGGCCGACCAGGACGAACGCGCCGTAGAAGAAGATCTGCGGCAGGCAGAGCCGGACGAACATCACCATCGACGCCCGTTCGGACGCCCGCGACGGATCGTGCAGCTCCTTCGGCAGGTACAGCTCGGCGATCGCCGGCGCCAGCAGTACGCAGCCCACCGTCACGATCGCGAGGACGACGAACCCGAACGTCAGCACCCGGTTGGTGAAGTCCTGACCGCCGTCGTCGTGGTTCTTGATCGCCCGGACCAGCTGCGGGACCAGCACCGTGTTGAACACACCGCCGGCCAGCAGGATGTAGAGGCTGTTCGGGATGGTGTTGGCGGCGGTGAAGATGTCGCCGCGCAGCGCAGTGCCGATGGCGGCCGCGAGCAGGGCGATCCGGATGAATCCGAGCAGGCGGGACAGCACCGTTCCGGCTGCCATCACCGCCGCGGAGCGCAGGGTGCGGTCAGCCATCCTTCGAACCGACTCCTTCTTTCAGGGACGTCCCCGACGTGTCCTCGGGTACGTCCTTCGCCGCGTGGCGGCCGTGGGCGGGGGTTTCTTCGTCGGAACCGGCAGCTTCGGAACCGGCAGCTTCCGGGCCGGCGACCGCGGCCGGGTTGCGGCGCTCGATCCGGATCCGCCGGTAGATCCGGACGAACGACGTACCGAACAGCAGCGCGCAGGCGGCGCCGACCAGGATCCAGCCGACGCTGCCGTACTGGCTGGCCTGGATCAGGATCTCCTGGGACTTGCCGACCGGCTCACCGGCCGCGTTCACTACCTGGGCCTTGGCGCGGATCAGACCATTCTGTTGCGCGCTGGCGTTGATCCGCGGAGTCCACTTCCCCCGCGGTGGGAGGACGACGGTCTGGACGGGTGCGATCTTCAGGTCGGTCCGGTTCACCGACGTGACCACGACGCCGACCCGGACGGACCACTCCGTGTCGTTGACGATCGTGAGCGGGAAGGTGCCCTTGCTGCCGGCCAGGTTGACCTTGATCTCCTTGCGCAGCCCGCGATCCACGTTCGAGTTGTACAGCCGCACCTTGCCGAGCTGCTGACTCGCCGAACCCAGCTCGATCGTGGTGAAGTACTGCGCCTCGTCCGGGTGGCCGTTCCAGGCCGACGAGGCGGACCGGAGCAGCGCCTGGGACATCACTTCAGGCAGCTGGTTCGGGTCGACGAGCAGTTCCTGCATCGTCGCGGTCGCGCCGGCGAGCCGCCTGATGCTGGTGATCTGGGACTCGGACAGTACGCCGTTCGTCTTCGGTGCCGTCGGCGCCTTGGTGGACTGCGGCCGCGGGGTGGCCGCGACGATCGTGCTGAGGTCGGCCGGCTTGATCCACGGCAGCGACAGGTTGCCCGCGAGCGCGGCGGTCGCGGTGCCCTCCGGGTCCCAGCCGCGCGGCGGTACCGCGACAACTGACGCGGTGTTCGTTCCGGCGGCTGCGATCAACGCGGTCACCGCCGCGAACCGCTGGCGAACCTGGAGTGCGCTGTCCGCGGTCTCCGGATCGGGGCCGCCTTCGGTGAGCGCGGAATCCGCGATCACGGTCCGTACTGTGTGATCGGGGCTTTCCGGTGTGAGTACGTCGTACACCGGGGTGCTGGTGAGGACCGGCCGGGTGCGTGCGGTCCAGGAGGAACTGCTGACCAGATTGAGGTCGTCGGGGGTGGCGCCGGCGAACCCGCTGGACGCGGCGCCCAGGTACCGGCTCGCGGCCGCGCCGCCCTCGAGCCAGAGCCCGTTGGTGAAGCTCGGAGCCTGCTCGCCGCCGGTCCGCTCGGTCCGCACCCGGGCCTCGGCGACGAGATCCTTCAGCGGGTCGCCCGCGTCCAGCAGACCGGCCACGTCCGGGTCGGCGTACGGCAGCAGTACGACCTGGTCGCCGCGCGCCCGGCTCGCGTCGAACTCCTTCAGCCAGGCGGCAGCGATCGCCTGGCCGGTACCGGGCTTGGTCTGGCCGTTCTGGCCGAGGATCACGTAGCCCTTCGACAGTTGCCGGACCTCGTCCAGCATCGCCGGGTCGACCAGCCAGGTGACCTTGCGCTGCCTGCCCAGGGCAAGCAGCCGGCCGAGCGAACCCTTCGCGTCCAGCGCCTGCGCGAGCGACTCGTTCGCGAAGTTCCGGCCGCCGAGCTGGGTCGGCCGGTGCCGCAGCGGTACGACGAGCGCGGTGTTCACCTGCCGCCGCAGCGGCTCCTTGCCGACCACCGGCATCAGGATCCGGGCCCGGCCGGCCATCACCCGGCCGCTGTCCGGCGGGTCGCCGCGGAACGTGACGCCGACGACGTACACGCCGGTGTGGTCGGAGATACCCCATTCCTTCCACGGCACCGTCAACGAGAAGGTCACGGTCTGCTTCGGCGCCAGCGGCTGGTCGAACGGCTGGAAGGTCTGGCTGTCGTTGGTCAGGTTCCGGCAGCTGTCCCGGTTGTCCATCGGGAGGTTCTGCTCGGTCGGGATCGCGTCCAGGGCCGAGGTGCTGGACAGCCGGGTCCGGTCGATGCACGCCAGCGCCTGCGGGAGGTTGAAGGTGACCGAGCTGGTGTTCGTCACCCGGCCCTTGATCACCACCTGCTCACCCGGCTTCGGCGCGACCGGGCCGAACTGGTCGATCGTCACCTGGACGGCCGGTTCGTCGCTCGGTGCGGAACTGGCCGGAGCGGCTGAAGTCGCTGCCGAAGCAGCAACCAACAGGCTGGCCCCGAGCACCGCCGGGAGCCTCAGTCGCCGTCTGAACACGCCGTCACCGTAACCTAGTTCCCCGTGTCACCCTTTGCCGACCAGTCAGCCTCCGCCGGATCGTTGTCCGGCGTCCAGCGGCGCGCCGTCCAGGCGCTGCTGGAACTCGCTCCCGTGGTGGACGAACTGGGCTCCCGGTTCGCCGCCGCCGGCCACGAGATCGCCCTGGTCGGCGGTCCTGTCCGGGACATTCTGCTCGGCCGGGGGAGCAAGGATCTGGACTTCACCACGTCAGCGCACCCGGACGTGATCGAGCGGTTGCTGTCCGGCTGGGCGGACCATGTCTGGGACATCGGCAAGGCGTTCGGCACCATCGGTTGTCGCAAGGGCGAGTGGGTTCTGGAAGTCACGACGTACAGGACGGAAACCTACGATCCCACCTCGCGCAAACCGGAGGTGGCCTACGGCGACAGCCTGGAGGGCGACCTGGCCCGCCGGGACTTCGCGATGAACGCGATGGCGGTCCGGCTGCCGTCGCGGCAGTTCGTCGACCCGTACGGCGGCGTCGAGGACGTCGCGCACCGGCGGATCCGTACGCCCGGTACGCCGGAGGACTCGTTCAGTGACGACCCGCTGCGGATGATGCGCGCGGCCCGGTTCGCCGCACAGCTCGAGTTCACGCCGGACCCGGCCGTGGTGCAGGCGATGACGGCGATGGCCGACCGGATCACGATCGTGTCCGCCGAGCGGGTCCGCGACGAGCTGGAGAAGCTGATCTGCGCGGATCACCCGCGGATCGGGCTCGACCTGCTGGTCAGCACCGGACTGGCCGAGCACGTACTGCCCGAACTGCCGGCGCTGATGCTCGAGAAGGACGAGCACCACCGGCACAAGGATGTGTACCAGCACTCGCTCACCGTCCTCGACCAGGCCATCGATCTGGAATCCCGCCTGTCTGTTCCGACGCCCGATTTCGTCGTTCGGTTCGCCGCGTTGATCCACGACATCGGGAAACCGAAGACGCGGAAGTTCGAGGACGGCGGGAAGGTGACCTTCCACCACCACGACGTCCAGGGCGCGAAGATGGCGCGCAAGCGGATGAAGGCGCTGCGGTTCAGCAACGAACAGATCGACCAGGTCAGCAAGCTGATCGAACTCCACCTGCGCTTCCACGGGTACGGAGACGGCGAGTGGACCGACTCCGCTGTCCGCCGCTACGTCCGCGACGCCGGCGACCAGCTCGAACGCCTGCACGTACTGACCCGCGCCGACTGCACCACCCGGAACCGGCGCAAGGCCGAGTCCCTGCGTGCGGCGTACGACGACCTGGAGGCCCGCATCGCCCGCCTCCAGGAGCAGGAGGAGCTGGACGCCCTCCGCCCCGACCTGGACGGCAACCAGATCATGCAGATCCTCGGCATCCCCCCGGGCCGCGAGGTCGGCGAGGCCTACAAGTTCCTGATGAACCTCCGCCTCGACGAAGGCCCCCTCGGCGAGACCCGCGCCCGCGAAGCCCTCCTGAACTGGTGGTCCGAGCGCCTCTAGACCGCCTGCGGCGGCTGACTCGCGTACGCCTTGGCGATTGTGTGGGCTGACTCGGCGTGGGGTTGGTAGGTGACCTCGTTGATCGAGGCGATCGGTAGAGCTGCGTCGATCGAGTTGGTGAGGTAGGCGGCGTCGTAGGTGGTCAGGTCGGTGAGGTGGATCGGTTCGGTGGTGTAGGTCGGTAGGGCTCGTTGGAGGGTTTGCTGACGGATGCCTTTGAGGATCGGGGCACTCGGGAAGAACAGGTGCGGGCCGCGGGCGAAGCAGATGTTCCAGGTGGAGGCTTCGGAGATGTGGCCGGTGGGGGTGTGGAAGAGGGCGTCGTCGTAGCCGTCGGCCTTCGCCTTGCGGTCGTAGTAGGTGAGGTCGAAGGTGCCGGTGTGCTTGAGGTGCGGGACGGCTCGTTCGTGTTGGTAGGTCCGCAGACGGACCGGGCCGGTCGCGGGAGGGACGGGTGGGCCGACGCGGGTCAGCAGGTGGAGTTGGTCGGTGGCGAACACGTTGACGCGGATCGACAGGTCACCAGATCGGGCGTGATCGAGGGCGGCCCGGAGTTCGGCGCGGATGCGCGGTTCCGGGAGCGGCTGGTCGAAGACTTCGCGGGTGCTGCGGTCGAGGCGGTCGAAGTGTAGGTCGAGGCCGTCGACGTGGCCGGCGCGGACCTGCATCGACGTGAAGTGCCCGAAACTGCTTGCGCGCAGCAACATCGGGTCGACCGCCTGCAACAGGGTGCCGTCGAGAAGTAAGAAGTCGCTCACACGCTCTAGTCTCCAGGTGTGGACGTATGGAGTGTCATCGGGTGGGCCGGGTCCGCGCTGGTCGTGTGGTCGTTGCTGCAGACGCGGATCCTGCGGCTGCGCGTGCTGAACCTGATCGGCTGCGTGATCCTGGTCGCGTTCAACGCAGTCGTCGGCGTCTGGCCGATGGTCGGGATGAACGCGGTACTGGCGGTCATCAACGTCGTGCACCTGTGGCGGTTGCTCCGGCACCGGCACGACGAGGCGGAGTACCAGGTGCTGCAGGTGGGCGCCGGCGACGCGTACCTCGGGTTCGTCCTCGAGCGGCACCAGAAGGACATCAGCCGGTTCAACCCGGGCTTCAGGTCCGGTACGAGCCCGTACGCGTTCCTCGTCCAGCACGGTGACCGGACCGTCGGCGTGGTCCTCGCGCACGACGCCGGCGCGGGGCGGGCGCAGATCGACCTCGACTACGTGGTTCCGAAGTACCGCGACTTCACTCCCGGCGAGTTCGTGTACCGGCGCAGCGACGTGTTCACCGACAAGGGGTTCCGGCAGGTGATCGCCCCGCCCCGGATGCGCGAGTCCACGCCGTACCTGCGCAACCTCGGCTTCGAACGCGACGGCGCCGACCTGGTGCTCAATCTCTAGAGTTGCTTGGCGAAACAGCGCGAGACGACCTCGGTCTCGAACGGCGGGTACGGCGGCGTCGGGCGGTAGCCGTGGTTCGTGTAGAGCGCGATCGCCTCGACCTGCTTCGTACCGGTCTCCAGCCGGAGGTTGGTGAGACCAACGGATCGGGCCTGTGTCTCGACCGCCTCCAGCAGCAGCCGCGACAGTCCCCACCCGCGCGCGGACGGGGCGACGTACATCCGTTTGATCTCCCCGAGACCGGGCGCGACCGTTTGCAGGCCGACGCAGCCGACCGGCGTGCCGTCGAGTGCGAGCACCGTGAACGCGATGTCCGGGTGCAGCGCGACGAGCGGCTGGTCCGCGCCGTACATCGCGGCGAGCTCTGCCTGTTGCGCCGTGGTCAGAGCCAGCACGTCGGGGTCCGTCGGCGGCGCGGTGCGCAGTTCCACTCCCTCGATCACCATGCCATCGGACGGTAGCAACTTGGCATGACGCTGCTGTTTCCGTTTCCTCTCCGTGGTCTGATGTGCGAGTGAGGACACTGCAGGAGATCGCCTCCGGAGTGCGCGACGGGTCGCTGGATCCGGTCGCTCTGGTCGAGGAAGCGTTGGCGCGGACCGCGGACGCCGCCGACCTGAACGCCGTCGTACACCTGGACGTGGACGGCGCCCGGAAGGCCGCGACTTCCCATGACCGGACTGGTGCGCTCGCGGGCGTACCGGTCTTGGTGAAGGAGATCATCGAGGTCGAAGGCCTGCCGTACCGCTGCGGCTCCGCGTCGATGGACGGTGTCGGTCGGCACGACGCGGAGATCGTACGGCGGTTGCGCGCGGCCGGTGCGATCGTCATCGGGCTGTCGCACACGCACGAGTTCGCGTACGGCTGCACCGGTACGTCGAACCGCGTCGGCCCGTGCCGCAACCCGCACGACCCGGCCCGGATGACCGGCGGCTCGAGCTCCGGCTCGGCAGCCGCCGTCGCGGCTGGGATCGTCCCGCTGGCGATCGGTACCGACACCGCCGGCTCGGTCCGAATCCCAGCGGCCCTCTGCGGAGTCGTCGGCTTCAAGCCGACCTACAACACCCTCCCAACAGACCGCGTCTTCCCCCTGTCCCAATCCCTGGACCACGTAGGCCTCCTCACCAGAACCGCCACCGACGCCGCGTACGCCCTAGCGGCCCTCACCGAAACAACGCCCGCCCCCGTCACCACGCCCGCCCCCGTCACCACCCCCCGCCTAGGCATAGTCACCAACCCGGAATACCTCCAACTCAGTTCTGGGGTAAGCAGCGCATGGTCGGCTGCAGTACGAACCCTCGAAGCAATCGAGGTGCAGTTGCCGGATTGGGAGTACACCTTCACCACAGCAGCCAACCTCCAAGGCCCCGAAGCAGCCGCCAACCACGCGACCCGCTCCCACGACCGCTACCAACCCGACGTACAGCAGCGCCTCCGTGAGGCCGCCCAGGTCCAGCCGGCCGACTACGAGCGAGCGAAGCAACAAGCAGAGGTCATCAGGGCCGAGGTCGATGCCGTACTCGGACAGGTCGACGCCGTACTCATGCCGACCGTCCTCACCACCGCACCGCTCCTCGAGGCAGCGGCAACAGCCGACGGCGGGCTGGAGGTCCGCAGGCAGTTGATGAACAACACCCGCCTGGCGAACCTCACCCGCCATCCGGCCGTCAGCCTGCCGATCCCGGCCGACGGTCTCCCGGTCGGCCTGCAGATCATTGCCAAGAGCAACGAGCGGGCCGCCGCGGTCGCGTGCTGGCTGGAAGCTCAGCGATAGACCCGTACGTCCGCCAGGCTCCACCAGTTGCCGGCGCTCCCGGTCTGCGTGATCCGGATGTACCGAGCGTGCGCCGGACGGATATCCACAGTCGTGAGTTGTGCTGTGGACGAACCCGTCGCCACGGTCTGCCACGCCGAGCCGTCGTTGCTCAACGCAACCTGATACTCGTGCGCGAAGTCGCCGGTGTTCCCGCCGCTGTCCAGCGCGACCTGCTTGACGGTCTGCGCCTTCCCGAGGTCGAGCTGCACCCACTGACCTGGCGTCTGCGCGGCCTTGCTCTGCCACACAGTCGAACCGTCCTGATCGATCAGTCGCCCCGCGTCCGCGGCGTTGTCGCTGGTGGTCGCAGCCCGTGCCGACAGCTCCTGCAGTACGTCCGCGGCCAGCCGCCCCCACGTGAAGGTCGCGATCGCGCCGCCCGGTACGTCGTACTCGAAGGTCTTGTCCCCGACGGCCACCGCGAAGCTCCGCGGGTCGTCGTTCTCGTTGTGCACAACCAGAACCGTCGTACCGTCCGGGTTGCGGAACGCCGCCGACATCAGCTGCCCGTTCCACCCGGTCGTCCCGTACGACGTACTCCCGATCCGCACCGCCCCCGGCTGCACGAACTTCGACAGGTGGCCGATCGTGTAGTACTCCGCGTCGGTGGTGACGCTCCCGTCCGGCTGCAGCGTGACGAGCCCGGTGCAGGTATCGCAGCCGCCGAGGTGCGGGCCGCCGGTCGAGTCGAGTGCGAGGTTCCAGTTGACGACCGACTTCGCCCAGTTCCGGGTCGCACCGAGCATCAGGGTCCGCGCGTGCCAGGTGAGCGTGCCGCGGAAGATCTGTGGCGGGGTGTCGTTCGGGCCGTGCGAGCCGGAGCACTCGGTGAACCAGATCCCCTTCGACGGGAGCGCCTTGTGCAGGTCGGTCTGCTTCGACGGATCGCCGGAGTAGCAGTGGTACGCCGTACCCGCGATCCACTTCGCCGCGGACGTCTGCAGGAGCTTGTACGGGTAGTCCGTCTCCGGGTCCTCGCCGGGCGGGGTGGACGCGATGTCGCCGGGGTGCGTGGTCCAGTTGTGGTCGTACCCGAGGATCTTCGTGCGCGGGCTGACCTTCTGGAGCAGCGGTCCGAGGGCGGTGATGACCGCTGCCTCCTGCCGGACGGGCAGGTCCGTACCGGGGTAGGCGCTGGGTTTGCGGTTCTGCGGCTCGTTCTGGATCGAGAGGAAGTCGACCGGTACGCCGGCCTTCGCGTACGCCTGGACGAACTTCACCAGGTAGCGCGCGTACGCGTCGTACACCTTCGGGTCGTCCTGCAACCGGCCGCCGACGAGCGAGTCGCCGGTCTTCATCCACGCCGGCGGGCTCCACGGGGTCGCCATCACCTTGAGCTGTGGATTGAGCTGCTTGGCGCGACGGAGCAAGGGGAGTACCTGCTGTTCGTCGTGCGCGACGCTGAAGTGCTCGAGGCCGAAGTCGGTCTGGCCGGCCGGTACGTCGTCGTACGTGTAGTGCTCACTCGCCGCGGTGAAGTCGGACGAGCCGACGGGCTGCCGCAGAAAGCTGACGCCGATCCCTTGGCGGGGGTCGAACAGCTTGCGCAGCGTCTGCTCGCGATCGGGCGGGCTGAGCCGGTACAGGACGGCGGCCGACGAGTCGGTGATCGAGGCACCGAAGCCGTCCATCGTCTGGTACGTCGTCCGCGGGTCGACCGTGATCGTGGTCCGATCGCTCGTGCCGTCACGGAACGAGACCGGCGCGCGCTCGTGCAACAGCTCGGCGCGATCGGGCGTGGTGACCCAGACGCGAACCTGGGTCGTCGGGGGATGGGCCTGGGCCGGACCGGTGAGGGACGCCGCCGCGAGAGCAAGGGCGACGCCGAAGGCTGGTGTTCTCATCGCACTCCTCGGGGATGAAACAAACGGCCTCAGGAAACGTCTGCGGCTGAGCACTGTCAAGGTCTGGCGGCGGTGAACTAGAGTGCGGAGCGTGAAACAAGAGGATGTAACAAATGCCAGCTAGGGCAACCGTTCGGGATGTCGCGAACGCGACCGGGGTCTCGATCGCGACCGTGTCCCGGGTGCTGAACCAGGCCGGCAGCGTGGCGCCGGAGACCCGACGGCTGGTCGAGCAGGCGATCGAGGACCTCGGGCTGCGCGCCCCGGCACCCCGTGGCGGTACGGCGAAGCCGGTGGAAGGCGCTGTCTACGTACGGTGCCCGTACGTGCTCACCGACTACTTCGGCCTGATCGTGTCGTCGATCGCCGAGACGCTCGGGCAGCACGGCCGGCAGGTCGTCCTGAACGCGGGTGAGGCGGCGGCCCACGATCCCGTACTGACCCGCCTCGGTTCCCGCCGGGACATCGGCGGCGCGATCCTGATCCTGCCGCCGGAACCGAGCGAGGACCTGGTCCGGCTGAGTTCGCGCCGCTTCCCGTTCGTCGTGGTCGACCCGCGGACGACGCTCCCGCGCGACATCCCGTCGGTCTCCGCCGCGCACCACTCCGGCGCGCGGCAGGTGACCGCCCACCTGACCGCGCTCGGGCACCGGCGGATCGGCGTGATCGCCGGGCCGCGCGAATGGCTCGCCGCCGACGCCCGCCTCAGCGGCCACTCGGCCGCGCTCGCCGACGCGGGCTTCCTGCCGGATCCGTCCCTCGTACGGCACGACCAGCCCACGACACAGCACGGCTATCGAGCCGCCCGCGAACTCCTCGCCCTCGACCCGCGGCCCACCGCACTCGTCGCCTTCAACGACAAGGCCGCGATCGGAGCCCTGCAGGCCGCCGCCGAAGCCGGCCTCAACGTCCCCGGCGACCTCTCGATCACCGGCTTCGACGACCTCGACCTCTCCCGCGCGACCACACCACAACTGACAACGGTCCGCCAACCCCTCCAGGAAATGGGCCGGATGGCCGTGAGCCTTCTGATCCGCCTCCTGGAACGCCAACCCGTGGACGCCCGGCACGTGGAACTGGCGGTCGACCTCGTCGTCCGCGGATCCACAGGTGTCCACAACTGAGCGGTAGGCGGTGCGCGAAACGGCTTGGATGTGGCAGGTTTTGATCATGAACCTTCGGATCGGGATTGCCGGGATCGCCATCGAGTCCAGCACGTTCTCGCCGCACCGGGCCGGGCTGGCGGACTTCGACGTACGGCGGGGAGCCCACCTGCTCGAGCGGTACGACGACTTCCTCGGCAAGGACTGGGCGCAGGGCATCGAGTGGGTACCGCTGCTGCATGCCCGCTCATTGCCCGGCGGTGCGGTGCAGCCGGAGGTGTACGACGACCTGTCCGCGGAGATCGTCACCCGGCTGAAGGACGCCGGCGAGCTGGACGGGTTCTTCTTCGACATCCACGGCGCGATGAGTGTCGTCGGACGGCAGGACGCGGAGGCCGACCTCGCGACGCGGATCCGCGACGTGCTCGGTCCCGACGTACTCGTGTCCGCCTCGATGGACCTGCACGGGAACGTGTCGCGGGAGCTCGGTACGGCGGTCGATCTGATCACCTGCTACCGGATGGCGCCGCACGAGGACGCCCTGGAAAGCCGCGAGCGTGCGCTGCGGAACCTGGTGGAGCGCCTGCGGTCCGGGCTGGGGAAGCCGGGCAAGGCATGGATCCAGGTACCGGTGTTGCTGCCCGGCGAGAAGACGTCGACGCGACTCGAGCCGGCCAAGTCGATCTACGCGCGCGTGGCCGAGATCGCGGACGAGCCCGGTGTGCTGGATGCGGCCGTCTGGGTCGGGTACGCGTGGGCCGACGAGCCGCGTTGCCGGGCCGCTGTCGTCGTCACCGGGGACGACGCGGAGCTGATCACCGCGCGGGCGGAGGAGTTGGCGAAGTCGTACTGGGACGCCCGCGACGGATTCGAATTCGTGGCGCCGACGGGGACGTTGGAGGAGTGTGTGGCGGCCGGTCTCGCCTCGACCGCCCGGCCGTTCCTGATCAGCGACTCCGGCGACAACCCGACCGCCGGCGGTGCGGGCGACGTCTCGTGGACCTTGGGCGAGCTGTTGAAGGTCGAGGACCTGACCTCCGGTAAGGCGACGGCCATCCACGCCAGCATCACCGATCCGGACGCCGTCGCGGCTTGTGTCGCGGCCGGCGTCGGCAACCAGGTGTCCGTCACCGCGGGTGGGAAGGTCGATTCCGGCCCGTCCGGTCCGGTGGCTCTGTCCGGCACCGTCTTCTCGATCTCCGAGGACCCGGTCGGTGGCACGGTCGCGGTCGTCAAGGCCGGCGGCCTCCACTCGATCCTCACGACCCGCCGCAAGCCGTACCACCACCTCGCCGACTTCACCCTGCTCGGCCTGGACCCGGCCGCCACCGACCTCGTCATCGTCAAGATCGGCTACCTGGAACCCGAGCTCTACAACCTCGCCGCCGACTGGCTCCTGGCACTGACCCCCGGCGGCGTAGACCAAGACCTCCTCCGCCTCGGCCACCACGGCGTACTCCGCCCCCTGTTCCCCTTCGACCCGGACATGCAGACCCCGGATCTCGCTCCTGAGCTGCTGCCCTAGGGGCTACAGCTTCCGTAGCATCTGGAGGGCCTCGATGGCGTGGTCGACGATGTGGTCGGCCGGGTACGGGCGGTCCTCTTCGAGTAGGCCGGACCACTCGATGGCCAGGTCCTCGGTGTACGAGAGCCACGCGTGGATCCGGAGGTACTCCGCGCACTTCGGGTCGTCGGCCACTTCGGGTACGCCGAGGTAGGTGAGGATCCGCTTGGTCAGGCCCGCGCGCGTCTCGTCGTACACCTCAACGGCGAAGTCGTCGCCGCCGGCTGCGCCGCGGACGAACGAGATGTACGCGGTCCGCCGGCGCGCGATGAACGCGACGAACTGGGTCAGCATCTCGTGCAGCTGCTGCTCCGGCGGAAGCAGGTCGTCCGGCTTGGTGACCCGGAGCAGGCGGCGGCCGGCCGCGGCGATGACCGCGACGTAGTAGTCCCGCTTGCTCGGGAAGTAGTGGAACAGCAGCCCGCGGGAGATCCCGGCCTCGGCGGCGATCGCGTCGATGGACAGCTCATGGATCGGTTTGTCGCGAAGCATCATCAGGCCGATCTTGACCAGTTGCTTCTTGCGGTCGTCCGCTGTCAGACGGTGTTCCATCTATTGAGCATTGCTTAGAGGCTGAGCTACGGTCAAGCCGAGGGAGAGGAGTCTTGATGGGGTTCGAACCTTCGGCCCGGGCGCAAGACCTGATCGGACGCGTGGACACCTTCCTGCGCACCGAGATCGAGCCGGTCGAGGCCGAGTTGCACGACGCGATCCGCGCGGCCGGTGATCCGTGGCAGCCGCAGCCGATCGTGAAGGACCTGCAGGCGAAGGCCCGCGAGGCCGGCCTGTGGAACCTCTTCCTGCCACCGGCCGAGCCGGGCAACGAGCAGTACGGCGAAGGCCTGAGCAACCTCGACTACGCCCCGATCGCGGAGCTCACCGGCCGGTCGTTCGTCGCGCCGTACGTCTTCAACTGCAACGCGCCGGACACCGGCAACATGGAGGTCCTCCTCCGGTACGGCAACGACGAGCAGAAGAAGCGCTGGCTGGAGCCGTTGCTGGACGGCACGATCCGGTCCGCGTTCTGCATGACCGAGCCGGACGTCGCGTCCTCCGACGCCACCAACATGCAGGCGACCGCGATCCTCGACGGCGACGACGTCGTACTGAACGGCCGCAAGTGGTGGAGTACCGGTGTCGGCCACCCGGACTGCGAGCTGCTCATCTTCATGGGCCTCACCGACCCGGACGCGCACCGGTACGCACGGCACACGATGGTCCTCGTCCCACGCTCCACACCCGGCGTGAAGGTCGAGCGCCTGCTGCCCGCGATGAGCCGGTACGACGAACCGCACGGCCACGGCGAGGTGTCGTTCACCGACGTACGGGTGCCCGCCGCGAACATCCTGGTCGGACCGGGTACGGCGTTCGAGATCGCCCAAGGCCGGCTCGGCCCCGGGCGCGTGCACCACTGCATGCGGCTGATCGGGCTGGCCGAGAAGGCGCTCGAGCTGGCGCTGAAACGCGGTACCAGCCGGACCGCGTTCGGCAAGCCGCTCGTCAACCTCGGCGGCAACCGCGAACGGATCGCCGACGCGCGAATCGCGATCAACCAGGCACGGTTGCTCGTACTGCAGACGGCGTACCTGCTCGACACCCAGGGGCTCGCCGGCGCGTTGAGCGAGGTCAGCCAGATCAAGGTCGCGGTCCCGCGGATGGCGCAGGACGTGATCGACATGGCGATCCAGTTGCACGGTGGTGGCGGGCTGTCCGACGACTTCCCGCTCGCGGCCGCGTGGACGAGTGCCCGCGCGTTGCGGCTGGCCGACGGGCCGGACGAGGTGCATCGTGGGGTGATCGCCAGGATCGAGCTGGCGTCGTACCTTTCGGCTGTTCAGGAGGCCAAGTGAGTCGGGTTCTCGTCACCGGCGCCGCGAGCGGTCTGGGCGCGGCGCTGGTCGCCCGATTCGTTGCCGACGGCCATCAAGTGCTCAGTACGGATGTTTCGGACCAGGGTGGCCCTTCGTACCTGAAGCTGGACGTCCGCAGCCCGGCGGACTGGGAGGCGGCGGTTGCGTGGTGCGAGGACAACTGGGGCGGCCTGGACATCCTGGTGAACAACGCGGGCATCGCGACCGGCGGGCGGATCGACGTCGAGACGCTGGACGAGTGGGACCGGGTCGTCGACATCAACCTGATGGGCGTGGTCCGCGGGTGCCGGGCGTTCGTACCGATGTTCAAGCGGCAGCGGTCCGGGTACATCGTGAACACCGCGTCCGCGGCCGGACTGGTGCATCCGCCGATGATGAGCTCGTACAACACCGTGAAGGCCGGCGTCGTCGCGTTGTCCGAGACCCTGTCCCACGAGTTGCATCCGTACGGCATCAACGTGTCCGTGGTCTGCCCGTCGTTCTTCCGGACCAACCTCGCGGACTCGATCCGGGGCGCCGACAGCGCGATGGGCGCGACCGCGCGGCAGCTGATCGAGAAGTCGCCGCGCTCCGCGGACGACATCGCCACGGTGGTCGTTGCCGGGATCAACAAGAAGCGGCACCTGATCATCCCCGACCAGCCGGCCCGGGTCGCGTACTGGACGAAGCGGCTGGCGCGTCCGCTGTACAACAGCCAGATGCGCCGGATCGCGGCGAAGGCCCGGCTGCGGGCCGAGGCCAAGGATGGGTGATGGCGCGCGGGCCGTCCGCGACGAGGACGCGTTCGACCTACCCGCCGTCGATGCTTGGCTGCGGCAACAGACCCTCTTACCCTCCGGTCTGCCGGAGGTCAAGCAGTTCTCGGGTGGGGCTTCGAACCTCACGTATCTGTTGAGGTATGACGATCGCGACCTGATCCTGCGCCGCCCGCCGGCCGGGACCAAGGCGAAGAGCGCGCACGACATGGGGCGCGAGTACCGCATCCAGAAAGGACTGAAACCCGTTTTCCGCTACGTGCCCGAGATGGTTGCTCATTGCAACGACGAGTCGGTGATCGGCTCCGAGTTCTACGTGATGGAGCGGGTCGCGGGCACCATTCCGCGGCACCACTCGCTCGGGGTCGACCTGACGGCGGCGCAGGCGCGGCAGCTCGGGTTCACGTTGATCGACACGCTCGTCGAGCTGCACGCGGTCGATCCCGCGGCTGCCGGTCTTTCGGATCTTGGGCGTGGAGCCGGATACGTCGGCCGCCAGGTCGCCGGCTGGTCGGAGCGGTACCGCAAGGCGAAGACCTGGAACGTACCGAGCTACGAGCAGGTGATGGCGTGGCTCGCGGCGAACCAGCCTGTGGATGTTCGGACCTGCGTTATCCACAACGACTTCCGGCTCGACAACGTAGTACTTGCTCCGGACGATCCGTTGCGGGTGGTGGGCGTACTGGACTGGGAGCTCGCCACGCTGGGCGACCCGCTGATGGACCTCGGCAGTGCGCTCGCGTACTGGGTCCAGGCTGACGACGACTGGGCGTTCCGGCGGTTCCGTCTGCAGCCGTCCGACGTACCGGGCATGCTGACGCGGGACGAGATCGTTGGGTATTACGTGAAGCAGTCCGGGTTGCCTGTGGACAACTGGGCGTTCTACGAGGTGTTCGGGCTGTTCCGGCTCGCGGTGATCGCGCAGCAGATCTACTACCGCTACCACCACAAGCAGACCCGGAACCCGAGGTTCAAAAACTTTTGGCTCCCGGTGAACGTGCTCGAGCGGCGTTGCCGCAAGATCATCCGGCAGGCTTGAGTGGGCGTCATCTACCTGGTCCGGCACGCGCAGGCGTCATTCGGTGCGCGCGACTACGACAACCTCTCGGAACTGGGTCAGCAACAGGCTTTGCGGCTCGGTGCGGTTTTGGACGTGACACCTGAGCTGGTGGTCTCGGGCTCGATGCGCCGGCATCAGCAGACCGCGTCGCTCGCCGGGTTCACGCCGGAGATCGATGTGGGGTACGACGAGTTCGACCACCAGGAGGTGCTCATCGCGCACAAGCCGTCGTACAAGCGGCACGCGGTGATGGTGGCCGACCTCGCGCGCACCGGGAACCCGCGGCGGGCGTTCCAGGACGTGTTCGGCGCGGCGACGCAGCGGTGGATCGACGGCGGCGACGGATACACCGAGACGTTCCAGGCGTTCTGCGACCGGTCGGAGGCGGCGGTACGGCGTACGGCCTCGTCGCTCGGGAAGGGCTCGGCGCTGGTGTTCACGTCCGGCGGTCCGATCGCGGCCGTCGTGGGGCGGCTGCTGTCCGGTGGCGACGGGCTGTGGACGAAGCTGAATCCGGTGACGATCAACACCGCGATCACGAAGGTCGTGTCCGGGCGTTCCGGGCTGACTGTGGTGAGCTACAACGAGCACGTCCACCTCGGTGCGGACCTGCTCACCTATAGATAGGACATCGCGATGCGACGGAACATCCTGATCACCGGCGCCAGCTCGGGCCTCGGTGCGGAGATGGCGCGGCAGTTCGCGGCGAACGGTCACAACCTCGCGCTGACCGCCCGGCGTACCGAACGGCTGGAAGCGCTCCGGAGCGAGCTGCTCGAGCGTTATCCACAGCTTTCGGTGGTTGTCCACAGTCTGGATGTGACGGACCACGAGCAGGTGTTCAAGGTGTTCCGCGCGATCGACGGTGAGTTGCCGCTGGACCGGATCATCGTGAACGCCGGCCTCGGGAAGGGCGCGCCGCTCGGCACCGGGCGGTTCGACGCGAACCGCGACACGGCGCTGACGAACTTCGTCGGCGCGCTCGCGCAGGTGGAGGCAGCGCTCGAGCTCTTCCGGGCGCGGAACGCCGGGCACCTCGTACTGATCTCGTCGATCTCCGCGCTGCGTGGATTCCCGAAAACGGTCACGACGTACGCCGCGACCAAGGCCGGTCTCGCGTCGCTCGGAGAAGGTCTGCGGCTGGAGCTGATGGGGAAGCCGATCAAGGTCAGCACGATCTACCCCGGGGACATCCGGTCGGAGATGAACGAGCACGTGCCGAAAGCGCCGTTCATCGTCGACACCGAGCCGGGCGTACGGGCGATGGTCGCCGCGATCGAGGCCGAGAAGGCGAAGGCGTACGTACCCGCGCGGCCGTGGTGGCCGCTCGCCCAGGTGATGCGCGTGGCGCCGTTGCCGTTGCTGAAGAGGATGATCTGAATGCGTTGGGGGCTGACCGTTCCGCTGACCGGCGTACCGCTGCGTGAACACCGCGCGCTGATCTCGGACCTGCACTTGCTGGGCTACACCGACCTGTGGTCCGCCGAGGTGGCCGGGGCGGATGCGTTCACGCCGCTGGTGCTCGCATCGGAGTGGGACTCCTCTTTGCGGCTGGGTACGGCTGTCGTGCCGGTGCATACGCGTGGGCCGGCCGCGTTGGCGATGAGTGCGGCGGCGCTGGCGGATCTTGCGCCCGGGCGGTTCGTGCTCGGGATCGGGGCGTCGTCCGAGACGATCGTGACCGGGTGGAACGGGATCACGTACGACCCACCGCTGGCGCGGACGCGGGACGTACTGCGGTTCCTGCGGGCGGCGTTCGCGGGGGAGCGGGTCGACGGGAAGTTCGACAGCTTCACGATCCAGCGCTTCCGGCTGGAGAAGGCCCCCGACGTACCACCGTCGATCATGCTCGCCGCGCTGCGTCCCCAGATGCTGCGGCTCGCCGCCCGCGAAGCCGACGGCGCGATCACCAACTGGCTGTCGGCCGACGACGTACGCCAGGTCCGCGCAGAACTCGGCCCCGACAAGGAACTGGCCGCCCGCATCTTCGTCTGCGTCACCGAAGACGCCGACATGGCCCGCAACATCGGCCGCTACCTCATCGCCACCTACCTGACCGTCCCCGGCTACGCCGCCTTCCACGACTGGCTCGGCCGGGCCTCACTGATGAAACCCATGCGCGAAGCCTGGTCAGCCGGCGACCGCAACGCCGCCATGGCCGCGATCCCCGACGCCCTGGTAGACGACCTGATAGTCCACGGCACCCCCACCCAATGCCGCACCCAAATCAACCGCTACCTCGAAAACGGCCTGGACACCCCCATAATCGCCACCCTCCCGACCAGCACCAGCCCACTAGAAACCGCCCGCTCCCTAGCCCCCAACTAACAACACCGCTTCGTGGCGACAGACTTTCTGACGCCTCCGGCGCGCGGGAGCTCGTGCCGGGGGGTGATGAGCTCAGCTAGTGGGGTGTGACCTGGAAGGCTTGGATGCAGGTGGGGGTTGGGGGGTGGGTCTGGATTATCAGGACGCCGGTTACTGGGGTGTTGTTGGTTTTGCCGGTCAGCGGGACTACGTAGGTGGGGTCTTGGCCTATTGGTTGGCCGAGGGTGAGGTTGGTGGGTGGGGTGAGGAGGGCTTGGATCAGGGTTGGGATCAGTTGCTCTGAGCCCTTGCATGCCAGGGCGGCTGCGGCGGTTGGGTTGTTCGCGTTCAGTTGGGCGACGAACTGCCGGCCGATGGTGGTGGCTGCCGCTGGTCCGGTCTGAGGTGGGCGTGCCGTGGTCGGCGGGGCGGTGGTCGGGTGCGTGGCCGTTGGTCGCGTGGCTGTCGGGTGTGCGGTGGTTGGTCGCACGGCGGTTGGGTGCGCGCTCGACGGGTGCGCAGTAGATGGGTGCGCGGTTGGGGCGGGGGTGTGGGGCGCGGAGGGCGTGGCGGTGGCGTTGGGGGTTTGGTGGTTGTTGACGAGGCGGTAGGCGAGGATGCCGATCGCGGTCAGTGCGATCAGGGCGAGTACTACGATCAGGGCGAGGATCAGGCCGGCGCGGCTCTTGCGTGGGGGCTGGCCGTACGTCGGGGCCGACTTGTAGTTGCCCGGTTGCGGCTGCCAGTTGTAGTTCGGCCCGGGCGGCGGTGAACTCACAGGCTCAGTGTGACAGCGGGATCAGGCTAGGCGGTGGTCTCGCAGCCAGATCGTTGCGCGGCGGGGCGAGGCCCGGGTCAGCCAGGCGTCCTGGATCACTTCGGTCAGTTCTTGTTTGCTGAGGGCGCCCAGGTCGCGGGCCCGGACGAGGACGGACGGGTGGCCGTCGAAGTGGGGTGTGGTGAAGAACGGGGTCGAGTCGTCGGTGATCAGCGCGAGCTTCTCGGCTTCGGATTCGACCCAGATCATGATCACGTCGTCGTACTTCTCACCGGTGACCGGATCGACCGCGTC
This sequence comes from Kribbella sp. NPDC004536, assembly GCF_042873835.1. Classification (NCBI taxonomy): domain Bacteria; kingdom Bacillati; phylum Actinomycetota; class Actinomycetes; order Propionibacteriales; family Kribbellaceae; genus Kribbella; species Kribbella sp. NPDC004536. Next base: position 2,125,032 of record NZ_JBIALY010000001.1, on the reverse strand, counting down.
GGGGCGTGGGGTGCGGAAGAAGACGAAGGACTTGCCGCCGACCTGGTACACCGGGCGGTCGGTGCCGTCGTCGCGTTCCCACTTGGTGACGTGCGGCATCCCCGAGGCGATCTCGTGGACGTCGGCCAGGCGGGCCTTTCGCGGTGCCATGGGTCAGTGTTGCAGCGACGTCAGCCGGACGCAGAGCGGGCGGGACGGGATGTCCATGATGTCGACGGTACCTGTCAGCGGGACGGTGCCGTTCGTGGTGCCGGAGAACGGGACCGAGATCCGCGGGTAGTAGCTCGGTACCGACACGCCTGGGCCGGTGACTGCCAGCTTCGTGGGTGGGTCGATCGTGACGATGAGTTGGCCGGTCAGCAGTTTCCTGCTCTCCTCGCAGCCGAGCGCGGTCGCGTGCGTCTGGTCGTTCGCATTCAGGTAGGCGACGAACCTGGTCGCGAGAGTCTTGGCGTCGGCCAGGCGCGGGGCGGCGGTTGAGGGTGCCGTCGGCTGTGGTGCTGGGCTGATGCTCGACTCCGCGGAGGTGGTCGCTGGGGGCGGGGCCGTCGACGGTTGGGTTGGTCCGCTCGTGTCGTTGCTGCTGGAGCGGGTCGCGAGGAGTGTGGCGACACCGGCGAGGACCAGTACGACGACCACGCCGAGTGCGATGTACAGCGGTGTGCGCCGTGGGCCGCGACCGCCGGGACCCGGTCCGCCGGGCGGATACCCGGGCCCGTATCCAGGTCCGTAGCCAGGCCCGCCGTACGGCGGCTGGCCCTGCCCGGGTCCGCCGTACGGAGCCTGACCTTGCCCGCCGTACGGAGCCTGCCCGGAACTGCCGTACGGCGGTTGGGTCGGGCCGGGGGTGTTGCCGTGGGGTGGTTGTTGTTGCCAGCCGGCGTTCGGAGGCGGGCCGTACGGGCCGGGGGCGTTCGGGGGCTGGGTCACCCGGACAGTGTGGCAGTGGAAGGGAGCCAGATCGTGAACGTCGAGCCTGATCCGAGGCGGCTGGTGACGGTGATCCGGCCTTGATGCGCTTCGGTCAGGTGCTTGGTGATGGCGAGGCCGAGGCCGCTGCCGCCGGTCGTTCGGGTGCGGGAGACATCGGCGCGGTAGAAGCGGTCGAACAGGTGGGGGAGGTGCTCCGGCGCGATGCCTGTGCCGTTGTCGGTCACGCTCAGGTTGTAGCCGTTGTCCACGGGGCGTACGCCGACCATCACCTGGCCGCCAGGTGGGGTGTACCTGATCGCGTTGGAGACTAGGTTGCCGAGAGCCTGTCGAATGCGAGCGCTGTCGACGACTGCTGGTGAGGGCCCAGTAGCTGTGGACGTGAGGGTTACGGAGGCGGTTTCCGCGGTGGGTTGGTGGGCCAGGACGACTTGACCAGCCAGGTCGGTCAGGTCGCGGGGGGCGGGGTGTAGGCGGAGCATGCCGGCGTCGGCGAGGGCCAGGTCCTGGAGGTCGGCTACCAGGTGTTCGAGCAGATCCGTCTCCTCCAGCAGCGAGGTGACGAGCGCTCCGTCCAGCGGAACGACGCCGTCTTCAGATGCGACCAGGTAGCCCTTGATGTTGGCCAGCGGCGTCCGCAGTTCATGAGCGACGTCGCTCACCATCGCCTTGCGCTGGAAGTCGTGCCGCTGGATCGCTTCGGCCATCTCGTTGAACGCATGACCGAGCCGCGCCACCTCATCCTTCCCGCTCACCGGGACCCGCGCCGCGTGATCACCGTTCCGCATCCGCTGCGCCGCTCCGGTCAGCGCGACGATTGGCCGCACCAACCGTCGCCCCGCGAAGAACATCACCAGCGCCGCGATCAGTACCACCCCGAGCGCGGTCGCCGCCGTACGGGCCAATCCCTCGCCAGAGAACACGTTGAACGTGCTCTTCGCGCCGAGGTAGAGCTTCGCCGGCGGCGCGACGTACGGCGTCAACGCCTGGACGCGGGCCTGGGTCACACAGTTCCCGAACGTGTCGTCGATCATGTCCTTCGCGACCGGCTCGACGGAGCGCAGGCCCGAGTAGTCGTTGATCTTGTACTTGATCCCGGCCGCGTCCAGGCAGGCGGTCGAGCGGCGTACCTCGTCGTCGTTGACGATCTTCGCCTTCGCGCTCGGCGCGTACATGCTCGCCGGCAGGCATGCGTCCTTACCTGTCGGGCTGGCGTTCACCCGGACGCCGGCCACCGACTGGGTCGATTCGATCATCACCTGTGGAACCGTTCCGCCGTCACCGGCGACACTCGCCGACTTGCCCTTGGCGGCCAAGCAGGCCACCGCCTGCTTGGCCAACTGGTTCCGCTGCTTCAGTTCGTCGTCGGTCAGCCCCCAGTCCGAGTAGGCCATGAACGGTCCGATCGCAGCGGTGGCGGTGAACTCGTTCATGGTGATCGCCGACTTGGGGGCCTGGTAGACGGCCGTCGTTCCGCTCAGCCGCCCCATCCCGCCGCCGCGCGCGTCGATGGTTGCCGCAGGCACCGACGGGAGTTCGGGCGCGGCGCCGAGCATCCGGGCCGAGTCCGCGATCACCGTCCCGTCGTCGGTGGTCACCGCGATCCGCCGGCCGAGCTGGTTCGCCAGCTCGTGCACCACTTTGTCCACGCCCGACCACGTCGGATGGTCGGCGGCGTACTTCGACAGCCGCGCGTAGATCTCGCCGTCGACCTGCAGTTGGCCCGTATTCGCGTCGATCTCGCCCTGCAGCTTCTCCGACGTGCCGTACGTGGCGATCAGCGCGGTCGCGATCACCGCTCCGAGCGCGACCGCGAGCGAGAGCCCGAGGAAGCGGACCAGCACGCTACGCCGCATGCGCCGCCTCCACCAGCTTGTACCCGATGCCGTACACGGTCTTCAGGTACGTCGGTACGCCCGGCGACGGCTCGATCTTCTTCCGCAGGTTCATCACGTGCACGTCGACAGTACGGTCGAACACGTAGTGGTCGAAGCCGAACGCGTGCTCGAGCAGCTGCTGCCGGGAGAACGCCCGGCCGGGTGACGCGGCCAGGCACGCGAGGATCTTGAACTCGGCCGGCGTCAGCTCGACCAGCTTCCCGGTCAACCTGACCTCGTGCCGCGACGGGTCGATCTCCAGGTCGCCGACCCGGTACACCTCACCCTCGGACCGGACCCGGGTCCGCCGCAGTACGGTCCGGACCCGGGCGACGAGTTCGCGCGGGTTGTACGGCTTGGTCAGGTAGTCGTCCGCGCCGAGGTCGAGGCCCAGCAACAGGTCGTCCTCGGTGGAACGCGCCGTCAACATGATGATCGGTACGTCGGCACCGTTCGAGGAGTCCGCGCGCAACACCCGGCACACGTCCAGGCCGTCGACCTTCGGCATCATCACGTCGAGCACCAGCAGGTCCGGGCTGCGCCGGCGGGCCTCGTCGATCGCCTCCCGGCCGTCGTGCACGACGACGGTCAGGTGCCCTTCCCGTTCGAGGTACCGCCGGATCAGCTCCGCCTGCTTGAGGTCGTCTTCGGCGACCAGGATCCGCGCTGGCATAGTCCTCAATGTCGCCGAAAGAGATGAGAATCCGATGAAGATCGGCTGAGAGCATCGGGTGCATACCGGTCCTTCACAGGTTCTTCACGGCTCCGGCGGCACGCTCCACTGCCATGAAGAGAACAGCATTGGCCGTGATCGCGGTCCTGGCGCTGGCCGGTTGCGGAAACGACAAGGCTCCGGTCGCGTCCGATCAGAACAGCGACAAGAGCCCGCTCGCGGAGTACATGGGCGACGGGTTCGTCAATTCGTCCGGTGGCGGATTCCGGGTCGCGACCCGGGCCGGTGGCGCGCAGCAGCCGTCCGAGGAGGATCTGGCCAAGCAGCGCAAGGTCGAGGACGCGACCGCCGCGTGCATGAAGGCAGCCGGGTTCGAGTACGTGGCCGTACCGCCGGAACAGAACGCCAAGGGGAAGTTCAGCGACGCGTTCAACCTGCCGCCGGACAAGTTCGCCCAGCAGTACGGGTACGGGATCAGCACGATCGACTGGTCGAAGGCCGGCGACGACGACACGAACCCGAACACCAAGATCCGCAAGGCGCTCTCGCCGGCCGCGCAGAAGGCGTACGACAAGGCGCTGAACGGGCCGAACGCGTCCGGGAACGGCGCGATCCTGATCCAGGGCGGCAGTGACGGCGGTCCGAACTCGAGTGGCCAGCAGGATCTCGGCTGCCGCGGCAAGGCGGTCAAGCAGGTGTACGGCGACGATGCCGGCAAGAACATCGACTTCAAGAAGTTCCAGAGCCTGTTCAAGGACATCGAAGCGCTGCAGAAGCGGATCGACTCCGACCAGCGGGTCGTGGACGCGACCACCGCGTGGACCGACTGCATGGCCGACGCCGGGCACGCCGGGTTCAAGAAGGTCTCGGATCCGCGGGACCAGATCCAGCAGAAGCTCGACGCGCTGACCGGTACGCAGCCGCCGGCCAAGGGCGGTCCGGCGAAGACGCTCACCGGACCGCCGTCGTTCGACAAGGTGGACGCGGCCAAGCTGTCGGACCTGCGCAAGTCCGAGATAGAGCTCGCGGTGGCGGACCAGAAGTGCAAGGCCAAGGGGTACGACGACGCCTACAAGAAGGTGCAGTACGAGCAGGAGAAGGAGTTCGTCGACCAGCACAAGGCCGAGCTCGAGGCGTACCGCGACGAGACGGCGAACCGGTGACCGCTTCGCCCAAGTCCCGCCGCCGGGTGCTGGTGAGCGTGGCCGGGGTAGCGGTCGTGTCGCTCGGGATCGGGATCGCGGCGGGCAGCCGGATCACCTCGCCGGAGGACGCGGCGGCGAAGACCGCGCCGCCGTCGGCCTCCCAGATCACCGTGCCGGTGGCGAGGAAGCTGCTGTCGAGCAAGGTGGTGGGACGGGGTGACGCGTCGTTCGACGGCGCGGTCAACATCCGGGTCGAGACGAGCGGGCTGACAACGCCGGCGATCGTCACCGGCAAGGTACCGGCGGTCGGGTCGACGATCACCGAGGGCAAGGCGCTGCTCGAGATCACCGGGCGGCCGGTGATCGGGCTGGCCGGCGTACTGCCGATGTACCGGACCTTGTCGCCGGGGAGCAAGGGACCGGACGTGCTGCAGTTGGAGCAGACGCTCGAGCGGCTCGGGTACGACCCGGGCACGGTCGACGACGAGTACACGCTGGACACGTCGGCCGCGGTGGAGAAGCTGTACGACGCCGCCGGGTACGACGCGCCGGAACCCGACGAGCGGTTCACGCAGGCGGTCGACCAGGCGAAGAAGCAGGTCGACGCGGCGAAGAAGCAGCTTCGCCAGGCGCAGTCGCAGCTCAAGGCGGCGAAAGCCGCTCACGCGAAGGACACCACGGTCCAGCAAGGTGCGGTCGACGATGCCGAACAGAACCTGTCGGACGCCCAGGACGCGAAGGCCGAGGCCGAGTTCAAGGCCGGTACGCCGCTGCCGGTGTCGGAGATCGTGTACGTGAAGACGCTCCCGCGGCGCGTCGACGACGTGAAGGTCGAGCGTGGCGGGACTGTCAACGGCGTCGTGATGTCGGCGAGCGGTGCGTCGCTGGTCGTCACGGTGAAGGTCGACGCGGAGACGGCGCAGCGGTTGAAGGCCGGTATGGCCGCATCGCTCGACGTCGACGGTACGCCGATCGCTGCGAAGGTACGGCGGGTCTCCAAGGACGGTACGCAGTACGACGTGGTGGTCGCGCCGAACGCGTTGACCGCGAGCCAGTTGGCCGTACTGCGGGACGCGAACGTGCGCGTGACGATCCCGGTGAAGAGCACCAGCGGCAAGGTTCTCGCCGTACCAGTGGCCGCGCTGTCGTCCGGGTCGGACGGCGCGTCGCGGGTCGAGGTACTGCGCAACGGGAAGGTAGAGCTGGTTCCGGTGACGGTCGGGCTCTCAGCGGACGGGTTCGCGCAGGTCACGCCGAAGGGCGACGCGAAGCTGTCCGAGGGCGATCAGGTGGTGGTCGGGAAATGAGTACGGCAGTTGCGCTGCCGGCGCCCGTGGTCGAGATGATCGGGGTACGGCGGTTCTTTCCGGGGCCGCCTGAAGTACGGGCGATCAAGGGGATCGATCTGACCATCGGGCAGGGGGAGTACCTGTCGATCGTCGGGCCGTCCGGGTCGGGGAAGTCGACACTGCTGCATCTGCTCGGGTTGTTGGACAACCCAACGGATGGCGTCTACCGGCTGGACGGTGTGGACACGATGAGCCTGCGCGAGCGCCGGCGCGCCGTACTGCGCGGGCAGCGGATCGGGTTCGTGTTCCAGTCGTTCCATCTGCTCGACCACCGGACCGTACTGGAGAACGTCGCGCTGTCGATGGTGTACGTCGGGGTGCCGCGACGGGAGCGTCTCGCCCGGGCGCGGGTCGCGCTGGAGCGGGTCGGGCTCGCACATCGGATGGAGTTCGCACCGACCACGCTGTCGGGTGGGGAACGGCAGCGGGTCGCGATCGCGCGGGCGCTGGTCGCGGAACCGAGCCTGCTGCTGGCGGACGAACCGACCGGAAACCTGGACAGTATGAACGCGGAGGCGATCCTGCGAGTGTTCGACGAACTGCACGCCGAGGGCATGACGCTGGCCGTCATCACCCACGACGACCACGTCAGCCGCCGCGCCCAACGCCAGGTCCGCATCGTCGACGGAACCCTCCAGTGGTAACCCAAGCAGGCCTCCCGGACCCGACCGGCGGGCCGTCCACGTCGCGGCGACGCCGGCTGAGGTCTCGTCCGGCAGTAAGAGATCTGCTGGACGAGGCGCTGGCCGGTGTTGCCGCGCGGCCTACTCGGTTGATCCTCACCACGCTCGGCACCGTGCTCGGGGTTGCGGCGTTGGTGGGGACGGTCGGGCTCGGGCAGACCGCTGCTGGGCAGATCACGCAGCGGTTCGATCTGGCTGCTGCTACGCGGGTGGTGGTGGAACCGGGCGACAAAGGTGGGCAGGAAGGGGAGGCCGCGACGCAACTCCCGTGGGACGCGCCCGCACGGATCCAGCGGTTGAACGGCGTCGAAGCGGTCGGCACCGTCAGCAATCTTCAGATCGGCTCCGACCTCGTCCAGAACGTCACCGGACTGGACGACGGTTCCGGCAAGGCGCTTCCCGTCATGGCCGGTTCGGCCGGCCTGTGGGATGCGGTCCGCGCGGTGCTGAAGACCGGCAGGTTCTTCGACGACGGCCACGACCGGCGCGCCGACAAGGTGGTTGTCCTGGGCAAGCACGCCGCCGAGCGGCTCGGTATCAACCGGGTCGACGCGCAGCCGGCGGTGTTCATCGGCGACCAGCCGTACACGGTGATCGGCATCCTCGACTCGGTCAGCGGCCGGGCCGAACTGAACGACGCCGTGATCATGCCGAACGGCGCCGCCCGCCAGGCCTACAACCTGGAATCGCCCGACGCGGTCGAGATCCGGACGGCGGTAGGCGCCGCCCAGCTGATCGCCCAGCAGGCTCCGATCGCGATCCAGCCGAACGACCCGAGCACCCTGAGCGTCGACGCCCCGCCCAAACAAGGCGCCGTACGCAAAGGTGTCGAGTCCGACCTGAACGCGCTGTTCCTGCTCCTCGGCGCAGTAGCGCTCCTCGTCGGCGGCCTGGGCATCGCGAACGTGACGCTGCTGTCCGTACTCGAACGCATCTCGGAGATCGGCCTGCGCAGAGCGCTGGGAGCGGCGCGAAGACACATCGCCGCGCAGTTCCTGGTGGAGAGCGTGATCGTCGGCTTCCTCGGCGGCCTGCTCGGTACGGCGGTCGGCGTGATCCTGACCGTCAGCGTGTCCTGGATCCGCGACTGGACCCCGATCCTGGACAACCGGCTGGCGTTCGGTTCACCCCTGCTGGGTGCGTTCATCGGACTGGTCGCCGGTACGTACCCCGCCTGGAAGGCCTCCGCCATCCAGCCGATCACCGCGCTGCGAGGCACGTGAGTACAGCACCGCGGTGACCGCGAACCCGAGCACGATCAGTGCGAGGACCGGGTACGACTTGCCGCTGTCGGGCAGGACCGCCGCGCCGAGTGCGGCCGCGGACACCTGCCCGACGTTGTAGATCATGTCGTACAGCGCGAAGACCCGGCCGCGGTACTCGTCGTCGACACCCGTCTGGACGAGGGTGTCGACGCTGATCTTGATGCCCTGCGCGCAGAACCCGGTCAGGAACCCGCCGATCACCAGCGCGGGCTTGGTGTAGAACCCGATCGGTACGGCACTGACGACCGCGGCGCTGACGAACAACCAGGTGATCCACCGGCGCAGCGACAGCACGCGCGTGCCCCACGGCGTGATCAGCGCGGCGACGAACAGCCCGGCTCCCACCGCACCGGTCGCGACCGCGAGCGCGGCGAACGCCTGGTCGAGCTGGCCCGGACCGTAGAAGTAGTTCCGGTACAGCAGGATCATCGCGACCGTCATCAGCCCGAAGAAGAACCGGAGCGAGCCGATCGCGAGCAGGCCGAGCGCGGGCTGGCGGCGTTCGCGGAGGTGCCGCCCGCCGTCGACCAGCCCGGCCGCGATGGTCCGGAGCGCCTCGAGGATGCCCGGCTCGTCACCCTTCAGGTCCGGACCGAGCTGGTCGCGGCGGAGCCTCAGGGCGAGAAGCGCGGCGGCCGTGTAGATGACCACGGTCAGCCCTAGTACGGCGAGGTCTGAGTCGACGACGATCTTCACGCCGGCGCCGATCCCGCCGCCGATCAGGAAGAACGCCGTACCGGAGGTCGGGGTGACCGCGTTCGCCATCACCAGTTCGTCGCGCTCGACGACGTGGGGGAGGCCGGCGGACAGGCCGGAGAGCAGGAAGCGGTTCACGCCGAGGGTGAGCAGTACGGCGAGGTAGAACAACACGCCTGCGCTGTCGGCCGCGACGATCGCGCCGACCCCGATGACCAGTGCGGCCCGGGTCAAGTTCGCACCGAACAGGATCTGCCGGCGCGACCAGCGGTCCAGCAGTACGCCGGTGAACGGTCCGAGGACCGAGTACGGCAGCAGCGAGACCGCGAACAGCCCCGCGATCGCGGCCGCGTCCGGCGCCCGCTCCGGCGAGAACAGCACGTACGACGCCAGCGCGACCTGGAACACCCCGTCGCCGCACTGCGACGTCAGCCGAACCGCGAACAAACGCCGGAAGTCCCGCCGCTGCAGCAGCGTCCACAGATCCCGGATGAACCGCACGCCTGAACTCTAGGCTGCTAGTGCTTCAGGCGTTCCGCTGCGGTGTCGCCGCGCTTGCCCACCGGTACGACGCCGTCGACGCGGCCGAGGCCGAGCAGGGGCATGTTGCCGTAGATCGTCTCGGTGTTGCCGGCTGGTACGACGTACGTCTCGTGCCAGATGCCGACCGATCCGCCCTTGAACGAGTTGCGGAAGTACTCGACCCAGGCCGGCCGGTGCGTGCGACTGGTGTCGTTCGCGAACGCCTGGAGCTTCTCGACGGACTCCCAGTACTGCACGAGCGTCACCCCGCGCCACGTCGGCAACGTCCGGAAACCCAGCAGCCCGCTGTCCTTCTGCTTGGACAGCTCCCGCAGCATCGGCCCCATCGCCCGCGCGACCGGCAACCACTCACGCACCTTCAGCACCGAATTGACCCGCATCCCGATGAGGAACACCACCAACTCCCCGTCGTACGCCGCCGTGTGCCGCCCCGCGACCACATCACCCATGCCCAGCCCCCTCGCCGTTTAGGAGATAGTCCACCACGGCATCAGGCTGACCGAGCATCGGAAAATGTGCCCCAGGTATTTCGTGCGGAGCAAATCCGAGCCGCTCACGCGTCACCCGCCGCAGAAACTCGGCGGGAAACAACAGGTCGTCCCGCGCGATCACCGCCCGCGTCGGAACCGTCGGCCACGTCTCGAAGGCACACGGGTCGTTCATCGGCCCCGCCGACTGCGTCCGCAACTGCCGGCGCGCTTCGTCCGCGAACTCCGGCGGCAGATCGTGGAAGAACGCGTCCACTTCCTCGTCGACCCAGACGTACCCGGTGTTGCCCCACCATTCGGCGATCCGTTCACCCGGCGCCGGCACCATCCCGGCGACCAGCACGAACTCCCGGACAGGCAGCCGCTCGCAGACCAACGTCCCGGTGAAGCCCCCGAGTGAGTGCGCCACCAGCACGACGTCCTCGCCTTCCGGGACCGCGTCCACCACCGTGTCGACGTACTGCGGTAACCCCGCCGACGGGTTGTCGCACGGTAGGTCCACCGGGATCACTTCGTGCCCGCGGGAACGAAGTTCGGCAGTGACCGGGTGCCAGTGCCACGGTCTGCTGGCGGCGCCGTGGATCAGGACGAAGCGCATGCTCAATTCAAGCTTGCGGTGAGGCCATTCGGGCAGCGGTTACGATGGTTCGCAATTCGGAGCCGTCGCGCGAACGGGGTGGTCATGGAGCGTGACGCGTATCCACACCACCTGGCGATCACGCTGCGGTGGAAGGACAACGACGTCTACGGGCACGTCAACAACGTCGAGTACTACAGCTTCTTCGACACGGTCATCAACGACTTCCTGATCCGCTCCGGTGGGCTCGACATCCACGGCGGTGACGTGATCGGGCTGTGCGTGGACTCGCAGTGCACGTTCAAGCAGCCGCTCGAGTTCCCAGGGGTGGTCGACGCCGGACTGCGGTGCGGGCAGTTGGGAAACTCGAGCGTGCGGTACGAGATCGGCCTGTTCCGGGAGGACTCGGAGCAGCCGGCGGCGGTCGGGCGGTTCGTGCACGTGTTCGTCGACCGGGCGGAGCGGCGGCCGGTACCGGTGCCGGAGCGGATCCGGGCCGCGCTCGAAGGGATCACCCGATGATCGTGCGTGGCGCCGTACTCCGCGAGATGGGCCTGCCGGCACCGTACGCCGACTCCCGCCCGCTGCAGCTGGAAGAGCTGGAACTCGCGCCACCCGGACCCGGCGAACTCCTGATCCGGATCCGCGCCACCGGCCTGTGCCACTCGGACCTGTCGGTCATCGACGGCTCCCGCCCGCGGGTGATGCCGATGCTCCTCGGCCACGAAGCCACCGGCGAGGTGATCCACTCGGAAGCCGCCGGATTCGCGCCCGGCGACGTAGTCTCCTGCGCCTTCGTCCCGGCTTGCGGCACCTGCCCTCCCTGCACCGAAGGCAGAGCCGCCCTCTGCGAGCCAGGCGCCGCCGCCAACACCGCCGGCACCCTCCTCTCCGGCGCCCACCGCCTCACCACCCCCACCCACCCAACCGAGGCCCAGGCACAACCTCGCACCCGCCCGGAGGGTCAGGGACAGGCTCAGGTGCACCATCATCTGGGCATTTCGGGGTTTGCGGATCATGCGGTCATCTCGGCGCATTCGGCCGTCAAGATCGACCCGTCGCTCCCACCAGAGATCGCAGCATTGTTCGGCTGCGCCGTCATGACCGGCGTGGGCGCGGTAGTAAACACAGCCCGCCTCCAAGCAGGCCGCAGTACAGCCATCTTCGGCCTAGGCGGCGTCGGACTGTCAGCGCTGCTAGGCGCAGTGCTCGTCGGCGCAAACCCGATCGTCGCAGTAGACGTAGTACCGGCCAAACTCTCCCTGGCCCGCGACCTCGGAGCGACCGCAGTCGTGGATGCCCGCGACCCCGACGCCGTGGACCAAGTACGAGCGGCGACAGGCGGCGGAGCGGAGTACACCTTCGAGACCGTCGGCAGCGCCAAGGTCCTCGAACAGGCGTACGCAGCCACCAAACGCGGCGGCACCACCGTGACAGTCGGCCTGCCGCACCCGTCGCAGTCCTTCAGCATCCCAGCCGTCAGCCTCGTCGCGGAGGAACGCACCGTGAAGGGCTCGTACCTGGGCTCCTCGGTACCGTCCCGAGACATCCCCAGGTACGTCGCCCTCTACCAAGCCGGCCGCCTGCCGGTGGACCGCCTGCTGTCCGCGACGATCGGCCTCGAAGACCTCAACCGCGCCTTCGACCACCTGGCCGCCGGTACGTCGATCCGTCAGGTGCTGCTCTTCTGAAGGTTCTCGGCCGCCTTCGCGAACGTGACGTCGTTGCGATCGCGCGCCTCGTCGGTGTAGTTGTCGCCGAAGAACTCCGCCGTCGCCACCGGCCGGATCTCCAGCTGACCGGACGTCTCCGGGTCACCCGCACCCTTCGCGTCGGCCGCGATGCACCGCCAGCCCCACTCGATCGCCTCCTCGCGGGACGCGACCTCGATCAGGCAGAACCCGGCGATCAGCTCCTTGGTCTCCGCGAACGGCCCGTCGATCACCCGCCGCTTGCCCTCGTCCAGCTGCATCCGGAACCCGTGCGAGCTCGGCAGCAAGCCGTCGCCCGCGAGCAGTACGCCCTTCTCCGCCATCTCGGCCATCACCAGGCCCATCGCGGTCAGGCCCTCCTCCGTCGGCGGCTGCCCTGCCTCGGACTCGGCGCTGGCCTTGAACACCATCATGAACCGCATCGGACCCTCCCAAGTCGGCGTTAAATCCCGAGACGAATCTATACAGCGGAGGGGAGCTTCGGGCAGGCTACGCACAGTACGCTCGCGTACACCGCACGTGAAGATGTCAAGTGAGGCACGCCGAAGTTCCCGAGGAGTTCCCGCCCCATGCCAACCCGCCCCCGCCGGATCGGCGCCTTCGCCGTCGCCGGTGTCGTCGCTTTCGGAGCGCTCGCCGTCGTGCTCGGCAACCAGGCCGACGCCAAGCAGCCCACTCCACTGCCCATCGACCAACTGCTCGGCCAGGAGCAGCAGGGCCAGACCGCGCTCGGCCGGGTCCAGTCCCGCCTGACCGAGGTCGCCGCGAAGAACAAGCTGACCACCGAGCACCTCCGGCAGATCCTGAGCACCGACAAGACCGCCTGGCTCGACCACGGCGGCCGGCTGTTCTACCGCGAGCCCGTCGCCACGGCGCCTGAGCAGAAGGCCGCCGCTACGGCGTCCCCGCGCTGGGCGACCACGGCCGTTGCCGCTGCAACCGGCCCGGCGTTCGAGCTGCACAGCAAGGCCGGCTCGAACCGGGTCATCTACCTCGACTTCACCGGCCACACGATCACCGGTACGGCGTGGAACCAGAACGGCAAGCCCGCGACGGTGAACATCACACCGTATGACACCGACGGTGATCCTTCCAGCTGGAGTACGGCTGAGCAGGACGTCGTACACGATGTCTGGGCCCGGGTGGCCGAGGACTACGCGCCGTTCGACGTGGACGTGACGACGCAGGAGCCGACCGCCGCGGCGATCGACCGGTCCGGGACGTCGGACCAGCAGTACGGCACGCGCGTGGTGATCGATCCGACCACCTGGTACCAGTCCAGCTGCGGCTGCGGCGGGGTCGCGTACGTCGGCGTGTACGACAACACCAGCCAACACGCGTACTACCAGCCGGCGCTCGTCTTCACCAAGGGCGTCGGGACCGCCGCGAAGAACATCGCCGAGGCCGCCGCGCACGAGGCGGGTCACAACGTCGGTCTGTCGCATGACGGGACATCCTCCGTCGGGTACTACGCAGGCCATGGCGCCTGGGCGCCGATCATGGGCGTCGGGTACTCCAAGGCGATCAGCCAGTGGAGCAAAGGTGAGTACGCCGATGCCAGCAACAAGGAAGACGACTACGCGGTCATCGGCCAGAACGGGCTGACCCTGCGGGCCGACGACCACGGCAACACGACTGCGACGGCCGATGCGCTCACGCTCGGCACCGGCGTGAAGGGCGTCTACGAGAAGGACACCGACGTCGACGTGTTCCGGATCGACCTGACGGCCGGCACCTTCAAGTTCGCTGCTGATTCGGCTGCTTCCGGAGCCGATCTGGACATCAAGTTGCAGCTGCTGGACTCGTCCGGCGCGGTCCTAGCAACTGCCGACCCGGCATCCGGACAGTCCAACGCGTCCACGCCAACCGGGCTGAGCGCAAGCATCAGCCGCCAGGTAACAGCCGGCCGCTACTACCTCCGCGTCGACAACTCCGGCTACGGCACCCCCCTCAACACCGGCTACTCAACCTACGCCAGCCGCGGCACCTACACCATCAAGGTCACCACCACCTAACCCCCAAGCCCCCAGGCCCCCCTGAGTCCCGCGAGGCCTGGGAGGCCTGGGACCTCCGAGCGTCCTGGGACCTCCGAGCGTCCTGGGACCCCCGAGCCACCCGAGCCACCCGAGCCACCCGAGCCACCCGAGCCACCCGAGCCACCCGAGACCGCCGAGCTGCCCGGGCACGCCGATCCCGCCGAGACCGACCTCCCCGGATCCACCGCCCACAACGGTCCGCCAACCGACCAGCTGCGGCCGCTCCTCGCCACCGACCAGACCGCGCAAGCGGTTCTTCCGCGAACCGAGCCTGCCTCCGGCCGGGCCGGCGTCGGCACGCCCACCGGCCCGGGTGCCACCGTGCCACCGTCACCACCGCCAGGTGCCGGTGCCTGCACCGGATTGGCGCCCCTGCAAGCGGCAAGTACTACCTACACGTCGACAACGTCGGCCACGGCGGCCACCTCGCCACCGGCTACTCGACCTACGGCGCCCCTCGACACCGGCTACTCGACCTACGGCGCCACCTCGACGTCGGCTGGTTGACTGCGGCGCCACCTCGACATCGGCTGGTCGACTACGGCGCCACCTCCACACCGGCTGCTCGACCTAGGGCAGCCGGGGCGCGTACATGCTCGGCGTCTCCTGAGCCCACCCGCTGGTCGGTCCCACCGGGCCGACCAGCTCAAACTCAGCGTTCTGGCGAACGGCTGGTGCGGGCGTTTAGATAGCGCGTGCGAGTGGGGCGGTGAGTGCGAGCGGGGCGACCTCCAGTCGGTCGAAGCGCCAGCCGCTGGGGGTGCGTCGTGCCGTGTAGTGATGGACGGCAGCCGCGATCTCCTCGGTCATGTCGTGGCGGACGAGTACCGCGACGTCGTTGGCTCGGACGACCGCGGTGTCGCCGTCGACCGTGATGACCAGGTTGGACTTGTTGTGCAGCGTCCGCGCGTAGGTGTCGTGCCCCTTGCGGGCGATCTGGATGAGCGCCTCGATCCCGGTCGCCTCACCCCGCAGCGACTTGACGACGACGTCGTCGGTGAACAACTGGTCGGACTCGTCGTACCGCAGCTCGTCCAGCCACAGGCTGTGGCGTGCCACGAGCTCGGCCAACTCACTGCGGTCGGCGAGTTCACGAAGATCAGTCATGACGGACTCCTGAAAAATCGTTAGAAGGACTAATGTTGGCGCCGCCAATCAATGTAGATCGTTAGTCCGACTAACGCAAGCGGCGTACGCTGTCCCCATGCCGACCCCACCTCCAAGGCGACCGGACCCGGACGACGACCTGCGGTTCGACCACGGCGACCAGACGCCCGAGCGCCTCAAGGCGCAGCTGTCCCGGCTGGTCGGCATGACCGCAGCGCAGACCCAGCGCATCTCCGCCGACGCCCTCCGCGCGATCGGCGCGCACAAGGACCACTTCGTCGTACTGGCCGCGCTCGAGGAGTTCGGCCCCGCCAGCCAGGCCGCGGTCGCCGGCCGCGCCCGCGTCTACAAGAGCGACCTGGTCGCAGTGCTCAACACTCTGTCGGACGACGGCCTGATCAGCCGCGCTCCCGATCCCGCCGACAAGCGCCGCAACACCATCACCATCACCCCGGCAGGCCGCGCCCGCCTAGCCGAACTCGACGCAGTACTCGCCGAGGTCAACAACCACATCACCGCGCCGCTGACTCCGGCGGAGCGCGCGCAACTCTTCGCCCTCCTGAACCGGATCAACACCCACCTCGCTACCCCTGCGGAATGAGATGGTGCGCCGCCAGTTCGGCCAAGGCGGCAGCGTTGTCCGCGAGTACGGCGTCGTCGAAGCGAACGATGCTGGAGTGATTGGACGGTGCCTCCGCCGCGGAGACGTCGTCGGGGCGAGCGCCGACCATCGAGAACGTGCCCGGCACCTTCCGCAGCACCATCGAGAAGTCCTCCGCGCCCATCAACGGATTCTCCAACCGCTGCACCCGCTCCCCGCCGACCAGGCTGGTCAGCACCGCGGCGGTCTCCGCCGTACGCCCGGCATCGTTCACCGTCACCGGGTACTGCGGGTCGAGCCGCGCATCCACCGTGCACCCGTGCGCCGCCGCGATCCGTTCCGCGAGCGCGGGCAGGTCGCGCGTCAGCTGCTCGAGCTTGGCGTCGGACAGCGTACGTACGGTCGCGCCGAGCCGGGCCGTGTTCGGGATGACGTTGATCGCGACGCCGGCCTCGAGCTGCGTCACCGTGACCACCACCGGATCGAACACGTCGACCCGCCGCGTCACGTACGCCTGCAACGCGAGCACGATCTCCGCGACCACCGGCACCGGGTCGGTCGTTGTCGACGGCATCGATCCGTGGCCGCCCTTGCCGTGCACGGTGATGTGCAGCTGGTTCGAACTCGCCATCATCGTCCCCGGCCGTACCTGGAAGATCCCCTTGGCAGCCTGCGCCCAGACATGCAACGCGTACGCAGCGATCGGCTTGTCGCCGGTCGCTTCCAGCAAGCCTTCACGCAGCATGTACCCGGCACCGCCGAGCCCTTCCTCGCCGGGCTGGAACATGAAGATCACGTTCCCGTGCAGCTCCTCGCGATGCGTACTCAACAACCGAGCCGCGCCCACGAGCCCCGCGGTGTGCAGGTCGTGGCCGCAGGCATGCATGTTCCCGTTCTCGGCGGTGTACTCGAGTCCCGTCTCCTCGACGACCGGCAACGCATCCATGTCACCCCGCAACAACACGGTCGGCCCCGGCGCCGCACCCCGCAACACCGCCACCACAGACGTCACCTCACGCCCGGTGCTGACCTCCAACGGCAGCCCCGCCAGCGCATCCATCACCACCTGCTGAGTCCGCGGCAACACCAACCCAACCTCAGGCTCCCGATGCAACACCCGCCGCAACTCCACCAACCCACCCAGAATCCCCGCGCCCTCAGCAACAAACCCCACAACCAACCTCCAGTCCGATCCACCTCAACCTGCCGCCAACGTACCCACACAACGACCGCCGACCGCAGTTCCAGGTCACTCTCGGGAAGTCGCCGCAGGGCCCGATGATCGGCGGCGATCGGTGGGGGTGATGTTCCGGGATTGTGCTTGGGTCTGTTCTCCGCTGTCGGTGTGCATGCCCGTTGACGTTTTCCCGCCGTGCAGCGTTCGCCCTGGTGCCGTCGTCGCACCGAGACCGGCGTCCAGCGCGCGGCGCAGGTCCTGGTTCCCGGACCACCGCTCGGCGATCTTCTGGATCTCCTCACCGGCCCTCTCGACCGCGTTCACGCCGGCCATGCCGGACATCGCGACGTCTTCTTCATCCTTTGGGTCGTACTTCTGGATCAGGGCGAACGGCCTGTGCATCGCCTGCGCGATGCGACGGACGGCGTCTGCCTTCGCAGTCCCGGGAACGAGTTGGCTCAGGTGCTCCGTGTACAGGAGTTCTGCGGCGACCGAGAACTTCTCTGCGGTATTCACGACTGCCATCCGGTGCAGGACCTCGTCGGGGTCCATGCCGACATCCTCGCCTACAGTCGCACAGAACGAGTCGACGGCAGGCATGTAGGCCTGATAGGCGTCGTAGGCCTGCGCCTCCTTGATGCCGGGAACGATCTGTTCGATGTCGAGAGCGTCGATGAAGTTGTTGAGCTCGTTCCGCGTCGCTCGCTCGGTGACACCCTCCTCGAGAACCCTGTGAGCCTGACCTTCGTACTCATCGAGTGGAAACGCCAAGGACGTGCCTTGGCGGGCCAGCAGGTGGATGTTTTCGTGAAATACCGTGCGTAGAGCCTCGCGGTACCTGTCGAGAGCGGCGCGGTACTCCTCCGGCGTCTCGCCGTCGCGCTGCCCGTCGACGCGATCGAACATGTCCAGCAGTGGCTCGACGTCATCTACCGGGTGGTACCGGATGGCGCCTTCCCAGGTGATCCCGGCAGTTGCCTCGCCAGTGCGCGGGAGTACTTCGTACCGCTTGTTCCAGCACGACTGGTCCGCACGCATCACCGCTACAGCGAGGTCCGCCTGGACCCGCATGAGTTCGGCGAGGCTCGAAACCATCTGTGGTATTCCCTGCTACTCCGTGCGTCCTCGGTATCCGGGATGGGTGGGGTCGTTGTGGATGCGGATGGTTTCAATGTCCAGGGCGAGGGGTTCGTTGAGGTGGCGGACGCGGCTGGCTTCGGCGCCTTCCAGCGAGTCGGCGATCCGGCTGATCTCGGTCATGGCAGTCTCGAGCAGCTGGATGCGTTCGTCAGGAGTGCCCTTGCTCAGGAAGGCCTGCGACTGGACTCGGATCGCGGCGGCCATCTCGTCGGACATCGGCGGGGCCTTGTAGCTCAGTGCGCGTTCGATCGACTTCAGACTCCGCTCGGCACGCTCGCGATCTGCCGCAGGCTCCACCGTAGGGACCATGGTCCGCAACCGGTCGACCTCGATCCACGCGTTCTCCTTCGTGATCGCCCGCTCCATCACCGCCTCGCTCAGCCGCTTCTCCGCTGCCTTGTATGCCGCGTAGTCCATGGGTCTCAGTATCGCGTGCGGATCGGCCCTGACGGGGTAGTGGATTGTCAGGCGGTGCGTGTCAGGCCTCCTCGGGAGCCGGCTGGATGGTTGAGACGGGCGGGGGACTTGTGGGACGTCGGCGGCTGGGGAGATGGCGTCGGGAGCGCGAGGCCGGAGAGGGGCGCGACGCCGGAGAGGGCTGCGTGGTGGGCTTGGCGGGTGAGGTGGATCGGGTTGAAGGTGCAGGCGGATTCGGCGGTTCGGATCTCGTGATCCAGATGGGTCAGGAGGTTTTCGGCGGTCAGGCGGGACTTGGAGGCGGCCAGGTCGGGTGGGGCGAGTTCGTAGGTGTCGAGGTGGGAGAGGCCCGAGCGGAGGATGGACTCGAGGCGGGAGCGGGTGCCGGCTTCGGGTGGCTCCAGGGCGGGGAGCCGGGTGGAGTTGTAGACGAGGTCGACCAGGAGCGGGAACTGGCCGGCGGCGGTTTGGCGGTTCAGATCCTGCAGGACCTGACCACTCGATAGGTCGTTGCGGGCCTCCAGTTCGGCGGCGAGTTGCCGGACGGCGGGGACGAAGGCGGGGTAGTAGCCGCCGGAGCGGACCGTGCTGATGCCGGGGGCAACTTTGTCGATGCCGAGGCGGTCGATGTACTCGTCGAGGTGGTCCTGGGCCCAGGCTTCGGTGACGCCTTCCTCCAGTTGGCGGCTGCCGGGTTTGACGAAACCTTCGCGGGCGGCCTCCTGGGTGGCGTCGGACGGGCCGAGGAAGTGGGCGTGTTCGTGCAGCAGGGTGGCGAGGGACTCGCGGTACGCGAGCAGGGTCGGCGGCGGCTGGTCCTCGCCGGCGTGTTCGTACAGCTGGTGGATCGGGTCGAGGATCGCCTCGTTGTCCAGGTAGAGCGTGCCGTCCCAGTGCGCCAGGCCGAGGATCGCGCTCGACGTACCGACGACGCGCCCGTTCCAGGCGGACCGGTCGGCGCCGGCGAGCTCGCGGGCCGTCTCGCCGCTGACGGTCAGCAGTTCGCTGATGGATGTGGGGGCCTGCATGGTCGTGGTCACGGGCGCATCGCGGTCGCGAGCCGGACGAGGGAGTCGGCCGTACGTCGGTAGCGTGTCTGTTCGTCCGGATCTTGGGTGGTGGCGGCGAGGCGGTTGAGCTCGGCGACCAGCCAGTCGTTGCGGGCCTGCCGTTCGGCCTGCCGTTCGGCGTGCCGAGCGGTGTGGCTGTCGATGCGGGTGTCGGTGCGGGTCGTCGTACCGATCGAATGCTCCATGAGTTGTCCTCCCGAGTCGTGAAGTCGGCGGAGAACATACGGAGTTCGGTGCCGTTTCTACGGGGGACTTTTGGAACTGTGGATAACTAGAACAGCGTCGGTGGCTCGGACTCGACCGGCTCGGCGAGGGGAGCGAGGGCGGGTACGGCGGCGGCGACGGTCGCGTGGAAACGGCGGGCGAGGTTGAGCGCCTCGACGTTGTCCGGGGTGTGCAGGAAGATCGTCGGCGAGCGTCCTTCGGAGATCCAGTTGACGACCAGGTCGACGAGGTACGACCAGCCGTCGACTGTCTCGGCCACGGAGTCGCGGCCGATGTAACGCACGATCGGGTGACCGGTGAGCGCGCGGGTCCGGCGGGCGACGCGCGGCTTCTTCATCCACGCGTCCCGTTCGGCGAAGCTGGTCGGGCGGCGGGCGAACAGCGTGCCGGTGTCGAACGGGATCCACTCCGCCTGGGCTCGCGCGAGCACCCGCTCGAGGTTCGCGGCGGCGCCCGGGTCCTCGAAGAACGCGCGGTGCCGGACCTCCACGGCGTACCGATGTTCGCGAGGGGCGGTGTGCAGAAAGGCGGCCAGTGCGCCGAGATCCGTCGGAGAGAACGCAGCCGGAAGCTGGATCCAGACGGCATGGTTGCGCGGCCCGAGCGGCTCGATCGCTGTCAGGAATCCGCGGAGTTCGGCGTCGACGTTCGCGAGCCGCCGTTCATGCGTGATGACCTGCGGCAACTTCACCACGAACCGGAAGTCCGCCGGCGTCTGCGCCGCCCAGTTCTCGACCGCCGACCGGGAAGGCGTCGCATAAAAGGTCGTGTTGCTCTCAACCGCGTTGCACCACGATGCGTACGCCCGCAACTTCTCCCGCGACGGCTGCGGCCACGCGGCATGCGTCCACTGCGCGCATCCGACGTGCAACAGCATGCCTACAACTTTCGCACGTACTGCCGACAGACATGCACCCGCCCGAACCGCTCCCGCATCGCACCCTCAGCCGAGAGCGGCGCATGCATGAACGCGTTCACCACCCGGTCAACCCCTTCGGGCGCCTCGAAGCCGGTGGAGTCGTCCCGCCAGGACTTGTAGACATGGAGATACCGGAAGTTCCCGGTGAACCCGGAACGCTGGTACCACTCGTTGGCGGCCGCGTCCCCACGAGTCCATGCGTCGAGGACGTCGACCTGCAAGCGCGGGACAGCTGCTTCGAGCAGTCGGGTCGCCAGGCCGCGGCGCTGGTGGTCCGGGTGGATGGCCAGTACGTCGATCGTCGCGCGATCGGCGAAGAGTTCGACGTCCATCAGGCCGACCACGGTGTCGTTGTCGACGGCTACGAGTCGATGGGCGGGGTTCTCGAACGTCGGGCGGGTCACGACGACGTCGTCGTAGTACTCGGTGGGGAAGAAGCTGAGTAGGCGGCAGCGGAGCCAGCTGGTGGCGTCGGAGTCGCGGTAGGCGCGGATCTTGGTCATTCGGCGACATGATGGCACGCCGCCCCGGTACCCGGTGAGGGTGCGGGGCGGCGTGCTGGTCAGCGCGAGGTCAGCGGTCTACCTCGCCGCGGATGAACTTTTCGACGAGGTCGCGGCAGACGTCGTCGGCGTACTGCTCGGGCGGGGACTTCATGAAGTACGAGGACGCGGACAGGATCGGGCCGCCGATGCCGCGGTCCTTGGCGATCTTGGCGGCGCGGATGGCGTCGATGATGATGCCGGCCGAGTTGGGGGAGTCCCAGACCTCGAGCTTGTACTCCAGCGACAGCGGGACGTCGCCGAAGTTGCGGCCCTCGAGGCGGATGAAGGCCCACTTGCGGTCGTCCAGCCAGGCGACGTAGTCGGACGGGCCGATGTGCACGTTGCGGTCGTCGATCTCGTCGCGCAGCTGCGAGGTGACGGACTGGGTCTTGCTGATCTTCTTCGACTCCAGGCGCTCGCGCTCGAGCATGTTCTTGAAGTCCATGTTGCCGCCGACGTTCAGCTGGTACGTACGGTCCACGGTGACGCCGCGGTCCTCGAACAGCTTGGTCAGCACGCGGTGCGTGATGGTGGCACCGATCTGCGACTTGATGTCGTCGCCGACGATCGGCAGGCCGGCCGCGGTGAACTTGTCCGCCCACTCCTTGGTACCGGCGATGAACACCGGCAGCGCGTTCACGAACGCGACGCCCGCGTCGATCGCGCACTGCGCGTAGAACTTCGCGGCCTGCTCCGAACCCACCGGCAGGTAGCAGACGAGTACGTCGACCTGGGCCTCACGCAGCGCCGCGACGACGTCGACCGGCGACGCGTCCGACTCGGTGATGGTCTCCCGGTAGTACTTGCCGAGACCGTCCAGGGTGTGACCGCGCTGGACCGTGATGCCGGTCGGCGGTACGTCGCAGATCTTGATCGTGTTGTTCTCGCTGGCGCCGATGGCGTCGGCGAGGTCCAGGCCGACCTTCTTGCCGTCCACGTCGAACGCGGCCACGAACTCCACGTCGCGGACGTGGTAGTCACCGAACTGGACGTGCATCAGACCGGGGACGCGCTCTTCGGGCTTCGCGTCGCGGTAGTAGTGCACGCCCTGGACGAGCGAGCTTGCGCAGTTGCCGACGCCGACGATCGCTACGCGGATCGAGGTCATCTGGAATCTCCTTGGATAGGCGGATGGTGCTGGTCAGGGGGCCGTTGCTGCCGCCGCTCGCCGTCGATCAACTCGTTCAGCCAGCGGACCTCGCGCTCGGCCGACTCCAGGCCGTGCCGTTGCAGCTCGAGGGTGTAGGCGTCGACCCGCTCCGCCGTCCGGCTCATCGCCGCCCGGAAGTTGGCCAGCCGCTCCTCCATCCGGGCCTTGCGGCCCTCGAGGATGCGCAACCGGGTGGCCGGATCGGTCCGGCCGAAGAACGAGAAGCGGACGCCGAAGGTGTCGTCCTCCCACGCCGACGGACCGGCTTCGTGCATCGCGTGCGCGAAGTAGTCCTTGCCGTCGGCGGTGATCGTGTAGACGATCTTGGGCCGGCGACCCGACTCCGGCGTCCCGGGGTCGGCCGTGATCAGCCCGTTGCGGAGCATCGCCTTCAGGCACGGGTAGAGCGAACCGAACGACAGCACGCGTCCCCACCCGAACTGGGCGTTGACGCGCTTGCGGAGCTCGTAACCGTGCATCGGCGCTTCGTGCAGCAGACCGAGTACGGCGAGCTCCAGGACCCCACTGCGGTTTCCCATGAGCCACCTCCCTCGGTCCAGTTTGTCATGACCTGATGTATCGGTTCGATACATCGTGCTGCCACTGTATGCAGACCCGATGCCTGTGGACAACTCTTGACAAAGCGCACCTTTGTCACCTCAGTCTCCGAAACCTGTTACGTCAGGCGCCGAACTGCGTTAATCGAATGACACCCAGCGTCGTGGCCGGGGAGCGGAGGGTAATGTCCGACAGTCATGGGAAGCACGCCAGATCGGACGTCGAGGCCGAGGGCGTGCTCGCCCGGCTGGCCCTGAGGTTCACCGCGTTCACCGAGAAGTGGCTGCCGGACGCGTTCGGGTTCGTCCTGGTCGGTACGTTTGTGGTGCTGCTGTTCGGACTGGTCACGGGTGAGCCGCTGCTGAAGCGCCCCGACGACCCGGCCGCGACCAAGGGATTCGGACTGGTCGACGCGTGGGGCGTCGGGTTCTGGTCGCTGATCACGTTCACCCTGCAGATGGCGATGATCATCATCGGCGGGTACGCCGTCGCGACCAGCGGGCCGATCGCCCGGTTGATCACCCGGCTGGCGCGGATCCCGAAGAGCCCGCCGAGCGCCGTCGCGTTCGTCGCCGCGGTCGCGATGCTCGCGTCGTACCTGAACTGGGCGTTCAGCCTGATCTTCGCCGCGATCCTCGCGCGCGAGGTGGCGCGCAACGTACCGAGAGCGGACTACCGAGCGCTGGGGGCGATGGCGTTCCTCGGTCTCGGAACCGTGTGGGCGCAGGGCCTGTCGGGCTCGGCCGCGCTGCAGGTGGCGAGTGCGAGCAGCAGCCCGCCACCGGTGCAGGAGGTGATCAAGGCGGCCGGCCACACCAGCGGCCTGATCCCGTTGAGCGACACGATCTTCACCTGGCAGGCACTCGTCGCGACATTGATCGTGTACGTCGTGGGCGTCGGGATGGCGTGGTTCGTCGCACCGGGTGAGGGCAGCGCGCGGACCGCTGAGGACATCGGTATCGAACTCAAACCGCTGATCGGGCGCGGTTCGGCGTACAACGGTCAACGCCAGGAAGCGCGTAGGCCTGGTGACTGGCTGGAGCATTCACCGTTGTTCAGCCTGCTTGTCGTCGTGCTCGGTGCGGTCTACCTGGTGCGCTACCTCAGCGGGAAGAGCTTCTTCAACGCGCTGGACCTCAACACGGTCAACCTCGTGCTGTTCCTGCTCGCACTACTACTTCACTGGCGCCCGTGGCGGATGGCACGGGCGGTCCGCGACGGCGCACCGGCGGCGGCCGGCGTCCTGCTGCAGTTCCCCTTGTACGGCGGGATCTTCGGGATGATTGCCTATACCGGAATCTCGGCGCGCCTGGCCGGCTGGTTGGTGCACGCGAGCAACCAGTTCCTGTTCCCGCCACTGGTCGCGCTGTACTCGTGCATCCTCGGGATCTTCGTACCGAGCGGTGGCAGCAAGTGGGTGATCGAGGCGCCGTACGTACTGCAGGCCGCGAACGCTCTGCATGTCGACGCGGGCTGGATGGTCGTCGTGTACGACCTCGGTGAGGCGAGCGCCAACCTGCTGCAACCGTTCTGGATGTTGCCGACGCTCGCGATCCTCGGGCTGAAGGCGCGGGACATCATGGGCTACACGTTCACGATGTTCCTGGCCTGTTTCCCCGCCGCACTGATCGCCGTGACTTTGCTCGCACCGCACGTGACCAGGTAACCGTTTGCACCCCGGGCACCGGTGCGTCGGTGGGATTGCTAGCATCCTGAGCGGATTCGGGCCCGTTACCACACCCACCGTAGTCTGTGGGGCAATGACTTCCGCGAGATCGTCGAGGATTGCACTGTGAGTGAAGCTCGTAGAAAGGCCGCCCCGCCGCGCCGCCGCAAGAAACACTGGGCGCTCCGGGTTCTCGGCTGGCTCGCCGCGCTGTTCTTCGTCGGCGTGATCGGCGCGGTCGCTGCGTTCTTCATCATGTACCAGACCACGAAGATCCCGGACCCGAACAAGGAGTTCGCGACCAACACCACGACGGTCACGTACGCGGACCCCGCGCAGCCGCTCGGCAACTTCTTCGAGCAGAACCGGCACTCGGTGCCGTTGGCGCAGGTCCCGAAGTACGTCCAGGACTCCGTGATCGCGGCCGAGGACCGGACCTTCTGGACCAACCCCGGCATCTCGCCGCAGGGCATGGTGCGCGCGGCGTACAACATCGCGCGCGGCCAGCAGTTGCAGGGTGGCTCGACGATCACCCAGCAGTACGTGAAGGTCATGTACCTGACCCAGGAGCGGACGGTCTCGCGGAAGCTCCAGGAACTGTTCATCGCCACCAAGCTCGGCCGGCAGCAGGACAAGAGCCAGACGCTCGAGGGCTACCTCAACACCATCTACTTCGGTAAGGGTGCGTACGGCATCTCCGCCGCCGGCCAGGCGTATTTCCAGGTGCCGGACCCGCGGAAGCTGAGCGTCCCGCAGACGGCACTGCTGGCGACCGTGCTGAACAACCCGACGCTGTTCGACGTCGACGACACCGATCCGCGCACCAAGGCGCGGATCATCGAGCGGTACCGCTACGTGCTGGACGGCATGCAGCAGATGGGCACGATTACCGCCGCCAAGGAAGCGCAGTACGCCGCCAAACTGCCGGCGCTCAACCCGCCGAAGAAGACCAGCGGCCGTTACCAAGGCCCCAAGGGCTTCCTGCTGGACATGGCTCGCAAGGAGCTGTTGCAACGGGGCTTCACCGAGGACCAGATCAGCGGTGGCGGCCTGAAGGTCACGACCACGTTCAGCTACACCCAGCAGAAGAACATGATCGCCGCGGCGCAGAACGAGTTGCCGGACAAGCGGGACAACCTGCATGTCGGGATGGCGACGGTTCAGCCTGGGACCGGTGCGCTGCTGGCGATGTACGGCGGCCCGGACTATCTGAAGAGTCAGCTGAACTGGGCGACTGCGAAGGCCAGACCCGGATCCGGGTTCAAGCCGTTCGCGCTGGCCGCGGCGCTGCAGGACGGTAAGAGCCTCTACGACATCTTCCAAGGTGACAGCCCGATCAAGATCCAGGGGCAGAAGCTCGGCAACGAGTTCAACCGGGACTACGGCGACGTCACTCTGCTGAAGGCCACCGAGCAGTCGATCAACACCGCGTTCTACGACCTCGTCGACAACCAGATGCCCGACGGGCCGAACAAACTCGTGAACGCGGCCGAGGCGGCCGGCATCCCGAAGACCAAGGCTCTCGAGATCGGCCGGCACAACCCGTCGACCGTGCTCGGCCCGGACCCGTACGCGTCGGCGGTCGACATGGCTGAGGCGTACGCGACCTTCGCCGCCGACGGTATGTACGCGCCGCTGCACGTGATCAAGGAGGTCAAGGGCCCGGACGGCAAGGTGCTCTGGAGCGAGAAGAGCCTCGACAAGCAGAAGAAGCAGGCCTTCCCCCAGGACATCGCGCGGACGGTCAACTTCGCGCTGCAGGACGTCGTGACCGACGGCACCGGTACGGGTGCCCAGGACCTCGGCCGCCCGGTGGCCGGCAAGACCGGTACGGCCGGTGGTGTCGCCGTCGAGGACCGCGCCAAGGACAAGGCCTGCGGTGGCTGCATGGCGGGTTCCGCGACCCTGACCTCGTGGTGGACCGGTTACACCCCGCAACTCTCGACCGCGGTGGTGTACCGCGCCGGCAAGACCGGTGAGAGCAACCTCGACCCGTATTCCGACGACAAGGCGTTCTTCGGTGGCAACTGGCCGCTGAAGACCTGGCTCGCGTTCATGAAGCCGGCCCTCGACGGCGTCCCGGAAGCCGACTTCCCGGAAGCGAGCCAGGACCAGATCAAGGACACGACCACTCCGACGTTCACGCCGACGCCGACCGCGCCGACGAACACGCCGAGTACGCCTCCGCCGAGCACTCCGCCGCCGAGTACGCCCCCGCCCAGCACTCCGCCGCCGAACACCCCGACCGGCAAGCCGACCAAGACCAAGCCGACGGCGCCGACGACCACTCCGGTGATCCCGACGCTGCCGACCGGTGGCCCGTCGAAACCGACCGGCACGCCTCGAACACCCGGGGCCTGAGAGCAGTCACCGGTACCCGGATGGGGGACGATAAGGGTGTGACTCGGGCGGATAGTGGTGGGCGGCGTGTTTGAGCGCGCGGCTGCTGACGCGCCCAGGCCGGAGCGGCGGGCTCGGCGGGCCCGGGTCGACGGGGTCTGGTGGCATCGGTGGATGCCATCGGCCCAGGGGCGGGAGGTGCTCGGGTGGTGGCTGGTCAGCCGGGCCGCGTTGTTCCTGCTGTCGATCTCGGCCCCGTTGCTGTTCAACCGGTTCCCTGACTACCCGAACGTCTGGAAGGCGTGGCAGCAGTGGGACGTCGCGCACCTCAACGCCGTGGCTCAGTACGGGTACAACCACGGTGAGCCGTCCGGTGCGCCACTGGCTGCGTTCTTCCCGGGCTTCCCGTTGCTGGTACGTCTCGTCAGCTACACAGGCATCGGGTACGTTGCCTCGGGCATCGTGGTGTCCGCGATCGCCAGCGCGGTCGCAGGCGTGTACCTCGCCCGTCTGGCGCAGTACGAGTTCCCTGAGCTGAAGGGGATCGGCCCGAACGCGGCCATGATCTGGTACGGCGCTCCGGTCGGCGTCTTCCTCGCCGCGGGGTACACGGAGTCCTTGTTCTGCGCGTTCGCGTTCCCCGCCTGGCTGGCGGCGCGGCAAGGGCGCTGGGCGCGGGCGGCCCTGTTCGTGGCGTTGGCGTCGACCGTACGGGTGTCCGGGCTGTTCCTGATCTTCGCGCTGCTCGTCGAGTTCCTGACGTCCAAGAAACGCGACTGGCTCTCGCTGCCTTGGTTGGCGTTGCCCGTAGTACCGGTGCTGGGCTTCATGGCGTACTTGAAGCAGATCCACGGCTCCTGGTTCGCATGGCACGACGCGCAGGAGAAGGGGTGGCCACGCAAGTTCACCTGGCCGTGGACTGCACTGCAGCACACGGTGGACGCCGCGACGAAGGGCCGGTTCCCTGCGGACCGCACTGACTGGACGTGGATGTTCCGGGCGGAACTGGTCGCCCTGTTCGTCTGCCTGCTCCTCCTGGTCTGGCTGCTCTGGCGACGGTCCTGGGGCGAGTCTGCATGGGTCGCAGCCACGCTCGGCGCGTTCTGCACGTCGTACTGGGTCTTCTCGCTCACCCGGGCGACGCTGCTGCTGTGGCCGCTGTGGATCGGCCTGGCCGTGCTCACAAGGCGGAAACCGTGGCTCGGCCGGCTCTATCTCGCCCTCGCGATACCACTGGCCGCCGCCTGGGCCTGCGCGTTCTTCACCGGCCGTTGGTCCGGCTGAGTAGTTCTGCTCAGGCGCCGCGCCGGCCTCCGGCCTAGCGTGTTGCCATGGTCGCCAGAGTCAGCCTCCAAGCGGTGCTCATAGGAGTACTGGCAGGTGCTGTATATGCGCTGGCCCGGCAGCTGGGTGCACCGCTCTGCGCTCCAACCGCGGTGAGCTGCGCTGTGCAGAACGGGGGCGCACTGCTCGCCGTACAGCTCGGAGGTGTCGCGACTGCCCTGGCTCTGCCGGTGCTGGCACTGAGAGCGGGGCTGAGCTGGGCGTTCACGGTGCTCGCCACAGCCGGACTGCTGGTCCTGAACACGCTCTGGTTCGTCTCGATGTCCGACATGTGGACAGTTTTTCGCTGAGGCAACCCTCGGGCAGGTTCGAGCGTCGATAGGGGTGAAGGGGTGGCAGTCCGGGCGGGGACCGCCACCCCTCCTTAAAGTTCCGGCGGAACCTCTCAGGGGCAGGCTCCGCCGGCAAGTCCGCAACCGAGGGCGATGGCACCCAAGCCGTCGCCCTCGTGTCGTGATGCAACCTCCGCGCGGCCCGGCTGCTCGCCTCGGGGGACGCGCACTGGGCCGAGGACCTCGTCCAGGTCGCGCTGACCAAGCTGTACGTGCATTGGGCGAAGGTACGGCGGGAGGACGGCGCCGCGCGGTACGCCGACCGGATCCTGGTGAACAGCTTCCTCGACGAGCGCCGGCGGATGTGGCGCCGCCGGGAGGCGAGCACCGAGCAGATGTACGACGCGGCGCCGCCGCCGGGCCAGGACCCGGCGTCGCCGACGCCGACGTGGACGCCGACCTGGTCCGCGGGCAGCGGGCGCTGAAGCGGCGCCGGATCACCGGCATCGCGAGCGCAACCGTCGCGACCGCGCTGGTCATCGGCGTCGGCTGGTCGGTGCTCCCGTCCGGTACGACGTCCGGAGCACCGGCTGCGACCGTCACAAAGAAGCCCATCGTCGGGGATCCGGACAAGCGCAAGCCACCGGTCATCCCGGCGACCGCGGTCCCGCTGGTCGCGAACACCAAGGCGTTCCCCGGCGTGATCACCTGCGACCTGATCCCGAAGGGCTGGGTGGTCCGGATCGTCTACGCGTCCCCGATCGCCCAGCAGCAGGACCTGTCCGACCCGAACCTGAACCCGAAGAAGTTCCACAACGCGACGTACACCTTGACCGTCCGGCAGACCGAGCTGATGGACGAGGGCGAAGGCCTCACAGTCGACAAGTACTCGACGCCGTGGACCAAGCTCCCGAAGGTGCGGGCGGGCAAGTACCAGGCGGTGGCGAGCGGCGTACCGGGCAGTCCTAACGGCCGTCAGGAGGTGTACATCAAACCGGGCAAGAGCAACAAGATCGTTGGCGTCAGCAACCACGCCTACAACCTGGCCTGGGACATGGACACGCTGCTGCGGTTCGCCGGCTCCTGCCACTACAAGTAGCGGCAGGAGCCGGCGGCGGGGATCAGCCCCAGTTGCGGTCGATCGACTGCGACGGGGTCGGGCTCGGCTTCGTCGCGGCGACGCGCTGGTCGCTCGGGTGGGTGCCGGCTTCGACGCCCTTCAGTGTGCCGAGCAGTTCGATCTCGGACAGGGTGACGCCGTCAGTTGCCGGAGCGAACACCAGGCGGTACTGCGTGTACGCCTTGGGCGCGGCCACGCTGAAGGACCTGGTGTACGACGCCCACGCCCAGGACTCACCGGTACGGCGATCCACCGTCGTCCACGTCGTGCCGTCGTTCGAACCCTCCAGCGTCCACGCGGACGGCGCCGTGCCCGTGGCACCGCTCGTCAGCGTGTACATGCCGACCGGACGCCCCTGCGGCAGGGCGACCGTGACGGTCGGCTGTGCACCGGTCAGCGTGACCTGCGTCTTGGAGTCGTTGTCGATCAGCGACGAGACGTCCGTACCGCCTGCACCGATCACCGCGCCGGTGTCGGAGGTGGAGTCCCGCCACGTCATCGGGTCCTCGCCCGGGGTCGTGATCGACGGCGGGGCGTCGTTGCGGCCGGTGCCCCACGACGTCGGCTTGTCGGTCATCTCGAACTCGATCTTGCCGCCGTTCGCAATCAACGAGTGTGGCAGCGAGGTCGACGTCCAGTTCTTCCCGTTGACCTTCAGGCTCTTCACATAGATGTTCGTAGAACTGTTGCCAGGAGCACTGACCACCAGCTTCTTGCCGCCGGCCAGCCGAATCGTCGCCTTGGTGAACAGCGGCGATCCGATCGCGTACGACGGTGAACCGACCTGCAGCGGGTAGAAGCCGAGCGAGCTGAAGATGTACCACGACGACATCTCGCCGTTGTCCTCGTCACCCGGGTACCCCTGGCCGATCTCGGAGCCGGTGTACAGCCGGGACAGAACTTCCCGGACGAGCGACTGCGTCTTCCACGGCTGCCCGGCCACGTCGTACATGTAGGTGATGTGGTGCGACGGCTGGTTGCTGTGGCCGTACTGCCCCATCCGGACGTCGCGCGCCTCGAGCATCTCGTGGATCGTGCCGCCGTACCCACCGGTGTGCAACGCGTCCTCGGGGATGCTGAAGAACTCGTCGAGCTTCTTCGCCAGCCCGTCGCGCCCGCCGTAGATCGCGGCCAGCCCGGCCCCGTCCTGCGGTGTCGAGAACGCCATGTTCCACGCGTTCGTCTCGGTGTAGTCGTGGCCCCAGTCCTGCGGGTCGAACGTGCTGGTCGAGTTGCCCCAGACACCGCTCGCGTCCTTGCCCTGGAAGAACCCGACCGCCGGGTCGAACAGCGTCACGTAGTTGCGGGCCCGGTTCAGGAAGTACTTGTAGTTGTCGAGGTACTCCTGCTTACGCGGGTCGTTCTTCTTCGCGGTGTCGTACAGCTTCTTCGACATGTTCGCGATGCCGAAGTCGTTGATGTAGCCGTCCATCGACCAACTGAAGCCTTCACCGGTGGTGTTGGCCGTGTACCCGTTGAACGTGGACAGGTCCATGCCCTTGCGGCCGACGTTCTGCGACGGTGGCACGACCGACGCGTTCTTCACCGCGGCGTCGTACATCGCCTGCACGTCGATGCCCTTGACGCCCTTCAGGTACGCATCCGCGAACGCGACGTCGGACGACGTACCGACCATCAGGTTCGCGTAACCGGGCGAGGACCAGCGCGAGATCCAGCCGCCGTCCTTGTACTGCTGCACGAACCCGTTGACGAGATCACCCGCCTCGGGTGCCAGCAGCGAGTACGCCGGCCACACCGTGCGGTAGGTGTCCCAGAACCCATTGTTCACATAGGTCTGACCGGCGACGATCTTGGACCCGGTCGTGGTCGGGGTGTCGGTGCCAACCTTCGGCGAGGTCGGCGACGCGTACTTGATCACCGGGTCTTGGGTGGTCCCGGTGTTCTCGGAGCCGTTGTTCGGGTAGAGGAACAGGCGGTAGAGATTCGAGTACAGCGTGGTCAGCTGGTCGGCCGTCGCACCCTCGACCTCGATCGTGCTCAGCTTGTGGTCCCAGGCGGCTTGGGCAGCGTCCTTCACCCTGCTGAACTTCGAGCCCGCCGGTAGTTCCAGTTCGAGATTGTGACGGGCCTGCTCGGTGCCGATCAGCGAGGTCGCGATCCGCAGCTGTACCTGGGTGGTCTTGGCGTCGAACATGAAGTACCCGCCGACGTTCGCGCCGCCACCGTTCGACAGCTTGCCCGAGGCAAGTACCTTCTGGTCCACCACGCCGTACACGAAGAGCCGGCCGGCGCCGGTGGACAACCCGCTCTTGATGTCGGAGTACCCGGTCACGACGCCGGTCGCCGGGTCGAGGGTCAGGCCGCCGCTGTTGTTGACGTTGTCGAAGACCAGTGACGCCTTGCCGGCCGGGAAACTGAAGCGCAGCATCGCGGCGTGGTCGGTCGGCGCGATCTCGGCCGCGTTGCCGTTGTCGAACGTGACGCCGTAGTAGTACGGACGGGCGATCTCGTTGTCGTGGCTGAACGACCAGGCGCGGGCCTTGCGGTCCGCCGTCGGTGTGTCTGCTGTCGACGGCATCACCTGGAACGTCTGGCGATCACCCATCCACGGGCTCGGCTCATGGCTGATCGACAGCGCCTGCATGGTCGGCCGGTTCGCCTCGTTGTTGCCCTTGGCGTAGTCGTACAGCCAGGACGTGGAGCCCGCGTTCGTCACCGGGGTCCAGAAGTTGAAGCCGTGCGGTACGGCGGTCGCGGGGAAGTTGTTGCCCCGCGAGAAGCCGCCGGTGGCGTTCGTACCGCGGGTGGTGAGCGCCAGGTCCGACGGGTGCTTGGCCGCGGTCTTCTGCGCGGCCCGGTCCGGGTTGATCGCGGCGGCGATCCGGATGTCGTCGAGCCAGCCGCGGAAGTCGGCCGGTCCGGACGGCTTGTCGTAGCCGACCAGGATCCGCTTGATCGTCTTGCCGGCGGCAACCTTCCCGAGGTCGGCCTCGACGTTGTTCCACTGGTTCGTGTAGAGCGCCTTCGAGTCGCCCTGACCGCGCGGGCTGAGTTCGAACCCGTGGTGATCGGTCGCGTGCAGGTCGCTCAGGTACGTCCCGTCGTCGAACGCCAGGTCCACGGCGGCGTACGTACTCGGATAGCTGAGGTCGCCCTCGACGTGTTCGGGGAAGATCTTGTACGACAGCCGGGTGTCCTTGCCGACCTTGAGGTCGACGTCGGAGATCTTGTTCCAGGTGTAGCCGCGACCGGTCGCGTCCTGGTGGCCGGCGTACCGGAAGGACTTCACCCCGGTGAAGCCGACCCGGGCGCGGGCGTTGTACGCGCTGGTGGGGCCGGAGTCGAGCCGCGACTCGGCGACCGGGCCGGGCGGCGGCAGCGGGTCGCCGTTCGACAGGTACCAGTCGGCGAGCTGGACGATGTTCTCGCCGTGGTTCAGCGTGACGTCGAGCTTGAAGTACGTGTACGCCGTGTCGTTGGCGAAGCTGTACTCCTTGGTCTGGAAGCGGTTCTCGAAGCTCTGGCCGGTCTGCGTGTCCAGCGTGGTCCAGGTGGTCCCGTCGTTCGAACCCGAGACGGTCCAGTTCTGCGGGTCGCGGCCGTCGGCGTCGTTCGCCGAGGTCAGCGCGTACTTCTTGATCACCACCGGGGCCGAGGTCTGGTAGACCAGCCAGCCGGTCGGCTCGAACACCAGCCACTTGGTGAACTTGTCACCGTCGGCGGCGTTGGTGGCGATCTCGCCGCCACCGGTGTTCTCGCCGTTCGCGGTCACCTTGGTGACCTTGTCCATCTGGCTGCCGCCGATCCCGGTCGGCGTCGGGCCGCGGACACCCTCGGTGCGCGGCTTCCCGTCCGGGCCGGTCTCGACGGTGTCGGTGTAGCCGGGTTGCGGCTGTCCCGGTTCGAACGAGGTGAAGTACGACGTACTGCTGACAACCTCCTGTGCTGAGGCTGGAGCAGCATGTGCTGGCGTCATGGCAACAGACATTGTCACAACCAGCGTGAGAGACGTGACGAGCCCCAGTGGGCGGCGGAGATCCATCTACGCTCCTTGCACGGCCGGACCGACGCGACCCCCGTCCGCCGGTATGGGTGCGCGACCCCGATGACAAGGTTGTCAGCCCGCGCCCGGGGGTGATCCTGCCTAGTTGGTCACCCGTGGTCAATAGTTCGTAGCGCACTGTCGACGCATGCTGGTGGATCGACACCCCGGAGGTAGGTTGAGGGTCATGGACGAACGTGTGCTGGTCACCGGGGCTTCCGGATTTATCGGGCGGGCGGTGGTGGCAGCTCTGCGGGGGCGGGACGTGCCGGTGACCGCTGTGGATCGGGAGCCGCCGGATACGTCGTGGGACGGCGGAGTGCACGTGGTGACGGGGGATCTTGCCGAGCAGGAGACTTGTGTGGCGGCGTTCGAGACGCGGCCTACCAGTGTGGTGCATCTGGCGGCGTTGACTTCGGTGTTGCGGTCGGTGGATGCGCCGATGCAGACGTTCGCGCAGAACGTGACGATTACTCAGGTGCTGTTGGAGTTGGCGCGCGGCAGTGGTGTGGATCGGTTCGTGCTGGCTTCGACGAACGCGGTCGTGGGGGATGTCGGTACGTCGACCATCAACGCGAACCTTCCGCTACGGCCGTTGACGCCGTACGGCGCGACGAAGGCGGCGGGCGAGATGTTGCTGTCGGCGTACTCGGGGAGCTACGGGATGGCGACCGCGGCCCTGCGGTTCACGAACGTGTACGGGCCGGGGATGTCGCACAAGGACAGCTTCGTGCCGCGGATGATGCGGGCCGCGCTGGGTGGTACGGGCGTGCGCGTGTACGGCGACGGCAAGCAGCGGCGTGATCTGGTGTACATCGACGACGTGGTGAGCGGCGTACTGCTGGCGCTCGACAGCAAGTACGACGGACGCGCGATCATCGGGTCCGGCCGTTCGGTGTCGGTGCTGGAGCTGATCGAGACGGTACGTGAGGTGACGGGTTGCCCGGTGCCGGCCGAGCACATCGAAGCCCCGGCCGGTGAGATGCCTGCGGTGGTCGTTGATATCACCAACGATCTCGGGTACCAGCCGACAGTCTCCCTGGAAGAGGGGCTCAACAGGACGTGGCAGTACTTCAAAAACCAGTGAAAGGAAAGACAACCCTCGCTTCGCTCGGGGTGGGGGTGGGGGTGAGGAAGCACTGGCTCCTCTTCGTCTTCCTCATACTCGGGCTCGTACTGCGGGTGCTGGCGACCGTCGCCTACACGCCCGCGATCGTCTACACGGACTCCGTGCAATACCTGGTCAACATGGACAAGCTGAGCCCTGACCAGCTCAACCCGATCGGCTACGACTTCGTACTCGGTCCACTGGTCTGGCTGGGCGGCCTGAAGCTGGTCGTGATCGTCCAGCACCTAGTAGGTCTGGGCCTGGGCGTCGCGATCTACGCCCTGGCGCGCAAGCTGACCGTCTACCGCTGGCTGTCCGCGGTCGCCGCCGCACCGATCCTGCTCGACGCGTACCAGGTGCAGATCGAGCAGAACATCATGGCCGAGACCACGTTCGACGTGATCCTGGTAGCGATCCTCTGGCTCCTGCTGGCGAAGGGTGTAACGGGCTGGCGTCGCGCCGCTGTAGTCGGCCTACTGATCGGCGCCGCCTTCACAGTACGGGCGATCGGCATGGTCCTCCTGATCGCAGTGGTGCTCTACCTGATCACTACCTGGGGTCAACGTGTACGCCGTACCGCTGCCGCCATCGCCGGTTTCGCGATCGTCTTCGCGGCGTACGGCGGGTACTACCGGATCGACACCGGCCGCTGGGGCTTCACCGGCGCCGAGAACCAGATCCTGTACGGGCGGACCGCGACGGTCGCGAACTGCGACAAGCTCCCGCTCGACGAGGGCACCCGCCTGTTCTGCCCGAAGGAACCGCTCGGCCAGCGGCTTGGCGTGGACAAGTACGCCCACAACCACTACGGCGACCCGAACTGGCCCGGCCCGCTGCCACCCGGTACGACGAAGCGCCAGCTGGCGACCGAGTTCGCGCATCTCGTCATCAAGCACCAGCCGCTGGACGTGACCTGGGCCGCCCTGAAGGACTTCGCGAAGGGCTTTGCACCAACGAGGACCAGTGAGCCCAACGACGTACCGCTGGACCGCTGGCAGTTCCAGCTGACCTACCCGAACCTCAAGGACCCCAACACCGCCAAGGCCGCAGTGAAATGGGGAGGGTCCGAGCCACACGTCTCCCACGTACCCGCGGTCATCCTCCGCGCGTACCAGCTGCACGGCGGTTACACGTCCGGCACCCTCCTCGGGCTGTGCGTGCTGATCGCTCTTGCTGCTGTAGCGGGACTAGGACGCGCCAAGACATCAGGGCTGCGCTCGGCTGCGCTACTGCCTGCTGCGGCCGGGGTGATCCTCCTACTAGGTTCAGCAGCGTTCGAGTTCTCCTGGCGCTACCAACTGCCCGCGCTGATCTTCTTCCCGCTAGCGGGCGTCATAGGTCTCAGAGCGATCCTGGGCAAAGACCAGGCTCGCCCAGCACTGGCTGACTACCCGGACGCCATCGACGCAGAAGCAGCCAAAAGCCTCGACAACAACAGCTTCAGCCCTGTCGTCGTAGTCATCGCGGCGTACAACGAGGCCGCCGGCATCGGACCGGTCCTCACGAACATGCCGAAGACAGCAGCCGGTCTGCCCGTCGACGTACTGGTCGTGGTCGACGGCGCCACCGACGACACCGCGGACATCGCGAAAGACCACGGAGCGCACGTCTGCGTGGCCCCGGCCAACCGCGGCCAAGGCGCAGCGCTCCGCCTGGGATACCACCTGGCAGCACAGGGCGGAGCACGCTACGTCGTCACGACCGACGCCGACGGGCAGTACGACAACGACGAGCTCGAGGCGCTGCTCGAACCGATCCTGCTCGACCGCGCCGACTTCGTCACCGGGTCCCGCCGCCTCGGCGCGGAGGACGCGGACAGCCGGCTGCGTTGGGTCGGCGTCCGGGTGTTCGCCGTACTCGCGTCGATCCTGACCCGGAAGAAGCTGACCGACACGTCGTTCGGGTTCCGCGCCATGCGCGCCGAGCTCGCGACCGCGGTGACGTTGCGCGAACCGCAGTACCAGTCGTCCGAACTGCTCCTCGGCGCACTCGCGCTCGGCGCCCGCGTGGTCGAGCTGCCGATGACGATGCGCCGCCGCGGCGACGGGAGCAGCAAGAAGGGCCCGGGGGTCGTGTACGGCGCGAACTACGGGCGGGTGATGACGACTACGTGGCTACGGGAGTACGTGCTTCGGCGGCGGCACCGTCGGCAACAGGCTTGGCGAACACCAGCCGGTCGAACAGCACGAACTTCGCGATGAACAGCACCGCGTAGGTACCGAGGTACGAACCGGTCACCAGCAGCGTCTTCCACGCATGGGATTCGATCGGCTGCACCAGGTGAGAGGTGACCGAGGTGACCAGCGCGGCGGTGACCGCGGAGCCGACCACGATCATTGTGTACGGCAACTTCTGGCCGCTGCGGCCCCAGGTGTAGCGCCGGTTCAGCACGTAGTTCGGGATCGCGCCGGCCAGCCAGGCGACCAGCGTCGCGACCAGCGCCGGCGTACCGAACCAGTAACAGAGTGCGAACGCCACCTGGCTGACCACGGTGGCGACCACGGAGGATGCCGAGTACTTCGCCCACAGCAACAATCTGCCGCGGCGGGTCCGGAGCTTGGTGAGAGCGCGCATCGGGGCCTATTCTGCACCCCCACACCAGTTCGCGGCAGGCGCCGGAAAATTCTCAGCCTATTGCCAGCCAATATGTCTTGCTGGTCACGTTAGTGGAGCGGGTACTCGGGATATGAAGGATCCTGACGAAGATTCCTGACGGAAGGCGGCCGAACCGTGCGCGTACTCGTCCTGGGCGGTGACGGCTACCTGGGGTGGCCGACGGCGCTGCACCTCTCCGACCGCGGCCATGACACAGCCGTGCTCGACAACATGGCCCGGCGCGGTTACGACCGCGAACTGGGTGTCCAGAGTCTGGTCCCGATCGAGGATCTCGAGTCCCGGGTGCAGGCCTGGAAGGAGGTCTCCGGCAAGACGATCCCGTCGTACGTCGGCGACCTGCTCGACGCGGACTTCGTGTACCGGGTGCTGCGGGAGTTCGCGCCCGACGCGATCGTGCACTTCGCCGAGCAGCGCGCCGCACCGTACTCGATGATCGACCGCGAACACGCTGTGTACACGCAGCACAACAACGTGGTCGGCACGCTGAACCTGATGTACGCGATCGCCGAGACCAACCCGGACATCCACCTGGTGAAGCTCGGCACGATGGGTGAGTACGGGACCCCGAACATCGACATCGAGGAAGGCTGGCTGGAGGTCGAGCACAACGGCCGCAAGGAC
The DNA here is from genome assembly GCF_042873835.1 of Kribbella sp. NPDC004536. NCBI lineage: Bacteria > Bacillati > Actinomycetota > Actinomycetes > Propionibacteriales > Kribbellaceae > Kribbella > Kribbella sp. NPDC004536. Next base: position 2,087,059 of record NZ_JBIALY010000001.1, on the reverse strand, counting down.
CGGATGCTCTACCCGAAGAAGCCGGGCTCGTTCTACCACCTGAGCAAGGTGCACGACTCGCACAACCTCGAGTTCGGGTGCCGGATCTGGGGGATGCGGGTCACCGACCTCAACCAGGGCGTCGTCTACGGTCAGCAAACCGACCAGACGGTGCAGGACGCGCGGCTGGCGACCCGGTTCGACTACGACGCCGTGTTCGGCACCGTACTCAACCGGTTCTGCATCCAGGCCGTCCTCGGCGAGCCGCTGACGGTCTACGGCGCCGGCGGTCAGACGCGCGGCTTCCTGGACATCCGGGACACTGTCGAGTGCATCCGGCTCGCGGTGGAGAACCCGGCGGACGCCGGTGAGTTCCGGGTCTTCAACCAGATGACCGAGAGCTACTCGGTCGCGCAGCTGGCCGAGCTGGTCGCGGAATGCTTCCCTGGCCCGGTCCAGGTCGAGCACCTGGAGAACCCGCGCGTCGAGCAGGCGGAGCACTACTACAACGTGAAGCACACGGGCCTCGTCGGCCTCGGTCTTCAGCCGCACCTGCTGTCGGAGACCTTGATCGAGTCGATGTTCGACATCGTGTCCGCGAACAAGGACCGCGTCGACCCGGCTGCCCTGCTGCCCACCGTCCGCTGGAAGGGGCACCTCAAGCAGTAGAGAGCCCATCCGTCAGCGGTGGGCTCCGACGAGCAATGTCGGTACGACGGCGAGGAACCGGTCGCGCCGTCCCCGGCGAGCCTGCTCCGCGAGCCAGCCGTCCGCATCCTCCTGCGTGATCAGTGCCTTCTCGACGGCTGCGGCGGCGGCCGACTTGAGCTGTGGCGCCATCAGCGCGTGCTCGGTGACGACCTCGTTGTGGACGGCGACCTCGACGTCGGAGAAGCCGGCGTCGAGCAGCACGTCGCGCAGGGTCCGGGTCGCGCGCGGCGAGACCGTCCGCGACTCCAGGCCGAGGCAGATCACGTCGGTCAGGTCCTGGTCGGAGCTGTCGATCAGCAGGAACCCGTAGTCCTGCCCGCCGACCACGATCCGCCCGCCGGCCCGCAGGACCCGATGGGCCTCGACGATCGTCGGGACCGGGTCCGCGAGCAGATGGAACAGCCGGAGCGCTCGGTAACCATCCATCGAACCTGCCTCAAGGGGCAGCTCTGCGGAATGTGCCACGTGAAACATTGCCCCGGGCGCGCGCTGCCGGGCCGCCTCGACCGCGTCCGGATCGGCGTCGACGCCCGTCACCTTGAGGCCTTTCCGTACCAGTTCGGCGACCGCGTGACCCGCCCCGCAGGCGACATCCACGCAGGTCGCGCCGCGTTTCAGCCCCAGCATCCGGTACGAGGCCGCCCGCAGCTCGGCCGCGCCCGGCCGCTCCTCGATCCGCTCCAGAAAGCTCATGATCCAACGCTGCAACTTCAGGTCCACCTGAAGTCAACCCTGAGAACTCCGTTGACACTGTGTGCTCGCGACAACACACTGTGAATGCTCACACCGGGGTTTCGGGGGGAACCATGCACGTGGACGACGTGGCTGTCACGCGGCTTGTCAGCAGATTGCGCGACCTGTTGGGTCGGCAGGCCGTGGTGTTCGAGGACAACGGAACACCCGGCGAGGAACCGCTCGTCGTCGTGGTCCTGCCGGCCGCGCTCGCGGCCGAACTCCGCGAGGAACCGCCGCCCGACCTGTCGCCGGCCGAGACCGCGGTCGCCGAGCTGGTCGCCCAGGGGCTGTCCAACCGGCGGATCGCCGACGACCTGTTCCTGTCCCGCTTCACCGTCGAGACGCACCTGAAGAACATCTTCGCGAAGCTCGGCCTGTCGTCGCGGGTGGAACTGGCCGCGCTGATCGCCCGGACGAATACCTGAAATCAGGGATACCGGACGGTAGCCGCTCGACGGCACAGTGTTCCGGGGGCGGATCACGCGGATCGCCCCGAACACTTGGGGGACTGGGGATGGACAAGCTCACGGGATTTGTCGCGCCTGCCGGCGACAAGGCCTACTTCTTCACCGGCAGTCAGTACGTCCGGTACGACGTCGCGGCGGACCGCGTCGACGACGGGTACCCGCTGCCGATCGCGGGCAACTGGCCCGGGCTCTTCGAGTCCGGCATCGACGCGGTCGTACCGTGGCCGAGCGGCGCGGTGTACTTCTTCGCCGGCGATCAGTATGCGAAGTACGACCTGCAAGCAGACCGGGTCGTCGACGGTCCGCGACCGATCGCGGGCAACTGGCCGGGGCTTTTCGAGTCCGGTGTCGACGCCGGTGTCGTGTGGGGCAGCGGGAACGCGTACTTCTTCTCGGGTACCGAGTACGTGAAGTACGACCCGGCCGCCGACAAGGTCGTCGACGGTCCACTGCCGATCGCCGGGAACTGGCCCGGGTTGTTCGAGTCCGGGATCGACGCGGCGCTGTGGTGGCCGAGCGGGAAGGCGTACTTCTTCTCCGGTGACCAGTACGCGCAGTACGACGCCGACGCGGACAAGGTCGCCGACGGGTACCCGCAGCCGATCGCGGGCAACTGGCCCGGGCTGCCGATCGGTGCCGCCGTACCGCCGCCGCCGGACGGTCAGGCGATCTCGGTCCGGGACTACTTCCCGACCTTCACCCAGCCGCTCGAAGGCCGGGTGCCGTACATGTACCAGGACGTGAAGGGCCTGGTGACCGTTGCTGTCGGCAACCTGATCGACACACCCGAGGACGCCGCCAAGTTGTCCTGGGTACATATCGACACCGGCCTGGCCGCGACCCGGGACGAGATCGTCGCCGAGTGGCACCGGATCAAAGAGGCGCCCGGGCTGGCCAAGGGCGGGCACCTCGCGGCGAAGAAGATCGCCACGCTGAAGATGACCGAACGCGCGATGGACGAATTGGTCAAGGCGAAGTTCGACGTCAACGAGAACCGGCTCGCCGCGTTCTACCCGGACTGGGCGAACTGGCCGGCCGACGCTCAGCTCGGTGCGCACAGCATCGCCTGGGCCGGTGCGTACTTCCCGGCCAAGTGGCCGAACTTCAACGCCGCCGCGAACGCCCAGGACTGGGCCACCGCGGCGGCCAACTGCACGCTGTCCGAAGCCGGCAACCCAGGGATCAAGCCACGCAACAAGGCGAACCTGCAGCTGTTCACGAACGCCGCCGCGGTGGTTGCCCGCGGCATCGATCGCTCGCTGATCTACTACCCGACCGCACTCTGATCTTGGGGGACAGAATGCCTTTTCCACTGAACGACCTCGGTAACGCCGTCCGTGCGCAGATCTACCAGACGGTGGTCGGCGGCGACGCCACCGTGAAGCCGTCGCCGAACACCTTCTTCACCTGGGTGACACCCGGGCTGCCGTTCACCGCGAACGAACTCGACTTCGCCGCGGACGGGATCTTCTCCGCGCCCGACGCCGAGACGCAGAACAAGCGCGTGATGCACGCGTACAACCTGTCGACGCTGCTCGACTTCATCCCGGACGTCGAAGGGCCGTACACGCTCGAACGGCAGGAGGGGATGTACAAGCCGGACGCGGAGAAGCGGCTGAGCGAGATCTACCGGCAGATCCTGCGCTTCTCCAAGGTGGTGAACTACGAGCTCACCGACGCGGAGAAGGCGAAGCTCGAGAAGTTCCGCAACCTGCTGTGGGAGAAGAAGATCGTCAAAGACCTGATCACCGACGAGGAGAAGGAGGTGGTCGAGCCCGGCAAGATGATGCAGGTCTACTCTGAGAAGATGGCGGCGTACCTGGACGCCGCGGCGGAGTACAACTCCAAGCGCGCCGCCGCGGCCGGCGCCACCGGCCCGGACGGCAAGGTCGCGTCGGCCGACTGGATCCTGAACCAGAAGAACTACGCGCTCAAGGTGAAGGCCGCGATGGACGCGTGGACCGGCGGCGGGTACCGCAACGAGGTCGACCAGATCAACGCCTACATCAACCAGACCACCCAGCGCAGCATGGTCGCCTGGAAGCAGGAACTCCTCGAGCGGTACGAGCAGTCGCTGATCGCCACGCCGGAGGTCGGCGTCTCGTTCCCGTACACGACCCTGGTTCCCGGCGACATCGCGAACTCCGACGGCTGGACCGAGATCGGTGTCACGCACAACTTCACCGAGTGGTCCAAGGACCAGACCAACACCAGCTGGAACGCGGGACTCGGGATCAGCTGGGGATTCTTCAGCATGAACGGCAACGTGCAGGTCGACAACACCGAGTACACCGAGAACCACCAGGTGAACGACTTCAGCCTGAAGTTCGAGCTGGCCCAGGCCGTGATCGTCCGAGCGGGCTTCTACCCGGAGTTCTTCGCGAACCGGGGCTGGATCCTGCGCAAGGGCGAGGGCTGGACCTTCGACCAGATGCCCTCCGACGGCGCGCGGCCGCCGCAGGGCGAGTTCATCGGGTACGCGACGCAGGCGATCTTCGCGCGCAACCTCGAGGTCAAGTCGCGGGACTTCGTCTCGGCGTACAAGGCGACCAGCTCGAAGGTCACCACGTCCGGTGGAGTCGGCTGGGGACCGTTCCGGTTGTCCGGCGGCTACAGCCGGTCGAACAGCCACGAGGACTTCAACTCGACCGAGGACGGCGAGACGCTGCGCGTGCCCGGCATGCAGATCATCGGCTTCGTCAACCACCTGATCGACAAGGCGCCGAACCCGCTCGAAGAACTCAAGGACGCCGACTTCGTGTAGGCCGGGAACCGGGGGGAGTCGGAACGATGACAGGAATCGACGCGACGGTCGTGCTCGGGATGGCGGCCAAGGTCGACCAGGTGTTCGCCGAGGAGGGAACGTACCACGGGTTCCCGATGGCGCCGATCGGGTTGACGGCCGACAGCCTGCGGGCGATGGTCAAGGACCCGTTCGGCGCCGGGGCGGCGGCCCAGGCGCAGTTCTCGTTGCTGGTGAACGAGATACCGGACGGCCCGTTGTGGCAGCCGGACGGCGACCGGTTGTGGAAGGTGTACGCGGACGTCCTGGCCGCCGAGGTGGACGACGTACCGCGGACGCCCGAACAGGAGGCGGCGTACCGGAGCGCTTCGGCGCTGCTGTACGTCGACAACGGCGGACGGCTCGTGCCGAGTCCGGCGATGGTCGCGTACCAGCAGTACCGGGACGCGTACCTGGCCGCCTCGCAGGAGTACAACAACCGGCGGGGCGAGGCCGAGCTGTCGGCGGATCCGGCGGTCAAGGCCAGGTGGACGGCGGACGAGCCGGTCCTGGCCGCGGCCGTCGCCGACGCCTCGACCGCGTGGACGGTGCAGGGCCGGCGAGCCGAGATCGAGAAGGCGTTGCAGACGATCCGCGACCTCGGCTCCACTTCGCCGATCATGATGTGGGAGAAGTACCGGCAGCTGTACGACCCGACCGGGTCGGGCGATCCGTCGCTGACCAGCGTGGACGGGCTGAACTACCTGCCGGTCGGCATCCTGCCGTCCGACGTGGTCGACGTCGACTGGGCGCGGATCACCGTCACCGCGGACGAACTCGTCCAGTTGGTCGCCAGGGCTCCGGCCGAGCTCCGCGACCGGCTGGCCGGCGGCGGTGATTCGGGGACCGAGGTGCTGACGTTCGAGTACTCGTTCGTCAGCGTGCTCCGGTCCTGGTTCGCACCCGAGGTGTTCGGCTCGCACGCGTGGCGGTTCGCCGACCGGTCGCGGGTGCTGTCGGACGGCGGCAGCCCGCCGAAGGGCGAATGTACGGCGTACGTCAGTGGGCTGATCCTGGCCCGCAACGTCACCGTGCAGCGGCGGACCGTCGGTGGTACGCCGCCGGACGCGAGCCTCGGGTTCCTGCCGGTGCACACCGGGTCCGACGCGGAGATGCTCGTGGGACCGCGTGCCCGGCTCGCCCGGCCGGTCCAGGGCGTACAACGGGTGCCTGTCGGTGGGCCGGCCGGAGTCCGGGTCGTGGAGATTCCCGGCGTCCGCCGGAGTCTGCCGGTCACCGAAGGGCCGCCGATCATCTGGAAGCCCGGTCAGCCGACGACCCCGGATCCACCGGTGGTGACGACCACCGATCCGGGCGACGTCTTCGTGCTCGCCTTCCAGTGCCGGCTGTTGCCCAAGGCACCAAGTCCGGCCTGACGGCCTAGTCCATCGACACCTTGTCGAAGGTGGTGGTGGTGTAGCGGACGTCCAGGTCGACCTCGTCGCCGACAGCGGGCGGGGCGACCGCGGACGGCAGGAACAGCATGCTGGCCTGCATGTGCGGCGGTTCCGCGAACCAGCGCTGCTTGCCCTCGATACTGAACGGCGACAGCGCCATCCCGGCCGCGTCCAGGCTGCCCTTGGCCATCGCGATCGCGCGCTGCCGTACGGTCGCGGCGCCGGTCGGGGCCTCCAGGCCGACGCCGTGCGCCGTACCGCCGGAGACGATGATGATGTGCCCGTCGCCGCTCACCCGGCGCTGGCGGTACCCGACGCGCTCACCACGGCGTACCGAATGCACGTCGAGCACGGTCGCCTTCACCGACAGCGCGCCGCGGTCGCCGAGCCACAGGCCGGTACCCATCCGGAGCTTCACGTCGTCGCCGATGTCGGCCAGCTTCTGCGCCGGTACGTGCGACACCCACAACGTCTTCTTCCGTACGTCGAGCGCCGCCTTGGCCAGCTGCTGCGCCTCGCGGAGGTTGGCCGACGTACCGCCGGCGCCCATCGGGAAGTGCAGCGACCAGCCTTCGAAGCGGATCCGGTCCAGCGCGTTCAGCAGCATCGTGTGCCGCAGTTCGCGGGCGCCGATGCCGTGCCGGCGCATCGAGGTCATCACCTCGATCAGCACCCGGCTGCCGGCCGGGATCGAGACCAGGTCGGCCAGCCGGCTGACCGTGTGGATCACGTTCTGGCTCTTCGGCATCTCCAGGAACGGCCGCCACGGCGACAGCACCACGACGTCCTCGCGTGGCTCCGCGGGGACCTCGAAGTACGTGCCGACCGCGATCGTCCGGGCGCCGAGCGCACGGGCCTCCGCGAACAGCCGGTGGTTGCCGAAGCCGTACCCGTTGCCCTTGGCAACCGGGACGATGTCGGGGTTCCAGGTGGAACGCAGGTGGTCACGCCATCGATCGGAATCGACGTGCAGGACTAAGGGCATGGTGTCAACGCCGTCTCATGTAGAGGTCGAATGCGGTGTAGAGCGCCTTGTTCAACGGCAGATCCCACTCACCGACGTACTCGACGGCCTCGCCGCCGGTACCGGTCTTGAACTGGATCAGCCCGACGTGCGGGTCGTTCGGGTCCAAGGTGTCGGTGATGCCCCGTAGGTCGTACACGGACGCGCCCGCCGCGAGTGCGTCCGTCATCATGCGCCACTGGATCGCGTTCGATCCGCGCACGTCCCGCTTGGCGGTCGAGCTGGCACCGTAGGAGTACCAGGAGTGACCGCCGACCCGGACCCAGATCGTCGACGCGACCAGGTCGCCCTCGTGGTGGGCGTTGTAGATCCGGAAGTCACAGCAATCGGCCGGCTGGTTCGCCATCGCGGCGTACATCTTCTCGAAGTACGGCAGCGGGCGCGGCGTGAAGTGGTCCCGCTCGGCGGTCTCCACGTACAGGCCGTGGAACGCCTTGATGTCCTCGGGCCCGCCCTGCGTCACCTCGACGCCGGCCTTCGCGGCCTTCTTGATGTTGCGCCGCCAGAGCTGGTTCATGCCCTTCAGCAGGTCGTCCTCGGTACGGCCGGCCAGCGGCACCTGGAACACGTACTGCGGCTGCCCGGCGGCGAAGCCCTCCGCGATCCGCGGCGGCTTCCAGCCGAGCTTGCGGAGCTGGTCGCCGACGGTCGCGCCGGACGGCTCGATCACGTCCGGGCGGACGTCGCCGAGCCGCGGCTGCTGCCCGCCGGCGATCGCGTCCTTGATCGTCTGCGCGCTCCAGCGGCGGGTCGCCACCGGCGGACCCATCCGGATCCCGAACGCGCCGCGCTCGGCCAGGTGCGCGGCCAGCGGGCGCAGGTAGCTGCCGAGGTCGATCGCGTCCCAGTCGATCACCGGACCTTCCGGCAGGTACGCGAGGTAGCGCTTCACCTTCGGCATCTGCCGGTAGAGCACCAGACCCACGCCGACCAGTTCGCCGGGCGTGCCCGGTTCGTACCAGCCGAGTGACTCCGCCTTCCACTCGCTCTTCACCGCGGCCCAGCCGGGCGTCTGCAGGAAGCTCGCCGCCGGCTGCGCCGCGATGTACGCGGCGTGCTCGTCGGTGGAGATGGTCCGAATGCTCAAGTCACTCACGGTCGGTCAGGTTACCGGCCCAGCCCACGGAACCGTAGCTGAGCCGGTTTCTGATCAAACCAATTGCTCGGACAGGTCCCACAACCGGAGGGCCGACTCCGGGTCGAGCGCGTACGCCGCGACGCCGGTGTTCTCGCCCACGACGTTGGGCAGCGCCTCGTTGTTGTCCTCGAAGTACTTGCCCGTCACGCCCTGCACGAGCGGTGAGGCCGCCAGCAGTACGGACGTGGCCGCGCCCTGCTCCGTGGTCTTCCAGCGGTACTCGTCCCACTGCCGCTGCACATCCGCCGAGACGTGCCGCTGCAGGGCGGTCCGGATTCCGCCCGGCATCAACGCATTCACCACGATCCCGTCCGCGGCCCACCGCTTGGCGCCCTCGACGGCGAACAGGATGTTCGCGGTCTTCGACTGCCCGTACGCCGCCCACGGCTCGTACGGCCGGTTCTCGAAGTGCAGGTCGTCGAGGTGTACGTCGGAGCGCAGGTGTGCGCTCGAGCTCACCGAGACGACCCTGGCGTCGCCGGCGGCCGCGAGCGCGTCGTGCAGGCCGAGTGCGAGGCCGAAGTGCCCGAGGTGGTTGGTGGCGAACTGGTGCTCCCAGCCCTCCGGGGTCCGGTTGAGCGGCTCGGCCATCACGCCGGCGTTGTTGACCAGGATGTGCAGCGGGCCGCTCCAGCTCTGCGCGAAGGCGCGGACCGACGCCTGGTCGGCGAGCTCGATCGGCGCGACGAAGACGTGGTTGTTGCCGGTGTCCTCGATGATCTGCCCGGCGACCCGCTCGCCGGCGGCGGTGTTCCGGACCGCGAGGGTCACCTCGGCGCCGGCCGCGGCGAGCGCCCGGACCGTCTCGACCCCGATCCCGGACGCACCGCCGGTGACGACCGTGCGCCGACCGGTCAGGTCGACTCCGGCGATCACCTCGGCCGCGGTCGACTCGTAGCCGAAGGGTGTGGTGATTCTGCTCATCAGCATCCGTCCCTAGACTGTAACCGGAGGAGCCTCCGGTACTTTCGAGTTAACCGGAGGTGCCTCCGGATATCAAGGTCGGCTAGGTTGTGCAGTCCGGAGGGGGAGGGACATGGGGAGTACGAGCGAGCGCCCACTGCGGGCCGACGCCCAGCGCAACCGGGGTCAGATCCTGACCGCGGCGTCGCAGGCGTTCACGAAGTGCGGTCTGGAGGCGACCCTCGAGGGCATCGCGAAGGACGCCGGCGTCGGCATCGGAACCCTCTACCGGCACTTCCCGACCCGGGAGGCCCTGATCGAGGCGGCGTACCGCAGCGAGCTCGCGGCCGTCTGTGACGCCGCCCCCGAGCTGCTCGCGAAGCTGCCGCCGGCGGCAGCGCTGCGTGCCTGGATGGACCGCTTCATCGACTACATGGCGCGCAAGCTCGGCATGGCCGACGCGCTGCGCGCCGTGATCGCATCCGGCGCCGACCCGTACGCGCAGAGCCGCGACCTGCTGGTCGGTGCGATCACGCCACTGCTCGACGCGGGGGTGGCCGCCGGCGAGCTCCGGTCCGACGTGACGGCCGACGACGTACTGCTGAGCCTGAGCGGTGTCGGACTGGCCGCGGGCGGTCGCCGCGAACAGGCCGACCGGCTGCTCAACCTGCTCCTCGACGGTCTCCGGTACGGCGCGTGAGGGTCGCGCTCGTCACCGGGTCGACCTCCGGGATCGGCGAAGCGACCGTACGGCGGCTCGCCGCGGACGGGATGACCGTCGCGGTGCATTCGCGCTCGACCCGCGATGCCGGTTCTGCGCTGGCCGCCCAGCTGGGTGGGTCGTACCACCAGGCTGACCTCTCCGACGATGCCGCGGCTGGTGCGCTCGTACCGGAGGTACTTGCCGTGCACGGGCGGCTCGACGTACTGGTGAACAACGCCGGCATCAGCTGGCCGGTGCCGCACGCGGACCTGGACGCGCTGACCGCGGCCGACTGGCGGCAGCTGCTCGACGTGAACCTGATCGCGCCGTGGCTTCTGTGTACTGCGGCGCTGCCCGCGCTGCGCGAGGCGGGCGGGTGCATCGTCAACGTGACGAGCCACGCGGGCGTCCGCCCGAAGGGCAGCTCGATCGCGTACGCCGCGTCGAAGGCGGCGCTGAACCACGTGACCAAACTCCTCGCCGCGGCGCTCGGCCCAGAGGTCCGGGTCAACGCGGTCGCCCCCGGCCTCGTCGACACGCCGCTCACGGAGTCGTGGACCGAAGCCCAGAACCTGTGGAAAACCTCGAGCCCGATGCGCCGCGCGGCTCAACCTGTGGATGTCGCCGACTTGATCTCTGCGGTTATCCACAACTCCTACCTCACCGGCGAAGTAATCCTCCTCGACGGCGGCCTGAACCTGCGCTGATTCTGTCGGTGGCCGCTTCTACGATCGCGGGATGTCTTTGGGTCGAGACTTCCGTCGGTTGTGGTTCGCGTTCACGGTCAGTTCGTTCGGATCGGCGGTGGGACTCGGCGCGTTGCCGTTGGTTGCCGTACTCGCTCTGGACTCGTCGACGCTCCAGGTCTCGCTGCTCGCCGCGTTCTCCGCGCTGGCAGGCGGGGTGCTCGCGTTGCCGCTGGGGGACTTCATCGAGCAGCGGCACAAGCGGCCGGTGATGATCGCGTCGGACCTGATCCGGTTCGGGGCGCTGGCGTCGGTACCGATCGCCGCCGCGTTCGGAGGGCTGACGTACGCGCAGTTGTGCGTCGCGGGCGTGCTGCAGGCGGCGGGGACGATCGCGTTCCAAGCCGCCAGCGGTGCGCATCTGAAGGCGCTCGTCCCGGCGGCTGGGCGGGCCGAGGCCAACAGCCGGTTCGAGCAGACGAACTGGGTGTCGCTGAGCATCGGCCCGGCGCTGGGTGGTGCTCTGGTCAGCCTGGTCGGTGCGACCGTGACGCTCGCGATCGATGCCGTCTCGTTCCTCGGGTCCGCGCTCGGCATCCGGCGGATCCAGCAGCCCGAACCGGAGCCGGTGAAGGGCGGGGGTAAGCGCGACATCACCGCCGGCTGGCGGTACATCCTGGCGCACCGCGGTCTGCGCGCCCTGTTCTGGAACGCGATGCTCTTCGGCGGGTCGGTGATGATGACGTCGCCGCTGCTGACCGTGTTCATGCTGCGCGACCTCGGGCTCGCGCCCTGGAGCTACGGCGTGATGCTCGGCGTCTCCTGCATCGGCGGCGTCGTCGGTGCGCGGATGGCGCCGCGGCTCACGAAGCGGTACGGCATGCACTGGATGCTGCTCGTCTTCGGCGTACTGCGGGCGCCTTGGCAGCTGCTGTTCCCGCTGGCACCGCACGGCTGGGGCGGATTCGTCGTACTGACCGCTGCCGAGACGGCGCTGCTCGTCGGCGCGGGCGCGTTCAACCCGTCGTTCGCGACGTACCGGATGGATGTCACCGAAGACGGGTTCATGGCCCGGGTGGTCGGATCGTGGTCGATCAGCTCCCGTTTCATCCAGCCGGTGTTCATCGCACTCGGCGGCGTACTTGCCACCCTGATCGGGATGCGCGGCGCGCTCTGGGTGGCAGGCATCAGCTGCGCGTTGAGCGCCGTACTGCTGCCGTGGAAGGCAGCTAAACCAGCCCCATTGCCCGAGCCAGCCTGACGACCGGCCCCATCACCCCACCGGCCTGCTGATCGAGGTACCTGGCCGCCGGGCAGGAAACGCCACCCGAGATCGTTGGCACAGACAACGATTCCGCCAGCAGTCCGGCAGACCTCCCAGGGCTGCATAGCCTCATTCTGCGCTACCGTCACTGCCATGGCGCAGTCAGACCCCGAGCCCGCCCCGGCCGCCGAGGACCCGACGGACTCCAAGGTCACCGCGGCCTCCGAGGACACCGGGGCCTCGACGGACTCCGCGGCCTCGAAGGATTCCGAGGATTCGAAGGGTGCGGAGGGTGCAGCGGAGAAGGAGCCGGAGGAGGACCCGGCCGCGCGGGCGCGGCGGTCGACCCGGGCCTTCGAGTGGACCTGCGGCTGGCTGACGCTGCTGGCCGGCGCCTTCGTGGTCTCCGGCATGGTCCAGAACGACGCGAAGTTCGGCGGCCTCGCCTGGCTCGGCGCGACCGTCGTCATCATCTGCGTACTCGCCCTGATCGCGCTGTACGTCGGCTGTGCGCGGGACAAGGTCACATTGCGCACCCGCCTGTTCGGCCGGGTCGACCTCTTCCAGGTCAGCACCGTGCTCGTCGTACTGGCCGTCATCTGCGGTCTCACCGTACCGAGCGACAACCACTCGGCGCTCTCGCTGCTGCTCCCGTGGGCGCTGACCTACTGGATCTACGGCATGAAGCCGCCGGCGGACTCGACCCCTACGCCTTGAGGTGCGCGCGTAGGTAGTCGAGGTCGGCCTTCTGCCCGTTGTCCGCGTTCGGCGTCTCGACGACGACCGGCGCGCCGGCGGCCTCGATCACCGCGACGATCTCGGCCGGGTCGATGTGGCCCTCCTCGAAGTTGCTGTGCCGGTCCGCGCCGGAGCCGAACTCGTCGCGGGACCCGTTCGCGTGCACCAGGTCGATCCGGCCGGTGATCGCCAGCACCCGCTCGACGATCGTCGGCAGCTCCTCACCGGCCGCATGGAAGTGGCACGTGTCCAGGCAGAAGCCGACGTTCTCCAGCCGGTCGTTGCCGGACGCCTGCACCGCCTCCCAGAGCCGCGCGATCCGGTCCAGCTGGCGGGCCATCGCGTTCTCCCCGCCGGCGGTGTTCTCGATCAGCAGCGGCACCGGGAGCTCGGCCCGCTCGATGCATTTCCGCCAGTTGTCGAACCCGGCCTCCGGGTCGTCCTCGTCGCCGACGTGCCCGCCGTGCACGATCACGCCCTTGACGTCGATCTCGGCCGCCTTGTCGAGCGTCTGCTGCAGCAGCTTGCGGCTCGGGATCCGGATCCGGTTGTTCGTGTTCGCCACGTTCAACCGGTACGGCGCGTGCACGTACAGGTCGACGCCTGCCGCGGCCGCCCGTTCCTTCAGCGCGTCCTCGCCGTCGGCGTACGCAAGCTTGGGCGCCTTGTAGTCCTGCGGGTTCCCCAGGAAGAACTGCACCAGGTCAGCACCCCGGTCAGCGGCCTCCGCCAACGGGTCTTCCTGGTCCACATGCGCACCAAGCTTCACAGTCATGACCCCACCCTAGAACCGCCCACGGACAGTGCCGAATACCTACCCCACCCCACCGCCCCGGTCTCAGGATCCCCACCCGGCGGACCGCGTCACCTTCCGCTCGTCGGTGCTCGGCTCCTGCACCGGTCGTCCCTCGAACTCGGTGGACAACACGATGTGGGTGTTCATCTCACCGTGCTCACCGAGCCGCTCGAACAGTCCCTCCAGGTGCCGCATCGACGTCACCCGGACCCGCAGCATCGAACACGAGTTGCCGCTCAGCTTGTGGATCTCGAGCACCTCGGGGAAGTCCTCGGCCCGCGTGGTCTTCAGCAGGCAGCGTCCCGTCGTACAGCGCATCTGGACGAACGCAGACAGCGGTTGCCCGGCCTTCGCGGAGTCCACCTCGGCGCGGTAGCCGGTGATGACGCCGGTCTCTTCGAGTCGGCGTACCCGGTCGGCGACGGCGGGTGGTGAGAGGTTGACGCGCTTGCCGAGCTGGTTGAACGAGAGGCGCCCGTCGGACTGCAGCGCGGCCAGGATCTGCCAGTCGGTGGGATCGAGTTCACGCTCCTGAAAGGCCATACTCCCAGAACACCTTTCAGATCGCTGCTCCGCAAGCCCTCAGACCTTCAGTTCTGCCTTCTTCGGGCCACGACGGCTTTCTAGCGTTGTTGGCATGCTGATCCCCGTCGTTCTCGCCGCCGCTCTGATGAACGCCGCCATGGTCGCCGCCAGCGCAGTCAGCGCGATCCTGATCGCCGACGACCTCGGTCCGGCACTGGCCGGACTCCCCAACACAGCAGGCGTACTGGGCACCGCCGCAGGCGCCGTGCTCGTCGGCCGCTGGACATCCCGCCTCAGCCGAGCCCAGGCCCTCAAGACCGGGTACGGCGTAGGCGTAGCCGGCGGAGCGCTCACCGTCCTGGCCGCTGTCGGCGCACCGATCGCCCTTCTCTTCCCAGGCATGTTCCTACTAGGCATAGGCAACGCAGCCAGCCTGTTGTCGCGCTACGCAGCTGCGGACGCAGCACCGCCTGCACGACGTTCCAGGGCAATGAGCACAGTCATCTGGGCAAGCACATTCGGAGCCGCCGGCGGCCCGTTCCTCCTGGCTCCGTCTCAGTCCACCGCATCCAACCTCGGCCTACCTGCCATCGCAGGCCCGTTCCTACTCGCACTGGCCGCCGTCTTCAGCGCACTGATCGCCTCGACGTACATCCGTCGTACGAGAACCGCCGACACACCGCAGGCGCAGACGGCCACAACCGAACGTCCGGTACTCCTGGCGGCGGGCGTGATGATCGTCGGCCAGTTGGTCATGGTCTCCGTGATGACGGCAGTCCCCGTCCACACCCACCTGCACCACAACAGCCTCGGCGTCCTCGGCGTGATGCTGTCCGTCCACACCCTGGGGATGTTCGCCCTCTCGCCCCTGACCGGCTGGCTGATCGACCGGTTCGGCGCACGGCTCGTGACGCTCGCCGGGCTGACCGGCCTGCTGGCGGCGGCCGTACTGGTTACCCGCACCGGACTGGTCTTCACGCCCGCGCTCTTCCTCCTGGGCTACGCGTGGAACCTCTGCTACCTCGGCGGCAGCTCCCAATTCGGCTCAACCGAGGTCGAGAGCCGCGTCGAATCCTCGATCTGGGCCGTATCCGCCCTGGCCACGGCGACATCCCCCTGGCTATTCACCCTGGGCGGCTTCCCGGTACTGGCCGTCGTCTCGCTCGCCCTCGCCGTAACCGTTGCTCCTGTTCGTACTCCGCAGTCGCCCACGTGTCGTCGTCGCGCGATGACGTAGAGTCACCGGAACAGGCCTGTGGATATGGTCAGGCGGGCGTCCGAACGCTGGTACTCTTTTGGTTGTGGCCCGGTCCATCGACCGGGCTCATTGCTTGGCGTCGGCGGCAAGAGCCGGCGTGCAGCACACCGCATCGCCCTCCTGCCACGGAGAGACCGTGGCCGCCAAGTCCGAAGGAGGTGGAGTTCGCGCATGCGTCGTTACGAAGTCATGGTGATCCTCGACCCGGAGCTCGATGAGCGCACCGTGGAGCCGTCCATCGACCAGTACCTGAACATCGTCCGCAAGGAAGGTGGCACGGTCGAGAAGCTCGACATCTGGGGTCGTCGGAAGCTTGCCTATGACGTCAACAAGAAGTCCGAAGGCATCTATGCCGTCGTCGACCTGACCGCCGAGCCGGCGGTCGTGAAGGAGCTCGACCGTCAGCTCACGCTGAACGAGTCGATCCTGCGCACCAAGGTCATCCGGCCGGACCAGCACTGACCCTGGGGTCGTCAGCAGCCATCGGTACTGTCGGCTCCAGCCGATACCAATGGCTGTAGACACAGCCACACCCGATAGCAGGAGGAACGGCAATGGCAGGCGAACCACCCATCACCCTGATCGGAAACCTCACGGGTGATCCGGAACTGCGCTTCACGCCCTCGGGCGCCGCGGTGGCGAATTTCACCATCGCGTCCACCCCGCGGACGCTGGACCGGCAGAGCAACGAGTGGAAGGACGGGGAAACCCTCTTCATCTCGTGTTCGGTGTGGCGGCAGGTCGCCGAGAACGTTGCCGAGTCACTCACCCGCGGTTCCCGGGTCGTCGTGCACGGGCGCCTGAAGGCGCGCAGCTACGACGACCGCGACGGGAACAAGCGCACCGTCTTCGAGTGTGACGTCGAGGAGATCGGCGCCAGCATGCGTTACGCGACGCTGAAGATCTCCAAGACCTCGCGCTCCGACGGCGGTGGCGGCGGTGGCTTCGGTGGTGGCGGCAACCAGGGTGGCGGTGGCTACCAAGGTGGCGGTGGCGGATACCAAGGCGGCGGCGGCAACCAAGGAGGCGGTGGCGGCGGTCAAGGTGGCGGCAACCAGCAGAACGACCCTTGGGCCACCCCGCAGGGCGGCGGTCAGTCCGCCCAGCAGAACGACCCCTGGGCCAGCCAGGGCGGCGGCTCGATGGAGGAGCCTCCGTTCTGATCGGCCCGCAATTCATCAGTCAGTGACCATTCCGGCAGCTCTGCCGGGCTCTGGAAATAGGAAGAGAGCACCACAATGGCCAAGATCGTTCGGAAGCCGAAGAAGAAGATCTGCGGCTTCTGCAAGGACAAGGCGACGTACGTCGATTACAAGGACACCGCGCTGCTGCGCAAGTTCATCTCGGACCGCGGCAAGATCCGCGCCCGCCGGGTGACCGGGAACTGCGTGCAGCACCAGCGCGACGTGGCCACCGCTATCAAGAACGCTCGTGAGGTGGCGCTGCTGCCGTACACGAGCACGGCTCGCTGAGGGAGGCGCGGACCATGAAGCTCATCCTGTCTCAGGAGGTCGAGGGCCTCGGGGCTCCCGGCGACATCGTCGAGGTCAAGGACGGCTACGGCCGGAACTACCTCGTCCCGCGCGGCCTGGCCATCGGCTGGACCCGTGGCGCGGAGAAGCAGATCGTCACGATCAAGCGGGCGCGTGACGCCCGGGCGATCCAGGGCAAGGAGCACGCGAGCGAGGTCAAGAACCAGCTCGAGCAGCTCGCCGTCAAGCTGGACGTCAAGGCCGGCGACACCGGCCGCCTGTTCGGTTCGGTGACCCCGGCCGACATCGCCGGTGCCATCAAGGCCGCCGGCGGCCCGTTGGTCGAGAAGCGCGCGATCGCGATCGCGTCGCCGATCAAGACCACCGGCAAGCACCAGGTCTCGGTGCAGCTGCACCCGGAGGTGGCCGCCACGGTCCGCCTCGAGGTCGCGGCCGGCTGATTCCGCAGTACGCCACGAAGGCCCGCGTTTCCGCAAGGGGACGCGGGCCTTCGTGCGTGCCAGGCCAAGCGCCTCGCTGCCCTGGCCGCGGGTGGCCAGACGCCGCGGCTCAGCCTGGGTACGGCGAGGGCGCCGGCCACTGGACCGGCTGTGGCTCCGACGGCTGCCCCGACTGGTTGGGCGGGTCGACCGTCGGCCAGGCGGTCGGCTGCGGTTCGTTGTCGTCCGCCAGCGCGTGCGTCGACGGAGCGAACAGCACACCGACCGCGGCCAGCGCCGCCAGGATCCGCGCCGTCCGGCGCCGGGCGCTCACTTGCGGTCCAAGGCGTAGAGGACCGAGTCGTACACCACGATCGCGTGCGAACCCGCGAGACCCCACGGCCGCGTGACCGCCGCCAACGGGTACTGGTTCCAGTTCGACGAGACGGCGACAGTCTTGCCTTCCAGCGTGCCGTAGATGAACCCGCCCGTCAGCGAGAGCGGCTGGAAGCCGGGGACCATGTGAATCTTGCGGCTGGACAGGTTGATCAGGCACTCACCCCAAGCCGCAGCCGTGCGTTTCGGGTCCGGGACCCAGGCCCAGTCATCGGTGGCGTGTTCCTGCTGGGTCTGGCAGACCGCGACCAGCTTGCCGCTGGCCGTGGATTGCACCACCGGGATGACCTGGTTCGGGTCCTTCGCGAGGGTCCAGAGCACCAGGGCGTAGTCCGGGCTGGCAGCCACCACCTGCTTGATCTGGCCGGCGCCGCCCGGCTTCTCCAGTGTCAACGTCGCCAACGGCTTGTCCGGCTGCAACCAGTAGAGCGGACCGTCGTACCGCGAGACCAGCACCCGGTCGCCCTCGGCGAGCAGGATGGTCGACAGCAGCGGCGCCTCGGGAATCGCCTTGAGCGCGCCGCCCGAGACGACCATGGCGCCCGCCTGTTGCCCCTGCAGCATGATCAGCGGCGACTTGCCGAAGAACTGCACGGTGGCGCCGTCGGGGAGCTGGATCTCCTTGGGCAGTGCGCCGTCGCCCTCCCAGTAGTACATCGTGTCCCGGGTGGTGATCGCGAGCACGACCTTGGAGTCGATCGTGGTGTAGACCGGGCTGCTCGCGTCCTTCGGGACCTTGTCCTGCCACAGCACCTTGCCGCTGCTGTCGAACACGACGACCTTCTTGTTCGACGAGTCCGGGTCCTCCACCAAGATGGCGACCTCGGTGCCGTCCGGCCGGATCGCCGGCGTGGTGTCCTTTGCGATGGCGACGACCCAGTCGGCATGTGCGGTGTAGCCCGGCGGCTGGGTCTTCGGAGCGAAGTCGTCGACGCGCATGCTCGGGCCCGGCAGCGACGGCAGCTTCGGTGACGTGGTCGCCACCGGCTTGTGCTCGCCGAGCTTGCTGAACACCGTCAGGTACAGCACGGTCCCGCCGAGCAGTACGGTGGCCACGACCATGGCGAGGACGATCGGCCAGATCGGCTTCTGCTTCCCCGTGTTGGTGTCGACCGCGTCGACCTGTCCGTCCGGGTGCACGATCAGTGGCCAGGAGGCGCCGTCGGCCTCGACCGCGGTCACCTTCATCGGGCGGCCGAGCTGCGCCGCCTGTTCGGCGACCAACTGGAGCGCGGCGGCCCGTGGATCCATGTTGTTGAGCGGGTGGCTGCGGCCTGCGATCTTCACTTCGGCGTTGTGGTCGTCGTAGAGCCGAATTGTGACCTTTGGCCAGGAAGGGATCTTCTCAGCCACAGTGACCTCTCATTCCCGCCACAGACATCCCTCGCTCATTCGGTTCCGGCGTCCTCGTTCTAGCATGTCCCCCGCACGAGGCATGCCAGGGATTCCGGGCACGCAGAAACCACGCGGGCCCGGCGGCTCGACTGACCCCGACAAGGGGGTAGAAACATCCTCGCCTGTGGATGGGTCACGAAAGTACACCCGGAAAGCGAGAGAATACGGTGGGCGACAGCCTGTGACGCACCGCGAGAGGAGGGGCCATGACGCAGAACCCGTGGACACGAGATCAGTCTCCGGGTCCGCAGCAGCAGCCGTCAGCCGGCCCCGGACCTCGGCCGGACATCACCCCGCGGGGGCCGTCCGCTCCCCAGCACGGGGTGCCGGCGCCCGCGGAGGACCAGCGGCTGCCCAAGTTCGCGATTCCGGCGGCGGACACGTTGTGGTGGGTCGGCGTGCACGGTGGCGCCGGCGAGACCACGATGTCCACCCTGCTTCCGGGGACCCGGGCGGCCAACCATCGTTGGCCGATCCCGCCGCCGCCGGTGCCGACACCGGTGATCCTGGTCGCCCGGACCCACGGGTCCGGGCTGCGCGCCGCGCAGCGAGCCGCGATCGAGTGGGCCTCGGGCGTCGTCCAGGGGGTCGCCGTGCTCGGCCTGGTGCTGATCGCGGACGCCCCGGGCCGGTTGCCCCGGGTGCTCGACGACTTCGCCGACATCGTCGGTGGAGGTGTCCCGAGGGTCTGGGACATTCCGTGGATCGAGGAGTGGCGCCGAGGGGAGGCTCCCACCCCTGACAACACTCCGGACGAGGTTTTCGAAGTACTTGAATCCATCTACGCACTTCGCGCGTCAAACCCAGCGGACTACCCCGCCCCGTACTGAAAGGGTGCTTTCACCATGATGTTGCTCCACATGGCTTCCGAACTGCCCACCGTGCTGCCGATGGCCACCATGCCACCGGAGGTCACGAACAAGCTCAACGACGTCGTCACTTGGGTCCAGACCATCGCGTACATCATCTGCGGCCTCGGCATCATCATCGCCGGCGGCATGATGGCGGTCGGTCAGCGCCGCGGTGAAGGTGGCGAGCACGCCGCCCGGCTCGGTTGGGTGCTGGCCGCCTGCATCGTCATCGGTGCGGCGAACGGCCTCGTGTCCGCCCTGAGGTGACGGTTACCCGACCTGTAGGAACCTGCATGGAAGGCTGATCGTAGGTGGGACTGTTCGGCAGGACCCCGGACTCGGGAGACGACACCGACGGCGAAGGTACCGGCATGCTCGACAACCGGACCTTCGTCGCGTCGGCGATCGTCGTCGTGGCGCTGGTCCTGTGTCTCGTGGCGTACCTGGTTCTGCGCGGTGGATCGGGTACGCCGAACGCCACGCCGAGCCAGACACCGAGTACGCCCACGGGCCAACCCACCGACGTGCCCACCGACGAGCCGAGTGAACCGCCCGCCACACCGGATCCGACCGCGACGACGACTCCGCGGGTCACTCCGCCGCCGGCGAACAACACCGTCGGCGGCTGCCACGTCGCCAAGCCGCCGCTGGCGATCCCGCGGTACTACGCGCCGACGGCGGTCACCTGGCAGTTCGAGGGGAGCATGCTGATCCCGCTGCAGGTCGCGGGCGGTCCCGCGGCGACCAGGACGAACGGCGTCAAGTACTGCTTCGCGCACTCGCCGACCGGCGCCGTGCTCGCGGCGATGGTCCTGCTCGGGCAGGTCCAGAACCGGTCCGTCGCGCTCGACGTCCTGGAGGAGCGCGTGGTGCCCGGGCCCGGTCAGGTCAAGGCGATCGCCCAGGCGAAGCTCGACCTGGCGACCCCGGCGGACAGCACCAGCGTGCAGTTCGTCGGCTTCAAGGTGGTCTCCTACCCGAAGGACGGGTCGCAGGCGATCATCCAGATCGCGTCCCAGTTGGGTGACCAAGGCGTCGGCGCCCTGATGGTCACCATGCAGTGGTACAAGGGCGACTGGCGTGCGGTGCTGCAGGACGACGGAAGCTTCAACGGGACGGTCGAACCGGACATCCTGTCCTCGCTCAACGGCTACGTAAGGTTCAGTGGTTCCTCATGATCGCTCTATGCTCGTGGTGGCCGGGTGACTGGGCCGACTGCGTCCGGAAGTACGTGGGCGAGGCGGTCTCCTGGTTCGTCAATCTGCTCTTCGGCAAGATCTTCGACGCGGTCCGGGACATCGTCCTCGCGGCCGTCGCCAGTGTGATCAAAGCCGTCGGCTTCGCCTGGATCTACCTCTCGACCCCGAACGTCGAGGCGAACGGCCCCGCCAGCTGGGTTCAGGCCCACACGTACTTCATCGTCGTGGCGGTCGGCGCGATCGCGGTGATCGTGGGCGCGATGCAGATGGCGTTCATGCAACGCGGCGAGCCGCTGCGCGACATCCTGAAGTCGCTGCTCACGCTGCTGGTCGTGTCGGCCGGGGGATCGGCCTTCGCGGCCACGCTGATCTCCGCCTCCGACAGCTTCTCGAAGTGGATCATGGACGCGGCCCTGCTGCCCACCAACGGCGAGTGCCACGGTGACAAGGTGCCTGAGAGCGCCAAGCACGTCTGTTCGGACGCGGCGGTGTCCAAGCTGACCGAGGTGCTGCTCACTCCGCTCAAGGGCCCGCAGGAGCTGTTCGGCTTCATTCTGGTCATCTTCGTCGGCATCCTGATGGTCATCACGGCGATCATTCAGCTGGCCATGATGATCGTCCGGTACGGGATGCTCGTACTGCTGGTCGGTGTCCTGCCGCTGACCGCGGCCGCGACGAACACCGAGATGGGGATGATGTGGTTCAAGCGCACGCTCAGCTGGTTGGTCGGATTCATCATCTACAAACCTGTCGCGGCATTGATCTACGCGACAGCCATACTGCTGATCGGCGGCGCCCCGACGAACGGTCCAGCGGGCACCTCCGAGACTCTGAACATGGTCATGGGCATCACGCTCATGGTCGTTGCGGTCGTCGCACTGCCGGCCATCCTGCGGTTCGTCTCACCGAAGACGTCCTGACATGATTCCGCTCGGCTGGGTCGACATCCTCAAGAAAGCTTTCCAGGCGGTTGTTGGCGTCGGCTCCGCCCTGATCGATGGCCTGATAAAAGTGATCTTCGAACCAATCCTGACCGCGATCGCGAAAGCCGTCGGGGTCATCATGAGCACGATCGGTACCTTCTGGATCTCCCTCCCGACACCGGCCATCGGCAGCGTCGACTCGCAAGGGAATCCGACCGGACAGCCGGCCAGCGGCGCGGTCAGCTGGGTCTGGGATCACACCCAGTTCCTCAGCATCTCGATCGCCACCATCGCGCTGATCGTCGGCTGCATGCGGATGGCCTGGACCCAGCGCGGCGAGTCGGCCCGCGATCTGCTCAGGGGGTTGTTGACGCTCGCGGTCGCCTCCGCCTTCGTGATCGGGGTGGCACAGCTGTTGATCGGCTGGGCGGACACATTCTCGAACTGCCTTGTCACCTCGTCCCTCATGCACGGCTCGGGGGACGGCTGGGTGTGTCCTGGGGATCCGATACCCCCCGGCCAGGATGTGGACTTCGGCAAGGCGATGCTCCTGTTACTCGGGTTCGGTGCGGCCGCGACCGCGGCCAGTCCGCTCGGTATCGGACTGCTGATCTGCATCGGCCTCCTGTGCATCATCGCCGGCGTGATCCAGGTCGTGCTGATGATCGTCCGGAGCGCGATGCTGATCCTGCTGCTCGGGGTGTTGCCGATCGCGGCCGCCGCGACCAATACCGAGATGGGGAAGGAATGGTTCAAGAAGATCCTGTCCTGGATCTTCGCCTTCATCCTCTACAAACCGGTGGCCGCGATCGTCTACGCCACCGCGATCCGGCTGACCTCGAACAACGGTGACCTCTCCTTCAACCCGACGGAGGTCGGAGGTGAGGTCATGAACCTGGTCACCGGTGTCACGATGCTGGTGCTCGCGTTGTTCGCGCTGCCGGCGCTGATGCGGTTCATCGTGCCGATGGTCGCGGCGACCGCGGGCTCGGCCGGTGCCGGCATGCTCGCGGCCCGGATGGTCGGGATGGACAAGCTCGGCGACATGGCGAACAAGAGCGCCGAGTCCGGGTCGGACAGCGGTAGTGGCAGTAGCGACGGCCCGACCGGCGCGCAGAACGTCGGCAACGCCCGCCAGCAGGCCCCGAGCAGTAGCGGACCTGGGCCGAGCGGCGGCGAAGGCGCCGCGGCCGGCGGAGAAGGTGGCGCGGCCGGTGCTGCCGGCGGAGCCAGCGGCGGTGCGGCTGGTGGTGCGGCCGGAGGCGCCGCAGGTGGGGCTGCCGGTGGTGGCGCGGCTGCCGCCGGTGGTGGTGCCGCCGCAGCTGGTGGACCGGTTGGTGTCGCGGCGGTGGTCGCGATCAAGGCCGGTAAGGCAGTGAAGGACGGCGCCGAGACCCTGGGCAAGGAAGCCATGGGCGACGAAGCCAGCGGCGGTGGCGGTGGTGGCGGTGGTGGTGGTGGCGGTAGCGACGGCGGCGGCCCGTCCGGTAGCTCCCCGGGCGGCGACCCGGGCCGCGACCGCCAACGGCAGCAGAGGTACGACGACGACAGGGCTCGCGGCAACGAGCCACGACCACCAGAACCGGACGGACCAAGTGGCAGCGGCTGACAACGTACGACGCGCACCTCGCACCTACGGCAACTGGCGGCAGCCCGCGTCCGCGGGCATCGCCGGCCTGGGCATGCTCGGCACGGCCATCCTGATGGGTGGCCTGCTGCTGGTGATCATCGCGATGATGTCGGGCGGTATCCAAGCCGCCTTCGTCACGCTGATGATCGTCGGGGTCGCGATCGGGCTCCTGATCACCAAGGACAAGCACGGACAGTCGACGCTGCAACGGCTCTCGACCAGCATTGGATGGCAACGAGCAAAGATGGCTAAGCACAACCTGTACCGCTCCGGCCCGCTCGGCCGGACCGCCTGGGGCAAGTTCCAGCTGCCCGGTCTCGCCGCGGCCTCCCAGCTGAGCGAGTACCAGGACTCGTACGGCCGGCCGTTCGCGCTGCTGTACTACCCGAGCACCCGGCACTTCACGGTCGTCATCAACGCCGAGCCCGACGGCGCGTCCCTCGTCGACGAGGACCAGGTCGACGTCTGGGTGGCGCACTGGGGCCAGTGGCTCGCGTCGCTGGGTCACGAGCCGGGCATCATCGCCGCCTCGGTGACGGTGGAGAGCGCACCCGACACCGGCATCCGGCTGCGCCGCGAGGTCGGCAACAACATGATGGACGGAACTCCGCCGATCGCCCGGGCGATGCTCACCGAGGTCGTGCAGACGTACCCGGAGGGCTCCGCGCTGGTGTCCGCCCGGGTCGCGCTGACCTTCAAGGGCACCGACCGGAGCGGCAAGCGGCGTAAGGAAGACGACATGGGTCGCGAGCTGGCGGCCCGGCTGCCAGCGCTGACCCAGAGCCTGAACGCGACCGGTGCCGGCGCCGCCCGGCCGGTCAGCGCCCAGGAGCTGTGCGAGGCGATCCGGATCGCGTACGACCCGGCCTCCGCCGCGCTGATCGACGAGGCCCGCAGCCAGGGCATGCCGCCCGAGCTGCAGTGGACCGACGTCGGCCCGGCGGCCGCCCAGGCGTTCTGGGACAAGTACCGGCACGACTCGGCCTGGTCGATGACCTGGCAGATGTCGCAGGCACCGCGTGGTGAGGTGTTCTCGTCGGTGCTGTCGCAGCTGGTCGCGCCGCACCCCGACATCGACCGCAAGCGCGTCACGATGCTCTACCGTCCGCTGGACGCCGGTACGGCGGCCCGCATGGTGGAGGCCGACAAGCGCAACGCGTCGTTCCGGGCCACCACGTCCGCGCGGCCGTCCGCGCGCAGCCTGGCCGAGGCCCGGGCCGCCGACCGGTCCGCGCAGGAGGAGGCCCGCGGCGCCGGTCTGGTCAACTTCGGCATGGTCGTGACCGGGACGGTGATGTCTGCGGAGCAGCTGCCGGACATGGTGGCGGCGATCGACAACCTCGGCGCGACCGCCCGGGTGCTGCTGCGACCGGCGTACGGCTCGCAGGACTCCGCGTTCGTCGCCGCGCTGCCGCTGGGTGTGGTGGTCTCGAGCCACCTCGCGGTGCCCGCCGGACTGCGGGAATCTCTATGATTGAGCTGAGCGCAGTGACGTCTGGGGAGTCACAGTGAGCGACAAGAAGCAGAAGAAGCCCGTCGACCCGAGCCGACGCGGACGGCGGCCGATGCCGCGCGGCTGGCCTGGCCCGGGCGGTGGCTACTCGACGTACCTGCAGGCTCCGCAGGAGTGGCGCGGTACGACGGTGCAGGTCTGCGGGATGTGGCCGTTCTCGGCTGGTACCGGCAGCCCGATGGTCGGCGTACCGATCGGCCGGAACATCCTGTCCGGCGCGACCATGTGCTGCGACCCGATCAGCTGGTTCATGCGGGCCAAGCTGATCTCGAACCCGTCGATGTTCGTGCTCGGCAAGCCCGGTCTGGGCAAGTCGACGATCACCCGGCGGATGGCCCTCGGCCTCGCGGGGTACGGCGTGCAGCCGCTGGTACTGGGCGACCTGAAGCCGGACTACAAGGACCTGATCGAGGCGCTCGGCGGCCAGGTCATCCAGCTCGGCCGCGGCCGTGGCCACCTGAACGTGCTGGACCCGGGCGAGTCCCGGGAGGCCGCGCTGCGGCTGACCGGCAAGGCCCGGGAGGCGATCCAGGCCGACGCGCACGGCCGTCGGCAGACGATGGTCTCGGCGCTGATCGCGATCATGCGTAACCAGAACCCGAACGACCGCGAGGAGACCATCCTCGACGAGGCGCTCAAGGTCCTGGACGAGCGCTTCCAGGGCACGCCGGTGCTGAAGGACCTGCTCCAGGTCATCCAGGACGCCCCGGACCGGGTCCGCAACGTGGCCTTGGACCGCGGCAGCCTGGACCGCTACCGGCAGATCACCGAAGGTCTGGAAGCCTCGCTGATCGGTCTGGTCGGCGGTGGCCGGCTCGGCGAGATCTTCTCCGCGCCGACCGACAACCCGATGCAGATGGACCGCCCGGTCGTCTTCGACGTCTCCAACGTCGACGACTCCGAGACCAGCCTGCAGGCCGCCGTACTGCTGGCCTGCTGGTCGTACGGGTTCGGCGCGGTCGCGGTGTCGCAGGCGCTGGCCGACGCCGGTCTGGAGCCGCGGCGGCACTACTTCGTCATCCTCGACGAGCTCTGGCGGGTACTGCGGGCCGGCAGCGGCCTGGTCGACCGGGTCGACGCGCTGACCCGGCTGAACCGGCAGCGCGGTGTCGGCATGGCGATGATCTCGCACACCATGTCCGACCTGCTCGCGCTGCAGAACCCCGAGGACCGGATGAAGGCGAAGGGTTTCGTCGAGCGTTCCGGCATGGTGGTCCTCGGTGGTCTGCCGCGCGCCGAGATGGACAACCTGACCGAGGTCGTGGCGATGTCCCAGGAGGAGCAGAACATGCTCATCGGCTGGCAGGACCCGCCGGCCTGGGACCCGGCCACCGGCAAGGAGGCGGCGCCTCCCGGTCGAGGCAACTTCCTGATCAAGGTCGGTGGCCGCCCGGGCATCCCGGTGCACGTCGGCCTGACCACGGTCGAGCGCGAGATCAACGACACCAACAAGCTGTGGAAGACCGGCGAGGACGGCAAGCCGCAGAAGGTGGAGATTGCGCCGGACGGCACCGAGGCCGTCGTCGGTGAGTACAGCCTGGACGACCCGGCGATGCTGCCGCCCCCCGACCCGACCACGCGCGTCGTCGCCAGAACGGGAGTTGACGAGTAAATGGCCCAGGGCAAACGGAGTACCGGACCGGGTTCGGTCTCACCCGAGGCGATCTTCATCTTCGTCGTCGTCGGCGCGGTCGGGCTGGTGGTGCTCTCGCTCTGGGGCGCGCTGAAGGTCGCTGCCGCGATCAACGGTACGCACCCGGCCGGGAACCCGTTCGACGCGGTCGTCCAGCTGGCCAAGGGCAGCCTGGAGTGGTCCGGCGCCGCCACCGGTGTGCTGGTGGTCGAGATCGTGGTGCTGCTCGGGATCGCCGGCGGCGTCTGGTGGCTGGTGCGGAACCGGCAGCATTCGATCGGCCGGGTGGACCGGCAGGCGTCGCTGATGGCGAAGCGGTCCGAGATCTTCAAGCTCACCCGCGAGGGCGCGCAGCAGAAGGCGAACCAGCTCGGCATCGCCGACGCCGGCCCGGGCATCCTGATCGGCCGGACCGTGACGGACAACCTCGAGGTGTTCGGCAACTGGGAGGACATGCACGTCGACATCTGGGGTCCCCGTACCGGTAAGACCACCTCGCGCGCGGTGCCGGCGATTCTCGACGCTCCGGGTTGCGTCGTCGCCACCTCGAACAAGCGCGACATCGTCGACGCCACCCGCGGCCCGCGCTCGCAGAAGGGCCCGCTGTGGGTGTTCGACCCGCAGGAGGTCTGCGAGGAGCCGCCGAACTGGTGGTGGAACCCGCTGACGTACATCACCGACGAGACCAAGGCGCGCGAGCTGGCCGAGCACTTCGTCGCCTCGCAGCGCGTGGTCGGCGCCCAGACCGACGCGTTCTTCGACGCCGCCGGTACGGACCTGCTCGCCGGCCTGCTGCTCGCCGCCGCGGTGGCGAAGCGCCCGATCACCCAGGTGTACAGCTGGCTCGCCGATCAGCGCAACGACGAGCCGGAGCGGATCCTGCGCAACACCCCGGGCCTGCAGATGTCCGCGGACGGGCTCGCCGGTGTCATCAACGCGCC
Organism: Kribbella sp. NPDC004536; assembly: GCF_042873835.1. NCBI lineage: Bacteria > Bacillati > Actinomycetota > Actinomycetes > Propionibacteriales > Kribbellaceae > Kribbella > Kribbella sp. NPDC004536. The sequence goes on along the minus strand of NZ_JBIALY010000001.1, from coordinate 2,059,560 downwards.
GGACAAGCAGCGCGCCGGTGTCTACGGTACGGCGCAGCAGAGCGCCCAGTTCCTGATCAACCGCAAGGTCACCCGCTGGGTGGTCCCGAACGGGCCGAACGACAACCGTCCGCAGTTCAACCCGCACGAGTTCGTCCGCCAGGGCGGCACGCTCTACAGCCTCTCCAAGGAAGGTGCGGGTACGGCGGGACCACTCGTCACCGCGCTCACCGTCGCCGTCGTCGAGGCCGCCGAGCAGTACGCCCGCGGCTGCGCGTTCGGCCGGATGCCCAAGCCGCTGGTCGGCGTCCTGGACGAGGCCGCGAACGTGTGCCGGTGGAAGAACCTCCCCGACCTGTACTCGCACTTCGGTTCCCGCGGCATCGTGCTGATGACGATCCTGCAGTCCTGGGCGCAGGGCCAGGAGTGCTGGGGCGACCACGGCATGGAGAAGCTCTGGGGTTCGGCCAACATCCGCGTGTACGGCGGTGGCGGCGCGGACACCAACTTCCTCGAGCGGCTGAGCAAGATGATCGGCGACTACGACATCCAGTCCAACTCGGCGTCGTACAACGAGGGCAAGCGCGGTACCAGCCAGCAGGTCCAGCGGCACAACATCCTCGAGGTGTCCGAGCTGGCCGCGATGCCGCCGGGCCGTGCGGTCGTGCTCTCGTCGGGTAACCCGGCCACGATGGTGAAGACCGTCCCGTGGTTCACCCGGCCGGACGCCGGTACGGTGAAGGCTTCGCTGGCGAAGTACGATCCAGGAGCGGCGCTGAACACCCCGGTGAGCAACAACCCGTGGGTGGCGTCGCAGCAGCCGGCCATCCAGCAGCGAGGCCCGGAGCGGCCGGTCTGGGAGCAGAACGAAGGGGGCAGCAGCGGTGGATGGTGAGCAGGAGCTCTTCTACCCGCACGTCGCGGAGTTCGTGGAAGACCGGCTGATCTACCTCTACACGCGGCGCCTCGGCCAGCAGTTCGTCTGGTGCCCGGAGTGGTACCGGCACGCCGAGGCGCTCAGCCGGCTGGACTCGATCTGGCGCGCCTGGGAGCACCTGCGGCTGGACCCGGCGACCGGGATGTCGGTCTGGTGGCGCGACCACGCGGACCCGCACATGATGGCGCTGCTCGACCCGGACGGACCGTTCGCGGCCTGCCGGAACAACCAGCACACCGACTACCCGATCCCGCCGTTGCCGGTGCAGGAGCCGCCGGCCGGGCTGTTCTTCGACCAGCGCCAGCCGAACATCCGCGGCGTCTGAGATGTGGAAGGCAGCGAACCTGCTGCTCGCCTTCGCCGTCGAAGTGCTTGCCCTTGGCATCTTCGCGTGGTGGGGCTGGGCCACCGGTGGTACGACGCCGGTACGACTGTTGCTGGCGATCGGTCTGCCCGTGCTGGGGGCCGTGCTGTGGGGCCTGTTCGCGGCACCGACCGCCAAACGTGGGCAGGTGCCGCGCTGGACCGTGAAGGTCCTGGTCTTCGGTCTCGCGGCTGCCGCCCTGTGGAGTCTGGGGCACCCGGTGCTCGGCGTCGTGTTCGTCGTGGTGGTCGCCGCGAACCTGGCGATCATCACCACCCAGAAGCTGCAGCCCTGACTACCGCTCGCGGGGCCTGTTCATGCTGAGATCCGGCGTCTTGCTGGGGTCTGCCGCCGGCCTGACGAGGTTGCCCTTGGTGTCCCGGACCTGTCCGTAGCCACGGACGTGCAGGCGGTCCTGCGGGAGTTGTGCCTCGGGGGGTCCCTCAGGCGGGTTCACGGCGCCGGCCGCGCTCGCTTGGGCGTCGTCGCGGTGGTCTTGAGCGGAGGCGTCGTACTCGTCGGCGATCTGGTCCTCGCCGGCGGATCGGCGGGCCTCCTGGTTGGCCAGGTTCTGGAACCGGCGGCCCTCCTCGGCCAGCCCGGCCTGGTCGGGGTCGACAGCTGCCACGTCGCGCAGATGCTGCCCGTGTGCGTTGTCGCCGAGGCTGCGCTGCTTGTCGTTCGCGGCGTACTGCCGGTGTACATCACGCTTCAACTCGTCGGCGTGCGCGAGCTGTATCGCCCGGCTGGTGTCCGCGGCCGCGTCGAGTTGGTCGCGGATCCGGCTCTCCTCGAGCGTCTGCTGGTCGTTGCGGGCGAGCTCGACCCGCTCGAGGTGGGCGGCCTCGGTCTCCTCGTCCAGGAGTTCCTGCTCGTCCTCCTCGAGGCGGCGCTTGGCGTCCGTCAGGTCACGAGACCGAGCGCGGGCGGCCCGGAGCGCACGTTCGGTCTCCGTGTAGTCGTCGCCGCGGTCCCACTCGGGGACGGGCTCGACCGACGGCTCCTCAGGGTCGGGCATGCCGCTCCTTTCCTTCTGTTCCACGATGCCGTACGGCGGGGTCAGCGGGTCGCCCCGGTGACCAGCCAGCCGTCGCGGCGCTCGCGGGCGGTGAGCGTGAGGAATCGGAGCAGCATGTACCCGCCGAACGCCCACCAGAGCGCGACGATCCCGCCGCCCAGCCACAGCACCGCCAGCGCCAGCGGTACGTACAGCGCGAGCGCCACGACTCCGGCCATCGCCAGGTACCGCCCGTCGCCGGCGCCGATCAGTACGCCGTCCAGTACGAACACGACCCCGTTGATCGGCTGCCACAACGCGGACACGATCAGCACGGCCGCGAGCGTACGACGTACATCAGGGTCTGTCGTGAACCACGGGACGTAGACGGCGCGCAGACCCCAGAGCGCCAGGCCGCCGATGACGCCGGAGAACAGGCCCCACCACATCATCCGCCGGGTGATCGCGCGGGTCCCCGCGACATCGCCGGCGCCGAGTGCGCGCCCGGCCAGCGCCTGCGCCGCGATCGCGATCGCGTCCAGGGCGAGCGCGAGGAACGACCACAACGTGAACGCGACCTGGTGCGCCGCGACCGACGTCGTACCCAGAGCGGTCGCGACGAACGTGAGCAGGATGATCGCCGCGCGGAGCGTCAGCGTCCGGACGATCAGTGGTACGCCCATCTGCGCCGACGCGAGGATCCCGGGCCGGTCCGGGCGTAGCTTGGCGCCGTCCCGGCGGGCGCCGCGGACCACGACGACCACCAGGGCGATGCCGGCACCGGTCTGCGCGAGGGCCGTACCGAGGGCGGAGCCGGCGATGTTCAGGTGTACGCCGTACACGAGCAGGACGTTCAGACCGATGTTCGCCAGGTTCGCCGTGATCGCGACGACCATCGGGGTCTTCGTGTCCTGGAGCCCACGCAGTACGCCGGCCGCGGCGAGCAGGAGGAGCATCGACGGGATGCCGAGGCAGGAGATCCGCAGGTATGTGATGGCGTACCCGGCCACTTCCGGCGACGGGTCGAACGCCGCAATCGCCTGCGGCGCCAGCGCCACGCCGAGCAGGGCCAGTACGACACCGAGCAGCAACGCGAGCCACAACCCGTCGATGCCCTGGGCAAGGGCACCCTTGTGGTCGCCGGCGCCGATCCGCCGCGCGACCGCGGAGGTGGTGCCGTACGCGAGGAACACGCAGATACCGACCAGGGTCTGGAGGATCGTTCCGGCGACGCCGAGCGCGGCGAGCTGCGGCGTACCGAGGTGGCCGACGATCGCCGAGTCGGCGAGCAGCATCAACGGCTCGGACACCAGCGCGAAGAACGCGGGGACGGCCAGCCGGAGGATTTCGCGATCCTGTTCGCCTACCCGTCGTCTCACCGGAGCGAGGTTACCCAGCCGGCGCGGGCGTGTCGGAAATTGGTCTCAGACTTTTTCTTCTCCACAGTTGTGCACTGGAGAAAGCGCAGGTCAGGGCCGGGTTGTGGGTTTCCTTCCACAGATATCCACAGGGTTGTGCCCAACCTGTGCACAGCCCGTAGCCGGGTTATCCACGATTCGTCCACAACCCCTGTGGATGTCCAGGTGGCTTTGGGCGGAGAGGTCGGCGTACGGTCGCGAAGCCTGGCACCCGAGACTGTCGGTGGGCGTGGCTATGGTTCGAGCAGGTGTTCGAACCCGGCCGCGGCGGCTGGGGCGGCGACGAGGAGGTCGGACGAAGTGAGCGTGGCGGAGTTCCGCGGGGGCCAGGACGACGGTCACGAAGAGCGCAGTCCGGCGATGGGCTTCGACCGCACTCCTCCACAGGACCTGGCCGCCGAGCAGTGTGTGCTCGGCGCGATGATGCTGAGCAAGGACGCGATCGCCGACGTGATCGAGAACCTGCGCAGCACGGACTTCTACCGCCCGGCGCACGAGGTCGTCTTCGACGCGATCACCGACCTGTACGCACGCGGTGAGCCGGCCGACGCGATCACGGTCGCCGCCGAGCTGAACAAGCGCGGCGAGATGACCCGGATCGGCGGCGCGCCGTACGTGCACACCCTGGTCGCCTCGGTGCCGCTCGCCGCGAACGCGTCGTACTACGCGCACATCGTCCGGGAGAAGGCGATCCTGCGCCGCCTGGTCGAGGCCGGTACGAAGATCGTCCAGCTGGGGTACGCGGGTGAGGGCGAGGTCGACGACGTCGTCGACGAGGCGCAGGCGGAGATCTACTCGGTCACCGAGAAGCGCACCGCCGAGGACTACGCGCCGCTGAAGGACATCATGGAGGGCACCCTCGACGAGATCGAGGCGATCGACTCCCGTGGGGACGCGATGGTCGGCGTACCGACCGGGTTCACCGACCTCGACGAGCTGACCAACGGTCTGCACCCGGGCCAGATGATCATCGTCGCCGCCCGGCCCGCGATGGGTAAGGCGCTCGCCCTCGACACCCCGCTGCCGACGCCGACCGGCTGGACCACGATGGCCGAGGTCGCGGTCGGCGACCAACTCCTGGACGCCGACGGGCTGCCGACCACGGTGGTCGCGGCGACCGAGGTGATGGTGGACCGCCCGTGTTACCGGCTGTCGTTCTCCGACGGCAGCACGATCGTCGCCGACGCCGAACACCAGTGGCGGGTCGAGGACGGCGGCCGCCCGGTGATCTGCACGACCGAAGACCTCTACACGGCGATGTCGGCGAGTCCCGGACTGACACCACCGATCCCGGGGTCGGCGCCGCGGCAGATCACCGGGCACGGCTACCCGGCCGCGCTGACCGGCGAGGGGGAGCGGCGGCTCGAGTGGGTCGACCCGGTGGCCAGCGTGCCGGTGCGCTGCGTCGAGGTCGACAACGCCGACCACCTGTACCTGGCCGGCAAGACGATGATCCCGACCCACAACTCCACCCTGGGTCTGGACTTCGCTCGTTCGTGCTCGATCAAGCACGGCCTGACCTCGTGCATCTTCTCGCTGGAGATGAGCCGCAACGAGATCACCATGCGACTGCTCTCCGCCGAGGCGAAGGTGCCGCTGCACCACATGCGCAACGGCAAGATGACCGACGAGGACTGGGCCCGGCTGGCCCGCAAGATGGGCGAGGTCTCCGAGGCCCCGCTGTTCATCGACGACTCGCCGAACCTGACCATGATGGAGATCCGCGCCAAGGCCCGCCGCCTGAAACAGCGCCACGACCTCAAGCTGATCATCATCGACTACCTCCAGCTGATGACGTCCGGCAAGAAGGTCGAGTCCCGCCAACTCGAAGTCTCCGAGTTCTCCCGCTCCATCAAGCTCCTGGCCAAGGAACTGGAACTCCCGGTCGTCGCCATCTGCCAGCTGAACCGAGGCTCCGAACAACGCTCCGACAAACGCCCCATGGCCTCCGACCTGCGCGAGAGCGGCAGCCTGGAACAGGATGCTGACGTTGTCATCCTGTTGCACCGGGAGGATGCGTACGAGCGGGAGTCGACCCGGCCCGGTGAGGCCGACTTCATTGTCGCCAAGCACCGGAACGGGCCTACTGCGGATGTGGTTGTGGCGTTCCAGGGCCACTACTCGCGGTTCGTGGACATGGCCCACGACGGGTAGGTCAGAAGCGGGCTACTGCTACGAAGACTGCCAAGGCCAGTAGGACGGCGTTTATGGCGGCGTTGGGGTATTCGGAGCGGCGGGCGTGGGTGATGATCGCGCCTAGCATGGTGGCGGCGAGGCCGACCGCCGCGAGCGGGGTGAGCCAAGGGGCGACGTTCAGGGCTCGGGGGAGGATCAGGCCGAGGGCGCCGGCGATTTCGGCGGCGCCGATGAGTTTGATGAGGGTGATCGGGAACGGGGCGGCCCAGCCCATTCGGGGGTTCGCGGCCAGGGAGGCCTTGGTAGCGGGGACCTTCATCGCGCCGGACATCAGGAAGAGCGCGGCGAGCAGGCCGGCGACGATCCAGGCGGTGACGTTCACGCCGCCACCGGCTGCCCGACGCGGACCTGCTTGAGGGCGGTCGCCCACGACTCGAGCTGGTCGAACAGGATCGCCGCCTGGTCGGCGTACTGCGGACCCGGCCGGAAGACGCTGAAGTTCTCGAAGTCGTTGAACAGCGAGAACGACAACTGCTGACGTACGTGCGCGAGCTGCAGCTCGGAGCCGATCGCGCGCAGGTGCTCGATCGCCCGCGCGCCGCCGAGTGAGCCGTACGACACGAAGCCGGCCGCCTTGTTGTTCCACTCGCCGTAGAGGTAGTCGATCGCGTTCTTCAGTACGGCAGACGTGGAGTGGTTGTACTCCGGGGTGACGAACACGAACCCGTCGTACGCCGCGATCGTCGAGGCCCACGCCTTCGTGTGCTCGCCGGCGTACTGCCCGGCCGACGGCGGGATCGCCTCGTCCAGGTGCGGCAGCGGGTAGTCGAGCAGGTCGATCAGCTCATAGGTCGCACCGGTGCGGTTCCGGGCCTGCTCGAGCACCCAGTCAGCCACCGCCTTGCCGTTCCGCCCGGGGCGGGTGCTGCCGAGGATGACCGCGATCTTCAGGTCGCTCATCGCGACGACTCCTTCAAGAAGGGGATGACTTGAAACTTCAAGTAAGACGATAGGACGATTGACATGAACATTCAAGTCAACGGCCGGCTGGCTATGCTGCACGGATGGGGAGCGACGCGGGCGAGCCGCGCTGGCTGAAGGCCGACGAACTGGAGACGTGGAGGACGCTGCAGCTCACGATGGCGCTGCTCACGAGCGCGCTCGGCGAGCAGTTGCAGCGCGATTCCAACCTGAGCTTCCTCGAGTACTACGTACTCGCCGGCCTCTCCGACCAGCCCGAGCACACCATGCGGCTGAGCAACCTCGCGGTACTGGCGAACTCCGAACTCTCCCGCCTGTCACACCTGATCCGCCGCCTGGAGACCCGCGGCCTGGTCCGCCGCGAACCCGACCCGAGCGACGGCCGCTTCACCAACGCGATCCTCACGCCGGCCGGGTACGCCGAGCTCGTCGAAGCCGCGCCCGGACACGTCGAACTGGTCCGCAAACTGGTCTTCGACCCCCTGACCGACGCCGAGGGCCGCGCGCTGCAGAAGGCGATGGCGAAGCTGCTCCCCGGACTCCTCGGCGACTGCTAACGATCTTTCCAGCGCTCCGCCGAGATCGACTCCTGGGCGAGCAGCCGGAGTGACGCGATCAGCGTCTCGCCGAGGATCGTGCCGATCACGACGGACTCGGCGACCTGGTCCCGGGTCGGGTTGGCGGTGACCGCGTCGATCTCGAGTGCGGTGAAGGCCTCGACGGATTCGGCGTACGTGTCGAGATGGGCGACCAGATTCTCCTGGCCGAGCGAACGCAGTGCGGCGATCGTGTCGATCAGCGTGGCCAGCGCCGGCGCCTCGGGATCGACCGTCCAGTCGCGCTCGCGGAGCAGGTCCGCAACCTGGGTGGCCGCGGCGGTGCGGGCCTCGTCGGTCGCGGACAGGCGGCGGGTCGGCGTGAGCGCGCGGTGCGCCCGGCCGATCTGTTCGTGCAACGGCTCGGTGTTCGCGTCGAGTGACTCGAGGATCTCCTTCACGGTGGCCACCGGTACCTGGCCCAGTTCGACCAGGGCGCGGATCAGCCGCAGCCGACGGACGTGCGGCTCGCCGTACGCCGCCTGATTCGGGCTGCTGAGTTCGCCGGCCGGGAGCAGGCCTTCGCGCAGGTAGTACTTGATCGTCGGCACCGGGACGTCGGTGGCCTTGCTGAGTTCCCCGATTCGCATCGCTTGCCTTCCTGTTGCCTGTGATGGATAGTATCAGTATCCATAAGCGGATACCTGAACTATCCATAAGGAGGCGAGTCGGTTGATCCCGCTCGTACTGATCCTCGGCACCGCCGGCTTCCGGGCGTTGGGTTCGTTCGGCGTCCGGCGGTTCACCATGTGGCCGGCCGCCGCGGCGCACGCGATGGCGGTGATGCTGGTGCTGACCGCGAGTGCGCACTTCGTCCCGCCGAGCGTGACGGTGATGCCCAACCACGCCGACATGGTGCGGATGGTCCCGCCGTTCCTGCCGTCCGCCGACGCGCTCGTGTACCTCACCGGCGTACTCGAACTGCTCGGCGCCGCCGGTCTGGTGATCGCCGCGACCCGCAAACCGGCCGGCTACGCGCTCGCAGCGCTCTTCGTGGCCCTCCTGCCTGCCAACATTCACGCGGCGGTCGCCCACGTACCGTTCGCCGGCGGCGAGGCGACGCCACTGTGGCAGCGCATTCCCGAACAGATCCTGTACCTGGCAGTCGCGCTCTGGGTGGCGCGCACAGCTCGCGCAACCGCGCCCGTCGAAGAAGAGGCCCTCGTATGACCGACGCATCCCGCACCATCGCCGGCGTCATCCTGCTGACGATCGTGACGATCCAGTTCGGCGGCTATTTCATGACCAAGATCGTCCGCGGCCAGGTGCCGATGACCGGCTTCCAGAAGTCCTTCGCCCGCGCCGGCCACGCCCACGCCGGCGTGCTGGTGATCCTCAGCCTGGTCGGCTTGCTGTACGTCGACCAGACGACGTTCAGCGGCTTCTGGCTGTGGGTCGCCCGCCTGGCAATCCCGGTCGCCGCGGTCCTGATGTCCGGCGGCTTCTTCGCCTCCTCCGCCGGCAAGGACCGCACCGAACCGAACCAGTTCCTCTGGGTCCTGTGGCTCGGCGCGGCCGCCCTCGCCGTCGGCGTCCTGACCCTGGGAATCGGCCTGATCACCGCTTAGCCGAACGACTGGGCGAGCCGGGCACCGACCGCACTGATGAGGGCGGAGGTTTCCGGCGTCGCCTGGTCGACCGTGATTGGGCCGAGGGCTGCGATGGCTGCCACCTGCGTCAGCAGCATTGCCGGTGTGTCTGCGCTGAACCGCACGACGCAGGAGGACGAATCCAGCGGTTCGACGATCCCGCGGACGATGCCTTCAAATGTTGCGGAGACGGTGGCCGCGGGGGCTTGCACCGTCAGTTGGACGGTGTGTTGGTACTGGGCTGAGACGAAGGATTCGACGAGGTAGGACGCGCCGTCGATCACCCGGGGGGTGAACCGGTGCAGAGCCGGGGTCACGTCGGTGATCCGATCGGCGCGGAAGATGCGCCAGTCGTCGCGGTCCGGATCGAAAGCGAGCAGGTACCAGCGCCAGGCCAGCGTCAGTAGCTGATGCGGTTCCACCCGCCGACGCGTCGTGTCGCGGGCTCGGCCGTGGTACTCGAAGGCAACGATCTCGTTGTTCCGGCAGCAACGGGCGAGGACGGCGAGGACGCCCGGATCGACCTGCGGTACGCCCGGGCGCGGGATCGCCTCCGCGGCCGAGCCGACCGCGGCGAGCTGCGGCCGGAGCCGGGCGGGCAGTACCTGCTCGAGCTTCGCCAGCGCGCTCATCGAGCTGTCCGCCATCCCGCTCACGCCGCCACCGGCCGCGCCGACCAGCCCGAGCGCGACAGCGATCGCCTCGTCGTCGTCCAGTTGCAAAGGCGGCAGACGGGTACCGGATCCGAGTCGGTATCCGCCGGCGGTGCCGGTCGTCCCGGTCACGGGGTAGTCGAGCGCCCGCAGCCGCTCGACATCTCGCCGTACCGTGCGCTCGGTGACGCCGAGTCGCTCGGCCAGGTCGCGGCCGGACCACTCGCGGCGACTCTGGAGCATCGACAGCAACCGCAGCAGCCGGCCGGGCATGTCTCCCATGCCGTAAGTATTCCCTTGCGGACAAGATCTGTCCGCAAGGACTCCTACCGTGAGATTCATGATGCTGACGACGACAAGCAAGGGATACGACGAGGCACGGCTCGGGTTCCAGCGACGGGACCCGCACCGGCCGGCGGTGATCTTCCCGGTCACGAACGCCGACGAGGTGCAGGAGGCGGTGCGGTACGCGATCGACCACGACCTGCGGATAGCGGTGCAGGCGTCGGGCCACGGGCTGACCGAGGGGATCGACGGCGGCGTACTGATCGCGACCTCGGGCTTCAACGGCGTCACTGTGGACGCCGAGAAGAAGACCGCCTGGATCGAGGCGGGCGCGACCTGGCGCGACGTGCTGGCCGCGACGGCGCCGTACGGCCTCGCGCCGCTGTCCGGGAGTTTCCCCGGCGTCGGCGCGATCTCGTACACGCTCGGTGGGGGACTGGGGCTGATGGCGCGCCGGTACGGGTACGCCGCCGACCACGTCCGGCGGATCGAGGTCGTGACCACGGACGGCGTACGGAGGAACGCCGAGGAGGACCCGGACCTGTTCTGGGCGCTCCGCGGTGGCGGCGGGAACTTCGGGGTGGTCACCGGGATCGAGGTCGACCTGTTCGACGTGCCGACGATCTTCGGCGGCAGCCTGTACTTCGACCTCGCCGAGTACCCCGACGTACCGGAGGCGTGGCGGGAGTGGACCCGGTCCGTGCCCGAGGAGGTGACGTCGGCGATCGCGATCCTGCCGGTGCCGGACCTCCCGCAGGTACCGGCGCCGATCCGCGGGAAGTACATCGGCCAGGTCCAGCTCGCGATCCTCGGCGACCGGGGCGAGGAGCTGATCGCGCCACTGCGGGCGCTCGGTACGCCGGTGATGGACACGGTCGGCGTGATCCCGTACGTCGACTCCGGGCAGATCTTCGCGGAGCCGGAGCGCCCGGACGCGTACAGCTCCCGCAACGTGCTGCTGGACGACCTCGACGCGCTGAAGACGTTGCCGGGGCCGGACGCCGAGCGGATGCACGTGATCGGCATCCGGCATCTCGGCGGCGCGCTCGCCCGGCGGCCCGAGATCCCGAACGCGGTCGGTCACCGCGAGGCGGCGTACTCGCTCACCGTACTGACACCGGGCGAAGGTGAGGCGGCCCGCGAAGTACTGGAACCGTGGCGCGAGGCAACTATTGGCCGCGCCCTCAACTTCAGCTTCGAGAAGCTCTCAGCCGAGGAGATCGCCGACGCGTACGACGACTACGACCGGCTGGTCGAACTCAGGCGGCGGTATGACCCGGACCGTCGGCTCCACGCGAACCACCAGCTCTAGCGATCAGCTCCTCGACCAACGCACCCTTTCCGGACACGTACGCGGTGCGGTCGGTGGTGAGCAGGTGCGCGAGCTCGCGCTTGCGCTCGGCGTACCGCTCACGATCGGCCGGGTCCGCGCGCAGATGATCGCGGAGCAGGATGTGGTCGCGGAAGGCTTTGTTGCCATCGACAACTACGTAGAGATGGTGGTAATGGACGGCGTCGGGCGGCAGCGCGAACGCCTCGCGGCCGGGGATCCCCTGGTCGCCCTCGTGCCGGTAGCCTGTCGCCGTCAGTCGGGCGATCGCGGCCGGTACCTGGTCGGCCGTCGGTACGACGACGTCCACATCGATGATCGGCTTCGCCGCCAGCCCGGGTACGGCGGTACTGCCGACGTGCTCGATCCGGTGCGGAAGCTCGGCCAGGTACGGCGTCAGCCGGTCGCGGACCTCGGCGAACCACAACGGCCAGCGTGGGTCGTAGTCCACCACTTCGGCGGGGACGATCACAGAGCCGCCGTGACGTCGACCTCGACGAGCTGGCCCGGGAATCCGAGCTGGGCAACGCCGAGCAGCGTGCTCGCGGTGGTGAACGCCGGTCCGAGCAGGGAGGCGTTGAGCTGATCCCAGACCGCGGTCAGGTCGGATCGGTCAGAGCTGGCGACGTAGATCACCGTGCGGACGACCTGATCAGGTGTCGCGCCGGCGCCCTTGAGCGCGCTGAGGATGTTCGTGATCACCTGCGCGGTCTGCGCTTCGAGACCGCCCGGAGCAAGCTCGCCGGACGGCTGCAGCGGACACTGGCCGGCCAGGTACACCAAGGTGTTCGCCTGCACGCGGGTCACGTGGTGGTAGCCCGGCGTCGCGTGCAGACCTTCAGGGTTGCTCCGCTCGATCGTCACGTCCCGACCCAACGTGATCCCTCACTCCGTGGTCAACAGGTTTTGCACGTACCGCTTCTGCCACGGCGTCTCCACCGCGTGCTTGTCGTAGTGCTCGCGTACGTAGTCGACCGCCTGATCGGCGGGGACGCCGTCGAGGACGGCGAGGCAGGCGAGCGCCGTACCGGTCCGGCCGCGGCCGCCGCTGCAGACCAGCTCGACCCGGCCGGTCGCGGTCCGCTCGAGCGCCTGGCGGAAGGCGGTGAGCGCCTGTGGACGATCGACCGGGAGCCGGAAGTCGGGCCACTTCACCCAGTGCCATTCCCAGGGGACGTCCGGTGGTTCGTGCCCGAGCAGGTACACGCCGTACGTCGGGAACGGCGCTGCCGCCGGGCCGTGCCGCAGACCGCGTCCGCGAACCAGCCGCCCCGACGGCAGCTCCATCACACCTGGTAAGTCCTTGCTCCACAGGCCCACGAGGCCAAACTACACAAGCCGGTCCTCGGTCGAGGTGGAGAACAGGTGCAGTTTGTCGGGGTCTGGTGCGAGGTGGACGACGGTTCCCTTGTCGTTGTGCAGGCGGGTGCCGATCCGGGCGATGATCTGGTCGCTGGTGTGTTCGGCGGTGCCGTACAGGAACGCATCGGAGCCGAGCTCTTCGATGACCGATACCTTGACTGGCAGTCCGTCGTCTGCGAGGTGCAGCGCCTCGGGGCGGACGCCGAGGGTGAGGGTCTTGTCGTCGCCGGCCTTGGCGAGTACGTCGCGGGCGATCGGTACGACGTAGTCGCCGACCTTGGCGCCGCCGTCGACGATCTGGGCCTCGATGAGGTTCATCGCCGGCGAGCCGATGAAGCCTGCGACGAACTTGTTCCGTGGCCGGTCGTACAGGTTGAGCGGGGTGTCCACCTGCTGCAGGACGCCGTCCTTCAGCACCGCGACCCGGTCGCCCATGGTCATGGCCTCGACCTGGTCGTGGGTGACGTAGACGGTGGTGACGCCGAGGCGGTGCTGGAGTTCGGCGATCTGGGTGCGGGTCTGGACGCGGAGTTTGGCGTCGAGGTTCGACAGCGGCTCGTCCATCAGGAAGACCTGTGGGTTGCGGACGATCGCGCGGCCCATCGCGACGCGCTGACGCTGGCCGCCGGACAGTGCCTTGGGTTTGCGGTCGAGGTACTCCTCGAGACCGAGCAGTTTGGCGGCCTCCAGCACGCGCTTGGCGCGGTCGTCCTTGTGGATGCCTTGCATCTTGAGGGCGAAGCCCATGTTGTCGGCGACCGACATGTGGGGGTAGAGCGCATAGTTCTGGAACACCATCGCGATGTCGCGTTCCTTGGGCGGAGCGTTGGTGACGTCGCGGTCGCCGATGAAGATGGCGCCCTCGTTGACCTCTTCGAGTCCGGCCAGCATCCGCAGTGCGGTCGACTTGCCGGAACCGGACGGGCCGACCAGGACCATGAACTCGCCGTCCTCGATGTCGAGATCGAGCTTGTCCACCGCCGCGATGTCGGTACCCGGGTAGACCCGGGTCGCTCCCTTGAACGAAACAGTTGCCATGTCCCGCTTCCTTTCCTTCGCCGGCAGGAACGTGCCGGACGATCCGTAGCAAAGGCCCCCAGGTCTTGGGTGTCTGCTCGGTGACTCATCACCGAAGCAAGAGGTACAACGATCGTTCGCCGACTTACATTCCCGCGTGAATCAACGGCGGTTAGAAGTACTGCCCGCCGACCGAGTCACCGATCAGCTCGAGTAGCGCGGTCACGGCCCGACTCGGTCGCCGCCCGGCCGCGGTCGCGACGGACAACGTCCAGGTCAGCTCGGCGTCTTCGATGGGCAGCTTGGCCACGCCCGGCTCCGAAGCCAACTCGACGTCCGGCACGATCCCGACCCCGAGCCCGGCCTTGACGTAATCCGGAATCGTGGTCAGTTCTGGGACCTCGACCTGGATCCGCCGAGGTAGTCCGATCGCTTCGAACGCTCGATCGACCATCTTCCGGTTACCGAACCCACCCGGCATGTCGACGAAGCGCTCGCCCGCCAACTCCTCCAGCCGGACGGCGGGCTTCCGCGCGAACCGGTGTGCAGCAGGCAGCAGCGCGACGAACGGCACCGTCGCGATGTCGCGGATCTCCAGCCCGGAGAGCTCCGGCTTCGGCAGACCCAGCAGCGCGACATCGAGCCGGCCGTGCCGTACGTCGTCCGCGAGCCCGCTCGACCCGGTCGGCGAGGTGGCGACCTGTACCTCGACCAGCGGGTACTTCCGGTGGAACGCGCCGAGCAGCTCAGCCATGTTCACCAGCCTGAGCCGCGCGAGCGTGCCGATCCGGATGTTGCCGCGCAGTCCGGTCGACGCTTCCTCGACCGCGGCCCGCGCCCGGTCCAGCGCCTCGAGCGCCGCCTTGGCCTCGGGTAGCAACGCCTGGCCGGCGGTCGACAACACCACCCGCCGGGTCGAGCGGTCGAAGAGCGTCGTCTTCAGGTCGGTCTCGAGCGCGCGGATCGCCGCCGACACCGTCGACTGCACGGTGAACAGGCGCTGCGCCGCGCGGGTGAAGCTCAGCTCCTCGGCGACGGCGACGAAGTACTCCAGCTGCCGGCTGTCCACAGGCTAATTATCGAGGCTCCCGATAAGAGCGTGCAAGAACTTTCGTTGGACTCGATAAATCCGGCGACGCACGCTGGGAACATGTCAACCATGACGTCTTCGCGGACCGGCGTACGGATCCGGTTCGCTCATGCACCCGGGTTCTGGGTGATCGCCGCGGCCTTCCTCACCACGATGGCCTTCTCGACGATCCCGACCCCGCTCTATGCGATCTACCAGCAGCGCGACGGCTTCCCGACGTACGTGATCACCGTGATCTTCGCCAGCTACGCCATCGGCGTGATGGCGTCGCTGTACCTCGCCGGTCACGTCAGCGACTGGCTCGGGCGCCGGCGGGTCGCGCTTCTTGCCGTACTCGCCGAGGCCTTGTCCGCGGCGATCTTCCTGATCTGGCCGGACGTCCCGGGACTGCTGCTCGCGCGATTCATCTGCGGCGTCGGGGTCGGCGTACTCACCGCTACCGCGACGGCGCATCTGTCCGAGCTGCGACAGATCGCACGGCCAGGGGAGGACCCGAGCCGGTCCGCGTTGATCTCCAGCATGGTGAACCTCGGCGGTCTGGCGTTCGGTCCGCTGATCGGCGGCCTGCTGGCACAGTACGTCGACGCGCCGCTGCGGCGTCCGTACGAGATCTTCCTGGTGCTGTTGCTGCTCAGTGCGGTCGGGATCGCGTTGGTGCCGGAGACCGTGGAGCGGCTGGAGGAGCGTCCGGCGTACCGGCCGCAGCGGGTCGCGTTGCCGTCGTCCGCGCGTCCGTTGTTCTTCGCGTCGGCGATCGGGGCCTTCGCGGCGTTCGCGATCTTCGGGTTGTTCACCTCGCTGGCGCCGACGTTCCTTGCCGGGGTGCTGCACCACACGTCGCGGTTGCTGGCCGGGGTCGTCACGTTCGCGGTCTTCATCGCCGGTGCGGCGAGCCAGGTGGTGTTCGTACGGATGTCGCGGCCGCATCAACTCCGGCTCGGACTGGTCGCGATGAGCGTCGGCCTGGTCGGTGTCGCGGTCGGCGGCTTGATCCCGAACCTCTGGCTGTTCGTCATCGGCGGTGTCGTCGCGGGTGTCGGCGTCGGCCTGGTGTTCCGGGGTGCGGTCGCGACGGCGGCGTCGCTCGCGGATCCGTCGTCGCGCGGCGAGGTACTGGCCGCGCTGTTCCTGATCGCGTACGCCGGCCTCGCGATCCCGGTCCTCGCGATCGGCCTCGGCATCGCGTTGCTCCCGGCTCAGGTTGCGCTGCTGATGTTCTCCGCGTTGATCCTGGTCTTGGTCAACGCCGCCGTATTGCGGATGCTGGCAGCACAGAAGTAGTGGTCTGATGCAGGCGTGGATCTGGAACGTGACTACGGGCTGACCGTCGACCGACTCGTACCGCATGACGGCGGGTTCGCCACCGAGGGCTGGGTGGCGGACCACCGCTGGTTCGTGAAGCGGTGGAAGGACAGCGCGCAACCGCTCGGCCTCACGCAGCTCGCGGAACTGCACGAGCTCGGCCTCCCGGTCGTCGAGCCGCTCCGGACCGTAGGCGGTGCGTTGTCCGCGCTGAGCGGTTCCCAGGCGTACGCCGTTTTCCCTTATGTAGAAGGACGTACGGCAACCTGGGACGACTGGCAGGTGGTCGCTCAGGCGCTCCGCCAGGTTCACGAGACGCCTCCGCGTGTGTCGCTGCCGCCCGCCGACGTGAGCGAGCCGCACATCCGCGACCTCCGGCAGTACCTGCAGCACCCGTGGATCGCGGATCGCGCCGAGGTGGTGAGTGCAGCGATCGCCCGGCTGGAAGACGTACGGTCGCGACTCGGCCCGGTGCGGGAAGTGGTGTGTCACACCGACTTTCATGGGTTGAACGTGTTGATCGGACCAGACGGTTCCGTGGCGGCGATCCTCGACTGGGAGAACGCCGTGCTCGGACCGCGCGAATACGACCTATGGGTCGCCGCTGACGGCGAGCCGCTCGTGGAGTTCCTCGACGCGTACGGCGCCGACGACCTCGACGCGGACCACCTGGAGTTCGCGCTGCTCGCTCGCGGTCTGCGGGACCTCGCCGCGCGCGTGATGAACGACGTCGATCGTCCCGGCGTCGACACCTGGGGCTTCGACCGGATCAACGCCGTCGACCGCAACCTCGAGATCTTCGAGCAGTACTGCGGTTAGGCGCCGGGGCCTGGGAGTACCTCGACGTCGGCGGCGTGCATCGGTTTGCCGCAGTGGGCGCAGGTCAGGTCGACGTGGCTGATCTCGCCGCACGCGTGGTGCCGGTAGAGCACCGGCGGACCGGCCGGACCGGCCAGCCATTTGTCGCCCCAGGCAACCATCACCATCAGTACGTCGACCAGCTCGCGGCCGCGGTCGGTCAGCACGTACTCGTACCGCGGGCGTGCGTCGTACGGCCGGCGCTCGATCACGTCGCGCTCGACCAGGTGGTTGAGCCGCTCGGTCAGCACCTTGCGGGAGATCCCGAGATCCGCCTGGAGCTGCTCGAACCGGGAGAGCCCGACCCAGATGTCGCGCAGGATCAACGGCGACCACGGCTCGCCGATCACGTCCAGCGTGCGCGCGATCGAGCACCTCATCTCACTGAAGTCTGTCCGCTGCATGCGATCAGTCTAGCGCTTGGGGTTCCCTTAGGGAACTCCGGCATGTTAGCGTTCCTTCAAGGAACTCCAACCGGAAGGAATCACGATGAGCAAGGTCATCGCCGCCCTCGCTGTTTCGGTCGACGGGTACATCACCGGTCGCGGCTCCGGACCGGACCATGGCCTCGGCGACGCGCCGATGCTGTTCGACTGGTACTTCAACGGCGACACCCCGAGCCAGGCGTTCGACGGCTTCAAGCTCAGCGCGCCGAGCGCCCGGGTGTTCGACGCCGCGGCCACCCGGGTCGGCGCGGTGATCGCCGGCCACAAGACGTACGACGACTCCGGCCACTTCGGCGGGAACAGCCCGCACCCGAACGCGCCCCTGGTCGTGCTGAGCCACGGGCCGGTCGCGGAGGTCAGCGAACGGCAGACCCTCGCGAACACCATCGAGGACGCGGTCGACGCGGCCCGGAAACTTGCTGACGGCAAGGACGTCGGTCTGATGGGTGGCGGCGTGGTGACATCGGCGTTGCGGGCCGGGCTGGTCGACGAGGTCCTGTTGCACCAGGTCCCGATCCTGCTCGGCGCCGGCCGCCCGTTCTTCCAGGAGCTCCCCGAGCACATCCGCCTCAACCTCGTCGAGGCTGTGCCCGCGCCTGGCGTCACCCATCTCCACTACGAAATCGTCCGCTGAAGGAGCCCTGCCATGTCGAAGCCCGCCGTGTTGAAGCCTGCCGTACGTGCCGCCGTCGAGAGCACGTCGATCGCCCACCTCGCCACCGTCCTCCCGGACGGCTCGCCGCACTCGATCCCGCTCTGGGTCAGCACCCTCGGCGACAAGATCATCTTCCTCACCGGCCCGAACTCCCAGAAGGCCCACAACCTCCGCCGCGACCCGCGCGTGGCTCTCTCACTGGCCCCGGTCGACAACCCGTACGAACCGATCATCGTCCGCGGCCGCGTGACCGAGTGGATCGACGGCGACGAAGGTTGGCGGTTGGCCGACGAGATCGCGATGAAGTACATCGGCCAGCCGTACTCCCGCGACCTGGCCCGAGTCGTCGGCGTCATCGAGGCGGACCACCAGACCGTTGGGATCTAGGATGCGCGCATGGGTGTGACTGTGACGGTTGGGGAGCAGGACGCATATCTGGCGCGGGTCGGGCATGCCGGGATGTTGCTGCTGCCGATGATCACCGGGATCGGTGAGCAGGTCCGGACGTGGGCGGACGAGTTGGCAGCCGAGGGCGTCACGGCGCTGGCTTGGGATCCGTTCAAGGGCCGGAGTACGGACAACGCCACGTTCGAGGAGCTCAGTGCGATGTCGCCGCAGCTGGACGACGACGTGGCGCTCGCGGAGCAGAGCGCCTTGCTGGACTACTTGTTCGACGAGCTCGGGTGCAGCAAGGTCGGCGTGATCGGGTGGTGCCTCGGCGGACGGTTCGCGTTCCTGCTCGCCGCGCGGGACCAGCGCGTGGCGAACGTCGTCGCGTTTCATCCGACGGTGCCGTCGCAGCGGAAGCCGCATCACAGGTACGACGCGATCGCCGAGGCGGCAGGGATCACGGCGCCGGTGATGGTGAGCTACCCGAGTGCTGACTCCGCCGTACCGAACGCGGACTTCGAGACGTTGCAGACCGTGCTGCAGGCGCGGACCGCCGGCGCGACGTTCACTCAGTACTTCCCCGGCGCGGACCACGGGTTCTCGGACAAGTCGCGGCACGGCAAAGCGGTCAACGCGGACGCGTTCCGGCTGGCGTGGCCGCAGGCGCTCGCGTTCATGAAGTCGACGGTCGCCTGAGCTCGGCCTCCAACTGCCGGTGCAACTCGCCCAGCCGGCTGCGACCGGGCGAGCCGTCGGGGTAGCGCTGGATCAGTTCCCGCACCACCTCCGGCACGCGTTCGATCGCCCAGCGCACGAAGGCATCACCCACCGCTGGATCACCGACCGCTAGCTCCTGCGCGTACGCGGCGTACTGTGCGGCGCCCACGATGTGCTTCACCTGAGTGGCGGCCGCGAGTGGATGCAGGTACGCCGAACCCGCCGCCGCAACCGCGGCTCGAGCAGCCGCCTCGGCGGGCGGATCGGTCAGCTCCCCGGCCGCCTTCAGGGCCGCGAACGCGGTCGTCCGGATCGCCTTGGTTCGGTTGCCTCCGGCACCGAATTCCCGAACCGCTTCGATCGCGGCACCCGGTCGCGGATCGCCCTGCACCAGCGGCAGCACCTGTTCGGCACACTCCGCGGACCACAATGCAAGCTCGCGCAGCTCATCCAGACCCAACTCCATGAGTCTCGATCGTATCGTTGAACAGGACGGTTGAGACTTTCACGCCGCCCGGCGGTGATCGGTAGGCGTGATCCCACGGACCCGCTTGAACGCAACGCTCAAAGCGAAGGCGTTCGCGTAGCCGACCCGCCGGGCGATCGTCTCGACCGTGTCGCGGGTCGAGCGCAGCTGATCGGCGGCGAGCGTGATCCGCCAGCCGGTCAGGTAGCTCATCGGCGCTTCGCCGACGACCGCGGTGAAGCGCCGGGCCAGCGAAGCACGCGACACCCCGACGCGATCGGCGAGCTCGGTGACGTTCCACGCGTACGCCGGATCCTCGTGCAGCAAGCGCAACGCCGCACCGGCTACTGGGTCCGTCTGGGCCTGGTACCAGCCCGGGGCGTGCGACTCCGGCCGCGCGAACCATGCGCGCAACGTGGTGATCAACGCGAGGTCGAGCCACCGGTCGAGGACCGTCTGCTGGCCGGGTACATCGCGCTGGATCTCGCTGGTGATCATGTCCATCACGGCACCCGCGAGGTCGGCGGCCGGTACCACGAGCACCGACGGCAGCGCGGTGACCAGCCGCCGGCTGACGTCGCCAGCCACCGAATAGGTGCCGCTGGCAACCATGATCTCGCCGGTCTTGCGGCCGCCGAACGTCCGTACGCCGAGCTGGGCCGAGTAGTCGACCGGTGCCCCAGGCAACCGTTCGCAGATGCCGCCGGGGTGGATCCGCAGGACCGGTGTGGTCTGCAGGGTGTCGCCGACGACGTACGGCTCCGGGCCGGTCACGATCGCGACGTCCCCCTGCTCCATCCGCTGCGGCTCGACGCCGTCCCGGGTGATCCAGCCGGAGCCGCGAACGATGGTCGCGAGCGCGAGCGGTGCCTCGTCGCGGATCTCCAGCGCCCATGGCAGATCCAGGATCGTCATGTTGAAGACGCCGTCCTGCGCGCGGGTCCCGGTGAGTAGTTCGTCGAGCACGTCCATGGCACGAGCCTAGAACAGGGTGAGCGTTTCGAACATCGGATTGCGGCGCGCAACCATGGTTTGTCTCACCGTGAACCGGTGGACTGAAGCCATGACAGAGATTCTGATCCTCAGTGGCAAGGGCAAGACCGGTCGCCGCGTGGCGGCGCAGCTCGACGCGCGAGGCGTCCCGTACCGGCTGGCGTCGCGCTCCAGCGAGCGGCGCTTCGACTGGTACGACGAGAGCACCTGGGCGGACGCGGTCCGCGGTGCGGAGACGGCGTACCTCGCGCCGCCGGTCGGGCCGACCGGGCTCGCGCAGGCGGGCCGGTTCGTCCAGCAGGCGTCCGGGCTGCGGCGGCTGGTGCTGTTGTCCGGGCGCGGCGTCGGCGGTTCGGGCCGGGACTTCGCGGTGTACGACGGATCGCTCGAACTGGAGAGCGTGGTCCGGGCGAGCCACCTGGACTGGACGATCGTGCAACCGGCCTGGTTCGCGCAGGGCTTCAGCGAGGACTTCCTGCGGTACGACGTCCTGGCCGGCGAGATCCGCCTGTCCGCGGGGACCGGCGGGGAGGCGTGGATCGACACGAACGACGTCGGCGACGTGATGACCACCGCGCTCCTCGACCCGTCGTACGTCGGCCAGGTGATCCCGATCTCCGGCCCGCGGGTGCTCACGATGAGCGAGATCGCCGACGAACTGACCACGGCGACGGGACGCTCGATCAAGTACGTCGACCTCGAGCCGGCCGCGCACGTCGCGGAGCTGATCGAGCACGGGCTCCCGCAGGAGGACGCCGAGGCGGTCCGCGACCTGTTCACGGTGATCCGCAACCACCGCTCGGAGTACATCTCCGACGGCGTCGAACGAGTCCTCGGCCGTGCACCACGCGACTTCACCGACTGGGCCCGCGAAACGGCCGCGACCGGGGCGTGGGAGGTCTGAGCTGCGGACGCCCAGGCCATCACAATCGCGGCGAACCGGCGTGCGCAGGCTCAGCCGCCGGCGCGGAAGGCGATTGTGATGGCCTGGCGGTCCGCCTCCCCCGCCCACCTGAAGGCGGGGGAGGCGGAAGACTCAGTGCTGCGCGGTCCACTCTTCGTGGGTGAGCTCCTTCAGGTCCGACGCCGGGGTCTTCGCGAGCGGGGCGGTGCCGCCGCCGACCGCGCCGCCGCCGAAGACGATGTTCGCCCAGTTGTTCTGCGCGATCAGGATCGAGGTCGTCTTGTCGCCGTTGATGTCGGCCGCCGTCGTGGTGTCGGTGGTGTCGCCGTCACAGTTCCAGTCGATCGGCTGGTTCGCGGCGCCGGCGGTTGTCCGGGTGGTGCCGTTCGGGCACTTCCAGCTGGTCTTGTACCCGGCGCCGACGCTGCCGAGGCCGACCGTCTCGTCCGGGCGGGCCTCGTTGATCGAGGTCGGCTGGACGTTCGAGTAACCCCAATACTTGGTGCCGTCCGCCTTCAGTACGCCGCCGAGCTGGAACGAGTAGTTCATCACGCTCAGGTAGTTCGGCTTGTAGTTCAGGTTGTCGGTGCCGCCGTGCTTCAGTCCGAGGTTGTGGCCGAGCTCGTGCACGAACGTGCCGACGTTCGTGTCGTCGGTCGCGTTCCAACTGCACTTCGGACCGACCGTGACGATGAACGTGTCGTTCGGGATGTTGAACGCCTGCCCGCTGCTGCACCCGCCGTCGTAGCTGTCACCCCAGAGCATGTAGTGGAAGACAGCCTTGCGCGCCGACGCGAAGTTGGCGGCCTTGATCGCGTTGGTCTCGGTCGCCGACGGGTTCAGGTCGGCGTCGTACGCGACCTCGTTGCCGCCGCCCAGGTCGTACTTCGTCCCGCGCGCGGAGCCCGCGTCCAGATGGATCGTGATACCGGTCGAGCCGTCCGGGTTGCTGACCGGGGCGGTCGCGAACACCTGGACGATCCGGTCCAGCGCCGCCGTACTGGCGAGCCGGCCGGACATGTAGTCCATCTCGACGAACAGGTCCTTCTTCTTCGGGTTCGCGCCCATCGCGGGCAGGTCGACGTCGACGACGCCGTCTCCGTTGGCGTCGTACCCGTTCGTCTCCCACGCGTCCGGCAACGAGTCGCCGTCGGTGTCGGTGGCGACGACCTTCTTCGTCTGGGCATTCGTGTCGGTGGTGGGTGCCGGTGCGGCGAGGGCGTTCGAGCCGGCCAGTGCGGCGACGGCCAGGGAGGTCAGTACGGCGAACAAGGCGGGGCGGGGCCTCATCAGATCTCCTTCGGGGGCGGTGGGTGATCTGAGCGCTACCGTAGGTGATTTCCATCGTTGAGGTCGGCGCAGCGGGGACACTGGCGCATTTGGGTCACCGTCAATAGCGGACAAATCCTGGCCGCTACCCATGGCAGTCTGAGTGCATGGCCGAAACCTCTGCCCGTCTCCTCGCGCTGCTGTCGTTGCTGCAGGCCCGGCGCGACTGGCCGGGCTCGTTGCTCGCCGAGCGGCTCGAGGTGAGCCCGCGGACGGTACGCCGGGACGTCGACCGGCTGCGCGACCTCGGGTACCCGGTCCGCGCGACCAAAGGCCCCGACGGCGGGTACCGCCTGGACGCGGGCGCCGAGCTGCCGCCGTTGCTGTTCGACGACGACCAGGCGATCGCGGTCGCGGTGGCGTTGCAGACGGCAACGACCACGGTCACCGGGATCGAGGAGGGCGCGCTGCGGGCGCTCGCGACGGTGCGTCAGGTGATGCCCGCGCGGTTGCGGCAGCGCGTCGACGCCCTGCAGGTCACCACGGTCGACCGGTACGCGCATCGCCGTACGACGGTCGACTCGGACCAGCTGATCGCGATCGGGATGGCGGTCCGCGCCCAGGAGGTGCTGCGCTTCGACTACGCCGCGCCCGGTACGCCGGAAGGCGAATGGCCGCCGCCCCGGAAGGTCGAGCCGCATCACCTGGTGACGTGGGGCGGGCGCTGGTACCTGGTCGGGTGGGACCTGGACCGCAAGGACTGGCGGACGTTCCGGGTGGACCGGATGACGCCGAAGACGCCGACCGGCCCGCGGTTCGCCGCGCGCGAACTGCCGGCGCCCGACGTGGCGACGTACATCTCCAGCCGCTTCCACGGCCAGGACAAGAACCCCTGTCGCGGCGAGGCGATCCTGCAGGCGAAGGCGTCGGACATCGCGCAGTGGGCCGGCCACGGCGCCTTCGTCGAGGAGCTCACGCCGACGAGCTGCCGGCTCGCGCTCACCGGCTGGTCGTGGACCGGGCTGGCCGCGATGTTCGGCATGTTCGAGTGCGACCTGGAATTCGTCGGCCCACAAGAACTGAAGGACGCCGCGGCCCAACTCGCCGCCCGCTACCAGGAGGCCGCCTCATGACCACTGAATTGATTGTCGTCGACGCCGCTGCCTGGCACGACTGGCTCCGCCTGAACCACGGTGGTTCCGACGGGGTCTGGCTGGTGCTGGCGAAGAAGAACGTGACCGACCCGACGAGCCTGACGTACGACGAAGCGCTCGAGGAAGCCCTGTGTCACGGGTGGATCGACGGGCAACGACGCGGGCGCGACGAGCAGACGTTCATCCAGCGGTACACCCCGCGCCGCGCGCGGAGCATGTGGTCGCTGCGGAACGTCGGCATCGTCGCGCGACTGGAGCAGGACGGGCGCATGCGCGACGCCGGCCGCGCCGAGGTCGAGCGGGCGAAGGCGGACGGCCGGTGGGACAAGGCGTACGGCCCCGCGAGCGCGCGGGACATTCCGGAGGACCTGGCGGCGGCGCTGGCCGCCGAGCCGAAGGCGCTGGCGATGTTCGAGATCCTCACCAGCGCGAACCGCTTCGCCGTGATCTTTCGCGTCAACGACGCGAAGCGGCCCGAGACCAGGACGAAGCGGATCGCACTGTACGTCGAACAACTCGCCCGCGGCGAGACGATCTACCCCCAGAAGCGGACGCTCTAGACGAGGTCGAGCGTCGCCTCCTGGCCGGCGGTCAGGGGGAAGTACGCGAGGAACGTGACGCCTTCGTCCTCGGTGTCGAAGCGAGTGATCCGGTCGACGGCCGGCTCGTAGAAGACGTCGCCGGGGTGCAGGACCTGTGGCTCGTCGTCCGCGCCCTGCTGGTAGATCGCGGACCCGGAGACGATGTTGCCGAACACCGGGCCGTTGTGGACGTGCGCGCCGAGCGCGGTGTGCGGCTCGATGGTGATCCGCCGTACCTCGACGCGCTGGACGGGGAGCGGTGCGGGCAGGGGCTGGTCGAGGACGACGACGCGGCTGATCGATTCGGTCATGCCGTACATACTAATAGGTACAGAGACCGCCCCGCTCAGTAGAGGATCGGGTTCAGCGGCGACGAGATCCGCTCGCCCGGTTCGTTACCGGGCATCCAGGTGGCCAGGTCCGCGATCTGGTTGTCGTTCACGGGCGGCGCGATCTCCATGTCGGCGTCGATGTAGATCACGGTCATCACCCGGCGCGGGATGTCGGTGCTGTTCGGCGGTGCGTGGTGGAACGTCCAGCCGAGGTGGTAGCTGACCTCTCCGAGCTCGTACGGCTCTGAGACCTCGGTGAAGTCCTGCTCCTTGAGCGCCTGCTGCAGGATGCGCTCCGACTCGTCGCTGATCGGCAGGTCGCGGCCGTGCTCGAACGTCTGGCTGCCGGCCGCGAACGAGAGCGGGCCCATCTCCATCGGGGTCTCCTGCAGCGGAGCCCAGATCGTCACGCACCGGTCGGTGGTGAACGGCCAGTAGTACTGATCGGCATGCCACGGCGTGACGCCTCCGCCGGACTCCTTGTAGAGCGCCTGGTCGTGGTACAGACGGACCGACTGCACGCCGAGCAGCTGGGCGGCGATCCGTGCCAGCCGCGGCGAGGACACGAACTCGAGTACCCGTTCGCTGTCCTGCCAGAGGTTCGAGACCTGCAGGAACGCCTTGCCGTAGGTGTCGCGTTCCTCCAGCGGCAGGTGCTGCGTGTTCAGCTCGATCACCTTGCCGGTGATCTCCGGCTCGTACTCCGCGATCGTCTCGGCGCTCAGCACGTTCTTCAGCTTGACGAATCCGTGCGCCTTGAAGTCCGCGATCGCGGACCGGCCGAGGGCGTAGTCGGTCTCCAGCTCCGGGCGGGTCAGAGTCATGAGAGACAAGAGTTCCGGGCCGTTCCATCGCTGTAAAGATCAGTGATCAAATCTTTGCTCTTCGTGCACGTGCATTTGCTAACGGATTCCGGTGTAGGTGAGCGCAAACGTGCCGCACGGGAACAGGAACAGCGAGGCCAAGATGATGATGCCCTTGAAGGACTGCTGTGGGCCGATCAGTTTGGGGTAGGCCGCGATCAGGACCGGGACCATCACGACCTCGAGGAGCAGCATGCTGCGCGGGATGATCGTGCCGGTTGCGGCCAGGATCACCGACAGCGCGGCCGCCGCGATCCAGGCGCCGTACCCGATCAGGTACGTCGTACGCGCGCCGAAGCGGACCGCGATCGTGTGGTAGCCGGCGGCCCGGTCCGCCTCCAGGTCCGCGATGGTCGTCGGGAGGTAGAGGCCGACCGCGGCGAGCGTGCCCTGCAGGCCCATCAACCAGGGGAAGTCGCTCAGGTCCGGGTTGATCGCCGCCCAACCGGCGAGCGGTCCGAAAGCGCCCAGCGCAAGGGCATTCACCGCGACGTCGAAGCCGGCGCGGGTCTTCAGCCGGACGGGCGGCACGGAGTACGCGTACCCGAGGAGTACGGCCAGCAGCACGCCCAGCGCGAACACGACCCCGACCAGCAGGCTCAGCCCGACCGCTGCGACTGCGGCCGCGAAGGCCAGCCGCATCGCCGCCCGGAGCGTGATCCGCCCGTCGAGCAGCGGCGACTTGGCCTTGCGAGGATTGAGCCGGTCGCTCGGCAGGTCGTACGCGTCGTTGACCGCGAGGACGGCGAGCCACACCAGCGGTCCCATCACGACCGCGCCGATGATGAGGCGCGGCCATTCCCCGACCGGCGGGATCAGCCGATGCGTCGCGAGCAGAATCCCTGTGTAGTAAGGGACGATCGACACCACCCAGAACGCGGGGCGGCCGACGGCGACGACATCACGGACCCGCGGTCCCCGTACCTGCACGTCCGTGCTCACAACTCCACTGTCCACCTCCACCGTGCATCGCGTCCTCCCTCCACCGAGTGAACCTGCTCACCCGTGAGGCTGGATGTGAGCCACGGAACCCTTCTCCAGTGCGACCCAGACCGAGTCGTCGGCGGACAGCCCGTGCGGCTCGGCGCCGGCACCGAGGTCGAATCGCTCCGTAATGTTGCCCTTGGCATCTAGATGGACCACGGCGGATGCCGCCCACAGAGTGACCCAGCAACCGTCGGGCGTTGCGGCCACGGCGTGCGGCTTGGAGTCGGCCGGCAGCGCGAACTCTTCGAGAACACCGGCCGAATCGATGAAGCCCGCCTGGTTCGCGAGGATTTCGGTGAACCAGACGCCGTCAGTTCCGGCGCTGATCCCGACCGGTCCGGCACCGGCCGTCGGCAGGGGATAGGTGGTGACCTGACCGGTCACCGTCATCCGCCCGATCGCGTTCGCCTGGTTGAGTGTGAACCAGAGGTCCCCGGCGAACGACGTGATCATCCCCGGGAACGCGCCGGTCGTCCCGATCGGGTACGTCGTCACCTCTCCGGCGACCGTGATGCGGCCGATCGAGTCGTTGCTCATCAGGGTGCACCACAACGCGCCGTCCGGTCCGACGCACAGGCCGTACGGCGCACCGGCGACGTCGACCGCCGACACGACGCCGTCGTACCCGATCCGCCCGACGCGGTCGTCGCCGTTCCGGGTGAACCAGACCGCGTCGTCCGGACCGTCGACGATCACGCTCGGGCGGGACTCCGGCGCGTCGAGGTCGTACACCCGTCCGGAGACGGTCGCGACCCGGCCGATGTGGACGAGCGTCGTCCACACCTCACCGCCGGCCGCGACCACGCCGTACGGTGCGCCGTCGATCGCATGTTCGTTAACTGACACAGGTGTTCTCCTTCAGGTCGATGACGGTTCCGCGCCAGCGCGAGACGAAGCGGCGGTCGTGGCTGACGACCACGAGCGCACCGGCGTACCGGTCGAGCGCGGCCTCCAGTTCCTCCACCAGCACGAGCGACAGGTGGTTCGTCGGCTCGTCCAGGAGCAGTACGTCGTACGGCGTGGTGAGTACTCGGGCCAGCGCGAGACGTCGGCGTTGACCCGTCGACAACGCACCGACCCGCGTCTGCAACTGCTCCTGGCGGAACAGACCGAGCCCGGCCGCACCCGGGTGTCGCGCCAGCGCCTGGCGCAACGTGTCGTCCGGCCGTGGTTCGTCCACGTCCTGCCGGAGGTAGCCGATCCGCCCGCGGCGGTCGACGTACCCGGAGTCCGGCTCGAGGACGCCCGCGAGGACGTCGAGGAGCGTGGACTTGCCGGCGCCGTTCGGCCCGGTGATCAGTACCCGGCCACCGGCGGGTACTTCGAGCGACATCGGCCGCAGCCGGTCCGCGATCGTGATGCCGACCGCGTCCAGCTCGGCGGCCGCGCCCGTCGTACGGATCGAGGCGTGGAACCGGAGCGGTTTGGCCGGCACCGGTGCCGGGTCCTCCTCCAGGCGGCGCAGGCGCTCCTTGGCGTTCCGGATCTTGCTGCGTTCCGCCTCGTTGACGCGACCGGTCGCCCGGTCGTACGCCACCTTGTTGTTGTCCTTCATCGGCCGCCCGTACGCGACCCGGTCGGCCGTTGTACGAACCATCACGCGCATCTCCGCGACGTCGTCCTCCCACTGTTGCCGGGCCTGTTCGAGCCGAGCTCGTTCGGCGGCCTTCTCGTGCAGGTAGCCCTCGAACCCGTTGCCGTAGCGCGTCATCCGGTGGGTGTCGCCGTCCACTTCGAACAACGTCGACGCGACCCGCTCCAGGAACGCCCGGTCGTGCGAGACGACCACGGTCGTACCGCGACGAGCTCGCAGGTGATCCTCCAGCCAGACGGCGGCCGACACGTCGAGATGGTTGGTCGGTTCGTCGAGCAGCAGGACTTCCGGCGACGACGCGAGTACGGCGGCCAGGTGCAGCCGGGCCAGTTCGCCGCCGGACAACTCGGACAGCCGACGGTCGCCGGGCAGCGTCGACAGCCCGAGACCGTACGTCGCACGAGCGAAGCGGGCGTCCGCGTCGTACCCCTCACGGAGCTCGAAGACGGTCTGGAGTTCGCCGTACTCGTCCAGGACATCGACTCGGCCTGCCGCCAGCAATGCTTCGAGTTCGCGCATCCGGGACTCGATCCGGCGTAGGTCCGCCAGGGCGTGGTCGGCCAGCGCCTGGACGTCGAGGTCCAGGTCGAGCGGGTTGTCCTGGGCGAGGAAACCGATGCTTCCGGCAACGGTCGCCGTACCGTCGGTGGCCGGTTCGAGACCGGCCAGGATCCGCAGCAGCGTCGACTTGCCGGAGCCGTTCTCGCCGATCAGGCCGCTGACCTGCCCTGGTGGGAAGGCGCAGCTGATCCGGTCGAGCACCAGGCGGTGGTCGTAGGACTTGGTGACGTCGTGCAGGGACAGCTGGGTAGACATGAGGATCCTCCTGACCTCTCGCGGGTTCGTGGTTGGCGAACGGCGGGTCAGAAGATCACTGGCTACTCCCTAAATGCGACGGCTGTTGCGTTAAGATGATGCCATGACCGACACGGATCGCGCAAGCAGGCCGGGAGGACGGACCGCCCGGGTGCGCGCCGACGTGCTCGCGGCGGTGCAGGCCGAGCTCGCCGACCACGGGTACGACGGCCTCACGATCGACGCGGTGGCCGACCGTTCCGGCGTCCATCGCACGACGATCTACCGGCGCTGGAAGACCGTGCCCGGTCTGCTCGTCGACCTGCTCGAGTCCGGAGCCGACGACTCGTGGGAGCCGGCCGACACCGGCTCGCTCGAAGGTGACCTGGTCGCCGTCAACCGCGAGGTGCACGCCGCGCTGACCACGCGCCCTTCGCTCACCCAGGCGGTGATCGCCGCCTCCTTCCGTACGCCGGAAGCTGCCGACGCTCTGACCAGGTTCTGGAAGGACCGCTACGCCCGCACGGCTCTCGTCGTACGACGGGCCGTCGAGCGCGGCGAGATCGCGGCCGACGCCGACGCGCACCAACTCCTGCTCACCGCGACCGCGCCGATCTATCACCAGCTCGTACTGCTCCGGCAGCCGATGACGCGTGCGCAGGCGGATCATCACGCCCGCGTCGCCGCTAAACACTTTGCGGCGCCGACCGGCGCCGACCTACCGTGACGGCCATGAGCCTCTCCCTGTATGCCTTGTCGGTGGACGCGAAGGATCCCGTCGCGCAGGCGCGGTTCTGGGGCGGCCTCCTCGGCTGGGAGCAGGCTGACGGCAACGAGCTGTTGCCCGACGAGAAGACCGTGTTCCGGCTGCGGTTCCTGCAGAGCGACGTCGAGAAGGACCGGCCGAACCAGATCCACTTCCACCTGACCAGCGACACGCCCGAGCAGCAGCCGGCGACAGTGGCCCGGGCGATCGAGCTCGGCGGCCGGCACCTCGACGTGGGGCAGCTACCGGAGGAACTGCACATCGTCCTCGCGGATCCGGAAGGCAACGAGTTCTGTGTGATCGAAGCGGGGAACAACTTCCTCGCGAACACCGCCTTCCTCGGCGAGCTGGCCGGGGACGGTACGCGGGCGGTCGGGTACTTCTGGAGCAAGGCGCTCGACTGGCCGCTGGTCTGGGACCAGGACGAGGAGACCGCGATCCAGGCGCCGAGCGGCGGACCGAAGCTCGCCTGGGGCGGCCCGCCGGTGAGTCCGAAGGCCCCGAAGAACCGGATGCACTTCGACCTCGTCATGTCGGCCGGCGGCGATGTCGAGGCGGAGGCCGAGCGGCTCGTCGCCCTTGGCGCGACCCGGCTGGACAGCGGCCAGGAGGGCGCCGCGGCCATTCCGATGGCCGACCCGGACGGCAACGAGTTCTGCATCCTGGTCGGCCCGCGCTCCTAACCTGGCGGCCCGGGGTGGTACGCGCACTCCGAGGTCAGGTCGCCCGCGGTCGGCTTGGTCGTGGGACGCGGTTGGGTTGCGATCGTCGACGGTTTCGTGGTGGTGGTCTTGCGTGGCGCGGGCGTGGTCCGGTGAACCGGGTTGATCGCCTGGGCCACGATCGCGCGCATCGCCGCGTAGTTCGGGTTCTGGCCGGTGGGGAAGTTCTTCTTCTTGTCCAGGTCGACGTTCGCGATCTTCCCGTTCTTCACCCGCTCGCCGACCACGACGAGCTGCGCCAGCACCTGACGCGGAATGTCCGTGCGGATCAGCTGCGCGCCGGCCGCCGCGATCGAGTCGAAGTTGGCAAGCACGTTCTGCGGTGTGGCCTTCTCCACGATCGCCTTGACCGTGCAGCGCTGCCGGGACTGCCGGGCCAGGTCGCCGGTCTGTACCCGATACCGGCCGCGGGCGAACCAGAGCGCGTCGCCGCCCTTGAGCTGGACGTTCGGCCCGGGCTGCAGGTACCGGCTGGGCGGGATCTTCAGGTCGTCGTTGCCCCCGACCGGCACCGGGTAGTTGATGTTCACGGTGATCCCGCCGAGCGCGTCCACCAGCTTCGCGAACCCGCGCAGGTTGATCTGCACGTAGTAGTGGATCGGTAGCCCGAGCGCCTCGCCGACGGACTGCTTCAGCACGTCCGCGCCCTCGTTGTCCGACGGCCCGAGGATGCCGGGGTACTTCTTCGGGATGTTCCGGTACATCGCGTCCAGGTAGAACTCGGACTGTTCCTTCGGGCCGTTCGGGTCCCAGAAGCCGGTCGGGTACTTCTTGTGCAGCGGCGAGTCGGCCGGGAACGGCATCCGCATGAAGTTCCGGGTCAGCGAGATCAGCGAGGTGTTGCCGGTCTTGGTGTCGATGCTCGCGACCATCACCGAGTCGGTCCGGACGCCGTCCCGGTCCGCGCCGTCGTCCGCGCCGAGCAGCAGGACGTTCAGCCGCGGCAACTGGTCCGAGATGTCCTTCTTCGTGGTGATCGTCGGCCGCGTCGCGCTCTTCGACTCCGCACCGCCGAACACCTTCTTGACCAGGCCGCGCTGTGCCATCAGCGTCTGCGCACCGGTCGCCGTACTGACCGTCATCGCGAAGCACAGCACGCCGATCACGAGCGACCCGAGCGTCCGCGCCGCCGGACCGGCGGTCAGCGGCCGGAGCATCTTGTACGACGTGACCAGGACCGCGATCCACGCGAGCGCGACCACGGACAGGCCGACGATCATCCAGAGCAGCAGCGTCGGGTCCAGCGCCCACGAGATCACGGCGTCCCGGTTCAGCAGGCCGACGTACGCCGCTGCGCCGTACAGACTGAGGCTCAGCAACGTCACCGCCGTGCCGAGCTTGAACCGGCGCGCGACCAGGAACGCCGTACCGGGCAGCAGCACGCCGAGGACCGCGATCGCGAGTGCGCCGAGGCCCGTCGTCCGTCGTGGTGCTGCCCTCCGTGGCCCGGCTGGGCGTGGTTCTGCTCGGCGGGCGCGGGCGGCGCGCTGTGCTCTGCTCGGGGCCATGCCCTCTTCGATTCACCGACCCGGCAAAAAGTTGGCAGAATCGATCAGGTGACCGACATTCAGGTACGGCGAGCGAAGCCGGACGATGCGGAGTCGCTGGTCCACTTACGCGGACTGATGCTCGCCGCGATGGGCAACGACGTCGGCGGACCGGACGCGCCGTGGCGGACGATCGCGCGCGACTGGTTCGCTGGCCAGCTCGCGTCGCCGGACACGTTCGCTGCGTACGTCGTGGACGACCCGGCCGCCGGTGTGGTCGCGGGCGCAGCGGGCAACGTCTATACGCACGCGCCGGGGCCGAACGATCCGACCACGGTCCGCGGCCACCTGTACAACGTCAGCACCCACCCGGAGTTCCGGCGCCGTGGTCTGGCCAAGGCGTGCGTGGTCGCGCTGATGGAGTGGTTCCAGGACGAGACCGCCGTCGGCCAGATCGAGCTGCACGCGACCGACGACGGCATCGACCTCTACCGAAACCTCGGCTTCATCGAGGCGACCTTCCCGTCCCTGCGTTTCCGGCCCACCAGGGCGTAGTACCGCCGGTGTCTCGGAGGGCGTTGGTGGCGCAGTGGACCTCGCCGCCGCCGAGGTGCGCCCAGAAGAAGTCCTCGACCCAGTGCACCCGTACGCCGTTCTGCTGCAGCGCGCGCTCCGTCGCCTGCTTGAACACGTCCCGTCCGTGCAGTCGTGGGCCGTGCGGATCCGGGGCGGCGAAGCTTCGAGCAGTTACCGAGAGTCCGTTCGTCAGACCCGGGCTCATTGCCTTGAGCAACCCGTAGCCGGGCACCCGGTCGAAGATCACCGGCAGCCGGACCAGCTCGCGCTCCGCGAGGCCGGTCGCTTTCAGCAGGATCTTCAGCTGGTCGTCGATGTGCCGGGCGGCGTCCTCGTTACCGGGCAGCCCGCTGCTGAGCAGCTCGTCGACCGTCGGCTTGTACTTCGAGTTCGTGTCCGCGAACAGCCGGGTGTTCTCACCGCCGCGTCGTTGCACGTCGCGCAACAGTCGCGCGGCGAGGCGTGGGTCCGCGACGGCGAGCGTCCAGCCGCGGGCGTTGTTCGCCCGTACGACGTGGGTCGTCTCGTCCGCATGCCCGATCATCAGCCAGGAGGTGTCGACCACGACCGGCGGCTGGTACCCCTGGCCTGTCACCATCGTGATGAACCCGGCATCGGGGTGCCGCTCGCCCGACCCGTAGACGATCCGCCCGTGCGGGTACCCGGCGTACGGCGGGAGCGACTCGACGTTGCCGCCCATGTTGAGCAGGTCGTCGAGGCCCGGTGACGCCTTGTCGGCGAGCTCTTGCACGATGCCGACGTCCGGTCCGCGCAGGTCCCGGTAGAGCAGCCGGCCGGACGGCCGCGGAGTGTTCGCGGCCGGCAGGTCCCACACATTGCCGGAGCGGATCAGGATGCGCATCGTGTGCGGACCGCCGACGGCCGGCATGCTCACGGTCGCCGGTTCGAACGAGTCCTGCAACCACATGTCCTTCCAGCCTTCCGGAGTACCTCGGACGAATCGCACCTTGGTTGCCTTGCGCAACGCCGCGGCGAAGGACCGCCACTCGCCTGGAGCGCCTTGCTGGTAAGGAGGTGTGCCGCCCCACCAGCCTTGGCCGGTGTTCGGCCGGCCTGCCAGTACGGTCTGTGCCGGCTGCAGGTCGTTCTGCAGCATCAGCGGAGCGACGCGCATCCGTACGGCGTCGGTCGCTGTGCGGCCGTGGTCGGTGACCGACAGTGTGACGGTGATCTGCCCGTCCCACTTCTTCGGATCGCGGACGATGTCGCGGCCTTCGAGAAGCAGCCGCACACCGTGCCGCAGATCCTTCGCGGTCAACGTACTCGGGAAGACGCGGGCCTTGTCCGCCGGTGCGATCGTGATCGTGCCGGTCGCCTCGCCGGAAAGGTTGCGCTCGGCATCGATCGACAACGGCGCCAGATCGGCCGCGTCCCGCGGGCCGTCGATCCGGTCGTCGGCCGCGTCGTTGCAGGCGGCGAGTTCGTCGTCGACCGCGCGGCCGGGTGCGTTCAGGTCGGCCGGGTCGACCGTACAGCGGTGTTCGTCGTCATCGAGGTTCGGCAGGAAGATCGCGCCGCGGTTGTCGGTCCAGGTGGTCTTGCCGGCGTCGTCGGCGTGGGTCAGTACGCCGTCGCGATTGACGTCCGCGGTCAGCCGCGGCGTGGGACCCACCCCGGTGACTACGGGGGTGACAGCGGTCAGCAGGGTTGCGAGCCCCGCGGTCAAGAGTCGCATCGAAGGCTCCTTTTTGGTACGGGTGTGCTTCTTCGATCGAAACTATCGGCGCGGGTCCGGAACCGGCAGGTGGAAATCCGGTCTCCACCTGTGGGCGGAGAAGGGATTGCGGGCACTGGGGCAAGAAGTCAGTGAGGACACGCCCGCCGGGGGCGTGCCGTGAGGAGCTCACCGGATGCGTCGCAGAGTCGTCAGGACGATCGGTCTCGCGATCGGGGTGGTGGTCGCGGTCGGGGTGCTGTTCCAGTTACCGGCGAGCCCGTTCGCGCGGCACGGATACCCGGAGCGGGGCGTCGTACCGGCATCGGTCGAGTCGACCGAGCCTGCGGAGTCACCCGCACAGCCGGTGGCGTCGCGGCGCGTGGTCGTCCCGCCGGTGCCGATCATGTATCCCATGGCCGGGCCGCAGCGGTACGCCGTACTGCCCGGGGATCCGGCGGTGATCGGGCGGGCCGGGAAGCTGATGCGGTTCCAGGTCGCGATCGAGAGCGGGATCACCGGGGTCGACCACGCCGCGTTCGCGCGGTTCGTACGGGCGACGTACGGCGCGGCCGAAGGGTGGGCGTCGCATGGGTTGTGGCGGTTCCAGCAGGTCGGGCCCGGGACGAACCCGGACTTCACGCTGATGCTGGTCACGCCGGAGACTCGGGACGTGCTCTGCGGCGCGGCGCCCGACCGGTACACGAGTTGCCGGATCGGAAACCGCGTGGTGCTGAACGTGGCGCGCTGGGCTCACGGCGTCCCTGGGTACGGCGCCTCGCTGACGACGTACCGGCAGTACATGGTGAACCACGAGACCGGGCACCGGCTCGGCCGCGGTCACGAGCTCTGCCCGGGACCCGGCCAGCCGGCGCCGGTCATGCAGCAACAAACCCTCGGCCTGCACGGCTGTACGGCGTACCCCTGGCCGTACTTGAACGGCTCCCGCTATACCGGCCGGCTCGGCCAGTATCAGGATCCGGTGCCGGAGTCCTGAATGATCGAGAGAACGTTGCCCGCCGGGTCCTTGAACCACGCGATCAACGGACCCTGGCCGCGGTAGATCCCGAGCTCGTCCTGGTCGTCGTTGTACTTCTCGAACGTGACGCCGAGCGTGGTCAACTCGCGCGCGACCGCCTCGATGTCGGCGACCGGGAAGTTGAGCACCGTGTACTCCGCCGGGACGTGGTTGTCCTTCGGGTACACGAGCACGGTGTTGCCGCTACCGGTCCGCAGCTGCAACATGCCGTGCTCTTCACCGACGTCGAGACCCAACGTCGTGGTGTAGAACTCCTTGGCCCGCGGCACGTCGTCCACCGAGAACCCACTGAACGCCTTGCTGTCGTGAAGCATCTGATGCCCTCCTAGTCACTCGACACCAGCTACGTCGTTACCACCAAGCCGTTTTCGACACTAGTTGTGAGACAGCGCGGGATTGACCGCGGCGGCGACCGAGGCGGATTCGAGGCCGTCGGCAACGGTGTGCAGGAGGCGGACCAGGTGCGCGGCGTCGGTCGGGCCGAGGATGCCGGTGACGACGTCGAGGACGCGGACGGTCAGGCCGTCGAGCTGCGACAGCCGGGCCTGGCCGAGCGACGACACGGCCAGGGCCGGCGTGGTCCGGACCATGCCGAGCGCTTCCAGGTCGGCGATCGCCAGCTCCGCCTCGCCCGGCGTGATGCCGACCTGCTTGGCGACCTGGTGGGCGGTGGTCCGCCCGTTCGCGATCGCGCTCAGCACGAGTGCGGCCGGCATCTTCATCCCGACCGCTTCCTGCAGGCCGAGGATCAACGGGTGCGCGTGGCCGCGGACCCGTTCGACCGCGTCCAGCAGCCGGAGCGCGTCGCCGACGTCGCTGATCAGGTGTTCGGTCTGGACGGCCGCCATACCCGCGGCACCCGGCCGGACCGGTGACGCGACCACGCCGCCGATCACCCGCTCGGGCACGACCAAGGCGTTCGCCACCACCGGTTCGTCGGTGGATCCCTCGGTGAGCGGCCTGATTCCAGCGTCTTCGATGGTCACGCCTCCAGCGTACGGAGCCGTTCTGACAGCTTCGGCGTGTCTTACCTGAGGAATCCCTGTGAATCTCGTGACGTTGTTGTCGTACTCTCCGCCCATGCAGCTGAGTGGGAAACGAGCCCTGGTGATCGGCGGCGGTGGCGGCGGGATCGGCCGTGCGACAACCGAAGCCTTCGGCAACGAAGGTGCGGCCGTGGTGGTCGCGGACCTCGACCCGGCCCGGGCCGCGGAGGCAGCGGACGCGGTCCGAGCCGCCGGCGGTACGGCCTACCCGGTGTCCGGTGACGTACGTTCCGCGGCGGACCTCGAGGCGATGGTCGCCGAGGCGGTCCGGCAGCTCGGCGGGCTCGACGTACTGGTCACCGTCGTCGGCGGGCAGGTCGCGTTCGTGCCGGCGGTCAAGCTGCACGAGATGGCCGACGCGGACTGGGACACGATCTACGAGGTCAACCTGCGGTACGTGGCCCGCGCGGTCCGGGCCGCGCTCCGGGTGTTCCTCGACCAGGGCACCGGCGGGGCGATCGTCAGCGTCGGGTCCGTCACCGGGTTCATGGCCGCGCCGGAGCAGGCGGCGTACGGCGTGATGAAGGCGGGCATCGCCAGCCTGGCGCGGACGGTCGCCGCGGAGTACGCGCGGGACGGGATCCGGATGAACGTCGCCGCGGCCGGCGCGATCGCGACCGCGGTCGCCAACGGGGTGGTCGAGCCCGGCGTCGTCGAGGAGATCCCGGTCGGCCGCTTCGGGCGGTCCGAGGAGGTCGCCGCGGCGGTGGTGTACCTGGCCTCCGACGCGGCGTCGTACATCACCGGCCAGCAGATCGTGCTGGACGGCGGCGTCTCCGTACGCGGCCCGTTCGACTAATCGAAAACGGGTTCGAATTAATTGGGTTCCGATGGGTCCGAAAAAGTTTTGCCGGTCGCCCAGAATTTCCGGATCCGGGCGTGACCTCGGCTCGGCGTCCTCCGTTGGAAGTGACGTGACGGTGAACACAACACGGCGCACCGGCACCGCGCTCGCCCGCGTTTTCCAGGCCGTCCACCCCTCGAAGTACAGCCAGGAGGACCAGTGACAACCGCCACCGCCACCCAGACCGTTCAGCGCCGACGCGTGCGGGTTTGGTTCGGTGAGCACGTCATCGCCGACTACAACGCCGAGCCGGCGTTGGCCGAGCGGTACGCAGACGCCATGAGCCGCCGATTCGCCGGTCTCCGGGTCACCAACGACCCGATGCCGATGATCGACAAGCTCCCCGACCCCCTGCCCGGCGAGCGCATGTGGGACGTAGCGCCCCGCTGAGAAAGATCTCCGGTACCTTTCGCGTTCCGTAACTCACCAGACAACCCACCCGGAACGTCGCCAGGTCGAGCGCCTCACCTCGATCGTCAAAGGACCGGTATCGGGCGGCAGGCGAGCGTGGGCGTTCTGCCCCTCGCTTGCCGCCCCTTTTCTCCCCTGTGAAATGCGCCTGAGTAAATAATCGTTCGCACCGGATCCCCCAGGTCCGGTGCGAATGTTTTTCACTTCTTCGTGTAGTACTCGGGTTTCATCTGGATCAACTGGACGTAATTCCCGTCCGGGTCGATCAATGTCGCGAACCACCCGATCCCGCGGTCCTCGGGATGTACCAGCCAGTCGACGTCCAGCGTCCGCAGGTGCGCGGCCGCCGCCTGGATGTCGTCCACCGCGAAGTTCACGATGTGCCGGCCCGGCTCCGCGTTCTTCCCCGCGACGTCGTCGCGCTGCTCGATCACCAGCCCGAACCCACCGAGATCCAGGTTGCCGTACCCGTCGACCTCGGCCCGGAACCCGTCCCGGTACCAGGCCTTCAACCGCTCGGCGTCCGTACTCCCGAGCAACATGCTGTTCAGAATCACGATCTCTCCCTAGCTCCGACGATCAACCGGTACGTCGGAGCCGCCGAAGAGCTTTCGACACGTCCTGAGTCAGCAGTACGCGCGGCAGCCGTGGTCTACGCCGTAGTGGCGTTTGGCTGCGGCTACGGCGGAGGCTGGGGAGAGTTGGCCGCCGGCGTGCCAGCTGTTGAGGAAGCGTTGCGGGGCGACGGCGCCGCGGCGGATCCACCAGACGTTCTTGCCGGTCGGCCAGCTGATGCCGAAGTGCAGGTGCGGCGAGGTGTAGCGGGCGCTGCCGGTCTTGCCGGTCCGGCCGAGGAGCTGGCCGGCGCGGACCCGTACGCCCGGCTTGATCCCGGCGGCGATCGAGGACAGGTGCGAGCCGTAGTACCGGACGCCGTCCACGCCGATGATCGAGACCGAGAGGCCGCCGCGGTCGGCGCCGCGGTTCGTCTTCGGGTTCCAGCGGTCCACCCGGCTGACCTCGTCGACGCGTCCCGCGATCGGGGCGACGAACTTGCAGCCGACCTTCGTGAAGATGTCCGACGCCGGATAGTCGTGATGACTCTGCGACGCGTCCGCCCGGCACCCCGCGACCGGGAACACGTACCGCCGGGTGGTCGTCGGCAGCACCACCTTGGCAGGTGTGTCGATCGCATAGACCGGCATGCTCGGCTCCGAGGCGGCCGCCGGTTGCAGCCCGGCCGCCACACCACCTGCGGCAACCAGCGCCGCTGCCAGCAAACCTGTCCAAACCTGACGCATCACGAGCTCCCCCCGTGTCGGACTTTCTCCGTCGGACATTGAAGTCCTGTCACTCTCGGTTGTCCATCCCCGAGCCGGGTCTCAGCAGAAGTGCTGTGAACTTCGCCCGGCTGTTCGGGCGGAAGGGCCACGGCTCACCCCCAGGCAGCTGAGTCCTGGAGTACGTCGGGGAGGTCGCCGACAACGCCGAGGCGTTGGGTGCAGCGGGTGAGCGCGACGTACAGGTCGCGGAGGCCGCGAGGTGACTCGATCACGATGCCGTCCGGGTCGACGACGAGGACCGAGTCGAACTCGAGCCCCTTTGCCTCGCGAGCGGTCAGGACCGTGACGCCGGACAGGCCGTCGACCGCTTCCTGGATCAGCTCGAGCCGGCTGCGGGACGTGATCACGCCGACCTCGCCGTACGCGGTCTCCTCGGCGGCCATCTTGTACACGTACAACGCCTGCTCGGCCGCCGGTACGTCGACGTGCCACGGGCGTACGCCCGTTGACCGGACCGACTGCGGCGCCTTCGCCGACGGATCGACCTCGCGCAGTACCGAGTTCGCCAACTCCATCGCCTCGGCCGGCGTCCGGTAGTTCAGCGTCAGCTCGGCCAGCCGCCAGCGGTCGCCGAAGGTCTCGCCGAGCGCGCTCGACCACGACGTACCGCCACCGACCGAACTCGTCTGCGCGACGTCGCCGACGACCGTCATCGAGCGCAGCGGGCACCGCCGCGCGATCGCCCGCCATGCCATCGGCGACAGCTCCTGCGCCTCGTCGACGATCACATGTCCGTACGTCCACCGTCGGTCGGCCGCGGCGCGGTCGGCCAGCGTGCGGTCGTCGTCCGCCTCGTACCGCTCGGCGAAGGCTTCGGCGTCCAGAATGTCCTTCGCGGTAAGGATTTCCGCCTCGTCGTCCTCGTCGAAGTCGGTCGACCCCGAACCGGACAGTACGTCCAGGGCGCCTTGTGCGTACGCGACCGCACGTGCCCGGGCCGCCCGCTCCCGCGCCGCCTCGGACCCGTCGTCACCGAGCAGTTCCGCCGCCTCGTCGAGCAGCGGCACGTCGCCCGGGCTCCAGTCGGCGCCGTACCGCAGCAGGTGCTCGCGATCCAGCGCGGACAGCTGCGGTGCCGCGGACGC
Source organism: Kribbella sp. NPDC004536 (assembly GCF_042873835.1). NCBI lineage: Bacteria > Bacillati > Actinomycetota > Actinomycetes > Propionibacteriales > Kribbellaceae > Kribbella > Kribbella sp. NPDC004536. Next base: position 2,019,526 of record NZ_JBIALY010000001.1, on the reverse strand, counting down.
GAGCCGGTCCTCGTCGCCGTACAGGTCCTCGAGCAGCTTCTGCGGAGTGAGCAACGGCCAGAGCCGTTCGAGCAACGCCTGCACGGCCGGTTCGGCGAGCACCTCGTTCCGCAGCTCGGCCAGGTCGTACTCGTCGAGCAGTTGCTCACCGTCGAGCGGGTCGGTGCCGATCAGGTCGGCGTACTGGTTCGTGAGGTGGTCGGTGTACTCGTTCAGAACGAACGGCCGCGCCTGGTTGTGGGTGAGGTTGCGGTTCGCGACCCGGGCATGGATCGCCTCGCAGACCTCGGGATCCAGCGTCAGTTCCGTACGCTCGACGGTCACGTGCACCGGTTGATCCGGGATCCACTGCCGGTCGGTGACCGCGCGCGCGATCACGTCGGCCATCCCGGTCCGGCCCTTGACCTCGGCGCTCTCCGGCGACTCCGGGCGGGTCGCGTTGATCCCCGGGTAGAGCTCCGCGATCGTGACCAGCCGGACGCCGTCCTCACCGAGCGACGGAAGCACCTGGCCGATGAAGCGCAGGAACGCCGCATTCGGGCCGACGACGAGAATTCCGCGCTTTTCCAGTTGCTCACGGTGGGTGTACAACAGAAATGCCGCGCGGTGCAGTGCGATTGCCGTCTTTCCGGTGCCGGGACCGCCCTGGACGACCAGGATTCCGGGCAGTTCGGAGCGGATGATCCGGTCCTGGTCGGCCTGGATGGTCTGGACGATCGACTCCATCCGGCCGGTCCGGCGGGCCTCCAGCGCCTTCATCAGCACTGCCTCGCCGATCACGCCGGTGCCGGGTTTCGACGGGTCGGCGGCTTCCCGGCCGAGGTCGAGCTGCTCGTCCTGCACGTCGATCACCCGGCGCAACCGGGTCTGGACGTGCCGGCGCCGGACGACGCCGAGGTTGGCGACAGCCGTCGCGATGTAGAACGGCCGCGCCGCCGGGGCGCGCCAGTCGACCAGGAGCGGCTCGTACTCGTCGTCGTGCAGGCCGATCCGGCCGAGGTGCAGGATCTCGCCGTCCGCGGTGTCCAGGCGGCCGAAGTACAGGCCCTCCTCGGCCGCGTTCAGCCGGGCCTGCCGCAGCTTCAGGTCGCGGATCCGCCCGTCGCGCTGGTGCAGCGCCTGCGCGTTCCGCGTCCGCACCAGCTGTTCGTCGTCGGCCCGCGCGTCGGTCCGCTCCCGCTCGGCATCGAGCGCAGCGTAGAACCGGATCAGGTTGTCCTGCTCGGCGTCAACAGGATTCGGCAATTCCCCATCCCTCGTGTTAAAATGCGCGCGTTGGTTTTCGGGTCGCAATTCCGGAATTCGCTCCGACGCGGCCACAAATCCTTGAGTTTATCCGGTGACCGGGTTTTCCTGTAGTGGTGTTCCACGCCATCGTCCCGCCGTATCTGCTCGAGCAGCTCGAGCGGTCCGTGGGTGACCCCAGCGTCCGTGCCCGGATCCGGCAGTCCTTGCAGCACGACGCCGTACTGCGAACGCGGCCCGCGGCCGGTCGCACACCGGAGGTCGCGGCGGCGGGTGGCCGGCAGCGGAAGGTGTACGACGCCGAGCACGGCACCGACCTGCCCGGCACGCTGATCCGCTCCGAGGGTGACGAGCCGGTCCAGGACCAGCCGGTCAACCAGGCGTACGACGGCACCGGCGCGACCTGGACCCTGTACCAGGAGTGCTACGGCCGCGACTCGATCGACGGCAACGGGCTGGTGCTGGTCTCGACCGTGCACTACGACCGCGGGTACGCGAACGCGTTCTGGGACGGGTCGCAGATGGTGTTCGGCGACGGGGACGGCGAGATCTTCGGCAACTTCACCTCGTCGATCGACGTCACCGGGCACGAGCTCACGCACGGCGTCACCCAGTACACCGCGAACCTCGACTACCAAGGCCAGTCCGGTGCGCTGAACGAGAGCATCTCCGACGTCTTCGGCTCGCTCGCCAAGCAGTACTCGCTCAAGCAGTCCGCCGCGGATGCTGACTGGCTGATCGGCGCCGGGCTGTTCCTCCCTGGCGTTCAGGGTGTCGCGCTGCGGTCGATGAAGGCGCCAGGTACGGCGTACGACGATCCGCGGCTCGGCAAGGACCCGCAGCCGGCCGACATGGCGGGGTACGTCGACACGCAGGACGACAGCGGCGGCGTACACATCAACTCCGGCATCCCGAACCACGCGTTCTACCTGGTCGCGACGGCGATCGGCGGGAACGCGTACGACGACGCCGGCAAGATCTGGTACGGCACGCTGACGTCCGGCAACCTCGCCTCGTCCGCGACCTTCAAGGACTTCGCCGAAGCGACCCAGGCGACCGCCCGCTCGCTCTTCGGCGACGCCTCCACCCAACTCGCCGCAGTGACCAAGTCCTGGCAGACCGTCGGCGTCCTGGACGACTCCTCCTCCCTGATGAACGCCGCCCAGACCGACCTGCGCACTACCGCCCCGCCCGCGGAACCACCGGCTGAGACGGTTTGACCTCAAGTCTTGTTGAGGTATTAGCGTCTTGAGGTGTGACTGTTCATCCGCTCCGGCTCGTCGTGCTGACGCGCAACCTCGAGGGCGGGCGGTTCGGTACGGCGGTCACGCGCTGGTTCGCGCGGGAGGTGGAGCGGGCGGACGAGTTCAAGCTCGACCTGATCGACCTGAGCGTGACTCCGACGGCGGAGTTGCCGGCCCGGATCCAGGACGCCGACGCGGTGATGATCGTCACGGCCGAGTACAACCACGCGTACCCGGGGGACGTGAAGACCGCGATCGACGCGGTCCGCCGGCCCTGGTACGCGAAGCCGGTCGGCTTCGTTGTGTACGGCGGACGTTCGGGCGGCCTGCGCGCCGCCGAACAGTTGCGGCTGGTCTTCGGCGAGCTGCACGCGGTCACGATCCGCGACACCCTCGGCTTCCGCGAGGAAGACTTCGCCGCCGGCGAACCACTCGACCCGTCGACCTCCACCGCGGCCGCCGCCCTACTCCGGCAACTCGCCTGGTGGGCCCGCTCCCTCCGCGACGCCCGCGCAACCACGCCATATCCGGCCTAGCGGATCCCCGTCCAGCGACCGGCAAGCCAGCACGCGGACGAGCCCGTCCCAGGCCAGGCCAGGCCGCGGCTCAGCGGAGCGCCGGGCGGCACGCGTATCCCCAGGCCATCGCAATCGCCACCCGGCGGCCGCTCCACGCTCAACCGCCGCCTGCCCGGCCGGTTGTGATGGCCTGGCGGACCGCCACCACACACCAACCTGCCCGCGGCGCCACGTTCCAGGCTCAGCTTTCGCCGGACGGGCGCCTGATCGGCCGGTTGATGAGTGGTGCAGATCCGGGGACCCGGAATAGGTCGACCGCGGCGGTGGTTGGCAGTTGTTTGTGAGCGCCGAACCGATGCCCCTGTCCGTGCTCGACCTTTCGCCGGTGCCGGCAGGCACGCGACCGTCGGCGGCGTTGCACGAGACGCTCGAGCTGGCGCGTACCGCCGAGGCCGCCAGCTACGACCGGTTCTGGCTGGCCGAACATCACAACATCCCGAGCGTCGCGAGCTCCACGCCCGAGGTGATGATCGCGGCGGTCGCGGCGGCGACGTCCACGATCCGGGTCGGCTCCGGCGGGATCATGCTGCCGAACCACTCGCCGTTGAAGGTCGCCGAGACGTTCCGCGTCCTCGGCGGGCTGTACCCGGACCGCATCGACCTCGGCCTCGGCCGCGCACCCGGCACCGACCAGCGCACCGCGCTCGCGTTGCACCGCAGCAGGGAGGCACTCGGCGCGGACGACTTCACCGAGCAGTACGCCGAGCTCCGCGCGTACGCCGAAGGCTTCCCGGCCGGGCATCCGTTCGAGCCGATCACCGCGCAGCCGAGCGACGTACCGCTGCCGCCGGTGTGGATCCTCGGCTCCAGCACGTACGGCGGTCAGGCGGCCGCCGCGCTCGGGACCGGGTTCGCGTACGCCGGGCACTTCGGGACGCTCGATCCGGCCGGCGTGATCTCGGCGTACAAGGAGAACTACCGCCGCCTCGAGCACGCCGGCGAACCGCGGGCGATGCTCGCACTCGCCGCGATCGTCGCGGAGACCGAGGAGCGCGCGCAGCAGCTCGCTCGCGCGAACGCCCTCTCGATGCTCCGCCTGCGCACCGGCCGTCCTGGTCCGCTCCCGTCGCCCGAGGAGGCCGCGGAGTACCCGTGGTCCGAGGCGGAAGAGGCCGCCGTCGAGGAATGGGCCGGCCTGGTGTCCGTCGGTACGCCCGACCAGGTGGCCGCCGACCTGCTCCGCCGCGCCAACTCGGCCGGCGCCGACGAGCTGATCATCACCACCAACATCCACAACCCGGCCGAACGTCGCCACTCGTTCGAACTGCTCGCGGGAGCTTGGGGCCTCAAGCCGCGCTAACCACCGCGGACATGTTCGAAGATCAGACTCGTCTCGGCGTGGCTGACCGCGGGATCCGCGGTCAGGTGGTCGAGCACGAACTCACGCAGCGCGTCCGGCGTGGTCGCGGCGACATGCAGTAGGTAGTCGTTCGCGCCGCTGACGTGGAACAGCGACAACACTCCGGGCAGCCCGGGAACCTTCGTCCGGAACCGGTCGATCTCGTCGCGGGAGTGCGCACCGATCCGGATCGCGATCAGCGCCTGCAGCGGCTTCCCGAGCGCCGCCAGGTCCACGTCGGCGTGGAAGCCGCGGATCACGCCACGTTCGCGGAGTGCGCGGACCCGGGTGAGGCAGGTCGACGGCGCGATGCCGCATGCCTCGGCGAGCGCGTTGTTCGGCATCCGGCCGTCGGCCGTGAGCAGCCCCACCAGCTTCCGGTCCACCTCGTCCAGCCCTTCGAACGGTGCACCCGGTTGGGGCCGCGGCGCCGGTCCAGGGCTCCGACGATCCTTCGGCATGCCACCTACTGTAGGGCCATCCGCAGAATCCACAGCGTGTGGACGAGCCTGTGGACGAATTTTCTTCGGAACTCTTGTGCCGATCTCGCAGAAGATTCACAGTCACCTCAGTTATCCACAGGAGGCTGCGATGCTCGACACCCGTGCTGTGCACGCCGGACGCGACGACCTGGCCGCGCTCGGCGTCCACGTCCCGCCGATCGACCTGTCCACCACCTATCCGCTGCCCGACATCGACACCGGCGGAGCGTCGTACGACGAACTCGCCCAGGGGCGCGGCCCCGACGGCGGGAGCCTCGTCTACCAGCGCCTGTGGAACCCGAACGTGGCCCGCTTCGAGGACGCGCTCGCCGAGCTCGAGCAGACCGACGGCGCGGTCGCCTTCGGTTCGGGCATGGCCGCGCTCACCGCCTGCCTGCTCGCCACCGTCGCCGCGGGCCGTCCGCATGTGGTCGCCGTACGGCCGCTGTACGGCGGGACGGACCACCTGTTGTCCACAGGCCTCCTGGGGACAACCGTGACGTACGTCGAACCGGCCGAGATCTCCGGAGCGATCCGCCCGGACACCGGCCTGGTGGTCGTCGAGACCCCGGCCAACCCGACCGTCGACCTGGTCGACCTCCGGTACGTCGCGAACGCAGCGCGCGACGTACCGGTCCTGGTGGACAACACGTTCGCCACGCCCGTCCTGCAACAGCCGGCTCGGCACGGGGCGAGCCTGGTGTTGCACTCGGCAACCAAGTACCTCGGCGGTCACGGTGACGTCATGGGAGGCGTCGTCGCGGCCGGCGTGGAGTGGATCGGCCGGCTCCGGCAGATCCGCGCAGTGACCGGTGGCCTGCTGCACCCACTGGCGGCGTACGAACTGCACAGGGGACTGCAGACGCTGCCAGTGCGAGTACGGGCGCAGCAGGCGACCGCGATCAAGGTCGCGGACTGGCTGTCCGCACAGCCGTCCGTCGAGCGGGTCTACTACCCGGGCCTGAGCGACCCGCAGGGCCTGATCGGGCGCCAGCAATCCGGTCCAGGAGCCGTCCTCGCCTTCACCCTGACGGGCGGATTCGAGGCCGCGTCCCGGGTGGCGCGGCGGTTGCGGCTGATCACCCACGCGGTCTCGCTCGGCGGTGTCGACACGTTGATCCAGCACCCGGCCGCCCTCACCCACCGGCTGGTCGCGTCGGACGCGAAGCCCTCGGACGGACTGCTCCGGCTGAGCCTCGGCCTCGAGGACCCCGAGGACCTGACGACCGACCTCCGGAACGCGCTCGGCAGCTGATTCTTCTCAGAGCAGAACGTCTGCTCAGGGCAGATCCGGTCCGGCGGACCTGCGCCGGATGGCACACTCGGTACAGGAGATCCGGAGGCGAGGAGGGCCAGTCGTGTTGCTACGCCAGGTGATCGGAAGCGTTTTCCGCCGGCTACGGCGCGAGCGGGGCATCACCCTGCGTGAGCTCGCCGAGCTGGCCCAGGTGTCGGTGCCGTACCTGTCCGAGATCGAACGCGGCCGCAAGGAACCCTCGTCGGAGATCCTCGCCGCGATCTGCCGCGCCCTCGACCTCCAGCTGACCGACCTGCTGGCCGAGGTCCAGTTCGACCTGACCACCGCGGTCCGGTCGACCCTGCCCGTGCACCTGCAGACCGCGGCGATCCGGGTCGAGCAGCGTACCCAGCCGATCCCGTCCGGACCGCGGGCCTTCACTAATTCCCCGACTGCCTACGCGTTGGTCGCCTAGCCTGTCCGGGTGACCGAGCTGAAGTACGTCGTCCGGTTCCCGGTCGACGATCGTGAGTTGTCCTTCCTGCACGCGGCGGCGTTCGAGAGCGAGCCGGAGGTATATGCCTGGGCGGAGCGGTTGGAGCGGTGGGCGCTGACCTGGGTCGGTGCTTTTAGCAACGACCAGCTGGTCGGGTTCGTGCAGGTCTGCTGGGACGGCGGTGGGCACGCGTTCGTGCTGGACACCGCCGTGCACCCCGATCACGGCCGGCACGGCGTCGGCAAGCAATTGGTAATGATTGCTGCGGACGAAGCTCGGGCCGCCGGGTGCGAGTGGTTGCATGTGGACTTCGAGCCGCACCTCGCCGCGTTCTACCTCGACGCGTGCGGGTTCCGCCCGACCGACGCCGGGTTGCTCAAGCTCCGGTAGCGGTGAGGAACTCCGTCGAGATGCAGGAGGTCAGGCAGCGTTCCTTCGCGTCGCCGAGGAGGTCCGCGGTCCAAGTGGTGAACCCGCCGTCACCGATGCCGTTGCCGATGCCGAGCGCCGTACCGGCGTAGTACGTCGCGCTCTTCGTCCGCTCGGTGTCCTCCGTGAACGGTACGGCGAGCGCCGGGCGGACCGTGTCTTCGATCCGATCCCGTAGCGCGGTCTCCTTGAACGCGGTGAAGGTCAGCCCGGCCTTCTCGCCCAGTACGGCGTGCCAGAAGCTCAGGTGGTCGATCAGCAGTTCGGCCTCGGTCCGGCACGATCCGGTGTCGCGTGCGCTCGACACCAGTACGAACAGCTCGAAGTGGGCCGAGAACCCCGGCGTGTCGAACTGCTGCGCGCGGACGACCCGCTGACAAGTCGCCAGGTGTACGCGGTCCTGCCCGGCACGGCGTCGTACGGCGGCCTCGATCGCCAGCTCGTTGGTGGGGTCGCTGGCCACCTCCGTACCGCGGATCGTGCTGACGATCTGGTGCTGGTTGATCGGCGCGACCGCGGAGCATGTCCCCAGCGGCGCGAGCGGTGACAGCTGGACGCCGGCGAACTTCTCCGGCAGCAGCTCCCACAGCCGCTGCTGGGTCTTCACCAGCTCCCGCGGGTCGACAGCCGACGGCCGGACGAAGCGGTCCTGCTGCCAGCGCTGCAGCAGCCGCGGCGGCGTCACCTTGGCGGCGCGTTCGCGGCTCACGTCCAGCAGGACGGACTGCAGCTCGGACTGGCTCAGTCCGTTCACCAGGGCGTCCCGGCTGCCGTCCGGCAGCTTCGCCCAGAACCGTTCGCTGACGTCTCCCATCGCTCTACTCTGGCGGATAATCCGTCGGCGACGCGCCCCATTTAGCGGTATCGTCCAAGCCATGACCTTCCTTTGACGTGCTGATCGAACGCTGTCGGCCCGGATCGTCGCGGTCAACGCGCTCCACGACTTCATCCCGCTGTATCCGCTGTACCAGCTGCTGTTCAAGGACCACGGGCTCTCGCCTGCGCAGATCTCCCTGCTGTTCGTGATCTGGTCCGCGACCGGGTTCGTCCTCGAGGTACCGTCCGGCGCCTGGGCAGACTCGTACTCACGGCGCAAGCTGCTGGTCCTCGGCGCCTTGATCAGCGGACTCGGGTACGCCGCCTGGATCACGCTGCCGTCGTTCGCCGGGTTCGCCTTGGGTTTCGTCCTGTGGGGCGCCTCGTCGGCGTTGATCTCGGGTACGTACGAGGCGTTCGTGTACGACGAACTCGCTGCGCGGGGTCGCGCCGAGCACTATCCGACGCTGCTGGGACGCGCCCGATCCGCCGCCTTCGTGACGAACCTGGCGGCAACCGTTGTCGCGGCGCCGCTGTTCGAGCTCGGTGGTTACACCCTTGCCGGAGTGGTGAGCGTTCTGAGCTGTGTCGTCGAGGCCTTCGTCGCGTGGACGTTGCCCGAATCCAGACCGGTGGAGAACGCGCGCGAGTCGGCCGAGCCCGGCGCCAAGGCGGCGTTCGCGAACTACCTCCACATGCTGCGTACCGGCGTGTCCGAGGTGTTGACGAGTCGCGTCGTACGGCGGGCTGTGCTGCTGGTTGCGCTACTCGGTGGCTTCCTGGCGTTCGACGAGTACTTCCCGCTGCTCGCCCGCGAAACCGGTGCGGCGACGGGTGTGATCCCGCTGCTGATCGCGGGAACCGTTGCCGCGCAGGCGATCGGCGGCGCGCTCGCCGGACCTGCCTACAGGTTGCCCGCGGCAACGTTCGCCGGTGGGTTGGCGGTCACGGCGGTGTTGATCGCGTCGGGTGCGCTGAGCGGCTCCGCGTGGGGCTTCCTGCCGATCGCGGTCGGGTACGGCGTACTGCAGCTCGTCATCGTGGTGTCGGAATCGCGGCTGCAGGACGCGATCACCGGTCCGGCGCGAGCCACCGTGACCTCGGTTTCCGGGTTGTTCGCGGAGGTTTCGGCGATCGCCGTGTACGCCGGGTTCGCGGTCGGGTCGGTGTGGTTCACGATGTCGATCCTCGTTGCCGCCTTGACGATCCCGGTGCTGCTGACCGCGTTCGTCGTACCTGCGGCACTGCCGGCGCCGCGTAGTTCGGCGGCGGCCGAAGCGTCCGAGTCCTAACCTCACATCATGAGCGACGAAAGCGTTTCACGTACATGAGGAAACAGGGCGCGCTCGCAGCCGGCGCGGCTGCGGTGACGGTGGTGCTGTGGGCGTCGGCGTTCGTCGCGATCCGGCACGTCGGCCAGGGGATGTCGGCCGGCGCGCTGTCGCTCGGCCGGCTGATGGTCGGCAGTGTCGTACTCGGGATCTTCGTGTTCACCCGGCCGCGGCGCTGGCCTGCTCGGGCGGACTGGAAGTTGCTGCTGGCGTGCGGGTTGCTGTGGTTCGGCGTGTACAACCTGGCGCTGAACGAGGCCGAGCGGCATCTCGACGCGGGAACGACGGCGATGCTGGTGAACGTTGGTCCGTTGCTGATCGCCTTGCTGGCCGGGCTGTTCCTGCGGGAAGGGTTCCCGCGCCAGCTGGTGATCGGGAGTTTGGTCGCCTTCGGCGGGGTGGTCGTGATCGGCTTGTCCTCGTCCCACGGCGGGACCGAGGTATGGGGCGTCGTGCTGTGCCTGATCGCGGCAGCGGCGTACGCGATCGGTGTCGTGTCACAGAAGCCGTTGCTCGGCCGGCTGCCCGCGTTGGAGGTCACCTGGCTGTCGTGCGTGATCGGCGCGATCGCTTGTTTGCCGTTCGGACCCGCCCTGGTGCGGGAGGTGCGACCGTCGAACGTCTGGTGGATCGTCTTCCTCGGCGCGTTCCCGACAGCGATCGCCTTTACTACTTGGGCCTACGCGTTGGCCCGGACGACCGCGGGACGGATGGGCGCGACGACGTACCTGGTTCCGCCGCTGGCGATCGCGCTCGGGTGGCTGCTGCTCGGTGAGAGCCCGGCGCCGCTCGCGTTCGGTGGCGGGGCGTTGTGCCTGGTCGGGGTCGCGATCTCGCGTTATCGCGCGAAGCCGGCGACCAAGGTGGACAGACCCGACTCGAAGCCGCTGTCGAAGTCGTAAGCGAGACCCTCCGGACCCAGTTCGTTGACGATCCGGGTCAGGGTCGGGGCTTTGTCCTCGGGGAGCGCGCGGACCTGGGCGAGGAGGTCAGGCGCAAGCTCGAACGTCTCGGCGCGTACGGACGTCTCGCCGAGGCTGAAGCCGTGGATGAAGTCGATCAGCGTGTTCGCGGCCTCGAAGATCTGGCGTGGTGCCAGGCCGGCGCGGTCGAGGGCGCGGTAGAACGGCTCCATCGTGACCACGACGACGTTCGACACCGCGGACGGGTCGGAGAGGATCTGGAGTGCGAGGTTCGGGTGCGCGCGCAGACCGTTCCGGTAGGCGCGGGCCGCGTCCTTCAGTTGCTCGTCCCAGGGCACGGCCTCGCCCGGGTCGGGTAGCTCGAGTTCGGCGAAGACCAGTTCGGCGAGGCCGGCCAGTACGGCGGCCTTGTTCGGCAGGTGGTGATACAGCGACATCGGGTTGACCTTCAACGTCGCGGCCAGCCGGCGCATCGTCAGCGCGTCGATGCCCTCGTCGTCGACGATCCGCAGTGCGGCCGTCAGGATCGCCTCCCGGCTCAGCCGCTCCTCCCCCGCCCGCGGTCGCCCGGACCGGTTGCCGACGTTAACCATACGCCGTATGGTACATAATCGTACATCGTATGGATAAGGAGCATGACATGCAGTCGTTGGCGGGGAAAGTGGCCTTGGTCGCCGGGGCGACCCGGGCGGCCGGACGTGGGATCGCGGTCGAGCTCGGCGCGGCCGGCGCGACGGTGTACGTGACCGGGCGCAGTACGCGGACGCAGCGCTCGGAGATGGACCGCCCGGAGACGATCGAGGACACCGCCGATCTCGTCGACCAGGCCGGCGGGCACGGGATCGCCGTACCCGTGGATCACCTGGATCCCGCGCAGGTCCAAGCGCTCGTCGAGCGGATCGAACGCGAACAAGGCGCGCTGCACATCCTGGTGAACGACATCTGGGGACAGCACGGCGAACCCGAATGGGACAAGACCGTTTGGGAGAGCGACGTCGACGCCGGCCTGCGACTGCTGCAGCTGGGCGTCAACACCCACGCCATCACCGCGCACCACGCCCTGCCGTTGCTGATCAAGTCACCTGGTGGGCTGGTCGTCGAGATGACCGACGGCACCAACGAGTACAACGCGCAGAACTATCGCGTCTCGTTCTTCTACGACGTGGCGAAGGGTGCGGTGAGCCGGATCGCGTTCGCGCTGGCGCACGAGCTGGACAAGTACGACGCAACCGCCGTACTCCTCTCTCCGGGGTGGTTGCGTTCGGAGGCGATGCTCGAAGGGTTCGGGGTCCGCGAGGACAACTGGCAGGACGCCACTTCACAGGTCCCACACTTCGCGATCTCGGAGAGCCCGTCGTACGTCGGCCGCGCGGTCGCTGCGCTCGCAGCCGACCCCGACGTCCGCCGGTGGAACGGCAAGTCCACATCGAGTGGTGAGCTCGCGCAGGTCTACAACTTCACCGACCTCGACGGCAGCCGCCCGGACGCGTGGCGGTACATCGTGGAGGTAGAACAACCAGGCAAACCGGCCGACACCACTGGTTACCGCTAAAGCTTGTGAGGAGGGCAGACGGTATTGCCGGGACCCACTGAGGCGCTCGGTTGGCCGGTGGAGGAGAGCGGTGGGTGGGGGTGAGCGGCGGCTATCGGGATGCCCAAGCCGGCGGCCAGGGCCAGGAGCTCGCGGCGTGAGGTCGTTGCTGTTGCGGGGTCTTGTTCGTAGACGTAGGTGAGGTCCGGGCGGCGGGCCTGGGCCGGATGTACGAGGACGTCGCCGCCGAGGATCGCGCGGTCCGTGATCACCGACTGGTGGCCTGGTGTGTGGCCTGGGGTCGGGAGGAGCCGCATGCCGTGGAGTGTCGTCTCTCCCGTCACCACGCGCAGCTGGCCGGCCTGTTTGATCGGGTCGATGAGCTGCGCGTACGCCGTCCTGCCGCGGGCCTGCTCGAGTTCGTCGTGCTGCAGGACGTACTCCGCCTGCGGAAACAACGGCCGCGCTCCGTCTGACACCCACCCGATGTGATCCAGATGCACATGCGTCAACACGACCGCGTCAACATCCGCGACCTCCACCCCCACCCGCTCCAACAACCCAGGCAACCGCCCCGCAACCCCCAACCACTCAGCCGCACCCCCACCCGCAGGCCCGATCCCCGCATCCACCAACACCACCCGCGACCCGTCCACCACCAGATAACTATGAAAATGCAGCAACCACCCCTCCCCCAACACATTCCCCGGCACCACCCGCCCAGTCCACTCAGCATCCCCCACCCCCCACCCAACCAACGCCTCCCCCACACTCTCCGGAAACACAGCCACCGCATCACACAAAACAGTCACATCCACGGCCAACACTCCTCCCACCCCAACGGCACGCTGTCTGGACCCGAGGCGCCGGCGGTACGGGTACCAGTAACCGCTCAGTCGGTAGTAGCCGATCACGCTCAGCAGTTCGGCGGCTGCGGCGGGATCGTCGACGACCATGCCTCTGCTCTTCAGCAGTTCGACCTGGGCGTCGAAGGACAGATGTGGCTTGAGGTAGGAAGGCACTGAACTCCCCCGAAAAAAAGACGACCAGCCCGTGCCCGGAAGGGGCAGAGGGGCTGGTCTTGCTACTGACAGTGTATCGGGGTTTGGGAATCGGCGGTCGGTGTCTTGCGTGCCTGTGGATATCAGGTGAGGAGCATCCAGGTGGCGAGGGTGGTCATTAGGAGGGCTATGGCGGTGTCCAGGTATTGCCAGGAGCGGGGGCGGGCGAAGGTGGGGGTTAGTTTGCGGGAGAAGAAGCCTAGGGAGAAGAACCAGGTGAAGCTGGCGGTTACCGCGCCCAGGCCGTAGAGCCAGCGGCCGTTGGTGCCTCGTTGGTTGGCCAGGGAGCCTAGGAGGACGACGGTGTCCAGGTAGACGTGCGGGTTGAGGTACGTGAAGCCCAGGCAGGCCAGGACGACACTGCGTAGGGCGGCGGGGGTGTTGCTGGTGGGGGTGATGGCGCTGGGGTTGAAGGCTCGTTTCGCGGCCAGGAAGGCGTACGCGTAGAGGAACGCGGCGCCGCCGTACTTCGCGATGTCCAAGGCAACCTGGCTACGGGTGAGGAGGGCGCCGAGGCCGAGGATGCCGCCGGAGATGAGGAGTGCGTCGGAGAGGGCGCAGGTGAGCACTACCGGGAGTACGTGTTCGCGGCGGAGGCCTTGGCGGAGGACGAAGGCGTTCTGGGCGCCGATCGCGACGATCAGTGACAGTGCCGTGGCGAATCCGGCGAGGTAGGGCATGTGCCGACGGTAGGCAGTACAGGCACCTTCAAACCAGCTAAAGATTCTGAAGGGGCATTAGAATCGCTTCATCATGCAGTTCGACTCGGTGCAGCTCGAGACGTTCGTGGCAGTCCTCGACGAGGGCAGTTTCGACGCGGCCGCGCGGCGGCTGAGCGTCACGCCGTCCGCGGTCAGCCAACGGATCAAGGCGTTGGAGAGTCGTCTTGGTCAGGTCGTGGTGATGCGCGGCAAGCCGGCCCGGGCGACCGCGGCGGGGGAGGCGCTGCTCCGGCTGGCGCGCCAGGTCGCACTGCTGGAGGTCGAGGCGATCGCTGCCGTCCGCGGTACGGTCGACGCGCAACGGATCCCGATCGCGGTGAACGCGGACTCGCTGAACAACTGGTTCCTGCCCGCGATGCTCGACCTGTCGCGGACCCACGACGCGCGGTTTCTGATCCACCAGGAGGACGAGGAGCACTCCGCGGAGTACCTGCGCAACGGTACGGTCCTCGCCGCGGTAACGGCCGATCCGCGCCCGGTGCAGGGCTGCCGCGTCGTACCGCTGGGCAAGATGCGGTACCTCCCGCTGGCCACCCCGGAGTACGCCGAGCGCTGGCTGACCGGGAAACCGTTGCCGGAGGCCCTCGCCGAGGCGCCGATGGTGACCTTCAACGAGAAGGACGTCCTGCAGCACCGCCTGGTCCGCAAGGTCACGCGCCGCAAGCTGGATCCGCCGTCGCACGCGATCCCGGCGTCGGCACCCTTCCACGAGGCGGTCCGGATCGGGCTCGGCTGGGGGATGATCGAGGACGAGCTGGCCGGACCCGAGCTGGCCGCCGGCCGCCTGGTCAACGTTGCCCCAGGCAAGTACATTGACGTGCCGCTGTACTGGCAGCACTGGAAACTCGAGTCCGGCATCCTCGACGCGCTCACGGCCGCCGTACTCCGGGCCGCTGCGGCCGGTCTTCGTAGGCCGGCAGGTCGATCGCGTTCCCGACCTTGAGCGACATGTCCCGGATCATGTTCCGCCACGGCAGGTACGGCATCATCCGGAAGGTCAGGTTCCGCAGCCGCATGAACCATCGGGTCGCCGGGATGAACCACATCGCGCCGTCCACAGCCTGCTTCTGACAGGCGGCCACGAAGTCCTTCATCCGTACGTCGTACTGCGCGAACGCCCGCATGTGGTCGCGGCCGGCCGCTTGCAGCTCGCCCGCGAGTACGTAGGCGCCGACGATCGCGAGGCTCGTACCCATCCCGGACAGCGGCGAGGCGCAGTACCCGGCGTCGCCGCACAGCGAGACGCGGCCGCGGGAGTAGCTGTCGAGCTTGATCTGGCTGATCGAGTCGAAGTAGAAGTCCGGCGCGGTCCGCATTCCTTCGAGCAGCGTCGGTACTTCCCATCCCAGGCCTTTGAACTGCTCCTCGACGATCGCCTTCTGCGCCGGCACGTTCCGCCGGTCGTAGGTGAGATCGGCTGACGCGAAGTAGAACAGCGCCTTTGCCTCGGTGTTGTTCCGCGCGCTGTACGTGCCGACGGTCTTGCCCGGTACGTTCAGGATCTGACCGGTGTGGTCGAGGCCGAGGTGGTTCTCGACGGTGCAGACGGAGGCGTAGTACCCGAGGTTGTGCACGTACGACGACTCCGGGCCGAACGCGAGCCGCCGTACGTTCGAGTGCAGCCCGTCGGCGCCGACGACCAGGTCGAAGCGCCGCGTCGTACCGCTCTCGAACACCACGTCGACGCCCGCGTCGTCCTGGGTCAGCTCGGTGATCGTGTCGTCGAAGATGTACTCGGTGGTGTCGCGGGTCAGGTCGTACAGGATGTCGACGAGGTCGCCGCGGAGGATCTCCAGTTCGCCGCTGAACGCCTCGACCGAGGTGGTCGCCGCGACCTTGCCGGACTCCTTCACGTACGTCATCGCGCCCATCCGGGTGGCGCGCTCCTGGACCGCGGACAGGATGCCCATCCGCTCCAGCACGGTCATCGACGCGCCGCGGAAGTCGACCGCGTACCCGCCCGGTCGCGGGGCGGGCGCCCGCTCGACGACGGTCGGCTCGTACCCGTACCGCTGCAGCCAGTAGGCCAGCGCCGGTCCTGCGACGCTCGCACCCGAAATCAGCACTGTGGTCATCGTGAACTCCTCCGGAAGGTGGTTGATGCGATGACTGTACGATGGTCTTAGACGTTTGTGCAAGACATTCGTATGAGACGAGTGTGCTAGGGTTGTCGGTATGGGTAATCGCGAGGCGCTGGTCGAGGGCGCGAAGGCGTGTCTGCTGGAGAAGGGATACAGCCGGACGACGGCGCGCGACATCGCGACCGCGGCCGGCGTGAGCCTGGCGGCGATCGGCTATCACTTCGGCTCGAAGGACGCCCTCCTGAACGAGGCACTCCGAGCACTACTCACCGACGAATGGGCAACCGAAGTAGCCGCCGCGGCAGCCCCCGGGGTGGGGAGGACTGCTGGTGCGGAGCGGACGGCGGGGGAGCGGTTTGTGGCGACTTGGGGGCAGATTGCCGGGAGTTTGGAGAGTCCGCGGATGCGGACGTTGTGGGCGGCGCAGTTCGAGGTGCTGAGTCTTGGCGGGAGCATGCCGGAGTTGGTGGCCGACCTGGCGAAGATGCAGGAGGAGGCCCGGGAAGGGCTGGCGCACCTGTTTGGTGGAGTGGGGCCGGACGCGACGCCCGAGGAAGTTCAGGCGACCGGTACGTTGCTCCAGGCGATGCTGCTGGGCGTGGTCGCCCAAAGCATGTTCGACCCCGACACGGCGCCGACCGGCGAGCAGCTCGCGCATTCGCTCCGCGCGCTCGCCGACCGGATCAGTCCCAGCGCATAGCCATCGGGTTGTCCGCCGGGATCAGCCCCTGACTCATCAGTACGGCACTCAGCGGACGAACCAGCTCGTGCAACTCGGCAGTCGCGGATTCGCCGAACGCACGCCACCCCTGATCGGCCAACGCATCGGTCGTGTCCTCGACCTGCTGCCGAAGCGCACGCCCAGCCTCGGTCAGCGCACCGGCAGCGTCGAGCAGCCCACGACCACGAAGATCATCCGACGCGGCAGCCCACTCGTCGTCGCTCCACCGCCGATTGAGCTGGAAGACCTCCTTCGCCGGCCCACCCGCCGCAGAGATCGTCACCAACGCCTGACACGGACTGAGTCCAGCAGCAACCAACGCCGCGACATGCCCGTCACCCCGAGACTCCCGCAGGATCGTCGTAGCCTGCCAGAGCACCAGATGTGGTTCCGTTGGCCAGTCCAACGCTGCGTTCGCCGCCGCGATCGGTCGCCCGGCGACCGGAGCCAGCTCCGCCGCCCGCCGGGCAAGCTCAGCCGCGCGGCCGAACACGCCGCTAGACCATACGGTTTGGTATGGCGGCGTGCCGGACAGCCGTCGGACGGCGTCGTCGACAGCCCCGAGGCGCGCGTCGAGGAGCTGTGCCGGCGTGGCGTACGTCCAGGCGTCCGGCACCGAGCGCGCGACCATCGCCGGGTGGAAGTTGTAGAACACCGCGGCGACAATCTCCGGCCCCACCGCACCCAGCGGCGCGGCCCGACACCCGAAGTAGCTCATCCAGCCACCCTTGAGCCCGAGCGCATCAGTCGCCCGCCGGGTCTCCGGCGCAAAGTACGTGATCGCATGGAACGGCTCCAACGCCTTCCACATCCGGCGCGCACGGTTCATGTCAGTGGACGGTACATCACATGTAAGCCGACGTAGCCGAGGTTTGGGTGTTCGAAGGCTTCCGGGACGGTGCCGGCGATGCGGAAGCCGAGGGACTGCCAGAGGTGTACGGCCGGTTCGTTCGTCTCGACCACCGCGTTGAACTGGATCGAGCGGAACCCGGACCGCGTGGCCCAGGCGATCATGTCAGCGCACAGTGCCCGCCCGACTCCGCGCCCGCGGGCCGCGCCGTTGACCATGAAGCTCGCGCTGGCCACATGCTTACCAGGGCCGGGCCGGTTCGGGTACATGTTGGCGCTGCCGAGAACGGTGCCGTCGGCATCGACCGCGACCGTTGTCCGTGCCAACGGTGAGCTGGACGGCGACATCCACAGCGCCCGCGCCTGCTCCTCGGTGAGCTCAGGATCGTAGGTGTACGTCTCGCGCGCGACGACGATCTCGTGGAAGAACGGCCAGATAGCCGGCCAGTCGTCGGCGGTGGCTTCGCGGATCTCGACAGTCATGATGGGAGAAGCATCACCCGTCGTTCGTGGGAAGCCAAGTGGATTGCGGATAGGGTTGTTGGGGATGAGTAGATCCGTGATCCAAGGGTTGCCGCGCTGGACGCTGGCCGTGCCTGTGCTTGCCTTTCTCGATCTGGTGTTGTCGTGGCATCGCGACCTCGGCACGGTGTTGTTGCTCCTGGTGTGTGTCGGACTCGGCGCGGCGGTGTTCGCTGCTGTCCATCACGCCGAGGTCGTCGCGCACAAGGTCGGAGAGCCGTTCGGTACGTTGATCCTGGCGCTCGCGGTGACGGTGATCGAGGTCGCGCTGATCGTCACGCTGATGGCGTCCGGCGGCGACAAGGCGGCCTCCTTGGCGCGGGACACCGTGTTCGCCGCGGTGATGATCACCTGCAACGGCATCCTCGGCCTGGCGCTGGTCGTCGGCTCGGTCCGGCACCGCGTGCAGGGCTTCCGGGTGCAGGCGTCGTACTCCGCTCTCTCGGTGATGACTGCGCTGGTCACGCTCAGCTTGGTGCTGCCGACGTTCACCACGAGCGTGCCGGGGCCGCAGTTCAGCGCGGCGCAGCTCGCCTTCGCCGGGGTCACGTCGCTGGTCATGTACGGCGTGTTCGTGTTCATCCAGACGATCCGGCACCGCGACTACTTCCTCCCGGTCAGCCCGGACGGCGACGTCGACGAGGACGAGGACCACCACGCCGACGCGCCGAGTACGGCGACCGCGCTGCTCAGCCTCGGGCTGCTGTTCGTCTGCCTGGTCTCAGTGGTCGGACTCGCGAAGACCGTCTCGCCGAACCTCGAACACGCCGTCCAGTCGGCCGGCCTGCCGCTGTCCGTGGTCGGCGTCGTGATCGCGATGCTCGTGTTGCTGCCGGAGACGATTGCCGCCGTCCGCGCGGCACTGCGGAATCGTCTCCAGACCAGCGTCAACCTCGCGCTCGGCTCAGCGCTGGCCAGTATCGGCCTGACCATCCCCGCGATCGCGATCGCCTCGATCTGGCTGAGCGGTCCGCTCGTCCTCGGGCTCGGCGGCAAGGAGATGGTGCTGTTCGCGCTGACGGTCGTCACCGGCATGTTCACGCTGTCGACCGGTCGTGCGACCCTGCTGCAGGGCGCCGTTCACCTGTCGGTGTTCAGCGCGTTCATCTTCCTCGCGGTAAGTCCTTGAGGTAGTCGGCCACCGCGTCCTGGTGGTTGTGTTCGGCCCAGCCGAGTGCGGTCCCGTTGTAGTTCGGATCACGAAGCTCCGGGTCGGCGCCGAGCTCGACGAGTTTCCGTACGGTCTCCAGGTGGCCGTTGAGTGCGGCGCGGTGGATCGGTGCGGAGCCGCCGTACAGCCGGTTCAGGTCCCAACCGAGCCGCTGCAGCGGTTCCATCGCGACAGTGCGGCCGATCTCCGCGGCTCGTACCGGAAGATGCCGGTTGCGCGCGACCGCACGGGCCGCGAGTCCGGCGTCGACAGCGGGCAGCTCACCGCGCATGGCTGCGGCGTACACCTCGTGAATCTCGTCCAGCGGCGCGGCACCACGCGCGCGGAGCAGTTCGGCGATTTCCGTATGACCCTCGACGGCTGCCAGTTCGTACGCGCGTTCGCCGGCGAACCCCGGGTGCCGGGTGCCGGTGCCTTCCGGATCGGTGCCTTGGGCAAGTACCAGTTCGACGCGGTGGAGCAGCCCGGCCATCGATGCGAAGACGAGCTCGTCCTCGAGCAGTTGCCGCGGCGTCGGGTGTGCGGTCGTCATCCGCTCGTGCCACGGTCCACCGTCACCGCGGCCGAGCCCGTACTCCAGCAGCAGTTCCAGATGTACGTCGTCGTACGGCGGCGGGCAACCAGGACCGCAGTTGTACATGGTCTGGCTGTCGTTCGGGTCGGCGCCCGCGTCCAGCAGCAGTCGCGCCAACGGGACGCGGTCACGGTGCGGCGGCTGATCGCCCTCGCCGCGCCCGAACACCCCGGTCAGAGCGGTGAACGGCGACGGCAGGCCCTGCCAGAGGTAGCCCGCGTTCGGGTCGGCGCCGTGCTCGATGAGCCGGCGCGCGATCTCGAGCTGGTTCGGTGCGTCGAGGCGACTGTAGGTGAGGTAGAGCAGCGGCTCCCATTGGTACGGTCCGCCTTCGGCACTCGCCTGCGCGTAGTCGATGTCCGGGTCGCCGGCCACCACCTGCGTGTAGATGTTGCTCCGGGCAACGTCCGGGAATCGTTCCAGGAGTGCGCGGGCGGACCGTTGCCGGGCCGGATCGTCGTCGCCGTAGTGCAGGGTCGCGAGCCGGAGGAACTCGTCGGCGCGTTGCTCCGGGGTGTCGAGCGGTCCGCCGACGGACTGCCGGTTCGGCGACCGGCTGTACCGGCCGACCAGCTCCAGGTGCCGCACGATCCGCGCCCAACTGGGGAATCCGTAGCTGCGGGCGATCACGAGTTGCGCATCCGCGAGCGTCTGCACGAGATGGAACTCGTCGGCCAGCGCGACGGCCGCGGTGTCACCGGCGCGTACGCCCTTGAGCAGGGTTTTCGCCTGGCCACGCAGGTGATCGAGATCAGGGTCGTTCGGAAGGTTCCGGGTCGGCATCGCCGACCTCCTCTCTACGAGCCTGCTGTCCGCGTCGTCAGGCGAGAAAGGAGGTCAATCCGTACTCGAACAAAAAGCAACTCAGGTGGGCTGAGCCCTTCCCGCGGACCGGCGGCACCCTGAGCGCCTACGCCGAGCGTAGCTCACCGCGGCTTCTCCATCCACCACTCGGTGAACTCATGCGCCCGGTCCTTGTCCATCCGGATCACCCACAGATTGCTGAACTCGCCCGGCGGATTCGTCAGGTACGTCGTCCAGCCGCGGACGAACGCCACGCCGTCACCGAAGCCCAGTACCTCGTACTCGAAGGTCGTCTCGCCCGGTGCGTCGGCGATTTCCAGCCAGGCATCGACGATCGCCTCCTGCCCGACCACCGGCGGCTCGTCCGGGCGTCGGTACCAGGCCGCGTCGGCGGTCCACAACGCCGCGATGTCCTTCGGGTCGTTGCTCTCCCACGCCTTCCGGTACTTCTGCACCCAGCGATCGAGGTCCTTCTCCTTCACGCGATCCGCCGGTGGTTGAGGACGACCGCGGCGGGCTGCGCCAGTACGCCGGGGTGCTCGCGCGGGTCCGCGTCGTACGTGACGAGGTTGCCCGCGCCGCTCAAGCCGAGGTACTCCTGCGCGCCGGTCGACGCAGCGGTGATCGCCTGCTCCACGGACAGCCCGTGCTGCACGAGCATGTCGATCTCACCGGCGACCGTGCCGACCACGTCGGAGCCGGTCAGTACGTGCACGCCGTACCGCTCGGCCAGCGGGAGGACCGACGCCAGGTACGCGGACCGCTCCTCGCGACGGGCCTTGCGTTCGGGAGTCTCGTCCGGACTCGGGCTGACCGAGGCGGACAGCGTCGGCGTCCACGCACCGCCGCGCGCACCGAGGACCTCCAGGTCCTGCTCGGTCAGCGCCGTACCGTGTTCGACCGAGTCGATGCCCGCCTGGATCAGGCCGGTCACGTGGTCGGTGTTCACATGCGCCGCGACGCGGGCGTTCCGGGCGTGCGCGAGCTCTACCATCGCGGCGACCAGTTCCAGGTCGTACGTCGGGCTGATCTTGCTGCCGCGGATCGGGCCGTCCGGGCCGACCTCCGGGAAGTCGCCGACGAGCTTGAGCCAGGTCGCGCCGTCGGCGATCTCGGCCTCGACCGCGGCCAGGAGTTCCTCCGGCGCAACCGGTTCGTACGCCCGCGGGAAGTACGCACCGACCGGCGCGAGGAACCGGCCCGCGGCGAGGACGAGCGGGCGCCCGTCGTCGGCGTCGCGGGCCAGCCGGAGCGTGACGTCGCGGTTGCCGCCGACGTCCCGGAGCGCGCTGACACCCGCGCCGGCCAACTCGGCGAGTCGCTCGGCCGCGAAGTCCTCGCCGCGCAGGACCGGACCGTCCGGCGTCGCGTCGAACGTCAGGTGGCAGTGCGAGTCGACCAGGCCGGGTACGGCGTACCGGCCGGGCAGCGCCTCGCCGGTCGCGTCCGCGCCGAAGGTCAGGCGGGCGGTGTCCCCGGCGGGGAGGACGGTTCCTTCGAAGACCCAGGTCGTCATGCCTCCATCGTGCCCCAGATCACGTCCAGGCTGACTTGAACATGTTCAAAACCTCGGCGTAGCGTCAGCGACGACAAAGAGTTGAACGTGTTCAAGATGTGGGGTGGATGATGGACATGACAGTCACGACGTACCTGCTCTACCTGCTGATCGCGGTGCCGCTGACGATCTGGGTGGCCCGGACGCTGAGCCGGTACGGGCGGGTCTTCCTGGTCGACGTGTTCCACGGGAACGAGGACATCGCCGACGCGGTGAACAAGCTGCTGGTGGTCGGGTTCTACCTGCTCAACCTCGGGTTCGTCACGCTGTTCCTGCGCAGCGGGACGCCGGTCGAGAACGCCAGCGGGATCTTCGAGCAGCTCAGCGTGAAGCTCGGGATCGTGATGCTGGTGCTCGGGGTCGTACACCTGACGAACGTGTGGATCTTCAACAAGATCCGCAACCGGAGCAAGCTCGACACGATGACCCGCCCGCCGGTGCCGCCGAACGACAACGTGGCGCCGATGACGATCGCCGAGCACGCCGCCAGGTACGGGTACTGACGGTGCATGAACTGACAGTGCTGTACGACGCCGAGTGCCCGCTGTGCCGCCGGTTCAAGAACTGGCTGGCCGGACAGCGGCCGGCGCCGGACGGGTACGGCGGGGTGGTGCGGCTGGTGTTCGTCGCGGCGGGGTCGGCGCACGCGCGGGCGCGCTACCCCGCGCTCGACCACGCGGCGACGTTGCGCGAGATCACCGTGGTCGCGGACGACGGGTCCGTGTACGTCGGCGACCGGGCGTGGATCGTCTGCCTGTGGGCCACGGGGGAGCACAGGCATACCGCCGTACGGCTCGCGAGCCCGGCGATGCGCCCGGTCGCGCGGGCGATGGTGCAGGCAGCGGCTGGCCTGCGGCGGCGAAGTGGAGGTGATTACGCTGACGGGTGTGACGGACGGTGCGACCGCGAAGGGCGAACAGACGCGTGAGTTGATCCTGACGACCGCGCTGCGGTTGTTCCGCGAGCAGGGGTACGGGAAGACCACGATGCGCGCGATCGCCACCGAGGCGGGCGTCTCGGTCGGGAACGCGTACTACTACTACGGTTCCAAGGATCACCTGATGCAGGCGTACTACGACCTGCTGCAGGACCAGCACCGCGAGGCGGTCGAGTCCGTACTCGCCACCGAGACGGCGTTCGTGCCGCGGATGGTCGGCGTACTGCGCGCCTGGCTGGACGTGTCCGCGCCGTACCACGAGTTCGCCGGAACGTTCTTCAAGACGGCGGCCGATCCTCGGAGTCCGCTCTCGCCCTTCAGCGAGGAATCCCGGCCGGCGCGGGACGCGAGCGTGGAGATCTTCCGCCGGGTCGTCGACGGCTCCGACCTGAAACTGCCCGCGGAGCTCCGGTCCGAACTACCCGAGCTGCTCTGGTTGCTGCAGATGGGGATCGTGTTGTTCTGGGTCCACGACCAGTCCGAGGGCGTACGGCGTACTCGTACGTTGATCGACCGGGCCGTACCGCTCGTCGACCGGCTGCTCCGGCTGACCCGGATCCCCGGTGTCCGCGGGGTCACCAACGACATCGTCGGCCTGATCCGCTCGATCAAGCCGTAGGACCTACTCGCCGGTCGAGCCGTCGACGCGTTCGCGGAGGAGGTCGGCGTGGCCGTTGTGGCGCGCGTACTCCTCGATCATGTGGAGGTAGAGGTAGCGGACCGAGTACGGCGCGTCATACCTCGGGCGGATGAAGGTGCTGTCGAGGGAATGGCTCGCGGCGAGTTCGTCCGAGAGCCGCACGATCTCGCGGTAGTCGGCGACGTCCTGCGCGGCCTGTTCCGGCGTGACCAGGTCGAAGTCGCCGTCGGGGTGCTCGGCGGTCCAGTACTTCGGCGGCGAGTCGTGGCCGGCCAGCGCGCGGTGGAACCAGTACTTCTCGACCTCGCTCAGATGCCGGACCAGGCCGATCAGCGACATGCTGGACGGATCGACGGCGCGCTGGACGAGTTGCTCGTCGGTGAGATTCGACACTTTCCACAGGAGTGTTCCGCGGTGGTAGTCGAGAAAGCCCTGCAGCAGCGTGCGTTCGTCGGCATCGGTGGGCGGGTCGACCCGGAACTGTTCCGTCACAGGGAGAACTGTAGGAGGAATATCGGGCGAGTTGATCCGGTTGGTGTCGTAAACTGGTCCCGACGGCCCGCCCAGTTCTGCCTCGGGCCGGTGCGCGCAACTACCTTGCGCCAGCAGTCGACCACCACGCGCCGCGGCCCCACCGGCCGCGCCGGGCAGGACGACCCCCGATCTTTTGGAGTACTTCTATGGCGGCCCGCCGCCCCACGCACAATCAACCCACGTCCCAGCACCGCAAACCCGCAACCGATGCGCCGTCCTCCGGCCCGGCGCGCCCGCGCCGCCGGCGCCGGCGTACCTCCCCGGTCCCTGAAGTTGCTGTGAGCAACGATCTGGAGACCCTCGGCGACGACGTCGTCGAAACAGTTGCCGACGACAACCGTACGTTCGCGGACCTCGGCGTCCCCGCCGCGCTGGTCACCGCGCTGGCCGCGGCCGGCGTGACCACGCCGTTCCCGATCCAGGCGGCCACGTTGCCGGATTCCCTGGCCGGCAAGGACGTTCTCGGCCGCGGCCGCACCGGTTCCGGTAAGACGTACGCATTCGTGCTGCCCGTGCTCGCGCGGCTCGCCGCGTCCGGTACGAAGCGCCGGCCGAACCACCCGCGGGCGCTGATCCTCGCCCCGACGCGGGAGCTCGCGACCCAGATCCAGGCGTCGATCGCGCCGCTCGCCGACCAGCTCGGCCTGCGTTCGATGACGATCTTCGGCGGTGTCGGTCACGGCCCGCAGATCACCGGCCTGCGGAAGGGCGCCGACATCGTCGTCGCCTGCCCGGGCCGCATCGAGGACCACGTCCAGGCCGGGCACGCGAAGCTCGGCGCCGTCGAGATCACCGTGCTCGACGAGGCCGACCACATGGCCGACCTCGGCTTCCTTCCGGCCGTCCGCCGGATTCTCGAGCAGACGCCTGCCAACGCGCAGCGGTTGCTGTTCTCGGCGACGCTGGACGCCGGCGTGGACGTTCTCGTCCGCCGGTTCATGACCGATCCGATCACGCACAGCGTGGACTCGGCGCGTTCGCCGGTCGCGCGGATGACGCACCACGTTCTGCACGTCAAGTCGGACGCGCGGCTTCCGGTGCTGGTCGACCTGACCGCGGCGCCGGGTCGTTCGCTCGTGTTCACGCGGACGAAGTACGGCGCCAAGGCTCTGACGAAGAAGCTGATCGCCCAGGGCGTGCCCGCTGTCGAGTTGCACGGCAATCTGTCGCAGGGCGCGCGCACGCGGAACCTGGAGGCGTTCTCGGACGGTACGGCGCGGACGCTGGTCGCAACGGACATCGCGGCGCGCGGTATCCACGTCGACGGCGTCACGCTGGTGATCCACGCGGACCCGCCGGTCGAGCACAAGGCGTACCTGCACCGCTCCGGGCGGACGGCGCGCGCCGGCGCCGAGGGCACAGTGGTCACGCTGATGACCGACGACCAGGTCCGCGACGTCCGCGACCTGACCCGCAAGGCGGGCATCGCGCCCACCATCACCAAGCTCGACGCCAAGCACCCGCTGCTCACGGAACTGGCTCCCGGGGACCGCACCTACGTCGCCCCACCCACCAAGCAGGATCCGCCACAACAGTCGCCGGGCAGGCGCTCCTCGACCCGCACCAAGGCAGGTACGCGCTCTGAAGGCGCGCGGGCTGAAGGTGGCCGGGCCCAAGGTGTTCGCGCCGAGGGGAGCCGGGCTGAGGGTGCACGGTCCGCCGGACCGAGCCGCCGCCCGTCGCGGCGCCGCGGCCGCCGCCGCCCCACAGGCCAGCAGGCCGCCTGACCCGCCGAGAGGTACTGATGCGGATCCGTACGGTGCTGAACGATCTGGTGCCGAGTGCGCTCGGGGTGACCGACTCGCACGATCACCTGTTCTTCCGGTCTGCGGCGCTGCCGCCGGAGCAGGCGCTCGACGACGAGGCGGGTGCGGTCGCCGAGGTACGGGCGTTTGCGGACGCCGGCGGACAGGCGATCGTGCAGTGGACACCGCACGGGCTGAACCGGCGCGCCGACCTGCTGCCCGGCATCTCGACCAGCACCGGGGTCGCGATCGTCGCGGCGACCGGCCTGCACCGGCGCGAGCACTACCAGGACGGGTACGTCGACAAGATCCACGGTGAGCTCGCGGAGATCTTCGTCCGCGAGCTGACCACCGGGATCGGCGACACCCAGGTCCGCGCCGGCCTGATCAAGGTCTCGGGCGGGTTCCACGTCCTCGACGCGCACGCCGAGCACGTGCTGCGCGCCGCGGCCGAGGCCCATCACGCCACGAACGCGCCGATCGCCGTCCACCACGAACTCGGCTCGGCCGCCGACGCCGTCCTCGACCTGCTCGTGGACAAACTCGACGTACACCCGGCCGCCGTCGTCCTCGGTCACCTGAACCGTTTTCCGGACCACCGCGCGCACCTCGAGCTGGCCCGGCGGGGCGCGTGGCTGGCGTTCGACGGACCGTCGCGGGCCAACAACGCGACCGACCCGCGGCTGATGGACTGCCTCGCTGCCCTCGTCGACGCCGGGTACGGCGACCGCCTGCTGCTCGGCGGCGACACCACGACCGCTCGCGCCCGCGCGTCGACCGGCGAGGGACCGGGCCTGCCGTACCTGCTCACCCACCTGCGCCCGCGGATCACGCGGTACTTCGGTTCGGAAATTGCCGACAACGTGTTCCGGAACAACCCCGCGCGCGCCTTCGCCACCGATTGGCGGGCGTAGCGGTACGTTCCCCGCATGAGCGTGATCGCGCAGATCTTTGTTGTCATCGCGGGGCTGTTTCACCTGGCCGTGTTCGCCATGGAGAGCCTGCTGTTCCGCAAGCCGAGCACGTACCGGCGGT
This sequence comes from Kribbella sp. NPDC004536, assembly GCF_042873835.1. NCBI lineage: Bacteria > Bacillati > Actinomycetota > Actinomycetes > Propionibacteriales > Kribbellaceae > Kribbella > Kribbella sp. NPDC004536. The sequence goes on along the minus strand of NZ_JBIALY010000001.1, from coordinate 1,992,924 downwards.
TCCTGGTGAAGGAAACCGATGTCGAGGCGTCCCGGCCGTGGGCGTTCAACCAGGGGTTCTACAACCTGTTCCTGGCGATCGGTGCGTTCGGCGGCCTGATCTGGGGCGGTGACAAGGGCCACGCGATCGCGTTGTTCGCGTGCGCGTGCATGGCCGGCGCGGGTGTCGTACTGCTCGCCTCCGACCGCCGGATGCTCCGCGCAGCCGCCGCCCAGGCCGTCCCGCCGATCCTCGCACTCGTGCTCGCCGCGGTTCTCTAGTTGACTTAAAGTGCACTTGAGGACGGATCGTTCTCGGCATGACCACAACGCTTGCCGAGCCGGCGACCTCGACCGACGACGGCGTCCTCTCGCCGCGATACCGTGCCCTGACGATCGGCATGGTCGCGCTGATCACGCTGGTCGCATTCGAGTCGCTCGCCGTCGCGACCGCGATGCCGACAGTCGCGCAGGCGCTCGACGGGCTCAGCCTGTACGCGCTCGCGTTCGGCGGACCGCTCGCGTCCGGGGTCGTGGCGATGGTTGTCTCCGGCACCTGGAGTGACCTGAAAGGCCCGACCCGCCCGCTCTGGCACGGTACGGCGTGGTTCCTGGCGGGGCTGTTGATCGCCGGGTTCGCGCCGTCGATGGAGGTGCTGGTCGTCGGGCGCATCATCCAAGGGTTCGGGTCCGGGCTGCTGACGGTTGCGCTGTACGTCATCGTCGGGCACCTGTACCCGGCTCGGCTGCGGCCGCGGATCTTCGCCGCGTTCGCGACAGGGTGGGTGGTGCCATCGTTGGTCGGTCCCGCGATCGCCGGGTTGATCGTGGAGCACGCGAGCTGGCGGTTCGTGTTCCTGGCCGTGCCGGTGCTCGCGGTACCGGCCGCGCTGGTGATGCGGCCGGGGCTGGCGCAGGGGAGCGGGTACGACGCACGTCCGGGCAAGCTGTGGGACAAGCGGGCGATGTGGGCGGTGGCGGCCGCGGTTGGTGTCGGCCTGTTGCACTACGGCGGGCAGCAGCGTGGGGTCGTACAGATCGTGCTGCTGGCGGTCGGGTTGGCCGGGGTGATCGCGTTCGGGCCGCGATTGTTGCCGAAGGGAACGTTCGCGTTCGGGCGCGGGCTGCCGTCGGTGGTCGCGTTGCGCGGGCTGGTCGCGGCGTCCGGGTTCGGCGCGGAGGTGTTCCTGCCGCTGATGCTGACCCGCGAGCGCGGGTTGTCGCCGGCGCTGGCCGGGCTGGTGCTGACCGTCAGCGCATTGAGTTGGTCGGCGGCGTCGTGGTACCGCGGCCGGCCGAACCAGCCGTTCGCGCATGGTGTGTTCCTGCAGGCCGGGATGATCCTGATCGTGCTGGGTATCGCGACGGCCACGCTCACGCTGAACCAGCACGTACCGGTCCTCGTCGGGATCATCGGGTGGAGCCTGACCGGGCTCGGGATGGGTACCGTCTTCCCGACGTTGTCGGTGCTGGTGCTGGAGTACTCCGAGCGGGACGAACAGGGTGCGAACAGCTCTGCGGCGCAGCTCAGCGACTCGTTGTCCACGGCAACCGTACTGGCGATCGGCGGGTCCTTGTTCGCCGCGATGGAGCCGCACTCGGCGGTCACGGCGTACGTGGTGGCGTTCGGCTTCCCGGCCGTACTCGCGCTGCTCGGTGTGCAGGCGGCGCGTCGTACCGCCTAGTCCTTGGTGCCGGTGACGGCGATGCTGGCGCCGAGGCCGATGATCATCAGCCCGCCGGTACCGCCGACCATCTCCAGGCGCCGCGGGGAGCGCGCGAACCACTCGCGCGCTGTACCCGCCACGAACGCCCAGACGCTGTCCGAGCAGAGCGCGATCAGAATGAAGATCAGCCCGAGCACCAGGATCTGCGCCCACGCCGGGCTGGACGCGCTCTTGTCCACGAACTGCGGCAGCACGGCCGCGAAGAACACCGCGGTCTTCGCGTTCGTCACGCCGACCAGGAAACCCTGCCGGATGGTACGCCGCGTGGTGCTCGGCCGCGCGGTGCCGCGCATCGCCTCGGCCAGCGACTTCCGCGTACGGAACGCCTGCACACCGAGATAGATCAGGTACGCCGCGCCCGCGAGCTTCACCACGGTCAGCGCGATCGCGCTGGCCGCGATCAACGTACCGAGCCCGAGCGAGACCGCACCGAGCAGAACCGCCGCACCCACCGTGTTCCCCACCATCGTCAACACAGCTTCACGCCGCCCGACCGCCAGCGCCCGCCCCACAATGAACAACACGCTGGGCCCCGGCACGACAATGATGATGAACGCAGTAATCCCAAACGCAACCAGATGATGACCAGACGGCATACCCACCAGAGTAGATGCGACGCCGTCGCGCCGTCAGCCCTCATCCACCGACTGGACCGGAGCCCCCCGCACCAGACACGGGGGGGCTCGCCCCGCGAGCCGGCCGGCTGGCGGGTTGTTTCACGGCTGGCGCGCTGCAACCCACCAGACCCGCAACAACCCGCCACCCGCCGCGGAACGACCAGGCTGCTGGGGACCTTGGCACGCGGGGCTGACCCGTTTGGCGGGTGGGATTGGTCACCGGTATGGCGGGGTGCGTTGACCGGGGTTTGGGTGGGGAACTACGGTTCGGGGGTCAACCTGCGGTGCCATGAGGGAAGCCGGTGGGAGTCCGGCGCGGCCGCGCCACTGTGATCGAGCTTCGGCTCGTAAGTCAGGACGCTCGGGTACTGCAGCCTTTCGAAGGGGACGCGCACTTCCCCAGGAGGTTCAGTTCAGATGGCAGCTCCTGCCCGCTCCGTCGCCGTACCGGCGATCTCTCCGAAGCTTCTCGCCGCCGCGCTGCTCAGCGTCGGCCTGCTGCTCCTGCTCGCGTATCTGGTCGGGTTCGATCAGGGCGCCGTGTCCCGCTCGGGCATGTACCTGCACGAGCTGATGCACGACGGCCGGCACCTGCTCGGCGTCCCCTGCCACTAGCGATCATGCGCACCTTCGGATCGCTCCTGGTGCGCGGACTGATCGTCGGACTCTTCGCCGGCCTGCTGGCCGGAACTTTCGCCTACGTGATGGGCGAGCCGCGTGTCGACGCGGCGATCTCGATCGAAGAAGCCGGCGCCGCGCACTCACATGATCATGAAGAACAACCGCTGGTCAGCCGTGAAGGCCAGAAGGCGGGTTTGTTCCTCGCGACCAGCCTGTACGGCGTGGCGCTCGGCGGACTGTTCGCCGTCGCGTTCACGCTGCTGCGCCGCAAGCTCCGTACCGAGAACGACGCGCACGCCGCGCTCGGGCTCGCCGCGGCCGGCTTTGTCGGCATCGTGCTGGTCCCGTTCTTCAAGTACCCACCGAATCCACCCGCGGTCGGCGACCCGGACACGATCACGAGGCGCACGGTCACGTACCTGCTGACCCTGGTGATCGGCCTGCTCGCCGTCTGGGCCGGTGTCGCGCTGTCGCGGTGGGCCGAGCGGTACGGCGAGGTCGCCAGGCTCGCGGGTGGCGTTGCCGGGGTCGTCGCGACAGTGGTCGCCGCGTACCTGATCCTGCCGCGGATCAACGAGGTTCCGGAGACGTTCCCCGCTACGCTGCTGTGGCAGTTCAGGTTCGCCTCGCTCGGTACGCAGGCGACGCTGTGGCTCCTGCTCGGTTTCGGGTACGCAGTCGCGGTGGACCGCCGGCCGGCCAGAGAAAAGGTGACAGTTTGACGGGGCTGACCCTGGTCGCGCACGCCTTGACGCCCGCACTGCGCGGACTCGTCCTCGGCGGGGACGCCGAGCCGGATCCGGCGAGCGTCGAGGCGGCACGCGAGCTGAAGTTCACGGCCGACGCGGTGTACGCCGGTCCCGAGCGGGCCGCCGTACGGACAGCCGCTGCCCTGGGGCTCGAAGACCCGGCGGTCGAGCCCGCCCTGAGGGACCGTGAGTACGGCGAATGGACCGGCCGCGGCCTCGAAGAGCTGCTCGAAGAGGACCCCCAACGGGTGTCGGCGTGGCTCGAGCGGCCGCACACCGCGACCCCTGGCGGCGAGACCGAGAACGACGTACTCACCCGCGTCGCCGACTGGCTCGGCGACCTGGTCGAGCGGCACGACGAACGTACGTCCGTAGTCGCGGTCGTGCATCCCGCCGTGGTCCGGGCGGTCGTGCTGTACGCCGTGGACGCACCGGCGGAGTCGCTGCGCCACGTCAAGGTACGGCCGCTCGCCTCGGTGCACCTGTCACACCACTCCGGCAACTGGTCTCTGGCCTTCGGATCCATCTCCTGACAAACTGCGGTAGGCCCGGTCTCACGCCCAGGTGACCGGCTGTCACGGGGAGTCGCGGATGATCGTGTCCGAACAGTTGGCTGCACGGTTCCGCGCGAACCACGAGATACTCGTCGCTGCCCGTGACCGGCTGCAGGCTGCGGTCGATTCCGGTACGGCCGACGCCGACCAGGTGACGCGGCTCGCCACCGTGAAGGAGCTGCTCGAACCGGTCACGTCCACCGAGGTGGATGCCGACGGCAAGGTCATTGAGGTGCAGCGGCCGCGGCAGTTCCTCAAGGTCGACCCGGAGGGCCGGGGCCGCGCCGTCGAGGTCCTCGGCGATCTCGAGCACGCGAAGAACGTCGCCGTACTGGTGCCTGGGATGGGGAACAGCCTCGACACGTTCCGCGGGCAGTCCGACCGCGGCGGCCTGATCCGCGACGAGGCCGGCGCGAACGACACGGCCGTCGTGGTGTGGCTCGACTACGACTCGCCGCAGGGGTTCGTGCAGGCGGCCAGCAAGAAGGCGGCGATCGAGGGCGGGCCGCGGCTCGCGGAGTGCCTGAACGAGATCGACGACCTGAAGGACGAGAACGCCGACGTCACTGTGGTCGCGCACTCGTACGGTACTGACGTCGCGGGCCAGGCAGTGCTCAAGAGCGGTGCGCGTCCGAAGCGGCTGGTGATGACCGGGTCGCCGGGGATCGCGAAGCACATCGACGAGGCCGCGGACTTCGTACAGCCGCCGACCCGCCTGTTCACCGAGCGCGCGCCCGGCGACTACGTGGCGTACTCCGAGTGGCACGGTCCGGACCCGGCGAACTTCCCGGACGCGATCCGGATGGCGACCGCCGATCCGCGCGGCGACGATCCGGTCTCGGTGCACTGGCACAACGAGTACTACCGCCCGAACAGCGAGGCGCTGCGTAACATCGGGCGGGTGGTCGCGGGGCACCTGGAGGACATCACGACGACGGACACCGGGCGCGGGGCGGAGACCGAGCTGGCGTGGGGCGTACCGCTGAACGCCGCGGCACATGTCGCCTCGGTGGCGTACAACGGAGTCAGCGCCGCGTTCGACGGGGTCGCCGCGCTGAACGGTGCGTCGAAGCCGGTGGACCTCACGAAGGCGAGCCGAAGTACCCGTGACAGTCGATCGGGGGTGGAGCGGTGATGAACGAGGACCGAGAGTTCCTGCGGAGCGAGCTGGTGGCGGTGGCCGAGGCCGTCGTACCCGATCAGCGGCCGGTCGTCACGCACGACCCCGGCCCGGTGAATCCCGGCGTACTGTTCGACGGTCGCGGTACGGCCACCGTCTCCCGCGTCACCGTCCAGACCGGCAATCCCAAGGCGCCGGACCCAGCTGTCGAGGTCGAGGCGGCGGCCGACGCGTTCCGCGCCCGCGGATGGACAGCGGACGTATTACCTCCCGAGAACGGTCACTATCGGGTCGCCGCGCGTCGGGACGGGTACGACGTCGCCGTCCACGCCTGGGCGACCGACTGGCGGATAACGCTCACCGGCGAGACCCCGGTCGTTTCCTGACCACGGATGTACGGCGTGTCCTCGCGAGGCTTGGCCGTACGGTGTATCACGGAAGCGTGACCTTGACCGAAGCTCGCAACCACCTCCGCTCGGAACTCCTGGCGGTGGCGGCCGTCGTCGTACCCGGCCAGACGCCGGCGGTGACCCAGGACCCCGGCCCTGTCGATCAGGGCGCCCTGTCGGACGACCGCGGCCCGGAGTCCGTCTGCACGATCACCGTCGAGACCGGCGATCCGACCAGCACCCCGGACCCCGAGGCACAGCTCGGCTTCGCCGCCGAGACGCTCGAGTCCCGCGGCTGGAAGGTCACGATCGCCGAGCCGACCGGCGACCGCCACGAACTCACCGCCCGCCGCCACGGCTACGACCTCACCGTCACTGCCCGAACCACCGACTGGCACCTGACCTTCACCGGCCAGACCCCGTACGTCGACGACCTCTAACTGTTCGCCGCGCGTTCGGATTCGCTGCGGAGGACGCAGAACTCGTTGCCTTCGGGGTCCTGCATGACGACCCAGCCTTTGCCGTCGGGGTCGCGGTGGTCGCGGGCGATGGTGGCGCCGAGGGTGAGCAGCCACTCGACCTCCTCGTCGCGGGTGGTGTTCGGGACCAGGTCGAGGTGGGCGCGGTTCTTCACCACCTTCTCGTCGTTGTTCTGCTCGAACAGGACGGTGATGCCGTCTGCCGGCACCGAGGCGTACGGGTCGCCCGGGGCGTCGTCGTCGGGGCGCTCGGCCTTCAGCACCTGGAGCCAGAAGCCGGCGATTTCGTAAGGGTCGTGGGCATCGAATGTCACCGTCCGCACGCGAGAAGTCATGCGCAGACCCTACTTCTGGAAGAGCAATCGGTCCTCGGGAATTTCGCTCACCTGGTACGGCGTGAGGCCGGCTGCGACGGCGAGCTCGGTCAACGCCGGCCCGGTCCAGCGGTGGACGTAGATGTTCATCGGGTGGCCGCCGTACCCGGAGGTCTTATGGGTCGACTGCTCGCCGACGTGGAACCCCAGCAGCACGAACCCGCCCGGCGCGAGCACCCGGTGGAACTCGGCGAGCGCCTGCGGTACGACCTCGCGCGGCAGGTGGATGATCGACCACCAGGACACCACGGCCGACGCCGAGCCGTCCGGAAGGTCGAGCGCGGTCATCGAGCCGACCCGGAAGTCGAGGCTCGGGTGGTCGCGGCGCGCGACCTCGATCATCCCCGGCGAAAGGTCGATCCCGATCACTGGCAGATCCCGCTCGGCGAGCGACCCGGTGGTCCGGCCCGGTCCGCAGCCGACATCGAGTACGGGCCGCCCGCTGCCGGCGACGAGCTTGGCGAGCAGGTCGAACGCCTCGACCTCCCAGTCGGCGGCGTCCACGATCATCGACGCGTACGAGGCGGCGACGTTGTCGTACGAGGTGCTGATGTCGTCGAGGTAGTCCACCCGGCCGACCCTAGAGCCGGCCGGGGACAGTTTTCGTCAGGCCTTGCCCAGGGACTGCTGCTGCCGGCCGAGGCCCTCGATCTCGAGCTCCATCGTGTCGCCCGGCGACAGGTACGGGAACCGGCCGGACAGCGCGACGCCTTCCGGCGTACCGGTGTTCACGATGTCGCCCGGGCTGAGCACCATGTACTGCGAGAGGTCGCGGATCAGCGCCGCCACCGAGAAGATCATGTCCCGCGTGTTCGAGTCCTGCCGCGGCTCACCGTTCACCCAGGAGCGCAGGTTCAGGTTCGTGGGGTCGACCTCGTCGGCCGGAACCAGCGCCGGACCGAGCGGGTTGAACGTCTCGCAGCACTTGCCCTTCGACCACTGGCCGCCGGACACCTCGAGCTGGAAGGTGCGCTCGGAGACGTCGTTCGAGACCGTGTACGCCGCGACGCAGGCGAGCGCGTCCTCGTCGGTCTCGATGTACCGCGCCTGCTTGCCGATCACGACCGCGAGCTCGACCTCCCAGTCGGTCTTCACCGAGCCGCGCGGGACGAGTACGTCGTCATCCGGGCCGACGACCGTGTTCGGGTGCTTGAAGAACACGATCGGCTGCTTCGGCGGCTCGGAGCCGCCCTCGGCCGCGTGTGCGGCGTAGTTCATCCCGATGCAGACCACCGCGCCGGGGCGCGCGATCGGCGCACCGATCCGCAGTCCTTCGACATCGGCTGCCGGCAGCTCGCCGGCGTCGAGGGCAGCTCGGGTGCGGGCGATGCCGTCGGCGGCGAGGAAGGCACCGTCGATGTCGGCGGTCAGCGGGGTCAGGTCGTGAACGGTGCCGTCGGCGGCGCGCACGTACGGGCGCTCCTCGCCGACTGCGCCGAGGCGGAGCAGTTCCACAGATGTCTCCTAGGACTGGTCGAACATGGGCCGTAGCCGGGCGCGCGAGGACTCGATGTGCGACCGCATCGCCGCGGCCGCCTCCTCCGGGTTGCCCTTGCGGACGGCGGTCACCACTGTCTTGTGCTCTCGCAACGCCTTCGTCGCGATGCCGCCACCGTAGTACAGCCGGAACAGGTGCAGGTGGCAGTGTGTCCGCTGGAAGGACAGTCGGGCGGTCTCGTTACCGGATAGCTCCAGCACCAGGTCGTGGAAGCGCTGGTCGTGCGCGGCCATCGCCCGGTAGCTCTCGTACGACGGACGATCCGGTACGTCGGTGTAGCTGAGCATCTCGGCCTTGAGCCGGGCCAGTTCGTCGTCACCGGCGCGCTCCGCGGCACGGCCGGCGGCCCACGGCTCGATGTGCAGCCGGTACTCGAACAGGTCCTCGAACTCGGCCAGTGTCAGCCGCGACGACACCCGGTACCCGCGCAGGGGCTCCTTGATCACCAGGCCGTCGGACTCCAGCCGGGCCAGCGACTCCCGGATCGGGGTCTGGGAAATGCCCAGCTCGCGGGTCAGCGCATCGATGTTCAACCGGGTCCCCGGCTCGACGACGCTGTCCATGATCAGGCCCTTGACCGTCTCGTAGACATCGTCGCTCAGCACCTGCCGCTGCGGCAGCCGGGCCAGCTGGCCCGCCAGGCCCACATGCGCATCGGTCACGGTCACTCCTCCCGGGAAGCCATCATTCTGCCGCACACTTGACGGCTCCAGTGTGAGGCGGGAACATCGGCTTCGCAATATCCTATAGGATCTCGGGAGGAAAGTGTGAGCATGGCGATCGTCCGGGCCGAGGCGTACCTGGTCGACCTCGAGGTCGAGACCGTCCGGACCGACGCCGTGCAGGCGTTCCTCAAACAGGAAACCGTGTTCGTCCAGCTGACGACGGCGGACGGACTGACCGGCATCGGGTACTCGTACACGATCGGCACCGGCGGCACCGCCGTACTCGCGCTGCTCCGCGACCACCTGCTGCCGCGGCTGACCGGTGCGGACGCGCGCAACGTCGAGGCCCTGTGGTCGGACCTGTTCTGGTCCACGCACGCGACGACCGTCGGCGCGATCACCTCGCTGGCGCTGGCGGCCGTCGACACCGCGCTCTGGGATCTGCGGTGCTTGCGGGCGGGCGAGCCGTTGTGGCGGCTGGCCGGCGGGTACCGGCAACAGGTCCCGTTGTACGACACCGAGGGCGGTTGGTTGCACCTGACAACCGACGAGTTAGTGGCCGGCGCGCTCTCGTCGCAGAAGGCCGGCTGGCCGGGCGTGAAACTCAAGGTCGGGAAACCGCGCGTGCACGAGGACCTGGAGCGGTTGCGCGCGGTACGGGACGCGGTCGGCCCGGCGATGGACATCATGGTCGACGCGAACCAGTCGATGACGTACCCGGAGGCGCGCCGGCGGGCGGCGGCGTTCGAGGCAGTGGACCTGTCCTGGTTCGAGGAGCCGTTGCCGGCCGACGACCTGACCGGGCACGTCCGGCTGGCGGAGTCGACGTCGATCCCGATCGCGGTCGGCGAATCGCTGTACTCGGTCTCGCAGTTCCGCGAGTACGTCGCGGCCGGCGGCGCCGGGATCGTCCAGGTCGACGTGGCCCGGATCGGCGGCATCACCCCGTGGCTGAAGGTTGCGCACCTCGCGGAGACGTTCAACCTCGACGTCTGCCCGCACTTCCTGATGGAGTTGCACGTCAGCCTCACTGCCGCCGTACCGAACGGGCGGTACGTCGAACACATCCCGCAACTCCGGGCGATCACGTCGTCGGAGATGGAGATCGTCGACGGGCACGCGGTCGCGCCGGACGTACCCGGTCTCGGGATCGACTGGAACCAGGACGCCATCGACGACCGCCGGGTCGGATGAGAGGGTACGGCGCATGAGCAGAGTCGACGCACATCACCACGTCTGGGACCTGAGCGTTCGCGAGCAGTCGTGGATGGTCGGGCCGGAGCTCGACCCGATCCGGCGGAACTTCTCGCTGGAAGACCTGGCGCCGCTGGCCACGGCCGCCGACGTCACCGCGACGGTCCTCGTACAGACCGTCGGCCTGGTCGAAGAGACCGTCGAGTTCCTGGAGGCTGCCGCGAGCAACGATCTGGTCGCCGGGGTGGTCGGCTGGGTCGACCTCACGGCTCCCGACGTCGCCGACGCGCTGGCGGCGCTCCAGGCTCGCGCGGACGGCTCGTACCTGAAGGCGATCCGCCACCAGGTCCACGACGAGCCTGACAACGACTGGCTGCTCCGCCCCGACGTACAACGCGGCCTGGCCGCTGTCGCTGACGCCGGTCTCGCGTACGACTTGCTGACGAAGACACCCCACCTGCCCGCGGCAATCCAGACCGCGCGCAACCTGCCCCAGCTGACCTTCGTCGTCGACCACATCTCCAAGCCGGTGATCGGCGAGCCCCTGGACCCCTGGGCCACCCACCTCCGCGACCTGGCCGCCCTCCCCAACGTCACCTGCAAACTCTCCGGCATGGTCACCGAAGCCAACTGGACCACCTGGACCCCCAAGGACCTCCAGCCCTACGCCGACACAGTCCTGGAAGCCTTCGGCCCGACCCGAGTCATGTTCGGCTCCGACTGGCCCGTCTGCCTCCTGGCCGCCACCTACGCCGAAGTAGTAGAAACCGCCGAAACCCTCACGGCAACCCTGACCCCCGCCGACCAGGAATCCGTCTTCACCACCACAGCCACCCGTACCTATAACCTGAGCTCCCCATGAACGAAGAAATCACCGCCGTAGTAGGCCTCGAGCTGTACTCCTTCGACGGCCGCATCCTGGAAATCTTCGGCCCGTACCCCAAGCGCTACCACGTCGCCCACCTGCGCCTGAACCTCAGCGACCCGGACCGCAAAGGCAACCGCAAACTCCAACTGGACACCCCCGGCGTCCGCAGCACCACCACCATCACCGCCAAGCAATGGGCCAGCTCCCCCAACCTCCCCACCCTCCTCCAAGCCGTCCACACAGCCACCAACCAGTAGATGCACGCTGTGCTTGGCTGACCGTTCAGCTGCGGCGGCCGGAGCGGGTGGCGAAGTTGTCGAGGGCGGTGATGACGTCTCGGGCGATCCAGGCGCGGTCGCGTTTGCCGGTGGAGATCTGTTTCAGGATCGAGGCCTCGACGAGTTGGTCGACTGCTCGTCGGGCAGCCGGCTGCGAGACGGCCAGGTGCTCCTGGACATGCGCGACCGTGACCGCCGGCTGGCTGAGCAGGTAGGGGAGCAGGCGTCGCGCGGCGGAGCCCCTCCGCGACGGGAGGGTTCGCTCCCAGTCGGCGTAGATCACAGTGAGGTCCGTGACCAGGTCGCGGCCGTTGCCGACGGCCGCGAACGAGGCGCGGCTGAACTGCGTGATGATCGGTGCGGGATCGCCTTCTCGGTAAGCGCCGAGCGCCGCGAAGTACGCATCCGTGTCAGTGAGCAGGCCGGCGGAGACCGGCACGGTGAGGCGCCTGGTAACGCCGGATCGGCGCAGCATCGCGTGGACCAGCGTCCGGCCGGTGCGACCGTTCCCGTCGTTGAACGGGTGGATCGTCTCGAACTGTGCGTGTGCGAGCGAAAGGTGGGTGAGCACCGGAACGTCGGTTCGCTTGCAGAACTCGACGAGATCGCCCATCAACTCCGGAACACGCTCGGCCCGAGGCGGCACGAACGTCGCCGTATGCGGTGTCGGGCCGCCGCCGATCCAGACCTGACCGTCGCGGAACTGCCCTGGACGCGCATGGTTCTGGTCGTGCATCAAGGCACGATGAGCAGCGAGGATCGAGTCGGTGCTCAGGTCGTCGGCGAGGTCGACCGCCTTCTGCATGGCCTCGACGTTCGCGGCGACCAGCCGGGCGTTCTGGCCTGAGGAAGCGTTCAGGGTGGCGATCGCCAAGGCCTTGGCGCCGGCCGTCACACCTTCGATCTGCGAGGACGACGCCGACTCGGTGCGCAGCAGTACGACGGCCAGTGGTGCCAGTTCGCCGTCGGCTCGCGGCAGCGACGACGCCAGTTCGGCGTCGAACCGGGAGATCTCGATCAGCGCGTCCTCGGCCTCGGCAGCAATCTCGGACGGGATGTCGAAGCCCAGTCCGGCGATCTTCGGAGGGATCGACGCCAGGTACGAGCCTCGCGACCCGGCCCGCTCGCGACGGGACATGGGTCCGTCGGACCCGGCCCACTCGCACCGCTCCCAGCCGACCGAAAGTTCTCGCATGCGACCCACTGTATAACTTTCTTTGAATAAAGTTATATAAGGCTCAGGTCGGGGGGACGAATTCGACGCGGACGCCGATCAGGCGGATGGGGCGGCGGAGGTCGAATTTGTCGAGGAGGGTGAGGGCGGTGGTCGCGATGACCTCGGGGTCTTGGGTGGGTTCGGGGAGTTTGCGGCTTTTGATGGGGGTGTAGAAGGTGGTGAAGCGGAGCTTTACCCAGACGCGTTGGATGGTGCGGCCGTCGGCTACTACCTCGTTGGTTACCTCGATGGCTATGCGGCGGAGTTCGCGTTCGATGTCTGGGCGTTCGGCGAGGTCTGTGTCGAACGTTTCCTCGTGGCTGCGGGAGACGGGTTCGCGGGGGACGTCGGTGACCTGGGTGTCGCCGAGTCCGCGGCCGAGGGCGGCGTACCAGGTGCCCATCTTGGGGCCGAAGCGTTTCTGCAGGGCGTCGACGTCGGCCGCAGCGAGGTCGGCGACGGTGACGATGCCGAGTTCGTTGAGGTTCTTCTCCATCCGACTGCCGATACCCCAGAGGTCCCGGACCGGGCGATGGTCCATCACGGAACGCCAGTTCGCCGCCGTCAGGCGGTAGCTGCCGGTGCGTTCGTCGGCGGCCTTCGCGAAGTTGGTGGCGAGTTTGGCGCGGGTCTTGTTGTCGCCGATGCCGACACAGCAGGTCAGTCCCGTACGGTCGACGACCGCAGCCCGCAACTCGGAGGCCAGCGCCTCCGGGTCCTCGGTTTCGGCGCCGACGAAGCACTCGTCCCAGCCCCATACCTCGACCACCACGGGGAACGTCCGCAGCGTGTCCATCACCTCGGCCGACGCCGCCTCGTACGCGGCCGGGTCCGACGGCAGGAACACCGCGTCGGGACACTTCTTGTACGCCGCCCGCACCGGCATGCCGGAATGTACGCCGTACGCGCGCGCCTCGTACGACGCGGTCGCGACCACCTGCCGGGGCCGGGACGGATCACCGGATCCCCCGACCACGACAGGCAGCCCGCGCAGTTCAGGCCGGCGCCGGATCTCGACGGCCGCGATGAACTGATCCATGTCCACGTGCAGGACCCACCAGCTCATACGTCACAGGTAACCACATCAGCTCGACGCGCTGGCGTACGTGAGCAGCCCGCGCCGCCAGACGAACCGCACCAGCAGTAGCGCGACCGCCGCCAGCCCGACCCCGATCGCGACCGTCGACCACCCGAGATCGCCGGCCAGCGCCCGGATCGGGAACGTCGTCGCGAACGCCACCGGGAACGCGAACGTGAGGAACGTCCGCACGGCCACCGGGAAGAACACCAGCGGGTACCGCCCTGCCTCGACCAGGCTCAGGAACACGAACCCGATCGGGTTCACCGACTGCAGCCAGAACGCCAGGAACGCCATCGCCGACCACACGCACGTCAGCAGCACCAACCCGCAGCAGACCAGCACCAAGGCCTGCACAACCTGCCCCGGCCCGAAGCTGATCCGAGCCTGCACGAGCCCGATCACGAGTACGACGATGCCGCTTGCAACGTTCGTCAGCTCCGCGACGTTGATCCACCGGAACGTCAGGTAGAACTGGCTCGACACCGGCCGCAGCAGGACGCTGTCCAGCTCGCCCTCGGTCAGGTACGTCGTCATCCGGTTCAGGTTCGGCGCGATGAACGTCGCGATCAGCCCGGTGACGATCTGGAACACCCCGACCAGCGCGATCACCTCCGCCCGCGACCATCCGTGTACCTCGGACGTGAACCCGAACAGCAGCAGCGTCGGTACGATCCCCAGCCTGAGCTGCACCAGCCCGACGAGCAACGTGGTCAGGAAGTGCGCCCGGAAATGGGTCTCCCGTACGACGGCCTGCAGGAAGAAGCGCCGCCACAACCTCACGTACCTCATGCGCCCACCGCCGAGTACGCCCGGATCCCGGCCGCCCACACCGCGCGGGCGAGCACGGCGAACACCACGACGTACCCGAGCTGGAAGCCCAACCCCGCCACGATCGAGGGCCCGGTCAACTGCCCCGCAACGATCTCCACCGGGAACGACACCGTGTACCGGAACGGCTGATGGTCGACGAACCCGCGCGACCACGACGGCATCAGCGCCAGCGGTACGACCGCACCGGACAGCACGCTCGCGATGATCACGCGCGCCTGCACCAGCGCGCTGACGTCGTCCATCCAGAACGCCAGCGACGCGATCAGGATGTCGATCGCGAACACCAGTACCGCCCCGAGCACGATGCTGACCGCGAACAGCGCCCACCGCCCCGGCGCGGCCGGAATGCGCATCGAGTCGCGGAAGATCCACCAGACGATCCCGATCATCGGGACCAACGCGAACAGCTTGAGGAACTTCTCCGACAGGTTGTTCGCGACGAACTTCGTCAGCAGCGACGCCGGCCGCACCATCCAGCTGGACAGCTTCCCGAGCCGGATGTCCTGCGCGAGGAACCCGGCCATCCACGACGACGTCGCCATCGTGACGAAGCCGAGCAGGACGAAGTACGTCGTGACGTACTGCTCGTCGACCGGCAGCCGGGCCCCGCTCGCGAGCGCGGTCCGCCAGATCAGCAGCGAGATGATCGGCATGCAGATGTTCGACACCATGAAGATCACCCAGGCTGCGCGGTACACGGACTGCTGCGCGATGTCGGCCGCCGTCATCCGCCGGACGACGCGGAGGTTCCGCCTGAGCGTGCTCATCCGCGCTGCAGGAACAGGTCGCGCAGGATGTCCTCGATGTCGGCGTCCGCGACGTCGAGGTCGACGAGCGGGCCGAGCCGCGTCAGCTGCTCCATCACCAGCCCCGCCTGGTCCCGATCCGCTTCGAGTGTGATCGTCTGGCCGGACGTCTCGACCGCCGTCACACCCTCCAACTGGGAGGCGTCGACAGGACTCGCGTACGTCGCCCGCACCAGCTTGCGCGGTCGCGCCGTACGGACCAGCTCGTCCAGGCCGCCGTCGAACTGGAGCCGGCCGTGGTCGATGATCATCACCCGCGAGCAGAGTGCCTCGATGTCGTCCATGTCGTGGCTGGTGATCAGGATCGTGGTACCGCGCAGCCGGTTGACGTCGGCGAGGAACGAGCGCACGCGGGCCTTCGCGACCACGTCCAGCCCGATCGTCGGCTCGTCCAGGAACAGGATCTCCGGGCCGTGGACGAGCGCCGCCATCAGCTCGAGCTTCATCCGCTCACCGAGCGAGGTCTTGCGGACCTGCACGTTCAGCAGGTGTCCGACGTCGAGGAGATCGGCCAGTTCGCCGACGTTGCGGTCGAACTCCGCGGTCGACAGGCCGTACATGTCCTTGTGCAGCAGGAGGCTCTCCATCGCCGGAACGTCCCACCAGAGCATGGTCTTCTGACCCATCACGAGCGCGATCCGGCGCAGGTACTCGTGCTTGCGGGCCGATGGTGTGTGGCCGAGGACCTGCAGGTCGCCGGAGGTGGTGTAGAGCAGGCCGGAGAGCATCTTCAGCGTGGTCGTCTTGCCGGCGCCGTTCGGGCCGAGCAGTCCGACGACCTCGCCGCGGTCGACCGAGAACGAGATCCGGTCGACCGCGAGCCGGGTCTCGTACTTGCGCCGTACCAGGCTTTTCAGCGCCCCGCCGAGGCCGGCGCGCTGCTGGTGGAAGGTGTAGGTCTTGGTCAGATCATGTGCCGCAATGACAGGCGGAAGGGCGTGAACGGACGTCACGGGAGCAACACCGCTTTCGAAGGAGTCGATTGACTGCAGGACCGGGCAGCGCCACCGCGCAAACGCGCAGAGCGCAGGACTCCACTTCGCCGAACAGGTTCGGCCGGGGGACTCCGAGGTCCGTCCCGGCTGCGCGATCCGCTCCGATCGCGAGGCTTACTAACCCATGTCCAGGCGACGTGTCGACATCGCTCCCTGTGGTCCTTTCGATGCGGCTACCGGAAATCACCGTACGGGGTGACGGAAAGCGTCGTCCAGCCAGTTTCCACTCGTAGATATGCATCTCATATAATATGGTTCTCATATGAATGAGATCAGGCTGTCGTCCGGAACCCTGCAGTACGTCGACAGTGGCACCGGCGGACCCACCGTCGTACTGCTGCACGGACTGCTGATGGATGCGTCGCTCTGGGACGGCGTGATCGCCGACCTCGCAGCCGACCATCGATGCATCGCCCCGACCTTGCCGTTCGGGGCGCACCAGCAGCCGCTGGACCCCGGTGCCGACCTGTCCCTGCCCGGGATCGCCAGGCTGGTCGTCGAGTTCCTCGACCGGCTCGAGCTGGAGGACGTCGTACTGGTCGGGAACGACACCGGCGGCGCGCTTGTGCAACTTTTCCTGCGCGACGGCTCGAAGCGAGTGGCTCGGGCGGTACTGGCGTCGTGCGAGGCGTTCGACAACCTGCCACCTGGTCTCACCGGGAAGACGCTCGCGCTGTCGGGCAAGCTGTCGCCTGGGCTGTTCGGTGCGTTCATGCAGCAGTTGCGGATCCGCGCCGTCCGCCGGTCGCCGCTCGCTTTCGGGACGCTGACGAAGCGCGGCGACGCGGTCGCTGCCCGGTGGATCAAGCCGGTTCTCGAGCGAGCCGAGATCCGCGCTGAGACCGTACGGATGCTGCGGGCGGTGTTCGCGGACCGCGGGCTGCTCGAGGAGACCGCGCCGCAACTCGCGCGCTTCGAGCAGCCGGCTCTCGTGGTCTGGGCCGCCGACGATCGCGTGATGCCCGTTGCGCACGGCCGCCGGCTCGCCGAGCTTCTGCCACAATCGCGGTTCGAGCTGATCGAGGACAGCTACACGCCGATGCCGCTGGATCAGCCGGAGCGGTTCGCCCAGCTGATCCGGCAGTTCGCATATCGTGCCTAGGTGGTCGACTTGACGTTGGCGGTGGCTCAGGAGTTGTTGGCGGCGCAGCCGTTCAGTGTGTTGCTAGGGGCGCGGGTGACGGCGTTCGGGGATGGTGGGGCGACGTTGGAGCTCGACATCCGTCCGGATCTCCTGCAGCAGAACGGGTTTCTGCACGGGGGAGTGTTGAGTTACGCGGCCGACAATGCGCTGACGTTCGCGGGCGGTACGGCGCTGGGGCCGAGTGTGCTGACCGGTGGGTTCACGATCAACTACCTCCACCCGGCGCAGGGCAACGTACTACGGGCCGTCGCCACAGTCGCACACGCAACGTCCCGTCAGGCCACCTGCACCTGTGAACTACGGACGGTAGACGGCGACACCGAAACCCTATGCGCCTTAGCCCAGGGCACGGTGATCGCCGTCAGACCGTCAGCTACTTGAAGCTGGAGAGGAAGGTCTTCAGGAGGGGGCCGGCTGTGTGTGAACCGGATTCGCCGCCCTCGACGATGACCGCGAACGCGACGTCGCCGCGGTAGCCGGCCATCCATGCGTTCGTGGTGACCTTGCCGCCGACAACGACCTCGGCCGTACCGGTCTTCGCAGCCACCGCGCCGTTGCCCGCCAGGACCTTCGCCGTACCACCGGTCACCGTCGTCCGCATGAACGTCCGCAGCGCCGCGACAGTTGCCGCGGGCAACGGAGATGCCGCCGCGCCGGCCGCGTCCTTGCCTGGTACCAGCACGGGCTTCATCGCCGTACCGTGATCCACCGTCGCCGCGACCAGCGAGATCGCCAGCGGGCTGGCGGTGACAGTACCCTGACCGATCATCGACGCGGCCTCCTCGACGTCGTCCTTCGGCGCCGGCACCTGACCGCCGTACGCGGACAGCGACAGCCCGAGGTCGCGCCCGATGCCGAACATCGCCGCCGCCTTGGTCATCCCGTCCTTCGGCAGCCTCGCGTGCTGCGAGATGAACGCGGTGTTGCAGGACTTGTTGAACGCCATCTGCATCGTGCCGTTGCCGTACGCCGCCAGCGCGTCGTAGTTCTTGAACGTCTTGCCGAACACGTTGATCGTGTCGGTGCACGGCAGCGGTGTCGCGGGGGTCAGTCCACTGCCGAGCAGTGCCGCCGAGGTGACGATCTTGAACGTCGAACCCGGCGCGTACCTGCCCTGGAAAGCGCGGTTGTAGCTCGTCGGCTCCGGACCGTTCGCCGCGGCGAGGATCTGACCGGTAGAGGCCTGTACGGCGACCAGCGACGCGGGCAGCTTGCTCGCCGCCAGCGCGGCCTCGGCGGCCTTCTGCATGTTGGTGTCGAGGGTCGTCTTCACCGGCTGGCCGGCGGTGCCCTTCTGTGTGAAGACCGTCTTGATCGTCAGCTTGGTCTTGCCGTCCCGCAGCGTGACCGTGCCGCCCGGCGTACCGGCGAGCTGCTGCTGGAACGCGTACTGCAAACCAGTCGTGCCGACCTGGTCCTGCGCCGACGCCGTCGGGCCGGCGTTCTTCAGCGTGTCCGCGGTCGCGGTCTTCATGGTGCCGAGGAGCGACTTCGCGAACGTCGCGGTCGGCGGCAGCGACTGCGTACCGCCCATCGTCAGTACGCCCGGCAACGCCTGCATCTTCGGCCGCAGCGCCTCCCACTCCTCGGCGCGGATCGTGATCGCGTCGACGAACTGCCCGGCCGGTGCCGCCTTCGCCCGTGCGGCCAGCTTCGCACCGTCGACCTGCAGGTACTTCGTGAACGCCGCGTAGGTCGCGGCGGTCGCCTTGGTACCGGACGCGACGCCGACGATCACGACCTGCCGGTTGGCGGTCAGCGCGACGCCGTTGCGGTCCAGGATCGAGGCCCGGGCCGGCAGCGCGCGAACCCGCTTCAGGTAGTTGTTGTCGCCGAGCCCCGGGTAGATCGTGTCGCCGGAAGCCTTGATCTTCCAGGTGTCACCGGTCTTCACGGCGGTCGCCGTACTGGTCCACTTCATCGTGCCGATACCGCGCAACTGTGCCTCGACCGCGAGGTCCTGGGTGCAGTTGCTGCCGTCGGAGCACTTCGGGTTGTCCTGCGGGGTGACCGTGACGGTGCTCGCGACCAGCGCGGTGTCGACGTCGTCCAGGCGCTTCGCGAACACGGTCGGGTTGTCGGTGAGCGCCCCGGCCGCGTCGGGCTTGCCGTTCGGCGCCCAGGCAGCCACCCAGGCGTCGGCGAACTGCTTGATGACCGCGCCGGACGCCTTCTGCTCGTCGTTCCCGGACTTTCCGCCGCCGGACTTGCTGTCCGAACAACCAGCGGTGATCAGCAGACTACTCAGGCAGACGATCGCAGTGGTTCGCTTCACGTTCCCAACTCTCGCACGACGACGGATGGACACGGGGGCACGGGCTTCGGCGTGTGGCTACCTCTCGGAAGCTACTCAACCTACCCAAGTACGACGCCCGGACCCGCTCGGGAGTTGGCCGCAGAGGCTGCGTGAATCGGAGGCAAGACGTCGGGTGAATTGGTCTGCCGCAATCTGGAACCGCGTTCCACGCCCGCCGTCGGCGGCGTATTCTGCTCGGTTGTGACCCGCCTTGCGCTGCACAGCCGCCTGATCCCCGGGACCGAAGAGGCCTACGAGTCCGAGCACGCCCGCGTCTGGCCGGAACTGATCGCGGTGATGCGTACCGCCGGGATCAGCGACTGGTCGATCTGGCGCAGCGGCCGGGACCTGTTCCACCTGGTCGAGGCCGACGACTTCGAGGCCGCGGTCGCGTACCTGCGCGACAACCCGACCGACCAGCGCTGGCAACAACACATGAGCCAGTTCGTCGAAGGCTTCGCCCAAAACCCCGAAGGCATCGCCGGCCAGTCCCTACGCCACGTCTGGACGATGAGCGAGCAGACCGACTAGTACATCTCCCAAACGAGCACCTCGGCACCACCGGGTCCGGCTGTGAGTACTCCGCCGGCGTCGGTCAGCCGTACGGCGTCCGCTTGACCGAGGTCGGCACCGTCGAGGGTGGCAGTACCGGTCGCGACGAACAGATGTACGTACGGCGCTGCCGGCAGCGTGATCGCACCACCCGGAGCCAGTCGCGCGACGGACATCCCGGCTGACGGCTGGTTGATCCGGATCGCGGTCGACGTCGCGTGCTTCTCGAGACCGGACGCCACCGGGACAAGCTCTCCCGTGGACAGGTCGAGGTCGGCTTGTTCGTACGACGGGGGCAGGTCGAACCGGTCTGGGCGGACCCACATCTGTACGTAGTGCACCGGGTCGGCGCCGTCGTTCCATTCCGAGTGCCGGATGCCGGATCCGGCCGACATCCGCTGGGCCAGCCCCGGATGCACGGAGCCGCTGTTGCCCTGCGAATCCCGGTGCGCCAGCGCCCCCTGCAGCACCCACGTCACGATCTCCAGGTCCTGATGCGGATGCGTCCCGAACCCCATGCCCGGGGCAACGGTCTCGTCGTTGTGCGCCACCAGGAACCCGAACCCGACGTTCGCCGGATCGTAGTGCTCCCCGAACGAGAACGAATGCCGCGAGTCCAACCACTCACTCGCCGTCCGGAACCGCGCGTCCGCCCGATGGATCTCCACAAGCTCTAGTAATACCCGGTCTCACCGTCGAGCAGTTCGCGCATGGTGTCCAGGTGTCCGAGGTGCCGTCCGGTCTCCTCGACCAGATGGATCAGGATCCAGCGCAGCGACGGCTGGAACTCCGGGTCCTTCGCGACGTCGTCCAGGGCGTGGGCCGCAGTGATCTCGTTCGATTGCGCCCACTGCGCGTCGTACTCGTCCAGGAGTTGCCCCAGCGGTACGCCGTCCACCAGCCAGTCGGAGCTCTTCGGATCCTCGCGGAAGGCCGGATTGCTCTCCTGGGGCTCGCCCAGGAAGATCACGTTGAGCCAGAGGTGCTCGTCCCAGCGCAGATGCGACACCAGCCCGGCCGGCGTCATCAACGGCGACGTCGGAAACACGGCGCGGTGCTCGTCTGCCTCCGCGAGCCCCTCCAACTTCCGGCGTACCAGCGCCCGCTGCAGGTCCAGCCACCCCACCAACTGCACGCGCTCGTCCGCCGTCAGCGGCGGCCGCTTCTCGTAGAAGTTCATGCCGGGACCGTAACCAAGAAACGGACTGCGCCGCTCGGTGGGCGGCGCAGTCCGGTCTATGGGGTGAGACGCTCGGTCAGCCGGTTGGGTTCCCGTTGTCGGAGCCGAGGGTGGCGGTGATGGTCTGTTGCTTGCCGTTGCGGGTGATGCTGAGCTTGACCTGATCGCCCGGGCGGTGCGAGCGGACTGCGGCGACCAACGCGTCCCCTGACGCGATCGCCTTGCCGTCCACAGCGGTGACCACATCACCAGACTGCAGACCGGCCTTGTCCGCCGCACCGCCGGACGTGACCTCGCCGAGGCGTGCTCCGTTCGTGAGCCCGTCGGAGGACTGCGCGTCACCGACCGTCACACCGAGCCGCGCATGCGTGGCCTTGCCCTTGGCCACCAGCTCGTCGATGATCGGTTTGGCCTGGTCGATCGGGATCGCGAAGCCCAGGCCGATGTTCCCGCCCTCGGATTGTCCCGATCCGCCGGCGGTCTTGATCGCGCTGTTGATACCGACCACCTGGCCGGCGAGGTCGATCAGGGCGCCGCCGGAGTTACCCGGGTTGATCGCGGCGTCCGTCTGGATAGCTGGAAATACCGTCGTACTGTCCTGCTGCTCGTCGCCGGACGTCACCGGGCGGTTCAGCGCCGAGACGATCCCGCTGGTCACGGTCGCCTCCAGGCCGAACGGCGAACCGATCGCGACCACGCCCTGCCCGACCGCGAGCTTGCCGCTCTGGCCGAGGGTGGCCGGTGTCAGGTTGGTCGCGTCCGCGTGGATGACCGCGAGGTCGGTGAGCGGGTCGGTGCCCTTGACCGTGGCCGGTACCGTACGGCCGTCGTTCAGTACGACACTCAGCGTCGCGCCCTGCCCCGCGCCGGAGACCACGTGGTTGTTCGTGACGATCAGGCCGTCCTTGCTGATCACGATGCCCGACCCGGTCGCTTGCCCCTGGCTGGTCGCGACCGCGATCTTCACCACGCTCGGCAGGACCTTCGCGGCTGCGCTCTGCACCGACCCGTCGGGCGCCGACGCAGGAGCGGCCTGGTTGCCGTTCAGCGGCGCGGTCACCGACGGGGTGTTCGTACTGTGGTCGTTGCTGGCCGAGTACACGGCCGCGCCACCGACGCCGCCTGCCGTACCGACCAGCAGCGCAGTGAGCGCCACCGCGGCCAGTCCCAGGCGGCGCTTCGGCTTCGGAGCGGTTGCAGTGGTCTGCTGTGGTCCAAGTGGCCAGTTCGGGGCTGGAGACGCCCCCTGATGCGTCCCCGGCGCCCCGAACTGTGGGTAAGTGCCCCCGCCTGCGGGGTACTGGCCCGGCCGCTGCCCCTGCGGCCCCGAGTCCAGCCGCGGCTGCCCGCCTTGCGGCGCGTACTGCTGCTGCTGATGCTGCCCGTACACCGGCAGCTGCTGCGTCCGCTCCGGCCCTTGCGGTCCCTGTGCATTCTGGCCGGGTTGCGGCTGCGGCTGCTGCGGCTGGTTCTCGGTCATGGCCTGTACTTTGTCGGCCGCACCTGAAAGGCGCCTGAAGATCCCCTCGGAGCAGCCGAAGAACTCCGTGAAGATCCTCTGAAGGACCTGTCAGGTCGCTGTCAGCGCTGGTGTCAGCGAGTCTGCGTCGCGGCGTGGGGGAGCCACAGGGTGAACTGCGCGCCGGCGCCTGGGGCGTTGCGGGCGTAGATCATGCCGCCGTGCTGCTCTGCCGCGTGCTTGACGATGGCCAGGCCAAGACCTGAGCCCGGCCGGCTGCGGGCTTCGCTGGAGCGGTAGAAGCGGTCGAACACGTGGGGCAGGTCCGCCTCGGCGATGCCGGGACCGGAGTCGGTCACCGTCAGTACGCCGTCCTGCAGGCGTACGGTGACGTGGCCGACGGGCTGTCCGTCGGCGCGCTGCTCCGCGCCCTCCGGGACGCTGTACTTCGCAGCGTTGTCGAGCAGGTTCATCACCGCTCGTCCGAGCAGGCGCTCGTCACCCCAGACCGGGAACGGCGTCAGCTGCACGTGCCACTCCAGCCCGGGCGCGCGTCGCCGTACCTTGATGACCGCGTCCTCGACCACGTTGGACAGCTCGATCAGCTCCGCGTTGCGCACCTGGGGTGTGTCGCGGGCCAGCTCGGTCAGGTCGCCGATCAGCTGGGTCAACTCGTCCATCTGGGCGCGTACGTCGTCGAGCAGCTGCTGCCGGTCCTCCGGGCGGAGGCCGCCCCGCTTGTCCGCCTGGGCGAGCAGGTCGAGGTTGGTCCGGACGCTGGTGAGCGGCGTACGCAGCTCGTGTCCCGCGTCGCCGACGAGCCGGCGCTGCCGGTCCCGCGACTGCGCGAGCGCACCGAGCATCGCGTTGAACGCGACCGCCAGCCGGGAGATCTCGTCCGTACCGCCGACCGGGATCGGCTTCAGGTCCTCGGTCGCGGCCACATGCTCGGCCGCCCCGGTCAACCGCGCCAACGGCCGCAACCCGGATCGCGCCACCGCGTTCCCGGCGAGCGCGGCCCCGATCACCCCGATCAGCCCAAACGCCCACAACACGATCCCGAGGTTGTGCAACGTCTGATCGATAGGCCCCAACGACTGCGCAACCACCAAGGCGCCTGGCTGGAGGAAGTCGGAGTTGCTTTCGCACTGATCACTCCAGCCGACCGGACAGAACCGAGCTGGTACAGCGACCACCCGGAAATGGGATCCGCCGTTGCGCACACCGACGGTCCGCAGGCTCACCACGCTGTCCTGGGAGCGGGCTACTTGGAGCTCATCGGTGCCCATCGGCGGCAGCGGACTGTTTGTCGGCGCAAACGACTGCCCGTTCGCGGCGAGCACCGCGACCCTGATATCGCTCAGGCCGAGGGCGTCGGCGGACGCCTTCTGCAGGTTGGTGAGGTTGGTCAGGACGCCCTTCTGCGAGGCCTGGATCGCGCGCTGGGACAAGCTGTTGTCGAGGTTTTGGTACATCTGTTGGCGTACGGTGACGTACGCCGCGATGCTGACGATCGCCACCGCGAGTCCGACGGCGACCGCCGCGAGCAGCGTCACGCGGGCGTGCAGGCTCAGCTTGTGGAGGGTCTCGTTCCACCAGTTCTGGGTCCGGGCAGCCGTCGCCGCCACGCGGCTGCCGTTGCCGTTGGCAACAGGCTGCGCCGGTGGGGGTGATTGTTGCGGTCGCGGCGGCTCACCGGTGTACGACGGGAACTCCTGCGGGTGTTGCTGGCTCACGGTGGGGTGTCTCTCAGCACGTAGCCGATGCCGCGAACGGTGTGGATCAGCCGCGGCAGACCGTTCACCTCAGTCTTGCGGCGCAGGTACCCGATGTAGACCT
This sequence comes from Kribbella sp. NPDC004536, assembly GCF_042873835.1. Classification (NCBI taxonomy): domain Bacteria; kingdom Bacillati; phylum Actinomycetota; class Actinomycetes; order Propionibacteriales; family Kribbellaceae; genus Kribbella; species Kribbella sp. NPDC004536. The sequence goes on along the minus strand of NZ_JBIALY010000001.1, from coordinate 1,968,414 downwards.
CGAGCGAGTTGGCGGTGGTGGGGAAGTCGTACCCCCAGACCGCATCCAGGATGACCGCGCGCTCGAGGACCCGGCGCGGGTTGCGGATCAGCAGCTCGAGCAGCGAGAACTCGGTACGCGTCAACTGGATCGCGACGTCGCCGCGGTGAACCTCGTGCGCGTCGACGTCGACCACGAGATCGCCGTACTGGAGCACCTCGCCGCGCTGGCCACCCTCACCGGGGGCCGTGCTCCGGCGCAGCAGCGCGCGCAGCCGGGCGAGCAGTTCCTCGAGCGCGAACGGCTTGGTCAGGTAGTCGTCGCCGCCGGCGTCCAGGCCGTCCACCCGGTCCGCGACCGCGTCGCGCGCGGTCAGCACCAGGATCGGCACATTGTTGCCCGCGGCCCGCAACGCCTTGGTGGTCTCGAGACCGTCCAGGCGCGGCATCATCACGTCCATCACCACGACGTCCGGCTCGACGTTGCCGATCACCGCGAGCGCCTCGGCGCCGTCGGACGCGGTTACCACCTCGAAGTCGTTGAACTCCAGCGAACGGCGCAGCGAGTCCCGGACCGCCCGGTCGTCGTCCACCACCAGTACCCGCATCTGTAGTCCCCGCTCCGCTAGAAGTTCCGCCACGAGAGTAAGTCGCTTCTGTGAGAATCCCCTGAGAACCCGCTGATCGTCCAATTCACATAACTTGTCAGGCGTGGACATCATCGAATTCACCCCTGAGCCCGCTGACTTCGCCTGGACGTTTGGTGGGAGGCCGCCGGTGCGGCGGGTCAGGCCGGGTACTGCGTTGCGCCTGTGGACGGAGGATGCGTTCGCGGGGAGTCTGCGCAGTACGACGGACCTCGCGAGCGCGTCGCTGAACATGCCGTTCGTGAACCCGCAGACCGGTCCGTTCTACGTCGAGGGTGCCGAGCCCGGGGACACCCTGGTACTGCACTTCGTCGAACTGACGCCCGCGCGGAGCTGGGGCGCTTCCGCGACCATCCCGTTCTTCGGCGGTCTGACCAGCACGGACCGGACCGCGACGCTGCAGGACCCGCTCCCGGAGCGGACCTGGATCTACGAGGTGGACACCGCCCGTCAGACCGTCGGCTTCCAGGCGCAGGGCAGTGAGCTGGAGGTAGCGCTGCCACTGGAGCCCATGCTCGGCACAGTCGGTGTAGCGCCCGCCGCAGGCGAGGTCCGGTCCGCGCTGGTCCCGGACACGTTCGGCGGGAACATGGACACGCCTGAGATGCGCGCCGGCACCACCTGCTACCTACGGGTGAACGTAGAGGGCGCTCTGTTCTCCGTAGGTGACGGCCACTACCGCCAGGGCGAGGGCGAGTCCTGCGGCACGGCCGTAGAGGGCGCTATGAACGTCGTACTCGTAGTCGAGCTCTTGAAGACCCCCGGCCCGGTCTGGCCTCGGCTGGAGTCCGACGAGTACCTGTCCGTGGTCGGCTCGAGCCGTCCGCTCGAAGACGCGTGGCGGGCGGGCCAGGTGGACATGGTGCATTGGCTGGGTGACCTGTACGGCCTGGACAAGCTGGACGCGTACCAGCTGCTCAGCCAGGTCAGTGAGGTCCCACTGGCCAACGTGGTCGACGCCAACTACAGCGTGGTCACCAAGATCCCGAAGCGCCTGCTCCCACAGGTCACGGCGTACGACGGCATCCACCAGCAGCTCAGGCAGATCTCCTTGAGATAGCCACGCCCGCCAGGCACAGCGCTCCGCCGCCGAGCGCCAGCAGTGTAGGAGTCTCACCAAGAAGCAGCCAGGCCAACAGGATCGCCACGACCGGTACGGCGTACACGGTGATGCCCATGCGACCAGCACTGGTACGGCGGAGTGCAAAGGCCCACGTGGTGAACCCCAGGGCGGTGGGGAACGCGGCCAGGTACACGATCCACCAGATGGTCGCTGCGTCGGCCGCCCGAACGTCACTGATCAGTGCGGGCGTGAACGGGAGGCAGACGACCGCACCGATCGTGCAGGCGAGCCACGTGACCTCTGCGGCCGGCAGACGGCTCAAGAGCGGCTTCTGAGTGACCACGCCGACGGCGTACGAGATCGCGGCGACCACGCACAGTACGACGCCCCACGTCTCGGCCCGGCCGTTCGAGGTCGACGTACCGATCACGACGATGCCCGCGAACGCGACCAGTCCGCCGAGGATCAGTTGCCGCGGGAACCCTTCGCCCAGACCGATCCCGGCGAGTACGGCGATCAGCAGCGGGGCGATGTGGACGAGCATGGCGGCCGTACCGGCGTCGAGGCGGCGCTCGGCCTCGTTCAGCGCGAGGTTGTAGACACCGAACCACAGCACGCCACAGGCGATCAACGGCAGCCAGTCCCGTCCCTTGGGCCAGTGGCGGCGCGGTCGCTTGAGCAGGAGTGCGCCGAGGAGGATGCTGCCCAGCCCGAGTCGCGCCAGCGAGAGGGCGCCGGCGGAGATCTCGGTGCCGACGTGCCGGATGGCGACGAACGACGAGGCCCACAGGACGACGGTGATCGCGGCGGCGCCGGCCGCCAGTCCGCGCCGGGCCGGGGCTTCGGTTGAGGTTGTCACGCCTACTACGGTAGGAACAGATGTCGCGCAGATCTATGGCAGTTCGGAGCCCAGGAGGCCATTTTGCTTACCGAAACGAGAAGTCAGCTGCTGGATGAGCTCAATACCCGGATTCTCGAGGAGCTCGCCGCGGACCCCCGGCTGCGGACCACCGAGCTGGCCCGGCGGCTCGGGGTGTCGACGCCGACGGTCCGGGAGCGGGTCGCGCGGCTGGAGGAGTCCGGCGTGATCCGCGGGTACCGTCTCGACGTCGACCCGGCCGCGCTCGGCCGGCCGGTCGCGGCCTGGGTCCGGCTGCGGCCCGGGCCGAACCAGATCCCGAAGATCGTCGCGCTCGCCGAACGCACCCCGGAGGTCGTCGAGTGCCACCGGATCTCCGGCGAGGACTGCTTCCTGATCCGCGTCCAGGTCGCCGAGATCGCCGCCTTGGAAACCGTCCTCGACAACTTCCAGGCCCACGGCCAGACCACGAGCTCGTTCGTCGTCTCGACCCCGGTCCCGCCCCGATCGGTCCCGCTGGGGTAGTGGCGGACCGCCAGGCCATCACAATCGCACCGCACCCGACCGCGCCCGCGTAGTTCACCTTGGAGCTGGCGATTGTGATGGCGTGGGCGTCCGCAAGCTGGGACCGACCACTCCCAGCAGTGGTCCACCTCACTAGTCTGGTGGCGATTTCAGAGACATTCCGGAAGGACCGAGGACCATGGCTGTCCGTAGAGTTGCCCTGCTCACTGCCGGCGGGCTCGCGCCCTGCCTGTCGTCCGCCGTCGGCGGGCTGATTGAGCGCTACACCGAAGTGGCGCCCGACGTGGAGATCATCGCGTACCTGAACGGATACCACGGGCTGCTCAGCGGCCGGTTCCTGACCGTCACCCCCGAGGTGCGGGAGAAGGCGGCGCTGCTGCACAAGTTCGGCGGCAGCCCGATCGGCAACAGCCGGGTGAAGCTCACCAACACCGCCGACCTGGTCAAGCGCGGTCTGATCGCGGACGGGCAGAACGCACTGCAGGTCGCGGCCGAGCGGCTGGTCGCGGACGGTGTCGACGTACTGCACACGATCGGTGGTGACGACACCAACACCACGGCGGCCGACCTCGCGGCGTACCTGCACGAGCACGACTACAACCTGACCGTGGTCGGCCTGCCGAAGACCATCGACAACGACGTGGTCCCGATCCGGCAGAGCCTGGGCGCCTGGACCGCGGCCGAGCAGGGCGCGCTGTTCGCGCGGAACATCATCGCCGAGCACAGCTCGAACCCGCGGATGCTGATCGTCCACGAGGTGATGGGCCGGAACTGCGGCTGGCTGACCGCCGCCACCGCGCAGGCGTACCAGCAGTGGGTCGACGAGCAGGAGTGGAACCCGGGCATCGGCCTGGACAAGGCCGGCTGGTCGGTGCACGCCGTGTACGTGCCGGAGGCAACGATCGACCTGGACGCCGAGGCGGAGCGCTTGCGCAAGGTGATGGACGAGGAGGACTGCGTCAACATCTTCCTGTCCGAGGGCGCCGGGGTGTCGTCGATCGTCGCGGAGCTGGAAGCCCGCGGCGAGGAGGTCGGCCGGGACCCGTTCGGGCACGTCAAGCTGGACACCATCAACCCGGGCGCCTGGTTCGCGAAGCAGTTCGCGGAGCGGATCGGCGCGGAGAAGACGATGGTGCAGAAGAGCGGGTACTTCTCCCGTTCGGCAGCGGCCAACGACCGCGACCTCGCGCTGATCAAGGAGTGCACCGACTACGCCGTGGACGCGGCGCTGCGCGGTGAGTCCGGCGTGGTCGGCCACGACGAGGATCGCGGCGACGAGCTGCGCGCGATCGAGTTCCCGCGGATCGCCGGCGGCAAGGAGTTCGACGCCGGCGTGGAGTGGTTCGTCAGCCTGAAGTCGGAGATCGGTCAGGCCTGAGGTTCTCGTCGCGGAGGCGGTCGACCCAGGCGTCGGCCGCCTTCTCGATCTGGGCGAGGACCTCGTCGAAGCCGTCGTCCTCGCCGTAGTACGGATCCGGTACGTCGTCGCGCGCGAACAGTTGCGCCGCGGCGCCGTACCGATGGAGCGTCTCGAGGTGACCGGAGTCCATCGCGAGCACCAGGTCCCGGTCCCAGGACCGCTGGTACTGCTGGGCGCGATGCGACCTCCCGTCGTACCCGCGGCGCCGGAGCGCTGCCGCCGCGCGCGGGTCCATCCGGTCGCCGACATGCCAGCCGCCGGTCCCTGAGCTGCTGACGTCGACGCCGTCGACACCGGCTTCGGCGAGCTTGGCCCGCAGTACGACCTCGCCCATCGGCGAGCGGCAGATGTTCCCGGTGCAGACGATCTCGACGCGCACTAGTGGACTTCGGCCTTCTCCGGCAGGACCGCGTTGATGATCATCCCGACGACACTGATGATCAGCGCGCCCCACAGTGCGGACCAGAAGCCTGCGACGTGGAACTGGACGTCGAGCTTGCCGGTGATCCAGGACGTCAGCAGCAGCATCGCGGCGTTGATGACGAACGTCAGCAGACCCAGCGTGAGGATCAGCAGCGGGAAGGACAGCACCTTCACCACCGGCTTCACGATCGCGTTCACGACCCCGAAGATCGCGGCGACGATCAGCAGCGTGAGCACCCGCTTGCCGGTGGTCGCGCCCTGCAGCGTGATACCGCCGACGAGCCAGGCCGCCACTCCGAGCGCGACGGCGTTCGCCAGCAACCTGATGATCAAGTTCTTCATGCCGTCGATCTTCCCACCCACGCGGTAGCACCACTCTCCCTGCACACCCCGTACACACCCTGATCCGACCCTGGGTCTTGACATCGAAAATGACCAAGTGATCTGATCATTTTCATGTCACGTCCCCTGGTCGCGGTTGTTGCGTTGTCCCTCACGTCAGCGAGCCTCGCTGTCCCCGCCGCGGCAGCTCCCTCGAGCTGCAGCGCCGTCACGACGAACTGGACGGCTCGGACCACGCCGCACGCCGCGCCCGAGAGTCTGCTGAACGCCTACAGCGACACCGGCAAGGGCTGGACGGGTGCCGACAGCACGTACTCCGTCGCGCTCCCGGGCGGCCGTACGGCGTGGATCTTCTCGGACACGTTCCTCGGGCCGGTCAACCCGGACGGCAGCCGCCCGACGACAGCGCCGTTCGTCAACAACTCGTTCGTCGTCCAGCACGGCACCGACCTGAGGACAGTCACCGGCGGTACGGCTACCAACCCGACCGCGCTCGTCCCGCCACCGTCCGACGGCTGGTACTGGTTCGGTGCCGCGCAGACGAGCCATGCCGGCCAGGACCTCGACGTGGTCGCACTGCGTTTCCAGAAGACCGGCACGGGTCAGTGGGACTGGAAGTGGGCCAGCAACTACCTGGCCCGCTTCGACACCAAGACGTTCAAGCTCAAGTCGCTGACGCCGATCCCGTCTGCTGCGAACGTGCAGTGGTCCGGCTGGCTGCTGCGCGACCAGGGGTACACGTACATCTACGGTGTGGAGGACCTGGGCGCCTCGAAGTACCAGCACGTCGCCCGCGTCCGCGGCGACGACCTGACCGCGAAGCCCTGGGAGTACTGGACCGGCACCGGCTGGTCGCCTGACGAGACCGCGTCGACCCGTGTACTCGAGGGTGTCGCCAACGAGCACAGCGTGACCCGCTGGGGTGACGGCTACCTACTGGTCACGCACAACACGAAGGAACTCTTCAGCAAGAGCGTTCTCGGGTACTTCTCCTGCTCACCGACAGGCCCTTGGGTGAAGCCGGTCGAGCTGTACCAGACCCCCGAGACCGGCGGGAACATCATCACGTACAACTCGCACGAGCACCCGGAGCTGCGGCAAGGTACGTCGCTGCTGGTGAGCTACAACGTCAACAGCCTGGTCAGCGACGACCTGTACGGCGACGTCAGCATCTACCGTCCGCGCTTCCTCTCGGTCACCCTGGCGGCGACCAAGTGAGCGCGTCGGGAGGCGTCGTACGGCGGAGTCTGCTGGACGACCTGGCGACGTCGATGCTCACGCTGATCGAGGAGCGCAAGCTGGCGCCGGGCGATCAGTTCGAGGCCGTACGGTCGCTCGCAGAGCGGTTCAAGGTCGCCGTACCGACCGTCCGCGAGGCCCTGCGCCGGCTGGAGGCTACCGGGGCTGTGGAGCTCCGGCACGGCTCTGGTGTGTACGTCGGTCCTAACGTCGGCCGTCTCGTGCTGGCGAACCCCCTGGCGCTCGCGCCGACCCCTGACCGGTTGGTGGAGCTGCTGCAAGCACGTGCACTGATAGAGCCGCCTGTTGCGGCCCTGGCTGCCAGGACTCGTGCTGAGGCTGCGCTGGAGCAGATGGCGAAGGACTTGGAGGCCGCGGCCGAGCTGATTGCCTCTGGCGACCACGCGCAGCTGGCCGAGGTGAACATGGACTTCCACCGCTCACTCGCCCAGGCATCCGGCAACGCGACCCTGGCCGAGGTGGTGGAGTCCGTGACGGTCGTGAACGCACGGGAACAGCTGGAGATCCTGCACATCCACGGTGACCGCCAGGCTGACCTGGACGAACACCAGGCGATCTACGACGCGGTCCGGTCCGGTGACCCCGACCTGGCCGAACTCCTCACCCGCGAGCACCTGGACGGCGTTCTGGCCGTCATCAACGAACGATTTCAGCAACCCTGAGCTGAGAGGAACACCATGATTCACCGGAAAGCGCTGACCGCGTTGGCCGTCGCCGGAGTGCTGGCGCTGTCGGCCTGTGGTGGCGGCGCCAAGCCTGGCAAGGCGACCGAGGACAAGCCGGTCGACTCGCTGAAGTTCTACAACGACAAGGGCGGCTGGAAGGACGCGTTCACCCAGGTCGGCGCGGCCAGCAAGAAGGACATCGGCGTCGGCATGGAGCCGGTCGGGTACTCCGACTCGAACACGTACACCGCGTTCATCCGGTCCTCGTTCCGGACCAAGGAGAAGGCCGACCTGTTCACCTGGCACACGGGCAAGGAACTTCAGGATCTGGTGGACCAGAAGCTCGTTGCCGAGACCACGGACCAGTGGACCAAGGCGATTGCCGACGGCAACATCCCGGAGCAGCTCAAGCAGTACTTCACCTTCGACAACAAGCAGTACTGCGTGCCGCTGAACGCCGGGTACTGGGTGATGTACTACAACAAGGCCGTCTTCAAGAAAGCCGGTATCACCAAGACGCCGACCACCTGGGCCGAGCTGATGCAGGTCGCGGACAAGGTCAAGGCGAGCGGTGTGAAGCCGTTCTACCAGACCAACATCCTGTTCTCGTTCGTCTGGTTCGAGACGCTGCTGGCCGGGAAGGACCCGGACTTGTACGACGCGCTCGCCGCCGGCAAGGCGAAGTACACCGACCCCGGTGTGGTCGACGTGATGAACGAGTGGAAGAAGATGATCGACGCCGGGTACTTCAGCGACCCGGGCTCGAAGACCGAGCCGCAGGCGCAGCTGAAGAACGGTGACGTCGCGATGGAGAACTTCGGCACCTGGTTCAGCGGCAACCTGAACACGCTGAAGATGAAGGCCGGCACGGACTACGACTTCTTCGTCATCCCGAACGTGAGCGCTTCGTTGCCGAAGACCTCGATGATCTTCGAGACCGGGCCGGTCTGCTCGGCCGCTGCGTCCGACCACGGGTCGACGGTGCAGAAGTGGACCGACTGGTGGGTCACGCCGCAGGCGCAGACGGCGTGGGCGAACTCGCGTGGAGACCTGTCGTTCAACCCGAAGGCCGAGATCAAGGACCCGGGGCTGGCGACGCTCAACAAGGACGTCGGCGGCGACGGGTACCGGCTGATCAACCGGTGGTTCGAGGCGACGCCGGTGCCGGTGGCGAACAAGGCGCTCGAGGTGTTCGGTGCGTTCGTGACCAAGCCGGGTGACCCGATGCCGGGCCTGCAGAAGATCCAGGCCGAGGCGGACGCGTACTGGGCCAAGCAGAAGTGAAGGACCGTACCGGTGCGCGCGCGGCGCCGCTGTTCGGTCTGCCCGCGGTAGCTGTCGTAGCGCTGCTCCTGTACCTCCCGTTCCTGTGGACGACGTACGTCAGCTTCACCTCGTACGACGGACTCGCGTCACCGGTGTGGTCCGGGCTGGCCAACTACAAGGCGATGTTCAGCGACCCCGACCTGGTCGGGGCGCTGGTCAACACGCTGCTGTGGGTGGTCGGCATGATCACGCTGCCGGTAGCGCTCGGCCTGCTGGTGGCCGTACTGACGTACGGCCACAAGTGGGGCACGTGGTTGCGGCTGCCGTTCCTGCTGCCGTACGCGATCTCCGGTGTTGCTGTCGGCGTCATCTGGGGTTTCGTACTGCAGCCGGACGGCGCACTGGGTCAGGCACTCGGGTTCTTCGGGCTCCCGGGTGCCCACGCCGGCTGGCTGCAGTCAGGCCCCGGCAACACGATCATGATGATCATCGCCGTCACCTGGCAGGCCGCCGGCGTCAACGCCCTGCTCTTCGTAGTAGGCCTCCAGTCCATCCCAACGGAACCACTGGAAGCCGCCCGCCTCGACGGAGCCGACGGCTTCGCGTTGTTCCGCCACCATCTGTGGCCACAGCTCAGAGCCATCACCACAGTCGTCATCGGCCTCTCACTCGTCGGAAGCCTGAAAACCTTCGACGTCGTCTGGGTGATGACACAAGGCGGCCCAGGTACGTCGAGCGAAACCCTGGCGCTCTCCATGTACAAGGAGACCTTCGTCCTGAACGACTACGGCCAGGGCGCCGCGATCGCGCTCTTCCTGAGCCTGGTCACCTTCGCAGCCTCGATCCTGTACCTGCGCTACCAGCTGGGAGATGCCCGTGAGCAAGGTTAAGACGGGCGTGCTGCTGGTCCTGGGCCTGTTGTGGCTGGCGCCTGTTTATCTACTCGTCGTCAACGCGTCCAAGTCCGTCGACGGCTACGACGCCAAGACAGTGTGGAAGCCCGCCGGCTTCGACCTGTTCGCGAACTTCGGCGACGCGTGGAGCAAGGCGGCGCTCGGCGACACGTTGGTCTCGACCACGATGTACAGCGTGATCGCTCCGCTGCTCGCGGTCCTCGTCGGCGCGGCCGCCGGCTACGCGATCGTCGTACTCAAGTTGAAGCGCGGGTTCCTGTGGTTCGTGTTCGTCTTCGGCGGGACGATCTTCCCGCTGCAGATGATCCTGATGCCGCTGTTCTCCGGGTATGCGAACTCCGGGCTGTACGACACCCGGGTCGGGATGATCGTCGTGTACACCGCGATCAGCGTGCCGTTCTCGGCGTTCGTGATGCGGAACTTCTTCACCGGGATCGCGCGCAGCGTGTTCGAGGCCGCGGTGGTGGACGGCGGTGGGCTGTTCCGGATCTTCCGCAGCATCTACCTGCCGATGGCGGGCTCGGCGCTGGCCGCGATCTTCATCCTGCAGGCGACATTCGTCTGGAACGACCTGCTGCTCGGCCTCACCCTCAGCCAGTCCGACTCGGTCCGCCCGATCATGCCGGCCCTCACCGGCCTACAGAGCACGTACGGCGGCGCCGCCCTCCCAACGGTCCTCGCCGGCGGCCTGCTCGTATCGCTCCCCACCGTCGTCCTGTTCCTCGCCGCCCAACGCTTCTTCTCCCGGGGCCTCGCCCTGGGTCAGTTCTGATCTCCCTCGGAGGAAATATGCGAACCGCCACACCATCACAATCGCTCGAACGCCGCCCCGGCGAGCGCGCGCAGCGCGCGAACGGAGCATTGTGATGGCCCCGGGGTCCGCCACCTATGCAGCGGCCGCGGGCGACGGTCCGCGCACGGTCGTCGTCACAGGCGGTGCAGCCGGCATCGGCCGCGGCGCGGTCGAGCGCTTCCTGGCCGCTGGTGACCACGTCGTAGTGCTCGACCGCGACACCTCTTCCCTCTCGGTCCTGGGTGATCGGGTGACCGGCGTTCAGGTGGATGTTTCGGATCGGGCTGCGTTGGCAGCAGTTGCGGAAGAGATCGGTGAAGTCGACGCACTTGTTTGTGCGGCGGGCGTGCAACGGTACGGAACTGTTGTCGATACACCCTGGAACGTGTACGACGAAGTGATGGCGGTGAACGTCGGTGGGGTGTTCTTTGCTTGCCAGGCATTCGTTCCGCGGTTGAAGCGGGGCGGGAGTGTTGTGGTAGTCGCCTCGGTTCAGGCGTACGCCGCGCAGACGAGCGTTGCTGCGTACTCGATGGGGAAGGGCGCATTGCTCAGCCTCGTCCGCGCGATGGCCGTCGACCACGCCGCGGACGGTATCCGCGTGAACGCCGTCTGCCCGGGTTCCGTCGACACCCCGATGCTCCGTACGTCCGCCGCCCAGTTCGCCGGCGACCGTACGACCGACGAGGTCATCGCCGACTGGGGCCGGTCGCATCCCCTCGGCCGCGTCGCGACGCCGGAAGAAGTTGCCGAGGTCATCTACTTCCTGTCCTCCCCGGCCGCGTCGTTCGTCACCGGGGCCGACGTGAAGGTCGACGGCGGCCTGACCGCGGGGCTCCCCGTCGTACTGCCGGAGGGCCGGAAGTGAAGATCGTCGACGTACGCGCGACCACGGTGACAATGCCGTTGGAGGCGCCGCTGCGACACAGCAACGGGGCGCACTGGGGACGTTTCGTACGGACCGTCGTGGAGGTCGAGGCCGACAACGGGCTGATCGGCCTGGGCGAGATGGGTGGCGGCGGGCAGAGCGCCGAGGCCGCGGTCGCCGGGTTGAAGGAGTACCTGGTCGGGCACGACCCGGCCCGGACCGAGGCGCTGCGCTGGATGCTCGCGAACCCGACCGCGAGCCTGTACAACAACCGCACTCAGTTGCTCGCGGCAATCGAATTCGCCTGCTTGGACCTGCAGGGTCGCGAGCTCGGCGTACCCGTGCACGCGCTGCTCGGCGGCAAGGTGCGCGACCGCGTACCGTTCGCCAGCTACCTGTTCTTCCGGCATCCTGCTGAGGACGGCACCGGCGAGATCCGCACCGCCGAGCAGTTGGTGGCGCACGCCCGGGAGCTGGTCGACGAGCACGGGTTCAGCGTGCACAAGCTGAAGGGCGGCGTGTTCCCGCCGGACTACGAGCGCGAGTGTTTCCGTGCGCTCGCCGAGGCGTTCCCGGGGCATCGCGTCCGGTTCGACCCGAACGGCGCATTCGGTGTCGAGGAGGCGATCCGGTTCGCGCGCGGCATCGAGGACCTCGACAACGACTACCTCGAGGACCCGACGTGGGGCCTGAACGGGATGCGCCGGGTCCGCGAGAACACCCGGATCCCGCTCGCCACCAACACGGTCGTGGTGAACTTCGAGCAGCTCGCGGTGAACGTCCTCGACCCCGCCGTCGACGTGATCCTGCTGGACACCACGTTCTGGGGCGGGATCCGCCCGTGTATCAAGGCGGCCGGCGTCTGCGAGACGTTCCAGCTCGGCGTCGCCGTGCACTCGTCGGGCGAGCTCGGCATCCAGCTCGCGACGATGCTGCACCTCGGCGCGGTGGTACCGAACCTGTCGTTCGCCGCGGACGCGCACTACCACCACCTGCGCGACGACATCATTGCCGGCGGCAAGCTTCCGTACGTCGGCGGCACGATCGCGGTACCGGACGCGCCCGGCCTCGGCGTCGAGCTGGACCGCGACAAGCTGGCCGAGTACGCCGAACTGTTCCGCGAACTCGGGCCCTACCCGTACGACCGCGATCCGGCCCGCCCGGACTGGTACCCGCTGCTACCGAACACCGATTGGGCAGACCCGTCATGACGATTCCGCGTTCCGCCGACCTGGCGAGCGACGTCCTCACGCACACGTACGACGACATGTTCAACCCGCCCGGGCTGACCAACTTCCTCGGCACCGCCCAGGTCGACCACGACGTGGTCGCGATCCGGAGCGTGAACTTCCCGCCGTACTCGCACGGCGACACGATCACCGCCCAGCTGTACGTCGACGGCCGCCTGGCCCGCTCCCACGGCGGCACCGTGGACGTCGTCTGGCGCCCCGACCAGGTGGTCCGTTCCACCACGATCGCCGACCTGCACATCCGCACCACCACAGCCTGCGCCCCCGGCAGACCGGCTGTCGTCGTCCAACTGGACATTGCTGGCCAACCGGGGCGGTCTGTTCGACTAGGGCTTTCGCTGGCAAGTACCGCGACCCGCTCCTCCTCCGGGTGGTTGCGCCCGGAGCCGCCGTCGGAGCCGAACACACTGCGGTTTGTCGAGAATCGGGTTGTCGGCACCGGGGAGTCCGAATCAGCCGTGAGCATGCAAGGTCTCGACGTTCCCAGCACTGTGGACAGGGGGATGCTCGAAGCCACCGTGCTGTTGGACGGGGCGGGGCAGGGGCGGCTGTCGTACGTGCATGTGCTGGGCGGCACGGTGGAGGAGGCCGCGGAGCACTTCGACGTGTGCGTGGCCGACGTACCAGCCGTGATCTCGGTCGCGGAGAGCATGTGGGACGTGGCGATCGCGGACGCCTTCGACCCGTCGAGCGAAGGCTTCAGCGGGTCCTTGCCGGTGCTGGAGACGTCCAACGAGGCGCTGCGGAAGCTGTACTGGTGGGGTGTGCTCGGCGTGATCTGGTTCCGCCGTGACAACCCCGCGAGCGTGCTCGGGCGCACGTACGACACGTTGATGCCGCGGTACTGGCAGACCACGACGTTCATCTGGGACTACAGCCTGTCGTCGCTGACCCATGCCCTGCTCGACCCGGAGCCGATGCGTAAGCACATCGAGCACTGGATCGACCTGGACATCCACAAGCACTTCGGCACGGAGTGGTTGACCGGGGGGCCGGTCGGCTACTGGTACTCGGTCAACGACTTCGCCATGACCCGTCTGGTACGCGACTACGTACGTTTCACCGGCGACGATGCGTTCCTGGACGCTGCTGTCGGCCCGAAGGCTGTGGGGGAGCATGTACACGACTGGGCGACCGCTTGGCGTGGACTGCGTGGTGAGCACGCGCTTGCGGACTACGGCGGCATCGACAACCTGCTCGAGTGTGTGAGCAGCTACGTGCACGAGGTGGCCAGCTTCAACGCCGCAAACGTGTGGTGCATGAGGGTGGCGGCTGAGATCGCGGATCGGTCGGGTGACGCGGACCGCGCGGCTCTGCTGCGTAAGGAAGCGTCTGCGCAGGCAGGGCATGTCAACGAGCTCTACGTGGATGGCAAGGGCTTCTGGAACGCGCGGCAACCGGACGGCACGCTCGTACCGGTGCGGCACTGCTACGACTTCAACATCATCGGTACGACGATCCCGGACGACCTGTCCGAGTCGCAGTGCGCGGAGATGGTCACGTTCTTCCAGGAAGAGCTGCAGACACCCACGTGGATGCGTGCACTCTCGCCGTCCGATGCAGACGCCGCGTACAGCGTCCGCCCGGACCACCAGTGGAACGGTGCATACCCGGCATGGCCGGCCGACGCAGGGCGCGCGCTGTTCGCACTCGGGCGCGGCGACGTACTGCTGGACTGGCTACCCGGTCTGGCGAAGACCGCGAACCAAGGGCCATGCGGTCAGGCGCACTTCGTCGAGGAGGCGCAGCCCGCGATGGCAGGGGGCGCGGCGAAGGCGCCGTCGCAGTTCCCGTACCTCATCGACTGGTCCTGCTCGTCGTCCGGCGCGTGGGTCAGCCTGGTCCTCGAGGGCATCTTCGGCATCGAGGTAGCCCTCGACGGAACCGTCAGCGCGAACCCACAGGTAGCCGCCCTGGACCCCAACGCCCGCCTCACCGGCCTCCGCGTCGGCTCCCGCACCTACGACGTGACCGCAGACGGCCTGGCCTGACGATCAGCTCGGCGGCATGGCGATGGCTTCGAGGAGCGATTCCTCGGCGCCGGCGAGGTGCCGCCGGAGCTCCGCGACGCACTCGTCCAGCTCACCGCGCTCCAGCAGCCGGATGAGCTTGCGGTGGGAGGCGACCTGCTGACGCGCGTCCTGCCGCAGCGCGTCCACCCGGGCCAGCGCCAGGCGGGCCTCACCGGTGACCGCGTCGGCGGTCGCGATCAGCCGTTCGCTGCCGGTGAGCGCGACCAGGCTGCGGTGGATGGCCAGATGCGTCTCGGTCAACGCCTCGGGATCGGCGCCGTCCTTGGCGGTGGCGGCGAACACCCGCATCGCCTCCCGGACCCGCTCCCGGGCCGCCTCGTCGGCGTCGTACCAGGCACGGATCCCGGCGGACTCCAGTACGAACCGGGCCCGGCAGATGTCCGCCACCGCCTCGGGGTGCAGGATCGCGACGCTGACCCCCTTGTTCGGCTCCCGGACCGCGAGTCCCTCGGTGACGAGCATCGTCATCGCCTCACGGATCGTGCTCCGCGCGACGCCCAGCGCCTCGGCCAGTGGATGCTCGCGGAGCGGCGTACCCGGCTCCAGGTCACCCGCGAACATGGCGGCACGCAGGGCGTCGACCACCCGGTCCACCGTGGTCGAGCGGTCCACCCGCAGCCGTTCGTACATGGGAGGATTCTCGTCCAGACCCGGTCGGTTGTCGCGCCCGCCCCGCCCGGCCCCGCCGAGCCTGTGGATAACTCCCGACACGATGACCCGGTTTTCGGGCACCATTTTCCTCAAGTGGCCGCCCCTTCCGTCGACCGGCGCGGAAGTCCACTCGAGACAGCGAGGAGCAGACCGTGGATGCGAAGAAACTGCTGCCGCTCCTCTTGTCGCCGGCAGTTCTGATCTTCGCGCTGATGCTCGCCATGCTGTTCCTGATGGGCTCGTGCATGAACATCAACGCGCAGGCGGCGTCGTGCGCGATATCCCCGGCGAACG
Source organism: Kribbella sp. NPDC004536 (assembly GCF_042873835.1). Lineage (NCBI taxonomy): Bacteria > Bacillati > Actinomycetota > Actinomycetes > Propionibacteriales > Kribbellaceae > Kribbella > Kribbella sp. NPDC004536. The sequence goes on along the minus strand of NZ_JBIALY010000001.1, from coordinate 1,953,163 downwards.
GCGCGGACCAGGCCTCGTTCGCCTGGCCGACCGACAAGCACGAGATCTCCCAGGACTGGTCGGACCCCGACCCGGACACCGGCGACAGCCACTCCGGCATGGACTTCAAGGTCGACGAGGGCAGCAAGGTCTACGCGGTTGCCGACGGCACCGTCACCTCCGTGGCGAACAAAGAGATCGTGCTCAAGCTCGAGGATGCGGTCGAGGCGCACTACAAGTACCTCAAGGACATCAGCGTCACCGACGGCCAGAAGGTCAAGAAGGGCGACCCGATCGCCACCTCGGGTTCCGGCGACGAGGACCCGCCAGGTCTGACCGGCGCGCACATCCATCTCGAGATCTGGATCGACGAGGACGGCAACGGCCACCTCAAGAACCATCACATCGAATCCAAGGACAACCCGTTCGTCGTCCACGACACCGGGGACGCCGGAAACGCCTGCAGTTGTCCGGCCGGTGACCTGTCGGGTGCGAACAACCAGCAGAAGGCCTTCAACTACTTCGTCTCCCAGGGATACTCCAAGGAGCAGGCGGCCGGCATCGTCGGCAACATGATCGCCGAGTCCGGTGTCGAGCCGCAGGTGCTCAACGGGACCCCGGTCTCCCAGGTCACCACGCCTGCTCAGGCAGTCGGGATCTCCAAGGCCTGGGGTCTGGTGCAGTGGTACCCCGGCTCGAAGATGATCAACCCGGCGCGGAGTGCCGGCGCCGACGACACGACGATCGGAAGCCTGGCGTTCCAGCTCGATTTCGTGCACAAACAGCTTCTGGGCCAGGGCCCGCTTCCGGAGAAAGCTGCGGGTGACGCGCTCAAGGCGGCCACAACAGTCGAGGACGCGGCCTTCCAGTTCGCGTACAAGTTCGAGCGGTTCAGCACCTCCACGACCGACCCGGAGTACGACAAACGCCGTGCGAACGCCCGGCATGTGCTGGAGACGTTCGGCGGCGGGGCGCCGGCCGGCGACCCGAAGGCGCCGACGGCCGACCCGTGCGGTGCCGGCAGCGGGAACATCGCAGAGGTCGCGAAGAACCTCGCCTGGCCGCAAGGGCCGCACGACCACTGGAGTGTCGAGGCGAGCGCGGCCAAGCCGGAGTACGTCGCCGCGATGGCGAAGTACAACGACGGCCCCAACGGTGAGACTCCGTACAGTGACTGTGGCCGCTTCGTCGCGACCGTGCTGCACATGAGCGGCGCCGACCCGAAGTTCCCGAACGTGTCCACCTCGGTCCAGAAGCAGTACATGCTGGACCACCCGGAGATCTACGACCACTGGGACACGACACCGCCGGGCGGGATGCAGAAGGGTGACATCCTGAACGGGCCGGGCCACACCTACCTGTACGTCGGCCCGTGGGGCGACGGCAACGGGTGGAACTCGGCGGCCGCGTCGCTCGGCCAGCACGTCCCCACCGGCGACAACCTGTACAACGTCGGCCCGGACGGGTTCTGGGTGTTCCGGGTCAAGGGCGGGACCACGCCGACCACGACGCCGAAGAGCTGAGCAAGGACGGGATGAGCAATGCTTGACGAGAACCGCGGACTGCTGAGGTTCGGCGCCGTCGTACTGGTGATGGTCCTCGTGGTGGTCGGCGGCGTCCTGCTGTTCCGCGGCGGCTCGGACACGAAGCTCACCGTGACGTCGATCCCGAGCGACCTCACGCTGCGGCTGGACGGGCACGAGATCCCGGCGAACGGCCAGGTCAAGGTCAAGTCCGGCAGGCACACGCTGGAAGGCTCACGTCGCGGGTTCCAGAGCTACACCCAGACGGTGGACATCTCCGGCAAGGGGCTCGACTACAGGATGTACCTGTACGCCAACAGCGCCGAGGGCCGCGAGTGGGCGCAGAAGAACCCGAAGCAGGAGCTGGAGCTGGAGCGCGAGGCCGGCAAGCACTACGACGAGATGGTCGCCCGCCTGCGCGCCAAGTACCCGGTGATGGCGTACCTCCCGTACGTCGGCGACGGCTTCGAAGCCACCCAGGCCCCGTCCAAGTCCGACCCCAAGAACCCCGAAGCCATCTCCCTGGCCATCGAGGTCTACGGCCCCCAAGGCCGAACCAAAGCCCTCGAATGGATCCACGCCTACGGCTGGGACCTAGCCACCCTCGACATCATCTGGACCACCGGCAAATAACCTCGCCGCAAGTCCACCGCTCACCCACACCCGCCACCGGCCCCGCTCGCCCTGGCGCCCGCCGCACCCTCACCCGCCCCCAGCCACCCGCAGCTGCGCCATTCGTCCGCTGGCAGGTTGTTTCACCGCTGGCGCGTTGCAACGCTCCAGCAGACAGCTAAGCCGCCAGTCGAACGCTTGCCCGGCCCCCCGGCCACCGCACCGCGCCGTGACGCCGCGCCGCACCGCGCGGCGTGTCCGACCGCTGTGCACTGCCCGTGCGCGACGGGGCAGGTGCTTCCGCCAAGGGCGTCGTGCGCCGGGTGCCGCGTACCGACTTGGCTGGTGATCGGGAGTGGAGTCAGGCGGGGAGGATGAGGTCTCCGCCTGGGGTGGTGATGGTGGCCAGGGGGAAGTCCAGGGGGTTGGTGAGGCAGCGGGCTGAGCCGCCGCCCTTGTGGAACTCGGAGAGGTCGAGGACGACCACCCGGAGGCCGAGCGCGCTCAGGATCTCGTGCAGGCGGGCCGAGCAGGCCGGCATGATGATCGTCTCGCCGACCACGATCGAGTTCGCGGAGAAGGCGAACGCCTCCTCGTCGGTGAGCACGATCGGGTCCGGCACGATCCCGGACAGTTCCGCCTGGCTCGCGGCGTCGAACGCCGGCGGGTAGACCATCGCGTGGGTGCTGTCCACCGGGCAGAACGGCAGGTCGAGGTGGTACATCCCCTCGTGCGCGATCCGCAGCCCGCGGACGCGGATGTTCCACCCGGTCGCCAGGTGCTTGAGCGCCTCCTCGTCGGTACGCGGCCCGTACCCGACGACCAGGCTGTCGCCGAACACGAACGCGTCCCCGGACTCGAAGTGCGGCCCGACACCCTCGCCGCCGACCCGGTCCAGCCGGAACCCGTGCCCGGTGAACCAGTCCGCCGCGCTCAGCGACTCCTTCCGGCGCGGCTCGAACCGCATGTGCGAGAGCATCGCGCGACCGTCCGCGGCGGCCAGGCCGAGGTTCATCGCGTACACCATGTCCGGCGAGTCGGCGCGCTGCTCGAGTACCTCGACCTCGCCGCCGGCGTCCACGATCGCCTGCCGCAGCGACTCCCACTGCTTGAGCGTCAGCGCCGGGTCCGGCTGGTCCTGCGTCGACATGTACGGGTTGATCACGTAGTCGATCCGGAAGTGGTCCGGCCGGACCATCAGATAGCGACGACCCCACTCCAGCGGCTGCCCCATGAACACCCTCCCTGACCGTTGAGATCCTGATTGCAAGATCCCCTGATTGTCCGACAATCAGTCAGTTTGAGGCCAGCCGTACCCGGAGTCAAACGGTGTGCCCGAGGTCGCTCCGGGGAGGGTGGTTCCGGGGTGGTGTAAGGACTAACCTGCGGGCATGACCCCTGACAACGAGGTTCGCTTTCGCGCCTGCCTGGACGACGTCGCGGCTTACAAGCCGGGCCGCCCGCCGGAGCGCTCGGACGGGCGTCCGACGTACAAGCTGTCCAGCAACGAGAACCCGTACCCGCCGCTCCCGGGCGTCCTGGCCGCCGCGACCGAGGCCGCCGCGCAGATGAACCGGTACCCGGACATGGGCGCGGTCGACCTGCTCGAGGCGCTCTCGGACCGGTTCGGCGTACCGGTGAGCGATCTCGCGGTCGGTACCGGGTCGGTCGCGCTGCTCTACCACCTGCTGCAGGCGACGGTCGCGGACGGTGACGAGGTCGTGTACGCGTGGCGTTCGTTCGAGGCGTACCCGATCGCGGTCCAGCTGACCGGCGCCACCTCGGTCCAGGTCCCGCTGACCGCGGACGCCCGGCACGACTTCAAGGCGATGGAGGCGGCGATCACCGACCGTACGAAGGTTGTGCTGGTCTGTACGCCGAACAACCCGACCGGCCCGGTGGTACGACGCGACGAGCTGATCGCGTTCCTCGACGCCGTACCGTCCAACGTGCTGGTCGTGGTGGACGAGGCGTACCGCGAGTTCGTCCGGGATACCGACGTCGTCGACGGCGTCGAGCTGTACCGCGACCGGCCGAACGTGCTGGTACTGCGAACCTTCTCGAAGGCGTACGGCCTCGCCGGGTTCCGCGTCGGGTACGCGATCGGTCACCCGGAGGTCGTCGGCGCGATCCGCAAGTGCGCGCTGCCGTTCGGCGTCAGCTACGTCGCCCAGGCGGCCGCGATCGCGTCCCTCGCCGTCGAGGACGAACTCCTCGAACGCGTCGACGCCCTGGTCGAGGAGCGCCGGCGGGTAGTCGGCGAACTGGAGGCCGCCGGCTGGACCGTCCCGGAGACGCAAACCAACTTCGTCTGGCTCGACCTCGGCGACGACACCCTCAAGTTCGCCGAAGCCGTCCAAGCCGAAGGCGTCTCCGTCCGCCCCTTCCCCGGCGACGGCGTCCGAGTAACCATCGGCGAACCCGAAGCCAACAACCTCTTCCTGAACGTCGCCCGCACCTGGCACCACTAGACGAACTTCCTTCCCCCGCGCGCTACGCGACCGCTAACCTCGTCGCTCCGCTCCTCACCGCGGTCGCTCCGCGCGCTCCCACCCACCCGTGCCTTGCGGGCTGCCGCCCGCGTATTGCCGGCTGCCGCCGGCGTCCTGCGAGCTGCCGCTCGCGTCTGACTGCATGGCGCGCGCCCGCGGGTGAGCGGGGAGGTGGTGTCTAAGCGTTCGTGGTCGTGCCGCGCGGGCGGCTTGCTTCTACCCACCCCGTGAGGCGCTCGCCGTTGGCAAATGCCGCGGACGCGACGGCGACCATGGCCGCAGCTACTACGACCCCGTGGGAAGTCTGGTCCCGCAACCTGTCAAGTCAACAGGGTGGCCATAGTGGTTGGTCCCGGCACGGGCTTCATCGCGTCAGCAGCGACCTCAACTCGCCGCCTACCAAGCGCATAAGTTCAAGGATCTCGTCGGTTGGATGTCCTTGATGCACGACGAAACTGTGGGTCGACTCAGCCAGAGCGATGGCGGCTGCCGCAATCCATAGGTGGGCTGTCTCCAGGTCGATCCGCACTGGCATGACCAGGTCTGCGAGAGGCGTATCGGGAGACAACTCATCAGGGTGGAAATGCATGATCTGGCCGTAGTCGTGATCGTGCAGCACCGACGATGCCAGTCGATACAGTGCCAGGTCATAGTGGGATTCGCTGGCACCGACGAGCGCCCGAACCATCATCATCTCAGCTGGATGCCGTCCGATGGATCGCTTCGCTACTCGACCGTGTCTTCGCCCGCCGATGACCAGTAAGGGCTCACCGAGCTGTCCGGCGAGCGCCTCGAAACGCTGAACCTGATCCTCCAGCCGGACCCTCTGTTCGTGCCCATCCGCGTAGAAGTTCGCTTCCTCCACGAGCGACTCCAGGCGCAGATTTGCCCAACGGCGAACTCGTTCAGCGGCATCGATAGTCGAGTCAGTGAGATATGAGCTCCTGGCCGCGGCGACGATCGCCGGCCGTATCAATGCGATGATGCTGAAGACAGCCTTCTCTACCACGACCAACTCGGCGATGCCTCGCATCATGTCTGCGCTGAGCATGAGCGATCGTGCGGCCTTCAGTGTCACCTGCAGGCCAAGCTCTGAGTGGTCCTCGAGGGTGAACTCCCCTCGCCGGAAGTCGCGCCAGGTGTTGGAGCCTTCTGCAAACGCAGCCGGCCTCTTCGCATACGACTCGGTGGCTTCAACTACGTCCAGCAGGTACTCACGGACCTCCGCGAACGATCGCAACTCTCCCACGGCGACACTCTATGTAGTCCAGTACCGCAGGAGACCGTGCTGGACTCCTGCCGACGGAACGAGCTCGAGGGAGGTGTCGTTCCTGACGAGGCGGGCGAGTCGTCGAGGCCGTTCGCCTGGACGGATGTTCCCGGTCCGCGCCGCGGCATGCCGATCGGGCCAGGGCGTGCGGACCTGCCAGTCGTTCGCGGGCAGCGGCCCGCGAGTCGCCGGCGGCAGCCGGCAATGCCCGGCGCCAGCCGGAAAGATCTCCGGCGGCAGCCGGAAGGTTCCCGGCGATAGCCGGAAGTTCATGTTCCGGGCGCCAGCCCCGGGGGAGGGTGGGAGGCCGCGTAGCACGCGTTGGGGGTCTGTTCCCACACAAAGATGCGGCGCCGGGAGGAGTGAGGCTTGCTCCCGGCGCCGCGGTGGTGCTGGTGTTGCGCCGAATCAGTCAACCCACCGAGGTGGCTGGTTCGGGTCCTGCATCACTGACCAGGGAGGGTCAGTTGTTCTGCTCGTTGCTCTGCTCGCAGGTCTTGAGCGAGTCGACGGAGTTGCCGTCGTTGTCCAGACCGAGGATGCCGGTCGGGTTCGTCAGCGGCACGGTGCCGCCGATGCCCGTGGCGTCGATCTCGTTGTGGCAGACCTGCCACGGACCGACCTTGTTGTCGGAGACGGACACGACGCCGTTGCCGTCGGCCTTGTACCACTTGCGGTTCTGCTCGTTGCTCTGCTCGCAGGTCTTGACGGCGGTGATGCTGTTGCCGTCGTTGCCCCAGCCAACGATGCCGGTGATGTCCTCAGCCGGCACGGTGCCGCCGATGCCGGTACCGGCACCGAAGTTGTGGCAGGCCTGGACCGCACCGAGGTCGTTGCGGTCGATGGCGACCAGGGAGCCGTCCTTCTTGACGCCCCACCAGCGGGAGTGGCCCGCGTCGTAGGCGCCGCCCTGCTGCGAGACGGCCGAAACCGTGTCAGCGAGGCCGGTGTCCTGGGCCTTCTTCTGGGCGTCGTCGAGCATGTTGGCGCCCGCGAAGCTCGCGACACCAAGGGTGGCAACGGTCGCCGCCGCAGCTGCGATGACGATCTTGCGAGTTACCTGCATTTTGCCAGGTTTCCTTTCGGGTTTGACGGATTCGTCTTAGTGGTAACGACGCCTGGCAAACCTGGTTACAACCTTTTTCGTCAACTATCTTCTGGGTTGAGATACCTGATCAAACAGCAATATTCGCGAGCGCAAGTTGAGACAGAAGCCCCCGTAACCAGCGCGTATGTGCGTCGTTGAGTCAGCGCGGGTGACGGATGGCCCGGTGAATCTGAGGATTGTTTCGGTGGGCTCGGTGGCTGCCGAATTGGCAATAGCACGATTCGTCGGAACAATTTGGAACCATTGCCGGAGTTTCGTGCCGTGTTTTTTCGGGGCAGGGCGCGACCGGCAGCCAGGCCCGCTGCCGCGCGCATCGGCAGCGGTGGGAGACCCGGGTCCGCAAGGGCTCGGGTCTTTCCTTTTCCACCGCTGTTACCGGCGGCGGCGCTCCGAGCTGACGACAAGCGCCACGCCGACGATGATCACCGCGCCGCCGAGCAGGATCTGCCAGGTCAGGCTCTCGTTCAGGATCAGCCACCCGAGGAACACCGCGACCGCCGGGTTCACGTACGCGTACGTCCCGACCAGCGAGATCGGCGCGTTCGCGAGCAGGTACGAGTACGCCGTGTACGCCAGCAGCGACCCGAACACGACCAGGTACGCCAGTCCGATCCACCCGCTGCCGTGGATCCGGTCGAGGTGCAGCCGCCCCGGTTCGCCCCGTAGTACGCCCAGCAGCACCATCGCCGTACCGCCGAAGACCATCTCGTAGAGCGCCGTCACCAGCGGGTCCCGCGGCAGGCCGAGCCGCGGCGCGTACCGCGAGCCGGTCGCCCAGCAGATCGTGCCGACTACCAGGATCGCCACGGACAGCGGTTTCGCACTCGTGTTGCCGCCTGACAGCGACAGCAGCGCCGCGCCGCCGAACCCGATCAGCACCCCGGCCCACGTCAACGCTCGCGGCCGTTCGCCGCCGCCGACCCGCAACAGCATCAGCCACAGCGGTACGGCGGCCACCAGCAGCGCCGCGAGACCCGACGGTACGGTCTGCTCCGCCACGGCGACCGCGCCGTTGCCGAAGGCAAGGAGCATGATGCCGACCGCGGCCGCTCCGACGGCTTCCCGGCGGGTGATCCGCAGCCGCCGCCACCCCGACTTGAGCGCGAGCCCGGCGGCCATCAGTACGGCGGCCGTCAGGAAGCGGGAGGCCATCCCGAGCATCGGCGGGATCTCGGCCTCGACCACGACCCGGATCGCCAGGTATGTCGAACCCCAGACGACGTACACCACTGCGAGCGCCGTCCAGATCATCGCGCCGGAGGCCGGCCGGGAACCGGTCTCGACCACTCCGGCCGGGGCGGCAGCCGCCATCTGTGACCCTCCTCGAGCGTGTCAGGGGTGTCCTACAAGAACGATAATTACGCTAGAACCCGCCGTGCCGCCGCGCAAGCGATATCCGGCCAGCAATCCGCCGTTTCCAGCCAGTCCACGTCCATGACGGAGATAACACTCCCGGTGACGGAGATCGTGAGGGAGCCGACTTCGAGGGGGTCCGGCTCGGGAAACTTCGCTGATCGAGACCTACTTGTGACGCATTTCGTCGGCACGCTCAGAATCTGTAATATGAGCGTGCCGATAGGACCAGTGGTTGGACTGGTGTCTCACCGCAGGACCGTTTTCGGTACCGCCGTACCCGCCGGAGTCCAGACAGTTAGCGGATCAGGCACCTGGTCGGTACGGTGTCCGGCAAGATGGGAGTGAGACCGGTGAGGAGGTCCACTGCCAGCAGTGCATCAACCCCTGGAATCACGCGGACCAGCCTTGAAAGCCTCATCCGGCGCAACGGGCCGGCCCCCGTGCAACGTTGCGGTCGCGGCGATCCCGCGCTCGAACCCGAGGAGTGCATGTGAGTGAGTCGGTGCCGGGCCCTGCCCCGGAAGTGTTCGCGCCCCACGAGGCGCCGGTCAGTCCGCCCCAGGCCTCCGAAGAGGTCGAGTTCGTCCAGCTCCTGACGCCCGAAGGCGAGCGCGTCGAGCACCCGGACTACTCGTTCGACCTCGACGACGAGACGATCAAGGGCTTCTACCGGGACATGGTCCTGGTTCGCCGGATCGACGCCGAGGCGACCGCCCTGCAGCGCCAGGGTGAGCTCGGCCTGTGGGCGTCCCTGCTCGGCCAGGAGGCCGCGCAGATCGGCTCCGGGCGGGCCCTGAACAAGAAGGACATGGTCTTCCCGACGTACCGGGAACACGGTGTCGCGTTCTGTCAGGGGGTCAACCCGCTGAACCTGCTCGGTCTGTTCCGCGGCGTCGACCAGGGCGCCTGGGACCCGAAGGACAACAACTTCCACCTGTACACGATCGTGATCGGCGCCCAGACGCTGCACGCGACCGGGTACGCGATGGGCCAGCAGCGCGACCACGCGATCGGCGACGCCGACAACGGCGAGGCCACGATCGCGTACTTCGGCGACGGCGCCAGCAGCCAGGGCGACGTGAACGAGGCGTTCATCTGGGCCTCGGTGTTCAACGCCCCGGTCGTCTTCTTCTGCCAGAACAACCAGTGGGCGATCTCGGAGCCGATCGACCGGCAGACCCGGATCCCGCTGTACCAGCGCGCGGCGGGCTTCGGCTTCCCCGGCGTCCGCGTCGACGGCAACGACGTACTCGCGACGTACGCCGTGACCCAGCAGGCGCTGAAGCGCGCCCGCGAGGGCAGCGGACCGACGCTGATCGAGGCGTACACGTACCGGATGGGCGCGCACACGACCTCCGACGACCCGACGAAGTACCGCCTCAACGAGGACCTGGAGCACTGGAAGCTCAAGGACCCGATCGAGCGCGTGCACGCGTACCTCGCCCGGCACGCCGGGATCGACCACGACTTCTTCGACGAGATCGACGCCGAGGCCGACAAGGTCGCCGCGGAACTCCGGGCCGGCTGCCTGGCGCTCCCGGAGCCGCAGATGACGGACTTCTTCCAGCACGTGTACGTCGACGAGACGCCGCAGCTGGCCGAGCAGCGTGACCAGTACGTCGCGTACGCCGCTTCGTTCGAAGGCGAGGGCTGAGCGATGACCAAGATCACTCTCGGCAAGGCCATCAACGCCGGCCTCCGGGCCGCGATGGAGAAGGACCCGAAGGTCGTCGTGATGGGCGAGGACATCGGCAAGCTCGGCGGCGTCTTCCGGGTCACCGAAGGGCTGCAGAAGGACTTCGGCGAGGACCGGGTGATCGACACCCCGCTGGCCGAGTCCGGCATCATCGGCACCGCGGTCGGCCTCGCGCTGCGCGGGTACCGCCCGGTCTGCGAGATCCAGTTCGACGGCTTCGTGTTCCCGGCGTACGACCAGATCATCAACCAGGTCGCGAAGATGCACTACCGGTCGATGGGCAAGATCCGGATGCCGATCGTGATCCGGATCCCGTACGGCGGCGGCATCGGCGCGGTCGAGCACCACTCGGAGTCGCCGGAGACGCTGTTCGCGCACGTACCGGGGCTCAAGGTGATCTCCTGCGGCGACCCGGTCGACGCGTACTGGATGATCCAGCAGGCGATCGAGTCCGACGACCCGGTGGTGTTCTTCGAGCCCAAGCGGCGGTACCACGAGAAGGCCGAGCTGGACGAGGCCACGCCGCCGACGCTGCCGCTGCACAAGGCGAAGGTGGTCCGTGAGGGTACGGACGCGACGCTGCTCTGTTACGGGCCGATGGTGAAGACGTGTCTGCAGGCCGCGGAGGCTGCGGTCGAGGACGGCCGGAACCTGGAGGTCATCGACCTTCGGACGATCGCGCCGTTCGACCTGGCGACGATCTTCGCGTCGGTTCGCAAGACGCGGCGCGCTGTTGTCGTGCACGAGGCGCCGTACTCGTTCGGCCCGGGGTCGGAGATCGCGGCTCGGGTCACCGAGGAGTGCTTCTACCACCTCGAGGCGCCGGTGCTGCGCGTCACCGGGTACGACACGCCGTACCCGCCGTCGCGGATGGAGGACGAGTACCTGCCGGACCTGGACCGCGTTCTGGACGGCGTCGACCGGGTGATGGGGTACTGATGGGCATCCAGCAGTTCCGCCTCCCCGACGTCGGTGAAGGTCTCGTCGAGGCCGAGATCGTCAGCTGGAAGGTCAAGCCCGGCGACACCGTCAAGCTGAACGACACCGTCGTCGAGATCGAAACCGCGAAGTCGCTGGTCGAACTCCCGGTCCCGTTCGCCGGCGTGGTCACCGACCTGCTGGTGCCGGAGGGTGAGACCGTGCCGGTCGGTACGCCGATCATCTCGGTCCGGACCGAAGCCGCCGGCGACGAACCACTCGCCGACGACATGGTCCCGTCGATCCCCGAGCCGGAAGAATCCGGCGGCCGTACGGCGGTCCTGGTCGGCTACGGCCCCAAAACCACCGAAGCCAAACGCCGCCAACGCAAACCGGGTCCAGGCTCAGCCGCACCGGCCCAGGCTCCTGAGGCGGCTCCGGCTGTCCAACCGCCTGCGCCCGCCGTCGTACCAGCACCTGCTGCGGTTGCGGGCGGGCACGTACTGGCGAAGCCGCCGGTGCGGAAGTTGGCGAAGGATCTGGGGATTGATCTGGGTGCGGTTGCGCCGACCGGTCTGGGTGGTGTGATCACCCGGGCGGACGTCGAGGCGTACGTCGCAGCGCCAACTGCCCCGATGGTTGAAGAACTGCCTGCTTACCAGCCCGTACCGAGCGCACAGGGTGATACGCGGGTGCCGCTGAAGGGTGTGCAGAAGGTGATGGCGCAGGCGATGGTTGCCAGCGCGTTCACCGCGCCGCACGTCACCGAGTGGATCACCGTCGACGTCAGCGCCACCATGGAGCTCGTCGAGCGGCTGAAGAACGACAAGGCGTTCCGGGACCTCCGGGTCTCGCCGTTGCTGATCGTCGCGAAGGCCGTCACGCTGGCGGCTCGTCGTACCCCGATCATCAACGCCGCCTGGGACGAGCCGGCCCAGGAGATCGTGTACAAGGGCGCGGTCAACCTCGGCATCGCCGCGGCCACCCCGCGCGGGCTGATCGTCCCGAACATCAAGGGCGCGGACTCGCTCACCCTCCCGGACCTGTGCCGGGCGCTCAACGACCTGGTCGCCACCGCCCGCGAGGGCAAGACGCAACCGGCGGACCAGGCGGGCGGTTCGTTCACGATCACCAACGTCGGCGTATTCGGCGTCGACGCCGGTACGCCGATCATCAACCCGGGCGAGGCCGCGATCCTCGCGTTCGGCGCGGTCCGGAAGCAGCCGTGGGTGGTGGACGACGAGATCGTTCCGCGCTGGATCACCACGCTCGCGCTGTCCTTCGACCACCGCCTGATCGACGGCGAGAAGGGTTCGATCTTCCTCGCCGACGTCGCGAGCATCCTCGAGGACCCCGCCCGCGCACTGATGTTCTGACGTTTCGCGAAGGGCCGGGCGTGGTCGCCCGGCCCTTTGTCGTGTCAGGCGGACCGCCACCACTCACCAACTGCCTCCACAGCCCCTACCCGCCCCTACCCTCCGCTGCGCGCCGCTTGTTGACCTCAAGCGCTTGAAGTGTGTGACCGTGGCTGGCATGACGGTTTTCACCATCCAGGAGGTCGCTCGGCGCAGCGGGCTGAGCGAGCCGACGCTGCGGTACTACGAGGACGTCGGCCTGGTCGGCCCGATCGACCGGGACGCGCAGAGCGGACACCGCCGGTACCAGAACGCGGACGTCGACGTACTCGAAGCACTCGCCTGCCTGCGCGCGGTCGGCGTCGGCATCGGCGACATGCGTACGTACCTGGCCAACCGCGCCCACCGAACTGGTCGTCGTCAACCCAACCGCGATCTTCGGCCCAACCCTGACCACCGACCTGCGCTCCTCGACCCACCTGATCAAGATGATGCTCGACGGCACCATGGCGGTCGTACCACGCGCCCGCTTCGGAGTGGTCGACGTACGCGACGTAGCCGACCTCCACGTCCGCGCCATGACCACACCCGATGCCGCCGGCAACCGCTTCCTTGCTGTAAGCAACGATCCGGCGACCAGCTTCCTCGAGCTCGCCCAACTCCTGCACGACAACCTTGGTGCGACGACTCCCACAGAGGAAGCCTCCGGCCCCGACCTCCCACGCCCAACCATCCACAACAACCGAGCCCGGACGATGTTGGGCTGGCACCCCCGCCCCCTGGAAACCACCATCCTCGAAACCGCCCGAAGCCTCCGCGACCTGGCCCTCCTACCCCCAGGCATCCTCTGACCGCCACCGCCAACCCGCGGGTGGGGTGGTGAGAGGGTGGCGGGGTGGTGGTGATCTTGGTGGTGCTTGGGGCGGCGGTTCTGCATGCGACGTGGAATGCGATGGCGCACGGCGCGCCGGATCGAGTTGCTGGGCTGGCACTCTTCGAACTGGCAGCCGGCGTCATCGGTCTCGTTGCCGTACTGCTCATGGGTCTGCCGCCGGCCGATACGTGGTGGTACATCATCGCGTCTGCGCTTCTCCACCTCGCGTATCTCGGCGGCCTGTTGGCGTCGTACCAACTGGGGCAGTTCAGCCAGATGTACCCGTTGGCCCGCGGTACGTCGCCGTGGGTCGTGGCGGTGGTCTCGATCGTCGTACTCCACCAGCACCTGGCCGTACTCGAACTGGCCGGCGTACTGCTCGTCTCAGCCGGCCTGATCGCGCTCGTCTTCATCGGCCGCCCCGGTCGCGGCCAGCTCCCGGCGATCTTCGCCGCGATCGTCACCGGCCTGATGATCGCGTCGTACACGGTCGTCGACGGTGTCGCCGTACACAAGATGCCCGTGGCAACATACATGGGCTGGGTCTTCATGCTCCAAGGCTTCGCCGTCCCGCTCGCCGTCCTGCTCTGGCGCGGCCCGCAGACGTTCAACCTCCCACGCTCGGCAATCCTCTCCGGCCTGGCCGGCGGCGTGGTGTCGATGGTCGCGTACGGCCTGGTCCTCTGGGCCCAAACCCGAGGCAGTCTGGCCGCAATCGCCGCCCTCCGAGAAACCAGCATCATCTTCGGCGCGATCATCGGTGCCCTCTTCTTCCACGAACGCTTCGGCCCCAAACGAGCCACCGCCGCCGCAGTCGTCGTCGCCGGCATCGTCCTGATCACCACGGGTTAGAAGCACGTACGGTCGACGCTCCGTGGATCGTCGACCTTCCGCCTGCGGTAGATCTCGCCCTCGAGAGCGGCCTCCCGCCACGGCCGAGCTCGTTCGAACCACATCTCGAAGTCGGATCGATCCAGGTCGGCGAACACCAGCCCCTCGCCGCCGTCGAGTTGCGCGACGTAGCGGCCGTCCGGACCGATGACGCCGGAGTTCATCAGGTGGGCGGTCTGCGAAGGCAGGGCCATGGCGACCCAGTACGTGTTGATCGACGCGAACGCGCGGGCCTTGACCTCGAAGACCTCGTCGACGGGATAAGCGGAGAGCAGTACGCAGTCGACACCGAGTTCGTGGTACTGCGAGAACAGGTCCGGGAAGTTGATCTCGATACAGATCGCCGCACCGAAGCGGAACCCGTCGACCTCGAACACGACCGGCTCGAACCCGGGACTGTAGAAGCTGGTGATTTCGGTGTGCGAGCAGAACCGCTTGTCGTAACGGTCGACGATCGTTCCGCTGTCGGAGATCACGTACAGACTGTTGTGCGGGCGATGCGGCGCGGTCAGGGGATGGGCCGAACCCAGTACGGCCCAGATGCCGAGCTGGGCGGCGAGCGCGGCGATCTGCTGGAGTTCGTCGCGTACGGCCGGCCAGTCGACGTCGTCCCAGTCGTTGACCTGTTCCTTGGCGTACCCGGAGAGAAAGCCTTCCGGGAACTGCAGCAGGCGGGTTTCTTGTGCGGCGGCCTCGCGCATCAGGCGGCGTACCGTACGGCCGTTGTGCCGTACGTCGGCGGTGGCCGTGGTCTGAGCGACCGCGATCCGAAGAGCTGGCGTGCTGGTCATTGTCGTCCCTCGTGCCTCGGCGCACGGTTTCTCAGCAACCACGCCCGAAGCATTCGGACCGACGACAACGACCTGAGACCAAGGTCCCTTTGCCTTCATCACACGCCGTGCTGAGAACGGCGACCGAAGGTTAGGCGCAGGCCACGCCGCCACACATCGTGCCTGCTACTCCGTCCGCCGTCAATCAAGCAAGGCCTTCAGGTTCCGCTGGTGAGGGCCGGCCATCCATTCCTGCTCCATCCGTACGTCGACCGGCTCCTGCCCACGCCGCAGCGCCTCGAGGTACGCCCGATCCGCGGCAAGCCGCGCCGCCGCCTCAGCACCGTTCGCCACAGCCCCGTGTCCCGGCACCACGACGTCGACGTGCTTTACGGCTTCCTCGAGCCGATCGAGCGCCGCCTCGTAGGTATCCAGTTGCCCGTCCTGCTCCGGATCGAGCATCGGAATCAGTACGTCGGACAACATGTCCCCGGCCAGCAGCACTCCACGATCCGCGAGCAGAACCGCAGCATGTCCAACCGCATGCCCGTCATGCTCGATCAACTCGCCCGGCACAGGCCCACCATCCGCCGGCAACGGACTGACCAGCGCAACCAACTCAACCGGCACATCCTCCGCAGTCTCCACAGCCATAGCCCGCGCCTCCTCCCGACCCTCGCTGGCTACCCGCACACACCCAGCAGTCCCGTACCGCGGCACATCCCCGAACCGCGAATGCCACAACAAATGATCAAAATGCGGATGCGTGGAAAACCCACCAACCACCGCAACCCCAAGCCGCTCCACCTCATCAGCCAGCGCGCTCAACTCAGCCCCAGTAATCCCCGGATCAACAAGCACCAACCCGTCATCCCCACGTACGACAGTCGAACTACTCCAAACCCACCCACTCTGCCGAACCCAAACCCCATCACCCACCTGCTTCAACATCCATCCACTGTGTCAGCTCCCCAGACCCGGCACGACCCCTTCGCTCCCTCAGCGTCTGCCGGGCGATGGACTGGTGAGATAGCTGGACAACCTTCGACGACGAACGCCGTCGCCAAATGGGGATGACTTGGTGGGGTAGGACGGCACCTGGTAGTTCTTCCTTTGCCGGCACCCCACTTGTTAGTTCTTCCCTTAGCCAGTGCCTCGCCTGGCAGTCCTTGGGCAGTGCAGCACCTGTCAGTTCTTGTTCGTACTAGTTCTTGAGGGTGAGTGGGGGTCCCGGGCGGTGGACCCCCACTCGGCTTGGGGGGTTAGCGGGTTACTGCGTCGAGGGCGTCGGCTATTCCTTCGCCGTAGAAGGAGTTGTTGGCGGTGGTGCCGGTGCAGCGGGGGTCGGGGGTGGTGGGGCAGGCGGTGTCGTCGGCCTCGGTCTGGAGGGCTCGTTCGATGTCGCGGGGGCCCCACCAGGGGTGGGTGGACTTCATCAGGGCGGTGATGCCGGTGACGTGGGGTGAGGCCATGGAGGTGCCGCTGAGTTTGGCGTAGCCTCCGGGGACGGTGGACAGGACCGAGCTGCCGGGTGCGGCGACGTCGATCTTTCCGAGGCCGAAGTTGGAGAAGCCGCTGCGGGCGCGGGTCTGCGTCGTGCTGGCGACGGTGATGACGCCGGGCAGTTCGGTCGGCATGTCGAGGCAGCCGTTGTCGATGGTCCGGGTGACCGGCGTGGCCTGGTCGTCGGGGCTGCCGCTGTCGGTCGTCTTGTGCGCGAGGTCGTAGTTCGAGTTACCGGCGGCAGCGACCGAGAGAGTGCCCTGGTCCGTGGCCCAGGCGTACGCGCGCCGTACGGCTTCCTGCACCGCGCCCTGGTCGCCGTTGTCGTTGCACCAGAACTCCCACGGGTCGATGAAGTAGCTGTGGTTCGTCACGGCCATGTGGTGTTCGGCGGCCCAGACGATCCCGCAGATCGAGTACTCGGGGTAGATGAAGCCGGCGTCGTTGACGACCTTGACCGAGGCGATCCGTACTCCCGGCGCGACGCCGACGATGCCGATGCCGTTGCGGGCCGCGGCGACGATGCCGGCCACGTGGGTGCCGTGGATGCTGGTCGTCGGCCGCCATCCGCCGGGCGTGGTGTCCGGTACGCCGTTGTTCACGCAGTTGACCGAGTCAGCGGCGTCGAAGTTCGGCGCGAGGTCGGGGTGGGTGTCGTCGACACCACTGTCGTTGATGCCGACCAGTACGTTGCGTGATCCGTCGGTGACGGCGTGCGCCTGATCGGCCTTGATCTGCTGCATGTCCCACTGCTCGCCCTCGCGCGGATCGGCCACCGGGGTCGCGGCGGTCTCGTCGGCGGAGCTGAGGCCGCCGGCACCTTCGGTGACGGCGACGGTCCGAGTGGCGCCGACCGACTGGACCTCGCGGGCGTTGTGCACGCTGCGGAGGTCGATCTTGAAGTCCGGGTTGGTGGACTGTGCGATGACGACGCCGAGTTGCTCGTACGAGACAAGCACCTTCCCGCCCGCGTCCTTGACGGCTTCCTCGGTCTTGCGGACGTGTCCGGGCGTGGCCTTGGTGTTGACCACGTAGTTCATCAGCGGGCCCGCGGCGTGCGCGTCGGTCGTCGCGCCGAGCGACACGCAGACCAGCGCGGCGGCGGACAGGCCGGCGGCCAGCCGGCGGGGACGGGGGAGTCGGGACACGAGGCCTCCTCAGGGGCAGGGCACGGACGGACGGGTCCGGGTAACCCGAGACTCTAGGCCGGATTGCGGGAAGACGGAGTTCTTCATCCACAACACAGGGGAAACCCTGCATGCAGCGGCCAGATCACGCTCAGTTGCCCACACGCTGTGGATCCACCTGTGGATAACTTGGGGAATAACTCGCTTCGACAGTGGATTACCTGTGCATGTAAGATAGATACAACAGAGATACGAGTCGTATGGGTGGGAGTGCAGTGACAGGCGGGGACGCGGCGAACGACGCGTTGGTATTGGGTGACGAGACCGCGGAGATCGCGCGGGTGGTGGTCGAGGCGGCGCCGGGGGTGGACAAGATCCCCGCGGCCGAGCGTGTGTACGCGTACGTGAAGGCCGCCATCCTGGACCGGACGTACCCAGGTGGCGAGCTGCTCACCGAGGGTGAGCTGGCGACCGCGGTCGGTGTTTCCCGTACGCCGGTCCGCGAGGCCCTGCTCCGGCTCGAGGAATCCGGGCTGGTCAAGCTCTACCCGAAGAAGGGCGCCCTCGTCCTGCCGGTGCTGCCGCAGGAGATCGAGGACGTGCTCGAGGCCCGCGAGCTGATCGAGACGCATGCAGCCGCCAAGGTCTGGCCGCGCCGCAAACAGCTGATCGAGGCGCTGACCGAGCGCGTCGACGAGATGCGCGCGCACCGCAAGGCCGGCGACGCGAAGAGCTTCCTGGAGGCCGACCGGGCCTTCCACGAGGCGATCGTCGATGCCGCAGGCAACCAAATCCTGGCCAAGCTCTACAACAGCCTCCGGGACCGTCAGGTCCGGATGGGTGTGCCCGGGATCGAGGTCCAGCCGGCCCGGATGGACAAGTCGATCACCGCGCACCAGGAGATGATCGAGGCACTCGGCGGTAACAGCGTGAAGCGCTTCCGTGAGCTCGTCATCGCCCACATCGAGACCGCCGCGACGGATCTGCGGGGCACGCGGTGAACGAACTTCGCTACCCCCTGGGCGGACGGCGTGCCTGGGCAGTGTGGGCCATTGCTGTCCTCACGTACCTCGTCACCGTCCTGCACCGCGGCTCCATGAGCGTGGCCGGCCTACAGGCCGCAGAACGCTTCCACATCTCCGCATCGGCACTGGCGAGCTTCACCGTCGTCCAGTTGACGGTGTACGCCGCCATGCAGGTCCCCGTCGGCGTACTACTCGACCGGTACGGCTCCAAGCGCCTCCTGATCGCTGCGTCCGCTCTGCTGTTCGTAGCGCAGTCCGCGTTTAGCATGGTCAACTCGTACCCCGCCGCGCTCGCAGCCCGAGCAGTACTAGGTGTCGGTGACGCGCTGGTGTTCATCAGCGTGCTGCGCGTGGTCATGTCCTGGTTCCCCGCGCTACGTCAGCCAGTGATGTCGCAGGCGACAGGAATGCTCGGTGGGCTCGGCGCGATCATGTCGACAGTCCCGATGGCTGCGGCGTTCCATGCGTTCGGCTGGACGCCCACGTTCGCCGCTGCATCCGTACTGAGCCTGGTGACCGGCGTACTAGTACTACTGCTCGTCAAGAACACCCCGTACGACGAACCGCTCCGCCGCGCCAAGCAGCCGCTCCATGAGGTCAAGAAGAACCTGCGCCGCGCCTGGAACGAACCGGGCACACGGCTCGGTCTGTGGACGCACTTCACCACAAGCTTCTCCGGCAGTACGTTCGGCCTGCTCTGGGGCTACCCGTTCCTCGTACAGGGACAGGGGGTCGCCCCAACGACCGCTGCGGCCATGCTGATCATCCCCGTACTGGCAGGCCTCTGCTACGGACCCCTGGTCGGTCGGTACGCCGCCAAGTTCCCGTTCTACCGCTCATGGATCGTGCTGGCGGTCATCGCGGGCTCTGTAGTGATGTGGACCGTCGTACTGCTGTGGCCGGGCCGTGCACCGATGCCCGTACTGCTGGCACTCATCGTCGTACAAGCCGCCGGCGGCCCGGGTTCGATGCTCGGACTCGACTACGCCCGTACGTTCAACCCCGCCACGCGGTTCGGTGCCGCGAACGGGATGGTCAACACCGGCGGGTTCATCGCGACGCTGCTCTGCATCGGAATGGTCGGCGTACTGCTGGACGCTTCCTCCGGCGGCGCTCCGCAGGCGATCGGTGACTTCAAGTTCGCGCTGGCCTTCCAGTACGTACTGTGGGCGATCGGCACGCGGCAGATCCTCAAGTACCGGCGCAGGGCACGCGGCAACCTCGCGCGCTACAACCCCGAGGCGTACCAAGCCCTGCTGGCGAACCAGATCGTCCCGCTGAAGGGCTGAGACAGCGGCGTGCCAGGCCCGTGCCAGCACGCCAGGAGACGGTAGTCCCAGCACATCAAGCTGGGAGGAACCCCATGACCACAACGAACCAGGTCGCCATCGAGGCGGTCGGTCTGGTCAAGAAATATGGCAGTACAACGGCGCTTGCCGGCGTCGACCTGACCGTGCCGACGGGTACGGTCCTCGGGGTCCTCGGCCCGAACGGCGCCGGCAAGACGACCGCCGTCCGCATCCTCGGCACGCTGCTCCGGCCGGACGCCGGGCACGCGACCGTCGGCGGGCACGACGTGGTCCGCGAGGCCGGGAAGGTCCGCGGCATCATCGGCCTGACCGGGCAGTACGCGTCGGTCGACGAGGACATGTCCGGTCGCCGCAACCTGATCATGATCGGCCGGTTGCTCGGGTACTCCCGGCCGCAGGCGCGGAGCAAGGCGGACGAACTGCTGGAGCGGTTCGAGCTGACCGACGCCGGCGACCGGACCGCGAAGACGTACTCCGGCGGTATGCGCCGAAGGCTCGACCTGGCCGCGAGCCTGGTCGGCAACCCGAGCATCCTGTACCTGGACGAGCCCACCACCGGCCTCGACCCGCACGCCCGCAACGGCGTCTGGGAGACGGTCCGGAACCTGGTCCTCGACGGTACGACGGTGCTGCTCACGACGCAGTACCTCGAAGAGGCCGACGCGCTGGCCGACTCGATCGTGGTGTTCGACAAGGGCGCCGTGGTCGCGAACGGGCGACCCGCGGAGCTGAAGGCCCAAGCCGGCCGGCAGTCCCTCGACGTACGCCCGGCTGAGCCGTCGCACATCGAGCGGGTCGCCGCGATCGTCGCCGAATCCGTCGGTACCCGGCCGACCGTCGACGTGGTGAACGCCCTCGTCAGCGTGCCGGTCACGGACGGTTCGTCGATGCCGGTCGTCGTACGGCGGCTGGACGAGGCCGGGATCGCGGTGACCGAGTTGTCGCTGCGGCTGCCCAGCCTGGACGAGGTGTTCCTGGCGCTGACCGGTCACACCACCGAAGAGCCGAAGATCCTGGAAGGAGCGGGCCGATGACCACCGCGACACTTGAAGTACCCGTGCATCGGTCGCGGCCGTTCGCCTGGGTGCAGCAGAGCCTGACGCTGGCCTGGCGCAACATCATCCGGATCAAGCAGAACCCCGAAGCCCTGGCGGACGTGACGTTCCAGCCGATCATCTTCCTGGCGTTGTTCCTGTTCGTGTTCGGCGGGGCGATCTCGCAGGGTGGCGGCTGGCGCGGGTACCTGCCGACGCTGCTGCCGGGCCTGCTGGTGCAGACCGTCGTGTTCGCGACGATGGGTACCGGGGTCGGCCTGAACGACGACTTCGCGAAGGGCGTCTTCGACCGGTTCCGCAGCCTCCCGATCGCCCGGATCTCGCCGCTGATCGGCGCGGTGCTCGGCGACGCCGTCCGGTACTCGCTGTCGATCGTGATCCTGATGGCGAGCGGTTTCGTGCTCGGCTTCCGGTTCCACAACGGGGTCGGCTACGGCCTGCTGGCGATGCTGATCGTGCTGCTGTTCGCGCTGTCGATGTGCTGGATCTGGGTGTGGCTCGGCCTGACCCTGAAGACCGCGCAAGGCGTGCAGGGCGTCGCGTTCCTGGTGATGTTCCCGCTCACCTTCGGCAGCAACATCTTCGTACCGGCCTCGACCCTGCCCGGCTTCCTGCAAGCCTTCGTCAAGGTCAGCCCGATCACCTACCTGGTGGACACCGAACGGGCCTTGATGGGCGGCGGCGCCCTCCAGAAGCCACTCCTGATCACCCTCGCCTGGATGGTCGGCCTGGTCGCAGTCTTCGCCCCCCTGGCAATCCGCGCCTACCGCCGCCGTACCTGAGGAATCAGCTCGCCTTCACCAGTTCGAGCAGGCCAGGGAAGCGTCGGTCGAGGTCGTCGACGCGGACCTGGCTGCGGCGCTCCAGGCCGTACTGCCGCTGCCGGGTCACGCCCGCCTCGCGGAGCACCTTGAAGTGATGCGTGAGCGTCGACTTCGGCCGGTCGAACCCGAACCAGCCGCAGGTGTGGTCGAACGCGTCCGACTCGAGCAGCAGCCGGCGCACGATCTCCATCCGCAGCGGATCGCTCAACGCCGCGAACACCTGCTCCAACTGGATCTCGTCCACCGCGGGCTCCGGCAGCGGCTCCGGCAACGAAGACATCTCATCCTCCTAAGTACGACTTTCATCGTACTACGTGCTAAGTTCGAAAAAAGTCGTACTTAGGAGGAGTCGTGACTCGTTGGGTGTGGTTGGCGGCCTGGCCGGTTGCCGCGGTCTTCGTACTGTCGAACGCCGCGACGCCGTTGTACGTCGTCTGGCAGCGGGACATCGGCTTCTCGAAAGGCACGCTGACCGTGGTCTTCGCGTGCTACATCGTCGGTCTGCTCGGCTCGCTGCTGATCTCGGGCGTCGTCTCCGACCGGGTCGGGCGCAAGCTCGTCCTGCTGCCTGCACTAGGGCTCGCACTGGCCGCGTGTGCCGTCTTCGCCGCGGCGACCAGTGTCGTGATGCTGATGCTGGCGCGGTTGCTCACCGGTGTCGCGGTCGGCGCAGTCGTCTCGGCCGGGATGGCCGCGGTGACCGACGTCGGCCGGAACCACAAGGTCCTGGCCGCACTGCTCGCGTCCTGCGCGATGGTCCTCGGCGCGGGTACCGGCCCGCTCCTGGCCGGGGTTCTCTCCGAGACCCTGCCCGGTCCGACGGTCACGGTGTTCGTCGTGGAAGCGGTGCTGGTCGCGTCCGCGGTCGTCGTTGTACTGCGGCTGCCGATCGAGCGTCCGCCGTACCGTTCGGGCGCGTGGATCCGCGTGCCCGGCGTGCCGTACGGAGTCGGCCGGCGGCTGCTGATGGGGATCGCGGTGTTCGCGCCGGGCATCACCGGGACCTCGTTCGTGCTGTCGCTCGGACCTTCGCTGCTGTCAGGTCTGCTCGGTACGACGAGCCGGATCGTCGCAGGCGCTGTGGCGTTCACGATGTTCCTGACCGCGACCGGGGTGCAGTTCGCCGTCCGGCGGTTGCCGCGTCGGCGGATCCTCCTGCTCGGAGCGGTCGGTACGAGTCTCGGCATGATCGCGCTGATCGTAGCCGTGCACGCGTCCTCCGTGACCGCGTTGGTCGCCGCGGCGCTACTGGCGGGTGCCGGTCAGGGACTGGGACAGTTGGGTGGTTTGTCGCTGCTCAACTCGTCGGTTCCGCCGGAACGGCTGGCCGAGGCGAACGCCGCGCTGAACGTCGGCGGCTACATTCCCGCCGGCCTGCTCCCGGTCTCGGCAGGGTACCTCACGGACGCGGTCGGGCTGACCACCGGCACGACCGCGTTCGCCTCGGTGTTGCTGGCGTTCGCGGTGGCCGGTGGTCTGACCGTTGCCGTCAGCCGGGGTTGATCTCTGCGAAGGACAGCGGTTCGCGGGTGCAGAGGTAGGTTGCCCAGTGCAACTTTGTGGGGTGGCCGGCTGGGTCGCGGGTGATCGTCAGCAGCTCCCCGGTCTCGCGGCCGGAGACGGTTCGGTATGTGTCTTCGGAGACGCGTTCGAAGACGGCCGGGGACTGGTATTCGGCGGCTGCGGGGGACTTAGCCTCGAGTACGCCCTGCTTCACCGAGAAGACGAACGGGGAGCCCTCGGTGAACCACGTGCCGAGTACGCCGGACAGTTCCTCGGGCACTGACGTACCCGGGACCCAGGCCTCCGGCGGCAGCGGGTCGTCCTCCAGGACCTTGATGATCAGGTCGGTCGCCAGCGCGCTCGGGGCCGGTGACGAGGTGGCGCCGAACAGCGCGATTCCCGCCGTACCGGAGGAGCGGTCGACGAACGTCGAGGTGATGTGGCCAGGCATGCCGCCGTCGTGGCCGACGAACAGCCGGTCACCGCGGCGCAGCAGCATGAACCCGAGCCCGAAGGCGAGCTGCCAACGGTCCACGTCGGCCATGATCTGCACCTGGCACATCTCTTCCAGGGTGTCCTTCGACAGCACCTCGTCGACCGGGTCCGCGACGAACATCGCCCACTTGGCCAGGTCGGCGGCCGTCGATGCCAGCCCGCCGCAGGCGTCCATCGCGCCGATGTCCAGCAACGGCTCACGCACCGGTACGTCGGAGAACGGCGGTACGTAGTACCCGGTCTGCGCCGGGCCGCCGTCCATCCCGACCGTCGTGCGCCGCATCTCCAGCGGGTCGAGGATCCGCGCCTTCACCGAGTCGTACCAGGACCGGCCGTCCAGCCGCGCGACGATCTCGCCGAGCAGCGAGAAGACGAGGTTCGAGTAGTGGAACTTGTGGTGCGGCTTGCCGATCCGCTCGGCCGCGTTCCAGCCCGGGACGAGCTCTTCGCGGGACGGGAACTTCATCAGGTCCCACACGTCGCCGACCGGCTCACGCTGCATGCCGCTGGCGTGGCTGAGCATCTGCCGAACGGTGATGCCCTCGTGCTTGCTGTCGGGGATCAGGCGCTCGATCGGGTCGTCCAGGCTGAGCTTGCCCTCGTCGCGCAGTGCCATGATCGCGACCGCGGTCAGCGTCTTGCTCTGCGACGCGATCAGGAACTGCGAATCGGCCGTTGGCGGTACGCCGGGACTATCCAGATCCGCCGATCCGGCCCCGTAGGACCAGGCCAGCGTCCCGGCGCGGGCGACAGCGCCCACCACGCCGGGCACTCGGCCCTTGGACTGACGTTCACTGACGATTCGGGAGAGCGCGAGCTGTGTCTGCGCGGCGATTTCAGTCACGAACCCCGACCTTAAGCCGCCGGATGACAAAAGGCACGGGTGTTTGGTCGGCAGGATGTGCGAGGCTGGTGGAGTGCGCATAGCGGTGCTTGGGCCTCTCGCGATGTGGGCGGCCGACGGGACTCCGCTCGACATCCGCGGCGTACGTCTGCGTGGGCTGCTCGCGCGGCTGGCACTGAGCGCGGGACGGCCGGTCAGTGTGGAGACGCTGGTCGACGGTCTGTGGGGCAGCGAGGCGCCCAGCGCGAACGCACTGCAGTCGCTGGTGTCGCGGCTCCGGGCGAGTCTGCCGGCCACCGAATCGAGCATCTCGGTCCAGTCCGGCCCGGCCGGTTACACGCTGACGATCGGTCCGGACTGCGTCGACGCCCTCCAGTTCGAGGAACTCGTACGGCGGGGTCGGGCGCTGCTCACGTCCGACCCGGAGCAGGCGCACGTACTGCTCACGCAGGCCGACAAGCTCTGGCGTGGTGAGGCGCTGACCGACCTGCGGGACATCCCGTTCGCAGCGGTCGAGGCGGACCGCCTGACCGAGCTGCGAATGGCCGGCGCGGAGGACCTCGCGGAGGCGGCCGTCAGCTGCGGCCAGGCCCGCGACCGGATCGCCGACCTCGAACACCTCGCCGCAACGCATCCGCTCCGCGAACGCGTCCACGAGCTGCTCATTCGCGCCCTGTACGCCGACGGCCGCCAGGCGGAGGCGCTGACGGCGTACGAACGTATCCGGACCACCCTGGCCGACGAGCTCGGTGCCGACCCGGGAAGTCGGCTGCGAGACCTGCACGTCTCCGTACTACGTGGTGACGCGGTCGACCCAACCCCGAAGAGCACTGCCATTCCGGCTCCGGCCCCGTCGGCACCGCGTAGCAACCTGCGGGCTCCGCTGACGAGCTTTGTGGGGCGCCGTGACGACGTGGCCGAGCTCAAACGGCTGCTGAGCAACGGGACCCGCCTGGTCACCATGGTCGGCCCAGGCGGCGCCGGCAAGACCAGACTGGCCACCGAGACCGGCAGGACTCTCGTCGATCAGTCCGGCGACGGCATCTGGTTCGTGGAGCTGGCACCACTGGGTGACGCAGCAGATGTAGCACCCGCGGTCCTTTCCACACTCGGCGCAAGTGAGTTCGTAGACCTGGCACCGGCGCGCTTTGCGCCCAAGCACATCCCCACGAGCCGTGCGGCGACACAGCGGCTCGTAGAGGTGATCGGCGACCGCCGCATCCTGTTGGTGTTCGACAACTGCGAGCACCTCGTCCAGGAGGTCGCAGGGCTTGTCGACTCGTTGCTGGCGTCCTGCCCGCGGCTACGGGTGCTGACGACCAGCCGTGAGCCGTTGAGCATTCCTGGTGAACACCTGCACCCCGTTGGACCGCTAGGGCTGCCGCCAGAAGACACCGTGCCCGACGACTACCCGGCGATGCAGCTGTTCGTCGACCGTGCTCGCGCAGTACGCCCTGACTTCCAGCTGACCGACGCCAACCGCCAGGCGGTCGCGGAGATCTGCCGGCGGCTCGACGGCATGCCCCTGGCGATCGAGCTGGCCGCAGCGCGTCTGCGGGCACTCACGCCGCCGCAGATCGTGGACCGGCTGGCCGACCGCTTCCGGCTGCTCACCAGCGGTTCACGCACGGCCCTGCCGCGCCACCAGACCCTGCGGGCCGTAGTCGAGTGGAGCTGGGACCTGCTGGACCCGGACGAGCAGGCGGTCGCCCGACGGCTGTCCTTGTTCTCCGGCGGCGCCACCCTCGACGCGGCCGAGCAGATCTGCAGCGACGCGACGATCCCCGCGGAATCCGTGCTGGGCGTGCTCGCATCGCTTGTCGACAAGTCGCTCGTCGAAGCCGCTGCCGACGAAAGGTCCGTGCGGTACCGGATGCTCGAGACGGTCCGCGCGTACGGCGCCGAGCAGCTGAACGCGTCCGGTGAGTACGACCGCTTCCGCCGGGCGCACACGGCGTACTTCAGCCGGATGCTCCGCAAGGCGCGGCCGAAACTGCGGACCGGCGAGCAGATCGAGTGGATCGCCCGGCTGACCGCCGACAACGAGAACCTGATCGACGCGCTCCGGACCGCGATCGACACCCGCTCCGCGCGGATCGCCGTCCAGATGGTCGCCGTTCTCGGTGAGTACTGGACGATGAGCGGCCGCCCGGCCGAGGCCGTCAACTGGATGCAGGCCGCACTCGCCGTACCGGGTCCGACCGTGCCGCTGGACAAGGCCGAGGCGCTGTACCTGCTCGCGCTCGGGCGGATGTCGACCAGCGAGGACGCCGCCAAGTCGTTCCAGCAGGCGATCCGCGGTCTCGCCACGGTGCGCTGGATGACCCGCAAGCACCGGATCCTCGTCGACTCCGGCATCGGGCTGTTCACGAACGCGGTCTGGGCCGCGATCCGCCGGGACAAGGCGACATGTTTCGCCGAGCTGGAGGCGGCGGGCCGGCACGAGGATCCCTGGATCCGGAACATGGGCGTGATGACGAGCGCGATGTTCCGCGAGAACGAGGGCGAGGTCGACGAGATGGCGGCCAACCTCGCGGTCGCGCTGGCCGGCTTCCGCGAGCTCGGCGACCGGTTCGGTACGTCGATGGCGCTGCGCGGGCTGGCCGGCTACCAGGCCAACAGCGGGGATCACGCCGCCGCACTGGAGTCGCTGGTCGAGGCGCTCCGGCTGATCGAGGAACTCGGTACGACCGAAGGCGTCGCCCAACTGCTCGGCAGTTGTGCGATGAGCCGGGTCGAGCTCGAGGACTACGACGGCGCCCGCGCGGACCTGGAGCGGGCGCTCCGGCTGTCCGAGGAGACGGGTTCGCGCGGCGGCGAGGCGATGTCGTACATGGGTCTGTCCAAGGTCGAGTTCCGGCTCGGCCGGGTTGACGAGGCGCGTGAGCTCGCGGAGCGCGCCTACGCGACGCTCGACCTCGAGGCCGAGCGGATGGCGCCGCACGGCCAGGCCGTGATGCTCGGACACCTGAGCCGGGTCTACGCGGCCATCGGCGACGTCGCGAAGGCTCAGGACTTCGCCCGGCAGGCGATCGGACTCGCGCTCGGCACCGAGGACATGCCGATCGCGGCGGCCGTCGTCGAGATCGGCCTGCACGCCGACCTGCTGACCAGCAGGCCCGAGGAGATCGCGCGGCTGCTCGGTCTGACCTCCACGCTGCGGGGCCTGCGGACGATCCCGGACGCCGATGTCCAGCGGCTCGTCGACGAACTCCGCGATGCCCTGGGCAACGAAGCGTACGAGGCGACGTACGCGGTCGGCGCCGCCGTACCGCGCGACGAAGCGCTCGCCGAGATCCGCAAACGCTACGTCGACTAGGCCGTTATCAGCTGGACGGCAAGCTCCCGTAGCGAGTTCTGGACCTTCTGTTCCGGGGGCCGCGGGTCGGCCAGCATCCAGTCGTGGACGACCGCGTTCACCGCGCCGAAGAACGCGAGCGCGAGGAACCGGAAGTCCTTGCGCTTGATCTCGCCGCGTTCGACCGCGGTGTCGCCGAGGTCGCGGACGTTGCCGATCAGCAGTTCCCGGAACGCCTTGCGCTGCTCCTCGACCGCCGGGCTGGTGCCGACCACTTCGACGAACGAGATCCGGGCCCGCCGGAGGTCGGTCATGATGGTCCGCAGGTACGAGTCGACGGCCGCGGCGATCCGCTCCCGGACCGGCTTGTCGGCGGTCCGGCGGAGCGCGTCCCCGGTACTGCGGACGGCCAGCTCGATCACCTGCGCATGCACCGCGAGCAGTACGGCTTCCTTGTTCTGGAACTCGTGGTAGAAGTGCCGGGTGGACACTTTCGCCTGTGTACACAGGCGTTCCACGGATGTCGCCGGATATCCTTCGGTCCCGAAGAGTTCGAGCGCGGCAGCCAGCAGCCGTTCCCGGCGCGCGGCCTTCCACTCCTCGACTGACCGCCCGGAATAACGGCGTACGGAGGGTTCCCTCATCACACCTCTTGTCGCTACCCCGTGCCAGATGCCGGACATCCTATCCACCCCTCGGCGCAGGCGTAACCGGGTTACTCGACCTTGGTATATCCCTTCGTACCGTCGAGGAGTTCGCGGATGATGTCGAGGTGGCCGACGTGGCGGGCGGTCTCCTCGATCATGTGGCACAGGACGTACCGCAAAGAAGCTGCCTTGTCAGCGGGTTGGCCTACTTCGACGGTCTCCAGCGGCAGGTCGGCGATGGTGGCGTTGGAGCGCCGGCACTCCTCGTCGTACTCGTCCAGCAGTTGCGCGAGCGGTACGTCGTCGACGAACATCTCGGCGTCGACGTGCGCGCCCTCGACCCACGGCGTCTGCCCGGTGTCCGGGACGCCGGCGACCCCCAGCTGGAACCACGAGTACTCGACCCAGCGCAGGTGCGCGACCAGGCCGGCCGGGGTCATCAGCGGTGAGGTGGGTACGACGTTGCGGTGGGCATCCGCCTCGGTCAGGCCGGTGCACTTCATCCGTACGAACGAACGCTGCAGGTCGAGCCATCCGGTCAGTTGGGTGCGTTCGTCGGCGGTCAGCGGTGGGCGTTCTACGTCGGTCATGGACTACTTCTAGGGCGTGGTTCCGCCCGGAGCAACCCAATTCGGCCGGTGAGGTGGCATGCTCGTCGCGTCGGCGACCGCCTTTGGTGAGGGGTGAGACGTGGATCCGCGGTTCGACCTGCCCTTGTACACGCGCGCCGAGGTCGCGCTCCACCTCGGGCTGCCGGCCACCACGCTCGGCGACTGGCTGCGGTCCGGTGCACTGGAGGCGCGCAGTGGGGGACGTGGCGAGCCGACGATCACGTTCGCCGGGCTGGTGGAGACGCACATGCTGCGGCATCTGCGCCGTACCGGGCTGTCCCTGCACGCGATCGGCGAGGCCGCGGTCGCGCTCCGCTCGCGGGCCGGCCGCCGGTATCCGCTGGCCTGGTCCGGGCTGGCCCACGACGGCCGTGACCTGCTGGTCGAGATCGCCGCCGAGGGCCGCGAGCCGGGCTGGGAACGGATCCGCGACAGCCAGGGCGGCTTCCCCGGCGTCCTGCGCCGCGGCTCGGCCGCGATCGGCTGGTCCGACGACGGGTACGCCGGAACGCTGCGGCTGGTGATCTACCACGACATCGACGTGATCGTGGACCCCGAACGCGCGTACGGGCGCCCGTTGGTCGACGATGTGCCGGTCGAGGACGTCATCGACGAGGTCCGCACCGGCGCCTCCTACCGCGACATCGCCACCAAGTTCAACCTCGAGGACTTCGAGGTCGAAGCCCTCGTCCGCCCGCACATCCGCCCACCCGCCTTCCGCAAACCCCACCCCCGCGACCCGCAGGCCGAAGCACTGCTGTGACGTAAGAACGGGTAGTGGTCGGCACCCACCGCCCCAACGCCCGCGGCGCCGCCCAACGGCCGGCGGGGCGGGAGCAGGGGGGAGCGGCGCGGCGGAGCGGAGCGGCGGGGCGGAGGGGCGGGGCGGCGCGGCGGGGCGGAGCGGTGGGGCGGAGCGGCGGGCGGAGCGGGGCAGAGCGGCGGGCGGAGCGGCGGGGCGGCGCGGCGGAGCGGCGGGGTGGGGCGGAGCGGGGCAGAGCGGCGGGCGGAGCGGCGGGGCGGCGCGGCGGGGTGGGGCGGAGCGGCGGGGTGGGGGAGCGGGCGGCACCAGTACCCGTTCTTCGGTACGCCTCTACCGGTTGTCGCGGATGCGTTTGGCTTTGCCCAGGGAGCGTTCGAGGGCGTGGGGGGCTACTACCTCGACGGTGGCGGTGACGCCTACTCGGTCCTTGATGCGGCGGGACAGGGTGGTGGCGGCGGTGGTGCGGTCCGCGAGGTCGGGGGCGGCTTCGACCTGGACGGTGAGTTCGTCGAGGCGGTGCGGGCGGGTGAGGACGCAGAGGTAGTGCGGGGTGAGGCCCTCGACCAGCAGGATCTGTTCCTCGATCTGGGTGGGGAAGACGTTCACACCACGGACGATCATCATGTCGTCGGTCCGGCCGGTGATCTTCTCCATCCGGCGCATCCCGGGACGCGCGGTGCCGGGCAGCAGCCGGGTCAGGTCGCGGGTGCGGTAGCGCAGTACCGGGAACGCTTCCTTCGTCAGTGTGGTGAAGACCAGTTCGCCCTCGGAGCCGTCGGGGAGTACCTCGCCGGTGACCGGGTCGATGATCTCCGGGTAGAAGTGGTCCTCCCAGATGTGCAGGCCGTCCTTGGTCTCGACGCAT
The DNA here is from genome assembly GCF_042873835.1 of Kribbella sp. NPDC004536. NCBI lineage: Bacteria > Bacillati > Actinomycetota > Actinomycetes > Propionibacteriales > Kribbellaceae > Kribbella > Kribbella sp. NPDC004536. Next base: position 1,922,449 of record NZ_JBIALY010000001.1, on the reverse strand, counting down.
TCCTGCGCGACACCCGGGCCCATCACCTCGGACAGCCCGTAGATGTCGACGGCGTGGATCCCGGTCCGGTCCTCCACCTCGGTACGCATCGCCTCGGTCCACGGCTCGGCACCGAAGATCCCGATCCGCAGCGAGGTGTCCCGCGGATCGAGGCCCCGGCTTTCCAGTTCGTCGACGATCGACAGGAAGTACGACGGGGTCACCATGATGATCCGCGCGCCGAAGTCACGCAGCAGATCCACCTGCCGCTCGGTCATACCGCCGGAGACCGGTACGACGGTGCACCCGAGCCGCTCGGCGCCGTAATGCGCACCCAGCCCGCCCGTGAACAGCCCGTACCCATAAGCGACGTGGCAAACGTCCCCCGCACGCCCACCAGCGGCCCGGATCGACCGCGCCATCAGATCGGCCCAGTTGTCCAGATCCCGCCGCGTGTACCCAACCACAGTCGGCCGCCCGGTCGTACCCGAAGACGCATGCACGCGCACCACCTCAGTTCGAGGCACCGCAAACATCCCGAACGGGTAGTTGTCCCGCAAGTCCTTCTTGGCCGTGAACGGCAGCCGCGAGAGATCCGCCAGCGACTGCAGATCGCCGGGCTTGAAGTCGATCGCATCCAACGCGGCACGATAGTGCGGCACGTTCTCGTACGCCCGTCGTGCGGTTGCCTGCAGCAACGACAGCTGGCGCGACCGGAGTTCGTCGACGGACAGCTGTTCGCCGGCGTCTCGCAACTCCACAGGACAAGCCTCACCGAGCATGGATGACTCCTAGGGACGGGTGAGCAGCGTCGCGATGCCCTGGCCGACGCCGATACACATGGTGGCCAGCGCGTACCGGGCGTCGCGGTGGCGAAGCTCGAGTGCGGCCGTGAGCGCGAGCCGGGCGCCGGACATCCCCAGCGGGTGGCCGAGCGCGATGGCGCCGCCGTTCGGGTTGACGTGCTCGGCGTCGTCGGGCAGCCCGAGTTCCCGCAGTACGGCGAGCGACTGCGACGCGAAGGCCTCGTTCAACTCGATCACCTCGATGTCGGACAACGCGACACCGGTCCGCTCGAGCAGCTTCCGGGTCGCGGGCGCCGGCCCGATCCCCATGATCCGCGGCGGCACCCCAGTGGCAGCGGTCCCGACAACCCGAGCAATCGGCGTGACCCCGTACCGCTCCACGGCCTCCCCGCTCATCACCAGCAAAGCCGCCGCCCCGTCATTCACCCCCGAGGCGTTCCCAGCCGTGACGGTTCCAGGCGATCGGAACGGAGTCTTCAACCCAGCAAGAGCTTCGAGCGACGTCTCCCGCGGATGCTCGTCGGCGTCAACGGTCGTCACCGAACGCTTCCCGGGTACGTCGACAGAGACGATCTCCTCCGCCAACCGTCCATTGGCCTGCGCCTTGGCGGCCCGCTGCTGCGACCGCAACGCGAACAGATCCTGATCCGCACGCGAGATCGAGAACTCAGCAGCAACGTTCTCCGCGGTCTCGGGCATCGAGTCGATCCCGTACTGCGACTTCAGCACGGGATTCACGAACCGCCACCCGATCGTGGTGTCGAACACCTCCACCTGCCGGGAGAAGGCGGTCGTTGCCTTAGGCATCACGAACGGCGCCCGCGACATCGACTCCACGCCACCGGCGACCACGATGTCGTTGTCTCCGGCAATGATCGAGCGAGCCGCGTACGCCACCGCGTCCAGCCCGGACCCGCACAGCCGGTTGATCGTCGTACCGGGCACGGAGTCGGGCAGACCCGCGAGCAGTACCGCCATCCGCGCGACGTTCCGGTTGTCCTCGCCGGCCTGGTTCGCGCAGCCGAGGATCACGTCGTCGATCCGCGCCGGGTCGAGCGCGGTCCGGTTCAGCAACGACGAGATCACGTGCGCGGCCAGGTCGTCGGGCCGGACCGCCGACAGCGCACCGCCGTACCGCCCGATCGGGGTCCGGACGCCGTCCACCAAGAACGCCTCGCGGGTCATGCTTCCTCCGAAACAATCGTTCCTTGCAGTTGCCGGCTGCGGCCGCGGAACTCGGCGATCACCTCGTCGCCGCGGGTGACCGTGATGTCGTAGATCCCGTTCCGGCCGAAGGTCGTTCGCTCCGAAGCCGAAGCGACCAGTACGTCGCCGCGCCGCGCCGGTGCGACGAAGACGATGTCGCAGGCCTGCGCGACGGTGACCCGGTTGCGCGAGTTGCACGCGAACGCGAACGCGGAGTCGGCCAGACTGAACACGAATCCACCATGCGCGATCCCGTGCCCGTTGACCATGTCCGCGCGTACCGTCATCTCCAGCCGCGCGGTCCCCTCGCCGACGTCGACGAGCTTCATCCCGAGCCCGGCGCTGGCGGTGTCCTCCGCCCACATCGCCGCCGCGACCCGAGCCGCCAAGTCACTCACAGGCCACCTCAAAGTCTTGTGACACCCTGGTACCAGTTGCGCCATTGACTGTAACATCGCAGTCATGACCACGGACCTGCTCTCCTCCCACCGTGAGCGCCTCGACGGCGCACTGAAGGCGATCCACGACCGCGGCTACCACTCGGCGTTCCCCGAGTCGCCGAGCCCCCGGGTGTACGGCGAGACCGCGGCCGCCGACGGCAAGGCGGCCTTCGAGGCCCATCTGGGTACGGCGTACGCGCTCGACATCCCCGGTGCGCGCGGCACGGTCGTGACCGAGCAGTCGCCGTACGGGATCGCGATGGACGTCGCGTACCCGCGGGTGGTCGAGGACGGCCTGGACGAGCTGCTCGCCGCCGCCCAGCAGGGCCTCGCGGACTGGCGGCGGGCCGGGATCGACGGGCGGACCGGGGTCACGCTGGAGATCCTCGACCGGCTGCACAAGCGGGTGTTCGAGCTCGCGAACGCGGTCCAGCACACCAGCGGCCAGGCGTTCGTGATGGCGTTCCAGGCCGGCGGCGCGCACGCGCTGGACCGGGCGCTGGAGGCGGTCGCGTACGCGTACGAGGAGATGAACCGCTACCCGGCGACCGCGACCTGGGAGAAGCCCGCGAAGGGCGACCCGATCCGGATGGAGAAGACGTTCACCGTCACCGGCCGCGGCGTCGCCCTGGTGATCGGCTGCAACACGTTCCCGACCTGGAACTCGTGGCCCGGCCTGTTCGCGTCGCTGGTCACCGGCAACGCCGTCGTGGTGAAGCCGCACCCGCTCGCGGTCCTGCCGCTGGCGATCACTGTCGAGGTCTGCCGCGAGGTGCTCGCCGAGGCCGGCTTCGACCCGAACCTGGTCACCCTGGCGACCGAACGCGCGGGTGACGGCCTGGCCAAGCCGCTGGCCCAGCGCCCCGAGGTGAAGTTGATCGACTTCACCGGCGGCAGCGAGTTCGGCGAATGGCTCGAGCAGAACGCGACGCAGGCGACCGTCTTCACCGAGAAGGCCGGCGTGAACGCGGTCATCGTCGACTCCACCGACTCCTTCAAGGCGCTCTGCAACAACCTCGCTTTCACCCTGAGCCTGTACTCGGGCCAGATGTGCACCACCACCCAGAACCTCTTCGTCCCCGCCGGTGGGATCGAGACCGACGAGGGCCACAAGTCCTTCGAGGAGGTCGGCGCCGCGCTCGCCACCTCGATCGGCAAGCTGCTCGGGGACGACGCCCGCGCGGTCGAGATCCTCGGCGGCATCGTCAACCAGGCCGTGATCAGCCGTCTCGAGCTCGCCCCGGAGTACGGCGAGGTCGTCCTGGAGTCCCGCGCGATCCAGCACCCGGCCTTCCCGGACGCGGTCGTCCGTACGCCGCTGCTGGTCGCGATCGACTCCGACGACGCCGACGTGTACCGGCGGGAGTGCTTCGGCCCGGTGTCGTTCCTGGTGAAGACGGCCGACACCGCGCAGTCGATCGAGCTGTTCCGGTCCACCGTGACCGAGGGTGGCGCGATGACCGCGGGGATCTACTCGACCGACCCGAAGATCCTCGACGAGGCCCGGGACGCGGCTCTCGACGCCGGCGTCGCCCTGTCCGAGAACCTGACCGGCCCGGTGTTCGTGAATCAATCGGCTGCTTTCAGCGATTTCCACGGCACCGGGGCCAATCCGGCGGCCAACGCGACATACACCGACGGCGCATACGTTGCGAGTCGCTTCCGCGTCATTCAGTCCAGACGCCATATCTGACCTGCGCGCGCTCTGCGCGTCAGAGGCGAATCAGCTGTGTCTCAGCAGGTGCCCCGAGGATAAGGCCCGCACCGTGGCCTAGATCCTGGGAGTGACAAACGACAATGCTGGTTCTGTGTGGGGTCCGGCATGGATAATCGGTACGCCGACTATTGCATGGTCGACCGAATCTTTTATGACTCGCCCGCTCGTCGGGTCGAGGTAACGGGATTCAGGGCGGCTGCTGAGCCGTTGCCGCGCAGTTGGATGTCCAGGACCGTGCGCGACTGGATTGTCTACGAGCCCAAAGGCCTTACGCTGCCGCGGCAGGGCTGGAAGATTCACGTCTCAGCATGTCTGGACAATGCGGAGAACGTACTGGAGATCGTCTGGTCATACTGCATTTCCCGGGGTATCGCGTTCAAGCATCTGCGCGATGCCGATGCATTGCACGTGAACAACTCCAAGAGTGCGAACCGAGCTGCGAGCGGCAAGTTTGTCACCATCTACCCGGAGGACGAAGAGAGTCTTCGGTGGATCCTGGAAGAACTTGGGCGCCGACTGGAGGGCCAGCCCGGCCCGTACATTCTCAGCGATCTCCGCTGGGGGACAGGTCCGCTTTATGTCCGTTACGGCGGCTTTGTCGCGGAGTTCGAGACGTTCGACCTAGGCGTCCCGGAGCCCGCGATCCGGCGCCCGGGCGGACAGCTGGTTCCGGATCGACGCAAGCCGAGCTTCAGCCTTCCCGACTGGGTGGAGCTGCCTGGCTTTCTCCTCCCGCACCTCGACGCTCGCAAGGCTCGCGTCGACCTGCCGTACCGCATTGAGGAAGCGCTGCAGTTCTCCAACAGCGGTGGGGTCTACGTCGGCGTTCATCACGAGACCGGGGAAAGAGTCGTGCTGAAGGAGGCGAGACCTCACGCCGGGCTGGACAGGGCCGGCGTCGACGCGGTCGGCCGCCTGGAGCGTGAGCGTTCGATCCTCGAGCATCTCCGCGACTTGAGCTGCGTGCCGTCGGTGCGCGACTACCTTGTTGCCGGAGATCACCATTTCCTGGTGCTCGAACACATCGAGGGTCAGCCGCTCAACAAGCTGCACGGTGCCAGACTCCCACTCAACGGCCGTTCCACCGACGAACGGTCGCTGGCGGATTACACGAAGTGGGCTCGGCAGATCATTGCGGACGTCGAGCACAACATGTCCATGTTGTGGCAGAACGGCGTCGTGTTCGGTGACCTGCACACGAACAACATCATGGTGCGCCCTGATGGGCGGACCGTGATTCTGGACTTCGAAACGGCAAGCTTCCTCGATGAGAACCATCGGCCGGCGTTGGCGACACCCGGTTTTGCCGCCCCAGCCGATCGCCGCGGAGTCGACCGGGACGTCTACGCGCTCGCCTGCCTCCGGCTGGCGATGTTCCTGCCGCTGACCACGCTGATCCCGCTCGACCCGGAGAAGGCAGCAGAACTCGCTGCCGAGATCGGACGGACATATCCGATTCCACCGCGCTACTTCGACGAGGCGATCAGCCGAATTGTCGGCCGGCCGATCCAAACCGATTTCGACCCGGGGCGCGCGCATCCGAGCCGGGCACTTCGCGACATGAAGTGGCAGCAGGCGAGCCGCAGTATGGTCGGCGCGATTCTGGCAAGCGCGACTCCCGGGCGTGACGACCGTCTGTTTCCAGGCGACATCGAACAGTTCAGCTCTGGTGGACTCAACATCGCCCACGGCGCGGCCGGTGTCCTGTACGCAGTGTCAGCAGCAACTGGCGATAGCGATCCAGCGCATGAACGGTGGCTCCTCGACCGGGCGTTCGCAGATCCCGACGCAAAGCCGGGCTTCTACGATGGCCTGCACGGGGTGGCATACGTACTCGAGTACCTTGGCTACCGCGATGAGGCATTGTCGCTGATCGAGAAATGCACTCCGGAGCAATGGCAACACCTCGGAACGGACCTTTCAGGTGGGCTCGCGGGTATTGGGTTGAACCTGCTCCACTTCGGCAGGTTGACGGGCGATCCAGCCATCCTTGCTGCGGCATCCCAGGTCGGTTCTGCGATCGCGTCGCGGGTCGGTAGTTCGACCCAAGTCGGTCTGATGCACGGATCAAGCGGCGTCGCACTGTTCTTTGTCAGACTTTTCGAGCAGACCGGAGGCGGCGGCTATTTGGAGCTCGCCGCATCCGCGATTGATCAGGACTTGCAGCGCTGCATCACGGCGGGCGACGGATCCTTGCAGGTCGACGATGGATGGCGAACCTTGCCGTATCTGGCCGGCGGCAGCGTCGGTATTGGCCTTGTGCTTCAAGAGTTCCTGAAGCAGCGACCGAACGAGCGCTATTCGGATGCCTTGGACCAGATCGCACTCGGTGCGCAATCGGAATATTATGCACAACCGGGATTGTTCAACGGCCGCGCGGGAATGTTGCTGTTCCATGCCGGTCTGCGTTCTTCGAAGAATGCGATCCCGTCTCCGCAATCGGTCAAGCAAGCTCGCCGGCTTTCCTGGCATGCCGTCGATTACAACGGCCGGATGGCCTTTCCGGGCGAGCATCTGCACCGACTGTCGATGGATCTGGCGACCGGAACAGCGGGGGTTTTGCTGGCACTGGCCGCTGTTACCGGCCGCCCGGGCGCATCGCTTCCCTTTTTGTCCCCTCGGACGGCAGTTGAGGCTCCGGCATCGCACCGGTGATGGCCGGTCTGCTCTGACAAGAGGAGGTGAAACACCATGGCACTTCTCGACCTTCAGGAGCTTGAGGTCACCGACCGCGAGTCCACTCGATTCCTGAGCTACATGAGCTGGTACCCGTGCACTGGTATGTGAGTTAGCTGAGCCAGAGGCTGGTCCCGAGGGGCGCGCGGTTGCGTGTGGGGCCAGCCTCTGTTCATGGTGATACACACGGTGCTGAGTTGCTCCTGAAGCGGCGTTGGCAGACCCTGATGCGGAAGCTTCATCCGCCGACCGTCCAGGAGACAGCCGTGACGCAGAATCTGACCGAGGTACTCGCCTACTACGACAGCTGGCTGGCGTTCAACCAGCGCTACCAGCGGGTCCCGGGCGTTCAGGCCGCGGTCTATGCCGGGGACGGCGTCGTGTTCTCCAAGGCTTACGGCCGTGCCGACGTGGAGAACGACGTGCCGCTGACCGACCAGCACCTGTTCCGGATCGCGTCGCATTCGAAGACGTTCACCGGGACCGCTGTGTTCCAGTTGGTCGAGCAGGGCCGGCTGCGGCTGGACGACAAGGCGGCGCAGCACGTCACCGAGATCGTCGGTACGCCGGCCGGTGAGCGGACCGTCCGCGAACTGCTCGCGCACGCCGGTGGCATCACCCGGGACAGCGGCGACGCCGACTGGTGGCAGCTGGCGACGGCGTTCCCGGACCGCGACCAGCTCCTGGCCGTACTGCGGAACGACACGTCCGCGGTGATCCCGGAGAACGAGCGGTTCAAGTACTCGAACATCGGCTACGGCCTGCTCGGGCTCGTTGTCGAGGCGGCCAGCGGTCTGTCGTACAACGAGTACGTCCAGAGCGCGATCGTGGACAAGCTCGGGTTGGCCGGGCTCGGTCCGGAGCTGGACCCGAAGCGGCTCTCGGAGTACGCCGCCGGCTACAGCGCGCTGGCGTACGCCGACACCCGCGTACCGATCGAGCATGTGGACACCCGCGCGCTGGCTTCGGCGACCGGGTTCTTCGGTAACGCCCACGACCTGGTCACGTACTTCTCCGCGCACCTGCCCGGCGACGACCGGCTGCTGTCGGACAAGTCGAAGCGCGAGATGCAGCACCCGCTGTGGACGACCGGCAGCGACGAGAAGGCGCGGTACGGCCTCGGCATGGCGGTCACCAAGGTCGGCGACCGGGAGGTCTTCGGACACGGCGGTGGGTACCCGGGCCACATCACCCGTACGCTCGTCGACCCGGAGCAGCGCATCGTCGTGTCGGTGCTGACGAACGCGATCGACGGCCCGGCCTCCCAGCTGGCCGAGGGCCTGTTCCGGCTGCTCGACCTCGCCGCCTCGAAGGACCGCGGCGACCAGGACCTGACCCGCTTCACCGGCCGGTTCGCGAACCTGTGGGGCATCACGGACTTCGTCGTACTGGGCGGCCGGCTCTACGCCACCGACCCGTCCGGCCCGAACCCGGCCGACGAGCCCCAGCCGCTCGAGGTCGAAGGCGACGTCGTCCGGGTCTCCGGCGGCAACGGCTACGGCTCGTACGGCGAGGCGTACCAGTTCACGTTCGACCCGAGCGGTGCGGTGACGGAGGTCCGCGGTTCCAGTGGCCTGACCTCGTACCCGCTCGACCGGTTCAGCCTGCCGGAGCGGGTTACCGTGGCGCAGTGACGATTCACGGTGATCACCCGTTCCTCCCGCCCGAGTCCGAGCGGAGCCCGGTACGGCGGTTCCGCGGGCGGCTGCCGTCGCCGGTCGGCTTGTGGACGACGGCGTACGAGGGGAAGCGGGCCGGGCTCACCGTGTCGTCGATGCTGGTCGCGGACGGCGAGCCCGGGTACGTGATCGGGATGCTCGACCCGGACTCGGACCTGTGGGAAACGTTGCGCGAGGCAAGGACCGCGGTGGTGTCGCTGCTCGGCGAACCGCACCGCCAGCTGGCCGACGCGTTCGGGTACGTGGCGCCGGCTCCGGGCGGGCCGTTCCGGCTGATCGACTGGACGGACACCGACTGGGGACCGGCGCCGGTCGGCGTCTCCACCTGGGCCGGCTGCACGCTGGTCGATCCGGACCCGCCCGAGGTCGGCTGGGGCCTGCAGATCCAGCTCGAGATCGTGCACGTCGAGTTCGGCGTGGACGACGTACCGGCCCTGGTCCACCGGCGGGGGCGCTACGCCTCGATCTAATCCGGTTGACGACGGCTGGCTAATGCCATTAGCCTCTGGGCTATGGTTGTTAAAGGGTCGCTGACGCCTGCTGCCGTGGTCGAGGTGGCGCTGGGCATCGTCGACGAGCACGGGCCGGACGGCCTCACGCTCGCCGCCGTCGCACAGGGCTGTGGGGTCGCCACGCCGTCGCTGTACAAGCACGTGGCGAACCTCGGTGAGCTGAAGGCACTCGTCGGGGTCCGGGTGCTGGAGGACATGACCGAGCAGTTCACCGCCGCCGTCCTGGGCATGGGCGGCGACGAGGCCGTCGTCGCGCTCATGCACGCCTATCGCGCCTACGTCGCCGCGCAGCCGAAGCGGTACGCCGCAATGCCGATGGACCCGCTGCACGACCCGGTGCAGGAGGCGGCAGGGAAGAAGCTGGTCGGCGTCATGTACGCCACGCTGCGCGGTTACGGGCTCGAGGGCCCGGCCGCGGTGCATGCCACCCGGCGTCTGCGGGTGCTCGTCCACGGCTTCGCGTCCATCGAGTCGGCAGGCGGCTTCGGCCTGCCCGAGGACCTCGACGAGACCTACGACCAAATCGTCCGGATGTATCTCGCCAGCCTGAGGAACGAATCATGAGGATCCCGCTGTCCGTCGCAGGAGTTCTGTTCCTGCTCTACCCCGCCCTCCGCCCGTGGGAGGACGAGTCGACCACGTCCGGCGCCGCCGCCGCGATGGGCGCCACCGCCTGGGTCGTCGCCCACCTGTGCGCGATGATCGGGTTCATCCTGGTCGCGGTCGCGTTGCTGAACGTCAACCGCACGGCGGCGATCGTGTTCTGGATCGGCGCCGGCCTGACGCTGCCGTACTACGGCGCCGAGGACTTCGGCCTGCACGCGATGGCGCACCAGCCGAACATCCTCGACCTGGCCGAGGACGTGCGCTACAACCCGTTCGCGATGACGATGTTCGGCGTCGGCCTGCTGACCATGGCCGCGGGCGCGATCATCGTCGCGGTCCGGCAGCGCACCGTACCGGCGATCCTGTTCGCGGTCGGGTTCGGCCTGTTCCTGCCCCAGTTCTTCGGCCCGCCCGCCCTGCGCATCGGTCACGGCGTACTGCTCGCCGCCGCCTGCGTCTGGCTCGCCTGGACCGCGAAGCGGGTCGAGAAGATCCCCGTTCCGGCCTGATCTAGTTGGCGCACCGCAACTCGAGAATGCCGAACAAAGAGTTGCTGGTGCCCACCAGGGAAAACTGTTCGGAGGCTGAGCTCTCTCCTGCGGGAACAGGTAGCGGCGTGGCGAGGGAGAGACCGAGATTGTCGTCCTTCGCCAGCCGAACGGTCGTCGGCTGCTGGCCCTTGGCAGTCATCGTGATGTCGGTTGGGCCGCCCGGCGCGTGGTTAGAGGTATTCGCTCGCATCGCGACGCAACCGAGCGTGTTCGGGAAGATGTACGCACCTCCCGTTTGCACGTCCTGCTGAAGGTAGAAGGCACTGCGGCGAGGATCTTCCGCGGCGGAAGGGAATGTGAAGGTTCCGTCTCCGCCGGCGAGAGCTGGCTCGGTGAATGCGCCGCGCCAGACGTAGTGGGCGAACAGTTTGGCTGGGGTGATGCCGGGGCCGTACGGGTATGCCTGGCCGATGACCAGGCGGTAGTAGGACTGCGATCCCGGCCTGGTTGCGTCGATCGTCACCTTGCCTCCGCTGACCGTCCTGGCGGTGGCGATCGTCACCCACGCCTTGGCGGCGGAGTACTGCTGCAGGTACACCGGCGTGTTCACCGCAGGGGCTGGAAGCGCGTGACCCGTGGCGCGGAGAACCCCGTTGTTGGCGTCCGTCGTGCTGATGGAGTCGAGGCTCAGGTATCGGCTGGTGTAGGGGTAGCGGACCGGGCTGTACGCGGCTCGGTACCTGGATGTCCCAGCGAAATAGGTGCGGTAGTCATACGCCGAGAGCTGCCTGACTGAGAACGCGTAGGTCCCAGTGGCGCTCGTGCGGACGTGACTGACTGTCGCGAAGCGGTTCTTCCCATGCGCTGATCGCTGCAGATAAACGGCTACGCCGCGCAGCTTCGTCGAGGTTCCCGTGCGCCAGACGGTGCCGGTCAACTTGATCACGGAGTTGTACACGCCGGACTTCGGCGCGACCAGCGAGACGGAAGTGCGGATCGATCCTGCCGCGCTCGCCGGCTGGGAAGCTCCCGGCAGGACCAAGCCTGCCACTGCCGCGGCAACCGCAACCCCGCCTGCGATCAGGCCTCGTACTCTCATGACACTCCACCCCACAGATCCTTGACACTGCCTGCCGGCAGCCAGGGTCGCCGATACCCCTGAAAATGCGCTGAAGTGGTCCTTTAGTGTGGGTTCATGCGAGCCACGGTGATTCACGGAGCGTTCGACGTACGGCTGGAAGAGCGGCCGGATCCGAAGATCGACGGGCCGGGGGACGCGGTGGTCAAGGTCGTTGCCTCGTGCATCTGTGGCTCCGACCTCTGGCCGTACCGCGGGGAGAACCCGGTGAAGCAGCCGCGGCCGATCGGGCACGAGTTCGTCGGCATCGTCGAGGAGATCGGGTCCGAGGTCCGCACGGTGCGGCCCGGCGACTTCGTGATCGCGCCGTTCGTGGTCAGCGACGGCACCTGCCCGCACTGCCTCGCCGGGTACCAGACCGCCTGCCAGAACCTGGTCGGCTACGGCAGCGCGAAGGCGGACGGCGGGCAGGGGGAGTACGTGAAGCTCCCGTACGCCGACGGCACCTTGGTCGCGACGCCCGAGGTGCCGGACGACTCACTTGTACCGTCGCTCCTCACGCTGTCCGACGTGATGGGTACCGGGTGGCACGCGGCGCGATCGGCGCGGGTGAAGGCCGGTGACACGGTCGTTGTCGTCGGTGACGGTGCGGTCGGGCTCTGCGGCGTACTCGCGGCCTCCCGGATGGGGGCGGCCCGGGTCGTTGCCCTGTCGCGGCATGAGCCTCGGCAGAAGCTGGCGGCGGAGTTCGGTGCCACGGACATCATTTCCGAACGCGGCGACGCGGCGCGGGACGCCGTACTCGAGCTGACCGGCGGGGTCGGCGCTGATGCCGTCCTCGAATGCGTCGGTACGGAGCAGTCGATGACGACCGCGTTCGAGGTCGCGCGGGCCGGCGCGACGGTCGGATTCGTCGGCGTACCGCACGGGGTCGAGGTGCCGATCGGGACCATGTTCGGCCGGAACGTCGGGCTGAACGGCGGCGCCGCGCCGTGCCGGGCGTACCTGCCGGACCTGATGGCCGACGTACTGGCCGGGGAGATCGATCCGGGCCAGGTGTTCGACTCGGAGATCCCGCTCGCGGACGTTGCCGAAGGGTACGCCGCGATGCACGAACGCCGCGCGATCAAGGTCCTGCTGCGCCCCTGAAACTGTGCGCAGTCGCGGTGTTCGAACACCGGATGTGCGCGCTCTCACACTGTCAAGGTGCGCGGGGTCACGGCTGCGCAACGCGCCTGCGCGGAACGTTGACACTCGCGAGTAACCGTTCGAGAGTTGGGCCGTCAAGGGGGCATCGTTGTCACAGGCGGCTCCATCAACGTTGATCGGAGAGTAAACATGCGTGGTGGTCTGAGTAAGACCCTGGCGCTAGTGGGTGCAGCGGGTCTGCTCGCGGTGAGCGCCTGCGGGAACAGCGACAACAGTGGCAGTGGCGGCAACTCGTCGGCGAGCAAGGATGTCACTGTCTTCACCTGGTGGGCAGCTGGTGGCGAGAAGGCCGGTCTGGACGGCCTCGTGTCGGTGTTCGGTACCGAGTGCAAGGACTACAAGTTCGTCAACTCCGCCGTCGCCGGTGGCGCGGGCTCGAACGCCAAGCAGGTGCTGGCGAACGACCTGCAGGCCGGCAAGCCGCCGTCCACGTTCCAGGCGCACGCCGGTGCCGAACTGAAGGACTACATCAACGCCGGCCAGGTCGACGACGTCACCCAGCTGTACAAGGACTACGGGCTGGACAAGGCGTTCCCGCAGAACCTGATCGACAACCTGACCGTGGACGGCAAGATCTACTCGATCCCGGCGAACATCCACCGGGCGAACGTGGTCTGGGCGAACCCGACGGTGCTGAAGAAGGCGAACATCGACGCCACCAAGGCTCCGGCGAACGTCGACGCCTGGATCGCCGACCTGACCAAGCTGAAGGCCGCCGGAGTGGCTGCACCGCTGGCGATCTCCAAGGGCTTCGCGCAGGAGATGCTGGTCGAGGCCGTGCTGCTCGGCGAGCTCGGTGCGGACAAGTTCAAGGGCCTGTGGGACGGCAAGACCGACTGGGCCGGTGGCGACGTGACCGCGGCGCTGAACAAGTACAAGACGCTGCTGACCTTCACCAACACCGACCGCGAGGCGATCGACTGGCCGGACGCGCTGGGCTACGTGAACACCGGCAAGGCCGGCTACACGCTGATGGGTGACTGGGTCGCCGCGCAGCAGCTGTCGGACAAGATCCCGGACTCGGCGTACACGTACTGGCCTGCGCCGGGGACCTCGCAGGACTTCCAGTTCCTCGCCGACTCGTTCACGCTGCCGACCAACGGTGCGGACCCCGACGGTGCGAAGTGCTGGCTGAAGGTCGTCGGTTCGGCCGAGGGCCAGAAGGCGTTCAACACCAAGAAGGGCTCGATCCCGGCCCGTTCGGACGCCGACCCGGCCGACTACCCGAAGTACCAGCAGAGCGCGATGGCGGACTGGAAGAAGGACACGATCGTCCCGTCCTGCGCCCACGGTGCGGCGTGCACGGCCGGTCAGAACAACGACATCCTGTCGGCGTTGAGCCAGTTCAGCGGCAGCCCGGATGTCGGGAAGCTGCAGTCCGCGCTCGGTACCGCGATGAAGACGAGCTGATGCACGGCGAGTTGACTACCGAGTTGGAGGACTGAGCGTGCACGGAAGAATTCGCACCTGGGGACCTGGAGCCCTGGTGCTGCTGCCGACTGTGCTGTTGCTCGGGTACTTCGTGTACGGGCTGATCGCATGGTCCTTCAACACCTCGCTGACGAACCGGCACACCGCCCGCAAGGGCCCCGCGTCGTACGTCGGGTTCGAGAACTACGGCAACCTGTTCAGTGAGGACCGGTTCCTCAACTCGCTGAAGAACCTCGGCGTGCTCACGGTGGCGTTCATCGTGGGCACGCTGGTGTTCGGCCTGCTGTGGGCACTCCTGCTGGAGAAGGGCGTGCCCGGCGAGTCGATCTTCCGGTCGATCTACCTGTTCCCGATGGCGATCTCGATGATCGCCTCGGGCGTGGTCTGGGGCTGGTTGCTGAACCCGTCCCAGGGCGCCGACGCGCGCGGGCTGAACCGGTTGTTCGAGATTCTCCATCTGCATTTCCTGGAGAATCCGTGGTGGACCGGCGGCAGTAGATGGACGACGATGGCGTCCATCGCGCTGCCCGCGGTCTGGCAGATGTCGGGGTACATCATGGCGCTGTTCCTCGCCGGGTTCCGGGGCATCCCGCCGGAGCTGCGGGAGGCGGCGCGGGTCGACGGCGCGTCGGAGTTCAAGCTGTACCGGCACGTCCTGTTCCCGCAGCTGTCGCCGATCGCGCTGTCCGCGCTGATCATCCTCGGCCACATCTCGCTGAAGCTGTTCGACCTCATCTACGCGATCACCGGGCCGAACCAGTTCCGTACCGAGGTGCCGGCCATCCTGATGTGGAACACGTTGCTCCGCAGCGACATGGCAAAGGCCGCCGCGATCGGCATCGTGATGCTCGCGGTGGTCGCCGTACTCGTCATCCCGTACCTCGCGTGGACCGTCCGGCAGGAGAACGAGCAATGAGCGCCGATACCGCGTCGCCTACCGGGACTGCCGCGGCGGCGATCCGACGGAAGCCGTCGAAGAGCCGCGGGGTCATCGCGGACGGCTCGACCCGCCGCAGCCGGACGGTGCGTTACGTCCTGCTCCTGCTGTTCCTGCTGTTCGTACTGATCCCGGTGTACGTCGTGCTGATCACGAGCTTCAAGAACTCAACCGACACCACCGCCGCCCGGCAGTGGTCGTTGCCGCAGGTGTGGACGCTGGATCCGTGGCGCAACGCCTGGACCGTGCTGCAGCCGTACATGATCCGGTCGCTGTCGCTGGCGATCCCGGCCGCGATCATCTCGTCGCTGATCGGGTCCGTGAACGGGTTCGTGCTGGCCCGCTGGCGGTTCCCGGGCGCGAACCTCGTGTTCGCGTTCATCCTGTTCGGCATGTTCATCCCGTACCAGGCGGTGATGCTGCCGCTGCGGGTCACGTTCACCGACCTGAACGTCACCCGGGGCATCCCGACGCTGATCATCGCGCACTGCATCTACGGCATCCCGATCTGCACGCTGATCTTCCGGAACTACTACGCCACGATCGTGCCGAACGAGATCATCGAGTCGGCCCGGGTGGACGGCGCCGGGCTGGTCCAGACGTACGCGCGGATCATCCTGCCGATCTCGATCTCCGGGTTCGTGGTGACGCTGATCTGGCAGTTCACCTCGGTCTGGAACGACTTCCTGTTCGCGTTGTTCCTGACCCAGCAGAACAACGGCCCGGTGACGCTCGGCCTGGCGGCACTGGCCGGCGGTCAGAAGGTCGACTACGCCGCCTCGATGGCGGGCGCGCTGATCACGTCGTTCCCGACGCTGATCGTCTACATCCTGCTCGGGCGCTGGTTCATCGGCGGCCTGATGGCAGGTGCGCTGAAAGGCTGATTCCCGGACGACTCCTGACGGCCCGTGCACTGCCGAGCACGGGCCGTCGTTGTTCGAGTTGTCCACAGGGCGCGCGGTGGGGACTGCGGGGGAGTGGGCGCGGGCGGTAATCTCACGGAGGTGACCAAGTCTCCGAGTGGACGGGACGGACGGCGCAGCCACTTGCGGCTCGTCGGCTCCGAGCCCGACGAGCCCTACGCGCCGCCGGTGGGTGTCGATGTCGACACCACGCCGAGCGTCGCTGTGCTGGAGACCCTGCTGGAAACGCTCACTCTCGACCTGGCCGCGGTGCCGGCCGCGCTGCACCCGGTGATCGCCGAGGCGTCCGTGGCCCGCTCGGCGGCGATGCTCGCGGACCAGTTGTGGCCGGCCGGGCGCCCGGACGAGATCGGTGAGGTCGAGCGGTTCTTCTGGGCCGACGCAGCCCGCGTTCTCGGTGAACGCCGTGATCTGGAGTCCTTCGTGCTGCTGACCAGCCTGGCCCGGACCGTCGGTCCGGCCGGCCGGTTGCCGTTGCAGCGCGCCCACGTGTCCCGGCTGCGGACCCAGGACGAGGTGCCGGAGTGGGTGACCCGGATCGCCGGGTTCCGGCTGACCAGCGCGATCGTCTCCGAGGACATCACCGGCGACGGCCTCAGCGTCGTACTGGACTACGACGACGAGCAGCACCCGCACACGCTGGTGGTGTTCGTCGACAACAACCTCGGCGGGATCATCAAGGACGTGTTCGTCGGCCCGCCGGTGGATCGCGTCCTGGACGCGTACCAGCGCGGCGGCCGGGTGACCATCCGGACCGTGCGGCCGCCGATCGCGGCCGGGATCATCCTGCAGGCGCTCGGCGAGACCCGGGACTACGACGATCCGCCGGTCAGCGAGGACTTCGAGTTCTTCACCGGCCTGCTGGTGAACCGGCTGACCCAGATGCCGGAGCGCCCGGTCCGCCCGCCGATGCGGCCGCTGCTGTCCCCGCGGCAGCGCGAGCACCTGGTCGAGGACTTCCTCGAGTCGCAGCAGGCCGTTGGCCTGCCCGACGATGCGGCGGACATCGTCCGGCTCTGGATCGACCACGCGGTCGACCACACCGTCGGCGGCCCGCTGCGGGTCAGCGGCGTACTCGTCGAGCTCTTCCTGGCGCACTGGCTGCCCCGGAAGGTGCTTGCCGACAGCACCTACTTCGACGCGGTGCCGGTCGTGGTGAAGGCCTGGCTCGAGTTCGCCGGCGAACAGGCCAACCTGCCGCTGGACACGATCGAGGAGGCGGTCGACGCCGTCGACGTCTGGCAGCCCGCGCTGGAGGCCGCCGCGATGATCGACCCGGTCGGCTCGAAGCCCGGCGAACGGGTCTTCCTCGACGACGCGACCAACGACCTGGAAGACGCTTACCGCGCGCTGGCCGGACTGGGATCACCACCCCAACCCGACCTCGAAGGTCTCGACAACCACCAGGCCGCAACCCTGTCGGTCCTGGCCCCGCACGCCTGGCTGATGGCCGGCGAAACGCTGGGCACGGCGTACGCCCCCGACGCCTTCGACATCGCCGAACGCCTGGTCCGCGACGCCCCCGACCTGCTCGCCAAGGCCCGCCTCTCCACCTGGCCCCGAGCCATCGTCTGGCTGATCGCCCACCGCCACCGCCTGGTCGGCCCCGGCGAACCCCTCACCCCCTACACCCTCGCCACCGACCTCTCCTCCTCCCCCGCCACCCTCCGCAAAACCGCCAAACTCCTCACCGACACCCTGATCCTGCCCCGCTGATCCCGGCGATCGGGCCCGCGCAGGCTGCTGTTGAGCGGCGGCGGACAATAGGGGGTATGCATGTGCGTGCGCCTGAGTTGCGGGGTCGTGGCTGGTTGAACACCGGCGGGCGGGAGTTGGCGTTGGCCGACTTCCGGGGACGCTTTTTGTTGCTCGATTTTTGGACGTTTTGTTGTATCAACTGTCTGCATGTGCTGGATGAGTTGCGGCCGTTGGAGGAGAAGTACGGCGATGCGTTGGTGATTGTGGGGGTGCATTCGCCGAAGTTCGCGCATGAGGGGGAGGAGGCGGCGGTTCGGGCCGCTGTCGAGCGGTACGAGGTGGGGCATCCGGTGCTGGACGATCCGGAGTTGGTGACCTGGCAGAACTACACGGCGCGGGCGTGGCCGACGTTGGTGCTGGTGGATCCGAACGGGTACATCGTCGCGCAGTACTCGGGCGAGGGGCACCTGCACGCGTTGGATGCGCTGCTGTCCGAGTTGGTGGTCGAGCACGAGGCAGCGGGTACGTTGACGCGCGGCAAGTCGCCGTACGTCGCACCTGTTGCCGAGCCGACCGACCTGCGGTTCCCGGCGAAGGTGGTTGCGCTGGACAACGGGTTCCTGGTCGCGGACGCGGGCAACCACAGCATCGTCGAGCTGGCCGCTGACGCGACGACCGTCGTACGGCGGATCGGGACCGGCGAGCGTGGTTTCGTGGACGGCGGCGACTCCGAGGCGCGGTTCTCCGAGCCGAACGGACTGGTGTTGCTCCCGGACGACGTCGCGGCGAGGACCGGGTACGACCTGGTCGTCGCGGACACGGTCAACCACGCGCTCCGTGGTGTCCACCTGCAGAGCGGCGAGGTGACGACGCTCGTCGGTACGGGCAAGCAGTGGATGGACGGGGACGGCACCGACGTCCTCAGTTCGCCTTGGGACGTCGCCTGGTGGGGCGGCAAGGTGTGGATCGCGATGGCCGGCGTGCACCAGTTGTGGACGTTCGACCCGTTCAGCGGGGAAACGTCGGTTGCGGCCGGTACGACGAACGAGGGGTTGAAGGACGGTCCGCTCGGCGAGGCGTGGTTCGCGCAGACGAGCGGGCTTGCAGCGGACGGGGAGCGGCTGTGGCTGGCCGACTCGGAGATCTCCGCGCTTCGATGGGTCGACACCTCTGTCCATACAGCTGTCGGGACCGGTCTGTTCGACTTCGGGCTGCGGGACGGGAAGGCGAGCGAGGCGTTGCTGCAGCATCCGCTCGGCGTGACCGTGCTGCCGGACGGGTCGGTGGCGATCGCCGATACGTACAACGGCGCCGTTCGGCGGTACGACCCGTCGACCGGGACGGTCGAGACGATGGCGACCGGGCTGGCCGAGCCGAGCGGAGCCGTTGTCGTAGGCAACGAGCTGCTGGTGGTCGAGTCGGCTGCGCATCGGCTGACCCGGATCCCGTTGGGCGCGTCCGCTGTCGCGGACGAGTTCAGCACGCGTACGCAGCGTCCGCCGATGGACCTCGCGGCCGGCGAGGTGACGCTGGAGGTCGTCTTCACGCCGCCGCCCGGCCAGAAGCTGGACGACCGCTACGGCCCGTCGACGCGGTTGCTGGTGTCGTCCACCCCGGACAACCTGCTTCGTGAAGGCGCCGGCGACTCGACCGATCTCGTACGGCGGCTGGTGATCGATCCGCACGCCGGCTCCGGCGTACTGCACGTGGCCGTCCAGGCCGCCTCCTGCGACGACTCCGCCGAGGTGGAGTTCCCCGCCTGCCACATGCACCGCCAGGACTGGGGTGTTCCCGTCACTGTCACGCCCGCCGGCGCCGACCGTCTTGAGTTAGTGCTCTCGGGCGGCAAGTAGCCGCATGGGTCGGGGTACCGGGAGGAGGTCAGACAGCCGCAGCCCGGGAAGCGAGGACGTCCGATGAGTATCGGTGTGGGCATCTTTCTGATGGTGGTGGGCGCCGTCCTGGCGTTCGCCGTACGAGATACGTGGGACGCGGTCAACCTGCAGGTGGTCGGCTACATCCTCCTGCTCGCCGGCGCGGCAGGAATCGTCCTCTCCTTCTACATCACCAACCGCCGCCGCCGAGTAGAAACCAACGCCATCGACCCCGCGGTAGAAGAGGAATACCGGGTGGTCGAAGAACACCACCGAGACCTCAGCGAGTAGCCGGATTGTCGAGTCGTGAGAAGAGGCTCTGAATCACAGCCCGTTCTCACGACTCGGCGGACGGGGTCGGAGCCGTTTGCCACGACTCGGTTACTCCGAGCGGAGTGTGATGTCGCCGGAGGTGGTGGTGGCGGTGATGGTGTGGGCGCCGGTGGTGCTGTCGGCCAGGCCGGTGTCGACGTCGCCGTGTTTCGTGTCGAGACTCGTCCGGTAGTCGGTGCCGGGCGCCTTGATCTCGATGTCGCCGCTGGTGCCCTTGGCGGTCACGTCGTTGGCCTCGGCGAGGGTCAGTTCCATGTTGCCGGACGTGGTCTCGACGTTCACCGGGCCGCCCTTGAGGTCCTTGGCCTCGATGTCGCCGGAGTTGGCCTTGACGTCGAGTTTGCCGTCGAGACCGTGCACGGAGACGTCGCCGGAGGTGACCTTCAGGTTGACGTCGCCGTCGACGTCGCGGAGTTCGATCTTGCCGGACGTCGACTTGGCGTCGACGCCGCCGACGCCGGAGATCTGGATGTCGCCGCTGCCGTTCTCACCGGTGACCTTGGTACCGCGGGGGACGGTGACCTCGTAGTCGGCGCTGCACTGCCAGCCGCAGTCGCCGTCGAGCTTCAGGGTGCCGTCGTTCACCGAGTACGCCTTGCCGTGCTTGAAGAACCAGAACTTGCGCTTCTCCCGCACGCTGGTCCGGTCGTCGTCGGACACCTTGATCGTGATGTCCGAATGGCCGGCGGCCAGTTGGACGGTGGTGATCTTGTCGGAGATCTGGTGGGTCTCGTCGGAGTCCCGGTCCCCGAACTGCCAGAACGCCAGCCCGGCTGCCGCCACCAGCAGGATGATTCCGAGCTGCTTGTTCTCCGCCATCGTCCGCCTCTTCTCGAGCCCACCCACGTTGTCGCAACGACAGTAGGCGCCGAAGCGGGCACCGAGGATCCGGCACATCCCCCGAGGCTCCCCTGAGCGGCGCTCAGGGTTTACCGGTGTAGTTCCCCGCGGGAGATTGCTGTGGACAGGTCTTCGCCGGTGGTGCCGAAGAAGGTTCTGGCCCAGAGCGAGTCCTCGTACCAGTACGGGCCGGCCTTGCCTGGTAGGGATGCCGGGGCGGTGCCGCGCTTCAGTGCCTGGCGGCAGTCGTTGCACAGCGGCAGGGTCAGAGTCGTACCGTCCGACTCGACCTTGGTCGGCCGCTCGGTCGCCCGCCCGTGCAGCGGGTTGAAAGCGCACAGGTCCGGTACGGCGTCCGCCCGGCGCCCGGCCGCGATCGCGACGGCTGCGTCGTACTCACGCCGCCCCTTGTCGAGCAGCACCATCGCGCCGACCAGATCGACGAGGTCGGGCGCCGCCGAGTCGAGGACCTTCGAAGCGGCAGCATGGTCGTCCAACGCGGCCTGCTGACGTACCAGCCCCGGGCCCGCCGTCGTGGGCAGAGCCGCGAGCTGTGACCCGAGCGTGGTGAGTTCGGCATTGGTGTCCTGGGTGAGCTTCCGCCGCCGCTCGGCCGCGACCGTCGCGGCGACGTGCGGCGGGATCCGGAACGTCTGCTCGCGCCGCGGCGCCGAACCGCCACGCCGCCGCCCGATCACCAGCCCGAGCCCGATCAGTACGACAAGCCCGCCGACGATCGACACCGCAACGGTCCACCCGTGCCCGCCGGACTCCGACGAGTCGTGCGGATCAGCAGACCCCGAGGAGGTGGGCCGCGGCGACGTACTCGGGATCCCCGGCTGCGCGAGCAGCTCGTACATCCGGGCGACCACCTCGGTCGGCCCCGCGTCGTACCCTTCGTCGTCGAGCGCACGCTCCCGTGACGCGTCGAGCTTCTCCTCGCTGACCTGCGGCAGATCCTTCGTGTCGTACCACGGGAAGCGGCTGCCGCCGTCGACGACGACGTACAGCCCCGGCTTCTGGAGAGCGTCCATCACCAGCGTCAGGACGTTGCTCTCCTGACCCTGGAACTCGTCGCTCGGTGTCAGCGGCAGGATGATCGTGTACGTCGGGTACGGGAGTGCCTTCGCCTTCTTCGCAACGTCCGCGCGCAGGTTCGCGGGCAGCGCGGTCTTGTACGCCGCGTCGATGTACAACGGGTCCTTCGTCAACGCGGTCGCGATCTCGCGGGCCCGCTCCGCGGGCGTCCCGGCCGGCGCAGCCTGCGCCGGGGATCCGACCAGTAGCGTCAGCGCCGCAGCAATGCAGGCGAACAGAATCCGGGCCTTCACGAGCGTTCCTTCCGTCGTCGTGGGGTGGCGACCGCCGCCACGATCAGCACGATGCCGCCGAGGACGCCGCCGCCGATCATCCCGACCGCGGTCCCGCCGAGGCCGTTCCCGATCGCCTTGCCGGCGGTGAACCTGTCGTCGCCCGAGGACGACGATTCGGGGGCCGGCGTCGGCGTCGTCCGAGGCGGTTCCGGCGTGCCGTACTTCGTCGGCCCGACACCGTCGAGGTACTCCCGGAGTTGCCGGCTCAGCGACTCCTCACCGTCCGGATAGGTCCAGTCGGGGGCGTACGCTGCGACCTGGTTCGCGACGCCGTACGTACGGTCGCCGTCCATCACGACGTACACGCCTGGCTTCCCGTTGGCGGCGGCCAGCCGGCCGGCCAGCAGTTCGGTGTCGCCCTTCTCCGGGAACCACTCGCCGGTCGGTACGACGGCCACGAACACCGGCACCTTCACCGCCGCGATCACCCGGACCATCTCGTTGCTGTCGGCAATCGATACGAAGTCCGGGTCGACGTACAACGGCCCGCGCGCCCAGGCTGCGACGGCGTCGTCGACGCGCGGATCACCGGCTGCCCAAGCCGGCGAGGTCAACAAGAACAAGGTTGCCGCCAGCAACAGGATGAGCCGTCTCATCGGACCTCGTCCTTCCAGGCGGCGACCCGCTCCGGGAGGTCGTCCGAGAGTGCACCGAACCCGGTCGCCACCATCGGGTTGTCCTCCGGATCGAGCGTCCAGTACGGCACCTGCTTGCGGTCGTGGCCGAGCAGGCCGGACTTGCTCCACACCCGCAGCCCGCGCGGGGTCTTCCCGTGCCGTACGACGGACGCGCACTGCTGGCACGCGGGGACCTGGACGTCGTCCGACCAGTCGACCGTCGCCGTGCCGGGATTGTGCGTCGGGTCGAAGAAGCACGGTGGCTGTACGGCGGCACCGGACGCACCCCGCTCCGCCTGCCGGGCGAGTACGAGCGCACCGGCTGACGCGAGCAGGTCGTCCGGGTGGTCCGCGCGCAGCGCCCGCGCCGCGTCCAACCGGCGGTACGCGTCGTCGCGCTGGTCCAGTTGCTCGGTCGTCCGATTGCGCCGCTTGTCCAGCCGCGCGACGGTCCGCTCGGCCGCCTTGATCCGGTCGTCGGCCTTGAGCTGTACCTCCCACGCGTCGATCGGCGGCTCGTCCTTGGCCGGCTGCTTCGACGCCTTGGGTACGTGCCGGCGACGTCGCCGCAGCCCGATCACCAGCGTCAGCGCGAACCCGAGCACCGCGCCGACCCCCATGCCGATGTACGCCGACCGGTCCTCCTTGTCGGTCGTCGTCAGGCCGTGGTCGGACGGGGGCTCCAGGTCGCCGGCCGGCACCGGCGGCAGCGCGCGACCGTCGAACGCCGTCGACGCCTGCTGGATCGTCCGTACGATCCGCGGCGCCGGCCGATCCGCGAGCACGTCGAGGCGCTGCTTGTCGTCGTTCTGCACGCTGACCAGGTCGCGGCCGCGCAGGCCGCCCGGGCGGTACAGCTCCGCGAGCGTCGACCAGTAGTTGCCGTCCACAACCGCGAGCACGTACAGCCCGGGCGTACCGATCCGCGCGTGCAGCAGGGTCGGCATGTCGTACGTCTTCTTCCCCAGGGCCGGCGTCCGCGGTACGAGTGCGACGTACACCGGTACGGCGGCGGTGCGCATCGCCGCCCGGATCCGGTCGAGCTCGGACTGCGGGATGCCGGGCGCCAGCCGCGGGTCGACCGACAGGTGGTCGGTCCGCCAGGCGGCGGCGATCCGGTCGGGCAACTCGGGCGTGTCCGCCCGCGCCGGAAGGGCGGGGAGGAACGCGAGGGCCGCGAGCAGGGCGGTGAGGAGTCGGGCGCGCATCGCGGACAGCGTACGACGACCGGGGGCAGACACATCCAGACGGACGCACGCACCCCTCACGTAGTTCCTCCCCGGAGTAGACGCGACCCTGGCTCGGACAGGGGAGACCAAGCCAGGGTCACGGTGTTTCAGGGCAGAAACGTTGCTACATCTCCACGCTCTGCAACAGGGCAGATCGTGGGGCAACCCGGGGCAGATTCGGGGGATTCAGGCCCCGGCGGCCTCCGGCTCGACCCGCGCAAGTGGCCGAGCCGGAGGAGCTCAGAACGCGGTCTCGGGGAGGTCCATCACGTCCAGATCGGTGAGCTCGGCCTTCACCCGCTCGGCCCGGACCGACGGCATCGTGGACCGTACGAACCACTGCGCCGCGGCCACCTTGCCGGTGTAAAAGTCCTGGTCAGCGGCCGAAAGCTCGCCACCGAGCCGCTCCAGCGCGACCTCGGCCTGACGCAGCATCAGCCACGAGCAGACGACGTCACCGAGGACGAACAGCAGACGCGAAGTGTTCAGGCCGACCTTGTAGACGTTGCGGGGGTCGCCGTTCTCCGCCTGGGGGTTGCTGGCCATGAGGGCCTGCCCCATGATGCCCAGGATTTTCTGCGTGTCCTCGAGGCCCTTGGCGAGCAGTCCACGCTCCTCCTTGAGGCGGCCGTTGCCCGCCTCGGAGGCGACGAACGCCTGCACCTGCTCGGCCAGATGGCCGAGGGCCTTGCCCTGGTCCTTGATGATCTTGCGGAAGAACAGGTCCTGCCCCTGGATCGCGGTCGTGCCCTCGTAGAGCGTGTCGATCTTCGCGTCCCGTACGTACTGCTCGATCGGGTAGTCCTGCAGGAAGCCGGATCCGCCGAACGTCTGCAGCGACTCGGTGCCGAGCAGCGTCCAGGACTTCTCCGAGCCGTACCCCTTCACCAGCGGCAGCAGCAGGTCGTTGACCCGCTCGGCGAGGTCGTCGTGCTCACCGGCGTACCGCGCCTGCTCGGCCCGGTCCTGGTACGTCGCCGTGAACAGTACGAGCGCCCGCAGCGCCTCCGCGTACGACTTCTGCGTCATCAGCGAACGCCGTACGTCGGGGTGGTGGGTGATCGTGACCCGCGGCGCGTCCTTGGCCGGCTGGGTGAGGTCCGCGCCCTGCACCCGCTCCTTCGCGTACTCGAGCGCGTTCAGGTAGCCGGTCGAGAGGGTGGCGATCGCCTTGGTGCCGACCATCATCCGCGCGTACTCGATCACCTGGAACATCTGCGCGATGCCGTCGTGCACCTCGCCGAGCAGCCAGCCCTTGGCCGGTCCGCCGAGGTTGCTGTCGCCGAAGGTGATCTCGCAGGTCGTGGAGACCTTGATGCCCATCTTCTTCTCGACGTTCGTGACGAAGGCGCCGTTGCGCTCGCCGGTCAGCTCGCCGGTCTCCAGGTCGAAGTCGTACTTCGGCACCACGAACAGGCTCAGGCCCTTCGTGCCCGGACCGCCGACGCCCTCGATGCCCTGCGGGCGGGCCAGCACCAGGTGGATGATGTTCTCGGTCATGTCGTGCTCGCCCGAGGTGATGAACCGCTTGACGCCCTCGATGTGCCAGGAGCCGTCGTCCTGCAGCGTGGCCTTGGTGCGGCCCGCGCCGACGTCGGAGCCGGCGTCCGGCTCGGTCAGCACCATGGTGGCGCCCCAGCCGCGCTCGATGATGTGGTGCGCGATCTTCTGGTCCCGCTCGGTGCCGTTGCGCCAGAGTACGTGCGCGAAGTTCGGGCCGGCGGCGTACATGTGGACCGGCGGGTTGGCGCCGAGCACCAGCTCGGCGGCGGCCCAGCGCAGCGACGGTGGGGTCGGCTGACCTCCGAGCTCAGCCGGCAGCTCGAGCTTGAACCACTCGGCGTCCATGTAGGCGTGGTAGCTCTTCTTGAACGCCTCGGGCATCCGGACCTCGTGCGCCTCGGGATCGAAGACCGGCGGGTTCCGGTCCGCCTCGGCGAACGACTCGGCCAGCTCGTGCTTGGCCAGCCGGTCCACCTCCGCGAGCACCTCGCGGGCGGTGTCGACGTCCATCTCGGCGTACGGGCCCTGTCCGAGCACGTCACCCCGGCCCAGAACCTCGAGCAGGTTGAACTCGATGTCCCGAAGATTCGACTTGTAGTGACTCACAGAAGCTCCCTTACTCACGAGTAACTTAAGTATATACCCGTCGGTAATGAGGGCAAAGGGGTATAGCTGTGACCTGTGACCAGGCTGATATACGAGACGCACTCGATCACCCTCGACAACCTGAACGGCATCGCGAGCGGGTGGTTGCCGGGTGAGCTGGCGCCGGAAGGTGTGCATCTGGCGAAGGAGCTGGGTGAGCGCCGCAGGGAGGTCGATGTGGTGTTCAGCTCGGACCTGCTGCGTGCGGTCCAGACCGTGGAGGCGGCCGGCTTCGTCGTGCCGCATCTGCAGGACTGGCGGCTGCGGGAGTGCAACTACGGCGAGCTCAACGGTGCGCCGGTGGACGCGCTCGCCCCCAGGGTCGAGCGCGTCCGGAACCCGTTTCCGGGCGGTCAGTCGTACGCCGACGTGGTCGACCTGACCCGTTCGTTCCTTGCTGATGTGAAGCAGTGGTACGACGCCGCAACTGTCCTTGTGGTTGCCCACTCCGCCAACAGATGGGCCTTGGAGCACCTGCTCGGCAGCGGCCGACCGATGGAAGAGCTGATCGAAGCCCCGTTCGACTGGCAGCCCGGCTGGACCTACGCCTTGTAGACGGTGTTGCTGCCGTAGAGTTTTTGGGTGAAGGCGGACATGTACGACGACGTGTCCGACTCGGTCAGGTTGTACGTCAGGAAGACGCCGTACCCGCCGCTGACCGTGCGCTGCGCGAGGCTCGCGGCGGTCGACGAACTGGTCGCGGTGTACGAGACCGCGGCCGGCGATACCCGGGACTTCTCGCTCGGCGCGCTGGGAACCGACCAGGTTCCGTAGTACGGGTTCCAGCCGTAGTCGAAGGTCTCGACGATGCTCTGACCCTTGTACGTGAGGCGGTCTGCCGCCGGGCCGATGTCGTACAGCGTGATCAGCTTGTTCGGGAGCTTCGCGCGGAGCGCCTGGACCAGGTACACGAACGAGAAGTCGTTCGGCTGGCCGGTGCCGTTGTTGCCGTACTCCGCGTACTCGTCGTCGAAGTCGATGCCGTCCAGGCCGTACTGGTTCACCGCGTCGGCGAGCTGCTGCGCGAACGCGTCGGCGGACGCCTGGTCCGGGAAGTTCGCGAAGCCGGCGCCCTGGTGGTTGCCGAGGATCGACAGCAGCACCTTGATGCCCTTGGCCTGCAGCGGGCGGACCTGGGTGGCGACGTTGTTCAGTACGTTCGTCACCTGGTCGTTGAAGTACAGGTACGCGTTGGTGCCGTCGTAGTTGATGTTCGCCGCGAAGATCACGGCGACGTCGATCACCTGCGCGCCGTTGCTCGCCAGCGTGTACTTGCCGGCGCTGAGCATGCTGTGGTCGTTGACCTCGATGTACGCGACGGTGACCGGCCCGGTCTTCGCGCGCGGCCGGCGCTTGTCCACGGCCTCGGCCGGCAACGCGGCACCGGTAGCAGCCGCGGCGGTGCCGGCGGCCAGGGCTGACAACAGGGTCCTTCGCTTCATGAGCTGATCGACTCCTCGTCAAAGGTGGGCGGTATCGCTATATCGGTTAAGTACCTGCGACCGCCTGTCGGTGTAGGCAGGCGGTCAGAGCA
Source organism: Kribbella sp. NPDC004536 (assembly GCF_042873835.1). Classification (NCBI taxonomy): domain Bacteria; kingdom Bacillati; phylum Actinomycetota; class Actinomycetes; order Propionibacteriales; family Kribbellaceae; genus Kribbella; species Kribbella sp. NPDC004536. The sequence continues at coordinate 1,895,113 of NZ_JBIALY010000001.1, read as the reverse complement.
GATAAACCGGTATAGCGACACCGATCATCGACCGGCGAAAACCCGGGTGTCAAGGGTTCACCGCAGCGGCACGACCTCGGTCTTCCCGCCCACCCGCACCTCGGCGTGCACACCGGCCGGTGATGCACGATGATGGACGCTGCGACCGGCCATCGACGGGAGTGACATGCGCGTGATCGGACTGATGTCCGGGACGTCGTACGACGCGATCGACGCCGCTGCCGCGGACCTGCGGCTGGACGGTGACCAGCTCGTACTGACGCCGCTGGGGATGCTCAGCCAGCCGTACCCGGACGAGCTCCGGGCGGCGATCGCGGCCGCGTTGCCGCCGGCACCTACCTCGATGGAGCAGGTGTGCAGGCTCGACACCGGGATCGGGCAGGCGTTCGCGGGCGTCGCGCGGCAGGCGGTCGAGCAGCTCTGCGGCGGGTACGCGGACCTGATCGTGTCGCACGGCCAGACGATGTTCCACTGGGTCGACGGCGGCGCCGTCCGCGGTACGTTGCAGCTCGGGCAGCCGGCCTGGATCGCGGAGGCCACCGGCGTACCGGTCGTGTCGGACCTCCGGGCGCGGGACGTCGCTGCGGGCGGGCAGGGGGCGCCGCTGGTCAGCATCATCGACGTACTGTGGCTGCGCGGGCGTCCGGGCGTACCCGTGGCACTGAACCTTGGCGGGATCGCGAACATCACCGTGGTGCGGGGCGAGCCGGTCGCGTTCGACACCGGGCCGGCGAACGCGTTGATCGACGCGGTGGTGCAGGAGTTGACCGGGCGGCCGTTCGACGCGGACGGGGTGCTGGCCGCGCGCGGGCAGGTCCAGCTCGAACTGCTCGACCGGTTGCTGGCCGAGCCGTACTACGAACGCCCGGCGCCGAAGTCGTCGGGCAAGGAGCTCTTCAACCTCGCGTACGTCGCGCAGGCTCTCGAAGGGCTGCCGGTGATCCCGGCCGCGGACCTGGTCGCGACGGTCACCACGCTGACGGCGCGGACCGTGGCCGACGCGGTACGGCGCTACGGCGGGACCGAGGTGGTCGCCTCGGGCGGCGGGATCCGGAACCCGGCGTTGATGCAGCTGCTCGCGGACGAGCTGGCGATACCGGTCCGGACCACCGACGAGCTGGGCCTGCCGTCGGCGGCGAAGGAGGCGTACGCGTTCGCCGTACTCGGATTCCTGACCGTGCACGGGCTGGGCGGGACGGTACCGAGCTGCACCGGCGCCGGGCACTCGAGCGTGCTCGGATCGGTGACCCCCGGCCCGAGCGGACTACCGACGATTTCAGGCGAGGCCCGACCTCCCCTCGGGCTTTTCGTGGAATGACCGCACACTAGAGCTGTGACGAGGTTGTTCGTGGTGACCGGTGCGCCCGGTTCGGGGAAGTCGACGGTTGTGCCGGAGCTGGTCCGGCTCAGCCCGGGCAACCTGGTTGTGATGGACATGGACGAGCTGCTCGACGACAACGGGCGGCTGCTCGGGATCTCCATCGCGAGTCCGACGGCGGCGCCGATCTGGCCGGCGTACAACGCGCTGTGGCTGCGGATCACCGAGCTGATCCGGCGCTCCGGCATCCCGGTGCTGCTGCTGTCACCGCTGCTCCCGGCCGAACTCCCCGAAGGACGCTGGCTGCACCTGGACTGTCCGGACGCGGTACGGCGCAAACGCCTCGCGCTCCGGGGCTGGGCCGAGGACCAGATCGCCGACGCCCTCGCGGACGCCGCCGAACTCCGTACCCGCGTCCCGCGCTCGGTCCGGGGCGACCTTTCGCCGGAACGGGTCGCGCGCGGGATCCTGGACTGGATCCGCGGGGAACGCTTCGGGAAGACCCTCAGCCTGTGGGGCCGGATCCGCAGTTGAGGTCTTCGGAACTCTTTCCGCACCTGGCGCCGGATTGTTTCCGCAAAGGCGGGTTGACCTTCGAGTTGGTGCAGGGATGAGGGTCGGGTGCATGACGATCAGTGAGTTCGCCCGGCTGGTGGGGTTGGCGCCGAGCGCGTTGCGGTTCTACGACGACTGCGGCCTGCTCCCTCCCGCCGAGGTCGACACCACCAACGGCTACCGCTACTACGACCCGTCCCAGACCGAGCGAGCCCGCCTACTCCGGGACCTCCGCGAAATCGACCTCCCGCTCCCGGACGTACGCCAGGCCCTGGACGCCCCGCCCGCCGAGGTCGCCGACCTGATCCAGGCTCACCTCCGCACCCTGCACGCCAAATCCACCGCCACCCAGGAAGCCGCCACCCGCCTCCTCGCCCAACTCCTCGCCACCCAAACCACCGCCGTACTAGGCGGCCCCGAACTAGCCAGCGCCATCCGCCAGGTAACCCCATCCGCGGCCCCGCCCGCCGCAACCGCGGCGACGGATCCGGCCCCCGGTGGCTCCTCCGCCCCCGCCGGGGAATCCGGGGTGGGGGTGCCGGCTGCGGGCGAGGACTTGGGCCGGGTGTTGAGTTGTGTGTTGATCGAGTTGTCGCCGGACGAGGTGGTGTTCGTGGCGACCGATCGGTATCGGTTGGCGGTGCGGAGTGTTCGGCCGGTGGAGTTCGGGGGATCCAGCGGGCGGGTGCTGGTGCCGGCGGCGGAACTGGCTGCGGTCGGCCGGTGGGTTGCCGCGGGGGACGGGGTGCGGATCGAGGTGAACGGCGGGCTGCGGCTCGTCCGGGGCGACGAGGCGCGCGAGCTGCCGACGGTTGCCGCGGAGTATCCGGCGTACGAGCAGATCCTCGCGGGCCTGACACCGCCGGTGTGCCGGGTCGTGGTGGATCGGCTGCAGCTGCTGCAGACGCTCGAAGGACGCGAAGTTGTTGCCTTCGACATCGATCCCGAGGTACTGCGGATCGGCGACGAGGTGCGGCTCGACGTGATCGGCACCGGCTCCGTACGGATCGGGTTCACCGCGAGCCTGCTCGCGGCAGCACTGGAGGTCAGCGTCGGACCGGACGTACTGCTGGAGATCTGCGAACCTTCCCGACCGGTCGTCGTACGCTCGGCGGACCAGGGCACGTTCACGACCCTCGTAATGCCTGTCCGGCTGGACGGGTGAACCGGTCGTACTACGGCTGGCTGGCAGGATCCACCCTCTCGGTACTGGGCGACAACGCGCTGTTCTTCGCGCTCGGATGGGCCGCGACGGGCATCGGCCCGCGGGTCGCAGCGCTCGTACTGACCGGGTTCACCCTGCCTCGCGCCGTACTTCTCCTGCTCGGCGGCGTACTCGGCGACCGCCTCGGCCCGCGCCGCCTGCTCCTCCTCTGCACCGCGATCGTCGGCACGTGCTGCTTCCTGCTCCCGGCGGTCATCGGCCTCCACGGCGTATCCGCCGGCATCCTGCTGACCACGTCGGTCGCTGTCGGAACGGTGGACGCGTTCGCGCTACCCGCGGCCGGCGTACTGCCTCGGCTCTTCGTATCCGACGATCAGTTGCCCAGGGCAATGGCGTTGCGAACCTCGGCCACCCAGGTGATCACGCTCGCCGGCGGGCCGCTCAGCGGCGTACTCGTCGCGACGGTCGGCCTCGTCGGAGCGCTCATCCTCAACGGACTGACGTTCGCGGTGGAGTTCGCCGTGCTACTGCTGCTCAGACCTCCGTACGACGTACCGCCGCCGGCCGATCGCCCGTCCGTCGTACGCGCGGCGGTCGACGGCCTACGAGTGGCGGCAGCGGATCCGGTACTGCGAAGGATCCTCGGCGTGGTCGCCCTCGTCGCCGCGTTCGTCCTACCGGTGACGTCGTTGTGCGTACCGCTCCTCGCCCGTTCCCAAGGTTGGTCCGCAGGTCAAGCGGGCATAGTTGTCGCAGGCAACGTCTGCGGCAGCCTGCTGGTAACAGTCCTGGTGGCCCGCCTCGGCTCCTTCAACCGCCCCGCCCTCGCGAGCGGCATCGGCTGCCTGCTAGCCGCCCTCGGCATCGCGAGCCTGCCCCTCGCCCCGTCCGTCCCGCTCGCAGTGGCGGCGACCCTGACCCAGGGCGTCGGCATCGGCCTCTTCACATCCCACCTGGCACCGGTCTTCGTCCGCAGCACGCCGAAGTCCCACCTGACCCGCCTCCAATCCCTCCTGTCCCTAGTCCAAACCGTCCCCCTACTAGCGTCGACGAACCTCCTCGCAACCCTCGACGTACACCAAGCCCTATCCCTCGCCGCCGGCGCCACCGCCATAGCCGGCATCATCCTGCTGGGAACTCGATCTCGAACGTCGGAAACTCCGGCTGCGGACAAGCCTCCCCGCGATACCCAACCGCCTCGTAGAACGGCGCCGCCGGCAAGCACCTGGTTTGTTAGTTGAAGGTCAGGGTGGTGAGGGTGGTCTGGGCGGTGGTGGCGTCGGGTGGGGAGGCGTTGGGGAGGGTGATGAGGAGAACGGCCTGGATGTCCCCGGCGGTTTGGTTGATGGCGTAGGTGATGGTGGTGGCCTGGGACGCGCAGGTGTACCAGGTGAAGCCGGGGAGGTCCGTGAGCGGGGGTGACGGGGTTGGTTCGCACCAGCGGTGGTCGAGGGATCCCTGGAGGAGGACAGCCTCGTAGCAGGCCTTGTCCGTACTCGCGGCACGCAGCGACTCTTCCGGGGCGTTCGCGACGATGAGGGCGGTCTGGTGGTTGGACGAGTTGATGCTCGCGATCTCGGCGTCGTCGCGGTCGCATTGGCCCGGGGTCCAGCCGGATGGCACGGTCATCGTCACTTGATGACCTGGCGGACGGGCAAGTGCCGGCGGGACCTTCGTCAGGCTGAGGACGGCGGAGGTCGCGATGAGCGCGGCCGCGACCACACCCGTGGCGAATCTGAGCGGACCGCCACCAGGCATGACGATCGCCGGGGACCCGCCTCGCCACCCCGGCCCGACCGGTCGCGCGACCGGCTCGGTCTGGCACAGCAACGCGAACGTCAACGGAACGATGAGCAGGTTCCATTCGAGCCTGGAACCGTTGTCGAAGAGGCCGATCCCGGCGCCGGCGCCGATCGTGAAGGCCGCGAGGCTGATCAGCGTGGCCCAGGTCGCCATCGCGAGCACCGACTTCCAGGCCGGGTTCTCCCGCTCCTCACGAGTGTCGACGAGGAACCGCCACGCCACCGGCAGGATCACCAGCAGTACGGCGGCCGCTGTGGCCGGTGATCCGGACAGTACCGCGTCGATGCCGAAGGCCGAGATCGTCGCTCCGATCAGCGTCTGTGCCAACAGCGGCGAGCTCGCGCCGATGTCGCGGACGCCGACCGCGACGACCAGTACGACGAGGCACACGCAGACCACGAGGCGCTGCGGAGAAGCGAGTACATGGTCGCTGGTGAGCCGATGGTTGCTGACAGCAACCTGTACGGCACTCGGAAATCCCCAGAGGACAAAGGCGATTCCAAACATGGTTCCGGTGCTGAGCCGGCGGTCTGACCGCAAGCTTCCGGCGGTCGCGACAGCGACCAGGACGACTGCGACCAGGCTGTCGTACCGCTGGAGCCACAGACCCCAGTCGAGCGCCGTCTGCGCCCAGTTCCCGTGGACAATCGGACCGACGACCAACTGCAACAGTGATCCGCCGACGAGTAACACCGAGGGCAGGCCGAGCGCGACGATCGCGACAGCGACCGTACTCCGTAACCTCCCGGGCACGACCGGGTTGCGAGCTTCCCAGCCCAGCGCCAGCGCGCCGGCAACCGCGGCGAGGACGCAGTACGACCATTGCGCGCCGGAGCCGAATCGCCAGATACCTGCTGCGGTGGACCCGAAGACGCCGAGGTATCCGAGCACCAGCACGATCAGTACGAGTACGGCGGCCGCGAGGATCGTGATCCGCCGCCGCACTACCCGCAGCTTGGCGAAACGGCCCGCCAAAGCTACCTGTGCCCGCGCGAACTCCGATCCGGACAGAAGGATCAGGATGACTAGCCAGCCGGCGATTCCCGCGGCCGCGACGCCGCTGAAGAGCCGCAGCGCCGACGCGGATCGAGGTGCGCGTAGGGCGCCGATGACATCAGTCGGCAGGCCACTTGCGAGATAGAGCGGGATGACGTTCGTGACGTGGCTGGACACTCCCCAGGCGACGATGGTGATCCACAGCGGCACGCTGATCACGAGTCCGGTCATCACCGGTGACTTGCCGAGCAGTCTGCCCGGAAGCACGAGCCACCCCGCCGGGATCAAACTGGACGCCACCATGAGGCCGAGCGTCCACGACGGTACGGCACTCCACTCGACCCGGACGGACGGGAGCGCCTTGCCGGCCAGGGCGATGCTCCGCGCCAGGCCGGTCGCGCCGTCGACGACGCTGAAGCTCACACCGCAGCTGAGCAGCGCGATCACCGCCAGCAGCGGGCGGGCGTTCGGCGCCACCGAGGCCGCGGTCGCGACGGACCAGGCGGCGAGGGCCAGTGCCGCGAGCATGAGTACGACGGTGGCGTCGGCGAGCGGCCGGCTGTAGAACCACACCTGCGGTTCGGTCGGGCCGAGGCTGTAGATGCCCGCGACGATCGCCAGGCCCGCCGAAACCAGGGCGGCTGCGCCGAGCCGGATGCTGGTGTCGTACGGCGCCTCTGCGATCCTCGGCCGAATCACGCGGTCGCCGACGTACCGGCGGATCCGCTCGACCGGCCCGCCGAGCGCGGTTGTCGTCATGGTGCCCCCGATTCCGAGTATGGCACCGCATGATCAGATCTTGACAACACGCTGTCGTAATGACAGTATGTTGTCTATGAGGACAGCATACGTAGCGGTGTACGAGACGTTGGCGGACTGGGAGATCGGGCATCTGCTGGTGGAGTTGCGGACCGGGCGGTTCACCGGGGTGCCGTGGACTGTGGTGACGGTGGGGGAGTCGGCCGATCCGGTGGTGACGATGGGTGGGATGCGGATCGTTCCCGATGTGGTGATCGGGGATGTCGTGCCGGCCGCTGGGGATCTGTTGGTGCTGGCGGGGTCGGGGCAGTGGGACGCGGGCGGCGGGGACGCGTTCGCGAAGCTGGCGGGGCGGTTCCTCGAGGAGGGCGTGCCGGTGGCTGCGATCTGTGGGGCGACGGCAGGACTCGCGCGGGCCGGCTTGCTGGACGAGCGTGCGCATACGAGTGCGGCGAAGGAGTACCTGCAGGCGACCGGGTACCAGGGCTCGGATCGGTACGTCGATGCGCGCGCGGTCATCGGTGGTGACCTGGTCACGGCCGGGCCGGACTCGCCGGTGCAGCTCGCGCGGGCGGTGCTGGAGCGGCTCGAGCTCGCGGACGAGCGGAAGCTGGATGCGTACGAGGGCGTGTTCCACCGCGCCGACCCGGCTGCCTACGCGACGCTGTTGGGATGACCCGCAAGGACGAGGCGGTTGTCCCGCCGAGGGGCGAGTGGCCGGAGCCCGGCCCGCAGTCGGAAGGTGGTGCGGCGTTGACCGAGGTCGTACTCGCCACCTTCCGGCTGAACGCGCGGCTGATGGAGGCCGCGCAGGGCCTGGCCGCGAACGGCGGGCTGACCGCGGCCTGGTGGCAGGTGCTCGGCGGCGTACTGCGTGAACCGCACTCGGTCGCCGATGTCGGCCGGATCATGGGCGTGAGCCGGCAGGGGGTGCAGCGGATCGCGGACCTGCTGGTCGAACACGGGTTGGCGGAGTATCGGCCCAACCCGGCGCATCGGCGGGCGAAGTTGCTGGCGTGTACGGAGGCCGGGCATTACGCGATTCGGCAGATCGCGGTCGCGCAGCATCCGTGGACGTCGGAGCTGGCGGAGACCGTCGGTCTCGACGACCTCCGCACGACGCTGCGGACGATGCAGGCGCTGATCACCAAGCTGGAAGAAGCTTGATCGCTCGGCTGCTTCCGTACGTCTGACGGGTGTCGAAGGTCAGGCGGGTGCCGGTCACCGTACGGGTCACCTGTACGCCTGGCGTTGTGGTCGCAGGTTTCAGGTACTGCGCCGGCAGGTTGATCGTGATGCTGGCGCGCTGCGTTGTCGGGTCGGAGGCGGCGACCTGGATGCTCGCGTCCAGACGACGAATGAGCAGCGAGGCCGGACCGTCGACGGTCAGCCCAGGAAGGTGGTGCAGACCGGGGCCGAACGTGTTGGCGGCGGTCAGGCGGAGTCCTGAGTGCTGGATCGCCTGCATTCTCGGGGTGTTCGAGAGCACGGCCAGCTTGTTGTGCTGGTAGGCGCGTAGGGCAGATTCTGTTGCGTTGGGCACCAATGTGTAGGCGAGGGTGTGCTTCTTGCCGGGTGGTTGGGTGTGGGTGATCGCGAAGACCTGTTTGGTGACTGCAGTGTCCGGGTTGGACGTACGTACTACTCGGCGGCTCCGGGTGACAGCCTGGACCTGGGCGGTAACAGATGCCGGCTGGAGGAAGTAGTAGCCCATGGCAACGGTTCCGTCGGTGTAGTGGAGCCATCGCGGGTCGTCGTTGAGGACCTGTACCGGAGCGCCGGCGGCGGCGATTCGGGTGTCCAGGGTCGTGGTTACCGGGCGGGTGTCGTCGCCGATGTTGGCTGCCAGTACGACGATCTCGTCGTCCAGCAGGAACCAGGATTTGGTGGCGGTGGCGTTCTGGTAGGTGACGAAGTCGGGCGGGAGGTCCGCGCGGGACGCGTACGCGAAGTCGTCGGACTGGATCCAGCCGACCGCGCTGTAAGCATCCAGGGTGGCGCCGCCTGAATACGTATTCATTCCGACCGGGAAGTAGACGTACGTGTTCTGCGACTCCGACGACGCGGTGAACCCGAGCGCGGCGTTGTCGTAGTACGCCGTCCCGTACAGCTCCGGCACCGATTTCCGCGTCTCGACCGGCGCGGTCACCCCGGCCAACGCGTACGGCGACACCGTCGTGAAGTAGTCGATGCCGTACGCCTGCGTCTGGTCCTGCCCGGACAGGTACAGGTAGTGCGCGCCGTCGCCCTGGAACCACGGCAGCAGGTTCTCGCCGCTCATGTACTCGTACTTGCTGATCCGCGTCGAGCTCCGCGCCAGTGCGAACGCATACCCGGGCCGCCGGTGCACCGTTCGGTCCATCGCGTTGAACGCCGTACTCAGCTCCGCCGGGTTGAGGTCGGCCGGCACGATCGACGCATCCGCCTTCAGATCCGCGAACCGGCCGATGCTGACCGGCGACACGAAGCCGTTCACGTTGATCGTCGGCCGCGCCGTGAACTTCGCGAACGCCTTCAGCCGCAGGGCATCCGCGCCGGCGGCGTAGTCGGCGAGATCCACGATCGCCTCGACGATCACCGCCACGTCGTCGTACCCGGTCCCGGTCCGCGACACCGCGCGGCCCTTGACGATCTCCATCATCCAGCCCTCGAAGATCAGCGGCGCGAACCCGTGCTCGACCCAGCCCTGCACCACCCCGACCAGGTCGTCGCTCTGCGCGTACTCCGTTCCCGCGAGCGCCTTGATCGTCTGTACGACGCGACTCAGCAGGCCCTTCCCGTACGAGCCCGTGTACGCGACCGACGCGTGCTGGATGAACGAACCGTCCGCGTAGTACCCGTCCGTGACGCCGTGCTGCAGGTTGTACGGGTCGACCGTCGCGAACACCGTGAACTGGTCCTGCAGTGCCTTCCGGATCCGCGCGTCGTCGTTCAGCAGCGCGCCCTGTAGTACCCGGTTCGCGGTGATGTCGACGAGGTTCGCGCCGGTGTGGAACCGCGAGTCGAGGTCGACGTCGCCGTTCTTCCCGTTCCGCAGGTACGCGTCCATCGAGGCGACGTACGTGGTGATCAGATCGGCCGGTGCGTCGATCAGCACGAGCGTCTTCGATACGAACGTGGAGATGCCGATCTCCCAGGTGAACCAGTTGCCGTAATACCCCTTCGACTGGTCGCCGTAGAAGTTGTCGTGCAACCACACCAGCCCGGCCGCGATCCGGTCGCGGACGGCTGAGGTTTGCAGGTCGGACGCGGGACCGGGGCGGCGGTACGCGAGCGCGATCTCGTACAGGTGCTGGTACGACGAGCTCAGGTTCGGGTCGCTCGTACCGAGCGGGAAGCCGGCGAACAGTTCGCCGGTACCGGCCCGGTCGAGCGCCGACAGCCAGGTGCGGGCCGTGCTGTCGATCGCGGCAACCTTCGCAGCGACCTCGGGGCGCGCGTTGGACTCCGCTGTACCGGCGTAGATCGCGATCATGTTCCGCAACAGCAGATTCGGCTCGGCGGCGTGCGCCGCGGACGCGGGTCGTACGGCGGTCAGCAACGCGGTAGCAGGCACGAAGGACAGCAGGCGACGACGGGACAGCTCCACTGGTACTCCCGGGCGGATGGGAAAACCTGACCCCGGGAGTCAATCAGTAGAAACTATCTTTCGGCAATCGCTTGCCGGCCAGTTTTTCAGACGCCGCCTGCGCCGACCAGCTGAGGGTCGATCGACAGGACCTGGACGGCAGTGCCCGATGCCTTCGATGGGATCACCAGCGCGACCTGGTGAAGGTAGTCCTGGTGCAGGCTCTGCGTGTACTTGACCATGCTGCTGAACGCCGTCGCCTCGCCGCTGGTCCAGTACGCGTTCGAGCCCGGCTCGACGCGCTGCAGGTACTGCTCGGTGAGCGACAGGAAGACCAGCGCGTCGCCGTTCGACGTGATGAAGGCGAGCGGGGTGCCGGACGGGAGGAACGCGTCGGTGACGCTCGCGATGTACGGCTCGGCGGTGTCGGCGGTCTTCGCCTTCGAGCGCAGGTCGAGCAGGTTGATCAGGCTGGCCGAGTTCTCGAACAGACCTGCCTGCGGAGCCTTCGGGCCGGCGGTCAGGTACGCCGCGAGGTCCCGGGCGACCGCGGCCGGCTGGGCGCGGAGGTTGTTCAGGTCCGTGGTGTCCGCGGTGCGGAGGCCGTCGAGGGACGGCACGCCGGCCGTCTTCGTCGGGTAGACCGAGTGGGTGAGGAGCCACGGGCTGCCCGCGTTCTCCCGCTGCCAGACGCCGAGCTGCCGGCTGCCGGGAGCGTTCGAGATGCCGGAGCTGACCACGAAACGCATCGGGTACGACGTGAACTGCGGCGCGCCGATCTCCGGATCGGTGTAGGTGAACGGCTTCGACACCTCCTTGCCGGCCGCGTCGAGCTTCCGCCCGATCTCGAAGCCGGCGAGGGTCTGCGCGAGCGTCGGGTTGCCCTCGATGGTCGAGGACAGCTTCCCGTCCCGGGTGCGGTTCGCCTGGTTGTTCAGCTGGTTGTACCGCTGGACGACCGCCTGCGCATCCGCCAGCGTGACCGCGGGCCGGCTGTCCGGCACGGTCATGCTGTTCTTCGGTGGCATCAGCCCACAGCTCGTTGCCGTCAGCAACATCGCACCGGACGCCAGCAGTGCGGCGGTCCGGCGTACTGCCTCGTCACTCTTCACAAACTCCGGCGACTCGTTCAACGGCACGGTAGCCTCGTCAGCCGCCTCCGCACCGGCTGCCGCCTGCTCGGCGGACGCAACCTCCACCGACGCCGGCACCCCGGCTGCCCCCTCCTCGAACGGCGACTCGTCGTACGTCGGCACCGCGGGCTGCTCGAACGGCGGTTCGTCGTACGTCGGCGCCGCGGCCTGTCCGTACGTGGGCCGGTCGATCCCGTTGTGCCGGTGTGAGGTGCCGGCGCCGATCAGGACGGGCGCCTTGGCGCGCGCCACCGCGGCAGCGGACATGAACATCGGCGCCGCCGGAACAGCAACCGGCACAGTCCGCGCCGCCCCAGTCCGCACCAACGCCGGCCGCACCGCCACCGCCGCAGCAGCCACATCCTCCGCCGGAACCTCGGCAACGGAGGCTGCCACCTCTACCGGAACCGACTCGACCGGCGCGTCCTCGTCTTGCTCCTCCTGCTCCTCGAGCGGGGCGAAGGGGCTCACGCGGTCCGGGTGGAAGGGGGAGACGCGGTACGCCGGACTGTTGTCGGCCGGCGCCGCCGGAGCTGAGACCAGGACCGGGATGCGGGCGTTCTTGATGACCGGAATCTCAGTGGTGTCGGCCACCTGACGGACTGCGGCCACCGGACGACGGCGACGGAGCAGGCGTAGGCCGAAGGCGAAGACCAGCACGCCGGCCCCCAGCACCAGCAGGCAGATGCCGAAGAGCCGGTGGACCTGGATGCCGAACGTGACCTGCGCGCCGACCGCGGGCGACCCGTCCGCGTTCATCACGACGACGTCGTACCGGCCGTCCTGAACCTGCCAGCTCACCGACTGCGCACCGGTGGCAGACTGCGCGACCCACCAGTCCAGCGCGCCGGGCGGCGTCAACTTGTTGGTGCGGCCACGCACCTCCTGCGTGCCGTACGTAGCCGGCGGGTCGAATCGGACCAACTGCGTGTGCGAGACCCCGGACAGGTAGTCCCGGACGTCCAGGTCCTGACCGACGCCGATGAACAGCGGCTTGTCGCCGGTGGCGCTGACATGCAGCGTCGGGCCGTGCCGGTCGAGCAGCGACGGCGCGCTGACGACGGCGAGACCCGTGCTGGCGAGCCGGTGGCTGGGGGTGGTGATCGTGTTGTCCGGGCCGACCAGCCAGAAGGCTGCGACCGCTCCGGCGACGGTGGCCGCCAGGCCTGACAGCGCCAGCAGCAGACCCAGGGTGATGCGGGCGAAACGCATGAAGAGGCTCCCGTTGTACGACGTGTCCGGCGACGGACGGGTGCACCGGACGGCGGGCGCGCGGTCCGGACCCCTCTCCAGGTGTCCGGATGCTTACCCGTTGTCACTGACTAACTGATCGAACAAGGATCTGTTACGATCTCGTGTATTAGCGAATGGCGATTCACAAACTCGGAGGCGACCGGATGGCCCGGCCACGGCTGGTCAGCGACGACGTGATCCTCGACGCGACCCGCGAAGTGCTGGCCGAGCTCGGGCCGCTGAAACTGACCCTCGCGGCAGTCGGATCCCGCGTCGGTCTGGCTCCGCCGACGCTCATGCAGCGGTTCGGCTCCAAGCGCGGCCTGCTGCTCGCGTCGGCCGCTCGCTCGCCGGTGATGGTCCAGCGGCTGGCCGAGCTGGTGGCCGGCCGCAACACCTCACCGCTGGCCACCCTCCGGGACTTCGCGCTGTCCGCGGTCGCGCACATCGAGCACCGCGAGCAGCTCGGCAACGGTCTCGGATTCGTTCAGCTCGACGTCGCGGACCCGGAGTTCCGCCAGCACGCGCTGGCGCACTCCGCCGCGATCGTCGACAGCTGCGACAGGTTCTACCGGGCGGCGGTGGAGGCGGGCGAGTTGCGCGCGGACACCGACGTACCGGCGCTGGCGCGGCACACCCTTGTCTGTTTCAACGGCGCGCTCCAGGTCTGGGCGGTGAACGGCTGGGGCTCGCTGACCGAGTTCCTCAGCGCGCAGCTCGACCTGATGATCGCGCCCTATCTCATCCAGGAGTAGCAGTGTTCTTGCGGGTGGTGGTCTTCTACCTGACCACGATGATCTTCAGCGGGATCCTCAACGCGGTGCAGTCGGCGACCGGTCCGAGTCCGGACCTGATCCAGCTGGTCCAGTTCGCGCCGGCCCTCGGCGTCGGCGTCATGTTCCTGCTGTTCCGCCGTACGACGCGCGTCGCCGCACGGTTCACCCCGGTGAACGTCGCCGCCGGGCGGAGCGCGTTGGTGGTGGGCGTCGTCGTGGCGGTGATGCTCGTGTCGGTACTGGTGCATGTCGTCGCGGGACGGTCGTGGCGGGCGGACAGCCTGCCGTTCCCGTTCTGGACGTTGGTGATCACGATGGTCATCGGCGCGGCGGGCGAGGAGCTCGGCTGGCGCGCGTACCTGCAGCCTTATCTGCAGACGCGCTTCTCGGTCCTGCGGTCCTCGCTGATCGTCGGCGTGCTGTGGGGCTTCTGGCACATCGGTGGGTTCGCCAACGGTCTCGTGTACATGGGCTTGTTCGTGGTGATGGCGACCGCGTTGTCCGTGGTGATGGGTGTCGTACTCCAGGGCGCACGTCGTACGAACCTGGTCGTCGCGACCGCGGCGCACGCCGCCGTCAACCTCGCGCTGATCCTGCTGTTCGACGAGGAGAAGGGCAGCGTGTTCGCGATGGGGGTGCTCGCCGCGGTCTGGACGGTGGCGGCGGTCGTCCTAACGAAGGTACGACGCCCCGTTGAAGTCGAGGACCGCTCCGCTCGCCCAGTTCGCATCGGCTGAGGCGAGCCAGTAGATCGCGTTCCCGACCTCGTCGGCGGTGGCGACCCGGTTGAACGGGCTCTGTGCCCGGATCGCGTCGCCACCGGGACCGGCCAGGAACGACTCCGTCATGTCGGTGGCGATGAATCCGGGCGCGATTGACGTCACCGTGATGTCATGTGGCGCCAACGACGCCGCCAGCGACTGCCCGAGCGCGTGCAGTCCCGCCTTCGAGGCGCCGTACGCCGGTACGTCGGGCTCCCCGCGGTACGCGCCGCGGGACCCGACGTTGACGACCGCGCCCCGCCGTACGCCGTCCGCGGGGTCCGTGTCGAGCATCTGCCGCGCCACGCACCAGGTCACGTGCGCGGCCCCCTCCAGGTTGACGGCCAACGTACGGCGCCAGGTCGCGACCCATTCGTCGTACGACGTCTCGGCCAGTGGGTGACCGACCCGGCGCGACCCCGCGACAGGCTCGTCCACGAACATCGCGGCGTTGTTCACCAGTACGTCGATCCGCCCGAGCGCGGCGGCCGATTCCTCAACCAGAGCAGGGATCGCGGCCGGATCGCCGAGGTCCGCCGCGACCACCACGTGCCCCTCGCCGGGTAGCGCGGCGCGGACCTCCTCGGCCCGGTCGACGGCGCCGCGGCAATGCAGCACGACCCGGTCGCCGGCTCGTGCGAACGCCTGCGCGGCAGCTGCCCCGACACCTCGGGACGCGCCGGTGATGAGTACTCCTCTGGACACTGATCCTCCTTGGTCGACTGCGCCCTATTCTGCCTCTGGCGGCACGCTGACATCAGAGAGGGTTGACAGTGACGTCACGATGACGTCATGATTGCGTCATGGAACTTGACCACTACCTCGAGTCGGTCCGGCGGAGCGTCGAGAACGCCACCGCCCTGGCCGACGAGCAGACCCGCTCCGTGGCACAGCGCCTCGGGGCCACGCTGGATGACGCGGGCCGCCTGGCCCTCATCTCAGCCCTGTCCGACGCCGCCGGGGAGATCAGCCGTGAGCTGTCCCCGGGGTCGGTCGAGCTCCGGATGGCCGGCGGCCGCCCGGAGTTCGTGGTCACGCCGGCGCCCAGCCAGCTGACCGGTCCGGACGAGATCGAGGACGACGTCGAGGACGAGGCGGACGCCGACGCGGAGCAGTACGTGCCGGACGCCGACGAGCCGACCGCGCGGATCACGCTGCGGCTGCCGATGTCGATCAAGAACAAGGTGGACGAAGCCGCCGACGCCGAGGGCATCTCCTCGAACGCCTGGCTGATGCGCACCGTGATGACCGAGCTCAGCGTCGGCCGCCGCGGTGGACCGCGCCCGCCCCGGCCGCCGCGCCCGCCGCGTGGCCCGGTGTTCGGTCCGGAGGGCCCGCTGGGTCCGAACGGACCGCTCGGCCCCGACGGCGTCTTCGGACCGAACGGCGTGTTCGGCCCGAACGGACCGTTCGGTGAGGAAGGTGTGTTCGGCCCGGACCGCGGCCGCGACCGCCGCCGGGACGAGCGCGAGCGCCGCCGGGAGGACAAGGACCGCCGGCGGGACGACAAGGAACGGCGCCGTGGTGGCCACGGCCCGGGCCAGCGAGTGACGGGATGGGCGGAATGAACGACCACAGCGCGACGCAGTTCGTCGACGACGAGAACGAGCGGATCGACCGGATCCGGATCGACATCGGCTCCGGTCTGGTCGAGATCGGGCCCAACCCGGACGGCGACGGCACCACGGTGTCGATGGAGGTCGACGGTGACTACGACGGAGTGATCTTCGAGGTCGACGACGGTGAACTGATCATCGAGAGCCCGCGGAACGTCCGGCACGGACCGGAGATCACGGTCCGGATCGCGACGGCCGGTGTGCTCGACGCCCGGGTGAAGACCGGCTCGGGCGACATCGTCTCCGAGGTGCCGCTGGGTTCGGCGCGACTCGCGACCGGCTCCGGCGACGTCAAGCTGACCCGGGTCGAGAACGAGCTCGGCATCAACACCGGCAGCGGCGACGTGAAGGTCGAGAGCGCCGCGAGCGCGGTGCGGGCCAGTACGGGCTCCGGCTCGATCGACATCGAGGAGGCCGAGGACGCGCTCGGGCTGAGCACCGGCTCCGGTGATGTCACGATCGGCGACGCCGCCGGTCCCACCTCCGTCAAGGTCGGCTCGGGTGACATCACCATCGAGCGGATCCGCGACCACTCGGTCGCCACCTCCGGCTCCGGCGACGTCAAGGTCGAGCTCGCCGACGGGCCGAGCGTCCAGGCCGAGACGGCCCGGGGCGACGTACAGATCGGGGTTCCGGACGGACTCCCGACGTACCTGGACCTGAAGACCGTCACCGGACGGATCCGGTGCGACCTGCAGCCCGGCGACAAGCCGGCCGAGGGTGAGCGTGCGCTGATGCTGCGCGCCCGTACGGTCTCCGGCGACATCACCGTCGTCAAGGTCTGACCGAACGCCCGGCACCTGTCGGACTGGCACGGCCGGGTTCGTTGTCTTGATGTAGGTCCCGCTACTGGGGGCGGGACCTGGTTCAGCACTGCCAAAAACAGCACGGGGACTACTTGAGGGGAGCACCATCATGATCACCGAACAGCAGGAAGTTGCCCGGTACCGCGTCGCCGAGCAGTTGCGGGTGGCCGAGGCGAGGGCACACCGGAACGAGGGCAAGATCCGTAGCACCCCTCGGGAGGGGCTGGCGGGTGCGCTGCGCCGGCTGGCCGACAAGCTGGAGCCGGCGTCCCGGCGGCTGACGGAGCCGGCAGCGCGGGCGATGACGGAGCCGCAGCCCCGGCGCCGCGGGACCGGCCTCTCGATCGTCCGGTGACGGCTGTACCGGTCACCGGGGTGGCGATCGTACTGGGGCGGCTGGGACTGGTCAGGACACGCGGCAGCGGGTGACGGCCCGGGAACATTGCAGGTTCATGCAACGCCTGTGGATAACTTCCGGGCCGACCCGTCGGCACTGCTAGCGTTCAGGCGATCATTCTGAGCGACCTGGGAGAGAAGCCGACGATGTTGCGTCCGATGGTGGCGACCACAGCTGTGACCGCAGCCCTGCTGCTGGTAGCCGGCTGCGGTGGCAACGACAAGAAGTCCGACTCCGGCTCGGGCGACAACGGTGGCAGCTCCACCAGTTCGCCGACCCCGAGCGCACCGGCTGTGCCGACCTTCGACCCGCCGAAGGGCTTCGCGATCGGCGCGGCATACCCGGTGATCAAGGACCAGACCGTGGTCTCCCTGGCCGACACCGAGATGGCGATCATCGGCAAGGTCGCCGTGGCCGGCACGATCAAGAGCCTCGCGGGTCATGACGTCACCGACCCGAGCAAGTCCTGGTCGGTTCCCGCGGCCCAGGCGGCGACCACGAAGGTCAACACCGCGCTCCGGGCGAAGGCGGTGAAGGTCGACGGCAAGGACGTCGCGGTCGTCGTCTACTCGCAGACCGACAAGGGCAACGGCACCCAGAAACCGCAGGGTCTCGTGGTGATCCAGTGGATCGACGTCGCGACCGGCGACAAGATCGCCGAGACGTCGACGAAGACCGCGTTCGAAGACGCGCCGATCGGGTCCGTGGCCTACGACGTGGAATCCGGCCAGGTCGCCGTCGGGACCGCGGGTCCGGTCTCGGGCGGGAACTCGCAGTACGTGACGGTGTACGCCGACCCGGCGACCAAGAAGAGCACGCTCGTGCCGGGGATCGCCCCGGCTGCTGTGCACGGCGGCGTGATCGCGGGCACGAAGGCACCGAAGTCGACCAACACGAACGACGCCGCGCTGGCTCTCGCCGACGGCCCGAGCGGAAAGATCACCAAGCAGGTCGGGCCGCTGCAGACCAACTACCAGTCGATCGCGGGCACCGCCAAGCACGCCTACTTCTACGGCGACAAGTACATCAGCTACGACGCCGGGTACCAGATCGCGATCTATGCGGTCGACCTCTCGACCGGGGCTGTCGCCGTCACACCGCTCCCGGGGCTCAAGAGCAGCACCGACATGACCGGATGGACCTGCTTCGCCGACGAGGCGACCTCGGTCGCCTGCACCGGGAAGATGAAGCAGGGGAGCAACGGGACCGACACGATGATGGGCTTCGACGACACGACCGGCAAGAAGGCCTGGAGCTTCTCGAACGGCTCCGGCAACCGCATCGTTCCCGGTCTGACCGCGGCTTACCACGGCGTCCTGTACGCGCAGACCGAGGCGCAGCCGGTGCTGCTGGACGCGAAGACCGGTGCGGATCTGCCGAGTCCGACCCCGTCCGGGAGCCCGAGCTCGAGCGACACCCCGTCCAGCGGCAGCACGCCCTCGGACGGCAGCAGCCCGACGGCCGGCGACACCCCGTCCAGCGGGGACACCCCTTCGGACGGCGGGTCCCCCGGCAACGGTGACCTCGGTCTCTGGAACGGCACCGCGAGATCGCCCGAGTCCGTCTCGCCGTACGGCGGCGTGTACAGGCAGCTGCCGCAGGGTGACTACAGCGTCACGAACGAGCTCGATTCGGTGTGTGTGTTCCTGAAGGCAACCAGCTGATCCACTCGACGAGGGCTCTGGGGTTTCCCGGGGCCCTCGTCGCCGGTCAGATGTCGGTGCGGTGGAAGTTCTGGTAGGAGCGCGACGGGGTCGGGCCGCGCTGGCCCTGGTAGCGCGAGCCGTACTTGGCCGAGCCGTACGGGTTCTCGGCGGGGGAGGACAGCCGGAAGAAGCACAGCTGGCCGATCTTCATGCCGGGCCAGAGCTTGATCGGCAGCGTGGCGACGTTCGACAGCTCGAGCGTCACGTGGCCGGAGAACCCCGGGTCGATGAACCCGGCCGTGGAGTGCGTGAGCAGACCGAGGCGGCCCAGCGAGGACTTGCCCTCGAGCCGGGCGGCGACGTCGTCGGGCAGCGTGACGAGTTCGTACGTCGACCCCAGGACGAACTCACCGGGGTGCAGGATGAACGGCTCGTCACCGTCCGGCTCGACCAGCCGGGTCAGGTCCGGCTGTTCCTCGGCCGGGTCGATGTGCGGGTACCGGTGGTTCTCGAAGACCCGGAAGAACCGGTCCAGCCGTACGTCGACGCTCGACGGCTGCACCATCGCAGCGTCGAACGGATCCAGCTGGACCCGCTTCGCGTCGAGCTCGGAAAGAATGTCGCGATCGGAGAGCAGCACGGTCGCACGTTAGCAGCGTGCTGCTCATCCGCACAGCGTCAGTACCCCGATGGCCGGTTCTGGTGCTGGAGTCGTCCGGAGCCCTCAGCTCTCCGGCTGGGCTGCACCACCAGACCTGGGCCTGAGGCAACTATCGTCAGTTGGCCAGCTTGTTGAACTTCGACACCTGGGTGGCGAAGGTCTTCACCTGCGCCGGCGACCAGTCCTTGAGCAGGTCCTCGATCACCTTGTGGCGCTTCTTCCGGGCCGCCGTCAGCTTGCGCTTGCCGGCCGCGGTCAGCGTCAGCAGGGTCGCCCGCGCGTCCGACTTGTCGGCCGCCCGCTTCAGCAGACCCTCTTCCTCCAGGCGCGCGCAGGCCCGGCTGACCGGACCCTTGTCGACCTCGAGCGCGGCGACCAGGTCGGCCATCCGCACCGGCGCCAGCTCTTCCACGTGGTTCAGCAACGCGTACTGTGCCGGCTCCAGGTCCGGGTGCGCCTCGTCGGACAGCGTCCGCTGCAGCCCGCGCAGCCGGCGCGCCAACGTGACGAGCTCCTTCTCCAGGTTGTCCACCGCGTCACTTGTGTCTGTTGCCACCGTTCACCCCTTCATCCAGTTGCCCCGCAACCATCTTCGTCCGGTCCAGGACCGTCATCCTCACGTTGCGTCAAATGTTGCCCCCGGCAACGCGTTCTAATCTGCCAGAAGATGACGAGCCTGCCCAGTCCTGAACGTGCCCTTTGTGAAAAACTGCCCAAGAACCCCCGCTGCAAACCGCCCGCCCAGCTCTTTTCGATGCATCCGGCCACCTTTTCCGGTGTATCCGGCTGACACCGCAGCAAACCCCCTCCGCCCCGGTCCCGGGAGCCGTCCGAGCTGTCCGGGCCGCCGCGCGCCCGCCGCGCTGCCCGGAAGTAGGCAACTGGCTCCCGGCACGCGGACCCGGCGTGGTTGCAGCCCCCGACATCGGCTATGCTCATCACCGCTGCCGGGAGACCGGCCAAGCGGGTGTAGTTCAATGGCAGAACATCAGCTTCCCAAGCTGACAGTGCGGGTTCGATTCCCGTCACCCGCTCCAAGCTCGAGCCGACTGGCCGTGTGCCCACTACATGATCGGTGCAACCGGCAACGGATCGGTCGAAAACAATCAAGCGTTCGATGGCGGGATCGCTGTTCCTCGGCGATCCGGTATACCTCGCGCGCCTGGCTGTCGCTGATCTCAGGTCGGCGTCAGGTCGAGATCATGGCTGCGAGGCAGATTGAGGTCTCGTGAGCGCGCCCGGAATCGCCAAGAGGATCAATCGTCGGCAACTGGTCATAGCGGGAGCGGCTCTAGGGGCCGCTAGCCTTGCCGCTACTGATCTCGCCTTCGCCGGCTCGTACGGATCCGGTGACCTTGGTCCGTGGGAGGGCCTGTCGCGAGCGATTTCGACCGAGGACCAGATCGAGCGTGTGGTGGCAACTAACGGCGTCTACATGTTCGGAGACAGTATTTCTGTGCAGGACGGCAAGGCACTGGCGCTCCGTCTGCTGAGCCGCACGGGGGCTCAGCTGGCGGTCAACAACTGGTCCGGCCGGCCGACCGAACCTGCGGTAGATGTGCTCGAGCACTGGGCGAGCGTGTACGGGTTGCCGCGGCGCATTCTGATGGCGACGGGATCCAATGACGTTTTCGATCCACCGCGATTCGCCACGCAGGTTGGCCGGACGATGCAGCTCGCCGGGCCGGAGCGGATGGTGTGCTGGGTCAACGTGCAGGTCTGCCGACGCAAGCAGACCATGGCGGTGCAACTGGCTGACCAGCGCAACAGTGCGTGGATCAACCTGCAGCTTTCGGACGCGCAGAAGCAGCATCCCAACCTGCGCATCATCCACTGGGCGGAATTCCTGGCAGTCAAGCCTGCCCGGCTCGCCATGTACCTGGTCGACGGCGTCCACACCTCTGTACCGGCTGGCCAAGACACTCGCAACGAACTGATCGTTCAAGCCTTGGCCGGTTCCGCCGTGCCTGCTAAATAGGCCGCATGAGTATGGACATGCTGCTTGACGGGTTTCTTCAGGTGTCTGAGGAGCGCGGGCTCGGCGTCTACGGGGTTCATCTCCATCGTGCCGGGCGCGACGATGACGAGCGTCGTGCTCGGTCCGATGACAGGGTGAATCTGTACTCGGTTGCGAAGACTTTCACGTCCGTGGCTCTGGGTCTTGCCGAAGCCGAGGGGTGTCTCACGCTGGAGGATCGCCTGCTCGATCACTTTCCCGAGCTGGCGCGGCTGGCTGCGGATGGTGTCGCGGAGATCAACCTGCGCCATCTGTTGACGATGACCAGCGGATCCAGCCATCAGTGGTTCGCCGATCAGCGGATCGACTCTGCGGATTTGCTGCACGAGATTGTTGCTGCTCCACTCAATGCGGCGCCCGGAACGCAATTTTCTTACACCGGTTCTGGCGCGTATGCGATCGGCCGGGTGATCGCGCGGACGACGGGTGCAGATCTCCGGTCCTATCTCCTTCCGCGGCTGTTCGAGCCACTCGATCTTCACAATCCGGCATGGCACACGTGCCCGAACGGATATCCGTTCGCGGAGAGTGATCTCTTCCTGCGCACCCACGAGCTGGCGCGGTTCGGACGCCTGCTGCTCCAGAACGGCCAATGGGAGGGACGTCAGGTCGTACCGACGGATTATGTGCAGCGCATGCACGGCGATCGAGTCGACACCAGCAGCCTGACTTACGGGGAACGATGGACGTACGGATATGGACTGGGTGTGTGGATCGATCGTGGTGGCGTGTACCGCATGGACGGCCGCTACGGGCAGTACGTCCTGGTCAGTCCAGCCGCGGAGGCTGTCGTCACGGTCACCGCGCACTGCGAGAACGACGATCAATTGCTCGACGTGATCCATGAGTTCGTCCTGGACCGGCTTGGCTGAGCGTTTCAGAGCTGCTTCACAATCTCATCAGCACTGAGCCGTACGGTTCCCTCATGGCTATCAGCTTGCCGGACGGCATGGATGTGCGTGCGCTGGGTGTCGGCGACGCGGAGGCCTTGGCCGCGCTGCTCGCTGCCAAGGAGCTGGTCGACCAGGAGGGCGAGCACTACAGCGCCGAAGATTTGGCCCACGAGCTCGCTGATCCGACTCTCGAGAGCCTTGGAATCTGGTCGGGCGACCAGCTGATCGGGTTCGGGGCGATCCATACGTCGACGACCATCACCGACGTTCATCGGATGAAGACCGAAGGCACGATCCATCCGGATTGGCGGGGCCGGGGTATTGGCAAGGCTTTGATGCTCTGGCTGATTGCCCGGGCCGGGGAGCTGCACGCAGCCAAGCATCCGGGTGCGCCCGCGGAGATCGTCAATACGACGATCGGCACAAATCTCGGAGTTGGCCGACTGCTTCGCAAGCTGGGGTTCCAGGAGACTCGCTACCACTTCGACATGGAGCGCGGGCTGGACGTCGACGTGCCCGAGGCGCTACTCGAAGTCGGCCTGGAGATGGTTCCGTACGACGAGTCGTTGGATGAGGCTCTGCGTGAGACTCACAACTTGGCCAGCGCCGACATCTGGGGTGCGACCTCGAAAGACGCGGACGCCTGGAAGTCGGATGTCACAGGTCTCGGCGCGTTTCGCGGGGGATCGTCGTATCTGGTGCTCGACGGGCAGACTGTCGCGTCGTACGTGCTCGGCTACGAGTGGGATGCGGATACCGCAGCGACCGGCATTCGAGAGCTGTACATCGGACAGCTCGGCACGAGGCAGACACACCGTGGTCGTGGCCTTGCCCGTGCTGCGCTCAGCAAGGTGCTGACGGCCGCAGCCACCGATGGTTATCAGCGTGCGCGGCTCGGGGTTGACGGCGACGGCACAACCGGTGCGCTGCAGCTGTATGAAGGCCTGGGATTCATGGTGCGCAGCAAATGGATCACCTATGGGATCCGGCTCTGAAGCGAGTCGGCGTTCGTCCACACGGTTGGCCCAGGCAACTTGGGGACCGTTGCCCGGGTCAACCGTGTGGCGCATCAGATGATCGGGCCGGTGTTGATGGACGTACTGGCCTGGGCGCCGATGAAGGGATTGTTGACGGCCCAGAGGTCGCCTGGTTGGTAGTCCGGTACGTCGAAGTCGCACATCACCCAGCCGCCGGCCTCGCCGCGGGTGTTGAAGCACTCGCGACCCCACTGGGTGTGGCTCGGCAGCGACTTGATCGTGCCGGCCGCGGACTGGCCGTTCGCCTTGGTGTCCTTCACCCAGACCTTGTCGGACCCCGACTGATAGCACGCCTTCGCGCCGGTCACCGACACACAGGTGACCCCGGACGGCGGCGCTCCACTCGGCGTACCCGTGGTCGCCGACGCAGCAGTAGCCGACCCTGCGGTGATCGCCAACCCCAACACCGGAACCGCCATCAACACGCGCCACTTCTTCATGCAGTACTCCTTTATCAACTCCCGCGAACCTCGATCCCGCCGATCCGCGAGTACGTATGCCATTGCGTCGCCCCAGACAATACGTACGCCCTCGGTCCGACCCCGCCCGATTCCAACGTGACATGCCCCACGGCGCCACCCCGCCCCGCACTGAGACGGGTATTTGTTTTTCTTCGTACTTCTCTTCTTTGATCCTTGAAGCTGTCGGTCCTTCAGTTTCCGTAGACCTCTAGTTCGACTATTCGGGAGTAGGTGTGGTCGTTGCCGTCCAGGCAGAGGATGCGGATGGCTTCGGTTTGGGTTGGGGGGAAGGTTGAGGTTACGTGGCCTTGGGTGTTGGCGCGGACTTGGGCGACTGTTTGCCAGGTGCCGTTGACCTTTGCCTGGACGTCCCAGTCGCGGAGGCCGTTGACTCGGGCTGGGTATTTGGTGGAGTCGAGGGTGTAGAGCTCTACCCGGTTCACGGTTGCGGGGGTGGAGAGGGCTACGTCGTACGTGTCGGGGAAGACTGCGCGGGTGCCGTCGTTCCAGCCGGTCAGGGTGTCCCAGTGTTCGGAGTCCTTGTCGCCGTCGACTGCGCCGCAGAGGGTGAAGTTGCCGTGGGTCGAGGACGCGGTCGCCTGCTCGCCTAGGGCCAGGTTGTCGCCGGGGCCCTTCGGTGGGAGCGGCTGGACGGTTACCGGTACGTCGGTCCGCCGGCGGTCGACCTCGGCGGTGATCTTGTACGTACCGGGGCTGGCGTCTCGCGGTACGCGGACCTCGACCGGGGCGGACACGGGTTGGTCCGGGTCGACCGCGGGAAGCCAGGACGAGAACAACGTACGGGACAACTGCAGCGGGCCGGTCGGCTCGAGCGTCAGGTCGGCGTACCGCGCCTGAGCGCCGGTGTTGGTCATCGTCAGGTTGAGCAGGCCCGGGAAGCACGGGAGGCCGACGACATTCAGTTGCGCCGGGGCGACGCTCACCGCCACGGACGAGGAAGTTGCCGAGGGCATCGAGCTGGAGCCGAGCAAGGCGGCGGCGACGAGCGTGCCGGTCGCGACCACGGTCTGGCGGTTCATTTCTGTACCTCCGCGATGCCAGGCACGCCGTCTTCGACGAGGAGTTTGGCGCGGGTGGTGACGGTGCCGTTCTGGACCGACACCTTGTCGACGACGCGGTAGTCGGAGATCCACCGCTGGGGTGTGATGCTGCAGCTGACGTAACCGCGCTGGAAGTTGCCGAACTTCATGTGCGGGTTCTCCCGGAGCAAGGTCGCGCCGCCGGCGTCCAGGTCCTGGCCGTCGATGCCGGACGTGATCGACGTACCGACGAACTCCGCGCCGACGGTCGCGGACGCCGGATCGGTGAAGTCCAGCTTGAGGTCCGACGCCACGCTGCGATGCAGGTCGCCGGCGATCGAGACGAGGTTGCGGACCTTGCGCTGCGCGGCGCCGCCGAGGACGCGGTTCCGGGACGCCTCGTACCCGTCCCAGGTGTCCATCGGGACCAGTACGCCCGGCCCGTCCTTCGTGTCCAGCCGGGCGATCGCGGTCTGGTGCGCGAGTACGTTCCAGCGGGTCTGCGACGCGGCCCAGCCGTCGAGCAACCACTTCTCCTGCGCGTCGCCGGTGATCGTCCGCGTCGGGTCGGCGGTCTCCGGGCCGGGCGCCTTCGTCCCGTCGCCGTACGCCTGGTCGGACCGGTACTGGCGGGTGTCGAGCACGCTGAACTCGGCCAGCCGCCCGTACCGGATCCGCCGGTACAACTGCATGTCCGGGCCGTCCGGCAGTTGCGCGAACCGCAGCGGCATGTGTTCCCAGTACGCCCGGAACGCGTTGGCCCGCCGTACCAGGAACTGCGCCGGCGGTGCGCTCGGATGCCATTCGTCCGCCCAGTTGTCGACCACCTCGTGGTCGTCGAGCGTGACGATCCACGGCGCGACCGCGTGCGCGTGCTGCAGATCGGGATCCAGCTTGTACGCCGCATAGCGCTGGCGGTACTCGTCCAGCGTCACGGTCTGCTGGGTGATGTACGGCTCCTTCGAATGCGGGCGGATACCGCGGTCGATGCCGAACTCGTAGATGTAGTCGCCGAGGAAGAACACCACGTCGTGGTCGCGCTGAGCCATGTCCGCGTACGCCGTGTACCAGCCCTCCCACCACGCCTGGCAGGACGCGAACGCCAGCGACAGCTCGGACAGTTGCGTGTCGTACGTCGGTGCCGTCTTGGTCCGCCCGGTCGGGCTGAGCTTCCCGTTCACGCGGAAGCGGTACCAGTAGTGCCGCCACGGACGTAGGCCGCGTACGTCGACGTGCACCGCGTGGCTCGACTCGGGCCGAGCCTTGAACGAACCGGCACGTACGACGCGGCGGAACTGCTCGTCCTCCGCGACCTGCCACTGGACCTCGACCGGCCGCCGGTCCATCCCGCCGAACGGCGCGAGTGGATCGGGGGCCAGCCGCGTCCAGATCACCACCGCGTCCGGCAACGGATCGCCGGACGCGACGCCGAGCGTGAACGGGTCCCGCCGGTCCGGCCGGCCGGTCCGGCCCGCCGCCGCGGCCCGGATCTCCGGGAGGCTGCCGCTCAGCGCGAGCGCCGCCGCTGCTCCGCTGACGGTGAGGAAGTTTCGTCGACTGCTCAACATCGGCACCCACCCACCCGATCATCCCGAGGTGATCACATTCGTAACGGGAGATTACGAGAAGTTCACACGATCAGGCGGGAAGATGACCGATACCGGCCGTTACTTCACAATCTTGCTCGCCGGCGGCGCGCTGATGTGCACCGGCTTGTTGTAGTCGGTCATGCTCATCACCATCGAGACGCCGCTCAGGTCGAACGTCATTCGCCGGACCAGGTGGGACTTGTCCAGCCACATCGAGTACACGAGCGTCTTCGGCAGTGCGGCCGGAACCTTCTTGCCCTGGAGGGCCAGCGCTTTCGCGGTGTTCACGGTCACGGCGTACCGGTCGAGCTGCTGCCCGCCGATCGTCTCCGCCCGGACGAACTTGACGTCGACCATGCTCTTGTCGAAGGACTTGTAGATCTTGGTCGGGTCACCGCCCTCGATCAGCTCGCTCAGTTGGTCGTTCAGGCCGGACGCGACCTGCTTGTACTTCCCGGCCGGCGTGAGCCCGGGGATCGAGAGGTAGGCGGTCTTCTTGATCACGACGATCTTCGCGGTCTTGCCCTGGAATGCCGCACCGGACATCTCCATCGACATCGCGACCGGGTTCGTGGTCTGGTAGCCGTCCATCCTCATCAAGGTCGAGCCCTGGGCGGTGACCGTACCGACCGTGTGCCAGGCCTTCTGCTTGCTGACCGCTGACGTCATCGCGGAGACGAACGTGACGCGGTTCAGGCGGGTGGCGGGTTGGACCCGGTCGGCGGCCTTGGTGGTGGTCGTCGGCTTCGGCGCGGGTGTGGTCGCGACGGGCGACGGCTTGTAGCCGGTGGCCTTGGGCTCTCCGTTGCCGCAGGCGGCGAGGCCGAGGGCGAGCGGTACGGCGGCGGCGGTGGCCACGGCGGCGCGGAACTTCATGATGCTGTTTCCTCCCCAGGTGATGCAGACGGTGGATCTTATGGTCTGGACCACCTGGGGAGGAAGGGTTTTGCAGTTAGTTGCAGCTCAGCTTTCACCACGTTTTACAGAAGCGAGCAGCAGCTGCGCGACGTCCTGGACCTCGACGGACTCGCGGGCCGAGCCGTCGGCCTGCTTCGCGGTGAGGCCGTCGGACAGCATCACGCGGCAGAACGGGCAGCCGGTGGCGATCTTGTCGGCGCCGGTCTCCACCGCCTCGGTGGTGCGGTTGAGGTTGATCCGGGTGCCGAGCTTCTCCTCCATCCACATCCGCGCGCCGCCCGCGCCGCAGCAGAACGACTTCGTCTGGTTGCGGGGCATTTCGGCGTACTCGGCGCCCGGGATGATGTCGAGCAGCTCGCGCGGAGCGTCGTACACCTGGTTGTGGCGGCCGAGGTAGCACGGGTCGTGGTACGTGATCTTCTGGCCGTTGAGCGAGCTGTCGGCCGGCGCGACCGGGGTCAGCTTGCCGTCGCGGACGAGCCGGTTCAGCAGCTGGGTGTGGTGGATGACGTCGAGCTCCACACCGAGTTGGCTGTACTCGTTCTTCAACGTGTTGAAGCAGTGCGCGCACGTGGAGACGACCTTGCGGACGTTGGTCTCCTTGAAGACCTCGGCGTTCTGCATCGCGAGCTGCTGGAACACGAACTCGTTCCCGGATCGCCGCGCCGGGTCACCCGTACACGTCTCGCCATCACCCAGTACGGCGAACGAGACGCCGGCGATGTTCAGCAGCTCGGCGACCGCCTGCGTGGTCTTCTTCGCGCGGTCCTCGAACGCGCCGGCGCAGCCGACCCAGAACAGGTACTCGACCTCGTCCAGCGACCCGACGTCCGTACCGACCTGCTTGACCTCGAACGGCAGGTCCTTGGCCCAGTCCATCCGGCCGGACGGGTTCATGTTCCACGGGTTGCCCTTGTTCTCCAGGCCCTTGAACAGCCCGTTGAGCTCGGACGGGAACGACGACTCGATCAGTACTTGGTACCGCCGCATGTCCATGATCGCGTCGACATGCTCGATGTCG
Source organism: Kribbella sp. NPDC004536 (assembly GCF_042873835.1). NCBI lineage: Bacteria > Bacillati > Actinomycetota > Actinomycetes > Propionibacteriales > Kribbellaceae > Kribbella > Kribbella sp. NPDC004536. The sequence continues at coordinate 1,866,944 of NZ_JBIALY010000001.1, read as the reverse complement.
ACCGGGCACTGCTGCACGCAGGCGCCGCACGACGTACACGCCCACAACGCTTCCTCGTCGATCACCGCGACGTCCGCGGGACCGACCAGCGGCTTCTCCTGCTCGGCGAGCACCAGCTCCGGCAGCGACTTGCGCGCGTCGTCGTCGGCGGCCAAAAGGTACGGGGCCTTGGCGTACGCGTGTTCGCGCAGGCCCATCATGATCAGCTTCGGCGACAACGGCTTGTCGGTGTTCCACGCCGGGCACTGCGACTGGCACCGCCCGCACTCGGTGCAGGTGGTGAAGTCGAGCAGGCCCTTCCAGGTGAAGTCCTCGACCTTTCCGACACCGAGCGCCGCGTCCTCGTCGAGCTCGTCGATGTTCTCGAAGTCGATCGGAGCGCCGTTCACCATGATCGGCTGCAGCGCGCCGAGTGCCGTACCGCCGTCGGCCTCGCGCTTGAACCAGATGTTCGGCCACGCGGTGAACCGGTGCCACGCGACACCCATCGTCGCGTTCAGCGAGATCGTGATCATCCAGGCGAACGAGATCAGGATCTTGATCATCGCGACCAGGTAGACCGCGTTCTCCAGACCGTGCACGCTCAACCCGCCGAACAACCCACTACCCAGGAAGAACGTCATCGGGAAGTGGAACGTGGAAGCGCCGCTCAGCTGGTACTCCAGACCGCGCAGCAACAGGATGCAGACCAGCACGCCGAGGATCGTGTACTCGACGTAGTACGCCTGCCACGACGTCGAACCGTAGAACCGCGACGACCGCGGCTTGTCACCACGCGGCAGGTGCATCAACCGGTACACGATCAGCCCGACGATCGAGACCAGGCCGGTCCAGGTGAGCGCCTCGCTGACCCACTCGAACACGAACCAGTGACCGATCACCGGCAGCGCCCAGTGTGGGTCGAACAGCTGCCCGAACGCGGTCACCAGGGTCAGGAACAACCCGATGAACCCGAACGCGACGAACCAGTGCATCACCCCGATGTGGCTCCACTGCAGCATCCGGGTGTGGCCGAGGCTCTCCTTGACCAGGGTGACGGTCCGCTTGCCCGGGTCGTTCGTCCGGCCGGCCGGCTGCCCGAGCTTGATCACGGACACGATGTGCCCGATCGTCTTGGCGAACAGCGCCACGGCGACGAGCGTCACCGCGAGCGAGACGACGATGGCGAGGATCTGCATACCAGCGATGTTATTGGTTGGTTACTCGTCAGTCATGTCCTTGCGGTGATCATCACGCCCGCGTGTTCCGTCTCACGTCGCGGACCTCCACCACTCACCAGTCGGTGCGGTCCGGCCGGGCGCACGCTCGGCCGACGGGCCTCGGCACGCTCCAGTGGTGGTTGGTGAGTGGTGGGGGTCCGGTCAGTCGACGAGCCGGGCGAGCCGGGCGGCGACCACCGCCCGGCGGCTGTCGGTGCGTGCGAGGGTGCGCTGGAGGACCTCGAAGAGCTCTAGGTCCTCTGCTCCGGTCGGCGTCTGGGCGAAACGCCACAGGAGTTCGGCGTCGTTGGTGTCAAGGGCGGCGCGGCGGATGGTGGCGTCGAGTTCGTCGCGTTCGGAGCGGAGCGCGGGTGCGTCGGAGCGCGCGAGCAGCGGGCCGGCGTACAGCTCCAGGGCCTTCGGCAGGTCGCCGTTGCGGAGGGCTGTTTGTACCTCGGTCACGTCGCCGGTCACGTCCGCGATGATCCGGTACGGCTTCGTGTCGAGAACTCCGCCGCCGAGGAGGTTCCGCAGGCGGTGCATCTCGGCGCGGACCGTCGTCGGGTTGCCCTCGTCGCCGTACAGCTGCAGCATCAGCTGCTCCGCCGTCAGCCCGGTCGGCTGCAGTAACAACAGTGCGAGTACTTCGGCCGGCCGCAACGTCAGCGCGATCTCGCGGCCGCCGACGACCGCGATCGGCTGCCCGGAGCCGAGCAGCTTCAGCCGCAGGGACTGGCGCGCGCGGCGGACCGGCGTACCGGGCATCCGGAGCAGGTAGCCCTCGTCGAGGCGTTCGACGATTCCTTCGCGGCCGTCGCCGAGGTCGATCCGGTCGGCGCCGTCCGGTACGACGAGGCGGTCGGGCAGCCACTCGAGCGGCTGCACCGCGAGCACCCGGCCGGTCGGGGTGAGCAGTGCGCCGGGTGCGTCGCCGAGTGCCATCAGGTGCCGCATGTTGCGGGCGCGCAGCATCTCGTCGGCGGCGGCCATCCGGACCTTCAGTTGTCCTTCGGCGAGCTGGGCCGCAGCGGTGACGAGCGCGACCATCGCGGGATGGACGGTACGCAACGGTCCGGAGACGTCGACGGCGCCGAGCAGCTTGCCGGTGTCGGGGTCGTGGACCGGGGCTGCGGCGCAGGTCCATTCGTGGATCCGGCGGACCAGGTGTTCGGCGGAGTGGATCTGGACCGGTCCGCCGACCGCGAGCGCCGTACCCATGCCGTTCGTACCGATCTGGTCCTCCGACCACACCGCGCCCTCGGACAACGCGATCCGGTCCGCGGTGCGCTTCACGTCGGCGGCACCCTCGCGCCACAGGATCATGCCCTGCGCGTCGGTGATGATCATGATGTGCGACGCCTCGTCGGCGATCGACGTCAGCGTCTGCCGGAGTACGGGGAGGACGGCGCGGAGCGGATGGTTCTCCCGGAGGATCGCGAGGGTGTCGTGGTCGACGACGACGGGCGGGGCGTCGAGCTCGGGGTCGACCGCGGCGGCGAGGGAGCGCTCCCAGGACGCGGCGACGAGCGGGCGCGGTTCGGTGCCGGGCCGGTTGCCGCCGAGTACGTCGTCGTACAGCCCGGCCAACCGGCGGGCCTGCTCCGGTGCGTCCATGCAACCTCACTCAACGATGCAACGTCCGTGCAACGTCACGGTCCCTAGGTTCGGTCCAACGCCGGTTCCGAGGGAGGACCTATGACGATCTTCGCAGCTCCCGGGCAGGATGGCAGCCCGGTCGCGTACAAATCGCGCTACGAGCACTACATCGGCGGCGTTTGGGTGCCGCCGGTCAAGGGCGGGTACTTCGAGAACCCGACTCCGGTGACGGGTGAGAACTTCACCGAGATCGCGCGCGGTACGGCCGAGGACGTCGAGGCCGCGCTGGACGCCGCGCACGGTGCCGCGCCGGGCTGGGGCCGGACGTCGCCGGCCGAACGCGCGAACATCCTGAACAAGATCGCCGACCGGATCGAGGCCAACCTCGAACTGCTCGCGGTCGCCGAGACCTGGGACAACGGCAAGGCCGTCCGCGAGACGCTGGCCGCCGACCTGCCGCTGGCGGTCGACCACTTCCGGTACTTCGCCGGTGCGCTCCGGGCCCAGGAGGGGTCGGTGTCGGTGATCGACGACGACACGATCGCGTACCACTTCCACGAGCCGCTCGGCGTGGTCGCGCAGATCATCCCGTGGAACTTCCCGATCCTGATGGCGGTCTGGAAGCTGGCGCCGGCGCTCGCGGCCGGCAACGCCGTCGTACTCAAGCCCGCCGAGCAGACGCCGGCCTCCATCCACGTACTGATGGAGCTGATCGCGGACCTGCTGCCGCCCGGTGTGGTGAACATCGTCAACGGGTTCGGCGTCGAGGCCGGCAAACCGCTTGCCTCCAGCAACAGAGTCGCCAAGGTCGCGTTCACTGGTGAGACCACGACCGGCCGGCTGATCATGCAGTACGCGTCCGAGAACATCATCCCGGTCACGCTCGAGCTCGGCGGCAAGAGCCCGAACGTGTTCTTCGCCGACGTCGCGTCGTCGCGGGACGACTTCTACGACAAGGCGCTCGAGGGCTTCACGATGTTCGCGCTGAACCAGGGTGAGGTCTGCACGTGTCCGTCCCGGGCGCTGATCCAGTCGTCGATCTACGACTCGTTCCTGGCCGACGCTGTCGGGCGTACCCAGGCGATCAAGCTCGGTAACCCGTTGGACACCGACACGATGATGGGCGCGCAGGCGAGCAACGACCAGTACGAGAAGATCCTCGCCTACATCGGGATCGGCCGGGAGGAAGGCGCCCGGGTGGTCACCGGCGGCGCGCCCGCGGACCTCGGCGGCGACCTGGCCGGCGGGTACTACATCCAGCCGACGATCTTCGAGGGCGACAACAAGATGCGGATCTTCCAGGAGGAGATCTTCGGCCCGGTCGTCGCGGTCACCCGGTTCGACGACTACGCCGACGCGATGAAGATCGCCAACGACACGTTGTACGGCCTCGGCGCGGGCGTCTGGTCGCGCGACATCAACACGGCGTACCGGGCCGGCCGGGAGATCCAGGCCGGGCGGGTGTGGACGAACAACTACCACGCGTACCCCGCGCACGCGGCGTTCGGCGGGTACAAGAACTCCGGCATCGGCCGGGAGAACCACAAGATGATGCTCGACCACTACCAGCAGACGAAGAACCTGCTGGTCAGCTACAGCCCTTCGAAGCTCGGGTTCTTCTGAGTGGTCGAGAAGGTGTTGCTCACCGACGAGGCGGCGGAGTGGTTGCGCCGTCTCACCGGGATGCACGGTCCGCTGATGTTCCACCAGTCCGGTGGCTGCTGCGACGGCAGTTCGCCGATGTGTTACCCGGACGGGGAATTTCGAACGGGGTCGGCGGACGTGCATCTCGGTGATCTGGTCGTAGAGGGCGTCGACCAGCCGATCGGCTTCTGGATGTCCGCGAACCAGTACGAGTACTGGAAGCACACCCAGCTCACCGTCGACGTGGTGAAAGGCCGCGGCAGCGGATTCTCGGTGGAGGCCCCCGAAGGCATCCGCTTCCTGATCCGCTCCCGCCTCTTCACCGACCAAGAGTCCGCATCCCTCGGACTCCTCTGAACGAGTGCCGCCCGCCCGGTGGCGTTGCCGGGCGGCCGGCACTCTCTTTGCGGTTGACAGATCCTCACGGTGCGGGAAGGCTGATTCGGAAAGATCTTTCGGAAGTGTTGCCCCTTCGCCCGAGGTGACTCGATATGAGATCTGTCCGTTTGCTGCTGGTCGGCGTGGTTGTGGCGGCGTCATTCCTGATCGCGCCGGTTGCGCCTGCTGTGGTGTCCGGGCCGGCGCGGGATGCGTTGGTGCGGTTGGTTGGTCAGCGGTATGCCGATCAGGTCGTGCTGCAGACGCTCGAGCGTGGAGCCGGGAAGGACTTCTTCCGGGTCGGGGCGGTCGGCGGGAAGGTGTTGATCGCCGGTACGACGCCGGCCGTGCAGCTGACCGGTTTCGGGTGGTATCTGCGGCACGTGGCGCATGCCGACATCGAGCTCGAGGGGCAGCAGCTGAACCTGCCGGCCAAGCTCCCGCTCCCGGCGCAGCCGACCGAGCAGCGGGCGTCCGTCGACAACCGGTTCGCGTTGAACGACACCAACGAGGGGTACGCCGGCCCGTACCTCGACTGGTCGCAGTGGCAGCACCGCATCGACGTACTCGCGCTGCACGGCATCAACCAGGTCCTCGTGTACGAAGGGCAGGAGGCCGTCTACGAACAGGCCTTCCAGAAGTTCGGGTACTCCGCCGACGAGCTCCGCGGATGGATCCCGCAGCCGGCGCACCAGGCGTGGTGGCTGCTGCAGAACGAGTGCTGTCTCGGCAGCCCGATCTCCCAGCAGCTCATCGACCGCCGTACCGTGCTTGGCCGCCAGATGGCCGACCACCTCCGCGAGCTGGGCATGGTGCCGGTCCTGCCCGGGTACTTCGGCACAGTCCCGCCCGGCTTCACCAGCAGGAACCCTGGCGCGAAGACTGTGCCGCAGGGCAAGTGGGACGGCCTGGCCAGGCCGGACTGGCTGGACCCGACCAATCCGCTGTTCGCACAGGTGGCTGCCGAGTTCTACCGCGTTCAGACGGACCTGTTCGGTCCGAGCACGATGTACAAGATGGACCTGCTGCACGAGGGCGGTACTGCGGGCGACGTGAGTGTGCCGGATGCCTCCCGTGCGGTGCAGAACGCCCTTGAAGCAGCACACCCCGGAGCGATCTGGGCGATCCTCGGTTGGCAGAAGAACCCACTGCCGGCCACGCTGCAGTCCATCGACCGCTCGAAGATGCTGGTCGTCGACGGCATCTCCGAAGCGTCCAACGTCACCGACCGGGACAAGGACTTCCTCGGTACGTCGTACGCGTTCGGCACGATCTGGAACTTCGGAGGCCACTCCAACCTCGGCGCCTCGCTGGCCGCGTGGAACGAGAAGTTCCATGCCTGGCTGGCCAAACCGGGTACGGCGCTGAACGGTATCGCGCTGATGCCGGAGGCGATCGACAACAACCCGGCCGCGGTCGCGTTCTTCACCGACCTCGCATGGGAGAGCCAGCCCGTCGACCTGCAGCAGTGGTTCACGGACTACGCGACCAGCCGTTACGGCTCGGCAGACCCGCATGCGGTCGAGGCCTGGCGCATTCTGGGCAACACGGTCTACAACTGGCCCGCGGCTGCGGACAGCAAGCACCCGACCGGTCTGTTCGACTACGAGCCCAGCCTTGGTGTCACGGGTACGGCGATTCCGTACGACCCGGAGGCGTTCCGTCAGGCGCTCGGTGAGCTGCTGGCGGTGCCGCCCGCGCTCAGGCAGAGTACGGCGTACCGCTACGACCTGGTCGATGTGGCGCGACAGGTGGTCGCCAACGACAGCCGTACGTTGCTCCCGCGGATCTCAGCGGCTTACCAGGCTGGTGATCTCCAGCAGTTCCGGAAGCTGACGGCGAACTGGTTGCAGCGGCTGAAGCTGCTCGACGACCTGCTCGGTACTGACGACAACTTCTTGCTGGGGTCCTGGCTGGCCGGTGCGTCGGCACAGGCGGCCGGCCCGGAGGAGGCCGCAGCGCTGCGGTACGACGTACGTACGCTGATCACCGACTGGACCGCTACGGCGACCCTGCAGGACTACGCGCGGCGGGAGTGGAACGGGCTGGTCGGCGACTACTACGCGGGTCGCTGGCGTACGTACTTCGCTGCGCTCGACACTGCTCTGTCCACAGGTCAGCCGCCGACGCCTGTCGACTGGAAGGCCTACGCGGAGCAGTGGGCGCAAACAGACACCCAGTACCCGGTCAAGGCACGTGGCGACGCTTACCAGCTGGCGTCGCGCATTGCTGCGATTCCCACCGGGACACTGCGGGTGGTGCCTTCTGCGCGGGGAGCACGACCGGGCTCGACTGTGCGGGTCACAGCGACGTACAGCAACACGAACACCCTGCGGCCCGCGCTCGCAGTTCGGGTAGCACTGACTGCTCCCGTGTCCTACAGCGTCAAGGCAGTTGGGCCCCCGGTGGCTGCGCAGGTGGCGCCTGGTGGGACGTTCAGTGTGGCGTACAACGTGACTGTGCCGGCGGGCGCACATGCTCTGGACGTGCCAGTGCTGGCGGCCACCGTCAACTGGGAGGGCACTTCTGAGGCTGCTAGCACACGGCTGCTCGTTAGTGGGGACGTTGGCGCGCCTTGGAAGACCGTGAACACCAACGACGCATCGTTCGCGGTGTCTGGTGAGGACATCGGCATCGCCGGCGGTCAGGGGGCCGTCTATCAGCAGCAGATCCTTGGGGACGGGCAGTCGGTGACCAGCCAGGTCACCTCAGCGGACACGACGGCGGGCCTGGTGGTTGGTGCCGATCTCTCTACCATCGCTGTGACGCCGGACCGCGGGTGCTTGTTCAGCTGGGACTCGAACGGGGACGGGACGCTGGACAGCTCCGCGGCTGCCGCCGGCTTTACCGCACCTGCGTACGTGCGGATCGCGCGCTTCGGCGGGCGGCTCAGCGGTGCGTGCAGCGAGGACGGGCAGAACTGGACGATTGCTGGTTCTACCGTGGGACCTGCTGGTGTGCAGGACGTCGGTGTGTTCGGGACTACTGGCGTCGCGACGTTCCACGGGTTCACGGTTGCGCCGTACACGCCTCGGGACAGCTCTGGTGACACCGTGCTGAGTGTGCGCAAGCCGGTCAGTGCACTGGGTGAAGAGGACGGTCACCCGGCTACCGCGGCCAACGACGGGAGCAGGTCCAACAACCCGTACTGGGGTGGACCGCTCGGGCCGACGTGGTGGCAGGTGGATCTTGGTACTACGTCGGCCGTGTCGGCGGTCAATGTGCGCAACTATGTGGACGGGACTCGGTACTACAACTACAGGTTGCTGGGGAGCGTCGACGGGTCGCATTGGTTCCGGCTGGGTGGGCGGTTCGGTACGGCGCCTGTTGTCGATGCCGGTGACACGTTCCGGACCGAGGCCACCGCGCGGTACGTCCGGGTACAAGGTCTCGCCAACTCCGCCAACAACACGTTCCACCTCACGGAGGTGACTGTTACCGGATCCTCAAATGGTTTCCGGGAGTAATCTGCGTGTTGACCTCATGCGCTGTGCCGTCGACGTAGACGGTCGTTAGGTCTAGGTGGCCGCTTTGGCAGGCGAGGGTGAGAGTACCTGAGGTGAAGGTTGCGGTGGCCCAGCCGGTGTTGGTGATGAACGGGAAGCTCCAGGTGTCTGCTTTGCGGGCCAGGGTTTGTGGGGCGAGGGTGATTGTTTTCGTGATGGCGTTGTGGCGGTAGCCAGTCAGGGCTTCCAGGACGGACCAGCCGGCCGCGTTGCGGATGTAGTGGTCGCCGCACTCGATCGGGTTGAACGGGTTGCGGCGCGTGCCGTCGTACCTCGCCCAGAGCCCTTCCAAGACGGACATGCCCTCGTCGGTCAGGCCTTCGTACAGGCAGTGCGCGGCGACCTGGTACTCCGAGCCGGTCCACACCTCGTCGCAGTACCGAGTCGGTACGTCGGGGCGTCCACCGTGCGGCCACGTACACATCAGCAGGCCGGTGTCGTCACCGTCGGCGAAGACCCGGTACGGGTGCTCGAAGTCGTGGAAGGCGGTCCGAAGGTTGTGCCGCACGACGTTGCGCAGTGCCGTACGGACGTGGTCCTCCGGGAGGATGTACCCGAGGTCCAGTTGGTGTGCCCACCACTGACCGACCAGCTGGTCAGCCAGGCAGCCGTCACCCCACTGGAAGTCACGGGTTTCGTCGGGGTCGAGGATTTGGCGGTAGTACTCGCCTGTGAACAGGAGCTCGTCGTACGCGGTGCTGCCTGCTTCGAACAGGCTGCGGTACTGCTTCCCGTCTTCACCGAGTAGTAGTGCCATCTCTTCAGCTGCACGCAGCGCGGCCAGCCACAGCGTGCCCATGAAGGAGTTCACGCCACACAGGTCGATGTCGTGTGTGCTGGGCTGGATGCCACGCAGTACACCGTCCCGCAGCCACTTGCCGTGAATGTGGTCGAGCAGCCGTAGTACGTTCGGCCAGCGTTCGCGTAGCCAGTCCAGTCCGGCGCCCAGGCGTACCTCCCTGTACGTCTTGAGGACGGTGCCGAGCATGCCGTCGAGGGCCGGTTCTTCCGGGCCGCCGATGACCACGTCCCAGAGTTGCTTCAGGTAAAGGGGTGCGCGGACCCGGTGCGGGATGTAGCCCTCCGGAGCTTGCATGACGTCGTACTCGGTGTCGCGCATGTTCTGCTCGAGCGACGGGAAGAGGCGGGAGAGAGTCTGCTCGTAGTTCCAGACGTGGGTGCAGTTGAGCGGACACGACCCGCCGTACCGTCCGCCCCACATGGCTGTGGATGCGCCTAGGACGCCTTCGAAACCTAGTACGTCGCCTTGAGCCGTTTGGAAGACGGTTGGGCTGCGTACGTCGGCTGCCAGGGCTGCGATACGGGCGCCGGTCTCACCGGGGAGAGTGCTCTCGGTGAAGGCCGTTGTCCATTGGGTGGTTTGGTGCTGCAGTTCGTCCCAGTTCGCGATGAAGTGCTCGGCTGCCGCGACGGCGTCCGGCGTGCGACGGGTGTACGCGTTACCGAGCCAGAACCGGCTGTGGCCGTAGTCCGGGTGCGGGCCGAACTGGTTGAAGTCGACATATCGGTTCGGGAAGTGCCAGGCGAGGAGGAACCTGAACTGCTTACTCTCACCCGGCTCCAACTGGAACGGTACGGCGAGCCCGCCGTTCCAGGTGCCACCCGGCGCGCTTGCTCCGCTCGCTGGTGTCGTCGGGCCGTTGAGGAAGGCAACGAACTCCTCGGGGCTGGTCCACTGGGGGTGAACGAGTGCCTCGCTGTCGGTGGCGAGCACCGTTTGCCCAGCACCGGGATGGTCGACGGGCAGGGTGCTGTTCTCGAAGACCAGGGAGGTCCAGTTGCCGGACGTGCGGGGGCGGTTGGTGTTGCCGCCGTACAGGCTGCACCTGGTGCCGTTGATGGGGGTGATGCCGTCCCAACCGACGGTGTTCTGCAGGGCTGCAGCGAGCTTGCCGTGCAGGGCGATCGGGCCGGGGTTGTGCAGCGTGTACGTGAATCCGACGACCGGCTGTGAACTGGCCGCAGCATCACCCGGCACCAGCGGGTTGAACACCTCGAGCGCCACCTCGATAGGCAGCTCGGTCTCGTACTCCACACGTGCTTGGGGATACGTAGCAGTCACCTTGGTCGGCCCGATCGGCTGGATCACGTCGTACAGCTGCTGCTCTCCAACAGGTACTACATCGTCCGTGACCAGCGGCGTGGTGGACGGTGTGAGTGCAGGACCCTGGAGCAGGCGCACCTCGTCCAGCGGCGGTTCCACCCGCGACAGGCGCAGAGCGAAGAAGCTGTTCGGCACATGCGCTTCGTGGTTGCCGATGTTGTGCAGCTGCCACTGGCGGAGCGCACCGTTGCCGGCCAGCGCGACGGTGCCGGTGCCGAGACCTCCCAGCGGCAGCGCGAAGTGTCGAAGGTTGTCACCGGTGTAGTGCATGTTTCTCCGTCCCATAAGTAGTCGCCGTGCCAGCAGAAGCGAACAACGCCACGGGACCGGGGGCGAGGAGTAACAGAGACGCGGTCACTGACGTCCCGAGCAACAACCCAACAAACGCGAGCGCCAGCACCCCGAGCGGCACCCACGGAGCCCGCGCGACCAACTGCAGCGCGGTGAACCACAGCTGCTTCCCCCGCAGCTCACCAGTCACCCGCAAACTGAACGCATAACAGGAGGCAAGCAGAAGCAACACGCTCGCACACCCACTAACTGCCAACGGAAGCGCGAAGACCGGTCCGGAGTAGAGCTGCCAGTTCAACAACCCCACAGCCACCACTACCCCCGGCACCACCCCAACCCCCACCCCCTGCAGCGCGTGCCTCCGCAAGTTCCTAATCAGTACCAGGACCCCACCACGTTCCTCCTGCACGACAGCATCCGTCGTCGCGACCACAGCCGCCCAGACAGGACAGACGACGAATGCACCTAGCAGGACACTAAGTGGTGAGAGCCCAGGACTGAGGTAAACGACGAGGGCTGCGGAGGTGCAGATGAGTAGGCCGGCGGTTGCTAGCAGCGGAAGCTCGTACCAGAGCGCCCTGAACGCAGCAGGCAGGCGGTCGGTCATGCGCGGAGACCCGTCGTCGCGATGGAGGCGATGAACGAACGCTGGAAGATCAGGAACAGCACCAGGATCGGCAATACCACCAGCGTGATCGCAGCGAACAACACCACCGCCGGTCCACCGCCGACCGCGCCCTGCAGTGACACCAGTCCGACAGGCAGGGTCATCTTCGATGGAGTCGACAGGAAGATGTACGGCCAGAAGAAGTTGTTCCACGACGCCTCGAAGACGAAGATGCCGAGCGCCGTCAACCCGGGCCGGGCCAGCGGCAGGATCACCCGGAACAGGATCCAGAAATGCCCGGCACCGTCCATGATCGCCGCCTCGTCCAGTTCGCGCGGGATCGACGAGATGTACTGCCGCAGGAAGAAGATCCCGAACACGTTCACCAGCGCCGGCAACCAGATCGCCACCGTCGTGTCCACGAGGTGCAGCCAACGCATCATGATGAAGATCGGTACGACGGTCAGCTGCACCGGCACCACCAACGCGGCCAGCAGTACCGAGAAGATCTGATCCCGCCCCGGAAACCGCAACCGATTGAACGCGTACGCCGCCAGCGCGCTCGTGAACAACGCCCCAGCGGTAGTGATGACCGCGATCTGCAAACTGTTCCAAGCCATCCGCGCGAACGGAATCAGCCCCGGCACTTGCTGAAAGTTCTGCAACGTCGGCGGCTGCGGAATCCACCGCGGCGGCAACTGGAACGCGTCGATCGGCTCCGACAACGCGTTCACGATCAGCCACACCAACGGCGCGATCATCACGATCCCACCGAGTACGAGCACGAGGTCGAGCAGCTTGCCCCTCATTGATGCACCCACCGCCGCGAAAGCCGGAACTGCAGTCCGGTGACGAGCATGATCACCACGAACAGCACCAGCGACAGCGCCGCGGCGTATCCGACCTCGAACGACTGGAAGCCCTTCTCGTACGTGTACTGGACGATGCTCCGGGTCGCCCCGTCCGGCCCGCCCTGCGTCATGATCACCATCGGGTCGAAGATCTGGAACGCGCCGATGAACGTGATCACGGTCGCGAAGAAGATCGTCGGCGACATCACCGGCAGCGTCACGCTCCAGAACCGCCACCACGCGTTCGCGCCGTCCACCCGGGCCGCCTCGTGCAGCTGCGCCGGTACGGTCTGCAGGCCGGCCAGCAGGATGATGAACGTGTACCCGATCGTGTGCCACCAGTCGACGACGATCAGCGAGGGCAGCGCCCACGTCGGTGATGCCAGCCAGTTCGTGGTCGCCGAGAGGTAGTAGTTGACCAGCCCGAAGGTCGGGTCGAGGACGTACTTCCAGATCAGCGCGACCGCCGCCCAGGACACCAGGAACGGGAAGAAGTACGCGGTACGGACGAAGTCCTTCGTACCGCGCGTCATCGTCCGGTGTACGCCGAGCGCGAGCAGCATGCCCAGGCCGATGTGCGTGACCACCGACGCCAGCGCGAACACGAACGTGTTGAGCACCGCGCGGATCGTCGTACCGTCCTTCACCAGCTGCTTGAAGTTGTCCAAGCCGGCGAATTCCGGCGTACTCAGCAAGTCCCAGTGGAACAGGCTCAGGCCGAACGCGGCGATCAACGGGACGGCGACGAAGACGAGGAAGAGCAGGACGGCCGGACTGATGAAGACGTAGCCCGGCAACCAGTCCCGACGATGCGGCTTCAGACCAATCCCTCCAGCGTCGTCTGCGCCTTGCCGAGCGCGTCGGCCGGTGCGGCGTTGCCGGTCAGGACCTGCTTCCAGCCGTCCTCGATCGCCTTCTGGATGGCGGCGCCCTTGTCCGGCGACGGGATCGGCGTCGCGTAGCTGAGCGCCTGGTACAGGTACTCGGTTCCGGCCGGAGCGTCCTCGAGGAAGGACTGGCTGTTCGCGATCGACTTGCGGGCCGGGACGATGGTGCCGCCGAGCTGCGCGAACGTCGAGGAACCTTCCTTCGAGATCAGGAACTTGATGAACGTCCAGGCGTCGTCCTTCTTCTTCGACGCCTTCAGGATCGGGTAGCCGTTCCAGCCGACGGGCGAACCCTGCTGCACTTTCACAGGCCAGGGCACGATGCCCATCTTCTGCGTCGCCTTCAGGTTCCGGATGCTGATGATCGGCCAGCGCCCGCCGCCGAACATCGCCAGCTTGCCCTGCGCCGCGGCCGTGAACGCGTCGAAGGTGCCACCCGGCGGCGGTGACAGCTTGTCGGCCACGAGTTTGCGGTTGAACTCCGCCGCCTCGATCACGCGCGGATCGTCGTACGTCGGTTTCGACCAGTCGTCGGTGAAGCTGCTGGTGCCGTTGGTGAGCAGCCACGGCATGATCGCGGCGAAGTACGCCGAGTCGGCCGCGTACCCGAACGCGCCGGTCTTGGCCTTGATCTGCTCGCACGCGTGCCGGAAGTCGTCCCAGGTCCACTTCGGCGTCGGCGCCGGTACGCCGGCCTTCGCGAACAGGTCCTTCGAGTACCACATGCACATCGTGTTGAACTCGCCCGGCAGGTAGTACGTCTTGCCGTCGGTGGAGGCGTACTTCTTGTCCCACTCGATCAGGTTCGGGTCCATGTCGGCGTAGTACTCGTCGATCGTCGACTGGTCCTTCTTGATGTAGTCGTCCAGCGGCGCGAGCAGGCCCTTGGACGCGAACAGCCGTTGGCCCTCGGTGGCGATCTGGATGACGTCAGGTACCTGGCCGCCGGCGATCCGGGTCGAGAGCTTGTTGAAGAAGTCGCCCCAGTTCGACAGCGGGATGCCCTCGGCCTTGAGCTTGATCTCGGGGTGCTGCTCGGAGAACTTCGCGAACAGCTTGTTCCAGGTCGCCTGCTGCTCGGCCGTACCCATGTAGACGAACGAGAGCTCCTTGGACGACGCCCCACTGCTGCCGCTCCCGCCACCACAGCCCGCCAGCGCAGCGGCGAGGGCGGTACCTCCGGTGGTCTGCAGAAACCGTCGCCGGCTGAGCAACCGATCATCCATGGCTGGACCTCTCTGGACGGGAAATCGATTTCTCGGCAGAATAGTCCCGGGCGCCGAAACGGTGTCAAGAGCGCGGCGCGAGGAAACTCACGGGGAATCCTTCATCCCGCCGCGCACCCTCGGTGAGCCCGCGATCACGCGGAAATTCCGGCCCGGCCGGGGCGGGTGTCACGGATTCACCCATGACATTTGTCAGGGCCTCGATCGCTGGCCCCGGTACCGGCCGCGGACGCACGATGCGAAGACCCCCAAATCAAGCCGGCCTCCGCCCACTGGCCGATCGGGGCCATGCGGAGGCCCGCCCAACCTCGAGGAGTCCAGTTGAGGCAACGGATTCTCGTCTCCGCCCTGAGCGCCGGCGCGCTCGCAGTGGTCGGAGCAACCGCGGCGATGTCGAGCGCATCGGCACAGACCGGTGCCGCGCCGACGCCGTACACCGCCGGGAAGCACGCCGCCAAGGTCTGCTCCGCGACCACGGCCGCCCACACCGCGGTCTGCGACGCGATCAAGCTGGTGAACGACAAGGGCGTCGCGCCCGCGTCCACCACGCCGCCGTCGACCGGTCTGACCCCGGCCGGCCTGCAGAGCGCGTACAAGCTCACCGGCCTGCACGCGAGCGGCCGTACGGTCGCCATCGTCGACGCGTACGGCTACCCGAACCTGGAGCGCGACCTCGGCGTCTACCGCTCGCAGTTCGGGCTCGGTGCCTGTACGACCGCCGGCGGCTGCCTGAAGGTCATCGACCAGAACGGCGGGACGTCGCTGCCGCGCTTCAACGCCGGCTGGGCCGGTGAGCAGGCACTCGACGTCGACGCGGTCTCGGCCGCCGCGCCGGACGCCAAGATCATCGTCGTACAGGCCAAGTCGGCGAGCTTCGCGGACCTCGGCGCGGCGGTGCAGACCGCGGCGAAGCAGCCCGGGGTCGTTGCCATCTCCAACAGTTACGGCGGCGGCGACGCGGACGACGCGACGTACGGCGCGTACTACAACCACCCGGGCATCGCGGTCACCGCATCCACCGGCGACAACGGCTACCAGGGCGGCAGCTACCCGGCGTCCTCGTCGTACACCACGGCCGTCGGCGGTACCTCGTTGGTTGCCGCGAGCAACTCCCGGGGCTGGAGCGAGTCCGTGTGGAGCGGTGCCGGCTCCGGTTGCTCGACGTACAACACGGCGCTGAGCGCCGCGTCGTCGTTCGACACCGGCTGCTCGAAGCGCGCGATGGCTGACGTCTCGGCTGCCGCCGACCCGGGCAAGGGCGGCATGGCGATCTACTACCCGACCAGCAAAACTGCTTCCACCTGGGCGCAGTTCGGCGGGACGAGTGAGGCCGCGCCGATCATCGCCGCGGTGTACGCGCTGTCCGGCAACACCGCCGGGTACCCGAACGCGTTGCCGTACGGCCACGCGAGCTCGCTGTTCGACGTGACCAGCGGCAGCAACGGCAGCTGCCCGACGACCCAGTGGTGCAACGCGCGCACCGGGTGGGACGGCCCGACCGGCCTCGGTACTCCGAACGGTGCCGGCGCTTTCTGAGAATTGTCCCAGAGAAATACCGGTAGTGATCGGGTTGTGGCTACGTGCAACTTTCCGATCACTACCGGTACTGTTCCGAGCACGAAGGACAACCCTCGACTCCGCGACATTCCGGAGATTTCTCTTCCCCGGACGCTTCCACAGGCTTAAGGTCAGCCCCCGGGACGGGTCGTGGAGGGCGACCCGCTGATTCGAACTCCATGGAGATTTGCTGTGACCACATCACGCAGAGGGCGGGGGCTCCTGGCAGTCTCCGCCGTCTCCGCGGCCGCCACCGTGCTGGCCATGACCGCCGGTGGCGCGGACGCCGCGCAGACCGCGGGACCGGACAAGGGCAAGGCAGCCCAGTCCGAGAACTTCACCGGCAAGGAGCAGAAGGGCTACTACGACGCCCGGACGCCCGACCCCAAGACGACGTACGCGCGGGCCGCGAAGGTGGCCGGCAAGGAGACCGCGGCTTCGGAGAAGTTCCGGAACTCGCTCGGCACCCAGGGTGTCGTCGAGCTGGACCCGAACACCGGCACCCCGGCCCAGGTGACCAAGCTGAACGGCTTCCTCACCGGTAAGAGCGCCAAGAAGGCCGAGGTCGTCGTCCTCGACTACGTGAAGGCGCACCCCGAGGTCTTCAAGCTGTCCGACGCGGACCTGAAGACGCTGAAGCTGCGCAAGGACTACGTCGACGACCTCGGTACCCACCACGTCTTCTGGTCCCAGGTCGTCGACGGCGTCGAGGTCTTCGGCAACGGCCTGAAGGCGAACGTCACCAAGCACGGCCAGATCGTCTCGATCATGGGTTCGCCGGTCTCCGGCCTGACCTCGGCCGCCCAGAGCAGGTCCGCGGCGGCCGCTCCGAAGCTGTCGGCCGCCGGTGCCCGCAGCGCCGCCATCGAGGACATCGGTGGCAGCGCGAAGGCCGCGACCGCGAAGACGTCGGGCGTGAGCACCACCTTCAGCAACGGTGACACCGCGAAGGAGGTCTGGTTCCACACCGCCGACGGGCTCCGCAAGGGCTGGCTGACCTACGTCAACGCGGGCGGCACCAAGGTCTACTCGCACGTCATCGACGCGCAGACCGGCGGCCTGCTGTACCGCCGGAACCTGTCCAGCGCCGCCAACGGCGACGCGCTCGTCCAGGACTACTACCCGGGCGCGGCCAAGGGCGGCACCCAGCGGGTCGAGAACCTGATCTACAACAAGTGGCTGCCGAAGAACGCGAAGACCCTCCTCGAGGGTACGTCGGTCGCGGCCTGGGCGGACGTCAACGACGACAACCAGCCGAACGCCGGCGAGACGGTCAAGGTGCCCGGTACGGCAGGGCCCAGCGGGACCGGCGCCCAGTACAAGCTGACCACCTTCCAGAGCGCGTCGTCGTTCTGCTCGGCCTCGTTCATCTGCACCTGGGACCCGGCGAAGCCGGACTCCTGGAAGGTGAACATGAACCAGGACGTCACCAACGCGTTCTACCTGGCCAGCAACTTCCACGACTGGCTGGCCAAGCCGCCGATCAGCTTCACCCCGGCGGCCGGTTCGTTCGACGCCGCGGGCGGCGACCCGGTGCACCTGAACGCGCTCGACGGCGCCGCGACCGCCGCCAACGGTGGTCCGGACGCGAACCACATCGACAACGCGAACATGAACACCCCGCCGGACGGCACCCCGCCGACCATGCAGATGTACCTGTGGCACTTCCCGGGTACGACGGACGCGCAGGAGGGCTACGTCCCGTCCAGCGGCGCCAACGACGCCAGCATCCTGTACCACGAGTACACCCACGGTCTGTCGAACCGCCTGGTCGTCGACGCCACCGGGAACTCCACGCTGAACAGCATCCAGGCCGGCTCGATGGGCGAGGCGTGGAGCGACTTCTACGCGATGGACTACCTGGTGTCGCACGGTCTGGAGAAGGACACCACCGCTCCGGGTGAGGTCCTCGAAGGCCGCTACGTCAGCCACGGTGAGCTGTTCCGTACCCAGGCGATCGACTGCCGCGTGCACGCCGTCAGCCCGAACTGCATCCAGCCCGACGGGTCGAAGGGCGGCTACACGTACGCCGACTTCCCGACCATCGGCGGCTCGCCCGAGGTGCACGCCTCCGGTGAGGTCTGGGCGCAGACCCTGTGGGACCTGCGCGAGCGGTTCGGCCGTAGCTACGCGATGAGCATCATCACCCGCGCGATGGAGCTCGCTCCGTCCGACCCGACGATGCTCGACATGCGCAACGCGATCGTCCAGGCCGACCTGATCGCCAGCGGCGGCAAGAACGCCGACACGATCTGGACCGTCTTCGCCAACCGCGGCATGGGCTGGTACGCCGGTGTCACCGACGGCGGCGACGCGTACCCGGTCGAGGACTTCCACAAGCCCCCGACGGGTGCGACCACCACGCTCAGCGGCACCGTGAAGGACAAGGACACCGGCGCCCCGGTCGTCGGCGCGCTGGTCTACATCGGCGGTCACTCGTCCGGCTACGCCGGCGACTACGCCGCGTCGACCGATGCCCAGGGCAACTACAGCATCACGGGTGTTGCTCCCGGCACCTACCCGAAGGTGGTCGTGTCCGCTCCCGGTTACGAGCTGATCGTCCAGTCGGTCAAGGTCACGCCGGGTGTGAAGGCGGCCTTCACCCCGCGCCGCAACTGGGCCGCCGCGTCCGGCGGCGGCACCGTCGCCGACTTCAACGGTCCGGACTTCAGCCCGCAGTGTGGGCCGGCGTACGCGATCGACAACGCCCAGGGCACCGGCTGGGGCAGCACCACCGGTGACAACAACGGCACGGCGACCAACCAGATGATCCCGAAGTTCGTCGCGATCAAGCTGCCGGCGAAGGTCAACATCAGCAACTTCAACGTCGACCCGTCGAACACCTGTGGCGACCCGGGCAGCTCGTCCACCGGCCAGTACAAGATCGAAACCTCGGCTGACGGCACCACCTGGGCCACCGCGGCCACCGGTACGTTCAACTCCACCAACCGTGGTAAGTACAACCTGGTAGCACCGACCGGCAACGCGACCGGCGTCCAGTACGTCCGTTTCTGGATGCTCAGCCCGCAGGTCCCGGACTTCCAGACCAACTGCCCCGCAGGCGCCTACGGCGGCTGCAAGTTCACCGACATGACCGAACTCCAGGTCTTCGGCACCAAGTAACCCGCACCACCCCGCGAAGGCCGGCCGAGCACCCCTCGACCGGCCTTCCGGTCATTCAGCCCCGCGCGCGCTCCGCAGGTGCTCCGGTCGCGAGGCTCCCTCCCGCACCTGCTCCGCGCACTCCCACCCGCCCCCGGGCTGCCGCCTGGAGCATCCGTTTCCGGCTTGCGCCGGGGTGTTGCCGGCTGGCGCCGGCGGGTTGCGAGCTGGCGCTCGCGGGTGACTGCTTGGCTGGTGTGGTCCGTGAAGTGGCGCGCGGTGAGTGGTGGAGGTGGTTCGCCCTCGTCCCTTGCCCAGAAAGCCCACAGGGCGGGCGCGGGACTGTGAATAGCCCTTGGTGTCTGGGAAGACGTAATAGCCTCTTCCCAGACACCAGGAGGTATGGCACGCCTCGCGGGGGCGTCTGTTCAGGTGCGTTTTGTGGGTTTGGCTGGGGGGACGGTTTGGGCCCAGTCGGCCCAGTCGGCCAGGGCTGTGTAGAGGCGGATGCCGGCTTCGATGGTGACGCGCATCGACTGGGTTTGTTCGCTGTAGCCGAAATCGCCGCGGTCCTTGCGGGCGGCGTAGTCGGTGTACTGGCCGGCGAGTTCGCGGTAGTAGCGGGCTTCGGCCTCGAGGTGTGCCTGGAGTTCGTCGCGGTCCATCATCCAGAAGAACAGCGAGCGCAGGAGTGGCTGCAGGCGCATGGTGTGGTCGACGTCGACGTCGGTCAGCCAGCGTTTCACCTCGGCGACGCCGGCGTCGGTGATCCGGTACGCCTTCCGCCGGCGCGGGCCTTCGCTCTCGACCTCGACCAGCCCTTCGGCGGCCAGCTTGTTCAGCTCGGCGTAGATCTTCGGGTGCTGCGCCGGCCAGACCGAGCCGAGTACTTCGGTGAATCGCCGCGCCAGGTCGTACCCACTGGCCGGCCCTTCCGCCAGCAGCCCCAGCAGCCCGTGCCGCAACGACATGTTCGCCTCCTTCGCCGGCACACATCTTGACATGTCCCAGCGGACACGTGCATGCTCGCACATGTCCCTAGGGACATGTCCTGGAGAACATTTCAGAGGAGTCGATATGAAGGCGGTTCTGGTCACAGGTTCGACCGGTGGTATCGGTACGGCGACCGTCAGGCTGCTGCGGCGCCGGGGGTTCACGGTGTACGCCGGCGCGCGCGGGCCGGCCGACTTCGGGCCGGATGACCACGGCGCGGCGGCTGACCCGGGTGTTCGCGTCGTACCGCTGGATGTCGCCGATCCGGAGAGCGTCGCGGCCGCGGCGAAACGGATCGCGGGTGAGGTCGACGGGCTGGCGGCGGTGATCAACAACGCCGGCGTGATCGTGCAGGGCCCGCTCGAACTGGTGCCTGCCGACGAATGGCGGCGCCAACTGGAGGTGAACACGCTCGGCCCGGCGTTGGTCATCCGTGAGTTCCTGCCGCTGCTCCGTACGGGTTCTGGGCGGATCGTCAATGTCAGCGCGGTGACAGGGCGGGTCGCGATGCCGCTGCTCGGCGCCGTGTCCGTGAGTAAGCACGGCCTCGAGGCGCTGTCGAACGCCCTCCGCCTGGAACTGGCGCCGTGGAAGATCCCGGTCGTCGTGGTCGAACCCGGCACCACGCGTACCGAAATCTTCACCCGCGCCGCCGCGGCCGCCGACGCCGCACTGCAGCAGGCGGACCGCTCGCGGGTCGACCTGTACCGACCGCAGTTGGCCGCGTACGAGAAGGCGCTGGCCCGCTTCAAGCCAGGCCCGGTGGACAAGGTCGCCGAGGTGATCGTCCGCGCCGTCGAAGCCCGCCACCCCCGCCGCCGGTACGCGGTAGCCGAGGCCCGGACCTTCGGCGCGATCCTCACCAACCTCCCCGCCCCGCTCCGAGACCGCCTCCTCGCCACCGCCACGGGCCTCAACGGAATCAAGGCCGCCGAGTCGTGAGCATCGGCTCCGAAATCCGACCACGATCCACGACTCGACGAACCGGGCCACGGCCAAACGCCACGACTCGGCGGAAGGTGTGGGCATGAGCACGGTGGTGCTGGTGGGTGCGACCTCGGGGATCGGGCGGCGGGCGGCTGAGCAGTTGTCGGCGGCCGGGCATCGGCTGGTCCTGGTGGGACGCGATCCGGAGAGGGCCGCGGCGCTGGCGAAGCAGTTGCCTGACGCAACGGTTGTCGCCGCGGACGTGTCGGTCCGGTCGGGCGTCGAACGGCTTGCCGGCGAGCTGGCCGCTGCCGGGCGGATCGACGTACTGATCAACAACGCCGGCGTGATGACGCCGACGTACCAGGAGACGCCCGAAGGGGTCGAGCTCAATCTCGCCGTCCACCACCTCGCGCCGTGGCGCCTGGTCGCGGCGCTCGGGGAGCTGATCCCGGCCGGTGGGCGGATCGTGAACGTCAACTCCGAGGGCCACCGATCGCCGATGCGGGGTGGGACCGTGCGGATCGATCCGGACCGGTTGATGGACGGGCCGGGGGAGTTCGACCCGTTCCTCACCTACAGCCGGAGCAAGCTCGCCAACCTGCTGTTCACGTACGAGCTACAGCGCCGGCGCCCTGACTGGCACGTGGTTGCCGTCCATCCGGGCGTGGTACGCACCGACCTCGGCCGGCAGTTCCCGCGGCTGCAGGTCGCGGCGATCTCCGCGTTCGCGTTGCCCGCGCGCAAGGGTGCCGAGCCGGTCGTGCGGCTCGCGGTCGGAGCGGAGCCACCGACCGGGTACTACGACCGGTTCAGCAAGGTCCGCTCGTCGCGGATCTCGTACGACGAGCAGCTCGCGCGGCGGGTCTGGGCCGCGACCGAGGAGCTGGCCGCCGTCCGGATCCTGGACAAGGGGAAGTAAGTCTAGTTGTTTAGTCTAGTTTCGACCGGGTGGAACCTGTTGCGCGACGGTCGTCGCTCCGCCTAGGTGGGCGGAGCGGCGACCGAGCCGCGTTCGATCAGGGTCGGAGTGAGCGTGGTCCGGCGGACGCGGCGGTTGGTGTCGACGGCCGACGTGACGCGGGTGACGACATGACTGACCAGGTCGTCGAGGGGCCAGTGGAACGTGGACAGCGGCGGCGTCAGCAGTTGGGACATCGGCTGGTCGTCGTAGCCGAGCAGGGACAGGTCGTCCGGGATCGTCAGGCCGAGTTCGCGGCCGGCGGCGTACACCCCGAAGGCCATCGAGTCGGCGAGCGCGAGGATTCCGGTCGGGCGGCGGTCCGCGGTGAGCAGCGTCCGCGCGACCTCGGTCGCGCCGGCCAGATCGTGCGGGCACTGCAGCAGGCGGATCTCGAGGCCGAGCTCGCGGGCGACACGTTGGGCGATCTGTTCGGCCGGGCGTTCGATCTCGAAGCGGCGGGTCGGGCTGAGTACGGCGATGTCGTGGTGGCCGGCGTCCGCGAGGCGGCGCAGCGCCGTGGTCACGCCGGTCTCGTTGTCGAGGATGACCTCGGACTTCGCCCTGGCACCCGGGAGTGCGTCCCCGATCGCGATCACCGGGACCTCGCGGGCGATGTCCGCCCAGGCCTTCGCGGCCGGGTTGATCGGGACCACGACGATCGCGTCGGCGCGGTGGTCGACCAGGTGCTGGGCGAGCTCGAGCTGGCGGTCGGCGTCGCCGGCGGAGTCGATGATCCAGGCGTTCCGGTCCGGGGCGAGGAGCTCGCGGCCCAGGGCGGCGGCGACGCGCTGCTGCCAGAGGTCCTCGAGCGAGGCGCAGAGTACGCCGATCGAGCCGCTGCGGCCCGAGGCGAGCGCGCGAGCGACCGGGTCGGCCTGGTAACCGAGCCGCTCGGCCGCCTCCTGGACCCGCTGCCGGGTCTCGGGCGTGCCGTGCAGACCGCGCAGCGCGTACGACACGGCGGCCATCGAGAGCCCGGTCTCGGCGGCGATGTCCTTGAGGGTTGGCCTCCGGCCGGTTCCGGACATGTCCACGACCCTAGCCGTCCCCATGGACAGAAACTTGACAGACCACGCTTTGAAGCGCTTCACTCTATTCATCCTGAAGCGCTTCAATCTGATCAAACCGGCGAGAGAAGAGGCTGATGATCGACGTCCACCAGCACCTCTGGCCGGAGGCGTTCGTCGAGCGGCTGCGAGCCCGCCGCGAGCCGCCGTACCTCGACGGCTGGACGCTGCACACCGCGACTGAAGCGCCGTACGACGTGGATCCGGCGGCGCACGAGATCGGCAAGCGGGTCGCGCTGGAGCAGGACGCCGGTACCCAGCTGGCCGCGGTGTCGCTGTCGAGCCCGCTCGGGGTGGAGGAGCTCGGTGACGCCGAGTTGCTCGCCGCCTGGCACGACGGTGCGGCCGAGTTCCCGAAGCCGTTCCGCGCCTGGGCGTCCGTGGATCTACGGGAACCCGCCGGGCTGAAAGACCTTCTGGACAAGGGCTTTCTGGGACTACAGCTGCCGGCCCATGTACTGACGACGCCGTCCGGGTGGGAAGCGCAGGCGGACCTGCTGCAAACGCTCGAGCAGCTGAACAAGCCGATCCTCGTGCACCCAGGTACGGCGCGGACGCCCGAGGCGCCGTGCTGGTGGGCGCCGGTCGTCGACTACACGACCCAGTTGCAGGCGGCGTGGTGGGCGTGGCACGCGTTCGGCGGACGCCGTACGTACCCGAAGCTCCGGCTCTGCTTCGCCGCCGCCGCCGGCCTCGCGCCGGTGCATCACGAACGGCTGGCCGCCCGCGGCGGGCGGCTCGGCACCATCGACCCCAACCTGTACGTCGACACCTCGAGCTACGGCCCGCAGGGGATCGACGCGGTCGCGCGGGTGCTCGGTATCGACCAGGTCGTGCACGGCACCGACCGGCCGTACGCCGACACCGCCGACCTCCGCCAGGGCGCCGCCGCGACCGCGGTGATCCGCCACGACAACCCGTACCGGCTGCTGTTCGGTACGACTACTCCTGAGAGGGGAGTGCAGTGACTGCTCAGCCGATCGACGTACCCGACGTTCCGGCGCGCCAGGCCAGCCGGCTCGTGGAGCTCAACAACTGTCTGTCGCTGGACGACCTTCCGGGCCGCGACCTGACGCCGGCGGAGCTGTCCGAGCTGGCCGCGTCGATCGCCGCGCAGCCGCACCTGTGGGAGGACCAGGTCGCATACAGCGACGAGGAGCGAGTCTTCGCCTCGCTGCACCGGGACGCGAACGTCGACGTCTGGCTGATCTGCTGGACGCCCGTCAACGACACCGGCTGGCACGACCACGACGTCTCCTCCGGTGCGGTGGCCGTTGCCCGGGGCAAGCTCGTCGAGCACAACCTGGCGATCGGTACCGAGTCGATCGAGACCGAGGTCGAGGCGGGTGACGTGTACGGGTTCGGCCCGGACCACATCCACCGGCTGACCGGGCTCGACAAGGGCAGCGTCACCGTGCACGCGTACAGCCCGCCGCTGTGGCGGATGGGCCAGTACTCGGTGAAGGACGGCGTCCTGCGCCGCGTCTCCGTCTCGTACGCCGACGAACTCCGCCCGATCGACTGACTCCTCCCCGCAGGGCCAGGCACTCATCGGCTCCGGACACTGGTGGACACTGTCCACAGACCTGGGCTAATGTGGACGGTGTCCACTAAAGGAGACCCGATGAGTGCGAATCCGTATCGGACCGGAACCGTCCGCAACGACATCGAGCAGGCGCTCGTCGCTGCCGGCAAGCAGACCGAGAAGCTCGAGGCCGCCGAGCTCGCGATGTTGGAGGATTACCACACCGGCGGCCGGCTCGTGACGGCCCAGTTGGTCGAACTGGCCGGCATCGACCGGTCGACGAAGGTGCTCGACGCGGGCACGGGTATCGGCGGTACGGCCCGGTACATTGCCGACCGGTTCGGCTGTGAGGTGACCGCCGTCGACCTGTCGGAGGAGTACTGCGAGACGGCTCGCTGGCTCGACGACTTGGTCGACCTGCCGATCGTCGTACAACAGGCCGACGTGACGGCGCTGCCGTTCGACGACGAATCGTACGACGTCGTGTTCAGCCAGCATGTGCAGATGAACGTGGCCGACAAGGCCGCGCTCTACCGCGAGGCTGTCCGGGTGCTGAAGCCCGGCGGCCGGCTCGCACTGTGGGATCTGACGGCGGGTGACGGGCGGGAACTCGACTACCCGCTGCCATGGGCGAACGTGCCTGAGTTCAGTCATCTGACCACGCCCGACAAGCTGAGGCAGTTGATCGAAGACGCCGGTCTCACGGTCGACCACTGGCAGGATCTGACCGCGAATGTCGGCGGAATGATGCGCACGATCCAGTCGCTGCCGCCGAGCCCGCTCGGCCTGCACGCGTTCGTCCCCGACTTCCGTGCACGCGTCAAGAACCTCACCGAAGCCCTTGCTGACGGCCGGTTGCGCGCGATCCAGGCGGTAGCGAAACGGGAGATCTCTGACTAAAGTCAGAGAATGGGCGTCAGCGAGGTGCGGCGGTTCAACCGGCTCGTCACGCAACGCATCGGAGCGTTGCACGAGGACTACCTGGACCGGGGCCGACCGCTCGGAGCGGACCGGGTGTTGTGGGAGATCGGGGAGGGCTGCGACGTCAGATCGCTCCGCGCCCGCCTCGACCTCGATTCCGGGTACCTGAGCCGCTTGCTCCGCCAGTTGGAACGTGCCGGGCTGATAGCGGTCGAGCCCGGCGCGACGGATGCCCGCGTACGCCTGGCAAGGCTGACGCCGAAAGGTGAAGTCGAGCGGAGGATGCTCGACGAGCGGTCGGACCAGTTGGCCAAGTCGATCCTCGAGCCGCTCAGCGAACCGCAGCGGCAGCGGTTGGTGACCGCGATGGACGAGGTCACCCGCCTGCTGACTGCGTCGATGGTGCGGGTCGAGCCCGTCGATCCACGGCTGCCGACGGCGCAGTACTGCTTGAACGAGTACTTCGCCGAGCTCGGCCGCCGGTTCGACGACGGGTTCGACCGGACCCGGAGCATCTCGGCGGACAACGCCGAACTCACTCCGCCCGCCGGGTTGTTGCTGATGGCAACGCTTCGCGCGGAGCCGATCGGCTGCGGCGCGCTGAAGCTGCACGGCGACGATCCGGCCGAGCTCAAACGGATGTGGGTATCACCGGACGCGCGCGGCCTGGGCCTCGGCCGCCGCCTGCTGACCGAGCTCGAGCACGCGGCCGCGGCGCATGGTGCACCCGCCGTACGCCTGGAGACGAACCGCACGCTCGCCGAGGCGATCGCGCTCTACCGCAGCTCCGGCTACGAGGAGGTCCCGGCGTTCAACGACGAGCCGTACGCGCATCACTGGTTCGAGAAGCACCTGAACGTCCGCGGTGGCAGCTGAGCTTCCTCCCACCGCAGCCGCATCGCATCCGCCAACTCCGCGAACCACGCGCCGAAGACCGGATAGACCACACCGGCTGCCTCGGCCGCCGATTCCAGCGTCTGGACGATCTGCGTACGTCGACGTACGAGGCCCTGCTGGGCGGACGCGATCATCCGCAGCCGAGCCAACCGGATGATCGCCCACGTCGCGCACCCGGTCGCCATCAGAACATCTCCATCCACGTCCAGCTCGGCCCGGTATGCCCGTTCCATCTCGGCCGACACGTCCGCCGGCAGCACGGCCCAGTGACCGTACTGCGGGAACGGCAACCGCAGGCAGGCCGCATCCAACCCCGGGTGCCGCCGCCCGGCACCCTCCAGGTCGATCATCCGGGCCCGGTCCGTCAGTACGACGTTGTTCGGCGTGAAGTCGCCGTGTGTGAACGTCGTCTCCTGCAGCGCAACCGCGAGGGCATCCAATTCGACCTCGCGCGGCGCCGGGAAGCCGAGCTCGTCGACGGCCTGTGCCACCTCGGGCCACAGGTCCAGCGGACGGTCGAGGAACGAGACCTCCTGCGCAGCGGTGAAGTTCGCGGACGCGGTCCGGTGCAACGTACCGGCGAGCTCTGCCATCGCGACCAGCCCGCGGGTCGCCGCGTCCGGATCGTCGCCGAACAACAGTTCCTGCACCGTCGGTGCGCCGACATCCGTCATCACCGTCAGCCCGCCCGGAACACCCGCGAGCAGACGCGGTGCGAGACCGGTGTCCCGCAGGTGTTCGAGCGCCCGCTGTTCGTTGTCCCGGAGCCCGCTCGAACCCCAGGCGTCGTCGACCAGCCGGCGGCCCTTGGCGATCACGGTCCGGCCGATCCCGTCGTACGGGCGATCGAGCGTCAGCCGCGTCACCGGGGCGTCGGCGCTGCTCCCGAGCTCGGACCGGGCGACGACGCGTACGTCCTGCCCGGTCAGCTCCCGGAGTAGTTGCTCAGCGGTCGGCTCCACCCGCCGACCTTAACGGCGGGTTGGGGAGGATTTCCCACCCGAGTTGGGACGAAAACCTCCCCAACCCGGGGTTACGGCATTTGCAGTTGGCCGAGGAGGCCGTGCTGTTCGTCGTCGGTGCCGGCCGAGAACCAGAGCACGTTGGTACCGCCGGTGGCGGCGGTGCCCTGCAGGAGTGCCCACAGGCCGTCGATCGCCAGCGTCTTGCCGTGGGTGTCTCGGACCTGACCGGCGAACGCGTACCCGCCGTCGTGCCGCGGCCGGAACACGTTGATGCGGCCGTTGCCGAAGTTGCTGACGAGCAGCGTGCCGGCCGGCTGACCCCAAGCGGCCGGAGCGAGCGCCAGGCCCCACGGAGCGTTCAGCGTCCCGCGCGCGGCGACGCGGGCGACCAGCTTGCCGTCGACGGAGAACTTGTCGACGAACCCGAGCCCGGGACCGTCGATCTCGTCGCCGTTCTGCCGGTTCACCAGGGCGTACGCGACGAACAGGTGGTCGCCGAGGGCCTGGACGTTGAACGGCGCGTACCCGCGCGGCACCCGGTTGTCGCGGAACGCCCAGCGCGGCAGCTTCACCGGCTGGAACGTGTTGTCGAAGACGTCGATCCGGTGCTGGGTGAAGTTCGCGGCGAACAGGTGGTCGTTGGCGAGCGCGAGGCCCTTGTACTCGGCGCCCGGCGTACTGGCCTTGATCTCGGCGTCGCCGATCGGCGGGTCGACCAGCCTGCTCCAGGCGGCGATCTTGCCTTCCTCGCTGGCGAAGATGAAGTTGGCGGGCGCGCTGGTGGTGCCGTTGCTGAGTACGAACCCGGTGGTCGGGTTGTTGACCTGCCCGGTAGGTGCCGGCACGTTCACCCGGATCGCGCTCACCTTGGTGGCGTCGTTCGAACCCGGCGCGGACGAGTACAGCGTCGACGAGTCCGTGGCGTTGTTGGACACCCACAGCGGAGTGGTCGCGCCGAGCGACAGGCCCCACGGGTTGACCAGGTCAGGATCCTGACGGACGGCGGCGCCCGCCTGGTCGGAGACCAGGTTCACCTGCCGTACGGCGAGATTGTGCGACGTACCGTGCGCGTCGGCGGTCGCTGGTGCGACCAGTGCGAGGCTGCCGGCGAACGCGGTCACAACTGCGATTGAGCGCAGTGACATGACACTTCCCCCTCGATCGGGATGTGGACACTCTCGATACGGCTCGGCGGCGCCGCCGGTTCAAGGCCACTCGGGTCGAAGTGGGTATGGTCCGCGCCGGTCGCGGGTGGTTAGCGTCTGGGGCATGAGGATTCGCGTGGTTGATGCCTTTGCGGAGCGGGCGTTCACCGGAAACCCGGCGGGCGTCTGCGTACTCGACGCAGGCCCGTGGCCGGACGACAGCTGGATGCAGAGCGTGGCGGCGGAGATGAACCACGCCGAGACCGCGTTCGTACGACCGTCCGAGCGCGCCGACGCGGACTGGGACCTGCGCTGGTTCACGCCGACGCTGGAGGAGCGACTCTGTGGTCACGCCACGCTCGCGACCACCCACGCGCTCGCGGCGGACGGCAAGGTGTCCGGGAAGGTGGCGTTCGCATCACTCAGCGGCATCCTGACCGCGACGGTCGCCGACGACGGCATCACGCTGGACTTCCCGGTCAACCGGCCGATCGCCACACCCGCGCCGGACGGGCTCGAGGCGGCGCTCCAGGCCGAGCCGCTGGAGACGTACGTGACCGGCGAACTCCGCGACCTGCTGGTCGTCGTCCGGGACGAGGCGACGGTCCGCGCGATCGACCCCGACTACGACGCGCTGGCCGGCATCATCGAACGCGGGAACCTGCGCGGGGTGGTCGTCACGGCGCAGGGTTCGGAGTACGACTTCGTGTCCCGCTTCTTCGCCCCTTCATCCGGCATCCCGGAGGACCCGGTCACCGGCAGCGCCCACACCAGCCTCGCCCCGTACTGGTCCGAACGCCTCGGCCGCGACGAACTGACCGGCTACCAAGCATCCGCCCGAGGAGGCATAGTCCGAGTCGTCCCGTCCGGCGACCGCGTGTACCTCAAGGGCAACGCAATCACCGTCCTGGACGGGGAGTTGTTCGTTTGAGGTGTTTTAGCCCCCACCCACCGGCTTAGCGCCGGCGTTACCCGGCTGGCGCCGGGAGTTGCGAGCTGGCGCTCGCGGGTGGGTGCATAAGCGGGGGTGGTGCGTCAGCCGTGCGTGATGTGTGGTGGATGCAGATGCGGGACTGACGGGTGTACCGAACGAGGGAGAGCGGTCATCTCGAGTGTGATGCGCAGCTGCTAGCTCGTCGTTGCGCTCTTCAAAACACAACCGTTGCGAGGGCGTGATCCGCCAGCCGTCCTACTGAGCAGGCACGGCGATGCCGGTGCACAGGCGAAGCGCGAGTCCACCTCGAACGAGTTGTACCGCGTCATCGGACGACATCCCACTCACGATGCACCCCTCCTCACCCACCACCTCCGCCCCACATGACGTCCACCAGTCGCCACCCACCACCAGCAGCTTCACGGACCACGCCCGCCAAGCACTCACCCGCGAGCGCCAGCTCGCAACTCCCCGGCGGGAGCCGGGTGGACGCCGGCGGTAGCCGGTGGGTGGGTGGGGTGTGTGGAGCGGGTGCGGGAGGGAGCGTAGCGACCGGAGCACCCGCGGAGCACGCGGGGGCTCGCTACGTCCCTCACCGCACCCCGACGATCAGGCCCAGGTTTCGGCGTGGGCGGCTGTGCCGTTGGGGGCGATCAGTTCGGTGATGACGTCTTCGGCGTCGGCGTCGAGGGAGTCGAACGGGGGTTCGGGGACGACGTAGGCGCGGGCGCCGGCGATCATCTCGATGCCGGGGAGTTCGAACCACGCCTCGCCGACCTCGCGGCTGATCTCGTAGATGGCCTGTTCGGCGGAGTCGACCGGGTCGCGTTCGCCGGACTCGTCCAGTTCGGCCGGGTGCCGTTCCTGGGCGGCGCGGCCGGCCTCGAGCAGTGCGTCCAGGTCGACGACGCGGAGGTCGAAGCGGGACACGACGCTGATCAGTTGCTCCGGCTCGGTCTCTTCGTCGTCCTCCTCGTCGACGGAGTCGTCCAGCAGCAACGGCGTCGTACCGGTGTGTTCGAAGACGGCGTCGTTCCAGTCCTCGACCACGCCCTCGAGCGCGGCGTTGTGCTCGAAGAGGGTCGCGGTGTCCTCGTCGCCGGTCATCGCGAGCAGGGCGTCGGTGTGCGCCTGCAGCCGCTCGGCGAGCTTGCGGCTGGCCTCGGCCAGCGCGGCCCGGCTCTCCGCGGAGAAGAACTGCTCGGCCGGGGCGGGGGTGTCCAGTTCGGTCACGTGTGTGAATGTCCCTTGTCCGTGGGTGGAATGCCAGCCGTAAGTATGTGAGAAGGCTGTGAGAGCTGCGTCAGCGGGTGTGAGAGACCTGCGAGAACCCTCCTGACCGCGCAATCAGCAAGGTCCAGTAGAGGTGTGAACGCTGAGAATATCGCCGGCCTGGTCGTGGCTGTTGCGTTGGTCCTCTATCTGATCGCCGCCCTGGTCTTTCCCGAGAGGTTCTGATGTCCGACACCGCCGCCGGCCTGTTACAGGTCGGTCTCCTGCTCGCGTGCCTGGCGGCCGTGTACCGCCCGTTCGGCGGGTACCTGGCCCGGGTCTACACGTCCGACAAGGACCTGCGGATCGAGCGGGCGACGTACAAACTGTTCGGCGTCGACCCGACGGCCGACCAGACCTGGGCCGTGTACGCCCGGTCGCTGCTCGCGTTCTCCGCGCTCAGCGTCGTGCTGCTGTACCTGCTCCAGCGGCTGCAGCACTGGCTGCCGCTGTCGCTCGGCCTGCCGAACGTCGAATCCGGTCTGGCCTTCAACACCGCCGCGTCGTTCGTGTCGAACACGAACTGGCAGAGCTACGTCCCGGAGACCGTGATGGGCCACCTGGTCCAGTTCGCCGGCCTCGCCGTACAGAACTTCCTGTCCGCGGCCGTCGGCATCACCGTCGCGATCGCGTTGATCCGCGGTTTCGCGCGGGCCAAGACCGATCGGCTCGGCAACTTCTGGGTCGACCTCACCCGGACCGTACTGCGGGTGCTGCTGCCGATCGCGGTGATCGGGACGCTGGCACTGGTCGCGATGGGT
Organism: Kribbella sp. NPDC004536; assembly: GCF_042873835.1. Taxonomy (NCBI): domain Bacteria; kingdom Bacillati; phylum Actinomycetota; class Actinomycetes; order Propionibacteriales; family Kribbellaceae; genus Kribbella; species Kribbella sp. NPDC004536. The sequence continues at coordinate 1,835,604 of NZ_JBIALY010000001.1, read as the reverse complement.
GTCGTACAGAACTTCTCCGGCGGCCACGAGGTCACCTCGGTCGTTGGTCAGACCCAGCACCTTCCGGGCGGCCCGGTGGCCAGCCAGGAGGTGATCAAGGAGCTCGGCACCAACGGCGGCGGCTACTACAACGCCAACTCCGCGCACCCGTTCGAGAACCCGAACGGACTGTCGAACCTGTTCGAGATCTTCCTGCTGCTGGTGATCCCGGTCTGCCTGACCCGGACCTTCGGCCTGATGGTCAAGGACAAGCGACAGGGCTACGCGATCCTCGGTGTGATGGGCACGATCTGGGGAGCCTTCGTCGCCCTCGCGACGTTCTTCGAGGTCCGGGGTGCGGGCACCGCGACCCAGGCCGCCGGAGCCGCGATGGAGGGCAAGGAGACGCGCTTCGGTGAGTGGGCGTCGTCGTTGTTCGCGGTCTCCACGACCGGTACGTCGACCGGCGCGGTGAACTCGATGCACGACTCGTTCACGCCGCTCGGCGGCGGTACAGCCCTGTTCCACATGATGCTCGGCGAGGTCACGCCAGGCGGTACGGGTACGGGTCTGTACGGCATGCTGATCCTCGCCGTACTGGCGGTGTTCGTAGCGGGCCTGATGGTCGGGCGGACGCCGGAGTACCTGAAGAAGAAGATCACCGCGCGCGAGATGAAGCTCGTCTCGCTGTACATCCTCGCGACGCCGACGGTCGTACTCGTCGGTGCCTCGATCGCGATGGGACTCGCCGTCGCGCGGGCCTCGATCCTCAACACGGACAGTCCGCACGGGTTCTCCGAGGTGCTGTACGCGTTCACGTCGGCCGGCAACAACAACGGCAGCGCGTTCGCCGGGATCAGCGCCAACATTCCCTTCTACAACACGGCTCTCGGGCTCGTGATGCTGCTCGGCCGGTTCGTGCCGATCGTGTTCGCACTGGCGCTGGCCGGGTCGTTGGCCCAGCAGCAGCCGGTACCGGTGACCCAGGGCACGCTGCCCACCCACAAGGCCCTGTTCGTGACGCTGCTCGTCGGCACCGTCCTGATCGTCACCGGCCTGACGTACTTCCCCGCACTGACTCTCGGACCCCTCGCGGAGGGATTGTGATTACCCAACTCGTCAACGCGCTGCCGGACGCGCTGAAGAAGCTCGACCCGCGAGTGATGGTGAAGAACCCGGTCATGTTCGTGGTCGAGGTGGGCGCGGTCGCGTCGACGATCTTCGCGGTCACCGACTCCAGCGTGTTCGTCTGGTGGATCGTGGTCTGGCTCTGGCTGACCGTGATCTTCGCGAACCTCGCGGAGGCGGTCGCGGAAGGCCGCGGTAAGGCGCAGGCCGAGACACTGCGCCGCGCCAAAACCGAGACCACCGCGAGGCGGCTGACCAAGGACGGTGCCGAGGAGGCGATCCCGGCCACCCAGCTGCAGCTCGGCGACCTGGTCGTGGTCGAGGCCGGCCAGATCATCCCCGGCGACGGTGACGTCGTCGAGGGCGTGGCGTCGGTGGACGAGTCGGCGATCACCGGCGAGTCGGCGCCGGTCATCCGGGAGTCCGGCGGCGACCGGAGCGCAGTCACCGGCGGTACGAAGGTACTGTCCGACCGGATCGTCGTGAAGATCACCACCAAACCCGGTGAGAGCTTCATCGACCGGATGATCGCGCTGGTCGAGGGCGCCTCCCGGCAGAAGACGCCGAACGAGATCGCGCTGAACATCCTGCTGGCCAGTCTGACGATCGTGTTCCTGATCGCCACCGCCACGCTGCCGACGTTCGCGAACTACGCGCACACGAAGCTCAGCCTGGTGATCCTGGTGGCGCTGCTGGTCTGCCTGATCCCGACCACGATCGGCGCGCTGCTGTCCGCGATCGGCATCGCAGGTATGGACCGGCTGGTGCAGCGCAACGTACTGGCGATGTCCGGCCGCGCCGTCGAGGCCGCCGGTGACGTCAACACCCTGCTGCTGGACAAGACCGGCACCATCACGCTGGGCAACCGGCAGGCGGCGGAGTTCATCCCGGTCGAAGGGGTGTCGGACACCCAGCTCGCCGACGCGGCGCAGTTGTCCAGCCTCGCCGACGAGACGCCCGAGGGCCGGTCGATCGTGGTGCTGGCGAAGACCGGGTACGGTTTGCGCGAACGGCACACCGGAGAGTTGCCGCACGCAACGTTCGTCGAGTTCACCGCTCAGACCCGGATGAGCGGCGTCGATGTCGACGACAGGCAGATCCGCAAGGGCGCCGCGGGTGCCGTGAACGCGTGGATCGGTCAACACGGTGGTACGTCGGACATCGCGCTCGGCGAGATCGTCGACGGCATCTCGGCCTCCGGTGGTACGCCGCTGGTCGTTGCCGAGAGCATCGACGGGAAAGCCCGCGCGCTCGGCGTCATCCATCTGAAGGACGTCGTCAAGGAAGGGATGCGCGAGCGCTTCGACCAGATGCGCGCGATGGGTATCCGGACCGTGATGATCACCGGTGACAACGCGCTGACCGCGAAGGCGATCGCCGAGGAGGCCGGGGTCGACGACTTCCTGGCCGAGGCGACGCCCGAGGACAAGATGGCGCTGATCAAGAAGGAGCAGGAGGGTGGCCGGCTGGTCGCGATGACCGGCGACGGTACGAACGACGCGCCGGCGCTCGCGCAGGCCGACGTCGGCGTGGCGATGAACTCCGGTACGTCGGCCGCGAAGGAGGCCGGCAACATGGTCGACCTCGACTCGAACCCGACCAAGCTGATCGAGATCGTCGAGATCGGCAAGCAGTTGCTGATCACCCGCGGTTCGCTGACCACGTTCTCGATCGCGAACGACGTGGCCAAGTACTTCGCGATCCTGCCCGCGCTGTTCGCCTCGGCCTACCCGGGACTGGACAAGCTGAACGTCATGGGCCTGCACTCGCCGCAGTCGGCGATCGTGTCCGCGATCGTGTTCAACGCACTGATCATCGTGCTGCTCGTCCCGCTGGCGTTGCGTGGCGTCCGGTACCGCCCGTCGTCGGCTTCCGCGATGCTGCGCCGGAACCTGCTGGTGTACGGCGTCGGCGGGCTGATCAGCCCGTTCGTCGGAATCAAGCTTCTCGACCTGGTGATCTCGTTGATCCCGGGTCTTCGGTGAAAGGCAGTGATGATGAGGCAGTTCGGGGTAGCACTGCGGGTGCTGTTGTTCTTCACGGTCGTGCTCGGGATCGGCTATCCGCTGGTGATGACGGGTGCCGCGCAGGTGCTGTTCCACGGCAACGCGAACGGGTCGATCATCGAGGTGAACGGGAAGCCGGTCGCCTCCGACCTGATCGGCCAGGCCTACACGATGGACAGCGGGAAGAAGGATGCCGACGGCAAGGTGATCATGGTCGCCGACCCGAAGTGGTTCCAGACGCGGCCGTCCGCGAGTGCGTACGACGCGAAGGCCAGCGGCGGTTCGAACCTCGGGCCGAACAACGCCGACCTGGTCGCCGCGATCGACCAGCGGCGCAAGGCGGTCGCGGCGCTGGAGGGGGTCGACCCGTCCCAGGTCCCGCCGGACGCGGTCACCGCCAGCGGTAGCGGGCTCGACCCGGACATCAGCCCGGCGTACGCCGCTCTGCAGATGAACCGGGTCGCGCGCGAGCGCGGTCTGAGCGTGGCTCAGGTGCAACAGCTCGTGCAGGAGAACACTGACGGCCGCGACCTCGGCTTCCTGGGTGAGCCGGTCGTGAACGTGGTGAAGCTCAACGCTGCGCTGGCACGACTCTGAGAGCATGGGGATATGAGCAAGAGCGGCCGCGGGTTTCTGCGGATCTATCTGGGGGCCGCGCCCGGTGTTGGCAAGACCTACAAGATGCTGGGCGAGGGCCGGCGCCGGCGCGCCCGCGGGACCGACGTCGTGGTCGGTTTCGTGGAGACCCACGGCCGCAAGTACACCGAAGAGATGCTGGACAGTATGGAGACGGTGCCGCGCCGGATCATCGACTACCGCGGCGCGAGCTTCACCGAGATGGACATCGACGCCGTACTGGCCCGCCGCCCGGACGTCGCGCTGGTCGACGAGATGGCACACACCAACATCCCGGGCAGCCGCAACGAGAAGCGCTGGCAGGACATCGAGGAACTGCTGAACGCCGGCGTCGACGTGATCTCGACGCTGAACATCCAGCACCTGGAGTCGATCAACGACGTGGTCGAGAAGATCACCGGCGTACCGCAGCAGGAGACCGTCCCGGACCGCGTGGTCCGGGCCGCGGACCAGATCGAGCTGGTCGACATGACCCCGGAGGCGCTGCGCCGGCGGATGGCGCACGGCAACGTGTACGCCGCCGACAAGATCGACGCTGCCCTGGGCAACTACTTCCGCGTCGGCAACCTGTCCGCGCTGCGGGAACTCGCACTGCTGTGGCTGGCCGACCGCGTGGACGCCGGCCTGCAGCAGTACCGGGCGCAACATGACATCGACTCGACCTGGGAAGCCCGGGAGCGGGTAGTGGTCGCACTCACCGGAGGTCCTGAGGGCGAGACGCTGATCCGGCGGGCCGCACGGATCGCGGCGCGGTCCTCCGGTGGCGACCTGCTCGCCGTCCACGTGGCTCGTTCCGACGGGCTGACCGGCGCGAACCCGAGCAAGCTCGCCGAGCAGCGGAACCTGGTCGAGAAGCTCGGCGGTACGTATCACCAGGTCGTCGGCGACGACATCCCGGACGCCCTGCTCACCTTCGCGAAGGCTGAGAACGCGACCCAGCTCGTCCTCGGCGGATCCCGCCGCAGCCGGGTGTCCACCCTGCTCAGCGGTCCCGGGATCGGCTCGACGACGATCCGCGATTCGGGCGACATCGACGTACACATCGTCACGCACTCGCTGATGGGCCGCGGCCGGCTGCCCCGGTTGCGCGGCAGCCTGTCCCGGAAGCGGAAGATCCAGGGTTTCGTCCTGGCGATCGTCCTGCAGCCACTGCTCGCGATGATCCTCGGCCTCGGCGGCGACACGCTGAACCTGACCAGCAACGTACTCGCGTTCCTGCTTGCGGTGGTCGTGGTCGCCCTGGTCGGAGGGATGTGGCCGGCGATGCTCACCGCGATCGCAGGTTCGCTGGTGCTGAACTGGTTCTTCACCCCACCGAAGCGCACGTTCACGATCGCCGAGCTGAACAACGCGCTCGCGCTGCTGATCTTCGTCCTGGTCGCGGCGATGGTCAGCTCGGTCGTCGACCGCGCGGCCCGCCGGACCAGACAGGCGGCCCGGGCGGCCGCGGAATCCGAGACGTTGGCGACCTTGGCCGGTTCGGTACTGCGCGGTGAAACAGCACTGCCCGCGCTGCTGGAACGGGTCCGTGAGGCGTTCGGGATGACCGGCGCGTGCCTGATGGAGCGCATCGACGACGACGAGCTGACCGAGGTATGGCGGCCGCTGGCGTCGGCCGGGTCGCTCACCTGTACGCGGCCCGAGGAGGCCGACGCGGAGATCCCGGCGCGGGACGACCTGGTGCTCGTACTGCAAGGCCATCAACTGGAGGCGGACGAACGCCGGCTGGTCGGCGCCTTCGCGGCGCACGCGGCGGCGCTCGTGGACCGGGCCCGGCTGAGTGAGCAGGCCGCCGAGGCGAAGCCGCTGGCCGAGGCCGACAAGCTGCGTACGGCGCTGCTCCGCGCCGTCGGGCACGACCTGCGGTCCCCGCTGGCGTCGGCGAAGGCGTCGGTGACGTCGCTGCGCAGCGACGACGTGGAGTGGAGCGAGTCCGAGCGCGCCGAGCTGCTGGAGACCGCCGACGAGTCGCTGGACCGGTTGTCGCGGCTGGTGGACAACCTGCTCGACCTCAGTCGCCTCCAGGCCGGCGTACTCCCGGTGTTCACGCGGCCGATGGCGCTCGACGAGATCCTTCCCGGCGTACTGACCGAGCTCGGCGACGACGCGAACAGCGTGACCGTCGACATCCCGCACACGCTGCCGCTGGTCGAGGCGGATCCGGCGCTGCTCGAGCGGGTGGTGGCGAACCTGGTCGCGAACGCGGTCCGGTACTCCCCGGCCGGCCGCCCGCCGTTGGTCACCGGCAGCGCGCTCGGCGGCACGGTGGAGATCCGGGTGATCGACCGCGGTCCGGGCATCCCACGGCAGCACCGCGACCGGGTGTTCGCGCCGTTCCAGCGGCTCGGCGACACCGACAACACGGTCGGCGTCGGGCTCGGGCTGGCGCTCGCGCGCGGACTCGCCGAGGCGATGAACGGCACCTTGCAGCCGGAGGACACGCCAGGTGGTGGACTGACCATGGTGGTCGCGATCCCGACCGCGCAGGCCGCGGAGGCCCCGGTTCCAGGCGCCCGCGAAAGATCGGAGCAGAGTGACTCGGGTACTAGTAGTTGACGACGAACCGCAGATCGTGCGGGCGTTGCAGATCAACCTGAAGGCGCGCGGGTACGAGGTGCACCTGGCCGGTACGGGTACGTCGGCGTTGAAGGTGGCCGCGCAGCACCCGCCGGAGCTGGTGATCCTCGACCTCGGGCTGCCGGACTTCGACGGCGTCGACGTGATCCGCGGGCTGCGCGGGTGGACCGACGCGCCGATCCTGGTGCTGTCCGGGCGGACCGACCAGACCGACAAGGTCGAGGCGCTGGACGCCGGTGCCGACGACTACGTGACCAAGCCGTTCGGGATCGACGAACTGCTCGCCCGGATGCGCGCCGTACTGCGCCGCAGCAACCCCGCGCAGGACCAGCCGATCGTGACCGTCGGCGGCATCACCGTCGACCTGGCTGCCAGACGCGTCACGCTGGAGAACAGCGAGGACGTACGGCTCACGCCGACCGAGTGGCACCTGCTGGAGGTGCTGGTCCGCAACCCCGGCAAGCTGATGTCGCAGCGCCAGCTCCTGACCGAGGTCTGGGGCCCCGGCTACGAAACCGCGAGCGGGAACCTGCGCTTCTACATGGGCCAACTCCGCCGCAAACTCGAACTCGACCCCACCCGCCCGAAACACCTCCTCACCGAACCAGGCATGGGCTACCGCTTCGAGCCGTGACGTCCGATTCGTTCAAGACCCGGCGGACGGGTTTGCGAGAGGGTGCGGGCATGGACATCTTCACGGCAGCACGGGACTTCGTACGGCGGGATGCTCGGGTGCTCGAGCGGCGCCTCTTCGCGACGATCTTCGAGGGGGCTGATCCGCGCGGCGTGGTCGACGCGTTGCGCGGATACCAGAACGCCGACGGCGGATTCGGCTGGGGGCTGGAGCCGGACAAACGGTGCCCGGACAGCCTGCCGCTGGACGTCGAGGTCGCGTTCGACACGATGCTCGCGGCCGATGCCCGCGACGAGGGCATGATCCGCCGCGCGGTCGACTGGCTGAGCGGGCTCGCGAACGCGGACGGTGCGGTCCCGCTGTGCGGTCCGGCCGTCGAGGGCTACCCACGCGCGGAGCACATCACGGAGTGGACGTACAAGCCGGACATGAACCCCACCGCCGGACTCGTCGCCGCCCTGTACGAGCTCGACTTCGAGCATCCGTGGCGGGACAAGGCCGAGGCGTGGTGCGCGTCCGAGGTGGCGAAGGGCTTCCACGAGGACGCCCACGGGATGCTGACGATGCTGCGGTTCCTGGAACACACCGGGGAAGCCGACCTCGACCGCGTCCGCGACTGGCTGCCGAAGCTGGCCAACTACCGCGCCGACGCGAAATCCCCGGAGTACGGCGTCACGCCGCTGGGATTCGCGCCGACGCCCGACAGCGTCTGGCGCCCCCTGTTCACCGACGAACAACTCGACGCCCACCTCGACCGCCTGGTCGCCGACCAGCAACCCGACGGTGGTTGGGCCATCGCCTGGGAACCGCCAGGCCCCGCAGCAACCCTCGAGTACCGCGGCATCGTCACCGTCGGCGCCCTCCGCACCCTGAAGGCCTACAACCGGCTCTGACCGATCAACTGATCGGCCAACGGAGTCCGCGCGTACAGCACGACGCGACCGGCCCGGGAGCGGGAGACCAGGCCGGCCGCCCGCAACGCGGTCAGGTGCTGCGAGATGGCGCTGGGCGAGACTTCTCGGCGGCGCGCCAGTTCCCGGGTGCTGGTCGGGGCGGCGAGGTCGGCGAGCAAGGAGGCTCGCGGCTTCCCGAGCAGATCAGCCAGCGCCTGTGGTGCCGGCGTGGGCTGGGGAGACCAGAGAGTGCCGATGCCGCGGGCCGGGTAGGCGACGGTCGGTGGTTCGCTCGGGTCGACCGGGCTGATCGCGTGCTTGGCGAACAACGTCGGTACCAGCCAGAACCCGCGGCCGCGTACGTCCGCGTCGTACTCGAGCTGGTACGACGACACCCGGAGACGCAGTACGCCGTTCGCCCACTGCGCACTCGGGTCCAGCCCGGTCAGTACGGCGGCCGCTCCGTCGCGTGCGAGCAGCTGCGCTCGATGGACCATGTCCGCCTCGAGCAGCATCCGCATCCGTGGCCAGTGCGGCTCGACAGCCAGCTCCCAGTACGACGTGAGCGCCGAACCGACCCGGTCCCGGAGGCGTCGCGGGTGCTCGCACAGCTGCTCGAGGACCGGCGGCAACCGGCGCCCGTCGTACGCGCGGATGACGTCGGCCACCGCGCGTGCGGGCGGCGTAGCGCGGACCTTCGCGAGCTCCTCCTCGATGTCGGGCAGCGGAGAGGTCGGTCGCGGCGTGACGAAATCCGGCAGCCACTGGACCTCCGGTGCAACCAGGCTGAGCAGCAGCTCCCGCTCGGGCAGCTCCTCCAGCAGCGCGGTGGTCCGGCGGATCCAGGGCAGGTGCAGGACATGACTCGACGGCTCGTACAACGCCCAGAGACTGGTCGCGGTCTCGAGCATGGGCGAACACGCGAAGCGCATGTCGGCGAGGTCGTCGACTCCGAGCCGGTAGCTGATCATTAAGCGCAACGCTAACTCTCTCGCGCGGTCAGTACCGGCTGATCTTCGATGGTGAACATGCGAGAGATCCACCTGACCGGACGTCCCGACGGAGTTCCGACCACCGAGCTGTTCACCTTCGTGGACGTGCCGCCGCTCGTGCCCGGGCCGGGCGAGGCGCTCGTCGAGAACTTGTGGCTGTCGGTCGATCCGTACATGCGCCAGGCGATGGACACCGACGAATGGTGGCCGCTGAACACCGCGGGCGAAGGCCGGGCACTCGGCCGGATCGTGCGGAGCCGCACGCCGGAGTACGCCGAGGGCGACATCGTGTTCCACACCCAGGGCTGGCGTACGCATGCCGTCGTGACGCCGGCGTCGTCGCGCCGGATCGACAGCGTGCCCGGCGTACCGCTGTCCGCTCACCTCGGCATCCTCGGCGGCACCGGTCTGAGCGCGTACGTCGGCCTGAAGCGCGTGCTGAACCTGCAGCCCGGCGAGACCCTCCTGGTGTCGGCGGCAGCCGGCGGGGTCGGTACGGCGGCCGCCCGGATCGCGAAACTGCTCGGCGCCGGGCGCGTGATCGGGACCACCGGGTCGGACGCCAAGGCCAAGCACCTGGTCGCCGAGGTCGGGTTCGACGCGGCAATCAACTATCGGGCGGGTGACCTCGCGGCTCAGTTGGCTGCGGAAGCGCCCGACGGCGTCGACGCGTACCTGGACAACGTCGGCGGTGAGCACCTGGCCGCGGCGATCGACGTACTCAGGCAGAACGGCCGGATCGCCTGGTGCGGCGCGGTCTCGACGTACAACCACCAGGCCGGCGTCGCGCCGCGGAACCTGTTCGACATCGTCGGCAAGGAGCTCCGGCTGGAAGGGTTCCTGGTCCGCAACAACCTCGACCTGCGACCGGAACTGATCGAGTTCCTGACGCCGCACCTCCGCTCCGGAGCGGTCGTCTCCGACGAGACCGTCGTCGACGGCCTCGACCGGATGCCCGAGGCGTTCCTGGCGATGCTGCGCGGCGAGAACCTGGGCAAGATGCTGATCCGGCTCTGAAATTGCGTGTTGCGCATAATTGCGTGATGCGCACATACTGGGTGTATGACCGGGCTTCGGGAGCGGAAGAAGGTTGCGACGCGGCGGGCGATCGGGATCGCGGCGATGCGGCTGGCGATCGAGCGCGGGCTGGAGAACGTGCTGGTTGAGGACATCGCGGCAGCGGCCGGGGTGTCGCCGCGGACGTACAACAACTACTTCGCGAACAAGTGCGAGGCGATCTGCTCGCTGGCGGCCGACCGCGCCACCCGGACCGGCTGGGCGCTGCGCGAGCGCCCGGCCGACGAGCCGTTGTGGGACAGCATCAGGGCGAGCGTGCTCGCGGAGTACGAAGCGGGGGATCCGGATCCGGACTGGGTGTCCGGTGTCCGGCTGGTCACGAGTGCGCCGGGGCTGCAGGGGGAGTACCTCAAGGCCCGGAACGCGATGGAGCGCGAGCTGGCTGTCGCGATCGCCGCTCGCGTTGGCGACGGGCTGATGCCTGTCGTGGTGGCCGCGGCGGTCAACGCCGCGGCCGAACTGGCCGTCTCGCGGTGGCTCGATGCGGGCGGCGCGGAAACGATCCACACCTTCGTCGAGAACGCCTTGGACGAGCTCGAATCGATCATCGGGAGGCCGCAATGATGCTCGCCGTACCTGGCGCCGAGTTGTACTACGAGGCCGCGGGCACCGGCCCGGTTCTCCTTCTCATCCCGGGCGGGAACGGCGACGCGATGCCGTACGCCGGCCTCCTCCGCCTGCTCTCCGACAGCTACACCGTCGTCGCGTACAACCGCCGCGGCTTCACTGGGAGCCCGGTCGATGGTCCGATCGATCCCGCGACCCGGCTGGATGCCGACGCGGACGACGCGGTGGCGCTGATCGAGCACCTCGGCTCCGGGCCGGCGCACGTCTTCGGCAGCAGTTCCGGCGCGATCGTCGGGCTGCATCTGCTGACCCGGTCGCCGGATCAGGTCGCGACCCTGATCAGCCACGAGCCGCCGCTTGCCACGCTGCTTCCGGACGGCGACGAGTGGCTCGCGCTCCTGGACGAGTTGTACGACGTCTGGCGCGCGGACGGCCCTGCCGTCGCGATGCGGCGATTCGGTGAGCAGATGCTTGGGGTAACCAACGATGCGCCGTCCGATCGGCTCGCGGCGTTGCCGGCGGAGCAGCGGGTCGAGCTGATGCAGCGGATGAGCGCGAACCTGACGTTCTGGTTCGAGTACGAGTTCAAGACGTACCCGCGCTACGAGCCGGACCTGGCGGCGTTGGACAAGCTGAAGGACCGGCTGGTGCTTGCTGGCGGCAACGATTCGCGGGAGCTGTTCCCGTATCAGCCGAACACGGTCCTGGCCGCGCGGCTCGGGCTGGACGTCGTGGACTTCCCCGGTGACCACGTCGGGTACGCGGCGCACGCGGCCGAGTTCGCCGGGCAGCTGCGCGCCGTACTGGCTAACCGGCCTCCGCTGGGTGTTCGACCTGGCGATCGCCCCACTGCGTGAGCAGACCGCGGGCGATCTCCAGATCCTCCCGCAGCGAGCGGTCCGTCAGGTCGCCCGGCAGCGCCGTAAGCGCGTCGGCCAGCCACGGCCCGATCGCCGCGGGGGCGAGGTCGTCGGGGGTGAGGCCGGCCAGCCGGATCGCGCGTACGGCGGTGACGAGTTCGCAGGCGACCACTTCGCGGAGTGCGTCGAGGAGCTGCTTCGTCAGGGCGGCGGCCTGCGGGGCGAAGCTCGCATGTAGTTCGGCGCCGCGCGACAGGGTCGCCGTACCAAGGGTGGCGGGCTGGGCCGCGGCGCGGACTGCGGCAAGTGCGTCGTGGGCGACGTACTCGATCATCATCACGCCCGAGCTGGCCTCGGCGCCGCTGGCGAGGAAGCGGCTGAGGCCGGTGTAGTCCGGGTCGACGAGGTTCGCCACGCGGGTCGTGGAGAGGGTCGCGACGCTGTGCAGGCTGAGCCGGAGCGAGTCGAGTGCGAGCGCGATCGGCATCGCGTGCCAGTTGCCGTTGTGCAGTACGGTGTCGCCGGCCACGAGCGGGTTCTCGGCGGCGGCGTTGATGTCGATCCGTACGCTGTTGCCCAGGGCATCGGAGTGGTCGACGGCCGGTCCGAGTACCTGCGCGAAAGCCCTTAGCCCGAAGGGGTCCTGGACGCGGACCGGTTTCAACGGGAGGCCGTCGAGCAGTTCGCGCATCCGCCGGGCGACCCGTAGTTGCCCGGGTTGCGGGCGGGCCTCGTGGACGCGTACGTCGTACACCTCGGCGTTGCCGCGCAGCGCGACATGCGTCAGCGCGCCGACCAGCGGTACGACGTTGATCAACGTGGATGCCTCGACGTACGCGAGGCAGCACTCGGCCAGCGTGAACGCGTTGCTGGACAGCAGCGGGAGGGCGCTGGTGCCGTCGATGACGTCGCCGAGCGCGAGCCCGAGTTCGGCCAGCGGGCCGAGGTCGCCGGTACCGATCGCGCCGCCGCGGTGCAGGTCCGGGAGGTCGTCGTCGTTGAGCAGGCCGACGATCGCGTCGGCGACCGCGGGTTCGAGCCCGGAGCCGCCGGCCGCGAGCTGGTTCACCCGGATCAGCAGGCCGAGCCGGACGACGTCCTTCGGGTACGAGGTCGTACCGGTCGTCGAGTGCGACGCGAGCAGCCGGGCGCCGTGCTCCGGGTCGGAGGTCAGCACGTCGCGGTTCGCGCCGACGCCGGTGGTCCGCCCGTACACGGCCCGCCGCCCCGCGACCTCGGCGACCACCCGCGCCGATTCGTGCATCCGCTTCCGCGCGTCGTCACTCAGGCGCACCGCCGTACGCCGCTGTCCCAACGCCACAGCCTCCAGCGGCGCCAACCCAGCCCCGCCGAGCTCGACCGGTTCCATCCCCACAGTGTGAAACCCCGGGCGCCCCGGACGTAACTGCCGCGCTGACGCCCCCGTCTCGAACCCGAGACGGATCTGCGCAACAAAACAGCCCGTCACCCTCGGTGGAGGTGACGGGCTGGTTGTCGGTGCTCGTTACTTCTGGCCGTAGCGCCGCTTGAACTTCTCCACCCGGCCCTGGGTGTCCATCACGCGCTGCTGGCCCGTGTAGAACGGGTGGCTCGCGGACGAGATCTCGACGTCGACGACGGGGTACGTGTTTCCGTCCGTCCAGACGACGGTCTCGTTGCTCTCGCGGGTCGAACCGGTGAGGAAGCTGAAGTCGCCGGACTTGTCCCGGAAGACGACCCGGCGGTAGTCGGGGTGAATGTCCTTCTTCATGCTGCAGTACTTCCTTCCAAGTAGGGGGCGAACGGATCGGTCAGTGGGTGGACCGCTTCATCCGCACGCAGGACACAACCATCGAGGCGCTCCTGTAATTCCCGGGCGTCCAGGCCGGGTCCCGTGAGCGACAGGTACGACGCGCGATCGCCGTACTCCGGGTGCCACTCCAGCGCCGAACGGGCCTGGTGCTGCTGCCCGACGGACGACCAGCGGTCCGCGGGGAGGTCGGCCAGCCACGGGCCGAGTACGCCGATCGCGATGTTCGACCCGAAGCTGTCCCAGCTCAGCCGGTTGCGGTGCTGCGTCGCGATCCACAACGTCCCGCGACCGCGGACCGTCCCGGCGACCAGGTCCTCGAGTGCGTCGTACAGCCGCTCCGGATGGAACGGTCGGCTGCTCTGCCAGACGTACGTCAACCCGTCGACAGGCGCCGCGATCGAGCCGGGTTCGATCGGGGCCGGAGCGGGTCGCCGTACGTCGAGGAGCCCGGCCGGGCTGGTCGTGATCAGCAGGTCCGGGTTGATCGCCTGGACCAGGTTGCGGATGCCGGCGGTACTGAGAACGGCCACGTTCGCTTGTTCGAGTTGGCGTACGACGACCTCGGCGACGGCCCGTCCGTCCTCGGCGGCGGTCGGGATGCCGCGATCTCGGAGCAGGTCCTCATGTTCTTCGAGAGCGGTGAGCGTGGTGACGACCGTTCGCAGGTGGAGGTCGGCGTGCTGGGTGATCTCGGTCGCGATCGCCTGGGTGTCGCCGGCGGCGGGGACGTCGACGATCGCGATGCCGTACCGCTCGACGGCCGCGATGCTCGCCAGCAGTTCGACGAGCGACCCGCGCAACGCACAGGAGACGCACGGGTGGGCGAGCGTGATCACCTCACGGTCGATCACTCCGGTGGCGGTCCGGGCGGTACGGACGACGGCGCTCAGGTCGCGTACGTCGTACTCCACCAGGACGCCGGTGGCGCCGGCTTCGGCCATGAGATTGCCCGCGACGGCGCCCCGGTACCCGTCGTCGAGCCCCGTCACCAAGGTCACCGGCAGCATCGACTCTCCTCGTCTTATTGAAAACGATAACCAATACAAAGTACCCTGCCGGACGGAATGTCCGCCACCCGGCCGGCGTTCTGTCTGGTGAAAGAAAGGACAGCATGGCCAAGCGCAACGACCTCCGCCCGATCGTCAAACTCCGCAGCACGGCGGGCACCGGCTACACCTATGTAACCCGCAAGAACCGCCGGAACAATCCCGACCGCCTCGTCATCCGCAAGTACGACCCGGCTCTCCGCGTCCACGTCGACTTCCGCGAAGAGCGCTGACCCCGCGCCGCGGTCTGCCCACCGCTTCGGCTGTCGGGTTGTTTCACCACTGGCTGGTTACAACGCGCCATCGGTCCAACAACCCGCCAGCGGGCCGCCAGTGCCGCCGGTGCCGCCGGTGAGGCTTGGTCAGGCGCGGAGGGTGCGTAGGCCGGTGCGGATCTCGTTGATCAGGATCTCGGGTTGCTCCAGGGCCGCGAAGTGGCCGCCCTTGTCGGCCTCGCTGTAGTGGATTAGGTTGCTGTAGGTGTCTTCGATCCAGCTGCGGGGTAGGCGAGGGATGTCCTTCGGGAAGACCGTCACCGCGACCGGGAGCGTCAGCTTCGGGCCGGCGAGAGTGGCGGACTTGTTCTCCCAGTAGATGCGGCCGGACGACGCTGCGCTGTTGGTGAACCAGTACAGGGAGATCGCGTCGAGCATGTCGTCCGTGCTGAGGGTGTCCTCGGCGAGCCCGTGGTTGTCGGTCTTGGACTGGAACTTCTCGTAGATCCAGGCCGCCTGGCCCGCGGGGGAGTCCGCCAGGGCGAATCCGACAGTCTCCGGCTTCGTGCGCTGAAGGTGGTTGGAGCCGCCGAGCTCGCCGGTGTAGAGCGCGAGGGTCTCCACGGCGTGCCGCTGTTCGGGTGACAAGGTGTCGGGTATCTGGGCCGGGAAGGCGTACTGGGTGTTCAGGTGTATTCCGAGAAGCCCTTCAGGCTGCATGGCTCCGAGGGCGCTCGTGACGACGGCGCCCCAGTCGCCGCCTTGCGCGGCCCAGTTCGTGTAGCCGAGGCGCCTCATCAGCTCCACCCACGCGCTTGCGATGCGCGATACGGTCCACCCGGTCTTTGTCGGCTTCTGTGAGAAGCCGAAACCGGGGAGCGACGGGATGACGACGTCGAACGAATCGGCGGGGTCCCCGCCGAACGACGCCGGATCGGTGAGCGGGCCGATCAGCTTCAGGAACTCGACGATCGAGCCCGGCCATCCGTGCGTGAGGATCAGCGGCATCGCGTCGGGATTCTTGGACCTGACGTGGATGAAGTGGATGTCGAGCCCGTCGATCTCGGTCAGGAACTGGGGGAAGCGGTTGAGCTCGGCCTCGAAGCGCCGCCAGTCGTAGTCGCGCTCCCAGTACTCGATCAGTGATCTGGCGTTCTGTACGCGAACCCCTTGCGACCAGTCGTCCACCGTCTCCGGATCGGGCCATCGAGTTCTGGCGAGGCGCTGCTTCAGATCGTCGATCTCCGAGTCCGGGATCGCGACTGTGAATGGGCGGACGAGGGGTGCGGTCATTTGCGTCTCCTGCGCTTCGGCTCGTTGCACACTACTGTGCAGTCTAATTCGTTGCACACGGATGTGCAATGATGGTCCGGTGCCCACCGAGTCCACCCGCGCGCGCCTGATGCAGGAGACGCGCGACCGCATCCTCGACGTCGCCCTCGAGGTACTGGGAGAGAACCCCGACGCCGGAATGGGCGAGATCGCCACCGCGGCCGCCGTCGTCCGCCGTACGGTCTACGGCCACTTCCCGTCGCGCCTGGACCTGATCCGGACCCTCACGGAACGCGCCGTCACCGAGATGACGGCCGTACTCACCGAGGTCACCGCCTCCGACGCCGAAGCGGATGCGGCCTGGGCCGAGTTCATCGCCCGCGTCTGGCCGGTGACACACCGATACCGGGTGCTGTTGGCGCTACGCCGCGGCGAGTACGGCGAAGCGATCCACAGCCTCCTCGGCCCAGTCGACGACCTCCTCGCCGACCTCGTCGCACGAGGCCAGCACACCGAGGTCTTCGCGCGGCACCTACCCCCGGACGTCCTCAGCCAGCTCGCCTACACCGTCCTCTTCGCCATCGCCGACAACGCCCGCTCCGACAAGACCCTCAACACCCGGGCTGCAACAATCACAACCCTCCTCCTACTAGGAGTCCCCCAACCCCAAGCAACCACCCTCACCGACAACCAGCCGTAGTCCGAGAACCTGCGACCGCGCTTCGTTTCTCGGTCAGGCAGGCGCCGACGCCCGGCGTCAGCCGGAAACAGCCGGCGTCACCTGGAACTCCCCGGCGTCAGCCGGGCGCACCCCGGCGTCAGCCGGGCGCACCCCGGCGTCGGCCAACGACTCCCTGGCGGCAGCCGAAAGTAGCCGGTGTCAGCCGGAAGACCCCGGCATCAGTAGGCGGGCCCGGCATGAGCCGACTGGCCCTGGCGTGCACCCGGCAGGCCCCGGCGTCAGCCGGAAAGCACGGCGTCAGCCGGAACTCCCCGCGGCAGCTGGGGCACACCCGGGTTCGGCCGGAAAGCTCGGCGGCAGCCGACAACTCCCCCGGCGGTAGCCGGAACATCCCGGCGCCAGCCGGAGATGTCTCGGCGCCAGCCGGAAGCTCATGCACCGCGTTAAGCGGGGGCTGTTCTCCAGTACCTCCCCTGTCAGCTCTTCCAGTCCCGCCCAGTACCTCCCGTGTCAGTTCTTCTAGCCGTGGAGGCGGCGGGTTAGGGCTTTGGCGGCTTGGCGGATTTTGTGGGCCAGGTGGGGGCGGTCGGGGGGTGGGACGGTGTCGGTGCGGAAGGTGACGCTGATGGCTGCGACCGGGTGGCCGCCGTGGTCGACGGCGGCGCTGGCTACCGATGCCATGCCGGGGGTGATGAAGGAGTCCTCGACCGCGAACCCTTGGCGTTTTTCGTCGGCGAGGATGCGGCGGAGTTGGCTGAGGGACTGCGGGCCGTGGTCGGTTCGGCGTACGAAGGTCTCCGCGGACGGGAACAACGCGCGGACCTGCGCGGGTGGTAGTTCGGCCAGCAGCGCCCGTCCGGAGGCGGTGAGCGTTGCGGGCAGACGTACGCCGACGTCCGTCACCAGCGTCACCGGCCGCGGCGGCTGTTCCTTCAGCAGGTAAACGAGTTCCCGCCCGTGCAGCACACCGAGATGCGCGGTCTGACCCACCTCATGGACTAGCTGTACGAGCAACGGCCTCGCCAACCGCTCCAGCGGATCGTGCCGCAGATAGGCCGACCCGATCTCGAACGCAGCAACCCCGAGCCCGTACCGCTTCTCCTCCGGAAGATGTACGACGAACCCTTCGTCGATCATTGCCCGCAGCAAGTGGTACGTCGACGAGCGTGGCAACCCGACCGCGGACGCGATGCGCTCCATCGGTACCGGACCGGGCTGGGTGGCCAGGAACGTGAGAACCCGCAGGGTACGGGTCGAGGCGGGAACGTTGCCGCTCACAACCGCAGCGTAACCCTCAGACGCCGGTGGAATCGCGCTTCTTCGCCCGGCTGCGCCGGATCCAGAACCGGAAGCCCTCGCCGGCCACGGCGAGCGCGAACAACCCGCCCGCGACCCCCCAGTCCATGAGCTCCGGCCCGGACACCGCCAACCCGACGCCGACCGACAGCACGAGGAAGAACGTCAGCGAGACAGCGAGCCGTTTCACAGCACCTTCTCCGCGGTCCACGCGCCGGACTTCTCCTGGTACCCGAGCCACCGGTTCACCGCGAGCATCGGCTCGTTGGCCGCGTCGTTCCCGGTCGAGGCGACGGTGAACCCGGCGTCCCGCGACCGTGCGAGCGCCGCCGACTTCGCCACCTTCGCGAGCCCGCGCCCGCGCGCGGACGGGATCGTCCCGGTCAGGTTCGACCAGATCACCCCACGGTCCGGGTCCGCGGTCGTGGTCACGAACGACAGCACCTGGTCGCCGTCGAGTACGGCGATGCTCAGGTCGTACCGCATGTCCGGGTTCGCCCACTGTGTCTGGACCCACTCCTCGTACGCCGGTCCGCCCGAGAACCCGCTCGGGTCGTCGTCGCGCACCTGGACCTCGGCGTCGAACACCTGCCGCGGCGAGAGCTCCTCGTACGTCGCCAGCCGCAGCCCGTCCGGTACCGGGAGCGGCTCCGGGACCGCGGTCAGGTCGGCCGCGGAATGCGTCATCCGCCGCCCGACCGTGAACCCGTACTTCTCCGCGAACCCCGTCGAGTCATCGGCCACCGCGACCAGCAACCGCCCGGCCCCGAGCTCCCGCGCACGCCCCTCGAGCGCCGAAAGCAACGCACTCCCGATCCCACGCCCGCGATCCGCGGGCGGTACCTGGACAGTGATCCGCACCCGCGGCGCCGAGGCGTCCGCCGGCGGCAGGTAGAGATTCGTGTACCCGACCACGTCCGCACCGTCGACGGCGATCACCACCTCCTGCGAACGCCCGAGCCGGAGCTGCTGCTCGATCGCCCGCGCCGTCTTCACCAGATACGGCATCGTCGCGGCCCAGACCTGGGCGACCCCGACCGCATCCTCCGGCCGTGCCGTCCGGATCTCGAACACCATGGCAGCACCTTACGGCTACCGAGGGTCGCCACCCTTGTCTCAGATTCGAGACGAAAAGTGGTACGCCGCTGCTGTCCGCAGCCAATCCCACGCGGTGCAATGTTCGAGTGGAACACACGGTGAAGGTAGGAGTCGGCCCGCTCACCCCGGCCCAGGTGGTCGCGGTGGCGCGGTACGGCGCCCAGGTACGGATCGACGACCAGGCCCTCGAGGAGATCGCGAAGTCGCGCGCCGCGATCGAGGCGCTGGCCCACGCGGACACCCCGCACTACGGCGTCTCGACCGGGTTCGGCGCACTCGCCACCCGGCACATCGCGCCGGAGCTCCGGGCACAGCTGCAACGCAGCCTGATCCGCTCGCACGCGGCCGGCTCCGGCCCCGAGGTGGAGCCCGAGGTCGTCCGTGCGCTCGCCCTGCTCAGACTGTCCACGCTCGCCACCGGCCGCACCGGTGTGAAGGTCGAGACGGCCCAGGCGTACGCCGGTCTGCTGAACGCGCACCTGACTCCGGTCGTGCACGAGTACGGCAGCCTCGGCTGCTCGGGCGACCTGGCGCCGCTGTCCCACGTCGCGCTGGCGATCCTCGGCGAGGGCAAGGTCCGTGATGCCGACGGCAACCTTCTCGACGCCGGCGAAGCGCTCCGGAAGCACAACCTGACCCCGGTCGTACTCGCGGAGAAGGAAGGCCTCGCGCTGATCAACGGGACCGACGGCATGCTCGGCATGCTGGTCCTGGCGCTCGCCGACCTCGACCGTTTGTTCAAGACCGCCGACCTGGCCGCCGCGATGAGCGTCGAGGCCCAGCTCGGCACCGACCGCGTCTTCGCCGCGGACCTGCAGGCCCTGCGCCCACAGCCTGGTCAGGCAAAGGCCGCGGCCAACCTGCGCACGCTTCTGAAGGACAGTGCGATCGTCGCCAGCCACCGCGGCCCGGACTGCAACCGCGTGCAGGACGCGTACTCGCTCCGCTGCTCGCCCCAGGTCCACGGCGCCGCCCGCGACACCGCCGCGCACGCCAAGAACGTTGCCGGCTACGAACTCCAAGCCGCGATCGACAACCCGGTAGTACTGCCGGACGGCCGCGTCGAGTCCAACGGCAACTTCCACGGCGCGCCGGTCGGGTACGTACTCGACTTCCTCGCGATCGCCGTCGCGGATCTGGCCAGCATCAGCGAACGCCGTACCGACCGTTTCCTCGACGTGGCGCGCAACCACGGCCTGAACGCCTTCCTCGCCGACGATCCGGGTGTCGACAGCGGTCACATGATCGCGCAGTACACGCAGGCCGCGATCGTGTCCGAGCTGAAGCGGCTCGCCGTACCGGCATCCGTCGACTCGATCCCGAGCAGTGCGATGCAGGAGGACCACGTCTCGATGGGCTGGTCCGCGGCACGCAAGCTGCGCAAGGCCGTCGACGGTCTGCAGCGGGTCCTGGCGATCGAGATCCTCACCGCCGCGCGGGCGCTCGACCTGCGCGCACCGCTCACGCCGGCCCCGGCGACGGCCGCCGCACAGGCCGTACTGCGGCAGTACGTCGAAGGCCCGGCCACCGACCGGTTCCTCGCCCCCGAACTCGAGCACTCCGTCCAACTCGTTGCCAATGGCACCTACATCGAAGCCGTCGAGGCCGTCACCGGCCCGCTGAACTGAAAGGCTGGATCACCCATGTCCGGACCACGTCCTGTCCGCGCGCCCCGCGGTACCACGCTCACCGCCCGCGGCTGGCAGCAGGAGGCCGCGCTGCGGATGCTGCAGAACAACCTCGACCCGGAGGTCGCGGAGCACCCCGACGAACTCGTCGTGTACGGCGGTTCCGGTAAGGCCGCCCGGGACTGGAACTCGTTCGACGCGATGGTCCGGACGCTGACCACGCTGAAGGACGACGAGACCATGCTCGTCCAGTCCGGCCGCCCGGTCGGCGTGATGCAGACGCACGAGTGGGCACCGCGAGTGCTGATCGCCAACTCGAACCTGGTCGGCGACTGGGCCACCTGGGAAGAGTTCCGCAAGCTCGAGGCGATGGGCCTCACGATGTACGGCCAGATGACGGCCGGGTCGTGGATCTACATCGGCACCCAGGGCATCCTGCAGGGTACGTACGAGACGTTCGGCGCGGTAGCGGAGAAGAAGTTCGGCGGCACCCTCGCCGGCACGATCACACTGACCGCAGGCCTCGGCGGCATGGGTGGTGCGCAGCCGCTGGCCGTGACGATGAACGACGGCGTCGCGATCTGTATCGACGTCGACGAGTCCCGGATCCAGCGGCGCATCGAGCACCGGTACCTGGACGTACGGGCGTCGTCCGTCGACGAGGCGCTGCGGCTCGCGGAAGAGGCCAAGAAGGCGCGCAAGCCGTTGTCGATCGGTGTCCTCGGCAACGCCGCGACGATCGTTCCCGACCTGCTGAAGCGTGGTGCGCCGATCGACGTCGTGACCGACCAGACGTCGGCGCACGACCCGTTGATGTACCTGCCGATCGGCGTCGAGTTCGAGGACTGGACGACCGCCCGGGAGAAGGACCCGGCCGGGTTCACCGAGCGCGCGCAGGAGTCGATGGCCAAGCACGTGCAGGCGATGGTCGAGTTCCAGGACGCCGGCGCCGAGGTGTTCGACTACGGCAACTCGATCCGGGACGAGGCGCGCAAGGCCGGGTACGCCCGGGCGTTCGAGTTCCCCGGCTTCGTACCTGCGTACATCCGGCCGTTGTTCTGCGAAGGAAAGGGCCCGTTCCGGTGGGCCGCGCTGTCCGGCAACCCGGCCGACATCGCTCGCACCGACCAGGCGATTCTCGACCTGTTCCCCGACAACGAGCACCTGAGCCGCTGGATCAAGCTGGCCGGTGAGCGGGTCGCGTTCCAGGGCCTGCCGGCGCGGATCTGCTGGCTCGGCCAGGGCGAGCGGGACAAGGCCGGCGTACGGTTCAACGAGATGGTGGCCTCCGGTGAACTCGAGGCCCCGATCGTGATCGGTCGCGACCACCTGGACACCGGCAGCGTCGCCTCGCCGTACCGGGAGACCGAAGGCATGCTCGACGGCTCGGACGCGATCGCGGACTGGCCGTTGCTGAACGCGATGGTGAACGTGGCCAGCGGCGCGTCCTGGGTGTCGATCCACCACGGCGGCGGCGTCGGCATCGGCCGGTCCATCCACGCCGGCCAGGTATCGGTTGCCGACGGCACCGACCTGGCCCGGCAGAAGCTGGAACGCGTACTCACCAACGATCCGGCGATGGGTGTCATCCGGCACGTCGACGCCGGCTACGACAAGGCCGTCGAGGTCGCGGACGAGAAGGGTGTCAGGGTCCCGATGCGGGAGTCCTGACCACGGTCAGTATCTCTACCGATACAGTCCACATTCACCGCAGTTTCGACGGCACTTTCCACGGACCGAGAAACCGTCTGATCGCGTGGCTTCGGTCTCTCGGTCCGCTAGGGTCAATCGGGCGACCAACGAGCGCGAAGGGGCGCCATGATCGAGTTCGAGGACGTCACCAAGCAGTATCCGGACGGCACCGTCGCCGTCGACACCTTGTCCCTGCGGATCCCGAGCAACCAGATCACCGTGTTCGTCGGGCCGTCCGGCTGCGGCAAGACCACGTCGCTGCGGATGATCAACCGGACGATCGAGCGGTCCAGCGGGACGATCTCGATCGACGGCGCGGACATCAACTCGCAGGACGCGGTCACGCTGCGGCGGGGGATCGGGTACGTGATCCAGAACGCTGGGCTGTTCCCGCACAAGACCGTGGTGGACAACATCGCGACTGTGCCGAAGCTGCTCGGCTGGGACAAACGTAAGGCCCGCACGACGGCGATGGAGCTGCTGGAACGCGTCGGCCTGGACCCGAAGATGGCCGAGCGGTACCCGGCCCAGCTGTCCGGTGGCCAGCAGCAACGAGTCGGCGTCGCGCGTGCCCTCGCGGCCGATCCGGCGATCATGCTGATGGACGAGCCGTTCAGCGCGGTCGACCCGATCGTCCGGCACCAGCTGCAGGAGGAGCTGCTCCGGCTGCAGCGCGACATCGGCAAGACGATCGTGTTCGTCACGCACGACATCGACGAGGCGATCAAGCTCGGTGACAACGTCGCCGTCCTGCAGGTCGGCGGCAAGCTGGCCCAGTTCGCCCCGCCGGCCGAACTGCTCGCGAACCCGGCCGACGACTTCGTCCGCGGCTTCGTCGGACAGGACCGCGGTTACCGCGCCCTGACGTTCATCTACACCGATCAGCTCACCGTGCAGCCGTTGCCGGACGACCTCGCGCTGAACGACGGCGTACCGGTCGGCTGGCGGAACGGGTCCGAGGAGATCGAGCCGGTCGGCGCGGTCTTCAAGCGCGGCGATTCCCTCCGCGCGGCGCTGGACGCCGTACTGACGTCCCCGAACGGATTGGGCGTCGTCGTCGACGACGAAGGCCGCGCGGTCGGCGTCGTCGACCAAGGTTCCGTAGCTGAGGCGCTCCGCTCATGACGTGGATCGGCGACAACCTCGGCCTGATTTGGGAACAGTTGCGCGAGCACCTCTACCTGGCGATCGTCCCCGTGATCCTGGGGTTGATCATCTCGATTCCTCTCGGGTACGTCGCGACGCGCTACTCGTGGCTGGCGAATCCGCTGATCGCGTTCGGCGGGCTGCTGTACTCGCTGCCGTCGATCGCGCTGTTCATCGTGCTGCCCGCGCTGCTCGGGACCAAGGTGCTGTCCACGGTGAACATCATCGTGGCGCTGACCATCTACACGGTGTCGCTGCTGATCCGGAATGTGATCGACGGGCTCCGCTCCGTACCACCTGACGTCCGGCAGTCCGCGATCGCCGTCGGGTACGGGGCTCTACACCGGCTGGTCGCGGTGGACCTGCCGATCGCCGTACCGGTCATCTTCACCGGGCTCCGCGTCGTCACCGTCGCGAACATCTCGATGGTGAGCGTCGGCGCGGTGATCGGCATCGGCGGCCTCGGCGAGCTGTTCACGCTCGGCTTCCAGAAGGACTTCCTCACGCCCGTCGTCGTCGGTGTGGTGCTGTCGCTGGCGCTCGCGCTGCTCGCGGACCTCGTACTGGTGACCCTGCAACGGGCGCTCACTCCGTGGGCGCGGGTCGCACGGCCTGTGGCGGAGGTGGCGTGACATGTGGCAGTACTTGACCGACTCGTACAACTGGTCCGGTAACGAAGGCATCTGGGCCCGGATCCTCGAGCACCTCTGGTACACGTTTGCCGCGCTCGGCCTGTCCGTCGTGATCGGGCTGCCGATCGGGTTGCGGATCGGGCACACCCGGCGCGGTGCGTTCCTCGCCATCAACGCCGGCAACGCGGCCCGGGCGCTGCCGAGCCTCGGGCTGCTGATGCTCGCGGTGCTCCTGACCAACCAGATCGGCTTCCTGCCGGTGCTGATCGCGCTGGTCGCGCTGGGCATCCCGCCGATCCTCGCGTCGACGTACGCCGGCATCTCGGGTGTCGATCCGGCGACGATCGACGCCGCCCGGGGGATGGGGATGACCGGACGCGAGATCCTGACCAAGGTGGAGATCCCGATCGCGATGCCGCTGATCATCTCCGGCGTCCGGAGCGCGACGCTGCAGATCGTGTCGACCGCGACGATCGCCGCGCTGGTGTCGCTCGGCGGCCTCGGGCGGTACGTGATCG
Organism: Kribbella sp. NPDC004536; assembly: GCF_042873835.1. Classification (NCBI taxonomy): domain Bacteria; kingdom Bacillati; phylum Actinomycetota; class Actinomycetes; order Propionibacteriales; family Kribbellaceae; genus Kribbella; species Kribbella sp. NPDC004536. The sequence continues at coordinate 1,811,238 of NZ_JBIALY010000001.1, read as the reverse complement.
ACGGGCTGAAGCTGCGCGACTTCCCGCAGATGTTCACCGGTGCGCTGCTGGTGGCGCTGCTCGCGCTGCTGCTGGACGCCCTGTTCGCCCTGATCGGACGGCTCACCGTCTCGCCGGGACTGAAACTCGGCTGAACTGTCCGGGCTACCTGATGAACTTGAGAGACATCCATCGGCACCGGCCGGTGGCTGAACGAGAACACTGGAGGCTCTCGTGTTGAGATCCACGCTCATCCGTACTGCGATCGCCGGGGTGGCGGTGCTCGGCCTGGCCGGCTGTGGGGGTGGGGGCAACCAGCTCGGCAGCGACAACGCGGGGTCCTCGCCCGCACCGTCCAAGGTGACGAGCATCACCGTCGGGTCCGCCGACTTCTCCGAGAGCCAGCTGCTGGCGGAGATCTACGGCCAGGCGCTCGCCGCCAAGGGCATCGACGTGAAGAAGAAGCCGAACATCGGCAACCGCGAGACCTACATGGCCGCGATCAAGGACGGGTCCGTCGACCTGGTGCCGGAGTACACCGGCGCCTCGCTCGCGTACTTCGACAAGAACTCCACCGAGACCGACCCGCAGAAGGCGTACGACGCGCTGAAGAAGGCGCTGACGCCGGGTCTGGAGATCCTGGAGATGTCGCCGGCCACCGACGAGGACACCATCGTGGTGACCAAGGAGACCGCGGACAAGTACAGCCTGAAGTCGATCGGTGACCTGAAGGGCAAGAACCTGGTCGCCGGGGGCAGCTCCGAGTTCAAGGTCCGGACCGCCGGGCTGAAGGGCATGAAGGAGAAGTACGGCGTCGACTTCAAGGACTACAAGACGCTGGACGCGGGCGGTCCGCTGAGCATCAAGGCGCTGCAGGACAACACCATCCAGGTGACCGACCTGTTCACCACGCAGGCCGTGATCAAGGACAAGGGCTGGGTCCAGCTGGAGGACCCCGAGCACATCCTGCCGCCGAACAACATCGTTCCGCTGATCCGGACCGACCACAAGTCCGACGACGTCGTCGCCACGCTGAACGCGGTCGACGCCAAGCTGACCACCGACGCGCTGACCGACCTGGTCAAGCGAATCGACGTCGGCAAGGAGAGCGCCGACGCGGTCGCGAAGGACTGGCTGTCGAAGAACCCACTGTCCTGAGAGTCCTGTCTTGAGTTTCGAATCCCTGTGGGCGGACCAGTCCGCCATCGGCCGTGACCCGGAAACAGGCGGGTACACCCGTGGCGGCTGGACCCCCACCGAACGCGAGGCGACGCACTGGTTCCTCGACCAGTGCGCCACCCGCAACCTCCCCGTCGAATCCGACGGCATCGGCAACCTCATCGCCTGGTGGGGTTCGTCGGACGGTCCTGGTGTGGTTACCGGGAGTCATTTGGACTCCGTGATCGATGGCGGGGCGTTCGACGGGCCGTTGGGGGTGGTTTCTGCTTTGGCGGCTGTGGATCGGTTGCGGGCGGAGGGATTCGAACCCAGTGTGCCTCTTGGGATCGGAGCTTTTGTCGAGGAAGAGGGGTCGCGGTTCGGGATGCCCTGCTTGGGGTCCCGGGTCGCGGCCGGTGTTCTCCCGCCTTCGAAGGCACTCGCATTGACGGACCGTTCAGGCGTGCTGCTCTCCGAAGCGTTGGAAGCCGCCGGGCTCGATCCGGCTGGAGTAGGTCCTTCGCCGCTCCTGAAGCGGATGGGGACCTTCGTAGAACTGCATGTGGAGCAGGGCAGAGGACTGACCGCACCAGTCGGCGTGGCGAGTTCGATCTGGCCCCACGGCCGGTACCGGTTCACGTTCGGCGGTGAGGCCAACCACGCCGGTACGACCCTGATGGAAGACCGGCACGACCCGATGCTGACGTACGCGATGACCGCCCTCGCCGCGAACAAACAGGCCCGCCTGGCCGGCGCCCGCGCCACGTTCGGCCGGTTGTCGGTCGAGCCGAACGGCACCAACGCCGTACCGTCCCAGGTCACCGCCTGGCTCGACGCCCGCGCCGCCGACACCGCCACCCTCGAATCGTTGCTAGCGGCAATCACCAAGCAAGCCACCGAACGCGCCGAACGCGACGGTACGACGCTCGAGGTCACGCCCGAGTCCGTCTCGCCGATCGTCGACTTCCCGGCCGGCCTGCGCGACCGCCTCGCCGGCGTACTAGGCGGCGCCCCGGTGCTGCCGACCGGCGCCGGCCACGACGCAGGCGTGTTCTCCGACGCCGGCATCCCGACCGCGATGCTGTTCGTCCGCAACCCGACGGGCATCTCGCACTCCCCGGCGGAGTACGCCGAGCTGGACGACTGTCTCGCCGGCGTCGACGCCCTGGCCGCAGTACTGAAGGACCTCGCGAAGTGAGGACGTACTGGTGCGAGACCGCGCTCCTCCCCGATGGCCTCGCCTCTCGCGTCCTGCTCACCGTGGACAACGGCCGCTTCACCGCGGTCGAGCCGAACACCGATCCCGGCGACGCCACGGTCCTGCACGGCCTCGTCGTACCGGGCCTCGCGAACTGCCACAGCCACGCGTTCCACCGCGCGCTCCGCGGCCGTACGCAGACTGAGCGCGGCACCTTCTGGACCTGGCGCGAGCAGATGTACGCCGTCGCCGCCGCGCTCACCCCCGACTCGTACTACGAGCTCGCGAAGGGCGTGTACGGCGAGATGCTGCTCGCCGGCATCACCGCGGTCGGTGAATTCCACTACCTGCATCACGCGCCGGGCGGCCGGCCGTACGACGACCCGAACGCGATGGGCGCGGCGCTGATCGCGGCCGCCCGCGACGTGGGTATCCGGATCGCGCTGCTCGACACCTGTTACGTTGCCGGTGGCATCGATCAACCGCTGAACGAGGTCCAGCAACGCTTCAGCGACGGGGATGCGACGGCCTGGGCCTCCCGGGTCACGCAGCTCAGCGGCGGCGACGACGTGGTGATCGGTGCGGCGGCGCACTCGATCCGGGGCGTACCGCAGGAGCAGCTCGGCGCGGTCGCGTCGGCGTTCCCCGACGTACCGCTGCACATCCACCTGTCCGAGCAGGTCGCGGAGAACGAGGCAAGCCTCGCGGCGTACGGGCGGACGCCGACACAGGTCCTCGACGAGGCCGGATTCCTCAGCGGCCGGACGAGTGCCGTGCACGCGACGCACCTGACCTCGGTCGACGTGGGGCTGCTCGGGAGCTCCGCGACGTACTCCTGCTTCTGCCCGACCACCGAACGCGACCTCGCCGACGGCATCGGTCCTTCCGTCCAACTGCGCGACGCCGGCTCCCCGCTGACGCTCGGCTCCGACAGCCACGCGATCATCGACCTGTTCGAGGAAATGCGCGCTGTGGAACTGAACGAACGCCTCGCCACCCAGGAACGCGGCCACTGGTCCGCCCCCGAACTCCTGAAGGCAGCCACCACCACCGGCCACCACTCCATCGGCTTCCCCGACGCCGGCACCATCGCCCCCGGCGCCCGAGCCGACCTGGTAGCCATCCGCCTCGACACCGTCCGCACCGCCGGCACGACCCACACCGCCGCCACTCCCACCGGCGCCACCACTCCCGCCGGTGCCGCGGAGGCTGCCGTCTTCGCCGCCACCGCCTCCGACGTATCAGATGTGCTCGTCTCAGGAAATCATGTGGTTGCCGACGGCAAGCACATTCGACTGGATGTGGCAGCACAGCTGACCAAGTCGATCCAGGCGGTGACCCGATGACCTCACTGGTACTGACAGGCATCACCTCCCTGGTGACCAACGCCCCCACGCACGGTGGATTGCTAGGCGAACTGCACGACGCCGCCCTGGTGATCGACGGCCGTACGATCGCCTGGGTCGGCCCGCGACGAGACGCACCACCGGCCGACGCCGCGGTCGACCTGGGCGGCCGCGCGGTCATCCCCGGCTTCGTCGACTCCCATTCGCACCTGGTCTTCGCCGGCGACCGCGCCGAGGAGTTCGCCGCCCGGATGACCGGTACGCCGTACTCCGCCGGCGGCATCCGTACCACCGTCGCCGCCACCCGCGACGCCACCGACGAACAGCTCACCGCCAACGTCGCCCGCCTCGTCACCGAGATGCGCCGCCAGGGCACGACCACGGTCGAGATCAAGTCCGGCTACGGCCTCACCGTCAAGGACGAAGCCCGCGCACTCCGCATCGCCGGCCAGTTCACCGACGAGACGACCTACCTGGGAGCTCACGTAGTACCGGCCGACCAGGACCCCGCCGCGTACGTCAACTTGGTAACCGGCCCGATGCTCGACGCCGCAGCCCAGTACTCGAAGTGGATCGACGTCTTCGTGGAACGCGGCGCCTTCGACGCCGACCAGGCGCGCGCGATCCTCCAGGCCGGACTCGCCCGCGGTCTGCAGCCCCGCATCCACGCGAACCAGCTGGGCGAAGGCCCCGGCGTACAACTGGCCGCGGAAGTCGGCGCCGCCGCAGCCGACCACTGCACCTACCTCACCGACGCCGACATCGACGCCCTCGCCTCCACCGGCGTAGTAGCCGGCCTCCTCCCCGCGATCGAGTTCTCCACCCGATCCCCGTACCCCAACGCCCGCCGCCTCCTCGACGCCGGCGTCACCGTAGCCCTGGCCACCGACTGCAACCCAGGCTCCGGCTACTCCTCCTCGATGCCCTTCTGCATCGCCCTGGCAGTCCGCGAAATGCACATGACCCCCGCCGAAGCGCTCTGGTCCGCCACGGCCGGCGGCGCCACCTCCCTCCGCCGCCCCGACCTAGGCCACCTGACCCCCGGCGCCCAAGCCGACCTGGCAGTCCTGGACGCCCCCTCCTACCTCCACCTCGCCTACCGCCCCGCCGTCCCCCTGATAACCCAGACCTTCATCGCAGGCCGGCCTGTCTGACCGAACCGCCAGGCCACCACAATCCCCGCTACGCGGCCGCCCCACGCCTGCTCGCCCACGCGGGCGGCACATTGTGATGGCCTGGGGAACCGGCGATCGCGTCGCGCAACGCGGCAACCACCCACTCACGGTCGTACATCACGTCCTCCCACGTGAAGCGCAGCAATCGCCACCCACGTAGGGTGAGCCCCACATGCCTGCGGCAGTCGCGTGCAAGCGCGGCACGCGTACCGTGATACGCGAAGCCGTCCGTCTCGGCTGCGATCAACAGAGCACGATGACCAAGGTCGATCCGAGCGGAGAAGCTGCCGTCCTGAACCGCGACCTGCGGCTCGAACCCGGGAATCCCCTCTTCGATGATGATGGCCCGCAGTGCCGACTCCAACACCGACTCGGCTCGTCCGTCAGCAGCCGCCGCCACTCGTCTGGCTCGCAGGCTGCCCGGTCCGCGGAGTTCGGCTGCCGCGACCATCAACTGTGAATGGTCCACGGCCCGCAACCGTAGCGCCGAGTCGGCGACGGCCAGACCGTCCGCGAACGGCAGAGTCCGGGCGCAATCCAGGACTGTTCGGAGCTTCGATGTGCAGAACCCGTCGGAGGGAACCTCGTCGGCCCGGTGCAGCACACAGTCGACCGGGCTCAGTCGGCGGTGCTGCCCGCGCGGGACGGTGACCTCTGGTTTGTCGGGGAGCTCGAGTATGCCGAAGCCGTACAGCACGGCAGCGCTGCGATGGGAGATCAGGCCGCCCTGGGCGCGAGCGGCTGCGATCGGATCCGGCGCCGCCGGCAGCGAGTAGACCCCCTTCGCGATCCGTCGAATCGTCCCGCCGTCGAGCGCTGACCGGATCGCGCGACCGGTCACCAGCGCCCGCAACTCCCCGAAAGTCGCCGTGCCGTTGCGGCGGAGCAGCACATCGACAACCTCGGGCATGTGCTCGATGATCCCGCACTGCGGACCACGCCGCGCGGACTTGTCCACAGGCGGATCCCCGGGCCATCACAATCGCCCCGCTGCCCTGGGCGTGAGCGTGAGCGACGCCCGGGTGGTTGATTGTGGTGGCCTGGCGGTCCGCAAAACCACCTGCGTGCCGGCTGCGGATGCGAGAGGCTGAGGGCATGGACACGAGGGCGCGGCTTCGTAGTGCATTCCGGTGGAGTACGGATCGGGGTGTGTGAAGTAGTTATGCCGATCTGACTGGGTGGTGGCGGGATTCGGTGCTGCTCAGGGAGATCGGGCCGGCGTTGGCGTCGTTGTACGACGAGGTGCCGACCGTGGTGCTCGGTCCGGTGTCCCGGGGGTCCTTGGTCGGGGCTTTGACGGCGGCTGCTGTCGGGGTCGGGTTCGTCGAGATGCGGAAGGCTGCGGGGTCGGCGGTCGACAGCGATCGGTGGGTTTCGCGGACGACCGGGCCTGATTACCAGGATCGGCAGCAGGTGTTCGGGTTCCGGCGGCAGCTGGTCCGGTCGGGGGATCGGGTGTTGATGGTTGACGACTGGGCTGATACCGGGGCGACGGCGGTGGTGGGGAAAGCGTTGGTCGAGGAGTGTGGGGCGCGCTGGATCGGGGCGGCCTGCATCGTCGACGGGATGATGGATCCGCGCCTGCGGCACGAGCTCCCGTTGCGCGCGCTGCTCGATGTACGGCAGCTCTAGCCGCGGTAGATGGTGGGAGCGTACGTACGGGCGGCCTGGTCGAAGGCCGGGAGGAGTTCGGGGTTGGGCCCGAGCGGGATCGTGAGTTGCCCGCTCGGGTCCTGGTGCGGGGCGAGCTCCGGGTGGCGGGTGAGGAAGTCGGGCGTGGCCGGTACGAGCAGGAGGCTGACGTATGGGCCGTACACCTGCGGCAGGTTCGTCTGCGCATTGCGGACCGTGTGGCCGGAGGTGAGTACGGCGAGACCGGCGAGCTCGCCCCAGTAGCAGCCCCACGACCCGGCAGGGTCCTCGTACCGCAGGCCGTTCGGGTCGAACCAGAAGCGCCGCGTCCGGGTCAGCGTCCGCAGTTTCAGCGCGGGGATGCCTCCGACGAGCAGCAGGATCACCGCGAGCACCAGGAACGTGGCCCGCACGCTGCCGCTCGCCAGTACGCTCAGCACCAGGCAGACCGCGGCGGCCACGCCCAGCCCGACGATGCCCTTGACGATGGTCCGGCTGTTCCCCGCGGAGACGTCGATCGCGATGCTCATCGCCCCGACGCTAGCGCTTCAGCCGGCCAGTTCCTTGGACATCAGCGTGGTGATCGTGCCGTCGGGGAGCCGCTGCTTGCCGACCTCCTCGTACCCGCGCCCGAGGTGGAAGGCGTACGCCGGGGTGTCGAGGCGGACCCCGGCGACGACCCGGTCGAACGGCGTCGCGGACCGTTCGATCGCCCGGTACACCTTGGTCGCGATGCCCTGGCGGCGGTGCTCGGGGCCGATCACGATCCGCTCGATCAGCAGGAAGCGGTCCGCGTACGTCCGGGTGAACGACTCGAAGGCGAGCCCGTCGTAGGCCGACCCGGGCGTGAACGTGAGGACGAACCCGGCGGGCGTACCGTCCAGGTCGACGACGACGGCGTGGGCGGCGATCAGCCGGAGCCAGTCCAGCCGGTCGGCGCCGAGCGGGCCGACCAGGTCCTCGGCGGTGGCGTTCAGCGCGACGACCGCGGCGGCGTCGGCTGCGGTCATCGGGCGGAGTTTCACAGTGACCACCATCGCACGGTAAACGTTTGCTTCGGGAGGGGTCTCCCTGGCCGCACCCTGGCCCGGACCCCGAAAATCGGGGCCGCCCTTGGGAATGACCTGGGCGGTGTGCAATGTTGAGTCCAGTGAACTCAAGTTTGTTCAGTCACGGATTTGAAACCGAGGCGGATGAACGGCAACATTGAGTCTGCATCACTCAACTTCGTGGAGGTAACAGCATGGCCCGCGCGGTCGGAATCGATCTCGGTACGACGAACTCCGTCATCGCCGTACTGGAAGGTGGCGAGCCCACCGTCATCCCCAACGCCGAGGGAGCGCGTACGACGCCCTCGGTGGTGGCCTTCGCCAAGAACGGCGAGGTCCTGGTCGGCGAGGTGGCGAAGCGCCAGGCCACCACGAACGTCGACCGGACGATCCGCTCGGTGAAGCGGCACATGGGTGAGAACTGGTCCGTCGACATCGACGGCAAGAAGTTCACCCCGCAGCAGATCAGCGCGTTCGTGCTGCAGAAGCTGAAGCGGGACGCCGAGGCGTACCTCGGGGAGCAGGTCACCGACGCGGTCATCACCGTGCCGGCCTACTTCTCCGACGCGCAGCGCCAGGCGACCAAGGAGGCCGGCGAGATCGCGGGCCTGAAGGTGCACCGGATCGTCAACGAGCCGACGGCGGCCGCGCTCGCGTACGGCCTGGACAAGGGCACCGAGCAGACCATCCTGGTCTTCGACCTCGGTGGCGGTACGTTCGACGTCTCGCTGCTGGAGATCGGCGACGGTGTCTTCGAGGTGAAGGCGACCAGCGGTGACAACCACCTCGGTGGTGACGACTGGGACAACCGGATCGTCCAGTGGCTGGTGACCCAGTTCAAGAACAAGAACGGCACCGACCTGTCCGGCGACAAGATGGCCATGCAGCGGCTGAACGAGGCCGCCGAGAAGGCCAAGATCGAGCTGTCCAGCGCCGCCGAGACGACGATCCACCTGCCGTACCTGAGCCTCACCGACGCAGGCCCCCTGCACCTGGAGGAGAAGCTCTCCCGGGCCGAGTTCCAGAAGATGACCAACGACCTGCTGGAGCGCGCCCGCGCCCCGTTCAAGGCCGTCATCAAGGACGCCGGCATCGACGTCAGCAAGATCGACCACGTGATCCTGGTCGGCGGTTCGACCCGGATGCCCGCGGTGGCCGACCTGGTCAAGGAGCTGACCGGTGGCAAGGACCCGAACAAGGGCGTGAACCCGGACGAGGTCGTCGCGGTCGGCGCCTCCCTGCAGGCCGGTGTGCTGAAGGGTGAGGTCAAGGACGTCCTGCTGCTCGACGTGACCCCGCTGAGCCTCGGTATCGAGACCAAGGGCGGCGTGTTCACCAAGATCATCGAGCGCAACACCACGATCCCGACCAAGGGCTCGGAGATCTTCACCACGGCCGAGGACAACCAGCCGTCGGTGATGATCCAGGTCTACCAGGGCGAGCGCGAGATGGCCCGCGACAACAAGTCGCTCGGCAACTTCGAGCTGACCGGCCTGCCGCCGGCGCCGCGGAACGTGCCGCAGATCGAGGTCACCTTCGACATCGACGCGAACGGCATCGTGCACGTGAACGCCAAGGACCTGGCCACCGGCAAGGAGCAGCGGATGACGGTGACCGGCGGCTCCGCGCTGCCGAAGACCGACATCGACCAGATGGTCCGCGACGCCGAGCAGTACGCCGAGGAGGACCGCAAGCGCCGCGAGGCGGTGGAGAACCGCAACCAGGCCGAGTCGCTGGTCTACCAGACCGAGAAGTTCCTGCAGGAGAACGAGGACAAGGTTCCCGACGACGTCAAGACCGAGGTCAAGGACGGCGTCGCCGAGCTGAAGAAGGCCCTCGAGGGTGACGACGCCGACGCGGTCAAGGCCGCTTCGGAGAAGCTCGCCCAGTCCAGCCAGAAGATGGGTGCCGCGATGTACGCGAACGCCCAGGCTGCCGGCGGCCAGGCCGACGACAGCGCCGGCTCCGAGAACGCGAGCAGCAGCAACGACGACGACGTCGTCGACGCCGAGATCGTGGACGAGGACCGGCCGCAGGACAAGACGGAGGACAAGTGACGGATCGACCGACTGGCAGCGAGTTCGGTGACGGTGAGCCCGTCGTCCGCGACAAGCGCCGGATCGACCCGGAGACCGGCAAGCTGCGGGAGCCCTCGGACGGGGCTCCCGCGGCGGGCGGGCCGAGCGGTCAGCCGCCGCAGGACCCGTCCGACCTGATCGGTCCGTCCGCGCAGGAGGCCCTGCTGACGGAGGCGCTCAAGGAGCGTACGGCGGACCTGCAGCGACTGCAGGCCGAGTACGTGAACTACAAGCGCCGGGTCGACCGGGACCGCGAGGCGGCCCGGGAGCTGGTGGTGGGCACCGTGCTCACCGAGTTGCTCGGGATCCTGGACGACATCGGCCGGGCCCGGGAGGCGGGCGAGCTGGACGGCGCGTTCAAGGCGGTCGCCGAATCGCTGGAGCGGGTCACCGAGAAGCTCGGCCTGGTGAAGTTCGGCGAGAAGGGCGACACCTTCGACCCGCGGATCCACGAGGCCCTGCTGCACAACTACTCCGACGAGGTCGACGGCCCGACCGCGACGATGATCATGCAACCGGGCTACCGGCTCGGCGAGCGGATCCTGCGGGCGGCCCGGGTGGCCGTGTCGGAGCCGACCGAACAACTGCCGGCCGAGGCTGCGAAGGCCGACGGACCGGTGGAGAGCATTGATGACGACAAGCCCGCGGACGAGTCCGCGGAGTAACCGGCTGGACGGGAGGGGAGGCGCCAGATGAGCACGAAGGACTGGATCGAGAAGGACTTCTACAAGGTCCTCGGCGTCTCCAAGACCGCCGAGCCCGACGAGATCAAGAAGGCCTACCGCAAGCTCGCGCGGCAGTACCACCCGGACTCCAACGCCGGCGACACCAAGGCGGAGGCCAAGTTCAAGGAGGTCTCCGAGGCGTACGACGTGGTCGGCGACCCGAAGAAGCGCAAGGAATACGACGAGGCGCGGCGGCTGTTCGGCAGCGGCGGCTTCCGGATGCCGGGCGGCAGCGGGCAGGGCGGTGGCTTCGACTTCAACGTCGGCGACCTGTTCAACCGCGGCGGCCAGAGCGGTGCCGGCGGTGGCCTCGGCGACATCCTGGGCGGGATGTTCGGCGGTGGTGGCCGGACGACGACCACCTCGACGACGGCCCGGCCGCGGCGCGGCCAGGACATCGAGACCGAGGCGACGATCGAGTTCGCCGAGGCCGTGAACGGTGTCACGGTCGGGCTCCGGATGACCAGCGACGAACCGTGCCCGACCTGCCGGGGGACCGGCGCGAAGTACGGCACGGTGCCGAAGGTGTGCCTGAAGTGCGAGGGCACCGGGATGCAGACCTCGGTCCAGGGCGGCGTGTTCGCGATGACCGAGCCGTGCACCGAGTGCAAGGGCCGCGGCTTGGTCGTGGACCAGCCGTGCGAGACCTGCCACGGCTCCGGCCGCGGCCAGTCGAGCAAGACCATGCAGGTCCGCATCCCTGCGGGCGTGCAGGACGGTCAGCGGATCCGGCTGAAGGGCAAGGGTGCGGCCGGTGAACGTGGTGGCCCCGCGGGCGACCTGTACGTCACCGTGCACGTGAAGCCGCACCGGATCTTCGGCCGGCAGGGCGAGCACCTGACGCTGAACGTCCCGGTGAGCTTCACCGAGGCGGCGCTGGGGGCCGAGATCAAGGTCCCGACCCTGGACGGCATGCCGGTCACGGTCCGGATCCCGGCCGGTACGGCGAACGGCAGCAAGCTGCGCGTCCGCGGTAAGGGTTCGGTCCGCCGGGACGGTACGAAGGGCGACCTGCTGCTCACCCTGGAGGTGCAGGTGCCGCACGAGCTGACCGACGAGCAGAAGGAAAAGCTGCAGGAGTTCAACTCCGCGTCGGATCATCCTGATCTGCGGGCCGGGTTGTTCGGGAGTTCCTGATGGGCATCCCGTTCAGCCAGGTGCCGACCTGGGACGACCGCACCCCGATCTACGTGATCTCGGTGGCGGCCCAGCTGGCCGGTATGCACCCGCAGACTCTGCGCCAGTACGACCGGCTCGGCCTGGTGGTGCCGAGCCGGGCGTCCGGCCGCGGCCGGCGGTATTCGGCCTACGACGTGGCCAAGCTCAGGTACGTCCAGCACCTGAGCCAGGAAGAGGGCATCAACCTCGCGGGGATTCAGCACATTCTCGCGCTACAGTCCGAAGTGGAGGACCTGCGGAAGCGGGTCAACCAGCTACTGGCAGAGGTCCAGCGCGGTGTCGGCGCCTCCCGGCGTCCCGCCGCCAGCCGGGTCTTCTCCGCCGGCCCCGCGGGCGACGTGATCGCCATGGGCCGGCAGCAGACGACCACCCGGTGGATCCGCACCCAGCCTCTGGAACTCGGCCCACGCTGATCCCCCGCACAACAAGCCACCGGAGGTTTTCCGAACCCACCCCTCGGAGCCTCCGGCGCGGCGGAGGTCGTCGTTCCCCCATCGGCGCCTCCGCAAGTCGAAGGTGCGCTGTCCCCCCGGCGCCCTTCGGCCACCGCAGGGTGGTCCGTTCCAGGACCGCCCTGCGGTTCTTCACCTTCCGTTCCTGTTGTTTGCTGGGCCTGGCCGCATACGCTGGCGAGGTGACGCTGAAGCTGGAGACGGACCGGCTCGTGATCCGGGACTGGGAGGAAGACGACGCCGACGCCGCGCTGGAGATCTACGGCTCCGCCGACGTGGCGCCCTGGCTGTCACCGGCCATCGACAAGGTGCCGGACGCCGCGACGATGCGGTTGATCCTGCAGTCCTGGATCGAGGCCCAGCCGAACTTCGTGGTCCCCGCGGGCCGTTGGGCGGTCGCGCGGCGCGACGACGGCGAGGTCGTCGGCGCACTGCTGATCCGGCTGCTCCCGCCGTACGAGGAGGATCTGGAGATCGGCTGGCAGCTGCGGCCGAGCGCCTGGGGTCACGGGTACGCGACCGAGGCGAGCCGCGGGCTGCTGCGCTGGGCGTTCAGCGGCGGCGAGGTCGACGAACTGTTCGCCGTCGCGCGCCCGCAGAACACCCGCGCGATCGCGACCGCGAAACGGCTTGGGATGGAGTGGGTCGGCGAGACCGACAAGTACTACGACCTCAATCTCCAGGTGTACCGCATCCGCGCCTCCGAGTTCACCAACAGTCCAGCCGCGCAGAGCAGGTAGGCGTTCGCGATCACGGTCTGTACGGCGTCGTAGTGGAACTCCTGGTCGTGCGCGAAGGGCAGCCACCACGGCAGCCCGGACACGAACACCGCGGTCAGGGCGACCGCCCACGCCGTACGCCACGACAGCATCTTGGTGCAGTACGACCAGGTGAGCGCGGCCGCGGGCACGATCCACACCCAGTGACCGGTCCAGGAGATCGGTGAGACGAGCAGACCGGTCAACGCGGTCACGACGACGGCCTCGAACGGCAGGCCACGGTCGTACAGGCGACGGGCGATCAACAGTCCGCCGACGCCAACGGTGGTTGCCGCAAGCAACCACAAGGGAACGGCCGGGCCTCCGGCCAAGCGGGCGATCGCGCCGTGCAGTGACTGATTGCTGATGTAGTGGGCCGGTCCTGGCCGGCTCGGGTCGAAGATGTATCTGGTCCAGAAATCGATCGTTGCCCGCGGCATCACCAGATAGGCGAGTACGAGAGTCGCGGCCGTTGTGCCGGCGGCGATCGCGGCCTCGCGGAAGCGTCTGGTGATCAGCAGGAACACGATGAAGATGCCCGGCGTCAGTTTGATGCCGGTGGCAACGCCGATCAGTACGCCACGGAACCGCCGCGGCATCGGACCGACCAGATCGAGCATCAGCAGCGCGAGCAGAACCAGGTTGATCTGACCGAGGCCCAACGTCGCCCGGACCGGCTCGAACATCAACGCCGCAAAGGCGATCCCGAGCGCGGCGAGCGGTCCCCGGCGGAGCGCCCTCGCGGTCGTCCAGCCGATCACCAGCAGCGCCGCGGCCGATGCGAGCGTGATCAGGACCCGGGCGAGGCCGATCCCGAGCGAGAACGGCGCGAACAGCAGCGCGGCGAACGGTGGGTAGGTGAATCCGAGCCCCTGCCCCGGGATGTCGTAGATGTCCTGCCCGTGCACGAACGCGCGCGCCGACTGGTAGTAGACCTTGAGGTCGCCCATGTCCGCGCTCCACGGATGCCAGACCAGCAGGCACAGGATCGGCAGGATCGTTGCCGTCAGCACCAGAATCGAGCGCCGTTGGATGCGCTCGGTCTCGAGGTCGATCGTCATGTCCTCGACGATCCCGGCGCGACCCGGTCCGGCACATCGCCGTCAGGAGCCAACCCGGATCGCCGCCGCGACCGATCCCGCCGTACCTGACGTAGCACCGAAGAGTGACCCGGGTGTCATACCTGAGAGTGACGGCGTACGGCGGTTCCGCATCGCACAATGGGGGTCGTGCAGCGGCTGTGGCGAACTCCCTGGCCGGACGTCGCGTTCGCGGTGGCCGGTCTGTTCAGCCTGCAGTTGCGTGCGCTGGACAGCCATGCTCGCGGCTGGCCGGTCGCGCCGTTGTGGGTCCGGCTGCTGCTGATGGCCGTGCCCCTACTGATCGCGATCCGCCGGATCGAGCCCGCGCTGGCGCTGATCGGTCTGATCGGTGGCGCCTACCTCGCCGGACTGGTCGGCCAGCTGGACTGGTTCCTGCTGGCCGGTGCCGTGCTCGCCCTGTGGTCGCTGGCGGGCCGCTGCCGCGTGCCGACCGTACTCGTCGTCGCAGGCGTCTCGGCCGCGCTGCCGCTGCTACTGAATCAGGTCCGCGGCAGCTTGATGCGCATCCTCTACTCGTCCTCGAACGACGACTACCACTACCTCAGCACGCACGGCTGGCCGCGGTGGCAGGCGCTGTTCGTGGCTGTGGTTGCGCTGGTGTTCCTCGTGATCCGTCGCCGCAGCTGGGCGCAGGCCGTCACCCTCAGAACGCGACTGCAGGACCTGCGGACGTTCCTGGGCGATCCGGCGTACAACACACAGCGAGACGTACTGCTGGCAGTCTTCGCGTCCAGCCTCGTGCTGACCGAGGTCCTGTTCGAGGGCAGTTGGTGGATGGCGCCCGGCTGGATGAGGTACGCCGCCGCGTACGCCTGCCTGGCCTTGGTGCTGCGACGCGTCCCGGTCGTACCGGTGATACTCCTGGCCGCTGCTTCACTGATGGCCAACTGGCTGGCGGCTGCCCCCATCCTCGCCCTGTACGGTGCCTTCGGGCTCGCCCTGTACCGGCTGATCGTCCTGCCGCCCCGGAACCGCAGCCTTCGCTGGACAGTACCGACCGCCGTGGGCGTCCTGATCGCGATGCCGCTGATCACCTGGCGGATGCGGTACCCGGAGATGGTGCTGCTCGTCCCGAAGATCAAGCACAGCGACCTCGAGCAACGCGCCGACGGCATCCTGCACAACCTCGCCTACGAGTCGATCGTCCGGCACCACTGGCCGATCAGCTTCGCGCTGACGTTGCTGCTGCCGATCTGCGCCGGCGTCGCGGTCCGCCTTTACCGCCGGAACGTACAGGCCGCCCAGCGCGAGGCCGAGCTCGAACAGGCTGCGACGGAACGCGAGGCGGCCCGGGTCGTACTGACCGAGCGCTCGTACATCGCGCGCGACCTGCACGACGTCGTCGCGCATGCGGTGAACCTGATGGTGATCCAGGCGGAGACAGGCCCGGATCTCGTCCGGCGCGGGGAGGACGACGTACTGGCCGGGTTCCAGCGGATCGGTGACGCGGGACGACGGGCGTTGAGCGAGCTGGACCGGCTGCTGTCGGCGTTGCGGGACGCGGACGGCGTACCGGATCCGCAGCTGGCACCGCAGCCCGGCCTGGCGGATCTGCCACAGTTGGTGACAGATGTGTCGGACGGTCACCTGCCGATCGAGCTGGACGTCACCGGCGATCCGGACCGTCCGCCCGACGGGCAGCAGTTGGCGGCGTACCGGCTGGTGCAGGAGGCGTTGACGAACGTCGTACGGCACGCGAAGGCGTCCGCGGTGCGGGTACTGGTACGGGTCGAGGACACGGGGGTGCGGGTCGAGGTGACCGACGACGGGAGCGGGTTCGACGTGGCGGCGGCCGCGCGCGGGACCCGGCACGGGCTGGCCGGGATGCGCGAACGGGTCCGGATCGAGGGCGGCACGCTGGACGTGCGCAGTACGCCGGGATCCGGGACCACCGTCGCCGCCTGGTTTCCGGTCGGAGGCGGCCGGTGAATCCGATCAAGGTGATGGTGGTCGACGACCAGGACCTGGTCCGGGACGGGATCGCGATGATCCTGGACGGGCAGCCGGACATCGAGGTGGTGGCGCAGGCGACCGACGGCGCGGACGCGGTTCGGCAGGCGGCCGCGATCCTGGACCTGGCCGTCGTCCTGATGGACGTCCGGATGCCGGTGATGGACGGGATCGAGGCCACCCGGCAGCTGGCCGGCGGACCGCGGGTGGTGATCCTGACCACGTTCGACCTGGACGAGTACGTGTACGACGCGCTGCGCGCCGGGGCGAGCGGGTTCCTGCTGAAACGGTCCTCCCGGGACGAGCTGATCAACGCCGTCCGGGTGATCGCGGCCGGGGACGCGCTGCTCGCCCCGCCGGTCACCCGGCGGCTGATCGACCGGTTCGCCGAGAACCGGGTCGACACCGAGACCGTCGCGAAGCTCGACGTCCTCACCGCCCGCGAACGCGAGATCCTGGTCCTGGTCGCGAAGGGCAACTCGAACGCCGAGATCGCCGCCGAACTCCACCTCACCGAGCACACGGTCAAGACCCACGTCAGCCGGATGCTCGCCAAGACCGGCGCCCGCGACCGCGTCCAGGCCGTGATCCTGGCCTACAACGCCGGCCTGGTCACCGTCGGTCACAGTTAGTCATTGACTGTGTACGGTAGATGCTTGAAAGATATCCACATGTACAAGCCTGCCGCCCTGCTGACCGCCGCCCTGCTCCTGAGTTCCGGAGTCGCGTACGCCGCCCCGGCCGAACCGGCCACCTACTACGTCGACGCGTCCGCGGGCAACGACGCGAACGCCGGTACCAGTGCCAAGCCCTGGAAGAGTCTCGCCAAGGTCAACGGGTCGACCTTCGGGCCCGACGACCAGATCCTGTTCAAACGCGGCGGTTCCTGGACCGGCACGCTCGAACTGTCGTCGTCCGGCGGCACCGATCACCCGATCGTCGTCGGTGCGTACGGATCCGGCGCGCTGCCGAAGATCGGCGGCCCGGTGCTGAACTGCGTGCACGTCACCGGCTCGGACATCTTCATCGGCGACCTGCGCGCCAGCGGCTGCAACTGGGCCGGGTTCGAGCTGGCCGGCAGTGGCATCGTGCTCGACACCGTGCAGGCCGACAACAACGTCGCGGGCGTCTCGATCGAGGACGGCTCGAACTGGAACGAGATCCGCTGGAGCACGCTGGTCGACAACAACAAGATGAGCGTCAACGACTCCAAGCCGGACAACGACTCCGGCGCGTTCGGGGTACTCGTCAACGGTGACGACAAC
This sequence comes from Kribbella sp. NPDC004536, assembly GCF_042873835.1. Classification (NCBI taxonomy): domain Bacteria; kingdom Bacillati; phylum Actinomycetota; class Actinomycetes; order Propionibacteriales; family Kribbellaceae; genus Kribbella; species Kribbella sp. NPDC004536. The sequence goes on along the minus strand of NZ_JBIALY010000001.1, from coordinate 1,794,191 downwards.
AAAATCCAGCACAACACCATCAGCGGCAGCTTCGCCAGCAGTATCGACTACACCTACGACGGCGCCGCGGTGGAGATCTTCAACGGCGACCGGAACCACATCGAGTACAACAAGACTGCCGACAACGACACCTTCACCGAGCTCGGGCACGAGTCCGGTCAGACCGCCGACGACAACGTGTTCGCGTACAACAGCGTCACCTCGAACCAGCCGTCCGGTACGTTCCTGATCACCCGCGGCGCGCGGAGCAACATCGGTCCGGTGATGCGCACGTTGGCGATCAACAACTCCGTCGACCTTGCGCACGGCGACGGGTGGAGCTGCGACGCGGGCTGCGGACCGGATGTCCTCAAGCTGCGGAACAACATCGTGAAAGTCAGCGGCAAGGTCGGGTACGACGACTCCTTCGACACCGGCAACCCGGTCGACGCCGCCGACGAGGACCGTGGCGTCTACCAGGGCAGTGTCTATCAGTTCACCCTCGGTGCACACTCGGTGAAGGCCGACCCACTCTTCACGAGCGCCACCGACCTCCGCCTGAAGGCCGGCAGCCCGGCGATCGGGCGTGCGGAGCAGTCGGGGTACGCCTACGACCTGGCCGACAAGCCGCTGACCGGGCTGACCAGCTGGGACTCGGGCGCGTACCAGCACTGAACGACCCTGGTTCAGCCCTGAGATTTTCCAGAGTTGAGTGGAATGGACTCAAGTTTGGATAGGTTGTGTCTAGTGACTGTTTTGTTGCTGGAACTGAAAGGCTGGAACTAGATGGACGTTCAGCGGTTGACGACGCTGGCCCGGGAAACCCTGTCGGTCGCGATCCGTCAGACCTCCGCGGCGGGCAACCCGACCGTGGAACCGATTCACCTGCTGTCCGCGCTGCTCGCGCAGCCGGAGGGCACCACGATCGGTCTGCTCGAGGCGGCCGGTGGTGACCTCGACGCGGTCCGCCGGAAGACCGCCGAGCAGCTGACCCGCCTGCCGAAGGCGAGTGGTGGCAGTGTGCAGGCGCCGAGCCTGTCGCCGAAGACCGGTGACGTGCTGAACCAGGCGGAGCAGCGGGCCCTCGGACTCGGCGATGAATACGTATCCACCGAGCACCTGCTGATTGCGCTCGCGACCGTCGAGACGCCGGCGCAGTCCGCGCTCGGCGTGACCGCGGACGCGTTGCTGAAGGCGTTCGACGAGATGCGCGGCAACCGCCGGATCACCTCGCCGGAGGCCGAAGGCACCACCAAGACGCTGGAGAAGTACGGCGTCGACCTGACCGAGCGTGCGCGCGACGGGAAGCTCGACCCGGTGATCGGGCGCGACTCCGAGATCCGGCGCGTGGTGCAGGTGCTGTCCCGCCGGACCAAGAACAACCCGGTGCTGATCGGTGAGCCCGGCGTCGGCAAGACCGCCGTCGTGGAGGGGCTGGCCCAGCGGATCGTCGCGGGCGACGTGCCCGAGTCGCTGCGCGGTCGCCGGCTGATCAGCCTCGACCTCGGCGCGATGGTCGCGGGCGCGAAGTACCGCGGTGAGTTCGAGGAGCGACTGAAGGCCGTACTGACCGAGATCAAGGAATCCGACGGTCAGATCATCACGTTCATCGACGAACTGCACACCGTCGTCGGCGCCGGTGCGTCCGGTGAGGGCGCGATGGACGCCGGCAACATGCTGAAGCCGATGCTGGCCCGCGGTGAGCTGCGGATGATCGGTGCGACCACGCTGGACGAGTACCGGACCCGGATCGAGAAGGACCCGGCGCTCGAGCGCCGGTTCCAGCAGGTGTTCGTCGGTGAGCCGTCGGTCGAGGACTCGATCGCGATCCTGCGTGGTCTGAAGGAGCGGTACGAGGCGCACCACAAGGTCGCGATCTCCGACTCCGCGCTGGTGGCCGCGGCGACGCTGTCCAACCGGTACATCACCGGCCGGCAGCTGCCCGACAAGGCGATCGACCTGGTCGACGAGGCCGCGTCCCGGCTGCGGATGGAGATCGACTCCTCCCCGGTCGAGATCGACTCGCTGCGCCGGACCGTGGACCGGTTGAAGATGGAGGAGCTCGCGCTGTCCCGCGAGGAGGACGCCTCGTCGCAGGAACGGCTGCAGCGGTTGCGCGCCGACCTCGCCGACCGCGAGGAGGAGCTGCGGGCGCTCGAGGCTCGCTGGGAGCGGGAGAAGTCCGGCCTGAACCGGGTCGGCGAGATCAAGGAGCGGATCGACGAACTCCGTGGCCAGGCCGAACGGGCTCAGCGCGACGGTGACCTGGAGACCGCGGCCCGGATCCTGTACGGCGAGATCCCGCAGCTCACCAAGGAGCTCGAGGAGGCCGCCGACGCCGAGGAAGAGGTTGCCGAAGGCCCCGAGGCGATGGTGAACGAGGAGGTCGGGCCGACCGAGATCGCCGAGGTGATCGCGATGTGGACCGGCATCCCGACCGGCCGGCTGCTCGAAGGTGAGACCGGCAAGCTGCTCCGGATGGAGGACGAGCTCGGGCACCGGCTGATCGGTCAGCGCGCGGCGGTGAAGGCCGTGAGCGACGCTGTCCGGCGGGCCCGCGCGGGCATCTCCGACCCGGACCGGCCGACCGGTTCGTTCCTCTTCCTCGGTCCGACCGGTGTCGGCAAGACCGAGCTGGCGAAGGCGCTCGCGGACTTCCTGTTCGACGACGAGCGGGCGATGGTCCGCATCGACATGTCGGAGTACAGCGAGAAGCACAGCGTTGCGCGGCTGGTCGGTGCCCCGCCCGGCTACGTCGGCTACGAAGAGGGTGGCCAGCTGACCGAAGCGGTCCGCCGTCGTCCGTACTCGGTGATCCTGCTCGACGAGGTGGAGAAGGCGCACCCCGAGGTCTTCGACATCCTGCTGCAGGTGCTCGACGACGGGCGGCTGACCGACGGCCAGGGGCGTACGGTCGACTTCCGGAACGTGATCCTGATCCTGACCAGCAACCTCGGTTCGGCGTACCTGGCCGACATGTCGCTGGACGACAAGGCCAAGCGGGACCAGGTGATGGCGGTGGTGCGGACGTCGTTCAAGCCGGAGTTCATCAACCGGCTGGACGAGATCGTGCTGTTCGACGCGCTCGGCAGCGAGGAGCTGACGCAGATCGTCGGGCTGCAGATCAACAGCCTGCAGCGCCGGCTCGCGGACCGGCGGATCACGCTGGACGTCGACGAAGGCGCGATGGAGTGGCTGGCGATGACCGGGTACGACCCGGTGTACGGCGCCCGCCCGCTGCGCCGGCTGGTGCAGTCCGCGATCGGCGACGAGCTCGCCCGGAGTCTGCTGGACGGCTCGGTCCGCGACGGCGAGACCGTACGGGTGACTCTCAACGAGTCCAAGGACGCGCTCGAAGTCTCGGCCGCCTGATCGGAGGGGCCCGGTTCACACCGGGCCCCTTTCCTATGCCCGCTCGTAGCTGAGCGCGATGATGCCTGTCTCGAGGGTGTGTTGGTTGGTGAGTTTCAGCTCGGTGCGGGGACCGTCGAGCTTCTGACCGGTACCGAGTACGAGCGGGCACACCATCAGGTCCAGCTCGTCGACCAGGCCGTTCTCCATCAGGCTGTACAGCAGCGCCGGGTTGCCGTACATCAGGATGTCGCCGCCGTCCTCCTCCTTGATCTGCTTGAGCGCCGCGATCGCGTCACCCTCGAGGAGCGTCGCGTTCCAGGTCAGCTCGCCGGTCAAGGTGCTGGAGGCAACAAGTTTGGGCAGCTCGCGGAGGCGGTCCGCGTACGGTCCGTCCGCGTCGCCGAAGCCGGCCGAGAACATCTCGTACGTACGGCGCCCGCACAGGAAGTAGTCACAGGACGCGAGCTTCTCGAGGGACAGCCGGACCGCTTCCTGCTGGAAGTACGCGTTCGCCCAGCCGCCGAACGACGTACCGCCGAAACCGCCCGGATCCTCGACGACGCCGTCGAGGGTGATCAGGGTCGAAGCAATGATCTTGCGCATGATTCTCCTCTCGTCAGTTGTGCAGACCAGGCGCGCGGACAAAAGGAATCGGGGAGAATGGATTGTGACTTCACGGGCTGACTGGATCAATACGACGCACGACTGGGCGGCCTCGGTCGACCGGGCACATCTCGACGCCATCCGGGCCGATCCGGAGCGGTACGCGCCCGGCGGCGTACGGCATCTGCTGCTGGAGGTTCTGGCGTACCCGGAGGACGAGGCGGAGTCGGTGGGGGAGCGCGGCCGGTGCACCGTCGAGCTGTACGCCGACAGCTCGATCGCGGTGACCGACTACGGCCGGGGCACCGACACCCGCGTCGATGAACACGGGAACGTCGTGAAGAAGCCGGTGATGGCGACCAAGGACCTGCGCTTCTTCGACGACCCGTCCGCCCCGGTCCTCCCGGACGGCCATCCACGCCGCGGGATGTCCGTGGTCGCCGCCCTCAGCGACTGGCTCGTCCACACGAACCGGCGTACCAACGGCTCCTGGACCCAACGCTACGAACACGGCATCCCGGTGACCGGTCTGGAGCCGATCGATCCCTCCTCCGCCACCGGCACAACCGTCCACTTCCGCCCGTCCGCAGACCTGGCGCCGCTGGACGGGTTCCGGCACCTCGACATCTCCGTCGCGCGGCTTGGGTGATCTGGGAGGATCGGGAGGTACGGGGGGTCGTGGAAGGAAGTACGGAGCGGATGACAGGGCAGCGCGGTGACGAGCCGGGGCCGTACAGCGGGTTGTTCGGTGGCGTTCCGGATTCGTACGGCTACCGGGAGGTCGCCGCGCCGAAGCAGGTGACGGTCGCGGCGGTCGTCTCCGCCGGGCTCGGCGCGATGTGCCTGCTGCTCGCCGGCCTGGCCCTCACGTCAGCCGGCGGCCAGATCTCCCAGGTCCTCACCGGTTCCCGCGGCAACACCCCGGTCGCGGTCGCGGCCGCGCTGGTGTGCGCGGTCATCTACCTGGTCCCGGCCTTCTACATCCGAAAGCGCTACGGCTGGGCCCGGTACATGCTCATCGCCGTTGCCGCGATGGGCATCGCGGGCGGCCTGATGGCGCTACCCGCGAGCCTCCTCGGCCTGGCCATCCACGCGACCCTGCTGACCCTCATGCTCCAACGCCCGACCAAGCTCTGGTTCCACCACCACTGAGGGAGACCCCGTGGAGATCTGGATCAACCCGGCCTGCTCGAAATGCCGAGCCGCCACCAAAGCCCTGGACGAGGCCGGCGTCGCGTACACCGTACGCCGCTACCTCGACGAACCGCCGACTCCTGAGGAACTCTCCGACGTCCTGACCCGCCTGAACCTCGACCCCTGGCACGTGGTCCGCCACAACGAACCCGCCGCCGAACCCCTCCGCGACCTCCCCCGCGACGAGGCCCACCGCGCCGACTGGATCGCCGCCATGGTCGCCGACCCCATCCTCATCCAACGCCCCATCCTGACCGCCGACGACCGAACCACCGCCATCGCCCGCGACCCCGAAACCCTCGCCGGGTTCCTGGGCTAGAGCTTCTTCAGACGGGTCAGGGCTTCTTGGAGGATTTCGGGTTGTTTGCAGAAGGCCCAGCGGACCAGGGGTTGGCCGAGGGGCTGGTGGTCGTAGAAGACCTGGGTGGGGATGGCTACCACGCCGGCCTTTTCGGGGAGTTGGCGGCAGAAGGCGATGCCGTCGGTGTGGCCGAGGGGGCGGATGTCGGTGGTGACGAAGTAGGTCGCGGCAGGGCGGTGGACCTCGAAGCCGAGTGAGGCGAGGCCGTCGCAGAGGAGGTCCCGGCGGGTGCGGAGGTCGGCGCACAGGGTGTCGTAGTAGTCGTTGCCTAGGGCAAGGGCGTTGGCGACGGCGGGCTGGAACGGGGCTCCAGAGGTGTAGGTGAGGAACTGCTTGGCGGTGGTCACGGCTGTGACCACGTCGGGCGAGCCGGTGACCCAGCCGATCTTCCAGCCGGTGACCGCGAACGTCTTCCCGGCACTGCTGATCGAAACGGTACGGTCGGCCATTCCGTCGTACGTCGCCAGCGGCCGGTGCGTACCGTCGTACACCAGGTGTTCGTAGACCTCGTCGGTGATGACGACCAGGTCGCGTTCGACTGCGACGTCGCGGATGCCTTGGAGTTCGTCGTCGGTGAGGACGGTGCCGGTCGGGTTGTGCGGGGAGTTGATCAGCAGGACCTTCGTCCGCGGCGTCACGGCGGCGCGGAGTTCGTCGAGATCCAGCCGGTACGACGGGGCGCGCAGCGTGACGGGTACCCGACGGCCGCCGGCGAAGGCGATGCCGGCCGCGTACGAGTCGTAGTACGGCTCGAGGGCGATCACCTCGTCGCCCGGTTCGACGAACGTGAGCAGCGCCGCCGCGATCGCCTCGGTCGCGCCGGTGGTGACGAGGACCTGCGTGTCCGGGTCGTACGTCAGCCCGTAGAACCGCTGCTGGTGATCTGCGATCGCCTGCCGGAGCGCCGGTACGCCGCGACCGGGCGGGTACTGGTTCGCACCAGTTCGGATCGCGGCGATCGCGTCCTCCAGCAGCGAGTCCGGCCCGTCGCGGTCCGGGAAGCCTTGCCCCAGGTTCACCGACCCGGTCGCGACCGCGAGCGCGGACATCTCCGCGAAGATCGTCGTACCCAGCCCGTCCAACCGCTCAGCGTGTGCGCGCATCGTCTAACCCTCGATGGTCGTCACCATGTGCGCAAGCCAGGCGCGCGCGGTGGCGCGGTCGGTCTTGCTGAAGGCGGCCTCGAGCTCCTCCTCGACCTTGCGGATCGCTGGTGCCGCCTCGTCCAGCCGGCGGCGGCCGCCGTCGGTCAGGTGCACCTGCTGGGTACGGCGGTCCTTCGGGTTCGGGCGCCGCTCGACCAGCCCGGCGCGCTCCATCCCGCTGATCAGCTCGTTCGCCGACTGCCGCGTCGTACCGACCACCCGCCCGACCTCGGCCACCGTCAGCCCCGGGTCCTCCCGTACGCAGAGCAGCGTCCCGTACTGCTGCACCGACAACTCGTGCTCGGCCAGCGCCACCGCCAGCGCCGACCGCATGCTCAACCACGCGTGCCGCACCAGAAAGGTCACACACCCGGTCTCGTCGTTGACGTCCATGCACCACATTCTGCCCAAAAGGAGATTGACAGGTTCCTGTCAATCGAGGGACGATGGAGATCTCGTCAGGGTCCTGACAATTATAGGAGACCTCGTGTCTACGATCGACCCCCAAAAACAACGCCGCATTCTGGGCATCCTCGTCGTCTCGGCCGTCCTGATCTGGATCGACTCGACCGTTCTCGGTATCGCGCTCGAACGCCTCGCCGACCCCGTCGACGGGCTCGGCGCCACGCCCGGCCAGCTCCAGTGGGCGGTCGGCATCTACTCGCTGCTGTTCGCGACCGCACTGTTCCTGGCCGGCGCACTCGGTGACCGGTACGGCCACCGCACCGTGCTGATGATCGGCCTGCTGGTCTTCGGCGGCGCCTCCGCCTGGGCCGCCTGGGCGACCGACCCGGTCGGGCTCATCCTCGCCCGCGCGACCATGGGCCTCGGCGGCGCGCTGATCATGCCGACCTCGATGGCGATCATCGGCTGGACCTTCCCGCCGGAACGCCGGGCCGGCGCGATCGCGATCTGGTCGTCCTCCGCAGGCGTCGGCGTCGCCGTCGGCCCGGTCCTCGGCGGCCTGCTGATCGACCACTTCTGGTGGGGTTCGGTGTTCACCATCAACCTCCCGATCGTGGCGTTCGGCCTGATCGGCGCGGCCCTCGTACTCCCGAACCCGCGCAGCCCGCAGCGCCGCCGCCTCGACCCGCTCGGCCTCGGCCTGTCCACGCTCGGTCTGCTCGGCCTGTCGTACGGGCTGATCGAGGGCGGCCACCAAGGCGGCTGGGACCGCTGGCAGGTGTGGGCGAGTATCGGCGCCGGTCTCGTCCTGCTCGCCGGGTTCCTGTTCTCCGAATGGCGTGAGCACGAGCCGAGTTTCGACCCGCGGCTGTTCCGCAACCGCCGGTTCTCGGCCGGCAACTTCGCGCTCTCGGCGGTGTTCCTCACGCTCACCGGGCAGAGCTTCTACCTGGCGTTCTACCTGCAGGGCGCCCGCGGGATGACCGCGCTGCACGCCGGGTTGATGTCGTTGCCTGGCGCAACGGGCGTGATCGTTGGCGCGCCCCTCGGTGCGAGACTCGCCGCACGCCTCGGCGTCGCGAAGGTCTCGGGTACGGCCATCCTCGTGCTGTCCGCGTGCTTCGCCGCCAACCTCCTGTACGACGTGAACACCTCGCTGATCATCATCGGGATCGTCGGCGGCCTCGCGGGTCTCGCGATCGGGATGACCGTCGCGCCGACGACCGCGGCGGTGATGGCGACGCTTCCGATGGACCGGATCGGCGCCGGCTCCGCGGTCAACAACGCCCTGCGCCAGGTCGGCAGCGTCCTCGGCGTCGCCGTACTAGGCACCGTCGTGTCGTCGACGTACCAGCACCGGATCGCCCCGGCGCTGACCGGTCTGCCGAACCGCGACGCCATCGGTACGTCGGCCGAGGCGACCCGGCACGCGGCCGTCGTACTGCATCGTCCCGACCTGGTGCAGACCGCTAACGACACGTTCGTCCATGCCATGCACGTCGCGGCCGCGGTCGCCGCCGGGTTCGTGCTCACCGGCGCGATCGTGCTCGCGCTCGCGTTCCGGACCGCCAGGCCATCACAATCGGCCGGCGCGGAGCCGGCTGAGCGGGAGGCTGCTCCGATCAGCTGATTGTGATGGCCTGGGGATTCACTCCCAGGGCGACGGCGGCGGCGGTGGCACCACGACGGGCCGGTCCTCGCACCAGCTCGCGCCGGTCCACCCGCCGTCGTTGCCGCCCAGGTCCCGTACCTCGAACTCCGGCGGCCCGTTGAAGTGGAACGTCCCGCAGTTGTTCACGAACGGCGCGCCGACGTTCCGGGCGTCGACGTTCTCGAACGTCGCCCAGCCGCCGACCCGGGCGTTCACCACGTTCGTCCCGGTGCCGTCGACGTGGATGTTGCGGACGGCAACGTTCGTGATCGCGTAGTCGTCCTTCACCGGCCAGTCGACGACGAACATCATCGCGTTGTACGTCGAGTCCAGGAACGAACTGTCGGTGATCTCGATCCGTGCCGACATCGAGGACTGCAGCGCGTACAGCCAGATCGCGCCGAGGCCGATGTCCCAGTTCAGGTCGCGTGGACCGCCACGAACCGTGGTGTTCCGCGCGAACGTCAGCGTCCCCTCGAACGGCGTGGCGTTGAACCGGGACCCGGCGTGCAGCGTGCTGCCCTCGCGGATCGGGTCCGCGACCAGGTTGTCGGTGACGGCGTTGTCCCGGCCGCCGTAGATCGCGATGTCGTTGGCGAGAACAGGCGTCTGTACGGTGTTGTGGTCGTACACGTTGTCGTGGTCGGCCAGGTTCTCCGACCACATGGCCATTCCGTCGTCGCCACTGTTCCGGATGAAGTTGTCGGTCGCCCGAACATTGGACACGCCCTGATGCAGGTTGATGCCGTCGGCAACCGAGTCGGTGATGACGTTGTTCCGGATCAGCAGACCGTCCAGCGGGCCGTCCAGCCAGATCCCGACCTTGGTGTGGTGCAGGTACAGGTTCTCGATCGTCGAACCGCCGCCGATCGCGCCGCCGATCCCGTTCACCTGGTCGGTGTCGATGCGCTCGCGGACATCGCTCTCGATCGCGAAGTCGGACAGGTGCACATCGGTACTGCCGGTGTACTTGCCGTAGAAGCCGGGCGCGCTGTGCGTCGACTTGTCGGGTGCGGGCTGCGCGAGTGGCAGCACCTTGCCCTTGATGATCGTCCACCAGTTGCCGGCGCCGCGGATCGTGACCTGGTCGACGACGATGTGCCGGTTGACCTGGTACGTGCCCGCGGGGATGAACACCGACCAGCCGAGCTTCTTCGCGGCGGCGATCGTACGGTCGATCGCGGGCGCCGCGTCGCGGTGACCTGTCGGGTCGGCGCCGAACAGTCGTACGTCGAGGGACCGCTTCGGCTGTTCGAGCGGTGCGCGGACGAGTTCGAAGTCCGCGACGTCGAGGACGGTCCACGCGGCCGGCGTATCGCGCGGTACGGCGAAGCGCACGCGGTCGCCGGCCTGGTAGGTGTGGCCGAGCAGGACGCGCTGCTCGTCGTAGAAGTGGTTCGGGCGGAACGGCTTCGCGACCGGGTCGGGCTCGGGTTTCCACCAGCCGGGGGTCGGGTCGACGTTCGGGTCGTTCGAGAACGGATACATGCCGTAGAGCCAGGCGTACTGCGACGTCAGCGTCATCGTCCGCTTGTGCTTGCCGTTGACGGTGACGTCGAGTGGCGCGGTGATGCCGCCGCCGGTCGGCGCGTCCGGGATGCTGTAGCGCAGCGTGAAGGCGTTCGCGGGGCGGGTCAGGGTGAATTCGACGTACTGCTTGGGGTCCAGGCGTACGGCGGTACGGCCGGAGGCCTCGGCGGGGAGCGTGTACGCGTCCCGGCCCGGGCCGATCCGCTCGCCGGTGAAGGTGGCGTTCTCGGCCTCCTGTTCGACGAACGGCACATCGGCGCCGCGGCCGGTGGTGAGCGCCGGATCAAGGCCCGCGCGGGTGATACGCGGTGCGGCGGTCACCGGCTGGGCGGTTGCTGGTTGGGCGGTGGTGCTGAGGAGCGCGATCGTCAGTGCGACCGCGAGCAGGCGTGAACGGGACATTGGCGGATCCCCTCCGGACGAAGTGTCTGGAGGTTATGCAGCCGACGTGCGTCGCGCAAGATCTCGACAGTCTAGAGAAATTTCCTCACCATGAAGACGTCCACTGGATCTTCGCTTTCGAGCACGAACCCGTGCCGCTCGTACAACCGCCGAGCCGCACTGCCTTGCAGAACGTTCAGCCTGACCGTCGCTCGGGCGTTGTCCAGGACAGTTCTCAGGACGGAGGTTCCGAGTCCCTGGCCTTGATGCCCCGGATCGAGGTAGAAGTGCTCGAGCCACAGGTCGTCAGCCGTCGGGCGCATGGCGATGGAGCCGGCCACCGCGCCCGCTACCTCGATGATCTGGGTGTGTTCGGGGGTGAAGCCGTCGCGGAAGCGTTGGCGGACCCGGTGTTCGTCGTAGCGGCCGAGGCGTTCGAGGTCGGGGCGCATGACGAGTGCGCGGAGTTCGGTGAGGGGTTCCAGGTCGGCTGGAGTTGCCGGGCGGAGGGTCCAGTTCATGCGGGTCTCGGTTCGGGGCGGAGGGCGCGGAGCCAGAGTTCGGTCTGGGCTATGTGGGCGGAGGCGGCGGTGGCGGCCGCGGCCGGGTCGCGGGTTTGGATGGCGGCGAGGATCTCGCGGTGGCCGCGGTCGCTGGTCTGCTTGATCGCGTCGAAGTCCGCGCCGGGCTCGAAGATCCGGTAGTGCCCGCCGCGGCCGCGGATCACCTCGGTGAGAGCGGTCACGGTCGGGTTGCCGCCGGCGATGCAGATCAGGCCGTGGAACTCCGCGTCCAGGTGCTGGATCTCGGTCGCGTCGGTGGTCGACTCGAGCCGGTCGAGTACGGCGCTCAACCGGTCCGCGAGCTCCGGCTCCTGCCGGGCCGCGGCGAGCGCGGTCGCGTGCGACTCGAGCACCCGGCGTACCTCCAGCAGCTCGAGCACGCCTTCGAGCGGGATCAGCTCGACCGACAGCGAGAACCGGCTGATGATCGCGGCCGGGTCGAGCGCGGACACGTACGTACCCGAGCCGTGCCGCGACTCGATCACGCCGAGCGCGCCGAGCGACCGGACCGCCTCCCGCAGCGAACTCCGGGACACGCCCAGGTGGTCGCACAACTCCGGCTCCGGCGGGAACTTCGCCCCCGGCCCGAGTTCCCCGGACGCGATCATCTGCCGCAATCCGGCCAGCGCCTTGTCCGTAGCAGCCATCCCTCACCTCCTCCCGAAGCGTAAGTCCTCAGACCATTCCTGGTCACATTGGTCCACCCTGAGCCTGCCGAACGCGGCCGACGTAAAGATTCATCAGATGTTTGCGCGGATGAACTCCGGCAGATCGGCGGTCCGCCAGCGCCGCTCGGCCAGTCGTTCGTACGGCGGCCCGTCGCTCACCCAGACGGTCGTCATCCCGCGCTCGTGCGGCAGCGCGAGATTCACCTCGAGGTCGTCGAACATCGCCGCCCGCGCCGGGTCGACCCCGAACCGGCCGACGAACGCGTCCAGGCTCTCCGCGTACGGCTTCGGGATCAGTTCACCGGCGAGGATGTCGAACACGCCGTCGATCCGGTCGGCCAGCCCGAGCCGCCCGAGCACCTGCTCGGCGTGGTACGCCGACCCGTTCGTGTAGACGTACCGCCGGCCGGGCAACGCCGCGAGCGCGGCGCCCAGCGCCGGGTCCGGGGCGATGACCGAGTAGTCGATCCGGCGCTCGAAGCCGAGGAAGTCGTGCGGGTCGATCGTCCCGGTGACCATCGCGCCGCGCAGCGAGGTGCCGTACGCGGCGACGAGCTCGGACTGGATTCGGCGGGCGCCGGCGACATCGGTGCCGTAGTGGTCCGCGAGGGTCGACAGGATGCCGTGGGTGAGCTGTGCGGCGAGCGCGGATCCGGACGGGTACAGGGTGTTGTCGAGATCGAGTACCCAGGTGTCGATGTCCGCCAGCACCCGACCAGCGTAGGTGACAGACTGGGTGGGTCATCGACGGGAGGACTTCACCATGGCGACAGCGCTTGTCACCGGCCCGGCGACCGGAATCGGCCGGGCGTTCGCGGACAAGCTGGCCCGGGAAGGGTACGACCTGGTGCTGGTGTCGCGGGACGAGGCGCGGCTCAAGGAGACCGCGGCCGACCTGACCCGGCTGCACGGTGTCGAGTGCGAGGTACTCGTCGCGGACCTGACCGACCGGGAAGACCTCGCGCGAGTCGAAGAGCGGTTCCGCACCGGCACGGTCGAAGTCCTCGTGAACAACGCCGGCTTCGGGCAGAAGAAGCCGTTCTGGGAGAACCCGGTCGACGTCGAGGAGAAGCAGCTCGACCTGCTCGTTCGTGTCGTACTCCGGCTCACGCACGCCGCCGTACTGCCGATGATCGAACGTGGCTCGGGTGCCGTGATCAACGTGTCGTCGGTCGCGGGATTCCTGCAGCGCAACATCTACAGCGCGCACAAGGCCTGGGTGACGAGCTTCTCCGCCGGGTTGGCGACCGGGCTGCACGCCAAGGGCGTGGCGGTGATGGCGTTGTGTCCCGGATTCGTGCACACCGAGTTCCACGAGCGGATGGAGATGGACAAGTCGGTCATCCCGTCGTTCATGTGGCTGGATGCGACCGACCTGGTCGACGCGGCCTGGAAGGACCTGATGGCCGGCAAGGCGATCTCGATCCCGAGCCGCCGGTACAAGTTGATCGCGGCCGCCGCCCGGTTCACGCCGCGGGCGCTGATCGCGCGGGTGTCAACTGTCGGCCTGGACGGCGGCCGGCGCCGGGCGCAGTGATTCGTACAGCGTCCTGCTGAGCGCGGCGGCGTACTTGGCGGTGTCCTCGCCGGACGGTGCGATCCCGGCGAAGTTCACCTCGAACCCCCGCTGGAAGCACGCCCCGAACAGCAACGCCGCCGCGGCCGGGACATCAGCGGTACGGCGGATCCGCCCGAGCTTCTGCTCCGCGCGGAGGTAGCGGACCAGGCCCTCCTGCGCACGGTGCGGTCCCGCGTTCAGCTCCTTCAGCCGGAGCCGATGCGCGGCCAGGAGTTCGCGGGACGAGAACAGCGACACCAGGATCGGGAATCCCTCGACGTAGAAGTCGATCGCGATCCGGGCGATCTGGGTCAGGTTGCCGCGGACCGTACCGTTGCCGGGGTTGCCGATCAGCTCCTTCAACGAGCCGGGCAGCTGCGGCATCCGCTCGTGCATGACCGCGAGCAGGATCGCCGCCTTGTCCGCGAAATGCTTGTAGAGCGCGGCCTCGGAGTACCCGGCGACCTGTGCGATCGACTTGGTCGTCGCCTTCGCGTAACCCTGCGTCCGCAGTACGTCCGCGGCCGCGTCCAGAATCTCGTCCCTGGTGCCCACTCGCGCAGCGTACCTTGACAAGTTGGTGAGTGTTCACTAACCATAGTGAGTGAGTGATTACTAACCTGGAAGGATCGACGATGAAGCTGGTGGTGTTCGGGGCGTCCGGACGGATCGGGACCGAGCTGGTACGCCAAGGCGTGGCCGCCGGGCACGAGGTGACCGCCGTGGTCCGCAAGGGCTCGAGTCTGCAGGTGGAGCTGCCGGAACTCCGGCTGGTCGCGGCCCGCGCCGGCGCCGCCGGAGACCTCGCGAAGGTGGTGACTGCCGACGTGATGGACCCGAAGTCGATCGCCCCGGTGATCGCCGGGCACGATGTCGTACTGTCCGCACTCGGCCCGCGTCCGAAGGGACCGAGCGACGTACTGACGAGCAGCGCCCGCAGCGTCCTGCAGGCGCTGGGCGACGTCCGCCGCTACCTGGTCGTGAGCGTCGCGGGCATCCACGGCGGCAACGACGACCCGTTCACGCAGTTCGTCGTGAAGCCGATCCTGCAACGACTGCTCCGCGAGGGGTTCGCCGACGCCCGCCGGATGGAGGAACTGGTCGGCGCGAGCACCGTCGACTGGACGATCTGCTGCCCGCCCCGCCTGAGCGACAAGCCCGCGAAGGGCACGTTCCGCTCCAACACCGAAGGCAGCGTCCGCGGCGGCTTCACCATGACCCGCGCCGACGTCGCCACGTACATGCTCAACGCGATCGACGACACGGCCCTGATCCGCAAGACCGCCGTGATCTCCAACTAGAGCTCGGACGCCTGGTCGGAAGTCAGCGAGACCTCAGACGGTCTTCAGGCACCTCGCTGACACTATCGGCGAGCGCTTGTAGCGCTGCGATGTTCGACGAAAGGTGAGAATGATGTCTCGACGACGGCTGATGTCGTCTGCTCTGGCTGTCACGGCGCTAGGTGCCGTGTCCCTCGGCATGGCGACGTCTCAAGCGCCCGCGGCGGCCAGCCCGCACGTGAGCCTGGACGCGATCGCGACCACGAATGATGTAACTGGCGAGGTGACCGCCAACGGCAGCGTGGCGATGGAGGACGGCACCCCGGTCCGCCTCCAGACTTACGATGCAGCGTCCCACGTTTGGGTTGATGTTGCCGATGGCAAGGTTCGTGATGGCAAGGTGTCCATCAAGGCGCAGCGGCCAGGTTCGATCTCGCAGTACCGGTTGACGACCTCGGCGAGTGACCGGTACACCGCCGGGGCCTCAGCGGCGACGACTCTGGCTAGCTATGTTTGGCGCAGCGCCTTCGTCAAGCCGATCCGGGGAGTTGACAGCAACGGCTCGGAATCAGTCGCGATCTCGCCGGCTTCTGTGGACGGGACGCCAAGTCACGTGCGTCTCCGAGTTCTTACGACAGACAACAACAACAACTCCGCCGTCATGATCTCCCCAGACATCACGGGCTGCGATCAGGTACGGACGACGACAAAGAACACCGTGCCTGCGTCGACCACGGACAGCGGATCAACCACCTTGTTCCTGACCGCGAACAACACGAATCGACTTGCGACCTTCAACCTGCCGCGGTGGGCTGCGGCACCGTACTCAGTGTCCGCTTATCTGACCGGCGTGAGCAGCCTTACCTTCGGTGCAACCCCAGCACCGGGCTCGAATCCGATCATCGACCTCACGAGCACTGTAGAGCTGCACTGCGCCAGCTGATAGGCGGCTCTTGTTGAGTTACAGCTTGTCGGCCACCTCGGTGAGGATCGCGAGGGTTGCGGTGATGAGGGGGTGGTCGGCGCGGCTGGTGCGGACGGCGGCGTAGACGCGGCGGGTGGGGGCCGGGTCGGTGAGTGGGCGGATCGCCGCGAGGGTTGGTTCGGGTACGGCGAGGCGGGGGACGAGGGAGACGCCGCCGCCGGCTGCTACCAGGGCTGCTACCGCGCGGAAGTCGTCGGACTGGTGCACGATGCTTGGCTGGAAGCCTGCTTGTTCGCACGCGAGCAGCACGACGTCACGAATCGGATTCCCGGGCGCGGTCATCACCCAGTCGTCGTTGGCGAGCATGCTCAGGTCGAGTTCCTCGTGCTCGGCCGCTGGATGCGCGGGTGGGAGGACGGCGACGAAAGGTTCGGCGTAGAGGGGAATTCGGGTCAGGCGTCGGTCGTCGGGGCGGGGGGAGCCGCGGTGTTCGACGGCGATCGCGAGGTCGGCGTCGCCGTCCAGCAGGTAGGTGATGCCCTGGTGGCCCTCGGCGTCGCGGACGACCAGGTCGAGGCCGGGAGTGGTCTCGCGGAGCCGGGTCAGGGCCGGTGCGACCAGCAGCGTGATCGCGGTCGCGAACGCGACCACCCGGACCTCGCCGTTCGCGCCGTTCGCGTGCAGCCGCATCGCGTCCTCGGCACGTTCGACCTCGGCGAGGATGGTGTCCGCGTGCGCGAGCAGCAGCCGGCCGGCGGAGGTGATCGCGACGCGGCGGCCGCGGCGTTCGAGCAGTTCCTGGCCGATCTCGGTCTCCAGCGCGGCCAGTTGCTGCGAGACCGCCGAGGGCGTCAGGTGCAGCACCTCGGCGGCCGCGGTCACGGTGCCGTGGTCAGCAAGCGCGCGCAACACCTTCAGGCGTCGTACCTCGATCACGGAGTTCAGCTTTGCACACGACCTTGGGCGCTGTGCGGCGTGCGCGCCACCGGGTGAGGGCGTCGCGGATCGGGTGACGTTTGGGGACGTACGGACGGAGCGGCGCGTGCGGCATCGCGGAGTGGGTCTGTTCGTGGATCGACTTGATCACCGAAAACGGAATGTATTGCATGCCTTCGACAGTAGAAATCGACGCGTTGATACGTCCAATGAAAGTTCTGCGCAGAGTTGATGTGTGTGGTGCATGATGGCTGTCATGGAACTACGCCAGCTCAGGTCGTTCGTGGTGGTGGCAGAGGAGCTGAACGTCGGGCGCGCGGCGACCCGGCTGCACCTCACGCAGCCATCGCTCAGCCGTCAGATCGCTGCGCTGGAACACGATCTGGGCGTCGAGCTGTTCGCCCGGGTGAAGCGCCGGTTCGTGCTGACGGCGGCGGGGGAGACGTTCCTCGCCGACGCGCAGGACCTGCTGCGCCGGTCTGACGAGGCGGTCCGGACGGCACAGCGCACGCAGCGCGGTGAGTTCGGGGCGTTGCGGTTGCGGTTCGTGCAGTCGGCGACGTTCGAGGCGTTGCCGCGGCTGCTCGGCGCCTTCCGGCGGGCGTTCCCGGATGTCGTACTGGACCTGGAGTCGTGGACCACGCTCCGGCAGACGGAAGCCTTGCGGGACGGGCGGATCGACGTCGGGCTGATGCGTCCGAGTACGCCGGCCGGCGGAAGTGCTGTCGTCCAGCTGGCGCCGGCGTTGACGTCGCGGGTGGTGGCCGAGGACAGGCTCGTGGTGGCGTTGCCCGCGCGGCACCGGCTCGCGCGACGCAAACGGTTGCGGCTGGCGGAGCTGGCGGACGAGCCGTTCGTGTTCTACTCGCGGTCCAGCGGTCCGGCGGTGTACGACGTGATCGTCGGATTCTGCCGCGCCGCCGGCTTCCTGCCCCGGATCGAGCAGGACGCGGCCGACGTACAGACGATCGTGTCGCTGGTCGCGGCCGGTTTCGGCGTCTCCCTGCTGATCGGCCCGACCCCGCCCTCGGACCCGGCCGCGGTGGTGTACCGCGAGTTGTCCGACGACCTACCCCCGTGGCAACTCTCCGTAGTCTGGTCGCCGGCCAACCGCTCGCCGGTCCTTGAGTGCTTCCTGGACTTCGTTTAGCCCGCGCGCCGCGCCTACGCCGTCATTTGCCTGGCAGACCAAGCAAATGAGGGGTTCCACACCCCGACTGCGGGTGGGGAACCCAGCATTTCGGTGGTCTGCCAGGCAAATTGGTGGGTCTGCCAGGCAAATGGGCGCGGCGGTGGGCGGTTAGCCAAAGACGTCCGGGTCGCCGCCGGTGCGGGTGCCGGTTTCGAGGTCGGCGACGACGGCCATGTCGTCGTTGTCCAGCTGGAAGTCGAAGACCTCGAAGTTCTCCCGGATCCGGCTCGGCGTGACGGTCTTCGGGATCACCACGTTGCCGAGCTGCAGGTGCCAGCGGATCATCACCTGGGCCGCCGACTTGCCGTACTTCGACCCGATCGCCGTCAGCGCCTCGTTGCCGAGCAGCTCGCCGGAGGCCAGCGGGCTCCACGCCTCGGTGACGATGTCGTTCTCGGCGTTGAACGCGCGCAGCTCGTCCTGCGGCAGCGCCGGGTGCAGCTCGATCTGGTTCACCGCCGGGCGGATCGTGGTCTCCTCGAAGATCCGCCGGAGCGCGGGCTCGTGGAAGTTCGAGACACCGATCGCGCGCACCCGCTTGTCGGCGTACAGCTGCTCGAGCGCCTTCCAGGTGTCGACGTACAGGTCCCGCTGCAGCGACTGCCAGTGGATCAGGTACAGGTCGACGGTCTCCAGGCCGAGCTTCGCGAGGCTGGTGTCGAACGCCTTCAGCGTGCGGTCGTAGCCCTGGTCGGAGTTCCACACCTTGGTGGTGACGAACAGTTCGTCACGCGGGATGCCGGCCGCGGCGATCGCCCGCCCGACGCCGGCCTCGTTGCCGTAGATCGCGGCCGTGTCGATGTGCCGGTAGCCGGTCTCGAACGCTGTCGTCACCACGTCGGCGACGATCGAGTCCTCGACCTGCCAGACCCCCAGGCCCAGCTGCGGGATCTCGACGCCGTTGTCCAGAGTGATGGAGGGGACTGTACTCATCTGCCCATTCCACCCGGCAAAAGGTTTCCGGCCCAGTCATCTGACGTGTGACAACAACCTCATTAACCGGCAGTAACCACCGCATAGGACTTCGCGTCGGGCTCCAAGAAGCGAAGCAATGCGGTGCCTTCCCGCTCCAGCTCGGTCTGCGTCTTCTTCAGTGTCCTGCCGAACGGGGTCAGGGTGAGAGTGGCCACACCACGCTTCAGGTCGCTCGTCCACAGTCCGGCGACGAAGCCGTCGACGGTATAGGTCGACTTCACCCGCAGGTTCTTCGTGAAGACGGCCGGCTTGTGTTCGTCGGCGATGATCCGCTCGCGTTTCGCGTGCGACAGCAGGAGGTTGTCGAACTCGGGCAGGAACCGCACCGGCGCGGGCGTGTCCGCGTCCGGCCGGGGCGCATCCGGTACGTCGTACAACGTCTTGCCCGACTCGTCCTCGAACGTCTCCAGGTCGAGCTCGTCGAACAACGGCTTCGCCTTCTGTAACCCGGACCAGGTCTGGAAGTCCGCGGGCGTCGCCGGGCCGAACGCGGCGAGGTACCTGGTGACGAGCTCGGCGGGCTCGGCCGTTCGGCGGAGCTTCGAGCCGATCCAGTCCTCGGCGGGCGTGAACTTAGAGTTCGCCGTCCAGGACCAGCGGGCGCCGGCCGGGTACATCACCAGCGGCACCAGCATCCGCGTGCAGAACCCGAGGGCGCGTTCGTTCACGTCCGGGAACTGCTGCTGCAGCGCGTCCCGCACCTCGGTGAACGTCAACGGCTCCTTCGCGAGCAGCTTCTCCGCCGCCGCGACGACCTTCGCCGGTTCGAGCCCGGCGGCACGATCCCCGAGCACCTTCAGCCCGGCTTCGAGTACGGGCGCCAGGGTCGCCCGGAACCGCAGGTAGTCCGCCGCGGTCACCAGGTGCAACGTCCCGCGCAGGAAGGTCGCCCGTACGACATCCCGCCCGGCCACCGCCCGATCGAGCTCCGCCTCCTCGAACCCGTCGACCCGCGACCACAACCCGACGTACGGGTGCTTCGGCTCCTGCCCCTGCATCCCCGCGAGCCGCCCCACCACGTCAACCACCGCCCCGGCTTCCCGCTCCAGCAACAGCTGCCGCGCCAGCGTCGCCCGATTGACCGCCCGCCCACTCATCACCACCATGCCCGCATCCTGCCCGGTGGCACCGACAAATGTCAGCGCCCGGGCGAGGTGACGGCCAG
The DNA here is from genome assembly GCF_042873835.1 of Kribbella sp. NPDC004536. Classification (NCBI taxonomy): domain Bacteria; kingdom Bacillati; phylum Actinomycetota; class Actinomycetes; order Propionibacteriales; family Kribbellaceae; genus Kribbella; species Kribbella sp. NPDC004536. Next base: position 1,774,326 of record NZ_JBIALY010000001.1, on the reverse strand, counting down.
AGCGTTTCGGCGGCAGGCGTCGGCCAGGCGGTCGTCGTACGTGACCACGAGGTCGGCGTCGACGAGGACTGCGGTCGCCAGGTGGAGTGCGTCGAGGCTGCGCAGGATCAGCGGCTCGATCCGGCGAGCGACGCTGACGACCTCGCCGCTCAGCGGGCGCTCGTCGATACCCGACATCGCGTCGTCGATCAGCTCACCACGGAGGGCCGGCGCCTGCACCCGGCCGAGGACGACCCGGGAGACCTCGACCCACGCGAGTGAGGACGAGACCAGCAGATCGCCCTGCTGGTAACAGGTATCGGTGAATTCGATCAGCTCGTCGGACTCCGGTTCGGCGACGACCCGCTTGATCAGGGCGCTGCTGTCGAAGTACACCCGCATCAGAAGCGGTCGTCCCGGTCCAGCAGGTCGATGCTCGTGGTGCCCTTCGGCAGCCGGATGCGCGGCCGCACCTTGCGGTACGGGACGCGCGCGGGCTGTACCGTGCGCGCGCTCCAAGCCCGTTGACGCTCAGTCAGCTGTGTCTCCACGGACTCGTCGTACAGGTGCAGACGCCGGCCGAGCGCGTCCCGGACGATCTCCTGCTGGGATTGACCTGTCCGCTCAGCCTCCGCCTGCAGCGCCGCCGCCGTCTCGTCGGGAAGTCTCAGGTTCATGGCCATGGATCGATGGTACCATCTTGGTACCGCAAGGTGGTACCGGGCTCAGCTGTAGTCCTTCTCGTTGTATTCGGGGAGGTGGAGGAGCTGGCGGAGCTGGGCGGACGGGGCCTTGTTGCCGGCTGCTGTTGCTTCCTTGAGGTGGTCGGCCATTTCGGACTTGGTGCCGGCGGCCGCGATCTTCAACCAGTGCGGGCGGGCGGCGGCGTCGGCGTTGGCGAGGGCGCGGATCTGCTTGGAGACCGAGCTCGGCCAGGTGACCTTCAGCAGGGCTTGCGATTCGGCCAGGTTCGCGGCGGCCACCACCTTGGCGCGGTTCTGCAGCGTGGTCACCGACGTGTTCTCGTTCGCGGCCTTCTCGAAGCTTTCCAGCGCGACGTTGTACGGACGGGTGAGCTGCAGGTACTTCGCTCCCGCCGCGGCCAGGGTCAGCGCCGCCGGAGCGGTCCGTACGACCGGAGCACTCGGGCCCGGCTGGTACCGGGATTCGTCCGGCGACTCGACCGGCGGCGCGCTGCTCGACGACGCGGGCGACGGCGCCGTGGTGGCCGGCCCTTCGTCGGCGCCGCACCCGGCGACGAACACTGCACTCACGATTCCGACAACGGCCACCAACTGGCGCATGAGGCTCCTCACCCGGGGACGGACCGGGCAACTCTAGCGGGAGCTCAGGCCTGTTCGGCTAGCGCATTCCGAGCCTCCGCGAAGGCCGCGATCGCTCGCTCGACGTCCTCGGTGGAGTGTGCCGCGGACAGCTGTACCCGGATCCGGGCCTTGCCCTGCGGTACGACGGGATAGGAGAAACCGATCACGTAGATCCCGAGGTCGAGCAGCTTGTCCGCGAGCCGTCCGGCCGCCGCGGCGTCGCCGATCATCACCGGCGAGATCGGGTGGTCGCCGGGGAGTACGTCGAACCCGGCCTCGGTCATCTTGGTCCGGAAGAGCTTCGTGTTCGCGGCCAGCTTGTCCCGCAGGTCGCTCGAACCACCGATCAGCTCCAGCGCCTTCAGCGACGCGGCGGTGACGGCCGGGGCGAGCGAGTTCGAGAAGAGGTACGGCCGGGAACGCTGGCGGAGCAGCTCGACGATCTCGCGGCGCGCGGACACGTACCCGCCGGACGCGCCACCGAGTGCCTTGCCGAGCGTGCCGGTGACGATGTCCACGCGGTCCTTCACACCGAACAACGACGGCGTACCGGCACCGTCCGGGCCGACGAAGCCGACCGCGTGCGAGTCGTCCACCATCACCAGCGCGTCGTACCGCTCGGCCAGGTCGCAGATCTCGTCGAGCGGGGCGACGTACCCGTCCATCGAGAACACGCCGTCGGTGGCGATCAGCCGGTACCGCGCGCCGGCGGCGTCCTTCAGCTGCGCCTCCAGGTCGGCCATGTCGCGGTTCTTGTACCGGTACCGCTTGGCCTTCGACAGCCGGATGCCGTCGATGATGCTGGCGTGGTTCAGCTCGTCGGAGATGATCGCGTCCTCCGCGCCGAGCAGCGTCTCGAACAGGCCGCCGTTCGCGTCGAAGCAGGAGCTGTAGAGGATGGTGTCCTCAGTGCCGAGGAAGTTGCTCAGGGCCCCTTCCAGGTCCTTGTGGATCTGCTGCGTACCGCAGATGAAGCGGACCGAGGAGAGCCCGAACCCCCAGCGGTCGAGCGCTTCCTTCGCCGCGGCGACGACGTCCGGGTGGTCGGACAGTCCGAGGTAGTTGTTCGCGCAGAAGTTCAGCACCTCGTTGCCGGTGGCAACCGAGATCAGCGCCTGCTGCGGCGAGGTGATCACCCGCTCGGACTTGTACAACCCGGCGTCCCGGATCTCGCCGATGGTGGTCGTCAGGTCGTCCCGCATCGATGCGAACATCAGTGCTTCTCCTCCAGCGATTGCGTCGTCCAGTCCATGATCACCTTGCCGCACTGCCCCTGCCGCGCGACGTCGAACGCGCGCTCGAAGTCGCCGTACCCGAACCGGTGCGTGATCACCGGCGTCAGGTCCAGCCCACGTTCCAGCATCACCGACATCGAGTACCAGGTCTCGAACATCTCCCGGCCGTAGATGCCCTTGATGGTCAGCATGTTGAGCACCACCGTGCTCCAGTCGATCGCGATCTCGTCGGACGGCAGCCCGAGCATCGCGACCTTTCCGCCGTGGGTCATGTTCGCGAGCATGTCCCGGAGCGCGGCCGGCTGCCCGGACATCTCCATCCCGACGTCGAACCCCTCGCGCATCCCGAGGCTCTGCTGGGCCTGCGCGATGGTCTCCTCGCCGACGTTCACCGCGCGGGTGACGCCGATCTTCCGGGCCAGGTCGAGGCGGTACTCCGACAGGTCCGTGATCACGACGTTCCGCGCACCGGCGTGCAGCGCGACCGCGGCGGCCATCACGCCGATCGGCCCGGCGCCGGTGATCAGTACGTCCTCGCCGACCAGCGGGAAGGACAGCGCCGTGTGTACGGCGTTCCCGAACGGGTCGAAGACCGCGGCGACGTCGAGGTCGACCGGGTCCTTGTGGACCCAGGCGTTCGTCGCGGGCAGGGCGACGTACTCCGCGAACGCTCCGGGTACGTGGACGCCGAGGCCGCGGGTCTTGATGCAGAGGTGCCGGCGGCCGGCGCGGCAGTTCCGGCAGCGGCCGCAGACCAGGTGCCCCTCGCCGCTGACCAGGTCACCGACAGCGACGTCGCGAACACCGACACCGATCTCGACGACCTCACCGCAGAACTCGTGCCCGGTCACCATCGGTACCGGTACGTTCTTCTGCGCCCACGGATCCCAGTTCTGGATGTGCAGGTCCGTACCGCACAGGCCGGTCCGGAGCACCTTGATGAGTACCTCGTCAGCCTCGATCTTCGGCTCGGGTACATCCCGCAGCCAGAGACCTGGCTTCGCCTCAGCCTTCACAAGCGCCTTCATGGCCACATCGTCGTCCTGGGCAACCACACACGTCCATCGACACGTCATGTACAGCCTTTGCAGTTCCTCTGCACACTCGGCCGCCCCGTGGGTGATCTAAGCTCAAGGCCCATGAGCTACGACCGGGACGGACTGCTGGAGCAGGTCAGGACGAAGGCCATCGTGCACGGGAAGGTCACGCTGGCGTCGGGTAAGGAAGCCGACTACTACGTCGACCTGCGGCGGATCACGCTGGACGCGGCCGCGGCGCCGTTGATCGGGCCGGCGATGCTCGAGCTGACCAAGGACCTGGAGTACGACGCGGTGGGCGGGCTGACGCTCGGTGCGGACCCGGTCGCGATGTCGATGCTGCACGCGGCCGCCCAGCAGGGCCGGACGCTCGACGCGTTCGTCGTACGGAAGGCCGAGAAGACGCACGGTCTGCAGCGGCGGATCGAGGGTCCGGACGTCAAGGGCCGCCGGGTGCTCGCGGTCGAGGACACGTCGACGACGGGCGGGTCGGTACTGACCGCGGTCGAGGCGCTGCGCGAAGCCGGTGCCGAGGTGGTCGCGGTCGCGGTGATCGTCGACCGGGCGACCGGCGCGCAGGAACGGGTCGAGGCGGAAGGGCTGGAGTACCGGTCCGTGTTCGGCCTCGAGGACCTGGGGCTCGGCTGATGCAGAGCAGCACCTGGTTGATCCTGCTGGTGGCGGTCGTCGCCGGTGTCGGCATCGCGTACTTCAAGTTCTACACGGCGAAGAAGCGCCGCGAGTTGTTCGCCGGGGTGGCCGCGCAGCAGGGCTGGTCGTACGTACCGGCCAACTACGCGCTCGCCGGCCAGTGGTCGGGCACGCCGTTCCAGACCGGCGACAACTGGCGGGTCACGAACGTGCTGTCGGGTCCGTACAACGGTCACCAGATGGTTGCCTTCGACTACAGCTACCAGACCCACACCACGAACGGCCGGGGTCAGCGGCGGACGACCACGCACCGGTTCGGGGTCGTCGTCCTGCAACTGCCCGGCGCGCTGCCGCACCTCGAGGTGACGCACGAGGGAATCTTCGGCGGCGCGGTGGCGAACGCCTTCGGGTTCCGCGACCTCCAGTTCGAGAGCGAGCAGTTCAACCGGGCGTTCCGGGTGAAGGCGGACGACGAGCGCTTCGGGCACGCGGTGGTGACGCCGCGGATGATGGAGCTGTTGCTCGCCCGCGGCGAGATCGGCTGGCGGTTCGAGGGCAACTCGCTGGTCGGCTGGGACCGGGGCAACCACGACCCGGCCGAGGTGATGAACCGGCTCTGGCTGCTCCAGCAGGTGCTGGAGAACGTCCCGCCGTACGTGTGGCGCGACTACGCCGGCGTGGACCCCCGCCCACAGCAGCCGCAGCAGCCGTACCCGCAGCAGCAACCAGGCGGACCCACCTACCCGTAGAGTCGGCTGCAGCACTGCCAACTTTCGGGAGCTCTTGTCATGCTTTGGCTCATCATCGCGATCGTCGCGGTCGTCGTCATCGTGGCGATCATGCTGATCACGTCCTACAACCGGTTCGTCAAGCAGCGGAACCTGATCCAGGAGTCGTGGCGGCAGATCGACGTCGAGCTGCACCGCCGGTACGACCTGATCCCGAACCTGGTCGAGACCGTCCGCGCGTACGCGGCGCATGAGCGGCACGTGTTCGAGGAGGTCGCCCGGCTGCGTACCCAGGCGGTGAACACGCAGGGCGCGAACCCGGAGCAGCGGGCCGCCGCCGAGGGTCAGCTGTCCGGCGCGCTGCGGCAGATGATGATCTCCGTCGAGCAGTACCCGCAGCTCCAGTCGAACCAGAACTTCCTCGGCCTGCAGCGCGAGCTGACCGACACCGAGGACCGGATCGCGGCCGGCCGGCGGTTCTACAACGCGAACGTGGGTGACTACAACACCCGGATCGAGGCGTTCCCGTCGAACCTGATCGCGAACTCCTTCAAGTTCGAGAAGGCCGGGTACTTCGAGGTCAAGGACGAGTCGGTACGCGCCGTACCGCAGGTCTCGTTCGGCACGATCGGGTCGGTCGCCGGTGAGCAGGCGCCGCCGCAGATGCAGCCGGGCGCGCCGTCGTCGGGCCAGATCCACCCGCAGATGCCGGGGGACCAGGGCAACTACCAGGCGCCGCCGCAGCAGATCCCGGGTGGCTACCAGCAGCCGGGGCAGCCGCCGTACCAGGGGCAGCCGACTCAGCAGCAGCCGTACCCGCAGCAGGGGTACCAGGGAGAGCCACCGGTGGGCGGGCCGCCTGCGGGTTCCCCCGCGCCACAGGACGGACAGCCGCCATTCACCGGTGGCCAGTAGGCACCGGTTCCCCGTGGTCCAGGTCCCCCGAACCCGGACTCGCTCCCAGTGCCAGGCCCGGTGTGACGGCGGTCAAGTCGCCACCTCCGGGCCTGCCCTCCCCCCGGTACCTGTGACAACAGTGCCGGACTGAGATACATCCGGCGTACATCGGACTTCCCGGCGGGTGTGCGCGGATGCCACGATAGGTCGTCCAAGAGTGGAGAGGGTCGGGCGAGTGGACAGTCTGAGGTACGGAATCCTCGGACCTCTGCGCCTCGTCCACGCCCAGGGGCAGCCGCTGAAGGCCGCCAAGCCGCGCCAGCTGCTCGCCACGCTGCTGCTGCATCCGAACCGGTTCGTCTCGACCGATCTGATCGCGGACGCGCTCTGGGAGAACACGCCGCCACGCTCTGCGACCGCGAACATCCGGACGTACGTCCGTGCGCTCCGCGGCGTTCTGCAGGACGCCGGGCTGCCCGCGCCGATCGACACGTCAGCAGCCGGCTACAGCATCGAGGTGGGTGTCGACGAGCTCGACGCCAGCCTGTTCGAGTCACTGCTTGCCGAGGGCGGCCACCTCCGGGACCAGGGCGACGGCCGCCAGGCCATGCAGGTCCTGTCCCGGGCGTACTCGCTGTGGCGCGGCCGTCCGCTCGAGGACCTGCTGATGCCCGCGGCGTGGGAGGGGTCGATCGGCCGCCTCGAGGCGCAACACCGTGGTCTGGTGGACAGCCTCCTGGACCTCCGGCTCGAGTACGGCGACGTGAGCGGTGCTGCTGTACTACTGAGCGCGCGCCTCCAAGAGGACCCGTACGACGAGCAGCTGTGGCGCCGCCTGGTCGACGCACTCGTGGCCGCGGGACGAGTGGGCGAGGCGCGGGCGGCGTACGCCAAGGCCGTCCAGACGCTCGCCGACGAGCTGGACATCAAGCCGGGTCCAGAGCTCGAGGCCGCCGGCGCTCGTGCCGAGAACGGCCGTTCCGCCAACTGGCCCAACCCGGGCGTCCCAGCGGACCGTACTGCAGACCGGCCGAGCCCCAGCGCTCCGCCCGGACCGATGGCCGCACCCGAGCTGACCGATCCAGTACGGCCGCCCAGCCAGCTCCCGCTTGACCTGGCGGATTTCAGCGGACGGCAGGAGCTCCTGGAGCAGCTACGTGATCTGGTCTGCGGCCGTGATCCGGTCAGGCCGCCCGTGGCGGTCATCTCCGGTGCCCCTGGTACCGGCAAGACGTCTCTGGCCGTCAGGCTCGGGCACCTGGTCCGCGAGCACTTCCCGGACGGCCAGATCTACCTGGACATGCACGGGGCGACGCACCCGCGCGACCCTGCCGGTGCACTGACCGACCTGCTGCTCAGCCTCAATCTGCCCGACTACGCGATCCCGACGGATCCGGAGCGGCGTTCGGCCATGCTGCGGTCCGAGCTGGCCAGCCGTCGGGTGCTGATCATCCTCGACGACGTGGCCAGTGCCGGTCAGGTGACCCCGCTGATGCCCGGTACGGGTGCGTCGGCCGTGGTCGTGACGAGCCGTAACCGGCTGATGGACCTGGCCGGTGCGGACAGTACGCCGCTGGACACGTTCGACGACCGCGAGGCTGCCGTCTTGCTCGCGTCGGTCGCGGGTTCCGGCCGGATCGACCCGTCCTCACCCGAGGCCGAGGAGATCCTGACCGCTTGCGCGAACCTGCCGTTGGCGATCCGGATCGTTGGCAGTCGCCTGGCGCAGCGGCCCGACCTGAGTGCGCGTGAGCTCGCACGCCGGCTGCGGGACGAGACGTCCCGGCTGGACGAGCTGAGCATCGGTGAGCTCGCCGTACGGACCAGTGCCGACCTCAGCTACGACGCGTTGAGTCCTCAAGAGGCCAGGCTGTACCGGCTGATCGGGCACTTCGCGGTCGGTGTCTTCTCGGCGCGGGCGCTCGAGGCCGTCGCGTCGCCCGCCGCCGTACGCCGCAGTCTGGACCGGCTGATCGAGGTCAACCTGGTCCGGATCAGCTCGGTCGACCATCGCGGTACGGCGCGGTACCGCGTCCACGACCTGCTTCGCCTGCACGCGCTCGGTGTCGGTACGGAGGAGCAGCAGGCGCAGGCGGTCCGGGACGTGGAGACGGTCGTCGACGCGATCCTGAACAAGATCCGCCGTGCCAATGCCGCGTTGTCCTTCGAGTACTTCGGCGTCCTCGAGCATACCGGTCCACTGACCGCGCCCGACCCGTCGCCGTTCACCGAGACGGACGCGATCGCCTGGTTCGACAGCGAACGGAGTACGTTCGTGCCGGCCATCCGGGCCGCGGCGCAGAACGGGTTGCACGAGCACGCCTGGCGGATCGCCGCCGCCTGGGGTCCGTACCTGGATCTCCGGGCCGGCTTCGACGACTGGAACGGCTCGCACCAGCAGGGCTTGATCAGTGCGATCGCCTGCGGGGACCGGCACGGCGAGGCGATCATGCACCGGAACCTCGGCCAGCTCGCCGTCTACCAGGACGACTGGGACACCGCGCGTACGCACCTCGACGCGGCCGCGCGGGTGTTCGCGGAGGTCGGCGACCGGCTGGGCGAAGGTGTCGCGGCTGTCGGCCTCGGTACGTGGCTGCGCGAACGCGGTGAGCGGGACGCGGGCCTGGCGCAGTACGAGAAGGCGATCGAGGCGTTCGTCGAGGCCGGCAACGCGAACGCCGAGGCCCTCGCCCGAACGGCAGCCGCGAACGTGTACCTGGTCCGCGGCGAGGTGGACACCGCCCGACGGTACCTGGCGCAGGCGTTCCTGATCGCCGTACGCCGGGCAGACGCCCACCGGGAGGCCAAGGTACGGCGCCGGATCGCGGCGCTCCGGGTCCACCAGGGGCGGCACGACGAGGCCGTACGGCAACTGCGCAAGGCGTTGGCGATCTTCGACGGGATGGGCGACGACCACTGTGCGGCGTACACCCGGGCGCTGCTGGGGCGGGCGCTGATGGAGCGCGGCGAGGTCGCGTCGTCGCGGAAGACATTGCTGGACGCGATCGACGTCGGCCACCGGCTGGGGGATCGGAGCGTGGAGGGCCAGGCCGCGCAGTACCTCGGTGAGCTCTACCTGTCCACGGGCAACCTGGACAACGCCCGCCGTACTCTCGAACGCGCTGCGCGCGTCTGGCAGCAGGCCGGGAACGATAGCGCCGCTGCTGACTGCCGACGGTTGCTCGTGGGATCAGAGGCAGGCGCTGCAGCCGGCTGAGCAATGTACGGCGGCTGTATGGCGACCCGGCAGGATTCTGACCATGCCACGGCAAGACCGGCCGAGGACGGGGAATCGGGGGAGGACCTATGGCCTGGGGGGAGGTTGTCGTGGAGCGCGGGAACGTCCCGCGGGTGGCGAACCCGCGGGACACCGAGGCGGCACTGAACTGGCAGCTGGAACGAGTCGGTTCGGCCGCCTGGCTGGACTGGCCGCTGAAGTTCCAGCGGATGGCGTTCGGCTATGCGCACGACAGCGGCTGGCACGACGCGGCCGATGCGGTTCGTTGGCTCGACCACCACACCCTGCTCCGTGAAGGGGCGGCGCCACGGGGGGCGCTGGTCTGGTACCAGGCGGATGACCGGATCCGGGTGGCCTGTTCACTCGGCGCCGGTCAGGTGGTCGGCCCCCTCCCGACGGGGCTGGTCGAGGTCGCCGACCTGCGTGGGCTCAGCACCGACTGGGTCTGGTCAGACCCACACTTCCCCTTCGGCCATTGAGGCCCTGGCTGGCCAGGGCCTAGGCCGGGTGCTTCGGGGCGGCGTGCTTCGGGGCGTCGCCGTTGTTGCTCTTGCGGTTGCGGCGGCGGGCGAGGAAGTACTCGACCACCATCGGGACCAGCGAGATGAGGACCAGCAGGACCAGCGCGGCCTCGAGGTTCTTGTGGATGAACTCGACGTTGCCGAGCGCGTGCCCGAGCAGCGTGATGCCGGGCGCCCAGATCACCGCGCCGACGCCGGTCCAGAGGAAGAACTTCTTCGGGTCCATCCGGCCGGCCCCGGCCACGATCGTGATGAACGTCCGGACGATCGGCACGAACCGCGCCATCACCAGCGCCCGCGGGCCGTACCGGTCGAAGAACTCGTGCGTCTGCTCGATGTACTTCGGTTTGAGAATGCGGGCGTTCGGGTTGCGGAACAACGACGTACCGAGGAACCGGCCGATGTAGTAGCCGGACACGTTGCCGAGGAACGCGGCCACCGTCAGCATCACGCAGGCGAGCCAGAGCGGGACGTGGATGGTGCCCTGTGCGATGAACAGGCCGACCGCGAACAGCAGTGAGTCACCGGGCAGGATCGGGAACAGCACCCCGCACTCGATGAACACCACCAGGAGCGTGCCCCAGAGGGCCCAGTCACCCAGCCAGTGCAGCAGGTACTCGGGGTCCATCCAGGACGGCATCAGCATCGCGACAAGAGCAAGCACGCGGACAGGGTAGCGTCCCGACCTGTGCACGAGCTGAATGGTGACGTCCGGGGAGCAGACATGGTCGGGCCGAACGAGGTCGGCGTCGGTCCCTGGGCCGGCGACCGGCCCGACGACCCACGGCTCGATCCCGAGCTGCTGGCCCACGGTGACCGGCGGAACGTCGTCGACAAGTACCGGTACTGGAAACTCGAGGCGATCGTCGCGGACCTGGACGAACAGCGGAACCCGTTCCACGTCGCGATCGAGAACTGGCAGCACGACCTGAACATCGGTTCGGTCGTCCGGACGGCGAACGCGTTCCTGGCCGCCGAGGTCCACATCGTCGGGAACCGCAAGTGGAACCGCCGCGGCGCCATGGTCACCGACCGCTACCAACACGTCCGCCACCAACCAACCCTGGCCGACCTGGCTTCGTACGCCTCCGAGCTGGGGTTGCCGATCATCGGCATCGACAACCTGCCGGGCTCCGTGCCCCTCGAGACGTATGACCTGCCCCGAGCGTGCATCCTGCTGTTCGGTCAGGAGGGTCCTGGGTTAACAGAAGAGGCCCACCAGGTCTGCACATCCGTCCTCTCCATAGCCCAGTTCGGCTCAACCCGCTCGATCAACGCCAGCGCCGCCGCAGCAATAGCCATGCACGCCTGGATCCGCCGCCACACCTTCGGTCAACCGTCCAGCAGCTGATCCAAGATCCCCGCCGCCAACTCCAACACCGCCTGCTCGGTCGGATTGAGCCGCTCAGCGATCGCCTCAGCCAACCAGTCGTCCGAGCTCTTCATATGCTCTCTGAGCAACGAGCGCCCAGCCGGCGTGAGCTCGATCGTGTTCCGCCGCCGGTCCTCGACGTCCTGCTGCCTACTGATCAGCCCTTGCTCCTCAAGACCCGCCAGCACCCGCGTCAGCGACTGCGGCTGCACCCGCTCAGCCGTAGCGATCTCACTCGCAGTCAGCCGCCCCCGCCGATGCAGCTGCCCCAACACAGCCACCCCCGTGCTGCCCAGCCCGTCCCCGGTCCGTTCAGCCCGCAGCCGCAACGCCAACCGCGTACTGGCGCGCCTCAGTACGACCGCAGTTTCATACGCTTCCACTTACTACTCCTCGGCGCTGCGAGCTGACAGATGCTAAGCTAAGCTTACTATGACCGTGAATGTCATCCACTGGTCCCGAGAAACCCCCGTTCCGTCGGCTCGCCTGCTGACCGCAGCTCTGGCCATGGCCGTGCCCATCACCTACGGCTTCGCCACCGACCACCTACCGCAAGCGTCTTTCGCCGCGTTAGGAGCACTCGCGCTCGCAGCCCCGCCGGTTGGCCATTCCGCGACGGCGGTTCGGCTGACCAGGCTCGTTGCGACCGGGTTGGTGGTGACGGCAGCCGCCGCTCTGGGCGCGCTGGTCGGTGGGCGTGGCTGGACAGCTGTTGTCGTGCTGGTCGGGCTCGCCGCGGTTGCCGCTGTTGTCGGTGGGTTCAACCGGTGGATGGCGGACGCGACGACCCGGTTCGTCACCTTCCTCGTGATGGCGACCGGGTTCGGTGGCGCGGACGTCTGGCAGGTCACCCGATGGTTCGCGGCCGGCGCGTTGTGGGCGATCCTGCTCTCCCTGTTCACTCCGGCGCCGACGCCTGCACCACGGGCGACGTACCGCCAACTGGCGCGACGATGGTGGCGGACCCTGCACCGCTTCGACGGCTGGCAGTACGCCGTACAGCTCCTGCCACCGCTGGCCGTCGCGTCTGTGATCGGCGTGTACTGGCACCAGCAGAAGTCGTACTGGATCGCCCTCGCAGTCGTGATCGTCGTCCGCCGCCGCGGCGACTCGTTGCTCCGGGCAACCGAACGCAGCCTCGGTACCTTTGCCGGTGTGCTGATCGGCGGCGCGCTCGTCCTCTGGGTGTCGCCGTCCTGGGTGATCGTTGCCGTGGTGAGCGTGCTCGCCGGCCTTCGCCCGCTGCTCAAGGAACGCAACTACACCGCCTATGCCACGATCATGACCCCGCTCGTCGTCCTGCTGATGGACCTCGGCCGGACGCCGGAACTGTCGACCGTCGGGTACCGCCTGATCGACACCGTGCTCGGCTGCCTGCTCGCGATCGTCCCTACCCTGATGCTGAGGAGGCGAAATGTGGCCTGACCACGCGATCTGGTGGCAGCTCTACCCACTCGGTTTCACCGGCGCCGAGACGGTCGCCGTGCCGAACGTCGTACATCGCCTGCCACAGTTGGAGAACTGGCTCGACTACGCGATCGACCTCGGCTGCTCGGGCCTGCTGCTCGGCCCGATCTTCGCCTCGGAGACGCACGGGTACGACACGATCGACCACTTCCGCATCGATCCGCGGCTCGGTGACGACGCCGACTTCGACCGCCTGGTCGCCGCCGCGCATGCCCGCGGCCTCCGGATCGCCCTCGACGGCGTCTTCAACCACGTTGCCCGCTCGTTCACGCATCCGGAGTGGTTCCGTGGTGGCTTCTTCGAGGGACACGAGCATCTGCTGGCCTTGGACCACAGCAACCCCGAGGTCGGGCAGTACGTGGGCGACGTACTCCGGTACTGGAACGACCGCGGCGTCGACGCGTGGCGCCTGGATGCCGCGTACGCCGTACCGCCCGAGTTCTGGCGCACCGTGCTGCCGCGGGACCGCGACGTCTGGTACTTCGGCGAGGTCATCCACGGCGACTACGCGGCGTACGTCGACAAGAGCGGGCTGGACTCGGTCACGCAGTACGAGCTGTGGAAGGCCATCTGGAGTTCGCTGAACGACCGCAACTTCTTCGAGCTCTCGTACGCGCTCGGCCGGCACAACGCGCTGCTCGACTCGTTCGTCCCGCAGACGTTCGTCGGCAACCACGACGTCACCCGACTGGCTTCGCGCCTCGAGGACGAGCGGCATCTTCCGCATGCGCTGGCGATTCTGTTCACGGTCGGTGGCGTACCGAGCGTGTACGCGGGCGACGAACAGGCGTTCCGCGGTCTGAAGGAGGAGCGAGCCGGCGGGGACGACGCGATCCGGCCGGCGTTCCCGGACGGGCCGGACGAGTTGGCGCCGTACGGGTGGCCGACGTACCGCCTGCACCAGGAGCTGATCGGCATCCGGCGGCGCCATCCGTGGCTGGTACGGGCGCGGACGACTGTGGAGCATCTGACCAATACGGCGATCGCTCTGCGGAGTACCCACGGCGACGAGTGGGTCCTGCTGCTGCTCAATGTGTCGGACGACGACCTGCGGTTCCCGCTGGCCGACACGCCGGTGGTCCCGGCGAACGGATGGAAATTCTTGACGAGTTCGTAACCTTCGCCCTCGTGTTCCCGTTGTTCTTGGTGACAGAAGTGAGGCCTTCCCGTCGTCCTGCGTTGGTGACGGGGAACATGGGGGTTTTGTCGATGAACGCACTATGGGACGAACTGATACACGAACTGGGCACCGTCCGCGCACTGAGCGCGGCGGCCCTCGAGGCGCGCTCGGAGACCTCGCGGGTCGCGCTGATCACGCTCCTGGACGCCGAGACCGCGGAGATCTCGGCGATCCTGGACAAGATCCTCCGCTCATCGGAGGCGACGTCAGCGGCCTAGGAGTTCGCTGACGGCCTGCCGGAGCGTTTCGGTGGGGTCGTCGGGCTGTTCGAACGCGCGGTAGGCGATGTGTGCGTCCGGGCGGACGAGCAGGCAGCCGGGGTCCGGGATCTCCCGGACCCGCGCCCAGTCGCCGTACAGGTCGTCCAGTTCGCGGCCGGGCCCGATCACGAACGGTTCGATCGGTACGCCGAGCTGCTCGGACACGGACTGCGCCGCCTTCACCCACGCGTCGCCGCCGATCCCGGTGAGCAACGTGAACCGGCCCTTGCCGACCACGTCCAGCGTGCTCACGGTCGCCGATCCGCGGGTCAACCAACAATGCGGGATGCGCGCGCCCGGCCACGTCGTCGGGCGGTAGTACAGCTCGGGATCCTGCTCGTACGGCGGCTCCGGCGTACCGTCTTCGATGACGGCCGACGACTCGTAGCGCTGCCCGAGCTCGACTCCATGCGCGTTGAACTCGTAGTCCTTCAGCTCGATCGCCTGCCGGAGCTCCTCGCGCTGCGCGGCCCCGGCCGACGTGTCGTCCTTGCGCGACTCGATCGTCCAGCCGTCCGGCGCGTCCGGCGTCATCCCGAGCGCGCGGAAGATCTGCCCGAACTGGTTCCGGCTCTTGTTGGCGCGGTCAACGATCTGCTTGGCGATCGGGACGCGTTCGGCGTCGTAGCTTTCCAGAAGCGTTGCTGAGGCCTGGCCCTTGACCACGAGCGCGAGCTTCCAGGCCAGGTTGTACGCGTCCTGGATCGACGTGTTCGAGCCGAGGCCGTTGCTCGGCGGGTGCCGGTGGATCGCGTCACCCATACAGAACACGCGGCCCTTCGAGGCCTGCTCGGCGTACATGTGGTTGACGCTCCACACCGACGTACTCTTCAGCTTCACGTCGATCGTGTCGTCACCCACCAGGTTGTGCACGATCTCGGTCGCCATCGCCTCGTCGACCACCGGAGCCGGCTGGCTGATGTCGTACCCCCAGACGATCAGCCACTCGTTCCACGGGCGCACCATCCGGACCAGGCCGGCGCCGATGCCGCCGATCTGCGCGCCGGGCTGCAGGACCCAGTACAGGACACTCGGGCGGTGCGCGACGTACCGGCTGAGGTCGGCCTCGAACACGATGTTCATCGACCCCTCGATGTCCATCGCGCCCGCCATCGGCAGCCCGATGTCCTGCGCCACCTTGCTGCGTCCGCCGTCCGCGCCGATCAGGTACTTCGCCCGGATCTGGTACGTCGTACCGCTCAGCCGGTCGCGTACCGTCGCCGTCACGCCGTCCGCGTCCTGCTCGAGGCTCTCGTACTCGGTGTTGAAGCGCATCCGCGCGCCGCGGGCGGCCGCCGTACTGACCAGGATCGGCTCGAACAGGGTCTGCGGGAGGTCCATCGGCAGGCACGGACTCGCCTCGGTGTAGTCGGCGAGACGACGCGGATGCGTTCCCCAGGTGCGGATCCGGCCGATCTCCTCACCCGCGAGGCTGGTGCAGAACGCGGTCTGGCCCATCAGATGGTGCGCGGTGCCTTTGCCGGTGAGCTCATCCTCGATGCCCATGTCGCGCATCAGCTCGACCGTACGCTGGTTGGTGATGTGCGCGCGGGGAGTGTTGGCGGTCCAGCCGTACCGGGTGAGGACGATGTTGTCGACGCCGTACGTGGACAGGAACAACGAAGCCGCGCCGCCGGCCGGGCCACTGCCGACGATCAGCACGTCTGTTGTGATCATTGCTGGGCCTCCTCGGTGGTCGCGAGTACGAGGTCGTAATCGACGGTGTAGAAGGTCTTGCCGTCTTCCTGATGCTCTGTGAAGTCGGCGATCAGGGACTGCTTCACGCCGAACACCGCGTCGGTGTCGAGGTACTCGTCGCCGTTGGCGAACACATGCGTGATGAGACGTGCGTAGCCAGGTGCCGTCACCATGAAGTGGATGTGCGCCGGCCGCATCGGGCCGCGCTCGCCGGCACGGAGCAGCTCGCCGACAGGGCCGTCGTCGGGGATCGGGTACGCGACCGGCTTCACCGCCCAGAACCGGTAGTTGCCGTCAGCATCGGTCGTGAGGTGCGCGCGGTTCTGCGGAGCGTCGAGGTCCTTCTGTACGTCGTAGAACCCGTCCTCGTCGGCCTGCCAGGTCTCGACGAGCGCACCGGCGATCGGCTCGCCCTTGGTGTTCAGCACCCGCCCGCTCACCAGGCACGGCTGCCCCGGCGCGCCGTTGGAGATGTCGTCCCCGAGTTGCACCTCCGGCGACCCCTCGACGAAGAACGGCCCGAACACTGTCGACTGCGTTGCCTCCGGCGGCTTCTTGTTGCCCAGCCCAACGGTCAACATCGACAGCCCGAGTACGTCGGCCAGCAGGACGAACTCCTGGCGCGTCCCGGTCGAGATCTGACCGGTCCGGGTGAGGAAGTCGATGGCCTTGAAGTACTCGTCCTCGGTCAGGTCCACCTCCCGCGCGAACGCGTGCAGATGCCGCACAAGGCTGCTCATCAGCTCCCGGTACCGCCGGCTGCCACCGAAACTGTCGACGACCGCATCGGTCAGCTCGTCACCCTGCAGATCCATCCACCCTCCTCAAGGCCGCACCCCGTCCAGCGCTCGTACCAAAATCTCTCGCACCTGGTCCTCTCCTACCGGTACCGGATTCCCCACGACCTTGAACCCGGCCGCCGCCTCGTCCACCTGCTGTCGCGTCAATCCCAGCCCCATGCCGACCCCCGCTGTCTGAAACAGGTCCCACAGCTCGCCTGCCAACGCGTCGGCGCTCCCGGACCCACCGAGTGCGGCCGACAGCCGGGCTGCGCTGTGCGGAATGGCTGGTGCGTTGATGCGCGTCACCTGCGGGAGGATTGCTGCGTGAGTCTCCGCATGCGGCAGACCGTAGGTGCCACCAAGCAAGTGGCACAGCTTGTGGTGCAGTCCCGTACCCGCCGTCGCCAGTGCCGATCCTGCGAGACAAGCGCCGTACATAAGCTTGCCTCGAGCATCTAAATCCGCCGGCTCCACCAATACCGCCCGCAGTCCGTCGCTGAGTGCCCGCAGCCCTTCGACTGCGATCGTCTCGGTAATCGGATCAGCCTTCGGCGTCCAAACCGCCTCCACACAATGCGCAATCGCATTGGCCACACTCGCCGCCGTAACCTTCACGGGCAGCCGCCGAGTCAACACCGGGTCATAAACAACCACCCGCGGCAACACCCGCACATCCACCCCAGTCGCCTTACTCCCGCCAGCAGTCTCCCCCCAAACCGCAGTCATCTCCGACCCCGCATAAGTAGTAGGCACCCCCACAACCACCACCCCACCCGCCCCCACCCCACCCGAAGCACCAGACGTACCCACCCCGCCCGCCCCACCGGGCGCACCCACTCCGCCCGAAGCGCCGGGCGCCCCCACTCCGCCTGCGCTGCCCACTCCGCCCCCACCCGACGCGCCCGCTCCACCCGCTCCGCCCGCCCCGCCCACTGCGCCCGCCGTGCCCGCTCCGCCCGGTGTGCTCTTGAGGGCGACTGCTTTGGCGAGGCCGATGGCTGAGCCGCCTCCGATGGCGACGATTGCGTCCGCGGCGAGTTCGTGTGCTTTGGCGCGGGCCGCGTCGGCGACCTCGGTCGGCACATGCTGCGCCACGCCATCGATCCGCCCCACGAACCGATCACCCAACTGCAGCTCGACCAGATCGGCCGCGTCACGCGCAGAGTTGGTCGCGATGACCAGAACCCGCCGTACCCCGAGCGCCGCCACCTCATCGCCCACCCGCTCGAGCGACCCCGCCCCGAACACCACCCGTCCCGGCCAGAACGTATGCACGAACGAGTCCGGCGAACGGTCGTCTGGACGAGGCATCGGCTGCTCCGCTAGGATTTCGCTCAGCGAATAGTTCTTCTTTCAACGAAAAGCAGGCTAGCGGATGCCGGGTGACGCGTCTACAGGCACATTCCTCCAGGGACTGGACCGCGGCCTGGCCGTGATCCGGGCGTTCTCCGCCGAAGCCCGATCGCTCACCCTCAGCGAGGTCGCTCGCTCCGTCGGCATCACTCCCGCGACCGCCCGCCGGATCCTCCTCACGCTGGAAGAGCTCGGCTACGTACGCAGCGACAACCGCCGCTTCTCCCTGACTCCACGCGTCCTCGCCCTCGGCTGGGCGTACCTGTCCTCGCTGGACCTCGGCGAACTGGCCGGTCCGTACATGGAGGACCTCAGCGCGAAGACCCGGGAGTCCTGCTCGATCGCGACACTCGACCTCCCCGACATCGTCTACGTCGCCCGCGTGCCCACGAGCCGGATCATGACCGTCGCCCTGGGCGTCGGCGCTCGCCTCCCCGCGTACCCGACCTCGATGGGCCGCGTCCTGCTCGCCGGCCTCCCCGACGACGAGCTCACCGCATACCTCGACTCCCTCCAAGCCGAACCGCTCACCGACCGTACGATCACCACCGCCGACGACCTGCGGACCACGATCACCAAGGCCCGCACCGACGGATACGCCCTGGTCGACCAGGAACTCGAACTCGGCCTCCGCTCGATCGCCGCGCCCATCCACAACTCCAGCGGCCGCGTCATCGCCGCCCTGAACGTCTCCGCCCACGCCTCTCGCTCGACCCCGACCTCCCTCTGTGAGGAGTTCCTGCCGCCGCTGCGGGCGGCGGCGGAGCAGATCACCACGGCGCTCACCCACCGCGGCCATCTCTGAGTTCCGGAAGTCGTTCTTCCGGAATCAGGTCTAGCGTCGAATCCATGGACCACACGTTCGCCGGCGAAATCATCGAGTGGCGCGGCCCGGCGCCGTACTACTTCCTGACCGTGCCACCCGAAACCGGCACCGCCCTCCGAGCTGCTGCCTCGGCGGGCGGGGGCTCCTGGGGTACGGTCCCCGTCCGCGCGGTGCTCGGAGGCACCGAATGGACGACATCCCTCTGGTCGAGAGACGGCGACTACCTGCTTCCGTTGAAGGACGCAGTACGCAAGCCCGCCGGTCTGGACGTAGGAGACACGATCGAGGCCCACGTCACCTACCACCCCCGCAAACGAACCACCGCACCACAAGCAAACCCCGCGCAGCCAGCACGCGCGCGATCTACACCCGCGCAGTCGGCACCCGGGCGATCGGCACCCGGGCAGTCGGCACCCGCGCGGTCTACACCCGGCCAGTCGGCGCCCACGCGATCCGCACCCATGCGATCCGCACCCGCGCGATCTGCACCCGGGCAGTCGGCGCTCGGGCGGTCTGCGCCCGCGCGGCCGGTGCGGCCGGTGCCGCGGACTGGGGGATCTCGTGAGCCGGTGAAATCCGGGCAACTCACGATCGTCCCGGCGAATCGAGCGAGGTGGGACGACCTGGAAGCCATCTTCGGCACGACCGGCGACACCTCCCGGTGCTGGTGTCAGCGCTTCCGCATGCTCCCCAAGGAGTCCTGGGCGTCCGAAGGCCCCACAGAACTCGCCGCCCGCCTACGAGACCAAACCGCCTGCGACAATCCGCGAGCCACCACAACAACCGGCCTGATCGCCTACCTTGAGGATGCAGCCGCTGATCCGGACGCTCGCGAGCCTGTGGGGTGGTGTGCGGTGGCGCCGCGGGCGGGGCATGCTCGCTTGGTTCGCGACTATCGGGTGCCTTGGCTCGGACGGAACGAGGACAAGACAGACGCGTCCGTCTGGGCGGTCACGTGTTTCGTCACCCGGATCGGTTTCCGCCGGCGCGGAATCAGCAGACTGCTCGCGCATGCCGCCGTCGAGTTCGCTCGCGAGGGTGGGGCTCGTGCGGTCGAGGGCTATCCGGATCTCGTCGACGGCGGGTCCGTCGGCACCCTCGCGACGTTCGCCGATGCCGGATTCACCGTCGTCAGCCGGCCGGGAAACCGTCGCGCGGTCATGCGTGTCGACTTCTGAGAACTAGCGTGCAGGCTGCAGGTCTTCGAGGATCTGGACGTAGTGCGGGTTGGTCATGATGCCGAGGATGTTGCCGAAGGGATCGACTACCGACGCCGTGCGGAAGCCCGTGTTGTTGCCGCGGTCAACGATGGTCTCGTTGACGGTTGCGCCGAGGTCGGTCAGCCGGGTCAGCGTCGCCTCCAGGTCGTCTACGTGCCAGTACATGATCGCCCCGGACCCCGCACCGACCTGATGCGTCGCGTACTTGGCGTCGATGATCCCCAGTTCGCACTGCAGGTCGCCGAAGCGGAACTCGACGTACGCCGGGGCCTCGGCGCTCGGCACCGCGTAGTACGCCTCGATCCCCAGCAGCTTCTCGTACCACTCCCGCGCCGCCTTCACATCGGTGGCGTAGAAGCTGACAGTCGCAAGTCCTCGCAACATCGTGGTGGTCCTCTCTCGGGTCGTTCCGATTGACGACCACCACGATTCCAGCCAAAGTGCTCACCGAATGAGCACTTTGTTCAGTCGGTCTGGGTGACCTTGCGGAGGCCGCGCGGGGCGTCCGGGTCGAGGCCGAGTTTGCGGGCCAGGAGTTCGATGGCGCGCTGGGCCGGGATGACGAGCGCGAGCGGCGCCAGGGTCTCGGGGAGATCCGGGCCGGGGAGGTTCACGTCGCAGCGGGAGGCGAAGGTGGGGTCGCCACCGATGCCGAGGATCTTGCTGCCCTTCTCGCGGACGATGCCGGCCAGCTCCGTCATGCCGGGCAGCGCGGGGCCCTCGCCCGCAGCGACCAGGATCGTCACCAGGTCGGAGTCCACGACCGCAATCGGTCCGTGCTTGAGGTCGGCGTACGAGAGGCCGCGCACCGGCTGTAGGCAGGTCTCCTCGAGCTTCAGCGCGACCTCGAGCGTCGTGCCGAACGTCAGGCCGCGGCCACTCGCGAGTACGTCGTGGGCGCCCGCGAGCAGGTCCGCCGCCGCCTCGACCGAGCCGGACAGCATCTTGGTCGCCGCGTCCGGAACCCGGGCGATGTCGGCGTCCAGCGTCCCGGGGCGAGGCGCGAGCGCGTCCACCGCGACCGTGATCGCGGCCAGCTGGGTCGTGTACGTCTTGGTGGCCGGTACGGCGAGCTCCTTGCCCGCCTGCGTGATCAGCGCGACGTCGGCCGTCGACGCCAACGGGCTGTTGCCGTCGTTCGTGATGCCGACGATGGCGGCGCCGTTCCGCTTCGCCCACTCGGCGGTGTCGACGATCTCCTGGGTCGCACCGGACTGGCTGACCGCGACGACCAGCGAGTTCGAGAGGTCGAGGTTCGCGCCGTACAGCGTGGCCACCGACGGGGCCGCGAGCGACGCCTGCCGGCCGGCGTGGATCTCGGTCAGGTACCGCCCGTAGACGCCCGCGTTGTCGGAGGACCCGCGGGCCACGAAGATCACGTTCCGGCGCCCGGCGGCCAGCCGGGTGATGTCGTGCCGCAGCGGCAGGACGTGCTCGAACGTCGCGGCCAGGGCGGCCGGCTGCTCGGCGATCTCGGCCGCCATCCGGGTTTCCTGGGTGGGGACAGACACCACTGGGATCACTGGTCCTATCTGGTCTTAACAGGTATGCTGCGCACGATAGCAGTGAGCGGCGCCCCGGGGCACCCCCGAGGACCGCCCAGGTCTGGAGGATCGAGATTCCATGGTGGCGACGAAGCGGGCCCAGGTCCGATCGGTGCTGGAACGGCTGATCGACGTCGAGCTGCATCCCGGGGACCCGATCCCCTCCGAGCGTGCCCTGGTGGACAAGCTGAACGTCTCCCGGGTGACCGTCCGGCAGGCGATCAGCGACCTGGTCGAGTCCGGCGCACTGGAACGGGTGCACGGCAAGGGGACCTTCGTCACGGGTCCGCAGGTCGACTCCCAGCTGCACCTCACCTCGTTCTCCCGGGAGATGCGGGCCCGCGGGCTCGAGCCCGGAACCGTCGTGCTGTCGGCGAGCGAGATCGAGGCCTCCGACGAGACCGCGAAGGGACTGCGGGTCGCCAAGGGCACCAAGGTGATCCGGGTCGAGAGGCTGCGTACGGCCGACGCGTCGCCGATGGCGTACGAGGTCGGCTACTACCCGTCCGCGCTCTTCCCCGGCCTGCTCGGCCGTGAGCTCGGCACTCTGTACGACGTCTTCGCTAGTGAGTACGACGTCGTCGTCACCTCCGGTGAACAGACCGTCCGGGCGGACAACGCCGACGGTCATGTCGCCCGGGTGCTCGGCGTGGCCAGGCGGGCACCCCTGCTGGTCCTCGAGCGCACCACGTTCGCCGGCCGCAAGGTCGTCGAGCTGTCCTGGTCGGCGTACCGTGCCGACCGCTACCGGCTGCACATGGCCCTGACCCCGCGCGGCCCGCGAACCGGGTCCGCCTGACCTGCCCTGCGGAACCGGACGGTCCGGTGCCACCGGACGGAAACCCGGACGCAACGAACTGGATCGATCCTGTTCACCAACTGGTCTACATACCTGCCGATCGCTCCCCGGCCACCAGGCCGGTTCAGCAGGTGGGCCGCTGGTCACGACGAAGTGCCCGGCGGCAATACTGGAGCCGAACCCACAAGAACTGTGTTGTGAGGAGTACCGCGAGACATGCCTATTGCAACCCCTGAGGTCTACGCCGAGATGCTGGACAAGGCCAAGCAGAACCGCTTCGCCTACCCGGCCATCAATGTCAGCTCCTCGCAGACGCTGAACGCCGCGATCCGCGGTTTCGCCGAGGCGGGCTCGGACGGCATCATCCAGGTCTCCACCGGTGGTGCGGACTACCTGTCCGGTCCGACGATCAAGAACATGGTGACCGGCTCGGTCGCGCTGGCTGCCTACGCGCACGAGGTCGCCAAGAACTACCCGGTGAACATCGCGCTGCACACCGACCACTGCCCGAAGGACAAGCTGGACGGCTTCGTCCGGCCGCTGCTGGAGATCTCGGCCGAGCGCGTCAAGCGCGGCGAGAACCCGCTGTTCCAGTCGCACATGTGGGACGGTTCCGCGGTGCCGCTGGCCGAGAACCTGGAGATCGCGAAGGAGCTGCTGGCCAAGACGGCCGCGGCCAAGATCGTCCTGGAGATCGAGGTCGGCGTCGTCGGCGGCGAGGAGGACGGTGTCGCCAACGAGATCAACGAGAAGCTGTACACCACCGTCGAGGACGGCCTGGCCACGGTCGAGGCCCTCGGCACCGGTGAGAACGGTCGCTACCTGACCGCGCTGACCTTCGGCAACGTGCACGGCGTCTACAAGCCGGGTGCGGTGAAGCTGCGTCCGGAGATCCTGGCCGAGATCCAGGAGCAGGTCGGCGCCAAGCTCGGCAAGGACCGCCCGTTCGACCTGGTGTTCCACGGTGGTTCCGGCTCGACGCTCGAGGAGATCCGGGCCGCGGTCGACAACGGCGTCATCAAGATGAACGTCGACACCGACACGCAGTACGCGTTCACCCGGCCGGCGGCGGCGCACATGTTCACGAACTACGACGGTGTGCTGAAGGTCGACGGCGAGGTCGGCAACAAGAAGGCCTACGACCCGCGCGCGTGGGGCAAGGCGGCCGAAGAAGGCATGGCGAAGCGTGTCGGCGAGGCGTGCGAGAACCTGCGTTCGACCGGTACGTCGCTGAACGCCTGACGTTCCGAAAGCTGTTCCGAGCAGGCCCGTCCGGGGGAGTTCTCCGAGGCGGGCCTGTTTCGCGTTGCTGGAATGCATCTGGTGACTCCTTGTTGTCAGCGCACCCGGGCCTGGTCGAAGTGCCGGATTCCGGTGCGGCGGGCGGCCCGGGTGAACGTGGTTCGGATGCGGTCGGCCACGGTCGCGGGGTCGTCGAGATCGGTCCAGGAGATCCAGCAGTGCTCCACGGGGTGTGGGCCTTCGAAGGTTGACGGGTCGGGTGGCGTCTCCTCGGTGGCGGGCTCGAATTCGTCGCTGTAGAAGGGGAAACGCGGCTCGAACTCGACGACGGTGCGGTCCTCCGGGAACCACAGCGCTTCGGCTCGGGGATCGTCGGGATCCGGTTGGTCGAGGTCCGGTGGTGGGTCTGCGCTGGGTGTGGGGAGACCCGCGGTGGCGAGGATGTGGCGCAGGCGGGACTCGGCGATCGAGGCGGCGCCGGTGAGCTGGTCGAGTACGTCGAGGGCTCGTTTGCTGCCGTGGTCAAGGATTGTGATCGCCTGCTTGAGTGCGAGTCGGTCCACGGTGCCGGTGTAGATCGCGGCGTCGGCGAGCACGACTGCGGGCATGGTTGGGGCGGTCGCGGCCACCTCGGCGATCGCGCGAGCCGGTGAGACCATGCGCAGGTTGTTCCACAGTTGGAGGCCGGGGCCGACTGGGTCGCGGATGTGACGGTGCACGCCGCGCAGCAGGCCGGATCGACCGTCCGGCGCGGTCACATGCACCCGGGTGAGGTCGAGACCCCAAACCGGTAAGGCGTGGAGTGCCGCGGCGGACTGGTGGCTGGCGAACACGTTCGGTCCGCTCGCCCGCAGCACGCGATAGGTCCGGCGAAGGTGCAGCACCTCGTCGGTCACCAGCATCAGTGACCGCTGAGCGGCATACGTCCCCCGCCGGATCCGGCGCCAGCGCCCGGACCCGAGGAGCGAGTCGATCTCAACGTCCGCGTACCCACAGGCACGCGCGTCGGCCCGGGTGAACACCCCACCCCGAATCGACGCCATCACAGCAAGCTGACCATTCATGCCCTAGAACTTGCCGCGATTCCCCCCTCCCAGGACCACCAACTTTCAATCTGTGGAGAACTTGCGCCTACCAGCGGGCATAAAAAATGCTCGTCACTTTTCTGTGACGAGCTCGGCGCGGGTGGGTATCCAGGGTTGCCAGAGGAGGGGCATGTCGGCTTCGGCGGGGGTGCGGTTGCCTTTGCGTTCGTTGCAGGAGGCGTGGGCGGCTACGGCGTTGAGCCATTCGGTGCGGCCGCCTCGGGATCTGGGCTGGACGTGGTCCATGGTGTCGGCGTTGTCCAGGCCGCAGTACGCGCAGCGGAACTTGTCGCGGCGCAGGACACCGTGCTTGCTGTACTTCATCCGGCCGGCCGCGTAGCGCCAGTGGGTGACGACGTAGCGGACCAGGCGGAGGACGCGAGGGACCGGGAACGGGCCGATTGTTCGCTCTCCGTGCGCCTCTTCGACCACTGCGACCTCACGAACCAGCATCCGGATGGCGTGCTGGATCGATACGGTGTGCAGCGGTTCGTACGACGCGTTCAGGACTATGACGCTCATCCGGTGCCTCCTTCCGGCCGTAGCTGGGAACCACGGCGGTTGACGCAGGGTCTCAAGCATCCGTGGCCGCCGGGTGAACGGTCAACGGATTTCGTCAGACGGTCACGTGCCGGTACGGCTGCGTGATCGGCGAAGATGTGCTTATGGAATTGAACAATCTGCTCTCAGGTCCACCCGAGACACTACTACCGGTCGACCCGGCCGCGGCGGAACTCGCCGACGGGGCCGCTCCGGCGGACGTCGCGGCCAAGTACCCGACGTCCTCGCTGGCCTGGGCGGTGCTTGCCGAGGGCGCGCTCGCCGACGGCCGGACCATCGAGGGGTACGCGTACGCGCGCACCGGCTACCACCGCGCGCTGGACCTGCTCCGGCGCAACGGCTGGAAGGGCCACGGACCGGTCCCGTGGGAGCACGAGCCGAACCGCGGATTCCTCCGCGCGCTGGCCGCGCTCGGCAAGGCGGCAGCGCTGATCGACGAGAAGGACGAGGCCGAGCGTTGCGCCACGTTCCTGCGCGACAGCTCGCCGACGGCCGCGGACGTGCTGAGCTGAAATCTGCTTGTAGGGCTGGTTCCCGGGCGGGATGATCTGCCGGGTGACCAGCCCTTACGCGCAGGCCGGATTCGGTGCCGGGTTCGACTGGGGACCCGTCGGAGCCGAGGTCGTTGCCGGTGACATCGTCGCCGTCGTCGACGTGCTGTCGTTCACGACGTCGGTGACGGTTGCGGCCGATCGCGGCATCGACGTCTACCCGTACCGCTGGCGCGACGAGACCGCAGTCGCGTACGCGCAGGAGTACGGCGCGACGCTGGCGGTCGGGCGGTCCGCGGCCGGCCCGGGCGATGTGAGCTTGTCGCCGGCATCGATCCGCGGCGTGACCGGAATCACCAAGCTGGTGCTGCCGTCGCCGAACGGTTCGACGATCGCGAAGCAGTTGAGCGACAGCGGTGCGACGGTGATCGCGGTGTCGCTGCGTAACCGGCAAGCAGCGGCGGACTGGGTCAGCAGGCAACGGAGCGCGGGCGGCAGGGTCGTCGCGATCGCGGCGGGGGAGCGCTGGCCTGACGGGTCGCTGCGGCCCGCGGTCGAGGATCTGTGGGGTGCCGGCGGGTTTCTGAGTGCACTCCGGCGCGACGACCTCTCGCCGGAGGCGCAGGCGGCGGTCGCGGCGTACGAGGCGACGAAGGACGAACTGCCCAAGTACCTGCACGAGTGCGCGGGCGGTCGCGAACTGACGGCGTACGGCTTCGCGGCGGACGTCGACGTGGCGGCCGAGGTCGACCAGAGCGAGGTGGTGCCGGTGCTCGTGGACGGTAGACTGTTCCGGTCAACCTGAACCACTCGAGGTTTCTGCCCGTTGACAGTGCCGGCAGGCGGCGAGCGTCCCCGCTTCCTGCCGAACATGGACGGTTCTAGGCGGATGGACAGACCGGCGAAGCTGGACGCCCACGGTCGGGTCCCCGCCCCTTCGGGCAGCGGAAGGTAACACCGTGCCGGCTCTCACCGGACGGATCGTCGCGCCCACCTACGCAGCAGTACTGCGTACTCCTGGCGCTTGGAAGTTCTATTTCGCAGCGGCCCCGGCCAAGATCGGGATCGCGATGACGGGCCTCGGCATCGTCTGGCTGGTGCACGGCTCGACCGGTTCGTATGCCGCCGCGGGGACAGCCACCGGCGGGTTCGCCGTGGCCGAGGCGGTCGCCGGTCCACAGGTCGCGAGGCTCATCGACCGTTTCGGTCAGACCCGCATGTTGCCTGTCACCCTGCTCGTGCACGCCACGATGATGGCGTTGCTGATCGGTCTCACTGTCTCCCACGCACCCCTGTGGTCACTCGTGATGGCGGCCGTACTCGCGGGCGGATCGCTGCCGCAGCTGGGGGCGCAGACAGGAGCCCGCTGGGCCTACGCGCTGCGTGAGAATCCACTGTTGTCCTCGGCGTTCGCACTGGAGTCCCTCAGCGTCGGTGTCGCGTTCATGGTCGGCCCTGGACTCGTAGGCATCGTGAGCTCGTCCAGCACTCCTGCTGCAGGTTCACTGCTCGCGACAGGTCTTCTACTTGCTGGTGGCTTTCTGCTGGCGGTGCAGCGAAGCACCGCGCCGCCGCCAGTCAGGCCTGGGCAGCACGGCAGCTCGAAACGCTTGCTGCACAAGCGGTTCGCCGGCCTGGTCGGTACGAACATCGGCATCGGCCTGTTCTTCGGCAGCATGCAGGTGTCCGTCACAGCGCTCGCAGTCTCCCGGGGTACGCCGGGACTCGCCGGCCCGCTGTACAGCATCACCAGCCTGGTCAGCCTGATCGCCGGATTCGCCTACGGTGCAAGGCGTTGGCGGACTGCACCGGAAACGCAGTTCGTCGTCGCGTTCGTCTGGCTGGCCGTGAGCTGCCTGCCGCTGACCGCGGTACACACGCCGCTGACCGCAGCTCTCGCGCTGACGTTGCCCGGCCTCGCGATCGCCCCGTTCCAGACGTTGTCCGCAGTACTGACCGAGTCGACCGTCGACTCCGCCGTACTGACCCAGGCCTTCACCTGGCTGAACTCGGGCGGCGCCGCCGGCATCGCGCTCGGCTCAGCGTTCGCCGGATGGGTCGTCGACCAGCACAGCCCGCAGTACGGCTTCGTGGTCGCGCTCGCCGCGGCAACATGTGCCCTTGCGATGGCGGTGACGGTGAAGCTCAGCGGTAGGTGACCTGCCGTTCGGCGGCGGCGCGCGTGGCGTACTCCAAAGGAGTCAGGCCGATCTGCTGCTTGAACTCCTTGGAGAAGTGGGCCTGGTCGAAGTAGCCGAGGGAAGCAGAAAGCTCTGCCAGCTCGGCTACGTCTCCCTGGGCCAGCAGCTCGGCGCCGTCGTGGAGGCGGTAGCGGCGCAGCACCCATTTGGGACCTACCCCCACATAGCGGCGGAACAGGCGTTGGAGGGTACGGATCGGTACGTCGAAACGCTCGGTGATCTCGTCGACGCGGGCGACCGACCGGTCCGCGGCCATCGTCGACACGATCTCCCGGACCAGCTCGTACGACGGATCGGGTGGGCCCAGGTGATCACGCAGGAACGCCTCGAACACCGCGCGCCGCCGGACGTCGGACTCGGCCTCGAACATCAGGTCCGCGAGCCGGTCGCCGTCCGGGAACACCGCGGTCAGCGGCAGCACCTCGTCCCGGAACGACCCGACGTCCAGCCCGGTGATCGCCCCGAACCCGCCGGCCCAGAACTTCACCCCGAACGCCCGGCCCCGCCCCACGAGCTCACGGGAGAACTTCCGCGTGCAGACCCCGTTCACGAACGCACCACCAGGCTGCTCGAACGTCACGTTCACGGCCGGGAACGGCAACACCTCCGCGGTGTACGGCTCGTCCAGGTCCCACTCGACGATCCAGTACCACTCCACGAAGCGCCCGGCCTCCGGCCCCGGCACGAGCCGGTTCAGCGACCGGTGCCGGGCTTGCTCCCGGGGGTGCAGGATGCCCTTCTCGCTGTCGGCGGAGTGGGTCAACGCGGCTGTCGCTTTCTTACAAGACCCCACAGGGGGCCGGCGGATTGACTTGGGGCATGACGACGAACACGGTAAACCCCATCCCCGACGGTTATCACTCGCTGACCCCGTACCTCGCCGTCGCGGACGGGCCGAAGGCGATCGAGTTCTACACCTCGGTCTTCGGAGCCGAGGTGGTCAGCCGGCAGGACATGCCTGACGGCCGGGTCGGTCAGGCCGAGCTCAGGTTCGGGAACTCGATGCTGCAGCTGAGCGACCAGATGCCGCAGATCGGGCTGCGGGCGCCGAACGGCGAGTGGGTGCACTCGTCGATCGTGCACTACGTGCCGGACGTGGACACGACCTACGCGAAGGCGGTCGCGGCCGGTGCCAAGCCGGTGGAAGAGGTGCAGACGTTCATGACCGGCGACCGGTTCGGCACCGTGATCGACCCGTTCGGGCACCGGTGGGCGATTCTCACTAAGGTCGAGGACGTCAGCCCGCAGGAGGCCGACCGCAGGGTGAAGGAGTGGCTCGCCTCCAACCCCGAGGAGCTCAACTCCTAGGGGCAAGAGGAAGCGGCCCGCCGGAACCGTCCCCTGCGGCAGTTTCGGCGGGCCGCTGACTAAGAGTGTGCACGTGATCACGCAATATCGCAACCCGTCAGTTGATGAAACAGTGATTTGAAACGGTCGCTCGAACGTTGTGGACAGGCCCGAAACGCCTGCGCCCCGGTCCGGTAAGCTTTGGTCGCAAGAGCCTGGATGCATTGCCGGATGAATGTTCGGTGAATGTCTCCGGGCTTCACCGTTTCCAGCACCGGCCGCCACGGGGTGTGATGTCGGTGCGTGAAGAGGAGGGCTGAGATGCCCGCAATCGTGCTCGTCGGCGCCCAGTGGGGCGATGAGGGCAAAGGCAAGGCGACCGATCTGCTCGGCAACACGGGCGAGGTCATCGACTACGTGGTCAAGTTCAACGGCGGCAACAACGCCGGCCACACGGTCGTGATCGGATCCGAGAAGTACGCGCTGCACCTGCTCCCGAGCGGCATCCTCACACCGGGCGTCACCCCGGTGATCGGCAACGGGGTCGTGGTCGACCTCAGCGTGCTGTTCGAGGAGCTCGACGCGCTGCAGGCGCGCGGGGTGGACACGTCGCGCCTGGTGGTCAGCGCCAGCGCCCACGTGATCCCGCCGTACAACCGGACCCTCGACAAGGTCACCGAGCGGTTCCTCGGCAGCCGGAAGATCGGTACGACGGGACGCGGCATCGGCCCGACGTACGCCGACAAGATGAACCGGCTCGGCATCCGGATCCAGGACCTGTACGACGAGAAGATCCTCGAGCAGAAGGTCACCGGCGCGCTGGAGCAGAAGAACCAGCTGCTGGTGAAGGTGTACAACCGGCGCGCGGTCGAGATCAGCGAGGTCCTCGACGAGCTGCTCGAGTACGCGGACCGCCTGAAGCCGATGGTCGCGGACACCAGCCTGCTGCTGAACAAGGCGCTCGACGACGGCAGGACCGTGCTGATGGAGGCCGGTCAGGCGACGCTGCTCGACGTCGACCACGGCACGTACCCGTTCGTCACCTCCTCGAACGCGATCTCCGCCGGCGCCTGCACCGGTACCGGCATCCCGCCGACCCGGATCGACCGCGTGATGGCCGTCGTCAAGGCGTACACCACCCGTGTCGGTGAGGGTCCGTTCCCGACCGAGCTGCTGGACGCGGACGGCGAGTGGCTGCGTCAGCAAGGCTTCGAGTTCGGTACGACGACGGGCCGCCCGCGGCGTTGCGGCTGGTACGACTCGGTCATCGCCCGGTACGCGGCCCGCGTGAACGGGGTCTCCGACTTCGTACTGACCAAGCTGGACACGCTCACCGGGCGGGAGAAGATCCCGGTCTGCGTCGCGTACGAGGTGAACGGCGTACGGCACGACGAGATGCCGATGACGCAGACCGAGTTCCACCACGCGGTCCCGGTCTACGAGGAGTTCGACGGCTGGACGGACGA
The DNA here is from genome assembly GCF_042873835.1 of Kribbella sp. NPDC004536. Lineage (NCBI taxonomy): Bacteria > Bacillati > Actinomycetota > Actinomycetes > Propionibacteriales > Kribbellaceae > Kribbella > Kribbella sp. NPDC004536. Next base: position 1,743,881 of record NZ_JBIALY010000001.1, on the reverse strand, counting down.
CATCTCCGGCTGCCGGACGTTCGAGGACCTGCCGAAGGAGGCGCAGTCGTACGTCCGCGCCGTCGAGTCGCTGAGCGGGGCGCGGATCTCCGCGATCGGTGTCGGTCCCGAGCGCAGCCAGATCGTCCAGCTCTGACCCGGTGGACCTCCCCGTCAGTTTCCGATGATGGGGAGGTCCCGGATGAACGGCGCGTTCCGCAGGTCGCCGATGCTCGGGCGCTGGATGTTCGGCGTCTCGATCGGCTGCCGTGCCCAGTCGGCGCCGCCGCCCTGGGTGGCCCGGAAGAACAGGATGCCGCCGATCACCAGCAGCACTACGGCGACGAGCGCGGAAACCCAGTGCGCGCGGAAGGTGTTCCGGGCGGTGATGTGAGCACCGCGTCGTAGTGAGCTGCCACCCGGGCCCCACCAGCTGCAGAACAGGGCAGTCAGGGCCGCCGTGCCGAAGCCGACAGCGGACAAGGGCTTCCAGTCGAGGCCGTAGGTCGACGCAGCGATGCCCGTGACGACTCCGCCGACCACAACTGCTGTCAGCAGCGGCAGGATCAAGCAGGGGACTGTGATGAGTGCTGCGGTAGCCAGTTGCACTGGGCTGGCTGCTGCGGCGACCACTCCGTCTGACTTGCCCGAGCGGCCGCGGACCTGACGGCGTCGCATCAGGGCCGTGCTGGAGCGGTCCACTGTTCGAGCGAGCACCAACAGGATGATGGCGACCGCCGCACCGAAGCCTGGCGTGAACGCGACGAGCCCGGTCAGCAGCAGCATGAAGCCGACGATCACGGCCGTACGACGGCCGGTGGGCGGCGACTTGGCGGGTTGCTGGACCGGCGGCTGAGCCGGTTGCACAGGCATCGGCGCGGACGGCTGCTGGTAAGGGGCCGGAGCGTACGGGTTCGCGGCGTACGGAACGAACGGCTCCGCTGGGTACGGCGTTTGGCCGTAAGGCGGGGGAGGTTCCGGCTTCTTCGTGGTGGCTTCGCGGAGCTTGTCGCGGATCGGTGCGAACGCTGACAGCGGCGGAATCACCGGCGGCACCAGCTCGGCCACCTGGGTCGGTGTGGGGCCGTCGTCGACCTCAGGCTCCACCGTCGGCATCAGCTTCGTCACGAGCCTGGTCGGCGCCACGGCTGCCATCGTCGGCGCCTCGCGCGGCGGCAGCGCGTCGCGACCTTCGGCGTACCGGCTGAGGCCAGTCATGATCTCGTCCTGTGTGGGACGGTCGGCCTTGTCGGGGGAGAGCGCTGCGGCGAGCAGAGACTTCAGCCGCGGGTCCAGTCCGTCCAGGTCGGCCTGCCCGGAGTGCACGCGAGCCAGTACCGCCTCGAACGGTCCCTTGCCGAACGGGCGCCGCCCGGTCGCGGCGAACGCCACGGTGGCCGCCCAGCCCCACCAGTCGGCGGACTGCGACACCATCTCGCCCTCGATGAGCTCCGGCGCCAGGTAGCCCGGCGTACCGATCACCAGCCCGGTCTGGGTCAACCGCAGGTCATCGGCGGCCTGGGCGATGCCGAAGTCGATCATCACCGGCTTGCCGTTGCACATCATCACGTTGCCGGGCTTGAGGTCGCGGTGGATCACTCCGGCCGCGTGGATGGCCTGCAGCGACTCGGCGAGGCAGCCGGCCAGCGGGAGCCACTTGCGTGGGGTCAGTGGGCCGCGCTCGTCGACCTGCTCGTCCAGCGGGCGCCCGGGGACGAAGCGGGTCACAAGGTACGGCTGCTCGCCGTCCAGGTCGTGGTCGAGGATGCCGGCCACGCCAGGGTGGTTGACCTTCTGCAACGTGGTGGCTTCGCGCTGCAACCGCGCCCGTGCGATCGGGTCGTGCGCGACGTGCGGCCGCAGTACCTTGAGCGCGACCTCCTGGTGCTCAGGTCCTTCGGCCAGGTAGACGACACCCATGCCACCCTGCCCGAGCCGCCGGATCAACCGGTACGGCCCGACCCGCTCCTCCACCTCCTCTTCATGGGTGGAAGGCGGTCCCCCTGTGACTGACATGCCATCTACGGTACGTCCCCGGCAGACCAGCTATCGACGCGCGAGTGAACTGAACCAGGTAAGGATTTGCGGGTAGGCGAGTTCGGCGGTGCCGTTGTGGTCGACAGGGCCTACGTCGGTGATCGTGCTGGGCACGCCGAGCTTGCTTTGGCAGCTGGCGGCGTTGGTGGCGGGTACGTCGTGGTCAGCGGAGCCGGTGTAGAAGTGCAGGGGAACCCGGGGCTTCCAGTTGGTGCAGATGGTGTCAGCCGCGCGGAGGCGGTCGCCAAGAGGGCCCGTCGGGTGCGTGAGAGTTTGCAGGAACTCCGGGCGTACCAGCTTGTCCGGGCTGGTCGGTAGGGCGGCGGCGATCTCCTGGACGGTGTGGCTACGAAGGGGCTGACGCGCCCGTCCACCAGGGCTGGAAGCTCGACGCCCAGTAGGTCGTACGGGCCGGCGACCGGGGCGAGTGCACGGAGGGTGAAGCCGGGGACCTGTTCGCGCTGCAGTGCTCGGCCGAGGCTCAGGGTGATGCGGCCGCCTTCGGAGAAGCCGGTGACCAGTACGCCGGGGCGAAGGGAGCGGCCGAGTGCGGTGGTGAGTTCGCGGGCCGCGACCAGTTGGTCCGCCGAGGCTGAGATCTCCGAGGCGGTGTCGCCGTACGGGTGGCGGCCAGGTCCAACGCCCAGGCCGAGGAGATCCGGTGCTGCGACTGCGAAACCGGCGCCGGCGAACATCAGGCTGCGTACTCGGTCGGGGCTCGTGCGGAGGACTGAGGCTGTCGAGTTGCGGGTGGCGTTCGTGCCGTGCAGGAAGGTGACCAGGTCCAGGCGTCGCTTGGCCGAGCGTGGGACGGCTACCAGGCCGCTGGCGGTTGTCGGCTGTCCTTGTGGGGTGATGGTGCGGTACACGACGCGGTATGCGTCGACGCCGTACGACGCCGGCTGTCTCAGGTACTGCGTGAGTTCTGCAGCGGACAGGTGCTCGATGGGAACGACGGAGACGAGCTGGCCACGCGGTGCGTGCTGAGCACGGGCAGCGGGCCGCACGACGGCGGTGGCGGACGCCGTGGAACCCGCTACGAGAGTCGAAGCGATGAGGACAGAGGCACAGACGGGCAGTGCTGCGATCTTGGCGAGCTTCATCTTCCCAGCGAACCGCCGCACGACTGCCCGAACGATGGGTCTGTCCCCACCTCCCCGGTAGGCCTCACACCCGTGGTGGTCAGCCGGCTAGCTCGGGGTAGAGCGCCGTCAGGTCACCTGAGATCGCGGCCTTGGCGCCGCGGGCGGTGTCGTCGGCGAGGACCTCGTACGCGCCGGTCTCGATGCCGTCGAGCGCGGCCTTCGCGATGTCTTCGGGACGGGACTTCGGCGCGGTGACCGTGCTTGCCATGTCGGTGTCGACGTACCCCATGTGCAAGCCGGTGACGCCGATGCCGCGGTTCAGCAGTTCGAGGCGGATCGCATTGGTCTGCAGCCAGAGCGCGGCCTTGGTCGCGGAGTAAGCCCCGTGCCGGGCGACCCAGGACAAGGCCGAGTGCGCATTCAGGATGTGGCCGCCACCGTTCCGCTCGATGATCGGGACGAACGCCCGGGTGAGCTGCAGCGGTCCGAAGAAGTTCGCGTCGAAGACCGCGCGGACGTCGTCGATCGAGCTGTCCAGGTAGGTGTCCGGCGAACCGGCGCCGGCGTTGTTGATCAGCACCGTCACGTCGGGCGCGGCTGCGGCGAGCGTGTCGATCGACGACTGGTCGGTGACCTCGAGCGGCAGCGGTACGACCCGCGGGTCGTCGCTCGGCTTCGGGTCGCGGGCGGTTGCGTACACCTTCGCGACGCCACGGCCGAGCAGGTCGTCGACGATCGCCTTGCCGATCCCGCGCTGCCCGCCGGTGACCAGGACGACGGCGCCTTCGAGTGTGGTCATGGAAACTCCTCAGTGGAAACTGATCTGTTTCCAGCACTGTAAACCGATCGGTTTCTCATTTCAAATCCAGCCGGTACCCTCGATGCCATGAGCACTTCCGCGACTCCCCGTGAGCGGCTTCTGGACGCCGCGGGCGAACTCTTCTACCGCGACGGCGTCAACATCGGAGTGGACGCGCTGTGCAAGGCGGCCGGGGTGTCGAAGAAGTCGATGTACCAGCTGTTCCGGTCGAAGGACGAGCTGATCGCGGAGAGCCTGGCCAGTCGCGGCCCGGCGTACCAGACGCTGCTCCATCCGGGCGCGGAGGACGAGCGGTCGCCGCGCGCGCGGATCCTCACCGTGTTCGAGCGGCAGGACGAGATTGTTGCGACGGGCAACTACCTAGGCTGCCCGTACGTGAGTACCGCGGTCGAGCTGAAGAACCCGGAGCACCCGGGCTCCGTGGTGGCGAGGCACTTCAAGCAGCAGCTCACCGACTTCTTCCACCGCGAACTCGTGAAGGCCGGCGCCGACGACCCGTCCATGCTGGCCGTTCAGCTGACGATGATCTTCGACGGTGCCAGCGCCCGCGCGGTCGTCCGCGCCCAGCCCCTCGGCGGCATCGGCGCAGCCACGGCTGCCGCGCTGATGGACGCCGCTGGCGTCCGTGCCGAGGAGCTAGCCCTGCACTAGTGAGACGGAACCGCCTTTTGTTCCACGGGAAATGGGACAACTGAGCGTTCTGTTCCAGCGAAGTTCCGGTACCGCCGGGCTCTTGACCCTGGTCGCAGTACGTCGTGACACTGCCGTGGAAACCGCTGTCCTACCGCCCCCGAAGACAGGACACCGCCCATGCGAAAGATGCCCCTTGTCCTGGCCACCGCGCTGCTTGCCGGGACCCTCGTCAGTCCAGCCGCACACGCCGCCGACGCGCCGGCGACGTTCACCCATCCCGGTGTCGGTGTCAGTCAGGCCCAACTCGACTTCGTTCGGTCGAAGGTTCAGGCAGGCGCACAGCCATGGACCGACGCCTTCAACCAGGCCAAGAACAGCTCGTACGCTTCCCTGTCCCGGACGCCGAAGCCGCGGGCGATCGTGGAGTGCGGTCCGTACTCGAACCCGAACTACGGCTGCACCGACGAACGCGAGGACGCGATCGCGGCCTACACCGACGCTCTGCTCTGGTACCTGACCCGCGACGACCGCTACGCGCAGAAGTCGATCCAGTTGATGGACGCGTGGTCGGCGACGATCCAGGACCACACCAACAGCAACGCCCCGCTGCAGACCGCGTGGGCCGCGTCGTCCTGGCCGAAGGCCGCGGAGCTCATCAAGTACGAGTACGGCAACTGGCCGAACGCAGGCCGCTTCGCGACCATGCTCCGCAACGTCTACGTCCCGAAGATCATCAACGGCTCCAACTCCAACGGGAACTGGGAGCTGAGCATGACCGAGGCCCTCCAAGGCATCGGCGTGTTCCTTGAGGACAAGACCATCTACGACAAGGCGATCGCGCTGTACCGGCTGCGTGTACCTGCGTACGTGTACCTGGAGTCGGACGGTGCCCTGCCGAAGACCGTACCGAGCCAGAACCTCAACACCCGCGACAAGATCGTGAGCTATTGGCAGGGCCAAGGGACGTTCGTGACCGGGTTGACGCAGGAGACGTGCCGTGACTTCACCCACACCGGCTACGGCATCTCCTCGATCTCACATGTGCTGGAGACAGCCCGTATCCAGGGCGTCGACATGTACCCGGAGTTCGGCGAACGGCTGCGGCAGGCGCTCGGCTTCCAGTCCAAGTGGGAGCGGAACCTGGAGCCGGTGCCTTCCTGGCTCTGCGGCGGCACGTTGAACCGGGGCCTCGGTCCGATCACCGAGGTGGGCTACAACGCGCTCCATACCCGCCTGGGCATCGCGATGACGAACACCCAGGCGTTGACAGAGTCACGTCGTCCGGCCGGCTCCAACAACCTGTTCGTTGCCTGGGAGACCCTCACCCACGCGGAGAACCCGTCCTAGCAGTGAGCTTCGCCGCGCTTCCAGTAGCCCTGGAACGAGATGGCCGGCTTCGGCATCCCGACAGCGTTCACGAGATGGCGGCGTACCTCTTTGATCATCGACGACTCACCGGCGACCCAGGCGTAGTCAGGGTCGAACGGCAGCGCTGCTGACTTCACCGCGTCCACCAGGGATCCCTCAGTGACCCACGTGACGTCAGCAGCACCTGTCAGCGGCCGGATGTCAGCCTCGGAAGGTACGGCGACGAAGACGGTGGCATCTACTCCCGCAGGAAGCTCCTCCAGGATCCCTGCCAGTGCAGGCAGCGCCGTCTCGTCCGCGACGAGCACCCGCCGGACACTCGTCGCCGGAGGCACGTAGTCGACGCCGGAGTGCAGCAGTCCCTTCGTGCTGGTCGTGTCGACCGCGAACGGCAGCAGCAGGCCCACCTGGTCGCCCGGCTGCGCGGAGCTCACCCAGGCCGACGCAGGTCCGTTCACGCCGTGCAGGACGAACTCGACGTCGAGTTCGGCCACCTCCGGCCGCAGGGCGCGCACGGTGTACGTCCGCATGATGAAACGCTCGTCGACAGACTGTGCGCACCAGTCGGCGTACCAGTCGGGCCCTGACGGGAGTCGGATCGCGCTGCCGTTCGGAGGTGCCAGCAGGACCTTGATCCGCTGGTCCGGCCCTGCGGTGACCGCCTCTTTGATCCGCGGTGCGACGAATGTCACGCGCCGCAGGTGCGGGCTCAGGTCGTCGACGGCCGCCACGGTGGCCAGGAGCGAGTCGAAGACGATCGGTCGCTCGAGCACAGTCGTCATGCTGAGTTACTCCATAAACTGAACAGGGGAGGAACGTGCGGACCCGAGGGCGGCCGGGTTAAGGTGTGGCGTCTAGAGGTTAGCCTTACCTAAGAGGATCCCGAAAGTCCAATGCCCCCGCCCAGTGCCACGGCCGAAGCCCGACCGGATACCGCTGCTCCGTCGCGTCCGCGCCGGGCCCGGCGGACCACCCTCGTGCTCGGCCTGATCGGTTGCGTCGTGCTGCTGGTGCTGGTCTGTCTGCTCAGCATCGCGGTCGGCTCGAAGCAGATCCCGCTGTCCACCGTGGCCGATGCCCTGCGCCACTACAACGAGACGAACACCGATCACGTGATCGTCCGCTCGCTGCGGGTACCGCGGACCCTGATCGGTCTGCTGGTCGGCGCGGCGCTCGGGTTGTCCGGGGCGTTGATGCAGGGCGTGACCAGGAACCCGCTGGCCGATCCGGGCATCCTCGGCGTGAACGGCGGGGCCGCGCTGTTCGTTGTCGGCGGCATCTACTGGTTCGGGTTGTCCTCGCTGACGTCGTACGTCTGGCTGGCCTTCGTCGGTGCGGCCGCGGCGTCGGTCGTGGTGTACCTGCTCGGGTCGCTCGGGCGGGAAGGTGCGACGCCGGTGAAGCTCGCGCTCGCCGGTGCGGCGCTGACCGCCATGCTCGGGTCGTTGACGACCGCGCTGCTGATCGGCGACGTCGACACGTTCGACCAGTTCCGGTTCTGGTCGGTGGGATCGTTCGCCGGCCGCGGACCGGACATCGCCAAGCAGGTCGCGCCGTTCATCCTGGTCGGGATCGTGCTGGCGATCTTCTGCGGACGGGTGTTGAACGCGTTGTCGCTCGGGGACGACGTGGCCAAGTCGCTCGGTCAGCGGGTCGGCTGGGCCCGCGCGTTCGTCGCGGTCGTCGTCGTACTGCTCTGTGGCGCGGCGACCGCGGCGGCCGGTCCGATCGGGTTCGTCGGCCTGACCATCCCGCACGTCGCGCGCTTGGTGACCGGGCCGGACTACCGCTGGATCCTGCCGTACTCCGCGCTGCTGGCGCCGATCCTGCTCCTCGGCTCGGACGTGATCGGCCGCGTGGTCGCTCTCCCCGGCGAGCTGCAGGTCGGTATCGTCACCGCGGTCCTCGGCGCTCCGTTCTTCATCATCCTCGTGCGCCGCCGGAAGCTGGCCGACCTGTGACGGCCGAGGCGGTCCACCTCGTTGCCCGTGCGCGGGTCGTACGGCAGACCCGTTCGCTGGTCGTCATCGTCGTACTCGCCGTCGTGGTGTTCGCGGTCTTCTGTGTCTCGTTGTCGCTGGGTGATTTCAAGATCCCGGTGATCGACGTGGTCAAGACGTTGTTCGGCGGTGGCGATCACGCGACCGAGTTCATCGTCAACAAACTTCGGTTGCCCAGGGCACTGACCGGGCTGCTCGTCGGTGCGGCGCTCGGTCTGTCCGGGGCGATCTTCCAGAACATCGCCCGCAACCCGCTGGCCAGCCCGGACATCATCGGCGTGACGTACGGTGCGAGTACGTTCGCCGTACTCGGGATCGTCACCCTCGGGCTGACCGGGGTCGCGGTGTCCGCGCTCGCGATCGCCGGTGCGGTGCTGACCGCGTTCCTCATGTACGTACTCGCGTGGCGGCACGGGGTGTCGAGTTACCGGCTGATCCTGATCGGAATCGGGATCGGTGCGATCGCGACCAGCATCACGTCGTTCCTGCTCACCAAGGCCCGGGTGGAGATCGCGCAGCAGGCACTGGTCTGGCTGACCGGGAGCCTGAACGGGCGGGACTGGTCGAACGTACGGTCGCTGGCGATCACGTTCGTCGTACTGCTGCCGTTCCTGGTGCTCCTGGTCCAGCAGCTCCGGATCCTGCAGCTCGGCGACGAGACGGCGTACGGGCTGGGGCTGCGGGTCGAGGCGTCCCGGCTCGGGCTGATCGTGATCGCCGTGCTCCTGGCCGCGGTGGCGACGGCGGCCGCCGGGCCGATCGGGTTCGTCGCGTTCGTGGCGCCGCCGATCGCGCGCCGGCTGACCCGGTCGCCGGGGCCGGCGATGATCGCGTCCGGTCTGCTCGGGGCACTCGTGGTCGCGGTGTCGGACCTGATCGCGCAGCACGCCTTCGGTGACACGCAGCTGCCGGTCGGCGTGGTCACCGGCGTGGTGGGTGCGCCGTACCTGATGTTCCTGCTGGCCCGGGCGAACCGCGTCGGAAGTGGTGGCTGAAGATGGAGGAGAAGTCCGTGGAGCACAGCTTGGCCGCCGACGGCCTCGCGGTCGGCTACGACCAGCGCGAGATCATCCACGACCTGTCGGTGCGGATCCCGACCGGGAAGATCACCGTCATCGTCGGCGCGAACGCGTGCGGCAAGTCGACGCTGCTGAAGGCGCTCGCGCGGTTGCTCAAGCCGTCGCGCGGCACGGTGCTGCTGGACGGGAAGAGCATCCAGCAGATCCCGACCCGTGAGGTCGCGACCAAACTCGGGCTGCTGCCGCAGTCGCCGACCGCGCCGGAGGGGATCACGGTCGCGGACCTGGTCGGCCGCGGACGGTACCCGCGGACCCGGTGGATCCGGCAGTGGTCGCGAGCCGACGACGAGGCGGTCGCGGAGGCGATGACCTCGACCGACGTACTGTCGATCGCGGACCGGCCGATCGACGAGCTGTCCGGCGGTCAGCGGCAGCGCGTGTGGATCGCGATGGCGCTCGCCCAGGAGACCGACATCCTGCTGCTGGACGAGCCGACCACGTTCCTCGACCTCACCCACCAGTTCGAGGTCCTCGACCTGCTGGTCGACCTGAACAAATCCGATCACCGGACGATCGTGCTGGTACTGCACGACCTGAACCAGGCGTGCCGCTTCGGCGACCACCTGATCGCGATGAAGGACGGCGCGATCGTTGCCGAGGGCAACCCGTCGGACGTGATCACCGAGGACGTCGTCCAGGACGTGTTCGGACTGGCCGTGAAGGTCGTCCCCGATCCGGTCGCCGGTACCCCGATGGTGGTCCCGATCGGCCGCCACACCACGCGCGCGGCGGCGTCGAGCCCGGCCGCCGCCGCACTCGCCGCCACCGCCGCCGCGAACGGAATCTGCCGTCCGACCAACCGCTAACTCTTCATCAGGAGCTTCGCGGCCACAGTCGCGCCGTCGGTCTTGATCGTGCCGCTCACCTCGCGGGCTCGCGGTGCTGCTGCGAGTGCCGTGCCGAGCGCCGCGGACAGCGAGTCGACGGTCGGCGCGGATCCCTCGTGCGCGGCTCCGATGCCCAGAGCGGCGACGCGGGAGGCCCAGTACGGCTGGTCGGCAACGAGCGGTACGACGACCTGCGGTACGCCGGCCCGCGCGGCCGTGGTCGTCGTACCAGCGCCGCCGTGGTGGACGACCGCGGCGACCTGTGGGAACAGGGCCTGCTGGTTGACTTCGCCGACGACGAAGCTGTCGTCCGCTGCGAGCTCGGACCAGCCGCGACCGAGTACGACGCGGTGACCGTGAGCCCGGGCGGCTTCGACGGTTGTCCGGGCGATGTCCTTCGGTGCGTGGGCGGCCATGCTGCCGAAACCGACGTACACGGGAGGCTCGCCGTCCTTCAGAAAGGCCTGCAGGTCGTCCGGCAGCGCACGGTCGTCGGGCAGGATCCACGCGCCGGTCTGTACGACCTCGAGATCGGTCATGCCTTCGGACGGGCACAGGGTCGGATCCGCTGCGAGCCAGGGGTGGTCGGTGAACACGTAGTCGCGGACGTTCTCCACCGGCGGGAGGCCGATCGCGGCGCGCTCGGCGTTGACCGACGGGCCGTACAGCTCGTTCACGCGGCGGGCGTCGTACTCCCATTGGACGCGACGATCGGTCACGTCCGGCGGGGTCGGCGTACCTGGCCGGGCTCCGGGTGCGAAGTGCTGCGACGGGATCCCGCCGAGGTGGAAGCCCGCGAGTACGTAGCCGATGCCGAGCTTGTCCGCCACGTCCCGCGCACCGGCCGGCATCAGCCCGGTCGCCACGATCGCGTCAGCCCCCGGCGCGATCCGGCCGAGCGTCTCGAACCGCGCCGCAACCAGCCGCGGCGCCAACGCGAACGCCGGATGCACACCCTCCGGCTTGGGCGCCGTCACCACCTCGCGCACCGACGGCCCCAACGGCTCCATCGCCACGCCGGCCCGCGCCAGCAGTTCCTCGAACTCGGCCTCCGGCGGCACACACACCGTCGCCTCGGCCCCGAGCCCTTGCAACGCCACTGCAAGCCCCGCCAACGGCTCGACATCCCCGCGAGATCCCCAACTAGTCAACACAAAACGCACCGCGCAGCTCCGTCCCCAACTCGGAAAGACGCCCATTCTCCGAGAAAACAGGGGGCTTGCGGCAAGTCCCCCCACCCGCTATACGTTGAAACCAGAGGGACTACGAAGCCGCGCGACGACGAGGCCTGCGAGTAGGGCGCCGAGGGTGCCTAGGGTTAGGTCGCCGAGGGTGTCGGTGTAGGCGGTTCGGAGTTCGGGGGAGTTGCGGACGAAGGCTACGTACTCGCCTACCTCCCAGACGACGGCGGCGGTGGCGCCGAAGCCCAGGGCCACGAACGTGGTGATGGGGCGGGAGAGGTTGCGCGGTACGAAGGCGAGCAGTACGCCCGCGGTGAGGAAGGCCCAGAGGACGAAGTGCATCGCGTCGTCCCACCAGTCGACGGTGTCGAACAGGTTGAGCCGGTTACCGAGCAGGTCGATTGTCCAGGGCAGCGTCATCAGCAGGTCAGCGAGCCACGGGAAGTTGTCCTTGCGGCGCAGCCACCACCACAGCGGCAGGACCATCCCGCCGATCGGGTAGACGATCAGCCGCGCGGTCGACGCCTTTCCCTTGATACCGCTGAGGTCAGGCCAGACGAGTGCCGCGAGCAACAATGCGAACAGCAGCAACTTCACGGCCAGAGCGCCGTACCGGATCCAGTTCGTCCGTCGGGTCAGCGGGATCGCCATCGTCGTCATGCCGTTCAGTCAACCGCCGGGACGGCCGCGGCGGATGAGTACAACTACGGGAAAAGGGAACAGCCGGCGGTGACCACATGGGCGCCGCCGGCTGTTGTCCGGTCAGCTGACGCTGATCAGGTCCACGACGAAGATCAGGGTCTCGCCCGGCTTGATCGCGTTGCCGGCGCCACGGTCGCCGTAGCCCAGGTGCGGCGGGATGACCAGCTTGCGCCGGCCGCCGACCTTCATGCCCTGGACGCCGGTGTCCCAGCCCTGGATGACCTGGCCGACGCCGAGCTGGAACGCCAGCGGGGCGCCGCGGTTGTACGACGCGTCGAACTCCTCGCCGGTGGAGTGCGCGACGCCCACGTAGTGCACGTTCACCCGCGAGCCGGCCTTGGCCTCGGCGCCGTCGCCCTCGGTGATGTCGGTGATCTCGAGATCCGCCGGCGGCGGACCGTCCGGGAAGTCGATCTCTGGCTTGTCAGTCATGTCTCCAGCTAAGCAGAGAGAGCAGGGAAAGTTCCGATTGGGTTCCTGTTGGGGGCGATCGGGACGGTCTAGGCTCTCGAACACGAGGTCGACCAATGGGGGTGGGCCGCCGCAACGAGGAGTTCGCCGATGCCGGAGCCCGTGACCCTGACCCTCGACGTACCTGGTGCGACGCTGACGTACGACGTCCGCGGCGACCTGGCGAACCGCCCGGTGCTGCTGATGATCGGCTCACCGATGGCCGCGAGCGGATTCCCCACCCTGGCCTCGCACTTCGACGACCGCACCGTCGTGACGTACGACCCGCGCGGTGTCGAGCGCAGCGTCCGCACCGGCGAGCTGACCGAGCTCTCGCCGGACGACCACGCCGGCGACCTGGCCGCGCTGATCGAGCACCTGGACGTCGGCCCGGTCGACCTGTTCGCGAGCAGCGGCGGCGCGGTGAACGCGCTCGCCCTTGCGGGCGCGCGCCCCGACCTGATCAACACCCTGGTCGCCCACGAGCCACCGCTCGCCGCGCTGCTGCCGGACAGCGAGAACGCGCAGGCCGCGATCGCAGACATGTACGCGACGTACCAGCGCGACGGCATGGGTGCCGGGATGGCGAAGTTCATCGCGTTCGTCGGGTACGACGGTGAGATCCCGGCCGACTACACGCAGCAGCCCGCGCCGGACCCCGCGATGTTCGGCCTGCCGACCACGGACGACGGCACCCGCACCGACGCGCTGCTCGGACAGAACCTCCGCGGCTGTACGTCGTACCAACCCGACTTCGACGCGCTGGGCAAGCTCAAGGACCGGGTCGTCGTCGGGGTCGGCGAGGAATCCGGCAACCAGATGGCGGCCCGCGGCGGCAAGGCCGTCGCCGAACGGCTCGGGCTGACGCCGGTGGTCTTCCCGAGCGGGCACGGCGGGTTCCTCGGCAACGAGTACGGCCAGCCTGGCAAACCGGTCGAGTTCGCCGCCAAGCTCCGCGAGGTCCTTGGGTAACCTAGCTCTCTGTGATCAAAGCATTGGTTTTGGTGATCGGCCTGCTGACAGCTCCCACGCCCGAAACCTATGCGCAGTACTCCTTGATGTTCGAGAAGGCCGCCGGCCAGTACTACGCCGGCGGCACCGCGGCCGGCCAGTGGTCGTGGACGCCCCTGTCCAGCACCGAGTCCGATATCTCCTGGGGCGATCCCAAGTCCTGGCCGCCGAAGTCGGCCGAACACTTTATCCACGACGGCGACTGGGTCCTCCTCGACGGCTACAACGACGGAGCCGGCCGTCCGCTCACCCAGATCCAGCGCGTCACCACCGAATCCATCGGCGATGCCGACTGCAACAACCTGCAACCCATCCCGTCGGCCGGCGGCCGCCAGCACTACGTCAAATGGACCATCCCCACCACCGGCTACTGCCTCGACGCCACCGGCACCATCAAACCCCCCGACGGCTCCACCACAGTCCACTTCCGCCACGTCCAGAAATGGCTCCCACCCCATCCCTGCAGCAACCCGTACTACTCATCCCAAACCTGCATCACCCAGTCCGAACAGTGGTGGGACGACAACCAACACCCGTACTCCCTCCAACTAGCCCGCACCGTAGAACTAGCCAAAGACCTAGGCATGGCCTTCACCAACCACACCACACTCCCCCTCGAGTGGAACGCAGACGGCCGCTACTACTGGAAGTACTGAAGGGCGCCTCGATCGAGAAGGCGCTGGAACCGGCTCTGGGGAAGGGATGGCTCAGGGGATGACTACGTACGGCGTTCACGTAACCCGGGAAGGCGATCAGTGGCTGGCCGAGGTGCCGGATCTCGAGGGCACCCAGACGTACGCCCCGAACCTGACCGCGCTTGACCGGTACGTGCGCGAGATCATCGTGCTCGCCGAAGACCTTCCCGCCTCCGTGACCCGCGACCTCGTCCTCGACTGGACCTACGACATCGGTGATCTGGTCAGCGGCTGCGGAGGGGGTGTGGGCTGACTGGCGGGGGGTCGGTGGGGGCACGCTAGGCTGGGCGGCCGTGAAGGTTTTGGTTATCGGGGCTGGTGGGCGTGAGCATGCTCTGGCCTGGGCGTTGGCTCAGGATTCGGAGGTTGTGCAAGTGGTGGCGGCTCCGGGGAATCCGGGGATCGCGGCGTTGCGGCCGGTGTACGACGGGCAGACCGTCGAGTGCCGGGCTGTCGATGTCGAGGACCATGACGCGGTGGTCGCGCTGGCACGGGAGCTGGAGTCCGACCTGGTAGTGGTCGGGCCGGAGGCGCCGCTGGTCGCGGGGCTCGCGGATCCGCTGCGCGATGCAGGCATCGCCGTGTTCGGCCCGTCCCGGGACGCCGCGCAGATCGAGGGGTCGAAGGCGTTCGCGAAGGACGTGATGGCTGCCGCGAGCGTGCCGACCGGGCGCGCGTACGTGTGCACCACGCCCGAGGAGGCGGCGACCGCGATCGACGCGTTCGGGCCGCCGTACGTCGTGAAGGACGACGGGCTCGCCGCGGGCAAGGGGGTCGTCGTCACCTCGGATCGCGAGGAGGCGCTCGCCCACGCCGCGGAGTGTGAGCAGGTGCTGATCGAGGAGTTCCTCGACGGCCCCGAGGTCTCGCTGTTCGCGATCACCGACGGTACGACCGTGCTGCCGATGCAGCCGGCGCAGGACTTCAAGCGGCTCGGCGACGACGACGAGGGACCGAACACCGGCGGCATGGGCGCGTACACCCCGCTGCCCTGGGCGCCGGACGACCTGGTCGCGGAGATCACCGACAAGGTGCTGCAGCCGACGATCGACGAGCTCCGGCACCGCGGCACACCGTTCAGCGGCCTGCTGTACGCCGGTCTCGCGCTGACGTCGCGCGGCGTCCGGGTGATCGAGTTCAACTGCCGCTTCGGCGACCCGGAGACGCAGGCGCTGCTGCCGATGCTGAAGACGCCGCTCGGCGGTCTGCTGTACGCGGCCGCAACGGGCAAGCTCGCCGACCAGGGGGACCTGAGCTGGCGGAACGCGTCGTCGGTCGCGGTCGTGGTGGCCGCGAAGAAGTACCCGGCGAGCCCGCGCAAGGGTGACGTGATCGCGGGCGTCGACCAGGCCGAGAGCGACGACGTACGTGTCTTCCACGCCGGTACGGCGCTCGACAACGACGAGCTGGTGACGTCGGGCGGCCGCGTACTCGCGGTCAGCGCCGTCGGCAAGGACCTCGCCGAGGCGCGGCAGCGCGCGTACGCGGCGGTCGGCCAGATCCGGATCAAGGGCTCCCAGCACCGTACGGACATCGCGCTCAAGGCCGAACGGGGCGAGATCACAGTTCAGTAGAACCGTCAGGAATTGGATGGAACCGGATCGACGGGTCGGGGGTGTAGGTGGGTATGGAGACGGAGGGGTTGCGGGAGTTCTACAGCGCCCACCAGCCACGGCTGGTGGGCGTCGTCTCGCTGCTGACCGGGTCGCGCGCCGAGGCCGAGGACATCGTCCAGGAAGCGTTCGTCCGGTTGGTGCCCCGCTGGGAGAAGGTGTCGCGGTACGACTCACCGGAGGCCTGGGTGCGGCTGGTCGCGATGCGACTCGCCGCGAACAAGCACCGGGACGGCAATCGGGTCAGCCAGCTGTTCCACCGGCTGCCCGCCGAGCACGTCCCGGACCATGCCGACGGGTATTCGGGTGACCTCGAGCAGGCTCTCGCCGGCCTGCCGATGCCGACCCGGCAGGTCGTCGTCCTCCATTACGTCTGCGACCTGAGTGTGGCTCAGGTCGCAGACACCCTCCGGATCGCGGAAGGCACGGTCAAGTCGCGCCTGTCCCGCGCCCGGGACGCCCTGTCCGATTCTTTGCTGTTGAGGAGTGACGACCATGCCTGAGCTGCAGGAAGACCTGCAGGCGCTGGCCGACCGCCGCGCCGCCGAGTCCAGCGGGGACTTCGAGTCCGTGCTGGTCGCGGCGAAGACCCGCAAGCGCCGCCGGACCGCCGGCCTGACCGTGATCGGAGCAGCCGCCGTGGTCGCGGCGGTTGCCATCATCCCTACGCTCCGCCCTGCTTCTAGCAACGCACCCGTGGCCGGCAGCCCGGTGCCCACCAACGCGGTCGCGCCGCCCGTGGTGGAGACGCAGCCGTCCACCTCGGCGCTCCCGAAGATCGCCGGCCCGCTGGCGCTGCGGACCTCGACGGTGGCCTCCGGTGCCCAGTTCGTGGTCGCGTTCCCGGACAAGGCGGTCCGCGCGGCGACGTTCGCGCTGTTCTCCGCCGCCAAGCCGGACGAGCAGCTGTACACGCTGGTCGCGAAGGTCCCGGGCGACGCGATGACGCCGTACGCGTTCAAGCTGGCCGGTGAAATGGGCATCGGACTCCCGTCGTACACGGGCCCCGGTCCGTACACGCTGGCCGTCCCGAAGGGCCTCCCCGCGGGTGCGTACCAGGTCTGCACCCTCACCGGCGCCCGCCTCTGCAGTCCTCTCACCGTCAAGTAACAGCCGTCTGGGAGAATGGGGTTCGTGACCAAACCCCGGATCCCCAACGTTCTCGCCGCGCGCTACGCCAGTCTGTCGATGGCGGAGCTGTGGTCGCCGGAGCACAAGATCGTGCTCGAGCGGAAGCTCTGGGTCGCCGTGCTGAAGGCCCAGAGCGCGCTCGGCGTGACGGTTCCGGACGGGGTCGTCGAGGACTACGAACGGGTGATCGACCAGGTCGACCTGGCCTCGATCGCCGAGCGTGAGCGGGTCACGCGGCACGACGTGAAGGCGCGGATCGAGGAGTTCAGCGCGCTCGCCGGGCACGAGCACATCCACAAGGGGATGACGAGCCGTGACCTGACCGAGAACGTGGAGCAGCTCCAGATCCGCGCCGGGCTCGAGCTGGTCCGGGACCGTGCGGTGGCGACCGCCGTACGGCTCGGCCAGCTGGCGGCCGATCACGCCGCCCTGGTGCTGACCGGCCGCTCGCACAACGTGGCCGCGCAGGCGACCACCCTCGGCAAGCGGTTCGCGTCCGCGGCCGACGAGCTGCTGGTCGCGGTCGCCCGGATCGAGGAGCTCATCGAGCGGTACCCGCTGCGCGGCATCAAGGGCCCGGTCGGTACGTCGCAGGACATGCTCGACCTGTTCGGGGGCGACGCGGAGAAGCTCGCCACGCTGGAGACGACGATCGCCCAGCACCTCGGCTTCAACAACGCGTTGACCAGCGTCGGCCAGGTGTACCCGCGGTCTCTCGACTACGAGGTCGTGTCCGCACTGGTGCAGCTCGCCGCAGGGCCGTCCAGCCTGGCGACCACGATCCGGCTGATGGCCGGGCACGAGCTGGTCACCGAGGGCTTCAAGGAGGGCCAGGTCGGGTCCTCGGCGATGCCGCACAAGATGAACACCCGGTCCTGCGAGCGGGTCAACGGCCTCGCGGTCATCCTCCGCGGGTACGCGTCGATGGCCGGTGAGCTCGCCGGCAACCAGTGGAACGAGGGCGACGTCTTCTGTTCGGTCGTCCGCCGGGTCGCGCTGCCGGACGCGTTCTTCGCGCTGGACGGGCTGTTCGAGACGTTCCTGACCGTGCTCGACGAGTTCGGGGTGTACCCGGCGGTCGTCGCGCGCGAACTCGAGCGGTACCTGCCGTTCCTGACCACGACCAAGGTGCTGATGGCCGCGGTGAAGAACGGTGTCGGCCGGGAGACCGCGCACGAGGTGATCAAGGAGCACGCGGTCGCCACCGCGCTCGACCTGCGCAAGGGCCTCGCGGCGAACGACCTGTTCCACCGCCTCGGCACCGACGGCCGCCTCGGCCTCACCGAGGAGCAGATCGTCGGCATCGTCGGCGAGCCGCTGTCGTTCACCGGCGCGGCCGTCGCCCAGGTAGGCGCGGTCATCGCCAAGATCGACGAACTCGCGAAGCGCCACCCCGAAGCAGCCGCGTACACCCCGGGTGACATCCTCTAATCCGTGTTCACGCCGCTCACTTGGTTTCTCGTCGCGTTGTCGCTGGCTGCGATGGCGTACGCCGTCGTGCTGGCGGCGCGGAGCAAGCGGATCGACTGGCCTGTGCTGGGCGCGGTCGGGGTCGTCGAAGTCGCGCTGATCGCACAGTTGGTCGTGGGGATCGTGCAGCTTGCCGGGACCGACCGGGACGTGTCCGGGCCGTTCTTCGTCGGGTACCTGATCGGCTCGCTGTTGATCCTGCCGATCGGCGTGTTCTGGGCGCTGGCCGAGAGCAGCCGGTGGGGTGCCGGCGCGCTGGCGATCGCGTGCGTCGTGATCCCGATCCTGGAGCTTCGCTTGCACGACGTGTGGACGGCTTGAGATGACTGATCCGGCAGCTACAAAGCATGGTCCCGGGCGGATCCTGATCGCCGTGTACGGCGTGTTCGCGCTGGCCGCGACCGCTCGGGCCGGCGTACAGATCGCGACCAAGTTCAGCGACGCCCCGATCGCGTACGTGTTGTCGGCCGTTGCCGCGGTCATCTATTGCGCGGCGACGTACGCGCTGGCGAAGGCGACCGTGGTGTCCCGCAAGGTCGCCACGATCGCGATCGCGATCGAGCTGACCGGCGTGCTCGCCATCGGCGCGTTCAGCTACGCAGCACCGAACGACTTCCCGGACGCCACCGTCTGGTCCCACTTCGGCCAGGGCTATGGCTTCGTACCGGTGGTACTTCCTGTGCTCGGCCTGCTTTGGTTGCGTCGCACCCGGTAACTGCCAGGGAACTGCCAGCCACGCGGAGGGGCTGACTCAGGTTCACCGGACAGCATCGGTGGCATGGAGATTCCAGGTCAGCCTCGGGTCGAGATCGTCGTACCCGTCAAGAACGAGGAGAACGACCTCGGCCCGAACATCCGGCGGCTCCGTGAGTTCCTCGACACCGCCTTCCCGTTCTCGGCCGAGGTCTGCATCGCGGACAACGGAAGTACGGACGCGACCTATGAGATCGGCATGCTGCTCGCGAGCGAGCTGCCCGGGGTCCGGATCGTCCGGCTCGAGCAGTCCGGCCGCGGCCGCGCGCTGAAGCAGGTCTGGTCCGCGAGCACCGCCGAGGTGCTCGCGTACATGGACGTGGACCTGTCCACCAACCTGAACGCCCTGCTGCCGCTGGTCGCACCGCTGCTCGCCGGGCACAGTGACGTTGCCATCGGCACCCGGTTGGCGAAGAGCTCCCGGGTGGTCCGGCGGCCGAAGCGGGAGTTCATCTCGCGCTCGTACAACCTGTTGCTGCGGGCAACGTTGAGTGCGCATTTCTCGGACGCCCAGTGCGGCTTCAAGGCGATCCGCGCGGACGTCGCCCGGGAACTGCTGCCGCTGGTCGAGGACACCAGCTGGTTCTTCGACACCGAGCTGCTGGTACTGGCCGAGAAGGCCGGCCTGCGGATCCACGAAGTACCGGTGGACTGGATCGACGACCTGGACTCCCGGGTCGCGATCGCGAAGACGGTGGGCGAGGACCTGCGGGGGATCGCCCGGCTGATGCGCAGTCGCGTCGACCTGGAGCCGGTCCGGCAGAAGTACGGACGGCCGAGGGTTCTCGATCCACGGACCGCACTCGCGGCGCGGGTACTGCGGTTCTGCGCGATCGGAGTGCTGAGTACGGCGGCGTACGCGCTGCTCTACCTCGTCCTGCGGCAGGGGATGCCGGCCCAGGTCGCGAACCTGCTGGCCCTGCTGATCACCGCGGTCGGCAACACCACGCTGAACCGGCGGATCACCTTCGGCGTGACCGGCGTCGAGGGTCGTTGGCGGCACCAACTCCGCGGCCTGGTTGCCTTCGGCATCGGCTGGAGCTTGACCGCCGCCTCGCTGTGGCTGTTGCACACCGCGATCACCGCACCGCATCAGGCGGTGGAGATCACGGTCCTCACCGTCGCGAACCTGGCCGCCACCGTGGTCCGGTTCAGCCTCTTCCAGACGTGGGTGTTCGACGACGACGCGCCTACTTTGCCCGCCTTCGAACCCTCAGCGGTTCTCGACCAGACCCGGAGCAACTGAATGACGACCGTCTCCGATCCCGTCGAGGCGACCACGCCTCGCGCGATCACGACGCAGTACACCCTGAGCCGCGACAAGATTCTGTACGGCGGCCTGCTGGCGCTGACGGCGATCGCGTACCTGTGGGGCCTGTCCAAGAACGGGTACGCGAACGAGTACTACGCGGCCGCCGTCCAGGCCGGGTCGAAGAGCTGGAAGGCCTGGTTCTTCGGGTCGTTCGACTCGTCGAGCTTCATCACCGTCGACAAGACCCCCGCCTCGCTGTGGGTGATGGGCCTGTCCGGCCGGATCTTCGGCTTCAACACCTGGAGCATGCTGGTGCCGCAGGCGCTGATGGGTGTCGCGAGCGTCGGTTTCGTGTACGTCTCCGTACGCCGCTGGTTCTCCGCGAACGCCGGCCTGCTGGCGGGGGCGATCCTCGCGCTGACGCCGGTCGCCGTACTGATGTTCCGGTTCAACAACCCGGACGCGCTGCTGATCCTGCTGCTGTGCGCCGGTGCGTGGGCGGTGACGCGGGCGATCGACTCGGCCGAACACGCGGCCCGCTGGATGATCCTGGCCGGTGCGCTGGTCGGGTTCGGGTTCCTGACCAAGATGCTGCAGGCGTTCCTGATCCTGCCGGCGTTCGGCATCGCCTACCTGGTGGCCGGAAAGCCCAAGCTGGGCAGGCGAATCCTGCACCTAGGACTGGCGACGGTCTCGCTGGTCGTCAGCGCCGGCTGGTGGGTCGCGATCGTCGAGTTGCTGCCCGCGTCGGCGCGGCCGTACGTCGGTGGGTCCTCGAACAACAGCATTCTTGAGCTCACGCTCGGGTACAACGGTCTCGGCCGGTTGAGCGGCA
The DNA here is from genome assembly GCF_042873835.1 of Kribbella sp. NPDC004536. Taxonomy (NCBI): domain Bacteria; kingdom Bacillati; phylum Actinomycetota; class Actinomycetes; order Propionibacteriales; family Kribbellaceae; genus Kribbella; species Kribbella sp. NPDC004536. Next base: position 1,722,960 of record NZ_JBIALY010000001.1, on the reverse strand, counting down.
ACGAGACCGGATCGGTCGGCGGCGGTGTCGGCAATCCTGGCTGGGGCGGCGCGACCGGGTTGCGGCGGCTGTTCGGTGGTGAGTTCGGTTCGCAGATCTCCTGGCTGATGCCGGCCGCCTTGCTCGCCACCGTCGTACTGGTAGTTGCTGCGGGCAAGGCTCCGCGGACGGACCGCCGGCGGGCGTTCGCGCTACTTTGGGGCGGCTGGCTGGTCGTTACTGCATTGGTGTTCAGCTACATGCAGGGGATCATTCACCCGTACTACATGATCGCGCTCGCGCCTGCGTTCGGTGCGGTTGTCGGCGGCGCGATGTGGGTGCTGTGGCGGCGCCGTACCGAATGGTTGCCGCGGGCAACTCTTGCGGGCGGGGCGCTGCTGACCGCGGGCTGGAGCTTCCACCTGCTGGACGCGACTCCGTCATGGCAGCCGTGGCTGCGGTGGGTGGTGTTGTTCACGGGTGTCCTCGCAGCTGGGCTGGTGATGCTGTTGCCGGAGCTGAGGCTGCATCGGACCGCGGCTCGGCGGGGTGGGATGGTCGCTGCGACCGTGCTGGTGATCAGCGCGCTCGCCGGACCGACGGCGTACTCGCTGGACACGATCAGCACGGCGCACTCCGGCGCCATCCCGACAGCCGGGCCTGGCGGTATGGGCGGTATGGGCGGTATGGGTGGCGGTCGTGGTGGTTTCCCCGGTGGGCGGATGGGTACGGCGCCCGGGCAGGGCACCACCGGTACGACGCAGCCCGGGACCGGGACCACGCAGCAGCAAGGCGGCATGGGTGGTGGTGTCGGCGGATTCCTCGGTGGGGGTGGGATCAGCGGAGTTTCGAGCGAGCTCGTGACGCTGCTGCAGCAGGGTGCGAAGGGGTATACCTGGGCGGCTGCGGTGTCGACGGCGATGGGTGCCGCGCCGCTGCAGATCGCGTCCGGTGAGCCGATCATGGCGATCGGCGGGTTCAACGGGACCGACCCGGCGCCGACGCTGGCCGAGTTCAAGGAGCTCGTTGCTCAGGGCAAGGTCCACTACTTCGTCGGGAGCGGCGGCGGGATGGGCTTCGGCGGGCGCGGCGGGAGTGACGGGAGCTCCAGTCAGATCGCTACCTGGGTGAGCGAGAACTTCACCGCGACGACCGTCGGCAACACGACCGTGTACGACCTCTCCACCGGAAAGGGAGCATGAAGATGACGCAGTCCCCAGAGGCACAGTTCCAGGCCGCTCGAACGGCGCAGCAGTCGGCTGCCGGACAACCTCCGGTGGGTGGTGTGGGTCCGGTGGTCGGGCAGCAGCCCAGCGTTCCGCCTCAGTCCGGTGCGTCGCCGCAGGCCGGTGTGGCTCAGCAGGCTGGTGCCACGCGGCGGCCCAGCAATCTGATGCTGGCCGGGGCCGGGTCGATTCTGGCGGTGCTCGCGTTTCTCGGTGGGATGGCGGTCGGGCACTCGTGGGACGGGACCAGCAACCAGCAGGGCCAGTTCGGTGGGCCTGGTGGTCGCGGCGGTTTCCCGGGCAACGGCCAAGGCTTCGGCACCGGCCAGAACGGCACGGGCCAGAACGGCACGGGCCAGAACGGCACGGGCCAGAACGGGACCGGGCAGGGGACTCAGCAGGGGAACGGGAATCAGCAGGGCACGCTGCCGGGGAACGGGACCCAGCAGGGGGCGCAAGGTCAGACCCGGACGAGTTGAGGTAAGGAGAGCAGCCCGGCGGGCCCCGAGCGGACACTCGGCCCGCCGGGCGCTGTTTGTCTGGACAGTCGTCAAACGGCGCCAGGGTTCACCGCCCCGCAGGGTGGGGTAAGGATCGGTTCGTGGAATGGTCGAACGTCACCTGGTTCCTGACCGCGCTCGGGGCGGTCGTCGTACTGATCACGCGCGTCCGGCTCGGTGGCACCGTTGTCGACGGCACCGGTCACGGCGCCGGGCGGCACGGGTACTCGGTGATCCTGCTGCGCCTGCACACGATCGTCGGCATCGTCACGCTGATCGGCTGGGTTGTTGCCCTGATCACCGGTCGCAAGGAGATCGCGCTGATCGTGCTGGCCGGCTGGTGGGCACTGACAGTGGTCGGATTGTTGCTGCTGGCCCGTTGGCTGCCGAGCGGTGGCAAGCATTCCGAGGATGCGCAGAGTGACTCCTGGGGTTCCGGGGCGGGACTGTCCGTGCTCGGCCACGTCGGAATGCTGCTCGGCGTGTGCTACTTCACGTTCGTGGCGGTCACCGACCGGCTCTGAGTCCACCGATCAGCGCGGTCACGGAGCGTCGTACGCCGGCCTCGAACGCTTCTGGTGAAAGCGTTGACCCCGCCCCCGCGACCCGGTCGTACAGCAACCCGTCCATCATCGCCGCGGCCGGCCACGCCGCGGCCTCCGGATCGGGTACGCCGACGCCGTCGAGCAACTGCGCCAGCATCGTCCGCAGCTGCCGCCCGCCCTCGTCGATGGCGGTCCGCAGTTCCGGCTGACGGCTCGCCTCCAGTGACAACTCGTACCGCGCGACCAGATCGTCCGGCCGCTCCTGCGCGAGCCCGGCGACCATCGCCACCATCAACTCGACCGGATCCGCGCCGGGTGGTGGCATCCCGGTCACGTCCCGGGCGAGCATCCGCCGTACGCAGGCGGTGAGCAGTGCGTTCCGCGTACGCAGGTAGTACGACGTGGAGCCCGGCGGAAGGCCCGCCTCGGTGTCGACCGCCCGGTGCGTGAGCCCGCGCAGCCCGCGGGTCGCGACGAGATGGATCGCGGCGTCCGCGATGGCGTCCTGCCGATCCGCTCCCCGAGGCACTGTCACGCCGCAAAGTCTCGCACTTCCCTCCTCGACTCTACAGATGTAGAGTCGAGGGCATGGGTACGGCGATCGTGGTCGGAGCGGGTATCGGAGGGGTCAGCGCGGCTGTCGCGCTGCAGCGGCGCGGGTGGCAGGTCACGGTGCTGGAGCGGGCGTCGGAGCTGGGCGAGGTCGGAGCCGGCATCTCGGTCTGGCCGTCGGCGGTCGCCGTACTGGAAGAGCTCGGGGTGAAGGGCGTCGAGAAGTCGTCCGTGCAGTCCAAGCCCGCCGGGATGCGCCGGCCCGACGGCCGCTGGGTGGTCAGCGCGCCGCAGCTTGGCATGGAGCTCCCGGTGATGATCCACCGCGCGCAGTTGCACGACCTGATCACGGCGGAGTTCAACCGCGCTGGGCATACCAAACCGTTTGGTATGGAGGTGGGGACGGTGACCGTGCGGACGGGGTACGTGGTGCGGGACGTCGTGCAGGACGAGAGCTGCGTGACGGTGAACGGGGAGCTGCGGGCCGACCTGCTCGTCGCCGCGGACGGGATCCGGAGCGTGGTACGCGGCACGCTGTACCCGCAGTACGCCGGCCCGCGGTACTCCGGGTTCACGGCGTACCGCGGGATCGCGGACGTCGACCTCGACGACGGGGGCGGTGAGACCTGGGGCCGTGGGCAACTGTTCGGGTTCGTACGGCTGATCGACGGCCGGTTCTACTGGTACGGGACGGCGAATCAACCGGCCGGGACGAAGAGCGAGCCGACCGTGTTCGAGAGCTGGCACGATCCGATCCCGCGGCTGATCGCGGCCAGCGAGACGATCCTGCAGAACGACATCCTCGACCTGACGACGCCGCTGATGCCGTTCGCGCAAGGCCGGATCGTGCTGCTCGGTGACGCGGCGCACGCGATGACGCCGAACCTCGGCCGCGGCGCCTGCTCCGCCATCGAGGACGCCGGCGCGCTGTACCGGCACCTCGGCAGCACCAACGACCTACCGGCCGCGCTCATCGCTTACGACGCCGAACGCCGCCCCGCGACCACCAAGCTGGTGCAGCGCTCGCGCTCCCTCGGCCGCCTCGCGCAGACCGAGAACCCGCTCCTCTCCACCCTCCGCGACGGCGCGTTCGCCCTCGGCGGGACGCTCCTCAAGCTCCGGCGCCGTTAGAAGCGGACCTGCAGCACTCAGTATCCCGGCCGGACGGCGAACGTGCACGCTCAGCCGAGGCCGGCCGCGGGCGCTGAGCCGTGGTTGGTGAGTGCTGGGCGTCCGCCCCTCGGCGCCGGATGGAACAATCCAGCTGTGATCACACCTCCGCAGGCTCCTGAGATTCCTGGTGCGAAGCATCTGCACTCCGGCAAGGTCCGTGACCTGTACGAGTTGGAGTCGGGTGACCTGTTGATGGTCGCCAGCGACCGGATGAGCGCGTTCGACTGGATCCTGGACACGCCGATCCCGGACAAGGGCAAGGTGCTGACCGCGATGAGCCTGTGGTGGTTCGAGCAGCTCGACGTGCCGAACCACATCGTCTCGACCGACGTGCCGGACGAGGTCGCCGGCCGGGCCGTGGTGTGCGAGAAGCTCGCGATGTACCCGGTCGAGTGTGTCGCCCGCGGGTACCTGAGCGGCTCCGGCCTGCTGGACTACAACGCGACCGGCGCGGTGTGCGGAATCCCGCTCCCGGGCGGCCTGGTCGAGGGCTCGCGGCTGGAGACCCCGATCTTCACTCCGGCCACGAAGGCCGAGATCGGCGAGCACGACGAGAACGTCTCGTACGACGCGGTCGTGCGGACCGTCGGGGAGGCCCCCGCTGAGGCGCTCCGGCGGCTCACGCTGGACGTGTACACGAAGGCGCGCGCGATGGCCGAGGAGCGCGGGATCATCCTGGCCGACACGAAGTTCGAGTTCGGCGCCCGCGCGGACGGGACGATCGTGCTGGCCGACGAGGTGCTGACGCCGGACTCGAGCCGGTTCTGGCCGGCCGACAGGTGGCAGCCGGGCAAGCAGCAGCCGTCGTACGACAAGCAGATCGTCCGGGACTGGCTGCAGTTCGAGTCGGGCTGGGACCGGACGTCCGGCGAGGCACCGCCGCGGCTGTCGGACGAGGTGATCGAGCGCACCAGGTCGGCGTACATCGACGCATACGAGCAGCTCACCGGCCGGAAGTTCTAGAAAGCACTCACGCCCAGGGCGAGCAGGATGAAGCGGGCGCCGCGGCCGACGAGTACGGACAGCGCGAACACCACGGTCCGCATCCGGGAGGCGCCGCCGATCAGCGCCACGCCGTACAGCGGGGGGACGCCGACGAACGCGCTCAGCAGCGTGACCGGGGCGCCCCACCGGCTGTCGCTCATCGCGTCCAGCAGCCGCTTGCTGAGATCGCGGTTCCACTGGACGAAACGGCCCCAGCGGGTGTCCAGGTTGACCGGCTTGGGCTCCTTCTTGGCCTTCCGCGCCGCGTAGCCCGGGCGGTGCCGGACGGCGAGGAACATCGCGACCTTGCCGATGGTCTGGCCGATCGTGACGCCGACGGCGGCAACCACCGGGTTCAGGGCGTGGGTGGCGCCGAGCGCGAGGACGTACGCCTCCGCGTTCATGAACGGTACGACGGCGGACCCGATGCCGAAGCCCACCGCCAGTGCCAGTTGCCAGACCCACATAACTCCGAGGCTAAGCGCCATCCCGGCCGTTGCCATGGAACCCAGGCCTACTTCGGGGAGGGGCCAGGGTTACTACCCATCAGTGCCCCTCCTCTGGTACGGCGGCGCGGCGGCCGCAGATGATCATGATCACTCTGTACGACGAGACGATCTTCACCACCAGCGCCGCGACCGCGATCGTGTACGGCAGCCATTGCGCCCCGGTCCGGTCGGCCACGATCAGCGAGATCACCACGGCCGCCGTGTTCAGCGCCTTCGCGGGCTTGGACCAGTTCCAGAGGTAGATCGGCCGGTCCACCTTGTAGAAGTAGTTCGGGCTGAGCACCCACGGCCAGAGCAGGAACGAGAAGGTCAGCATCGTGTCCAGTACGCCGAACTGGACCAGGTAGATCGCCAGCGGCCCGATGGTCGCCGGGTACGTCGCCATGAACGCGGCCGCGAGCAGGAACGAGCAGGCCCGGTCGCAGACGATGTCGAAGACCGCGCCGGACAGCGACTCCTCGTTGCGGCGGCGGGCCACCCAGCCGTCGAGGCTGTCGCCGAACCAGTACGAGAAGTACCCGACCACGAGCCAGGTCAGGTCACCGGTACGGAACGCGTAGGTGGCGACCGCCATCGCGATCACGGTCCGGAGCAGCGTGATCCGGTTCGGTACGCCGAGCAGCAGCGCCGGGCGGATCGCCAGCGGAAGTGTGGTCATCAGGCCGCCCTCAGGTTCTCGGGATCGAGTGCGTCCCGCAGTTGGTTGCGAAGCAGGAAACCGGCGACCGCGCCGCCGAGCTGGCCGAACACCCAGCCGGCGCCGGCCAGGACCGCCGCGAGGACCAGGGTCGCCGGGGCGAACGCGCTCACCGCACCTCCGGCGACACGGTCGATGCCGATCAGGGTGCCGAACAGTAGGCCGACCGTCAGTGCGGGCGCCGCGACCACGGTCAGCTGGCGGCGTACGACCCGGCGCAGGAACGGCAGGTCGACGCCGAGCGCGGTCAAGCTGGCGAACTGGCGGCGCTGGTCGACCAACTGGTCCGCGACGCCGACGATCAGCGCGGCCATCGCGGTCAGGACGACGATCAGCAGCGCGACGATAACGAGTCCGAAGCCGGTGTTGTAGAACGTCCCGGACCCGCCCAGTTGGTCGGAGGCGAGGACGTCCGCGATCCCGCCGGCCATCGCGCCGACGAGGAAGCCGCAGCACCCGAGCAGCACGCTGATCCGGGACGACGGCCGGCCGTCGGCGATCAGGCGGATCCCGGCCAGCAGGTTCGCCGGGTCGTTCGACCGCTGCATCCGCCGTCCCAGCCAGCTGATCCAGACCGTCGACAGACCGAGGAACAGCAGGGCGATCCCGGCCAGCGCCACGGTGGTCGCCACGTAGCCCAGGTACGGCGCGGTGAACAGGCCGAGCGCCAGTAGTACCGGCCCGGCGATGATGCCCGTACGGCGACCTGCAACGGGCTGCACTGCGGGAGCGGGCCCGTCCCGGTGGAGCAGGCTGCCGATCACTGCACCGGCCGCCGTGGTCATCACGACGACGAACACCCACAGGACGGCGTCCAGCACCTCAGCGCCGGGCAGTACGCGGGCCATGCGGGGCAAGGCGCCGAAGAGCAGGCTCAGCACCAGGTAGGTCGGCCCGGCGATCAGCCCGCCTGCCAGACCGGCCATGGCGGCGTCGGCGACTGTCAGCTGCCGCAACTGCTTGCGGGACGCACCAGCCAGGCGCAGTGCGGTCAGCCGCCGCTCGCGGGCCGCCGTACCGAGGCGCAGCGCTTGGACGGCCAGACCGCCGATGAGCACAGCGAGGATGATCAGGATCGCGATCAGACCGGACCGGAGCCCGCTCTCGGCGATGTAGTTGCTGTAGACACCCTCGTCGAGGTCGCCCTCGCCCATCCGGGCAATCCGCAGCGCACCTAGTAGGACAGCGCCGCTGAGTGCGAGTGCGGCTGTGGCGAGTTGGACCCGGCCGCGGTCCGCAGCGGTCCGTGAGCGCGCCAGCCGTACCAGGGTCTCGAGGGTCATAGCGCTACCTCGTGCTGGATCAGGCCGTCGCGCAGCCTGATCTCACGGTCGGCCGAGGCAGCGACGAGGTTGTCGTGCGTCACCATCATCAGCGCGGACCCCCGGTACCGGGCTGCCTTCAGCAGCACCTCGAGCAGTTCCTGACCAGCCCTGCTGTCCAGACTGCCTGTCGGCTCGTCTGCCAGTACGACAGACGGCCCAGTGATCAAAGCACGAGCTACAGCCGCCCGCTGCGTCTGCCCACCGGACAGCTCCGCCGGTACTGCGTCGGCGTCGTCCGCGATCCCCACCTGCTCAAGCCAGTCCATCGCCGATACATGCGCCTCCCCGCGCTCGTGACCGCTCAGCAGAAGCGGCAGCGCCACATTGTCGATCAGCGGCAGGTCCGGCACGAGTTGCCCGAACTGCAGCACAATGCCGATTTTCGTACGCCGGAGGGCCGCGCGCTGCTCTTCGGGCAGCTCGGCCAGGTCCTTGCCGTCCACCTGGACAGCCCCGGCGTCCGGGGTGAGGATGCCGGCCGCGCAGTGCAGCAGCGTGGACTTGCCGCAGCCGCTGGCGCCGGTGACCGCGACGACCTCTCCCGGTTTGAGTTGCAGGCTGACACCACGCAGCGCCGGGTTGCGGCGGTACGAGTACTCGACTTGGTCCAGGGCCAGGGCAGCGTTCATGAGCGAGTCCCCCTCTGCTCGGAGATGCGGTCCAGGGCGCTGTCCAGCCAGCGCAGGTCGGCGTCCAGGTGGGCCACGATGTACTCGCGGACCAGTGGCGAGGTCGGGTCGTCGTCGGCCGGGGTCTCGCGCAGCTCGCGGATCCGGCGCAGGTGGCTGGCGCGCTGCCGGGCCAGGAACCCCGCGGCGTCGCTGCCGGTGCGGATCGCCGCGACAAGCTTGCGCAGTACCTCGTCGGCGCTGCCCCAGGCGGGTGGGACCGGGTCGTTGAGCCAGTCCGTGAGGTGGTCACGGCCCTTCGTGGTGAGTGCGTACACGGTCCGGTCCGGGCCGCCGCCGGAGGTCTTGTCGACCACCTCGACCAGGCCGTCCCGCTCCAGCCGCCCGAGCGTCGTGTACACCTGCCCGAACGCCAGCGGACGGCTGTCCGGGAACCAGGCGTCGTGGCCGCGCTTCACGTCGTACCCGTGCGCCGGCCCGGCGGACAGCAGCCCGAGAACGAGCTCCGCAGTGGCCATGCCCAGAACTATACATTGCGTGTATGTACTGAGTGTATAGTTCACGATGCGGGACTTCCCCGCGGTGGTCGGTAGGATTCAGGCGTCACCCCGGAACGAAACCTGGAGTAGTCAGTGGCTCGCGTTGTCGTCGACGTCATGCTCAAGCCCGAGATCCTCGACCCGCAGGGCAAGGCGGTGCACGGCGCTTTCGGCCGGCTCGGCTTCGACGGCGTGGCCGACGTTCGGCAGGGAAAGCGCTTCGAGATCACCCTGGACGGTGAGGCGACCGAGGAGCGCGTCGCCGAGATCCGGAAGGCCGCGGACACCCTGCTGGCCAATCCGGTGATCGAGGACTATGCGCTGCACGTGGAGAACGACCAGTGAAGATCGGGGTCGTCACCTTCCCGGGTTCGCTGGACGACGCCGACGCCCGGCGGGCCGCCGCGGTCGCGGGTGCCGAGGCGGTCGCGCTCTGGCACGGCGACGCGGACCTGCACGGCGTGGACGCGGTCGTTCTGCCTGGCGGTTTCTCGTACGGCGACTACCTGCGCGCTGGTGCGATCTCCCGGTTCGCGCCGGTGATGGAGACGATCATCGCCAAGGCCGGCCAGGGGATGCCGGTGCTCGGCATCTGCAACGGCTTCCAGGTGCTCTGCGAGTCGCACTTGCTGCCCGGCGCGCTGATCAAGAACCACCACCGCAAGTTCGTCTGCAAGGACCAGCCGCTGCGGATCGAGAACAACCGCACCGCGTGGACCAGCGACTACGACGCGAACCACGAGATCACCATCGTGCTGAAGAACCAGGACGGTTCGTTCGTCGCCGACGAGGCGACACTGGACCGGCTGGAGGGTGAGGGCCGGGTGGTGGCCCGCTACCTCGGCAACCCGAACGGTTCGTACCGCGACATCGCCGGCATCACCAACGAGCGCGGCAACGTGGTCGGCCTGATGCCGCACCCGGAGCACGCCGTCGAGACACTGACCGGCCCGAGTACGGACGGCCTGGGCTTCTTCACCTCGGTGCTGAAGGCCGTCGTCGCCTCCTGATGAGGTCCACCGGAGTGCGGCGGCTGCTGACCCGCACTCTCTTGATCGTCGCGGCCGCACTGCTGCTGACCACCGGTACGGCGGCCGCGCAGCCGGCCAAGCTGATGGCGAAGGTCGTGGTGATCGGCGTCTCCGGCCTGACCTGGGGTGACGTGAAGGGGTCGCCGGATCTGACCGCGCTGGTGAACCAGTCGAACGTCGGCTCGATGTCGGTGAAGACGGCCGGCCCGCACACCTGCCCGATCGACGCCTGGCTGACGATCAGCGCCGGTACGCGGGCCTGGGGGAACGTCCCGGACCAGCCGTGCGGTGAGCTGCCGACAGTGACCGGCGGCAAGCTGACCGGCTGGCAGACGTACGTCGACCGTCAGGCCGAGCACCACACCGGCGCTCCGATCGGCCGGCTCGGCGTGAGTCGCGAGAACGTCTGCGGGTTCGGTCCCGGCGCGGCGATCGCGGTCGCGAAGCCGGACGGCACCGTGGCGAACTGGTCTGCCGACGTCGACCTGCAGCGGCTCGCGAGTGCCTCCTGCGGCGACGCGATCATTGACGCCGGAGTCCTCCCACTGCGAGAGGGTCGGCCGCAGGCCCTCAGCCGAATCGCCGAGCTGGTCGGCCAGGCCAGGGCAGCCGGCGGCTGGGTGGTGCTCTCCGGCATCAGCCAGGAGACGTACGACGCACACAAGCAGACCCTGGTCGCCATGCAGTTGCCGCCGGACGACGGTGCACGCTGGCTGACCAGTGATTCGACCCGTCGGCCCGGTCTGGTCCAGCTGACCGACCTGACCGCTACGGTCCTGCGTGGTCAGGCCAAGTCGGTCGACCCGGCCGGCGCTGAGACCGCGGGTCCGTTGGACGGTACGGAGCTTCGTTCCACCGGCAAGGTGCACACCGACGCCGCTGCGGTGATCGAGGACCGCCTCGACGCCAACCAGCGGTACGAGCAGCCGCGACCGGTCCTGTTCTCGGTAGCGCTCACGATCGTCGGCGCCGAAGTACTCGCACTGCTGTGGTTCCTGATCCGCCGCTCGCCCGCGTCCCGTCGTGCAGCGGTCTTCACGTTGCTGACGCAGGGCGGGTTCTACATCGCGGTCTTCCTTGCACAGGCGACCGTCTGGTGGCGCTGGCCGTCGCCTGCGTTCTCCCTGTACGCCGTGACGATCGGTATCAGTGCGCTGTCCGCAGCGATCGCGGTACTGGTCTTGAAGAGGTGGGCGTTCCTCGGGCTCGCATTGGGGGCGTACTTGCTCCTATTGGTCGACGGCGTCCTCGGTACGCCCATGCAGCTCGGCAGCATGTACGCGGACGGGCCTGTGATCGGTGGACGGTTCTACGGCTTCGGTAACTCCACCTTCGCGGCCCTTGCGGTCGGTGCGCTCGTCACAGCCGGCTGGGCCTCACAGAAGCTGCTCGACAAGAGCAGGGTGCAGGCTGCGATCGCCGTACTGGTCATCGGTGGTGCTGCGGTCGTCGTAGACGGCAAACCGGGCTGGGGGACCGATTTCGGCGGCATCATCGCTCTCGTCCCGGCCGTACTCCTCATGGCTTGGATGACGTGGCGGGGTAGCCTCTCGCTCCGCACCCTGATCGCAGTGGGGGCGGCTGGTCTGGTTGCTGTCACCGTGGTCGCTTTCCTCGACTACCTGCGTCCCGCAGAACAGCGCAGCCACTTCGGCACGTTCTTCGCGCGGCTGCTGGACGGGCAGGTCAGCGACGTGTTCATCCGCAAACTGCAGTTCGCCGTCCAGTTCTTCACCAGTCCGGTCGGCTGGCTGATGCTGATCGCGGTCCTCGCCTGCATGTTCGCCACGGTCTACCCGGACCGGGTGCCCTCGCAGGCCTACCGTGACTTCTACCGCAGCTTCCCGATGATCCGTCCGGCGCTGATCGCGATGTCAGTCTGCGGTCTGGTCGGCGGGCTGCTCAACGACGCCGGCGTCGCGCTGCCCGCGATCATGGCGGGCTTCGCCGTACCGATCCTGGTGGCGCACCTGATGGCCTCCCACCAGCCAGCTACCGTTTCACCTGAGTCCCACCTAGTGCAGGAGTCCTGAAGTGTCTACCGACACCGTTAGCAACGCCACCAGCACCCCTGAGACCGAGCAGCCTTGGGCAGAGCTCGGCCTGAAGCCGGACGAGTACCAGCGGATCCGCGACATTCTCGGCCGCCGCCCGACCAGCTGCGAGCTGGCGATGTACTCGGTGATGTGGAGCGAGCACTGCTCGTACAAGTCGTCCAAGGTGCACCTGCGCAAGTTCGGCGAGATCCCGCAGGAGACGCCGGCCGGGAAGATGCTGGCCGGGATCGGCGAGAACGCCGGCGTGATCGACATCGGCGAGGGGTACGCGGTCACCTTCAAGGTCGAGTCGCACAACCACCCGTCGTACGTCGAGCCGTACCAGGGTGCGGCCACCGGGGTCGGCGGCATCGTCCGGGACATCCTGGCGATGGGCGCCCGCCCGGTCGCGGTGATGGACCCGCTGCGGTTCGGCCCGCTGGACGCGCCGGACACCAAGCGCGTACTGCCTGGGATCGTCTCCGGCGTCGGCGGGTACGGCAACAGCCTCGGCCTGCCGAACATCGGCGGCGAGGTCGTCTTCGACCCGACGTACGTCGGCAACCCGCTGGTGAACGCGCTCTGCGTCGGCGTCATGCGACACGAGGACCTGCACCTCGCGAACGCGACCGGCCTCGGCAACCAGATCATCCTGTACGGCGCGAAGACCGGCGGGGACGGCATCGGTGGCGTGTCCGTGCTGGCGTCGGAGACGTTCGCGGACGGCGGCCCGACCAAGCGGCCGGCTGTCCAGGTGGGCGACCCGTTCATGGAGAAGCTGCTGATCGAGTGCACGCTCGAGCTGTTCCAGGCGAATGTTGTCGAGGGCATCCAGGACCTCGGTGGCGCGGGGTTGTCCTGCGCGACGTCCGAGCTGGCCAGCGCGGGCGACGGCGGCATGCACGTCTCGCTCGACAAGGTGCCGCTGCGGGACGCGTCGCTCGCGCCGGAAGAGATCCTGATGAGCGAGTCGCAGGAACGGATGATGGCGGTCGTCACGCCTGCGAACGTCGAGGCGTTCCTGAAGATCTGCGCGAAGTGGGACGTGCAGGCCGACGTGATCGGTGAGGTCACCGACACCGGCCGGCTGGAGATCGACTGGCACGGCGAGCGGGTGGTCGACGTACCGCCGCGGACCGTCGCGCACGAGGGACCCGTGTACGACCGTCCGTACGCGCGTCCGGAGTGGCAGGACGAGCTGCAGGCGGACGGCGCCGAGAAGTTGCCGCGGGCAACCAGCGGTGCGGAGCTGCGGGACACGCTGCTGCGGTTGGTGGCGTCGCCGAACCTGTGCGACAAGTCCTGGGTGACGGACCAGTACGACCGGTATGTGCTGGGCAACTCGGTGCTCGCGCAGCCCGAGGACAGCGGGATGATCCGGGTCGACGAGACCAGTGGCCTCGGCGTCGCGGTGTCGACCGACTGCAACGGCCGGTTCGCCAAGCTCGACCCGTACACCGGCGCGAAGCTCGCGCTCGCGGAGTCCTTCCGGAACGTCGCGACCACGGGTGCCCGGCCGGTCGCGGTCACCGACTGCCTGAACTTCGGTTCCCCCGAGGACCCTGGCGTGATGTGGCAGTTCGTCGAGGCGATCCGTGGCCTGGTCGACGCCTGCAAGGAACTCGGTATGCCGGTCACCGGCGGGAACGTCTCGTTCTACAACCAGACCGGCGAGACCCCGATCCTGCCGACGCCGGTGGTCGGCGTGCTCGGCGTGATCGACGACGTCACCCGCCGGACGCCGATCGGCTTCACCGCCGAGATGGAGGGCCACCAGCTGTACCTGCTCGGTGAGACCGAGGAGGAGCTGTCCGGGTCCGAGTGGGCGCACGTCGTCCACGGTCACCTCGGCGGGCGGCCGCCGGCGGTGGACCTGGATGCCGAGAAGCAGCTGGCCGACATCCTGATCAACGCGTCCCGGGACGGGCTGATCGACGCGGCACACGACGTCAGCGACGGCGGCGTCGCGCAGACACTGGTCGAGTCCGCGCTGCGCGGCGGCGTCGGCGCGCGGGTCTGGGCGCCGGACGGGCTGGACCCGTTCCTGTTCCTGTTCGCGGAGTCGACCGGCCGGGCAGTTGTCGCCGTACCGCGGACCGAGGAGGTGCGGTTCACCGACATGTGCACCGCGCGCCGCTTCCCGCACGCGAAGATCGGCGTCGTCACCGGCGACACCCTCGACGTCCAGGACCAGTTCGAGATCCCGCTCACCGAGCTGCGCGAGGCGTGGACCTCGACACTTCCGGCGGCGCTGAACTAACCACCCGGATGGCACACTCTGAGAGACGAGTGTGAGGTGAGGCGGATGGCTGAGCGGCGACCGGTGAAACCGGCCGACCTGATCGGGTTTGCGACCGCGGCCGGGCAGGAGGCGCGCGAGGTCGCGACCCGGCGGCGGATGGTCAACATCCGTCTCACCGACGAGGAACGGCACGTCTGTACCGACGAGCTGGCCGAGCAGTTCGCGATCGGCCGGCTGGACGAGGACGAACTGCACCACCGGGTGGACCTGCTGAACGACGCGGTGACGCACGGCGACCTGATCCCGATCTTCGCGGGCCTGCCGACACCGTCGCTGTACAAGCCCGCGCCGCGCAAGCAAGGCAAGTGGCGGTGGGCGGCGTTCGTCGGCGCGGTGTGGATGGCGTTGCCGTTCGCGCTGGCAGGACTGCTGTTCCTGGTCTTCGGGCGCGAGGTCGCCGCGGCGATCTTCGGGTTGCCTGCGCTCGCCTGGGTGTTCTTCGCCTACCGCTGGGCCTCCCGGCCGCAGCGCGAGGAGCGCCGGAAGTCAGGCTCCTAGCGTCGACTCCCGGGTGATCAGCTGCGCCGGGAGCTCGAGTACGCCGTGGTGCGGTCGGCCTGCCATCGCCTTCTGCAGCAGGGTGGCGGCGCGGCGGCCGAGGTCCTCGAGTCGCGGGTCGACCGTGGTGAGCGGGGGACGGCTCGCCAGCGCCATCACCGGCCAGTTGTCGTAGCCGGTGACGGCGATGTCGTCGGGGACGGTGCGGCCCAGCTCGCGGAGCCGGTCGCAGACGCCGCGGGCGATCTGGTCGCTGCCGCAGCTGATCGCGTCGGGGTCCTGGCGCAGCACGACGTCAGTCGCCTGGCGGCCCCACCGCTCGCTCCACTCGCCGTACAAGGGCTCGCCGCAGAAGGCGGCGCCGGCGGTCGCGGTCACGGCCTCGGCCCGTCCGACGGCCGAGCGGTGGTTGCTGGGACCGGTGATGTGCGCGATCCGGGTGCGGCCGATGCCGAGCAGGTGTGTGATCGCGGACGCGGCGCCGGCAGCGTCGTCGACGATCACCGACGCGTCCCGCGGATCGCTGGAGGCGGCCATCGCGTAGACGACCGGCAGCGGGACGTCGATCGGCGGGCGCGGCTCCGTACGGCGGCCGGTGACGACGATTCCGTCGACGCCGCGGGCAACCATCGAGCGGAGGTACGTCTGCTCGCGCAGCGGGTCGTCGCGGGTGTCGCAGAGTACGGTCGCCAGCTCGCCCGCGCTCAGCACGTCCTCGACGCCGCGCATGATCGGGATGCTGAAGCGGCCGGTGCTGTCGGTGGTCAGCAACGCGACCGTGTACGTGCGTCCCGAGGAGAGCGCGCGGCCGCGGGAATCAGGCGTGAACCCGAGTTTCGCGGCGGCCCGCAGGACCCGGTCGCGGGTTTCCTGGCTGAGCTGGCCGGTGTTGTTCAGCGCCTTGGACGCGGTGCCGGCGGAGACGCCCGCGAGCGCGGCGACATCCACCATCCGCACTGTAGGTGGCCGCATCTGGTGTCCTCTCGGTCTTGCGGGAGAGCTTAGCCGAGTCCTACGTTGTCAACGACGGAAAACGTGTGCCGTCTTTCCGTGTCTTTCGAAGGAGTGCCGTTGACTTTCCTGTCTGTCGCCGACCGTGGTGGACACTACGTCCCGCAACGCGCACCACTGCGACCTGTCCCGTTCCAGAAGCTTCCACCCGGCGCGATCGAGCCGCGTGGCTGGCTGGCGCAGCAGCTCGCTCTGCAGGTCAACGGCCTGTGCGGGCGGTACGACGAGATCTCGGACTTCCTGGTCTACGAGACGAACGGCTGGGTCGACCCGGCGCAGGGGGCCTGGGAGGAGTTGCCGTACTGGCTCCGGGGTTTCGGTGACCTCGGGTACGTCACGGGAGACACCGGCGTACTGACCAGGACGCAGCGGTGGATGGACGGCATCCTCGCGACGCAGGCAGCCGACGGGTGGTTCGGGCCGGAGCGGTTGCGGACCTCGTTGGAGGACGGGCCCGACTTCTGGCCGGGGATGCCGTTGCTGGCGGCGTTCCGATCCTGGTACGAGTACTCGGGCGATGAGCGGGTCATTCCGTTCATGACGAAGTACCTGCGGTTCCAGAACACGCAACCGGCGGAGGTGTTCAACCGGTCGTGGGGTGCGTTCCGCTGGGGCGACAACATCGACAGCGCGTACTGGCTCTACAACCGGACCGGTGACTCGTGGCTGCTCGACCTGGTGACCAAGATGCACAGCGGGTCGGCGGACTATGTGGACGGCATTCCTACGTGGCACAACGTCAACCTGGCGCAGGGCTTCCGAGAGCCGTTGCAGTACTGGCTGTTGTCGGGAGACTCCAAGCATCACGATGCGACGTACCGGAACTACGCGACGATCATGGGGATGTACGGGCAGTTCCCGGGTGGTGGGTTCGCCGGTGACGAGAACTCCCGGCCTGGGTACGGTGATCCGCGGCAGGGGTTCGAGACGTGCGGGATCGTCGAGCTGATGCACAGCTGCGAGCTGCTCACGCGGTTCACCGGTGACGTCGCTTGGACGGACAGGTGCGAGGAGCTCGCGTTCAACTCGTTGCCTGCTTCTTACGACCCGAAGCAGCAGGTGATGCACTACATCACCTGTGCGAACAGCGTGCAGCTGGACAATCAGCCGAAGCACGGGCAGTTCCAGAACGCGTTTCCGATGGGTTCTTATCTCTACGGCGTGCACCAGTACCGGTGTTGTCCGCACAACTACGGCATGGGCTGGCCGTACTACGCGCAGGAGCTGTGGCTCGCCACTACCGACAACGGACTGGCTGCGTCGATGTACGCGGCCAGCAAGGTCACCGCGACTGTGGGGACCGGTGAGACGGTTACCGTCGAGCAGGACACCGATTATCCGTTCTCGGACCGTCTTGAGTTCACCGTGCGGGCTGCGCGACCAGTGCATTTTCCCTTGTATTTAAGGCGTCCTGGCTGGGCGCACGGTGTGTCGGTGAAGGTCAACGGCGAACAGGTGCCGGTGGCGGGCGACTGGCTGAAGGTGGAGCGTACCTGGCACTCAGGTGATCGCGTGGAGCTGACTCTGCCGATGCGTACGACCACACGCGTCTGGAGCGCCAACCACGACTCGGTGTCCGTCGACCGTGGTCCGCTGACGTACTCGCTGAAGATCGACGAGCGCTATGAAAGCATCGGCGGTACGCCCGAACTGTCGGTGTACCCGGAATCGCCGTGGAACTACGGTCTGGTCGCGGGCGCGTCGTTCGAGCTCGTACAACGGGAGACTGGCGAGAACCCGTTCACGACGGACGGTGTGCCGCTGGCGCTCACCACACAGGCGCAGCGGATCCCGCAGTGGGAGACAGACGTCGAGGATGTCGTTGGACTGCTCCAGCAGAGCCCGGCGAAGTCAGCGGAGCCAGTGGAGACCGTGGCGCTCATCCCGATGGGCGCGGCCCGGCTGCGCGTCACGTCGTTCCCGCAGGTCTCCGCTTCGGGGGAGGAGTGGACCTACCGCACCAGGATCACCGCGTCGCACGTGAACTACGGGGACTCCCTCGAAGCGCCCGCCTCCGGTCGTACGCCGGAATCCTCCGCAGACACGTCAATCCCGCGCTTCACGTGGTGGGACCGGCGCGGCACGACCGAGTGGATCGAGTACGACCTGCGCTCGGTGCGCGAGGTCTCAGGCGTCGCGGCGTACTGGTTCGACGACACCGGCTCCGGCCAGTGCCGCGTACCCCAGTCGTGGCGCGTGCTCTGGCTGGACGGCGAGACTTGGCGACCGGTCAACAACCCCACCGCATACGACGTGGACACCGACAAGCTCAACACCACCACCTTCACCCCCGTACGAACGCAACACATCCGCGTAGAGGCCGTGCTACGCCCAACGTACTCAGGAGGCCTGCTGCAGCTTTCCGTGGAGGCTCGGTGACCGCCTGTTCCTGAGATACTGCTCAGGGGACGAGCCGAGGGGGGAACCTGTGGCGATCGACGCGATGCTCGAGCACGCTCCTGCAGCAACTGCAACACGCACCGCTGACGCGGGCCGAGCTGGTACGCCGTACCAGCGCGACCGATCACAGCGTGCAGTCCGCGCTTGACCAGCTGGTCGAGGAGACGTTCGTGAAGCGCCGGCCGCAGCAGGGCATGCCGGCGGAGTACGAGCTGACCGTGAACGGCGCCGGGCGGCTGAAGGTGGTCGGGGAGATCATCGAGTCTCCGTCCGCCGCGATCGGCAAGGCGATCGGCGGCGTGCTCAAGGGCATCGCCGTGGAGGCCATGCGCCCCAATCCTCCGTCGCAGTCGCAGTCGCAGTCGCAGCAGCCGCCGCGGCAACCGCCGAGGTTGCGCCGGCCGCCGGCGCGTCCGTCCATGGTCCGCGACAGGTTGCTGCTGAGTGACCCGGACCGTTCGCTGTGCTCGGACGCCTTGGCGGAACAGTTCAGCCTCGGCCGGATCGACAAGCCCGAGCTGGACCGCCGTACGAACCTCCTCTACGCCGCCAAGAACCGCGGGCAGCTGCGGGAGGTCTTCGAGGGCCTGCCGGCACCGGTGCTCGACAAGCCGATCAAGGTGCCGGGGGAGACCCCCAGGTGGCGCGTCTGGGTCTACAAGTGCGCGGTCGCAGTGTCCGTGCCGTTCCTGTTGCTGGGCGCCTCCATGCTGGCTTCCCACGCCAACGTGGCCACCGTTCTCTTCGGGGTCTTCTTTCTGGTCGGCGGTGGTGTCTGGGACTACTTCGCCTGGTCTTGGATGAGCAGGAGCCGCGACTCCAGCTAGCCTGTGGGCGTGGAGCCTGTGTTGCGGTTGGCTGTGGTGGGGGATGGGCCTGCGGTGGCTGCGTTGGCTCGGGCTGCGGTGGAGACGCAGTTCCCGGCGTACTACGACGCGGTGCAGACAGCCAGTGCGGCTGAGCACATCACCACGCTGGACACCGCTCTGATCGAGGACGGCACCTACTACGTGCTGGAGGCGGGTGGGGAGGTTGTCGCGTGCGGTGGGTGGAGCCGGCGGAACAAGCTGTTCAACGCGAGTACTGCGGGCGCTGACACCCGGCTGCTCGATCCGGCGACCGAGCCTGCCCGTATCCGCGCCATGTTCGTCCGGGCGGACTGGACCCGCCGCGGACTTGGCAGGGCGATCCTGAACGCGTGTACGGAGGCTGCGCGCGCGGAAGGGTTCACTCGGCTCGCACTGATGGCGACGCTGCCCGGCGTACCGCTCTACAAGGCATTCGGCTTCACAGAGGTGGAGGCCGCGCAGCTACCGATGCCGGACGGGACCCTGCTCCCCGGCGTCGCGATGGAACGACCGATCGAGGAGAACGCATGACTGCTGGGACTACTGTCACCGCTCCGGACGGCACGGAGGTCGTACTCGGGGAGATCGGCACCCGGGTGCTGCTGAAGAACTCGCGCGTCCGCGTCTGGGAGGTGGAGTTGCAGCCCGGTACGGCGCAGGCCTGGCATCTGCACCACAACCCGTACGTCGTCCTGTGTCTGTCGACGTCCCCCTGCCACATGGACTGGCTGGACGGCAGCCCTGCTCGTCACCTGAGCGAAACCGTCGGCGGCTCGGTCTACCGCCCGGTGTCCCCGGTCCACATGCTCACCAACGACGGCGACAACCTCTACCTCAACCGCCTCATCGAGGTCCTGGACCTGGGCGAGGAAGCCTCGGGCGACCCGTACTTCGCGGTGTCGGGCGTACCTGCCGAAGCGGGTTTCGAGCAGGCAGGCGAGATCCCCACCAAGCTGGTGGTCGACGAGGACGACGTACGCGTCCAGCACGTCACGCCTGAAGCCGGCGAGTCCTACACCTGGCACACCGGCGCCTACCCCGCTCTGGTGGTCGACCTGGACCTGGAGCACCGGGACGTCACCTACCTGGAGCCAGGCGAGTCCTACACCCTGCCCGCGAAGCCCGAGCGCACCTCAGGCTTCAACCTGGTAGAGCTGCGTTACTACAGCAAGCCGCGGACCTGAGCTGCGTCATTAGCCGCGAGCACTGCGGCGGTGTCGACCCGGCCTAGGTCGGCCTGGCGCAGTGCTGCCTTGACCAAGGGGATTTGCGGGCCTACGGCGCTCAGCTCGGTTACACCGAGGGCTGCCAGGAGTACTGCGGCCTGGGGGTCGCTGGCGAGGTCACCGCAGACGGCTACTCGTACTCCGGCGTGGTGGACCACGTGACTGATCAGTTGGAGTACCGCGGGGTCGAGGCCGTCCGCCAGCGGAGCCACTGCGGCGTTGGTGCGGTCCGCGGCGGTGGTGTACTGCGTGAGGTCGTTGGTGCCGATGCTGACGAAGTCGAGGTCCTTGGCGAGGCTCGCGACGCGTAGGGCGGCCGCTGGGACCTCGACCATGATGCCTACTTCGAGGTTGTCCCGTGGGCCGAGTTGGTCAAGCGCCCAGGCGACCTCCTCGGCGGTCGTGACCATCGGGAACATCACGTGGACAGTGGTTTCGGCCGCCGTCCGGCGGATCGCCTCGAGCTGATCGCGAAGCAGTTCCGGGCGGCGGCGGAAGACCCGGATGCCGCGCTCGCCGAGGAACGGGTTCGGCTCCTTGTCCTGCGGGAGGAACGGCAGCGGCTTGTCGCCGCCGACGTCCCAGGTCCGGATCGTGATCGGCTTGCCGTCGAGCGCCCGCGCGATCGCCCGGAACGCGTCCACCTGCTCGTCCACGGTCGGCGCCGTACGCCGTTCGCCGAACAGCACCTCGGTCCGTACCAGCCCCGATCCGTCCGCTCCGCGTGCCTCGACGGCGTCCTGCACGACCCCGACGTTCACCAGTACGTCGAGGTGTTTGCCGTCCCGGGTGACCGCAGGCTGCGAGGCTT
This sequence comes from Kribbella sp. NPDC004536, assembly GCF_042873835.1. NCBI lineage: Bacteria > Bacillati > Actinomycetota > Actinomycetes > Propionibacteriales > Kribbellaceae > Kribbella > Kribbella sp. NPDC004536. The sequence goes on along the minus strand of NZ_JBIALY010000001.1, from coordinate 1,702,139 downwards.
CCGCGACCGCCCGCTCCCGCTCGCCCGCCCGCTCCGCGATCGTGGCGCGTACCCGCGCTTCGTCCGGCGCGATCTCGAACGAAGCGGTCCGGGCGTCGAAGGCCACCGTCACCCCGGCCGGCACCTCGACGTCCCCGATCCCAGCAATCAAAGGAATCCCCCGCGACCGAGCCACAATCACCCCGTGCCCCGTCGTGCCCGCCGCACGAACAGCGATCCCAGCAATCGCAGTCGCATCAACCGTCGCCGCAGTAGCCGCATCCAACTCAGGTACGACGAGGATGCCGTTGGCAGGTACCTCCTCGGTGACGCCGGCCAGCAACCGCAGTACGCGGTCCCGCACCGCGCGGACGTCCTGTGCGCGTTCTTGCTGGTACGGGTCGTCCAGGTGCTCGAAGGTGGTGGCCAGGGCGTCGTATACCTGCCTCCAGGCGAGAGCTGCTGAGGTGCCGTCGGTGACTGCTGTGCGGACCTCGTCCAACAGCTTGCGGTCGGCGAGGAGGGCCAGGTGGGCTTCGAAGATGGCGCCGTGTTCTCCGGTGGTGTCGCGCAGCTCGCGGAGGTCTGCGGCCGCGTGCTCCGTCGCGTCGTCCAGCCGAGCCTGTTCGTTGTCGGCGGCAACATAACCGGCGAGGTCGACCTCCGTGCCCGCCAGCACCGCCGGGCCGATCGCGACGTCGAGCCCCGAACCGCCGACCAGCGCCACGGCGGGTTTCTCCACAACCGCATCGCCGAAGTTGTCATCGGCCAGCGCCTCGACCGCCGCGAGGACCTCACCTGCCTGCGGACCGCTGGCTCCGACCAGCAATCGATGGCCCTGCTGGGCGTTGAGCGTCGCGACCATGCTCAAACTGCCCGCATCGACGGGACCCTTGCCCGTGTCCAGATCGGTCAACGTCACCACAGCGTCGAAACCGTTGACCAGGCCAACCAATCGCGCCGCCGGCCGAGCATGCAGCCCGTGCTCGTTCTCAACCACCACCTCGACACTGCGATCTCCCGCAACCACCGGGCCCGCAGTGGCAACGTCCGCATCACCCAGGTGGTCCTGCTTACCCACCAAGCCCCGCGCAGCCTCAGCCGCAACGGCATCCAACGAAGCGCCGGTCGACGCGGTAACGACAGCCGCGACCAACCCCTCGACGAGCGGCGCGCTCGTCAACCGCACCCGCGCCGCGACCTCGGGGTCCACGAACTCCAGCGCCAGCTCAGCGCTCAGGACCGCCGACCCGAGATCCAGCAGCACCAGCACCCCGTCCGCACTGTCCGCGACCCCGAGCGCCTCCGACACCGCCACTGCATCGGTGCCGAACGTCGTCGCGTCCAGCCCGGCGGCAACGGCGATCACCGGGCGCTTGTCCTCGGCAACCATCTCCGCGGCAAGTCCGACCGCCGCATCAGCCAGCGCCCGGCTGTGCGACACCACCACGATCCCGATCATGCGAGCGTTCGGGCCGCGGACTCCAAGATCAGCGTCGTACTGGTTGCGCCGGGATCCTGGTGACCGGCGCTCCGCTCACCCAGGTAGCTCGCCCGCCCCTTCCGGGCGACCAGCGGCGTGGTCGCGTCCCGTCCCTTGGCGGCCGCCTCCGCCGCGGCGGTCAGGGCCGTACCGAGGTCCGCCCCGTCCGCGACCGCCGCGTCGTACGCCGTCAGCGCCGGAGCCCACGCGTCGTACATCGTCTTGTCCTCGAGTTCGGCCTTGCCGCGGGCCAGGATGCCCTCGACACCGGCGTGCAGCCCTTTGCCGATCGTCTCCGGCGTCAGGTCGGCGCCGGCCAGCGCGGTCCCGAACCGCAGGAAGAACGTCCCGTACAGCGGCCCGCTCGCCCCGCCGACCTTGCTGACCAGCGTCATCCCGGCCTTCTTCAGCAGCTCGTCGGCGCTGTCGAACGACGTCTCGTCCAGCACCGCGACCACGGCCTGGAACCCACGGTCCATGTTCGCGCCGTGATCCGCGTCCCCGATCGAGGAGTCCAGCTCGGTCAGGTACGCCGCGTTCTCGTGCAGCGAAGCAGCGACGTCCCGTAACCAGTTGACGAAGTTCTCGACGCTCATGCACCCCACCGTAGGCCGGGGGTGTTCACCGGGGCGTCCCAGAGACGTACCAGTTCGTCGTCCACCTTCAGGAGCGTGACCGAGCAGCCGGCCATCTCCAACGAGGTGATGTAGTTGCCGACCAGCGAGCGGGCGACCGTGATGCCGGCGCGGTCGAGGAGCTGCGCGACCTCGTTGTACATCAGGTACAGCTCGATCAGCGGCGTACCACCCATGCCGTTGACGAACGCGATCACCGAATCGCCTTGCCGATAAGGGAGATCGGACACCACCGGGTCGACCAGCAGCTCGGCGATCTCGCGGGCCGGGGCCAGCGGCAACCGTTGCCGGCCGGGCTCGCCGTGGATGCCGATGCCGACCTCCATCTCGTTCTCGGCGAGCTCGAACGTCGGCTTGCCCGCGGCCGGGACCGTACACGACGTGAGCGCCATCCCCATGCTGCGGCCGTTGTCGTTGACGCGCTTGGCCAGGTCCGCGACCTCCTGCAGCGAGCGGCCCTCCTCGGCGGCGGCGCCGACGATCTTCTCCAGCAGTACGGTCACGCCGACGCCGCGGCGGCCGGCCGTGTACAGGCTGTCCTGGACGGCGACGTCGTCGTTCGTCACCACCGACAACACCTCGGTACCGGCGTCGGCCGCGGCCAGTTCGGCGGCCATCTCGAAGTTCATCACGTCGCCGGTGTAGTTCTTGACGATGTGCAGTACGCCGGCTCCGGCGTCGACGGCCTTCGTCGCGGCCATCATCTGGTCCGGCACCGGGGAGGTGAACACCTCGCCCGCGCAGGCCGCGTCCAGCATCCCGGCGCCGACGAACCCGCCGTGCATCGGCTCGTGCCCGGAGCCGCCGCCGGAGATCAGCCCGACCTTCCCGGGTCTCGGTGCGTCCTTGCGGTAGACGATCCGGTTCTCCAGGTCCACCCGGAGCCGGTCCGGATGCGCTGCTGCCATCCCCCGCAGCGCCTCACTCACAACATCACCAGGGTCGTTGATGAGCTTCTTCATGCCCACCATCTGAGCACAGGACCGCCCGGAACGGGAGACCCACTTTCACGCCGCTTCGACCTCGGAGAGCAACGGGATCGTCCGGATCGGCCTGCTCGCGGTGAGCAGTACCGCGCCGACGCCGAGCAGCGCGCCGAACACGAGGAGCGCGGTCCGGGCACCGAGCGTCGCCAGGAAGACACCGCCGAGGAACGGCGCCAGCGGGGCGGCGGTGTTGGACATGAACATGAACGCGCTCTGCGCCCGGCCCTGGAGGTGGTTCGGCGTGATCAGCATCTGGTAGCCGAACAGCCCGGAGTTCAGCGCGGGCAGCAGGAAGACGGCGACCGCGGGCAGCGCGATCAGTACGGCAGGGAGCGTACTCAGAGCCGTCGCCGCGAACGTCACGGTGACGACCCAAGCGCCGAGGATGGTGATCTTGCCCGTGCTGTAGCGAGCCAGCAGCCGAGGCGCCGCGAACGCGCCGGCCAGACCGCCGATGCCCATCCCGGTCTCCAGCAACCCGATCACGGACGGCCGTACACCGCGCTGCTGCATGCTGAGGATCAGTACGAGGATGGTCCCGTTCGCGGCGAAGTTGAGCAGGGTGGCCGCGACGGCGATGGTCCGCAGATCGCGCTGGCGGACCAGCCAGGCGAGGCCCGAGCGGATCGCCTTCAGGATCGGCTCGTGCGTGCCGCCGTCGGGCTCCGGGGCCGGCAGCGGGTGCCGGATCGTCGTCAGCATGACCGCCATCACCAGGTACGAAACCGCGTCGGCCGCGATCGGGATCGCCCGGCCGATCGAGAAGAGCAGACCGCCGAGCGGTGCGCCCGCGAGACCGGCCAGGTTCTGCCGGCCGTGGGACGCGGCGAGGGCCGTACTGATGTCCTCGGGGGCGACGATCTCCCGGAGCGCCCCGGTCTCGGCGGGCGTGAACAGGGCGTACCCGGCGCCGTTGAGCAGGCCGACCAGCAGCAGGTGCGGGAGCGTCAGGTGGCCGAGCCAGGCGGCGACGGCGACCGAGCCGAACAGGAAGGCCCCGAGGAACGTGTAGCCGACCAGGATCCGGCGCCTGCTCCAACGGTCGGCCAGTGCGCCGCCAGGCAGTGCGACGAGGATCGTGCCGAGTGAGGACGCCGTACCGACAAGGCCGGCCTGCACCGGCGAACCGGTGATGGCCAGGCCGAGGAGGGTGAAGACGAACGAGCTCATCGCGGAGCCCAGCGAGCTGACCGTTTGGCCGGTCAGCAACTTCAGGTAATCACCGTTGTGCAGCAACCCCCGGGCGGACATAACTCGGAGAGTATGCCCGCGTCAGGTTCAGTCCTTCGGGCGGAGCAGTGGGCGGACGACCTCGCGGGCGTCGTGGATGCGGGACTTGACCGTGCCGAGCGGGGCGCCGACCTCGGCGGCGATCTCCTCGTACGACAGCCCGTACACGTCCCGCAGGACCAGCGGGGTGACCATCTGCGGACGGTCCCGCTCGAGGGTCTCCAGCGCCTCCAGGAGGTCCAGGCGGGTGCCGGCGATCACGCTGGTGGTGCGCGGGTCGGGCTTCTCCATCTGCTCCGGGTTGTGCGCGGCCTGGGCGGAGCGCTTCAGCTTGCGGTACGTCGAGCGGGCGGAGTTGGCCGCAACGGAATGCACCCAGGTCGAGAAGCTGCTGCGACCGGAGTAGGTGTTGATCTTGGTCGCGATGTTCAGCAGGGCCTCCTGCGCCGCGTCCTCCGCGTCGGCGGAGTACGGCAGGACGCTCCGGCAGATCCGCAGGACGCGCGGATACACCTGCCGGAGCAGGTCGTCCATCGCGTTCTTGTCGCCCGCCTGCGCCGCCTCCGCGAGGGTGGCGAGGTCGTCGGTCGGGCTGGTGCTCTCGCTCATCTGCGCCTTTGCTCTCGATCGGCCCCTGGATCGGGACCGGTAAGGACACTCCAATACTCCATAATGCCTTGTATGGGGGTCCCAACCAGACTCGGTCGGTACGTCGTGCGCCGACGCCTGGGCTCAGGCGGTTTCGCGACGGTCTGGCTGGCTCATGACGAGCAGCTCGACGCCGACGTGGCGATCAAGGTGCTGGCCGACAACTGGGGCCACGACGAGTCGGTCCGGAAACGATTCCTGGAGGAGGGCCGGTTCCTGCGCCGGGTCGAGTCCGAGCACGTCGTCCAGGTCCACGACGTCGGCGAACTCGAGGACGGCCGCCCGTTCCTGGTGCTCACGTACGCCGACCGCGGCACGCTGGCGGACCGCCTGAAGCAGAAGCCGCTGGAGCTGGCCGACGCCGTCGACGTGGTCGTCCAGGTCGGCCGCGGCCTGCAGGCCCTGCACCGGCGCGGGCTGCTGCACCGCGACGTGAAGCCCGCGAACGTCCTGTTCCGCAGCACCGACGACGGCGAGCGGGCGGTGCTGTCCGACCTCGGCCTGGGCAAGTCGCTCGACGAGGTGTCGCGGATCACCATGCCCGGCGGCACCCCGTCGTACGTCGCTCCGGAGCAGGCACTGGGTGAACGCCTCGACCAGCGCGCCGACCAGTACTCACTGGGCGCCGTCGCGTACGCCGCCATCACCGGGCGCTCGCCGCACCAGGTCGACGGTCTCGGCGCGGCCAGCCGGGTCCAGGTGGCGCCGCCGCCGAGTTCGCTCGGGTTCGAGCTGCCCGAGCAGGTGGACGCGGCGATCGTCCGCGCGCTCGACCCGGACCGGGAGAAGCGCTGGCCGGACGTGCAGTCGTTCACCAAGCAGCTGGTCGGTGCGCTCGACGAGAACACCCGCGACTTCCCGCTCCGCGAGACGATCGAGGTCGTTTCCGACGACTCGGACCCGGAGCCCGACGGCGAGAAGACCGCGCTGAGCGACGAGAACCAGCCGACGATCGTGAAGGCGGAGGAAGAGCCGCCGTCGGAAACCGTCGACGTCCTCCCGGCTCCTGCCGAGCCTGAGCCGGTTGCGGAGCCTGCTCCTGCGACCACGGCGAAGAAGAAGCGGCGGACCGGCCGCTGGGTGGTTGCTGCGCTGCTGGCGCTGGTCGTCGGTGGAGGCGTCGGGTACGGCGGCCACTGGTACCTGGCCGGCCACAAGCTGGTCCCGGTCGCCCAGAACGGGTTCCAGCTCGAGCTGCCCGAGGCCTGGGCGCACTCCCGGGCCACGTCGAACTGGACCGTGCCGGGCACGAAGGCCAGCGCTCCAGCCTTCCGGGTGAGCGAGGACGCGGACTGGTCGGGCAAGACACCAGGGGTGTTCATCGGTGTCTCCAGCACCAAGCTGGCGCTGCCGGACAGCAACCAGTGCGCAAACCCCGGCGGACCACGTCCGCATGCGGTTGGTGAACAGACGGTCACGGACCGGGTTTCCAGTGGCTGCTTCGGTGCGGATATCGTGCTGCTCCAACGAGTCGTCGATCACGGGGACGGCGGCTCGCTTCTGGTGCAGGTGGTCGTCCCGGGTTCCGACCCGGTCCGTGCCACCGAGATCGCTGACACGGTGCAATACACCCCCTAGGAAGTCCCCAATGCGTCTCCCGTCCGAACGGCTGCGGCCTTCGCCGGCGCTGATCCAGTCCGTACGCCGCAGGTTCTACCGCCTCCGCTCCACCATCTTCCGCACCATCTGGCCGGTCGACTGAGGTCCCCGCACGGTCAGCCAGGTGATGCCGAGGGCAACGGCCCACAGACCACCTCCCAACCAGGCCAGTGCGTGCAGCCCGCTGACGAAGCTGTGCGAGTGGCCGACCACAGCGCCGTACACACCGATGCCCAAGGCCCCCACCGCCTGACGGCTGGTGTTGTTGACGCCGCTGGCGAAGCCTGCGCGTTCTCTTGGCAGTGCAGCGATCGCTGCGTGCACCACGGCGGCTGTGAGGAAGCCCATGCCGATTCCCAAGCCCAGCTGAACTGGTACGACGGCTGCGTAGCCGCTGTGGTCGTTGACGTGTAGGAGGAACAGCGAGCCGGCGACGCCGAGCGTGAGCCCGATCGACATCGGGAGGCGGGGACCGTAGCGGGCGGTGATCCGGCCGGAGACAGGTCCTAGTACGGCTAACGGGAGGAAGAGCGGGATGAGCTCCAAGCCGGCCCGGAACGCCTTCTGGGAAAGGTGTTCCTGCAAGTAGAGCGTCAGTACGAGGACAGTGCCGAGGCCGACGAAGTTCATCAGTCCTGCAATCACGTTGGCGCCGACGAAATCCCGGCCGATCCGCAGTCTTGTGTGAGAACGTTCTTGATTGACCTGCTGTCGCGGGACGAGCCGCCAGGCGAGGGGGAGTCCTACGGCGATGATCGGCAGATTGATGAGGAACACGGCCCGCCAGCCGAGGCCTGCTACGAGAGCGCCGCCGAGCAGTGGACCAGACGGCAACGCCAGCGCGCCGGCACCTGACCAGATACCCACAGCGCGTGCTCTTGCGGCGCTGTCGACGTACAGGTCGGTGATGACGGCCAGGGTGCCTGGCAGAAGTAGCGCGGCGCCGATGCCTTGTACTGCTCGCGCAGCAACGAGTAGCTCGATCGTGGGTGCCGTACCGCATGCGAGAGAGGCACCGCCGAACACCGCGAGCCCTGTGATCAGTACGCGTCTGTGGCCGACGCGGTCGCCCAAGGCGCCTGAGGGGAGTAGGAGTACGGCCAGAGCGATCATGTACGCCGCTACTACCCATTGCTGTCCCGCCAGGGTGGTCGTGAGGTCGCCCCGGATCGTCGGTAGTGCGACGTTGACGACAGTGACGTCCAGCTGGATCAGGAAGATGCCGACGCAGAGCAGTGCAAGGAGCATGTCCTCCAAGTTCCCATCGCAACACTTCGGCCTCCATGGAAGTGTGCTGGTGCAAGCATGGAGGTATGGACGGAGACGCGGACGTAGCACGCGTAGCAGCACTCATGGCTGAGCCGGCCCGGGCGAAGGTCCTGATGGCACTGGCCGACGGCAGATCCCTGCCTGCTTCGCTGCTGGCCTCAGAAGCGGGCGTGTCACCGCAGACCGTCAGCGCACATCTCCACAAGCTGCTGGACGGCGGACTGGTCACCGTTGAGCGCTCAGGACGCCACAGGTACTACGGACTCGCAGGACCCGAGGTGGCCGCGGCCGTAGAAGCCCTGGCCCGCTTGGCGAAGCCCGAGCCGATAAAGTCCCTCCGCCAAAGCACCCGCGCCGCAGCCCTCCGAGAAGCCCGTACCTGCTACGACCACCTAGCTGGACGCCTAGGCGTAGCTCTACTGGAAGGCCTGGTACGCCAGGGTGCCCTGACCCGCACAGACGGTCGTGAGGGGACCGAACGCCGCCCCGAAGACCCCCTGGCCCAGCAGCTCCCAGACGGCCCGTACGCCCTAGGCCCCAACGCCACAAGCGTTTTCGCCACCCTAGGAGTAGACCTGGGAGCCCAGCCAACCCGCCGCCCGCTCCTACGCTTCTGCGTCGACTGGAGCGAACAACGCCACCACCTGGCAGGCCAACTAGGCGCAGCAATCACCAAATCCCTACTAACCCGCCAATGGCTCCACCGCCGCCCAACGCACCGAGCCGTCTACCTCTCGGACAGGGGCCGCGAAGAGCTGTCGGCGTACCTCGGGAGTTAGATGGAAGAGTCGTCGCGAACTGCGGACTCAGCAGCGTGCTGCAGGATGTCCTCCAGCGCGGTGCGGTCCTGCGGCAAGCCCGTCACGGAGATCTCGAATGTGCACAGGCCGTCGCCGTTCGCCACCCAGCGCGTGATCACGTACCGGATCGCGTTGTCCGGCACGTACGTGTAGACCAGCGTCGCTTCCTTGGTGTCCGGGTCGACGTCCTGGGACTTGATCGACAGCAGCTGCGCGGGTGGCACCGAGGAGAGGTTCTTGAGCTTCTCGGCCATCGACTCCGCGGGCGGCCTCCGGATCGTGAACCCTGCCTCGATCCGGATCCAGCGCTTCCCGGTAGGGTCGGTGTACCGGCCGATCTTCGGCGGATCCGGCTGCGTGAAGCTCCAGGTGCTCGGCACCCGCACATGGACGGTCGAGCGCAGAACGGCCGTGACCTCGAACTCACGGGTCTTGTACTCGACCTCGTCGGCGTTCAGCGCCTTCGAGTTGTCCGGCACGATCTTCTTCGGTTGTGGCGGACTGCTAGGAGTCGTCGACGGGGTCGATGAGGCGCCCGTCGGCAAGGGGACCGCTGTACCCGCCAGACTGGGTTCGGCGGTCAGGAACAGGCCCGCGCCGTATCCACCGGCACCGCCCACGCCGGCCAGGGTCAGCAGGCCTGCGCCCAGGATCGCGCGCCTGGTGACAGTCCTCGCCATTCCCCACCTCTCCAGGTCTACCTAACAGAAGACACCTCAGCCGTCCCTCAGGTTGCAGCCGCGGTGTAACAATTCCGTGAAAACCGAGGCTCGCCCGCCACTCCGACACGGCTGCGAGCGCCGCTCGATCACATGGTGGTGTCTCCAGGTCTGTGGGCGGCGCGTCAGCCTACCGCTGGAGCGGGCTAGCCGGTCTCGGTCACCGAGCTGGAGGCGTTCTTGAGGATCTCAGTGAGGGCGGGGGCGTCGGCGGGGATGCCGCTGACGCTCATGGAGATGTTGGCGAGTTGGCCGTTGGTCGCGATGAAGCGGACGAACACGTAGCGCAGAACGTCGCTGGGGACGTAGGTGTAGGTCAGCGTGGCGGCCGACCGGGGCACGCCGTCGTCGCCGGTGATCGTCTCGGGCGTCTGGGCGACGATCTGGACGTTGTTCTGCGGTGGCTGGCTCGTCTTCAGGTTGACGACGAGCTGTGCCATCGCCTCGGCCGGGGTCTTCTGCTGGGCCGGATCGACGGACTGGACCCGCACCGCGCGTTGCTTCAGCTTGTCGAGGAACTTGACCTCGCCGGGGTACCTGTCGTCCCGGGTCAGCTTCCAGCCGTCCGGGATCTGGAGGGAGAGCTGGACGGCCTGGTCGGGTTCGGGGTGGACGGTGAAGGTGCGGTTCGTGTAGTTCATGCCGGGCTGGAGGGGGTCGAGGTTGCTCGGGACCGGGGTTTTGACCGGGAGCGGGGGCTCCGTGGGGGTCTGGGACGGTGTGGGGGACGGGGAGACCTCGCCCAGCGGGTCGGCGGCGCCGGAGGTGCTCGGATCCGGGCCGTCCAGGTAGTCGCCCGCGTAGTAGCCGCCGCCGACGCCGAGGGCCAAGGCCAGCAAGAGCAGGCCGACCAGGAGAACTCGTCTCACACCCGCACCGGTCCACAGGTCGTCGACGGCCCCGGCGCGACGGACGTCGTACGGGCCGGAAGCGGGGAGGCGGTCACGGACACGTGGCCCATCCTCTCAGGCGACCCAGTCACCGGGCCAAAACCCTCGCGGACGGCTTTTCAGACCGTGATCGACTGAATCCTTTCAACAGGGTCTTGACACCCTCTCGGGCCGACCGTAGCGTCCCGCGTGACAAAAGTAACACGATCTTGCGGTTACTTCACATTCTCGGCCGGTATCTCTGGAGGATCCCATGGCACTCGATCGGTCCCTAAGCCGAAGGCGGCTGCTGCAGTTGGCCGGCGGTGCGACCCTCAGCGCCGCCGCGGCCGGCACCCTCGCGGCCTGCGGCGGTGGTAGCGGCAGCGGCTCGTCGTCGGCCGGAGGCACCTTGAAGGTGATCGGCGTCGGCGACCAGGAGGCCGGCCTGCGCAAGGTGCTGGACTCGTACAAGAGTTCGCACTCCGGTTTCGACTTCAACCTGTCGTTCGCCCCGGCCGACCAGGTGCAGACCGCGCTCCGTACCCAGCTCGGCGGCGGCAACGCGCCCGACGTGCACGTGGTTTACCCGGGCAACGGCAGCGCGATGTCGATGGTCCAGCTCAGCAAGGCCGGACTGCTCACCGACCTGAGCGGCCAGTCGTGGACGCAGCAGGTTCCGGCTGGGTTCAAGGGCGCGTTCCAGAACGACGGCAAGACGTACATCTTCTCGCCCGGCTCCAGCATGCTCGGCGCGATCTACAACAAGAAGGCGTTCGCGACCGCCGGCGTGCAGCCGCCGACCACCTGGTCCGAGCTGCTCGAGGTCTGCGACAAGCTGAAGAAGAAGGGCATCACGCCGATCGCCCTCGGCGCGCAGACGCCGTGGATCACCCAGCTGATCCCGTACGCGCTGGTCCCGGGCACGGTCTACTCGAAGACGCCGGACTTCGACGACAAGATGGCCGCGGGCCAGGCGTCGTTCGCGGACTCCGGCTGGGTCGACGCGATGAACAAGTACCTCGAGCTGCAGAAGAAGGGTTTCTTCAACGACAACCCGAACGGTACGACGTACGAGCAGGCGACCTCGATGGTGGCGACCGGCAAGGCGGGCATGGCCGTGCAGGTGTCCGCCGTACTGTCTGCGTTCCGGGCCGCGGCGACCGCCCCGGACGACCTGTCGATGTTCCCGTTCCCGGCCACGGATGTTGCCGCCGACAACTGGATCCCGGCGGGTGTCGTCGTCGGCATCGCGGTCAGCGCGAAGTCGAAGAAGGCCGACCAGGCCAAGTCGTTCCTCGACTACTGCGGCCAGCAGGAGAACCTGAACACCTGGGCCGAGGCAGTCTCCTGCGTTCCCCTTTACGGCGACGCGAAGGTCGACCCCGCCCTGACCTCCTTCCTCCCACTCCTGAAGGCGAACAAAGCCGTCCCGTTCATGGACCAACGCTGGCCGAACGCCGAAGTACAACCCACCCACTTCGCTGTCGTCCAGCAACTCCTCGGTGGCAAAACCACTGTCCAGGACGCCCTCAAGAAGATGGACGACGCATACAAGAAGGGCGCATGACGGTTTCAGCGGTGGATGTGCGGGTAGCGGCCAGGCGAACCCGGCGGCGCGGAGGGATCGTGCCGCCGTGGTGGTTTGCGGTGCCGGCGGTGGTGGTTTACGCGTTGGTGGTGCTGTATCCGAGTATCGCGGGTGCGGGATCGGCGTTCACCGACTGGTCGGGGGTGGGGAACGCCAAGTCGTTCGTTGGGGTGGCCAACTTCAAGGCGTTGTTCCAGGACGATCAGGCGTTGGGGGCCTTGCGCAACACCTTGTTGCTGACGGTTGCGATTGTCGTTGTTCAGAACGGGATCGGCTTGCTGCTCGCGCTCGGCGTGCATACGCGGATCAAGAGCCGGATGTTGTTGCGGCTGGTGTTCTTCGCGCCGGTCGTGGTCAGTCCCGTCATGGTCGCGTTCCTGTGGAAGTTCGTGTACAACCCGGCGCCGGACGCGGGGTTGAACGCCGCGCTCGGTGCGCTCGGGCTCGGGTCGTTGCGGCAGGACTGGTTGGGGAATCCGTCGATCGCGTTGTGGTCCGTCGCGTTCACGGTGATCTGGCAGTGCGCCGGGTACTCGATGGTGATCTTCCTGGCCGGCCTCGAAGGCGTACCGGCCGAGTTGCACGAGTCCGCGATGGTTGACGGCGCGGGTACGGTCGCCCGGTTCCGGCACATCACCTGGCCGCTGCTCGCGCCGGCCGTCACGATCAACGTGATGCTGTCGACGGTCGGCGGGCTGACGCTGTTCACCCAGATCATCGCGATGACGAACGGCGGGCCCGGGTACGCGACGGACACGTTGTCGACCGTGCTGTACAAGCAGGCCTTCGTGTACGGGAAGTTCGGCTACAGTACGGCGGTCGCGCTCGTGCTGGCGATCTTCGTCGCGGCGGTGTCGTTCATCCAGATCGGGTACCTGAGGTCGAGGGAGACGACGGCATGAAATACCGTCCGCGCACGTTCCTGCTCGAGGTCGTGATGATCGCGGTCGCGATCGGCTTCCTGTTCCCGGTGTACGTACTGGTGACGCTGGCGTTCAAGGATCCGCAGCAGATCGCGAACAAGCCGTTGGCGCTGCCGTCGCCGCCGAGCGTCGGCAGTTTCGGTGAGGCCTGGCGTGAGGCGGGGCTCGGATCGGCCTTGCTGAACGGTACGTTGATCACCGTCGTGAGCGTGCTGCTGCTGATCGCGCTCGGCGCGCTGGCGGCGTACTTCCTTGCCCGTACGGTGACCCGCCTGAGCTACAGCCTCTACATCCTGTTCCTGGTCGGCATCATCCTGCCGTTCCAGCTCGGGATGATCCCGCTGTACCAGCTCGTCGACCACCTCGGCCTGCTCGGGACGTACCAAGGCATGATCCTCTTCTACACGGGGATCCAGTTACCGTTCACGGTCTTCCTCTACACCGGCTTCATCCGCTCACTGCCGGCCGACTACACGAACGCGGCGTTGATCGACGGCGCCTCGCACCTGCAGGCGTTCGCGCACATCATCTTCCCGCTGCTCCGGCCGATCACCGGTACGGTGCTGATCCTCAACGCCGTACAGATCTGGAACGACTTCTTCACCCCGCTGCTGTACCTGGGCGGCTCCGGCCACGAAACCGTACCCGTCCGAGTATTTGCCTTCGTCAACCAATACACGTCGAACTACGGACTCGTGGCCGCCGGCCTGATCCTCGCCGCACTGCCGATCCTCCTGCTGTTCCTCGTCCTCCAGCGCTACGTGATCCGCGGCTTCGCCTCGGGTCTGAAGGGCTGACACGCGTGAGCCCCACGCCGGAGTAGAACGTGGGGCTCGCGGGAGTCAGTTGGCGCAGCGCAGCTGCATCCGGATCAGGATGTTGGCGGAGCTGCTGGCCGTGTTGTCCTGGAGGTATGTGATGTGATTGAGGAAGGACGAGCCGGTGAGGTCGATGCTCGAGCTGACCTCGGTGGTGTCCGATGGCAGAGTCTTGATTTCGCCTGTCGAGTTGGATGTGAGCAGCCCGACCCGCGGCGGGACCAACCCCGTCGCCGCGAAGTTCCGGGTGAACTGTCGTGCCTCCCTGCACCCCGTGATCTTCGGACCGACCTCAGCCCACGTCCCGGATGAACCAGCCACATAGGAGTGCACCGAGTTCTGGCCAGGCTGGTCCTCCAGGATGCCGATGCTCTGCAGCCGGGCCTCGACACTGTACGCAGCGTGGTCGATGCCGCCAGCGAATGCATTGCGCCAGACGTAGTGCGCGAACGACTTGGCGGGCGAAATACCCGGACCGTACGTGGACACGCTTCCGATCATGAGCCGGTACGCCGCAACCGAACCCGGTCGGTTGACCTTGATCGCTACCTTGCCGGCGCTGGTCTTGCCGGAAGCGATGGTCGCCCACACCCGGTAGCTAGGCAGATACTGCTGCAGGGCAACGATTGCGCCGTTTGCGGGCGCGGGCGTGGCGTGACCCGTCACCGTCAACTCGCCGAGGTCTGCGTTGGTGGTGGCGATCGAGTCGATCGTCTGTGCCCGATTGGTGACGGGATACCGGACCGGGCTGTAGGCGCGCGCGTACGTCGAGTTGCCCGGGAAGTAGATCCGGTAGTCGTAGGCCGCAACCTGCTTGACCGAGAACGCGAACGATCCGGCTGATGACGTGCGCGTGCTGGCGAGATTCCCGTAATGGTTCTTCGCATGTACCGACCGCTGCAGAACAACGCTGGCGCTGCGAACACCAGTCGTGGTGTGGTACCGCGTCACGCGTCCCGTCAGCTTGATCGTCGACCCGTATGCGGCTGATGCCGGTGCTGCCAAGCTCACCGACACCCGCGCGCTGCCGGCCCCCTGCGCCGCTGGAATCATGACCAGCGACACCAGCCCCACGATCGCCACGGTGCCACCGGCGATCAGGGCGCGAATTCGACGCATTACTTTCCTCTCCACAACAACGACTGGATATAAGTCATGTGACTATGCATTCGGCTCGTGGAACCGAGCTGATCCAGGTCTGAAGTGGGTCGGTCAGTACACCTCGATGCGGTCGAGGCTGATGACCGCGCTGGTCGAGGCTGGGTTCTTGTCGCCGGTCACGCGTACCCGGACGGTGTGCGGGCCGGACGGCAAGGACGGGCTGATGTACATGAGTTGTTCGCCGACGCGGATCGAGCTGTAGTAGTCGACGCGTTGTTCGGGACCGCCGTCGATCGAGATGGCGGCGATGCCGTTTCCGGTGTCGGCGACGCTGAGGAGCGCGACGCGGGTGCCGGTGAAGCTGATCGTGGCGGTCGCGTTCGGTTCCCAGCTCCAGTGGTCGTTGCCCCAGAAGCACTGGTTGCCGCAGCCGGATCCTGAGCTCCACGCACCGGTGTACGCGACGGCAGCGTCGGTGTCATTGATCCAGTAGTTGGACGAACCCGGGTCGCCGGACGGCAGGTCCTGCGTCGCGCCGGCGGCGAGTGGGCGGCCGAGGTTCGGCGTACCGTCCGCGTTCCAGGTGATCTTCTGGACCCGCGTGGTGCGGAAGGAATACGTATACACGCTGGTGTTCTTCCCGTGGTACGCGATCCAGTCCTCGGTGCCGTCGGGCGACTTGAAGAACGAGTGGTGCCCGGGACCCCACACACCGGTGTCGTCGTTGCGGGAGAAGATCGGCCCGGCGTGCTGCACCCAGTTCGACGCGACCATCGGGTCGGCGCCGTTCGCGATGCTCTTCATCCACAGCTGGTAGTCCGGCTTCCCGGTGTCACACGTCGAGTACGTCAGGAACGTCCGCGTCGCGCCGTACAACGGGGTCGGCCCTTCGCGTACTTCGCTGCACCCGCCGTCGGCCGGGATCGCGACCCGGTCGCCGACGGACGTCCACGGGTTGCTCATCCGGACGATGTACAGCTGTGCCGGCCCGCCCTGACCGCGGCCCGGGCCGGTCCAGACGAAGTACTGCTGCCCGTTGATCGTGAACGGTTCGCCGTCGATCGCGTACTCGCCGAAGTCCGCGATCTTCGCCTTGAAGCTGTACGGCCCGAGCGGGTCGTCGCCGGCCGACTCGAGAACGTACATCCGGTGGTTGGCGTCGACGCCGTCCGAAGCCGTGTAGTAGATGTACCAACGGCCGCCGACGTGGCGGAACGCCGGCGCCCACATCTGCGTGTTGCGCGAGGTGTCGGAGTCACGCCAGACGACCTGCTCGGGTTGCACCAGCAGCGTCGCCAGACTGGCCGACGACCAGATCCCGATCCGGTCGCCGCGGGTGGTCGCGACGTAGTACTTGCCGTTGTAGAACATCATCGACGGATCGGCCGACGGGTTCACCGGATTCCGGAACGTCTGCGACGTCACAGCTTTCTCCTGGAACTCGGCGGCCGATGCGGTCGGCGTCACCACACCGAGCAGCAGGACAACGGATACGGCGGCACGCACAAATCTCATGACACACCTCGGGAAACCTGGGGGGCGGACCGGTCTCACCTCGGTTGTACCGTCTCTTTACCATCGTTGTAAACCGCTGAAACGAGGATCGAACAGGCCTTGCCGTCAGCAGCCGCGACAGTGCGGATCAGTGTCTGGTGCCTGCCGTGGCGACATGCATCGTCACGGCGTCAGGGTGCAAACGTGGCCCGGCAATCGCTGTCACAGTCTTGGCGTCCTCGAGCGACTCGTCCCGGATCCACTGCACCGGCGCCGAGAGCCCGAACCGGCCGAGCTCCGAGGCGGTCTCCAGGAAGTTCCGCGATTCCACCACGGTCCACGGGCGGTCCCGCTCCCGGCTGATCGCCTCCGCGGTACGCGCGGGTTCTTGCCATGCAGAGTCGCTCGTGCGCTGGTTGCCGTAGATCATGCCGGCGTCGGGCCGCAGTACGGCGATCCTGTCGCCCCAGTCTCCCGCGTCGATCAGGTCCGCGGCCCGCAGGACTCCCACGTAACCGGCATCGTGCGCGCCCTGCGTCGTCAGCCGCCCGAACCCGAAGTTCTCCAACGCACGCAGATGGCGTTCAAGTACGCCCAACCGGCTGAGGGCCTCGTGAACAGCAAGGAGCGCGACCTCGACCTGGAATCCGGCGTTCTTGAACGCACGGGCACAGTCCGCGAACTCCTCCGGCGCGGACAGATCGATCTCGACGATCACGTCGTGACGCTGCCGCATCGCCCACTCCACGGCCTGCTCGTACCAGCGACGGCCGTCGGCCGCGACATATCTGCCGGCTGCCGGCGGAACGTCCGTAATCGGCTCGTAGAAGCGTGGATGGTAGGGCTCGTAGGCGGTCGCGCTGACAACGATCGGACGACCGCGCTCGGCCAGTACCGCCCTGGCCAGAGCGGTGACAGTGGCCTTGCCATCACCCGGCTGACCGCCGATGAACACCACGATCGGCTGCGCTTGCGTGGCACCGGTCAGCAGGTCCGGCACGATCCGGTCGCGAAAGATCCGTGCGCTCTCCGCCGCATCCAGCAGATACCGATCGTCAGTTGCCTGTTCAGGCGCCCCGGTGTCGCCGACACCGTCCGTAGTGTCGTATGAGTCGTGGATGGGATCGTCGCCGTCGTCATCTTGGTCGTCGTCATCTTGGTCGTCGTCGGCGCTGAGGAGGTCGTCGGCGTCGCTGCGGATCCGCTTGATCGCGCTGCCGTCCGAGGGCGTCAACGCCTCGCCGCGCTCCGCCCAAGCCGCCTGCTCCGCTCGCCACTGCGTGATCGCGGCAACGTCCCGCTCGGCTTCAGCTTCCTCGGTCGCAATCAGGTGGGCGTAGTACCCGATGGCTTGCCGGACACCTTCCAGCGCAACCTCGTACGCGGTCGCCTCAGCCGCTCGCCACCGCGCGGAACCGAGCCTGGCGAGCACCTCGACGGCACCCACATTATTCACTCACCAACGATAACCGGCCGCCGAGGTCAATTCCGATCGATGCCGAACAATTGGAATTCTGGATGGAACCGAACGACGGGTAGTGACCTCTCACCTCTGTACGTTGAACGCACTCGGACACGAAGCAAAGGGGACGCAACATGAGCTGGGGAACTGGGACAAGCAAGAAGCAGGACAAGGCTGTGAAGAAAGAGGAGAAGAAAGAGACGAAGGAGCGCGGCAAGGACATCGCGGCGGGCCAGAAGATCGACAACGGCACCGTTATGTCCGGGCGGCAAGCTGCTCGTTACGCCCGACGTATGAACGGAACAGGCCGGTAGCGCGAGGCACACCAACCGGCATCGCGACCATCCACTGACAGTGGATGGTCGCATTTTTTTTTGCCTTTACTGACGCTAATCTGGCGAAATAATAGGTCGCCGGGTCCCGTTCGGTAAGCCTTTCGATCTGGGTCGAAAGGGTTGGTGCGGAACCTGGGCCCAGGATGCAGCGTCGTATCGCACATGAAGCTCAAGGTGCGGGTCGTGCATTACCGGCGCGACTGCTGGTATGCCGACATCGACGATGCCGAGGATCGGCAGCCGGACGACCCCTACTGGTATGCCGACTGCGCTACGCAGGCCGAGGCCATCGCGCTCGCCTGCACCCAACTGGCCGCCTTCGAGTCCACAGGCACCACCCCGTGCCGGCTCAGCGAGACCCGCGCGCAAGTCGCCTGACGGCTCCTCGCCGTTCGCACGCCCCTGGACCGTCAGCCTCCGGTATGGCTCACCCGGCCGAGCGGGTTGTAACGCAGCGCGACTGTCACTGGATGTAACCCCCGAGGGGGGAACTCACCATGGCAACTTTCAACTCGCCGCCGGGTTGGCCGGCGCCGCCGGCACCGGACTGGCAACCACCGAACGGCTGGAAGCCGGACCCGGCGTGGCCGCCTGCGCCGTCTGGATGGGCGTTCTGGCTGAACGCCCGGGGCGCGCGGAGCCGCGGGCCGAGTGGGCGGTACGGCGCCGAGTCGCCGACGAAGCTGATCGCCGGCTGGGCTGTGGGCGCGGGCGCCTTCGTGGTGCTGCTGGCTGTGATCGCCGGCGGCAACTCGCCGGCCGCTGTCTCGTCGGCAGCACCGAGGACGGTGACGGTACCCGGGCCGACCACGACGGTGACTGTCGCCGGACCTGTCGTCACCGTGCAGCAGACGGTGCCCGGACCGACGGTCACGCAGGCGCCGCTTCCTGCGCGGACCGTGACCGTCCCGGCGCCGCGGACGACCACCGAGCCGGTGCCCTTGGTGCACAGGACGCAGAGCACGGCGCCGAAGACGACCGAACCGTCGGACACCACGTACTACGCGAACTGCGCGGCAGTACGCGCGGCCGGCAAGGCGCCTCTGTATCGCGGCCAGCCCGGATACGCCGCGCACCTGGACCGTGATGGAGACGGCGTCGCCTGCGAGTAGTCGTAAATCCACAGGCCGCGTTGTGGATAACTCCTGCTGGCTGTGGATATCGCGACCATTGCTGTGGACAACTTGTGGATCGGGCAACAACTTCAGGTGCGGATGCACGTGCAGTCCGGGGAGTGAGAGAGCGGTTGCCGGAGGTCTGTTCCGGTGGTGGGATGTGGGCGTAGCGCGGATGAAACTTTACGAAGATTTGTCCGTGACATTCGGTGCGCCGGATCGTTGATCCGTCAGGAACAGACCGCCGGTAGCGGATCGCGTGAACTCGGAGGACCTGCTCGTGCACAAGTTCAACACCCCGCCTGACTGGCCCGAACCGCCCAGCGACAGTTGGCGCCCGCCGATCGGCTGGCAGCCGGACCCGGCCTGGCCGGCGGCCCCGAAGGGCTGGCGGTTCTGGCTGAATCGCAGCGGCCGGCACAGCAGTGGCCCGATCGGCGCGTACGGCTCCGTCGACGCCGGCCGGCTCGAGCTGGCGACCGTCGACCCGGGCCTGCTGCTGATGCACTCCTGAGCACGTCCTGGCTGGGTTACCCGACAGGGCCTGACTGCAGCACCGCGGCTCCCGCGCGCTCCGGGCGTTCGGGAGCCGTCTTGTGTCCGCCTTCGGTCAGCAGGCTGGCGGGTACTTATCGCGTTCTGGTGTTATGTTATCAGCGCAGATAACAGTCACCTGGGAGGCGTCACGTGGGCTGGATCGGGCTCGACCTCGGCACGCAAAGTGTGCGGGCCGTGCTGGCCGATGCCAAGGGGTCGGTACTGGCCCGGGCCACGCGCCCGCTCGCGAGCCACCGCGACGGCGTCCGGCACGAGCAGGATCCGCAGGAGTGGCTGGCCGCCGTCGACGCCGTGCTGGCCGAGGTCGGCCGCAAAGGCGTGGACGGTATCGCGATCTGCTCGACGTCCGGCACCTTCCTGCTGACCGACCACGCCGGCCGCCCGGTCACCACGGCCCTGATGTACGACGACGCGCGCGCGGCTGCCCGGCGTGATCAGATCGTCGACGCCGACCCGGACCGCTGGGCGACCAGTATGCAACCGACCTGGGCACTGCCGAAGATCCTCGACCTGGACCTGACCGGCCGTCGCGTCGCCCACAGCGCCGACTTCGTCGCGGCCCACCTCGTCGGTCATCCGGTCGCGACCGACACCAGCCACGCCCTGAAGACCGGCTACGACCTGATCGCGGAGTCCTGGCCGACAGCCGCGTTCGACAAACTCGGCCTGCCCCTGGACGCATTCCCCGAGGTCGTCCGCCCCGGCGCCGAACTCGGCCGCACTCCGGACGGCATCCCGGTGTACGCGGGCATGACCGACGGCTGCGCGGCCCAGATCGCCGCCGGCGCGCTCGCCCCGGGTGCGTGGAACTCGGTCCTCGGTACGACGCTCGTCCTCAAGGGCGTGAGCGCCGACCTCATCACCGACCCGACCGGCGCCGTCTACAGCCACCGCCACCCCGACGGCGGCTGGCTGCCCGGGGGAGCGTCCAGTTCCGGCGCCGGCGTACTCACCGAACTCCTGCCCGGCGCCGACCTCGATGCCCTGGATCATGCGGCACACCCGGTCGACGCCGTCACCTATCCGCTCACCAAGACCGGTGAGCGGTTCCCGTTCGTCGCACCGCAGGCCGAGCGGTTCACGCTCGGCAGCACGCCCGACGACCTGCATACGTATGCAGCCGTGCTCCAAGGTGTCGCGTTCGTCGAGCGGCTCGCGTTCGAGCACCTGGCGAAGCTCGGCGCGGACCCGGTCCGTTCGGTTTCGCTCACCGGCGGGGCGACCCGCAGCGGGTACTGGAACCAGCTCCGCGCCGACGTCCTCGGCGTACCGGTCGAGCTTCCCGCCGTACCGGATCCGGCGTACGGCATGGCTGTCCTCGCCGCATCCGGTGGAGACGACCTGACCGGCACCGCAAGCCGGATGGTCCGCGTCGCCCGGGTCCTCGAACCGGGCTCGCGGCGCCCCGCCATACCAAACCGTATGGAACGGTCGCTCGACGACCTGTACGGCGAATTCGTCGCGGAGCTCGACCGCCGGGGGTACCGGAGATGAGGACGACGATCGTGCTGGCCCGTCATGGCCGGACCGAATGGCACCACGGCAACCGGTACACCGGTTCGACCGACCTGCCGATCGACGAGGTCGGCGTACAGCAGGCTGGCCAGTTGAAGGAGTGGGCCCTCGGCTACGCGCCGGACGCCCTGTGGTGTTCGCCGATGCTGCGGGCCCGGCAGACCATCGCGCCGCTCGCCGCAGCGCTGCGGCTCGAACCGACCGTCGACGCGCGCTTGCGGGAGGTCGACTTCGGGTCCGCCGAAGGGAAGATGCTCGGCGAGCTGCCGCCCGCGGTGGCGAAGGCGTTCGAGCTCGACCCGGTGCGCGACCACTTCCCGGGCGGCGAGGATCCGGCCGCGGCGGCCGATCGCGTACATGACGTCTTCACCGAGATCGCCCGGCGGCACCAGGGTCAGAAGGTGTTCGTGGTCGCCCACAACACGCTGATCCGGCTGCTCGTGTGCAGGGTGCTGGGGCTGCGGCTGAACGACTACCGCAGACTGCTACCTGCACTCGGTCCCGCGGCGCTCGTGCGCTTCCGGTGGCAGGACGGCACAGTGGGCCTCGAGGCGTACAACATTCCTCCTCTGCGACTGGAGACCCTGGCATGACATCGGATGTCGACGGCGACACCACCGAACTGAGCCGTCCCGCGCGCCGGCAGGCCGAGATCGCGGCGTACGTCGTGAAGAACGGCTCGGTCTCGGCGAACGACCTGGTCGAGGCGTTCGGCGTGAGCGTGATGACGGTGCACCGCGACCTGGACGAGCTCGAACGGCAGGGCGTCGTACGCAAGTACCGCGGCGGCGTCAGCGCGCAGCCGACCAGCGTGTTCGAGAGCAACGTCGCGTACCGGCTGAACACCGCGCATGCGGAGAAGATCGCGATCGCCCGGCACGCCCGGACGATGATCGAGCCCGGGATGTCGGTGATGCTCGACGACTCGACCAGTGCGCTCGCGCTGGTCGACCTGTTCGAGGACATCACCCCGTTGACCGTGGCAACGAACTTCCTGCCTGCGATCACCAAGCTCGCGCAGTTGCGGGACATCACGCTGCTGGCACTCGGCGGGATCTATTCCGCGACCCATGACTCGTTCGGCGGGATGCCGTGTGCGGAGGCTGTCGAGGCGCTGCACACCGACCTCTTGTTCTGCTCGGTGTCCGCGGTGTCGCCGACGCACGCGTTCCACCAGGAGGAGGAGATCGTGCTGGTGAAGCGCGCGATGCTCCGCTCGGCGAAGACCAAGGTACTGCTGCTCGATCACGGCAAACTCCAGCGCACCGCCCTGCACCGGCTCGCCCCGCTGACCGACTTCGACATCGTGATCGTGGACGAGAAGACCCCTCAGGACCTGATCGCTGCTCTGCGTGACAACGGCGCGTCCGTGGAGGTCGCAGAAATCTAGGAGGGGGTACATGGACGTCGGCGTCGACGTAGGCACCACCGTCACCAAGGCCGTTGCGTTCGACGACGCCGGCCGCCCGATTGCCGAGGCTTCACGACCGACCCGGCTGTTGCACCGCAGTACTGGGCGCTTCGAGCACGAGACCGCCGAAGTAGTTGCTTCGGTCAACGAGGTGGTGCAGGAGCTGGCGGCGTCCGTCGGTACGCAACCAGGCGTGCTGGCGATCACCGCCCAGGGGGACGGCCTGTGGCTCGTGGACGACGCGGGTGCGCCGGTGCGGCCGGCCATTTCTTGGTTGGATGCGCGGAGCAGCTCCATCCTCGAGCGGTGGACCGCCGAGGGAGTTGCGGAACGGGTGTTCCGGCGGTCCGGAAACCGGATGTTTCCAGGTGCATCCGGGCCGTTGCTTGCTGCGGTGATTGCTGAAGAGCCTGAGGTTGTCGCGGCGGCTGGTACGGCGGCGTACTGCAAAGACGTGGTGATGCAGGCGTTGACGGGCGTACGGGCTACGGATGTTTCCGATGCATCGGCACCGTTCCTTGATCCCAGAACTGGGGAGTATGACGAGGAAGCGCTCACAGCTACGGGGTTGGCTGGGGTGCGGGAGTTGTTGGCGCCGGTGGCTGCTGCGGGGCCGGTGGGGGAGTTGCGGGACGGGTCTACCGGGATGGTTGCGGGGACTCGGGTTTCGGCGGGGCCTTATGACTTGCCGGCCGCGGCGGCGGGGGCCGGGGTGACCGAGGCTGGGGACGCCCTGTTGACCGTTGGTACGACGCTGGCGTGTCAGGTTGTCACGCGGGAGCTCCCGGTCGACGGTGAGCCCGCGGGCTTGTTCCTGGGGACGTGGACACCTGGTGTCTGGTTGCGGGCGATGCCGGCCATGGTCGGTACCGCGGCGCTCGATCGGGTCCTCGCACTCGTTGGCGTGACCACCGATCAACTGCCCGCGCTGCTCGCGGAAAGCAGGCCCGGTGCGGCCGGCGTCACCGTACTGCCGTACCTGTCCGAGGCCGGCGAGCGCGCCCCGTTCGTCGACACCCGTGCCCGCGGGACCATCGACGGCGTCTCGCTCGCGACGACGACGGCAGACCTGGTACGCGCGACCTGTGAAGGAATCGCGTACGCGGCCCGGCACTGTCTCGAAGCGGCCGGCTGGACCGGACGCGTCACGGTGTGCGGCGGTGGTGCCCGCAGCAGCGAGTGGACGCAGATCCTCGCCGACGTACTGAACGCACCCCTGCACACCGCCGAGGCCGAACAGGTCGCCGCCCGCGGCGCGGTCATCTGCGCGCGGCGCGCGGCCGACCCGGACAGCGCCGGCGCGGAGTGGATCGCCGAGACCCGCCAGGTCGACCCGGATCCGGCCCGCGCCGCGTTCTACGCCGACGGCTACGCCCACTACCTGCGCCGGATCGAGGCGGCCCGCCCGCGCTGGTCCGACCCGGCACCTACCTTCTCTGGAGCCTGATGAGAACCGTCAAGACCCTGCTCGCCGGCGACCACTTCGTCCGGAACGAACAGCTGGCCGCCGCGCTGGGCGCGATCCCGGAGGTCGCGTTCGAGTTCCGTGAGGTGACGTTGCCCTGGCCGCTGACGCCGTACGGGCGGGTGGCCGAGGTGGACGAGGCGAGTGACGCGGAGGACCAGCTGATCGAGGCGCTGGCCGGCGTCGAGCTCGCGGTCACGCAGATGGGGCCGTTCACCGAACGCGTACTGGATGCCGCGCCGGACCTGCGCTACCTGGTGGTCTGCCGCGGCGGACCCGTGAACGTGAACGTCGCCGCGGCAGCCGAGCGCGGGATCGCCGTCGCGTCCACACCAGGACGCAACGCGGTCGCCGCCGCCGAGCACACGGTCGCGTTGATGATGGGTGCCCTGCGCAACCTTCCGCGGCTGCAGCGCACGCTCGAGCAGGGCGAGTGGCGCTCCGACCTCTACGCGTACGACGAATGCGGTGGCGAGCTGGACGGCTCGACCGTCGGCCTGGTCGGGTACGGGGCGATCGGCCAACGGGTCGCCCGCGTACTGCTCGCCTTCGGTGCGCAGGTTCTGGTCGCGGACCCGTACGTCGACCAGGCGCCGGACGGCATCGAGTTGGTCGATCTACACGAGTTGCTGCGGCGCTCGGACGTCGTCAGCCTGCACGCACGGCTGACCGACCAGACGCGCGGCATGATCGGCGCCGACCAGATCGCGTCGATGCCACGCGGCGCCGTACTGGTGAACACAGCCCGCGGCGGTCTGCTCGACTACGACGCGACCGTGGACGCGCTGGAGTCCGGGCAGCTGGGCGCCGCGGCGTTCGACGTGTTCCCGTCGGAGCCGCTGCCCGAGGGCTCCCGGTTGCTGACCGCACCGAACATCGTGATGACGCCGCACCTGGCCGGCGCCACCCGGCAGACCGCGCACCGCGCCGGCTCGATCGCCGCCGAGGCCGTCGCCGCGTTCCTGGCCGGAAAGGACCCGGTGGGACTGGTCCGCCGTTGATTGATCACGATGTGATTTCACTGCGAAAATCACAGACTTTCCCTATACGTAACCATTGAACGGTGATAATTTCACCGGCATGCCCACCGCCCCGTATCTCGTTGACCTCCGCGACCTGGCCGTCCGGCTGGCGATCGCGGCGGGCGCGGAACTGCTCGTCCGCCAGCAGGAGTTGTCGATCGACGCGGCCGGTGTCGAGACCAAGAGTTCGGCCAGCGACCCGGTCAGCGCGGCCGACCGCGCCGCCGAGAAGCTGATCGTCGACGGGTTCACCGCGGTCCGCCCGGGCGACGGAGTGCTCGGTGAGGAAGGCGCTTCACGGCCGTCGACGACCGGCCTGACCTGGGTGATCGACCCGCTCGACGGCACGGTCAACTACCTGTACGGCCGCGCCGACTGGTGCGTCTCGATCGCCGTCGAGGACACCGACGGCGCGATCGTTGGTGTGGTCCATCAACCCCGCACCGGCACGACCTGGTTCGCAACCCGCGCCGGCGGCGCTCACCGTACCGACCCGAGCCCGACCGTGCCGGCCGACTCGCCGGCCGGCTGGTTCGCCGACCCGGTGCCTGGCTGGGGGCCGGCGCAGCGGGCGCGGCGCCTGGGCCCGCCGCGGGAGCGGCGGTTGGAGACCGCCTTGGTGAGTACGGGATTCTCGTATCTCCCCGAACGTCGCGCCGAGCAGGCCGCGACACTCCAGGACCTGCTGCCCGCCGTCCGCGACATCCGTCGCGGCGGATCGGCCGCCCTCGATCTGTGCTCGGTCGCGGACGGTACGGCGGACGCGTATTACGAGCACGTCATCCAGCCGTGGGACGTAGCCGCCGGGGCGTTGATTGCCCGCGAGGCCGGCGCGACCGTCGTACGGCCTTTCCCGCAAGGCATCCTGGCCGCCGCCCCCTCGGTGGCCGAACCGCTGATCGAGCTACTCACCAGGAGGTCGGTGTGACGGTAACGGACCTACCGGCCCGGACGCATCCGGACGAGCGAACGATTGCTAACGGCAACGACCAGCAGAAACGACGAAGACGCCGGGAGTACGGCCTTTTCGCGTTGCTGGTCGCGCCGAACCTGCTGGTCATCGCGGTCTTCGCGTACTGGCCGATTATCTACAACGCGTTCCTCAGCCTGACCGACTGGAACATGATCGCCGCCCGCCCGAAGTTCGTCGGGCTGGTGAACTACGGCCGTACGCTCACCGATCCGGCGTTCCACAAAACGCTGTGGGTCACGGTCGTGTTCACCGGGCTGATCGTGGCCGGCAGTCTGGTGATCGGGCTCGCGCTGGCGTTCCTGTTCAACCTGCCGCTGAAGGGCCGCGGCGCGGTCCGGACGATCGCGTTCGCGCCGCACATCCTGTCCGGTGCGGCGGTCGCGACCATCTGGGCGTTCATCTTCGACCCCGGGTACGGCCTGATGCGCGCGCTGATCGAACCGTTCGGCGCCGAACCACCTGACTGGATGAACAACTCGGACTGGGCGCTGCCCGGCCTGGTCATCGTCTACCTGTGGAAGAACGTCGGCTTCGCCGCCCTGATCTACCTGGCCGGCCTGCAAGGTCTGCCGAAGGACCTGGACGAGGCGGCCGCGATCGACGGCGCGTCCACCTGGACCCGGTTCCGCGCGATCAAGCTGCCGTTGCTTGCCCCGATCACCTTCTTCCTGCTGATCACCACCGTGATCGGCACGTTCCAGGCGTTCGACGTGATCGCAGTCATGACCGGTGGTGGTCCTGGTGATGCCACCACCACGCTGAGCTGGTCGATCTACAACGAGGGCTTCCAGGCGTTCAACGCAGGCCGCGCGGCGACCCTGTCGATCATCATGTTCGTCATCTTGCTGCTCGTCACGACCGTGCAGGCCCGGGTGATGGAGAGGCGGGTGCACTACCGATGAAGACACGCGCGATCCACTACGTCGTACTGGTCGGTGTGGCGGCCGTGTTCCTCGGACCGCTGTATTGGTTGGTGTCCACGGCGTTCAAGGACCCGGCCCAGATCTACCAGTGGCCGCCGGCCTGGTGGCCGCACCTGACCTGGGAGAACTTCAGCCTGGCGTGGGCGGCCGCGCCGTTCGACCGGTTCTTCTTGAACTCCACGATCATCACCGTCGCCGGTACGGCGCTGAAGGTGGTGAACGCTGTACTGACGGCGTACGCCTTCGCCTACCTGCGCTTCCCGGGCAAGAAGATCCTGTTCCTCGCGGTCCTCGGGGCAATGATGGTGCCCGGTCACGTGACCTTGCTGCCGAACTACCTGACGGTCGCGTCGCTCGGCTGGATCAACACGTACGCCGGGCTGATCATCCCCGGCATCGGGTCCGCGTTCGCGACATTCCTGATGCGCCAGCACTTCCTCACGCTGCCGACCGAAGTGACGGACGCGGCGGCAGTCGACGGCGCGGGACACCTACGGACGTTGTGGCGCGTCGTACTGCCGATGTCGCAGCCGATGCTGATCACTGTCGTGGTGATCACCGCTGTCGAGGAGTGGAACAACTTCGTCTGGCCGCTGATCGTCACCAACACCGCCTCGATGCGGACGTTGCCGGTCGGGCTGCTGATCCTCAAGGACGAGGAGGGTCTCGCGGCCTGGGGCACGATCATGGCCGGCACGCTGCTGGTACTCGCGCCGATGCTGTTGATCTTCCTGATCGCCCAGCGGTACATCGTCGGCGGGATCACGGCCGGAGCGCTGAAAGGATGAGCATGAGACGTCGTACCTTCCTCGGCGCCGGCGCGGCGCTCGGGCTGGCGGGTTGTGGTTATCGTTCGGTCGACGCGGTGTACTCGCAACCGGCCGGAACGGTGCCGTCGAAGTACGCCAACCGCACGCGGGTCGTGTTCTGGACGCCGTACGGCGGCGTGAACGGCAAGGCGGTCGACAAGCTCGTTGCCAAGTTCAACGATTCGCAGGACGGCGTGTACGTCGAAGTGCAGTTCCAGGGCAGCTACGACGACGTGGCGCAGAAGGTCGCCGCCGCGCTGGTCGCGAAACAGGCGCCGGACCTCGCCGTACTCTCGGATGTCACCTGGGAACGGTTCTTCCTGAACGATGCACTTGAACCGCTGAACGGGTACTTCACCGACGGCTTCGGTCCGGGTGTGTATCAGGAGAAGCTGTTCGGCGAGTACGTGGTGAAGGGGCAGAGCTGGGCGGTGCCGTTCGCCCGCAGTACGCCGATCATGTACTACAACCGCGACGCCTTCGAGAAGGCCGGGCTGCCGGACCGGGCGCCGCGGACGTGGAGCGAGCTGCGGTCGTGGGTTCCGCAGTTGGCGAAGGTGCAGTCCGGTGGGCGGTCGATGCGGACGATCGCGTTCGCGAAGATCGACGGCGACTGGCAGTTCCAGGGGAATGTGTGGCAGTTCGGTGGCGCGTACTCGCACGGTCTGGACGTGACGATCGACCAGGCCGGTGCGGTCGCGGCCGGTGAGTGGCAGCGTTCGATGGTGCACGACCTCGGCGCGGCGTACATGGCGAGCAGCCCGAGTACGGACTTCGCAAACGGGTTGGTCGGCGTGATCCAGGAGTCGACCGGTGCGATGAAGACCATCGGCAGCAAGGCGAAGTTCAAGGTCGGCGCCGGGTTCATCCCGTCCGAGGTGGCGTCCGGGCTCGCGACAGGTGGTGGCGGGATCGGGATGCTGCGCAACATCTCCCCGGAGCGCAAGCAAGCGGCGGCGACGTTCCTGCAGTTCCTCGCGCTGCCGGAGAACTCGGCGTGGTGGACCACGCAGACCGGGTACCTTCCGGTGGTGAACAAGGCGCGCGACAACGCCGACCTGAAGAAGCTGATCGCCGAGCAGCCGAACTACGGTGTCGCGATCGCGCAGCTGCAGAACGCGCGGCAGCAGGACGCGATCCGGCTGTACGGGCGGAACGCGAACGTACAGATCTACACCGGACTGCAGCAGATCTACGCGGACAACGCGAAGCCGCAGAAGGTGTTCGGCTCGGTCGCGAAGCGGCTCGGGTCGATCGGCGAAGAGGTCAGACGGCAGTACGAGGAGAAGGTGCTGTGATCGTCACCGGCCACCGGGGCGCGCTCGGGACCGAACCGGAGAACACGCTGCGCTCGTTCCGCCGGGGGGTCGCGGACGGCTGCGACGAGATCGAACTCGACCTGCGGGTGAGCGCCGACGGCGAGCTCGTGATCATGCACGACGCCGCCGTGGACCGGACCACCTCCGGGTCGGGCGAGGTCGCGTCGCTGATGCTCGCGGAGCTCCGGGCGCTGGACGCCGGCCTCGGCGAGCAGATCCCGACCTGGTCGGAGACGGTCGCTGCCGTCGGCCTCCGGATCCAGGCCGAGATCAAGGCCGAGGCCGCCGTACCGCTGCTCGCCCAGTCGCTGAAGTCCTCGCCGGCGCTCGCGGCCCGCACCCTGGTCACGTCGTTCCATCCGGAGATCCTGCTGGCGATCCGCGAACTCTTCCCGGACGTGACCACGGGCCACATCTTCGGGAGCACCCCTGAGATCCCCGAGGTCATCGCCCGCACCCGGGCCGCCGGCGCAACCTGGTCTCTGTGCGGCATCGCCGGCCTCACCCCGTCCGGCGTCACCGAAATCCACACCGCCGGCCTCTCCGTCACCGCCTGGCCCGTCCCCGACCGCGACACCCTCGCGCAAGCCGTCGCCCTGGGCGTCGACGGCATCACCACCGACAACCCACACCTGCTGAACGTGTCCTGAGTCACACAATTCAACGTGCGAATTTGTTCTTCCGTGGAACATAAATGTGTGATTGCCTTGGCTGTATGGGAATCAGCATCGGTGTGGTCGGAGCAGGCCAGTTCGCCCCCTCGTTCCTGCGGTTGTGGTCGGCGCACCCGGACGTGTCCGAGGTGCGGCTGACCGACGTCATCCCGGAACGGGCCGCGGAGATGGCAGCCAAGCAGGGCATCGCGGTGACGCACGCGTCGTTCGAGGAGATGCTCGAGTCGGACCTGGACGCGGTCGCGATCTTCACGCAGCGCTGGCTGCACGGGGAGATGGCGATCAAGGCGCTCGAGGCCGGGAAGCACGTGTACTCGACGGTCCCGATGGCGATCGAGGCCGACCAGATCGCCCGCATCATCGAGCTGGTCAAGGAGACCGGGCTCACCTACATGATGGGCGAGACCAGCTTCTACTACCCGTCGTCGGTGTACTGCCGGCAGAAGCTCGCCGAGGGTGCGTTCGGCCGGGTGTTCTACTCCGAGGGTGACTACGTCCACGACATGGACCTCGGGTTCTACGCCGCGTACCAGTACTCCGGCGGCGACGACTGGAAGAAGACCGCGTCGTTCCCGCCGCTGCTGTACCCGACGCATGCCGTCGGCAACGTTCTGTCGGTGACCGGCCAGCACGCCACCCACGTGTCGGCGATCGGCGTCAAGGACGACCGCGGCGACGGCGTCTTCGACAAGGACGTCAGCCAGTTCGACAACGACTTCTCGAACGCGACCGCGTTGTTCAAGCTCGCCGACGGCGGCATCATGCGGACCAACGAGATGCGCCGGGTGGG
This sequence comes from Kribbella sp. NPDC004536, assembly GCF_042873835.1. Classification (NCBI taxonomy): domain Bacteria; kingdom Bacillati; phylum Actinomycetota; class Actinomycetes; order Propionibacteriales; family Kribbellaceae; genus Kribbella; species Kribbella sp. NPDC004536. Next base: position 1,671,624 of record NZ_JBIALY010000001.1, on the reverse strand, counting down.
GTACCCGTCGCACATCCGCGAGTCCCGGCTGCGCGTGTTCGGTACCGAGGGCAGCTTCGAGCAGCTCGCCACCACGACGCTCTGGCAGAACAAGCAAGGCGTCGAGGACGTCAGCCACCTGATGGAGACCAGGCCGACCGGTGACGACGCCGACCTGGCGAACGTCGACCCGGCGCTGCGCGACGCGTTCCGGTCCGGACTGTCCCCGGTCCACGACCGCTCCCGCCTGCCGAAGGAGTTCGACGGCCTGCACAACGGCCACGAAGGCTCCCACCACTTCCTCGCCGACGACTTCGTCCGCGCGGTCGCCGACAAGACCCTCCCCCCGATCAACGCCTGGGTCTCCGCGCGCTACACCCTCCCCGGCATCTTCGCCCACCAGTCCGCCCTCCAAGGCGGCGTCCAGCTGGAGATCCCGGACCACGGCGACGCCCCTGCGTGACCTAAGGACAGGAGGTGGTCCCCTCGGCCACGATCCGCCACGCGTGATCGCTCGGCGAGTTCGCCGCCGAGGCGGACCACCTCCTGTCGTTCGGTACCGTTCAGCTACGAGACGCCTGGTCCGGGTTGCGATGTACTCGGGGTGAACGTAGGAACGTCCTATGACCCTGCGACGCCTGGGCCTGTCCGCCCTCTGCTTGTCCCTGACCATCGGTGGTACGACCGCGGTCGCCACCCCGCCGGCCGAGCATCTCCCGCTCGGCCCGGCGAACCTCGCCGAAACCCGTGACACCCGCACATTGCAGCCGGGCGTCACCCTCACGACCATCGTCCGCGGCCAGACCGACCCGTCCGCAGGCTGGACTGTCGAGATCGCGATCCCGTCCTCGTCGCCCGACCCGGACGCGCCCGCCGCCGCGCTCTCCGACCAGACCGGCGCCGACAAGGCCGCCGCCAAGCTTCGCGACGCAGGTCTCGACCCGCGCGTCGAAGACGTACCGACGCCGAAGCTCGCCGACGCCGGCGGAAACAGCCTCGGGTACCGCGTCCGCGTCGGCCTCTTCGGTACGAAGGCCGAGGCCGATGCCCTGCGTACGAAGGTGATCGCGGCCGGCCTGAACGGGTCCAGCCTCTACACCGGTTGGGACGGCGAACCGGACGACCTCGCCGGCTCGACCGGACCGTGGCACGTCCAGGTGCTGACGATCGACCCGAAGAGGTTCCGCGGCAAGCTCGACGCGACGTACGGCCCGGACCTCGAACGGCGCGAAACCACCAGCGCGCTCGCGACCCTCACCGGCGCCACCGCCGCGGTGAACGCGGGCTTCTTCGTCCTCGACCCGAAGTCCGGCGCACCGGGCGATCCCGCGGGCATCGGCGTGTACGACGGACGCCTGGTCAGCGAACCGACCAACGGCCGCCCGGCACTCGTCCTCGGCCCTCGCGGTACGTCGGTCTCCCGCTTCACCTGGCGTGGTTTCGCCGGCAAGCTTCCGCTGGACGGGCTGAACCGGTACCCGGGACTGATCCGCAACTGCGGCGGTACGGCGGACGACCTGCCGACGTCGAAGCCGATGCACGACACGACGTGTACCGACCCGGACGAGCTGATCGCCTTCGACCCGTCGTACGGTCCGTCGACCCCGACCGGGCCCGGCGCGGAGGTCGTACTGGACCGTCGCGGCATCGTCACCGAGATCCGGTCGGCTCGCGGAGGTGCGATTCCGGCCCGCGGCCGTACGGTGCAGGCGACCGGCAACCTGGTCGGCCCGCTGCTCGCCGCCGCTCAGGTCGGGAGGCCGTTGCCGATCCGCTCGACGCTGCTGGACGAGCGCGGCCGGCCGGTTCCGCTGACCCGCCGTACGACGATCGTCAACGGCGGACCGGAACTGGTCCGCGACGGCCGGATCCACGTCACAGCCGCCGCCGACGGCATGGTCCAGGCAACCCCGAGCTTCTACTACGGCTGGGTTCACAAACGAAACCCGCGCACGATTGCAGGCGTAGACGACCAAGGCCGCACAGTCCTCATCACCGCCGACGGCCGCAACGTCAACAGCCTCGGCCTGTCCATCGCCGAAGCCGCCGCAGTAGCCAAGTCCTTCCACCTACGCGAAGCCATCAACCTCGACGGCGGCGGCTCCACCACCATGATCGCCGACAACACCATCCTCAACACCCCCTCCGACACAACTGGCGAACGCCCCATCGGCGACGCCCTGATCATCACCAAGTAGCTGGCTACTCGTGTGCGTCCAGGGGCTGGCGGAGGTCGGCGGCCAGGGTGCGGTTGTACTGGGCGTGGTAGGTGGTCGGGTTGGCCGCGACTTCGTGCGGGGTGACCTGGAAGGGGCGTCCGTCGTACGCCCAGAACGGGAGGTCCAGGTGATGGGCCAGGTCTGCGACGGGCAGGTGTACGACGGGAAGATCGAGCGCGTGCAGGCGATCCAGGTCCCACTGGAAGTCGAGGATGTACGCCGTCAGCTCCGGCGGAATCGGCAACGGGAACGGGCGCCGGGTCACTCGTAGATTCTGCGCAGCCGCAGTGTCATCGAGTTTTCGATGTGTTGGGTCATCGCTGCCTCGGCCGCGGCGGGGTCGCCGGCGGTGATGGCTTCGACCAGCATCCGGTGTTCGGTGAGGACCTCCGGGCCGATGTCGCGGTCGTAGTGGAGGCGGAAGATGTGCAGGTGGCAGTGGGTCCGTTCGAAGGCCAACCGGACCTGGTCGCTCCCGGACAGCGACGCGATCAGCGAGTGGAACCGGTTGTCGTGGACAGTCAGCGACTTGTAGCCGGCGTAGTCGATCGACGTCGGCTCGACCGCATTCGCCAGCTCGGTGCGCAGCTGCGCGATCCCGTCGGGCGAGATCAGCTCGGCCGCCCGCCGCGCCGCCCAGGGCTCGAGCAGGAGGCGGAACCGGTACAGGTCGTCGAACTCCTCGAGCGAGAGCAGCGGAGTCGCGCGGTACCCCTTCAGCGGCTCCTTCACCGCCAGCCCCTCCGACTCCAGCCGCGCCAGCGCCTCGCGGACCGGCGTCGACGACACCTGGAACTCGCGGGCCAGTCCGTCGATCGAGATCCGCGCTCCGGGCCGGATGACGTGGTCCATCAGCATCGTCTTGATGGCCTCGTACACGTCGTCGGCGAGCATCTGCCGCCGGAGCAGCCGCCGGTCCACCGGCGCCACTGACTCGCTCATCAACTGTCTCCGCATCCGGTCGCGGCCTTGACCCCACCGGTCAGGTTTCGGCAGGGTAACACTGGTAATCATGCATCATGCACGATTTCGGCCGGAGCTAGCTATGGGGAGTCGCGAACGATGGTGAGGTTCGAAGAGATCGGCGTGCTGCCCGAGCCCGGCGACAACGTCGCGATCGCCTCGCAACAGCTGGCGGCCGGCACCGAGGTCGAGCTCGACGGTACGCCGGTTACGCTGCCACACACCGTGCTCGAAGGGCACCGTTTCGTGGTCAAGCCGGTCGCGACCGGTGCTGCACTGACCTCCTGGAACACAGCTTTCGCCCGCGCGTCCCGCGATCTCGAACCGGGCGACTACGTCTGTACGCCGACCAGCCTCGCCGCGGTCGCCGCTCGCGGCGTGGAGGGACTGCCGAGCGAGCCGTCCGCGACGAACGAGCCGCTCGACCCGTTCGAGCTGGACGAGTCCGCGCTGAACTTCGGCGCCCAGGTGACCAGTGTCGAGCAGCCCGGTACGTTCCTCGGCTACCCGCGCGAGCAAGGCCCGGCCGGTACGCGGAACCACGTCGTACTGCTGGCGACAAGCTCCCGCAGCAGCGGGTTCGTCACCGAGCTCGCGCGGCGCTTCGACGGGGCCGCCGCGGGCGACGGTGTCGTACCGGTCGCGCACACCGAAGGCGGCGAGGACGACGTACCGAACAACCTGCACTTCCTGCTCGCCACCCTCGGCGGCTTCACGCTGAACCCGAACGTCGGCGCCGTGCTGATCGTCGACACCGAAGGCGACGTCGTCTCGGGCGAGGCAATCAAGAACTTCCTTGCCGAGAACAACTACCCGTCGATCAAGGTGCCGCACGCGTACTTCACCCGCAGCGCCGGCTTCGAGCACGACCTGACCGCGGCGGGCGCACTGATCGAACCGTGGCTGCCGATCGTGGACGCCCAGCCGCGGGTCGAGGTCCCGCTGGCCGACCTGAAGATCGCCTTGCAGTGCGGTGGAAGTGACGCGTTCTCCGGAATTTCCGCCAACCCGCTCGCCGGTCAGGTCAGCGCGGAAGTCATTCGCCACGGCGGTACGGCGGTCCTCGCGGAAACCGACGAGCTGATCGGCGCCGAGCCGTACGTACTGAAGAACGTCCGCGATCTCGCCACCGCACAACGTTTCCTGGCCACGATCAAGTCGTTCAAGGAACGCGTCGGCTGGCACGGTCATACCGCCGAGGGCAACCCGTCCGGCGGCAACGTGTACCGCGGGCTGTACAACATCGTGCTCAAGTCGATCGGGGCCGCGCGGAAACTTCCGCGCGAGGTCCGGCTCGACCACGTGATCGACTACGGCGAACCACTGCCCGGCAACGGCTACATCTTCATGGACAGCCCTGGCAACGACCTCGAGTCGGTGGCGGGCCAGATCGGCAGCGGCTGCAACCTGATCTTCTTCACCACCGGCAACGGGTCGATCACCAACTTCCCGTTCGTCCCGACGCTCAAGTTCGTCACCACCAGCGCCCGGTACGAACGGTTGCACGCCGAAATGGACGTCGACGCAGGCAAGTACCTGACCGGTACGCCGATGGCCGACCTGACCGCGGAAACGTTCGACCTGGTCGTCCGCGTCGCGTCGGGGGAGAAGAGCGCAGGCGAACGCGCCGGGCACAGCCAGGTGTCGATCTGGCGGAACTGGAAACAGACCGGTCCGCGCGAAGGCATCTCGATCACCACCGACGGCCGGATGGCTCGCAAGCTCGCCGACCTGCCGGCCGAGGACCGCGACGCCCCGCTCGACGGCCTGCCGCACCCTGGCCTGACCTCCGACGGCCGCACGATCGCCGGTCTGTTGACCGTCGACGATCGCCTGGTTCCGGAGGCGGTCGGTCTGATCCTGCCGACCAGTTTGTGCTCCGGGCAGATCGCGCTGCGCCTCGCGGCCCAGGCCGAGCTGGAGAAATGGGCCGGCGACGCGGTCACCCGGATGGTCGCGCTCCCGCATACCGAAGGCTGCGGCAGCAGCGGCGGCGCCTCGGAGGAGACGTTCGCGCGGATCATGCTCGGGTACCTCCTGCACCCGAACACCCGGATGGCGCTGCTCCTGGAACACGGCTGCGAGAAGACGCACAACGACTACTTCCGCTCGCGGCTGGTCGAGGCCGGCGCGGACCCGTCCCGGTTCGGCTGGGCGAGCATCCAGGCCGACGGCGGTCTCGAAGCGGTCGGCGGCAAGGTCAAGGACTGGTTCAGCAGCTTCGACCTCCCGGCTCCCGTCGAGCAGCCGGGTGACCTCGGCGCGCTCACGATCGGCCTGGAGGCGCGCGGTCCGCTCTCCGACCAGACCGCCGAGGCGCTGGCGCTGATCGGGCAGGAAATCGTCGGCGCCGGCGGTTCCGTCGTACTGTCGTCGCGTGGAGCGCTGCTTGCGAACGATGGCTTCCGTACGGCCGCGTTCGGGACCGCGGACGCGGTCGGGCCGACCGTCGCGCATGGGCAGCGGATCGCGGCGCCGGGGTGGCACGTGATGCGCATGCCGGGGACGGACTGGATGGAAACCGCTACCGGGTTCGGGGCGACCGGCGTGCAGCAGGTCCTCGCGCATGTTGCCGGTGGCACCTTGTCCGCGCAGCGGTTCGTACCCGTCGTCGAGTTCAGCAACGACCCGGAGACGGTGGCGTCGTACGGCGACGACCTCGACGCGGTGGCCACCGGTGCCGCGGCCGAGCAGGCGCGGATCGGGCTCGACACCATCGCGGCGGTCGCGAGCCGGCGGCTCGTCCCGAAGGCGGTTGCCTCCGGCAACATAGGTTTCCAGATCACTCGTGGACTGCTCGGGACGTCGATGTGAAAGGCGCGTCAATGCACTTGGTCCGTTATCTCTCCCCGGTCGACGGTCGCCCGGTCCCCGGTGTGCGCACCGGTGCGGCGGTCGCTCCGCTGGAGGGTGTGAACAGCTTCGCGGAGTTGCTTCGGCTGCCGCTCGACGACCTGCAGGCCGCGGTCGCCAAGGTCGGCGCGGAGTTGCCAGCCGACGGGCTGAAGTTCCTGCCGCCGCTCGACGGCCGCGGTGAGGTGTGGTGCGCGGGAGTGACGTACGAACGGTCGCGTGGTGCGCGGATGGAGGAGAGCAGCGAGCAGTCGGTCTACGACAAGGTCTACACCGCCGACCGGCCTGAGCTGTTCCAGAAAGCGCCGGCCTGGCGGGTCGTCGTCGACGGCGAACCGGTCGGGATCCGCTCCGACTCCGGCCACGACGTGCCCGAGCCGGAGCTCGCGGTCGTTGCCAACAGCCGCGGTGAGATCGTTGGCTTCACCATCTGTAACGACATGAGCTCGCGGTCGATCGAGGGCGTGAACCCGCTGTACGTACCGCAGGCGAAGTTGTTCGCGGGCGGCTGCGCGCTGGCGTCCGGGATCCGCCCGGTGTGGGAGGTCGCCGACCCGAAGGCGCTCGGTATCACGTTGTCGATCCGGCGTGGTGACGCGGAGGTGTTCAGCGGTACGACGTCGACCGAGAAGCTGGTCCGCGACCTCCAGGACCTGATCGACGTACTGTTCCTGCCGAACGACTTCCCCGACGGCGTGATCCTTGCCACCGGCACCGGAATCGTCCCCGAACTCGACTTCACCCTGGCCGAGGGCGACGTCATCACGATCACGATCGACGACCTCGGCACCCTCACCAACCCGGTGGCCACCGGCCGCGAGCCGTTCGCATTCCTCGCCACCGACAACCTGGAAGGACTCCGATGACGCAGCACCCGGGCACGCCCACCGACACCCCAGCCGCCAGCGCCGGAACGGGCGCTGCGCCCGCTGTCGGCGGCGCTTCGGCGGCCGGTGCGAGCACCGGTGGCGGAGGAGCCGCGGGCGACACGTCCCCCGCTCAGCTGGAGGCGGCGCTTGCGGCTGCGGCAGCGGCCGCACCTGCCTTCGGCTCGTCGGAGCCTGCCGTGCGAGCCGGCTGGATCCGCGCGGTCGCGGACGCGCTCGACGCCGCCGCCGGGGAGTTGGTGCCGATCGCCATGCGGGAGTCGTCTCTCCCGGAGGCTCGGCTGACCGGTGAGGTTGCCCGCAGCACCGGGCAGCTGCGGATGTTTGCGGACGCGCTCGAAGAGGGCTCGCTGCTCGAAGTCACGATCGACACGAAGGACCCGCAGGCAAAGCCCGTTCCGCGCCCCGACCTGCGCCGCGTCCTCGTACCGCTCGGTCCCGTCCTGGTGTTTGCTGCCAGCAACTTCCCGTTCGCGTTCAGCGTCTGCGGCGGCGACACCGCGTCCGCGCTCGCGGCCGGCTGCCCTGTGATCGTCAAGGCCCACCCGGGCCACCCGGAGCTCTCCGCCCGCACCGCCGAGGTGATGATCGAGGCGCTCAACAAGGCCGGTGCACCGGAGGGTACGTTCGGCCTGATCGCGGGCTTCGACGTCGGCGTCACCGCGCTCAAGGACCCCCGCATCACCGCGGCCGGCTTCACCGGTTCGGTGTCGGCCGGGAAAGCGCTGCACGAGATCGCCGTCACCCGCCCCGAGCCGATCCCGTTCTACGGCGAGCTCGGCAGCCTCAACCCGGTGTTCGTCACCCAGGCCGCGGTCGATGCCCGCGGCAAGGACATCGCCACCGGGTACGTCGGCTCGTTCACGCTCGGCGTCGGCCAGTTCTGCACCAAGCCCGGCCTGCTCTTCCTCCCGGCCGGCCACGGCCTGCAGGAGGACCTGACGGCTGCGGCCGGCGGAGTCGCCGAGGCGCCGATGCTGAACGACCGGATCAAGGACGGATTCACCTCCGGCCTCGATCGCCTGGAGAAGGTCGACGGCGTACGTGTCTGGGCGTCCGGCGGCGCAACGTTGCTCCAGACAACGGTTGCCGAGCTGCTCGCCCGCCGCGACGAGATCCTCGAAGAATGCTTCGGCCCGGTCTCGATCGTCGTCGAGTACGACGGAACCGAACAGTTGACGCAAGCTCTGGAGGCATTCGAAGGAAACCTCACCGCGACCCTGCACGCGGAGGACTCGGACGCCGACCTGGCCCGCGAACTCCTGCCGAAGCTGACCGCCAGAGCAGGACGAGTTCTGTGGAACGGCTGGCCGACCGGGGTCGCGGTCTCCTGGGCCCAGCACCACGGCGGTCCGTTCCCGTCCACGGTCGGGTCGATCCACACCAGTGTCGGCGTCACCGCGGCACGCCGGTTCCAGCGCCCGGTCGCGTACCAGGACGCGCCGGACACGGTGCTGCCGGACGTACTCAAGGACTCCAACCCGGCCGGGATCACCCGGCGGGTGAACGGAACCGTGACCACAGACGAGGTGACGCGATGACGGACGAACCGACCGTTGACGAACCGGACGAGCCGATCGGCCTGCGCAGCTTCGACCACTGGTTCGGCGAGAAGGGCCGGAACGGGTTCATCCACCGGTCCTGGATGAAGTCGCAAGGCTTCACCGAGGAGGTGTTCGACGGCCGGCCGGTGATCGGGATCTGCAACACCTGGTCCGAACTGACACCGTGCAACGCGCACCTGCGCCGGCTCGCCGAGTCCGTGAAGCGCGGCGTCTGGCAGGCCGGAGGTTTCCCGCTGGAGTTCCCGGTGATGTCGCTCGGGGAGACCCTGCTGCGGCCGACCGCGATGCTGTTCCGGAACCTGCTCAGCATGGACGTCGAGGAGTCGCTGCGCGGCAACCCGCTGGACGGCGTCGTACTGCTGACCGGCTGCGACAAGACCACGCCCGGTTCGATCATGGGCGCGGCGAGCGTCGACCTGCCGACTGTCGTGGTCACCGGCGGACCGATGCTGAACGGCAAGTTCCGGGGCTGCGACATCGGTTCCGGAACGGCGGTGTGGCGGTTCACGCAGGACCTGAACGCCGGCCGGATGTCGGCCGAGGACTTCGCCGCGGCCGAGGCCGGGCAGTCCCGCAGCAACGGGCACTGCATGACGATGGGTACGGCCTCCACGATGGCGTGCATGGCCGAGGCGCTCGGCCTGCAGTTGACCGGGTCCGCGGCGATCCCCGCGGTCGACTCGCGCCGGTACGTCGTCGCGCAGAAGTCGGGGCAGCGGATCGTCGAGATGGTTCGCGAGGACCTCAAGATCAGTGACGTCCTGACCCGGGACGCGTTCGCGAACGCGGTCCGCGCGAACGCCGCGATCGGTGGTTCGACCAACTTCGTCATCCACCTGCTCGCGATCGCCGGCCGGGTCGGCGTCGACGTGACGCTGGACGACATCGACGAGTGGGCGCGCGGCGTGCCGTGGCTGGTCGACCTGCAGCCGTCGGGCAAGTACCTGATGGAGGACTTCTACTATGCCGGCGGCCTGCCCGCGGTGATGAAGGAGATCCTGCCGCTGCTGAAGACCGACGCGATCACGGTGACCGGTAGGACCATCGGGGAGAACGTCGCGAACGCGGAGCGGATCGAGGCGACGTACCCGGGCGCGCCCGCGGGGAGCGAGACGTACGCGGTGATTCGTCCGGTCGGTGATCCGCTGGGCAGCGGCGCGGGAACCGCCGTCCTGAAGGGGAATCTCGCGCCGGACGGTGCCGTCATCAAGCAGTCCGCGGCGTCCGAGCGGCTGTCGCGGCACCGGGGGAAGGCGCTGGTGTTCAGCAGCATCGAGGAGTACGACAAGGCGGTCGAGGACCCGGACCTCGATGTCGACGAGGACACCGTGCTGGTACTGCAGAACGCCGGCCCGCGCGGGTACCCGGGGATGCCGGAGGTCGGCAACATGACGATCCCGCGGAAACTCGCGGAGATCGGTGTCGACGACATGGTGCGGATCTCGGACGCGCGGATGAGTGGTACGGCGTACGGCACTGTCGTACTGCACGTCACTCCCGAGGCGGCCGTCGGTGGGCCGCTCGCGCTGGTACGCACCGGCGACTGGATCGAACTGGACGTACCGGCCCGCCGCCTGCACCTGGACGTGTCCGACGAAGAACTGGAGAAGCGCCGCGCCGACTGGCAACCACCGACTCCACCTACCGACCGAGGCTGGGCGCGCCTCTATGTCGACCACGTGACCCAGGCGAACAAGGGCTGCGACCTCGACTTCCTGGTAGGCCGCACCGGCTCAGCCGTAGCCCGCCAGAGCCACTGATGAACTGGGGCCCGTTCGAGGCGATCCGGGGGCTGCGGCCCACCGGAACGCTTCCTCAGGTGACGCCGATCCGGCGGATCCTCACCGATCTGCCGGTGTCGGCCGACCCGTACGCCGACGCACTCGCAGCGCTTGCGCCGTTGCGGGAACGGATCCGCCCGGGCGCGCGGATCGCCGTGACCGCAGGAAGCCGGGGGATCCGCGACCTGGTACCCGTCGTCAAGGCAGCCGTTGACTGGTTGCGGGACGCGGGCGCCGAGCCGTTCGTGACGCCCGCGATGGGATCGCACGGGGGTGCGACAGCCGACGGCCAGCGGGAAATGCTCGAAGGCCTCGGCATCACCCCGGAAACCGTTGGCTGTCCCATCGAGGCGACGATGGAAACCGTCGTGGTCGGGACCTTGGCCGACGGTACCGAGGTGCACCACGACGCGATCGCCGCGAAGGCCGACGGTGTCCTGCTCGTCAACCGGATCAAACCGCACACCGATTTCCGCGGCCCGATCGAGAGCGGGATCGCGAAGATCCTCGCAATCGGCCTCGGCAACCACCGCGGCGCCGCCTCCCTGCATGCCGGCGGCATCCCGTCGCTCGGCGGCAACATCGAGGCCGCGGCCCGCATGATCGTTGCGCAGGGCAAGATCCTTGGCGGCCTGGCGATCCTGGAGAACGCCGAGGACCGCACCGCAGCGGTCGAGCTTCTCGAAGCATCCGGCATCGCGGAAGCGCCGGAAACCTCCTTACTACAAAGAGCGTCCAGTCTCTTAGGGCGTCTCCCGTTCGACAGCCTAGACGTCCTAGTGGTCGACGAACTCGGCAAGGACAAGTCCGGCGCCGGCATGGACACCAACGTGATCGGCCGTTGCTGGGTGCACGGCATCCCGGAGTTCGAATCGCCGGACATCGCTGCGATCAGCGTCCACTCGCTGTCGCCGGCCTCGCACGGAAACGCGTCCGGTCTCGGTCTGGCCGACGTGATCCCGGCGCGTCTACTCGAGCAGATCGACCTGCAGGCGAGCTACGTGAACGCGCTCACCTCCGGCGCCGGCGGTGCGCGCCGCTCGCGGCTGCCGATGGTGATGGAGGACGACGAGGCCGCCGTACTCGCGGCCGTGACCATGTGCGGGCGGCGGCACTGGTCGGAGCTCCGGCTGGCCCGGATCAAGGACACGCTGTCGCCGAACGAGTTGATGGTGACGCCGGCCCTGCTGACCGAGGCGGCCGAACGGTTCGACCTGGAGATCACCGGTACGGCGCGCGATCTGGCGCCCGGCGGGCGTCTCGGACCTTGGAGCGACAGATGAACCTCCGCGAAGCACGTGCGCTGCTGGCCGACCGCGGCTTCCGGCCCGGGGAAACGTCGGCGAGGACGTTTTCCGACGGGTCGCCGTACAGGATCGAGATCCCCTCCTGCGAAGGGCCGCGGGTGATGACCGCGGTACTCGAGGAGGCCAAGGAACGCGGGATCACGATCGACCGGGTCTCGCAGGGCAGCGGCGTGATGATGCTGACCGACGGCGAGGTCGAGGAGATGCTGTCGCTCGGCGCCGCGGCGGGCGTCGAGGTGTGCCTGTTCCTCGGGCCGCGCGGCGCCTGGGACATCGGTGGTCAGGCCAAGGTTTCGGCCGCGGTCGGCGGTGTTGCGCGCGGCAACGACCAGGTCGCGGCGTCGTTGTGTGACGCCTTCCGCGCGGTCGAGCTCGGCGTACGGAGCCTGCTGGTCGGCGACATCGGCGTACTGGAGATCCTCGGCCAGCTGAAGCTCGAGGGCGAGCTGCCCGCCGACCTGGTGCTGAAGACGTCCGTACTGATGCCGTTGCCCAACGCACCGACCGCGCGGCTGTACGAGCGGCTCGGCGCGACCAGCCTGAACGTGTCGACCGACCTGCCGGTGCCGGTACTCGCGGAGATCCGGTCGGTGACAACCGTACCGATCGACATGTACATCGAGGTCCCCGACGACCAGGGCGGCCACGTGCGCTTCTACGACGTACCCGAGGTCGTCCGGGTCGCCGCACCGGTGTACCTGAAGATGGGGCTGCGGAACGCGCCGAACATCTACCCGGTCGGTGCTCATCTTTCCGGTACAGCTGAAGCTCTCGGACGTGAGCGCGTCCGCCGGGCCGAGCTGATCCTGCGACTGCTCGCGGAACAAGATGAGGGATGAGTTCGTCGACCGGCTGCGGTCGGTCCTCGGTGACGTCGTCGACGATCCGGACATCCTGGACAGTCATCGCAACGATCACGCCACGTTCTGCACGGCCGGTATGCCGCGGGCGTTGGTGCGGCCAACGAGTACGGCCGAGGTACAGGAGGTGATGCGGCTCGCGTCCGAGTTCCGCGTACCGGTGGTCACGCAAGGCGCCCGCACCGGGCTGTCCGGTGCGGCGAACGCGGTTGACGGTTGCCTGTTGCTGTCGACCGCACGGCTGAACCAGATCCTCGAGATCTCGGTCGAGGACCAGGTCGCCGTCGTACAACCAGGCGTGGTCAATGCCTCCTTGTCCCGGGCCGTCCTGGAGCAGGGCCTGTTCTATCCGCCGGATCCGTCGTCGTGGGAGATGTCCACGATCGGCGGCAACATCGCCACGAACGCGGGCGGGCTGTGTTGCGTGAAGTACGGCGTGACGTCGGACTTCATCCGCGGTCTCGAAGTCGTACTGGCGTCGGGCGAGGTCGTCCGCACCGGCCGGCGGCCCGCGAAGGGCGTCGCCGGGTACGACCTGACCCGCCTGATCGTCGGCTCCGAAGGCACCCTGGGCATCGTCACCGAGGCAACCCTCGCGCTCCGCCCCGCCCCCGAAGCCGCCCTCACCGCCGCCGCCACTTTCCGCACCATCGAAGACGGCATCGCCGCGGCCGCCGCCGTGATGGCCGCCGGCCTGAGCCCCTCGCTGCTGGAGTTCCTCGATCAACCAACCCTGCGGGCAATCCAGGGCTATCGGGACATGGGCCTACCTGGAGATGTCGGTTCGATGCTCCTGGCGCAATCCGACCGCGGAGCGCGGGCAGCTGACGACGTGTCGCGGATCGCCCAGATCTGCACGTCTTATGGTGCCATCGACGTAGCCGAAGCCTCCGACGCCGAGGAATCGGCCATGCTCCTCGAGGCCCGAAGGCTGGTCAACCCCGCGCTGGAGCGGCTCGGTATCACGCTGATCGACGACGTCTCCGTACCGCGCTCGCAACTCGTCACCCTGCTGCGCGGCATCGCCGACATCGGTGCGCAGTACGACGTACTGATCTTCTGCCCCGGCCACGTCGGCGACGGGAACATGCACCCGACCGTGGTGTTCGACCGGAACGACGCCGCCGCCGAGGCGCGGGCGCTGGAGGCGTTCGGCGCGGTGATGGAGCTGGGACTGCGGCTCGGCGGGACGATCACCGGCGAACACGGGATCGGCACGTTGAAGGCGCAGTGGCTGGAGACCGAACTCGGTCCGGTCGGGCTCGAACTGCATCGGCGGATCAAGGCCGCCTTCGATCCGTCGAACCTGTTGAACCCCGGGAAGGTGCTGCTGTGATGGATGCTTCGGCCGTACGTCCGTCGGCGCGGCAGGTCGCGTGGCAGCGGCAGGAGCTGACGGCCTTCGTGCACTTCGGCCCGAACACCTTCACCGATCTCGAGTGGGGGACCGGCCTTGACGATCCCGCGGCGTTCGCTCCGACGGCGTTGGACTGCTCGCAGTGGACGCGGACGTTGGCCGGCGCCGGGTTCAAGAGCGTGATCCTGACGGCGAAGCACCACGACGGCTTTTGCTTGTGGCCGAGCAAGTTCCTCGATCACTCAGTTGCTACTGGGGGAGACGTGGTGGGGGCGCTGTCGGTTGCGTGCCAGGTCGCGGGGCTCGGTTTCGGCGTCTACCTCTCGCCGGCGGACCTCTACCAGGAGAAGGCGCCCGGCGGGTACTACGGGAACGGCAGCCCGGCGGTACCGTCGCGGATCGGCGAGCTCGAGTACGTCGTCGACGACTACAACCGGTTCTACCTGAACCAGCTACACGAGTTGCTGACGTCGTACGGGCCGATCGCCGAGGTGTGGCTGGACGGGGCGAACCCGACCAGCAGTGCGCAGACGTACGCGTTCGACGCCTGGTTCGACCTGATCCGGCGGCTGGCGCCGGATGCGACGATCGCGGTCGGCGGGCCGGACGTACGGTGGGTCGGCAACGAGGACGGCTTCGCCCGGGAGACGGAGTGGAGCGTCGTACCGTTCGCCGACGGTGCGATGGTTGCCGAGCAGACGGCGCGTTCTGTGGCCGGGCCCGACGAGTTGGCGCAGGCCGATGAGCTGCGCTGGTACCCGGCGGAGGTCGACGTGTCGATCCGGCCCGGCTGGTTCTACCACGCGGCCGAGGACACGGCGGTGAAACAGGTGCCGGAACTCCTGGACATCTATCGCAAGTCGGTCGGGCGGAACGCCGTACTACTCCTCAACATCCCACCGGACCGCCGCGGCCTGTTCGCCGACCCCGACGTCGAGGCCCTGACCGCCTTCGGCGCCGCGATCCGCGAGTACTACGACACTGCGGTGAAGCTTCCCGGCCGAGTGAACGTACTCGACCTCCGGGAAGACATCGAGCAGGGGCAACAGATCGAGTCCTTCGCGGTAGACGCATTCACCGAAGGCTCGTGGCAGGAGATCGCCACCGGCACCACGATCGGCCACCGTCGTCTACTACCGCTGGACAAGCCTCTGCAGCTGGACGACGTACGCCTGCGAATCCTCTCCACCCGAGCCGAAACCGAAGTACACCTCTCGACCCACTACGACCCGACGATCAGCTAGTCCCCCTGCCCGGAGTCGAACCAGGAACCGAGCCTTCGGAGGGCCCGGCGAGATTCCGTCACCAGAGGGTCTGCGTACCGAAGAACGGGTAGTGCACCGGCGAGACGCTGTACAGGCACCCCGTGCACCCTCAACAGCCCGACCACTACCCGTCCTTACGCACGCGTTACTCCTGCACGGACACGACTCGCGTCCAGTCGGAGCATTCGGCCTCGCACCACACGTGATCCCCACGGTGCGCGATCCGATCACGCTGCACATGCCCGCACGCGAGCAGCACCCGCCGCATCGAGTGCCCTTGCTTGACCGGAGCACCGGTCCTGCCACCAGGCACCCGCTTCCTGTTCCTGAGGTCGGCCACGGCCGGTCCTCCTCTCTTGTCCTATCTGGAATGGCAGGGTGGCTGGTCCTTCCCAGCCACCCAGCGGTGAGAGCGAGATTCGAACTCGCGAGCCGGCACGTCAACCGACAACGGTTCAGCAAACCGCAGCCCCTACCAACAGGCGGACCTCACCCAGCAGGTTCCTGCCATGTCCCCTGCGCACGGCAGGAACCTGTTTCAGCCCTTGACGCAGATGACCTGCTTGAGGTGGGCTACTACCTCGACCAGGTCCGACTGGGCGGCGATCACCGAGTCGATGTCCTTGTAGGCGGCGGGGATCTCGTCGATGACGCCGGCGTCCTTGCGGGACTCGACGCCTTCGGTCTGCGACACCAGGTCCGCGACGGTGAAGCGGCGCTTGGCCTCGTTGCGGCTCATCCGGCGACCTGCCCCGTGCGAGGCCGAGTAGAACGAGCGCTCCGAGCCGAGCCCGCGAACGACGTACGACCCAGTGCCCATCGACCCGGGGATCAGCCCGAGATCGCCCCGCCCGGCCCGGATCGCCCCCTTCCGGGTGACGAGCAGGTCGAGCCCGTCGAGCTGCTCCTCGGCCACGTAGTTGTGGTGGCACGAGATCGGCTGCTCGAACCGTACGCCGACCTCGAACGACTCCCGCACCGCCTGCATCACGAGCGCCAGCATCACCGCCCGGTTCCGCGCGGCGTACTCCTGCGCCCAGGTGAGGTCCCGGCGGTACGCGTCCATCTCCGGCGTACCGGACAGGAACACCGCGAGGTCACGGTCCGGGAGGTCCGCGTTGTGCGGCAGGTCCCGCGCGATCCGCATGTGCCGCTCCGCGAGCTCCTTGCCGATGTTGCGGCTACCCGAGTGCAGCATCAGCCACACGCGGTCCTCGTCGTCGAGGCACACCTCGATGAAGTGGTTGCCGCCACCCAGCGACCCCATCTGCTGCTTCGCCTTCCGCTCCCGGTCCTGCACCCCGTCGTGCAGACTCGAGAACGCGCCCCACAGCTTGTCCCACGGACGCGGGTCGAGACCGAGCCGGCGTACCCCGACCGCATCCTCGTGCGCCCGGAAGCCCACGGGTACGGCGGCCTCGATCCGGGACCGGATCGCCGACAGGTCATCCGGCAGGTCCGCGGCCGTCAGCGACGTCAGTACACCCTCCATGCCGCACCCGATGTCGACCCCGACCGCGGCCGGCGACACGGCCTGGTACATCGCGATCACGGACCCGACCGTCGCACCCTTGCCGAGGTGTACGTCGGGCATCACCCGGACGCCGTGCACCCACGGCAGCGCGGCGATGTTCCGCAGCTGCTGCAGCGCCTTCGCGTCCACGTCGTACTCCTGCGCCCACATGAGCGTGGAGCTCTTGGCCCCACTCAGCTCAACCGGAAGCTCCACGATTCCCTCCTTGTTCGTCTGCATGCGGCGGAAGCAGGTCTCGAACCTGCACGCCCACTGAAGGGCCGACCGTTTTCGAAACGGTTGCCGATAGGCCGAAACTCGGCTTATTCCGCCATCGCTGCCAGGGCAGGGCTCGAACCTGCGGGGCCTCGGGTCAGAACCGAGGGTGGGTCACCGTCGCCCACCTGGCATCGCGCTCCGCCGCGACACCTGGTGGGTCGGGGTCAGAGCGCTAACTCGGCACGGGAAGGGATCCACGGCTGCCACAACAGCGGCATGCCGGCCTCTTCCGGGGTGCGCGAGCCTTTCTTCTCGTTGCATGTCGCGTGCGCGGCGACGGCATTCAGCCACTCGCCACGCCCACCTCTCGAGCGTGGGATCACGTGGTCCATGGTGGTGGCGCCAAGCTTGCCGCAGTACGCACAGGTGTACTTGTCACGCTTGAGTACGCCGGCCCGCGTGTACTGCAGCCGGCCACCGGCGTACCGCCACTTCATCACGACGTACCGGACCAGCCGGAGCACGCGGGGGAGGGGGAACGGGCCGATGCTGGCGCCGTCGTGCGCTTCCTCGACGACGGCGACCTCCCGGACGAGCATCCGGATGGCGTGCGGGATCGACACGACGTGCAGCTGCTCGTACGAGGCGTTCAGGACGATCACACCGCTCATGTGGTTCCTCCTCCTCTCCAGTGTGCCCGACCGGCGGTCAGCAGGTCGGGGAATCTCGGTGTCGGTCGGTTCGTGCGGCCCCAGGGATTCGAACCCTGAACCTCCTGGTCCTAAGCCAGGCGCCTCTTCCAGTTGGGCCAGAGCCGCGGGGGTACTCCACGTGAGTGGCTGGTACCGCAGGGTGTCCGGCGGGGCTCGAACCCGCTTCCTCCGGGGCCACGTCCCGGCGCATCGCCCACTTCCGCTTCGGACACAGCACGCCCGGCAGGACTCGAACCTGCACCCTCCTGCTTCGTAGGCAGGCGCTCTCTCCAGTTGAGCCACGGGCGTTCGGTGCCCTGTGCCGGATGTGGTGCGGATTTCCGGCACAGGGCAGCTCGTGGCGCCCGCTCGGCCGGTAGCAAGCATTCCGCGGGCGCCTGGTCCAGCTGGGAGGACTCGAACCTCCGTTCTCCTCAACCCAAATGAGGCGGCCTGGCCACTGGCCTACAGCTGGTAATTGCGACAAATGTCCAGTTGTCATTGTTCATGCCGATATCCGTGAATACCGGAGAATGATAAATCCCGCGAATGCGGGCAAAAGAAAAGAGCCGCCTGCTGCCGGTGCCCGGCTCAGACGGCTCCTGGAGATCTCCCCAGTTCAGGGATCATCCAGACGAACCGCCCACGCTCAGGCTGAGCCGGTGGGTCTGGTAGGCCTCGCCGCCCACGGATCGCAGGCACGCCGACAAAGCCATGCGGCCCAACCGCCAGGCTTCGTTCAGAATGTCCGACCCGTACACGATCTCTCCTCAGGTTTTCTCAGCTTGCGGGAAATAGTCTCACCCAACACCCACACCCAAGTCAACGCATTTCCCACCCCAATTGTTCAGCCCCCCTTTTCCCGCCCCTACGACGCACAAATCCCCACCCCAGGTTCCCCCACCGACCCCACGACTCCCCCACCGCCTCCGACCGCCCGTCAAGCCACACACGCCCACCGCCCGGCCGCCCGGCCGCCCGACCGCCCGACCGCCCGACAGGACGTATACACCTACCGCCCGGCACCCCCATCACCCACCCAGCGCGAGGCCGGCTGCAGTACACGACACACATCCTGTCGAACCGCCCCAGCCCGTCGGACGACCAAGCACCAACGTCGAAGACCCACACGCCAACTCGAGCGCCACACGCCGAACCCCGAGCACCCTGCTCGCTGACCCTGGAGAACCGCGCGCCGCCGGAGGACCCTCGCCCCAGGAGAGTGATCCCAAACACACCGACCCACCCGGCCGTACCACCCAGGAGGAACCGATTCGGAATCCTCCCCCTCCTCCCGCTACACTCTTGCCGCAGCACCCGCCGCCTTAGCTCAGTCGGCAGAGCGTCTCACTCGTAATGAGAAGGTCGTCGGTTCGATTCCGACAGGCGGCTCCACCCAAACCCCCAGGTCAGAGACCACTCTCCGACGCTGGGGGTTCTTCGTTCCCGCCCTCGATCGCCTTCGGTGCCCCGTGGTGCCCCGTGGTGCCCCCGAGCCGCTTGGCCGCGCCCCCCAGGTTCTGGTCGATCAGACGCCCACAGAGGTCCATCGTCATGGCCGCCGACTGCCCCGGGATGCGCTGAACCACCTTCGGGTCAGCGCCGGATCCGAGCCAGACCGACGCAGCCGTGTGGCGAAGGTCGTGAACCCGAAGCTAGGGAGCACCGATCGCCGTGATCGCGGTAGACCACCGCAGATCTTCCGCCGCGTCCAGGACGCCGTCCTCGCCGGAGCCCAGAAGCAGACGCTTCCCCACCCACGCAATCCAACTGGCACGAGCCGACGTACTAGCGTCTGGCGGTGGCGGTTACCCCGTCCCCCCGGCCGCTCGATCGTACGGCCACCACGACACGCATCAAGAGCGCCTACGGCGTCCCTACGGGATCGGCAAGCCGACTCTTGACATGCGCCGCGCTGACCTTGGGTGGCAGCTATCAGGGGACGGGGCAGGTGTGGTCGCCCGTGCGCTGCGACAATTCCGCGCATGAGTCCGTGCGAAGAGCCCGACGAGCGGACTTGGAGAGTCAGTCTCGCCGGGCGCATCGGATCGGGTGTTGTGCTGCTTGGTCTTCCGGTAGTTGCGACCGTCGACACAATCGTCGAGCATCTCCCCCCTGCAGATCTGGTGCCGCTCACCATCGTCCTCACGGCTATCTGGTGGCTCGGGGCGATGCATCCCGACGTCAGGCTCAGAGGCGAGCAACTCGTCATACGGAATCCGTTCTGGACTCGACGGCTCAACAGGTCGGACGTGCTGTCCGCGCGGCCCGGCTACTTCGGGCTCGTGATTCGGAGGCGATCAGGACGTCCATGCATTGCGTGGGCAGTGCAGAAGTCGAACGCGGCCGAGTGGGCTGGATCGAAGACCCGGGCTGATGATGCGGCAGGTTGCATCACTGCCTGGGCGACCGTGCGCGATTAACGAGCGAGTACGAGGGGTCGGCCAGGCCGATTGAGGTCACTGGGCGGACATCGGTTCAGGTTCAGGACCAGTCACTGAGCGTGGCGTCGGCCGATCTTCCACTGGCTACCTGCGCGGGAGCGGTGCGCCCGACGTGCCCCGGATTGCCCTCAACAGCCGTCAGCGACCCGTGATCGACGAGCATGTTCGACGCTCTGGATCACGGGTCGCCCGGCATTACTTGTGGGTGATGACGGACTCGTAATTCCGACAGGCGGCTCCACCCGTATACCGAGGAACCTCAGGTCATGGGCTGAGTGACCTGAGGTTCTGTTTGTCTGGAGGTGGCGGGGTCAGCCGGCGAAGGTGATTGTGTTGCCGTCTGGGTCGCGGAGGGTGAAGTCGGTGCCGCCCCAGGGTTGTTTGGTTAGTTTTTGGATGATCTTGGCGTCAGTGGTCAGGTATTCCGCGTAGAGCTCGTGTACGTTCGGTGTGTCGATGAAGGCCATGATGAGGCCTTCTCGTTCCGCGGCGGCGGGTGCGAATACCGGCTCGTCTACGTGTTTCAGGTGCAAGGTGGCGCCGTTGCGTGACACCGAGCCGTAGAACGGCGGGTTGCCGTGTAGGAAGTCGATGCGGAAGCCGAGTTGGTCGCGGTAGAACGTGGCCGAGGCGTTGACGTTGGCGACGTACAGCACTGGTTTGGCGCTCGCGGCTGCCGTGTGATGAGTCTGTTCGTTGGTGGGCGGGGCTGCTTCCGTGTTCGCCTTGAGTTCGGCCCAGTTGGCGTAGCCGGCTTCGAGGGCGATGATCTCTTGGGCCTCGCTGAGCGGAAACTTCAGCGCGAGGGCTTCACGGTCGGACAACGTGCGATAGCGCGCGAGTTGTCGGATGCGGCCGCCGATCGAGAAGTTTCCTTCGCGGTGCCAGCGGACGAGTAGTTTCGCCTGCTTCTTGTACGTTTCGAGCTTGGGCATGGCGCTCCCTCTTCGGTCTTGAAGTAGGTGGGCCTCGCCCTTTCGGCTTGGAATGCCGTTGCGCCCTACGACCGGGTTCGAACCCGCGCCTGCGACGCCGAGATTACCACAGCGTTTACAGGCCGAGAGCTTTCTCGACGGCCGGCCAGGTGATTGCGGCTTCCTGGGTTTGGCCGGTGATGTTGTGGTGCATCCAGTCCGGCGCGAAGTTCTCCAGTTTGTCCTTGTAAGCCTCGCGCGCCCCGCCGTCGGTGTGGCACTGCGGGTACTTCGCGCACACGCGCGCCTGCTCGGCCTCGTACGCCTCGGTGATCGCGGTGAGGGTCTTGAAATGCGATGGCACCAGCGCGCCGGTGACGTCGTAGAAGGAACAGATGCCGGAACCGGTGACGGTGTACTTCGCGTTCGGGTCGTGGGCAACGATCGCCCGCGCGAGCGCGGGGTCGGGGCGTCCCATCTGACCTACGACCAGGATCCGCGAGTCCGGGGACTTCTTCGTGATGGTGTCCAAAGCGGCACTGACGTCCTGACCGAACTCGGGGATGTGCTGGTCGTCGGTACCGTCGCACCGGATGTCGTTGCCGATGATCGAGATGATGACCAAGGCGGGTGCAGACACCTGCTGCAGCGCCAGCTCCGCCTCGCCGTCCAGTGACGATGCGGTCGCGCCGTCGACGGCTGTGTTCGCGACGTGACCCTTGTCCTGCGGCCGCAACTTCACCAGGCGCAGGTAGATGCTGTTCACGTTGGGACTCGTCCCGGTTGCCCACGAGTACTGGAGCGCATCCTCCTCGGGATGAGCCGTCCCCCGGCCGGTCAGTCCCGAATGGCCGATGGCTATCAATCCGACCGGCTTGGTCACAGGGCCCGAGGGCGCCGGTGTGCCGCAGTCCGCGAGCGCCGTCAGTACGGCGACCACGACGACCACGACGGCAGCGCGGCGCATCCTGCTACGTCGAGGCACCCAAGACATCGTTCCCCCTCGGCCACCGCGTCAGCGGCGACCCCCCAAGCCAGACTCCGCCTTCAAGGGGAGCCAGACAAGCCCTAGTCGCGGTGGCCTTTGCGGCGGCGGTTGAGGGCTCGTTCGGTTTCTCGGGTGGCTTCTCGTTCGGCCAGGGCTTGGCGTTTGTCCCAGGACTTCTTGCCGCGGGCCAGGGCTATCTCTACCTTGGCGCGGCCTTCCTTGAAGTAGAGGGTGATCGGGACGATCGTCAGCCCGGCCTCGTTGACCTTGCGTTCGATCTTGTCGATCTGGGCGCGGTGCAGGAGGAGTTTGCGCTTGCGCCGGGAGCCGCCCTCGAACCAGCGGGACTGGGAGTACTGCGGGATGTGGACGCCGTGCAGCCAGATCTCGCGGTCCTCGACCATCGCGAACCCGCCGATCAAGGACGCCCGCCCGGCCCGGAGCGCCTTCACCTCCGGGCCTTGCAGCACGATCCCCGCCTCCCAGGACTCGCCGAGCTGGTAGTCGTGGGCGGCCTTGCGGTTCCGGGCCACCACGGGGTCGGTCTGCGGCTTCTTCACACGCCGATTCTCCCAGGTCAGGACGCCTGTGCCCTGGGGTTTTTCCTCCTGAAGGCGTGCCACCCGGTCTCGGGCAGCTCCGGCGCGTCGGGGAGCAGTCGCCGTACGACGGTCGCGTCCGGAGCCCACGCGGCGTCGGGCAGCTCGCCCATCACCTCGTCGTACACCGACCGGATGACCTCGGCTTGCGCGGCCCACGAGAACCGGTGCAGCAGGTCCGGGTCGGACGCGATCCGCTTGGCGATCCGGTCGCGGTCGGCCAGTACCGTACGGACCGCTCGTACGAGTCCGTCCACGTCGCCGGCCGGGTAGACCGCGCCGAGGTCGAGCTCGTTCACCAGGTCGGCCTGCGCCGGGGTGTCGCTGGTGACGATCGGCAGGCCCGCGGCGATGTACTCGCAGAACTTGTTCGTCACGGCGATGTCGTGGTTCGGGGCGTGCAGGAGCGGGCTGAGTCCGATGCTGGCGGAGCGCAGGTACAGCGGTACGACCTCGGCGTTCACGAACGGCGCCAGGTGTACGCGGTCGCCCACGCCCAGCTCGGCCGCCCGCGCGAGCAGCTCCGTGGTGACAGGGTTCTCCCGCGCGACGATCGCGAGGTGTACGTCGGGCAGCTGCGGCAACGCCTCGACGACCGTACCGACGCCGCGCGCCCGGTTCACCCCGCCGCCGTACACAAGCAGCGGTACGTCCTGGTGCAACCGCAAGAGCGAGCGCAGATCCTTGACCTCGGCATCCTTCGGCGGTTCCACGGGCGCGTTGAGGACCACGTCGGGAAGTTCGGCCAGCTTGTGGTCGCGCTGCAGCCACTGCGCCAGGGGCTCGGACACCGTGATGACACGGTCGGCGTCGCCGATGAACTCTCGTTCCAGATCCGTGTACGCCGCGACGCGCCGCGGAGCCACGACCGGTACGCCGGGGATGTACTCGTGGGCGTCGTAGATGATCTTGATCGTCCGCCCGTCGAGGGCTGCCCGGTGCGCGGCGCGGGCGGCGATGCCGAGCATGAACACGTCGTGGACGTGGATCACCTCGATCAGCAGACGGTCGAGCAGCGGGCCGAGCGTCAGCTCCTGGTCGACCAGCTCCGGCATCACCCGCCGCCAGCGGCCAGCCGGCAGGTGCCGGTACAGGGCAAGTATCCGTTCGCGGCGTTTCCCGATCCCCAGGTCGGCGTTCTCCGTCCGCTTGGCGCGGCGCGCGAAGTACGCGCGGGAGTTGAGGACCGCGCGGTGCAGTCGTAGGGAGCGCCAACGTATTGCGCGTTGCGTCCGCTCACGGAGCGAACGTTTCGTGGTGCCGGTGCGCTCCCGGTCGCGGCGGTCGCGGCCGCGTTCGGCGCGGAGTTCGCGGCTCGCGTACTGCCAGCGGCCGTAGGCGAGCATGTACTCGGCCTCGGTCCGGAACAACGGATTCAGGTTGTTCTTCACGTTCGCCAGCCGCTTGCGCCACCCCGTGACCAGCACCTTCGACGGGATCGTCGGGCACAGAACTTGTACCTTGCCGAACTGGCGGACGCCCCGCATCCGGCGGCCGGGGATACCGATGCAGGTGACGTCGAGGTCCCAGTTCGCCACCGTCTGCGCGTACTTGAGGACCCGGGCGTCGCTGACGATGTCGTTGCCGGCCATCATCACGACCTTCGGGCGGATCCACGCCGGCTTCCAGTTCGCGCGTACCGGCCTCGGCTGCTCGACGAACGTGGCCAGCGCGTCGGCCGACCAGCGGCCGTCGTGGACCTTCTCGACGTACGCCGGTCCGCGCGCGGCGAGCTCGCGGCCGCGTTCCCGGTTCGCGATCAGGTCTCGTACGACCTGCTCGACGGTGTCCGGGGTCGCGTCGACGATCGGCAGTTCGAGGCCCGTGTCGGCGGCGACGCGGTCGCGGACGTGCTGCGCGATGTGGCCGACCACGATCCGGCCTGCCGCCATCGCCTCGCAGGCGGCGACGCCGTAGCTGCCGATCCGGAACTGGTCGAGCACGATGTCGGCGTCGCGGTACACGGCCGGCATGTCCGCGGGATCGACGCCCTCGACCCGGCGGTACGTGATCAGGCCCTGCTCGGCCAGGCGCCGCATGATCGGGTCGATCAGCTCCGAGCCCTTCATCGCGGACTTGCTCGGCGCGTGCGCGACGACGGGCTTGTCGTGTTCGAGAACCGGAGCATCGCTGCGCCAGGTGCCGACGTCGACGATCACCGGGCACCAGGTCGCGTTCGGTACGTAGTCGAGCAGGTCCGGAGTGGATACGTATACATTGCCCGGGTACGACGTGAACAGCTCGACGGCGCGGGTCGCGTTCCGCTCGAGTAGCTCGACGGTCTCGTCCTCGAGGTCCGGGAACGGCGACCACGGCTCGCTCTCCGCGTGCCGGCTTGGGACGCGTACGTCGGATCCGTGCGCGATCAGGCCGACCTGCAATCCCTTGGTGAGCAGATGCGGGATCTCGAAGGACCCGTCCGGGCCGTGCAGCGGCCCGAAGATCGGGCGCGCCGCCTCGAGCAGGACGTGCGTGTAGTTCCGTACGACGTGGTTGTAGAAGTTCAGGCGCCACCGGTGGTTCCGCCGGTACGTCCGCGCCGGTACGCCGTAGTCGACCGGGTAGTCGAGAACGCCCCGGAAGAACGCGAACGAGGTCGCCTTCGCGGTCGGTACGCGCTGCTCGAACGCCCGCGCCCACCGCGTCCCCTGCCCGGCGAAGTTGGCCGGACCGACCAGCAGCCGCACCTCCGCGTCCAGTCGCGCAGGCATCCCGTCCCGATTGGCGCTGTTCCCATCCACAGTGCTCGTTCCCCCACAAAATTCAGGCTTGACACATAAGGACTAGACCGGTATTGGGACAGACCTCCCCCAAGGTCCGTTCCCTACCCCTGTTGTGTCCGGCAGTCCCGCGAAGGTTCCACCGGTCTCAACGTATAGACGCCGCGAGACTCTCAGTTTGTTGTCAGAATTGTCCATTCGTTACCAAGAATCTCCTTAAGATAAAGAGAGTCCTCAGTCCGGATCTGGTTGAGTAGCGCCCCGTGAGCCAGGCACCCGAGCGATTCAGGATCGTCCCGGACGACTACCACGTGCCGTACGCCGGCACCGCGGAGGACGGTCGCAGGTTCTTCCTCAGTGATGAACTGTTCACCTTCGAGGCGGGGTACGTCGGGTTGTACCTGTGGAAGCCGGACGGCACGTTCGACGAGGTGCGGGTCGACGAGGTCCGGCGAGTGACGGGAGTTCCGCCTGGGCAGGCGGTGGCGGCTGGTGCGGATGAGTTGGTTGCGGCGCAGCTGGCCGTCGCTCATGACGCCTGGGGCGGTGTCCAGAGGCCGAGCCATTGGGTCGCGCCCCAAGCTGCGTACTGTGCGGCTTCGGTGAAGCCCAGGTTTTGGGCGAGGGTGAGCGAGCGGGTGTTGGCGGTTTGGGTCACGAGGACCACTGGCTCGCCGGGGCGCGCGCTGGCGAACCACCCGAGGGCGGCGGTGCAGGCTTCGGTGGCGTAGCCGTGGCCCCAGGAGGACGGGAGAAAGAGATAGCCGAGTTCGACCTGCGCCAGGCCGGGTCGCACCTCGGCCTCCGGGTCCCGTTGGTCGAGGGTGATGGTGCCGATCAGCTCTCCGTCGAGTTCGACGACGAACACGCCGGTACGCCGCCCCGGTACTTCCGGCAGGTTCCGCTCGAGTGCGTCCCGCGATTGCGCACCGCCGATGTACGTCCCGACCTCCGGCGACGCGAGCAGCTCGATCAGCGCCGTACGGTCCCGCGCCTCGGACTCACGCAGTACGAGCCGTTCGGTCTTGATCGGGTCCGGCGGCCAGGCGACGTCCGCGAGCTCGCTCTTCATGGTCGGCAACAGTAGCCCGCGCCGCGGCTACCATCCGGCGGATGGACTGGAATGCCGAGGTAGTCGAACAGATCGAGACCCACTGGCGTACCCGGCTCCGGCCGCGGCTCGACGGGCTGACCGACGACGAGTACTTCTGGGAGCCGGTCGAGGGCTGCTGGACGGTCAGCCGCCGCGGGCAGAGTTCGGCGCAGCGGTCGTTCGGGCAGGGCGAGTTCACCTGGGACTACGGCGACAACCACGATCCGGAGCCGGTCACGACCATCGCCTGGCGGCTCGGCCACCTGGCCTCCGGTCTCGCCCAGAGCGTGTCACGCCGGTTCGGCGGTCCGGAGGTCGACCTGGACACCTTCGAGTACGCCGGCACCGCCGACCAGGCGCTCCGGCAACTCGACGACAACTTCGCCGCCTGGATCGACGCCGTACGCCGCGAGGGCGAGGCCGGCCTGCTCCGCCCGCAAGGCTGGCCGCCCGCCTTCGCCGACGCCCCGATGGCCCGCCTCGTCCTCTACTCGAACGTGGAGCTGGTCCACCACGGCGCCGAGAGATCTGCCTCCTCCGGGACCTCTACCTACGCCTGGGCCGCGGCTGATCTACTCGTGTAGATCATTCGATCAGGTCGGGGTCGTGCAGGAACTTGCGGACGTCCTGCGGGCAGCGGCAGGCGGCGGCGATCTTGCCGGCCCAGAAGAACGCGTCCTCGCGGGTCGGTACGTCGACGACCAGGACGCCGCCGATGAGCTCCTTGCTCTCCGGGTACGGCCCGTCGATCACCATCCCGTCGGTGCCGACGACAGCGTGCTCGACGTCGCCGTCGTCGTACCGGAAACCGCCGGCGAAGCGGAACACCCCGGCGTCCTTCGCCTCCTGGCAGACCGCGTGCGCGGCCTTGCCGACCTCGGGGAAGTCCTCCTCGGGGATGTGGTCCATCGCGGCGTTGCCGAACGAGATCAGGTACCGCGGCATCTCATCACTCCCTTGTCCCGGCGGCGCTCGTCAGGCCGCCATTCACCCCTGCAACGAACGCCGTACCCCGGATCCGACAGCTCACCCGGAGAAATCTTCAGCCCGATTGTGTCCTGGTCGCGTGCTTGAATGCGCGAATGGCGCTGGTTACACGTGTAGCTGATCACGCTCGGTGGGACGACCTGCTCGAACTGTTCGGCGCGAGCGGCGGTACCCGCGGCTGCTGGTGCATGGCGCGGCGCCTGCCCGCGGCGACCGTCGCCGCGAACGGAAACGCGGAGAACCGTGCGGCGTTGGGGGAATTCCTCCGGGCGGGTGAACCGGTCGGCGTGATCGGGTACGTCGGGGACCGCCCGGCGGCGTGGTGCGCCGTCGCGCCGAGGCCGTCGTACTACGCGATCGTCCACTCGCGAACACTCCCGATCGACGAGCCGGACGACCCGTCGGTCTGGGCTATCAACTGCCTGTTCGTGAAGCGGGGGTATCGCGGGCAGGGCCTGACGCTCCCGATGATCGAGGCCGCCGTCGAGTACGCCCGAACCGCCGGCGCGCGCCTCGTCGAGGCGTACCCGGTGAAGACGCTGCCCGGCGATCCCGGGCGCGGCGTACTCAGCACGTTCCTGACAGCAGGCTTCACGCCATACGCCGAGCACTGCACCTCCGCCAAGCGCAACATCGTCGTCCGGCGCCCCCTGTGAACAGACGCGAGGAGGCACACGAGATCCTCCGCGACCTGAACCTACTGGACCGCTGGAGCCCCCACGGCGAAGTAACGCTCGTCGGCTCCGTCGCCACCGACCTGGTCGTTGCCCCCGACATCGATCTAGAAATCCACTCCCCGGCACCACGTTCAACAGACGGCTTCGCCGCCCTGGCACCCCTCGCCGAGCACCCCAAGGTACGCCGAATCACATACCTCGACGCCCGCGACCGCCACGAGCAGGGTCAGTACTGGAAACTCGAATACGAAACCCCGGCCGTCACCTGGACCGTGGACATGTGGCTCTTCGGACCCGGCGTGCCAGGCGCCGCCCCACTAACCGCAGCCCTGCAAGCCGCCCTGACCCCAGAAACCCGCGGCACGATCCTGGCCATCAAGGAGCAGGCCGCCGCTCGAGGTGAACGTGCCCCCGGCTACTGGCTGTACCCAGGCTGTGCTGGATCACGGCGTCTGCAGCTACTCCGATTCCAGGCCTGGTTGGGGTCTCGCGATATTTACGCTCGGACCGGGTGGTTGCCTACCAGGTCCAGTGTCCTGCGGTCTGAGTGAAGGTCCAGTCGCGACCGGCGTCGCCTGTTGTCAGGTAGTGCACCGCGGGAACGGAGATCGGCGGGTACGGCACCTGCGCGAGAGCCCGTACCGCGTCCTCCGGGCCGAACCACCGCACCTCCATCACCGACCCATCCGGATCGTCGACGGCGAAGGCCGGATCCTCGACGTCCACAAGGTAGTTCCACGATCGCGAGGTCGCCCGTCCGTCGACAACGGTCCGGGTTGTCCACACAAGCCCGAGTTCTGCCGCACGAGCCAGTAGCCCCATCTCCTCGCGCAGTTCACGGACCGCACCGTCAGCCGGTGTCTCACCGTCTTCTACGGCGCCGCTCGGGAGATTCCAGTACGGACCGTTCCAGGCCTCGTACTGCTCCCACACCAACGCGATCTTCCCGCCGTACTGCGCAACCACACCTGCATACCCCTGCATCCCCGGACCCTACTCAGGCAGGTGGGGCAGTACGTCCTCGTGGGGCCAGGGTTTGGTGAGTACGTCGGACAGTTGGGGATCGGGTGATGCAGTGATGTACGGGGTTTGGTCCGGGTCGCGGACCGTCGCGATTGCACGCGTGGGGAAGAGGCCCCAGGGTTCGATTCGGTTGGCGAGTACGCCGTCCAGGCGGAGGTCGGCGTACTCGGGCTCCCACCAGACCGCGAACGTCTGGGGCAACTGGTCGGGGTGGATGCCTAGCCATACGCCGAACGTGACCTGGTAGCCGCCGTCGAGGTGGACCGGGAGGAGCACGCGGACGAAGGCGCCGGCGCCGGGGACCTGCAGCATGACGGACTCACGGGGAGTCTGGTGGCTCATCCAGGTGCCTGGGGTTTGGTCGCGTTCCGGGAGGTCCAAGACCGGCGTCGGGAGGGTGAAGCGGATGTGACGGTTGTGGGCGTCGAGCGTTCGGCCGCAGGTCGGGCAATCGGGCATGCGGTGAGTATGACGTTCCGGAAGGGGAGTGTCCGGAATGGGGTTTACGGTGCGGGGTATGAGTGATGATGAGTGGGTTTCTCCGTGGTGGGAGCCGCCGGTGGCGGGGGATGAGGTCGGGCATCTGGTGGGGGCGCTCGACCGGTTGCGGACCACGTTCCGGTACAAGGTGGACGGGCTGGATGCGGACGGGTTGAACACCCGGATCGGGGCCTCGTCGATCACGCTCGGTGGGTTGCTGAAGCATCTGGCGGCGAACGAGGACTACCTGTTCGACGTGAAGTTCCGCGGGAAGCCGATGGGTGGGCCGTGGGTACAGAACGGCTGGCGGGACGACAACGACTGGGAGTTCAACTCGGCGGTCGACAACACGCCGGAGGAGTTGTACGCGCTGTGGGACGGCGCGGTCGCCCGGTCCCGCGAGACTCTCGCCGCGGCGATCGCGGACGGTGGACTGGATCAGCCGGCCGATATCGCGTGGCCCGACGGGCGGCATGCGAGTCTGCGCCGGCTGGTGTGCGACCTGATCGAGGAATACGGCCGCCACACCGGCCACGCCGACCTGATCCGCGAGGCGGTCGACGGCCGAGTAGGCGAAGACCCACCCCGCGACTGGAAACCCACCACCCCGAAATCCACCTGACCACCCGCCCCCGAGCCGTACCCAGGCGAGCGCGACGCAGGGGGAGGTGGGACGCGAGCGGGGCGCGCACCGGAGGGGCAGTACCCCGGGTAGGTGTCGTCTGAGAAGCTGCCGATCGGGCGGCACGGAGCGCCGGCACGGAGCGGCGGCACGGAGCACGGCCTGGAGCGGCGGCACGGAGCACGGCCCGAGGCGGCGGTGTGGCGGCGGTGTGCGCGCGTGCCGTGCGCGTAGCGGTCGTGCGGGTGGTCGCCTGTGGGCGGTGCGAGGTGGGTGCCCATCGGGCGGGCCGGGACGGGCACCGAGGCCCGTGCGAGGCGGTGCGGGTGCGTGCGGGCTGTGGGGTGTCGTGCGGACGGGTGTTGTGCGGCGTATTTGGGTGGGGCCCGGCCGTTCGAGCATGTGCGGCGGCGGCGGGGGCGGGCGAGTTGGGAGGGTGGGGCGGATCGCCAGCACTGTGTATTGGGCGTTTTGTGGGGTGGTTTGCGCTCAGGGTGGGCGGTTGGTGGGTGGTTGTGTAGTGCTGGCGGTCCGCTTCGGGGTTACTTGGTTCGTTGGAGGGTTCCGTCGGGGGCGATGGTGATTGCGGTTGTTACGCCGTCGACCTTCAGGGTGAGGAGCATCTGGGAGCCCTGCCAGGACGTGGTGTACGAGACGGCGGCGTTGGTTCGCGTCGGGGCGATCACCGAGAGGATCTTCGCCTCCTGGCCCGAGCGGTTGAACTTGACCACCGGTGCGGCCTTCTTGTCGTTGATCGTGCGGTAGTGCCACCCCTGGATCGGGTTCTGCTGCCCGCTCGTCACCTCGATCGGCGTCGGCTGCTGCCCGAAAGGTATCTGCAGCAGCGTCGTCTTCACTGTGTCGCCAGGCTTCGCAGCCACCGCCCGGTCGTTGCCGCTGACAACCACCTGCTGGTCCGCCGGCAGATGCCACAGCGCCGAGTAGTCCTGGTCGGCAACGGAGGTACCGCGATCCAGCACCACCATCAGGTCCGGATCCTTCAGCACCAGCACGTCCCGCGTCCGGTCGATCCCCGGCCCCGGCTCGTCGTGCAGCTCGTAGAACTCCGACGTCGGCTTGATCGCCGACCGCACCAGCTTCGTCTCCGGGTGCCCGGTCGCCGACTGGACGACCATCTCGTTGTGCGCGAACTGGCTCCTCGCCCAGAACCGCCAGTCGTCGACCTTGTACCCGGCGTGCCCGCCGTCGATCAGGATGTCCCGCCCGCGCGAGGTGTACGTGACGGACGTGTGGTCGTTGTGCCCGTGCAGCTTCTGTGACGGCCCGAACCGGATGCTGTACGTCGACTCCTGGGTGAACGGCCGCGTCTCGCCCCACCCGGTCCGCCCGAAGATGTACCCGGCGTCGAAGATCCCGATCCGCTGCGTCGGCCGGATCCCGCGCGCGCCGAGCGTACCGGCGTACTCGAGCACCGTCCCGGGCACGGACACCGTCTTGATCACCTCGGAGTCGCCGAGCTGCGGGAGATTCCCGAGCGAGTTGGTAGCCAGCGCGAGCCACTTCGCGAGTTCCCGCCGGCGCGCGGTGATCGTCGTACCGGGATCGGCTCCGCACTTGCGCAGTACGTCGATCGCCCGGCCCCAGAGCGCGTAGTTGAACTGCGCGTACCCGGTCGACTGCTCGTTGGTCGACCCCTGGGTGTCGATGGAGGTCTTGATCGCGCTGGTCAGCCGGTCGCTGGCGATCTTCTTCAGGTCGGGCCGCATCAGTGTGCAGCCGATGCCGAACAGCGCGAGGCTCTCGTCGGTACCGTGGTTCCAGTCGCCGCTGTAGTTCTTCTGCAGGAACCACGCGTGGTCGAGCAGCGCCTTGTCGAGCCAGGCGTACGTGAGCGGCAACTGCCCGACGTGCAGCCCGGACAGGACGGCCTGCCGCAGGCAGATCAGTACGTTGGTGCGGTGCATCGTCGACTCGTAGGCGCCGACGTCGGACTTCCACGAGTACGGGTTGTCGTTGACCCAGTCGCGCGCGATCGTGCTGACCCGTTGTAGCGCGGCCTTGTCGCCCCGGCCGCCGGCGGCGATTCCTTGCCCGAGCCAACGAAGCGAGTGCAGCCACATGTACCAGCTGGGGTTGTTGTCCGGATTCACCCGCCAGTTGATGTCACCCTTGCCGTCCCCGACCTTGGTCGGCGGCGTCGTACCCCAGGTGTAGGTGTCCTTGTAGAGGTTGCTGAGCGGGTTGTCCCGGTCGATCCCGCTGTACGCCGGACACGTGTAGATGTCGCGCCGCGCGGGTGTCGGCGCGGGGGTGGGTGGCTCGGGTGTCTGGCTCACGGTCGGGTCGGGCGCGGCCTCCGGCTCGGATCCGCCCCAGGGGACGACCAGGACCACGGCCAGTACGGCGGCACTCGCGAGCATGGCGATCGTGAGTCGTACGGTCGTCCTGGTACTGCGCAGATGTCTCGCGGGCATCGTCTTCCCCTACCATTCTGGCCTATACCTGAATTAGCTCAGCATGGTTCCCGGGCAGCATCAGGTGGTTGGCGGTGTTACTCGGACCGCGTGGCGCTGAATGTTGCTCTCGGCATCGAGTTCGCCGAGGCGCCTGCGGTTCCCCCCGAGATCGGATTGGTGCTTCTGCCTAATAGATGTCGCGAACGGCCGAAAAGGTTGCTTCGGATCCCGGACTCCGGTTCCGGCTGCCCGTTCGGGCAGACCTCAGCCGCGCCGGATCGCCTGCAGAATCAGGGCGTTCCGCGCATCCTGGCCGGCCGGGACGGTGGTGTGCCGGCCGTCGCGGAGATCGGTGGACAGCCGCTCCGGATGCGCCGCGAGGAACTCGGCCCAGTGCACGACACGCAGATTCGGGTGCTGCAGTTGCGCCTGTTCGAGTTGCAGGTTGATCCACTCGCTGTTGCGCTGATCCGCGACCTGGACCGCCGGCGGTTGGTCGGTCCGGGACACCTGGACGTCGACCCAGAAAACGGTTCGATCCGGTCCGGCGATCCGGAGCGCCCGCTCGACCTGGGCGGCGAACGCGGGCGGATCGAAAATGTCGTTCGAGCCGACCGCCATCACGATCCGCCGTGGCAGGCCGTACGTCGCGGCCCAGGCGGCGAGCTCGTCCACCGCGGCCGACGTCGGCTGGCCGGCCCAGCTGTACTGCGCGAACGACCTACCCAACTCCCGGCCGAGCGCGGCGCCGTCCTGGACGGCGATGCTGTCGCCGAACAGCAGCACGCCGTCGGACGCGACCACGTGGCGTACCTCCGTACTGCTGGAGATCACGTGGTTGTCGCCCTGCCACGAACCGAGCGTGCCGGAGCCGTAGCTGCCCGTACTGACGACCGCCTTCGCGTGCGCGGGCGGGGTCTCGAAGTGCACGAGCGTGAGGAGCGACCCGGTCAGTACGGCGATGATCGCGGCCGAGATCGACCAGTGCCTGATTGCCATTTCTCACTCCCGCGCGTCGTACCGGCGTCTGTTACACGCGTAGATCGGCGCGGCGGTTGGCAGGTTAGCGACCCTGGAGGGCGTCGGCGATCAGTTCGTTGCGGGCGGAGCTGCCGAGCGGCTCGGAGGTGTGTACGCCGTCGCGCAGGTACTGTGCCGGGCCGTCCGGCTGCCCGGTGAGGAACTCCGACCACCCGATGATCTTCAGGTTCGGGTGCTGGAGCGCGGCCTCGTAGAGCTGCTGATTGATCCAGGAGCTGTTCGCGAGGTCGGCGTCGCGGACGGCGGCCGGCTGCTTGGTGCGACTCGCGTAGACGTCCACCCAGTACACGGTCCGGTTCGGGCCGGCGATCCGCATCGCCCGTTCCACCTGCGCCGCGAACGCGGGCGGGTCGAAGATGTCGTTCGTACCGACGGCCATCACGATCCGCTGCGGCAGACCGTAGCTGCGCGACCACTCCGCGAGCGCGTCGACGGCCGCCGACGCCGGTTGCCCGGACCAGTCGTGCACCGCGATCGAGTCGCCGGTCCGGTCCGCGATCAGCCGTTCGAGTCCGGGGTTGTCCTGGACGGCGATGCTGTCGCCGAACATGAACACGCCGTCGAACGTGAGTACGTCGCGGATCTGGTCCTCGGAGGAGATCCGGTGCATCAGGTTCTGCCAGGGGCCGAGCGTGCCGGATCCGTACAGGCCCGCGCCGGTGGTCGGCACGCTGTAGGCGCTGCCGCCGACGAGGGCGTCGGCGCTCGTCGTCCGCGGCTCGAGTACGACGAAGACGCCGCCGAGACCGCCGAGGATCAGCAGCGTGACGACGATGGCGAGCAGCGACCCGAAGAACGCGCGCACGGGCGACACCTGCGTCGTCCCGCCCTGCCGCACCACTGCAGCGCTCCCCACCCTCCGTCGATTTCGTCCACCGGCATGCAGCGATGCCCCCGCGTTCCGCATGTCCACCCCCATGAACCGGACGTCAACCACTGCGGCACCGTTGCCGTCCGGCGCTCAGTGTTTCAGCGTGTACCCCTGACTGATCAGCTGGGCCCGGAGATCCTTGACCTCGTCCCGCCGCGGACCCCGCCGCCGAGGTTCCCCCTCCTCAGCAGCGCGCTTCTTCCTCCACCACCACCATTTCACCCCTCCAGGATCCACGAGGAATCAAGCGATGGGTAGGTTTTCGGCCATGCCGCAATCAACCCTCCAAAACCTCGAGGTGCGGTGGTCGCAGGCGACGGAGGTTCAGTGAGGTCGGCCTGTTGAGTGCCGGCGACGGTGTGTGGGGGTTTGGCCACGGCGGGTGGGTGGTTGGAGCGGGAGGGGTCAGCTGTCGATTTCGGTTTGGCTGCGTTCTACGCAGAACTCGTTGCCTTCGGGGTCCTTCAGGGTGACCCAGCCGCGGCCGTCGGGGCGGCGGTGGTCCTCGTGGATCGTGGCGCCGAGTGACAGGATCCGCTCGACCTCCGCGTCCCGCGTACGTTCGGTCGGGCCCCAGTCGAGGTGTACCCGGTTCTTGACCGCCTTGCCCTCCGGTACGGCGATGAACAGCAGCCCGGGCACCGGCGCCGGGGCCTGCACGAGTACCTCGTCGTCGCCCGGCTCGTCGCCCTCCCCGAGCGGCCAGCCGGTCACGGTACTCCAGAACTGGCCCAACTCGTACGGGTTCGCGGCATCGATCGTGATGTGTCGCAGGATCATGCGCAGACCTTAACCAGTTGGTCGCCAGCGGGATCTCGCGGACTGTCGGCGGCCGGGTCTACTGTGCGGAACATGGGCGCCGGACCACAGGGCTCGGCCAGTTTGGGGGAAGGACAAATTCGATGGCATCCCGGCTCAATCCGTACATCCAGTTCCAGAAGGAAGCCCGTGCGGCGATGGAGTTCTACCAGGGGGTCTTCGGCGGCGAGCTCTCGTCCAACACGTTCAAGGAGTTCGGCTCGGGCCACGGCCCGGAGGACGACGAGCTGCTGATGCACAGCCAGCTCGAGACGCCGAGCGGGTTCACGCTGATGGCCGCCGACACGCCGCAGGGCATGCCGTACAACCCGGGTGAGAACATCGCGATCAGCCTCAGCGGCGACGGCGAGGAACTCCGGGGGTACTACGAGAAGCTGTCCGACGGCGGCAAGGTCACGGTCCCGCTGGAGAAGCAGATGTGGGGCGACGAGTTCGGCATGGTGACGGACAAGTTCGGCATCAACTGGATGGTCAACATCGCGGGCTGACGGCGTACCTCCCCGGGGAAATCCGGTGTCCCCGGGGAGCCGCTCGCGGCAAGCTTGACCGGTATGGGCCTCAACGACCTGCTCTTCGACCCCATCCGGCACAACAACTGGGCGACCGGCAGCCTGATCGAGTTCTGCCGCGCCCAGAACCTGACCGCCGAGCAACTCGACGTCACCGGCGTCGGTACGTACGGCGGCATCCTGGCGACCCTCGACCACATCGTCCGCTGCGACGGCAGCTACCTGCGCCGGATCGCCGACCGGCCGCTGCCGTACGTCGACAGCGAGCCGGCGACCGACCTGGAGACCCTGGCCGGCTGGAACGCCGAGGCCGGCACCCTCTGGGAGTACTTCCTGACCCAGCCGATCGACACCGAACGCGTGATCGTCGTCGACAACGACACCCGCGGCACCCGCGTCGGCATCTTCGTCGCGCAGGCGATCAACCACGCCAACCACCACCGAGAACAGGTCTGCGCGATCCTCACCGGCCTCGGCATCGAGCCCCCGGACATCCAGGCCTGGGAGTACGCCTGGACGTCCGAACGCATCTGGGACCTCTAGCTGCTGACGACGGCCGCCATCAGGCCCGGCTCGTACGAGCCGCCGAGCTGGTTGAGCGTCACCGCCATCCGGTTGGTGGCGTTGATCATCGCGATCAGCGTCACCAGCGCGATCAGTTGGTCCTCGTCGTAGTACTTCGCGGCGCGCGCCCAGGTCTCGTCGGAGACGCCCTCGGACGCGTCGGCGAGCCGGGTCGCCTCCTCGGTGAGCGCCAGGGCGGCCTGTTCCTCCTCGGTGAAGACCGTCGAGTGCCGCCAGCCCGCGACCAGGTTCAGCCGCGTGGCCGTCTCGCCCTCGGCGGCCGCCTCCTTCGAATGGATGTCGATACAGTTCCCGCAGCCGTTGATCTGGCTGGCGCGCAGCATCACCAGGTTCTGGGTCGAGTGCGGCAGCGCAGGCTGGACCAGCGCGTGTACGGCGAACAGCCGCTTCGCCAGCTTGGTGCCGAACTCGTTCCGCATCAGGTCGATCCGGGGTTCCATCGTCGTCGTCCTCACTCGTGGGATCTACTGGACGAACACGAGATGCCTGTCGGTCGCCGCGTGTGACGTGATGAGCGCAATACCCTGCTGGTTGTCACAGGATTGGCGCGGCCGGCATCTGGTGGGTGACACACGCGTACTGAGGAGCAGCCGCATGACCGATCGAGCCACCGAGGCCTTTGTTGCCCATCGCAACCTCCTGTTCACGGTCGCGTACGAGCTGCTCGGCTCGGCCGCGGACGCCGAGGACGTATTGCAGGAGACGTGGCTGCGCTGGGTCGGCGTCGACCTCGACACGGTGCTGGACCAGCGCGCGTACCTGGTCCGGATCGCCAGCCGGCAAGCCCTCCAACGCCTCCGCACCCTCGGCCGCCGCAAGGAGTCGTACGTCGGCCCGTGGCTGCCCGAACCGCTCCTCACCGCACCCGACGTGGCCGAGGACGTGGAGCTGGCCGACAGTGTCTCGATGGCGATGCTGCTCGTGCTGGAAACGCTCAAGCCGACCGAACGGGCGGTGTTCGTACTGCGCGAGGTCTTCGGGTTCGACTACGACGAGATCGCCGAAGCTGTCGGCAAGAAGCCGGACGCCGTTCGCCAGATCGCCCACCGAGCCCGCTCCCACGTCGCCGCGCGCCGTCCGCGCGGTCCCGTCTCCCAGGACGAGACCCGGGACGCGATCGAGGCGTTCAAACGAGCGGTCAACACCGGTGACGTTCAAGGTCTCGTCGACATCCTCGCTCCTGATGTCGTCTTCCTGGGTGACGGTGGTGGCGTGGTCCAGGCACTCCCGCACCCGGTCGTCGGCGCCGAAAAGGTCGCCCGCATCCTCGCCCTGGCCGTGGACCGGCTGGCCGAAGGCACGCTCCAGGAAACCCAGATCAACGGCCAACCGGCCCTTGTCCTCCGCTTCACCGACGAGGTCGACACCGTCACTGTCCTGCACGTCGAAGCCGGCAAGATCACCGCCCTCTACGCCATCCGCAACCCCGCAAAACTCTCCCACCTGACCGAGGAAAACCCCCTGACCCTCAGAGGATGACGAGCTCCAGCGGTTCCGAGAGGTAGAAGCCGGCTTCGGTCTGCAAGCTGACCTGCAACCCCCACCGCCCCGGCGGCACCGCATACCCGAGCTCCGGAACCACCGAGGCCGTGCCGATGAGAACTGGAACTTGACGCGACTGGTGCGGATCGATCGGGAACTCGACCCGCGGGAGGTTGTGCGGCCCGACATACCGGCCGACTGTCTGGCCGCTCTCGTCGACGACTTCTGACCTGAGGTCGCCGGCGGTGAGGAGAACCTGCTCGCGCCTTGCGTGGTTTGTCACCAGGACGTCCTGCATGGCGTGGTAGCCAGAACGAATCGTCAACGGTGCAAGCGGGGTCACGGTCAGGCCCACGGATTGCGCAGGCTCACCGGGTAGCTGCAGACGGCGCACGTCCCAGGCCGGTTGCTTCGCTGGAAAGGTCAACGCCCCGACCTGCAGCTCCACGAGCTCGCCGTACTTCCTCTGCAGGTCGCCCGCGATGTCGACGGCCCACGCGGCGAGCTTGATCTGGAACCGCGTTTCGTACCGCCGCTCGGTGTGCGGACTCGGGCCGACGACGAGAGCGCCCGGTGCCTCCTTGCCGTACCGCAGCAGATCGACCCGCAAGTGTTCCCAATCGGTCATCGCACCCCCTCGACCATCTGAGGTAATCGCGTGGCGGGTTGATGTGCAACGGGTGAGGATGGTCGGATGCCTGAACAACACTCACGCCCCGTGCCGGGCGGGCGCGCCTTCTACCTGACCGAGAGGCTGTGGAAGCTCGCGGAAGGACTTCCGACCGAGGTGGTGCGGATCGACGACATCCGTGAGTTCGACGAGGACTGCTGGTTCGGCGGTCGCCCGGTCACCTGCCGGATGGTCGCCGAGCACGCCGACCGTATCCAGAAGGCCGACCTCAGCTACCCGGTCATCCTCTCCGCAGACGGCGGCTTGATGGACGGCGGCCACCGAATCTCCAAGGCCTGGCTGTCCGGCGCGACCACCATCAACGCAGTCCGCTTCACGATCGACCCCGAACCTGACTACATCCGACCCGATGGGCTACTCGAGTAGGTGGGTGGATTCGGGGACCGGGGTCAGCGGAGTGCCTTTCGTCAGGTAGTGGGTGAGGTTCGCTACTACGAGGCTGGCCATGGCGGTTCGGGTGGGTTGGGTGGCGCTGCCTACGTGGGGGAGGAGGACGGTGTTGGGGAGGGTCAGCAGGTCGGGGTGGACCTTGGGTTCGTGTTCGAAGACGTCCAGGCCGGCGGCCTGGATCGTGTGGCTGCGGAGCGCGTCCACCAGAGCCTGTTCGTCGACGACTGTGCCGCGGGCCACGTTGACGAGGATCCCGTCTGGGCCGAGCGCCTTGAGGACTTCGGCGTCGACCAGGTGGCGCGTGCTGGAACCGCCGGGGATGACGACCATCAGGGTGTCGACGTCGGCGGCCATTTCCAGCAGGGTCGGGTAGTACCGGTACGGGACGTCCTTCTGCGTACGGTTGTGGTAGGCAACGGTAATGCCGAACGGCTCGACCCGGTCGGCGATCGCCTGGCCGATGCGGCCGAGGCCGAGAATGCCCAGGCGGCGACCGTGCATGGTTGCGCGGGTCAACGGGTACGGCGTACCGCCGGCCCACTTGCCGTCGCGCAGATACCGTTCGGCCTGACCCAGTTCGCGGACCGTCATCAGCAGCAGACCGAGCGCGGTGTCGGCGACCTCGTCGTCGAGCACACCCGGCGTATTCGTCACGATGACACCACGTTCGGCAGCGGCCGTCGCATCGATGCGGTCGTACCCGACGCCGAAGCTCGCGACGAGACGTACGTTCGGGAACTGGTCGAGCCAGGGCCCGTCGATCGTCGAACCGCCCGCGGCGACGGCAACGATCTCGTCCCGGCGGGCCGTGAGCACCGCGTCGGGGTCTGGTTCCTCCCACAACCGGATCAGCTCGCAGTGACCGTCCAACCCGGCGGCGACGGCTGCGTTCATCGGTCTCGGCATCAGCACGACTGGTAGTTCCATACCTTCATCCTTGTCGACTCGTCCGAACCAGACCAGGAATCTCACCGGCACTTCTCAGGAACTGGACCGGAATCGAAGTTCACCCTGGCTTTCCCGGCCGGACCCTGTTGCCGTACCGGCCGGAAAGACGACGATCAGGAGAGGAGGTCACCATGATCATCGACTGCGCTTACTACCGGGACGGACGCCGCCAGCACGTCGAGGCGATGTCGGTCGGCGACGCCGCCGCGAGCTGCAAGGCCGGCGGGTTCGTCTGGCTGGGCATGTACGAGCCCACGGCCGAGGAACTCACCGAGGTCAGAGAGAGCTTCGGGCTGCACGAACTGGCCGTCGAGGACGCGCAGACGTTCCATCTCCGCCCCAAGGTCGAGCCGTACGAGGGCGACATCCGCCTGGTCATCCTGCGCACCTCCCGGTACGACGACGAGCGCGAGGAGGTCGACTTCGGCGAGGTCAGCGTGTTCGTCGGGCCGTCGTTCGTGATCACCGTCCGGCAGGGAGTCGCGAGCGACCTGCACGGCGCCCGAATCCGGCTCGAGCAGCGTCCCGAGCTGCTCGAATGCGGTACCAGTTCCGTCCTCTGGGCGATCCTCGACCAGGTCGTGGACGGGTACGGTCCGGTCGTCGCGGAGCTCGAGCGGGACATCGAGGAGGTCGAGCGGACCGTGTTCGCCGGCTCGGTCGCCCCGACGGAGCGGATCTACTTCCTGCGCCGCGAGGTCACCGACTTCTACCGTGCCGTACACCCGCTGCTCGCCGTACTCGCCACCCTGGAGCGCGACGCCCGCAACACCGCGCTGCTGCCGTACTTCCGCGACGTCCACGACCACCTGGTCCTGGTGAACGAGGAGGTCGCGGCGCAACGCGACCTGCTCGCCACGGTGCTCGAGGCGAACATGGCGGTGATCGGTGTCGAGCAGACCAAGGTCAGCGTTCGGCAGAACGCGACGATCGAGCAGCTGACGATCCTCGCGACGGTGTTCCTCCCACTGACCTTCGTGACCGGGTTCTTCGGGCAGAACTTCACCTGGCTGACCGAACGAATCGGGCAGGAGTGGGACTTCTTCGTACTCGGCATCGGCGGCCTCGTCGTACCGTGCATCGCCCTCCTGATCTGGTTCCGCCGCCAACGCTCAGCCCGAGACGCCGGCTGAACCGACCGATCCGTTGTGTACAGTCCCGTCACGTGACGCCGCAGCTGATAGTTGTCCGGGGCAACTCTGGGTCCGGCAAGAGTTCTGTGGTGGAAGCGATCCGGGCGCACTACGGGCGTGGGATCGCCTACATCGAGCAGGACTACGTGCGGCGAATCGTGTTCCAGGAGCTCGACGAGCTCGACGGCGCGAACATCGAGCTGATCGGGCAGATGGCCAGGCATGCTTTGAGCCGTGGATTTCACGCTGTAGTAGAAGGGATTCTGCCGACCGTCCGGTACGGCGGGATGCTCGCGCAACTGCATCGCGAGTACGGCGGTTACTTCTACTACCTGGACGTTCCGTTCGAGGAGACCGTGCGGCGGCACGCGAGCCGGGACAAGGCGAGTGCGTTCTCGGCGGACGACATGGCGGCCTGGTACCGCTCGAAGGATCTGCTGGACGAGCCGCGTGAGACGGTCATCGACGAGACGAGCGCGCTGGATTCGACCGTCCAGCAGATCCTCAGCGAGACAGGGCTAAACGGTGGTCCAACCGCCCAGCTCGAGGTCAGCGACGACGACAG
The DNA here is from genome assembly GCF_042873835.1 of Kribbella sp. NPDC004536. NCBI lineage: Bacteria > Bacillati > Actinomycetota > Actinomycetes > Propionibacteriales > Kribbellaceae > Kribbella > Kribbella sp. NPDC004536. The sequence goes on along the minus strand of NZ_JBIALY010000001.1, from coordinate 1,630,166 downwards.
GCTGACCGGTAGCTAGCGACTGGTTCGCGGCGATTCCGACCGCGACCGCACGCACCCCGTCGTGGACGTCGGCGGCCCTGCCCAGCGGATCGTTGCCCGCGCCAACGAACAGGTCGTCGTACAGCAGCTTGTCGCCACCGCCGTGGCCGCCGTCGCCGCGCGGGATCTCGACCTCGACAGCGGTGGCCCAGTGCTTCTGCAGTACGAGCCGCTCACCGTCGGTACGGACGTCGCCGGCGATCACCCGGTCCGACGGGTAGCTCGGGTCGATCCGGTCGTCGACGACCGCAGCCCGCTCCACCACCTCGAGCTCGGCGCGACCGAGCGTCCCGTTGACCGATACGCGATACCCCTCCCACGGCGAGTGCGCGTTCAGCGAGTAGCTCAGCCGGGCGCCGTTCGCGTACTCCGCGATCACCGACATGTTGTCCTCGATCGTGATGCCCGGCGCGAACACGTCCTGGTCGCGCAGGTACCCGTCGTACTTCTCGGCCTCGTAGTACAGCCGGCGGTTGGTCTCGTCGGTGCGCAGGTCGAGCAACCACGGGTCGTTGGCCGACCCATCGATCGTGCCGCGCGCCGGGCGCTCGCCCATGCCCCGGGCGGCCGCGTTCTCGGAGCCGTAGAACGACAGGCCGCCGGAGGCGAAGACCCGCGTCGGCTGCGAGGCGATCCACCAGTTCACCAGGTCGAAGTGGTGGGACGCCTTGTGGATCAGCAGGCCGCCGGAGTTCTTCTTCTCGCGGTGCCAGCGGCGGAAGTAGTCCGCGCCGTGCCGGGTGTCGAGCACCCACTGGAACTCGACGCTGGTGACCTGGCCGATCTCGCCGTCCTGGATCACCTGGCGGAGCGCGCTGTTCCGCGGCGAGTACCGGTAGTTGAACGTGACGACGACGGACTTGCCGGACTCGTTCATCGCGTCGACGATCTGCCGGGTGCCGGCGGCGTCGATGGTCAACGGCTTCTCGACGATCACGTCCGCGCCGGCCCGCAGCAGCCGGGAGACGACCGCGGCGTGGGTGTAGTCGGGGCTGGTCACGACGACGCGGTCGACGGACTGCTCCTTGACCATCCGCTCGAGGTCGTCGGCGCCGTACCGCGGGAGCTCCGGGCCGCCGAGCTCGGTCAGCTTGGCCTGGTGGAACGCGAGGCGTCCCGGGTTCGAGTCGAGCAGGGCGACGAGTTCTGCCTCTTCGGGGTGCTTGGTGACGATGGCTCGGATGTACGACTGCGCGCGCGATCCGGTTCCGGCGACTGCGTAGCGTCTGGGCACGGCGGACTCCTTCTACTCGTGTAGATCGATACGCTAGCAATCGCTTTCCAACCCGGTCAACCGTCGTACCATGCCTGCATGCCGAAGGAACCGGTCACCCGGAACGACGTCGCCGAGTACGCCGGCGTGAGTACCGCCGTGGTCAGCTACGTCGTGAACGAGGGCCCGCGGAAGGTCGCGCCGGAGACCCGGGAGAAGGTGCTGGAGGCGATCCGCGCGCTCGGCTACCGGCCGAACGCGACCGCCCGCGCGCTCCGGACCGGGACCACCCGGACGTTCGGGCTGATCACCCCGGACGGCGGCAACCCGCTGTTCGCGGAGCTCGCGAAGGCGATCGATCGGGAGGCCGCGGCCCGCGGGTACGTCGTACTCCAGACCAGCGCGGGCGGCGACCCGGAGACCGAGAACGCGAAGATCACCGAACTGCTGCGCCGCCAGGTCAGCGGCCTGATCCTGGTTGCGCCGACCGACGACCCTGCGCTCGACGACGTCGAGGTGCCGGTGATCGCGGTCAACCGCCTGCTGCCGGAGGTCAGCTCGGTCCGTCCGGCATACCGCGAAGGTGCTCGGCTCGGCGTGGAGCACCTCATCTCGCACGGCCACCGGCGGATCGGCCTGGTCATCGGCGGCGCCGGCGCGCCAGAACGCGAGCGCGGCTGGCGGGAGGCCCTGGCGCTGGCCGCGCTGCCGGAAGGGCCGGTCGTCCGCGTGGAGTTCTCCCGAGAAGGCGGGTACCGAGCCGGGCAGGCGATGCTCCACCACGAGCCGACCGCGATCTTCGTCAGCTCCGACCTGCAGGCCATCGGCGTACTGCGCGCCTTGCACGAGGCCGACGTCGACGTTCCCGGCGAGATCGCGGTCGTGGCCTTCGACGGTACGCCCGAGACGGAGTACACCTGGCCGCCGTTGACTGTCGTACGGCAGCCGGTCGAGGGCCTGGCCGAGGAGGCTGTGCGCCGGTTGATCGAAGGTGAGGACGCGGTGGAGGCGCTGACGATCCCGACGGAGCTGATCCGCCGTCGATCCTGCGGCTGCTAGGACCCGCCTCCCGACCCCACGCCTACTGCGCGGCACTCGGCGGGCACCTCGCCGCACCGGCGCGAAGGGCACGATGAAACCACATCGAACCCTCCGCGCCGGCGCGCCGAGGCACTCCGCCGAGCACCTGCTCGCGACGGCGTGGGGCCGGGAGGCGCGCCCTAGAGCGTCCCGACGTCCTCGAAGATCAGTGCGGTGCGGGTCGCGAGGACCTCTGGGATCGCCTGGAGTTTCTCCAGCACCAGGCGGCGCAGCCCCTCGTTGTCGGCCGCGCGGACCAGCAGGATCGCGTCGAAGTCGCCGCCGACCAGCGCCATGTGCTTGATCTCCGGGATCGCCTGGAGCTGCTTGCGGAGCGTCCGCCACGAGCTCTGCCGCAGACTCAGGGTGACGTACGCCGACGTGCCGAGGCCGAGCTTGAGCGGGTCGACGGTGACGGTGAAACCGGTGATCACGCCGGTGTTCGTGAGCCGCTCGACCCGGGCGTAGGCGTTCGCGCGGGAGATGTGCACGGTGTCGGCGAGGGCCCGGATCGACAGCCGTCCGTCGCGGCCGAGCGCCTCGATGATCAGCCGATCGATCTCGTCGAGCGCCGGGGCCACGACAATCTGTCCAGGACCGGCCCGGTGGACGATCACCTCGTCAGACATTCGTAGAACCTCCAAGGCGCGCGATCTGGCCAAACGTCTCTCAATAATTCCAGGTCTAGAACAACTTGGCCAGGAGGGACGACGATGTGGCTACCGTCCGTCTCCTGCGCTGGAGGGTCCATGACTGCCGTCGAGGAGCGTTTGCTCCCCTCCGCGGAACCCGTCTGTCTGATCGATCAGTACGGCGTACCGCACGAAAACCCGTCGTACGAGCTGCCTGCCCGCGAAACCCTGCTCGACGGCTACACACAGTTGATCAAGGGCCGCCGCTTCAACGAGCAGGCGAGCGCCCTGGTCCGGCAGGGCCGGCTCGCGGTCTACCCGTCGTCGTTCGGGCAGGAGGCATGCCAGCTCGCCGCGACGATGGTGCTGCGCGAAGACGACTGGCTGTTCCCGACGTACCGCGACTCGGTCTCGATCATGAGCCGCGGTGTCGACCCGATCGAGACGCTGACGCTGCTCCGTGGCGACTGGCATTCCGGGTACGACCCGTACGAGCACAAGGTCGCGCCGCAGGCCACCCCGCTCGCGACCCAGCTCCCGCACGCGGTCGGCGTCGCGCACGCGGCCAGGCTGAAGGGCGAGGACACGGTCGTGATGGCGCTGGTCGGCGACGGCGGCACCAGCGAAGGCGACTTCCACGAGGCGCTCAACTTCGCGGCGGTCTTCCAGGCGCCGGTGGTGTTCTTCATCCAGAACAACGAGTACGCGATTTCGGTTCCGCTGGCCAGGCAGAGCGCCGCGCCTTCCCTTGCCCACAAGGGCATCGGGTACGGCGTACCAGGTGAACGGGCCGACGGCAACGATCTGGCCGGCCTGCTCGCCGTACTCGGACGGGCCGTCGAGAAGGCCCGCAACGGCGAAGGCCCGCAGCTGATCGAGGCGCACACGTACCGCGTGCAGGCGCATACGAACGCCGACGACGCGACCCGGTACCGCGAGGACGCTGAGGTGGCGCCGTGGCTCGACCGCGATCCGATCGACAGGCTGGTGAAGTACCTGACGGTGAACGGTGGCCTGGACGACGCGGTACGGCAGCGTGCGGAAGAAGGATCTACACGAGTAGCCGAGCAGTTGCGGGCCGGACTGATGCCCGAGCCCGAGGTGGAGCCGGCCGAGATGTTCGCGTACCTCTACGCCGAGCAGACGCAGCAGCTCCGTGAGCAGGCCGCGTTCCTGCGCGACGAGCTGTCCCGAGAGGAGGCCTGACGATGGCGCACACGAAGATCTCGATGGCGCAGGCGCTCAACCAGGCGCTCCGCGACGCGATGACGGCCGACGAGTCGGTGGTGATGTTCGGCGAGGACGTCGGTGCGCTGGGTGGCGTGTTCCGGATCACCGACGGGCTGACCGCGGAGTTCGGCGAGAAGCGTTGCTTCGACACGCCGCTGGCCGAGGCGGGCATCGTCGGCATGGCGGTCGGGATGGCGATGAACGGGATGCGTCCCGTGGTGGAGATGCAGTTCGACGCGTTCGGGTACCCGGCGTTCGAGCAGGTCGTCTCGCATGTCGCGAAGATGCGGAACCGGACCCGGGGGCGGGTCCAGCTGCCGATGGTGATCAGGATTCCGTACGGTGGCGGTATCGGCGGGGTCGAACACCACAGCGACTCGTCGGAGAGCTACTTCGCGCATACCCCGGGTCTGACCGTGGTGACGCCGGCGACCGTCGAGGACGCCTACGGGTTGTTGCGTAAGGCAATCGAGTTTCCGGATCCGGTCGTGTTCATGGAGCCGAAGAAGCTCTACTGGGCGAAGGAAGAGGTCGACCTCGGCGAGTCGGTGCCGGAGATCGGGCGGGCCGTCGTACGGCGCGAAGGCGCGGACGCGACGTTGATCGCGTACGGTCCTGCGGTGCCGGTCGCGCTGGAGGCGGCCGAGGTTGCCGCGGCCGAGGGGCGGCAGCTGACCGTGGTGGATCTGCGGTCGGTGGTGCCGTTCGACGACGAAACGGTTTGTGCGGCGGTACGGCGTACCGGGCGGGCTGTGGTGGTCGCGGAGGCCAGCGGGTTCGCGAGTGTTTCGTCGGAGATCGTTGCCCGGGTCACCGAGAAGTGTTTCCACTCGCTGGCGGCGCCGGTGCGCCGGGTGACCGCGTTCGACATTCCGTTCCCGCCGCCGAAGCTGGAGAAATACCAGTTGCCGAGTGTGGACCGGATCCTCGACGCGGTCGACGATCTGCAGTGGGAGGACTCGTGAACACGTTTCTCCTGCCCGACCTCGGTGAGGGTCTGACCGAGGCGGAGATCGTTCGGTGGTTGGTCGAGGTCGGTGACGTGGTCGCCGTCGACACTCCGATCGCGGAGGTGGAGACGGCGAAGTCGATCGTCGAACTTCCTTGTCCGTATGCGGGCGTGATCGAGGAACTACACGGCGAGCCGGGTACTACGGTGCCGGTCGGCAAGCCCCTGATCACGGTAGGCGATCCCGCGGGCGCCCCGGGCGCCGCGGGTGTGGCGGGTGCCGCGGGTGCCGCGGGTGCGGCGGGTGCCGCGAGTGCGGCGGGTGCGGCGGGTGCGGCCTACCGGGCGGAGGAGCGGGCCGGGTCGGGGAACGTTCTGGTCGGCTACGGGACGGTCGAGTCGTCCGGAGCCGGACGTCGGCGGAAACCTCGGGTCTTCGGAACAAATTCGGCACCAGTTGCCGAAAAGGTTCCGGAAAGGCGCGTGCCGTTGGTGATCTCGCCGCTGGTGCGGCGGTTGGCGCGCGACGGCGGCGTCGATCTACACGAGCTGACCGGCTCCGGCCCCGACGGCCTGATCCTCCGCCGCGACGTCGAACAAGCCATCACCTCCCAAACCAAGCCGACCCTCACCGCGGCCCCTGCCCCCGCAGCTCAGCCGTCGGCGGGGACGGTTGAGGGGCGGACCGGTCTACACGAGTTGCGGCGTACGCCGATGAGTGGGTTCCGGAAGGCGGTTGTGGCGACGCTGAGTCGGAGCCGGTCGGAGATCCCGGAGGCGACGACCTGGGTGGACGTGGATGCGACCGCGCTGGTCGAGCTCCGGGCGTCGTTGCGATCGGCGACCGACCCGGGACCGGGGCTGCTCGCGTTGATGGCCCGGTTCGTGATCGCCGGTCTGCTCAAGTACCCGGAGCTCAACGGGTACGTCGACACCGCGCGCGAGGAGCTCGTCCAGTACGACGGGGTGAACCTCGGGCTCGCGGCGCAGACCGACCGCGGTCTCGTCGTACCGGCCGTCGGCAACGCGCACAGGTTGACGACCCGCGGCCTCGACGCCGAGATCCGCCGGCTGACCGCGTCGGCGCGCGACGGCCGGCTGACCCAGCACGAGCTGACCTCGGGGACGTTCACGCTGAACAACTACGGCAGCTTCGGCGTGGACGGCAGCGCGGCGATCATCAACCACCCGCAGGTCGCGATCCTCGGCGTCGGCCGGATCATCGACCGGCCCTGGGTGGTCGAAGGTGCGATCGCGGTCCGCAAGCTCACCCAGTTGTCGCTCGTCTTCGACCACCGGGTCTGCGACGGCGGCACCGCGGCCGCGTTCCTCCGCTTCGTCGCCGACGCCTTCGAGAACCCGGCATCCGCGTTCGCGGATCTCTAGAAGACCGCGGATCTAGAAGATCTGCCGCGGCCGGAGGCCGACGAGGATCACCCGCAGCCCGGAGGCGAAACGAGCCTCCGGGCCGGCGGTGCTCTCGCGGCTCAGGTACGCGGCCAGGTGCGCGGCGTCGACGCCCATCCGGTCCGCCGACTTCGACGCCCAGCGCAGTTCGTTCAAGCCGCTGCGTCGTACGACCGCTAGCCACGCCGAGTCCGCGACCGCCGAACCGATCAGGTAGTGAATGACCGCGGACACCGCCGAATCCAAGTGCATGCCCTTGAAACCGGCTGCGGCCAGGATGCTCTGCACCCGGTCCGTCAGCGCCTGGTAGTTCGGGCCGAGCCCGGCGTGGCTCGGGAGGAGTTGCGCGGCCCAAGGGTGTTCCCACAGCGCTTGGTAGGCGGCCATCAGCACGTCGGTCACCTGGTCACGCCAGTCACCGTCCGTCTCGACCAACGCGTCGGCAAGTACGGCATCGACGATCAACTCGAGTAGATCGTCCTTGGTCGCGATCCGCCAGTACAGCGCGGACGTCGCCGCGGTGCCGAGCTCGGCCGCCATCACCCGCATCGAGAACGCGTCCAGCCCGTCCCGGTCCAGCACCCGGATCGCGGCCGCGACGATGTCGTCGCGGCTCAGCCGGTTCCGCGTCGGCTCCGGTTCATCCCGCAACCATACCGATCCGAGCGCCGTACGGCGGTCTGCTTCGCGCACTGAAACAGTGTGTCACATCCGAGAACACCGTTTCACGACCAAAGTCGGGCGGCCGGCGACCTCGGTACGACGACGTGCCCGGCGGACCGGCGAAGACTCGGAGCCATGACGATCAACCGCTCCCAGTTCCTTACCCTCGGCGCAGCCACGGCTGCGGCCGCACTCACCAACCCCCCCAACCGCATCCGGCGCCGGGGTCCCGGGGCGGCTGGCGCTGAAGGGTGTCGCGTACGACACCGGCGGAGGGCCCGACGACAGCCGGGCGCGCTGGCGGCGCAGCATCATGCGCGGCGAGCTCCACGCGATCCGGCACCGGCTGCACGCGAACTGGGTCAGCATCTACGGCAGCGCCGTACGCCGGCTGATCGACACCGCGACCGTCGCGCTCGAGGCCGGGCTGACCGTGTCGATCCAGCCGCGCTCGTTCGACGAACCGCAGGCGGCGGAGCTGGAGAAGCTGCGGCAGGTCGCGATCGAGGCGGAACGGCTGCGGAAGCGGTACGACCGCGAGGTGATCCTCGTGGTCGGCTGCGAGTTCATGCTGTTCACCCCGGGCATCGTGCCGGGCGCGAGCTTCTTCGAGCGGGTCGAGTACCTGACCAAGGGCGGGTTCGACATGGCCGTACTGCAGCGACGGTTCCGCGCGTTCACCGCCCGCATGGTGAAGGTTGCCCGCAGCAACTTCCGAGGTCGGATCACGTACGGCGCGGCGTCGGACCTCGAACGGGTGGACTGGTCGATCTTCGACATCGTCGGGCTGGACTACTACTCGTACCACGCCCGCGCCGCGGACCACGCGAAGGAGCTCGCACCGTTCCGTCGCTGGCAGAAGCCGATCTTGATCCTCGAGTTCGGCTGCTGCACGTTCACCGGCGCCGCGAAGCTCGGCGGGATGGGCTGGGACATCGTCGACTACAGCGGAGACGTCCCGGTCATCCCACCGCAGTACGTCCGGAACGAGCAGGAGCAGGCGGACCACCTGACACACATGCTGCGGGTCTTCGCGGACCAGGGCTTCCTCGGTGCGTCGCCGTACACGTTCATCTCACCGGACGCACCACACCGCCCCCACGACCGCCCTCACGACGAGGACATGGCCGCCTTCAGCCTGTGCAAAGTCCTCCGCTACGACGACACCAATCCGTCGTCGCCGTACCACTGGCTACCGAAGAAGTCCTTCCACGCCGTGTCACGCGCCTATGCGAATTCCTAGGGCAAGCCGCTCCTGAAACCACGGGTGGAAGCCCGGCCGATCCACCCTAGTCAGGCGACGTTGAATGTGTCTGGGTCGGGGCCTGTGCGTTCGCCGCGGTCCAGCGTGCTGAGGGCGGTCATGTCGTCTGCGGTGAGGGTGAAGTCGAAGACGTTCAGGTTCTCGCGGATGCGGGTAGGGGTGACGGACTTCGGGATGACGATGTTGCCCAGCTGCAGGTGCCAGCGGAGTACGACCTGGGCCGGTGTGCGGTCGTACTGCTTCGCCAACGCCGCTACGACCGGCTCGGTCAACAGGGTGCCGCCCTTGGCGAGCGGGCTCCACGCTTCGGTGCGGATGCCGAAGTCCGCGTCGTACGCGCGTACGTCGGCCTGCTGCAGGTACGGGTGCAGCTCGACCTGGTTCACCGCGGGCGTCACGCCCTCGAGACGGTCCAGGTGCTCCGGCTGGAAGTTGGAGACACCGATGGCGCGCACACGCCCCTCGGAGTACAGCTGCTGCAGCGCACGCCAGGTCTCGACGTAGAGATCACGTGCCGGCGTCGGCCAGTGGATCAGATACAGGTCGAGGTACTCCAGACCCAGCAACGACAGGCTCTGGTCAAACGCCTTCAGTGTCGAGTCGTACCCCTGGTCCGCGTTCCACAGCTTCGTGGTGATGAACAGGTCGCTCCGGTCGATGCCGGACACCGCAAGGGCCTGCCCGACACCCGCCTCGTTCTGGTACGCCGCAGCAGTGTCGATACTGCGGTACCCGGCTTCGAGCGCATGTGCCACGGCAGTAGCGGTCTCGTCGTTCGGCACCTGGAAGACGCCGTAGCCAAGCTGGGGCATCTCGACGCCGTTGTTGAGCTTCACGGTGGGGATCACGAGTGGCTTCCTTCAAGAACGAGTGCGGAGGCGTGACTGGTGCGCCGGTCGAGCACGCCAGAGAAAAGTGCGACGACCAGACCGGCAACGGCGAGCGCAGCGCCGACCCAGTTAGGTGCGGTGTACCCAAGACCGCGCTCGATAGTCAGTCCACCGAGGTACGCGCCCACAGCATTGCCCAGGTTGAACGCAGCGATGTTCGCGGCGGACGCCAGCGCCGGAGCGCCGTGGGCCTTGTCCATAACGCGCTTCTGCAGCGGTGCGACCGTGGCGAAGCCCGCAGCACCGAACAGCGCGATCGTGACGGCAGAGGGGACCTTGGCGTGCGCTGTGAAGACAAAGACGACCAGTACGGCCGCCAGCAACGTCAAGATCAAGTACAGGCTCGGCATCAGCGACCGATCCGCAGCCTTACCGCCTAGCAGATTGCCCACCACGAGCCCACCGCCGAAGAGAACGAGCAGCCAGGTCACAGCTCCAGCAGAGAAGCCGGCGACCTCCGTCATCATCGGTGCGATGTAGGTGAACGACGCGAACACGCCGGCGAATCCCAGTGCGGTCATGGCCAGTGCCAGCCACACCTGCAGGCTCTTGAACACCGCCAGCTCGCTGCGCAGACCAGGGCCTTCCGCAGAAGCCTGCCGCGGTACCAGGAACACAATGCCGAGCAGACCGATCACCCCGAGCGCTGTGACCGCCCAGAACGTCGACCGCCACCCGAAGTGCTGGCCGAGCGCAGTACCACCCGGAACGCCGAGCACGTTGGCGATCGTCAGACCGGTGAACATCAGTGCGATCGCGCTTGCCTGCTTCGCCTTCGGTACCAGCGATGCCGCGACGACGGACCCGACACCGAAGAACGCTCCGTGCGACAGCGCCGCCACGATCCGCCCGGTCATCAGTACGCCGTACGTCGGAGCCACAGCGGAAAGCAGGTTGCCCACGATGAAGACGCCCATCAGTGCGATCAGCACGGTCTTGCGAGAGACCTTGGAGCCGATCGCGGTGAGCAGCGGGGCGCCGACCACGACGCCCAGCGCGTAGCCGGAGATGAGCAGGCCGGCGGACGGGATGCTGACGCCGAAGTCGGTCGCGACCTCGGGCAGCAGCCCCATGATGACGAACTCGGTGGTGCCGATCCCAAAAGCGCCGATAGCGAGCGCGAGCAGGGCCGCGGGCATGGGTTGTTCTCTCCCTCGAATGTAGTCTTATGACTGTTACCGGCGTGCGCGATAGTTGCACACGCGGGCTATTGCACAAGCGCTATGATTGCGCATGCAATCGTGAAGATCAAGTGGAGGTGCCGTGGGACTACCGGATGACGCCGCGGAGGCGCGGGCGCAGGGGTGGCGAACCCTGGCGGCGCTGCATGCCCGGATCGAGGACGAGCTGGAGCGCGCGCTGCAGAAGCAGCACGGTCTGTCCGTGAGTGAGTACAGCGTGCTGGACGTGCTGGCGCGGCAGGACGACTACCACCTGCGCATGAACCAGCTCTCGAACGCCGTGGTCCTCAGCCAGTCGGCTACTACTCGTCTGGTGAACCGCCTAGAGGACCGCAAGCTGCTCCAGCGTTACCTGTGCCCGACAGACCGGCGTGGCATCTACACGGAAGTCACTGAGGCCGGCCGCGAGCTGCTGGACCAGGCCCAGCCAACACACGACGCCGTACTGACGTCCGCACTGTCGACTGCCGCAGAGCTCCCCGAGCTGTCCCCTCTGGTCCGCGCACTGGGGAAGCTTCCGCTGACGGTGTGACCATGGCCCGTAAGTACGACAACCGGAAGCTGTACCTACTGCTGATGGGCACGTGCGCAACGCTCATCATCATGGCGTGGTTCGTCGTCCGGCTGTTCTCCATCCCGGCGGCCATCGCCATGAGCGCGGTAGCCGCCGTACTACCCCCGGCCGCGGCCATTGTCGCCAACTGGGGTCACGACAAGCGCTGACGAGGGTCGCCGGGCGTCGGGTCGAGGTACAGGTGCCGGATGCTCGGGTGCTCCTGGCGTACCTTGACGTCGATCTGCTCGGCGAGCTGCTCGATCGCGGCGCCGGTCGTGCCGGAGTCGACCAGGTCCACGGTCGCGACGACCAGCACCTGGTCCGGAGCCAGCTGCAGACTGAGCAGGTCGAGGACGTCGACGATCCCGGGTTCACCGGCGATGATCGCGCGGATCTCACGCTGCACGTCGGTCGGTAGGGCGCGCCCGATCAGCATCGCCTTGTTGTCGCGGCCGAGCGTGAACGCGACGACGATCAGCAGTACGCCGATCGCGATCGAGGCTGCGCCGTCCCAGACGTGCTCGCCGGTGACGACCGCCAGCGTCACGCCGACGGCCGCGATCAGCAGGCCGACCAGGGCCGCCGAGTCCTCGAAGGCCACTGTTTTGACCGCCGGCTCGGCAGTGCGCAGGTGCTGCCGGAGCGGTACGCCGGCTGCCCGCGCTTCCCGTCGCAGCTGGAGCATCGCCCGCAGCCAGGAACTGCCCTCGAACACGAAGGAGATCGCGAGGACCGGATAGATCACCGCGAGCGCGGCGATCGGCGAGGGCGCGAAGATGGACCGCAGTCCCTCGGTGATCGAGAAGCCGGCGCCGAGGACGAGGATCCCGACTGCGGCGAGCAGCGACCAGAAGTACCGCTCCATCCCGTAACCGAACGGATGTCGCACGTCGGCCGGCTTCCGGCTGCGATGCAGCGCGGTCAGCAGGAACGCCTGGTTGAGCGTGTCCGCGACCGAGTGCGCCGCCTCCGCGAGCAGCGCCGTCGATCCGGACAGCAGGCCGGCGACGACCTTGGCGATCGCGATCACCAGGTTCGCAGCACCGGCCAGCAGGACTGTGCCGTCCGACTCTTCCTCAGCCATCACCTTCGCGTGCCCGTAGACCCGCGGACTGAAACAGCACATCCATGAACGCTGATGCCAACGGGTCAGGGGTGCTGCGGGTGTACGCGGTCAGCGTGCGGCAGACGGGTGGTTCCGGGTGCAGGACGTGGCCGTCGAAGTCCTTCGGGAGGATGTTGTCAGGCACCAGGGCGGGACCGAGGCCTGCTGCGGCGAGTGCGGGCGCTGCCGCTGTCTGCTCCGTGCGTACGGCTAGGCGTGGTTCAAAACCGGCTTGCGCACAGGCGTTGTCCAGAACATCGGCCAGGCCGTGGCCTGGTGCGTAGTGGACCCATGCGCGGTCCTTGAGGTCGTGGAGCTTCACGGTGTCGCCTGTCGCGGCAGGGTCATCGGCTGCGACGACAACGACGAGCTCCTCGGTGCCTAGCGCGCGGATGAAGCCAGGCCAGTTCGCCGGCTCCGGACCGACGGCAAGGTCGGCCTGTCCGGCGTTCATGGCGTCGACGAGCTCGTCCGTGTGGCGGTGCTCGAAGAGGCGGATGCCTACGTTCGGCCGGGTCTGCCGCCAGCGTCCCAGCGCCGCGGGCAGTACGCCCAGGGTGATCGAGTAGAGCGTCGCGATCTGCAGCTCGCCGACCTCGAGCCCGGCGGCCTGCCTGGCGGCGCACTGCGCTCGTTCGGCATCGGCCAGCGTGGCACGGGCATGCGGGAGCATCGCCCGTCCGGTCGGGGTGAGGCGGACGGTACGAGGGAGGCGCTCGAGCAGTGGGCCGCCGGCGGAGCGTTCGAGCGCCCGGATCTGGTGGGAGAGGGCCGGCTGGGTGACGTGCAGGAGCTCGGCGGCCTTCGTGAACGAACCTTCGCCGACGACGGTGACGAAGTACTCGAGCTGCCTGAGGGTTGCCATGAGCACAGCTTATGGCTTTGGTGAAAACAATGCCTTGGTTTTATCTCCGCAGGTCAGCAAGGCTGTTCGGTATGCAGAACGTTGCCTTGGTGGTCGGTGCCCGCGGAGTGATCGGGACGAATCTGGTCGAACATCTGATGTCGCTGCCGGACTGGCGGGTGATCGGCCTGTCGCGGCGCGGCGGGACCGACGTACCCGGCCGGGTACGGCAGCTCGCGGTGGATCTGCTCGATCCGGACGACACCCGCGCGAAGCTTTCGGAGTTGACCGACGTGACGCACGTGTTCTACGTCGCGTACCAGGACCGGCCCACCTGGGCCGAGCTCGTACCGCCGAACCTCGCGATGCTGGTGAACGTCGTCGACGCGATCGAGCCGGTCGCGCGCGGCCTGCGGCACGTCAGCCTGATGCAGGGCTACAAGGTGTACGGCGCGCATCTGGGTCCGTTCAAGACGCCGGCCCGCGAGGACGATCCGCCGCACCTGCCGCCCGAGTTCAACGTCGACCAGCAGCGCTTCCTGGAGGAACGGCAGCACGGCAAGACGTGGACCTGGTCGGCGCTGCGCCCTTCTGTGGTTGGCGGTTCGGCCCTCGGCAACCCAATGAACCTCGCGGTCGCGATCGCCGTCTACGCCTCGCTCTCGAAGGAGCTCGGCGTACCACTGCGCTTCCCCGGCAAGCCCGGGGCGTACCACTCGCTGCTGGAGCTGACCGACGCCGGATTGTTGGCCAAGGCAACGGTATGGGCGGCGACGGCGCCGGCCGCGGCGAACCAGGCGTTCAACATCACGAACGGCGACCTGTTCCGCTGGAGCGAGCTGTGGCCGAAGCTCGGCGCATGGTTCGGCCTTGACGTGGCGCCGCCGCTGCAGATGTCGTTGCAGGACGTGATGGCCGACAAGGAACCGGAGTGGAAGCAGCTGCAGGCCTCCCACAACCTGGTCGGTACGTCGTTCGCCGAGGTGTCGTCGTGGCCGTTCGCGGACTTCGTCTTCGGGTGGGACTACGACTTCTTCGCGGACGCCTCGAAGTCGCGCCGGGCAGGCTTCCACGAGTACGCCGACACCGAGCAGATGTTCTACCGGATCTTCGCCGAGCTGCGTCGCCGGCGGATCATCCCCTGATGCCGGGTGTGGCATGCTCCCCGGTGTGACGGTGATGGGTGCGGGAAAGCTGCTCGGGACGAACCTGCGGGCGCGACGGGACCAGCAGGGCATCTCGCTGTCGGAGCTGGCCCGGCGGTCCGGGATCGCGAAGGGCACGCTGTCCCAGCTGGAGTCCGGCGCGGGCAACCCGACGATCGAAACAGTGTTCAGTTTGTCGAACGCTCTCGGGGTGCCGGTGTCCGCGCTGCTGGCCGAGTCGCCGGCCTCCGACGTGGTCCTCGTCCGGTCCGCGGAGGTCGACGTACTGTCCGGTGACGCGATCGACCTGCGGATGCTGCGGCGGCTCGAGCACCCGGGCGGGCTGTTCGAGATCTACAACCAGGAGATCCGGCCGGACGCCGTCCAGCAGTCCGACGGGCATCCGGGGACCGAGCACCACATCGTCCTGTCCGGGCGCCTGCGCATCAATGCCCACGGGCAGAACGCGGATCTGGGCCCGGGCGACTACCTGGCGTTCCGGGCGGCCGGACCGCACTCGTACGAGGCCGTGGGCGGGCCGGTGCGGTCGGTGCTGCTGCTCGAGTACCCGCCGGACGTGTATCCGGCGGCGGCCGGCGGACCGCATCTGCAGGGATAGTTCCGGAAAAGGTCCGGGACAGGTCCGGTTGGGTGCATTGACCGGTCGTCGGGGGCACGCGTAATCTCGGAGTCGTTCATTTTAGCGAACGTCTTGCCCGAGGAGGCCGTCATGCACCGGTCCGCGACACCCGACGTGGTGGTGGTCGGCGCGGGCATGGTCGGGGCCGCGTGCGCCGAGGCGCTGTCCGCCGCCGGGGTGCGGGTGCTGGTGATCGACCGCGACGGCCCGGCCGCGGGGACGACGGCTTCCGGCGAGGGCAACGTGCTGGTCTCGGACAAGGAGCCGGGGCCGGAGCTGGAGCTCGCGGTCGCGTCCCGCGCCGAGTGGGACGTGGTTCGCGGACGGTTGCCGGAGCGGGTCGCGGACGTGGAGTGGGAGGCGAAGGGCGGCGTCGTGGTGGCGACCGGCGACCCGGAGCCGCTGACCGCCTTCGCCGCGAAGCAGCGGGAGGCCGGCGTTGACGCACGGGTGATCACGCCTGCGGAGGTGTTCGAGCTCGAGCCACTGCTCACGCCACGGGTGACGATCGGCGTGCACTACCCCGACGACGCGCAGGTGCAGCCGGTGCTGGCCGCGACCGCGCTACTGGCGGCGGTTCGCGAGCGCGGCGGTGACGTGCGATCGGGGGTCACCGCGCTCGGGATCAGGCAGTCACGTGGCCGGGTGGTCGGAGTGGACACGTCGGAGGGCGACATCGCGTGTGGTGCGGTGCTGAATGCGTGCGGTCCGTGGGCCGGTGCGTTCGCCGCGGCGGCCGGCGCACGGATCGAGGTGCTGCCGCGGCGCGGGATGATTCTCGTCACGGCACCACTGCCGGAGTGCGTGCGGCACAAGGTGTACGACGCGGACTACGTGGGGGCTGTCGGTAGCGGGGACGCGGAGCTGCAGACGTCCACTGTGGTGGAGTCGACGCGGGCCGGGACCGTGCTGATCGGGTCGAGCCGCGAGCGGATCGGCTTCGACGAACGCCTGAAGGTGCGGGTGTTGCAGGAGTTGGCGCGCAAGGCAGTCGGGCTGTTCCCGTTCCTGGGCGATGTCGCGGTGATGCGGACGTACGGTGGCTTCCGCCCGTATGCGCCGGATCATCTACCGGTGATCGGTCCGGATCCACGGGCGCACGGGCTATGGCACGCGACCGGTCACGAGGGCGCCGGCATCGGTCTGGCACCGGCGACGGGCCGGCTGATCACGGAGCAGTTCCTAGGTTTGGCGCCGCATCTCGATCCGGCGCCGTTCCGCGTCGACCGCCCAGCGGTGATCGCCGCATGACCGCGTACCAGCGCCCGCGTCCGGGCGATCCCGCCGTCATCGAGCTGGCACCGGCGACCGGCCGACTGCTCAGGGAGCAGTTCCTGGGTTTGGCGCCGCATCTCGATCCGGCGCCGTTCCGCGTCGACCGCCCAGCGGTGATCGCCGCATGACCACGTACCAGCGCCCGCGTCCGGGCGATCCAGCTGGCGTCGACCGGCCGCCGACTGTGCCGGTCACGGTCGACGGGCACCCTGTCACGGCGCACGCCGGCCAGACGGTCGCCGCCGTACTACTCGCGAACGGCCGCGACACCTGGCGTACGACTCGGTTCTTCGGTCGCCCACGCGGCACCTTCTGCGGCATCGGCGCCTGCTACGACTGCCTCGTCACGGTGAACGGCCTGCCCGACACCCGCGCCTGCCAACGCACAATCGCACCCAACGACGCCATCACCACCCAACAAGGAGCGGTCCTACCCACAACCCCCGAAGCCCCACACGAGCAAGCACCTCCCTCCCGGAGCGCGCGTGGTGGTGGGGCACTTGCAGCTGGGGTCGGGAGTGTGGATGTTGTTGTGGTTGGGGGTGGGCCGGCGGGGATTGCTGCGGCGATTGCGGCTGCTGAGGTCGGTGCCGAGGTGCTGTTGGTGGACAACGGGCGGGCGGTCGGTGGGCAGTTCAACCGGCAGTTGCCGGTCGAGTTCGCGGCGCGTCGGCCCGATCGGTTGCAGCACGGGTGGAAGAACTTCGCGGCGCAGCGGGACCGGATCGCAGAGTCACCGCGGATCACCCACCTGACCGAGACCTCCGTATGGGCAATCGAGAGGCCCCGCGAGCCAATCGGAGACACCACGCAAGTCGACGCCCAGACAGGACACCCTGCGCGGGTTGACGCCCAGGCGGGAGATGCTGCGCAGGTTGGTGTCCAGGCGGGAGATGCTGCGCGGGGTGGCGTTCGGGCGGGGGATGCTGCGCGGGGTGGCGCCCAGGCCGAGGCGGTGGGGCGCGGGGTGTTCGCGGTGGTGGGGCGGCGGGTTGCGGCGAGGTATCGGGTTTGGGTGCAGCGGGGGCCTGCTGATGCGGCTGGGCGGACGCCGTTCTCGGTAGATGCGAAGGCTGTCGTGCTGGCGACCGGGGCGTACGACCGGGTGCTGCCGTTTCCGGGATGGGACTTGCCCGGCGTTTACACGGCGGGCGCCGCGCAGGCGTTGGCGAAGGGGCAGCGGATCTCGGTCGGCCGTCGCGTCCTGGTCGCCGGTACGGGTCCGTTCCTGCTGCCGGTTGCTGAGTCCTTGGTCGGAGTGGGCGCGGAGGTCGTCGCGCTGCTCGAGGCCAACTCGCTCCGGACGGTCCGCAAGGGCTGGTCGTCCGACCCAACGGTTGCCGCTGGCAAACTTCGGGAAGGCGCGGGGTACGGCGCGGTGCTCGCCCGGCACCGGATACCGCTGCGGCACGGCTGGACCGTCGTCGCTGCCCACGGCACCGATCACGTCGAGGCCGTCACGATCGCGCGCCTCGACGCGAGCTGGCGCCCGGTTCCCGGAAGCGAGCGCCGGGTCGAGGTCGACGCCGTCTGCCTCGGCTTCGGCTTCACTGCCAATGTGGAACTTGCTGTCGCCAGCGGTTGTGAACTCACCACCGCTCCGGACGGCGGCCCCGCAGTCGCCGTCGACGCCAACCAGCAGACAACGGCGCCAGGCGTGTTCGCCGCCGGCGAGCTGACGGGAGTCGCCGGCGCCGCTCCGTCGGCTGCCGAAGGCGAAGTGGCCGGTGCCGCCGCCGCGCAGTACGCCCTCGGTGCGCCGCCGAACGGGAAAGCGGTACCGGGCGGGGACGCGGTACCGGGCGGGGACGCGGTACCGGGCGGGGAAGTGGCGCCAGGCGGGGAAGTGGCGCCGGGTGGGAAAGCGACGCCCGACGGGAAAACGACGCCCGACGGGAAAGCGACGCCCGACGGGAAAGCGGCACCGAGGGGGGAAGGGACGCCGGAGGGGAAAGCGGCACCGGGCGGGGAAGTGACGTCGCGCGGGGAAGTAACGCCGGGCGGGGACGCGGTACCGGGTGGGGAAGTGACGTCGCGCGGGGAAGTGGCGCTGGGTGGGGAAGTGACGCGGGGCGGGGAAGCTCGGGGGGCCGTGGGCAGGGGCAAGAGGCTGGCGGAGGTGCTTGCTCGGGCTTATCCGGTGCGGGACGGGTGGAAGGGCTGGAGTACGGCGGAGACGCTGGTGTGTCGCTGCGAAGAAGTCACCCGCGGCGAACTGGAAGACGCGGCCGCGGATCGCGGACTGGGCGACGGCCGGGCAATGAAGCTCAGCAGTCGCGCGGGCCTCGGGATGTGTCAGGGACGGGTTTGTTCGCGGAACGTCGCCGCCCTGCTGGCCGAGCCCGGTGCGGTACCGAAGCCAAGCATGAAACGACCGATCGCCGTACCCGTGAGGCTGCGGGATCTGGCCAGAGCGCAGGAGGAACAACCATGAGCGAGAAGTTGGAAGGCGTGATCGTCGCGACCGCGCTGCCGTACGCCGAGGACGCGTCGGCGCCGGCGGGGTTGCGGCCGGACCTGGACAAGTACGCCGAGCACTGCCGGTGGCTGGTCGAGAACGGCTGCCGCGGCGTCGGGCCGAACGGGTCCCTGGGCGAGTACTCGTCGCTCACCGACGACGAACGGCGTGCCGTCGCGAGGACCGCGATCGAGGCTGTCGGCGACGAAGGTGTCGTGGTGGTCGGCGTGCACGGTGTCGGTTCCCACCAGGCGCGTGCTTGGGCGGAGAAGGCGGCCGAGGACGGTGCGGACGGCGTGCTCTGCCTGCCGCCGACGATGTACCGGGCGAACCGCGGCGAGGTGATCGCGCACTTCACCGAGGTCGCGAAGGCCGGTCTGCCGGTGATGGTCTACAACAACCCGCTCGACACCAAGGTCGACCTGACGCCGGACCTGCTGGCCGAGATCGCCCAGATCGAGAACGTGGTCGCGGTGAAGGAGTTCTCCGGTGACGTCCGGCGGATCCTCGAGATCCGCGAGCTGGCGCCGGACCTGGCCGTGATCGCGGGCGCCGACGACCTGACCCTCGAGGCGTTGCTGATGGGCGCGACCGGCTGGTTCGCCGGGTTCCCGAACGTGTTCCCGAAGGAATCGGTCCGGTTGTACGACCTTGCCCTCCAAGGCAAGCTGGAAGAGGCCCGGGCGCTGTACGAGCCGCTGGTCGCCGCGTTCCGGTGGGACTCGCGGACCGAGTTCGTGCAGGCGATCAAGTACGGCATGGACTACGTCGGCCGGTTCGGCGGACCGTGCCGCCCGCCGCGCGGGCCGCTCGTCCCCGAACACGTCGCGCAGCTGGAGCTGGACATGAAGAAGGCAGTGGAGTCACTGGTATGAGGTCTGTCCGGACGATCAGTGCGATCGACTCGCACACCGAGGGCATGCCGACCCGCGTCGTGACCGGCGGCGTCGGCGTGGTCCCGGGTGCGACGATGGCCGAGCGCCGTGAGTACTTCGTGAAGCACCTGGACGACCTGAGGTTGTTCCTCGTGAACGAGCCGCGCGGTCATGCCGCGATGAGCGGCGCGATCCTGCAACCGCCGACCAGGTCCGACGCGGACTGGGGCGTGCTGTACATCGAGGTCTCCGGCTGTCTGCCCATGTGTGGCCACGGCACGATCGGCGTGGCCACCGTGCTGGTCGAGTCCGGCATGGTCGAGGTGACCGAACCGATCACGAAGGTCCGGCTGGACACACCCGCCGGGCTCGTCGTCGTGGACGTTGCCGTGAGCAACGGCCGGGCGGAACGGGTGACATTGCGGAACGTCCCGTCGTACTCGCATGCGCTGGACGCTTCGGTGGAGGTGGCCGGACTGGGGAAGGTCACCTATGACATGGCGTACGGCGGAAACTTCTACGCGATCCTGCCGCTGGAGCAGTTGGGCATCCCGTTCGACCGGGCGGAGAAGGACCGGATCCTGAAGGCCGGCCTCGACATCATGGACGCGATCAACGCCACCGATCGTCCGGTGCACCCGCTCGACCCGGGGATCAACGGCTGCAAGCACGTACAGTTCACCGCTCCGGGCGAGGACGGTGCCGACTCCCGCAACGCGATGGCGATCCACCCCGGCTGGTTCGACCGTTCGCCCTGCGGGACCGGTACGTCGGCCCGCATGGCGCAACTTCACGCGCGCGGTGAGCTCGCGCTGGACACGGACTTCGTCAACGAGTCGTTCATCGGCACCCGCTTCACCGGCCGCCTCGTCGAGGAAACCACGGTCGGCCCGCACGTCGGCGTAGTACCAACAGTCACCGGCCGAGCCTGGATCACCGGCACAGCCAACTACCTACTGGACCCCGACGACCCGTTCCCCACCGGATTCGTGCTGTAGCAGTCGCCGCCGAGCACCAGCTAATTCACCGCCTTGTCGTCGCGGGCCGTCCGTTTGCCCACTTGTATAGTCCGGCGCGTGGATTTCTCTGAGGTGCTTCGGCGGCGCCGGACGGTTTCGGGAGTTCGCGGATCGGCCGATTGCGCCGGAGGTCGTCGAGCGCATTCTCGCCAGCGGGCAGCGTGGTCCGTCGGCGGGATTCATTCAGGGATTCGCATTCCTGGTCCTCACGGATCCGGATGATCGCAAGCGATTCTGGCCGTTCGCACCGAATCAGACGCGGCACAAGCCGCGCGTGATGAATGCGCCGTTGGTGATCGTGCCGTTGGCCGGTCGGGCGACGTACCTGGAGCGACGGCCCGAGTCGAGGTGGCCGGCGCCGTACTGGCAGATCGACACCGGGATGGCGGCGATGCTGATGCTGCTCGCGGCGGTCGACGAAGGGCTCGACGGGTTTCTGTTCTGGCTCATGCCCGATGCCGAGACCGACTTTCCGGACTCGCAGATTCCGGTGCACATCCAGCGTTTTCGTGACGAGTTCGGGGTTCCCCGACGGTTACGACCCCATCGGTGCCATCGCCGTCGGCCATCGGGCTGCCGACCTGCCCCCGCAGCCACCGCACGTCACAGCCGAACGCCGCGAATTCGAGACGTTCGTTCGCCGTGGACGTTGGTAGTTCAGCGGTGCAGTTGGTTCTGCCAGTCGGTGGGGACGTTGCCGCCGGGGACGGATTGGGTTTCGGGGCGGGAGGCCGGCGGGGCCAGGTCCGGGCCGTCGTAGTACTGCGACTCGCCGTAGTGCCAGAACCAGTCCTCGCCCGGCTCGAAGCTGCGGACGATCTGGTGGCCGGTGTTCGCGGCGTGCGCGGAGGCGTGCTGGGCAGGGGACGAGTCGCAGCAGCCGATGTGACCGCACTGCGCGCAGCGGCGGAGGTGGAACCACCATCCGTCGACGGCCAGACACTCGACGCATCCGGTACCGCTCGGAGGGACGGTGCTGTCGATACCAGGCGTTCCAGAAGTCATACCGGACATCCTGTCCCGTCCACCCGCCACCCACAAGCAACGCGTCAATAGGACACATCCCGTCCGCTACCTGCGGAAGGCTGAGGGCATGACGATTCAAGGGAAGTCGACCGTTACTCCGTACGTCGTGGTCAAGGGCGCGGACAAGTTCCTGGAGTTCGTGGAGAAGACGTTCGAGGTACGCACCTCCGGGCGGTTCCCGAACGAGGACGGGACGGTCGGGCACGCGGAGATCACCGTCGGCGAGTCGGTGGTGATGACGTTCGACGCGGCGCCCGAGTGGCCGGACACGCCGGCGTTCCTGAGCGTGTACGTCGACGACGTCGAGCGTACGTACCAGCGAGCGCTCGACGCGGGCGCGACCGTCGTGACCGAGCTGCTGTACTCCGGGATCACCGGCGACCGCGGCGGCCGGGTGAAGGATCCGCTGGGCAACATCTGGTGGCTGCAGACGCACGTCGAGGACGTCGACATGAGCAAGGTCCACGAGCGGTTCGCGGACCCCGCCGAGCTTGCGGTCATGCGTCGCGCGCAGGAGTCGTTCCAGGACGAGATGCGCAGCCGTACTACGCGCTGATCAGCCGGACCGATTGGCCCGGTCGGACCTGGGCGCAGGCGTCGAGGTCCGCCGCGGCGACGTACGCGATGACCGGGTAGCCGCCGGTGACGGGGTGGTCGGCGAGGAAGATGACCGGGGTGCCGGACGGGGGAATCTGGATCGCGCCGCGGGCCATGCCTTCGCTGGCCAGTTCACCGGTGCGCGCACGTTCCAGCGGCGCTCCGTCGAGGCGGACGCCGACGCGGTTGCTGTTCGTACTCACTTCATAAACCTGTGAGGTGAGTACGGCCCAGCCGGCGTCGGTGAACCAGTCGCGGCGCGGGCCGGGGGTTACTCGTAGTACGACCTGGCCGGGGGCGGGGTCACGTACCGGAGCCAGGTCTACTCCGGGCATCGGATGCACAGGTGAGCCGACCTGCAGGGTTTGCCCGGCGGTGAGTGGCGGAGGGCCGAGGCCCGACAGTAGGTCGGTGGAGCGGGAGCCCAGGACGGGCGGGACGGCGATGCCGCCGCGGACGGCCACGTACGTGCGTAGGCCGCTGGCAGGCGGACCTAGATGTAGGACTGAGCCCGATCTCAACACAGTGGGAGCGTTCAGGGGTACGCCGGTGCAGGGGGCGCCGGTGATGGCGACGAGAAGGTCGCCATCCGCGTGGATGGTCAGGCCGCCGTACGTCACCTCCAGGGCGGCCGCGCCGACGGGGTTGCCGACCAGGCGGTTCGCGAGCGCGTACGAGGAGCGGTCGCAGGCGCCGGAGGACGGTACGCCGAGGGCCGCCTGGCCGGCCCGCCCGCGGTCCTGGATTGTTGCTAACGGCCCCGTTTCGAGGACGGTCAGGCTGCTCATCCACGACCCGCGTCGACGAACCGGACCCGGCGCCCGGGGTGGAACAGCGCGGCAGGTTCGCGGGTGGCGTCGAAGATCCGTACCGGCGTACGGCCGATCAGCTGCCATCCGCCCGGGGACTCGCGCGGGTAGACCCCGCTGAACTCGCCGCCCAGCGCGACCGCACCGGCCGGCACCTTCGTCCGCGGCGACTCGCGCCGTGGGATGTTCCACGAGCCGGCCGAGGTCAGGTAACCGAACCCCGGGGCGAACCCGGAGAAGGCGACGGTCCACTCGTCGGCGGTGTGCCGGGCGATCACTTCCTCGCGGTCGCAGCCCAGGAGGCCGGCGACGTCATCCAGGTCCGCGCCGTCGTAGACGACCGGGATCTCGATCAGATCACCGCTCCGGCGGCGGTCCCGGACCGGCGTGACGTCGTTCAGCGTAAGGGACAAGGTGGCGAGGTCGCCGGTCGTGGTGACGAGGATCGTACGAGCGGCCGGAACGATGTCGACGACGCCCGCGGGCGGATCGGCGGCCAGCGCGGCGTAGTACCCGAGTACCTCGTCGAGGTCGTCCAGCTCCACGAGCAGGGCCTCGTCGCCGGACGGCAGGATCCGCATCAGCCCGTGAACGGGCGCAACGGCACGCCCGCTCCCTCCAGCGCGCCCCGCACCCGTCGCGCGATCTCCACCGCCCCAGGGGTGTCGCCGTGCACGCAGATCGAGGCCGCGTCCACGACCAGCGAGCCTCCGTCGACATCGGCGATCGACTGCCCGGTGGCCATCGCCGTACAACGCGAGGCGATCTCGTCGGCGTCGTGCAGTACCGACCCAGGCAGACGTCGTGACACCAACGTGCCTTCAGGGGTGTACGCGCGGTCTGCGAAAGCCTCGTGTACCACGGTCAGCCCGGCCTCGGCCGCGAGCCGGAGCCACGCCGACCCCGGGAGACCAAGCACCGGCAGCGTCTTGTCGTACGAGGCGACCGCGGTCACCACTGCGGTCGCCTGCTCGACGTGGTGGCCGATCGTGTTGTACAGCGCGCCGTGCGGCTTCACGTACCGGACCCGGTCGCCCGCGATCCGTGCGAACGCGTCCAGCGCACCGAGTTGGTACACGACCTCGTCGCGCAGGACCGCCGGCTCCACGTCCAGGAAGCGCCGACCGAACCCGGCCTTGTCGGCGTACCCGACGTGGGCGCCGATCGCGACGCCGCGCTCGACCGCCTCCGCCGTCACCCGGCGCATGATCGACGCGTCGCCGGCGTGGAAGCCGCAGGCGACGTTCGCGCTGGTGACGACGTCGAGCAGCGCCGAGTCGTCACCCATCGACCAGGAACCGTAGCCCTCGCCCAGGTCCGCGTTGAGGTCCATGCGCCCGAGCGTAGGGATTGTTGAACAATCCTGCAAGAGGCTTGTTCCACTTTTCCCGGCCAGCTGGGATGATGAGGAGATGACTGAGACCGGCCGCCAGGCCTGGCTGCGGACCGTCGCGGCCGACGTCGCGCGGCTGGACCGGAGCAGCTCGGCCGAGCGCGCCGCGGACATCCTCCGGCGCAGTATCACCGAAGGCGCGCTGCCGCCCGGCGCACAGTTGTCCGAGGTCGAGCTGACCGAAGTACTGGAGGTCAGCCGGAACACGCTCCGCGAGGCGTTCCGGCTGCTCACCCACGAAGGTCTGCTCGTCTACAAGCTGCATCGCGGGGTGTTCGTCCCGGAACTCGGCGAGCAGGACGTGATCGACCTGTACCGGCTGCGCCGCGTCCTCGAGGTGGATGTGGTCCGCGGCCTGGCCGACCGCGACCCGGAGCTCCCGGCGGAGCGGCTCGAGCCGTTGCACGACGACGTCGAAGCGGCCGAGGCAGCGGCCCGGGCGGACCACTGGCCCGCCGTCGGTACTGCGAACATGCGGTTCCACCAGCATCTGATCGGTCTGGCCGACAGTTCGCGGATGGACGCGATGACCGGGCGGCTGCTGGCCGAACTGCGGCTGCTGTTCCACGTGATCGCGGCCCCGCGCGAGCTGCACGAGCCGTACATCGAGCGGAACCGCGGGCTGCTCGAGCTGCTCGAGGCCCGCAAGTACGAGCAGGCCGCGGCGGACCTGCATCAGTACCTGCTCGACTCCGAGGAAGGCATCCTGGCCGCCTTCCGGGATAAGGGCTTGCAAACCCCGCCGACAACCTGAGTTGATGAGCTGACACCGTCAGCAGCAAAGGGGAGCACAGGTCATGACCGACGACGCCCGGACCGAAGAGACGCCGAAGTCCTACCGCCCGATCGACGCAGCAGGATTCCGGGACTTCGTTTCCCGCGGGTGGGGGCCGGTCGACCGGTCCGTGACGGTGCCGGAGGGGCTCGCCGAGGCGGCCGCCGAGCATCGGCGCAAGCTCGCCGCCGCGCTGCCGGGCCGCCGGATCGCGCTCGCGGCCGGCCGCGCGCCGGTCCGCTCGAACGACACCGACTACCAGTTCCGCGCGGACAGCGACTTCGTCTGGCTGACCGGTTGCCAGGCCGAGGGCGCCGTCCTGGTCATCTCCGGTGACGGCGACGCGACGCTGTACCTGCGCGAGACGGCCGGCCCGGACGAGGCGGACTTCTTCGCGAACGCCCGCGACGGTGAGCTGTGGATCGGCCCGGTGCCAGGCCTGAAGGACTGGTCGGACGCGCTGCAGATCGCCTGCCGCCCGATCGAGGAACTGCCCGCGGCGGTGCGCGGCGCCGTACCGTTCATGCTCTCGGTGCCCGGCGTGGAGCCGATGCTCGACGCGCTCGTCCGTACTTCGCCGACCGACGGCAACGCGCTCCGCCAGACGCTCGCCGAGCTGCGCCGGATCAAGGACGAGTGGGAACTCGACCAACTGCGCGAGGCGGTCGCGGCCAGCGTGCAGGCATTCGGCGATGTCGCGAGCGAGCTGCCGGAGGCGATCCGTGGCGGCGGCGAGCGCTGGCTGCAGGGCACCTTCGACCGGCGCGCGCGGACCGCGGGCAACGGCGTCGGCTACGCGTCGATCGTTGCTGCGGGCAACCACGCGCCGGTGCTGCACTGGGTCCGCAACGACGGCCCGGTGAACGAGGGCGACGTGATCCTGCTGGACGCCGGCGTCGAGACCCGGACGCTCTACACCGCCGACGTGACCCGGACCTTCCCGGCCACCGGCGAGTACACCGCGGCGCAGCGGCAGGTGCACGACCTGGTGCACAAGGCGCAGCTCGCGTCGCTCGAGGCCGTCAAGGTCGGTGCGCCGTACCGCGCGTTCCAGTACGAGGCGCTCCGCGTCCTGGCCGAGGGGCTGCGCGATTGGGGCCTGCTGGACGTGTCCATGGACGAACTGCTCGGCCCGGACGGGCAGCAGCACCGCCGGTACATCGTCTGCGGCACCGGCCACTACATCGGCCTCGACGTCCACGACTGCGACGCGTCCCGGCCGGAGGCGTACTTCGCCGGCACCATCGAGGCCGGGATGGCGCTCGCGGTCGAGCCCGGTCTGTACTTCCACCCGAACGACGAGACCGTACCGCCGGAGCTGCGCGGGATCGGCATCCGGATCGAGGACAACGTCGTCGTGCACGACGACCGGCTGGAGATCCTCACCGAGGCGCTGCCGATCACCACCGACGGCCTGGAGCAGTGGACCCGCTCGCACCTCGGGAAGTAATCAAAATTACCGGTCACAAACAGTAACGTTCGCCGGTGGGGCGCGATGTACTGGATGGGGGAGGGCTGATCTCGGCTCGGCGCGTGGCAGTGGGGGGCCGCGGACCACGCGCCCAGCCGAGGCGGCCTCGACCGGGGCCAGGGGGACCCGGCATCCCTGGGTACGGGGAGTAGTCATCATGAACCTACGGGTGCGCGTAATGAACTGCGGCGACCGGCACTGGTACGCCGACATCGACGACGCCGACGATCCGCAACCGGACGATCCGTTCTGGTACGTCGACAACTGCCGGAGCCAGGCGCAGGCGCTGGAGTCCGCCTGCACGGAGCTCCGGCTGATGTCCGGCCGGCTGGTCCGCGGCGACGAGCTGGACCGGGTGCTCGAGATCACCGGCGTCCCGGTCTGACCGATCACCCCAGGGTACGGCGGCCCAAGTGCCGCCGCGCTGAGGCACGGCGCGGCCCCTGGCTTGGGGCCGTTGTTAGGGTCGGTCGTTGATGAGTATCAAACATGCGCAGTGGTTCCGGGCGGTGGCGATCGCCGAGGCGATCTCGTGGACCGGGCTGCTGATCGGGATGTTGTTCAAGTACGTGCTGTCCGACAACGAGCTCGGAGTGCAGATCTTCGGCCCGATCCACGGCGGGATCTTCATCGCGTACGTGGTCACGGTGCTCGCCGTCCGCGGCCCGCTGCGCTGGTCGTGGCCGGTCACGCTGGCGGCGCTGGCAGCCAGCGTTCCGCCACTGTTCACCTGGTTCTTCGAGATCTGGGCGGTCCGGACAGGCCGGATTGACGGCGCCCGGCAGACCGCCGTACCGTCCACAACGTCAGTCAATTCAACAGCCGCATGAACCCGTGCGGGAGAGACCCGGGCCGGAGCTGATCTCCGCGAACCGGGCGCCGTAGGAGCAACTCTCCCCAAGAATCTCTCAGGCACCTTCACCGCGCGGGCGAGGCACCTCTGGAGGGCAGTCCGCCCAACAGAGCGGGGAGGACACCAAACGGTCAACGACGACCGGAAGGAACCTCCACACGATGGCGATCAGTGTCTTCGACCTGTTCAGTATCGGGATCGGCCCGTCGAGCTCCCACACCGTGGGCCCGATGCGCGCCGCCCGTACGTTCGCACTCGGCCTCGCCGCCGACGGCCTGCTGGCCGCGACGACGACCGTCGAGGCGCAGTTGTTCGGATCGCTCGGGGCCACCGGCCACGGGCACGGCAGCAACAAGGCGGTGCTGCTCGGGCTCGAGGGCGCCGACCCGGAGACCGTGGTCACGCACTCGGTCGACGCGCGCGCCGAGACGATCCGCGAGCGCGGCCGGCTCCTGCTGGCCGGTACCCACGAGATCGCGTTCGACGAGAACACCGACCTGGTGATGCACCGGCGCAAGGCGCTGCCGTACCACCCGAACGGGATGGTCTTCGTCGCCCGGGACGCGGACCAGGCCGTACTGCGCGAACGTACGTACTACTCGGTCGGCGGCGGCTTCGTCGTCGACGAGACCGCGGCCGCGGGCGACCGGATCGTGCCGGACACCACGCAACTGAAGTACCCGTTCACCACCGGCGCCGAGCTGCTCGACCGGTGCCGCGAGTCGCAGCTGTCGATCAGCGAGGTGATGCTCGCGAACGAGCTCGCCTGGCGGACCGAGGCGGAGATCCGCGCCGGGCTGCTGCACATCTGGCAGGTGATGCAGGACTGCGTCCGTGAGGGCTGCGAGACCGAGGGCATCCTGCCCGGCGGCCTGAAGGTCCCGCGCCGCGCGCACGCGCTGCACAAGAAGCTCAGCCAGGACCCGTGGTCGGTCGACCCGCTCAAGGTGATGGACTGGGTGAACCTGTTCGCGCTCGCGGTGAACGAGCAGAACGCGTCCGGCGGCCGGATCGTCACCGCGCCGACGAACGGTGCCGCGGGCATCATCCCGGCCGTACTGCACTACTACCGGCGGTTCGTGCCCGGCGCGACCGAGGACGGCGCGGTCCGGTTCCTGCTCGCGGCCGGCGCGATCGGCGTGCTGTACAAGGAGAACGCGTCGATCTCCGGCGCCGAGGTCGGCTGCCAGGGCGAGGTCGGCTCGGCCTGCTCGATGGCCGCCGCCGGTCTCTGCGAGGTGCTCGGTGGTACGCCGCAACAGGTCGAGAACGCCGCGGAGATCGCGATGGAGCACAACCTCGGACTGACCTGCGACCCGGTCGGCGGGCTGGTGCAGATCCCCTGCATCGAGCGGAACGCGATGGCGTCGGTGAAGGCGATCAACGCGGCCCGGATGGCGATGCACGGCGACGGCGTGCACGTGGTCACGCTCGACAAGGTGATCAAGACGATGCGCGAGACCGGCGCCGACATGAAGATCAAGTACAAGGAGACGTCCCGCGGCGGCCTCGCCGTCAACGTCATCGAGTGCTGACCAGGTAACAGCAGTACCAGGCTGTCGCCGGTCGCGCGGGTGATACTGGAGTACATGAGCGAGCTCGGGAAGACGCTGCACGCCTGGCGGGACCGGGTGGCGCCTTCGGAGGTCGGGCTGCCGGTCGGCGGGAAGCGGCGCGCGCCCGGGCTGCGCCGGGAGGAGCTCGCCTTGCTCGCGGGGCTATCGGTCGACTACATCGTGCGGCTCGAGCAGGGGCGGTCGGACTCGCCGTCGGTACAGGTGCTGACCGCGCTGGCCCGGGCGCTCCGGTTGTCCGATGCCGAGCGCAACCATCTGTTCGCGCTGGCCGGTGAGGTGGAGCCGTCACCGGGGCGGATCTCGGCGTACATCCCGCCGGGGGTGCAGCGGATCGTCGACCAATTGGACGGAGCGCCGTTGTGCGTGTGCGACGCGGCCTGGACGATCATCAGCTGGAACCCGTTGTTCGCCGCGCTGGCCGGTGACCCGTCGTCCTGGCACGGGCGGCACCGGAACATCATCTACCTGAACTTCGCCAGACCCGGCAGCCGCTTCGAGCAGACCCCCGAGCAGGCGCACGCCTTCCGGGTCGCGATGGTCACCGACCTGCGTGCGTCGCTCGCCCGTTACCCGGCCGACCCGGACCTGCGCGCGATGATCGACGACCTGCGCAGCGGGTACCCCGAGTTCGCCCGGCTGTGGGACGAACGAGTGGTCGGGTTCCATCAGTCGGAGCGGAAGACGATCCGGCATCCGGTGGTCGGTGCCTTCGACATCGACTGCGACATCCTCGCCGTACCGGGCAGCGATCTGCGGATGGTCGTCTACACCGCCGCGCCGAACTCCGAGGCCGCCGAGAAGCTCCGGTTGTTGTCGGTGGTCGGATTGCAGGCGTTGACCTGAGCAATCAGTTAACGCACCGCATTGCTACGGCTGCGTAAATGGTCATTCATTACTAGACTTTCAAGTCCTGGTGTAGAAATTCTTCCAAGGGCTGTTTGAAACGCCGGGTGAACCGATACCCTGCGGGACTTGTGAATCCGATGTCTGCCAGGGCTTCCCGGCGTCGCCGTCAGGTCGCCACGGGCGTGAGCATCGTGGTCGGCGGCTACCTGGTACTGGTACTGATTGCCCTCCTCGGCGGTCCGCGGATCGGCGCGTCGTTCCTGCCGCTGCCAGGCGCGGGGCCTGAACCGGCCAGCCCGGTCGCCGCTCCCCAGCCCGCTCAGCCGGGCGAGAACATCGCGATCCCGCACAGCACCACCGCGACCCCCGGTGCTCCGTCGACCGTGAACACCCCGTTGCCGACGGCAACCACCCCCGCCGAGGTGGACATCCCCGCCGGCGTCACCACAACCCCAGACCCGACCGCGACACCCACCCCACAGATCGTCGAGACCGCAGTCCCCACCACCGCCCCAGCCACCCGCCTCCCGCCCACCACGGTCCCGACAACACAAGCAACCGACCGCCCCACCCTGGACCCCACAGTCCCACCAACCACCACCCCACCCACACCATCCCCCACCCCAACAGCCACCCCCACCCCCAACAACCCAGGCGGCCTAGGCGGAGCCTTAAGCCGCCTACTCCACAAACTCGGCCTCTAACTCATCGGAGATGTCCTACGGTTGATGTATGTCGACGGAGCGCATCGAGGTGGACGCCGATTCGGAGGATCTGGAGCTGATAGCCGAGGCTTCTCGGCGGCGTGGTATCCCCGAAGGAGACATCATCCGGGAAGGTATCCACCTAGCGGCGATGCCTAACCGGGTGTGGGACGAGCCGCTCGACTGGCCGACGCGTGGTGAGCCGATGACGGATGGCTGGGCGCCCGGCGAAGGCGCCCGGTCTACCGAGTTGTGACCCTCATGTCACCTGCGGCTCCGACCGTTATCAGTCGGTATGCGGACCTCGATCTTGATCTTGCTGATGCGGTTTCCGTTGCGCTGGCAGCCGACGACCGCACCGACGCGGTTCTGACGCTCGACCGGCGCGATTTCCGGGCGCTGCGTCCGCTGACTCCACACAAAGCGTTCCGGGTGTATCCGGACGATCTTTAGTACGCCTCGACTTCGGTGGTGTCGGCGTTGCCGCCTGGGCGGGGTTGGAGGTTTACCTGCCAGCCCTGGTTCTTGGTGAAGGTCTGGTCGAACTTCTTGAACGAGCAGCCGGCGCGGAACTTGCGGTGGGTGGCGTCCCAGTCGGAGCCGGACTTGAAGTACAGGCGGTAGGCGCCGCCGATCTCGTTCACGGTCGTGCTCCTGGTGGCCTGGATGTAGACCATGATCATCGGACTGCCCGGTGGCTGTCCGTCGGCGACGATCGAGATCGCGACGTCCTTCGCCGTACCGTTCGTGATCTTCAGCCGCCCCATCCCGTCCGCGCCGCGCCGGACGAGCACCTCGCCGCTCGCCGGCCGCTCGTCCTTCGGGGCCGGGCCCGGATCGGGCAGGGTCTTGCCGAACGTCAGCTTCAGCCGTCCCAGTTGGTCGAGCGCCGTACCCAGATCGGCGCGCACCTGACGCTGAACCTTCTGCGACGTGTACGGAGCGCCGCCGCAGCGCGCGTCGTCCTCGGTCTGGCCGGCCGAGCTCGACAACCGGGTCGCGGCGACACCGACCCGTTCCTGCAGGAGTTCGTGTGCCGCGCTCAACCGGGGCGTCACCGTCAGCGCCGCCAGCCGGACCCCGATCGTGTTCAGGGACTGCGCGAGCGCGAGCATCGCCGCGCTCAGCCCTTCGGCGGTCCGTACCCGGGTCAGCCGCTGCGCCGTGGTCGCCAGCACCTGGTCGATCCGGGTCAGCTCGGCCTGGTACGCCGCCGTACTCAACGGGCCTGCCGGCGTCACCGTCGACGCCGGTGCCGACACCGCACTACTCCCTACCGATGCCACCGGAGTCGGCGAGGCTTCCGGATCCCCGCCACAGCCCGACAGCAAACCCACCCCTACACAGAGCGCAAGCCAGCGCCTCATCCCCACCCCCAGGTCCCCACCCGTGCTCAGTAAGGGTAAGGCATCAGTCCCGGGCAGCGGGACGGACGAACGGGAACGCCAACGTGCTGCGGATGTTCTGGCCGGTCAGCATCATCATCACCCGGTCGACGCCGATCCCGAGACCGCCGGTCGGGGGCATCGCGTACTCGAGTGCGGACAGGAAGTCCTCGTCCAGCGACATCGCTTCCGGGTCGCCGGCCGCGGCCTTCAGCGACTGCGCGGTGAGGCGCCGGCGCTGCTCGACCGGGTCGACGAGTTCGGAGTACGCCGTACCGATCTCGGCGCCGAACGCGACCAGGTCCCAGCGCTCGGCGAGCCGGGGTTCGGTGCGATGGTTCCGGGTGAGCGGGGAAGTCTCGAGCGGGAAGTCGGTGTAGAACGTCGGCAGTGTGGTGTTCGGTTCGACGAGTTCGTCGTACAGCTCCAGCACCAGCTCGCCCGCGGTCATATCGAAGGTGGTGTGTACGCCGTGCTCCGCGCACAGCTCACGCAGCCGCTCGACCGGCGTGTCCGGGTCGATCGGCGTACCGGCGGCCTGACCGACCGCATCGTGCACGGTGACCACTGGCCAGTCGCCGGAGATGTCGAGCTCCTCGCCGTCGCGCCGTACGACCGGCTTGCCGTACACCGCGGTCGCCGCCTCGATCAGCAGCTCCCGGGTCAGCTCGCGCATCACCACGTAGTCGGCGTACGGCTGGTAGGCCTCGACCGAGGTGAACTCCGGGTTGTGCGTCGCGTCGGCGCCCTCGTTGCGGAAGTTCCGGTTCAGCTCGAAGATCTTGCCCATCCCGCCGACACTCAGCCGCTTCAGGAACAGCTCGGGCGCGATCCGCAGGAACAGGTCGGTGTCGTAGGCGTTGATGTGGGTGACGAACGGGCGTGCGTTCGCGCCGCCGTGCACCGCCTGCAGCATCGGCGTCTCCACCTCGATGAAGCCGCGGGTCTCGAAACCGTTGCGCAGGGCGCGTACCGCGGCACTGCGCTGCTGCATCATCCGCAGCGAGTCCGGGTTCATCACCAGGTCGATGTGCCGCTGCCGGACCCGTGCCTCGGGATCGGTGAAACCCTTCCGCTTGTCCGGCAACGGGTGCAGGCACTTGGCCGCCATCGTCCACGCGGTCGCCGCGATCGACAGCTCGCCGCGGCGGCTGGTGACGATCTCGCCGGTGATGCTGACGTGGTCGCCGATGTCGACGAGCCGCCGCCACAGGTCCAGCGGTACGTCGCCGCACGCGTCGGCGGTCAGCATCACCTGCAGCTGGGTCAGCCCGTCCTGCAGCAGCGCGAACGACAGGCCGCCGTGGTCCCGCATCCGCAGCACCCGGCCGGTCACCGACACGGTGTGGCCGGTGTGGTGGTCGGGCGGCAGGTTCGGGTACAGCTCACGGACCCGTTCCAGCGTCTCGGTCCGCGGTACGCCGACCGGGTACGGGTCGATGCCTGCGGCAACGAGCTCGGCCAGCTTGATCCGCCGGATCCGTTCCTGCTCGGTGAGTTTGCGGGTCGGCAAGGCCGGCCGCAGCAGTTCCTCTTCCTGTTCGCGTACGGCGGTTGTGAACGCGCGGCCGTCCGCTGCCATGATCGCGTGCCGCTCGGCCGCCTCGACGCTGTCCACCCGGGTCCACGGCCGCGGCGCGGGCAGGAAGCCCTCCGCGGTGCCGGCGGCGAGGACGACCTGCGCGAGCGACGCGCCACGCGAGTAGCACATCAGTCGTGGCGACCAGCGGGGCAGGTACTTCTCGTTCGACTGGTAGAGACTCTCCAGCTGCCAGAAGCGGGATGCCGCGGTCAGCAGCGCGTTCGTGAGGCGCAGGACCGGGCCGGCACCGACACGTTCGGCGTCGCTGAAGATCTCGCGGAACATCGCGAAGTTCAGCGAGATCCGGTGGATCCCGAGATCGTTGCCCGCCTCGATCAGCGACGTGACCATGAACTCCATCAGACCGTTCGCGGACTCCGGGTCGCGCCGCATCACGTCCAGCGACACACCCCGGACGCCCCACGGCACGAACGACAGCAGCCCGCGGACGACGCCGTCGGTGTCCCGCGCGATCACCATCACGCAGCGGGCGTCGGCCGGGTCGCCGAGCCGGCCGAGCGCCATCGAGAACCCGCGCTCGGTCCGCGCGCCACGCCACTTCTCGGTGAGGTGGACGTACTCCGCGAGCGCCTCGGGGGAGAGGTCTCCGTGCCGGACGACCTCCGCGTGGTACCCGGCCCGCTGCACGCGCGTCACTGCCTGCCGTACCGGCCGCATCGTCCGGCCCTCGAGGGTGAAGTCCGCGACGTCGATGATCGCCTCGTCGCCCATCGACAACGCGCGCAGCCCGGCGTCGACGTACGCCTGCGCGGCCTCCTCGCTCGCCGACAGCACCGCCGGCGACCAGCCGTACCGGCGGGCCTCGGCCAGCCACTGCTGGATCGCGGCCGGCCAGGCGAGTGGATCGCCGAGCGGATCGCCGCTGGCCAGGCTGACGCCGTTCACCACCCGGTACGCGATCGCGGCGTCGTTGCCCGGGGCGAACACCACCGCCTTGTCCCGGCGGGTCGCGAAGTACCCGAGCGAGTCGCGTTCGCCGTGCAGCAGGAGCAGGCGCCGTACCTCGAGCTCCTCGGGCTGGGTGAGATACCGGACCCGCTGGACGGAGCGGAGGAAGATCCAGAACGCGACCACCAGCGAGGCGGCCGAGATCGCGCCGACGGTCAGGCCGATCCAGCCGTGGCCCTCGTGGCCGCCCATCTTGCTGCGGGACTGGCCGAGCGCGGCGATCACGGCCCAGCCGATCTTCTGCCGCTGACCGGCCAGCGTGCGCGGGAACAACTGGGTGAGCGTGATGCTGACCGCGATCGAGATCAGCATGCCGAAGACCAGCGCACCGATCGCCAGTCGCCGGCTCCCGGGGGCCAGCCGGGCCGGGAAGGCCCCGCGGATCTTCCACAGCAGCACGACGATGGCGGCGATCACGACCGCCTGGACGATGCCCCACTCCAGGTCCTGGACGCTGGCCGGGCCGAAGTCGCGGAGCAGTTCGGCGTCGGTCGGGTTGGCCAGCCGGACGCTGGTGAACGCGATCCCGGCGATCTGGGCCAGGAACCAGAGCGCCTCGAAGACCCACAGCACCCAGAGCAGCGCGGCGCGCTTGCCGCGCAGCAGGGCACTGCCGACGACCGCGAGGTAGACCGCGGAGAAGATCGTGTGCCCGGCCGGGATGCCGACGAAGTCGAACGCGATGTCGACGTGCTTGACGAACCTCGGGGCCGTGACATGCAACGGGATTGCAATAAACGACCAGACTGAGGCCAGCACGACAACGCGGCCCACCCAGACCGCGGCCCGGTGTTGCCACACCGGTACTACTGCTGTTTGCTCCGACCGCACCAGCCGATCATCCCATTAGTTTGCTGAGACTTCGGTCGACCTAGGTCTACCCAGACAGTACAGCTGACGCCACAGCCAATACTTTGGTTGACATGCAACGGTGTTGACATGGTCTACGTGCCCTACCGCCTGATCCGTAACCTCATGCTTGCCGCTGCGGTGCTCTACTGCAGTCTGCTGCTGGAAGCCGCCGCGGGCTTCCCGCTGGACGTCCACCACTCGTTCTTGAGCGAGCTGGGTGCGTTGGACCAGCCGACGAGCCTCCTGGCGCGGGCAATGGACCTGTCGACCGGGGTGCTGCTCCTGCTCGCCGTACAGCTCTCCCGGCCGGCTGTGCGTGGGCAGCGGGAGCTGGCCGGTCTGCTGATCAGTACGGCCGCCTTTGGGCTCGGTACGTTGTTCGACTCGTTGTCGCCGATGGACTGTGCGCCCTCGGCCAGTGCTGCCTGCCGGGCGGCGGAGGCCAATGGGCAGACCGGCGTCGATCTGGTGCTGCATGAGGTGACGTCGACGATCGCGGGCCTCGGCAGCATCGCCATGGGCGTCTTTGCGGTGCTCGTACTCCGGAAGGCGGGCTGGGGCGGCGCTTGGAGCAAGGTGGTCGCACTGCTGGCTGCTGCGGTCGCGGTGTCGCAGACGTGGCTGGGGCTCCAGACGGGCCGCGATGTGCTTGCGGGTGACGACCTGGACGCACCCGGTATCTTGCAGCGGGTCTCGGTACTCCTCGTTTGCCTAATGCTGGGGACATTGTTACCAGCCCTGAGGCACGCTTGTACCAATGACCGTGACCTGGATCGTGGTGCCCGGCCTGGCCGAAACTCCGGAGGAGTTCGCCCGGGTCGTCGAGTTGCTGCCTGATGACGACGTACGTGTCATCGATCCGTGGCGTACGCCGATCACCTCCGACGTGGACACGCTGCGCGCCGCCGCCGGCGTACCGCCCGGCGCGGAGCTCGGACTGGTCGGCCATTCGATCGGCGGGCTCGCCGTACTCCGCTGGGCGCTCACGCGTCCGGACGAGGTGACACGGCTCGTACTGGTCGACAGCAGCCTCACGTCGGAGACCGGGTGGCGCCCGTTCTATCCGGGGCAGCCTGGTGACCGAGCGGTGCGGGCACTGGCGCGCTTCCTCGGGAGAGTCGGCGTACCGCAGCGTCTTGGACCCGCCGTACGGCGGCTGATCGTGCGGCTCGGGAGCATGTCCAACCACGACCTGCTTTCCCGAGCGACCGCTCAGAGCAGGTACGGCGGGCGCGACTCGTGGCTGCTGTTCTGGGACGAGCTCGCGGGCAGTTGGGAGCTGGCTGCCGAGGTAGGCAAGCTCGTCGCCGCGCCGATCGACAGCGTCGCGCCCACCTCGCTCCTGGTCGCGACAGGCGGCACCTCCCGCTTCACCGCCAAAGGCTGGCTGGCAGGTCAGCAGCGCTTGGCGGCTGCCTTGAACGGGACGGTGGAAGTCCTGCCCGACTCGGCGCACCTCGTGCACCTGGATCGTCCGGACGCGATCGCTGCCACCGTCAAGAAGCCGCTACCGGCCAGCGGCCAGCACTGCCGCTAGGCCTTCGCGCAGGTCGTCGACGAAGTACTCGGGGACCTCCAGCGAAGGGAAGTGTCCGCCGGTGGCGGGTGACTTCCAGCGGACGATCTGCCGGTAGCGCTGTGCTGACCACGGGCGCGGGTACTTCTCGATGTCGGCGGGATAGATGGTGACGGCCGCCGGAACGTCGACCTTGAGCTCGGGGTCGAGCGAGTTGTGGCTCTCGTAGTAGATGCGGGCGGCCGAGGCCCCGGTCCGCGTCAGCCAGTACAGGGTGACGTCGTCGAGGATGCGGTCCTTGGAGATCCGCTCGAACGGGCTGTCCGCGGTGTCCGACCAGTCGGCGAACTTGTCGAGGATCCAGGCGAGCAGCCCGACCGGTGAGTCGACCAGCGAGTAGCCGATCGTCTGCGGCCGGGTCGCCTGCTGCTTCGCGTACGCCGCGCGGTGGTGCCAGAAGTCGTACGTCTCCTCCGTCCACCTGCGCTCGTCGTCCGTCAGCCCGTCGGTCGTCAGCCCGGGCGGTCCCTGCGCGAACGTCGTGTGGATGCCGAGCACCTGCTCCGGGAACCGGCCGCCGAGAACCGTGGTGATGTTGCCGCCCCAGTCGCCACCGTGGGCGACGAACCTGTCGTAGCCGAGCCGTGCCATCAGTTCGACCCAGGCGGCCGCGATCTTCTCAGTACCCCAACCGGTGGTGGCCGGCTTGTCGCTGTAGCCAAAGCCTGGGAGCGACGGGACGACGACGTGGAACGCAGGCCCGTCCTTCGGCTCTGCCAGCTCGTCCACGATGTCGACGAACTCCGCGATGCTGCCCGGCCAGCCGTGCGTCAGGAGAAGGGGCGTGGCATCCGCGCGAGCGGAGCGGCGGTGCAGGAAGTGGATCCCGAGGCCGTCGATGGTCGTACGGAACTGGCCGAGCTGGTTGAGGCGCTCCTCGAACCGGCGCCAGTTGTAGTCGGTGTGCCAGTAGTTCACGACGTCGACGAGGTCGGCCAGCGGGACGCCCTGGTCCCACCGGCGCGGGTCGGGCGCAGGGCGGTAGACCGTCTCGGCCTCCGGGAGCCGGGCGGCGGCCAAGCGTTTCTTCAGCTCCTCGAGGTCGGCGTCGGTTGCGTGGGCTTCGAATGCTTGCACGTCGTTCATCGGATCCTCCGGGTTGTTGGAACCGGCTAAGACGGTTCTAACAGGTTCTCCGGCCGGATCGCAACCGGCTAAGGTGGTTCCATGCCTGCCGGTTTCCCTGATTTCCGTCTCGGTACGGTGCTGGCGACGAGCTTCACCGGGACCCTGTCCGAGCGTCGCGGCGAGCCGGTCGAGCGGATTCCGACGCCGGAGCGGTTCGTCGACTGGCTGGCTGTCTACGGCCTGGCCGTGGACTCGTGCACGGCCGCTGAACTCGACCTCGCGCGGGAACTGCGCGAGTCGATCCACGCGGCCGCGACCGCCGCCGCGCTCCAGGACTCCCTCCCCGCGGCCGCCGTCCAGGTCATCAACGACCGTAGCGCCCAGGGTCGAGCCGCGGCCGTCCTGACCCCCGAGGGCCGGCGGGAATGGCGGATCGGCTCAGTGGACGACGCCCTGAGCGTGATCGCCGCCGACGCGATCGCGATCATCGCCGGCGAACGCGACGGGCGGCTGGCGCTCTGCGCCTCCCCGACCTGCCAGGCGGCCTTCTTCGACACCAGCCAGAGCCGCACCCGCCGCTGGTGCGACATGAACACCTGCGGCAACCGCCAGAAAAAAGCCCGCTTCAACGCCAAACACTGACCTGCCTTCCGCCAGGTCCGCCAGCGAAGGTCGTGGAAGGCCTAGGTAGTGCTGGTCATGGCGGGCGTGGGGAGTTTGCGCTGCCATACCTCGTCCAGGGCCATGCGCATTGCGCCGGTTACGACGGCGTCCTCGGCCAGGGCGGAGAGTTCCAGTTTCGGGTGGTTGAGGGTGAGGAGCCGCAGCTGGTCCGCGATGGCGTCCAGCAGTACGGCGCCTGCGCGCGCGACACCGCCGCCGATGACGACGGCAGTCGGGTCCAGCACGAGTACGGACGGGGCCAGTGCGCGGGCGAACGTACGGGCGACCTGCTGTACGACGGCCTGCGCGACCGGGTCACGGTCCGCCGCGGCGGCGAACACGTCCGCGGTGTCGAGCTGCTCTCCGCCGAGTTCGGCCAGCCGCGACTGCGGGTTGTCCAGCGCCGCCTGACGGCCGAGCGCGGCGATCGCTTCCGAACCGACCGCCCGCTCCAGCGGCCCACGGCTGTCGTCGGGGTTGATCACGTCGTCGGTGTCCGTGGCGATGAACCCGATCTCACCGGCAGCCCCGGTACCCCGGTGCAGCCGTCCGTCGATGACGATGCCCGCACCGAGCCGCTCGCCCCACTGAACCGCCAGCAGCGTGCCCGTACCACCACGGGCCGCAGCGATTGCCAGCGCGGCCAGGTTGGCGTCGTTGTCCAGCATGACCGGGCAGTCGAGCAGACCGCGGACGTGCTTGATCAGGTCGACCGCAGACCAGCCCGGAACGCTCGGGACCAGCTGCACGCGGCCCGTGTGCTCGTCGACGATGCCAGGGCTCGCGGCGACCGCGGCGGCGACGTCCTCAGCCGGTACGTCGGCCTCGGCGAGCGCCTCGGTGATGACCTCGCCGATGACGCCGAGCAGCTCCTGGGCGGTCCAGCCCGGTCCGGAGCGCCGTACCAGCGAGAGCTTGCGGCCGGCCAGGTCGGAGACGCCGACGGTCACCCGGTGCGGGCCGACGTCCAGCCCGAGCACCGGCGCGGCGCGGCCGCGGAGTGACACGCGGATGGCCGGGCGGCCGAGCGAGCGGTCCGCGGAGTCGGGGCCGTGCTGCTGCAGCCAGCCGGCGTCGAGCAGCTCGTCGACGGCCTGGGCGACCGTCGGCCGGGCCAGCCCGGTGCGTTCGACCAGTTCGGCGACGCGCAGCGGTGCGGGTGCGGACCGGCGGACCGCATCCAGGACCGCGGCGACATTGATCCGCCGCAGCATCGTCGTACCGCCGCCGCCGACCGTTCCCTTGCCCATGTCCGACCCCTTGCCTGCCACTCGCACAGTATAGAGAGCGAGCGTTCGTAAATACTGTCCATTCGGCGCTTCGGCTGGCGGATGCCGGTGCGTGAGTCGACAACTACCACTCCGGGGCGGCCGGATGCTCCAGTACACGCACCCTGCCCGGAATCGGGACTGTTCAGTCCTGAAGAACGGTCCGGGCGAAACTGCTCAGTGCCTCCCGATCCGGTTGCTGGGTCTTGGTCATCAGGCTCGCCACGTGTTTCTCGACGGTCCGGGGCGAGATGTGCAGCCGGGACGCGATCGACTTGTTCCCGATCCGGTCCACCAGCAACCGGCAGACCTCGTACTCCCGGGTGGTGATCCCGAGCTGGCGCAGGTACGCCGGAACCTGGTCGGACCCGGTCCGCCGCTGGGAGACGGTCGCTCCGAGCTGCCGCATCAGCCCGCGGCACGCACTCGCCACCGTCGCGATGCCCGCGGTGTGGAAGTAGTCCTCGGCCAGCCGCAACCACGCGACCGGCTCGCCCCAGCCGTCCGCCGCGGCCGGCTCGGCCACCAACCGCAGACCGAGATGCCGCGCCATCGGGAACAGCGAGGCGGTCTCGATCGCCTCCCGCACCTTGGCGTTCGCCGCTTCGACCTGGCCGTCGCGGCCGAGCAGTACGGCGTGGGCCAGCTGCACGAACTGCCTGTTCCACCGCATCCCGCTCGCCGCGGTCGCGGTGACTGCCTCGAAGTGCGCCCAGCTGTTGCGTCCGGAGAGCACGCCGAGCAGCAGCGCCAGACCGTTCTTGCCAGAGGTATGAAATGTGGTCGGGTTCTGAGCGTCGTACGCGAGCGCCTGCGCCAGCTCGGAGTCGGCGAGTTCGCGATTCTCCTCCAGCAGCGCGCAGAAGGTCCGGCCCAGACCGTAGGAGTACGGCAGCTCGTACGACGCACGCTCGCCGCCCCAGTTCGCGGCTTCGGCCAGCGTCGCCTCCATGGCGGACCGGTGGCCCTGGTGTGCCTCCAGGATCGCCTTGGTTGCCAGGAAGAACGTCGCCGAACGGCCCAGCCGGAGCCGGCGGGTGACCTCGAGGCATTCGTCGATGATCGCTCCGGCTCGCGCGTACTCGGCCCGCAGGATCAGCTGCTGGCCGAGCATGCCGTCCACGTCGTAGACCAGGGTGATCGCGCCGATCCGGAGCGCCTGCTGCCGGGACCGTTCCAACTCGTCGATGCTGCCGTCCGCGAGGTAGACGCTGACCGCCTGGAGCATGTGCGAGACGACCCGCTGGAGAGTCATCTGGTGGTCCTCGGCGATCTGCCGGGCCCGGTGGAAGTAGTCGATCGAGAGGTCGAGGTCGTCCTCGCGGGCCAGGATGCCCAGCAGTTGCAGGGCTTCGCAGGCAACCTCGGGCAGGTCGGCGCGTTCGGCCGCCGCCGCGGCGCGGGTCGCCAGCTCGGCGGTGGTCTTCAGCCGGCCGGGGTTGGTGCGGGCGAACTCCAGATTTGCGGCGACCACGTCGACCGGCGCGAGGTCGGCGTCGCCGGCGTCGCTGCCGAGCAGGGACCGGGCGGTCGCGACGTGCTGGAGCGCGGCCGCCCAGCGGCCGGCCACCATCTCCGCGTTCGCGAGCTGGACATGCAGCGCGGCGACCTTGCGGCTGTCCAGGTTGCGGTCGGCCAGTTCGTCGACGGTCGCGGCGTGCACGGCCAGCCGCTCGAAGCCCCCGGTCGCGCTGAGGGAGAGCAGCAGGGCGCCGAGCACGTCGGCCCGGTGCCCGATGTCGGGATCCGCGGCCAGCAAGGTGTTCGCGCGGTCCAGCAGATTGGCCGCCGACCCGGTCGAGCCGTCGTCGAACGACCGTCGCCCGGCCGTGGCGAACAACCTGCCGGCGCGCACGGTGTCGCCGCCGGTCTCGGCGAGCTCGGCGACCATCGGGCACCACTCGCCCGGCAGGCCCGGATGCAGTTGCTCGACCGCGTCCGCGCAGCGCCGGGCCAATGCTGATCGTTCGGTCGGCGTCAGCCCGGCGAGCAGCGACTCCGCCGTCAGTGGGTGCCGGAACGCGTACCAGTCCGGGGCCGGCTCGTCCGGCCCGACCAGCTGGGCGGCGACGCCGGCCCGGAGTGTTGCCAACAGCAAACGCTCGTCGGTGCCCGTGGCGGCGCGGACGACGCTCAGCGGGAACCGGTGCCCGATCACGGCGGCCAGCACGAGGATGTCCCGTGACTGCGGGCCGAGCTGAGCGGTCCGGCTGCTGATACTGCGTACGACTGCGGGTGGGACGTTCGTGTGCAGGTCGTCGACGACCTGCACGCTGCCGTCCGGACCGGCCACCAGTTGTCCGCTGCGGTTCGCCTCCTGCAGCAGTTCCTCAACGATGAAAGGGATTCCGGCGCTGTCGTCCCACAGTTGCCCGGCCAACTGCGTCGGCACGCTGTCGACCGGAACCTCCAGACAACCGGCCGCGAGTTCAGCGACCTCACTGCGCTGCAACGGCTGCAGTTCGACCAGTTCGGCGGCGCCACGTTGCGCCGACAACCTGGCCAGTTCGTAGGCCGCGCACGTCTCGGACCGTAGCGTCGCCACGAGCGTGATCGGCTGGTCCTCCAGGTTGTCGAGCAGGTACTCGATCACGGCCAGCGTCTCCGGGTCGGAGCCGTGCAGGTCCTCGAGCACCAGCAGGCAGCCGCGGTCGCGGCCCACCAGTGCGAGGAGCCGCAGCACTGCCTCTCCGAGTACGACCGGTGACGCAGCGGTGTCGTGCGCAGTGCCGTCGTCCCAGTCCGGAACGAGTCGGCCGAGCACCTGCCGGTACGGCCCGAGGCCTTCCGTCGAGGGCATCTCGCCGCGCCGGATCAACGCGAGGAGTGCCTCGGTGAACGGGCGGAAAGCAACCATCGTGCCGATCGCGCCGACCCGTCCACGCAGCATGGCCATGCCGGTGTCGAGAGCCTGAGTGGTGGCCGTCGCGGCCAGCCTGGTCTTGCCGATCCCGGGCTCGCCCACCAGGAAGATCGCACCACCGTGGCCGCTGCGCGCTCCGGCCAGTAGGCGCTGAAGGGTCTCGATCTCCCGGTCTCTGCCTACCACGGTGGGCGAACGGGTCTGCATGGTTGCCAACCTTAACGAGGAATTGCTGTCACCGCAGACAGCTTGACCGAGGGCCGGCCCCCGCCGGCCCTCGGTCAAACGTTCGCTGGTGTCAGCCGGCTCAGCCGCTGACGGTCCAGGGCAGGCCGTTGGGAGCCATCACTGCAACGGCCATCGTGCTGATGCCGACTACCCCGGCGAGGGCCATCGCCCGGGCTCCGACCTTGTTGCGCTTCGGCAACAGGATCGGTCCGAGCGGATCGGTGCGGTCCGGTGCCGCGTTCTGCTCGGCTGCCGGAGTTTCGTGCTGTACATCGTGGTGCTGGGCGGTCATGCCGTTCCCCTTGTCACACAGTGGGTCCGGTGCTGTACCTCACCTCGACCCGGCGGATGGTTGCAGCAGCAGCACGGACGGAACCCGTTCGGGGAACGCAAGACGGAGCAGTCCGTGGCCGATTCCAGCCAGACCGGTCAGCAGGCCTGGAGACGGCACGGCGTTGGGTGTTCCGCACTGCGGTCCGTACTGCTCTAGTACCGCGAGCACCAGCCCTGCCCGACGTCGTCGGGCCGCCTCTGCGGCTGGGTACTCACGTCCGGCGAGCCACACCAGTGGCTCCACCGCGCCGAGCTCGCCATGGCACAGACTCAGGTCGGCGAGCACCGGCCGTTCGGTTGCGGACCTCAGGTAGGCGTCGAGGTCCGCGGGTACTCCCGCGGTGGCCCGCGCCAGGGTGGTGCCGGCATCACCCGAACACCACCCATGGCCGGCTGGACCGTTCCGGCGGTCCAGATCAGTTGCCGCGCGTGCAGCGTCGAGGTACCGGTCGCCTGGTACGCCGTACTGCCCGAGCGCCCACGCGATCCCCTGATAGCCACGAGCGAAGCCGTGGTCCGCTGCTACTCGGCCACGGAGGCCGCTCTCGACAGTGGCTACCAGGTGGTCCGCGTAGCGCTCGGCCAGCCGGCCGGCGGCCGGAAAGCCTGCTATTGCTTGCATTGCGGCCAGTCCACCCGCCGCACCTTCGGCGTACGACGGGAAGTCAGCGGGGTCGGCGACGAGGCGTTCGCTGAGCTCCAGCGATGCCTCGAGCCAGGTGTTGAGGTCAGGGTCGGCCAAGAGCTCGGCCAGCCGGTGGAGGCCGTAGCTGATCCCACCCAGACCGTGATAGCCAGGTCCGATCAGCTGCGCGGACTCCGGGTCTCCGGCAAGGGCCTCCAGCAGCCGTGGGATCGGACGGA
The DNA here is from genome assembly GCF_042873835.1 of Kribbella sp. NPDC004536. Lineage (NCBI taxonomy): Bacteria > Bacillati > Actinomycetota > Actinomycetes > Propionibacteriales > Kribbellaceae > Kribbella > Kribbella sp. NPDC004536. The sequence goes on along the minus strand of NZ_JBIALY010000001.1, from coordinate 1,585,999 downwards.
TCGCATCACGTGCCAGCTCGCTGTACAGGCTTGCCCCGGTCAGTGCGCCGACCTCTGCGAGGAAGAGCGCCGTACCGGTGTAACCGTTGGAAAGGCCCGCACCCATGGAGTTCACGGTCCAGTGGTGGTCGTCCAGTAGTTCGAGGCCGAGCCAGTTGGCGGCGCCGTCGGGTTCGCTGATCACCTGGGCGACGACCTCGTCGGCGAGGTTCGTGGCGGCTGCGAGGAGACGGTCAGGGTCTGCTTCGTCGGTACCCACGTGGGGTCGGGTCACCGTGCTCACGTGGCGGATCGGCTCCGGACGAGTGGCCAGCGAGGCGGAGATCAGCCACGTCTGCCGGTGCTCGTCGACGTCGCCGAGGTTCTTGATCTTGTCCTCGACGGCTGACAGACCGTTGGTCGCCAGTACGTCGGCGACGCGCGTGCCGTCGGACGACCACACGTCGCGGCTGTTCGGGTGGACGGTGAACAGCGGTACGTCGCCTGCCCACAGGTCGGCGAGCTCGAACGGGACGATGGCGTGCAGTGACTCGTCCGCATCCCACAGCAGGTCGAGCAGCTGGCTGCGGCCGGCTGCGTCGCGCAGTGCGTCCGGGTGCGTCGACTCGTCGAGCAGACTCGTGTAGAGGCGCGTACTGCGCGGCACGAAGCGGACCTGGTCCGTGGCGCACTGCCCGAGCAGCCCGTCCGGTCCGAGGAACTCGTCCTGGTGCCTGGCGATCGCCTCGTACGCGCTCCGGAACCCTGTGAGTACAGCGATCTCGTGCTCCCGCGGCTCCGTCAGCTGCCCGTCGAGCAGCGGCCGGTTCGCGGCGCGGGGCGTCTGCCCGGGACGCCGGACGAGGTGCATCGAGTCCAGCCCGGCGTCGGCCCAGTCGACCTCGCTCATCGATGCCGACGACCCTGCGTCACCGCCGAGCCCGGAGATGTCCGCGACGCCGTGTTCGCTCGACACCAGCAGCGGCAGCAGGGCGGTGCGGTACACCGAGGCCAGCAGCGATCGCTGCGCCGGGTCGTTGCCCAAGGCATTCGACGGGACGTAGCTGGGGTGGAACAGCGTCTCGACGTCCACCAGCACCGGCTGGTCGCCCGCGGCGATCAGGTTCTCGAAGTGCATGTCCGTGCCGTCGAGCACGTACAGCAGCGCCAGCAACGCGCCCTGGCGGTGGTAGAACCGCCGTACGCCGGCAGCGTCCTCGCAGGGCTCGTGTACCACGTACTCGAGCCAGCCGTACCCGTCACGAGGCAGCAGGCGAACCGTACGGATACCCAGCGCCGTCTTGACGTTCAGCCAGTCCACGAACGCGTTGAAGTGCCCGTGCAGCTCGAGCGGCCGGGGCTTGTACACCAGCCGCTGCCCGTCCTCGAAGGTCAGGATCGCGGTGCAGCGCCCGCCGCGGTGCGGGTCACCGCCGGGCTCGATCGCGGTCAGTGCGCCGGGGTCCCTGCCGTTCAGCAGCCCGGTGACGAGTGACTCACGGTCCTCGGCGAGCCGTGCCAGCAGCTCGAGGTGACCCTCGACACCCTGACGGCACGACTCGCCCAGGACCCGGGCCAGCACCGGGTAGGTGGCCAGGAACTCCGCCAGCTCACTCCCTCCGACGAGCCGGTGGGTGAAGTCCAGGAAGCGTTCGGCGGGCGTGTCACCGGCCAGCTCGCCGCGGTCCCGGGCCCGGGCGAGCTCCAGGACCAGCGTGCGCGCGGCGAGCTTCACCAGCCGCAGGCCGAGCCGTTGCAGGAACGCCTCGGCCAGTACGCCGCTGTGGCCCGCCGCGGCCAGGTCCTGGCGGGCGGAGTCCAGCAGCGGCTCCAGGCAACGCATGAGCGCCTGCCGCCAGTCCGTGCCGGACCCATCCGTTGCCGCGGCCGCCCCACCTGACGTGTGGCCGCCGGTGACACCGGTCCCTGCAGGGTCTCGACCGGCGGCAGGCGCGCTCGGTGGGAGAGAGGTGCTGCGTTCCACGTACGCCGCCCAGGCAGGGGCGGTCAGTGCGTGGGTCAGCTCCTGCGGCCGCAGCCCGGCGGACCACCAGGTGTCCGTCCGGTCGGTGCGGGTCGCGGAGTCGATCACGCGCTCAGGCTGTCATCGCACCCCGGGCCGGGGCATGGGTGATCGGCACCCATATTTGCGCCGCACACGGGGCGTTACGGGCGGTGTCTGCCGCGGGGTGACGACTGGGGGTTGAACACCCCGCGACAGCAGCCCGGCCGGTCGGCTCTTGGTGGAAAGCCGGCGGCACGAGCGGAACGATGCCCGCGTGCGGCCTGTCTCGGCAAGGGCCGCGACCACCCATATTCGGACCGACCGGAAGGCCCACGAACTGGGGGCTCGGCGGCCGGAAGATGGGGGTTCAGTCCCCATGCGGCGGATAGGCCCGCGCTGCGACGGTGAACCAGTGCTCACCCCTGTCGCTCCCGGATTGCCTGTCTCGGCCCATTCGGTCCTGGACGTCGTTCCGCAGCTGCCCGGTCAGTCGGCTGCGGCCGCGCTCAGGGAAACCGCAGAGGTGGCATTGGCCGCCGACGACCTCGGATATCGCCGGTTCTGGGTAGGCGAACAGCACGGTGTCCGAGGTGTCGGCGGCGCTGCGCCGGCCGTTCTCGCCGCAATACTGGCCGCAAGGACGGACCGCATCCGGCTAGGTGCCGGTGGCCTGCTGCTCACTAACCACCAGCCCTTGGTCGTGGCTGAACAGTTCGCTGCGCTCGCCGCTGCGTACCCGAGCCGGATCGACCTCGCGGTCGCGGAGCAGCGCAGCATCGCCGCTAGTACTGCCGCCGCTCTCGCCGGGGGTGCTCGCGGTACGTTCGCGCAGCGGCTGGATGAGCTGTGCGGGTTCCTGCGTGACGGTACGCCCGGCCGCGTGCCGATAGGCGACGTACGACTGTCGCTGGCCGGCCTGCCACCGCCCGTCTTCGTGGTGGCCGATCAACCCGCTACCGCGGTCACAGCCGCCGTACGAGGGCTGCCGGTGTTCTTGTCGAAACGGTTGCCTGAAGCGGCCGCGGCCTACCGCGAGTGTTTCCAGGCCACAGGGCCGAAGGTACTTCCGTACGTTGCCGTCACAGTCGGGGTGGTCGCGGCTGACTCCGACGAGGAGGCCGTGGTCCGTTTCACCGAGTACGTCCGGGTGAAGTCGCGGTTGGCAGCTGCCGGACCACGGGCATCGTCAGGTGAGCTCATGGCGTTGCTGGAGCCACCTGCGACCGGCCGCGAGCGTGGTCGCGCGGAGCGGCTACTGGAAGACCCCGGCCACATCGTCGGCTCCCGTACGACCGTGGCGGCCGAGCTGGGAGAGCTGGTCCGGGAGACGACAGCGGACGAGGTCATGCTCGTCCCACTGGCCTTCGACGGCCTGGTCCGTTCGTCGATCCTGCGTACCGTCGCGGCCGGTCTGACCCGCAACGTCCGCACCGTCCCGAGGTTCGCAAGGCCGCTGATAGCCACCGCCTAGTCTGGGTACTGCCGAATAGTCGAAAGGCAGGCTCATGTCACGAGAGCGGGAAGTTGTCGAGGCTTGTCCGACCGAGTTGTTCATCGGCGGCAAGTGGATCGCGGCCGGGAAGACGTTCGCCGTCGAGGACCCGGCTACCGGTACGACGCTGTGCGACGTGGCCGATGCGAGCCCGGCCGACGGCAAGGCCGCCCTGGACGCGGCGGTCGCCGCGCAGGCGGACTGGGCCGCGACACCGCCACGCGAACGGGGCGAGATCCTCCGCCGGACGTACGAGCTGATGACCGAGCGGGCCGACGACCTGGCGTTGCTGATGACGCTGGAGATGGGCAAACCGGTCGCCGAGTCGAAGGGCGAGATCGCCTATGCGGCCGACTTCTTCCGCTGGTTCGCGGAGGAGGCGGTGCGGATCGACGGCGGCTACCAGATCGCGCCGAACGGTGCGAGCCGCTTCCTGGTGATGCGCCAGCCGGTCGGCCCGTGCCTGCTGATCACGCCGTGGAACTTCCCGGCCGCGATGGGCGCCCGCAAGATCGGCCCGGCGGTCGCGGCCGGTTGCACGATGGTGATCAAGCCCGCCGCGCAGACGCCGTTGTCGATGCTGAAGCTGGCCGAGCTGATGACCGAGGCAGGTCTGCCTGCCGGTGTGCTCAACGTGGTCACGACGCAGGACGCCGGCGGCGTGATGGAGCCGCTGATCCGCGACGGCCGCGCGCGCAAACTGTCCTTCACCGGCTCCACCCCGGTCGGCCGCAAGCTGCTCGAACAGGCCTCTGGTCAGGTGCTGCGGACCAGCATGGAGCTCGGCGGCAACGCGCCGCTGCTGGTGTTCGCCGACGCCGACCTGGACAAGGCGGTCGACGGCGCGATGCTGGCCAAGATGCGCAACGGCGGCGAGGCCTGTACGGCGGCCAACCGGATCTACGTGCACTCGTCGGTGATGGACGCGTTCGCGGCGAAGCTGACCGCGCGGATGGCCGCGCTGAAGGTCGGCCGCGGCACCGAGCCGGGCGTCGACGTCGGGCCGCTGATCGACGCCACCCAGCGGGACAAGGTGGCCGACCTGGTCGCCGACGCGATCGCGCGGGGCGCCCGGCCGCTGACCGGCGGAACGGTTGCTGACGGCAACGGGTACTTCTATCCGCCGACGGTGCTGGCCGACGTACCGGAGAGTGCGCGGTTGCAGCGGGAGGAGATTTTCGGGCCGGTCGCCCCGCTGACCGCGTTCGAGACCGAGGACGACGCGGTCCGGATGGCAAACGCGACGGAGTTCGGGCTGGTCTCCTACCTGTTCACCAACGACCTTAGCCGCGCCCTGCGCGTCTCCGAACGCCTCGAGGCCGGCATGATCGGGCTCAACCAAGGCATCGTCTCCAACCCCGCAGCGCCCTTCGGCGGCGTAAAACAATCCGGCCTCGGCCGCGAAGGCGGCAGCGTAGGCATCGACGAGTACCTGGAAATCAAGTACGTCGCGATCAACGTCGGCTGACGAGTTGGGTCACTGTCACCAGGTGGTAGCCGCGGGCGCGGAGTTCGCGGACGATGGGGGCGATGGCTTGGGCGGTGTAGGGGGCGTTGTCGCCGCCGTGCATGTGGAGGACGACTATTGAGCCGTTCTGTACGTGGTCCAGGACCTGCTTGATGATGGGCTGTGCGGACTTGGTGAACCCGTCTCCGCCGGGTACGTCTCCGCCGACCGCGGTGACGCCGGCCGGTGCCAGTTCATGCAGGGCGGTCGCGTCGTAGCAGTCACCGGGGAAGCGGAACCACCTGGTCGCGTGTGGATCCGCGTGGTCCAGCTCCACGATGGCCCGCTGTACGTCGGACAGCATCTGGCTGGGTGGCACTGTCCCCAGGCCGTAGCAGTTCTTGGTGAAACCGCGGTGATCGTACGTGTGCGTGCCAAGCTCAAAGAGCGGGTCTGCTGCCAGCTCCTTGGTCACCTGCGGGTACTGCTCCATCCACATCCCGGTGAGGAACAGCGTCGCCGGGACCTTCAACGTGCGGAGCTCCTGGATCAGGGCGGCGTTGTAGTACGACTTGACCTTGCCGGAAATCAGGCGCCGCCGCATGAGGGCCGTGAGGTCGGCGTCGAACGTCAACGCGATCTCCTTCTTGTCCCGCGGCCCGTGGACGAGCACGGGCATCACCCTGGCGTTGACCGACGTACCAGGGCGTACCTGTACCGGCGCCAGCGTCGGCCGCACCGGCTTACCGGTATGGACAGGCTCGACCGGTGCACGGGTCTGCGGAGCGACACCGGCGGTCTGCTTGGTGTCGCTGCACGCGACAAGCGTCAGTAGCAGGGCACCGACTGCAACACGTTTCCCCCAAGTCACCCGTTCACTCTACGGTGAGGGTCAGACGCTGGATCCCCCAGTTGTCCGCATCGGGTCCTGGCGGGAACCAGACATCCACGATGTCGTCCTTGATCCAGCTGCCGATGTCGGCCGCGTAGCAGTGCCCGTAGCCGGGCACGTAGAGCCGTGTACCCCACGGGATGTTCCGTGCGTCCACTGCACAGATCCCGGTGCCGGCGTTGTAGCCAAGAGCGGTCTGCGCGACGTCGTTGTACGCCGAAACGCGGTAGTTCAGCGTCGTACCCACGGGCAGCCGGTACGCCGCCAGCCGGTTCGAGGAGTCCAAGCGGTACGACGTACTGATCTGGCCGATCGACGACGCCGCAGTGTCCTCCGAGGACATCGCGTACACCTGGTAGTGCGCGCCGTTGCACGGACTCGCGTCCGTGACCTGCAGTGTGGGCTGACCCCAGTCACTGATCCACTGCAGTGCCTGGCCGTTCCGGAACGCACGGTACGCCTTCGCGCCCGGCACACGGTTGAACGTGAACGTCACCTTGCCGTCACTGCCGAGGCCGCCGGTGATCCCACCCGGCGCGGGCAGCCGGCTGCTGACGTCGTACGGCGGCGCGGTCGTCCCGTTGCCGTGACCGCCGGAGACGGGCCGGTCGGGGATCGGGCCGGTGTAGAAGTGCTGACAAGCCGGCAGGGAAGCAGCGGGAGCTGTGAGAAACGAGGCGAGACTCAGCAGGGCAACGGCGAGAGTGCGCATGACGGCAAGACCTCCGAGGTGGGGCGGGACCAAGGGGTTTCACCCTCAAGTAGCGGTCCCGCCGCACCTTTAGTCAAGGTCTCGACGTAAATCAGTTCAGCAGGTCGTTGACCGACCGCAGCACCGGTACGCCGACCTGCTCCGGAGCGCTCGCGCCGGTGACATGGAACGTGTGCGTCTCGCCCGCGGACAAGGTCACGAGGCACGAGTCGACCCGGGCCGCCGCGTCGAGCCGGTCCGGGAACAGCGCCAGGTCCTTTGCCAGCGCGGTCGCCGTCACGGTCACGTCGTACCCGGCGTCGGTGGCCGAGACCGTCGCCGTGTAGGCGTCGCCCGCCAGTTGCAGGGCGGTGTCCTCGACGAAGTACCAGTACGCCGTCTCGCCGTCGCCGGCCCGCACCTCGAGGTATTCCTCCGCAGGCTTGGCGGCGACGGCGACAGACTCCGGAAGATCGTTCACCACGGCCGAGCGGGGCGCGATCTGAATCGCGAACGTCTCCTGGGCCAGATCGCCCGCTTGAAGGGTCGATCGTCGGGTAACAGTCACCTCGGTCGTCCACGGCGAGTCGGTGTCGTTGTGTGCGGCAACGACCAGCCCCTCCTCGCGCGGCTGCACCGTCAGCAGCCGGTCCGCGTACACGCGCTTCAACGCGTACCACAACGGCTTGCGGATCCCGTGCCCGTCGACGGCTGCCCAGGACACCACCGGCCAGTTGTCGTTCAGCTGCCACACGACCGCGCCGGTGTTCAACGGGAACAGCGACCGGAAGTGTTCGATGCCGTAGGCAACCGCCCGCGCCTGGTTCAGCTGCGTCGTCCAATGCCAGTCATTGATGTCCTTCCACATCGGCAAGTGCTCGCCGAGCCCACGCTCGAGCTTCAGGTTTCCCTCAAAGGCCTTCTGATGTACGAGCATCTGCGAGCCATAAGGATCGAGCGGTACGTCGTGCACCACAGACGTCAGCGTCGACCAAGCCGGCGGCCCCTGGAAGCCGAATTCGGAAACGAACCGCGGCCGGTACTTCCGGTACGTCGTGTAGTCCACCTGGTTCCACACGTCCCAGATGTGCATCGTGCCGTGCCGGTCGTCGTTCGGGTGGATGAACTGGTCGAACGAGTACGGGCTGCCGGCCGAGTACGGCGTCCGCGGATCGAGCTCCGCCACGACGCGCGGCAGCAGGTCGAGGTAGTACCCCGCGCCCCACGGCCGGCCGGCCAGCGGGACCCGCCAGCCCCACTCGACGTACCCCCAGATGTTCTCGTTGTTGCCGTTCCACACCGCGAGGCTCGCGTGCCGGCTCAGCCGCGTGACCGCCTCGCGCGCCTCGGCCTCGACCTCGCTCCACAGCGGCTCGTCCTCGGAATACGCCGCACACGCGAACAGGAAGTCCTGCCAGACCAGGATGCCGAGCTCGTCGCAGACGTCGTAGAACAGCTCGCTCTCGTAGATCCCGCCGCCCCAGACGCGCAGCAGGTTCATGCCCGCATCCACCGCATCCTGGATCGAGGTCCGGTACATCGAAGCGTTCAGCTGGGTCACGAAAGCGTTGTCCGGAATCCAGTTCGCGCCGCGGACGTAGACCGGCTTCCCGTTCACCGACAGCACGAACGGGGTCCCGTCGTTGTCCGGGGCAACGTTCACGGTGATGTCCCGGAACCCGACTCGGCTGTGCCAGTCGTCCTCGTTCACCGTCACGGTCACGTCGTACAGCGGCTGCTCGCCGTACCCACGCGGCCACCACAATTCCACCGCGGGAACGGTGTTCACCAGTTCGACGGTCTCGGTGCCGGGCTTGACCGTCGCCGACTCCTGCGTGCCTCCGACCTCCACGGCGACAGTTGCGTCGGCCGCACCGTCCGCCCAGTCCAACTCGACGAAAGTCCTGAGAACGCCGTCAGCGCCGGCGAGCGGGCGGACCGACGAGATCCGGACACCGGACCAGGACTCGATCCGGATCGGCCGCCAGATACCCGCGGTCGCGACGTCCGGTCCCCAGTCCCAGCCGAAGTTCGAGGCCATCTTGCGCAGCTCGTTGTACGGGTGCAGGTTGGTGTGCGGCCAGCTGCCGCGCTTCTCCCGCTCCGCCTCGGCCGCGGTCACCGGACCCTCGAACTCGATCGTCAGCTCGTTGTCTCCGGCAACCAGTACGCCGGTGACGTCGAAGCGGTACGACCGGTGCTGGTTCGCGGTCCGGCCCAGCTCCTGCCCGTTCAGCGTGACGGTCGCGACCGTGTCCAGCCCCTCGGCAACCAACTCCTGGCGGTCGTTGCCGTCGGCGACCCAGCTGAAGCTACTCGTGTAGCTCCAGCGGGTCCGCCCGATCCAGTGCAGCTTGGCCTCGTTGTCGCCGTCGAACGGGTCCGGGATCTCGCCGGCCGCGAGCAGGTCGGTGTGTACCTCACCGGGTACGGTCGCGGCGATCGCGCGGCCGATCAGGCCGTCGGGGGCCGGACCCTCGACGGCTCGCACGGTCCAGGCAGCACCGCCGTCGGTGGTCAGGTCGAAGGTCTTGAGTGATGTCACAGTGAGGCTCCAGGGGATGAACCGGTTTAGTGAAACTGCGCTGCTCCCGCTCAGAAAGGGGAAGAAGGCTCAGTCGAGGACGTACTGGCGCCACAGGTCGGCGAGGGCACGGTGGCCCGCGGCCGACGGGTGTACGCCATCGCCTGCCAACGCGGCAGGTCCGACCGCCGCCGCCTGCTTGGTCAGCTCGACGTCGGTCGGCACCAGGATCGCGCCGTACTCGACGGCGAGCTTGCGGACCACCTCGAGCTTCGGGTCGAGGTCCTCGCGCCACTCCTGCTGCCCGTCCTTCACCGGCAACAGGAACGGCTCCATCAGCACGACCGGGCAGGACAGCGCGTCGAGCAGCGACCGGTACGACGCCTCGAAGGACTCCGCCGTCGTCGGGTCGTTCTCGTCGTACCGCCGCCAGGTGTCGTTGATCCCGATCAGGATCGACACCAGCGCCGGGTCGTGCGCCAGCACGTCGGTGGCCCACCGGGCGGCCAGATCGACCGCCCGGTTGCCACTGATGCCGGCGTTGACGATCGGCGGCCGGTTGGCGCCGAGATCGTCGTAGAGATTGCGGACGTAGCCGTCACCGAGTCCGGAAGGATCGGTACGGCGGCCGCAGTCGGTGACCGAGTCCCCGGCGAACACCACGGTCCGCCGGGGATCCAGAACGATACTCACAGGGTGGCCGCCGTGACGTCCCAGTCGTCCGGCAGGATCGGTGCGACCTCGACGGTGCTCTGTACGTCGACGAACGCGCCGGTGTCGATCGAGTCGGTGACGGACGCCATCACGTCGACGATGTGGAACGCCAGCGCGCCGGTCGCCCGGTGCGGCCGGCCGGCCCGGATGGCGCGAGCCATCTCCAGCACGCCCGTACCGCGCTGTGCGACCGCCTTGGTCTCCGCGACCGTCTCCCAGTCCTCCGCGCCGCGCCGGCGGATCTTGATCGCGCCGTCGAACCCGTTCGGGTCCGGTACGGCGAGCGTCGCGTCCGTGCCGGTGATCTCGACGAACCCGGACCGCGACAGCGGCGAGTCGAAGCTGAAGATGCTCTGCGACGACTGCCCCGACTCGAACTTCGCGATCGCGCTGACATGCGTCGGCACGGTCACGTCGAAGTCGGTCCCCGCCAGCGGACCGGAGCCGATCGTGCGCTTCTCCCGCGACTTCGACCCGATGCCCGCCACCGCGGCGACCGGCCCGAACAGCTGCACCAGCGTGGTCAGGTAGTACGGGCCGATGTCCCACAGCGGGCCCGCGCCCTCCTGGAACAGGAACGCCGGGTTCGGGTGCCAGGACTCCGGACCGGGGGACTGCATCAGCGTCAGCGCGGTCAGCGGCGTACCGATGTCACCGCGCTCGATGATCCGCCGGGACTCCTGCAGCCCCGGGCCGAGGATGGTGTCCGGTGCGCAACCCAGCCGGACGCCCGCGTCCTGGGCCGTGGCGAGCAGCTTCAGGCCGCTCTCCTGGTCCAGCGAGAACGGCTTCTCGCTCCACACATGCTTGCCGGCGGCAACGGCTGCGAGCGCGACCTCGACGTGCGCGACCGGGATGGTCAGGTTGACCACGATCTCGACGTCCGGGTTGCTCAGCACCACCTCGGGACCCCCGTGGGTCTCGATGCCGTACTCCTCGGCCTTGGCCGCGGCCGCCTCCGGCCGGAGGTCGCCGATCGCGACGACCTTCAGGTCCGGGAAGCTCTGCATGCTCTTGATGTAGGCGTCGGAGATCACCCCGGCGCCGATCACACCTACGCCAACAGAGCTCATTCCGGTGCGCCCTCTCCGGTGAGGAACTTGTACGAGCCCTCGACCGCGTCGAAGATCTCGCCGGAGAAGTCGTCGAGCTCGACCACGCGCAGCGCCTGCGGTGCCGCGGCCAGGATGTCCCGGACCGCGATGCTGCCGTCGCCGACCGCGACCTGCGCCTTGTTGTCCAGCGTCCCGTCGCCGTCCTTGACGTGGATCGCGGTGACCCGCTCGCCGAACTTCTTCAGCAGCGCCGGTACGTCCGCGCCGCCGACCGCGGCCCAGTACGTGTCGACCTCGAGGATCACCTGGTCGGACAGGTTGTCGACCAGGATCTCGAGCGCGTGCACGCCGTCGATCTTCGACTCGAGCTCGAAGTGGTGGTTGTGGTATCCAACCGTGATGCCCTGGTCGGCGGCCTCCGCGGCGGCCTTGTTCAGGCCATCGGCGATCACCTTGATCTCGTCCGCCGACTGCCAGCGGGCCGGATCGGTGTGCGGGTCGATCACCGTCGTGATGCCGAGCCGCTTCGCGGCGGCGTAGATCGGAGCGCTGTCCTCGCGGAGCAGGCCGGCGTGGGTGGTCGGGGCCGACAGTCCGTGCTTGGGCAGCGCGTCGGCGAGGCGGTCCGCGAAGGCGGTCACACCGAAGGGCTCGACCTTGGTGTAGCCGAGCTCCGCGATGCGGGCCAGGGTGCCGTCGAAGTCTTCTTCGAGTTTGCCCCGGACCGTGTACAGCTGGAGGGACAGGTGGTCCTTTGCGACCATGGTTTCTCCTTGTCGGCGGCGCGTCACCCGCTGCCCTGGGGTTTGCGCCGACTGGTGAGCCGAACCGGTTAAGTAACGAGGGAAACCGTATCCCACCGCGGCCCGTCCACACCACCCTCCGCCCAACGACTGGGCGGTCACCTGAGATTTCTGAGTTTGATCAAATACTCACCGCTCGTGTTCAAGTGATGACAGAGAGTTCGGGCTGCGGGACACTGAATGGTCCGGACCCGCCCGTCCGGACGCCCGGTGAGGAGGGTGTCGTGTCTCGTGTGACCATCAAGGAGATCGCCAGGCGTTGCGGGGTCTCGTCAGGTGCCGTTTCGTACGCGCTGAACAACCGCCCAGGTGTCTCGGCCGCGACCCGCGCGCGGGTGCTCCGGGTCGCCGCCGAACTGGAGTGGGTGCCGAACACGGCGGCTCGCCAGTTGTCGGCGGCGCGCAGCGAGACGTTCGGGCTGGTGCTCGCCCGGGCTCCGGAGACGTTGATCGAGGAGCCGTACTTCATGGGCTTCGTCGGCGGCGTCCAGTCGGTGCTCGCGGAGCGCTCGTACGCGCTGTCCCTGCAGGTGGTGGCCGATCTCGGCGCGGAGCTCGCGACGTACCGGAAGTGGGCCGCGGAGCGCCGTGTCGACGGGGTGATCGTGGTCGACCTGCGGGTCGGCGATCCGCGGATCCCGGTGCTGCGCAAACTCGGGCTGCCTGCCGTCCTGGTGGGGGATCCGGCGCTGGCCGAGGGGATGCCGTGTGTGTGGACGGACAGTACGGCGGCGATGAACGCGGCGCTCGACCACGTCGCGTCGCTCGGCCACAAGGTGATCGCGCGGATCGCCGGGCCGCCCGAGTTCGGTGACGTGTGGATCCGCGACCAGGCCTTCGACACGGCCGTACGGCGGCTCGGGCTGACCGCGACCACGCGGCACACCGACTACTCCGCCGCACAGGGCGCCGCGGCCACCCGGGACGCACTGGCGGGCGGTCCGACCGCGATCGTCTACGACAACGACCTGATGGCCGTCGCCGGACTGGCTGTCGTACAGGCGCTCGGGCTACGCATCCCGGATGACCTGACGCTGGTCGCGTGGGACGACTCGGCGCTCTGCCGGATCACGCACCCGACGCTGACGGCGCTCAGTCACAACATCGTCGGGTACGGCGCCGAGGTCAGCCGGCGCCTGTTCGATCTGCTCGCGGGTGCGCAGCCACAGTCGCACCTGTACTCGACGCCGCTGCTGATCATCCGGGAGAGCTCGGCGCGGTACACGCCTCGACGGTGACCGGTACGCCGTTCACTGCCGCCGTCCCGGCGGTGGGATCGGTGAGGGCCGCGTCGGTGATGTCGTTGACGCTCGGGCCCTGGACCTGGCTCGCGACCGAGAGCTGGGACCCGTTGCGGTTGTGGCCGAAGCCGTGCGGCAGGCTGACCACACCCGGCATGATGTCGTTGCTGGAGGCAACCTCCACCTGGACGGACCCGGCCGCGGAGGTGATCGTGACGAGCTGGCCGTCGGCGAGGTCGCGGGTGGCCAGGTCGTCGGGATGCATCAGCAGCTGATGCCGCGGCCGGCCCTTCACCAGCCGCGCGGAGTTGTGCATCCACGAGTTGTTGTTGCGCAGGTGCCGTCGTCCGATCAGCAGCAACTCGCCTACGTCGAGCGTCGGCAACGCGTCGAGCCGGGGGAGGTCGTCGAGGATCATCCGTTGGGCAAGATCGATCCGCTTGGACTTCTTGTGCAGGGCTCCGGGCAGCGCGGGCTGCAGCGGTCCGAGGTCGATCCCGCCGGGCGATCGGCGCAGCTTGCCGACCGACAGCCGGTACGGCCCGATCCGGAGCCCGGCGTCGACGATCCGGCGCGGCGACAACCGCAGCCGCGCGGTCACCTCGGCGCGCCGCCGGCTCCAGGGAGTACGCCGTACCAGCGCCAGACCCAGGTCGCGGAAGATCTCCCAGTCGTGCCGGGCCGCGGCGGGCTTGGGGAGTACGGCGTCGTTCCAGCGGGCCGTGTTCCGGACCGCGAGCTGGTGGAAGACGATGTCGTAGTGTTCCCGCTCCAGCGGCGGTGCGGGCGGCAGGATCACGTCGGCGTGCCGGGTCGTCTCGTTGATGTACGGATCGATCGCGACCATGAAGTCCAGCGACTCCAGCGCCTCGTCCAGCCGGCGTCCGTCCGGGGTGGACAGCACCGGATTGCCGGCGATCGTCACCATCGCGCGGATCCGGCCGTCGCCCGGCGTCAGGATCTCCTCGGCCATCGTCGACACCGGCAGCTCACCACCGAACTCGGGCAGTCCGCGGACCCGGCTCTTCCAGACACCGACATGGCCGCGGCCGAGGCCGAGCAACGGATTCACCGCCGGCCGCGGGAACATCGTGCCGCCGGGCCGGTCGAGGTTTCCGGTGATGATGTTCAGCACCTGGATCGCCCACTGGCAGATCGCGCCGAACTGCTGCGTCGACACCCCGACCCGGCCGTAGCAGGCCGCCCGTTCCGACGCTCCGAACTCGCGCGCAACCCGTTCGATCACGTCCGCCGGGATGCCGGTGATCGCGGCCGCCCGCTCCGGGGTCCATTTCTCCACCACGGCCTCGACCTCGGCGAGACCGTCGACGTATTCCGCCGGCCGCGCGAATCCCTGCGCGATCACCTCGTGGATCAACGCCAGCAGGAATGCGGCGTCCGTTCCCGGCCGGACGAAATGATGTTCGTCGGAAACTGCCGCCGTTTCGGTCCGGCGCGGATCGACGACGACGACTTTTCCGCCGCGTTTCCGCAAATCCTTCAGGCGTTTCCCGAATCCCGGCGCGGTCATCATGCTGCCGTTCGACGCGAGCGGATTCGCGCCGAGCATCAGCAGGTACGAGGTCCGGTCGATGTCCGGTACCGCGACCATCAACTGGTGCCCGTACAGCAGGTACGACGAGAGCATCTGCGGCAGCTGGTCGATCGAGGTCGCGCTGAACTTGTTCCGGGTACGCAACTGCCGGACCATCGTCGGCATGTGCGTGAGCGCGCCGAGGCTGTGCACGTTCGGGTTGCCGAGGTACACGCCGACCGCGTTCCGGCCGTGCTCGCGCTGGACCGCGGTCAGCCTCTCGACGACCAGTTCGTACGCCGCGTCCCACTCGATCGGCTGCCAGCCGTCGGGCGTCCGTCGTACCGGCGTGCTCAGCCGGTCCGGGTCCTCCTGCAGGTCGCGGAGTGCGACCGCCTTCGGGCAGATGTGACCGCGGGACAACGGGTCCGACTCGTCACCGCGGATGTCGGTGACCCGTCCCTCCTCGACGGTGACGAGCACACCGCAGATCGCTTCGCACAGGTTGCAGGACGTCCGCCGTACGGTCATCCATCAAAACTACCCCCGGGTAGCTCCGACCGCTACGAGTCGAAGCGCGCCTCGTCGAGCCGGCCGAGGATCGCGTCCACGGTCTCGCCGACCGAGAGGTCCGAGTTGTCGAGCCATAGGCCGCGCCGCGGACTGAACGCATGCAGCTCGTAATCGAGCTCGTCGACCAGATGGTGCGCGCCGCCGAGGCGGTCCGAGATCACCTCCGGCCGCGGCGTCAGGACGACGAGGTAGCGCGGCCGGGTGCGGATCCCGTCCAGGAACTCGCGCAGCAACTCACCGATCACCACGTCCTGCAGGACCACGGTGAAACCGGCCCGTGCGTACTCGTCGGCGGCCAGGCACGCGAGCCGGTAGCGCAGTTGTAACTGGCGCTGCGCCGCGATCACGTCGTCGGCCATCGAGGCCTGTCCACTCACGATCATCCGCCGGAAAACGTCCCCCCGCAGATGCACGCCGTACTGGAATCTCTCGGCGAGCATCTGGGACACCGACGACTTCCCCGCCGCCATGATTCCACTGACGACGATCACCCCCTCGGACTCCATGCGGTGATCGTGCCACGTGCCGCGACGGTTTTGGGCGGGTGACGGCGATTCTTGTCGAAAACCCTAGTTTGTAAGAGGTTTTCAGGTGAGCAGTGACTCGACGTGGTGCCGCATCAACTGGCGGGCACGAGTGGGTGTGGTGCGTTGCGGCTGGATGGCTGCGTGCAGTGCGAGACCGTCGAGCAGTGCGTGCAGACGTTCCACCTCGCGACGTACCTCGAGATCGTCTTTCAAGAGCCCGGCTTCGGACAGTGCGCGGATGAGGGACTCGCACAATTCCCGCAGTCCGTCGTGGACCGCGTCGACGTGAGTGTGCAAGGTGCCGGCGCCGGTCTCGGCCTGGGCCTGCGCCATGAACGCCAGCCAGATGTCGAACTCCGCGCGCCGTTCGGCGTCCAGCGGAAGCACCTCGTCGAGGTACCGCAGGACGATCGCCGGCACGCTGCCTTTCGCCTCGATCGCGCCGATCCGCTCGGTCACCCGCCGCGACACCAGGTCCATCGCGAAGCTGAGCAGGCCGTCCTGGTCGGGGAAGTAGTAGCGCACCGCGCCCGCGGACCAGCCCGCCTCGGCCGCGATCGTCCGCACCGAGGCCGCCCGGATCCCGTCCCGGCGGACCACCCGCCAGAGCGCCTCGGCGATCTCCTCGCGGCGGGTGGCGTGGTCGACGATCTTCGGCATACGCCCTTTTTAGCACGGCTGTGTTAGCCTCGTTTTACGACACAGTCGTATTGAAAAACCGGTGAGGGGGAAGACTGTGCTGCTCGCTGTGATCGCCGCCTGTGAGATCGGCTTCTGGGTGCTGCTCGCCGCGGGCCTCGTGACGCGGTACCTGCTCCGCATGCCCAAGGCCGGCCTGGTGCTGCTCGCCGCCGTGCCGCTGGTCGACGTGGTGCTGCTGGTCACGAGCGTCGTGGACATCCACCGCGGCGCCGCGCCGTCGTTCAAGCACTCGCTGGCCGCGATCTTCATCGGCGTCAGCGTCGGGTTCGGCCACCAGTCGCTGAAGTGGGCGGACAAGTGGGCCGCGCACTTCATGGCCGGCGCACCGCGTCCGGTGAAACCGCCGAGGAAGGGTCCGGAGCGGGCGCGGCTCGAGCGCGCCGGCTGGTTCCGGCACCTGCTCGCGTACGTGGTCGGCGTCGGCATCATGATCGGCCTCGGCCTGCTCTCCGGCCGTGGGTACAACGCGGTGCTCGGCCCGGCGTGGACCTGGACGCTCGTACTGGTGATCGATGCGATCGTCTCGTTCAGCTACTCGTTCGGCCGGGCCGAGGCGCAGCCCCGCGAAAAGCAGTCGGTCTGACCTCCGCGATCCGCCCGGTCACTCGTCGTACATTTCCATCATGACGACGATCGGGCGGGTCTGGGCCGCGGTGACGGCGGCGGTCGTGGCGTGCGGGATCGTCGTGCAGCTGTTCGTGACCGCGAACGGGCACGAAGGGTTCTTCCCGGACAATCCGGAGCGGGTCTTCAACGTCTTCGCGTACTTCACCGTCCAGTCGAACCTGCTGCTCGGTGGAACGGCATTGATGCTCGCCCTGTCGCCGGCCCGGTCGGGTGGTGACCTGTTCCGGACGCTCCGGCTGAACGGCGTGCTGTGCATCGCGGTGACCGGGATCGTCTATCACGCGGTGCTGGCGCAGACGGCCGACTTCCACGGCTGGGCGTGGGTCGCGGACTTCCTGCTGCACACGGTGGCGCCGGTCGTCGGCGTACTCGGCTGGCTGTTGTTCGGGCCGCGCGGCGAGACCGACTGGCGGATCGTCGGCTGGTCGATCGTGTATCCGGTGCTCTGGCTGGTGTTCACGCTGGTCCGGGGCGCGTTCGTCGGGTTCTACCCGTACCCGTTCGTGAACGTCGATGAGCACGGGTACGGACGGGTGTTGCTGAACTGTCTGCTCGTGGCGGTACTGTTCCTGGCTCTGGCGGCCGGAGCGACGACGCTCGACCGCCGCCTGAAGCGGAAGGCAACCGTCGAAAGGTAAGACCCGTGCTGGTGACCTCGCGCTCGTACGCCGAGTACGAAGCGATGTTCGACCTGAAGGAACTCCCCGACTCCGTCCTCGACTGCTGCGCCGGAGGTGCCGGCTTCACCGCCGAGGCCGCGGCCCGCGGCGTGGACGCGATCGCCGCCGACCCGGCGTACGAGCTCGACCATCCCGAACTCGTGGACAGCGTCCGCAAGAGCCTGCCTGCCACGTCGGGGATTGTCGACGAGCACCACGGGAGCTTCGTCTGGCACTGGTACGGATCGCCGGAGCGGAAGGACCAGTACCGGATCGAGGCGGCCGACCGGTTCCTGCAGGACGTTGCGGCCGCGCCGGAGCGGTACGTGGCCGCCGGTCTGCCCGACCTGCCGTTCGGTGACCGCCGGTTCGAGCTGGTGCTGTGCTCGCACCTGCTGTTCACCTGGGCCGACAAGTACGACCGGGACTGGCATGCGGCCGCACTGCGCGAGCTGATCCGGGTCGGCAACCACGAGGTACGGACCTTCCCGCTGGTGCTGCAGGGCGACGGCGAGAAGATCCCGTGGCTGCCCGAACTGCTCGGGTCGCTCGAAGGCGTGACCTGCGAGATCCGCAAGGTGCCCTACGAGTTCCAGGTGGGTGCCGACGAGATGCTGGTGATTACGCGGAACTGAAACCCGATCCGGACGGACGGGGGGAGGACGGTCGACCGCCGTCCGTCCGGATCGGGATGTGTCAGCGGAGGAAGCGGCCGCAGACCGGCCACGGGGAGGCGCCGCGCTGCGCGTACAGCTTCTTCGCGCGCATCAACTGCTCGGCCGCCGAGGCGTTGATCGGGTTGCCGGAGCCGCCGACGCTGCGCCAGGTCTGCAGGTCGAACTGGAACAGGCCGTAGTAGCCGGCGCCGTTCACGGCCCGCGGGTTGCCGCTGGACTCGCAGTTCGCGACCTTCGCCCAGGCGCCGCTCAGGCTCGCCTTGCTCGACGACGGGCGGTCCTCGGAGCGGCTGCTCCGGGTCCTGCGCTCGGACTTCTCGGACTTCTTGGCGTCCGCCTTGCGCGTCTCGGCCTTCTTGATCACGCGCGGCTTCTGGTCGCGGTCGGCGGTCGTCTTCACACCGTCCAGCGTCAGCGTCTGCCCGATCAGGATGAGATTCGGGTCCTTGAGGTGGTTGATCCGGGCCAGTTCGTGCCAGTCGGCACCGTTGGCCTGGGCGATCTCGGAGAGGGTGTCACCGGACTTGACCGTGTAGTCGGTCGCGAACGCCGAGGCGGCGCCGGCTGCGGTGATGCCGGCTCCCAGACCGGCGATGGAGATGGTTCGGGCCACCCGGCGAGTACTTCGCCGGGCGCGCGCATGTCGAGCCTTGGACATCTGAAAAGCGCTCCTTGAAAGCTGGGCATGGTGGAGCACACCAGGCCCCCCGTACAGGGGTGGGGGCACTCGGGGCAGGTCTCGTCAGAGGTAACGGGACAGCTTCCGAATGGTCACGCCACGGTAACGGCGCGACCTGAGTCATCCTCGGCGAGGAACCGCGGAAACGCAACCCCAGATCGCGATCTGCCCCGAACTTTTTCCAGGCCCTGACATTCCGAAAGCCCAACAACTGAACGGTTTCCGGGTTCGACACGCCGACGTCCGCCGCCAGGAACCGATCGGTTTTTCAGCGCCGGAAACACCGTTCCGGGACCAGTTCCACGGTCAGCTTCCGGACAGTTTCACGCTCGGCGTCCGGCCACGACTCCCACACCTGGGCGGCCCACCTGAGCAGGGTCGACTCAACCTCGTCGACCCCGCCGGCGATGAGTACGTCGTACGCCGTCAGCTCGCCGACCCGGGCCGGCGGGACGAGCCGCGGCCAGTCGCCGTACGAGTTCGCCATGATGCCGTGCGCCGTACGTACGTCGAGGTTCCCGGAGCCGCGTTCGAGGTACATGTAGAGGCCGTTGAGCGCGAACACCGGGCCGATCCGCGGGGCGTCGGGGTTGACGTGCTGAGCGCCGTACGCGTCGATCCGGAGCTGGTGGAGGTATCCGAGCCGGGCGGCGTGCTCGACCTCGAAGCCGAGCAGTTCGCCGGCCACCTCCGCACACTCGGGTGTGGCGTTGTACTTCGGCGTCTCCGGCCACTCGGATCGGGGCAGTTCGGCGCGGCAACCTGGACAAACTGTTGACGACTGCGTGCCATCCGGCGGGTTCACTCGTTGATCGAAGCACGGGTACCGCCACCCGGCACGTGCTTTTTCATCACTGGGGGCGGATGAGGCAGCGAATTGTGATGGGGGCGGGAAGCGGTGATCCGAGTGGCTCTCGGCCATCGTGGCACGTTGGTGCGTGGTGCACTGGCCGCGGTGCTGGCAAGGGAGAACGACCTGGACGTGGTGGCGGACGTGGACCGCGCCGACGACGTCCTCCAGGTCGCGGGGCGGCGGCCGGACGTGTTCCTGCTGGACCCGCAGCTGCCGGGCCGGATCCGGATCGAGGAGCTGTGCCGCAAGCTGGCCGGCCGCGGCGTCCTCGTACTGATCGACCACGAGGCGATCCCGGCGACGAGCCTCGCGCTGGTGAAGCAGGCGCCGCGGATCGGGTTGATCGCGACCGACGCGACGACCGACCAGCTGGTCCAGGCGGTCCGGGACGTCGCGAAGGGGCTGCCCGTGGTCGACGTGCGACTGGCTGTGGCCGCGCTGAAGGCGGGGGACAATCCGCTGACGGACCGCGAGTGCGAGGTGCTGCGACAGGTCACCACCGGGGCGACGGCGCAGGAGGTCGCTCGTACGTTGAGCCTGAGCGTCGGAACGGTCCGCAACTACCTGTCCCGCATCCTCGCGAAAACCGGCGCCCGCAGCCGCATCGAAGCGATCCGCAAAGCCCAAGACGCCGGGTGGATCTAGGCCCAGTTCCCGTGCAGGTCGCGGTACATGCGTGAGGTGCGCATCAGGCTCGCGTGGGTGCCGAGGGCGGCCTTGTTGCCGTCGAGGACCAGGATGCGTTTGGCCCGCAGGGCCGAGCTGATCCGGTGTGCGATCACGATCAGCGTGCCGGGCCGTCTCGCGAACGCCTCCTCGGCCTGGCGTTCGGCCTCGGCGTCGAGGAAGCAGGTCGCCTCGTCGAGGACGACGAGCGGCGCGGGGGACAGGTACGCGCGGACCAGCGCGAGCAGCTGCTTCTCGCCGGCCGACAGTTCGGCCGGCCTGACCTCGGCACCGAGGCCGCCGAGGCGTTCGACGAGCTGGTCGGCGCCGACCGTCTTAGCGGCGAGTTCGAGCTGGTGATCTGCTGCGTCGGGCAACAAGTACGCGAGGTTGTCGCGGACCGTACCGGTGAAGACGTACGCCTCCTGCGGGATCAGCACCCGGGTCCGTGCGAGCCGTTCGCCGATCACCTCGGTCGGCGCGGTACCGCCGAGCAAGAGCCGGCCCTGGGTCGGCGCCAGCATCCCGCACACCAGTCCGGCCAGTGTCGACTTGCCGATGCCGCTGGGGCCGACGACAGCCAGGTGGTCGCCTTCGCCGATCGTCAGGTCGAGGTTGTTCAGCACCGGCTCGGCCTTCGGCCCGTACGCGAAGGTCAGTCCACGCAGCCGGACCTGGTAACCGTTCGGCTCGCCGGCCGGCCGCGGCTTCGCTGCGGGCGGCGATGTGTCGAGGATCCGGCCGAGCGTGATGACGTACCGCAGACCGCTGTCTCCGAGCGCGTTCATGACTGTGTTCAGCGTGGGCTGCATTCCGATCAGTACGTAGGTCAGCCCGCCGAGCAGCGTGCCCGTACTCACCCCACGCCCGACCAGCCACGGCCCGGTCGCCAGCAGGATCAGCAACGGCAACCAGCCGCCGACCGCGAAGCACAACGTACGCAGCGCCGACACCTTCGCCAGCGCGCGTTCCGCCGCCGCGTGCGCCTGGATCGGCCGATCGGCCAGCCATTCGGCGTACTCCTCCGCACCGGTCGCGGTGATATCACGCACGCCGGCGAACACCATGCCGGCCGTGGCCGCGAGCTCCTCGTCCGCCGTCAGCGACGCCCGGACCCGATCCGCCGCCATCCCGAGCACCGCCAACGACAACCCGAACCCGAGCAGGAACGGCGGTACGACGAACACCGCGACCATCGGGGCCAGCGACAACAATCCGGTGAGTACGCCGAACAACGTGACGGCGAAGCTCCGCAGCACCAGGACGAGGCCCGCGAACGTGTCCCGGACGATCTCGACCTGCCGGTTCAATCGGGCGACCGCGCCGTCGTCGCCGGTCCGGAGCGCGCCGCTGACCACCCGGCGGACCAGATCGTCGCGCAACGGCTCGACCAGCTCGCCGAGCCGCCCGTATACCTGCCGCGCCCCCGCCGCACCGAGCGCCGTGGTCGCGACCAGCCCGCCGAGCCAGGCAATTCCCTGCCACGCATGCCCACCGAGGAAACTGTCGGTCGCCCGCGCCACCGCGATCCCGTACACCGCCGTCGGCAGAATCTCCGGCACCGACCACCCGACCAACTTGAGGGTGGCCTTGCTGCGGAGCGCCGCGGCGCCGTACGAGAGTTCGCGCTTCATCCGAACACGGCTCGGTACGACGTGTTGTGCCAGAGGTCGGCGTGCGGGGCGATGGCTCGGACCTGGCCGTGGTCGAGCCAGATGACCAGGTCGGCGCGGGCCGCGGTCGCGGGGCGGTGGGTGACGATCAGCCGGGTCCGGCGTTGGCGGTCCTCGGTCAGGGTGCGGCTGATCTGGCGTTCGGTCGCGGTGTCCAGGCTCGACGTGGCGTCGTCGAGGACCAGGAGCCGACGGGCCGACCAGGCGCGGGCAAGGCCCAGGCGTTGCCGTTCACCGCCGGACATCGGTGCCTTGCGCAACGACGTGAAGTACCCGTCGGGGAGCCGGCTGACGAAGTCGTGGGCGTGCGTCGCGCGGGCGGCGGCGAGGGTACGTACCGGGCTGACCGCGTGCGGGTCGATCGCTTCGCCGACGGTCCGGCCGACCAGGTGCGGACGCTCGAACGCGCACCCGACAGCGTGCCGGAGCGCCCGGCGGCTGACGGCCTGCAGCGGTACGCCGTCCAGCGAGACCTGCCCGGTCGACGGATCACGCAGCCGCGCCGCGACCGCCGCGAGCACGGACTTGCCCGCGCCGCTCGGGCCGACGACGGCGACCGTCACGCCGCCTGGCAGGTCGAGATTGACGTTGTCCAGCAGGATCTTCTCACCGGCGAACACGCTGACGCCGTCGAACGTCAACTGGCCGGTCCCAGCGGGCAGCGTCAGCGAACCGTGCGCGACGGACTCGATCGCGATCACCTCGGCGGACCGCCGGACGCCGGCCTTGGCGCGGGCGAGCTCGCCGAGGACGCCGGTCAGGTTGCCGAGCCCGGCGCCGAGGACGGCGTACTGCGAGGCGGCGAACAGCTCGCCCGCGCTGACGTTGCCGGCCACGAGTTGGAGTCCCCCGACAGCCAGGACTGCGACGAGTACGAGTGGACCGACCACGGCGGCCTGTGCGCCGGAGCGGGCGAGGATCCGCCAGGTGACGACGCCGTGCCGGTGCAGCTCGGGGAGGAGGCCGAGGATGCGGCGCTCCTCGCGTTCGGCCGTACCGGCGGAGTGGATGGTGCGGATGCCGGTCAGCGACTCGGACAGCAGGGCGGCGATCCGGCCTTGGGTCTCCTGATAGGAGAGGCTGACGTCGGCGGTGCGTTTCGCGAACGTCCAGAGGACCAGGATCACCAGTAGTACGCCGCCGAAGAACGCGGCCGCGAGCCACGGGTCGATGACGGCCAGCAGGACCAGACTGCCGAGCGGCGGAGCGATCGCGGCGATCGCGGTCACCGCGGCCGGTCCGGCCTGGGCGGCGTCGGTCGCGTTCGCCGAGACGCGGGTGACCAGGTCGCCGGTCTCGAAGTCGCGAGTACCGTCCGGGCCGCCGCGGACGACGTGCCGGACCAGCCGGTTCCGCAGCCAGGCGGTGGTCTCGGCGACGCAGGCGGCGCCGGCGAACGCGTCGATGATGCTGGCCGCGATCCCGAGCCCGATCAGCGCGGCCGTGACGATCAGCCAGCGGGTGTACCCGTCACCGGCCACGATCGAGTCGACCGAGCGACCGAGGATCGTCGGCAGCGCGAGCGTGACCCCGCTGCCGATCAGCGCGTTGACCCCGATCAACGGGAGCCAGCCACGCCCGTGCTTGGCCACCTCCTGGAAAGTGGTCATGCGCCGAGGCCCGTCTGGTCGGCCAGGAACGCGAGCATGTCGGCGGCAAGGTTGACGCCTCCGGTGGTGTGCCCGGCGTCCTGTTCGAAGCGCAGCAGTACTGGCCGCGGACCGGCCGTGGCGTGCTGCAGCGCGGCGCAGAACTTCCTTGCGTGCAAGGGATCCACGCGCGTGTCGTTCCCGAACGCGGTGAGCAGCACTGCCGGGTACTTCACGCCGTCGACGACGCGGTGGTACGGCGAGTACGAGAGCAGGTTCTGGAAGTCGTCCGGGTCGTCGACCGATCCGAACTCGGCGGTCCAGCGCTCGCCGAGGCCGGATCGCTCGTAGCGGATCATGTCCGTGAGTGGCGCCGAGCAGACCGCGGCGGCGAACAGCGCGGGGCGCTGGGTCAGCGCGGCGGCGGTGAGCAGGCCACCGTTGGATTCGCCACAGATCGCGAGCTGGTCCGCAGTGGTCCAGCCTTCGTCGATCAGGTACTCGGCGGCGGCGATGAAGTCGTCGAAGACGTGCTGCTTGTCGTGGCCGGTGCCGGCGTCGTGCTGCGCCCCGTCGCCACGGACGGTCGCTGTCACGAAGGCGCCGCCGGCTTCGACCCAGGCCAGCGCGAACGCGGAGTACGTCGGCGTCAACGCCTGCCCGAAACCGCCGTACCCGTAGAGGATGGTCGGACCGGGCTTCCCGATGATCCGCAGCTCAACGCCTTTGGTGTGGTGCGTTTCCACCGGTGTGGACTGTGCTTCTTCGTGAGTGGTGTGTCCCGTGCTCGCGTCGTAGCAGCAGACCATCGGCGGCGTCACGCTGTCGGTGTAGCTGAACCAAGCGCGGTTGCCGTCCGCTGTGAGTGACCCGACGGACCCGTGGCCGGGCAGCTCCACTGTGCTGGTTTGTGCGCCGGTCAGCCGGTCGTGTACGGCGATGGCGGTCGCGGTGGCGACCAGCACGACGTCGTCGAGGATCGCGAGACCGGTCAGCGGCTCAGCCGGTTTGATGTACTCGCGCCGAACAGTCGGTGCGGCTGGATCGCCGACGCTGATCCCGTCGGCAGTGACGACATACAGCCGCTCGTCCGGCCCCACCGACATCAGCGTGGTGCTCGTGGTGGGAATGTGCTCCGGTGGCGCATCGGCGGTCAGATCCGCGAACCACAGGTCGTCCCTGGTGCAGACCGTCAGCCAGCGACCGTCTGCGCTGAGCTCCAGTCCGTACGACGCCTCGTCCGCGAGGATCGTCGTATCCGCCTCGCCCAGCGAATGCCGGCGTACCTGGCGGAAGCGGACGTAATAGAACGTGGTGCTGTCCGGCAACCACGCCACCGGCGAGTACCGGCATCCGTCGAGCGGGCCGTCGATCACCTGCCCAGTGCCGACGTCGAGCACCGAGAGCGCAGCCTGCTCGGTGCCACCGCGAGACAGCTGCACCGCGACCTTCGTACCGTCCGGCGAAGGCTGCCACGCGTCGAGCGTCAGACCATTCTTCAGGTCGAGCAGCGACGTCTCGTCAACGAACAGCACGGGCCGTTGTCCCGGCTCGCGCCGTACGGTGAAACAGCGCCCGCCGCGCCACACGGGCACGGACACGCTGCCGACGTTCGACAGCCGCCGTACGGTGTTCTTCCAGCGGAACCGGGTGCTCAGCGAACCGGCGTACGTCAGCCACAACTCGTCCTGATCCCGCAGCCACGGGGCGGCGGCGGCCGGATCTTCGAGCCAGCGGTACGGGTCCGCAACGGAACAACCGTGCACCTGCTCCACGAGCGTCAGACGCTCGGCGCATGGATAAGCCTGCACGGAATCGATCACCTCACTTTTTCTCGCTCCCACTCACACAACGAGCCCAAGGGCCCGGGGCTACCCGGAGACAGGACGGCCCTGGGTGGGATGTCCCACCCAGGGCCTCACTACCTGGCAAATGCAGGTTTGCCGTATCAGTGGCAGAGCAGCAGGCTCAGGTTGCTCGGGGTCTGCGACGCGCAGCCCAGCACGGTCAGCGTGGAGCCGGCGTGGTGGTGGCCGCCGCCGCAGTAACCCGGGGCCTCGAGGCCCTGAAGGTCGAGAAGTGCCATGTGTTTACACCTCCTTCGGTGCAGATCGTCGGGATGGGTACTCGGACCACTGGGGAGGTCCGAGGAACGGGAGGGCGACCGGCGCGTCGTGGAGCGCCGTGCCCAGGGCCAGCAGGACGCCGGCCGATCCGGTCGCCAGGTCCATCGACAGCCGGAGCAACTGGTTGCCGGGGAACGCGAGACCGCCCTCGAACGGCATCGCGTGCCAGCCGAGGCCATTGATCAGGTCGTCGACCTGATCGTCGAGCGCCGCGGCCGTGAGGAGCAGCCCGGCACGACCCATGAAGAGGCCGGGCTGGACGTAGTAGGAACAGTGCGTGACCCGCTTCAGCTCGTCGAGCATCGCGTTCAGCTCGTCGGACGGGCGGTGACGCAGGTACCGCTCGAGGACGAGCGCGATGCCCGCCGAGCCTTCCTCCAGGTACGGCAGGGTGCGCCAGCCCTGGTTCACCTGGCGCATGCCGTCCTCGGTCAGCACGGTCCGCTTCAGGTCCTGCCGGATCGCGATCTCCGCGAGGTCGAGCAGACCGGTGTCCCCGAGCTGCTCGAACGCGTTGAGGAACAGCAGCGCCGGCCCGGACGAGCCGTACATCAGACCGGCCCGCGGGTACTGCCCGCCGCTGATCTCGGGTACGTCGGCCTCGAGACGGTCCGCCACCAGGTCGAGGACGCGGACGGCTTGCGCGCGGAGCGCCGGCTCGGTGTCGAAGTGCAGGAGGTTCAGGCCGATCCCGGCGAGACCGGAGTGCAGGCCGAGTTCGCGGGTGGTCCAGTCGTCGGCGAGCGTACGGTCCACGAGATCGAGGGCGTCCTGGCGGTGGCCGAGCTCGTCGAGTACGTGCGCAACGCCGTGCAGGCCGTCGTACAGACCTGGGCCGGCGGGCGTCGTCAGCGCGTGCTTGCGGAGCCAGTCCTCGTACTTCGGGAAGCGCCCGGCATCCGTCTTCGCGAGCGCGTAGAGGACACCGGCCGCGCCGGTCGCGAGGTCGATGCCGCCGCCGTCGCGGAACTGCGCGATGTCGCCGGGGAACAGGCGGTCCGTACGTTCCGGCGTCGCGCCGGCGACGATCGCCTTGGTCAGGGCGGCGCGTACGTCGGTCCATTCGGCCTGGCCGGGGAGGGCGACGTCTTCGAGGTCGTTCGCCGTGCTGGTGCCGACGATCGTACGGACCGCGTCGTCGAGGGCTTCGCGCGGGACCGGAAAGGTGCCGGCGATCATGTCTGCGAGCTGGAACGCCTTGCCTGGATGGAGGTTCAGCAGAATCGTTGCCTGCGGCGCGTAAACGCCCAGCGCGATGCAGGCGAGCGCGTACCGGTCGACGTCGACTCCCTGCCGGTCCTGCGGGGCCGCGTAGCCCGGGTGGGCGAGCGTCGACCGCGCCTGGTCCTCAGCCCTGGTGGCGACCTCGAAGTCGATCAGCGTGAGCTTGCCGTTCACGTCGAGGAGCAGGTTGTCCGGGTGCAGGTCGCAGAACACCACGCCGCGCTCGTGCAGCTGGCCGACGGCCTCGCCGACCTTCGCGATCATTGCGGTCGCCCAGTCGGCGTACTCGGCCTTCTCCGCTGCGGTCGCGTCCGGGTGGGTCAGCGGGTAGCGGCGTACCAACTCGCGCTGCAGCGAGACCGAGTCGATGTGCTCCTGGACGAGGAAGTGGTGCTCGCCGAGCTGCAGGTAGTCGTGGGTCCGCGGTACGGCGTCGAGGCCGTCGAGTTGCTCGAGGATGTCGCGCTCGTGGGCGATCCGCGCCACCGCGTCCCGGCCGGCCATGTCGAGACCGGCGTACGGACGGCCTTCCTTGAGCACGACGCGGGCGCCGGACTCGTTGTGGTGGCCGAGGTACACGCCGCCGCCGTTGGAGAACTGGATGACGCCGTCGACCGTGTACGCGAGGTCGTTGGTGGTGACCGCGTTGCGGGCGTCGAGGTGCGCTTGCAGGAAGTCGGGGAGCTGAACCCAGGGCGGTACGACGAAGGTCGGGCCGCGGTGGTCCGGCACAAGGTTGCCGTGGGCATCCTCGATCGCGAGCACGCGTTCGCCGGTGGGCGAGAGACAGTACCGGCTGACGAAGGCGCCGTACCGGACGAAAAGCGGACCTTCGGCGTAGCGCAGATCGCTCAGGATATAAGGGCCTTCGACGCCGCGCAGTACTTCGTCGAGGTCCTTGAGGACAAGCTCGAGCTGCGCGTCGTCGACCGGGTAGATCGTCACCAGCTTGCCGCTCGACCCGCGGGGAGCAGCCTTCGAGTTCGTCATCAGCAGGACGGCTTCGTTGCGCAGGAACTTGAACGCGATGCCGCGGGGGACGCAGTAGTCCCACACCGCGACGAGCGTCCGCTCGACGTCCTGCAGCCGGGCCGAGACGTGGATCTTCCAGCCCTGGTCGGGTAGCTGGAGCCCGTCGGGCGCGTAATGCATCCATTGCTCGCCCGGCACGTGCCGCCACCCGTGCGGGACGTCCCGCCGCGTGATCGCGAAGTCCGGATGCTGTGCACCACGGTTGGCCGGCGTCTCGTAGAACCGCCGATCCGCAAGGCAGTAGAACTCGTAACTCTCATGCATGACTGTCCGACCCCCTTTCGTGGTGCCCCGCCACATCTTGGGCGCCCCGTCAGGTATCGGCGTAGTGCACGATGTCATCACTCTCGTATGAAGAACCCACACACTACGAGTGAGTAACTAAACACTCTTCGTTACCGTACCGCACAATCCCAGCGCAAAAGCCGCCGTAACAACATGTCAATCCACGACAGCCCCATCACAACCCGTAACTTCCTGATCCGTTCGTCGTGCTCACACCGGGTAGGTGTGGACCTCGGTTGCTTTGAGGGTGGCTTGTAGGGGTTGGCCGGGGGTCAGGCGGAGGTCGGCTACTGCGGCGGGGGTTATGTCGGCCAGGACTTCGGTCGGGCCGGTGGGGGAGGCGTTGAGGCGGACTCGCACGGTGTGGGCGTGTTGTTCTACGCCGGTTACTACTGCGGGCCACGTGTTGCGCGGGCTGCCGGTGGGGGCTTCTGTGTAGAGGCTTACGGCGGTGGGTGGGAAGGCTACGTGGACTCCGCCGGTGGCTGGCTCGGCGAGGGTGATGGAGCCGCCGTCGGTGAGGGTCACCGTGGTGCCGGTGGCCGTGCCCCGGTAGAGGTTGAGTCCCACTAATTGGGCGACATAGTCGGTGCGGGGCCGGTGGGCCACCTCAGTGGGCTTACCTTCCTGTACCACCTGGCCGTTCTCAATGATCACCAGGCGATCAGCCAGGACCATGGCGTCCAGCGGGTCGTGTGTGACGAGCAGGGTGCGACCTTCGAAGCGGGAGAGGTGTTGGCCTAGTTCCGCGCGGACATGCAGCGTCGTACTGGCATCCAGAGCGGCAAGCGGTTCGTCAAGCAATAGCAGCTCCGGGTCAGTCGCCAGAGCCCTCGCCAGCGCCACCCGCTGCGCCTGACCACCTGACAGTGCACGAGGACGGGTACGCGCGTACTCCGACAACCCCACCACCTCCAGCCACCGCGCAGCCTCCCGCCGGGCCGTCTGCTTCTCCATGCCGCGGGCACGCAAGCCGAACGCCACGTTCTCCAAGGAGCTCAGGTGGTTGAAGAGCAAGTAGTCCTGGAACACCACCCCGATCGGCCGGCGATCCGGCGTACGGAACGTGTGCGGCGGCTCGTCCCACACGGAGGAGTCCAGTGCGATCCGTCCACCGTCAAGGGCGAGCAGTCCGGCGATGGCGCGTAACGCAGTGGTCTTCCCAGCGCCGTTCGGCCCAAGCAGTGCGACAACTTCGCCTGGCTCCACAGTCAGCTCCAGCGCGAGGCTGAAGGCACCACGGCTCACCCGCAGGTCAGCAGATAGCGTCATCGAAGCCCACTGATCCAGCGCTCGCGCAGCGACGCCAGTACGACGACAGACACGAGCAGAAGCACCAGACTGAGTACGACGGCCACGTCCGGATCGGTCTCCAACGCCAGGTAGACGGCCAGCGGCATCGTCGTCGTACGTCCCGGGAAGTTGCCCGCGAACGTGATCGTCGCACCGAACTCGCCCAGTGCCCGCGCCCAGCACAACACCATGCCGGCAACGACCCCCGGCGCGATCGACGGCAACGTCACGCGCCGGAACGTCATCCAGCGCCCCGCACCGAGCGTCGCGGCCGCCTCCTCGTACCGCGGGTCAGCCGCCCGCAGCGCGCCTTCGACAGAGATCACCAGGAACGGCATGGCCACAAAAGCCTCGGCCACGACCACACCAGCGGTTGTGAACGGCAACGACACCCCGAACCAGGAGTCCAGGTACTGACCGACCAGCCCGCGCCGCCCCAGCACCAGTAGCAACGCCACGCCACCTACTACCGGCGGCAGTACCAGCGGCACCGTCACGAACGCCCTGATCACGCTGCGCCCCGGCAAACCGCCGCGAGCCAGCAACCAAGCCAACGGAATCCCCAACACCACACACAATGCGGTGGCGGCCGTGGCGCACACCAGGGACAGCTTGAGGGCCTGCCAGACGTCTGCACTGTGCAGCTTGGCCGGCAGCGTCGACCAAGGCGCTTTGACGAGCAGCCCAAGCAGTGGGACGAGCAGAAAGGCCAGGCCGATCAAAGCAGGCAGCAGGAGTACCAGGGGCAGGCGCCCGCTGGTACTCCTGCCACGACGACTCACGGTGCGGAGAACCCTGCCGCGGTCAGGACTGCCTTGCCCTTGTCGGACAGCACATAGTCCACGAACGCCTTGGCGCCGTCAGGATTCGGCGCCTTGGTCAGCGTGGCGATCGGGTATTCGTTGACCGCCTTGCTCGCCTCCGGGAACTCGATCCCGTCGACCTTGTCCTTCGCGGCGAGCACATCGGTCTTGTAGACCAGCGCGGCGTCGACCTCACCGAGACCGACCTTCGTCAGCGCGGCCTTCACGTCCTGCTCGAGGCTGTCCGGTTGCGCGGTGATCCCGCTGGCCTTGAACACCTTCTCGGCCGCCGCGCCGCACGGCACCTGCGGGGCGCACAGCGCGATCTTCTTGCTCTTGTCGGCGAAGTCCTTCAGGCCGGTGATCTTGCCCGGATTGCCCTTCGGTACGGCGATCTCGAGGGTGTTGCTGACGAAGTTCGTCGCCATGCCCTTGTCCTTCACGTCGTCCATGTTCTTCGGCGCCGCGGAGGCGAACACGTCGGCCGGTGCGCCCTCGTTGATCTGCTTGGCGAGGGCGGAGCTGCCGGCGAAGTTGAACGTCACCTTCACGCCGGGGTGGGCGGCCTCGAAGTCCTTGCCCAGCTGGGTGAACGTCCCGGTCAGCGACGCGGCCGCGAACACGGTGATCTGCCCGGAGACCGACGGCGTCGAGCTCGACGACGTGGACGTTGCCGACGGCGACGAGGAGGACGCCGGGGTGTCACCCCCGCAGCCGGCCAGGGCCAACGTGGCGACAGCGGCCAGGGCGGTGACGGCGGTACGACGGAACATCAGGCCTCCGGGATCTCTACGACGACATGGGTGGACTTGATCGAGGCGACGGCCACCACGCCGGGCTCCAGCCCGAGCTCGTCGGCGGCCTCCCGGCTCATCAGCGACACGACGCGGAACGGGCCGGCCTGCATCTCGACCTGGGCCATCACGCCGTCCTTGAGCACTCGGGTGACGATCCCGCGCATCCGGTTCCGCGCCGACGCGGCGGCGGTGTGACCCGGCTCCGGTGTGTCCGCGAGCTCCTGCGCGAACTTGGCGAGCGCTTGCCCGTCGATCGCCATCCGCCCGTTCTCCTGCTTGGACGGCAGCCGTCCCTGATCGATCCAGCGGCGCACGGTGTCGTCGCTGACGCCCAGGAGCGCGGCCGCCTCACTAACCCGCAAACTCGGCACGGTACACAGCATACTTCCGCACTTGCGGGTGTGTGCCAGGTTTTCCACAGTCACGGATCGGTGACGGAAAGTGGGGGCGAATCCTCGTAAGTTAAAGGGCATGAGGACAACGGCGATGCGGGACTACTTGGACGGGCCGCACAAGGCGGCGCGGGACGTCGTGCGGGCGGAGCTGTCCGCGCACGCCGACCTGGCGGAGCTGGCGGTGCGACTGCCGCGCGACGAGTACCGGGACAGGGTGCTCGAGCTGCTGCTGCGCTCGGCCGCGAGCGGGCTGCCCGCGCGCGGCTACCCGAAGGAGTACGGCGGGGCCGCTGACCTCGGCGGTTTCATCGCGGGCTTCGAGACGCTGGCGTTCGGCGACCTGTCGCTGATGGTCAAGGCCGGTGTGCAGTTCGGGCTGTTCGCGGGCGCGATCCTGCACCTGGGGACCGAGCGGCACCACGAGCAGTACCTGGCGGACGCGATCAGCGGGCGGTTGCTCGGCTGCTTCGCGATGACCGAGACCGGTCACGGGTCGAACGTCCAAGCCCTCGGCACGACCGCGACGTACGACGAGGCAACGGGCGAGTTCGTCGTGCACACGCCGACCGCGGCGGCGCGCAAGGACTACATCGGGAACGCGGCCCGGCACGGACGGATGGCCGCCGTGTTCGCGCAGCTCGTGGTCGGCGGGGAGAGCCACGGTGTGCACTGTCTGCTGGTGCCGATCCGTGGCGAGGACGGCGCCGCCCTGCCGGGCGTCACGCTGTCGGACTGCGGGCCGAAGCTCGGGCTGAACGGTGTCGACAACGGGCGGATCGTCTTCGACCAGGTCCGGGTGCCCCGCGCGGCTCTGCTCGACAGGTACGCCCAGGTCGATGCCAACGGCAACTACACGAGTCCGATCGAGAACCCGGACCGCCGGTTCTTCACGATGCTCGGGACGCTCGTCCAGGGTCGCGTGTCGGTCGGCGGCGCGGCGATCAACGCGAGCAAGGTCGCACTCACGATCGCGATTCGGTACGCCGCCCAGCGCCGCCAGTTCGGCGCGCCGGGGAGCAGCGAGGAGACGATCCTGCTCGACTACCGGATGCACCAGCGCCGGCTGCTGCCGCTGCTCGCCCGGACGTATGCGCTGCACTTCGCGCAGGCCGAGCTGGTCGAGGAGTTCGCGCGGGTGTTCGACAACGACAGAAACGGCGAGCGGGACGAGCACGACCGGCGTGCGCTCGAGGCACAGGCGGCCGGGACGAAGGCGCTCGGGACGTGGCACGCGACCGAGGCGATCCAGGTCTGCCGCGAGGCGTGCGGCGGTGCCGGTTACCTGGCGGAGAACCGGCTCGCCACCCTCAAGGCGGACACCGATGTCTTCACGACGTTCGAGGGTGACAACACGGTCCTGCTGCAGCTGGTCGCGAAGGGACTGCTGACCGACTACCGCAGGTCGTTCGGCGAGCTGGACCCGTTGGGTACGGCACGGTTCGTCGCGGCGCAGGCCGTGGAGATCGCGGTCGAGAAGGCGGCGCTGCGCCCGTTGATCGAGCGGCTCCGCGACGCCGTACCGAATCGTTCCGACGCCTCCGACCCGGATGCCGGGCTGCGGGACGACGCGTACCACTCCGGCCTGCTCAGGTATCGCGAGGAGCACATGCTGTCCGGGGTGGCGCGGCGGCTGAAGGCCGGGATCGACGCCGGGGACGATGCGTTCGACGTGTTCAACCGGTGCCAGGACCACGTGATCGCGGCCGGCCGGGCGCATGTGGACCGGGTCGTCCTGGAGGCTTTCCAGTCCGCGGTACGAGACGCCCCGGAGGAGGTCCAGCCGCTGCTGCACGACGTGTACGACCTGCACGCGCTGTTCACGATCGAGGCGGAGCGCGCCTGGTATCTCGAGCACGGCCGCTTGTCACCGGGCCGTTCGAAGGCGATCACCGCCCTGGTCAACGATCTCTGCGCCGCCGTCCGCCCGGCGGCCCTGGACCTGGTCGACGCATTCGGCGTACCAGGCTCGGCAACGGAGGTGCCCATGGTTGTAACGTCTCAGGCATGAGTGAGTCGATCGAACCTGCGTCGGCCGCGGAGGCCGCTCGTGAACTCGCCCGGGTGCTGTTGGAGCAGGCTGACGCCCTGGACCTGCACGACCTGCGGGCCACCGGCGCGATCGAGAACGTCCGGGTCCAGGCCCGGGCGCTCGCGGACGCCGTCCACGAACGCGGCTGGGGCGACATCTTCCTCGGGATCGACTCGTACGACCCCGACGAGCTGGACGACCTGCCGCTCGGCCCGGACGACTTCGACGACCCGGCGGACTACCGGGAGATCGTCGAGGGTGGTGCGCTGGACGACCTCGAGGAGCTGGAGGAGCCGCCGCTGCCGGAGAACGGGCTGCGGCTCAGCTACCAGGCGCGGTACGACTACGTCGTGACCGACCCGGACGCCTTCGTGCGGTACGTGCGCAGCCGGGCGCACGAGGCGCAGAACGAGGACGTCATCGACGACATCGAGGACGCGCAGTCCGCGTTCGAGCTGCTCTGCTACCTGGACGGGGTCGGCTCGAAGGAGTACGAGTCGTTCGGCCTGATCCCGGGCGGCGGCGAGGAGTCGCACAAGGTCGTCAAGTTCTCGCTCTGGGACCTGGACCCGACCCGGCGCGACGACACCTATCCCTACTGATCCCTACTGACAGAGAACCGCCCCGGCGTACTGGTCCCCAGCAGCACCAGTACGCCAGCGGCGGTCTTCAGTAAGAAGCGCCGGCCGTGCCGGGCGTTGGTCGCCACCTCACTGGCGACCAACGCCCGACCGAACACGGCCGGCGCCCTGCTGTTGCCCCGAGAGGGCAGTGGCCCGAAGGAGGGCGGACCCGAGACCCATTCCGCGGCCGGCAGGGGAGGTACAGTCCGGTCGCGGACGGGAGTGCTTCGGGAACCACCTGGACCCAGTGCCGGCGACCCGTCCGTCGCCGACAACAGAAACCTGTCATGCGGCCCGGCGTACCGGGAATCCTCCGGTTCAAACATTTGCATTGCCTTTGAAGTAAGCAACGCTCAGTAGAGGTTCCTTCACTTTCCGTACTGATGTTGCCTTCTGCAACAACTAACCAGTCGTCAAGATCTCAACTGGGTAAGGACAGCGAGCACTCGGCGGTGGGTATCCGGGGCGTCGTCGATGCGGAGCTTCTGGAAGATGCTGCGCATGTGACTCTCGACGGTCCGCTCCGCGAGCACCAGCCGGGCGGCGATCGCGCTGTTCGAGCGGCCCTCCGCGACCAGCGCCAGTACCTCGCGTTCCCGCGCCGACAACGCCCACAGCGGATCGCCGGCCCGGGTCGGCGTCACCAGCGCGGCGACGATCTCCGGGTCGAGCGCCGACCCGCCGTCCAGCACCCGCCGCATCGCGTCGAGGAAGACCCGCCGCATCGCGTCGAGGAAGTCGCCGACCCGCAGCACCCGGACCTTGAGCAGGTACCCGAACCCGCCGGTGCCGACGAGGCCGACCACGTGCCGGGTCTCGATGTGCTGCGACAGCATCAGGATCGGCCGATCGGGTCGTTCCGCACGCAGCGTGACCGCGGCCCGCGCGCCGTCGTCGGTCATCTCCACCGGGATCTCAACGGTGATCGAGGTACCGGCGCCGGGCGGGCTGTCCACGGTGAACGCCCGCCGACCGACGCCACCCGGTCCGGCGGCATCTACCTGGTCGGCAACCTGCTCGTCGCGCTCGGCCACCGGGCCGGCAGCAAGCGACGTGACCGGGCCGTCGACCTCGACCCGGTCAAGTAGCCGGTCAAGCAGCCAGGCTGTCAGGCGAGTTCGAGTTCGGTCGCCGGGCGGGCCGGGACCTCGCCGTACGTGGTGGTGCGCTGCCGGGCCGGGCGGCCGGCGGCGTCCGCCATCGCGGTCAGCTCGGCGATCGACTTGCGGCTGCCGTGCTTGGAACCGGCCATCCGGCTGATGGTCTCCTCCATCAACGTGCCGCCGATGTCGTTCACGCCACCGTTCAGTACCGCGACGCAG
Source organism: Kribbella sp. NPDC004536 (assembly GCF_042873835.1). Taxonomy (NCBI): domain Bacteria; kingdom Bacillati; phylum Actinomycetota; class Actinomycetes; order Propionibacteriales; family Kribbellaceae; genus Kribbella; species Kribbella sp. NPDC004536. The sequence goes on along the minus strand of NZ_JBIALY010000001.1, from coordinate 1,550,468 downwards.
CCGTCGACACCGAGCTTCACCCACGAGCACTGGATGTTGTCGATCCGCCCGTGCAGCATGATCCGCGCCATCGCGTGTACGGCGCGGTTCTCGTCGTACGTCGGACCCGGCCGGGCGACGCCCGCGAGGTAGATCGGCGAGTTCTGGTGGATGAACGGCAACAGCACGAACTCGGTGAAGCCGCCGGTCTCGTCCTGCACCGCGGCGATCGTGCGCAGGTGCTGCACCCAGTGGTGCGGGGCGTCCACGTGGCCGTACATCATCGTCGAGCTGGACGGCAGGCCGACCTTGTGCGCGGTGCTGATCACCTCGATCCAGCTTGCCGTCGGCAACTTTCCCTTGGTGAGGATCCAGCGGACGTCGTCGTCGAGAATCTCGGCCGCGGTGCCGGGGATGCTGTCCAGGCCGGCTTCCTTCACCGAGATCAGGAACTCCTCGATCGACAGGCCGGTGCGGACCGAGCCGTTCACGATCTCCATCGGGGAGTACGCGTGCACGTGCATGTCCGGGACGCGGTCCTTCACGGCGCGGACCAGGTCGGCGTACGCCGTACCGGGGAGGTCGGGGTGGATGCCGCCCTGCATGCAGACCTCGGTCGCGCCGATCACCCAGGCCTCTTCGGCACGCTGCCCGACCTCGTCCATCGAGAGCGAGTAGGCGTCGGCATCGGTACGGCGCTGGGCGAACGCGCAGAACCGGCAGCCGGTGTAGCAGACGTTGGTGAAGTTGATGTTCCGGTTCACCACGTACGTGACGTCGTCGCCGACCGTTGCCTTGCGCAACTCGTCGGCAATCCGCGCCAACTGGTCGAGCGCCGGCCCGGTGGCGGTCATCAGGGTCAGAGCCTGCTCGTCCGAAAGTCCCGCAGGGTCACGCTCGGCGGCGGCGAGAGCTTCCTTCACATCACCTTCAAGACGTTCCGGAGCAGCTCGGCCTGCCACGTCCTCGCGGAGGACGTCCCAGTCGCCGTAGGCGGCGTCGAAGTCGGAGCGGGTTTCGGTGCGGCGGCCTTCGGTGTCGATCGCGGTGTGCAGGTCGGTACGGCCGACGCTGTCCCACCCGCCGTCCGGCTCCTGCCACGGCAGACCGGTCGGCAGCGCCGACTCGTTCGCCAGACCGGTCGCCGGGTCGACGAGCGCCTCGACGTGGGAGATCAGCCGCGGGTCCAGCCACGGTTCGCGCAGGTACTCGGGGTGCGCCGTCAGCCGTTCGCGCAGTACGAACCCGGCGTCCGCGGTCACCTTCGCCAGGTCGTCGATCTGCGGCCAAGGACGCTCCGGGTTCACGTGATCCGGCGTCAGCGGCGACACCCCGCCGAAGTCGTCCACCCCGGCGTCCAGCAACGCGCGGCACTCGGCCAGGTCGACCAGGTTCGGCGGCGCCTGCACCCGGACCCGCGGCCCGAGCACGATCCGGCTCACCGCGATCGCGGCCAGCCACTCGTCCAGCGGAACGTCGGCATCGTTGCGCATCGCGGTGTCCGGCTTGACGCGGAAACCCTGGATGATGACTTCCTGGATCCCGTTGTACTGCCGGGCAATGCGGCGCAGCGCGAAGATCGAGTCCGAACGCTCCGCAAGCGTCTCCCCGATCCCGATCAGCAGCCCGGTCGTGAACGGTACGTTCGACCGCCCGGCGTCCTCGAGTACGCGCAACCGGACCGCGGGGTCCTTGTCCGGCGACCCGAAGTGCGGCTGGCCCTTCTCCTCGAACAGCCGCCGGGAGGTGGTCTCGAGCATCATCCCCATGCTCGGCGCGACCGGCTTCAACCGCTGCAGGTCCTGCCACGACATCACGCCCGGGTTCAGGTGCGGCAGCAACCCGGTCTCCTCGAGGACCCGGATCGCCATCGCCCGTACGTAGTCGAGCGTGCTGTCGTACCCGGCCTCCTCGAGCCACGTACGCGCCGCGTCCCAGCGCTGCTCGGGAGCGTCGCCCAACGTGAACAGCGCTTCCTTACAACCGAGCGCGGCACCCTGGCGCGCGATCTCCAGTACCTCGTCGGGCGACAGGTACGGCGCGTGCACCCGGCCGGGCGTGGTCGCGAACGTGCAGTAGTGGCACCGGTCCCGGCACAGCCGCGTCAGCGGGATGAAGACCTTCTTCGAGTACGTGATCACGCCTGCCCGGCCGGCGTCGGCCAGGCCCTGGTCGCGGACCCGGGCCGCGGTCTCCATCAGCGCCGTCAGCGCGTCGCCACTCGCCGCGAGCAGCACCTCCGCTTCGGCCGGGTCGAGGGTCTTGCCGTCGGCCGCGCGCTTCAGGGCGCGGCGCATCGCGGTGCTGAGTTCTGAGGTCGCCACGGGATCCGAGCCTAAGTCGCGGAAAACGGTTGATCCCGTGTTTCCGGGGACCAAAATCAATCCGTACAGACGTCCTGATAGTTTGCTGTTCGTGCAGGTCAGGCGGGCTGTCGACGGGCGGCGGATGCGCGGTGAGCAGCGCCGCGGCGAGCTGCTCCGGGCGACGCTGTCGGTGATCGAACGCGACGGAGTCGCAGGTGTGAGCCACCGGGTGGTGGCCGCCGAGGCCGATGTCTCGGTGGCGTCGATCACCTACCACTTCCCGACCCTGGACGATCTCCTCACTGCCGCCCTCCGGTCGGCCGCCGAGGACCTGGCGGTCGAGCTGCACGGTCGCGGCAGCGAGCTCGGACCGCGCCCGGCCGACGAGTTGGCCCGGTTGATCGAGCACAGCGTCGTACGCCGTCGTGGGCGAACGCTCGCGCTGTACGAGCTGTACCTGTACGCCGCGCGCCGGCCCGAGCTCCGCGAGACCGCCGCCGCCTGGCTGGAGCCGCTGACCGAGGTCGCCCGTACGTTCACCGCCGATCCGCAGAAGGCCCACCTGCTCGTCGCCGCCCTCGACGGGCTGCTGATGCAGACGCTGATCGGCGCCCGCGACCTGGACCGCGCCGACGTCGCCGCGTTAATCGAGGTGCTGAGGTAGAACGCGCCGGGTAGGGTCGCGAAGGAACTCGCCATCAGGGAGGTCCCCGGTGTCAGAGACTCCGACGCAGCCGCTGTTCGCTTCCGTCCTACGCGCCGCGCGGAAGCTGCGCGAGCTCGGCGATCCACTACCCGACGATCTCGTCGCCCAGCTGTCGAAGCTGGAGACCAGCGAGCTGAGCGAGACGGATCGCCGCAACCAGCTCGAGGCCCTGGTAGGGCCGTACGTTCTGGTCGACGTGACGATCCACAAGGAGGGCTTCGCTACCTCCGCACCCGGCGCCGCGCCGCCTCGCCTGGTGCAACACGGCTGGCGCAGCTTCCTGGTCCGGGTCGCCAACCCGCACCGGCTCGAGGCGAACCTGTCCAGCTGGGACGGCGGCGTGTACGGCGTGATCGATCACCAGAGCCACTCCGCGCGGATCGCGCTGGCGGACACGTTGACCATTGTCCCGCGGATCAAGAACGCCTGGCTGGACGCGAAACTCGCCGGTCCGGATGCGCTGTCCGGCCTCGAGACCGAGTACCGGGTGATCAGCCTGTACGCCCGCGACAGCGGTGTCCGTTCCGGCGGGGTGATGCTGTTCGCAACGGACGAGCACAACCATCACAGCCTGAGCCGGTCGCCGCTCGGTCTCGCCGGGATGCGGACGAGCTTCGAGCTGCGCGAGTACGCCGCCAAGTTCGACTTCGACTGTGCGCCGGCCCGCGAGATAGAGCTCGACATCCGCGAACCCGACGGCCGCAGCTGCATGGCCGCGATCACGGTCGCGGATCCGCAAGGACGCGCGTACCCCTCCAAGGCGATGCGGCTGGCGCCGGACATGTTCTTCCAGGAACACGTGTACCGCGCGACCGGCGAGGTGATCGCGCTGCCTGCCGGGCAGTATCAGGTCACCGCGATCCGAGGGCCGGAGTACCGGCCGGTGCGGTTCGACACCTCGGTCGATCCGGAGACGCAGCGGATTCCGGTCACGCTCGACCGCTGGGTCGATCCGGCGAGCCGCGGGTACTACTCCGGCGACCCGCACATCCACGCCGGCGGTTGCTCGCACTACAACATTCCGAGCGAGGGCGTCACGCCGGAAACGATGATCCGGCACGTCCGCGGCGAAGGACTCTGGCTGGGCAGCGTGCTGACGTGGGCGCCGTGCTACTACCACCAGAAACAGTTCTTCAGCGGTGAGTCGATCAGCCCGCCGGCCGAGCTCGAGGACCCGCCGATGCAGGCCGCGCAGGGCATGACGTGGACCCCGCGACCGACCGACCGCGACGCAGAGAGCGCTTTGCGGTACGACATCGAGGTGTCCGGTTTTCCGTCCAGCCATTCCGGTCACCTGATCCTGCTCGGTCTGACCGACCAGGACTACCCGGGGACCAGCATCATCGAGGACTGGCCCTCGTGGAACCTTCCGGTACTGCGCTGGGCCAAGGAGCAGAACGCGCTCGTCGGCTACGCGCACTGCGGGATCGGGCTCGGCGTCGGCACCGAGGAACTGCCGAACTACGTCGTCCCGTCGTTCCAGGGCATCGGCTCGAACGAGATCATCGTCGACGTACCGCTCGGTGCCGCCGACTTCCAGTGCGGTGGCGAGTTCGCGCCCGCGGCCGAGCTGAACATCTGGTACCACCTGCTCAGCGTGGGTTATCGCACGCTGATGCTCGGCGAGACCGACTATCCGTGTATCTACGACGAAGGCCCGGGCGTCGGGCGTACGTACGTACGACTGTCCGAACCGCCGACCGGCCCGCAGGCGATCGAGGCCTGGATCGCCGGGCTGCGGGAGAACGCCTCGTACTTCGGTGACGGCCGGAGCCACGTGTTCGACCTGGCCGTCGACGGTGACGTCAGCCGGGAGCATCCGTTGGACGCCGCCGGTCCGGTCCGGGTCAGCGCGACCGTCGCCGCGTGGCTGCCGGAGGATCCGCCGGCGCCGCCACCGACCCGTCCGGTCTACAGCGCGCCCGTCGGCTGGCATCTCGAACGGTCCCGGATCGGTACGTCGCGGACCGTCGAGGTGGAGGTCGTACTGAACGGGCTTGTCGTCGCGACCCAGGAGATCGTTGCTGACGGCACCGATCAGGAGCTGAGCTTCGACGTCACGGTGGAGCGTTCGTCCTGGCTCGCGGTGCGGATCCTGCGCAGCGTACATACGCAGCCGATCTTCCTGGAGGTCGCTGGCCGGCCGATCCGGGCGTCGCGGCGCAGCGCGCAATGGTTGTACGACTCGGTCGACCAGCTCTGGGAAGCGAAGTCAGGATTCATCCGGGAGGGTGAGCGCGAGGCCGCACGGCAGGCGTACGACGCAGCGCAGGCCGCGTACGCGTCGAGACGAGCAGAATGTGAGGTCGACTGATGACGCACCAGGCGCCGGCCATCGGTTGTTGCGGTCCGGTCGAGACGGATGCGCCGATCGCGGTCACGATCAACCCGGAGGCGCGGGTGAACGTCGCCCGCAGCGGCGCGCCGGTCGGAACGTTGACGCCGGGTGCGTGGCACACGATCTCCGTGACGGTTGTGAACGACGGCTTCGTCACGGGACCGTTGGCTGTCGAGGCCGAGCCGGTTCGCGGCCTCGAACTCGACCTCACGGTGGCTGACCTGACCGGTGCGCCTCGGCAGGACGCCGGTTTCCGGGTGCGGCTCGACGAGCCGACGGTGGTCGACGTGACACTGACGTTCCGTGCGCTCGGAGCGCTTGGCGGGCTCGCGAACCACAGTACGGTCAACTTGCTGCTGTCCTCCCTGAGGTAGCGCGCGGGCTACCTGAGGCCGGTTGTTCAGGCCAGCGCGCCACGAACCTGGGCGCGGTTGGCTGGACGGATGTTGAGGTTGTCGGTCGGGGCGCTGCGGACCAGATGGCAGTTGTTCGCGGGCGCGGTGGTCGCTGTCGCGCTCGGGGTCGGCCTGGTGCAGTCCGGCCTGCAGTTGCTCGCGGCCACCGATCGCCCGGTGGTGCCGTCCGGGTTGTCGGCGTACCAGCGGGCGCAGGTACGGGAGGGGTACGTCGGCGCCGCGACGCTGCTCGGAATGTCGGTGATGCTCGCCGCTTTTCTGAGCGTCTTCATCGTGAGTACGACGTTCGGGTTCATCACCGTGCAGCGGCGGCGGGAGTTCGGGCTGCTCCGCCTGGTCGGGGCGCAGCGCTGGTACCTGTGCCTGATGGTGGTGACGGAAGCCGGTCTGCTCGGGGTGATCGGAAGCGTGCTCGGCGTACTCGTCGGATTGCTTGCGACGGTCGCGCAATCACGGCTGCTGGTGCAGCTGAAGATGTTGCCACCCTGGTTCGACGCGCCCTGGGACCAGGGAGCGATGTGGGCCGCGATGATCATCGGGGTCGGTACGGCGCTGGCCGGCGCACTGACGGCGGCCTGGCGGGCGTCGCGGGTGAACGCGCTCGAGGCGATCGTCGAGGGTCGCGCGGCGCGGCGGGCGATGACGCCGTGGCGGTGGTTCTGGGGCTTGTCCGCCGCCGCGGGCACGCTGTTGCTGGTGATCGTGGCGCAGGCTGCGCGGGATCTCGTTGCCGGGTTGATGATCGGGCTCGTCGTGATGATCAGCGGATCGGTGGCCTTGAGCCAGCTGAGCCCGGTCGTCGTACCGTTCGTCGGCCGGATCCCGGCGGTCGTTGTCCGCGGCAACTTGATCGCGGACCTGGCGCGGGCGGGGGTGCTGCACGCGGTACGGCGAAGTGCGGCGACCGCGGCGCCGTTGATCGTACTGGTCGGACTGGTGGTCGGGATGTGGGGCACGTTCGGGTCGCTGGCGAAGGCGGTCGGCGTCGAACAGGAGCGGCTGGTCACCGCCGACGTCGTGGTCGACCACGCGGTCGGAAACGGTCCGGGAATCGCGGTTTCCTCAGTACAGACCGTCGTACCGATCGCGGTGACGCGCGGCCGGAAGACGGTGTACTCCGAGGCGGTCGGGATCGATCCCGTGGCGTACCAGCAGACGCACAAGCTGCGGCCACGGAAGGGATCGCTCGATCGTCTGACCGGGAACACGATTGCGATCGGGCCGGGGATGGCGGCCGAAGGGTACAAGCTCGGATCGACGCTGAAAGTTGCTCTTGGCAACAGAAAGGTCGAGGTGCGAGTCGTCGCGATCATGCCGGAGACGCTTGACGTCAGCGAGAACTTCTTCGTTCCCAGGGCATTGTTGCCGGCCGGTGGGCGGACCGAGTCGCTGGTGAAGCTGGCGCCAGGCGGGTCTCTGGAGGGGCAGTCGGTGAAGCAGTGGGCGGCGGCGCGAGGTGAGGCGCAGCAGCGCAGCAACGCGGACCTCTTCGCCGCACTGATGGGACTGGCCGGGATCTTCACCGCGGTCGCGGTCGTCAACGCGGTGGTGATGTCGACCGCCGACCGGCGGCAGGAGTTCACGTTGTCGCGGCTGGCCGGGCTGACGCGGGCGCAGGTCGTGACGGTCGCGGTCGTCGAATCCGGGACCGTCGTCGTGGTCGGCGTACTGCTCGGAGCTCTCGTCGCCGGTGCTGCGCTCGCGGGGGTCGCGGCCGGGCCTTACGGCCTTGCTGCGGTGGCGATTCCGTGGCGGTTGCTGGGGTTGATCTTCGGGGCCGCGTTGATCGTGGTCGGCGGTGCGGCCGCGATCACTGCGGCGCGCGCGACTTCTCGCCGGCTCGGCACATACTGAGCAGGATGACGTGGTGGAACGGGCGGATCAGGTTGTAGTAGAACCGCCCGGCCGGCCGCAGGAACTTGATCAGCGTGACGACCTGGAACGTCGAGGGCTTCTCGTTGTCGGTGATGATCGCGAGGTAGCCGATCAGGTGGTTGTCGGTCACCTTGAGCAGCAGGTAGTGGTCTTCCTCGCCGCGCATGACGGTGAAGAACGCGTCCTTCTCGCCCGGCGTGAAACTCACCGTTTCCGGCCGCATTCCCCGCGAGTCCGGTACGCCGGTGGTTTCGAGCCTAAGTACGGCAGCCAGGGCCATCCGCACCGCGAACAATCCCTTCACCCAGAACGGCGTGTGGCTCAGGGCGTTCGCGGTGAACTCCCGCAGCGTCACGTCGCCGCGGGCCGTCTTCACGTCGATCTCGTCGACGACCGGGATCAGGTCGTCGAGTTCGTGCAGCGTGCTGGGCATGGCTACTCCTCTAGTCGATGAGGCGGAGGACGAGGTCGTAGATCTTCCGCACGTCCCGCGTGCCGATCGGCGGCACGACCTGTTCGGCGCCGATCAGGATCAGGTACAGCAACTGCGCGAACCGGTCCGGATCCACGTCCGCGTCCAGCCCGCGGCACAGCTTCTTCAGGTACGCCGTCCGCGCCTTGTCCACCCGCTCCTGCGCAGCCCGCACCTCCACATCCTGCAACGCCCAAGCCCGCACCGCGATCTCGAGCCCCGCACTGTCCGAGTCCGCCAACACCAGCCGCAACAGGTGCAGCAGCTTGTCCTTCGCGTCACCGGACTTCTCGACCGCGTCGATCAACCGAGTCGTGTACCGCAGCTCGAAGTACTCCAGCAAAGCAGCCTTGTATCCCGCGGCCCCCTTGAAGTGGTGGTAGTACGACCCTTTGGTGACCCCGAGCACCCCCGTCAACCGCTCGATCGTCACCGCCGGCGCCCCCTCCTCCGCCAGCAACCCCAACCCAGCATCCAGCCACTCACCCCGGCTCACCATGAACCCGACCATACCATACCGTTTGGTATGGTCGGGAGGCGAACGAAAACCCGCCGGAGAGTTCGTGCTCCGGCGGGTCGGTTGGGCGGTCAGGCGTCGGCGACGGTGAGGGCTTCGGCCTCGACCTCGGAGTGGTTGGCGGGGGCTCGTAGGTGGGACAGGGGTTTCCAGCCGGTGGCCAGGACGCCTACGGCGAGGAGTACGGCGATCGCGCCGACGTAGAAGGGGAGCTGGATGTTGAACTCCTCGCCGAGTTTGCCGGCCAGCCACGGGGCGACGGCGCCGCCGGAGAAGCGGACGAACGAGTAGGCCGCGGACGCCGTACCGCGCTCGACCGGAGCTGCACCCATCACGGCTTCGGTGATCAGCGTGTTGTTGATGCCGAGGAACAGGCCGGCCACGATCACGCCGACCGCGAGCACCGGCTTGTGGTGTGCGTACACACCCATCACCGCGAGGTCGACGGCGAACAGGAACAGTACGGTCATTGCCACCGGCAACGTCCCGAACCGGGCCTGCAGTCGCGGCGCCACGAACACCGACGTGAAGGCGAGGCAGAGGCCCCAGCCGAAGAAGATCAGCCCGATCTGCCGTGCGGACATCGCCAGCGGGAACGGGGTGAACGCCAGCAGCGTGAAGAACCCGAAGTTGTAGAGCAGTGCGGTGACCGCGACAGTCGCGAGCGAACGGTGCCGCAGCGCCTTCAGCGGCTCGATGACCGACGTACGGCGTGCTTGCGGCGGGGAGGCCGGCAACAGGAACGCGGTTGCGGCGAGCGCGATCGTCATCAGTACGGCGACGCCGAAGAACGGGCCGCGCCAGGAGATCGTGCCCAGCTCGCCACCGACGAGCGGGCCGGCCGCGATACCGACACCGAGCGCGGCCTCGTACAGGATGATCGCCTCGGCGACCGAGCCGGACGCCGAGTTCACGATCGTGGCGAGGGCGGTCGCGATGAACAACGCGTTGCCCAGACCCCAGCCGGCGCGGAAGGCGACGATCATGCCGATCGAGTTCGACAGACCCGCCAAGGCGCTGAACACGACGATCACGGCCAGGCCGATCAGCAGGGTGCGCTTGGCGCCGATCCGGCTGGAGACCGCGCCGGTGATCAGCATCGCCACCCCGATGACGGCCATGTAGCTGGTGAACAGCAGCGAGACCTGGGACGGGCTCGCGTGCAGCTGCTCGGCGATCGGCTTGAGGATCGGGTCCACCAGGCCGATGCCCATGAAGGCGATCACGCAGGCGAACGCGACCGCCCAGACGGATTTGGGTTGCTTCAGGAACGACGAGTTGCTCACCGGGGCGTGTCCTCCAACGGTTCGAGGGTGAGGAGTTCGTGGATGACGGCGACTGCGGCCTCCAGGGTGGCGAGGTCGGTCGCGGGCAGTTGACCCAGGTGCGCGGCGAGCGCCTCGCCGGCCTGATGCCGGGCGCTGCGCAGTTCGGCGCGACCTGCGTCGGTGAGGCTGATCAGGCTGGCCCGCGAGTCGGCCGGGTCCGGCGTCCGCAGTACCGAACCCTGCTCCTCGAGCCGCTGCACGAGGTTCGACATGGTCGGCTGCGACGTCCGGTCGGCCTTCGCCAGGTCACTGATCCGGGCCTGCCCGAGCTCGTCCAGCCGCCCCAGCACGCGCATGGCGGCATGCGGCAGCGTGTTCACGTTCCGGGTGGCCAGCCGCGACAACCGCGTCGAAGCCACCACCAACTCTTCACCGAGCCGAGTCAGGTCTGTAGCGATCACACCCACAAATATACATAGCTTTACTATGCATCTCCACAGAAGTGAACCAGATCACCCGCATGGACCTCCTCCCGGTTGGAGGAGGGCTGGCGTGGCGTTGCAGAGGGAGGCTGCTATTCGGAACAGTTGTCGGCGGTCGGGTGGTTGGGACTGCTGGAGTGCGCGGGCGTAGGTCTGTAGGAGTACGTGGTCGGCGGCTTCCGGGGAACCGAGCATCAGTTCGCAGAACAGGCGCAGGTGTGCGTCGAGCGCGGCGTCGCATTCCTGATCGGACATCAGAGTCCGAACAGTGGGAACAGCGCGCCTCCGTGGAACGCGACGATTCTGCTGACGCCCTGCGGGGTGAGGGTCAGTACGTGGATCGCGTGTGGCCGGTACTCGCCGTTGTGGTCGCGGGCGTACACCGCGAAGGCAGGCTGTCCGTTGGCCGAGGTGGGGACCAGGTCGGTCGGGCCGATCGTCCGCATCTGTTTGGCCAGGAACGCGACGATCGTGTCGCGGCCCTCGAACCAGGTGGCGACTGGAGGCATCTCCCAGCGCGCGTCCTCGGTCAGGACCGCGACGAGTTGATCGACGTCCGCGGTCTCGAAGGCCTTGGTGTACCGGTCGAGAAGTGCCCGCTGCTGTGGCTCGACAGGTTCGGCGAGGCTGTCTTCCCGGAGCGGAACCTGCGCGCGGGCCCGCTGCAACGCGCTGTTGACGGCCGCGGTCGTCATCTCCAGCAGCTCAGCGACCTCGGCGCTTCGCCACTGCAGTACGTCGCGCAGGATCAGCACGGCCCGCTGCCGCGGCGGCAGCTGTTGGAGCGCCCCGACCAGGGCGAGCCGCATCGATTGCCGTTCCAGCACGGCGGCTTCCGGATCGACCGGCGTGGTGGCGAAGAGGAAGTCCGGCATCGGCTGCAGCCACGGTATCTCTGGGGTGCGCTCGACCAGCCTGGCGTCCGGGTTCGCCTCGGGGGCGCCGAGATCCGCCGGTAGCGGTCTGCGCCGGCCCTTCTCGAGCGCCTTGAGACAAGCCCGAGCCGCGATGCGGTACAGCCAAGTACGCAAGGAAGACCGGCCCTCGAACCTGTCGTAGGCGCGCCAGGCGTCGAGAAGCACGTCCTGCACCACTTCTTCGGCCTCGTGGACCGAGCCGAGCATGCGGTAGCAGTAGGCCAGCAACTCGCGCCGGAACGGTTCGCTCAGCGTTCCGAAGTCCTCGCTGCTGACGTTCGATTCGACCACGGTGTGCATGATCCGCCTTCCCGAGTTCACAGTGAAGTCGCGCTCAATAGCCGATCGTGAAGCGGCGCTGTACGAAGCGCGGCAGCTCGGCCTCGTCGAGAACGGCGACGGCGGCGTCCTCGACGGAGATCCGGCTCCGCCCGTCCGCGTCGACGACGGGCTGGTCGGTACCGATCCGGAACCGGCCGGTGCGTTCGCCCGGGGCGATCTCGATGGCCGGGCTGAGATAAGTCCAGAGCCGGTTGGACGTACGGAACAGGTTCAGCGCATCGCCGTGGCCCCGCATCGCCGCCGCGTACTCGCGCGGCAACCCGAAGCCGTCGGTCGCGGCCCGGAGGAGCTCGTCGGAGTCCGCGAACACCTGTCCTGGCTCGAGTTCGAGGCTCGCGGCGCCGCCGACCACGATCAGCCGGACCCGGGGACGGCTCGCCAACGCGGTCAGCAATGCGGTGGCTGCCCGGGCATAGATGCCGGGGTCGGCGACGGCCTGTGCCACCGCGTCACCAGAGTCCTTGGCGGCGTTGCCGGCTCCGAATGCGCTGATCAGGACGTCGAGGCCGGGCAGTACGGCGGCGATACTGCCGGCGTCGGTGGCGTCGATCTGTTTCCACCGGATGTTCCCGCGGTCCTCCTGAAGGCCGGCGACGTCGCGACTGAACGCCGTGACCTGATGCCCGCGGTCGAGCGCCTCGGTGACGATCCGGCTGCCGATGGTTCCGGTCGCCCCGATGATCCCGATGTGCATGATTCTCCTGTACTGGAAGGGATTCCGGATCAGGAGACGGCGATGTCGAGCATGTCGATGGCGACCAGGACGAGCTGGTCGGCGCCGGCAGTGACGTACGCGCGGCGCATGGCCGGGATGACGATGCCGTCGACCGTGCGGTAGTCGGTGGCGTACAGCTGCGACTCGGTCTCGGGATCGACGATGTCGATGGTGAAGTCGTGGCGACGCAGCAGCCCGTCCGGGCCGAAGCAGAAGACCTGCTCGCGGGTATGGCTCTTGATGTGCTCGGGGAACGTCACGTGCAGCCGCCGCCAGGTTTCACCGTCGACCTCGATCGGCGTGAGCTCCGCGCAGACGAAGCCGGCCGACGTGAACACGAACGGCGCGTTCAGGTACGTCCACAGCGCTTCCCCGGTGAAGTACGCCAGATGCAGGTCGTCCCACGGCGTCTCGAACTGATGGCCCTCGAAGGAGCGCTCCGGGTCGTCGCGAGCGTCGATCACCGTGCCGTCGAGCCGCTCGAGGACGACCCGGCCGGGTTCGAAGACCGACCGCCGATCCTGGCCCGGGAACTCCATCGTCAGCCGTTCCTGTGTCGTGTCGACCTCGAAGCGGACCGCCTTCATCGCGTCGCTCTTTCCCTTGAGCTGCCAGAAGGCCCCGGTGACGGTGGCGTCGACGCGGATCGAGCGGATCCGGTTCCACCGGTCCATTCCGCCGTGCGCGGCGACGGCGGTGGCGAGTAGATCGTTCATTGCTTCACACCTCCCACGAACCGGCCGGCGTCAGTCGACGATCAGGCCGCCGGTCAGGTTGGCGACGGTTCCGGTCATGGCCGCTGCCTCGTCCGAGGCGAGGAAGACCGCGACCGAAGCGAGTTCGGCCAGCGTCGTGGGGCGCTTGCGGTGGGTCATCGCGCTCTCGGCGGCGACCAACTGGTCCTTGGGGATACCCAGCGTCTCGGCGTGCAGTCCCCACACGGTGTCGATGATCGGGGTATCGGCCAATCCGGTGGTACGCAGGCAGATGGAGCGGACGCCGTACTGCGCCCACTCGGCGGACAACGCCCGGTTGAGCGCCTCCATGGCTGCCCAGCCGACGCTCATGCCGCCGACCAGCGGCAGGCTGATCCGGGCCGGTTCGGGTGTGTGCATCATGATCACGCCCGAACCGCGCGGGATCATGTGCCGTGCGGCGGACTTCGCGGTCACGAAGTGGGCCTGGGCGTACGTCGTGACCGGCCGGAGGAAGTTGTCGACCGGCAGGTCGGCGAACGGGATGCCCTGCAGCCCGCGCGGCGAGAGTCCGATCGCGTTGAACGACACGTCGATGCTGCCGGCCGCGGCGACCACGGCGTCGAGGTGCTCGGTCACCGACTTCTCGTCCGTGGCGTCGACCACCGCGGTTTCGGCCGCTCCACCCGCGGCGGAGATTTCCTTGCCGACGGCATTCACGTTGTCGGGATGGAGCCCGGTCAGGAAGACCTTGGCGCCCGCGCGGGCGAATCCGTGCGCCACCGCGCTGCCGACCGCGCCACCCGCGCCGTACACGACCACGTTCTTGTTCTCCAGCAACATTGTTCTTCTCTTTCTCGTTGTCCACGCCACCCTGGCGACCTTCTACTCGTACTGAGGAGACCCCCGGCCGAAACTCATCGGAGTTGCCCGAGATCCGGCCAATCCCGACACTTGGGCAGTGCCCTCCCCGCTCCGCCGCCCCGCGTTCCGGTTGTTCAGTGCCGGGCGGTTGGTGTCGTTGCTCGGTAGTTCGATGGCGCCGGTGGCATTGGCGTTCGCGGTGCTGGATGCGTCCGGGGATCCTTCGCAGCTGGGGATCGTGCTCACGGTGCGGATGGTTCCGATGCTGTGCTTCGTGCTGCTGGGTGGAGCGGTTGCGGATCGGTTTCCTCGGCGGACGGTGCTGGTTGCGGCGCATGCGGGCGGGGCCGTTTCGCAGGGTGCGGTCGCTGTACTGCTGATCACGCACAACTACAGCCTTGTGCTGGTCGGTGTGTTGAGTGCGGTCAACGGCGTCCTGGATGCGTTCACTTCGCCGGCGTTGCGCGGATTGGTGCCGGAGCTGGTGGAGCAGGACCAGCTGCGGAAGGCGAACTCGTTGCTCAGTTCGATCCGGAACGCGACCAAGATCGTCGGTCCCGCACTGGCCGGGGTGCTCGTGGCGACCGTCGGCAGTGGGCCGACGATCGCCGTGGACGCCGTCAGCTATCTGCTGGCGGCGGTTCTGCTGGGGCAGGTCCGGGTCGGCACGCCGGTCGCGGCGCGGAGGGCGCCGGTGTTGAGCGACGTACGCCAAGGTTTGAAGGAGTTCCTGGGTATCCGCTGGGTCTGGGCGGTGACGTTGTCGTCCGCGGTGATGAACTTCGCGCAGACCGGCGTCTGGCAGGTGCTCGGTCCGCCGTTGACCGGCGAGAAGCTCTGGGGCTTCGCGCTCAGTGCACGCGGCATCGGGCTGCTCGTGATGAGTGCCCTGATGTATCGCCTGATCCTCCGGCACCTGTTGCGGACCGGTCAGCTGTTCAGCGCCCTCGGGGCGCTGCCGCTCGTCGCGCTCGGCGTCGGTGCCGGGCCGGTCTGGGTGCTGGTCGCCGCGTTCGCGGCCGGGAGCGGGTTCTCGATCTCCGGGATCAGCTGGGACACCTCGCTGCAGGAACACGTCGACCGCGGTGTCCTGTCCCGGCTCGCCTCGATCGACGACCTGTTGTCGTTCGTCGCGATTCCGGCCGGGACGCTGGCCGCCGGGCCGCTCGCCGACCGGTTCGGAGCACGGCACGTCACGCTCGTCGCGGCGATCGTCTACGCGGCCGCGGCGTGGATCTCGCTGCTGTTCAAGGAAGTTCGCGATCTGCCGCACGGCGCCGGGCGGGAGCCGGTCCCGGCAGCCGGCAGGTGAGTGCGCAGTACGATGCCCGGACACGGAGGACCGTTCGGGAGGAGGCTGTCCGGATGAGGACGTCTGCCTCTGACGGCGAGGAGTTGTCGCTCGCGGACCGCGCCTACCTGGCGCTCCGCGAGGGCATCATCGGCGGTCGGTACCCGATCGGCAGCCGGCTGCGGGAGCGGGAGTTGTCGGCCGAGTTACAGGTCTCGCGGGTTCCGGTCCGGGAGGCGATCGCGCAGCTCGAGGCCGAGGGGCTCGTGGTGACGCAGCCGCGGCGTGGCGCGGTGGTGCGGCAGTTGACGCTGGAGGACGTCGACGAGCTGTTCGACGTACGGCTGAGCCTGGAGGTGCTGGCGGCCCGGCTCGCGGCGGAGCAGGTACGGGCCGGTACGTCGACGGACCGGCTCCGCGAGCTGATGGCGACCGCGGACCGGGTCACCCGCGCCGGCGACGAACAGGCGATCCGCGAAGCGAACACGGCATTGCACCTGGAGATCGTCACGCTGTCCGGCAACCGTCTCCTCGGCGAGACGATGGCACCGCTGGTCGGCAGGATCCGCTGGCTGTTCGCCCTCACCGCGGACCGCGACCCGGCCGCCCAGTGCCGCGAGCACCACGAACTCTGCGCCGCGATCGAAGCCGGCAAGCCCGAGCTGGCCGAGGCCTTGGCTTACTCGCACATCGAACTGGGCCGGGTGCCGTCCCTCACCGCGCTCGCCGAGCGCCTGCCCCGGAACTAGAGTGCCGTCCGTGCGGTACGACGAATTCCTCGAGCGCTACAAGGCGGCGCAGCGTGAGTGGCGGCTCGGTGCCGTCGACGCACGCGAAGCGCTCGCCGGTTTACGTGCCGTCGTACCGGAGATCGACGACGAGCGGCTGCGGCAGACCGCGGTCTTCCTGATCGAGCGGTGGGCGGCGCACACGTCGCCCGCTGCCCGGGAGCGGTTGGAGCGCGCCCAGCGGATCGCCGCGCTTGCGGAGCGGGACGAGGGTGACGCCCGTGAGCGGGTCGCCCGGCTGGAGCACGGGATGCGCGACATCACGGCGGTCGCACGCGAGACGGACGACGAGTTCGAGCAGTACGCCGTCCTCGCGGTGAACGAACCGCTCGCCCGGCTCGCGGACAGCTGGCGAGCGGAACTCGGGGACTGAGATGCCGCTTCCGCAACCTGCCACGTTCGACGAGTTCATGCGGCTGCAGCACGTGGCCGCGATCAACGTCAGCGGCGCCGACCATTCCAGCTGGAACGGGACGTACGAGGTCCAGCCGTACGCGCTGACCGACGACGGCAAGCTGGTACTCGGCTCCGCGGGCTGGGACCACACGATCCGGTACGAAGAGGCGCGGGTGCTGACGCCGCTCCGGAACATGTTCCGCGACGCCGGTCAGGATGTGGGTGACGCGACGCTGCTGCAGTACCGCGAGGCCCTCGCCGTCGTGTACCACGAGAACCTGCACATGCTCGCCGGACCTGGCACCGAGCACTCGGACGCGAAGCAGGACTTCCGGATCGACGCGGTGCGGGCGCTCGAGGAAGGCGTGACCGAGAGCTTCGGTCACGAGACGCTGGACGACTACATCGACGAGCTCCAGCTCGACCGCGTCGCCCCCGGGATCAAGAACGTGGTCGGGCTGATGGCGTACGAGCGGTTCACGCCGGCGGCCGACACGCTGGCCTACGAACTCGCCACCCTCGACCGGTGCGACCGCTTCGAGATGCTCCGCCGACTGGCCGTCGTCAACGCGAGCGGCAAGTGGGCGGTCGCCGCCGGCGTCATCGCCGACCGCTACGGTCTCGGCGCCCCGCACTTCGCGAAGGAGCGCCAGTTCACCGAGCGCAAGATCACGAACGCGATGTGGAACCAGTTCGGGAAGCTCCCCGGGCTGTCGGCCGTCGGGTCGCACCAGCTCTTCGGCCGGTCGGCCGCGATCGGGCGCCGGGCGTTCGAGGAGGGCAGCGCGATCGCCGGGCAGCACTTCGCCCGGCGCGTGTCGTTCGGCGGCGTGGCGTCGCCGGGACGCAGTACGTCCGGGTGGGGCGCCTACGGAGCCCGCGGCGGTCCGCCGCCGTCGGTCAACCGTCGGCCCGGGTCTCCTGAGCGCTGACCTTGAACCAGCGCGCCGGGATGGGGCCGCGATGCAGGATGTGGGGGATGTCGGCCCAGGGGTAGAGCGGTTCGGTGGCGTCGAGGTTGCGGAGGCGGTGCAGGGCGCGTTCGCTCGGCTCGGCGAGGGCGGCGGCCGCTTCGGGGGTGTACGGGACGAAGTCCTCGGGCGGTTGCGGGCGGAGTTCCGGGTCGTACCGTTTCAGCAGGATGCACGTGTTCGCGGGGTCCAGGAGTCCGGCGTCGAGCGTCCAGTAGTCGAGCGTCGGCGAGCCGATCCGGCCCGATTCGTGCAGTGCCTGGAAGATCGGGGCCGGGTGGACCGGCGACAGGAACACGACGTCGCCCCAGGTGCAGTTCAGCGGATACACCGGGATGTCCACGCCGTGCGGCCGGCCGGCGTACTTCTGGAAATGCCGCTCGTGCAGATCCGGGTAGCGGTCGCGCAACTGGTTCAGCGGAAGGATCTCGTCGCCACGGACTTTCGTGGCGCCTTTGTACAGCAGAATGGTCATAAAAAAAGTCTCCGGCCCGGTTTCCCCGGTCGGAGACTGCCTTTAAATTATATCATGATCAAAGCCGTTCTCGGCAGTACGGCGTTCTTCTTCGCGGCACCTTGCGTGGTCGGTGGCGTCCTTCCGTGGTGGATCAGCGGCTGGGCGGCGCCGCGCTTCTGGCCCGGCGCCGTGATCGTCGCGGCCGGCGCTTTCGTCGTGCTGCGAACCTTCGTCCGCTTCGTCCGCGAAGGCCACGGCACCCCGGCCCCGATCGCCCCGACCGAAGCCCTCGTCGTCGGCGGCGACTACCGCTTCGTCCGCAATCCGATGTACGTCGGCGTCGTCGCGGCCGCCCTCGGCCAGACCCTGCTCTTCCTCGACTGGCGAGTCCTCGTCTACAGCGTCATCGCCTGGTCCGTGATGGCATCCTTCGTCCACTGGTACGAGGAACCGGTACTACACGCACGCTACGGCCCCCAGTACGAGGAGTACTGCCGCGCCGTACCGGCGTGGATCCCGCGGATTTCACGTCGCCAACTCTGACAGGAGTTCCGCTTTCCGGAAGTCGTCGAGGAACGACGCGCGGATCGAATTGGCTGCCAGTTGGCGCAATGTTTCCGGCGGCAGGGAAAGCGCCGCGTAGTTGTCGTCGACGTACCCGCCGAAGTACGCCGGGTCGTCGGAGTTGACCGTGACGAGCACGTTGCGCGCGAGCAGCTCCGGTAGCGGATGCAGGCTGAGGTCGGGGACCACTTGCAGCCGTACGTTCGACAGCGGGCAGACCGTCAGCGGGACCTGTTCGGCGGCCAGGCGGTGCACCAACGCGTCGTCCTCCAGACAGCGCACGCCGTGGTCGATGCGTTCGACCTGCAGCAGGTCGAGCGCTTCCCAGATATAGCCCGGCGGGCCTTCCTCGCCCGCGTGTGCCACCGCGCGTAGACCGTTGGCGCGGGCCTTCGCGAAGACGTCGACGAACTTCGACGGCGGGTGGCCGACCTCGGCCGAGTCGAGCCCGATCCCCAGTACCTCCACGTCACTGGCGAGTACGGCGTTCAGCGTGGCCATCGCAGATTCGGCGCTCTCGTCGCGCAGCATCGCTACGATCAGGCCGGTACTGATCCCGTGCCGCTGTTCGGCCGTGCCGAGTGCCGAGGTGACGCCTTCGAGGACCGCTGCGAGCGGGATGCCGCGCGCCGTGTGGGCCTGCGGATCGACGAAGACCTCGGCGTGCCGGACGCCGGCGACCGCAGCGCGAACGAGGTACGCCTCGGTCAGCTCGGCGAAGTCCTCGCCGGTCCGCAGGGTCGCCATGTTCGCGTAGTACAGGTCGAGGAACGACTGCAGGTCGGCGAACTCGTAGCACGCGGCCAGCTCGTCCACATCGGCGTACGGCAATCGGATATGGTTCCGTTCCGCGAACCGGAAGATCATCTCGGGCTCGAGCGTGCCCTCCAGGTGCAGATGCAGCTCGGCCTTCGGCAGCGCGTTCATCTGGCCAGTTCCGTGGTGACGAGGTCCAGGAAGCGCGGGAAGTCGAGGTTGCGGGCGACCGTGATGAGCGGCAGGTCCGTCCACCTGTGGTGTGCGCGGCGGTCCACGACGGTCATGCCGCGGGTCAGCGGATC
This sequence comes from Kribbella sp. NPDC004536, assembly GCF_042873835.1. Classification (NCBI taxonomy): domain Bacteria; kingdom Bacillati; phylum Actinomycetota; class Actinomycetes; order Propionibacteriales; family Kribbellaceae; genus Kribbella; species Kribbella sp. NPDC004536. Next base: position 1,531,048 of record NZ_JBIALY010000001.1, on the reverse strand, counting down.
GCTGGTCGCGACATCGCAGTACAAAGAGGTCTCATCGACGAGCGTGCGGTCGACAGCGGCGGCGACGGCAACGCTGTCGATCAACGAGCAGTACGACTGGTACCCGCGGCCGTTGACGAACTCGACCACCCGCAGGGCGAGTGCTGCCTCCGCAGTGCCGGATGTACGCAGCGCGTCGAGGTCCTGGTCGCGGAAGTTGATGCTCGGGTGGGTCGCGACGTCCAGGCCGACCGCGAGCAGGTTGAAGCCGGCCCGGAAAACAGTGCGCGCCGCCTCGGGGTCGACGAAGACGTTCCATTCGCTGACTGGGTTCGCTCCGGTCGCCTGGCTCCAGGCATACGGCGTCTCGCCGAACGAGCCGCCGATGACGATCAGCTCGCCGAGCTTCGCCGGCAGGTCCGGGTCGAGTTCGAGCGCGGCGGCGACGTTGGTCAGCGGGCCGAGTGCGCACAGCGTCAGGTCGCCCGCGTACTCGGCCGCGACGTCCACGATCAGCTGTGCCGCGCTCCGGTCGTCGAGCTTTCGGTCCGACTCCGGGAGCCGGGATTCGGCCAGGCCGTCGCTGCCGTGCGAGAACGGGTCCGACGGGTAGTCGCCCGCACTGGGCAGCAGGGGTCCCCGGGCGACCGGGAGGTCCGGCGCACCCAGCAGGTCGAGGATCTTGAGGGCGTTGGCGGCCGTCCGGTCTGCGGGCAGGTTGCCGGTGACCGCTGTGATCGCCTTGAGGTCGAGGGCTCCGGACTTGTGTGCGAGGGCGATCGCGAGCGCGTCGTCCATCCCCGGATCGGTGTCGAGCAGCACGTTCTTCATAGAATGGGTATTATAGGCATAACAACATAACCAAGGGGAGTGGTCGGGTGGTCCGGAAGATTGCCGTGCTCTCGCACGCGGTCCTCGACGAGGTGTACGAGCCGTCGGGCCGGCGGATGCACGCCGAGGTCGGCGGGGCCGGTGCGTACGCGGCGGTCGGTGCCAGTCTCGTGTCGTTGCCGATGGCAAGCTTGCTGGTCAGTGGTACCGGGTCGGCCGACCTGGCATCGCTCCAGGGCTGGTGCCGGGAACGGGCGATCGACCCGAGTGGACTGTTCGTCGTCGGCGAGCGCGGGCCGCGGACCCGGATCCAGTACTTCGCCGACGGTGAGCGTACGGAGACGCCGGTCTACGGCCTCGCCCACTTCGACGCGCACACGCCGCTGCCCGAACACATTCCGCCTGATGTGGACCTCGGGGCGATGTATCTGTTCCACGCGGCCGAGGAGCCGTACTGGGAAAGTGTCGCCGCTTTCCGAAGACGTGTTCCGATCCTGTGGGAGGTATCGGCCACCGCGACCGAGCTCGACCTCGTGCGCAGGCGGGCCAGCCTGGTCGACGTGGTCTCGCTGAACCGGACCGAGGCCTTCGCACTCTTCGGGACCGGCGACGTCGGCGCGGCCGCCCGGGCTGCGAGCAGTCTCGCGCCGATCGTCCTGCTGCGACTCGGCGCGGACGGCTCGGTGCTGCTCCAGGCGGGCCGTCAGGTGCACATACCGGCCGCGCCGACGGTGGTCGTCGACCCGACCGGTGGCGGCAACAGCTACTCGGGCGCCTTCATCGCCGCATACCTCGAAACCGGCGATCCGCTCCGCGCGGCCCGTCTCGCGGCAGCGGCCGCGGCGGTGGTGGTGGCGACTCGCGGAGGGCCCTTGGTCGACGAGGCCGTACGAGCTGCCGTCCTGAAGGCGGCCGACTGAAAGGAACTGCATGAACTGGGATTCCAGCGCGCTCTACGACACCTATAAGTACGCGCACAACGTGCCGAAACGCGGACTGCTCGTCGACGGGCGGCCCGCGCTCTCGCGCATCGACCCGGACAAGGTCGCGCGGTACGTGCTGTTGATGGTGCGCGACCCGCTCTGTGCGTACGACGACGACCCGGCCACGCAACTCGCCGCCGAACTGGACGATGCCGAACGTATCGGTGAGTCCGGCATGTTCACGACCTGGAGTGGTACGCATCAGGGCGTCCCGGTCACGGTCGTGTCCGGCGGGAGCGGCTCGCCCGAGGCGGAGTTGATCCTGCACGAGCTGCTCGAGTTCACCACCGCGGACACGTTCGTCCGGGTCGGTGGTTCCGGCGGCATCCATCCGTCGGTCGATCCGGGTGATGTCGTCATCTCGTCGGGAGTGGTGCGCGACGAGGGGATGACGCAGGCGTACATCCCGGCCTCTTATCCGGGGGTGGCGTCGTACGAGGTCGTGGTGGCGATGGCGCGCGCCGCGGCCACGTTGGGGTTGCCGCATCACGTGGGCGTCACACGTTCGAGCGACAGCGATTTCTGCGGCGTCGGCCGGCCGTCGGTCGGCGGGTACTTCCAGCCGTGGCATCTGGACGTACTCGAGACGTGGGCGCGGGCCGGCGTGCTGAACGGCGACCGGGAGTCGGCCGCGATCGTGACACTGCCAGCGCTGTTCGGAAAGCGCGGCGGATCGGTGTGTTCGGTCGCCGACAACGTGATCGCCGACCGGCCGTTCGTGGCGGGGGCGGGGCATCGATCCGCGACGGACATCGCGCTCGCCGGACTCGTCGTGCTCGCGGAACACGATGCCGCCGTCACGGCAAGTGGCGGACAACGGTGGATTCCCGGATTACGTTGACACTCCAGGATCAAAGGTTCTACGGTCAATACAACATAACCACCAGATGACTGTAGGAGCTCGGCATGAGACGAATGAGGCTCGTGACTGCCGCGATCGGTGTCGCGTCCGCCGTAGCACTGGCCCTCGCGGGATGCTCCTCCGGTGATGCGGGCGGTGGCGGCCGGCAGACCCTGCAGCTGTGGTTCTGGGGTGCGCCGCCGCAGCAACAGCAGACGATGAAGCAGGTGCTGGTCGACGGCTTCAACAAGTCGCAGAGCAAGTACACGCTGCAGGTGACCTTCAACAACGCGGTCGACAAGAACGTGCAGGTCGCGCTGAGCGCCAACAAGGGCCCGGACGTCGTCTACGGTTCCGGGCCGGCCTTCTCGGCGGCGTACGCGACGCAGGGGAAGCTCGCCGACATGACGCCGTACGCGCAGAAGTACGGTTGGCAGGATCGGCTGCTGCCGGCGATGTACCAGTCCGGCACCGTCGACGGGAAGCTCTACTCGCTGCCGAACTCGATCGAGGACATCGGCGTCTTCTACAACAAGAAGGTGCTGGCCAAGCTCGGCGCGCAGCCGCCGAAGACTTACGCCGAGCTGGTCTCGACGATGGACAAGGCAGTTGCCGCAGGCATGTATGCGTCGGTGACGGGCAACCAGGGCTGGAAGCCGGTCAACCAGAACTACATCTCGTTGTTCCTGACCCAGGTTGCCGGTGGCAAGAAGGTGTACGACGCCTTGCAGGGCACGATTCCGTGGACGGACCCGTCGATCGAGAAGGCCGTCCAGGCGTCCGCTGACTTCTACCAGAAGGGCTACCTGGGAGGTAAGGACTACGCCACGCTGAACTTCGACCAGTCGGTCCAGTTGCTCAGCCAGGGCAAGTCGCCGTTCATGCTCGGCCCGAGCCTGATCTTCCAGTTCGCGTCGAACTACTTCAACGACAAGAACGGGACGACCCACGACCTCGGCTGGCTGCCGTTCCCGAGCATCGACGCGGGACGGCCGTACCCGTACCCGACGCTGGGTACGACGGCGTCGCTGTCGATCAACGCCGCCTCGAAGAACAAGGACGGCGCGGCCGCGGTGATCGACTACATGATGACCGACAGCTTCACCAAGGACATGAACAAGTCCTGGCCGGGCTACTGGGCCGTGCCGCTGAAGAACTTCGACCTCGACGCTGCGAGCTACAGCGGTCTGTCGAAGCCGTTCGTGACCGCGATGAAGGACACGATCGCGACAGTGAACCAAGGCAACTACGGGTTCTTCGCGGGTACGTTCTTCCCGCCGGCGACCGCGACCGCGTTCACCGACATCGACTCGGTCTGGCTGGGCAAGGAAAGCGCCGCGGACTTCCTGAAGAAGGTCCAGACGACGTTCGCCGCCGAGAAGGCGAAGGGCCTGGTCCCCCCGCTGCCGCAACCGGGCGCGTGACGGGGAACCCCGGAGAAGACATGGTCATGACGACAGCCGCACCGGCGCGGGAGTCCGCACCAGCGAACCTCCCGGCCGGGCGGCGGCGCTCGCACCTGCGCCGCCGGACCGCGATCAACTACGCGCTGGTCGCGCCCGCACTCGTCCTCTCGATCGTGATCGTCGTCGTCCCCGGCATCCTGACGCTGCTGTTCGCGTTCACCGACTGGAGCGGTGTCGGGTTCGACGTGCACTTCGTCGGCGGCAAGAACTTCGCCTCGATCCTGTCCGACCCGGTGTTCGCGACTGCGCTGACCAACAACATCAAGTGGCTGGTGATGTTCCTGACGCTACCGGCCGTGATCGGGCTGCTGACCGCGATGCTGCTGTTGCGGCGCAAGCGGATGCGCACGTTCTACCAGGTGATCTACCTGATGCCGTACGTGCTGGCGCCGGTCGTCAACGCGCTGGTCTGGCAGACGATCATCTACAACCCGCATGGCGGTGTCGCCGGTCTGCTCGGGATCCAGCCGCCGACCGGCTCCACGTCGACCGCGCTGTACGCCGCCGCGGCCGTCGACATGTGGCACTACTGGGGCTTCCTCACCGTCGTCTATCTCGGCGCGATCCGGCAGACGCCGGTCGACCAGGTCGAGGCCGCGATCGTCGACGGCGCCGGCGGGTGGGGCGTTTTCCGCAACGTGTACCTGCCGAGCATCCGGCCGACGCTGCTGCTGATGGGCGTGATGACGGTGATCTTCTCGTTCCTCGCCTTCGACTACGTCTACCTGCTGACGCAGGGCGGCCCGGCCCACGCCAGCGAGGTGATGGGGACGTACGCGTACGCGTTCGCGTTCTCGTCGTTCGAGTTCGGGAAAGCGGCCGCGGTCGGGATCGTGATGAGCTTCTTCGGGTTGCTCGCGTCCGTGCTCTACACCTGGATCAGCCGGCGGGAGGTTGTCCGATGACCCGCTACCTGAAGGGCATCGCGGCGCAGCTGGTGCTGGCGCTGTTCGCCGTACTCGCCCTGGTGCCCCTGCTGCTCGTACTGCTCAACAGCTTCAAGGACAACGACCAGGTACTGGCGAATCCGTTCGGGCTGCCGTCGTCGCTGAGTTTCGCGAACTTCGTCACCTCGTGGCAGTACGGGCAGTTCGGCCGGGGGATCGTCAACAGCGTCCTGCTCACCGGTACGACGGTCGTCGTCGTACTCGTCTGCGCGAGCTTGGCCGGGTACGTACTCGCCGGGCAGAAGGTGAAGCAGTGGCCCGCGATCATGGTCTACCTGACGATGGCGATGACGATCCCGATCCAGCTGTTCGTGTTCCCGCTGTACGCCGCGGTCGCCGCGCTGAACCTGCTGGACAACGTTTTCGTGGTCGGCGTGATCCTTGCCGCGATCAACCTGCCGTTCGCGACGTTCCTGATGCGGACGTTCTTCCTGAACATCCCCGCGGAGATCGAGGAAGCGGCGCTGATGGACGGCGTCAACACCTTCCAGCTGATCGGGCGGGTGATGCTGCCGATGGTGCGGCCCGGCCTGATCACCGTCGGCGTGATCGTCGGGCTGAACGCGTGGAACGAGTTCCTGATCTCGTCGACGTTCCTGCAGAACCCGGACGACCAGACGCTGACGCTGGGCTTCCTCACCATGAACGGGACCTTCAGTACCCAGATCGGCACGATGATGGCCGGCGCGCTGATCCTGATCGTGCCGATCCTGGCCGTCTTCATCGCGCTCCAGCGGTACGTCGTCGACGGACTCGCGAGCGGTTCGGTGAAGGGTTGAGATGACTGAGCTGACGGGCTACGAGGAACGCGTGTACGCCGGGGTCCTCGGCAAGCTGATCGGGGTGTACCTCGGGCGGCCCGTCGAGGGGTGGGCGTACGACGACATCGACGCGCGGTTCGGGCTGGTCGACCGGTTCGTGAACGGCGAGCTCGGGCTTCCGTTGATCGTCGCCGACGACGACATTTCCGGGACGTTCGCGTTCGCCCGGGTGGTCGAGGACAACGGGTTCTTCCGGGCGGCCGATGCTGGTGACACCTGGCTCAACTACATCGTCGAGGACCGGACGATTCTGTGGTGGGGTGGGTACGGGCGTTCGACCGAGCACACGGCGTACCTGAATCTGAAGCGCGGCGTGCGGGCGCCGGAGAGCGGTTCGATCGCGCTGAACGGGAGCACGCTGGCGGAGCAGATCGGGGCGCAGATCTTCTCGGACGCGTTCGCGCTGATGACGCCTGGGGATCCGGAGCGGGCCGTCGAGCTGACCCGGGCTGCGGCGAGTGTCAGTCACGACGGTGTCGCGCTTGATGCGGCTGCGTTGTTTGCGGCAATGCGTGCGTCGGCGTTTGTGGAGTCCGACCTTGCGGTGTTGATCGAACGGTCGCTGCCGTTCGTCGCGGATCGCCGGTTGGCCGAACTGGTCGTCGACGTGACGTCGAACGTGTCGGAGGGCGACGACTGGCGGATCGTGCGCGAGTGGGTCGACCGGAACTACGGGTACGCGCGGTATCCCGGACCTTGTCATTCGCTGTCGAACACCGCGATGGCGCTCGCCGCGCTTGTTGTCGGGGGCAATGATTTCCGCCGGGTGGTCGCGATCGCCTCGTCTGTAGGCTTCGATACCGACAGCAACGCCGGCACCGTCGGCTGCATCACCGGCGTACGCCTGGGTCTCGCAGCCTTCGCCGACGCCGCAGACCTCCGCTCCGCGGTAGCCGACCGCGCCCTGGTCGTCACCGCTGACGGCGGCGAATCCATAACAGACGCCGTCCTCGAAACCCGCCGAATCCTCCACGCAGCCCAAACCCTGAACCCCACCCCGAGCGACCTGCCTGCCCCGCCCCACCCCTCCACCCCGAGCGGCGTGCCCGCCCCGCCCCACCCCTCCACCCCGAGCGGCGTGTCCGCCCCGCGCCACCCCTCCACCCCGAGCGGCGTGTCCGCCCCGCGCCACCCCTCCACCCCGAGCGGCGTGGTCGGGGCGTGGGGGCGTGCGGATCGGGGGCGTTTGCCTCGGTTCGGGTTCGACTTTCCTGAAGCTGTGCAGGGGTTTGAGCCGTGTCCGTACCGCACGTCTGGTGGTGTTCGCCATCGTGTGTTCGAGGACGGTAGTACTGCGTTGGTGGTTGACGGCGCTGCTTCTACGCCGGTGTTTCTGGATCCTCGGGAAAGCGTGTCGAACTTCTCGACGCTTGCCAGTCCGACGCTCTACCCGGGAAACACCGTGCGGGCGCTGGTCAGCTCGCCCGACGGCGCGTCGGTCCGGCTGTACGCGATCTACAACGAGACGACGACAGCGGAAAGCCCGGCGCTCGACGCTGGCGCGGAAACCGTTCTCGAATGGACCGTGCCGGACCGCGGAATCCCTTTCCGGATCGGCCTTTCCGTTTCCGGAACGGCGTACCTGCACTGGCTCGACTGGGACGGCGCACCCGCGGAGTACACACAGTCAGGCATCCTGCTGTCGTCGATCTGGGACACCCAGCCGCCGGGACTCGCGCCCTGGGTGAGCTCGGCGAAGAACTTCGAGGCTGACTTCGCGACCACGTTCTCCGTCTCCCACCCGGACCCTCTCGGCGTCGTCACCACCGGTACCCGCGACTGGGTCGACTACGAGATCTCGTCCCGGCTGTCGTTCTCGCTCAGCCGTTCCGCCGGTCTCGTCGTCCGGGCCCGGGGGCACCGCAACTTCACCGCGGCCGTGTTCGACGGACACCTGCTCTCGATCGTCGAACAGCACGACGCCGAACGGGCCGTACTCGCGTCCACGCCGTTCGCCCTCCGCCGCGACGCGCCGTACGACGTCACCGTCGAGTGCGTCGCGGACGTCGTGCAGGTCCGGGTCGACGGCATCTCGATGCTTTCGGCAACGACTACCCGAGTGGCCGGCGGTGGTGCCGGCTTCTTCGTCGACACCGGAACCATGAGCGCCGACGGATTCACCGTCCGCTCGCATCCCCGGGGCGGGCCGATCGCTGCGCCCCGCGAACAGAAAGGCACCATCCGATATGTCGCTCACCGGTAAGTGGAACAGCATCTCGGTCAACACCAGACCGGCCGAGGGTTATGCGAGCCCGGTGCACTACGTTGACCTGACCAACGAGCTGCGCGAGGTCGCTCGCAGTGCGGACGGTGACGGGATCCTGCACGCGTTCCTTCCGCACACCACGTGCACGCTGATCTTCAACTCCGGCGTGGACGGTACGACGCTGCAGGACATCCGGCTGTTCATCGAGGAGCAGATCCCGGTCGACCGGCCGTTCGTCCATCTGCACGACGGACCGCAGGACGCTGCCGCGCACGTGCGGTGCGTGTTCGGCGTGCAGTCGCTGCAGCTTCCGGTCGTGAACGGTGAGCTCGGGATCGGGCACAGCCAGGGGGTGTACCTGCTCGAGCTCGACGGGCCGCGGGACCGCACGCTGCAGTACGCGGTGCAGACGTTCTGATGGCCGTCGTCGGAGTTCGCGGAGGCCTGTCCGTCGATCATCTGGTGAACGCCGGACAGGGGGCGCGCTTCGACGAGCTCGGCGGTCCGGGGCTGTTCGCGACCCTCGGTGCGCGGCTCGTCGCCGGGACTCACGTGCGGCTGTTCGCACGGATCCCGGACGACGAGCCACGCTTCGGCAAGCTCTTCGACGAGGTCGGGGTCGATACCTCGTCCTGCGTCCACGTCCCACAGGCGATCCGGCTGTGGATCCTGAACTCGCCGCAGGGCAGGCGGATCGTCGCGACATCGAACGGTCCGGTGGAACTCGAGGGCCCCGAAAGCGCCACACCTGAAGAAGAAGCGCCGATTCCTCTGATCGGAGAAATCGACGGACTCCTCGACAGCGCGCCCACCGGCGGAGCGGGCGGCGGGCGCGGCGACTCTGCGTTGGGTGGGTTCTCGGCGGCCGGTGGGGTGGCGCGGGTTGCTGTTGATCCGCATCAGCTGTGGTTGCAGGCCGAGGGGATGGCGTACCTCGGTCGAGTCACTCCGCGGGGCGGGCTTGTGTTGCCCAGCCGCGTGCAGTTGGGGTTGATCGATTCGGATCCGGTGGTCGCCGCTCGGAGTATTCATGAGCGGTTCGGGCTGGACGTGGTCGCCCGGCTGGATCGGGACGGGCTCGTCGTCATCTGCGAAGACGGCGAGTGGAGCGTCCGCGATCCCGACGTACGGGTACTCGAAACCACCGGCGCCGGCGACTCCTCGGCCGGGGCGATCCTCGCCGCGTGGGCTGCGGGTGCCGACCTTCCCGTTGCGGCGGCGTACGGGGCAAGCGTCGCCCGGCTCGTGTTGTCGGACTGGGGTCATGCCGGCCTGCTGACCGATCCGCTCACCGAACCGTTCCCGACCATCACCATCACCAGGAAGCAGCGACCGTGACCATTCCCGAACAGCTTTCCGTCGTCGTGTCGGCGCTCCGTGCCGTCCCCGACGTACAGCCGACTGTCCAGCCCCCGCTCGATCGCGCCGTCTTCGTCGGCTCCGGCGACTCGCTGTCGTCGGCGCTGCTCGCGACGGCGTACGGCCATCGCGCCTTGTCATCCGGGGACCTGACGTGGACCGGACGCCTTCCGCACGGCACCGACACCGTCGTCGGCATCTCGCACTCCGGCACCTCCGGCGCGACGGTCCGCGCACTCCGCCTGGCCGCCGACGAGGGCAAGCGAACCATAGCGATCACGTCGAACGCCGACTCCCCGCTCGCTGCGGCCGCCGCCGAGACGCAACTCGTTCCATCGCTCGACATCCGCGAAGTCGTACCGTGCGCAGGCCATCTGATGCTCGGCCTCGGCGTCGCCGCAGTAGTAGGCGAGGACGTGGCCGCAGCCGCGAGCAACGTCGCGCAACTGCTCGAGGCCCAGGCGCCGGAGCTGCTGCGAGCGGTCGAGGTGCTGCCGGCCGACGCGCCGCACGCCATCTCGGTGCTCACCCTTCCGGACCTGCGTGGCGCGGGCGACTTCTGGATGCTCAAGCTCATCGAGGCCACCGGGCTGACCGTTCGTACGGTGCCGTTGGAGGAGAGCGGGCACGTCGACTACTTCATCGGCCCCCAGCCACACCTCGTACTCCAACTGATCGGCTCGGTCGGCCGCGCCCGGTTCGACCGGCTGGCCGTCGCTCTGGAAAGCACGGGCCAGACGGTGCAGCAGATCGCCTTGGAGACGGGCCGTACGCCGCTCATCGGCGAACTGGCAGGAGCCGCGGCCGGTGCGGTCTTCGCGCACCAGGCTGCGACCAGGTGGGGCCGCCCGCCGTTCCGCGGTGGTGCGGTGAACATGGACGCCCGGCACATCAAGCTCGACGAGGAGCCGATCACGACCTGACCGGTGCCGAACGGCCGATAGGTACTGATGTTATGATCATGCTATCCATGCATAACCTCAGGGGAGTGGGCCGTATGACCGTCGAGGACACCCGTCATCCGCTGGCGGTGAAGGTCACCCAGGTGGACCGGCGGTCACCGATGCCGGCCTGGGCCCAGGTCGAGCGTGACCTGCGCTCGGTGCTGGACCAGGGCGTCGAGGCCGGGCTGCAGCTCCCGACCGAGAAGGACCTCGCGGCAATGTACGGCGTCAGCCGGATCACCGTCCGGCAGGCGCTGGCGGCGCTGTCGGACCGCGGCTACGTCGAACGCCGCCAGGGCATGGGTACGTTCGTCGCCGACCGCCCGCGGCTCGTACAGCACGACATCGGCCTGATGACACCCTGGCGGGACCGTTTCCGTGCGGCCGGCGAGGACGCGGCGTCGGTACATCTCGTCGATGCGGCGCCCGAGGAGGAGCCGTACGACCTGGTCCGCGAGTTGACGCCGGCCGAACGCAGCGGGACCAGGCTCCACCTCAAACGGCTGCATCTGGTCAACGGCCGCCCGATCGGGATCACCGACTCGTGGCTGGCCGGCCGCGCCGCGGAGACGATGCGGGGCCGCGAACTGGTCGAGGCCTCCGTCTCGAAGACGTTGCAGCAGGAGGCGATCGCGGCCGACCAGGTGGAGCACCTGCTCGAGGTTCGATCGGTGAACGCAGCCGAGACCGTACTGCTCGACACCGGGATCGACTCGCAGGTGTTCGTCGACTGGTCGATCGGCCGCTCGGGCGGCGAACTGGTCGAAACCTCCAGGACCGTCTGGCTCGGCTCGCGGGTCCGCTTCCACTACTCCACAGATCTCGACGGCCTACATCGCCCCTGAGGCATCACGGGGGCTACGACAACCTGCTGGCAGCTGCACGACTGCAAGATTTCAGGGTCTAATAGTTTGCAGTGAGTGCAAGAATCCGCCTAGCCTGTTCTCGTGGGGGCTGAGGGTGGGTTGCGGGAACGCAAGAAACTGCAGACGCGGGCGGCGCTGGCCGATGCCGCGTTGCGGCTGGCGTTGGCGAAGGGGCCGGACCAGGTCACGGTCGAGGAGATCGCCGAGGCGGCCGACGTGTCGGTGCGGACGTTCTTCAACTACTTCCCGCACAAGGAGCACGCGATCCTCGCGCGCAACCCGGAGCATCTCGACCGGGCGCTGGAGCGGATGCGGACCGCGCCCGCCGGCGAGTCGCCGCTGACCACGATGTGGCTCATCGTGCACGACGTACTGCGCGACCTCGAGAGCGACGGGCAACTGTCCCAGCGCGGCGAGCTGATCATGAGCTCCCCGACCCTGCTGTACCAGCTGATGCTGTCGAGCATCGACGACGAACGGCAGCTGACCGCGGCACTCACCGAGCGGATGGGCGAACCGGCCGGGTCGATCCGGCCCGCGCTGATCGTGAGCGCCGCGGGCACCGCCTGCCGGGTGGTGATGGAGCTGCACAAGAACGCTCCGGACCGGCCGATCCCCGAACTGCTCGACGAAGCGTTCCAACTACTTGCCCAGGGCATCGATACCGCCTTCGGGCCGGACAACCAGAAAGGCAACTCATGACGACGACCTCGTCATCCACCCCGGAACCGGTGGGTGAGGTCACCGCCACACTCACCCCGCGACAGACGATCCAGGCCATGTCCGGCCTGATGATGGGCCTGTTCGTGGCGATCCTGGCCGGCACCGTGGTGTCGACCGCGCTGCCGCGGATCATCCACGACCTGGGCGCGAGCCAGTCGTCGTACACCTGGGTCGTCACGCTCGAGCTGCTGACGATGACGGCGACCGTGCCGTTGTGGGGCAAGCTCGCCGACCTCTACAACAACAAGCTGCTGATCCAGCTGTCGCTGAGCTTCTTCGTGGTCGGTTCGCTGGTGGCCGGCTTCGCGCCGAACATCGAGGTACTGCTCGGCAGCCGGGTCCTGCAGGGCCTCGGCGGTGGCGGTCTGACCGCGCTCGTGCAGATCGTGATGGCGGCGATCATCCCGCCGCGCGAGCTCGGCCGGTACTCCGGTGTGTTCGGCGCGATCTTCGCGTCCGCGACCGTCGGCGGACCGCTGCTCGGCGGCTTCCTGGTCGACTCGCCGCTCGGCTGGCGGGCCTGCTTCCTGATCGGCGTGCCGTTCGTGATCGCGGCGATGATCCTGCTGCAGCGCAGGCTGAACCTGCCGACCGTGAAGCGGGACGTGAAGATCGACTGGTGGGGCGCGGTCCTGATCATGGGCGGCGTCAGTACGTTGCTCGTCTGGTCCTCGTTCGCCGGCAACAAGTTCGACTGGGTCTCCGGCTGGAGCTTCGTACTGGTCGCGGCCGCCGCGGTGCTGCTGCTGGCCGCCGTACTGGTCGAGCGCAGGCACCCGGAGCCGATCATCCCGATGGACCTGTTCCGCAACCGCACGGTGACGCTGGCCATCGTCGCCAGCGCGCTGGTCGGTGTCGCGATGTTCGCCGGTTCGGTGTTCCTCGCGCAGTACTTCCAGATCGCGCAGGGGTACACGCCGACCAAGGCCGGCCTGATGAGCCTGCCGATGATCCTCGGCATGATGACCGCGTCCACGATCGCCGGTGCGCTGATCACGAAGTACGGCCGCTGGAAGATCTACCTGGTCGTCGGCAGCGTGCTGCTGCCGATCGGGCTGGGGCTGTTCGGCACGATCGACGCGCAGACGTCGAAGTGGATGCTGTGGGGCTTCATGCTGGTGCTCGGCGTCGGCATCGGTCTGGTCATGCAGAACCTGGTCCTCGCGGCGCAGAACGACGTACCGGCCCGTGAGTTGGGTGCGGCGACGTCGGCGGTCAGCTTCTTCCGGAGCATGGGCGGCACCATCGGCGTCAGCGTCCTCGGCGCGATCCTGGCCAACAAGGTCACCGAGACCCTGAACCCCGGCGGCGCCTCCGCCGGCGGCGGCAGCGCCGTACCGAACATCAAGGACCTCCCCGAGCAGCTACGCACCGTCGTCGAGAACGCATACGGCGACGCCACCGCCGACCTGTTCATGATGTCGGTCCCATTCGCCGTACTAGCCCTGATCGCAGTCCTCTTCATCAAAGAAAAGCCCCTCCTCACCACCTCCGGAGCCGAACGCCGCGCTACTGAGGAGACTGACATCCTGGACGCATGATCGTTGCATTCAGTATCAGTCCGGCAGCAGGCGACGAGACCGGAGGCGTGAGCGAGGCGGTGGCCGAGGCCATTCGCGTCGTCCGCGCCTCCGGTCTTCCCAACGAGACCAACGCGATGTTCACCAACATCGAAGGCGAGTGGGACGAGGTGATGGCGGTCGTGAAGCAGGCCGTCGATGCCGTCGCGGCGGCGTCGCCACGGGTGAGTCTCGTGCTGAAGGCGGACGTCCGGCCGGGGTATACGGGGCAGCTGGCCGCTAAGGTCGAGCGGATCGAGGAGGCGTTGGCCGACTGAGGCGGACCTGCACCACTCAGCATCCACTCACCAACCGGGCGCCACCGGGCTGACTCCCGCCTGGCGGCCGGACCGAGGCGACCTCAGGCCACGGTTGGTGAGTGTTGGCGGTCCGCTAGTGCGGGGCGTTGAGGGCTGCGACGACGGTCTCGTAGCGGTTCTCCTTTTCGGCGTTGCGGAGGAAGTGGACTCGGGTGACGAGGATTTCCTCGGCGGTGGGGTTTTCCTTCAGGAGCTGGATGGTTTCGTCGGCGTACTCGGCCAGGGGCATGGCGTGGGGGTCGTTCTCCTGGTTGAGCATCGTGGTCCGGACCGCCGGCGGGACGAGCTCGATCACCTGCAGGTCGAGTTGGTGGCGGAGGCTCTGGGTGTAGCTGTGGATCGCTGCCTTCGTCGCGTTGTACGTCGGGGTCATCACGAGCGGGACGAATGCGAGACCCGAGGAGACCGTCATGATCACCCCGTCGGGTTGCCGAAGGAGGTGCGGGGTGAAGGTTGCCACCGTGCGGATGGTGCCCAGCAGGTTGATCGTGATGATCTGCTCGGCCAGCGCGAGGTCGTGGTTGCTGAGGTCCTCGGGCTGCATGATGCCGGCCATCGTGATCAGGACGTTCAGCGCCGGGTATTTGGCGGTGACTGCTTCGTAGGCGGCGGTGATCGAGGCGGGGTCGGCCACGTCGAGGTGGACGCCGTCGATGCCGTCCTCGGCGGCGATCCGGTCGAGGAGGTCCTTGCGGCGGCCGCTGATGATCACGGTGTTGCCGAGGTCGCGGAAGCGGCGGGCCAGTTCGAGGCCGATACCCGACGTACCGCCGGTGAGGAAGATCGTGTTTCCGGTCGTTTTCATGTGTCCAGGCTGCGACTGGATGCCGACGGCAACCAGGCTGCGCTCAGCCACTGCTCGGCAAGCAGTGGATAACCGCCGGGGCGCGTGGACACTGGACGTATGGAGTACCCCGACCTGTCCGACTTCCTGCGCAAACGCCGCGAGGCCCTGCAACCCGAGGACGTCGGCATGCCGCGCGGGCGCAGACGCCGTACGCCGGGCCTGCGCCGCGAGGAGGTCGCCGCGCTGGCATCGATGTCGGCCGACTACTACAGCCGGCTCGAAGGCGGTCGCGGCCCGCAGCCGTCGGTGGAGATGCTCGGCGCGATCGCGCGGGCGCTGCGCCTGACGCTCGAGGAACGTGACCACCTGTTCCTGCTGGCCGGTCACGGTACGCCGCCACGCACGACGCGGGCGTGCCACGTCGACCCGGGCATGCTGCGGATCCTGGACCGGCTGCACGACACCCCCGCGATGTTGTTGAACCGGTGCGGCGAGGTCGTCGCGCAGACGCCGACCCACGTGGCGTTCGCCGGCGAGCTGACGAACTTCCAGGGCATGGAGCGCAGCGAGGCGTACCGCTGGTTCGTCCACCCGGAGACCCGGTCCCTGTACGCCGAACCCGAACTGTCCACGCACAGCCGCCTGCTGGTGTCGAACCTTCGCACGGTCGCCACCGTCGACGGCCCGAAGTCGTACGCCGCCTCGATCGTGCGTGCACTGCAGAAGGCCAGCCCGGAGTTCGCCGCGATCTGGGACGCGCACGACGTGGTGGTCGCGCACAGCCGGACCAAGCGGTTCCGGCATCCGTCGGTCGGCGAGCTGGAGCTGTACTGCGAGCTGATCGACAACCGGGACCAGCAGCAGACGCTGATCGTCTTCACTGCCGAGCCGGGCAGCGAGAGCGCCGCGAAGTTGCGGTTGCTGAGCGTTCTCGGCAGTCAGGTGATGGGATCTGGACAGGGCTTTGATCGGGAGTTAATTTAAGAGCTGAAATTTCATAAGGTTCTGACGGAAAGGTCCGCCCCCATGCTTTCCGATCGCTTTCGCCCGCCCACCTTCCTGCTCGCCCTGGTCCTGGTGATCAGCGGCCTGACCTCGCCCGCGGTCGCTGCTCGAACGACGGTTCAAGCGACCTTCAAGGTGCTCGCGTTCTACAGCGGCACCTGGGACGCCGCGCACATCGACTTCGAGAAGGAAGCCAACCAGCGCTTCCCGCAGTTCGGTGCCGAGAACGGCTTCTCGTACACGGCGACGAACAACTGGGACCAGCTCGACAACCTGAGCGCGTCGCAGTACCAGGTGGTGATGTTCCTCGACGACTCGCCGCACACCGACGCGCAACGCAACGGCTTCAAGAACTACATGGACAACGGCGGCGCGTTCTTCGGCTTCCACGTGTCGGCGTACAACGACGCGAGCAGCAGCTGGCCGTGGTTCAACAACACGTTCCTCGGCACCGGGCATTTCTTCTCGAACACCTGGGGGCCGACGGCGGTGACGTTGCGGACCGAGAACCGTTCGCATCCGGCGCTGGTGAACACCGGCGCGACGTTCCGGTCGTCGGTGAGCGAGTGGTACAGCTGGCAGTACGACCTGCGGAACAACCCCGACATCCAGATCCTCGCGTCGATCGACCCGTCCAGCTTCCCGGTCGGCACCGACCCGAACCAGACCTGGTACTCGGGCTACTACCCGATCATCTGGACCAACAAGAACTACAAGATGATCTACGCGAACTTCGGCCACAACGCGATGAACTACGACACCAACACCCGGCTCTCGTCGACGTTCGACAGCCCGGCGCAGAACCAGTTCATGATGGACGCGCTGAAGTGGCTCGGCGGCGCCGGTACGACGCCGCCGGCGGACCAGCCGTCTCCCACCGCGTGGTACCGGATCGCCAACAAGGGCAACGGAAAGTGCGTCGACGCCCGCGCCGCCGGGACCGCGAACGGGACTGTGATCCAGCAGTACACCTGCAACGGGACGCAGGCGCAGCAGTTCCAGTTCCAGCCGACCTCGGGCGGGTTCACCCGCGTGAACAACCGCAACGACGCGACCAAGGTGATCGACGTGACCGGGGTGTCGGCGGCGGACAACGCCGGCCTGCAGTTGTGGACGTACAGCAATGGCAACAACCAGCAGTGGCAGGCGGTTTCCGAAGGTTCCGGAAACTTCCACTTCCTCAGCCGGTTCAGCAACAAGTGCCTGGCCGTCCCGAACGGCGCGGTCGCCGACAGCACGCAACTCGTCCAACTCACCTGCGACGGGAGCGCGGCGCAGTCTTTTCAGCTGACGGCGGGTTAGATTGCCGCGCATGAGAATCCTGCGTGTGGCCGCTCTCGCGGCAGGAGGTCTGTTGTTGATGGCGAACGTCGTACCCGCCCAGGCGCACGGCGGATCGTCGTACCGGTGGGAACTGACGCCCACCGGTACGACGGCCCAGTTCCGGGGACTGGCGGCGGTCAGTAAGGACGTCGCCTGGGTGGCCGGTACGTCGGGCACCGTGTTGCGGACGGTCGACGGCGGGAAGCACTGGCTGAACGTCAGTCCGGCCGGCGCGGAAAGCCTGCAGTTCCGCGACGTCGAGGCATTCGACGCGCGGCGGGCCGTCGCGCTGACGATCGGCGAGGGCGAGGACTCCCGGGTCTACCGCACCGCCGACGGCGGGAAGACCTGGTCGGAGACGTTCCGCAATACCGATCCGAAGGCGTTCTACGACTGCATCGCCTTCAACGACGACAAGCACGGGCTGGCGATGAGCGACCCGGTCGACGGGAAGTTCCGGATCGCGGCGACGGCGGACGGCGGGAAGTCGTGGACGGTGCAGCCGACCGGTGGGATGCCGGCCGCGCTGACCGGTGAGTTCGGCTTCGCCGCGAGCGGGACCTGCCTGGTCGCCGGTCCCGGCCGGACCGCCTGGTTCGCGACCGGCGGTGGCGACCGACCGCGGGTGTTCCGTACCGACGACGGCGGCCGTCGCTGGACGGTCGCGGACTCCCCGATGGCCAGTGGGGACGCGGCCGGAATCTTCAGCCTGGCGTTCCGGAACACGTTGTTCGGCGTCGCTGTCGGCGGTGACTTCACCAAGCCGACGGAGGCGGTGAACGCGGCGTCGGTGACGTACGACGGTGGTCGTACGTGGCAACTGGTGCCGGCCGACCAGGCGCCGAAGGGCTACCGGAGCGGCTCGCACTTCGTGCCGTGGTCGCCGTTCACGGTGATCGCGGTCGGTCCGTCCGGGAGCGACGTGAGCATCGACGGCGGGCGTAGCTGGAAGCAGTTCTACGACGGCAGCTTCGACAGCGTCGAGTGCGCCGGCCACGGCATCAACGCCGGCTGCTGGGCCTCCGGAGCGAAGGGCGCCGTCGGCCGCCTGGTGCACTGAGCGATCGGTCGCCTGGTGCGCTGACGTTCAGGCCGGCGACACCCGCTGGTAGCGCGGGTGTCGCCGGTTTTCCGGAAAGATGAGCGCATGCGTAAATTGCTGACCGTCCTCGTGGGGTTCCTGATGGTGGTACCTACAACTGCCGCGGCTCAGCCCGACGCGGGCCGTCCGGGCCGGCCGCTGACCGTGATGACGTACAACATCCACCACGGCGCCGGGATCGACGGCGTCCTCGACCTGGAGCGGATCGCTGTACTGATCGAGCAGTCCAAGGCCGACGTGATCGGGCTGCAGGAGGTCGACCGGCACTGGGCCGCACGGAGCAACTGGGTCGACCAGCCGGCCTGGTTCGCGCAGCGGCTGAAGATGCATTTCGCGTACGCCGCCAACCTCGACCTGCCGCCGGTGAGCCCGGGGGAGCCGCGCCGCCAGTACGGGACCGCGATCTTGTCGAAGTACCCGATCCAGGACTTCGAGAACACCCTGCTGCCGCTCTACCCGACCGGTGAACAGCGCGGGCTCGCGGTGGCGAACCTCACAGTGCGCGGCGCGAAACTGCGCTTCGCGAACACCCATCTGACCAGCAACAACAACGCCGAACGGCTCGAGCAGGCGCACAAGGTGGTCGAACTGCTGAGCGGTTCGAAGACGCCGACGCTGCTCGTCGGCGACCTCAACGCGATACCGACGGCGCCCGAGATCAAGACCCTGACGGCCGTGTACGACGACACCTGGGCGGAGGTCGGCAGCGGTCCGGGCTACACGATCGAGGCGGACAACCCCACCAAGCGGATCGATTTCCAGCTGCACAGCGCGGGTCTGCGCCCGACGGAGGCCGCCGTGCCGGTGACGCCGGCTTCGGACCACCTGCCGGTGGTCGCCTCGTTTGTCCTCAGCTGAATCCCGCGGCCCACCAACGCCCCTCCGGTTCCGGCCGGCGGGGCGTTTTCGTGCGCCCACCTGCGGCTTCGTCGAATTACAAGCTTGTAGTTTGTCAAGTCGACACGCAGGTGAAACAAAGATACTTGTGTGAAAACTGTTCCCAATGGGGCTGTAGGCAACTAGTGTCGCGTATGTGGTCCAGGAGGACCAAAAGTTCACGAACCCTGGGGAAGGGGTTCGTGACCGGCGGAAGGAACGATCCCGATGCGGACGCCCCCACGGGCCACGTCCGGCGAACGGGTCGCGAGTGCTGGGAAGACCGGACGGGCAGGCAAGGTGCTGCTCTCCGGGGTGCTCGCGATCTGCTTGGCCGGCTCGATGGCTTTGCCCACGCTCCCGGCCGAGGCGACCAAGCCGAAGCCACCGGTGATCCCGTCCAAGGCCGCGGTCGAGCGGGCCAAGCAGGCCGCCAACTCGAAGGCCGCCCAGGTCGCGAAGATCGAGCGCGAGCTCGCCGCGGCGAACGCCCGGCTCGAGCGGTTGGGCATCCAGTCCGGTATCGCCGACGAGGCGTACAACGGCGCCGTCTACCGGCTGCAGCTGGCCCAGGCCGCCGCGACCGCTGCCGCGGCCCGCGCCAAGGAGGCCGAGCAGACGCTGGCCGTCCAGCGGCAGCAGATCGGCCGCTTCGCCGCCGCGTCGTACCAAGGTGGTGGCGACGTCGCGAAGCTCGCGCCGCTGTTCACCGCGGACGGTCCGCAGGAGCTGTTGGACTCCGCCGGTGCCGCGCACTCGGTGTCGGCCGCGATGCAGGGGTCGTACCTGCGGTTCTCGGCCACGCAGGTGATGGCGAACCTGTTCAAGGTGCAGGCCGACCAGGCGCTCGCGAAGGTGAAGAAGGCCACCGACGAGGCGGCCGCGGCGAAGAAGGCGGCCGAGGCCGCGGAGGCCGCGCAGTCGGCGGCCGTGACCGCGATCGGCGTCCAGCGGACGAACTCGATCAACCAGCTCGCCGTACTGCAGAACATCTCGGTCAAGGTCGCCGCCCAGCGCCAGCGTGGGCTCGAGGAGCTCGCCCGGATCAAGGCCGCCGAGGAGGCCGCCCGCAAGGCCGCCGAACTCAAGCGCCGGATCGCCGCCCGTGAGGCCGCCGAACGCCGCGCAGCGGCCGCCGAGCGGGCCCGCGAGGAGCAGGAAGCCCGCGAAGAGGCGAAGAAGAACCACGGCAAGAAGCCGAAGCACCACAAGCCGTCCGGTGACAACGGGAATGGCAACGACGGTGGTGGCGACAATGGTGGTGGCAGCTCGTCTGGGCATGGTGCGTCGGCTGCGATCAAGTTCGCGATGCGGCAGCTCGGCGACATGTACCTGTGGGGCGCGACCGGGCCGAACCGCTGGGACTGCTCCGGCTTGACGCAGGGCGCGTGGGAGCAGGCCGGCGTCCAGCTGCCGCACTACAGCGTCGCGCAGTACGAGCAGATCCAGCACATCCAGGAGGACGACCTCCGGCCCGGCGACCTGATCTTCTGGGCGACGAACCCGAGCGACCCGGGCACCATCCACCACGTCGCGATGTACATCGGCGGCGGGATGATGATCCACGCACCCCGCACGGGCAAGCCGGTCCAGATCGACAGCGTCTACTACTGGATCCCCCCGAACTTCTTCGGTCGCCCGTAAACAACCCAACTCTCAGACCAGCCGGTGGCCGCCGTCGGCGTGTAGGACGGTGCCGGTGATGAAGCCGTTGTGGAGTAGGGCGAGAATGGCGGCGGCGATGTCGTTGGGGTGGCCGATGCGGCCTACCGGGAGGCGGGCGCCCGCAGGACGGGATTGTTCGAGTCGGCAAGCCAGACGGCGGCGTACCGGGCCACCAGTGGGCGGCCCGCCAGAGGTCGCCACACGACGTCCGGGGTAGCGGCGCGGCGGGACCCGAGGCTGATCGCCGACCGCCGTACCAGCAGCGCGGACCGGAGCTGGGAGTGGCTCATGCTGATGTCGCTCAGCCGTACGCCGGGACCGATCCGGCGGAGCGTGTCGTCGTGGAACTCCGGCGCGGCGGCCCGCGGGATCCAGATCAGCTCGAGGCCGGTGAGGTCGTCGAGGGTGAGCTCGCGCCGGTCGGCGAGTGGGTTGCCCGCGGTCAGCAGGACCCCGAGTTCCTCGTCGGCGAGGTGTTCGGAAGTGATTGCCGGTGGCAACGTCAGTGGCGTACGGACCAGGCCGAGGTCGATCTCCCCGGCGCCGAGCATCCGCAGCTGGTCGGTGGTGGTGCCGGCCTCCAGCGTCACGGTGCTGTTCGGGAAGCGTTCGGTGGCGAGCTGTTCGAGGGCGGCCGGGAGCCGGCCGGGGATGCCGTTCAGCAGGCCGAGGCGCAGCACCGGCTCGTCCAGGCCGGCGGCCCGGCGCGTGTCCTTCAGCACCAGGCCGGCCGCCTGCAGGGTTTCCCGGGCGCGGGCCAGGAAGACCTGCCCGGCCGGGGTGAGTTCGACACCGCGGGAGTGCCGGATCAGCAGCCTGGTGCCGACCTCGCGTTCGAGCTGCTTGATCTGCTGGCTGAGCGTCGGCGTGGAGATGTACAGCCGCTCGGCCGCCTTACCGAAATGCAGTTCCTCGGCGACGCCCACGAAGTACCGCAGCTGCCGAAGCTCCACCCCCGGATTTTATTCGGGCGCGGATCGCCAGGCCATCACAATCCGCCGCTGCGCGCCGGCGCACGCGAGAGCTCGCGCGATACGGGCGATTGCGATGGCCTGGAGAATCGCGTCACGGCGTGGCGACGAGGCGGCCGAGGCTGCTGCGGGCGTCGAGGGTTTCGTGGATCTTGGCTACCTCCGCGAGCGGGTGGGTGGCGTGGACGACGGGGCGGAGGTCGCCGGTCTGCCAGCGGCGGACGACCTCGGCGAGGTCGGCGTGGGCCGCCTCCGGGCGGGCGTTGCGCCAGCCCATGATCGCGACGCCGGTGACCGACTTGAACCCGAACAGCGCTCCGGCCGGGACCGCGGGCAGTTCGGTGGTGATGGCGCCGTACGACACCATCGTCCCGACCGGCCGGATCAGGCCGAGGCCCTGCTCGAAGACCTTCCCGCCGATCGCGTCGAGAACCGCGTCGACGCCGTCCGGCGCGAGTTCGCGGACCTTGGCCGGCCAGTCCGGGTCGGTCAGATCGACGGCCTCGGCGCCGAGTGAGCGGATGAAGTCGAGACGGTGCGGCGACGAGGCCGTACCGATGATCGTCTTCGGCTCGTACGAGCGCGCGAGCTGGACGGCGAGGTGGCCGATGGTGCCGGCCGCGGAGTGGATGACCACGGCGCCACCGACCGGGACGTGTGCGCTCTCCAGCAGCCGGTAGGCGAGCGGACCGGTCATCGCCATCATGGTCGCCTCGGCCGCGTCGGCGTCGTCCGGGATCGGCGCGAGGAAGGCGGCGTCGACGGCGGCGTACTCCGCGAACGCGTCCTCGGCGAGCGCGGCGACCCGCTGCCCGACCGCGACGCCGGGCGGGGTCTCCGGGCCGAGCGCGGTGATCCGGCCGACGACCTCACCGGTCAGCGCGCCGGGGAGCGGGCGGTCCCAGGGCGTGCCGCCGCGGCGCCGGACGGTGTCGATCGCGTTCGCACCGATCGCCTCGGCCTCGATCAGGACCTGACCGGGGCCGGGCTCGGGTACGGCGACCTCGTCGAGCTGGAGGACGTCGGGACCGCCGTGGCGGTGGTAGCGCACTGCGCGCATCGTGGGTACTCCATATCGTGGGAGATGGCAATAATGGGAGAATCCCACGATAACTCCGGACGGAGGCGTTGCCAATAGAGTTGGTGAGGTGAACAAGTCGCCGAACCATCGGCTGTCCGACCAGGTGCTGTTCGCGCTCGGCCGGTCGAGCCAGCACGCCCAGCGGCTGGTCCGGCAGCACATGACCGAGGGCGGCGTACGGACGGTGCACTACCACGTACTGGCGAGCCTGGCCGACGACGGCGAGGCGGTGCAGGCGACGCTCGCGGACCGGATCGGGATGGATCGCAGCGACCTGGTCACGCTGCTCGACGAACTCGAGGAACTGAAGCTGCTGGCGCGCCGGGTCGACGCCGCCGACCGGCGCCGCAAGATCGTCGCGATCACGCCGGCCGGGGAGAAATACCTGACCGACATGGACCAGCTGATCTACGCCGCCGAGGCGGACCTGCTGGCACCACTGACCGCGGCGGAGCGCAAGACCCTCCTGGCCCTGCTCCGCCGCGTCTCAGGAGATTAGTGGCCTTCGGCCTTGAGGCGTTCGAAGGAGGCGGTGATCTCCTCTTCGGCGGCGGTGCGGCCGACCCAGGTGGCGCCCTCTACGGACTTGCCGGGCTCGAGGTCCTTGTAGACCTCGAAGAAGTGCTGGATCTCCAGCCGGTCGAACTCCGGCAGGTGGTGGATGTCGCGCAGGTGCTCCTGGCGCGGGTCGCCGGCCGGGACGCAGACGACCTTGTCGTCCGGACCCTTCTCGTCGGTCATCCGGAACATGCCGATCGCGCGGGCCTTGATCAGGCAGCCCGGGAAGGTCGGCTCCGGCAGCAGCACGAGCGCGTCCAGCGGGTCGCCGTCCTGGCCCAGGGTGTCCTCGATGAAGCCGTAGTCGGACGGGTACTGCGTCGCGGTGAACAGGGTGCGGTCCAGTCGCAGACGGTTCGTCTTGTGGTCCAGCTCGTACTTGTTGCGGGTGCCCTTGGGGATCTCGATGAAGACGTCGAACTCCATACGGCAGATACTGTCACGGTTCGGACCGACGAAATGACAGGAGCAGCCCGGTGGCCCGACCTGCCCGTGCGGCATTCGTCACGCTGCTGACCACCGCACTGTGCGCGGGACTCGTCAGCAGCGCCCGCGCCGTACCCGCATCCGTGCAGACAGCCTCCGTGCAGACAGCCTCCGTGCAGGCACCTCCGGTGCTGGCTCCGCTGACGACAGAGGGTGCCGCTCCGACCGCAGCTGGTGTCGGTGCAGCCCTGGCCGCCGTCCTGAAGGACCCGTCGCTCGGCCCGCACCACGGCATCTACGTGTACGACGCCTCGCGCGGGAAGCCGGTGTTCTCGGTCGGCGCGGTCACGCCGTACACGCCTGCCTCCACCCTGAAGCTGCTGACCACGGTGTCGGCGCTGGAGACGCTCGGGCCGGACCACACGTTTGCCACGAAGGTCGTGAGCACGGGCAAGGGCTCGATCGTGCTGGTCGGTGGCGGCGACCCACTGCTCGCTGTGAAGCAGGCGAACGACTACCCCGCCCGTGCGACGCTCCAGGCTCTCGCAGCGAGTACCGCGAAGGCCCTCAAGGCGCAGGGCGTCGCGTCGGTCACTCTCGGGTACGACGCCTCGCTGTTCACGGGCCCTGCCGTCAACACGCACTGGGAGGAGAACTACGTACCGGAGGGCATCGCTGCGCCCACCTCCGCGCTGTGGGTCAACGAGGGCCGCATTGCTGCCGGCATGGCGAAGCGCTCGCCTACACCGCCGCTGGCCGCGGCCATCTCGTTCCAGAAGCTCCTCCAGCAGTACGGCATCAAGGTCGTGGCTGCGCCCAAGGCGGCTGTCGCACCGTCCACGGCCACACCGTTGTCGCAGGTGAAGTCGCCGGCGCTCGGGCAGATCGTCGAGTACATCAACCTGCACAGCGACAACGACGGGGCCGAGACCCTGTTGCGGCACGTCGGCATCGCCACCGGCAACGGAGGGTCGTACGTCGGTGGCGTGAAGGGTGTCCGCGCCACCCTGACCAAGCTGGGCCTGGACGTGTCCAAGGCGACGATCTACGACGGCAGCGGGCTGACCCGCGCCAACAAGGTCCCCCTGGAACTGCTGGCCGGTGCGGTGCGGGTAGCCGTCTCGAAGGACCACCCGGAGCTGCGGCACCTCCTGACCGGTCTGCCGATCGCGGGCTTCAACGGGAGCCTCCGAGAGCGCTTCACGACCGCAGGCACCGGCCCTGGTACCGGACTGGTGCACGCGAAGACCGGCACCCTCACCAGCGTCCACAGCCTCGCCGGGTACGCCCGGGACCGCACCGGGACGCTCCTGGTCTTCGCGATTGCCAGTGACAGCGTCCCGGTCCCCAAGACCCTCGATGCTCGCGCGGCCCTCGACCGCGCGACCGCAGCGCTCGCCAGTTGCGGCTGCTGATTGTTGGGACAAACCACTAGGGTCTTTGTATGAGTACGGCGGAAGGCGGGACCACGACCGAGATGGTCGACTGGCAGCTGGCGACCGGCGTGGCGCGGAAGCTGGTGCGCCCTGGGCCGGCGGTCAGCCGTGCGGAGGCGGACCAGGTGGTCGCGGACCTGCGGCAGTTCGCTGCCGAGTCCGAGGGGCACGTCCGCGAGTTCACCGGTCTGCAGGCCACGTCGGCCACCGCGCCAGTGGTGATCGTCGACCGGCCCGGCTGGGTGCAGGCGAACGCCGACGGCTTCCGGACCGTGCTGCAACCGCTGGCCGACAAGCTGCGCGAGAAGGCGGACCGTGCCGCCCTGTCGTCCGCGGTGGGGTCCCGGGTGACCGGGATCGAGGCCGGCGCACTACTGGCGTTCTTGGCGTCGCGGGTGCTCGGCCAGTTCGACCCGTTCTACCCGGCGCAGCCGGATCCGGACCGGCCCGGGCTGACGGGGCGGCTGCTACTGGTGGCCCCCAACGTGATGCACGTGGAGTCCGAGCTCGGCGTCGTACCGCGGGACTTCCGGCTGTGGGTGTGCCTGCACGAGGAGACGCACCGGGTGCAGTTCACCGCCGTACCGTGGCTGCGGGACCACCTGCGGTCGGAGATCGCCCTGTTCCTGGACCAGGCCGAGCTGGACGCATCGGCGTACGCCGCGATGTTCCGGGAGGCCGTGCAGCGGCTGGGACGGTCGGTGCGGGGTGAGGCCGAGCTGAGCCTGGTGGACCTCATGCAGTCACCCGAGCAGCGTGCGGTGCTGGACCGGTTGACCGCGGTCATGTCGTTGCTGGAGGGGCACGCCGACTTCGTCATGGACGGTGTCGGGCCGTCGGTCATCCCGACCGTCGAGACCATCCGGTCCAAGTTCACCTCCCGGCGGGCCAGTGGGAACCCGGTGGACCAGTTGTTGAAGCGGCTGCTCGGCCTGGACGCCAAGCTCCGGCAGTACAAGGACGGCGCGGCGTTCGTACGTCGCGTCGTCGACCGTGTGGGTATGGAGGGCCTCAACCGGGTCTGGACCGGTCCGAACACGCTGCCGACCAAGAACGAGATCGCGAACCCCGATGCCTGGGTCGCCCGACTCCACGGCTGAGGGCCTGATCGCGCAACGGCGGGGGAAGCTCCACCCCGCCGTCGCCCGGACGCGTGAGGCCGTACGGGCAACGCTGTCCGAGTTGCCGCGGGGTACGACTGTGCTCGTGGCGTGCTCGGGCGGCACGGACTCGCTGGCGCTGGCGGCCGCGACCGCGTTCGAGGCACCGAAGCTCGGGCTGCGGGCGGGGGCGGTAGTGGTGGACCACGGGCTGCAGGCTGACTCCGCACACATTGCGGAGATCGCTGCTGAGCAGTGCCGGTCTGTTGGGTTGGATCCGGTGCAGGTGCGGGCTGTTGAGGTCGGTACTGACGGTGGGCCTGAGGGGGCGGCTCGGGTGGCTCGGTACGACGCTCTGCGTGAAGTAGCGGATGAGCTGGCGGCCGATGTCGTTCTGTTGGCCCACACACGTGATGATCAGGCGGAGACTGTTCTACTGGGCCTGGGGCGTGGGTCTGGGGCTCGGTCGTTGGCCGGGATGGCCCCTGCGGTCGGGTTGTTGAGGCGGCCGTTCCTGGAGGTGCCTCGGGCTACCACGGCGGCTGCGTGTATTGCCTCCGGGCTGCGGCCGTGGCACGACCCGCACAACGACGACCCGCAGTACACACGGGTACGGGTGCGGCACGAGGTGCTGCCGGTGCTCGAGGAGGCGCTGGGGCCTGGCGTGGTCGAGGCCCTGGCCCGTACGGCAGGCCTGCTCCGCGCGGACGCCGACGCGCTCGACCAGCTCGCCGCGGACGTCGCGGAGACCGCGCTGAGCCGTGTGGAAGGCCAGGTCCGCTGCGACGCCGGCGTACTCGCGGACGAGCCCGCCGCGATTCGTACGCGCGTACTGCGGCAGGCTGCGCTGGAAGCCGGTTGCCGGGCCACGGACCTCTCCGCCGGGCACGTCGCCGCGGTCGACGCACTCGTCACCGACTGGCGTGGCCAGCGCTGGATCGATCTACCGCAAGGGATTCGCGCCGTGCGCCGGGGCGGATTCATCGCATTGGGCCCGGATGTGACAGGCTGATCGCGTGGATGCTTCGGACATCGAGAAGGACCTGAGCACGATCCATTACGCCGAGGACCAGATCCTGGCGAAGCTGCGGGAACTGGCCGGGCGGATCGAGCAGGACTACGAGGGCAAGGACCTCCTCATCGTCGGCGTTCTCAAGGGTGCCGTGATGGTGATGGCCGACCTCGCCCGGGCGCTCACCCGGCACGTCGAGATGGACTGGATGGCGGTCTCGTCGTACGGCTCCGGGACCAAGTCGTCCGGCGTGGTCCGGATCCTCAAGGACCTGGACACCGACATCAGCGGCCGGCACGTGCTGATCGTCGAGGACATCATCGACACCGGCCTGACGCTCACCTGGCTGGTCAGCAACCTGCAGTCCCGCGGCCCGGCCTCGGTCGAGATCTGCACCGCGTTCCGCAAGCCCGACGCGGCGGCCAAGATGGCGGTCCCGGTGAAGTACGTCGGGTTCGACCTGCCGGACGAGTTCGTCGTCGGGTACGGGCTCGACTACGCGGAGAAGTACCGGAACCTGCGCTGCGTCGCGACACTGGCGCCGCACGTCTACTCCTGACCGGCCCCGGCAGGCAGACTTGGTGACGGCCTGTACAACAGGTCGCAGCCGTCCTTTCGTGACCCTCGTGATGTGTTGTCTTGTGCGACACGAGACACTTGGGATGGTGTTACCGTCACAAGCCCGCATTCCCGGGCCTGCCGAGCTAGGAGGGACGGGGCCTCGGCCCCGATCATGGACGTGAAGCGCATCTTCCGCGGACCCCTGTTCTGGATCGTCGTCGCCTTCCTGGGCGTGCTGGTGATCGGGCAGCTCCTGACCGGCTCGACCGGGTACAAGACCGAGCCCACCGGACAGGTCGTCCAGCTGATCCAGCAGGCCAAGTCGTCGAGCGACAAGACGATCAAGTCGGTGACGCTGAACAATCCGGACGAACAGATCCGGGTCGAGAAGACCGACGGGACCAAGATCCAGGCGCACTACGTCGACGGCCAGGGCGAGACCCTGGGGACCGATCTGCAGACGCTGTTCCAGGACGGCAAGATCGAGCGGTACGACGTGGAGAACCCGAAGCCGAGCTTCATCGGCCAGGTGTTCTCGACGCTGATCCCGTTCCTGCTGATCGCGGTCGTGTTCATCTTCTTGATGAACTCGATGCAGGGCGGCGGCTCCCGGGTGATGAGCTTCGCCAAGTCGAAGGCGAAGCTGGTCACCAAGGACACCCCGAAGACCACGTTCGCCGACGTCGCCGGTGTCGACGAGGCGATCGAGGAGCTGCAGGAGATCAAGGAGTTCCTGCAGGAGCCGGGCAAGTTCCAGGCGGTCGGCGCCAAGATCCCGAAGGGCGTGCTGCTGTACGGCCAGCCCGGTACGGGTAAGACCCTGCTGGCCCGCGCGGTGGCCGGCGAGGCCGGGGTGCCGTTCTACTCGATCTCCGGTTCGGACTTCGTCGAGATGTTCGTCGGTGTCGGTGCCTCCCGGGTCCGGGACCTGTTCGAGCAGGCCAAGACGAACGCCCCGGCGATCGTGTTCATCGACGAGATCGACGCCGTCGGCCGGCACCGTGGTGCGGGCCTGGGCGGCGGTCACGACGAGCGCGAGCAGACCCTGAACCAGCTGCTGGTCGAGATGGACGGCTTCGACGTCCGCGGCGGTGTGATCCTGATCGCGGCCACCAACCGGCCCGACGTGCTCGACCCGGCGCTGCTGCGGCCCGGCCGCTTCGACCGGCAGATCGCCGTCGACGCGCCGGACCTGCCCGGCCGGCAGAAGATCCTCAAGGTGCACGCCCGCGGCAAGCCGATGGCGCAGGACGTCGACCTCACCGCGGTCGCCCGCCGGACGCCGGGTATGACCGGTGCCGACCTGGCGAACGTACTGAACGAGGCGGCGCTGCTCACCGCCCGGTCGAACGCGCAGCTGATCGACAACCGCGCGCTGGACGAGGCCATCGACCGCGTGATCGCCGGCCCGCAGCGCCGGACCCGGCTGATGTCGGACAAGGAGAAGGTGCTCACCGCGTACCACGAGGGCGGCCACGCCCTGGTCGCGGCGGCGCTGCCGCACTCCGACCCGGTGCAGAAGGTGACGATCCTGCCGCGGGGCCGGGCGCTCGGCTACACGATGGTGATGCCGGACGAGGACAAGTACTCGACCACCCGCTCGGAGATGCTGGACAAGCTGGCCTACATGCTCGGTGGCCGGGCCGCCGAGGAGATGGTCTTCCACGACCCGACCACGGGCGCGTCCAACGACATCGAGAAGGCCAGCGCGCTGGCCCGCGCGATGGTCACCCAGTACGGCATGACCGAGCGGCTGGGCGCGATCAAGTTCGGCCAGGACAGCAGCGAGCCGTTCCTCGGCCGCGACTTCGGCAGCCAGCGGAACTACTCCGAGGAGATCGCGGCCGCGGTCGACGAGGAGGTCGGCAAGCTGATCCTGAACGCGCACCAGGAGGCCTTCGACATCCTGGTCGAGAACCGGTCGGTGCTGGACCACCTGGTCGAGGAGCTGCTGGAGAAGGAGACCCTGGACAAGCACCAGATCGCCCGGATCTTCGAGCCGGTGATCATGCGCGAGCGGCGGCCGGCCTGGACCGGCTCGTCCACCCGGGTGCCGTCCGACCAGCCGCCGGTGATGCCGGTCCCGACCGCCGCCCAGCAGAACGGGCAGAACGGGCACGAAGGCTCGCTGTCCGACGTGCTGCCGGGTGGTTCGGTGGGTCCGGACGAGGCGATCCGCCCGCCGGACTACGGCAGCGGGCCGACCCCGCCGAGCCACCAGTAGTACCAGCGCGAACGCCGCCACCCAGATGGGTGGCGGCGTTTTCGTGTTCCCGGCAGGTAGCGTTCCAAGGATGACGTCACCGAAGTTCGACCACGCGCGGGCGGAGCGGGCGGTCCGCGAGCTGCTGT
This sequence comes from Kribbella sp. NPDC004536, assembly GCF_042873835.1. Taxonomy (NCBI): domain Bacteria; kingdom Bacillati; phylum Actinomycetota; class Actinomycetes; order Propionibacteriales; family Kribbellaceae; genus Kribbella; species Kribbella sp. NPDC004536. Next base: position 1,500,948 of record NZ_JBIALY010000001.1, on the reverse strand, counting down.
TCGCGATCGGCGAGGACCCGGACCGCGAGGGGCTGCGGGACACGCCGGCCCGGGTGGCCCGGTCGTACGCCGAGATCACCGCGGGGCTCGGGCAGGGCGCCGAGGACGTGCTGACGACCACGTTCGCGCTCGAGCACGACGAGATGGTGCTGGTGAAGGACATCGAGGTGTGGAGCCTGTGTGAGCACCACCTGGTGCCGTTCACGGGCGTCGCGCACGTCGGGTACATCCCGAGCCGGGACGGGCGGATCACCGGGCTGTCGAAGCTCGCCCGGCTGGTCGACGTCTACGCGAAGCGCCCGCAGGTGCAGGAGCGGCTCACCACGCAGGTCGCGGAGTCCCTGGTCGAGATCCTCCAGCCGCGCGGCGTGATCGTGGTGATCGAGTGCGAGCACCTGTGCATGACGATGCGCGGCGTCCGGAAACCGGGCGCGAAGACGATCACCTCCGCCGTCCGCGGCCAACTCCGCAACCCCGTCACCCGCGCCGAAGCGATGAGCCTGATCGTTGGGTGAACCACCCGTAGCCTGCGGACCCCTGGGCTCGTTGAAGTTTGAGAGTCCGGGACTATGGACATTCTGTCGCTGAGCGTTTACTTTCCGTAGTGGTGCTTGGCCAACGGGGACCAGGTGCCGGTGTGAGGAGGACAGGATGTCGGGGCGTTTCCGGATCGGCGCCGCATTGGCCGGGGTCGTCGTCCTGACGGCGGGCGGACTCGCGGCAGCGAACTGGGCCACCGCGGACACGCGGATCAAGACCACGCCGAAGACAGGCGTCAAGACGCCGGTCGACCCGCTGGTCGCCGAGACCCTGCAGTCCGAGCTCGGCTCGGACGCGGGATTCGTCGGCAGCTACTACGACGATGCCGGCGAGCTGATCGTCGCCGTCTCGGACATGTCGACGGCCGCACTGGTCCGGCAGATCGGGGCGATCCCACGCCTGGTCAAGTACACGGCCCACCAACTGAACGCCGTCCAGGGCGAGCTGAACCACCTGGCCAGCACGTCCAGCGCCGGCAAGGTCCGGTCCTGGTACGTGGACCCGGTATCGGGGACCGTGGTCGTCTCGGTGCCGAGGAACGCGCACGACCTGATCACCGAGCGGTTCCTGTCCCGCGCCGAGGCGAACGGCGACCAGGTCACGATCCGCCGGGTCGCCGGCACGATCCGGACCACCGCGGACGACTTCGGCCTGCGCGGCGGCGTCCAGGTCGACAAGAACACCGGCTACGTCTGCTCGCTCGGCTTCAACGCCCGGACCCGCAAGGGCACCCGGATCTTCCTGACGGCGGGGCACTGCACAGCCGGCAGGCCGTCGTTCTCGCGGAACGGGTACGTCCTCGGCGACACGTACACCTCGACCTTCCCGGGCAGCGACTTCGGCTCGGTCGGCGTGATCGAGGGCTGGGACCAGCAGGGGTACGTCGAGGGCTGGGGCAACGGCAACGTCGCGGTCAAGGGGATCGCGGACGCCACCATCGGGTCCACCCTGTGCAAGTCCGGGAAGAGCACCGGCTGGACCTGCGGCCGGATCGTCGCGCGGAACGTGACCGTGAACTACGGCAACAACCGGGTGGTCCGCGGCCTGTTCGAGCACACCGCGTGTGTCGAGGCCGGCGACTCCGGCGGCGCCAACATGACCGGCAACTACGCCCAGGGCATCACCAGCGGCGCGGCCCTGATCAACGGCCAGTGCCTGGAGAAGTACGGCCAGACCAACGAGTCGTACTCGCAGCCGATCGGTGTCGTTCTGCAGTCCACGGAATCGCGGCTGATCCTCGCGAATTGAGCCCAGCCTTCGGCTTGGGGGTGGCGGCTACTACGGTGTGTGGGTGAGAACTGAGCCGTGGGGTCACGTGGACGGGTTGCCGGTGCTGGACCGGTGCCTCGTCATGGGCGTCGTGAACGTGACGCCGGACTCGTTCTCCGACGGTGGCGAGTGGTTCGAGCCGAGCGCCGCGATCAAGCACGGCCGGGAACTGCTGGCCGAGGGCGCGGACCTGCTCGACGTCGGCGGTGAGTCGACCCGCCCGCGGGCCGTCCGGCCGTCCGAGGAGGAGGAGCTCCGCCGGGTCCTCCCGGTCGTCGAGGCGCTCGCCGCGGACGGCGCGATCATCTCGGTCGACACGATGCGGTCCCGGGTCGCCGAACTCGTCCTGGACGCCGGCGCCACGATGATCAACGACGTGTCCGGCGGCCTCGCCGACCCGGACATGCTCCCGCTGGTCGCGGAGCGCGCAGCGCCGTACCTGTGCATGCATTGGCGCGGCCACTCGATCGACATGCAGAACAAGGCGGAGTACGGCGACGTCGTCGCGGAGGTGATCGCCGAACTGGCCGAACGCCTCGAGGCGTTGCGCGCGGCCGGCCTCGACCTGAACCGGGTCGCGCTCGACCCCGGGCTCGGGTTCGCGAAGAACGCCGACCACAACTGGGAGATCCTCCGCCGGATGCGGGAATTCGCCGTACTGGAAAGACCGTTGCTGATCGGTGCGTCCAGGAAGACGTTCCTCGGTAGGCTGCTCGCCGACGAGCAGACCGGTGAACCCAGACCGGCCGTACGACGAGACGACGCGAGCGTGGCCGTATCCGCCCTGGCCGCCGCCGCCGGTGCCTGGTGTGTCCGGGCGCACGCGGTGGCACCGAACGTGGACGCGGTCCGAGTGGCACAGAGATGGGGAACGGTATGACGGATGCACCACGGCAGGGCACTGGAGGCGATGCTGCACGTGGGGCCACCGTCGAGGACGCCGTCCTGAACGCGAACACCGCGTTCTACAACGCCTTCGAGGCGGGTGACCTGGACCTGATGGCGGCCGTCTGGCTGCCCGAACCGGATCCGGTCTGCGTCCACCCCGGAAACGCGGCGATCTCCGGGTACGCGGAGATGATGCGGGCCTGGGCGATGATCTTCGCGAACACGCCGTACATCCAGTTCTTCCTCACCGATGTGCAGGTGCGGGTTGATGAAGACGTGGCGTACGTCACGTGTACGGAGAATGTCCTGTCGTCGGGCGAGGGTGCGCCGGAGGACGGGTTCGCGGGCGGCAAGGCGTACGCGACGAACGTTTTCCGCCGAACTTCCACCGGCTGGCGGTTGTGGATCCACCATGCCTCCCCGGTACTGTCGTCGTCTGGGGGCCGACAGGAGGAGGCGGAATGAGCGGTACCCCATTTTCTCCTGATGTGATCGAGATCCGGGGCATCCGTGGGTTCGGGCGCCACGGGGTGTTCGAGCACGAGCGGGCCGACGGACAGGAGTTCGTCGTGGACGTCCGGCTCGAGCTGGACACCCGGGCCGCCGCGGCCTCCGACGACCTGGCCGACACCGTGAACTACGGGGTGGTGGCCGAGCAGGTGCACCGCGCGATCGAGAACGATCCGGTGGACCTGATCGAGACCCTCGCCCAGCGCATCGCCGACCTCTGTCTCGCCGACGACCGGGTGACAGCGACGGCCGTGACCATCCACAAACCCTCGGCGCCGATCACGGTGCCGTTCGACGACGTTGTCCTGACCGTGCAGCGCAGAGCCGGAGAATCCTCGTGACTGAGACCCCTAGTCCCCACGTCATCGACGCCGACACCCTGAGCGGCGGCCTGAAGCCGATCCGCCAGGTGATCCTGTCGCTCGGCAGCAACCTCGGCGACCGTGAGGCGAACCTGCAGGGCGCGGTCGACGCGCTGCGGGACACCCCGGACGTCGTGGTGGTCGAGGTGTCGCCGGTCTACGAGACCGAACCGGTCGGCGGCCCGGAGGAATCGGGCCCGTACCTGAACATCGTGCTGCTCGCCGACAGCACGCTCGCCGTCGACCTGCTGCTCGAACGCGCGCACGCGGTCGAGGAGGCGTTCGGCCGGGAGCGCAGCGTGCCGGGCGCGCCGCGGACCCTCGACATCGACCTGATCACCTACGGGCAGAAGACGATCGAGACCGAGGAGCTGACCATCCCGCACCCGCGCGCGCACGAGCGGGCGTTCGTACTGGCGCCGTGGCTCGACATCGAGCGGGACGCCGTACTGCCGGGCCACGGCCCGGTCGCGGAGCTGCTCGCCAAGGTCGGGACCGACGGTGTGACCAAGCTCGACATCGAGCTGCAGTAGTGGTGTCCGGCGGTACCGAGCCCGGTCGGGCACCCCAGCAGGAACCGCCCTCGGGTTCGGTGCGGCCGACGTCGCGCCGGCTGCTGATCGCGATCGCCGTACTCGGCGTCGCGGTCGGCGTCACGCTGGTGAAGGCGGTCGAGGCCGGTGGTGGGGTGGCGCCGGCCGTGTCGTGGCTGACGCTGGTCGCGTGGGCGTTCCTGGCCGCGCTGCTGTTCGCGGCGGCCCGCAACACCCACCAGCGGATCCAGGTCCGGCGGGAACGGATGGAGCCGAGCCGCGCGGTCTTCCTGTTGATGATCGGGAAGGCGAGTGCTTTTGTCGGCGCGTTGTGCGTCGGTGTTTACGCAGGGTTCGCGTTAAGCTTCGTGCAAGCAATGGGCTTCTCGGGGCCTCGTAACCGTGTGATCATGGCCGGCGCTGCGGCGGTGATCTCAGTGCTGGTCGTCACGGCCGGATTGTTGCTCGAACGCGCGTGTCGCATTCCCGAGGACCCCGACGAAACCCCTTAACATGGCGACCCATGGGGTCAAGGGGTAGCCGCCGTCGAACCAGGACCACAGTTCTCACCGTCGCCAACGGTCTGTTGATCGTTGTCTGCCTGGGAGTGAGTATCGCGCTGTTCTCGCAGAACGCGTGGATCCTCCGGGCCGCCGCGGGTGGGGCTGTGCTGGTGGCGATCGCTGCCTCCGTGTTGTTCCGGCACCAGTTGCTGGTGGAGCGGTTGGCGCACTCCGACGAGCGCGCGCAGGTCGCACAGGAGTACTCGCGGATCACCAGCGCGCGGGTTGTCGAGAACGCCGAGTTCGTGGATCTGATGCAGCGCCGGCTGGACAAGATCGATCAGCGGCTGGACAAGATCGACCAGGAGGTCGCCACGGTGGTTGCCGCGGGCGACAAGCACTCGCAGGCCGACGCGCCGACCGTCGTGGACCTCAAGCTGCGAGGTCTGGCCGCTTCCTGAGGTCCCGCCCCATACTGCGGTCATGGGGCTGGACGCGCGCTATCCCGCGGTGACGATGAACGACCCGAACGGCCATGTCACGGTCTACAACGAGGACCACCTCCCGATCGGGCAGCTGGGGCCGACGCCGTACGAGTCGCCGTCCGTCAACGTGACGTGCCGCCGCAAGGCGTGGGACGACCTGTACTGGTACCGCCTGCTGAACCCCGAGGCCTTCCCGTTCCCCGCCGACGAGGCGTACGTCTCCGCCGACGAAACCCACGAACTCAACCCCGGCGAGCCCTACCCCATCCCCGACTGCGCCACCGGCTGCCCGATCAAACTGGCCCAAGCCGCCGCCGTCGGCGCCCTGGCAATAGCCGGAATCACCGCCGCAGCCGCCTGGCACCGCAAACGCCAATCCCTCGACACCGCATAGCCGCCCGCCTGTTGGACCGCGGACAGACGCCCCGCGCCGGCAGCACGTAGGTTCGTGGTGTGGATCTTGCGAGCTTGTTGAAGGTGGCTGGGGCTGCGGTTGAGGTGGGCCGTGGGGTGACGGAGCGGATGGCGCCTGGGGTGCTGACGTCCAAGGGGGATCGGGACATGGCGTCCGAGGTGGACTTCGCCGTGGAGCGGGAGGTGCGGGCGTTCCTCGAGCGGGAGACGCCGGGGATCGGCGTACTCGGCGAGGAGGAGGGCGGCGCGACCGACGGCACCCGGTGGGTACTGGACCCGATCGACGGCACGGTGAACTTCATCCACGGCGTACCGCTCTGGGCGATCTCACTCGGTCTGATCCACGAGGGCCGCGCCGTCGCCGGCGTCATCGACCACCCGGCACTGAACACGTCGTACGCCGCCGCCGAGGGCCTGGGCGCGACCTGCAACTCCAAGCCGATCCGCGGCAGCGAGTGCTCGAACCTCTCCGACGCATTGGTTGCCGTAGGCGACTATGCGGTCGGCCCGAACGCGGACCAGGTGAACGCCGACCGGATCGCCCTCACCCAGCGCCTGTACCCGCGCGCCCAGCGCCTCCGCATGATCGGTACGGCCGCCACCGCCCTGACCTGGACCGCGAACGGCTACTTCGACGCGCTCATCATGTTCTCCAACAAACCCTGGGACACGATGGCCGGCGTAGCAATCTGCCGCGAAGCAGGCGTCACCGTCCTCGACCTCGACGGCACCGACCACACCCCCGACTCCCACGGCGTCTTCGCAGTCGCAGACGGCATCCGCGCAGAACTCCAGGACCTCCTGCGCGGCCGGGAAACTTTTCGCCACTGAGCGACAGTTTGTTTCCCAGCCGAGCGTTGTCCACAAGGGCATCTGCAAGGCGCCGCGGGGTGCGTCATGCTGGCTCGGGTGGATTGGTGGTGGCGACAGCAACTGGCCGACGAGGGTCTCGACGTACTGATCCACGTGCAGAGCCGCGTGGTGTCGCGCGCGCAACTGCTTGCGGCGGGGCGGTCCGAGGCCGAGGTGCGCCGTCGGCTCCGCAGCCGTCGTTGGCAGACCGTCCACCCTGGCGTCTACCTGACCCACACCGGGCCGATCGGGTATGACGAGCGGGTCGTGGCGGCGTTCCTGTACGCGGGGCCGCAGGCGGCGTGGAGCCACTTCACGGCGGCGGAGCAGTTCGGGCTGATCAAGCCTGACGGCCGGCGTCCGGTGTACGTCACCATCCCGTGGCACCGGCGAGTCCGCGCTCGCAAGAACCTGGTGATCACCCGGGATTCGCGCTGGGCGGACCGGCTGGCCGCGGTCAGCCCGCCGCGGAGCCGCCCGGCCGAAGCCGTCCTGGAGATCGTCGGCGTCTCCGGATCGCTCGACGCCGCAGCCGCGTACGTCGCCGAAGCCTGCCAGAGCGGAAGGGTGGCACCGGAACAGATCCTGGCCGCCCTCGACGGCCGCCTCCAGCTCCGGCACCGAGCCGCACTACGGGCGATTCTCACCGATGTCGCGCAGGGCACGCACTCGCTGCTCGAGCTGCGCTATCTGCGCGACGTCGAGCGCGCGCACGGCCTCCCGCGAGCGAACCGGCAACGTGCCGTGGACGGCGAGTACACCGACGCGGCCTATCCGTCGTACGGGCTGGTGGTCGAGCTGGACGGGCGCTTCCACTTCGCTCCGGGGCAACGATGGCGGGACCTCGACCGGGACAACCGTGCCGCGCTGCGGGCCGAGGTGACGTTGCGGTACGGCTGGCTCGACGTCACGAGCCGGCCGTGCGCGGCTGCCGTACAGGTCCTGCAGGTGATGCGGCGCAAGGATCCGTCCCTCAGCGCGCGCCCCTGCACCGCGTCCTGCCCGGTTCGGTGAGGTGGCTGGGAAACAAACTGCCAGTGGTTGGACATTTGTTTCCCAACCGACCGCCCTATTTGTCGATGTCGCCGACGACGAAGAACATGCTGCCGAGGATGGCGATCATGTCGGGGATCATGGTTCCGGGGAGGAGGGCGGGTAGGGCGGAGATGTTGTTGAAGCTGGCTGAGCGGAGTTTGAGGCGCCACGGGGTCTTGTCGCCGCGGGAGACCAGGTAGTAGCCGTTGATGCCGAGTGGGCTCTCGGTCCACGCGTACGTCTGGCCCTCGGGGACCTTGAGGATCTTCGGCAGCCGTACGTTCACCGGACCGGCCGGCATCGCGGACAGCTTGTCGAGGCAGGCGTCGACCAGGTCGAGCGACACCTTCACCTGTTCGAGCAGTACGGCGAACCGCGCGAAGCAGTCGCCCTCCGGACGGGTCACCACCCGCAGCACGTCCTGCAGCTCGCCGTACGCGAGGTAAGGCTCGTCGCGGCGCAGATCGGCGTCCACCCCGGAGGCGCGGGCGATCGGCCCGGAGACGCCGTACTGCGCGACGAGTTCCGGGGCGAGCTTGCCGACGCCGACGGTACGGGCGCGGAAGATCTCGTTGCCGAGGATGATCTCCTCGATGTCGGGCAGCCGCTTGCGGACCGCCGCGGAGGCGGCCGACGCGCGTCCGAGCCAGCCGTACGGGAGGTCCTCCTTCAGCCCGCCGACCCGGTTGAACATGTAGTGCATCCGGCCGCCGGACAGCTCCTCCATCACCGCCTGGATCGTCTCGCGCTCACGGAACGCGTAGAACACCGGCGTGATCGCGCCGAGCTCGAGCGGGTACGAGCCGAGGAACATCAGGTGGTTCAGCACCCGGTTCAGTTCGGCGAGCAGGGTACGCAGCCAGACGGCACGCTCCGGGACCTCGAGGTTCATCATCCGCTCGACGGCGAGCACCACGCCGAGCTCGTTCGCGAACGCCGACAGCCAGTCGTGCCGGTTCGCCAGCACGATGATCTGCCGGTAGTCGCGCACCTCGAAGAGCTTCTCGGCGCCGCGGTGCATGTAGCCGATGATCGGCTCGCAGCCCACGATCCGCTCCCCGTCCAGCGTCAGCCGCAGCCGCAGTACGCCGTGCGTCGCCGGGTGCTGCGGCCCGATGTTGAGCACCATGTCGGTCGTCGGCAGGTCCGTCCCGGCGCCGCCCCGCTCGTACGCAGGGTCGAATCCAGCAGCTCCTGCCCCGACTCCGACCACTCTTTCCGTGCTCATGCCCCCTATCGTGACAGGCTGGACCCGTGGATGACCTCTTCGCACCCTCGGATGTCAGTTGGACGCCGGTCTCGCCGAAGCTGGCTACGCTGCGGCGGCTGACCGCGGCGATCTTCGCCGGGCTGGCTGCGATCGCGGCGCTGCTCGCGCTCGGGCTGACGGTCGGCTGGGCGTACGGCGTTCTCGCGGCCGTGGTGATCGCGTTGGTGTTCGGCTGGGCGTGGATCCTGATCGGGCGCAACCAGCGGTCCTGGAAGTACGCCGAGCGTGAGGACGAGCTGCTGGTCAGCCACGGGATCATGTTCCGCGAGCTGGTCGTCGTACCGTACGGCCGGATGCAGTTCGTGGACGTCACCGCCGGGCCGCTGGAGCGGGCGTACGGGATGGCCACGGTCGAGCTGCACACGGCGACACCGGCCACCGACGCGAAGATCCCCGGCCTGCACCCGGACGAGGCCGGCCGGCTGCGGGACCGGCTGTCCGCCCTCGGTCATTCGCAGGCGTGGGGCCTGTGACGCAGCAGGTTGTGGAGACCGTCGGGCAACGGCTCCATCCGCTGACCCCGTTCGTGAAGGGCTGGGGGTACTTCGTCGTCGCGGCCGTCGCCCTGGTCAACAACGAGGGCCTGCGGCAGAACCTGACCTTCGCCGGTATCGGTCTGGGCGCGGTGCTCGTCGGCGGGATTCTGCTCGGCGCGCTGTCCTGGTGGTTCACCAAGTGGCAGCTCACGGGCGAGGCGATCCGGGTCGACAGCGGGTTCCTGTTCCGGCGGACGCGGATCATCCGGTTCGACCGGATCCAGGCGATCGACGTGGCGCAGCCGTTCGTGGCCCGGCTGTTCGGCATGGCCGAGCTGCGGATGGACGTGGCCGGTGGCGGTAAGAGCGACGGCAAGCTGAGCTACTTCCGGTACGACGAGGCGCAGGAGCTCCGTACGACGCTGCTGGTCCGTGCCAAGGGCGAGAAGGCTGCTGAAGAGCAGACTGTCGAGCAGCAGGCAGAGGCGGTCGCCCCGCCGCTGCTGACGGTTCCTACCAGCCGACTGCTCGGTGCGACGCTGCTGTCGTCGACTGTGGTCGGTAGTGCGGGCGCTCTGATCTGGTTGATCGTCGCGACCATGGTGCTGAACTTCCACGTCGGTCTGTTCGCCGGTCTGCCGCTGCTGCTCGGTGTCGTGCAGCCCATCTGGAAGCAGGTCGTCGGGAACCACGGGTTCACTCTGTCCGAGTCCAGCCATGGTCTGCGGACGAAGCGCGGGCTGTTCGACGTACAGCGGCAGACGATTCCGCCTGGGCGGGTCCAAGGGCTGTTGATCACCGAGCCGCTGATCTGGCGGCTGCTGGGGTGGTCGCGGGTCGAGCTGGACATCGCCGGCGTCGCGGGGAAGAAGGAAGACGGCGACGACATCCTGGAGGGCGCACAGCTGTTGCCGGTGGGCGAGCGGACCGAGGTGGCGTACGTGCTGAACCGCGTGCTGCCTGGGTTCGACCTGAGCCGGATCGAGCTGCACCCGTCGCCGCAGCGGGCCAAGTGGTTGCGGCCGATCGGCTGGCGGTACCTGACGTACGGCGTGGACGAGCAGGTGATGGTGACCACGCGCGGCTGGGTGAGCAAGCGTACGTCGATCGTGCTGCACCACAAGACGCAGTCGGTACGGCTGGAGCAGGGTCCTCTGCAGCGGAGGCTGCGGTTGGCGAACGTACATGTGGATACGCCGCTCGGCCCTACCGATGCTGTTGCGCTGCACCAGGACGAGGTGGCGGCTGCGGCGCTGGTGGACGCTCAGGCGGACAGGGCGCGTGCGGCACGTCGTACTGTCTCTTCGTCGGCCGCGGTCCAGACCCAGCCGAACGCTCCTAGTCCGGAGGGGTCCAGCAACTCGGCGGCCTCACCTGCTGAGGACAGCTCCGACAGGTAGCGCACGGGGTCGTCCTGTGCGAGCTGCAGCAGTGGTCTGGTGGCTGACACGCCGAGGCTCTTCAGTGCGTCCCGCTGCGAGATCAGCCGGCCGCCCAGTGAGTCCAGTGCTACGTGCGCGGTGATGTCACATGTCCCGTCGGGCGTGGGTTCACACTCCCGCCCGTTCCGGAAGCCGGTAAGAGTCCCGTACGCCGGCCTGTTCGCCTTCACGTGCCCGTAGTCGACGGCAACGGCGAGACTTCCTACCGTGAGCCGACTGACGACGTTGGCCCAGCACTGATCACGAGCAAGCCCAACCTCAGCCCGCTCCCCCGGCACCCCGGGCCACCAGTGTTGTAGCCAGGACAGGTCTTCGTCTTTGACAACCGGTCCTGGGCTCTCGTCGGCGAGCAGGTAGCGAGGGATGCCTTCGTCGTCCCACTCGACGACCTCGCACGGGACGTTGTCCAGCCACTCGTTGGCGATCACCAGGCCGCTCAGTTGGTCGGGCAGGTCGTCGTCCAGTTCGATGTCGACAACAGTCAGACCACAGGCTCGCAGTACCTCTCCGAGCTCGCCGGACCCAGCCCCGATGTCCACAACCCGATCGAGGTCGAGCTCAGCAGCCAGCCGCGCAAGCGCCTGCCCGAAGAGCGCCGACGCGTGGACCGACGTACGGAAATGGTCGACCGGCCGCTCCCGGCGGTAGAAGCCGCCGGGGCCGTACAGAGCCCGTTCCCAGGCGTCCCGGAAGGTCCCGGTCACGTCCGCCCTCCGCAGTCGATGTGGACCAGACCGACCCTAGGATCGGTATCGTGGCGATCCTCCCAGAAGAACTCGGTCTGATGTTTGCCGGTCAGCCGGCGTTCGACGTGGTGGGTGCGGACCGGCCGTTCGCCGTCACCCCCGAATGGCTGGCCACGACCACGGCGAAGCTCCGGGAGATCGTCGACCGGGTGCCGAACGACGATCCGACCAACGGCAGAGCCGGTTACCGGGACGGCACGCCGCGGCTGGGCAGCAACTTCTACTACGTGGTCAGGAGCCTGCTGCCGCCGTTGGGCATCGTGATCGGCGGGGCGCGCAACCTGGCCCTGCTGCTGGCCGGTGACTGGCGCACTGAGCCGCAGGCCGTCGACCCCGATCCGCTCACCTGGTCGGCCGGGCCGACCGAGTTCATCATCCCGTTCCCGTTGCGGAACAAGCTGAGCCCGGACCTGCAGGAGCCGTACGTCCGGGCCTGCCGCGACATGCTCGACCTGCTGGCCGGTATCCCGGGGCTGGAGACCCGCCGGGCCGCGATGGCCACCATGCTCGACGACGTCCTGGCCGACCCCGGCTTCCTCGAATCGCACACCAGGTCGACGCGGCCCACGATGACGAAGCGCTGGGCGGAGCGGTTCACCGCCGACGACCTCCGCCACGCGTACCCGCACCTGTCCGGCAACCCGCTCGACCTGATGGCGTACGGCGTGAACCGGCTGCAGGCGGCGTACGAGAAGATCGCCGCGACCACCCCGGAGCAGGAGCAGCCGTTCGCCGTAGAGCTGGCCGCCGTACTCCGGCAGCTCGGCCGCAGCAGCATCCCGGCCGGCCTGTCGTTCACGACGCTCGGGCCGTCCGGCGCGTCCGACGTCCAGCAGGCGCTGGACCGGACGAAGTCCGCGCTCGAACCGGCCGAGTGGCGCCGTCGCCAGCTGGACCGGATGAGCCGGGCCGTCGAGGCCGGAGCGCCCTACGAGGCGCGGGAGTACCTGGCGGCGATCTACCAGGTCTGCGCCAGTCTCAACGGCTTGCCCGACCAGCCGAAGGCGCCGAAGGACCTGCTGATGACCGTCGGGTTCGTCCGCAGGTTGCGGGACCTGAACGCGCTGCGGCCGCCGAGTCCCGCGGAGACCGCCGGTACCGCGGCCGAGGGGGACGAGACGCCGGACCCGCAACGGCCGGAGCCGCCGGCCGGTGGTGACCCGATCGCCGAACTGGCCGCGATGACCGGGCTGGGGCCGGTGAAGGCGCGCGTGCACGAACTGGTCGCCGAGGCGAAGCTGGCGAAGGTGCGGATCGAGGCCGGGCTGCGGCTGCCGAAGCCGATGGGCCACCTGGTCTTCAGCGGCAACCCGGGCACCGGCAAGACCACGGTGGCCCGGATCCTGGCCGAGGTCTACCGGGACCTCGGCATGCTGTCGTCCGGGCATCTCGTCGAGGTCGGCCGCGCCGACCTGGTGGCGACGTACATCGGCCAGACCGCGCCGAAGGTGACCGAGGTGGTCGAACGGGCGCTCGGCGGCGTGCTGTTCATCGACGAGGCCTACTCGCTCTACAACAGTTCCGGGCGGGACTTCGGCCGGGAGGCGGTTGCGACGCTGATCCAGCTGATGGAGAAGCACCGCGACAACCTGGTCGTGGTGATGGCCGGGTACCCGGCCGAGATGTACGACCTGCTGGACAGCAACCCCGGGGTCAAGTCGCGGATCCGGACGTACGTGAACTTCCCGGACTACACCGACAAGGAACTGCACGAGATCTTCCTGGCCGCGGTCGAGCAGGCCGGGTTCGTGCTCGGTGACGGCGTGTCGGAGATGATCCTGGCCGGCCTGCACAAGGTGCCGCGGGCGCCGGGCTTCGGCAACGCACGGACGATCCGTACGCTGCTGGAACGGATCGCCACGCAGCAGGCGGTCCGGCTGTCCGCGCTGGAGTCGCCGAGCCTCGAGCAGGTCCGGTCGATCGAACGCGAGGACGTGCCGACGGCGTCCGAGGGGAGCCTCGGTGACCTCCGCCGGCACCAGGACGCGCGGGCCGAGCTGGCCGCGATGACCGGACTGACCGAGGTGAAGGCCACCGTCGAGCGGCTCGCCGCCGAGGCCAAGGCCGACGTACTGCGGGCCAAGGCCGGGATGCCACCGCCGGAGCGGTCGCGGCACATGATGTTCACCGGCAACCCGGGGACCGGGAAGACCACGGTGGCCCGGCTGGTCGCGGAGATCTACCGGGACCTCGGGCTGCTCGGTGTCGGGCACCTGGTCGAGACGACCGGGAACGACCTGGTGGCTGATCGGTACGGCGGTACGGCGCCGCGGGTCCGCAGGGTGGTGGAGCAGGCCCTCGGCGGGGTGCTGTTCGTCGACGAGGCCTACACGCTGGCGGATCTGGACGATCTCGGGCGGGAGGCGATCGCGTCGCTGATCAAGCACATGGAGGAGCATCGCGACGATCTGGTCGTGGTGCTCGCCGGGTACACCGAGCCGATGGAGAAACTGTTCCAGGTGAACCCCGGACTGCGCTCCCGGATCCCGAACTCGGTGGAGTTCCCGGACTACTCCGAGCCGGAGCTCGAGCAGATCTTCGAGTACCTCAGCGGCAAGGCGGGATACCTGGTGGCCGACGGGGTGGTGGCGAAGATCGCCGGGCTGCTGGAGAACCTGCGGAACGCGCCGAACTTCGGCAACGGCCGCGACGTACGCAACCTGTTCGAGGCGACGGTCTCGCAGCAGGCGGTGCGGATCAACGCACTGCGCGAACCGAGTGTCGAGCAGGTGCGGACGCTGATGCCGGCCGACGTACCGGAGGAGTGGCGGCCGAACGACGCGCCGACCGCTGTGGGGTTTCAGCTCAGGAGCTGAGCTGTACGGCGCCGAACTGGCTCCAGACGCCCTGTGCGTCCTCGCGCCACAGGCCCAGTTCGGTCAACTGAACAGTCGGAGCTGGTGTGGTGGCCAGGGCGGCGTTGGCTTCGGCTACGACCGACGGGCCGCCCTGGGTGGAGGACGAGATCGTCAGGTGTGGATGCGGTTCCGCGAAGTTGCCGCCGTACGGCGGGCATTCCGGGAACGCCGCGAACACCTTCAGCAGCAGCGCGCGTACCTGGTCGAACGGTTCCGGCTTCAACCACGCCGTTCCGTTCGGGAACTGGCCCGCGGTCGGAAAGCTCAGCTCGAACGGCTGTACGTCGGTCAGTGCGGCCTGTAGACGCGCCACGTCCGCGTCCGTCGGCTCGGTGACCCAGGGGACCAGCACAGTCACGTGTGGCGGGATGAGCTCGGTCAGCGGAACCTGCGGCCGCGCAGACGACCGTGACACCGAACGCCACCGGTCCGTGTACGCCGCCAACTCCGGCACTGTGATGAGGATCGCCGTCAATTCAGTCCTTGCAGCCCACGCTTCACTCACCGCGCCATGCTCTCATCACCTACTCTGACAAGTAGATCGTCTGGTACCCCACAGCGGGACTGGAACGAGAAGAGAGTGAGTGATGGAACGGATCGGCTTGATCGGAGCCGGCCGGGCCGGGACCGCCCTGGGAGCAGCCTTGGCGGCAGCCGGACATCCCCTGGTCGGAGTGACCGCGCGGTCGGACGCGTCGCTGGAACGCGCTGCCCGCCTTCTGCCCGGTGTCCCCGTACTGACCGCTGACGAGGTCACCGACCGCGCTGACGTAGTGCTGGTCGCAGTACCGGACGCCGTCATCCGTGAGGTCGCGCAAATGCTGCCGCTGACCAGTGCGCAGTACGTCGTCCACCTGTCCGGAGCCCACGGCCTGACGCCGCTGGCAGGTCTCGAAGCCACGCCCGTCGCGCTGCACCCAGCCATGACGTTCCCGGGCGGACCTGTGGCGCTGGACGGCGTCATGTTCACCGCTACTGGACCTGACACGGCCAGAGCGCTCGTAGAGCCTCTGGTGAAGGCCCTGGGCGCGCAGGTGCAGTGGGTCGCCGACGACCAGCGCACGGCGTACCACGCGGGTCTGGTCCACGGCGCCAATCACCTGACGACCCTGGTCACCCAGGCGGTCGCCGTACTACGGGAAGCGGGCGTGACCGATCCGGTGGCCACCCTCCAGCCGTTGCTGGCCACAACCCTCGACAACACGCTGCGATCCGGTCATCATGCGCTCACCGGGCCGATCGCCCGGGGCGATGTCGACACGGTGGCAGCACACCTGGCCGTACTGAGCGGTCGTACGCGGAGCACCTACGCCGAGCTGGCCAGGGCGACGGTGGAACTGGCCGACTGGCTGGAAGCGGGACAGGTCGCCGGATTCGGCGAAGTACTGAACGGGCACCGGGCAGACCGGACAGGGGAGGCACCGCGATGAGACTCACCCAGACCAAGGCCGAGCTCCGGGCAGCGGCCGCGATCCGGCCGCGGGCCGTCGTGATGACCATGGGCGCCCTGCACGAGGGCCATGCCGCGTTGCTGACCGAGGCCCGCGAGCGGGTCGGACCGGACGGCAGCGTGGTACTGACGATCTTCGTGAACCCGTTGCAGTTCGGGCCGACCGAGGACTTCGACCGGTACCCGCGGACGCTGGCCAGCGACCTGGCGATCGCGAAGAACGAGGGCGTGGACCTGGTCTTCAACCCGTCCCGCGACGAGCTGTACCCGAACGAGCCGTCGATCACCGTGCACCCCGGGCCGCTGGCCGACGAGCTCGAGGGCGTGTTCCGCCCGGGCCACTTCTCCGGCGTACTGACCGTGGTGTCGAAGCTGCTGCACCTGACCGCGCCGGATCTCGCGCTGTTCGGCGAGAAGGACTACCAGCAGCTGACGCTGATCCGCGAGATGGTGTGCGACCTGGACATGGACGTCGACATCGTGCCGGTGCCGACCGTACGTGAGCCCGACGGGCTGGCGCTGTCCTCACGCAACCGGTACCTGAGCGAGACTGAACGTGACGAGGCGTTGGTGCTGTACCGCGCGCTGAGCGCCGGCGCCAAGGCCGGGATGAACGGACCCGACGCTGTCCTGGCCGCCGCGCAGGCCGAGCTGGAGGCGGTGCCGTCGGTGAAGATCGACTACCTCGCGCTCCGCGCCCCCGACCTCGGCCCGGTCATCGGCCCGGGCGAGGCGCGGATGCTGATCGCCGCCCGCGTGGGTCTGACCCGTCTCATCGACAACATTTCCATCACCCTTCGATGAATTCGGTTGATACCGTCGCGGGATGACCGCACCTCCAGTCCCGCAACGGCTGGCCGCTCCTGAGCCTGGTTGGACCGACGCCGTCGACGTGGTGGTGGTCGGGTCCGGGGTCGCCGGGCTGACTGCTGCCCTCAAGGCCCGCGAGCTGGGCTCGGTTCTTGTGGTGACGAAGGATGTCGTTGCCTCCGGCTCCACCCAGTGGGCCCAGGGCGGGATCGCCGCCGCCCTCCATCCGGAGGACTCGCCCGAGGAGCACCTGCACGACACCCTCGTCGCGGGCGCCGGCCTGAGCGACCCGGAGGCCGTCCGCGTCCTCGTCACCGAAGGACCGGACGCGGTGCACGACCTGATCGACTTGGGTGCGCGGTTCGACACGCTGGCCGACGGCGAGATCTCACTCGGCCGTGAGGGCGGCCACCACCGGAACCGGATCGCGCACGCCGGCGGCGACGCGACCGGCGCGGAGATCGAACGGGCACTGGTCGCCGCGGTGAAGCGCGCCAAGGACATCCGGATCATCGAGCACGCGCTGGTGCTGGACCTGCTCAAGGCCGCGGACGGCGCGATCGCCGGCGTCACCCTGCACGTGATGGGCGAGGGGCAACTGGACGGCGTCGGCGCGATCCGTGCCCGGGTGGTGATCCTGGCCTCCGGCGGTCTCGGGCAGTTGTACGCGGCAACGACCAACCCGAGCGTCTCCACCGGCGACGGGATGGCGCTCGCGCTACGCGCCGGTGCGAAGGTACGCGATCTGGAGTTCGTCCAGTTCCACCCGACCGTGCTCTGGCTCGGAAAGAGCGCGAAAGGCCAACAGCCACTGGTTTCCGAGGCTGTCCGCGGGGAGGGCGCGTTCCTCGTCGACCACACCGGAAAGCGTTTCATGCAAGGGCAGCACGAGCTCGCGGACCTGGCGCCGCGGGACGTCGTGGCGAAGGCGATCATGCGGCAGATGCTTGCCACCGGCAAGGATCATGTGTACTTGGACGCCCGGCACTTCGGCGACGAGTTGTGGCGGGTCCGGTTCCCGACCATCCTGGCGTCCTGCCGTTCGCACGGCATCGACCCGGTCCGCGAACTGATCCCGGTCGCGCCCGCCTGCCACTACTCGTCCGGCGGCGTCCGCACCGACCTGAACGGCGAAACCTCCGTTCCCGGCCTGTACGCCTGCGGCGAGGTGGCCTGTACCGGCGTCCATGGCGCCAACCGGCTCGCCTCGAACTCGCTGCTCGAAGGGCTCGTTTTCGCCCGCCGGATCGCGGCGCACCTCGCGGACGGGCTGCCGGCCCAGCGCGAGCCGGTCGAAGACCGCCGTACGCCGGGCCTGGTCGACGCCGACGTCGTACCCGAACTGCAGCGGGCGATGACCGTCGGCGCCGGGGTGATCCGGAGCGCGGCCGGCCTGGCCGAGGCAGGCGCGACGATCGGCAAGCTGGGCGAGCTGCCCGCGGGCGAGCCGGGGACACCCGGCTGGGAGGCGACGAACCTGGTGACCGTCGCCTCCGCGCTGATCGCGGCCGCGACCGCCCGGGAGGAAAGCCGCGGCGCGCACTGGCGCGAGGACCACCCGGACCGCGATGATCTGCTGTGGTTCGGCAGCCTGGACGTCACGCTCGACGCGCACGCTGTGCCGCAGCCCACGTTTGTTCCGCGTGAATCCCGAGGAGAATGACCGGCATGGATGAGACAGTCGACCGGCAGTGGGTCGGTGACCTGGTGCGGGCGACCATCGAGGAGGACCTGGCCGGCGGCGTCGACGTGACCACCACGGCCACCGTCGACCCGGACCAGGTGTCGGTCGCCGAGCTGGTGGCCCGCGCCGACGGCGTGGTGGCCGGCCTGGAGATCGCCGAGCTGGTGCTCCGTCAGGTCGCCGCACCCGACGAGATCGAGATCGAGTACTCGGTCCGCGACGGCGCGTCCGTGCACAAGGGCGACGTACTGATGACGGTGCGTGGCAAGACCCGGCAGCTGCTGACCGCCGAGCGCACCACGCTCAACCTGCTCTGTCACCTGAGTGGAGTCGCTACGCTGACCCGGCGCTGGGTGGACGCGGTCGAGGGCACCGGTGCGATCATCCGCGACACCCGCAAGACGATGCCGCTGCTCCGTTCGCTGGAGAAGTACGCGGTCCGCTGCGGTGGTGGGAAGAACCATCGGATGGGCCTGTCCGACGCGGCACTGATCAAGGACAACCACGTGGTCGCGGCCGGTGGTGTCGCGGAGGCGTTCCGCCTGGTGCGCAAGGCGTTCCCGGACCTGTCGATCGAGGTCGAGGTGGACTCGGTCGACGACGCGCTGATCGCGGTCGAGTCCGGCGCCGAGCTGATCCTGCTCGACAACATGGACGTCCCGCAGCTGCGCGAAGCCGTCGAGAAGGTGGCCGGTCGCGCCCGGCTCGAGGCCTCCGGCGGGCTGACGCTCGAGGGTGCACGGGCCGTCGCCGAGACCGGCGTCGACTTCCTCGCGGTCGGTGCGCTGACACACTCCGCACCGGTCCTCGACATCGGTCTGGATCTTCGGGAGCCCTGATGCTGCTGGCCGTTGCCGTCGAGAACACCAGGACGCTGGTCGGCCTGGTGTTCGAGGGTACGGTCAAGCGGCACTGGTGGGTCGGGACCGATCCCCGTCGTACGGCCGACGAGTGGGCCGTACTGCTCCAGGGTCTGCTCACCGGCGAGGCTCCGGTGAGCGGGATCGCGGTGTGCTCCGCCGTACCGCATGTCCTGCACGAGCTGCGGGCCGTCGTCTCCAGGTACTACCAGGACGTCCCGAGCGTGGTCGTCGAGCCGGGTGTGAAGACCGGGCTGCCGGTGCTGGTGGACAACCCGCGCGAGGTCGGTACGGACCGGATCGCGAACGCGCTCGCCGCGGTCACGCTGTACGGCGCGCCCTGCCTGGTGGTGGATGTGGGTACCGCGATCACCATCGACGTGGTCAACCCGGCCGGCGCGTTCATCGGCGGGGTGATTGCCCCCGGCATCGAAACGGCGACCGACGCGCTCGGCGAGGCAGCCGCGCAACTGCGCCGGGTCGAGCTGGTCCGGCCACGATCGGTGGTCGCGAAGAACACCGTCGAGGCGCTCCAGTCCGGTGCGATCCACGGCTTCGCGGCGCTGGTGGACGGACTGGTCGCCCGGATCCGGACCGAGCAGTCCCTGACCGACGACCTCCCGGTCGTCCTCACCGGCGCCCTCGCCCCGCTCCTCACCGGCCAGCTCACCACCCCCGTCCGCGACGAACCGCTACTACCGCTGCGCGGCCTCTACCAGGCGTACACCCGCAACTTCGGCTAGAAAGCTCTTGTGTGCTTGAGGTGATCTGGATCACCATGAAGGCAGCCGAGGTGGGGGAGACCATGAGAGCTGCTTATCGGGTACTGGCGATTTCTGTTGCGGTCGGTGTGGTGCTGCAGGCGATGTTCATCGCGCTCGCGTGGTTCACGGCGCTGAAGGACATGAACGGCGGCGCGGTGATCGACAAGAACACCGACGAGAACCTCGGTCGGACCCTGCACAGCGTGTTCGGCTCGGGCGTCATTCCGATCCTCGCGCTGGCGTTGCTGATCGTGTCGTTCTTCGCGCACGTCGACCGCGGAATCAGGTGGGCGCTGTACGTCTTCGGAGTGCTCGTCCTGCAGTTCCTGCTCGCGGCCGTCGCGTACAGCGCCCCGGTTGTCGGGCTGCTGCACGGCCTGAACGCGTTCGCGCTGGCCGCGGTCGCGAGCATGGCCGCGCGACGAGCAGCCGGCGCACCAGCCGCCGCTTCGGCCGACTCGACCACTTAGATGCTGTTGGCAACTGACAGCCGGCCAATCAGCCCGAGTGGATCGGGCGGCCGACTGTGAGTGCCGTACGGAGCGAGTCGGGGAGGCCGTTGAAGGCTGAGTCCGGCTGGGTGCCGGTGGCGTCGAGGGTCTTGGAGAAGAACGCCCGCGCCGCCGCGGCCAGGGCGACGTCGAGTACGTCGGTATCCGTGAGCCCGACCGCCTTCAACGCGTCGACGTCGGCCTGCGTGACCGCGTCCGCGCCGAGCGCGACCTTGCGCGCGAACGCCATCACGGCGCGGTCCACCGGGTCGTTAGGCGGCTCCTCGACCAGCGCCGCGACCTCCTCGGACGTGTAGAACTTGTCGGCCAGCACCTGGCCGTGCGCGAGGCTGCAGTAGCTGGACTTCAGCGCGGTCGCCGCGGCCAGCGTGGCGAGTTCGTAGCGGCGCAGGTCCATCGACTCCTTGATCGCGCCGTTCAGCTGTTTCCACGCTTCGTACACGGCGGGTCGCGCAGCGAACGTACGGACGAAGTTGGGCACGTGCCCGGCCGGCGCCCGGTTCGCGTCGAACATCCCGGGATTTTCGGGCGTGCTGATGAAAGCCATCGCGGTATCCCCCCTCTGTGGCTGCTCTCACGTTAGAACCGCGATACCGATCCGGCAACGGTCGTGCCGGGTGGGTACCTGTCACTGGGTATGGTTCACCCGGTTCAGTCGTGAGGCACGGAGGTGGTCGGAGTGCGGCGTACGGTTGCCGGCGCCCTGGCGGTACTGGCGGGGGTCACCTGCCTGACCGCCTGTGCCTCCGATCCGGCGCCCACCGACGTCGGCGTCGCCTGGGCACCCCAGGGCGGCGCGGTACTGGTCACCTGGAAGGACAGCGGCCAGCCGAACCGGATCACGATCGAGGGCGTGCTCAGCGAGAGCCCGTCGTACGTGAAGTACCTGCCGGCGAGCGCGCCGAACAAGTGGCAGATCCCGACCTCGGAGTTCCCGCCGGACGGCAACTACAAGATCGTGGTCGAGACCGGTACGTCGCAGGGCGGCGTCACCAGCAAGCCCTCCAAGTCGCCGGTGTTCGACACCGACGGCCCGGTCCGGCCGAGCGCGGCCACCGTCGCCCAGCAGGGCCGCGGCGTACTGATCAGGTGGTCCGTCCCGGTCGCGCCGCAGGACTTCACGCCGAACGACCCGCTGGACGTGAAGGGCAAGAAGACCCAGAAGTACGTGCCGATGATCGGCCGCCCGGGGGAGATGCTGAAGGCGATCGGACCGGCGACCACCTCGAACCGGCAGGTCGTCAAGAGCATCAAGCCGCCGTACATCTTCCAGCTGCGTACGCAGAACGAGTGGAGCGCCCGCGCCGGTGGCGAGGTGCTCGGGCTGACCAGTTCGATCAGCGGCACCGTTCCGCCGAAGGCGCAGTTCAGCGTGCCGATCCGGGCCCGCGGCCGGGTCATCCTGCACCAGGTCGACTGCGACCTCGACGCGCCGTGTACGAGCCGGCGGGCCACCCCGGCCGGCGTACCGGTCGTCGTACTGACGCAGGTCACGCCGGACGCCCGCTGGACCCCGGCGGCGCGCGGCGCGACGACCGCGGGCGGGTACTACGACATCGCCGTACCGACGGCGGGCAGCCGGCCGTACAAGATCATCGTTCCGGTCAACACCAAGGGCGGGATGTTCACCGGTACGTCGACCAGCAGGCCGGCGTACACGAAGAGCGTGGTGCGGATCGCGTCGGCCGGGTTCACCGGCGGCGACACGGCCGTGAAGAAGGGTTCGACGGTGACCGTGTCGGTGGCGGTCGCGCCGGGGCTGAACACCACCGTGATGCTGCAGGCCTGGAACCGGCAGACCCGGCGGTGGATGGACTCGAAGGCGCTGGCAATGCGTGCCGGGCGGGCGGCGCTCGCGTTCAAGGCCGCGCAGCCGGGTGACTTCGTCTACCGCATCGTGGTGCCGGGCGCGATGATGTTCGGCCGTCCGATGGACGGGATCACCACGCCGGGGTTGCAGCTACACGTCCGCTGACTCGACGGAGCCCGGCGCGGTGCTCTCGACCTGTTCGCGGCGGCGCTTGCGGACCTTGTGGAGGACGTACAGCCCGACGGCGACCACCGCGATCGCGATCAGCGCGCCGACCGAGACCCGGCCGAAGATCTTGTCCGCGTTGTCGCCGATCTTGTACGCGACCACGCCGATCGTGGTCGCCCAGGCGATCCCGCCGGCGGCGTTCGCGGCCAGGAACCGCGGGTAGTGCATCCGCAGCATGCCGGCCATCGGGCCCGCGAAGATCCGCAGCAGCGCGACGAACCGGCCGAAGAACACCGTCCAGACGCCGTACTTGTGGAAGTACTTCTCCGCCCGGACGATCCGGTCCTCGGAGAAGTGGTGGAACCGCCGGCCGAGCCGCTCGAACAGGCTGCGGCCCGCCTTCCGGCCGATGAAGTACCCGATCGAGTCGCCGACGATCGCGCCCAGCGCGGCCGCCAGGATCACGAACTCGATCTTCAGGTGGTGCTGCGACGCGAGCAGCGCGGCCGCGATCAGCGTGGTCTCACCGGGCAGCGGTACGCCCATGCTCTCGACCCCGATGACGAGGCCGACCACGAGGTACGCCAGCACGGCGACACCGGTCGGGATGGCGATGGCCTGCGCGAGCAGCAGAGGTTCCCCCATGCACCCATAGTGACATCGGGAGCCAACCGATTAGGTGCCGGGGCAACTATCTGGGTGAGATTTCAGGGTTGTGCCCGTTTCCTGACGGAATCTCGACGGGAACCTCGGCCGGAACTTTCGGGGTCTCGCCGGTGAACGCCTTGGTGACGTTCTGCAGTGCGGTGGTGACTTCGGACGGGATCACCCAGAACGTGTTGCCCGGGCCCTTGGCCAGTTCCGGCAGCATCTGCAGGTACTGGTACGCGAGCAGCTTCGGGTCTGGGTCGTTGCGGTGGATCGCGTCGAAGACCGTGTCGATCGCCTTCGCCTGGCCCTCGGCGCGCAGGATCGCGGCCTGCCGCTCGCCCTCCGCGGTCAGGATCTTGGACTGCCGCTGGCCCTCGGCGGTCAGGATCGTGGCGCGCTTCTCCCGCTCGGCGCGCATCTGCTTCTCCATCGACTCCTTGATCGAGATCGGTGGCTCGATCGCCTTCAGCTCGACCCGGTTCACCCGGATGCCCCACTTGCCGGACGCCTCGTCCAGGACACCGCGCAGCGTCGAGTTGATGTGTTCGCGCGACGTCAGCGTCTTCTCCAGGTCCAGCGAGCCGATCACGTTCCGCAGCGTGGTCACGGTCAGCTGCTCGATCGCCTGGATGTAGTTCGCGATCTCGTACGCCGCCGCGCGCGGATCGGTGACCTGGAAGTACAGCACCGTGTCGATGTCGACCACCAGGTTGTCCTCGGTGATCACCGAGCGCGGCTCGAACGACACCACCTGTTCGCGCAGGTCGATCAGCTGCCGCGGCCGGTCGACGAACGGGATCACCACGTTCAGGCCTGGTTCCAGCGTGCGCAGGTACCGGCCGAGGCGCTCGACGTTGCTGGCCCGGGCCTGCGGGACGATCCGCACGGTCCGCAGTACCAGTACGACCGCGAGCAGCGCGACGACGATCCCGATGATCAGTTCGGCCATGGCTCCTCCTGGGGATGGACGAGGGCGGTAGCCCCCTCGATGGCGAAGACGTCGACCCGGGTGCCCGCGGGGATGTGCAGGTCGGGGTCGTAGGACCTGGCACTCCACTCCTCGCCGCCGATCCGGACCCGGCCGGCGTCGCGGTCACAGGCCGCGAGGACGACGGCCTCCCGGCCGACCAGCGCGGCCACGCCGGTCCGGATCCCCGGGTGCCCGGTCAGGTGCCGGCGGGCGACCGGGCGGACCAGCGTGATCATGGCTGCCGCGGTGGTCGCGAACGCGACCACCTGGAAGCCGATCCCGAGCCCGGTCGCGCCGATCCCGGCCGCGGCCAGCGCCGCGACGGCGAGCAGGAGCAGGTCGAAGGTCGCTG
Organism: Kribbella sp. NPDC004536; assembly: GCF_042873835.1. Lineage (NCBI taxonomy): Bacteria > Bacillati > Actinomycetota > Actinomycetes > Propionibacteriales > Kribbellaceae > Kribbella > Kribbella sp. NPDC004536. The sequence goes on along the minus strand of NZ_JBIALY010000001.1, from coordinate 1,476,734 downwards.
TCATCAACTCGGCCGTGCCGAGGACGGCGGCGACGATCATCCACAGGATCCACGACTGCATGCGAAGTACCTCTACTTCGAAGGTACTCCGAGATACGCCCCCAAGCAGCTAACGGTTCAGCTCTGCTCCGGGCCGGGCACGATCGCGATCAGGGTGCTGACCTGCCGTGACCCCGGTCGCGGCCCCTTCGACGCCCGCTTCTTCTCGAACCGGTTGATCAGCTCGGTCAGCTCCTTGCCGAGCTCCTTCGCCTCGTCGTAGGTCAGCCACAGGCGCGACCGGCTCAACGAGCTGACATCGTCCCACGGGTCGTCCGCATCGATCTCCGCGAACCCGTTGATGACCGCGTCCGTCGTACTGCGGATCATCGCCTGGCCGGCGGCCCGGCCCGCGCCGGTGGACTGCGACGAGATCACCAGGCTGCGGGCGGGCGCCTTCCAGGGGCGTTCGCGGCCGTCGGCGGACTCGTCGGCGCGTTCGAGGATGCCCCACTTCTCCAGCGCCCGGAGGTGGTAGCTCATCGCGGACGGCGTCAGGCCGACCAGCTCGGCGCATTCGGTCGCGGTCAGCACCTTGCCGTTGAACAGCTCGTCGATGACCCGCTGCCGGGCCGGGTGCGCGAGCGCGCGGATCGCCCGCGGATCAGTGATCACCAGCCGTTTCTTCGTACCCACGAGATCAGCGTAGCGAACCGCTTGACGCCGTCAAGTCTGAAGTGTTTACTTCACAACTATGAAGCAATCACTTCAGACTTCGATCTGGTCGCACCGCGACATCCGGCTGGTCCTGCCGGCTCGCGCCCTGTCGTACACCGGCGACGCGATCGCGATGATCGCGCTGATGCTGCGGGTCTCCGACGGCCACGGCCCGGCCGCGGTCACCGCGCTGCTGCTCGCGTTCGCCGTACCGACGGTCGCGATGATCCCGTTCGCGGGACGGATCGTGGACGGGTACGACTCGCGGACCGTGCTGGTCTGGTCGGGGTTGCTCCAGGTGGCCGCGGGCGCCGGGGTCGCGTTCGTGCACGACCTGGTCCCGACGCTGGCGCTGGTCTGCGTACTGCAGCTCGGCCAGGCGGTGGGCGGTCCGGCGTGGGGTGCGCTGATCCCGCGGATCGTCGGCGAGGAACTGGTCGGTCGCACGACCGGTACGAGTCAGGCGCTGATCGGCGTCGCGACGCTGGCCGGGTCGGCCGCGGGCGGCGTCCTGGTCGGCTCGGTCGGCAGCCGCGGCGCACTGCTGGTCGACGCTTCCACCTTCTTGGTACTGGTCTTCGTCGCGCGGTTGGTCCGCACCCGGCGCCGGCCCGAGCCGGGCAGCGACACGGCGAAGGGCGGCGTGCTGGCCGGACTGCGCGCGATCTTCGGCGACAACCTGCTGCGCATCCTGGTCCCGGCCCTCTGGCTGTTCGTCGTCGTGGGCGAGGCGGTCAACGTAGTGGAGGTCTACCTGATCACCGGCGAACTAGGCCTCGGCCCGGCCCTCTATGGCGCCGCCGGCGCGGCAACCGGCCTGGGCGCCATCGCCGGCTCCGCCTTCACTGCTCGCCTACACACCGACCAAGCACGGTCCCGAGCTGTCATAGCAGGGATGGCGGCAATCGGTGGTTCGTGCGTGTTGATGGGCCTCGCCGGAAACATCGTCACGCTGATGATCGCCGCGACCACCATCGGCGTCGGCAGCGGAATGCTCAACGCCGCAACCAGTTCGCTGGTGGTGACCCGGGCGGCCGAAGCGGTCCGCGGCCGCGTCATCGCCGCTCTGAACGGCACAGTCCGTACGTTCAGTGTTCTCGCCCTGCTCCTCGGTGGTGCGGCAGGCACGCTGCTCGGTCCGCGCGGCACCTTCGTGACCTGCGGTATCGCCTGTGCGGTGGCCGCCACGGTCGCCGGCGTCCTCGTCGTACGGACAAAGGATTCGGAGCTGGAGGCGGTCCTTCATTAGCCTTGAGGCATGACTGACGCACACGTGGACCCGGTGAACCCCGACAGCGGGCAGGACGACCTGCCCGAGCAGATGCGGGTCCGCCGGGAGAAGCGTGACCGCCTGCTGGCGGAAGGAGTACCGGCGTACCCGATCTCGGTCGGCCGGACGCACCTGCTGAAGGACCTGCGGGACAAGTACGACGCGCAGGAGCTGGAGCCGGACACCCGGACCGGCGAGCAGGTCTCGGTGGCCGGTCGGGTGATCTTCCTGCGCAACACCGGCAAGCTCTGCTTCGTCCGGCTCCGCGAGGGCGACGGGACCGAGCTCCAGGTGATGCTGTCGCTGGCCGACCTCGGCGAGGAGGAGCTGGCCCGGTTCAAGCAGCTCGTCGACATCGGCGACCTGCTGGCCGTGCAGGGCGAGGTGATCACCAGCCGGCGCGGTGAGCTGTCGGTGCAGGCGACCGCGTGGCAGATGGCCGCGAAGACGCTCCGCCCGCTGCCGAACGAGCACAAGCCGCTCAGCGAAGAGGCCCGCGTCCGGATGCGGTACGTCGACCTGATCGTCCGCCCGGAGGCCCGGGAGATGGTCCGCGCGAAGGCAGCCGTACTGAAGGCGCTGCGCGCGACGTACGACGAGCACGGCTTCGTCGAGGTCGAGACACCGGTGCTGCAGCTGACCAACGGCGGCGCCGCGGCCCGGCCGTTCTCGACGCACCTGAACGCGTTCGACCAGGAGATGAAGCTCCGGATCGCGCTCGAGCTGGACCTGAAGCGGGCGATGATCGGCGGCGTCGACCGGGTGTACGAGATCGGCCGTACGTTCCGCAACGAGGGGCTGGACTCGACCCACTCGGCGGAATTCTCGATGATCGAGGCGTATCAGGCGTACGGCGATTACGACACGATGGCCGAGCTGATCCAGGAGCTGATCCGGAACGCGGGCCGCGCGATCGGCCGTACGTCGATCACCGGACGCGACGGGCAGCTCATCGACATCGAGCAGCCGTTCCGGCACGCGACGCTTTTCGGGCTGCTCTCCGAAGCGGTCGGCGAGACCGTCGACGTGACCACCGACCTGGCCACGCTGCTGAAGTTGGCAGAACAGCACGGGGTCGAGCTGCAGCCCGGACGGAATGCCGGCGAGATCGCCGTCGACTTGTTCGAGAAGCTGGCCGAGCACACGCTGATCCAGCCCACCTTTGTCCGCGACTATCCGGAGTCGGCCCGGCCGCTGGCGAAGCCGCACCGGGAAATTCCCGGACTGGTCGAGGCCTGGGACCTGTTCTTCAACGGCGTCGAGCTCGGGGTCGCGTACTCGGAGCTGAACGACCCGGTGATCCAGCGCGATCGGCTGGAGGCGCAGTCGGCACAGGCCGCCGCCGGCGATCCGGAAGCGATGGAGCTGGACGAGGACTTCCTCCGCGCGATGGAATTCGGCATGCCGCCGGCCGGTGGCATGGGGATGGGCCTGGACCGGTTGGTGATGTTGCTCACCGGCGTCGGTATCCGGGAGACGATTCTGTTCCCGTTGCTGCGCCCTGAGTGATTCCTGATAGTTGCATAGCACAACGGCTCGGACCGGCCAATTCAGGGTCGAATTGATTCCGGTCCAGCCGGTTTCACAAGCCGTGAATACTCTTGGTCACGACCGCTGCGCAGTGTTGATGAATGACACGGGCCCGGTTTGTGCGGTACAAATCAGGTGCAAACAATTCGGCGCGGAAAGGTTGTCATCGATGGCGCAAAGGGTGCAGGTGGTTCTCGAGGACGATCTCGACGGCGGTAAGGCCGACGAGACCGTCACTTTCGGGCTGGACGGAACGACGTACGAGATCGACCTGTCCAAGAAGAATGCCGCCAAGCTGCGCGACGCCCTGGCCGCATATGTCGGCTCCGGCCGCCGGGTGGCCGGCCGGCGTGGTGCGGCGGGCCGGTCCCGCGGCCGTGGCGGCCGTTCGGCGTCGGACTCCGCGGACATCCGGGCCTGGGCCAAGGAGAACGGGTACGACGTGAGCGAGCGCGGCCGGATCTCCGCCGAGGTGCGCGCGGCGTACAACGAAGCCAAGTAATTCCCAGCAGCCGCCGGTCCCGGCCCCTCATCGAGGGCGCCGGGACCGTCCGCATTCCGGTTGTTCCACAGAGTGGGATCCGGGCGTGTCGGGCGTGATCACTGACCGGACAGGTAGTCCGGGGAATTCGCTGGTGGCGAACATGCTGTTGCGAGCCGGGCAGGCGGGAACACGCTGGGGACCAGGTCGGTTGTTCCCTTGTGATGCCGCCCGGGTGGCCGTCGGAAGCGTGATCGGGTGTTCGCCGAGAGCGAGCCTGTCGGTGCCGGGGACTAGCATGCAGGTACGGGGGTCGGCCAACACGGCACGTCCGACTCCTCTGAGGCAAGGAGCGCTTTGGCGATGTTTGAACGATTTACGGACCGCGCCCGTCGGGTAGTCGTCCTGGCTCAGGAAGAGGCCAGGATGCTCAGCCACAACTACATCGGGACCGAGCACATCCTGCTCGGCCTGATCCACGAGGGTGAGGGTGTCGCCGCCAAGGCTCTCGAGAGCCTGGGTATCTCGCTCGAGGCCGTTCGTTCCCAGGTCGAGGAGATCATCGGCCAGGGACAGCAGGCACCGAGCGGGCACATCCCGTTCACCCCCCGCGCCAAGAAGGTGCTGGAGCTCTCCCTGCGTGAGGCCCTGCAGTTGGGCCACAACTACATCGGCACCGAGCACATCCTGCTCGGCCTCATCCGCGAGGGTGAGGGTGTCGCCGCGCAGGTCCTGGTCAAGCTCGGAGCGGACCTGAACAAGGTCCGGCAGCAGGTCATCCAGCTGCTGTCCGGGTACCAGGGCAAGGAGACCCAGACCACCGGCGCCGGGACCCAGGGTGATGCCCCGAGCAGCTCCCTGGTGCTCGACCAGTTCGGCCGGAACTACACCCAGTCCGCCCGCGAGGCGAAGCTCGACCCGGTGATCGGCCGGGAGACCGAGATCGAGCGGGTCATGCAGGTGCTGTCCCGGCGGACCAAGAACAACCCTGTCCTGATCGGTGAGCCGGGCGTCGGCAAGACCGCCATCGTGGAAGGTCTGGCCCAGCAGATCGTCCGTGGTGACGTCCCGGAGACGCTGAAGGACAAGCAGATCTACTCCCTCGACCTGGGCGCCCTGGTGGCCGGTTCGCGCTACCGCGGCGATTTCGAGGAACGCCTGAAGAAGGTGCTCAAGGAGATCCGCACCCGCGGCGACATCGTGCTGTTCATCGACGAGATCCACACCCTCGTCGGCGCCGGCGCGGCCGAGGGCGCGATCGACGCGGCAAGCATCCTGAAGCCGATGCTGGCCCGCGGCGAACTGCAGACGATCGGCGCCACCACCCTCGACGAGTACCGCAAGTACGTCGAGAAGGACGCCGCGCTGGAGCGCCGGTTCCAGCCGATCCAGGTGGCCGAGCCCTCGATCGCGCACACGATCGAGATCCTCAAGGGCCTCCGCGACCGGTACGAGGCGCACCACCGGGTGACGATCACCGACGCCGCGCTGGTGAACGCCGCGCAGATGGCCGACCGGTACATCTCCGACCGGTTCCTGCCGGACAAGGCGATCGACCTGATCGACGAGGCCGGTGCCCGGCTCCGGATCCGCCGGATGACCGCGCCGCCGGACCTGCGCGAGTTCGACGAGAAGATCGCGACCGTCCGCCGGGAGAAGGAGTCGGCGATCGACGCGCAGGACTTCGAGCGCGCCGCCCGGCTGCGGGACGACGAGAAGAAGCTGATCAACGCCAAGTCCGAGCGGGAGAAGCAGTGGAAGGCCGGCGACATGGACGTCGTCGCCGAGGTGGACGAGGAGCTGATCGCCGAGGTGCTCAGCACCGCGACCGGCATCCCCGTCTTCAAGCTGACCGAGGAGGAGTCCTCGCGGCTGCTGGACATGGAGAAGGAGCTGGCCAAGCGCTACATCGGCCAGACCGACGCGGTCAAGGCACTGTCCCGCTCGATCCGGCGCACCCGCGCCGGCTTGAAGGACCCGCGCCGCCCGAGCGGCTCGTTCATCTTCGCCGGCCCGTCCGGTGTCGGTAAGACCGAGCTGTCGAAGGCGCTGACCGAGTTCCTGTTCGGTGACGAGAACGCACTGATCAGCCTCGACATGTCGGAGTACTCGGAGAAGCACACGGCCTCCCGGCTGTTCGGTTCGCCTCCTGGGTACGTCGGCTACGAAGAGGGTGGCCAGCTGACCGAGAAGGTGCGCCGCAAGCCGTTCAGCGTGGTGCTGTTCGACGAGGTGGAGAAGGCCCACCCGGACATCTTCAACTCGCTGCTGCAGATCCTGGACGAAGGCCGGCTGACCGACGCCCAGGGCCGCGTGGTCGACTTCAAGAACACCGTGATCATCATGACCACGAACCTCGGCACCAAGGACATCGCGAAGGCGGTCTCCCTGGGCTTCTCGCAGGCCAACGACACCACCTCGTCGTACGAGAAGATGAAGGCCAAGGTGACGGAGGAGCTCAAGCAGCACTTCCGTCCGGAGTTCCTGAACCGTGTCGACGAGATCGTGGTCTTCCACCAGCACACGATGGCGGACATCGTCCAGATCGTGGACCTGATGGTCGCCCAGATCGAGCAGCGGCTGAAGGACAAGGACATGGGCATCGAGCTCACGCCCGCCGCGAAGGAACTGGTCGCCAAGCGTGGCTTCGACCCGGTCCTGGGTGCCCGGCCACTGCGCCGCGCGCTGCAGCGCGACGTGGAGGACGTGCTGGCCGAGAAGATCCTGTTCGGGGACCTGCGCCCCGGCCAGATCGTCCTGGTCGACGCGGCACCCGAAGGTACGGTCAACGCCGACGGCCTGACCGAGTACTTCACCTTCACCGGTAACCAGAAGTCGACCACCTCCGACCTGGAGCTGACCGACCTCACCACCGGCGGCGGCACCACCGGCGTCCAGGACTCGTAACCCCAACCGAACACCCCACAAGACGCTCGGGCGGCCCATCCGCCCGAGCGTCTCGCACGTCCACCCACCACCCACCCGGTGCGGGCGTCTCGTACGCGCACCCCATCCCGTCCGCACCTCGTCCGGCGGCCCAGCTCCTCGTTGGCTTGCCCTCCACCACTCCGGCCCTCGCCGCGCCCCCGGCTCTCGCCGCGCCCCCGGCTCTCGCCGCGCCCCCGGCTCTCGCCCCGCCCCGGGCCTCGCCCCGGCCCGGGCGTCGGGTCCGGCCCCTCCAGCCCTGATCGCCTCGGCTCGCTGAGTCGTGGTGGATGTTTCTGGGGGTGGTTGGCGAGTCGTGGAAATCGGTCGTCTGGAGCAGCCGTTTTTCACGACTCGGCGGAGGTGACGGGTGCTTTGTGCACGAGCCGGCGAGGGGCGGGTGTGGTACAGGCCGGATTGAGGGTGGGGTGGGTGGGGAGTACTGCGGGGCGGCGCGGCGTACCGGGATGACACGCGGGATTTGCGCGGAGGCTACTGATTGGTCGTATCGTCCTGCGGAGCGTGATCATTCCGATGCCGATGCGACTCGCGCGCACCGAGGTTTCGATGGGAAGATCGCGCGACTGCTGATGAAGCAGTTACCTACCGCCTGTCTACCGCGTTGTAACCCTGTGAGCACGCTGTTCGGACCCGGACTGTCGGAAAGGGGGCCGGGAATGGAATCATCTCGTCGCATGGACGCTCCGCGTCTGCCGCTGACCCAGGAACCGGTCGCCGACACCGGTTCCTTTGGCGTGCGGCAGGCGGGTGGAGTCCTCGAGCGGGCACAGCGGATCGCGGACACGCTCCGCGAGCAGGCCGAGCACGAGAACGACCTCGCCCGCGACGAGGCGAGCCGGGTCCGGGCCGCGAACGAGCGCCTGAAGGCCGAGGCCGACGCCGCCGCGAAGAAGCTCCGCTCGGACGCGATGACGGCGGCCCAACGGGTCCTGAACGACGCCGAACGGGCCGCCGAACAACTCCGCACCGAGTCCGAGACCGATGCCGCCCGAGTCCGCGATGAGGCCGACGAGTACGCGGACGCGCTCCGCGCCCGATCGACCGCCGATGCCGAACGAGTCCGCGCGGAGGCCGACGAGTACGCCGACGGGCTCCGGGCGCAGTCGACCGCCGAGGCCGCACGGGTCCGCGCGGAGGCCGAGGAGTACGCCGACCGGCTGCGTGCGGAGTCGACGTCGGAGGCGGACCGGGTCCGGCGCGAGGCTGCCGCCGCGGCCGAGCAACTGACGGCCGAGTCGACGGCGGAGGCCGAGCGGGTGCGGCGGGAGGCTGACGCGGCGGCTGAGCAGCTGACGGCCGAGTCGACCGCGAGGGCGGATCAGGTGCGTAGCGACGCCGCGGTCGTCGCGGAGCGGCTGCGGACCCAGTCCGAGTCCGCCGCCGCGGCGCTCCGGGAGGCCGTCGCGGAGGAGGTGGCCAAGCTCCGGGACGACGCGGAAGCGGCGGCCGCCCAGCTGAAGGCCGAGAGCGAGGCCGCGGCCGCGAAGGTGACGGCGGACAGTGAAGCGGCGGCCGCGAAGCTGAAGGCCGAGAGCGAGGCGGCGGCCGAGCGGTTGCGGGCCGAGTCGCAGGCCGCGGCCGATCGGCGGGTCGCCGCCGCGGAGGTCGAAGCGCAGCGGGTGAAGGACGAGGCGGACGAACTGCTCGAGGACGCGCGGCTGGCCCGCGAGTCGGCGCAGACGGCCGTCGACCGGGCCGGCCGGGAAGCGCAGCAGCTGGTCGCGGACGCCGGTGAACAGGCCGCGTTGGTGTCGCAGGCCGCCGTCCGCAACGAAGCCGACCTGATCGCCCGCGCCGAGGCCGAGGCGAGCGAGCTGCGGGCCGCCGTCGAGCGCGAGGTCGAGGGTGCCCGGGAGAAGGCCCGCGTGCAGATCGCCGAGGCGCATGCCGAGATCGAACGGCTGCGCGGCGAGAACCGCACCGAGCTGGAACGCCGTACCGCCGAACTCGAGGAGACCGAGCGCGCCAAGCTGGCCGCGATCTCGCTGGAGATCGACAAGCTCCGCAACGAGGCGCTCGCGGAGATCGCCGAACGCAAGGCCGAGACCGAGGCCGGCAACGAGCGGCTGATGGCCGACGCCCGCGCCCAGGCCAAGCTGGTGGTGGACTCGATCGAGGCGGACCGCCGGACGGCGTCCGCCGAGGCGCAGCGGATCGTCGAAGAGGCGAACCAGGCGGCCGAGGCGGCACTGGCCGAGGCCGAGCAGCAGACGCAGTGGAGCAAGCAGACCGTTGACGGCCTGATCAGCGCGGCCGAGGCCGAGGCGCAGTCGATCCGCGACCAGGCCGTGGCCGACGCGGCGGCGTACCTGAAGCAGAAGCGGGCGCACCTGCGCCGCGTGGTCGGCCGTTCGACCAGCCGGCTGAAGCAGACCCAGGACGCGATCGCCAAGGAGAACGCCGAGCTCACCCAGCTGGCCGAGACCACGCTGTACTCGGCCGGCGAGCAGGCCGAGGCGACCCTCGAGGCCGCCAAGCGCGAGGCCGAGAAGGTCACCAGCCAGGCCCAGCTGCGCGCCGACCGGCTGAAGACCACCGCCGCCGAGGACGCCCGCGAGATCATCGAGCGCGCGAACCGGCGCGAGGCCGAGGCCGAGGCGAGTACGCAGGTACTGCGGGAACGCGCCGCCAACGACCTGTCCGAGGCGCAGCGCCAGTCGCACGAACTGATCCGCAAGTCCCGCGCCGAGGCGCAGCAGCTCGAGGCACAGGCCCGCGAGCACGCCGACGACCTGCGCGCGCAGGCCCGAAAACTTCTCGCCGACGCCGAGGCGAGGGTCGCGGCATTGAACCAGCGCCGTGATGAGATCACCAAGGAGCTCACCCAGCTTTCGGGTGTGATCGAGGCACTCGCTGTACCGGGGTTCCGCCCAGGTGGTGGAATGTCTTCCAGTGAGGGTTCCACGGGGGAATCAGGATGAGGACGTGACAGTCAGATCCTTGTCAGTGACAATGTGTGATCCACCCACCCATCGAAGTGAGCATCGGAAAACATGAGCAGTGAAAGCCCAACCCCGTTCCGTACCGTTCTGCGTGGCTACGAGCCTGCCCAGGTGGACCAGCACATCCGTGAGCTGACCACCTCCCTGACCGCGTTGCAGCAGCAGTCCGAGCAGCTGCAGCGGCACGTCCAGGAGCTGCAGTCCCGCACGGACGCTGCGGAGGCGGCCGTCATCTCCGCCCAGGAGGACTCCAAGGACCGCGCCCCGACGTTCACCGAGTTCGGTGAGCGGGTGGCGAAGATCCTGTCGCTGGCCGACGACGAGGCCCGTGACCTGGTGACCCGCGCCCGCACCGACGCGGAGGCGATCGTCGCCGACGGCGAGGCGCACGCGAAGAAGGTCCGCAAGGAAGCCGAGCAGTACTCGCTGGACTGGAAGAGCGAGGTCGACGCCGAGGCCGCCCGGATCCTCGAAGAGGCCCGGACCCAGGCCGACGACATGCGTGACGAGGCCGAGCGCGACGCCACCGCGCGGCGCAGCGAGGCCCAGGCGCTGTACGAGCAGGAGCGGGCCAAGTCCGCCCAGGCCGCGGCCGCCTTCGAGACCACCCTGGCCGAGCGCCGGGGCAAGGTCGAGCAGGAGTTCGCCGCCCGTACCGCGCTGGCCGAGCAGCAGCTGGCCGCCGTCACCGACCGCGCTGCTCAGGTGCAGCGAGAGGCCGACCGGTCCCGGTCCGAGGCCGAGCGGCTGTCCCAGCAGCAGCTGGCCGACGCGAACCGGCAGGCCCAGGAGATCGTCGCCGCCGCGAAGGACAAGTCCGAGCGGATCCGCGCCGAGTCCGAGCGGGAGCTCGCGGCCGCGACGCAGCGCCGGGACAGCATCAACGCGCAGCTGACCAACGTCCGCCAGATGCTGGCGACGTTGTCCGGCCAGCCCGCGATGCCGCTCGACCTGCTGGCCGACGACGACGCGGACGCCACCACCGGCAGCAAGAAGAACTGAAACACCCTTGAGAAGCCGGCCCGAGAGTCTCTTGGGCCGGCTTCTTCATGTCGGCAACCGATAGTTGCTGTGGGCCAGCGGCTCGACGAGGCCGTCGGCAACCAATCCGTCCAGGGCGCGTTCGCGCTGTACGGCATCCGGCCAGCAGGCGTCGAGGGCTTGTTTGGGCACGGGCGCACTGGCGTTGCGGAGTACTGCCAGGAGGCGGCCCCGGGCTTGACGATCCGTACCTTCGTACGTCTGCCCCTTGCGCGGCGGGCCGTCGTACGGCGGACTTCCGGCCAGGACCCAAGCGCACCGCGACTGGATCGGGCAGTCGGCGCAGTGTGGTGTGCGGGCGGTGCAGACGAGGGCACCGAGTTCCATCGAAGCGACCGCCCAGCGCGCGGCGGTGGACTCGTCGTCGGGCAACGCGCTGACGGCGAGCCGTTGGTCGGCGGCGGTGGGGGAGATGCTCGGTTGCGCGACACCGGTCAGCGAGCGGGCGAGGACCCGCCGTACGTTCGTGTCGACGACCGCGTGCCGTTGACCGAACGCGAACGACGCAATCGCAGCCGCCGTGTACGTCCCGACGCCGGGCAGTGCGAGCAGGGCGGCGTGGTCGTCCGGCACTTCGCCACCGTGACGCTCCACGATCGCCTGAGCGGCCGCGTGCAGCCGTAGGGCGCGCCTGGGGTACCCGAGCCGGTCCCAGGCCCGCACAGCCTCACCTGGAGCCTCTGCGGCCAGGTCTGCCGGAGTAGGCCACCGCTCCAACCAGCGCTGGTACGCCGGGAGCACCCGGTTGACCGGTGTCTGCTGCAGCATGAACTCGCTGACCATCACGGCCCACGCGCCGGCACCCGGCTCGCGCCACGGCAGCACGCGCTTGTTGACGTCGTACCAGGTCAGGACTGGGTAGTGGAGAGCTGACGGCGAGCCTGAGTGGTCCAGCACAGTGCCGATATTAGAGTGCGCTCCATGAGCAGCCTGCTCCGTCCGGTCGGGCACCTGCCTGCCAGCGTGTACTGGTTCCGGCGGGGGCTGGTGCTCGCGATCGTGGTGGTGCTGGTGATCGTCTTCTCGAGCCTGTTCGGTGGCGGCGGCGACGCCGGGAAGGCCTCCGCGTCGGATCCGCAGCAGGACCCGGCCACCGCGCCCCCGGCCTCGACGACTCCGACAACGACGCCGACGGCAACTACCGCGGGGACCAAGAAGCCGACGACGACGCCGACTCCGACCAAGACGAAGACCACGCCGCCGACGGACCTGCCGTGCAAGGCGTCCGACCTGAACGTCAACGCGCTGCCGGCGAACCGGAAGATCGTCTCCGGCTCGGTCCTGAACTTCGTCGTCCAGTTCGTCCCGACCGGCGACGGCTGCAAGGCGTCGATCGGGTCCGACAAGCTGACCGTCACGGTGACGTCCGGTACGGACCTGATCTGGAGCACCACGCAGTGCGAGAGTGCGGTCCAGAACGCCACCCTCGTCGTTGCCAAGGGCAAGCAGTCGGCGGTGACCGTACCGTGGAACGGACATCGTTCCAGGCCTGGCTGTCTGCCGGGTCAACCGGTCGCCAAGCCTGGAACCTATGTCGTCAAGGCCGAGTACAACGGCCGGCTGTCAGCCGCGCAGGCTTTCCAGGTCGTCTGACGGCTTGTCCTGCGCGCGCACCGGCTTGGCGAACAGCAGCGCCGCCAGCAGGCCGACCAGGAGTACTGCCGCCGGCAGGATCAGTGCCTGTGCCATCGAGTCGCTGAAGCCCTGGTGCAGGAACTGCGGCAGCTTGCCGCTGAACGCGCCCTCGCCCGCCGACCCTCCGCCGGGAGCGGCCGGCAGGTTGTGCGCCAGCCGCGACTCCATCAGGACGGCGATTCCCGCACTGCCGAGGACCGCGCCGATCTGCCGGGTCGTGTTGTAGACGCCCGCACCGGCCCCGGCCTGGTGCAGCGGCAGGTTGCGGGTCGCGGTACTGCCGATCGGCGCCCACATGAAGCCGTTGGCCACGCCCAGCAACGCGATCGGCAGCAGCAGCTTCCAGATCGGCACGTCGGGCTCGATCACCTGGCTGAGCCAGAACAGCGCGACCGAGCAGCACGCCAGTCCGAAGCCGGCCAGGTAGCGCGGATGCGCCCGGTCGGTGAGCCGGCCGACGAACGGCGACAACGCACCGGTGATCACCGCCATCGGCACCAGCAGCAACGCCGACTTGGTCGGCGAGAGCCCGCGGACGGCCTGCGCGTACAGCATCAGCGGGAACGTCATCGCGGTGATCGCGAAGCCGACCGAGGTGATCGCGGTGTTGGCCAGCGAGAAGTTGCGGTCCTTGAACAGTCCGAGCGGCAGCAGCGGCTCGCCGCGGTTGCGGGACTGCCAGCCGACGAAGATCGCGATCACGACCAGGCCGGCGATGATCAGCGACCAGACCGAGATCGGTCCGCTGATCTTGCCCCAGTCGTACTTCTGTCCTTCCTGGATGCCGAACACCAGGCAGAACAGACCGATCGAGCTCAGCACCACACCGAGGATGTCGAACTTGTGCTCGTGCGTCGGCAGGTCCGGCACCAGCCGCATCGCCAGCACGAAGCCGACCACGCCGACCGGCGCGTTGATGAAGAAGATCCACTGCCAGCCGAGACCGTCGACCAGCACGCCGCCGAGGATCGGGCCGACCAGGGTCGCGACGCCGGCGGTCGCGCCCCACAGGCTCATCGCCCGGCCGCGCTGGTCGGGCGGGAAGATCCTGGTGATGACGGCCATCGTCTGCGGCGTCATCATCGAGGCGCCGAGGCCCTGGAACACCCGGGCCACGATCAGCATCCCGATCGACGTGGTCAGCCCGCACCACACCGACGCGAGCGTGAACAGTGCCAGGCCGGTCAGGTAGACCTTCTTCGGCCCGATCCGGTCACCGAGCCGTCCGGTCACCAGCAGCGGCACGGCGTACGCGAGCAGGTACGCGCTGGTCACCCAGATGACGTTGCCGACATCGGTCTTGAGGTCGCTGAGGATCGCCGGGGTGGCGACCGAGACGATGGTCGAGTCGACCAGGATCATGAAGAAGCCGACGACGAGCGCCCAGAGCGCGGGCCACGGCCTCACGTGGTCTTGCTGGGAGTCCTGAGGGATAGCCATTCCAAGTCCTTGCTCTCGATACGTTCGACGGTGGCAGCGATCCAGTCGCGTTCGGCCGCGACCTGGCCCCGGACGTAGTCCGCGGCCATCCAGTACCGCTCGGGTACGCCGGCCCCCCGCGCGAGGCCGATCGCCTCGTCCACGTCGGCCAGCCAGTCGTCCAGTTCCCCGACCCGCCGGCGCAGCCGCAGTACGGCGTCGTCGGCCTCCAGGTTGTGCGCCTCGCTCAGTACCACCGGGAACACCGGGTACTCGTAGGCGAAGCTCTCCAGCCCGCGCTCCACCCGGTCGGTCAGCGCAGCGCTTCCTTCGGGGGTGATCTCGTACGTCGTCCGCTCCGGGCGGTTCCCGGCCCGCTCGGTGCCGATCGCGCGGACGTAGGTCTGCCCGGCCAGTCGCTCGACCGTGTGGTAGAGCGAGCCGGGCCGGACCTTGACGATCCGGTTGTTGTGGCGGCTCAGCAGCAGTTGGTACATCTCGTACGCGTGCATCGGCCGCTCGTTCAGCAACGCCAGCACCGACATCGCCAGCGGAGTGAGTTCAGCCATGATCCTCCAAGCGGAATGTTCCATGTGGAGTATTCGCCAGGGTAGGCAGGAATGCAAGACGCCCCCGGTTCTTTCACGAACCGGAGGCGTCGGGTGACTCTCAGTGGCTAGACGTAGCGTTCCAGGATGCTGGACTCGGCCAGCCGGGACAGGCCCTCGCGGACCGTGCGGGCGCGGTTCTCGCCGACGCCCTCGACCGTCTGCAGGTCGTCGATGCTTGCCGCGAGCAACTTCTGCAGGTGGCCGAAGTGGTCGATCAGCCGGTCGATCACGGCCCCCGGGAGCCGCGGCACCTTGGCCAGCAGCCGGTAGCCGCGCGGGGTGACCGCCGCGTCGAGCTGTTCGGCGCCGCCGATCTGCAGGGCGCGGGCGACCTGGCCGATGTCGAGCAGGTCGGTGGCGCTGACCGCGTCGAGCTCGAGCAGCACGTCGTCGGCGGTCTTGGCGCGCTTCCCGGTGGCCGGCGGGAGGTAGTCGCGGACGACCAGTTCGCGTTCGCCGGCGACGCCCGCGACGAGTTCGTTCAGCTGCAGGGTGAGCAGCCGGCCGTCGGTGCCGAGCTCGACGACGTACCCGTCGATCTCGGTCGCGATCCGGCGGACCATCTCCAGCCGCTGCGCGACCGCGGCGACGTCCCGGACCGTGACCAGGTCCTCGATCTCCAGCGCGGACAGGGTGCCGGACACCTCGTCGAGCCGGAGCTTGTACCGCTCGAGGGTCGCGAGGGCCTGGTTGGCGCGGGACAGGATCGCGCCGGAGTCCTCCAGGACGTAGCGCTGGTCGTCGACGTACAGCGCGATGATGTGCATCGACTGCGACACCGAGATCACCGGGAACCCGGTCTGCCGGTGCACGCGGTCGGCGGTGCGGTGCCGGGTGCCGGTCTCCTGGGTCGCGATCGCCGGGTCCGGCATCAGGTGCACGGCGGCGCGGATCAGCCGGGTGGCATCCCGGTCGAGGACGATCGCGCCGTCCATCTTGCTGAGTTCCCGCAGTCCGGTCGCGGTGAACTCGACGTCGATCTCGAAGCCGCCGGTGGAGATCGCGTCCACGGCCTTGTCGTGCCCGAGCACGATCAGTGCGCCGGTCCGGCCCCGCAGGATCCGTTCCAGTCCTTCGCGTAGTTCCGTACCGGGAGCCACCGCTGCCAGCGTCGCCCGCAGCCGGGCGCCGGTGTTGTTCTTGTCCGTGTTCGCCGCCACGGAACCTGAGTCTATGCGGTTCCCAGCGGGCCGGTGTGCGGATATCCGCCGCCCTGCCGGGTCCGGCGGGTGCGTTCCGCTGCACGTATGCAGGTGCGCGTGCACCCGCCCGTGCATCCGGACCGTGCAGTACCTGTTTCGCGCTCGGCGACCTAGGACGCCTGCCGCGTCAGGGGCAGCGGATGACCTGACCGGCGTACGACAGACCGCCGCCGAATCCGAACAGCAGTACCGGCGCGCCGCTCGGGATCTCGCGCTTCTCGACCAGCTTCGACAGTGCGATCGGGATGCTCGCGGCCGAGGTGTTGCCGGACTCGACAACGTCCTTGGCGACCACCGCGTTGACCGCGCCGAGGCGCTTGGCGAGCGGCTCGATGATCCGCAGGTTCGCCTGGTGCAGGACGACGCCGCCGAGCTCCTCGGGCTTCAGGCCGGCCTTCGCGCAGACCTGCTGGGCGATCTCCGGCAGCTGTGTGGTGGCCCACCGGAAGACGCTCAGGCCCTCCTGCTGGAACGGGCCCTCGCGACCCTCGATCCGGACCGCGTCGGACATCTCCGGCACCGAACCCCAGACCACCGGGCCGACACCGGTGGTGTCGTCGTCGGCGACCAGGACGGCCGCGCCGGCGCCGTCGCCGATCAGTACGCAGGTGGTGCGGTCGGTCCAGTCCGTCCAGTCGCTGAGCTTCTCGACGCCGATCACGATCGCCTTGGTGGCGGCACCGGCGCGGATCGCCTGGTCCGCGGTCGCCAGCGCGTACGCGAAACCGGAGCAGGCGGTGTTCAGGTCGATCGCGGCCGGGTTGCCGAGGCCGAGCCGGGCGGCCACCCGGGCGGCGATGTTCGGTGAGCGGTCGATCGCGGTGCAGGTGGCGACGATCACGTAGTCGATCTCGGTGACGTCCAGGCCGGCGTTCGCGATCGCCTTGTCGGCGGCCCGCCAGGCCATCTCGTCGCATGCCTCGTCCGGGGCCGCGATCCGGCGCTCCCGGATGCCGACCCGGCTCTGGATCCACTCGTCGTTGGTCTCCACCATGGTGGCGAGCTCGTCGTTGGTGAGCACCCGCTCCGGCTGGTAGTGGCCGAGCGCGACAACTCTTGATCCGGTCATCTGCCTGCTCCTGCGGGGGTGGTCGGCGTGGGGGCGCCCCCAGCGTACGTTCCCGAACCACTCGCTGTTGATCCCCCGTCTCACACCTGTGGCAGGGAACACAGGGCGTTACGCCAAGCCGGCGGCGCTGAGGGCGGAACGGAGGTCGGGGGCGGCGAAGGTGCGCAGGCCGTACTTCTTCTGGATGTCCATCGGCTTCGCCTCGCGGCTGCGGTTCGGGACGTCGGCCGGGATGATCGCCTTGGTGAACCCGAGCCGGGCCGCCTCCGCGAGCCGTTTCTCCAGGCCGCCGACGCGGCGCACCTCGCCGGCCAGGCCGACCTCGCCGATCGCGACCAGGCCGGGATGGATCGGTTTGTCCATCACCGAGGACGCGACCGCGATCGCCACCGAGAGGTCCGCGACCGGTTCGGTGATCTTCACGCCGCCGACCGTCGCCACGTACACCTCCTGGTCGGTCAGTTTCAGCCCGGCCCGGTTGCCCAGTACGGCGAGCACCATCGCGACCCGCGACGACTCCAGCCCGGACGTCGTACGGCGGGGCTGTGGGGCGGCCGACGGGCCGACCAGGGCCTGTACTTCGGCGAGCAGCGGCCGGCGGCCCTCCATCATCACGGTCACGCACGTACCCGCGACCGGCTCGGCGTGCTCGGAGACGAACAGACCGGTCGGGTCGGTGACCTCGACGATCCCGGTGTCGACCATGTCGAAGCAGCCGACCTCGTCGGACGGGCCGAACCGGTTCTTGGTCGCGCGCACCATCCGGAACCCGGAGTGCCGGTCGCCGTCGAACGCCAGTACGACGTCGACCAGGTGCTCGAGCATCCGCGGCCCGGCGATCGCGCCGTCCTTGGTGACGTGGCCGACCAGGACGACCGCGATGTGCCGCTCCTTCGCCAGCCGGACCAGCGCGCCGGTCACCTCGCGCACCTGGGTGACGCCGCCCGGCGCACCGTCGACCTCGGGGTGCGCCATCGTCTGCACCGAGTCGATCACCAGGAACGACGGCTCGACCGCGTCGACCTGACCGACCACGGCGCCCAGGTCGGTCTCGGCCGCGAGGAAGAGCTCGTCGACCAGGGCGTCCGTCCGGCCGGCGCGCAGCCGCACCTGGGCGGCCGACTCCTCACCGGACACGTACAGCGTCCGTTGCCCGCCGCGCGCGGACTGCGCCGCGACCTCCAGCAGCAGCGTGGACTTGCCGACGCCCGGCTCACCCGCGAGCAGGATCACCGCGCCCGGCACGACACCGCCGCCGAGCACGCGGTCCAGCTCGCCGATCCCGGTCGGGCGGGACTCGGCCTCGATCGCGGACACCTTGGCGATCGGCATCGCCGGTGAGGACACCGGTCCGGCGGTGATCCGGGCGGCCTTCGGCGCACCGACCTCGGCGACCGTGCCCCACGCCTGGCACTCGCCGCACCGGCCGATCCAGCGCGCCGAGGTCCAGCCACACTCCGAGCACGCGTACGCCGGCTTGCCCTTGGTCTGAGTCGCCGCCTTCGCCATGGACCCCAACCTATTCGAGGCCGCCGACAAAACGTCCTAAGGCGCGTTTCAGCCAGGTGCCGGCCTTGCGGTGCGGTGGGTCCTCGCCGACCTCCGGGACGTCGGCGATCCGCTGCGCGGCGTCGAGGTACCGGGTGAGGATCTCGCTCCCGGCCGTCCGCAGCAGCCGACTTTGTTCGAGCAGCAGCAGGGCGGCCTCGCGGTTTCCGGCGACAACCTCCGCGGAGCCGAGGTGCTGCAGGCAGCGGGCGTGGCCTTCGCGTTCGTCGATCTCGGCGTACAGATGGGCGGCGTGCGCCCAGCGGCTCACTGCCTCGTGCCGGTTGCGTTGCATCCATGCGGCGACACCGATGAGCTCCAGGGAGTGGGCCTCGCCGCTGACGTCGCCTGCTGCGGTCGCATGGGCGTGTGCGGGGCGCAGGTGTTCCAGAGCGCCTTGGCTGTCGTACTGGTACAGGTGAACGACCGCCTGGTTGATGGAGATCGCCACGTCGGCTGCCAGGTCCGGTCCGGGTCGTCTGAGGCGTGCCTCGTCCAGCCGGTCCCGTGCGTTCAGCACTGCTTCGTCGCGGTCGTTGCCGGCCGGTGCGCGGTCCGCGACGGCCAGGTTGATCAGGGCTCGCTCGACCTGCCGTCGCATCCGCAGGGCGAACGCGGTCCGGCCGTTGGTGGCGATGTTGGCCGAGACGCTCAGCCTGGCGCTGGCCGTCTCCAGATCACCGAACATCCGGAACGCCGTTGCAGCGCGGGTTGCTGCAAGTTCCGCGAGGCTTCGGCGTCCGGCCGCTTCGGCTGCGGCACTGAGCATGTCGCTGAGTTGCAGGAGGGCGTCCGGATCCGGGCGCCGGACGTACCAGGCCTCCAATGCATCGCAGATGCGGGCGAAATCGTCGATCTCGTCGTTGTGCGGCTTCTCGGTTGCCAGCAGTTGCCGGAGTCGGTCCTCGTTCAGCGAGAACCATTCGGCCGCTGCCATGCCGCCTGCAGTGGAGCCCAGCGCGATCATCCACTGCTCGGCCTCTTCCGCAGCCGCATGCAGGTCAGTAGCTCCTTGTTGCTTGCGTTTGCGTGCCCGCCGGGCGCGCGAGCGCAGTCGCAGGAACGAGACGATCACCAGCAACGCTGTGACGGAGTAGCCGACCCACTGGACGATGCCGCGCTGGCCGAAGCTCTGGTTGAGCAACTGCGACATGAGGTCGGTCAGCAGACCGGATGCGACCGCACCGATCGCCAGTGAGAACTCCTGAGTCCGCGAGGGCTCTTCGGGTTCGTCGCTCATGGTCGGCTCCCTGTGGTCAGCCCGCGTACGACCGTGCGCCAGAACGACAGCAGGAGCACCACGGGTACGACGGACGCAACGGCGGCCGCCGCAGCGACCGGCCCGCTCGACACGGAGAACTGCCGCGCCTCACCCCACAACACCAGTGAGAGCGGCGTCGTACCTGGTCCGCTGATCAGGAACCCGACGATGAAGTCGTTCCACACCAGGGCGAACTCCAGCACCGCAACAGCAACCAGAGCAGGGCGATACGTCCGCTGCACAGTCGCGAGTACGGCGCTCTGCCGCACTGGTCCTTGCAGCGCCTCGGAGACCACGGCTGGTGGTGCGGACGCGAAGGCCGACCTCAGCAGCAGTACCGCGAACGGCAGGCCGGCCGCCGCGTGTACGAGTGCCAGTGCGACCCGTGACCCGGCCAGCCCGGCTGCGTCGATCGCGTCCCGCAGCGGGGCGGCGTACATCTGCACTGGCGTCACGGCGAGTACTACGAGCACGGCCATCGCCAGGCGGCCCAGTCGTGGAGGCAGCCCGCCCCAGGCGATCAAGTAGGCCGTCGGCACAGCGATCACCAGTAGTACAGCGGTGGCAGCGGTCGCGATGACCACCGTGGAGAGCAAGGCGCGGAACAGCCCGACGTTGGCGGCCGCAGCGATCGACGAGAACCCCAGGCCGGAAGGAGACCACCAGCCACGCAGCCCTGCCTCGCGTGGCGAGTGCAGCGCAGTGGCGACGAGTACTACAGCCGGAAACACCCACACCAGTGCGACGGCCGACCCGATCACCCAGCCGAACCGCCGTACTCGCCTGCTCGGCGCGGGCCTTCCGAGCGACGGTTCCTGCCGTACGACGGTCACCGGCATCGCCCAGCGTCGCCGGCGCAGTCCGCGTACGCCGATCAGTCCGACCGCTGCGACGATCGCGAACAGCACCACGCCGAGCGCCGCCGTACGTCCCTGGTCCACACCGGACGTGGTCGCCCGCCACCAATTCAGCCCGAGTACGTCGGCCGACCGCTGCATGGACCCTGGTACGACGATCAGCACCAGGTCGAAGACGCGTACCGCAGCGATGACCAGCGTCAACGTGACGACCCCGGTGATCGGGCGCAGCAGCGGGATCTCCAACGCACGCAGGCGTTTCCAGCCCTTCACCCCTTCAGCCGTGAGCGCCCGCGACACGTCGTCGGGTATCGCGTCCAGGCCGGCGCGGAACAGCGACACGACGTAACCGAGCCACGTCCAGCCGAACGCGGACATCAGGACCAACCAGAACAGACCAGGACCCAGCCATACCGGGCTCGTGCCGAAGAGCTTCGTCCAGACCGCTGTGATCGTGCCGCGTTCCGGTGTGGGGTCGTAGATCATCCGGAAGGTCGCACCGGACGCCAGCACCGACACCGCGAACGGTATGACAAGTGCGGGCTGCAGGAGCGTCGTGACCGCGGGCAGCCGATAACTCAACAGTGCAAGGGAGAACCCGACCGCGACTGTCCCGAACGCGATCAGTACCCACAGCAGACTGTTGCCCACGGCATGCAGTGCGGCCGGGTCGCCGATCACCGCGAAGTTCCCGAGACCGAAGTGGTTGCCGGTGGTGAACGCCTTCACCACGGTCACGCCGATCGGGATCAGTAGCAGGCAGCTCAGCAGTAACGCCGGCAGCCCGAGCAGATAGGGACCGGCCGGACGACGCGGCTTGCCTTGTACGGGCCGCCCGGTGATCTCGCGGCCGACGACCTCCAGCGACAGGCCGTTGGTGTGCAGGCCCATCAGCTCTCCTCCAGCTTCTGCAGGTCGCTCATCGCGGTGTCGACAGCCGCGGGTACGGCGTCCGCGCCATGTCCACCCACTGCGATCAGGAAGTCGGTCAGCACCTTCCAGAGACCGTTGATGCCGCCGAGCGCACCGAGAAGGTCGGACAGGTCGAACTGCAGCTGTTTGCCAGGCAGGGCGAGCTGTTCCGCGAGCCGGGTGAGCTCCGGCGTGTACCCGGTGGTGCGGCCGTCGACGAGGAACCCGCTTTCCTTGATCCACGGGTCCACCGCGGTGGGTTGGGCCAGCCGCCGGACCAGATCGCGGGAGTTGTCGGTGATCGGCGAGGTCAGCACCATCACGTCACCCCCGACGACCACGGGCGCCGCCGCGCCCGACGACATCGGCGGGAACGTGAAGAGCCCGATGTCGCGGGGGTCCGCCGCGAACGAGCGCACCACCGGCTCGGCGAAATCGGACGCGAGCACCATCGCCGCTCTGCGATGCCCGAACACCTCAACGAGCGCATCCGGGAACTGCTGGACGAGCGACTCGTTCACGCCGCCCGCCAGAGCGCCCGGAGCCGACCACATCGTTCCCAGCAGCCGTAGGGCAGCAGCGAACTGGGGCTGTTGCGACGGGCGCGGGTGCTCCGCTGTTGCGAGTCCGGCGTACACAGACGGCGCTATGCCCAGCAGGATGTTCTCCAGGAAGTCGGTGAGTACCCAGCCGTCTCCTGCGCCGAGCGCGAGCGGTGTGACGCCCGCTTGTACCAGTGTCCGGTTCAGCGACAGCCACTCCGACCAGTGCTGCGGTGGCTGTACGCCGACCTTCTCGAACACCGACGGGCGGTACCAGACTGCCGACTTGTGTGCGGTCTTGAACGGCACGCCGTACGTCGTACCGTCCTGCACGAGCAGCTCCCGCCAGAGCCGGGCCTGGCCGGGTCGAGCGATGTCGTCCGGTATCGGCGCGAGCTCCTTCAAGTGCTGCCGGACGAGACCGGGCTGCGGAAGCATGACCACGTCGGGTCTCCTGGCAGCTGGCGAGCCAAACGCAGTGGAGATGTCATCGCCGAGCGGAACCACCTCAACCGGGTAACCCAGCGCGCCAAGATCGTCCAGGACGGTGTGGAACGCGCGTAGCTCCTCACCGCTCCAACTGACAGCCACACGGACTGCACGACGGAGACCGAGCACGTCACTGGAACACCCCGTGAGCAAGAGTGTTCCTGCGGCAGCCAGGAACGTCCTGCGGCTACTCAACATCGTCGAATCCGGTCGTGCGGGTCGTGCTGGTCGTAATGAGCAGCAGAGCGACCGAGGCGAGTTCGGGGTTCGGGCGGATCGACAAGAGCGAGCCCCACGTCGGCAAACCGTTCGCGTCCTCCAGGACGATCGCCCGTGGATAAGCGCCGAGTGCACGAGCCACACCGGCCAAACGGCGACGGCCTGGGGTGATCTCGTGCGGGTAGCGGTCCAGCACGTCCTCGAGACCACAGGCGAAGGCCTGGACCCGGCTCTGGTCGCGGGCAGCCTGCTTGGTGATCGACTGCGTCGTGAGGTGCCCGTGTACGACGTTGCCGAGCACGGTGAGGTGGGGGAGCAGTCCGCCTTCAGCAGGAACCAGCCGGACCGGCCCGCCGGGGAGAACGATCGCCTTGGGTGGCGGTTCCTCCAGGCCACTCACAATGTCGGCAAGCTGCCGACGGTCCGCGGCTTGCGGCACCACCACGGCACGCTGCTCACCTACACCGACCCAGAGCCGCTCGGGCAACCCCGGCACGCGTTCGACCAGCAGACCTTGGTCCATTGGTGGCCGGCGCCTCCCCAGAGTTGCCCCGTCGAATGGTGCGTCAACCCTATGAGTACCGGAGGTCGCCCCGCAGGCCGCAGAGTGTCGCTCAGTAGCTGCGGCTCCACAGGTTGACGGCGTAGTCGACCTCGACACCGGTGTGCGACGCGAGGATCCGCTTGGCGTCCTTCGGGGTGAACTCGATCCGCACCACCGCCTCCAGATCGGCGCGGGTCTCGAACCGCCAGCCCATGTCGAGCGGTGTCCGGTGCCAGCCGCGGTCGGTCCAGAACCGTTCCACGACCGGTGCCTTGATCATCGGGTACGACGTACTGAACCACTGCCCGAACGTCGACCGGGTGCCGTCGTTGTCGATCACGAACGCGGTCCCGCCGCGGCGCATCACCCGGTCCAGCTCGGCCAGTCCGGGCTCGCATCCCGGCCCGAAGAAGTACGCCCAGCGCGCGTGCATCACGTCCACCGACGCGTCCGGTACCGGCAACCGCTGCGCCGATCCTTGCCGTACCTCGACGTTCGGCAACGCCTGGGTACGCCGCCGCGCCGCCTCCACGAGACCGCCGTGCGGCTCCACACCGACCACGCGAGCGGCCGTCGCCGCGAACCTCGGCAGGTAGAACCCGGTACCGCAGCCGATGTCCAGCACGTTGCCGCCGGCCCAGTCCCGGATCGCCCGCATCGCCGGCTCGATCACCCCGTTCGGATCGACAGCCCGGTTCTCGAGCTCGTACACCTTCGGGTGCTGCCAGATGTTCGGGCTCGGAATCCCGCCGTCCGCGATGCTCACCGTCAGACCCTAGCCATTGCCTGCTTGGTCGTGGCGGCCAGCAGGGCCGCCGGAACGAGCAGGATGCCGCAGAACACGGCCAGCCAGTGGAAGCCCAGGTACGCGAGGACCGGGCCGGCAGCTGTGCCCGAAAGGGAAGCCAGGATGCCCATCGTGAGGTCGGAGAGGCCCTGGGCCGAGGTGCGGATCTCGTCGGGTACCGAGCGGGACAGCAGGGTGGAGCCCGCGACCAGACAGGCGGACCAGCCGAGGCCCAGCGTGAACAGCGCGAGCCCTGTCAGCGCATGGGCGTCGTCGGGGGCTACCGCGGCCAGGGTCATCGCGATGGCCAGGATGCCGAGGCCGATGCCGATCGTCGGGATGCGGCCGAGCCGGTCGGCCAGCCAGCCGGTCACCGGCGACAGGGCGTACATGCCGGCCACGTGACCGCTGATGACGAAGCCGACGATCGTCAGCGAAGCACCGTGGTGCCGTAGATGTACGGACGTCATCGACATGACTCCGACCATCACCGCGTGAGCAGTAGCAATTGCCAGCAGGCCCAGGCGGGCGTGGGGGATGCTGATGACCTGGCGGAACGTCTGTGCGAGCGGCTGGCGCTCCACCTTCGTCGGACGTACCTGGCTGCGCATCCCTAGCCAGACCGTGGCGGCGCTGAGACCGAAGGCGACCACGGAGAACACGTACGGACCTGCCAGCGCCAGGAGGCCGAGCGACGTGCCGATCGAGCCGCCGACGCCGGTCAGGTTCGGGCCGACGATGACGCCGATCGTGGTGGCCCAGACGACCAGGCCGAGCGAGCGGGCGATCCGGCTCGGTTCGGCCGCGTCTGTCGCGGCGTAGCGCGACTGGAGGTTCGAGGCTGAGCCGCTGCCGAAGAGGCAGCCTGCCGCTAGGAGGAGGGGGAGGGAGCCTAGTTGTGCGGCGAGGATGGTCAGTGCGGCGCCGGCGAAGGCGATCAGATAGCCGATTGTCAGCGAGATCCTTCGACCGTGGGACCTGGCGAGGCTTGCCAGGGGGACCGCGAGGATGGCGGCGCCCAGGGTGGTGGAGGTGGCGACGAGGCCGGCCAGGGAGGTGGAGCCGGAGACGTTTTCGGCGAGCAGGGCCGCTACCGCGAAACCGCTCGCGGTGGCGACGCCGCCGAGGGCGTTGCCGGCCACCAGGACCCGGAGAGTTGTCCGCTGCCGCTCGCTCGTCACGAGCAAACCCTCTCATGAACCTGACAGGGAAGCCGCTTATAGGATCGACCTGACATAAGTCCGTACGTGCTTCGGTTGGAGTCCGGATGTCCGACATCGCGATCGTTCCTGCCCCGCGTGAACTCACCGTCGACGAGGGCCGGTGGATCACACCCGACCCGGTCGCCGACGCCGTCCGGGACGTCGTCGAGAACCTCGACGCCGCCGAGTACCGGATCGACATCAGTACCGACGGGGCCCGGCTGACGGCCGGTTCCGAGGACGCACTGCGGCACGCGGAGACGACGTACGCCCAGCTCGTCGAGGCCGCCGAGGACGCCGGGGACGGGAAGGTCGCCGTACCGCTCGCGCACGTCGCGGACGCGCCGCGGTTCGGCTGGCGCGGGATGATGCTCGACGTCGCCCGGCACTTCATGCCGAAGGACTTCGTGCTCAAGGTCATCGACGTCCTCGCCCTGCACCGGCTGAACGTGCTGCACTTCCACCTCACCGACGACCAGGGCTGGCGGGTGGAGATCGAGGCGTACCCGAAGCTGACCGAGGTCGGCGCGTGGCGCGAGCAAACGATGGTCGGGAAGATGTCGCACGGCCAGACCGAGTTCGAGTACGACGGGACGCGGCACGGTGGGTTCTACACGAAGGCCGACCTGCGCGAGATCGTCGCGTACGCCGCCGAGCGCGGGATCACCGTCGTACCGGAGATCGACCTGCCGGGGCACATGCAGGCGGCGATCGCGGCGTACCCGGAGCTCGGGAACCACCCGGACCAGCAGCTCACCGTCCGGCCGTACTGGGGGATCAGCGAGGACGTGCTGAACGTCAACGACGCGACGGTTGAGTTCGTGAAGACCGTGCTGCGGGAGGTGCTGGACGTCTTCCCCTCGCCGTACGTGCACCTCGGCGGGGACGAGTGTCCGTCGGTGCAGTGGGGCGAGTCGGAGGAGGCCCAGAAGCGGCAGGCCGACCTCGGGCTGGACGAGCCGGGGCAGCTGCAGGGGTGGTTCACGGCGCAGGTCGCGGAGGTACTCGCCGAGGAAGGGCGCCGGCTGGTCGGCTGGGACGAGATGGTCGAGACCGACTGCCCGAAGGACGCGGTCATCATGGCGTGGCGGAGCGCCGAGCGCGGCGTGGTCGCGGCGAAGGCCGGCCACGAGGTCGTGATGGCGCCGTGCGAGTCGGTGTACTTCGACTACTACCAGGGCGACCCGGCGACCGAGCCGCTGGCGATCGGCGGGAACATCCCGCTGGACAAGGTGTACGACTTCGAGGTGGTTCCGGCGGCGCTGTCGGAGGCCGAGGAGGCGCTGGTCGTGGGGACGCAGTGCCAGATCTGGACCGAGTACATGGAGGGGCCCGAGCAGGTCGGGTACATGCTGCTGCCGCGGCTGTCCGCGTTCGCCGAGCGGGCGTGGGGTTCGCCGAAGGTGTCGTACGAGGAGTTCCTCGGCCGGCTCCGGCCGCACCTCGCCCGGATCGAGAGGCTCGGGGTGAACTACCGGCCGCTGGATAGCTGAGGGGATAACAAATCTCCGTTAGCCCTGTTAGAAGGGGTAGACGACCCGGCCGGGCCCGGCAAAGGATAAGAGGCCGGGTCGGGAGCGGAGGCGCGCACATGACCGCTGTAGGGCCGCTGGATGCGATGTTCCTGGGTGGGGAGTCGCGGGAACAGCCGATGCATGTCGGCGGGCTGATGCTGTTCGAGCTGCCGGAGGGCGCCGGCCGGGACCACGTGTTCCCGGAGAGTTCGCGGGACTTCGTGTCGCGGCTGTACCACGACCTGCTCGCCGCGCCGCAGGTGAACCCGCTGTTCGCCCGGCGGGTGCGGAACCGGGCGGTCGATCTCGGGTACTGGTCCTGGGAGCAGGACGACGACGTCGACCTCGAGTACCACGTACGGCTGTCCGCGCTGCCACGTCCCGGGCGGTACCGCGAACTGTTCGAGCTCACCAGCCGCCTGCACGGCACGCTGCTGGACCGGCACCGCCCACTGTGGGAGATGCACCTGATCGAAGGCGTCGAAGGCCGCCGCTTCGCCGTCTACAGCAAGATCCACCACTCCCTCCTCGACGGCGTAACCGCCCTCCGCCTCATGCAACAAACCCTCACCACAGACCCCACCCGCACGAACATGCCGGCCACCTACGCCCTACCGGGCGGCGGGTGGGCGTCCGGTGGCTCGGGTGGTGGAGGTGCAGGGGCGCCTACGCCGGCCGAGTTGCTCGCGGCCATCGGCCGCCTTCCTGGGCGAGCCCTCGGGTCTGCGGTGCACACCGTTGGTGGGACCGGGCGGTTGCTGGCGGATCTGGCCGGGTTGCCGCCGGCGGGGCTCAGGGGTTTGCTTCATTCGACGATGCCGTTTCAGGCGCCTCGGACGGTGTTGAACCAGCCGGTGACGGGGGCTCGGCGGTTTGCGGCGGAGTCTTGGCCGATGGAGCGGTTGGAGAAGGTGCGGGCGATCACCGGGGCGACGGTCAACGACGTACTGCTGGCGATGTGTTCAGGGGCCTTGCGCAACTATCTGCTGGACCTGAACGCACTCCCCGACAAGGCGCTGACCGCGATGGTCCCGGTGAACCTGCGGACCGCGAGCAGCGGCCCCGGCGGCGGCAACTCGCTCGCCACGCTGATCGCCGACCTCGCCACCGACCTGTCGGATCCGGAGCAGCGCATCCGCCGCATCATGGCGTCGACGGCCCAGGCGAAGAGCGTGCTCTCGGACCTCACCCCGCTGCAGAACCTCGTCGTCGGCGCGCTCGGTTTCGCCGTGGCCGGCCCCGGCGCGGTCCTGCCCGGAGTCGCCGGCCGTACGACGCCGCCGTACAACATCGTCATCTCGAACGTCCCCGGCCCCACGGAGAGCCCGCTGTACTGGAACGGCTCCCGCCTGCTCGGCCTCTACCCGGCGAGCATCGTGATGAACGGCCAGGCGCTGAACATCAGCGTCACCAGCTACGCCCACCAACTGCACTTCGGCCTGATCGGCTGCCGCCGCACCGTCCCACACCTGCAGCGCATGCTCACCCACCTCGAAACCTCACTGGCCGAGCTGGAGAACATCCACTAGATCCGGACAACCCCGTTCGGAGTCTGGAACACGGCGGCCACCAGCCCCGGCTGGCCGTTGGGGCCGACCCAGCCGACGTCGAGGTCGTCGAGCAGGTGGTCGGCGGGGTGCCCGATCCAGTCGGTCACCCGGGTCGGGTCGCCCGCGATCTCCAGACCGGTCAGCTTGACGTCCTTGCCGCCGATCGACGGGTGCTCGCCGAGGTCGTCCCAGTGGATGAAGAACGGCAACTGCGGGTCCGCGATCAGGCCCTTGACGCCGATCTGCCGCCAGGTCAGGTTCACCCCGTCCGGCCGGTGCCGGTTGCCGGGCACCGCCTGCCGGCCGAGGCGCTTCTCCATCGCCGCCATGTCGGTCACCTCGACGACCCAGCCGAGCCAGCCGCCGCCCAGCTCCTTGCGGGCCCGGACCGCCTGACCGAACGGCGCCTTGTCCGACGCCGGGTGGTCGAGCACGTCGACGACCTCGATGTAGCGGTCGTTCTCCAGCGGGAGGATGTGGTTCACCGTCCCGAACCGCGGGTGCACCCCACCGTCCACGAACTCGGCCCCGAGCAGCGCGGAGAGCCGCTCGACGGTCGCGCGGCAACCGTCCGGTCCGCACGCGTACGACAGATGATCCAGACGCATGTCAGCCATTCTTACCCCCGCCACCGACAGTCGCCGTACCCAGGGTGTGTCGGAGCGCACTCGAATAGGCTCGGACCCATGCGTACGCTCGTCATCGGCGGAACCGGTCACATCGGCACCTATCTCGTCCCGCGACTCGTCCGGCTGGGCCACGACGTCACGGTGCTCACCCGCGGCGAACGGTCGCCGCACCACTCCGACGGGACCTGGGCGAAGGTCGCCTTCGTCCAGGCCGACCGGGACGCCGAAGATGCCGCCGGCACCTTCGGCCGCCGGGTCGCCGACCTGAACCCCGACGTCGTCATCGACCTGATCTGCTTCACCGAGGACAGCGCCCGCCAACTCGCCGAGGCGCTCGACGGCAAGATCCAGCACCTGCTGCACTGCGGCACGATCTGGGTGCACGGCCCGAGCGCCACCGTGCCGACCCGCGAGCACGCACCCCGCCGGCCGTTCGGCGAGTACGGCATCCAAAAGGCCGCGATCGAGGACTACCTCCTCCGCAAGGCCCGGCGCGACGGCTTCCCGGTCACGATCGTCCACCCCGGTCACATCTGCGGCCCGGGCTGGGTCCCGGTCAACCCGGCCGGCAACTTCAACCCGGCCGTCTACGAGAAGCTCGCCCAAGGCCGGGAGCTTTCGCTGCCGAACTTCGGGCTGGAGACGCTCAACCCGGTTCACGCTGCCGACGTGGCCGAGCTCTTCGTCGCCGCACTCACCAGCCGGGCCACCGCGCTGGGCGAGAGCTTCCACGCGGTCGCCAGTGACGCGTTGACCCTGCGCGGGTACGCCGAAGGTGTCGCGCAACGGTTCGGCAAGGAAGCACAGCTGGTCTTCCTGGCGTGGGACGAGTGGGCGGACATCATGCCCGAGCAGGACGTGGCGGCGACCCGCGACCACATCCTGCACAGCCCGAACTGCTCGATGGAGAAGGCCGAGCGGCTCCTCGGCTACCGGCCGCGCTACTCCGCGATCGAGGCCGCGCTGGCCGGCATCGACTGGCTCGTCGACACCGGCAAGATCACTGCTTAGAGGCGGGATGCACCAGCAGCGGGCGAGCTGCTTCCAGGTGCTGGCGGCACAGGTCGGCGAGTACGTCGTACGCCTTGTGGCCCATCAGCGTCTGCAGCTCGACCTTGCTTGACTCGAACACCGGCTCGACGGCGATGTGCGCCTCGGTGTTGCCGGTGCAGTACCAGTCGAGGTCGTGCCCGCCCGGGCCCCAGCCGCGACGGTCGTACTCCGCGATGCCGACCTCGGTGTACGACGTACCGTCCGGGCGCTCGACCTCGCGGAACGTCCGCCGGATCGGCAGCTGCCAGCAGACGTCCGGCTTGGTCTCGACGAAGTGCACGCCGCGCTTGAGCGCGAGCCCGTGCAGCGCGCATCCGGCGCCACCCGCGAACCCGGGGCGGTTCAGGAAGATGCAGGCACCGTCCCAGACCCGGGTCTTGCGCTCGCCCTCGTCGTCGGTCTCGACCCAGCCGTTCGCGCGACCCTCCTTGCGGAACTGCCAGTCGTCCTTGGAGAGCTCCTTGACGTACTTCTTCACACGCTTCTCGTCGTCGGCGTCGGAGAAGTGCGCACCGAGCGTGCAGCAGCCGTCGTTCGGACGGCCCTTGTAGATCCCCTGGCAGCCGCCTCCGAAGATGCAGGACCAGTTGGACGTCAGCCAGGTCAGGTCGCAGCGGAAGACCTGGTCGGAGTCGTCGGGGTCGACGAACTCGACCCAGGCGCGGGGGAAGTCGAGAGAAACCTCAGGCACCTGGAAAGCCTACGCGCAACCGGGAAGCCACCGATACTCCGGTTGTCCAGTAGCGTGAGGGTATGCGGCTCGGCGTACTCGACGTGGGATCCAACACCGTCCATCTGCTCGTGGTGGACGCTCATCGTGGTGCCGCGCCGCTGCCGGCGTACTCGCACAAGACCGAGCTGCGGCTGGCCGAGCACCTGGACGAGCATGGCAAGATCGACCAGTCCGGTGCGGACGGGCTGATCGCGTTCACCAAGGAAGCCGTCGAGCTGGCCGAGGACAAGGGCTGCGAGTCGGTGCTCGCGTTCGCCACGTCGGCGCTGCGCGAGGCGCCGAACGGTGAGAAGGTGCTGGACCGCGTCCGCTCCGAGACCGGCGTGGACCTCGAGGTGCTCAGCGGCGAGGACGAGGCGCGACTGACGTTCCTCGCCGTCCGTCGTTGGTTCGGCTGGTCGTCGGGCCGGCTGGCCGTGTTCGACATCGGCGGCGGCTCGCTGGAGATCGCGGCCGGGTCGGACGAGCAGCCGACGGTGGCGGAGTCCGTGCAGCTCGGTGCCGGCCGGCTGACCCGCGAGGCGCTGACGTCGGACCCGCCGGACAAGGACCAGGTACGCGCCCTGCGCCGGCGGATCCGGATGGAGCTCGCCGCGGTCGCCGGTCCGGTCCTGCGGGCCGGCCGGCCACAGCGTTCGGTGGCCACCAGCAAGACGTTCCGTTCGCTCGCCCGGATCACCGGCGCGGCCCCGTCCGCCGACGGTCCGTACATCCCGCGCACGCTGAACCGCGACGACCTGAACGAGTGGATCCCGAAGCTGACCACGATGACGGCCGCCGAGCGGGCCGCCCTGCCGGGGGTCTCGGCCGGCCGCTCCGCGCAGCTGACCGCCGGTGCACTGGTCGCCGACGCCGTGATGGACCTGTTCGACCTGCCCGCGCTCGAGGTCTGCCCGTGGGCGCTCCGTGAGGGCGTCATCCTGTCTCGGCTCGACCAACTGCAACCCCGATGAGCTCTCGTACGACCGCGAAGATCGGTCTGTCCACCGCCTCCGTCTACCCCGAGTCCACCGCCAGCGGTTTCGAACTGGCCGCCCGGCTCGGGTACGACGGTGTCGAGGTGATGATCGGGATCGATCCGCTGAGCACCCAGATCGACGCGATCCAGCGGCTGATCGACTACCACCAGCTGCCGGTACTGGCGATCCACGCACCGACGCTGCTGATCATGCAGCGCGTCTGGGGTACGGACCCGTGGAGCAAGCTGGAGCGCAGCGCCGAGGCGGCCAAGGAGCTCGGCGCGGACGTGGTCGTCGTCCACCCGCCGTTCCGCTGGCAGCGGGACTACGCGCGCGGGTTCGTCGAGGGAATCGCCAAGCTCGAGGCCGAGACCGGCGTGACGCTGGCGGTCGAGAACATGTACCCGTGGCGCGCGCCCGGGCGGGACCTGCAGGCGTACGCGCCGAGCTGGGACCCGACCGAGCAGACGTACGCGCACACCACGCTCGACCTGTCGCACGCGTCCACCGCCGAGCAGGACTGTGTCGAGCTGGCCGCGACGATGGGCAGGAGCCTCACCCACGTACACCTCACCGACGGCACCGGCTCCGCGAAGGACGAGCACCTGGTCCCGGGCCGCGGGACGCAGCGCGCCGCCGACCTGCTGAACGAGCTGGCCAAGCAGGACTTCCGCGGGCACATCATCATCGAGATCAACACCCGGCGGGCGACCAGCCGTTCCGAGCGTGAGGTCGACCTGGTGGAGTCGCTGGAGTTCACCCGCCGGCACTTCGTGAAGTCCCGGCGGACGCCGTTCGCGGTCACCCCGGACGGTGAGATCTCGGAGCTCACGCCGTGACAGCTGCCCGCCGTACGCCGGGCCGCCGACCAGGTGGACCGGACACGCGTGGGGAGATTGTCGAGGCGGCCCGGGAATCCTTTGCGGACAAGGGGTTCGCGGCCACCTCGATGCGGGCCGTCGCGCGCCAGGCCGGTGTCGACGCGGCGCTCGTCCACCACTACTTCGACAGCAAGGACGAGCTGTTCATCGAGGCGCTGGCACTGCCGGTGGATCCGCGGCTGATCGCCGCGCACATCGTCGACGGGCCGCGGGACGAGATCGGCCGCCGGATCGCGACCACGTTCCTCGGCGTCTGGGAGTCGCCGGACGGGCAGCAGCGGATGAAGGCGCTGTTCCGGAGCGTGCTGAGCAGTGACGAGGTGGCCCGGATGATGCGCGAAGGCATCACCCAGCTGATCGTCCAGCCGGTCTCGCAGATGCTCGACGTACCGGACGCCAAGCTGCGGGTCGGTATGGTCGCGACCCAGCTGGTCGGGACCGCGGTCGTCCGGTACCTGGTCGAGCTCGAGCCGGTCGCCTCGGTCGACGTCGCGACGCTGATCGACCGGTTGGCCCCGGTCCTGCAGCAGCACCTGACCGGCTGATGGAGATCCCGCGCGACGCCGAGATCCGCGAGCTGCACCGCACGTATGCGCCGAGCCGGGCGGCGTTCGACGTCGTGTACGAGCACTGCGAGCTGGTGGCAGAGGTGGCGGCGCAGTTCTTCGCCGGCCTGGACGTCGACACGGAGCTGGTCCGGGCCGGGGCGTTGCTGCACGACATCGGGGTGTACCGGCTGGACTCGGCGGCGTACGTACGGCACGGCATCCTCGGGCACGAGCTGCTCGCGTCGCTGGGGTTCCCGGTCGAGCTGTGCCGGTTCGCGTCGTGTCATACCGGCGTCGGGATCACCCGGGAGGACGTCGTCCGGCAGGGGCTGCCGATCCCGGCCGACGACTACCTGCCGCGGACGCCGGAGGAGGAACTGGTGATGTACGCCGACAAGTTCCACAGCAAACGGACGCCGCCGGTGTTCGTGTCGGCCGACACGTACGCCACGGAGGTCGCCCGCTTCGGCGCCGACAAGGTGCTGCGGTTCGCGCAGCTCCGGCAGCGGTACGGCGACCCGCGGCTCGGCGAGCTCAGCGCCGCGACCGGATACGCCGTCGTCTGAAGGTATTGCGGGGCAGCGACCTGCGCGCTAAATTCATCATATGATGAAAAACGCGGTGAGCTGTCACGACCTGGTCGTGGTGCGCGGCGAGCGGGAGGTGCTGCACGGGGTCGGGTTCGACCTGCACGCCGGGACCGTGACCGGTCTGCTCGGGCCGTCCGGATGCGGCAAGACCACGCTGATCCGCGCGATCGTCGGACTGCAGGCGCGGGTCACCGGCGACGTCTCGGTGCTCGGCCTGCCGGCCGGTGCGCCGAAGCTCCGCGGCCGGATCGGGTACGTGACCCAGGAGCCGAGTGTGTACGGCGACCTGACGGTCCTCGAGAACGTACGGTTCTTCGCCGCGGTGCTCGGTGTCGCCGCCTCCGAGGTGGACCGGGTGATCTCGGCCGTCGACCTCACCCAGCATGCGGACGCCCGGGTGGACAGCCTGTCCGGCGGTCAGCGTTCGCGCGCTTCGCTCGCGGCCGCACTGCTCGGCAGTCCCGAGCTTCTGGTGTTGGACGAACCAACGGTCGGCCTGGATCCCGTACTGCGCAGGGATCTGTGGGCGTTGTTCCATCAGTTGGCGGATGCCGGGTCGACGCTGCTCGTGTCCAGTCACGTGATGGACGAGGCGTCGCGGTGCGACCGGTTGCTGCTGATGCGGGACGGTGAGCTGCTCGCCGACGAGACGCCCACGGCGCTGCTCGACGCGGTCGGGACCACCGACATCGAGGAGGCGTTCCTCACGTTGATCGAACGGAAAGCGGGTGCGCGATGACTCCACGGGTGACGTTCGCGATCGCGGCCAGGGTGCTGGCCCAGCTCCGCCGGGACCACCGGACGGTGGCGATGCTGATCCTGCTGCCGGCCTTCTTCATCAGCCTGATGTGGTGGATCTTCCACGACTCCCCGAGGGTGTTCGACCAGGCCGGCGGCCCGCTGCTGGCGGTGTTCCCGTCGATCATCATGTTCGTCGTCACGTCGGTGACGACGCTGCGAGAACGTTCGAGTGGCACGTTGTCGCGGTTGTTCACGATGCCGATGTCGAAGCTGGACTTCCTGCTCGGCTACGCGCTGGCGTTCGCCCTGGTCGCCGTCGTGCAGGCCGTGGTCGTGGTCTCGATTTCCCTTTATCTGCTCGGTTTGGACATCCAGGGCTCCGCGTGGCAGTTGGGCGTGGTCGCCGTCCTGGACGGCGTACTGGGAGCGGCTCTCGGCCTGTTCGCCAGCGCGTTCGCGGCCACCGAGTTCCAGGCGGTCCAGATGATGCCGGCCATCATGATCCCGCAGATCCTGCTCTGCGGACTGTTCGTCCCGCGCGAGCACCTGCCGTCGGTCCTGCACGCGATCAGCGACGTACTACCCCTGTCGTACGCCGTGGACGCCGTCCTGGGAGTTGCCAAGGGCAACGGGTTGACCACCGGAACAGGTGGCGACACCTTGGTCGTGGCAGCCTTCATCCTCGCTGCCCTCGGCCTTGGTGCCGCCACCCTCAAACGCCGTACTGCTTAGGGGAAGCTGCGGATCAGCTTGCCGTTCTGGTCGTAGGCGCCGCCCTTGGGCTGGGCCTTGATGTCGTACTTGTTGTGGGCCTCCCAGGTGAAGGCGAACCAGCCGTCCTTGACCGGGACCTTGGTGACCGGGCCGTTGCCGATCGACAACCGGACCTCCGTGGCGTTCGGCACTCGGCCCCAGCCGACCCAGTTGTACCCGGAGCAGGTGTCGTTGGTGCAGCTGCCCAGGCCACCGCCGCCGGCAACGAACAGCTCAGCGGGCTTGCCTTGGGTGGCCGGCGCGAGGATCGGATCGGACGAACCGAGCCGGTCCAGCGTGAAGAATGCAGTGGAGACCGGAGACCGCGGCGCCACCGTCTTGCTCTTGGAGATGCCGCACGCGACCAGTTTCCGGCCCGACGGCGACACCGCGAGGAGCTCCGACCGGGTGAGGCTGTCCGATCGGGCGGACGCCACCACCCGCCAGCCGGTCAGGTCGATCCAGCTCTGCACCGAACACTTCAGGAGCTGGTCCGCGGTGCTCCGCGGGAACGGGTCCGCCGCCGCGGCGGCGATCGTGGCCGCGGTCGGCCGGTCGCCTCCGGGAACGGTGCACTCGGCGTACTGCTGGCCGCTCTTGATCTGGTACTGGGTCATGTCGCCGACCCGGTAGTAGGTCTGCGGCTGGAGTGGTCGCTTCTCCTGTGGGTTCTGCAGTGCGCAGCGACGTTCGGCCTCGGCCCGTTTGATCCGCTGGTCGGCTGCTTCCTCACCCCGAGGTACGCCGGGGACAGGTTCGAACGATGCGCTCTGCTGCCCACTCCCGGCGACGGTCGGCTGCTTGTCCGCCGCGATCAGATTGGGCACCAGGCTGACCGCAAGAGCCACGGCGGCCACACCGGCGGCTGCCCCACCCGCGCCGAGGAGCCGGCGGCGACGCCTGCCGCGACGACCGCGTTCCAGGACCTGCATCGTGTCCAGGGGCTGCAGTGGTTCGTCGTCGGCGAGCCTGTGCAGCTCGGCGCTGACCTCACGTACGTCTTCCATCTCGTTCTCCTTCACAGCGCCGCCCGGCCCGTCCGCCGGAGGTCGATGGCTCGTCGGAGAGTGTCGAGGCCCCGCGCCGACTGGCTCTTCACGGTGCCTTCGGAGCAGCCGAGGAGTTCCGCCGTCTGCTCGACGGACAGGTCCTCGTAGTA
The DNA here is from genome assembly GCF_042873835.1 of Kribbella sp. NPDC004536. NCBI lineage: Bacteria > Bacillati > Actinomycetota > Actinomycetes > Propionibacteriales > Kribbellaceae > Kribbella > Kribbella sp. NPDC004536. The sequence continues at coordinate 1,440,421 of NZ_JBIALY010000001.1, read as the reverse complement.
GCGCAGTACGACGCACGCACGCTGCCGCGGTCCGAGTGACTTGAGTGCCGCGAGCACCTCGTCCCGTTCGGCGTACCCGTGCGCGAAGTCGTCGAGGCCCGTCCGGTCCGGTACCTCGGCCGTCGCCACCTCACGCCGCCACGGCCGGCGGTTTCCGTCGTACGCCGCGTTCACGACCATCCGGCGCGCGTACGCCAGCTGGTTGCCGACCCGCCGTACCTTCGGCCATGCCAGGTACAGCCGGTAGAGCGCGTCCTGGACGATGTCGTCGGCCCGGTGCCGGTCGCCCGACACCAGGAACGCTGTTCGCCGCAATCCCGCGCCGGCCTGTTCGACGAACTCGACGAACTCCCGGTCTCGCTCCGCCATCCTGCCTCCACTCTCCATCTCTCCCTCAAGACGGAAAGGCCGAACTCCCAGGTTGCACCCTGATCAGCCCGAGAGATGGGAGACGTTGTGCCAGGCCGGGTCCGGGGTGGTGGTCACGGTGACCTTGCCGTGCGGCCAGCCGGTGGTGGCGGCCTGGAGCTGGGCGTCGGCAGGGGTGGTGCCGTCGGTGTAGTAGTGCAGGATGCGGACGCCGCCGGAGGTTTCGTGCGCGAGGAGGTTGCCGGAGCCGCCGAGGCGGTCGGTGAGGTGGTCCTCGAAGGCGCGGAGTTCGTCGAGCATCTCGGACTCGGGCAGGCCGTCGTCCCGGACGACGGGATACCGGATCGACACCGCCACGTGCGTGTCGAGGTGCGGCCGGCGGATCGAACGCAGCGGGTACTCGGCGGTCGCGATCACCCGTTGCCCGTCCCGCGTACCCTCCAGCATCTTCCAGGCCGGACTGCCGTCCTCGAGCGTGTGTTCTGCCGCGAACCCGGCCACCGCCGGCAGCAGTTCCATCACCGGTACGGCGTCGTCGGGCACGTCCGCGAGCGTGTCGATCGCCCCGACCCAGGTCTCCACCATCTCCTCGCCCAGCACCAGGTCCAAGATCAGGAACGTCACCCGCCGCTGCACGTCCACCGACAGCGACGCGAACGAAGGATGGTGGACGCCGACGTGCACCGACGCGGAGTCCGGCTCGATCGACACCAGCGACTCGTCGATCGCGACCGGCGGGAGGCCCTCGAACTGGATCGTCACGGCAGGCCCCGGCCGGCGCAGATCGGCGTACTCCCAGATGTCGTCCGACGGCGGTGCCGCGCGCAACCAGCGGCGGGCGGTCGCGCGCTGCGCCGGGTTCCCGGCGGCCGTGACGATCAGCACGTGCTCGGCGTGCAGTCCCGGGCCGAGCTCCCATTCCAGGTCCGGGTGGATCCGGCCGACCCGCTCGTTCAGCTCGTCGTTCGCGTCGCCCGGTTCCCGGCGGGCGACGGCGTCCGCGACGGCCGCGCTGCCGGTGGTCGTCCACCAGGACCAGAACGCACCGATCGGATCGGCCTCCACGGCGTTCCGGCGGCGGCGTCTGAAGATGGGCATAGCCGCATCCTCTACCAACCAGGGGTGCGACCAGCGATCCTGAAGCGAACCAGTGGCCACGCTGGTGTGGTGCCCGCCACACGATTAGGGAGCGTCCGGTTCAGGCGCGTAGCCTGCATTCACCACTGGCAATGGGTGGGTTGATGAGGAGGAACACGTAGTGCTTCGGCGAGTCCTGCTGGGCATGTCCCGCAGCCCCCAGATCAAGAAGGCCGTGTCGTCGCTGCCGGTGTCCAGCGGCATCGTCGCGCGGTTCGTCGCCGGTGAGACCGCGCCGGAGGCCGTGCTCGCCACCGAGAAGCTGGTCAGCAACGGCCTGCGGGTCACCCTCGACCACCTCGGTGAGGACGTCACCGACCTGGCCGCCGCGACCGCCACCGCCGACGCGTACCTGGACCTGCTGAAGAAGCTGTCCGCGGCCGGCCTGACCGCGAACGCCGAGGTCTCGGTGAAGCTGTCCGCGGTCGGCCAGGCGCTGCCCGGCGACGGCGAGAAGATCGCGCTGGAGAACGCCCGGACGATCTGCCACGCGGCCCGCAACGCCGGTACGACGGTGACCCTCGACATGGAGGACCACACCACCACGGACTCCACGCTGGGCATCCTCCGCGAGCTGCGCCAGGACTTCCCGGAGACCGGCGCGGTCCTGCAGGCGTACCTGCGGCGGACCGAGGCCGACTGCCGCGACCTCGCGCACGCCGGCTCCCGGGTCCGGCTCTGCAAGGGCGCGTACAAGGAGCCCGAGTCGGTGGCGTTCCAGGAGAAGCGCCAGGTCGACAAGGCGTACGTACGGGCGATGAAGGTCCTGATGAACGGCGACGGCTACCCGATGATCGCCTCGCACGATCCGCGGCTGATCTCGATCGCGGGCGCGCTGGCCGACCGCGCCGGCCGCAAGCCGGGCTCCTTCGAGTACCAGATGCTGTACGGCATCCGCCCCGAGGAGCAGCTCCGGCTCGCGGGTCTCGGCCACACCATGCGGATCTACATCCCGTACGGCGAGGACTGGTACGGCTACCTGGTCCGCCGCCTGGCCGAGCGCCCGGCGAACCTGCAGTTCTTCGCGCGCTCGCTGATCAGCAAGAAGTAGTCAGCACGGATAGCCGTAGTCCGTTCCGTACCAGGCGCTCCAGCCTGTGAAGTTCCTCGTGGTGCCGTCGTTGAGCTCGTACATCTGCCAGCGGACGCACTTGCCTTCGACGTGGTCGTAGTTGCACTTGCCCCAGCCCTGAGCGGCCGGGAGCGCCTGGCAGTACCGGTCCTTGCCGTAGTTGGTCTGTACGTGCACGACGGCGGCCCAGCCGTTGGCGTCGCCGTCGATCACCCATTGGTCGTCACCGACCCACTGGTAGCAGGTGGCGCCGATCTCGTAGCCGTAGAGGATGCAGTGGTCGACGGGCGCTGTGTACGAATAGCCGGCCGCCGACATCGTCGCGGGGGCGACCGCGGTGGCCATGGTCGGGTTGGTCAGCGTTCCGGTGTCGCTGTCATCGGCGACGGCGGTGGCTGGGGCCGGGCCGCTGATCAGCAGCAGGAGAGCGGCGGCGGGGAGGGCGAGGGCGCGCAGCAGTCGCATGGGCGGTTCCTTCTCGGGGCGGAGGAGTGGGAGAGGAGAGCCTATGTCCCGGCTGGTGAGCAGTGGGACCGGGATCTGGGCAGTTCGTCAGTAGTCTGTGGGCATGAGTGCAAAGGTGGCCGTCCTCGGGGCGGGTGTGATGGGGGAGACGTTGCTGTCCGGGCTGATTCGGGCCGGCCGGCGACCGGAGGACCTCCTGATCACCGAGCGCCGGGAGGAGCGCGCCGCCGAGCTCCGTGAGCGGTACGGCGTCGACGTCGTGTCGAACCTGGACGCCGCGAAGCAGGCGGACACGCTGGTTCTGGTGGTGAAGCCGCAGGACATGCCCGACCTGCTCGCGGAGATCGCCCCGGCCGTGCAGCCGACGCAGACGGTCGTGTCGCTCGCGGCCGGTATCAGCACCAGCTTCGTCGAGTCGCGACTGCCCGAGGGTGTCGCCGTCGTCCGCGTCATGCCGAACACGCCGGCCCTGGTCGACGAGGGGATGGCCGCGATCTCCCGCGGCGCGCACTGCGACGAGAGTCACCTGGAGCTGGCCGAGAGCCTGCTCGCCGCGACCGGCCGGGTGATCCGCGTCCCGGAGAAGCAGCAGGACGCGGTGACCGCGATCTCCGGATCGGGTCCGGCGTACCTGTTCTTCGTCGTCGAGGCGATGATCGAGGCCGGCGTCCACATGGGTCTTCCGCGCGGTACGGCGACCGACCTCGTCGTACAGACCGTCGTCGGATCCGCCAAGCTGCTCCGCGAGACCGGCGAACACCCGACCGTACTGCGGGAACGCGTCACCTCTCCCGGCGGTACGACAGCCGCCGCCGTCCGCGAACTCGAGGACCACAAGGTCCGCGCCGCCTTCCTCTCCGCCATCGAAGCCGCCCGCAACCGCTCCCGCGACCTCGCAGCCGAATAACACCTCTTGCTCAGGTGGCGTTAAGGTAACTCCGCCGAGGTTTCCTGCCATGTTCGAGGGATGAGTTCGCCCATGGGTAATGGTTCGGTCGAGCCGGCCACCGCGCCTGTCCAAGCGCAGCAGGAGCACGAGCTGCCGCAGCTTCCGTGGCGGGTGCCGCTGGACCCGGCGCCCTGGTGGGCGTGGGCGTTGTTCCTGCTGCCGTTCGTCGCCGTGCCGGCGCTGAACTCGTGGCTCTGGATGGGTGCTCGCGACATGCTCGCGGTCGGCCTGCTGACGATCATCGGCGCGTCCGTGGTCCGGGTCGCCGGCGGCGTCGTGCTGTACCGGGTCGAGCTGTACCCGACCGGCCTGAAGGCGCGCACCAGCATGCTGATCCGCAGCCTCGCCTGGCAGGACGTCGGCAAGATCGAGATCGGCGAGGACAGCGTCGTACTGACCCGCGGCCCGGACGAGCACGAGATCAACGGCATCCCGAAGGACCGCACCGCCGAGGTCGCCGCGGTGATGGAAGGACTGCGCGAACGCTCGCTGACCACCCAGGTCCGCCGGCACCGCCCGCGCCCCGGCATCGGCACCGCCCTCGTCCTGCTCTACGTCGTACTCTCCATCGGCGCCTTCATGCTCCGCTGGCACCTGGTCATCTGACCCACGGTCCCTCGCCGGAGACTCGCTCCACGGTGACGCGGGCGATCACGCCGGTGTCCCAGATCCCTTCACCGAAAGGGAATTCGGGTACGCCTAGGTAGCGCTGCGACTCGCGGTCCATCAGCGCCTTGTACTCGCGCCGGATCCCCGGCCCCTCGAGCTTCGCCGTACCGCGCAGCACGAGGTACTGCGTGGTCCCGCGCGAGGTGACCTGGTCGTCCTGCACGACCAGCGTCACCCGCGGGTCGCGGAACAAGTTGCGGGTCTTGCGATGCGGCGCCTGGATGCCGATCAGGATGTCGTCGCCGTCGCGCTCGGCCCAGACCAGCGAGGCCTGTGGTGATCCGTCCGGGTCGACAGTGACGATCGTGACGTTCTTCGGCTCCTCGAAGAGCCGGTGTGCGCTGTCCGGAATTGTGCTCATGTCCCGAACGCTAGGTACTGCCGTGGGAACCTCTGGGTACCCTGGCCGCTGTGTACGGTGTAGAACCCGGTGACGTCTTCCTGGCCGACTGTCCGGCGCGCCTCGCGGTGGAGGTGATCGCGGACAAGTGGTCGGTCGTCGTGCTGTGGGGACTGAACGACCACCCGCGCCGGCACTCGGAGCTGATCGACCTGGTCGGCGGCATCTCGAAGAAGATGCTGACCCAGACGCTCCGCCGGCTGCAGGCCAACGGCCTCGTCACCCGCACCGACCACGGGGGCGTCCCGCCGCGCGTCGAGTACGACCTGACCGAGCTCGGCCGCACCCTGATGGGCCCGATCCGCCTGCTCACCGAATGGGCCGAAGAAAACGGCGAGAAGGTCCTCGAGGCCCAAGAGAGAAGATGACCCCATGGACTTCTCTTTGTGGCCCGCAGCGGCTCGTTCCTGGCAGTCTGTGCTCGAAGGGGCGGAGTACGCCGAACGCACCGGATGGCACGGGGTCTGGATCGCCGACCATTTCATGCAGAACGGGGACGACCTCAGCGTCCCGGTGAACGAATGCCTGGCGTTGATCGCGGGGATCGTGGCCCGGACCGAGCGGGTGCGGGTCGGGTCGATGGTGCTCGGCAACACGTACCGGCACCCGGCCGTGGTCGCGAACGCCGCCGCGACCATCGACCAGATGGCGGGCGGGCGGTTCGTGCTCGGGATCGGGGCGGGGTGGCAGGTCAACGAGCACCAGGTCTACGGCATCGAGCTGCCGGCTGTCGGGCCGCGGCTCAAGCGGTTCGAAGAGGCTTGTCAGGTCATCACCGGGTTGCTCACCCAGGAGCGTACGACGTTTGACGGCAAGTACTACCAGTTGCACGACGCCCCTTGCGAGCCCAAGCCTTCCCGGTTGCCGATCCTCATCGGAGCGTCTGGTGAAAAGGTTGCCCTTGGCATCGTTGCTCGGTATGCGGACGAGTGGAACCACTGGGGGCGGCCGGATCTTGCGGCTCAGAAGGGCGTGGTGTTTGCCCAGCACTGTGTGCGGATAGGGCGGGATCCGCAGAGCGTACGGCGCTCGGCTCAGACGTTCCTGGAGGTGGTTGTGCCGGGGGACACCGAGGCGGCCGAGCGCAAACAGCGGCTCGAGAGCCGAGGCATGCACGTAGTGATGGGGTCCGCGCAGGAAGTGCTGGATGTGGTGGCGCAATACCCGGCAGCGGGAATCGACGAGTTGTTGGTGCCGGATGCGTTCCTGGGGGAAGGCAGCCGGCGGTTCGACGCGCTGGACCGCCTCCACAAAGAGGTACTGGCGAAGATCTGAGCTGGCGGGGCGAAATTGGCGGCACGCGCCCACGTGGATATACGTTCCTCGCGTGCTGCTGACCTACCTCGACGAGTCGTATACGAAGGAACGCTTCTACATCGCGGCGCTCGGTTGCCCAGATGAAGTCGCGATCCCGCTCGCGAGCGATCTCGAACAGGTCGTGCAGGACGCGGCGACCGCGTACGCGATCGCACCCACGTCCGAGTTGCACGGGCATGCGCTGTTATCCCGTCAAGATCTTCTTGTGCGGGGTCGACATTCCCGCGCTGCGGCGTCGCTACAGCTATCCCGAAGCACCGCATTCGGTGGTGCTCCAGCATGGGTTGGAGCGCGTGAACGACAACGCTCGCAACACTCCCGAGCGGGTGCTGGTCATCGCGGACGAGGTTGCCGAGGCGGATGCACATCGACAGGCGCTGATCGACTATCGGAGGTATGGAACACCCGGCTACCTGTCGAGCACGCTCGGCCAGGTTGTCGACACCATTCATTTCGTGCCCTCGCACACCAGCCGCCTGCTGCAGGCCGCCGATCTGATCGCCTTCCTCCACCGTCGGCGCGAAACCCACGCCGAGTCGGACGGTCGTGCGCAGCGAGCGAACGAGCGGATCTGGGGGCATATCGAACGCCGGATCGTCCATCAGCGACTGTGGGTGCCCTAGACGCACGGAAGCCCCGCCGTTGGCGGGGCTTCTGGCTTACCGGATTCCCTCTCGGGCCTCCTGTGCCTGATTCTACTACAGGACTCCACGGAAGTGGCACTGGGCGACCACGACCAGCTCAAGATCCGGTGCACCAGGTCCTACATGGAGAGGGTCGCCACGATCGGCCAGTGGTCGCTGGGGAGGTGGCCTTCGGGGCGGTGGTGGGAGACGGACGCGTCGGTGACGGTCCACTCCGGGGTGACCAGGAGGTGGTCGATGCGGTCGCCGTCGACGGCGCCGGTGAAGTCGTGCCAGCTGCCGCCTTCGGACAGCGGTACGGCGAGCCGCAGCCCGGCGTCGACCAGCGTCTTGACCGGCGGCGAGTCCGGGGTCGCGTTCAGGTCGCCCAGTACGATCCACGGCAGCGATCCGCTGATCCAGCGCGCGATCAGCCGCGACGACTGCAGTTGCGCGACCTCGCCGGCGTGGTCGTAGTGCGTGTTGACGACGCCGATCGTCGTACCGTTGCGGTGCCGCAGCCAGGCCAGCGTCGCGATCCGGGTCAGGTCGGCGTCCCAGCCGATCGAGCCCGGCGTCCCCGGGTCGTCGGACAGCCAACGGGTCTCGTACCGCTCGATCCGCCAGTCGCCGGGCCGGACCAGGACGGGGGAGTGCTCGCCGGCACTCATCCCGTCGTCCCGGCCGGCGCCGACGATCTCGTACTTGCCGAACCGCCAGCGCAGGTACTCGAGCTGGTCGGGCAGCACCTCCTGCAGCCCGACCACGTCCGCGTCCAGCTGCTCGATCGCCGCCACCGTCGCCTTCCGCCGGACCGGCCATGCGTTGTCGCCGTCGGGTGCGGAGGAGTTCCGGATGTTGAAGGAAGCGACACGAATACCTGGGCGGATCTTCATGGCGCAGATCCTGCCAAACCCATGGCCCGGTACGCAGCCTGCAGCCGGGGCGTACTCGCGTCGAGCGCCCGGTCCCGGCCCTGCGCGAGCAGGTGATCGATCGCACCCGGGTCGGTCGCCAACCGCGCGTACTCCTTCTGCAGCGGCTCGATGACGGCGAGTACGGCGTCCGCGACGTCCTGCTTCAGCGCGCCGTACGACGTGTACGACGCGGCCAGCTCGACCGGATCGCGGTCCGTGCAGGCGGCCAGGATGTCGAGCAGGTTCGTCACGCCGGGCTTGGTCGCCTCGTCGTGGCGGACCTCGTTCTCGGAGTCGGTGACCGCGCGCATGATCTGCCGGCGGATCACGTCCACCGGGTCCAGCAGCCGGATCGTGCCGACCGCGTCGTCGGCGTCGGACTTGCTCATCTTCGCGGTCGGGTTCTGCAGGTCCTTCACCCGGGTCGCCAGCGCCGCCTTGTTCAGCTGCGGTACGACGAACGTCTCGCCGTACTCGCGGTTGAACCGGATCGCGACGTCCCGGGCCAGTTCGACGTGCTGGTCCTGGTCGCCGCCGACGGGTACCCGCTCCGCCCCGTACAGCAGGATGTCCGCGGCCATCAGGCACGGGTACGTGAACAGCGACGCCCGCGTCATCGGGCGGTTCCTGCCCTTCTCCTTGTACTGGATCATCCGGGACAGCTCACCGACGTACGACGTGCACTCGAGCAGGTACGCCAGCTGTGCGTGCGTGGGTACGTCGGACTGCACGAACACCGTGCCCTCGGGGACGCCGGCCGCGAGCATCAGCGTCGCGAACTCGCGGGTGAGCGTGGCGAGTCTTCGGGGGTCGTGCTTGGTCGTCATCGCGTGCAGGTTCGCGACGAAGTAGAAACCGTCCGGATCCGTGAACCGGCGCAGCGCGCCGAGGTGGTTGCCGAGCGTCAGCCGGCCGGACGGGGTGATGCCGGAAAGCGAGGTCATGATCGTGCCCTTTCGGTGAGATGGCCCCACCGAGAGCACGAAAAAGGCCGCCTCGGTGAGGCGGCCTTGGTGGCTGCGTGCGAACACGCGCTGGGATGGACCGCCCTAGGCGGCCCACCACAGCTGCAAGTTCGTGTTCACGAAATCAGCTTAGCAGCGATTGGACGATCAGTTCGTTGCGCGCGTCCTGGCCCAGCGGCACCGACGGGTGGACGCCGTCGCGCAGGTAGTTGGTCAGCCGGTACGGCTTCACCCACAGCCATTCGGCCCACCGGATGATCCGCAGGTTCGAGTACTTCTCCTGCGCGTCGTACAGCTGCATGTTCAGCCACGAGCTGTTGCGCTGGTCGGCCAGCTGCACCGGCGCGGTGACGGACCTGCGGACGACCTGGAGGTTGACCCAGTACAGCGTCCGGTTCTGGCCGACGATGCTGACCGCGCGGGCGACCTGCGCGGCGAACTTCGGCGGGTCGAAGATGTCGTTCGAGCCGCTGGCCATCAGGATCCGCCGCGGCAGCCCGTACGTCGACGCGATCTGCTGGAGCGCGTCGACCGCGCCGGAGGTCGGGCGGCTGGACCAGTTGTGGACGGCCAGCTGGGTGCCGTTGCGGTTCAGCAGCCGGATCGCCAGCGCCTTGCCGTCCTGGACCGAGATGCTGTCGCCGAACATATAGACGCCGTTGGTCTCGCGGGTGTGCTGGAACTGCGCGGCGGTCGAGATCGCGTGCGTTGCAGTCGTCCAGGACCCGGCCACGCCGGAGCCGTACGGCCCGGTGGACGCGGACGTACTGGCGAACGCGGAGGTGCTGTCAGCCGCGCTCGTCTGCGCGGATGCGGTCTGGGTCGAGCCGGCCGCCGTCACAGCGGCCGCGGCTGCGCCCACCGTGAAGATCTGCCGACGGTTGGGTTTCATTTGCCTCACAGGGAGAACCTTGGGCCCCTCGGTCAAGTACTCGCAAGTCCGAATCTCACTGTCCGCAGTCAGGCGACACCGGAACAGATGCAGATTCTGCGGTTTCTCGACCTGGATTTGCAAAACCTGTAACGCTTTGCAGTCCGCCGCCGATGAATCGACTGTTGGACCTAACGGGTTGGCGCGGCCAGGGAGGGGTGCCGCGCCGCCCGTTCGTCCTTCACCAGGTCTTCGATCAACGGCCCCGCGACCGCCATCAGCTCGGCCGCGGGTACGTCCAGACCGTCGAGCTTGACCAGGTGCCGGGAGATCACCAGCCCGAGCGTGAGCGCGCCGAGCACCCCGGACCGCACCAGCGCGTCGTCCCCGGGCAGTTGGTCCGCGATCTGCCGCTGCTGGGCGGTCATCGCCGTACGGACCTCCTCGGCCGCCTCCGGATGACTGAACATGGCCCGCAGTGCGGCCAGCGCGGCGGCTGGTTCCTCGGTCAGCTTGCCGGTCAGTGCCGCGATCAGCTGCTCCGCGATCTCCGCGGGCGAGCCCTCGATCGCGCCGTCCGGAGGGATCGAGGCTGCCTGCGCGAACAGCTTCTCCTTCGAGCCGAAGTACCGCATCACCAGCCCGGGATCGCTGCCGGCCCGGGTCGCGACCATCCGCACGGTGGTCCGGTCGAACCCGTGTTCGCCGAACAACTCCCGCGCCGCGGTGAGGATCCGGACCTCGGTCTGCCTGCGCTGCTCCGCCCTCGTGGTCACGGCCTTCAGTCTACGCCCGTTGACTGATACGCTTTCGGTCAACAGACGTAGACTGAAGGGGAGAGACGATGATCCAGGCGATCCTGCTGGCCTTCCTGGCCGGGCTGATGGCGCTGAACGGCGTCCCGCACTTCGTCACCGGAATCACCGGACACGAGTTCCCGAACCTGACCGGCAACTCCGCCACCAACAACGCCCTCGACGGCCTCGCGGCCTTCGCGATCGCCGCCGCCCTGCTCGCGGCCGCCCATGTCGGCGCGCACCCCTGGGCTGCCCTGCTCGCGGGCGCGTGCGGCGCCGTCCTGATGACCGTCTTCCACGCCCGCCGGGGTGCCTACTGGATGAGCCGCCGCTTCGGCAGGCCACTTCCGGAAGCCTGACCGTTAAGGTCAGGAGCATGAGTGGTGAGGCGTTGCTGGTCTTCGACGACGGGTTGACGGCGTACGACTTCGGCCGTGGGCATCCGATGAGTCCGATCCGGGTCGAGCTGACGATCAAGCTCGCCCGCGAGTTCGGGGTGCTCGACCAGCTCAAGATCGTGCCCGCGCCGGCCGCGGACGACGCGCTGCTCGAGACCGTGCACACCCCGGAGTACGTCGCGGCCGTGAAGCGCGCCGGCGAGGACCCGGACGAGTCCGACCCGGTGCACGGTCTCGGCACGTCGGACACGTACTGCTTCCCGCACATGCACGAGGTCTCCGCCCGGATCGCCGGCGCCTCCGTCGAGGCGGCCCGCGCGGTCTGGGAGGGCGACGTACTGCACGCCGCGAACATCGCCGGCGGGCTGCACCACGCGATGCCCAACCAGGCCAGCGGATTCTGTGTGTACAACGACCCGGCGATCGCGATCCAGTGGCTGCTCGACCACGGCGCCGAGCGGGTCGCGTACGTGGACGTGGACGTACACCACGGGGACGGCGTACAGGCCGTGTTCTACAACGACCCGCGCGTACTGACGGTCAGCCTGCACGAGTCGCCGACCACGCTCTTCCCGGGTACGGGGAGCGCCGGCGAGACGGGCGGGCCGAACGCGGAGGGTACGGCGGTGAACGTCGCCCTCCCGCCCGGGACCGGCGACGCGGGCTGGTTGCGTGCGTTCCATGCCGTCGTACCCGATGTGGTGAAGGCGTTCCGGCCGCAGGTGCTCGTCACGCAGCACGGCTGCGACTCGCACGTCGAGGATCCGCTCGCGCACCTGACGAAGACGATCGACGGGCAGCGGGCGGCGTACGTCGCCCTGCACGACCTCGCGCACCAGCTCACCGGCGGGAAGTGGATCGCGACCGGTGGCGGCGGGTACGCGATCATCGACGTGGTCCCGCGGGCCTGGACGCACCTGCTGGCGATCGTCGCCGGCAACCCGATCGACCCGGCGACGCCGGTGCCGGACGCGTGGCGCGAGGAGGTGCAGTTGCGGTTCGGGCGGGTCGCGCCGGTCCGGATGACCGACGGCCGGGACGCCTCCTACGTCGACTGGTCGAACGGCTACAACCCCGACACCTGGCTCGACCGCGCGATCCACGCAACCCGCGAGGCCAGCTTCCCTTTGTTAGGTCTTGATCCGAGCTACTGAGTCACACGAGTCCCCCTCTTTCCCATTCGTACCAACAGCCACTACTCTCGTGACATGCACGGACGTAGGTGCCGGAGGGGAAGCCGGCGCACGATCCGTGCTGGAAGTGCGGTGCGCAATGGCATCAAAGAAATCCGGTGGTGAGCAGCCGCTCGCCGAGGTGAAGTTTCTGACCGTGGCGGAGGTCGCCACGGCCATGCGCGTGTCCAAGATGACGGTGTACCGGCTGGTGCACTCCGGTGAGCTGCCCGCGGTGCGGGTGGGTCGTTCGTTCCGGGTCTCCGAGGACGCGGTGCACGACTACCTCAAGGGCGCCTTCTTCCAGGCCGGATAACACAGAAGCCGAAGGGGCCGGATCTACGGACCGGCCCCTTCGTCATGTCCGGAGTGCCCGCAGTGCCACGGCGGCCTGCTCGACCACCTCGGCCGGCAGCCCGGACCACAGCTCGTGATGGGCGGCGGCGCTCGCCTTCACCGCCTTCTCTGCCAGCGCGACCCCCTCGTCGGTCAGGCGAATCTGCGTACCACGGCCGTCGGCCGGATCAGGCTCCCGTACGACCAGACCCCGGCGTACCAGCTGGTTCGTGACGTTGCTCGTACCGCCCGTCGACAGCAGCAGGCTCCGGCTGAGGTCGGACGGCTTCTGGCGGTACGGAGTACCCGAGCGGCGCAGCGACACGATCACGTCGAACTCGGCCGTCGTCAGCGCGAGGTCGCGGAGCACCCGCCGGGTGGCCTCGTTCAGTACGCCGGACAGCACCAGGATCCGCTTCGTCAGCTCGCTGGTCGGATAGAGCACCTCCGGCAGCTCCTGGCCCCACGACGCGATCAGCCGGTCCACCGGATCGTCGTTCATGGTTGACATCCTAGAATGCTTTGATGATAGCTTTTCATAAAGCTTTCTATTGAGGGAGATGTTCGTGAGGCTGTTGCTCAAGGGCGGGACCGTGATCGACACCCACCCGGAGGTGGTCGTCCGGCGGAACACCGACGTACTGATCGAGGGCGGGCGGATCGCCGCGGTCGGGGCCCAACTGGTCGCCGACGCCGAGGTGATCGACGCGCGGGGCCGGCTCGTGCTGCCCGGGTTCGTCGACACGCATCGGCATCTGTGGCAGACGGCGTTGCGCGGGATCGCGGTGGACGCGGACCTCGGGGTGTACTTCGAGCGGGTGCTCGCCGGCTTCGGTTCGCGGTTCCGCGCGGAGGATGTTGCTGCGGGCAACCTTGTCGGGGCGCTGGAGTGCCTGGACGGCGGGATCACCACGGTGCAGGACTACTCGCATGTGCAGCGGACGCCCGATCATGCCGACGCGGCGCTGGACGCGCTGGAGCGGAGCGGGATCCGGGCGGTGTTCGGGTACGGTCCGTCGCCGTTGAGCGGTGGTGCCGTGGATGCGGGGGAGATGCGGCGGATCATGGCGCGGCGGTCGGAGCGGCTCGGGTTGGCGGTGGCGGCGATCGGTCCGTCGTTCGCCTCGTTCGAGACGGTACGGGCGGACTGGGAGCTGGCGGATTCGCTCGGGGTGCCGGTGGTGGTGCACATCAGCAGCAGTTCGGACACGCCGGATCCGGTGACGCGGCTACGGGACGCCGGGCTGGCGCGGGCGAACACGTTGTACGTCCACGGCAACAACCTGCCCGACGCCGAACTGAAGGTGATCGCCGAAACCGGGGCCTCGGTCTCGGTCACGCCGACGGTCGAGGCGCGGATGGAGATGGGCCGGCCGCTCGCCGGCCGGTTGCGCGCGGCCGGCGTCGGCATCAGCCTCGGCATCGACGTCGTCACCACCTCCGGCGGCGACATGTTCCGCGCGATGCACGAGCTCCTCGCCCTCGGCCACAAGACCTTCACCGCCGCCGAAATCCTCCAGCTGGCAACGTACGGCGGCGCCCAGGCCCTCGGCCTCCCCGACGTCGGCTCCCTTGTCGTAGGCAACCAAGCCGACCTGATCCTCCTCCGCACCACAGACCTCAACCTCGCCGACGGCCTCCACGACCCAGTGGCCACGGTCGTCACGTCGGCCCACCCCGGCAACGTAGACACAGTCCTGGTCGCCGGCACCCCGGTCAAGCGCCACGGCCGCCTCACCACCACCACCCTCGACCACGCCCTGGCCACCCTCGCCGACTCAACGACGTACCTCACGACCACCACCGCCACCGCCGAGTCGTGAGTATCGGCTCCCGATCACGACCAGAATCCACGACTCGGTGGAGGTGCGGGTGTTCAGCGCGTCAGGAGGGTGCGGATCGCGGTGGTGATTTCGGTGGGGGACTCTTCTGCCATGAAGTGGCCGGCGGTTGTCGTCTGGTGGTGGAGGTTGGTGGTCCAGGTCTTCCACAGCGTGGCTGCGTCGAAGCCCAGGGCTGTGCCCCAGTCCTGTTGGATCACCGTCACCGGCATCCGCAGTTTGTTGCCTGCGGCAAGGTCTTCCTCGTCCTGCTGTACGTCGACTGTTGCCGACGCGCGGTAGTCGGCGACGATCGACGGTACGGCGTTCCGCGACGCCTGCAGGTACTCCGCTCGGACGTCGACCGGGATCGCCACCGCATCGTTCGCCCACTGATCGAGGAAGTAGCCGAAGAACTCGTCCGCCGCGCCCTCGATCATCCGCTCCGGCAAGCCGGGCGGCTGCGCCATCAGGTACAGGTGGAACCCGACCGCCGCGGTCGTCCCGTGCATCACGTCCCACATGTCCAGTGTCGGCAGTACGTCGAGGCACATCAGGTGCGTGACGACGTCCGGATGATCGAGCCCCGCCCGGAACGCCACCAGCGCACCCCGGTCGTGCCCGACCAGCGCGAACCGCGAATGCCCCAACGCAGCCGCCACCGCGACCACGTCCGCCGCCATCGCCCGCTTCGAGTACCCGTCCACCGGCTTCCCGCTCTCGCCGTACCCCCGCAGATCCGGGCAGATCACGGTGTGGTCCGCGGCCAGGTCCCGCGCCACGTGCCGCCACATCAGGTGCGTCTGCGGGAACCCGTGCAGCAACACGACCGGCGCGCCCGATCCGCCCACGGCGACGTTCAGCTCGACGTCGTCGACGCCACGCAGACGGTGGTACGCAAATCCTTCGATCTTCATGCCACCCAGCGTCGCGCCGACCGATGAGCATTCGATGAGCGCTACCGTGGGCAGGTGGAGTTCGGGGTACTCGGTCCGGTGGTGGCGTGGGACCGGGAGCCTGTTGAGCTGAAGGGCCCGCGGCACCGGGCCGTGCTCGCGCGGCTGATCGTCGCGCGCGGCCGGGTGGTGCCGGCGAACGTACTGGTCGACGACCTCTGGCCCGATCCGCCGGACGGCGCGTTGAGCGCGCTGCGGACGTTCGTCGCGGCGCTGCGCCGGGCGATCGAGCCGGACCGCCGGCCACGCGAGCCCGCTCGGTTACTGGTCACCGAGGGTCCCGGGTACGCGCTCCGCACCGACGCCGTCGACGCCTACAAATTCGAGGCCTCCGTTAAGGCCACCGCGCTGCCCGAGCTGCTGGCCGGGTTGCAGTTGTGGCGCGGGCCTGCGTACGCCGAGTTCGCCGACGAGCCCTGGGCGCTCGCAGAGCGTTCCCGGCTGACCGAGCTGCGGCTGCAGGCGGTCGAGCGGGTGGCATCGACCCGGCTCGAGCTGGGCCTTGCGGCCGAGGCGGTGCCGGACCTCGACGCACACGTCACCGAGCACCCGTGGCGCGAGGACGCCTGGCGGCTGCTCGCAGTGGCGCTGTACCGCAGCGACCGGCAAGGCGACGCGCTCGCCGTACTGCGTCGTGCCCGGACGACCCTCGTCGACCAACTCGGTGTCGATCCCGGTCCCGCGCTGAACCGGCTGGAGCGCGACATCCTCAACCAGGCAACGCATCTCGCCCCGGCCGGCAACGTGTGGGCCGAGACGGCGGCCGCGTACGACCGGGCCGTCGGCGGCACCCGGGCGCGGATCGAGTCCACGGTCGGCCTGCTCCGCAACCTCGCGGTCACCGGCGGTGGTGGGCTCGAGGCCGCACGCCGGCACCGCCTCGCCGCGGTCAGAGCAGCCGAAGAGCTCGCCGACCCCGACCTCACCGCGCGGATCATCGGCGCGTACGACGTACCCGCGATCTGGACCCGATCCGACGACGAACCGCAGGCCGCCGCGATCGTGGCCGCGGCCGAACGCGTACTGCCGACGCAGGACCACCCGAGTATCCGCGCCCGCCTGCTCGCCACGATCGCGCTCGAATCCCGCGGTTCCCGGGCGACCCGTCCGCGCGAGGCCGCGCTCGAGGCAGAACAACTCGCGCGCGGCCTCGACGATCCCGCGCTGCTGGCGTTCACGTTGAACGGTGTCTTCATGCAGACCTGTTACCGCACAGGCCTCGCGTCGGAACGGGACGCGATCGGCGCGGAGCTCGTCACGCTGTCGCAGCGCCACAACCTCTTTACCTATGAGGTTCTCGGCCACCTGATCCGCCTGCAGTCGGCGTGTGCGCGTGCCGACCACACGTCCGCGGACGAACACGCCGCAGCCGCCGACGCCCTGGCTGCGCGACATGAGCTGCCACTGGTCGCGGTCTTCACCCGCTGGTACGCCGCTCTGCGTGACGACACTCCCGACGCCTACCGCGCCGCGGCCGAGCTGCTCGACGGGGCCGGGATGCCCGGGTTGAGCGACGGCCTGCTTCCGTTGGCGTTGGCCGCGTACGCCGTACGTCATGACGAACCCGTGCCCGAGGCGGACTTCCACCCGACTCCTGGGCTGCTTCTCGAAGCCCAGTGGTGTCTGACCGCCCACGCCGCCAAGCAGGCGGGGGATGAGGAACTGTTGCGGAAAGCGCGGAAAGCGTTGGCGCCGGCTGCCGCAGAACACGCGGCCGGCAGCGGTCTACTCACTCTCGGCCCGGTCGCTGACTACTTGAACTAGAGGTCCTCGGGCGACCCGGTCTCGGACTTGCGGCCGGCCTGCAGCCGCAGCTCGTGGTACGAGCGGTGGGCTGTCCCGCGATACGCGTCCTCGTATGCCGCGAGCGCTCCGGCCACCCCGGACCCGCGCCCCGTGCGCCGCGCCCAGGCCGCGAAAGAGGTCAGCCCTGCCAGCACCACGACCAGACCTGCCAGGAACACGACGTTCGCCATGTTCTCCAACGTACCCGGCGTTCCCAGGTGGATCCCAGGAATCTTCCAGGAGCGTCGCAGACCGTGCGACCAGGATGGAATCACCAACCTGAAGGAGGCATCCGATGCCGATCCGAATCGTCAAGACCGTTGCCGTAGGCACCATCGCGACCCTGGGCCTGGCCGCCGTCGCCTTCACCCCCGCCGCCTACGCGAGCACCACCAAGCAGACCGCCACCCCACACCTGGCCGTCCTCACTGACCCGGTCGCCCCGACAGGCAGCCGCAAAGCCGCCTAGAGCTTTCGGGCTCGCACCGCCAAGGCGTGGGGGATGTCGTAGCCGGCGGGCTCCTCAAAGTGTTCGACTACCAGGCCGGACCTGATAACCGCATTCAGGTAGTCGGCCAGCGTCAGGTGGGACATACCGATCCGCCGGCGGATGCCGTCCTCGGCCCACCACGGCATGTCCGTGTGCCACCCGGTCTGGCGGTACGTCGGGTGCACGATCCGGCGGCCGTCGTCCTCGTAGACGACGTGCGGACCGTTGAAGCAGGGATGTACGCCGTACGTGACGAAGACCCCACCGGGTCGCAGTACGCGGGCTGCTTCGCGAAGGACCGCGCCGAAGTCGTCCACGTCCGTGGAGGTCCAGAGCGTGATCGCGGTGTCGAAGGAGCCGTCGGCGAACGGCAGGGCTGCCGCGTCACCGTGCAGCAGCGGACCGTCGGTGCGCATCCGGGCGCGGCGCAGCTGGTCGATCGAGAAGTCCAGTCCGACGACCGAGCGGCCGCTGGCGCGGATGCTGTCGAAGTTCCTGCCGGTACCGCAGCCGATGTCCAGACAGGGCCCCGAACCGGTGCCGAGCAGTTCGAGCAGACCCGGCTGATGAGGCGGCGCGTCGGCCCCGAACCGCTCGTCGTACCACTCCGCCAAACCGTCGTACCGAGCCCGCATCCAGCCTCCCCAGCCAAGGTCTCAGTCTACCGATGGAGCCTGCTTTAGGTCGGGACGCAGACCTACGGGTAAGCTTTGCCGACGTTCTCTTTGAGTTTGGATGGTCAGACGTGGGTTCCGTTATCAAGAAGCGCCGTAAGCGTATGGCGAAGAAGAAGCACCGCAAGCTGCTGAAGAAGACGCGGGTGCAGCGCCGCAAGCTCGGCAAGTAGCCGGTAGGTACTGTTCGGCCGCGCCCGGTCCGGCTGGGGGTAGCTCGTGGCACAGGTAGTGATGGTGACCGGCGTCTCGCGGGACGCCGGTGCTCGCTGTGCCCGGAGACTGGCCGAGGACCCGTCGATCGGCACCGTGATCGGTGTCGACGTGGTCCCGCCGCGCGCGGAACTCGGCCGGGTCCGGTTCGTCCGGGCCGACATCCGCAACCCGGTGATCGCCAAGGTGATCGCCGCCGAGGATGTCGACACGGTCGTACACACCGGCGTGGTGGCCACTCCTGGCAGCGCCGGCGGCCGGTCGTCGATGAAGGAGATCAACGTCATCGGCACCATGCAGCTGCTCGCCGCGTGCCAGAAGGCGCCCGGCGTGGCGAAGCTGGTGGTGAAGTCGTCGACCACGGTGTACGGCGCGGGTCCGCGGGATCCGGCGATGTTCACCGAGGAGATGGCGCCGCGGGCGATCCATCACCACGGTCTGAGCAAGGACGCCGTCGAGGTCGAGGGGTACGTCCGGGGTTTCGCCCGGCGGCGCCCCGACGTCTGCGTCTCCACGCTCCGGATGGCGAACTGGATCGGCCCCAAGACCGACTCCCCGATCACGAGGTACTTCGGCCTGCCGGTGGTACCGACCGTCTTCGGGTACGACGCGCGCCTGCAGTTCCTGCACGAGGACGACGGCGTCGAGGCGATCCACCACGCGACGGTCGACGACCTGCCGGGGACGTTCAACCTGGCCGGTGACGGCGTCCTCTCGCTGTCCCAGGCGATCCGCCGGCTCGGCCGGCCGACGCTGCGGCTGCCTTCGTTCACCGCGTCGAGTACGGCCGCCGTCGTCCGGCGCGCGCGGCTGGCGGACTTCTCGCCGGACCAGATCACGTTCCTGACGTACGGGCGAGGTGTCGACACGACGCGGATGCGCACCGAGTTCGGGTTCGAGCCGAAGTACACGACCGCGGAGGCGTTCGACGACTTCCGCAGGTCACTCGGCACCGGCGCGATGAGCCGCGCCTCGAGCCTGCTGAGCGCCGGCCTGGGAGCCCTCCGTGGCTGACGCCGACGTGATCCCGATCGGCTCCGGCGGCCGCCCCGGCCGCGGCAACCGCCGGACCACCCCCTCAGCCGCGGCTCGCGCGCTGGCCGGCGACAAGGCGCGCCCGAAGAAGGGCCGCAAACATCCCCCCGAAGAGACGGAGCCTGTCGTCGAGTCCCCGGCATACGCCGAGGAACGGCCGACCGCGCCGCCGTTCGACTTCGCCGGGCTCGAGCGGGCCGTGCGTGGGATGTTCGGGGCGGACGGGGAGCGGCGGGTCGCGGAGTGGCTGGCGTTCCTGCGGCGGCGGGTGACGGGGGAGTACGAGCTCGACGAGTTCGGGTACGACGCCGACCTGAACGACCAGGTCCTGCTGCCGCTGCTGCGGCCGATGGTGGAGAAGTGGTTCCGGGTCGAGGTCCGTGGGATCGAGAACATCCCGGCCGACGGCAGCGCGCTGATCGTCGCGAACCACTCCGGCACGATGCCGCTCGACGGCCTCGTCACCCAGGTCGTGGTCGCCGACCACACCGGCCGCCCGCTGCGGACGCTCGCCGCGGACCTGGTGTTCCAGACCCCGTTCGTCGGTGAACTGTCCCGCAAGGGCGGTGCCACCCTCGCGAACAACGACGACGCCGAACGCCTGCTCCGCCAGGGCAACCTGGTCGGGGTCTGGCCGGAGGGCTTCAAGGGCCTCGGCAAGCCGTTCTCCGAGCGGTACAAGCTGCAGCGCTTCGGCCGCGGCGGGTTCGTCAGCGCGGCGATGCGGACCGGCGTACCGATCGTGCCGTGCTCGATCGTCGGCGCCGAGGAGATCTATCCGCTGGTCGGCAACATCGCGTCGCTGGCCCGGCTGCTCGGCGTCCCGTACATCCCGGTCACACCGTTCTTCCCGCTGCTCGGTCCGCTCGGGCTGATCCCGCTGCCGTCGAAGTGGCTGATCGAGTTCGGCGAGCCGATCCGTACCGACGACTTCGCCGACGGCGCCGCGGACGACCCGATGCTGGTCTTCAACGTCACCGACCAGGTCCGCGAGACCATCCAGCAGACCCTGTACACGCTGCTCATGCAGCGCCGCAGCGTCTTCTTCTGACCCAAGAGGGACAGCAACAGCCCCGGCACGTGGTTGTTGTGCCGGGGCTGCTTGCTCAGCGTCCTACTTTTCCGGTCCTACTTCCAGGGTGGGAACAGAGTCTGCAGCACGCCGGGCAGGTTGATCAGCGGGGTGGTCGGGAACGGCCACGGCCACGCCGGTGCGGACGGGGTCAACGTGGAAGGCAGCACCGTGGGCGTCGCAATCGGCGAGTTCGACGACGACGGCTTCGGTGGTGTCTTCAGGGCGCTCGGCGGCGGAGTCTCGGACTCCTCGACGATCGTCGTGTTCGGCAGGTTGGTCGGCGCGGTGGTGGGATTCAGCGACGCCGAGTCGGCCGGGGTCGGGATCGTCGCCGAGGCCTTCGCGCTCGTCGACGCCTGCACCGGATCGCTCGGCTGGGTCGCGCCGGGGGTGGTGCGGTTCGAATGGTTCGAACCGGTGCTCGGAGCACCGGACGCCGGCTTCGGTGCGTCGCACTTCGGGCAGGCGGCCGCGGTGTGGCCGGCCAGCTGCTCGATGGTGGCGAGCGCCTCGACGCCGGACTTCAGCGACTCGGGCGGCAGTTGCGGCGCGAGCTCACCGAGAGCCTGGCGGGCGCTGGTGATGAAGCTCGTGATCGCCGTGATCGAGCTCTGGTCGCTGTTCTGCTGGTACGACGCGAGCAGTCTGGACACGCCCTGACGGGCCTGCTTCGAGAAGTCGTCCAGGGTCGCGTTGATCGTGCCCACGGAGCCGCCGTTGGTGGCCAGCTCCTGGACTTCGGACAGTCGGGTCATGGCATGTTCGAGATCGCGCCGGCCGCGGGAGTCGTCGCCGACGCCCACATTGGTGGCCACGTTCTCGATGCTGCGTTTCATCCCGTACAAGGTGTCGCCGGGCATCGCCTGCTGGGCGGCGGCGGCAGAACCGATGCCACCTCCCAGCAGCACCAGCGCGGCAGTCGATGCCACCAGCCGGATCCTCCGGCTCTGGCGACGGCGGATATCTGTCACGGACGCGCCAACGTCCTCGCTACCCGGCGGGTCGTCCGAGTCGTCTGGTGCGGTGTGCACCGTCAGTTGAGTCCCAGTGGTCGCCGCCCGCGCCGCCGCCTGCTCCATCAGGCGGTGCCGCAGCTCGGCACTGAACTCGGGTCGCGGTGCAACTGCGCCGGCGGTCCTCAGCCGTCCGACCAGTTCCACAGCTTCCAGCAACTCTGGATCGTCGCCCAGTCGCGCGGAGTGACGGGGCCCGTGATCGACGGCGTGCGCGAATGCCTCCGCGCGCGCTCGAGCCCTGTGTAGGTCACTCATGAGTTCTCGTTCTCCTCAATGGCCAGTCGGGGTCACCGACAGGTCCTCACCAGGCAAACGAGGTAACTCCCTGACGGGTTACGAAAGACGTTCGTTGTCATCCGCCTCATCTCAAGTCCTTGGGGATAACCTTCGCCAAGTGCCGTACGGCCCTCAGTTGCAGTTGCTTGACGGCGCCTTCGGACTTCTCCAGCGCCTTGGCCGTCTCGGCGATCGACAAACCGGCGAAGAACCGCATCGTCAGGCAGTCGCGCTGCTCGTCGGGCAGGCCGGCCACCGCGTCCCGGAGTACCTCGGCGGTGGCCGCGGCCAGCACGTCGATCTCCGGGCCCTCGGTCTGCCGGTCGTGGGTCTCGATCTCGTCGGTGACCACCTCGAGCCGGACCCGGCCGGACTTGTAGTGGTCGGTGATCAGGTTCCGGGCGATCGTCACCAGCCAGGCTCCGAAGTCCCGGCCCTGCCAGCGGAACGAGTCCAGCGCCCGGAGCGCCCGGACGAAGGTCTCGCTGGTCAGGTCCTCGGCGAGTGCCGACGAGGACACCCGGGCGTAGATGTAGCGATAGACGGTGAGCGAGTACTCGTCGTACAGCTCACCGAAGGCACCGACGTCCCCGGCCTGGGCGCGATCGACGAGCTCAGCACGTCGCATCCCGTCCGGGCTTGGTTCCGGCGTGGTCAAGTTGTCTCCCCGTTCGACTGACACGTCGTTCGACACATCCGCGAATGGCCTCAGTGACTCTGGGACAGCACCGAACGTTACTGCTCATGCACGGGCTGTCAACAGGCTGGGGCGTGCCGCCTTCCGTCCGGTCCGAAGCTTGCGTGAATGCGCCAGCGGACTGCGTCCGGAAATTGCGGAGCAGCCTGCTGTCGGGGTTGGTACATCGCGCATGAGGGTCCCCGCGCGGACGGGTTTCTGCAGTGTGAGGTTCAGCAGAAGCTCGCTCGCGAAGTCACCTGTATATCGGTGGTCACGCTCTGCTGCAACCGTTCTGGGCAAACCCGGTCGGTCCGTGGCCGAATCCCCGCCGTGACAGACTCGCCTGGTGAACGTGAATTTCGCGGACCTCCTTCGTGACACAGCGCAACGTCACGGCGATCGTCCCGCACTGGTCGACGGGGATCGGCGGCTGACCTGGAGCGAGCTCGACCAGGCCGTCGACCGGACCGCGCGGGGGCTCGCCGCGGCCGGCCTGGTGCCGGGCTACCGGGTGCTGCTGCTGGTTGCCAACAGCATCGAGTTCGTGACCTCCTACCTGGGCGTTCTTCGCGCCGGGCTGGTCGCCGTACCGCTGAACACCGGGCTCACCAAGCCCGAGCTGGCGACCGTCGCGGCGCACTCCGGAGCCCGGCTGGCGATCGCCGACGCGGTCCTTGCCGACCACTTCGAAGGCGTCCGGACGGTGGCCCCGGACGAGCTCCAGGGTGACGTTCCGTTACCGCCGCCGATCGATCCCGAGTCGCTCGCGGTGCTGCTGTACACGTCCGGAACCAGTGGAGATCCGCGGGCCGCGATGCTCACCCATCGGGCACTTTCGGCCAACGTCCGCAACCTCGGCGGGCTCGGCGAGGACCGGATGGGGCCGGACGACGTGGTGCTCGGGGTGCTGCCGATGTTCCACGCGTTCGGCCTGAACGCGGTCCTCGGCTGGGCCGTCGGGACCGGCGCCGCGCTGGTCGTCGAGCGCCGCTTCGATCCCGAGCAGACCCTCGAGCTGATCGGGCGGTACGGCGTGACGCGCCTGCCGCTCGCCCCGCCCGCCCTGAACGCGCTGCTGACCCGCCCGGACCTGCGGGCCGCGCTGAAGACGGTCAAGGTCGTCCTCACCGGCGCGTCCACGCTCGACCGCACGCTCGCGGACCGCTTCGAGCAGGCGACCGGCCTGCACGTCCACCAGGGGTACGGGCTGACCGAGGCGTCCCCGGGGGTCAC
Organism: Kribbella sp. NPDC004536; assembly: GCF_042873835.1. Lineage (NCBI taxonomy): Bacteria > Bacillati > Actinomycetota > Actinomycetes > Propionibacteriales > Kribbellaceae > Kribbella > Kribbella sp. NPDC004536. The sequence continues at coordinate 1,416,712 of NZ_JBIALY010000001.1, read as the reverse complement.
CACGACCCTCGGCGAGGCCACGCCGAAGCCGGGGTCGGTCGGGCGTCCGCTGCCGAACGTCGAGCTCCGGATCGCCGACGAGCGGGGCGAGGACGTCGAGGGCGACGACCCCGGCGAGATCCTGATCCGCGGCGGCAACCTGTTCTCCGGCTACTGGCCGGACGGTGTCGACGGCCCGGACGCCGACGGCTGGTACCGGACCGGCGACGTCGGGTTCCTGGACGCCGACGGCGACCTGTTCCTGGTCGACCGGCTGCGCGAGCTGATCATCGTGTCCGGCTTCAACGTCTTCCCGAGCGAGGTCGAGGACGTACTGGTCGCGGCGCCGGGGGTTCGCGAGGCCGCGGTGATCGGGATCCCGTCGGAGGAGACCGGCGAGGCGGTGAAGGCGTTCGTCGTACCGTTGCCGGACACATCGGTCGACGTCGCAACGGTCCGCGCTTACGCGGAGGGCCGGCTGGCCCGGTTCAAGAGCCCGGTCGACATCGAGGTGGTCGACCAACTGCCGCACTCGGTCACCGGCAAGGTCGCGAAGGGACGGTTGCGGGGCTTGTGAGTACGAGAGTTGTCATGTACGGCAAGCCGGGCTGTCATCTGTGCGACGACGCCCGGGAGGTCATCCGGGCGGTCTGTGCCGAGGCGGGCGCGGACTGGTCCGAGGTCGACATCACGCATGATGACCGGCTGTTCACGCAGTACGGCGAACAGATCCCGGTGACGTTCGTGGACGGCAAGCAGCACGACTTCTGGCGAGTGGACCCCGCCAGACTGCGAAAGGCACTGATGAGGTAGGGGTCACTTTCGCCGATTTTGTTCTCACGTTCACAAGCTCCTAGAGTAAGAGAGCCGCCGGCCGTCAGACCGCGGTGAACCAACCGCTCCCAGGAGAATTGTGACGCGTGCCAGCAGCCGTCGCCCCGGCCCGCCGACGAGAACCGAACGCGGCATCCCCGAGGCGACTGTCGCGCGCTTGCCGGTCTACCTGCGGGCCCTGACCGCGCTCTCCGACGGTGGTACGGCCACCGCGTCGAGCGAGGACCTGGCGACCGCGGCCGGTGTGAACTCGGCCAAGCTCCGCAAGGACCTGTCCTACCTGGGGTCGTACGGCACCCGTGGCGTCGGCTACGACGTCGAGTACCTGCGCTACCAGATCGCCCGCGAGATCGGCGTCACCCAGGACTGGGCGGTCGTCATCGTCGGGATCGGAAACCTCGGCCACGCGCTGGCGAACTACTCCGGGTTCGGCACCCGCGGTTTCCGGATCGTCGCGCTGCTGGACGCCGACCCGAACCTGGTCGGCGAGCGGATCGGCGACATGGAGGTCCGTGACTTCGCCCAGCTCGAGGACATCGTGAAGGCCGACCGGGTCTCCATCGGGGTCATCACCACTCCCGCCGGCCCGGCGCAGGAGGTGTGCGACCGGCTGGTCGCCGCCGGCGTCACCAGCATCCTGAACTTCGCGCCCGTGGTGCTGTCCGTGCCCGACGGCGTCGACATCCGCAAGGTGGACCTCTCGATCGAGCTTCAGATCCTGGCGTACCACGAACAACGAAAGTCCGGAGAGGCGGCGCTCCCCCAGGTGCCCGAACTACCAGCGATGAACGGCCTGACGGATCTCCCGAGCGTCGGGGGAGGCCTCGGCGCATGAACGAGCGGAGCGAGTTCATCGTTCAATACAGTGCGATTCGTGCCTCATCCGCGCCCGGAGCGAAGCGAGGACGCGGATGAGCTACCTGGTAGTCGGGATCAGTCATCGGTCCGCCGCCATCGACGTGCTCGAGCGGGTCGCCCTGGACGCGGAGGCCGCGACCAAGCTCGGCCTGTCGGTCCGGAACTCGGCCGCCGTCGCGGAGTCCGCGGTCGTTGCCACCTGCAACCGCACCGAGGTGTACGCGACCGTCGACCGGTTCCACGCCGGGATGGACGAGGTCACCGCGATCCTGTCCGACGTCACCGGCGTACCGCTGCTGGACCTCGCCGAGCACCTGTACGTGCACTTCGAGGAGGGCGCGGTCGCGCACCTGTTCCAGGTCGCGGTCGGGCTGGACTCGATGATCGTCGGCGAGAGCCAGATCCTCGGCCAGCTGAAGGAGACACTCCGGGCCGGCCAGGACAACGAGACCATCGGTACGGACCTGAACGCCCTGTTCCAGCACGCGTTGCGGGTCGGCAAGCGGGCCCGCACCGAGACCGGGATCGACGCGGCCGGTCGTTCGGTCGTCTCGGCCGGGCTGGAGGCGGTCGGCGGTACCGAGGGCCGTCGGGCGCTGATCGTCGGCGCCGGCTCGATGGCCTCGCTGGCCGCGCAGACCCTGATGAACAACGGCGCGCGGAGCGTGACCGTTGCCAACCGCAACTACGAGCGCGCGGTCGCGCTGACCGACCGGATCGGCGGTACGGCGATCAAGCTCGCCGACGTACCGGACGCGCTGACCGAAGCCGACCTGCTGGTGTCCTGCACCGGCGCCCGCGGCGTGGTGATCACCGAGGAGATGATCCGGAACGCCGCCGGCGACCGGCCGCTCGGTGTCCTCGACGTCGCCCTCCCGCGCGACGTCGCGCCGGAGGCGGCCCGGATCCCCGGCGTCACGCTGATCACGCTCGCCGACCTGGTCGGTACGGCGGGCGGCAGCGAGGCCGACATCGACGAGGTACGGCGGATCGTCGGCGAGGAGACCGGAGCGTTCGAGGCCACCCGGCGGGCCGCGTCGGTGGCGCCGACCGTCGTCGCACTGCGCGCGATGGCGAGCTCACTGGTCGACCAGGAACTGGCCCGGCTCGAGCGCCGGCTGCCGGACCTCGGCGAGCACGAACGGCACGAGGTCGAACGGACCATCCACCGGGTCGTCGACAAGGTGCTGCACAACCCGACCGTCCGGGTGAAGGAACTCGGCGGCGATCCGGGCGGACCGACGTACGCCGACGCGCTGCGGCAACTGTTCGCACTCGACCAGGCGGCCGTCGACGCGGTCACCACGCCGAAGGGTGGTGAGCAGGCATGATCCGGCTGGGGACGCGCCGCTCGAAGCTGGCGATCGCGCAGTCCACTCTGGTCGCGGACGCGCTCCGGGACAACGGTCACGAGGTCGAGCTGGTCCCGATCTCCACCACCGGCGACGTGGACAAGGTCTCTCCGGTCGAGCAGATCGGTGGCACCGGCATCTACGTCAGTGCGCTCCGGGACGCGCTGCTGGCCGGCGAGATCGACATCGCCGTGCACTCGCTGAAGGATCTCCCGACCGCGGCGGTCGACGGGCTGGTGATCGGCGCGATCCCGGTCCGCGAGGACCCGCGCGACGTACTCGTCGCCCGCGACGGGCTGACGCTCGGCGAGCTGCCCCGCGGCGCGGTGATCGGTACCGGTGCGCCGCGCCGGTCGGCGCAGATCGAGGCGCTCGGTCTCGGGGTCGAGTGCACCGGGATCCGCGGCAACGTGGACACCCGGATCGGCCTGGTTGCCGACGGCAAGGTCGACGCGGTGGTGCTGGCCCGGGCCGGGCTGGCCCGGCTGGGGCGGCTCGACGAGGTGACCGAGACCCTCGACCCGATCCAGATGCTGCCGTCGCCGGGACAGGCGGCGCTGGCCGTCGAGTGCCGCGCGGACGACACCGACGTACTGGCTGCGCTGGCACCGCTGGAGGACCCGGCCACCCGGGCCGCGGTCACGGCGGAGCGGCAGTTGCTGGCCACGCTCGAGGCAGGGTGCACGGCTCCGGTCGGCGCGCTCGCCGAGGTGGTCGAGGGTGAGGACGGCCCGGAGCTGTGGCTGCGGGGCGCGCTCGGCCAGGAGGACGGCGTCCGGCGGCTGTCCGCGAACGGGCCCGTGGACGACCCCGCGGGCCTCGGCAGACGGCTGGCGAACGAGCTGCTGGAGCGAACATGACACCGGCACAGGGCACAAGCACGGCCCACAAGAAGGCCCAGAAGACGGCCCACAGGACGAGCACGAAAACGACGAGGGCGAAGGCAGACGTGAGCGCGAAGACAGCCGCCACCGCGGCACCGCAGAAGGCCGCGACCAGTACCGTCAAGCAGACCAAACCGCTCGGCCATGTCACGTTCGTCGGCGTCGGTCCTGGTGACCCGGCGCTGCTGACGCTGGCCGGCCGGGACGTGCTCGCCAACGCCGACGCGGTCGTTGTCGAGGGCCCCGAACACGACGCGTTCCTGGGCTTCTGCAAGGCAGGCGTCGAGGTCGTGGACGGCTCCGGCGCCGAGGGCAGCCGGGCGCTCCGGGTGGCGGCCCGCGCGCGGCTCGTGGTGAAGACCGCGAAGACCGCCGCGAACGTGGTCCGGCTGCTCAGCGGCGACCCGTTCACCTTCTCCAGCGGCGCCGAGGAGGCCGCCGCGTGCAAGAAGGCCGGCATCGGGTTCAACGTCGTGCCGGGCGTGAGCGAGGTGAGCGCGGTTCCGACGTACGCCGGGATCCCGCTGACCATGAAGGGCGACCGCGAGGTCACCGTCGTCGACCTCGCCGAGAACAAGCTCGACCTGACCCGCCTGCAGCCGAAGCAGACTCTGGTTCTGCTGAACGCCGCGGAAGTGCTCAAGGACACGGTGGTTGCGCTGGTCGAGGCCGGCTTCGACGCCGCGACTCCGGTCGCAGCGACCGTCGGCGGTACGACGACCTCGCAGACCAGCGTGGTCGGCACGCTCGAGACCATCGTCACCGACCTGCGCACCGCGAAGGTCACCGGCGAGCCCGTGATCGTCGTCGGCGCGGTGGTCGAGCAGCGCGAGTCGCTGTCCTGGTTCGAGACCAAGCCGCTCTTCGGCTGGCGGATCCTGGTCCCGCGGACCAAGGACCAGGCCGGCCCGCTGATGGACCGGCTGCGCCGGTACGGCGCGATGCCGGAAGAGGTACCGACGATCTCCGTCGAGCCGCCGCGCAACCCGCAGCAGATGGACAAGGCGATCCGCGGCCTGGTCGAGGGACGCTACGAGTGGGTCGCGTTCACGTCGGTCAACGCGGTGAAGGCCGTCCGGGAGAAGTTCGACGAGTACGGGCTGGACGCGCGGGCGTTCTCCGGGCTGAAGATCGCCGCGGTCGGCGACAAGACCGCCGAGGCGATCGGTGCCTGGGGCATCCGTCCGGACCTGGTCCCGTCCGGTGAGCAGTCCGCCGCCGGGCTGGTCGAGGACTGGCCGCCGTACGACGAGCTGCTGGACCCGATCAACCGGGTCTTCCTGCCGCGCGCCGACATCGCCACCGAGACGCTGGTCGCGGGCCTGACCGACCTGGGCTGGGAGGTCGACGACGTGACCGCGTACCGGACCGTCCGGGCCGCCCCGCCGCCCGCGCCGACCCGCGAGGCGATCAAGTCCGGCAAGTTCGACGCGGTCGTGTTCACCTCGTCGTCGACGGTCCGGAACCTGGTCGGCATCGCCGGCAAGCCGCACGCGTCGACGGTGATCGCGGTGATCGGCCCGGCCACGCTGAAGACCGCCGAGGAGCACGGGCTGCGGGTCGACGCGATGGCCGAGTCGCCGTCGGTCGAGGAGCTCGCGGACGCCCTGGCCCGGTTCGGTGCGGACCGCCGTGACACCATGGTGGAGGCCGGTGAGCCGGTCACCCGTCCGTCCGAACGTCGCTCGGGTTCTCGTCGTAAGAGCTGAGGCAATCGTGTCTGGTGGTTTCCCGGAAGTGAGGCCGCGGCGGCTTCGGTCGTCGGCGGCGGTACGCCGGCTGGTCGCGGAGACGACCATCGAGCCGCGGCAGCTGATCCTGCCGATGTTCGTCCGGGAGGACGCCCGGGAACCGATCCCGATCCGGTCGATGCCCGGCGTCGTCCAGCACACCCGGGACACCGCGCGGAAGGCGGTCGCGGAGGCCGCGCAGCTCGGCCTCGGCGGCGTGATGCTGTTCGGCGTACCTACCACGAAGGATCCGGTCGGGTCCGGTGCGCTGGACCCTGAGGGGATCCTCAACGTGGCGATCCGGGACGCGGTGTCCGAGGTCGGCGACTCGCTGCTGGTGATGTCGGACCTCTGCCTGGACGAGTTCACCTCGCACGGGCACTGCGGCGTACTCGACTCCGAGGGCCGCGTGGACAACGACGCGACGCTGAAGATCTACGCCGAGATGGGCGTCGCGCAGGCGACTGCCGGCGCGCACGTCGTCGGCCCGTCCGGGATGATGGACGGCCAGGTCGGCGTCGTACGTACCGCGCTCGACCAGGCCGGCTTCGTCGACACGGTGATCCTCGCGTACGCCGTGAAGTACGCGTCGGCGTTCTTCGGCCCCTTCCGCGAGGCCGTCGACTCGTCCCTCACCGGCGACCGCAAGACGTACCAGCAGGACAACGCGAACTCCCGCGACGCGATCCGCGAGGTCGACCTCGACATCGCCGAAGGCGCCGACATCGTGATGGTCAAGCCGGCCCTCGCCTACCTCGACATCATTCGCCAGGTCCGCGACCACGTGAACGTCCCGGTCGCCGCGTACAACATCTCCGGCGAGTACGCGATGGTCGAGGCCGCCGCCGCCAACGGCTGGATCAACCGCGAGGCCGCCATCCTCGAAACCCTCACCGCCATCCGCCGAGCCGGCGCCGACACCATCCTCACCTACTGGGCGACCGAAGCCGCCACCCACCTCCTCGACCGCTAACCCTCCGCGGGTGACCCCGGGGCGGAGGATCATCGGCCTCAGGGGGTGGATGCCATGGAGGATCCAGCGGGATTCAAGGCTGTCGACGGGGCGGCCGCGGACTATTTCGTGCGGTTCCTGGACACACGGCGGTCGGTGGCCGGGGAGTTGTACGTCAAGCAGGTGATCAAGGATCTGCTCGACCTCGGTCCGGGACTCGACGTTCTCGATGTCGGCTCGGGGACCGGTGACGATCTGGCCGAGCTGGCGGCGATGCTCGGTCCCGGCGGGAGCGCCACCGGGCTGGATCTGAGTTCGACGATGGTGACCGAGGCGCGGCGCCGTACGGCGGGCTCCGGGTTGCCGATCGAGTTCGTCGAGGGTGATGCCAACGAGTTGCCGTTCGAACCCGCGACCTTCGACCGTGCCCGCGCCGAACGAGTACTGATGGCACTGCCCGACCCGCAACGTGCCGTCCACGAACTCGCCCGGGTGACGCGCCCCGGCGGGATGGTCGTCCTGTCCGAGATGGACGCCGGCACGATCTTCGTCAACAGCTCGAACCGGGAGTTGACGCGGGCCTTGGTCGACGGGTTCGCCACCGAGCTCCCGACCCCCGACGCCGGCCGCAACCTCCAGCGGCTGCTGATGAACGCCGGCCTGCAGGACGTCCGCCTGGTCTCGACCGTGATCCAGAACTCGGTCGCCTTCACCCGCATGCTCTTCGCCGACCGCATCGCCAGGCTCGCGACCGAGCAGGAAGCCGACGCGTTCTGGGCCGAACTGGAACAGGCCGAACAAGAAGGCTGGCTCTGCACCGGCGGCACCAACTTCACCGCCGCGGGGCGTGCGACCACCTGATCACCCCAAGCACTGACGTCGTCTTCCACTCGCCGCTCACCGACAGGCTCACGTTCCGAGTACGCGACGAGGTGGTCGCGCTGCACCGCGACATCTTCGCCGTACTCGAAGACGTCACCACCACCGAACCCCTGGCCGCGGGCAGCGCCCAGACCTTCTCGTTCCACGCCCGGGTGCGAGGCGTGGAACTCGAAGCCATGAACCTCGCCCGCCTCGACGAGACCGGCAAGATCGTCGAACTGACGGTCTTCATCCGCCCGCTGCCGGCCCTTGCGACCCTGTTCGCGACGCTGCCGCCGCGGGTGTCCGCACGTCGCCGCGGTCCGCTCGTCGGCGGTCTGGTTGCCTGCCTGGCCACCCCGCTCGCATTTGCGTTCCGTACTGCGGACCGTCTCGCCCCGCGCTTTCTCTAGGCCTGCAGACGCAGCTGAAAGTGGAGGTCGGCTAGGCGCGGAGCCTGAGTATCTGGCTGCCCGGTGTGCGGCCGGTCAGGTACACGCGGAGGCCGTCCGGGGTGAGGTTTCCGCCCAGATAGGTGTACTGCTCGCCCGGGTCCATCGCGACCCGGGCGGGCCCGTTGCCCGGCCCGAACTCGATCCGGTCGTCGCCGACGGTGTAGGCGCCGACCCCGGACTCGAGCTGGTAGTTGCCGTCGGCATCCAGTTCCCGTACGCCGGAAAGCCTTCCACCCGGCCGGAAACACAGCTCGATCGCGTACGTCGTCTCGTCGCCGTCGAAGCCGAACGTGAGGTCGAACCCGTCCGCCACCTCCTCGACCCGTACGTTGGTCCGCAGCGACCGGTACTGCCGAGGCCGGTGCCCGAAGTCCATCGACGAGTAGAACCGCCCCTCCGGCGTCAACGCGTACTGCCCACCCGTCCGCTGCTCCGGCGGCAACGGCAAGTGGTACGGCGCGCGTACCTCCTGCTGGAGCTCGAACGTGCGCGGTCCGGTGCGGCGCAGACCGTCCGCGCGGAAGTGCCCGGTGCCGAAGAACTGCGGTGCGAGTCGCACCGAGTCCAGGATCGCCGCGCCTTGCCGGAACTTGAAGAACGTCGGGTTCGTCGACAACCCCGACGCGATCACCGGGAACTGGTGGAAGTCCGTGCCGCCGAAGATCGTCGCCGTCCGGCTGCCCCGCCGTACCCGGGCCGATGCCTGGGAAGGGAAGTGCTGGACGAAGTCGGAAGGTGCCGGCGTGGCGTCCGGAAGGATCCCAGCCAGCGAAGGCTGTTCCAGTACCTCGGCCAGGAAGTCGCCGAGCTCGCCGGCCCCGCGCGCCTCGATGCTCTTGGCAACAGACGTGAAGCGGCCGTCGCCGGTGTGCAGCGCGAGTTCGCGGAACTGGGTGAGATACCACCAGACCTCCCGGATCCCCTTCTGGTCCTGGCGGCGGGACGCGGTGGTGTCGACCTCGCCGTTCGGCTCGAGGAGGTACAGGGTCAGCTCGAGGTTGCGGCGTACGTACTCCACCAGCTCCGGTCTGTCGTACAGCCGGGCGATCGTCAGCAGGCTTGGATTCGTCACCTCGGCGGCGTACGTCGAGCTCCGCTCGCTGTAGATCCCGTCGGCCGTCGCGTCGATGCCCTCGGCGAGCCAGTCGTCGATCCGCGTGGTGTAGCGCCGGTCCGGGAACAGGTGGTTCACCCGTGCCAGCGCCGCGGACACCTCCCACCGGTGGTTCGGCGTGTGCACGCCGCCCGAGGCCAGGCCCGGTGCGGCCTTCCGGATGATGTCCGCCAACGTTTTCCGGATCGGCACGTCCGCGTCGAGGAGTACGTACAGCAGGCAGACGTCCTGGATCACGAACGCGGTGTCGGGCGGCGAGTGCAGGTTGCCGATGTCGTACAGCCCGTCCTCGTGCTGCCGCGCGGCGAGCTGCTCGACGAGCCAGGTCAGGGGGCCGAGCAGCGTGGGGTCCTGGTGGTACGCCGACCGCGGCCAGACGTACCCGGACGCCAACCGCCGGGCCTTCCGGGCGACCGCGCGGACGTTGTCGCCGGGGTCCCGGTGGCTCGCGAGCACGAGCGGGAGCTGGGCCTGGTTGGCCTCGGTGAGCAGGTTCAGGAAGTCCTCGTCCACGGCCACCAGCTCAGCACACGACGTCCGGATCCGGACAACCGGCACCCTCGGCGAACCCTTGCATAAACCGGTTTCCCGGGCTAGTTTGACCGGCCAAGGCAAGCGTTTTCCGAGGTGGTGACCATGAGTGCGCTGGGCGAGCTGGGCAGCCTCCGAGGCAAGAAACCCGCAGGTCAGAAGCGGGACAACCTGGCCGGGTACCTGTTCCTGGCCCCGTGGCTGCTGGGGCTGTTCCTGATCACGATCGGGCCGATGCTGGCCTCGCTGTACCTGTCGTTCACGGACTACAACCTGATCCAGGCGCCGAAGTGGATCGGGCTGGAGAACTTCACCCGGATGCTCTCCGACCAGCGGCTGCACAACTCGCTGCGGGTGACGTTCACCTACGTGTTCGTCTCGGTCCCGCTGCAGCTGATGATCGCGCTACTGCTGGCGGTCGTCCTGGACCGTGGTGTCCGCGGGATGGCGTTCTACCGATCGATCTTCTACCTGCCCTCGCTGCTCGGCTCGAGCGTCGCGATCGCGATCCTCTGGCGCCAGGTGTTCGGCACCACCGGTCTGCTGAACCAGGTGCTGGACGTCTTCGGAATCCACGGAAAGGGCTGGATCTCCGATCCGAGTACAGCGCTCGGCACGCTGGTCGTGCTGAACGTCTGGACGTTCGGTTCGCCGATGGTGATCTTCCTGGCCGGACTGCGGCAGATCCCGGCGATGTACTACGAGGCCGCGGCGGTCGACGGCGCCGGGACGCTGCGCAGATTCTTCAGCATCACGCTGCCGCTGCTCACGCCGATCGTGTTCTTCAACCTGGTGCTGCAGATCATCCACGCGTTCCAGTCGTTCACCCAGGCGTTCGTCGTCTCCGGGGGAACCGGCGGGCCGTCGGACTCGACGATGTTCTTCACGTTGTACCTCTACGACAAGGGCTTCGGGAACTTCGACATGGGCTACGCCTCGGCGATGGCGTGGTTCCTGCTCGTGGTCATCGGGGTCTTCACCGCGGCGAACTTCTTCGCCTCGAAGTACTGGGTGTTCTATGACGACTGAAACGCTGTCCCGTACTGTCGCCACCCGCCGCACCTGGGGCATCACCTGGACGCGGATCCGGCCGCTGGTGATCCACGTCGTACTGGCCGCGGCCGCGCTGGTGATGCTGTACCCGGTGATCTGGATGGTGGTCAGCTCGCTGCGGCCCGGCAACGAGATCTTCCGCGATCCGGGCATCCTGGTGAAGGACCTGCGGATCGACAACTACCGGGTCGGCTGGAACGCGCTGACCGAGCCGTTCACGCGCTACCTGCTGAACTCGGCCCTGGTGGTGCTCGGCTCGATCCTCGGCAACCTGGTGTCCTGCTCGATGGCGGCGTACGCGTTCGCCCGGCTGGAGTTCAGCGGCAAGAAGTTCTGGTTCGCGATCATGCTGCTGAGCATCATGCTGCCGATCCACGTGGTGATCGTGCCGCAGTACATCCTGTTCTCGCACCTGGGCTGGATCAACACGGTGCTGCCACTGATCGTGCCGAAGCTGCTCGCCACCGACGCGTTCTTCGTCTTCCTGATGGTGCAGTTCATCCGCGGTATCCCGCGCGAGCTGGACGAGGCCGCCCGGATCGACGGCTGCGGCAAGGCGTCGATCTTCCTGCGGATCATCCTCCCGCTGATGGTCCCGGCCCTGGCCACCACGACGATCTTCACGTTCATCTGGACCTGGAACGACTTCTTCAGCCAGCTGATCTACCTGACCGACCCGCACAAGTACACCGTCCCGCTGGCACTGCGGTCGTTCGTGGACGCGACCTCCAGTTCGTCGTGGGGCTCGATGTTCGCGATGTCGGTCGTCTCCCTGGTCCCGGTCTTCCTCGCCTTCCTGCTCGGCCAGCGGTTCCTGATCAAGGGCATCGCGACCACCGGCATCAAGTAACCCCTGAAAGGTTCCCCACATGAGGCACATCCCCCGCGCCCTCACGGCGCTGGCGCTGGCCACCACGTTGCTGGCGGCAAGCGCCTGCGGCGGCGACTCCGGTGGTGGGTCGTCGTCCGCGGACGGCGGCAAGGTCACGCTCCGATTCACCTGGTGGGGGTCGGACACCCGGACCAAGCTCACCCAGCAGGTGATCGACGCGTACCAGAAGGACCATCCGGACGTCACGATCAAGGGCGAGTTCGGCGACTGGTCCGGCTACTGGGACAAGCTCGCCACCACGGTCGCGGCGAACGACGCACCGGACATCATCCAGATGGACGAGAAGTACCTGCGCGAGTACGCCGACCGCGGCGCGCTGCTCGACCTGAAGAAGGCGCCGGGCCTGGACACCGGCAAGTTCGAGCCGGACACGCTCGGCGCCGGTGAGTTCGACGGCGGCCTGTACGGGCTGAACGCCGGCATCAACTCGTTCGCCGTCGTCGTCAACCCGGCCGCGTTCAAGACCGCCGGCGTACCGATCCCGGACGACAAGACCTGGACCTGGGACGACTTCGCGAAGACTGCGGCCGACATCACCAGCAAGACCGGCGGCAAGATCACCGGGACCGGCCCCCTCGGGACGAACGAGGCCGGCCTGAACCTGTGGGCCAGGCAGAACGGCGAGTCGCTGTGGACCAAGGACGGCAAGCTCGGCGTCTCGCCGGAGCAGACCACCGACTTCTTCAAGTACATCCTGAAGCTGCGCGACGACAAGGCGATCCCGTCGGCCGAGGCCGTCTCGCAGGACGTCAACGCATCGCTCGACCAGTCCGCGTTCGCGACCGGCAAGCTGGCGATGAGCTTCATCTGGAGCAACCAGCTGGTGGCGTTCAGCAAGGCGACCGGCCAGCAGCTGAAGCTGCTGCGGATCCCGAGCGCCGACGGGAAGGCCGCCGACAACGGCTCGTACTACAAGGGCTCGATGTTCTGGTCGATCTCGTCGCGGTCGAAGCACCAGAAGGAGGCCGCGGAATTCGTCAACTACCTGGCGAACAGCACCGCCGCCGGTAACGTACTGCTGGCCGAGCGGGGCGTGCCGCCGAACACCGAGGTCCGCGCCGAGGTGACGCCGAAGCTGCAACCGGCCGACGCCGCGACCGCGAAGTTCATCCAGGACATCAAGGCCGACCTCGGCGACCCGTCGCCGGCGCCGCCGGTCGGTGGCGGCCAGGTGGAGAAGATCATCCAGCGGTACACGACCGACGTACTCTTCGGACGACAGTCGCCGGACGCGGCGGCCAAGGCATTCCTCGACGAGGTCAAGGGTGGGCTCAAATAGTCGCGTGGCCGTGGTGGGAATCCACGGCCACGGAGCCTCCCATGTCCGGAACGTCCTGAGCCTGGACGACGCCGAGCTGGTCGCGGTCGCCGATCCGCTGGGCGGTGCGGACCTCCCAGTTCCGGCCTTCGAGAGCCTGGACGAGCTGCTGGCCGCCGTCGAAGTGGACGTGGTGGTGATCTGTACGCCGATCCAGACCCATGTCCCGCTGGCGGAGCTGGCGATGCGCGCGGGCGCCGACGTCCTGCTGGAGAAGCCGCCGACGGCGTCGATGGCCGAGTTCGAGCAGCTGTCCGCGGTGGTGCGGGAGACCGGGCGCGCGCTCCAGGTCGGGTTCCAGGCGCAGGCGTCGGAGGCGACGCTCGAGCTCGCGGCGATGATCGCCCGCGGCGAGCTCGGTGAACTCCGGGGCATCAGCGCGACCGGTAAGTGGGTGCGCCGGGCCGGGTACTTCCAGCGCGCCCGCTGGTCCGGCCGCCGGCACCTCGACGGGGTCGACGTGGTCGACGGCGCGGTGACGAATCCGCTCGCGCACGCGACCGCGGCCGCCCTGTTGCTGGACGGGTCGACCGGCGTGGACGACGTACGTTCGATCGAGACCGAGCTGTACCGCGCGAATCCGATCGAGTCCGACGACACGTCGTCGGTCCGGATCACCACCAGCCGCGGTACGCCCATCCTGATCGCGGTCACGCTCTGCGCCACCGAACAGGTCGACGCGTCGGTCATCGTCCACGGTTCGAAGCGCCGCGCGGTGCTCTCGTACCAGTCCGACCTGATCGACGGTACGAAGTACGGCCGCGCCGACCTCCTCGAAAACCTCCTCGCCCACCGCACCGACCCCGCCGTACCCCTCTACGTCCCACTCGCCGCCACCGGCGCCTTCACCCGCGTCGTCGAAGCCGTCCGCACCGCACCGGATCCGGCGGAGATCCACCCCGAACTGGTGCAGTGGGAGGGGGAGGGGCTGGAGCGACGGCCCATCGTCCGCGACGTCGAGCAATGGATCGACCGCGCCTCCGACGAACTCTCGCTGTTCAGCGAAATCGGCGCCCCCTGGAGCTGATCGCGGACCGCCAGGCCATCACAATCCCTCGGGCGCAGCCCGCGTCCGCCTGCCGGTCGCGGTCGGCGGCGATTGTGATGGCATGGCGGTCCGCCTCACGCCGGAAGAGCGAGGCTGAAGGTGGTGCTGCCGGGGGTTGACGTGAGGGTGAGGGTGCCGGCGTGGGCGTGGGCGATGGACTCGGCCAGGGACAGGCCCAGGCCGGTGCCGCCGGTGGCGCGGGTGCGGGCGGTGTCGGCGCGGGTGAAGCGCTGGAAGACGTTGGGTAGCAGGTCGGCGGGGATTCCGGGGCCGTCGTCGTGGATGGTGATCACGGCGGCGTTGTCGCGGTGCGCGGCAGCGACCGTGACCGTCGTACCGGGTGGGGTGTGCCGGCGCGCGTTGGTGAGCAGGTTGGTGACCACCTGGTGCAGCCGCTGCTCGTCGCCGATCACGATGATCGGCTCGGCCGGCAGGTCCAGTTCCCAATGGTGGCTGGGGGCAACTATCTCGGCGTCGGCGACCGACTCGCGGGCCAGCCGGGACAGGTCGACCGGGCGCCGGTCGAGCGGCCGGCCGGCGTCCAGCCGGGCGAGCAGCAGCAGGTCCTCGACCAGCGCCGCCATCCGGGTCGTCTCGACCATCACCTTGCCCATCGCGTGCGTGAACAGTTCGGGATCGTTCTGGTGCAGGCTCAACTGCGCATAGCCGTGGATCGTGGTCAGCGGTGTGCGCAGCTCGTGGGACGCGTCCGCGACGAACTGCCGGACCTGCTGCTCGCTGCGGTGCCGCGCGTCGAGCGCGTGCTCCATGTGCCCGAGCAAGGTGTTCAGCGCGACCGCGACCTGGCCGACCTCCGTATGTTCGTCGGTGAGCTGATCGGGGACCCGCGCGGTGACGCCGATCTCACCCGTGTCCAGCGGCAGCGCCGCCACCTCGCGCGCGGTCTGCGCGACCCGGCGCAGCGGTCGCAGTTGCCGTCGTACGACGAAGATCGCGACGCCGCCCGCGGTCAGGACGCCGATCCCGCCGAACAGCGCCTCCCACCCGATCAGGCTGGTGATCGTGTTCTGGATGTCCTTCGTGGGCAGGCCGGTGACGACGGTGATCGGCCCGACGCCGGTCGCGTGGACGCGGTAGGTGCCGAGGCCCGGTACGTCGACCGTACTGCTCTGGCCCGCCGGCACCTGGTCGAGTACGTCGACCGCCTGCTGCGACAGATCGGCCAGCTTGCCGTCGGAGGTGATGACGGTGCCGACTGCTTCGGACGACTGCAGGTAGAGGGTGACCGTACCGGCGTCCTGCCCGTGCGGGGAGTCCGGCGGCGGGCCGTCGTTGTGCAAGGCGCCGATCGCCCGGCCCTGCGCGGCGGCCACCTTTCCATCAAGCTGATTCGTCAGGTAAGAGCTGATCGCGGCGGTCGTCAACGCACCGATCACGATGCTCACCACCGCGACCAGTACCACCATCGCCGCCGCGACCCGCACACTCAACGACCGCGCCGCAACCCTCATACGTCCGAGCATCCGCACCGGTTATGGGTGCAGGCTGCGAACGTCCTGAGAACTCGCTGGGAAATACTGCGCCGGAATCCTTAGTTGGCGCACAGGAGCGACAAGATGCCGAAGATCGAGGTGCTCAGCGCCTGTGACCAGAACGTGTGGGTCAAGCCCGGAAGGTTAGTCGAGACATCGGCCGCAGTGATGAGGGACAGGTGCGAATCGGCAGGCGCCTCCAGATCGTCGGCCACGTTCGGCTGTCCTGGCACGTTCAGGTAGATCGTCGTCGGTCCGGTGGCGGCCACACGCTCTGATGCATAGGAGCTTGCCTGTTTGCAGCCCGTCACGTCCGGCGTTATGTACAGGAACGAGTCAGCTCCATGCTGCTCGACGTAGAAGACGTCACGCCGAGGATTGTCCGCCGCGGTCGGCAACGTGAACTGACCAGCACCCGTCACGTGGTAGGGCTTGGCGAAGGCTCCACGCCAGACATAGTGAGCGAAACTCTTCGCGGTCGAGATGCCGGCGCCGTACGCCCCCTGGCTGCCGATCACGAGTCGATAAGCCGAGATCGATCCTGGTCGAACTCCGCTGATCGTCACCTGGCCTGTCGAGGTGGTCTTGCCCGTCGCGACATTGGTCCACGTCTTGCTCGTGCTGATGTAGCGCTGGAGATACACAAGTGAGCCCGAGGCTGGATGCGGATATGCGTGGCCCGTAGCCCGGAGCTCCCCAGAAAACGCGTCGACCGTCGCGATCGAGTCCAGGGCGATGTATCTGGTCGTCACGGGGTATCGCACCGAACTGAATGCCGGGCGATATCTGCTCGTTCCGGGGAAGTATGCGCGGTAGTCGTACGCGGACAATTGCTTAACCGAGAAGACGAAAGCACCGGACGCGTTGGTGTGCGTACCGGCGAGCGTGTGGAACTGGCGCCTGCCGTGAACGGAACGCTGCAGGTATACGGCGACGCCGCGAAGCTTCGTCGACGTTCCTGTGCGCGAGACAGCGCCGGACAGGCGGATGGTCGATCCGTAGACGCCCGAATACGGCGCCGACAATGAAACAGTCGATCGGATCGAACCGGCAGCTTCCGCTGTCGGCGATCCCCCAATACCTACGGCCGCGAGACCAGCGGCCGCGACACCGGCCACAACAGCGGCCCAACCGAACCTTGGCAAACCGAACCCCCTTGAGCTACGGTCGGGGACTTCCACAACCGTCGATGGCACGCATGAGTGCGCGGACATCCTGCACCGACTACCTGAAATCAAGCTGACGCAGAAGCAAGCCGAGTTCGAGACGTTTCCGGATTCGCCTCCCCTTTCGGGGCCGGAAACCGGTAGCCTCGTGCAGCGCGCTATGGGGGCCGCCGTACCACCCACCCGACGAACTGCCGGAGAGCCCAAACCGGTCAGGAGAGCACGTCTTGCAGGAGAACACCAGCACAACCAGTACTGGCGAACTGGTCAACGTACCCCTCACCGGTGCGGACAAAGTCGCCTACGCTTTCTACGCGACCGCGGCTGCCGCGGCTCTGGTCGGCCAGGTCTGGGCCGGCGTGACCCACATCCCCTGGCCGAGCGACGGCTTCTCGCCGCTGCTCAAGATCATCCTGGTCACCCCCGCGGTCGCGGTGCTCGAGCTCGGTGGTGTCGCCACCGCGGCGCTCGCCGACCTGCGCCGCCGCAAGGGTGAGCAGGCCTACGCCTACCGCGCGATGTCGTTCTTCGCGGCGCTCGTCGCGGTCGTCTTCAACGTCGTCGGTCACTGGCGTCCGGAGGAGCGGTTCCTCGCCTTCGGCTTCGGTGGCCTGTCCGCGTTCGCGTACGTGCTCTGGCTGATCCACAGCTCGGCGCGACGTCGCGACGCCCTCCGCCGCGCGGGGCAGATGCGCGAGACCGGCCCGGTGTACGGCGTCGTGCAGTGGGCTCGTGAACCGCGGGTCACCTGGCTGGCGCGCTCGCTGGCGATCGAGCACGGGTACGGGCTGTACGAGAGCCTGCGCGCGGCCCAGCACCAGATCCGCAACCGCAGTCGTCGCGAGGCGATCGCCGGAACTGTCGCGGAGTACATCCGGTCCGAGCACCAGGACGAGCGGCTGGCGAAGATCGCCGAGACGACGTACGACCCGGACCGGCTGGCCGGGATGCTCGAGGAGCGGATCAACTACGAGGTCATCACCAACAAGCTGACCAAGGCGATCTCGCCGCCGCCCGAGCCCGAGGAGCGTCCCGCCGTACCGGCCGCCGTCTGGGTGCTCGAGGGTGGGCAGCCGCGGCGGGCGGACAACACCGGCGTGGGGCTGCGCGACGACGACGCGTGGACCGGCGAGCTGATGGCGATCGTCGACCCCGACCCGGCCGACAGCGGGAACGTGTCCGAGGCGGTCGTGGTCGAGGACGAGAGCGAACCGCAGCACGTCGTGAACGGTGCGTCGAGCAGCCTGAAGCCGTTCG
Source organism: Kribbella sp. NPDC004536 (assembly GCF_042873835.1). Taxonomy (NCBI): domain Bacteria; kingdom Bacillati; phylum Actinomycetota; class Actinomycetes; order Propionibacteriales; family Kribbellaceae; genus Kribbella; species Kribbella sp. NPDC004536. The sequence goes on along the minus strand of NZ_JBIALY010000001.1, from coordinate 1,398,935 downwards.
CCCCGCAGCCGAAGGCCGAACCGCTGGTGGAGAAGCCGAAGCCGCCGTCGCCGTTCGCGACACCGACCGACTCCGAACCCCCGGCGCTGATCACCGCGCCGCCGGTCGAGCCGGTCCTCCCCGACCCCGAGCCGGAGGAGGAGAAGCCGGAGCCGACCGTCCTGGAGAAGAAGCGGATGCGGGCGTTCGCCCTGCTGTCCGACTGGCCGGCCGGGCGGGAGCGGAGCGCGAAGACGCTCGCCGACGCGATCACCTCCAGCGAGCCGATGGCTGCGCGTTTCATCGAGCAGTACGAAGCCGAGCACGGGGTCGTGTTCGCTTCGCAGAACTGATTCATCCGGCTGCCGGTGGACCTCCCAGGTTCACCGGCAGTTCGGCGAGACCGCTGACCAGCACGCGACGCCATTCGAGCTCTTCGGCCGGCTTCGCGAGGCTCATCCGCGGGAACCGCCGGACCAGCGCCAGCAGCGATTCCTGCAGCTCGATCCGCGCCAGCTGGGCGCCGAGGCAGAAGTGCGGCCCGAAGCCGAAGGACAGGTGTTTGTTGTCCGCCCGGTCGATCCGCAGCTCGTCGGGAGCGTCGTACGCGCGCGGGTCCCGGTTCGCCGAGTTGAGAGCCGCCATCACGCCTTCGCCGGCCTTGATCCGTACGCCGTGCAACTCGACATCCTCGAGCGCCACCCGCAACTGACCGACCTCGCTGAACCGGTTGAACCGCAGCAACTCCTCGATCGCGGACGGGATCAGTCCGGGTTCTTCAACCAGCCGCGCCCAGTTGGACGGCCAGCGCAGCAGCGTGGCGACGCAGCTGGAGATCTGGTTAGCCGACGTCTCGTGCCCGGCGACCAGCAGGTTGACGCCGAAGGCAATCAGTTCGTCCTGGCTGAGCCGGTCGCCCTCCTCGCGTGCCCGCACGAGCTCGTCGAGCAGGTCCTCGGCCGGCCCGGACGTGTTCGCGAGCTTCTTGTCGACCAGTTCTTCGATGTACGCGGTCAGGTTGGTCATCGCGTCCTCGACCAGGTCCTTCTCGGCCATCTTCATGCTGTACCCGAGCTCGGTCCACTCCCGGAACTGGGCCCGGTCCGCGTACGGTACGCCGAGCAGCTGGCAGATCACCTGGATCGGCAACGGCAACGCGACCAGTTGGCGGATGTCGGCGCCGTCCCCGGCACGCGCGACGTCCTCGGCGAGCTGTGCGGACAGCTCCGCGACCCACGGCCGGGTGCGCTCGATCCTCCGGTGCGCGAACGTTGGTACGACCAACCGTCGCAACCGGGTGTGTTCCGGTGGGTCGGTGGTGGTCAGGCTGTTCGGCATCGGCTTGGCCAGCGCGACCCGCGGCGCGCCCTGCTTGACCACCGCGGCCCGCGAGAACCTCGGGTCGGCCAGTACCAGCTTCACGTCGTCGTACCGTGTCACCAACCAGACCTCGGCCCCCGCCAGCGTGCGCACCCGGGCGACCGGCCGGTCCTCCCGGAGCTCCGCGAACGTCGGCGAAGGGTCGAACCGAAACGCATCCTCGAACGGAATCTGCAGCACCGGATCCATAGCTAGACCCTAAGGAACTTAGGTAACCCTTGCTTGTGGTTGCGGCGCGTCGTCCTACAGCCGGGCGGCCGGGGTGCCGACGCCGTGCAGGAGGGTGTCGACGACCTGGGTGGCGAGGGTGTCGGTGCCGATCTCGTCGGGGTCGCCGCTCTGGGCCACCTCGTGCAGGAGCGCGTAGTAGACGCGGCGGGCCCAGATCAGGTCGACGTCTGCGCGGAGTACTCCGGCTTGCTGCAGGCGGCCGAACAGGCGGTCGCAGGAGGCGACGACGCCGGCCATGATCTCGTCGCTCTCGTTGCTCGCCGCCAGGGCGCTGTTCATCGAGAAGCCCCAGGACAGCTTGACCTCCAGGGCATTCGTGGTTGCCTGGTAGAGAGCGACGAGTGGTGGTGCGGTGTCGAAGCGCGCCTCGTCGACGGCGCTCGCCAGCTGGCGGGAGGCCCAGGTCTTCATCGTGGTGACGAGCGCCTCGCGGGTCGCGAACCGCCGGTGCACGGTCGTCCGGGCCACACCGGCCGCCGCGGCGATCTCCTCCATCGAGGCAGACGGATTGCGGTTCAGGACCCGCTCGGCCGCTTCCAGGATGGTCCGTACGGTCCGCTCGGCGTCGCTGCGCAAGGGTCGAACGGTCATACCGAAAAGACTACCTGCATGTTCTTCCTGAAGCTGTACTTGCGACAGATATGTTGCAAGTAGTAGCTTTAAAGCGTCACTCAAGATGCAAGAGGGGTTGTTATGGATCTGCAGTTGAAGGACAAGACGGCGCTCGTCACCGGAGCCAGCCGAGGGATCGGGCTCGCGGTGGTCGAACAGTTGCTGGCCGAGGGCGTACGGGTGGTGGCGGTCGCGCGGACGACCACGCCGGAGTTGAAGGCGACCGGTGCGTACGTCGTACCGGCCGACCTGACCGCGGCCGACGGCCCGGAGCAGGCGGTGGCGGCAGCGCTCGCTGAGGTGGGCGAGCTGGATCTGCTCGTGAACAATGTCGGTGGTGGGGACGGAGAGCTGGCGTCCGGGTTCCTGCAGCTCGATGACGAGGCGTGGCGGCAGCTGTTCGACGTGAACTACTTCGCGACCGTACGGACGACGCGGGCCGCATTGCCCAGCCTGATCCGGCAGGGCGGCGCGATCGTGAACGTCTCGTCGAACGGTGCGCGGATCCCGTCGGCCGGCCCGGCGCCGTACACGACCGCGAAGGCGGCACTCACCGCGTTGGGCAAGGCGCTCGCGGAGGAGTTCGGTCCGCAGGGAGTCCGGGTGAACACGGTGTCGCCGGGCCCGGTGCGGACGGCGTTGTGGACGGATCCAGGCAAGTACGGCGGGCAGCTCGCGCGGGCGCTCGGTGTCCCGCAGGAGGACCTGCTGGCCGGGCTGCCGCAGCAGACGGGCATGCTCACCGGCCGGCTGATCGAGCCCGCCGAGGTGGCGGCACTCGTCGTACAGCTGCTCTCGCCGGTAACCGCCAGCATCGTCGGCGCCGACTACCTGATCGACGGCGGCAGCGTGAAGACGGCCTAGCTCTCCCAGACCGGTACGGACGGGAGGCCGCGGCGGGCCCTGGCCTCGTCGGTCAACTGCTGTACGAGGTCCGTCTTCGCAACGGTGTAGTCGAAGCCGGTCAGGCCGTTGGCGGCGAGTTCGCGTTTCAGGGCGGCGTACCGTTCGACGGCGTGCGGGGTCTCACGGAGGTAGTCGCGGAGGATGCGCTGGTTGAGCGTGTCCCAGACTTCTGGTGGGAAGACGTGCAGGTTGTGCGTGAGTACGTCGCCGACGACGCGCGTGTAGGTACGCCGTCCCGGCGGGCCGTCCGGGTGGTACTCGAAACCGAGGCCGCTGAGGTCCTTCGGCGCGACCGCGTCGAGGCTGACGGCGCGTGCGGCGATGTCGATCACCGGCTTCGCCAGCAGGCCCGGTACGGCCGTACTGCCGATGTGCTCGAGCTCGGTGACGCTGTCCCCGAGGACCGGGCGCAGGCGTTCGGCCATGTCGGAGAACAGCCCGGGCCAGCTCTCGTCGTACTCCGCTAGAACAGTCATGAGGGCTGGCCCGGGCCTCGGCTACTTCGTGCCGAAGGAGTAGATGGTGGTGGACTTGTAGGTCTCGCCGGGGCGGAGGACCGTCGGCGGGAAGTTGGCGTGGTTCGGGGAGTCGGGGAAGTGCTGGGTCTCGAACGCGAATGCGTCGCCCTGGCGGTAGGCCTTCTTGCCGATGCCGAGGAACGTGCCGTCGAGGAAGTTGCCGCTGTAGAACTGCACGCCCGGCTGGTCGGTGTGTACTTCGATGGTGCGGCCGTGCTCCGGCTCCCAGAACCGGCCCGCGAACCGCAGGCCGTTGCTGTCCGGCTGCCCACCGAGGACGAAGTTGTGGTCGTACCCGCGGCCGAAGACCAACTGCTGGTGGTCGCCCCGCAGTCGCTTGCCGATCGCGGTCGGCCTGCTGAAGTCGAACGGCGTACCCGCGACCGGGGCGATCTCGCCGGTCGGGATCAGTGTCGCGTCGACCGGTGTGTACTTCGGTGCGTTCAGCTCGAGCACGTGGTCGTAGATCGTGCCGTTGCCCTCGCCGAGCAGGTTGAAGTACACGTGGTTGGTGAGGTTCACGATCGTCGCCTTGCCGGCCACGGTCGCGTGGTAGTCGATCTTCAGGTTGTCGCGCCTGTCCAGCGTGTACGTGACGGTGCTGGTGAGCTCACCGGGAAAGCCCATCTCGCCGTCCGCGCTGACGTAGCTGAACGCGACGCCGACCGACTTGTCGTCCTGGACGACCTTCGCCTTCCAGACCTTCTTGTCGAAGCCGATCGTGCCGCCGTGCAAGGCGTTCTCGCCGTTGTTGACCGGGATCTGGTACGCCACCCCGTCGAGGGTGAACTTGCCCTTGGCGATCCGGTTGCCGTACCGGCCGATGGTGGCGCCGAAGTACGGGCTGAGCGTCGCGTAGTCCGGCAGGTTGTCGAAGCCGAGGCTGATGTTCTCGGTGTGGCCGCGGCGGTCCGGCGTCTCGACCCGCTGGATCGTCGCGCCCCAGGTGAGCATGGAGACCGTCATCCGGCCGTTGGTGAACGTGTACACGTCCACCGCCTGGCCGTCCGGGGTGGTACCGAACGGGTCCTTGCGGATCTCGAGCTTGCCGTGGTGTGCGCCCATGCCGTGCAACTTATCCGGCGTACCAGTGGTTCCGGCGGTTCGGGTGGCCGCTTCCGCGGTGCTGCTGAGAGCGCCCGCGGCGGCGGCACCGAGGCCCAGGGCGCCGGCGGTCCGCAGGACCTGGCGGCGGGGCAGGTGATCGGGCATCGCAATCCCCTTCAATCGTTGTAGATGGCAGACCTCGGCACGATAAAACGGTCTAGGAGTGTTTGGAACAGTTCGGAACGGTGTGAATTCGTCCGATCTCTAGGCCAGTGACCGGATCCGTCCGCTACCGGCCCCGATAGAGCCTTCAGCGGTACGTTGTTCAGCGCGCACGATGGAGTCATGAGCCGAACCGCACTGATCGTGATCGACGTCCAGGAATCGTTCCGGGTCCGCCCGAACTGGCAGCTGGTGAACCACCCCGACATCGCCGACCGCGTCGGCCGCCTGGTCGACGCCGCCCGCGCGAAGGGTGACCTGGTCGTCTGGGTGCTGCACACCGAACCGGGGACCGGTGGCGCCTTCGACCCGGCCGAGGGGCACGTCCGGCTGATCGACGGTCTCGAACCGTTGCCGACGGAAACGATCATCACGAAGACCTCCCACAACGCCTTCACCACAACGAATCTGCAGCAGTATCTGACCCAGCACGGCGTGTCCGAAATCGTCGTCTGCGGCATCCGGACCGAGCAGTGCTGCGAGACCACCGCTCGTGTCGGCTCCGACCTCGGGTACGACGTCGTGTTCGTCACCGAGGCGACCGCGACGATGGCGCTGGCCCACTGGTCGACCCGGGAGCAGGCGAGTGTCGAGGAGATCCTCGCCGACCCGCGGACGCTGACCGCGGATCAGGTCGCCGAGCGTACGGAGTACGTGCTGGCCGGCCGGTTCGCCACGATCCGGACCCTCGACGAGCTGACCGCCGTACCTGTGGGATCCTGACCGGATGCGCCCTACCCGCGTGGTCTTCGTACTGGTGCCGCGGCTCCACTTACTGGATCTGGCCGGGCCGGCGCAGGTGTTCAGTACTGCGAAGGACTTCGGGTACGGGTACGAGGTCTCGTACGTGGCCGAATCCGACGAGGTCACGACCGCTCAGGGCGTGCCGTTGCGGGCGCAGTCGGTGTGGCCTGAGCTCGAGGCGGGCGACCTGATCGTCGTACCCGGATGGCGGTCGCCGCGGCTGTCGCCGGAGCCGCCGATCGGGCCGGAGTTCCGGCAACAGCTCCGTACGCACCACGCCCGCGGCGGGACGGTCGCGAGCGTCTGCTCGGGCGCCGACGCGCTCGGGTGGGCCGGGCTGCTCGACGGGCGGCGGTTCACCACCCATCACGACCTGACCGACGAACTGGCCGCCCGCTACCCGGGGGCGACCATGGTCCGGGACGTGTTGTACGTCGAGGACGACCGGGTGATCACCTCCGCGGGTATCGCGAGCGGGATCGACCTCGCGCTGCACCTGGTCGCGGTCGGCCGCGGCGCGGAGGCGGCCGCCCGGGTCGCGCGCGAGATGGTCGTGTACGCCCGGCGCAACGGTGACGAACTGCAGGAGTCCGCGATGCTCCGGCACCGCGACCACCTGAGCGACCTCGCCCACCGCGTCCAGGACGTGATCGACGCCCGGTACGCCGACAAGTTGCCGCTCGCCGAACTCGCGGGTGACGTCGGCGTCAGCGAACGCACCCTGACCCGGATCTTCACCACGGCTACGGGTCTGACCCCGTTGAAGTACCAGCAACTCCTCCGCGTGGAGCGCGCCGAGCACCTGATCGGCCACGGCAGCACCGTCGAGTCCGCGGCCCGGACAGTCGGCTTCGAGGACCCGCGAATGCTCCGCCGGCTCCGTTCCCGAACCTCTGTCTAGACCGGAACAACTTTCCCCGCCTGACCTGCGTCTACCCGTGCACAAGCGATCGACGAGGGGACGGATCATGAAGTTTTCGGGGGGATTCCGCCGCGGCGCGCTGGCGACCGGGCTGGCAACGAGCGTGATGGCCGTGGGCCTCAGCCTGCTGGCAACACAGGGTGCGGACGCCGGCACGACGTCGGCCACGTCGTTGAGCCGGTCGCAGTTGCTGACCGTCAGCCAGGTGAAGACGGCTGACGCACGCCGCAACTGGTTCCGGCAGGTCGACAGGGGAATCCTGCCGCGCACCTACTGCGGCCCGGCCTCGACCGAGGGCAAGCACGTGTCGGCGCGGATGGCCCGCGGATTCACCGACGAGCTGGACGCCTATGGCGCGCAGTACGTCAGCCAGTACGCGAACGCGGCCGCCGCGCGAGCGGCGTACAACTCGGTCATCGCGACGCTGAGGTCCTGCACCTACAGCAAGCCGGCGCCGACGCACGCCCGCAAGATCACCGAGAACCGCGTCGTCAAGGGCGCCTCCGGCGACCTCACCCAGGTCATCCGCTGGTACGACTACCCGAAGCCGAACGACCCGGGCAGCGAGGCCGGCGGCTTCCCGTACGCGGTCACCCTGAAGGGCCGCAACGTCTCGGTCCTCGCGTTCAGTGAGATGGGCCCCGGCGTCCCCGCCCCCAACTTCGACAAACTCGCGCGCGCAGCAGCGGCCAAGCTCACCCGGTAGGGGATGCGGGGCGTGCCGGCCGGAGCGGATGAGGGGTCACCGCTCCGGCCGGCACTTTTCGGTTTTCTCGAAGCACCGAGGACTGGACAGGTGACCGGTGGGTAGATGACTGTGGGTCGCGACCGCTCGGGTGGGGGAGAGGACATCGGATGAAGCTTCGGTATGTGTTCAGTTCGGTGATGCTGGTTGTTCCGCTGGCTGTGGTGGCGGTGGTCCAGCCGGCCACCGCGGCGCCACAAGGGGCCGGAGGCAAGGTTCCTTCCTTGCTGCGGCAGGAGGCGAACGAGGCGGCCGGGAAACAGCAGGCTCGATCTCTGGGCGCAGGGCGGCTGGGGGTGCAGGTCTATGCGGCTGCGCCCGTAGACGCTCAGCAGCAGAGTGAGCTCAGTCAGCTCGGTGTGACGGTGCAGACGAACTCCGCGGACTTCAAGAGTGTCCCGGGAGCTGATCTGCCGAGCACCGGGCTGGTCCTGGCCCAGGTGCCGTACGACAAGCTCGACGCCGTGGCGGCGTTGCCCTGGGTGACCGCGTTGCGGCCGGCCACTCGGCCGGCGGTGGACGTGGGGCCGGTGACAGCCGAAGGTGTGCAGCTGCACAAGGCGGACCAGGCCCAGGCTCGTGGTCTGACCGGGCGTGGCCAGACGATCGGCGCGATCTCCGGCGACGTCGACCACCTCGCCGACGCGATCGCCGCCGGCGAGCTGCCGGCCGACGTCCAGGTGCTGCAGCAGGCCGCGTCGTACACCGACGACGAGGGCACCGCGATGCTCGAGATCATCCACGACATCGCCCCGGGCGCGAAGCTCGCGTTCGCGAGTGCGCAGGACACCACCGCGCAGTACGTCGAGGCCTTCCACACACTCGCGAACGCCGGGGTGTCGATGATCGCCGAGGACATCGCGGTCGACGACGAGCCCGCGTTCCAGCAGGGCATCGCGGCCGCGACGGCGGAGGCGCTGGCCAAGCACGGGATCTTCATCAGCTCGTCGGCCGGCAACTTGGGTACCCGGCACGCCCCGCGGGTGACCGCGGTCGGTACCGGCAAGGGCGCCGACGGCGCGACCGGGCCGTACACGAACTGCCCGACCGACCCCGACAACGTGGTGAAGCTGCGCGGCGACGACACGTCGTACGACCTGAACCTGCTGCCCGGCGCGCGGGTCATGCCGACCCTGCAGTGGAGCGAACCGCGGGCGATCTACCCGACCGCGGGCCAGGGCGGATTCACCGACCTGAACCTGTACCTGATGGACCAGACCGGTACGAAGTGCCTCGCGGTCAGCAACAACGTGCAGGCGAACGGTGTCGGCGACACCATCGAGCAGTTCGACTACACCAACACCACGGGCGCGCCGCAGCGGGCGAAGCTCGTCGTCGACGTCCAGGGCACGTCGACCGCTGTCCGGCCGCCGGTCCTGGACCTGCGCTGGCGGGCGTTGGCGGCCGGTGTGCAGACGCTCGACCCGGCGGACCCGGCCGGTTCGCTGAACCCGGACTCCAACTACACGTACTTCGCCACCAGTGCGGGTGCGGTCAACTCGAGCGTGTCGACCGACCCCGCGACCACCCCGGTCGAGGCGTACAGCGGTGCCGGGCCGGTGCAGTTCCTGACCACGACGCGCTGCCCGGGCAACAAGCCGGGTCCGTGCCGTGGCATCTCCGGCGGCGGCGGGCTGAGCTTCCCCGCGCCGAACTGGCTGGCCGCGGACGGTGAATCGGTCAGCGGCGCCGGTGGTTTCGGCTCCGGTACCTGCCCGACCAGCACCCAGGGCGCCTGCCGCTTCTTCGGTACGTCGGCCTCCGCACCGACCGCGATCGGTGTCGCCGCACTGACCCGGCAGGAGTTCGGCGGCCGGCTCGCCCCGATCGCTCTGAGCACCATCCTCTCGGCCCGCGCCGTACCCCGGACCGGCCCCGGAACCGGAGCCGGAGTCCTGAGCGCCCGATGAATTAAGAAGTCGCAGTGGTCCGATTGAGAACGAATTCAGTACTCGTATTCATGGACCGATGCCGCCATCCCCCGAAAGGATGGCGGCATGACTACACGTTTCGGGGTATTCGTACCGCAGGGCTGGAAGATGGATCTGGCCGGGATCGCGGATCCGATCGAGCAGTGGGAGGCGATGACGGACGTCGCCAAGCGCGCGGACGAGCAGTCCTGGGACTCGATCTGGCTGTTCGACCACTTCCACACGGTGCCGGAGCCGAGTGACAACACCACGTTCGAGTGCTGGAGCGCGACCGCCGCGCTGGCCCGCGACACCAAGCGGGTCAACATCGGCCAGATGGTCGGCTGCAACGGGTACCGCAACCCGGCGCTGTACGCGAAGATCGCCTCCACCGTCGACGTCGCCAGCCACGGCCGCCTGTACGCCGGCATCGGCGCGGGCTGGTACGAGCACGAGTGGAAGGCGTACGGCTACGAGTGGACCGACGTACCGCAGCGGATGGCGGCGTTCCGCGAGGCCACCGAGATCATCTACAAGATGTGGACCGAGGACAAGCCGGTCTACAACGGCAAGTACTACTCGATCGACGCGCCGATCAACGAGCCGAAGGGTGTCCGCAAGCCGCACCCGAGCTTCTGGATCGGCGGTGGCGGCCCGAAGGTCACGCTGAAGCTGGTCGCCCAGTACGCCGACGCCGCGAACATCGGCGGCGGCAACCCCGAGGTGATCAAGGAGAAGTGCGACATCCTCCGGGAGCACTGCCGCACGATCGGTCGCGACTACGACGAGATCATCAAGTCGACCGGGCTGAACGTGTTCCCGATCGACAAGGGTGACGACCCGCAGAAGGCGACCGAGAAGGCGCTCGGCCCGATGAACCGGGACAAGTTCGACCGGGACAACTTCGTCGGCACCGAGGACGAGATCGCCGACAAGGTCGACGCGGCCCTCGAGGCCGGCGCCGACTACGTGATCTTCTACGTCCCCGGCGTCGCCTACGACCTGGACCTGCTGGAGCGGGTCGAGAACGTCGCCAAGCGCTTCGCCTGACACCTGAGGCCTGACACCTGAGGCCTGACCGGAACCGGTCATGGCGGATGTAGGTCAGTGAGAGTGGTGGACTGGGGCTCAGGGCAACTGTGAGGCTCCTGCCGATGGCCTCGCGTGGGTCGGGGCATCGGGAGGTGTCCCAGTTGTATTCCCGATTGTCCCGGGCCGCGTCAGGTCTGCTCGCTGCGGTGGTCGCCGGTTCCCTGCTGCTGCCGGCCACTGCGGCGAATGCGGTACCACCCACCCAGCTCGCACCGGGCGCCCAGGCGACGCCCGGTGCGAGCACCAAACGCATCACGCTCGTCACCGGCGACGTCGCCGAGCTGACGACCAGCGCCGACGGCCAGTCCTCGGCCCGCCTGCTCGACGACGAGCCGTACTACTTCGGCACCTTCGATGGCGATCTCACCCTGGTCCCCGCCGACGCGTACGCGCTGCTGTCCGCGGGCCGCCTCGACAAGCGCCTGTTCAACCTGACGGAGCTCGCCGCCCAGGGGTACGACGACGCCAGCAGTAACCAGTTGCCTTTGCTCGTCACGGGCTCGTTGCCCAGTACCGCGGCCACGCTCCGTCGTACGCTCCCCAGCGTCGGAAGCACCGCGGTGTCCGTGCAGAAGGCAGACGCGAAGACCTTCTGGGCCGGCATCAGCGGCCCGACCACGTTCAAGTCGAGCGACGTCAGCAAGATTTGGCTGGACGGTCGCACCCACACCACCGACGAGCAGTCGCTCAAGCAGGTCGGCGCGCCGACGGCGTGGAAGCAGGGGTACGACGGCCACGGTGTGAAGGTCGCCGTACTCGACACCGGGTACGACGCCGGCCACCCCGACCTGGCGAAGCAGGTCGTCGCCTCGCAGAGCTTCGTACCGGATGAAGCGGTGCAGGACCTGCACGGCCACGGTACGCACACCGCGTCGATCGTCGCGGGCCTCGGTACGGCCTCCGACGGCAAGCGGAAGGGGGTCGCGCCCGGGGCCGAGCTGCTGATCGGCAAGGTGCTCGACAACACCGGCGGCGGGTACGACTCCGAGGCGATCGCCGGCATGGAGTGGGCCGTCCAGCAGGGCGCGAAGGTGATCAGCATGAGCCTCGGCGGCTGGCCGTCCGACGGCACCGACCCGATGAGCGAGGCCGTCGACCGGCTGTCGAAGTCGAGCGGCGCGCTGTTCGTGATCGCGGCCGGCAACTCCGGCGCCGAGGAGACCGTCGGTTCGCCGGGCGCCGCGTCCGAAGCGCTGACCGTCGGCGCCGTCGACCACAACGGCAACCTCGCGAACTTCTCCAGTCGCGGCCCGCGCCTCGGTGACGGTGCGCTGAAGCCCGAGGTGACCGCACCGGGCGTGGAAATCGCCGCGGCCCGCGCCGCCGGGACCGAACAGGGCCATGTCCTCGGCCAGTACTACACCGCGATGAGTGGTACGTCGATGGCGACGCCGCACGTCGCCGGTGCCGCCGCGATCCTCGCGCAACGGCACCCCGACTGGACCGGCCCGCAGCTGAAGGCCGCCCTCGCGTCGACGGCCGTACCGTCCGCGGGGGCCCGTCCCGACCAGCAGGGCCTCGGTCTGATCGACATCCCGGCCGCGCTCGACCCGAAGATCCTCCCGGACACCGCGAACCTGTTCTTCGGCGACCTGTCCTGGACCGGGCCGGACGCGCCCGCGCCGGTCACCCGTACCGTTGCCTACCGCAACAACACGAACCGCCCGCAGACACTCACGCTGTCGGTCGGTGCCCAGTCCCCGGCGGGGGTGCAGGCCGGGCTGACGGTGAGCCCAGCCCGGCTGACCATCCCCGCCGGCGGTACGGCCTCCGCGACCGTCACGCTCGACCTGGCGAAGACCTCGGCCGGGAAGTACTCCGGCGTCGTCACAGCCAGGTCCGGCACCACGTCGTACCGGACCGGGCTCGGGTTCGCGGCCGGTGGACGGCTGAACCAGGTGACCGTGAAGGCGATCGGCCGCGACGGCCGGCCCGCGACCACGGCCGCCGGTGCGAGCGGCGTACAGCTGTGGAACCAGGACACCGGCGACGTGAACGCGATCGCGTTCGACCAGAACGGCAGCCGGACCCTCGACGTACCGACCGGCCGCTACAGCGTGATGGCGTACGCCGTCGGTGGTGACGAGGCGAACTGGGCGAACTCGCTGACGCTGCTCGGCGACCCGGACGCGTGGATCGACGGCGACCGGACGTTCACGTTCGACGCCCGCGCTGCGCACAAGGTGACGATCAAGACGCCACGGCCGGCCGACGCGCAGAGCATCGGCGTCGCTTGGCACCGCAAGGTCGGCAGCCGGGACGCGGTGTCCGGCTGGGCGTTCAACGGCCGGATTGCCGACGGGGTGTACGTACAGGACTTCGCAAAGGTTGCCAACGGCACCTTCCAGGTCGTGCAGCGCTGGGACCTGGCGCAGCCGCAGCTGACGGTCAACCTGCCTGACGGCAGCAAACTGCCGACCCCGGCGTCCGGCTCGTCCAGGACCGTGTACGTCGGGAACGAGACCCTCCCGCTCTACAACGCCGGCGACGGCACGACCGCCGAGCTGACCGGGGCGAAGGACAAGATCGCGCTGATCCGCTGGGGCGGTTTCGACAAGACGACCGCGCAGGTGCAGGCGGCGAAGGCGGCCGGGGCCAAGGTCGTGTTCCTCTACAACGAGTCGCCCGGCTACTGGTCCACCGGCACCGAACAGGGCATCCCCGTCTACACCTTGCGGGCGGATCAGGCGAAGCCGTTGCTGAACGGCCCGACCGCGCTGCGGTTGAGCGGCGTCCGGGACAGCACGTACCGGTACGACGTCGCGATCGGCCCGTCCGTCGTCAAGGGCGGTCTGACGTACGACGTCGCGAGGATGAACCCGGCCGTCGTGACGACCGACTTCCAGCGCAACGACGCGTTCTGGCTGCACAACGACCAGCGGATCGCCCACCTGCCGGGCATCTCGACCGGACTGTCGGCGTCCCGGTCGATCGCGGCCGCGGTCAAGCGGACCGACTACCTGGTCACCGACCTGAAGGGCGTCACCTGGGACGAGAAGACGTCCGCGGGGGAGTGGAACGAGACGGGCTTCGAGGCAACGATCCCGCGCTCGTACCGGCCGGGCGAGCACGTCACGCGCGGGTGGTGGCAGTCGCTGACCCGTCCCGCCGTACCAGGGCTGTCGGACGCTCCGGGGGACGTGGATCAGGGCTGGCCGCCGGCGCGGTTCGAGAACGCGTTGCGGATCGCGATTCCGCAGTACGTCAGTGGCGACCGGAGCGTGTTCGGTTGGGGTGACCGCGGCGACGTGACGAGCCTGAAGCTGAGCAGCAACGGGGTTCAGCTGGGGACCAAGAACTGGTCGGTCGCGCAGTTCGCCGTACCGGCGAAGGCAGCCTGGTACGACCTGACGCTCGACCAGCAGCGCGGCCCGAAGAGCTGGGCGACCACGTCGACGTCGACGCACACCCGCTGGCACTTTCTCTCGGTGCCGACGAAGGGCCGCGCCGTCCTGCCGCTGGTCCAGGTCGACTACCAGCACACGAACGGATGGCTCGAGCTGACGCCGCGGTACCAGCCCGGAGTCCGCGGAGTAGGTGTCTTCCGCACCACCGCAGAGATTTCCTTCGACGGAAAGAGCTGGCAGAAGCTGCCGCTGCGCGGTTTCGGAACCTTCCGCACCCCGGTTCCGGCCGGCGCCTACCCGAGCATCCGGGTCACCGCCACCGACCTGATCGGCAACAGCATCACCCAGACGATCGACCGCGCCTGGGCGAACTGAACGTTAAAAAGGCGACGCCACGAAGCCGGGGGGAGATGCTCCGTGGCGTCGCCAGGGGCGCGCCAAGGGAGGGGTGGGGGCAGGCGCGCCGGTCTGGGTGTGTTCGTTTGTCCGGGAGGGTCAGCTCCCGAGGACGCCTCCACCGAGGACGCCCAGCAGCCCCAGCAGGGACAGCAGGTTGCGGATGACTTGGTCGACAGCCTTCGCGCCACCGGTCTGGTAGGCGGTCACGCACTTCTGCAGCTGGTCCTGGGTCGGCTTGGTGATCGTCACCTTCGCCATCTCGGACTGGCAGTACGTCGTCGCGGTTTGCAGCTGCTGCAGCGTGCTGCCGACAGTGCCGACGATCAGGCCGGCTGCGGTCGTCAGCGTCGCCACACCGGGCGTCGAGGGGGTCGTGGTCGGCGTCGTCGGCTTGGTGGTCGGCTTCGTCGTGGTGGGCCGGGTGGTGGTCGGCTTCACGGTCGGCTTCGCCGTCGGCCTGTCGGTCGTCGTCGGCGGCTTGCTCGGCTCGGCGGTCGGCTTGGCGCCGCCGCGCTCGTCGGTCAGGATCGGGGTCGGCTTGGCCGGCGGCGGCGTCGGGATGTCGGTCGCCTCCGGCAGGTTCTTGTCGGCCGGCGGGTCGATCCCCGGGTCGGTGATCTGGTCGCCGGCCTGGTCCACGTCGTCGCCCGACGTACCGTTGCCGACCGCGATCCAGCTACCGCCGGCGTACGCCTTGGCGATGCTGAGCACGAGGTCGACGTACGCCTGCGAGTGGTTGTAGCGCAGCACGGCCGCGTTCAGGTCGGACGCCTTGGACAGATCGGTGTTGCCGGAGCACAGGTACACCGCGGTGGACATCGCCGCGTCGTCGATGTCCTGCGGGTTCCGGACGCCGTCGCCGTCGCCGTCCACTCCCATGGCTCGCCAGGTGCCGGGGATGAACTGCATCGGGCCGACCGCACGGTCGAACGCGCCGTCGCCGTCGAACGCACCGGCGTCGGTGTCGGTGATCCGGGCCGTGCCGGACGAGCCGTCCAGCCGCGGGCCGTAGATGCCTGGGACGGCGACACCCTTCGAGTTCAGCGAGTTGCCGCCGAAGCGGCCGTGGTTCGACTCGACCCGCCCGATCGCGGCCACCAGCGTCCAGGGCAGGTGACAGCTCGGGTCCGCCTGGGCCAGCACCTGCTGGGCCCGGGAGTACGCCTTCAGGGCAGCGTTCGGGATGCCGTTGCGGGACAGGCCGGACACCACCTGGGTCGGCTGCTCACCCGGGTCGACACCCGGCCCGACCGTGCCCGGAACCGTCACGTTCGCGGGCACCGTGATCGGCTGCTTCGGTACGACGACCGGGTTCCCGCCGGACAGCCCGTGGTCCAGCGACGCCGTGGCGATCGCCGGATTGTCCGTGGCGCTGACGGTGAACGCGCTCGCGAACAGCGCCAGCGGGATCAGCGGCGCCACCTGACGCCACCCGCCACTCGTGGCGCGGCGTTTGCCCTTCGCCATCGATGATTCCCCTCCGTGACTCATCGACTCGTCCGGCCCCACGCCGCGGACAGTCTTTGTGTCTTTGCCGGTTTACCGTCGTGATAGGTCTAACGTCCGCCCCGTTGCGTGGGTTACGCGCCGGACCCAGACCGTGTACGTGCGGTCACCGGGTACCCATACTGGCGCGTAACAAAGCGCCTGTGAACCCCTTGTGAACGATCGGTACCGGAAAACTCCCTGGCCCTGCCGGTCCGGGCGCCGCACCGGTCGGGGAGAATGGCCGCCGTGCCCGACAACTCAGAACAGTCCGCCGCGCTCTTCGACAGGGCCTCCGCTGTCACCCCGGGCGGGGTCAACTCTCCCGTCCGCGCGTTCCGCGCCGTGGGCGGCGTGCCGCGTTTCATGGCCTCCGGTGACGGATGTCACATGACCGACGTCGACGGCAACCGCTATCTCGACCTGGTCAGTTCCTGGGGCCCGCTGCTGCTCGGCCACGCACACCCCGAGGTGATCGCCGCGGTCCAGGCCGCCGTCGCCCGCGGTACGTCGTACGGGACGCCGACCGAGACCGAGGTGCTGCTCGGTGAGGAGATCGTCGCACGGACGCCGGTGGACAAGGTCCGGCTGGTGTCGTCCGGGACCGAGGCGACGATGTCCGCGCTCCGGCTCGCCCGCGGATTCACCGGGCGGAACAAGATCGTCAAGTTCGCCGGTTGCTACCACGGTCACGTGGACGCGCTGCTCGCGCAGGCCGGTTCCGGCGTACTGACGCTGGGCATCCCGGGGACGCCCGGCGTCACCGAGGCGACCACCGCGGACACGATCGTGCTGCCGTACAACGACCAGCCGGCCGTGTCGGCCGCGTTCGCGGAGTGCGGCGACCAGATCGCGGCCGTGATCACCGAAGCGTCGCCCGGCAACATGGGCGTGGTCCCGCCCCGGGACAACTTCAACGCCTTCCTTGCCCGCACGTGCAAGGAGAACGGTGCGCTGTTCATCTCCGACGAGGTGATGACCGGGTTCCGGATCACCAGGTCCGGCTGGTACGGCGTCGACGGCGTGCGGCCCGACCTGATGACGTTCGGAAAGGTGATGGGCGGCGGCTTCCCGGCCGCGGCGTTCGGCGGTCGCGCGGACGTGATGGCGCACCTCGCACCCGAGGGCTCGGTCTACCAGGCCGGGACGTTGTCCGGGAACCCGATCGCCACCACCGCCGGACTGACCACGCTCCGGCTGGCCACCGACGAGGTGTACGCCAAGCTCGACGAGACCTCGCTCACCATCCAGCGGCTGGTCTCGACCGCTCTGGACAAAGAAGGTGTGCCGCACGTCATCTCCGCGGCCGGGAACCTCTTCAGCGTCTTCTTCGTGGAGTCATCGGAGGGACCTGCCGAGATCCGGGACTTCACCCAGGCCAACGCCCAGGTGCTGCCCCGGTTCACGGCGTTCTTCCATGCCATGCTGGACGCCGGCGTCTACCTGCCGCCGAGCGCGTTCGAGGCCTGGTTCGTGAGTGCGGCGATCGACGACGACGCGCTCGCGTCGTTGGAGTCGGCCCTCGTACCGGCGGCCCGTGCGGCCGCTGCCGTAGAGAACTGAAGGGACAGCGGTGACCGAAACGACGGTCGTGCACCTGATGCGTCACGGCGAGGTGTACAACCCGACCGGTGTGCTGTACGGCCGGATCCCGGACTACCACCTGTCCGAACTCGGCCGGCAGATGGCCGACCGGGTCGCCGAGCACGTCAAGGGGCGCGACATCGTGCACCTGGTCAGTTCGCCGCTGGAGCGGGCCCAGGAGACGATGGAGCCGATCGCCAAGGTGTTCGGGCTGACACCGGACATCGACGAGCGGGTGATCGAGGCCGCGAACCTGTTCGAGGGCAAGAAGTTCGGCGTCGGCGACGGCGCGCTGAAGAACCCGAGCGCCTGGTGGCTGCTGCGGAACCCGTTCAAGCCGTCCTGGGGTGAGCCGTACCAGCAGCTCGTCCGCCGGATGCGGGACGCGATCGAGACCGCCCGGCAGAAGGCCGCCGGGCACGAGGCGCTGATCGTCTCGCACCAGCTGCCGATCTGGATCGTCCGGTCCGCGATCGAGGGCCGCCGGCTGGCGCACGACCCGCGCAAGCGCCAGTGCAGCCTCGCCAGCCTGACCTCGTTCACCTTCCACGGCGACCAGATCGTCTCGGTCGGGTACTCCGAACCGGCGAAGGACCTGCTGCCGGTGAAGAACCCGAAGAAGTTCGTCGGAGGCGCCTGATGCGACGCGTCGTGCTGTTGACCGCCGGTGTGCTGCTGGCGGTCACCGCCTGCTCTTCGGGGCAGCAGGCGGCGCAGAGCAGGCAGGGCCAGGCCGGTTTCGTCAGCGGCAACGGAAACGTGTCGGTGTTCGCGGCCGCCGACCGCAAGGCGGCTCCCGAGCTGACCGGCAAGACCCTCGACGACAAGACCTGGACCCTCTCGGACCATCGCGGCCAGGTGGTGGTGCTGAACGTCTGGGGCTCCTGGTGCCCACCGTGCCGCAAGGAAGCACCTGATCTCGTCGCCGCCGCCAAGGAGCTGGGGGCGTCGGTGCAGTTCGTCGGGTTGAACACCCGCGACCTCGATCCGGCACCGGCGAAGAAGTTCGTCCAGGAGTTCGACGTCCAGTACCCGAACCTGTACGACCCGAACGGCAAAGCGTTGCTCAGGTTCCGCGGCCAGATCTCGCCGGCCGCGATCCCGACGACGTTGGTGATCGACAAGACCGGCAAGGTTGCCGCCCGGGTCGTTGGCGAGGTCACCAAGCAGACCCTCCTCGGAATGGTGAAAGACGCAGGCTGATGGGTGAGTGGTTCGCCTCGTCGATGACGGGCTCGATGCTGGTAGCGCTGCCGATCGCGGTGCTGGCCGGTGCGATCTCGTTCTTCTCGCCGTGCGTCGTACCGCTGCTGCCCGGCTACCTGTCGTACGTCACCGGCCTGTCCGCGGCCGAGCTGGGTTCGGAGAAGCGCGGCCGGATGCTGGCCGGTACGGCGTTGTTCGTCGCCGGGTTCTCGGCCGTGTTCATCCTCACCGGCGTGCTGTTCGGCAAGGCAGGCGACCTGCTGATCGACCACCAGACCGCGATCACCCGGGTCCTCGGCGGGCTCACCGTGCTGCTCGGCGTGGTGTTCCTCGGCGGCTTCGGCTTCATGCAGCGCGACCTGCGAGTCCACCGGGTGCCGGCGGTCGGGATCGCGGCCGCGCCGCTGCTCGGCGTACTGTTCGGATTCGGGTGGACGCCCTGTATCGGGCCGACGCTCGGGACCGTGATGACGCTGGCCACCACCGAGGGCAGTACGGCGCGCGGCGCGACGCTGGCGCTGGTGTTCAGCCTCGGACTGGGGATTCCGTTCATCGTCGCGGCGCTGGCGTTCCGGCGGATGCTGGGCGCGGTCACATGGGTCCGCAAGCACCAGTTGCTGGTGATCCGGATCGGCGGCGTACTGATGATCGCGGTGGGACTGCTACTGCTGACAGGAGTGTGGGACTCGATGACCGCGGACCTTCGGCAGTGGGTCGCCAACTTCGGATCGGCGGTCTGAGATGACGGACATCAAGGACCACATCACCGCGCCGACCGGCAACTCCGGGAACGAGCCGCCGCCCGCCCTCGGCCTGGTCGGCTGGCTGCGCTGGACCTGGCGGCAGCTGACGTCGATGAAGACCGCGCTGGTGCTGCTGTTCCTGCTCGCGCTCGGCGCGGTGCCCGGATCGCTGATCCCGCAGACGCCGATCGACCCGATCAAGGTCTCGGACTTCCTCGCGGCGCACCCGAAGCTCGGTCCGCTGTACGACAAGCTCGGACTGTTCGACGTCTTCAAGTCGGCGTGGTTCTCGGCGATCTACCTGCTGCTGTTCATCTCGCTGATCGGGTGCGTCGTCCCGAGGCTTTCGGTCTATTTCAAGGCGTTGCGGGCCCGTCCGCCGAAGCCGCCGCGGAACCTGAACCGGCTGCCAGGGTACGAGCGTTTCGAGGTCGACGAGGCCGGCGACGTGCTGGCGATGGCGACCCGGGAGCTGAAGCGCCGCCGCTTCCGCGTGCAGTCGTACGACGGCGCCGTCGCGGCCGAGCGCGGTTACCTGCGCGAGGCCGGCAACCTGCTCTTCCACTTCTCGCTGATCCTCGCGCTGGTCGGCGTCGCCTGGGGCTCGCTGTTCGGGTACCGCGGCACCGTATTGGTTGTCGTCGGCAACGGTTTCTCGAACTCGGTCGCGCAGTACGACGACTTCGCGCCGGGCCGTGCGTTCAGCGGCGACGACGACCTGCCGCCGTTCTCGCTGACCGTCAAGGACTTCCAGGTGAAGTTCCAGCAGGACGGCCCGCAGAAGGGGGCCGCTCGCGAGTTCAAGGCACAGCTGTCCTACCAGGAGACGCCGGACGCACCGGAGAAGTCATACCTGCTGCAGGTCAACCACCCGCTCAAGCTGGACGGCAGCAGCGTGTACCTGCTCGGCCACGGGTACGCGCCGCGGGTGACGGTCCGCGACGGGCAGGGGAACGTGGCGTTCTCCGGGCCGGCGCCGTTCCTGCCGCAGGACAGCAACTTCTCGTCGTTCGGCGTGATCAAGGCTCCGGACGCGCGACCGCTGACGCTCGGTTTCGAAGGATTCTTCCTGCCGACAGCGGTGATCGGCCAGCAGGGTCCGGTGTCGGTGTTTCCCGACGACCTGAACCCGGCGCTGGTGATGACCGGGTACTACGGCCGCCCGCAGCCGGAGACCGGTAAGCCCGAGTCCGTGTACCAGCTGGACAAGACCAAGCTGACGCAGTTCACCAAGGACGGCGACAAGTGGCGGTTCCAGCTCGCGCCAGGGCAAAGCATCGCGCTGCCGGACAAGGCGGGGTCGATCACGTTCGACGGCTACAGCCGCTGGGTGAAGCTGCAGATCAGCCACACGCCCGGGACCGGCCTGGCACTCGCGGGCATCCTGCTGGCGATCCTCGGACTGATGGGATCGCTGTTCGTGCACCCGCGCCGTACCTGGGTGCGAGTCCGCGAAATCGACGGGCGTACCGTTGTCGAGGTCGCCGGTCTGGACCGTGGCCCCGAGCGTGGCCTCGGCGACGAGATCCAGGCGATCACCGACCGACTTAGACCTGCCAGCTCGACCAACCAGGAGCAGTCATGAGCCCGGAGACCTACGCGCAAGTCTCCAACTTGCTGATTCCGACGGCCACGGTGATCTACGCCCTGGCCATGGTCTCCCACGCGATGGAGTGGGCCGTCGGCCGTGCCTCGGTCGCGCAGCCGGCCCGGGTACGGGAAGAGGTGCTCGTCGCGTCGGACGGCGCCGCGGTCGCGGGCGGGACCACCGACACCCCAGCGGTCGAGGAGCCGGCATCCGCCGGGCGGATGGACGCGGCCAGCCGGATCGGGCTGCTGCTGACCTGGCTCGCGTTCGTGCTGCACCTGGGCGGTGTGGTGACCCGCGGACTCGCGGCCGGCCGGGTGCCCTGGGGCAACATGTATGAGTTCTCGATCACGGCCTCGCTCGCGGTCGCGATCGTGTACCTGATCTTCGTGCAGCGGTACAAGCTGCAGTACCTCGGGCTCGGCGTGACGTTCGTGATCGCCGCCGTCCTCGGCCTCGCGACGCTGGCGCTGTACACCCCGGCCGGCCCGCTGGTCCCGGCGTTGCACTCGTACTGGCTCGTGATCCACGTGTCCGCGGCCGCGATCTCCGGTGGTGCGTTCACCGTCGGCGGGCTGGTGTCGGTGCTGTACCTGCTGAAGGCGCGGGCCGAACGCAAGGTGCTGGCCGGCGGCACGATGTCCGCCTCGCTGCGGCGGCTGCCCAGCTCGGAGGCGATGGACGGTACGGCGTACAAGGTGCTGGCGTTCGCCTTCCCGCTGTGGACCTTCGGGGTGCTGGTGGCCGGTCCGATCTGGGCCGAGCACGCCTGGGGCCGGTACTGGGGCTGGGACCCCAAGGAGGTCTGGTCGCTGGTGACGTGGGTGGTGTACGCCGCCTACCTGCACGCCCGCGCGACCGCCGGCTGGCGAGGCCGCCGGGCCGCCACGATCGCGATCGTCGGCTGGTTCGTGTTCATCTTCAACTTCGTCGGCGTGAACCTGTTGGTGTCCGGCATGCACTCCTACGCCGGGGTGTGAGATGAAAGAGTTCGGTATCTACACCGGCCTGCGCGCCGCGCTGTTCGCGGTCTGCCTCGCGGTGCTGTGGGTCGTCCTGCGGAGCTGGCTGTCGATCTGGCCGATCGCGCTGCTGGCGCTGATCGTCTCGTCGATCCTGTCGATCTTCGTGCTCCGGGCCGCCCGTGACCGGCTGGCCGGCAAGATCGACACCCGGGCCGCCAAGCTCAGCACCCGCCTCGAGCAGGCCCGCTCCGCCGAGGACGACGACTAGCAGGCAACTGCCGCCTGCCAACGCCGTACCAGTCATCGACTGGTACGGACAGTGACGTATGCCACTCGGGAATTCCCGGCAAATTCGTTTGTGCATTCCTTCACACGAGTCGTAACGTGGTGGATGAAACGAAACGGTTTCGTTCCATCGTGATGATGTAGCTACGCAGGGTGATGGATGTGGAGACAGCACGGCAGCGGCCGCGGGTGGCCGGCGGGCGTGAGGACGAGATCCTCGACGCGACCGTCGCGGTGGTGGCCGAGCTCGGCTACGACCGGCTGACCATGGACGCGGTGGCAACTGCGGCGAAGGCCAGCAAGGCGACGCTGTACCGGCGCTGGTCCACCAAGGCCGAGCTGGTCGTGGACGCGATCAGCCGGGCCAAGGGCTGCCCGATGCCGGAGGACGTCGACACCGGCAGCCTCCGCGGCGACATGATCGCGATGGCGTGCGGCGACGGCGGGTTCATGGACGAGGTGCCGATGTCCGTGATGGCCGGTCTGTTCACAGCTCTGCAGCACGACGCAGAGTTGAAGCGGGCCGTCCAGGAGCGGTTCCTGGCGCCGCGGCTCGGGCTGGTCACCGAGGTCTACCAGCGGGCGGTCCGGCGCGGCGAGATCGCACCCGACGTCGACATCGAACTGCTCTCCGCGACGTTTCCCGCGGTGATCATCTACCACGCGTTCGTCCTGGGCATCGAGCCCACCGACGACCTGATCCTCCGAGTGATCGACAACGTGATCCTGCCTGCGGCGCGGGGGTCGCAGGCGAGCTGACCGGTGAGGGGCCGGTCCGCGACCAAGCAAGACAGTCTGCCAAGAGGGGAAGTTTTTCTTATGTCCGAAGAAGTCATCAACGCCGATCCTCCGGAGGCGGCACACGGCCATCGCAACCTCGGCATCGCGCTCGCACTGATCTGCATGGCGCAGCTGATGGTGGTGCTGGACGGCACGATCGTGAACATCGCGCTGCCGCACATCAAGGACGCGCTGGGCTTCAGTGACGCGTCGCTGCCGTGGGTGGTCAACGCCTACGCGCTGGCGTTCGGCGGTCTGCTGCTGCTCGGCGGCCGGATCGGCGACATCGTCGGCCGCCGCAAGGTGTTCGTGTTCGGCGTCGTGCTGTTCGGCCTGGCGTCGTTCGTCGGCGGTATCGCGCAGAGCGAGAGCGTGCTGCTGACCAGCCGGATCCTGCAGGGCCTCGCGGCCGCGGCGGCCTCGCCGAACGCGCTCGCGCTGATCACCACCACCTTCCCGGCCGGCAAGGAGCGCAACCGGGCGATGGGTGTGTACGCCGCGATGTCCGGTGCGGGCGCGGCCGTCGGCCTGATCCTGGGCGGCGCGCTGACCGAGGCGTCCTGGCGCTGGACGTTCTTCATCAACACTCCGATCGGCCTGCTGGTCGCCGTCCTGGCGTTCCGGTTCCTGGGCGAGTCGGAGCGGCAGTCCGGCAAGTTCGACCTGCCCGGCGCGGTCACCGGTACGGCCGGTCTCACCTCGCTGGTGTACGGCCTGACCCACGCCGCCACCAACGGCTGGGGCGACACCTGGACGCTGATCTTCATCTTCACCGGCCTGGCGCTGATCGGGATCTTCCTCGCCATCGAGGCGCGCTCCCGGCACGCGCTGATGCCGTTCCGGATCCTCGCGAACCGGACCCGTGGAGTCAGCTTCTTCGTGATGCTGATCGTCGGCGCGGCGATGTTCTCGATGTTCTACTTCCTGGGCATCTTCGTGCAGAGCATCATGGGCTACAGCGCGCTGAAGACCGGTATCTCGTTCCTGCCGTTCAGCGTCGGCATCGTGGTCGCGGCCCAGGTCGCGTCGTCGCTGGTGGCCCGGATGGACCCACGCTGGATCTCCGGCGTCGGCGGCCTGTTCGTCGCGGGCGGCATGTTCGGGTTCAGCCGGCTCGAGGTCGACTCGACGTACTGGACCCACCTGCTGCCGTACATCCTGGTGCTCTCGTTCGGCATGGGCCTGATCTTCGTACCGCTCACGCTGACCGCGGTCAGTGGTGTCGCGGCGGAGGACTCCGGCGTCGGTTCCGCCGTACTGAACACCGTGCAGCAGATCGGTGGTGCGGTCGGCCTGGCGCTGCTCGGCACGATCTCCGCCAACGCGATCAAGGACAAGTTCGCCGAGCTGGCCCCGGGCCTGCAGAAGGCGGCCGAGTCCGGGCAGTCGCCGGACCAGATCAAGCAGCTGCAGGGACAGTTCACGGCGGTCGCGACGACGCACGGGTTCACCCGGGCGTTCATCTGGTCGGCGTTCCTGGCGCTGGGTGCAGCGTTGATCACGCTGGTCGGCCTGTCGATCAAGCACAAGGACCTGGCCAACGACGGCCAGACCACAGTCCACATGGGCTGAGTACGGTCTCGAAGGGCTCGCTTCCGGGAGGGGGAGGCGAGCCCTTCGTCTTGTTCTACAGGGGTTTGTGCATCACGAGTTCACGGCGTACGCCGTCGGCCATCAGGTCGCCGAGCTCGTCGGTGTCGACGTACCCGTGGCGCAGGTACAGGTTGTGCGCCGGGTCGTTGCCGGGGACAACGGACAGCTTGAGGGCGGTGGCCCCGATCGACCTGGCCCAGTCCTCGATCGCCTGCATCAGGGCGTTCCCGACACCCTTACCGCGGCCCTCCGGTGCGACCCACATCGAGACCAGCTCGGCGTGGTCCTCGTCGGGGAATCCACCGGCCAGACCGGCCGGCGTATCGTCGATGCTCGCGATCACCTGGTAGGCGCCGGGCGCCCCGAGCCGCTCGCGCCAGCGCTCCTCCGGCGCGTCGACCCAGTCCGCGTACTGCGAACCGAACGCGAACGCGGCCTCCTGCAGCGCGGCCAGGCGCAGCTCGCGCCAGGCTTTCCAGTCGTCGGGGCCGATGGATTGGATGTCGATCATGTCGTCTTGATCCGTTGGGTCAGGGGCGGCAGCCAGTAGAACGGGATGAGCAGCGAGAACGCGATGATGCCGAGCACCGGCAGGATCGCGCCCAGCGCGGTGCCCGCGCCGTACAGTAACGGGCCCATGAGGAAGCGCCGACTCATTTTCCGCGCCTCCTCAGGACTGATCGTGTCACCCAGCAGCCGGTGACCGCGGCGCGCGTACTCCCAGATCGCGTTGAACGGCAGCCCGCCGGCGACCAGCACCACGCCGTACAGGACGACCGCTGTCCGCTCGCCCTCGTGGTTGCGCAGCGCGGACGCGAGGACACCGGCCGTGAACGGGATCAGCGCGACCAGCATCAGCAGGATCGTGTTCAGGAACAGCAGCACCCGGTCCGCGCTCGCGATGTGGTCGAACATCGCGTGATGGTTCGCCCAGACCAGGCCGATCACCAGGAAGCTGATGACGTAGCCGAGGTACGACGGCCACAGGTGCCCCAACTGCTGCAGCAGGTGGGCGGTGTCCTCGGGAACCTTGATCTCGATCACCAGCAAGGTGATCGCGATCGCGAAGACACCGTCGCTGAACGCCTCCAGACGGGCGGTCTTCAGCACTGCCCCCGTCACCGGGGTGGGAACTTGGACGAAACCCAGTCGCGGACCCCGCCGAGACCGTCGCCGAGGTCGCGGAGGAACTTGGCGAGCGGGTCCTGGGAGCGGTTGAACGCGTCGGAGTACGACTTGGCGGCGTTCTTCGCCTCCTGGGAGATCGAGGCGTCGGCGTCGTCCTGGCGCTTCGGGTACTCGCCGGAGACGATCGTGGTGTACTCGCCCTCGTCCACCCAGCGGCGCAGCTCGTGCGCGCGGATCACGGCCAGCGGGTGCGACTGCGCCTCGAGCAGCAGCAGCTTCAGCACGCTGTCGCGCAGGTCGCCGGCGCTCTCGTACTCCGTGCCCTGGGCAAGGAACGCGGTGGTGTCGAGCTCGTTCAGCTGACCACCACTGGCCAGCTTCATCTGCACCCGCAGCGCGACCGCCGGGTCCTGGGTGGCGAGCAGGCCGGCCCGGTCGCCGGACAGCTCGGCCTTGCGGGACCACTCGTGCAGCGCGGCGATGATCGCCCGCAGCCCGAGCGCGCCGATCGGCATCCAGTTGAACGCCCCGGTCAGCCGCATCAGCCACATCAGCAGCGACTGGTACAGCGCGTGACCGCTCTGCGCGTGGCCGAGCTCGTGGCCGAGTACGAACCGTAGTTCCTCCTCGTCCAGCCCGGTCAGCAGCGCGCTGTTCACCACGATGAACGGCTTGTCCATGCCGATCGTGACCGCGTTCCAGATCGGGCTGTTGGTGACGAACAGCTCCGGCAGTTCGCGTACGTCGAGCGTGCTCGCCGCCTCCGTGTACAGCCGGTTCACGGTCGGGAACTGCCGCTCGTCGACCCGGATCGCCGACCCCAGGAACTGCAGCCGGAAGGCCCGCTCGTTGATTAGACCGGACATCTTCCGCAGTACGTAGTCGAACCCCTTCAGCTGCCGCAGCGCCACCAGCGCACCGCGGTCCGCAGGATGCTCCCACGCCCGCGAACTGATATCGGTCAACGTCACCCGCTGCCGAGTCGGCCGATCGTTGCTGTCGCTCATAGCTCCCCCAACCCAGTCGTCATGACCTCCGACACTAGCTCGCCCCCGGGGTCCCGCGGACCTGGTTACCGAGCGTAGGAATACTCAAATCGCGCCGTACGTCTTAGCCTGGCCCGCATGAGTGAGGTAGACGGGGTGTGCCGCGAGGTCGATCGCCGCGACGACAAGGCCCGGGCCTGGGTCTCCGAAGCGATCCGGATCGTGGACGCCGACGCGAACCGGAGCGCGGACACGCACCTGCACGTGTTCCCGATGCCGGACGGTACTGGTGTGGACCTGTACCTCAAGGACGAGTCCGTACACCCGACCGGCTCGCTCAAGCACCGCCTGGCCCGGTCGCTGTTCCTGTACGCCCTCTGCAACGGCTGGATCCACGAAGGCACCACGGTGATCGAGGCGTCCAGCGGCTCCACCGCGGTCAGCGAGGCGTACTTCGCCCGCCTCCTCGGCCTCCCGTTCATCGCCGTGATGCCGCGCTCGACGAGCCCCGAGAAGGTCGAGCTGATCGAGTTCTACGGCGGCCGCTGCCACTTCGTCGAACGCTCCGGCCAGATCTACGGCGAGGCCAAGCGCCTCGCCGAGGAGACCGGCGGCCACTACATGGACCAGTTCACGTACGCCGAACGCGCCACCGACTGGCGAGGCAACAACAACATCGCCGAGTCGATCTTCGGCCAGCTCTCGCTTGAGCAGCACCCGATCCCGACCTGGATCGTGGTCGGCGCCGGCACCGGCGGTACGTCGGCCACCATCGGGCGCTACGTCCGGTACCAGCGCCACGAGACGTGCGTCGCGGTCGTCGACCCCGAGAACTCCGCGTTCTTCCCCGCCTTCGAAGCCGGCGACCACGACTTCGCCACCGGCCGCCCCTCCCGCATCGAAGGCATCGGCCGCCCCCGCGTCGAACCCTCCTTCGTCCTCGGCGTCGTCGACCGGATGATCTCCGTACCCGACGCCGCCTCGATCGCCGCGATGCGCTTCTGCTCCCGCGTCACCGGCCGCCTCGTCGGCGGCTCCACCGGCACCAACCTCTGGGGCTCCCTGCGCCTGGCTGCCGAGATGCGCCGCACCGGAGCCCGCGGCAGCATCGTCACCCTGCTCTGCGACAGCGGCGAACGCTACGGCAACACCTACTACGACGACACCTGGCTCCGCACCGCCGGCATCGACATCACCCCCTACACCACCACCCTAGAAACCTTCGCCACCACCGGCCACTGGACCGAACCGGAATAGCCCCCACCCCCCAAACCCAACCCACCCGCCCCCGCCCCACCGCCCCACTCCAAACGCCCTCACAGCGCCCACCGCACCGACGCCTACCGCATCGCCTACCGCACCGGCGCCCACCGCCCCCGCACCCACCCCACCGCCCCACTCCAAACGCCCTCACAGCGCCCACCGGACCGGCGCCCACCGCAGCGCCTACCGCACCGGCGCCCACCGCAGCGCCTACCGCACCGGCGCCCGCCTCGCTGGGCTCGCTCCGCACGTTCCGCTCCGTGCCTGCTCCGCACGTTCCGCACCTCGTCCGCCTGACGGCATCGCCTGACTGCGCCCGCCGGACCGCGCCCGTTCCGTACGTTCCCACCGCGTCCGGTCCGCGCTCCCACCCTCCGACTCTGCGCCGGCATCTCAGCTACCAGGCGACGCCGGGGGACCCGCGGCTGCCGCCGGACTACTTTCGCCTTGCACGAGACTCCTGCGGACTTGCGCCCGCCCGCCGCGTGACTATCGCACCGCGTGCCCCGCAGCCACGCACATCGTCGCTCCACCATTACCCGCGTCTCGTCCCGACCGACCGCCCCGACCGACCGCCCCGACCGACCGCCCCGACCGACCGCCCCGACCGACCGCCCCGACCGACCGCCCCGACCGACCGCCCCGACCGTCCCGACCAGCTGCCGCGGTCCCGACGGCCGTCCTGGTTCCGACCCCACCGTCTCGACTCCGCCGTCCCCGTCCCCACCGTCCCCCGTCCCCGTGCCCACCACCCTCCGAGTCTCACCGGCCGGTCAGCGTTCGACGACCTCCCGCGGGCTACCGCTTGCCTGTCGGTGCCTGGCTGACCGCCGTCAGGCGAAGCGCGCGTGATAGCCGCCGAACTGGCGAGCCGATCCGAAACCGCGAACGTATACCCGGTCCAACACCTGGTCAGCATGTGACGTTTCCCCTTGTGGACAAGGGATTCCGGAGCTCCCGGCGTTTGGCGGGATGGCAAGTCTGCTATAGAATCGAAGACATGTTCGAAGAGGATCTGGACGCCCTAGCGACTCGCGACCTGCTGGAGCGGGCCGCCGAGCGCCGCGCAGCAGCCAGTCGCGCCGACGCCGAACTGCTCACCTGCGCCCAGATCTACGCCGACCGCTGCCACCCCGCGAACAGCGAAACCCCGTCCACCCACCGATCCCGCGACGGCCGCGAACGAGCAGTCGTCCTAGGCGGTGACGGCTGCCCCGCCATCGCCGAGTTCGCCGTCGCCGAGTTCGCGGTCATGATCGGTGTCTCTCCCGGGGTCGGCCGTGACGTAATCGCCGACGCCCTAGCCCTCCGCCACCGCTTTCCCCGCACCTGGGCGCGGATCAACCAAGGCGAGGCCACTCCCTGGAAAGCCCGCCAAATCGTCCGAGCCTGCACGAAGCTCGATCAACCCGCCGCGGAGTACGTCGACCGCCGAGTCGCGGGCATCATCGATTCGATCTCCCCGTACCGGCTGGACAAGATCGTCCAGGCCGCGAAGCTGTACGCCGACCCGAAACTAGCCGCGGACGAATCCGCCGAGGCAGCCGAGGAACGAGGCGTATTCGTCGGCCGTGGCGACAAGAACGGCAACAAGACTATCTACGTCAAGGCCGCGGCGGCCGCCGTCAACCGCCACGACTCGGCCATCGCCGACATCGCCGAAGCCCTCAAGACGCTCGGCGACACCCGCTCGGTCCAGCACCGCCGCGCCGAAGCGATCGGCATCCTCCCCGACCCGCTCTTCACCCAGGAACTCCTAGACCAAGCCAACCAGTCCCACCGAGCCCACCACCAAAATCCCGCCAACCCCACCAGCCCCAATCCCACCCCAGCCCCCGTCTCCCCCAAGCAGCCCGCCGCCGCCAGCGCGGGCCCCAATGCGGGCCGTAGCACCGACCCCAGCCCCGCCCCCACCGCGGGGAACAGTACCGCCCACAGCGCAGGGAACAGCACCGCCCACAGCGCAGGGAACAGCACCGCCCACATCGCACGGAGCAGCGCGGGCCAGGGCACCGGTCACGGCACCGCCCCCAGCGCAGGCAACAACGCGAGCAACAACGCCAGCCATGGCACGGTTCGCGGGGCGGATTGGGAGACAGGATCGGGCGATGGGCCTACCTCGGCGCCTGAGGGAGACGGCCCCAACCAGCACACCGACGGCTCCGTAGCGGCCAGGATCCATGCCCGGATGGCCACGCCTGACGTATCGGACCGGACCGACCGGACCGACCGGATCGACCGGCCTGATGGGACCTATGGGACCGACCGGACCGATGGGACCGACCGGACCGATGGGACCGACCGGAGCGCTCCGACCGATCGGATCGCTCTGACCAGCCTGACTGACGCGACCGGCCCGGTCGGCGTGACCGAGCTGACCGAGCTGACGGAGCTGGTCGGGCCCGAGGGGTCGGGTGGTGGGCTCGATGTGGTGGAGCCGGTGGGGCCACCGGATGATCCGTGGTTGGAGGCCGCCGGGCCGGCGGACCCTGACCCGTCGGCCGATCCGTACGACGGTTGCGTAGATGCGCATCACGACGACCCAGGTCGCGAAGCCGGCGGCGGTTCCCCGATGGATGCTGGAGCGCTCCGAGCATTGAACGCCCGGCTCGCCCAGATCAAGCATGATGCGTATGCGAACGCGATCCGTGCTGCCAAGCGAAGCATTCTCGCGACGCCTCCAGGCGCATCCAACCCGGCCACCCCGAACGGCACCGGCATCGGCACCGGAGGCGCTGTCCTCCAGCACTCAGCCGGCGCAACGGCCGATGCCCGCCGCAGTCGTCCGGTGCGTCCCGGCCAGACCGAGGTCGTCGTGCATCTCACCGATCACACCCTTGCTACTGGCAACGGAGTGCTGCGGGCGGAATCCATCGGACCGCTGCTGGCCGCCCAGTTGACCGAACTCCTCGGCTTCGGCCCTTACACGGTCAAGCCTGTCATCGACCTCAACGACGCCGTCAGTGTGAACGCGTACGAGATCCCGACCAGGATCCGTGAGCGGGTCAAGCTCATCCACCCCGTGGAACTGTTTCCGTACGGCACCCGCGAAACCACGAACGCCGTCGACCTCGACCATATTCAGCCGTACGACCCGCATGGACCTGATGGTCAGACCAGTACGACCAACCTCGCGCCGCTGGGACGGTTCGGCCACCGGGTGAAGACCCATGCCCGTGGCTGGTCGGTTCGCCGCGTCGACCGCACGACCCTCGAATGGACGACACCTCATGGCTTCAGGTTCCGCGTCGATCCCACCGGAACCCGGCGAGCAGACATCGGACGCGGCAGTACTGGAGTCGGCGTCGAATCGTCGATGGGATCCTCCGAGCGTACGAATGGGGGACCGGAAGGATGAGCATCGGCTGGTCAGGAATCTTCACGAGTGGCGGGCTCGGCCTGGTCGCTGTGGGGTTGATGCTGACGTTGGTTTGTTTGCTTACGGCTGTTGACCCGATCGCCCGGACGCGTAAAGGGCCTGCCGGGGGCGTGGTGTGCGTTTGCGTCGATCGGGTTGATGCGCAGCGCGATTGTCGGGAAACCGTTGGCGTTCCCGGCGTGGGCGGCGGCCGGGGTCTATCTGCTGGCGATCGTCGGGTCGTTGGGGCGGCCGTTGCTGATCGTGTCAGAGCTGGTTGAGCGGCGGTATGGGTATCAGGTGCTGAGCAACGGGGAGTACCGTCGGGCGCGGGTGGGGCAGGTCATTCGCATCGCGGGCATCGCGGGGATGGCCGCGCTTTCGGTGTGGTGACGGGTAGGGGATCGATGGCTAGGAGCACGGTGATCGCTATCGGCGCTTGCTTGCTGGCAGTGGGGCTCGCGCTCACGGGCCTGGTCATCATGGTTGTCGGTGGTGAACCGGGGTCGCGTGGGTACGTCGTGAGGGACGAGACGGGGCGGTTGGTGGTCGGGTACCGGAACTGTCCGGGCGAGGCGATCGCCGAGCTCGTCGTCACCGATCGAACGGTGTCGCCTGCCGCGAGCGTCTGGGAGGTGTCTCGGTCGGGGGATACGCGTACGACTGAGTTGACACTCGGGCAGGTGCCGGCTGGTTTCGACGAGGTGCGCGGGTTTGTGCGTCCGGTGGAGAGCCACACGCTGCGGTTCGAGCTGACGAGTACGGCTGGAGGGTCAGACACGGTCGAGTTTCAGCTTGATCGCCTGCATGCCGGCGAGTTCTGGGATGGGGGCGAGTTGCGGCCCTCGCCTGTGTCGAAACTGGATCGCACCTTCGGCAAGTACTGCTGAGCCGATCAGGGTCGGAGGGCCAGTTTGCCAGTGGTGGCTCGGGATTTGAGTTCGGTGAGAGCTTTGGGGCCGTCGGTCAGGTCGTAGGTTGTTGGCTGTCCGGGGCCTAGTACGCCGGTGGTGATGAGGTTGAACAGTTCGTGCATGACTTCGCCGAAGGTTTGTGGGGCATGCTGGATCAAGGCGCCGAGGTTCAGGCCGATGAGGTGGACTTGGTGTTTGTAGACGAGGTCCCAGTTGGTGATCGACGCGGTGCCGGCGGGGAGGCCGTAGATGACTACTCGGCCGGTTACTCGTTTGGTGGCGGCGAGGCTGGCTTCGAGGGTGGGGCCGCCGATGGATTCGAGGGTCAGGTCTACGCCGTTGGTGAGGGTCAGGATTTCCGTGGCCAGGTTGGGGTTGCGGGCGTCGAGGACGTGGTCGGCGCCGAGTCGGCGTACGGTTTCGTGCTTTTCTGGGGATGCCGTTGCGACGACGGTGGCGCCGTAGTGTTTGGCCAGTTTGACGGCGGTTTGGCCGGTGCTGCCGGCGGCGGCGTGGATGAGGACGGTTTGGCCCGCGGTCAGGGCGCCGAGGCGTAGGGCGGCTAGAGCGGTTGGCCAGCTCACGGCCAGGCCTAGCGCTTTTTCGTCGTCCCAGCCGGGTGGGACCGGGATCGCCGCGACGGCCGGGATTACGCAGTACTCCGCGAAGGCGCCGCCGCCGATGGTCGCGCCGACAACATGGGTGCCGACAGCAACCGTCGCTCCCGCGCCACCAGCGGCCGTTGGGCCCGTGCCGATGGCTACTACCTCTCCTGCGGCTTCGATGCCGGCGGTGTATGGGGGTTGGGGGCCGGTCGCGAAGGTGCCGTGTGACTGGGAGATGTCGACGTAGTTGACGCCGGCGGCTGTTACCCGGAGGAGGAGTTCGCCGGGGCCGGGGTGGGGGATCGGTACGTCGGTCAGCTTCAGGTCCTGTGGTCCGTCGAGTGACGTCTGCTGCAGCGCGCGCATGCCGTGCCTCATTTCTTGGTCGAGCGACCAACAAATCCTGGCATTGGCGTGCGAAGCCGGTCAAGGTTAAATTTGGTCGATCGACCAACAATCTGCGGAGGATCGGATGGCGACGCGCGGCAGACCGCGGACGTTCGACCCGGACGTCGCGTTGCGGCAGGCCCTCGACGTGTTCTGGGAACGCGGGTACGAGGGCACCTCGCTGAGCGATCTCGCCGCCGCCATGGGGATCCGTTCCGCGAGCATCTACGCGTACTTCGGCAGCAAGGAAGACCTGTTCCGCCAGGTGATGGCGCTGTACGGCGCAACCGCCGGCGAACCGCCCCGCCGCGCTCTCCGCGAGGGGCCGACCGCCCGTGAGGCGATCCACGCGATGCTGCGGGCGACCGCGGACCAGATCACCCACCCCGAACACCCGCACTACTGCATGCTGATCCTCGCCGCCCCCACCGGCGCCGTCGAGAACCATGCCGTACGCCAGTTCCTGGCCGACGGCCGCCACGGGATGTACCTGGAGATCAGGGACCGCCTGGCCAAGGAAATCCCGCCCGCCGACCTCGACGCGATGGCGCGCTACTACACCACCGTCGTCCAAGGCCTGTCCATCCAGGCCCGCGACGGCGCCACCCGCCCCGAACTGGAAGCCGTCATCACCTGCGCCATGGCCGCCTGGGACACCCTGACCGCATGACCCGGATCCTGATCACCGGAATGTCCGGCGCCGGCAAGACCACCGTGCTCGACGAACTCGCGCGCCGAGGCCGCCAAACGGTCGACACCGACTTCGACAACTGGACCCAGGACGGCATTTGGAACGAGGCCCGGATGGCCGACCTGCTGACCCAGCCCGATGTCATCGTCTCCGGGACCGTCGAGAACCAGGGATTGTTCTACGACCGCTTCCACCACGTGGTCCTACTGACGGCCCCGCTGGACGTCCTGATCGACCGAGTGAGCCGCCGTACGAACAATCCGTACGGCAAAACGCCCGCACAGCTGGCCGAAATCGCCCACTACGTGCGGACCGTCGAACCTCTGCTCCGCCGAGGAGCAACTCTCGAGCTCGACACCCGTCAACCGGTCAGCGCGCTCGCCGACGCGATCGACAACCTGTCAGGAATCTAGCCGCCCAGTGCGAGGCCGATCGCGAGGCCGATGGCGTAGAGGAGTTCGGTCAGGCCGGTGTTCTTGAGGACTGGGATGAGGGCCGGGCCGACTGCGTCGCTCAGGATTACGCGGGTGGACTTGATCGCCAGTGGGACTGCGATGAAGGCGAGGAGGGTCCATGGGGTCGCGATGGCCGAAACGGCGGCCAGGACGAAGGCGAGCACGACGAGGGCGGCGTACAGGCGGCGGGAGTTGGCGGCGCCGAGGACCACGGCCAGGGTGCGCTTTCCGGTGACTGTGTCGGTCGGGATGTCGCGGAGGTTGTTCGCGACCAACAGTGCGCAGGCGATCGAGCCGACCGAGACCGCGCCGGCGACGGCGGTCCAGTGCAGCGTCTCGGCCTGGACGTACGTCGTACCGAGTACGGCGACCAGTCCGAAGAAGAGGAAAACGCTGACCTCACCCAGCGCGCGGTACCCGTACGGCTTCTTGCCGCCGGTGTAGAACCAGGCGCCGAGCAGCGACGCCGCGCCGGCGACCAGTAGCCACCAGGTGGTCGTTGCGCAGAGCACGATGCCCAGCGCGGCGCCGACGCCGAAGCAGGTGAAGGCGGCCGTCTTGACGGCCTTCGGGGTCGCGACCTTGGAGCCGACCAGGCGGAGCGGGCCGACGCGGTTCTCGTCGGTACCGCGGATGCCGTCGCTGTAGTCGTTGGCGTAGTTGACGCCGATCTGCAGCGCGAGCGCGACGCCGAGAGCGAGCAGCGCCTTCCACCAGACGAAGCCGTCCAGGTACGCGGCCGCGCCGGTTCCGACGAGCACGGGGGAGATCGCGGCGGGCAGGGTGCGGGGGCGGGCGCCTTCGATCCACTGGGCAGGGGTAGCCATGAGCACCGATTCTGTCAGCCGGGCGGCCGACCGCGAGAGCCGGGCCGTACGCTCGGGGTGACATGTCTACCTTGCGGCTGATTCCCGGTACGCCGGATGCGGTGCTGTCTGCGTTGAGCGGCGTACTCGACGGGACGGGTACGCCGTTCGCGCCGGTGCCGGAGGATGCCGCCGGGGCCGCCCGGGTACGTCAGGCGGCGGCGCCGGACCAGCCGGTCGAGGACGACTGTGCCGTCGTACTGACCACGTCCGGGTCGTCGGGCGAGCCGAAGGGCGTGCTGCTGTCGCGGGACGCGCTGATCGCGTCGGCGGCGGCCACCCACGACCGCCTCGGCGGCCCGGGGCAATGGTTGCTGCCGATGAAGCCGTACTTCGTCGGCGGCCTGCAGATCCTGACCCGCTCGCTCGTCGCCGGTACGACGCCCGTACCGGTCAAGGACAGCTTCACCGCCGCGGCCGAGCGCATGACCGGCGGGCGGCGCTACACGGCGATGGTGCCGACGCAGCTGGCGCGGTACCTCGACACGGACCTGGAGGCGCTCCGGTCGTTCGACGCGATCATCATCGGCGGGGCGTCGACGCCGGAGCCGCTCAAGCGGCGTGCGCGCGACGCCGGCGTGAACGCGATCCCGGCGTACGGCATGACCGAGACGGGGAGCGGGTGCGTGTACGGCGGCGTGCCACTGGACGGTACGGCGATCGACCTGGACGGCGGGCGCATCCTTATCAAGGGGAACACGCTGTTCTCCGGGTACCGCCTACGGCCGGACCTCACCTCGGAGGTGCTGCGCGACGGGTGGTTCCGTACGCAGGACCGGGGCGAACTCGTGGACGGGCGGTTGCGGGTGGTAGGCCGCGTGGACGACGTGGTGATCTCTGGTGGCGTGAACGTCACGCTGACGACAGTGCAGGCGCGGTTGCTCGAGCACCCGAAGGTGCAGGACGCAGTGGTACTGGGCGCGCCGGACGCGGAGTGGGGTACGCGAGTGGTCGCGTTTGTCGTCGGCGAGCCGACAAGGGACGAGCTGCGCGACTGGGTCAGTGCGACGTTGCCGCGGACGTGGGCGCCGCGCGACGTCGTACAGCTGCCGGCGTTGCCGATGCTTGCTTCGGGCAAGGTTGATCGCCAGCGGCTGCTGGAGGGCGTGCGGTGATCACGTACTCGATCGGCCTCAAGAACAAGTTCCGGGGCATCACCGTGCGCGAGGGCATGCTGTACGAGGGCCCCGCGGGCTGGGCTGAGTGGAGCCCGTTCCTGGACTACGACGACACCACCTGTGTCTCCTGGTTGCGTGCGGCGCGTGAAGCGGCCGAGGACGGGTGGCCGGCGCCGGTACGCGATCGGGTGCCCGTGAACTGCACGGTGCCCGCGGTCGGCCCGTTGAAAGCCGCGGAGATTGTCAGAGCGTCGGGGTGCAGTACGGCGAAGGTGAAGGTGGCTGAGCCGGGGCAGACGCTTGCTGACGACCTCGAGCGGGTCGAAGCAGTACGGGATGCCATCGGTGACGGCAGGGTTCGCATTGACGCCAACGGGCTTTGGTCGGTCGACCAGGCAGTGCAGAACCTCAAGCAGTTGCAGCGGTTCGACCTGGAGTACGTCGAACAGCCGACGGCGACCGTGGAGGAGTTGGCTCAGGTCAGGCGGCGTACGGAGGTTCCTGTTGCCGCTGACGAATCCATCCGCAGGGCGGAGGATCCGCTGCGAGTGAAGAAGCTCGACGCGGCCGACATCGCCGTACTGAAGGTGCAGCCCATCGGTGGCGTCCGCGCATGCCTGGAGATCGCAGAGCAGATCGGACTGCCCGTGGTGGTGTCGTCGGCGCTCGAGACGTCAGTAGGAATCGCTGCAGGCGTGGCACTCGCCGCGGCACTTCCGGAGCTTCCGTACGCGTGTGGTCTGGCCACGGTGTCGATGTTTACCCGAGAGGTCGTCACGGAACCTCTCCTTCCCACCAACGGCTTCTTGCCCGTCAAACGCGTCGCACCTGATCCCCAACTGCTGCAGGCAGCACGGGCCGACGCTGAACGGGCCAGGGTGTGGGAAGAGCGCCTGTCCCGAGTAAGGAGTGCCCGATGAACCCGTCCACTGCGTTTGCGACGGTGGTGGTCGACGAGCTGATCCGCAACGGTGTGCGCGAGGCCGTGGTGTCACCTGGGTCCCGCAGCGCGGCCCTGGCGTTGGCCCTGGCTGCTGCTGATCGTGACGGGCGGCTGCGACTG
Source organism: Kribbella sp. NPDC004536 (assembly GCF_042873835.1). Lineage (NCBI taxonomy): Bacteria > Bacillati > Actinomycetota > Actinomycetes > Propionibacteriales > Kribbellaceae > Kribbella > Kribbella sp. NPDC004536. The sequence continues at coordinate 1,361,818 of NZ_JBIALY010000001.1, read as the reverse complement.
CATGTCCGCATCGACGAACGTACCGCGGGCTTCCTGGCTATCGGGTTGATGCGGGGTAGTGGGCTGCCTGTGCCTGTGGTTACGACTTCGGGTACGGCTGTGGCCAACCTGCACCCTGCGGTGCTGGAGGCCTCGCACAGCGGGCTTCCGCTCGTTGTGCTGAGCGCCGACCGGCCGCCGGCGCTGAGGGGCAGCGGGGCGAATCAGACGACGGATCAGTTGAAGGTGTTCGGGTCTGCGGTCCGGCTGTTCCACGAGATGGGTACGCCGGTCCGTGAGATCGGGCAGGTGGCGTACTGGCGGTCGCAGGTCGCGCGGGCGATGGCTGTGGCTACCGGGGCGCGGTCTGCTGATCCTGGGCCTGTGCAGCTGAACTGTCCGTTCAGTGAGCCGTTGGTGCCTACCGAAGGCCCTGATTGGCCTGAGCCTCTTACCGGGCGCAGTACGGGGCCCTGGACTGCTGTGCATGCTGCGAATGCTCAACCCGCCGCGGTGGCTCCGGGGCCTCGGACTGTTGTAGTTGCGGGGGATGGGGCCTCTCAAGCGGCGCGGCTGGTTGCCGAGGCTGGGCGGTGGCCCTTGTTTGCGGAGCCGTCCAGTCGGGCTCGGACTGGGCCGGCCGTGATCAGCGCTTACCGGTTGTTGCTACAGGCAAGCACACTCGCCGATGAGATCGAGCGGGTGCTGGTGTTCGGGCATCCCACGCTGTCGCGGCCGATCTCGAAGTTGCTGGCGCGGCCGGACCTCGAGGTGGTCGTGGTGTCGCCGACCGGCCACTGGCCGGATCCCGCGCGCCGTGCGGCCTCCGTGGTCACCGGGCTGACGGTCACCGCGGCCGACCCGACCGACTGGCTCGCCAGGTGGCAGGACGCCGACCAGGCCGCGCGGCCGGCCATCGACAAGGTGCTGGCGGACGGCCTGAGCGGTCCGCGCGTCGCGGCACTGGTGGGCGAGGCTGCCGGCGCCGACGGCATGCTGGTGGTCGCGTCGTCCAACCCGGTTCGCGATCTCGACCTGGCCCCGGTCGTGCCGATCCGTACGATCGCCAACCGCGGCCTCGCCGGGATCGACGGCACGATCTCCACGGCCGTCGGCGCGGCGCTCGCGAACGCGGGCCCGACGTACGCGCTGATCGGCGACCTCGCGTTCCTGCACGACAGCAACGGCCTGATCATCGGGCCGGACGAGGCCCGTCCGGACCTGCGGATCGTGGTCGTCAACGACAACGGCGGCGGGATCTTCTCCACGCTCGAGCAGGGCGATCCGAACCACGCCACGCACTTCGAGCGTGTCTTCGGTACGCCGCACAACGTCGACCTGTCCGCACTGTGCGCCGCCAGCGGTACGCCGTACACGCTGGTGCGCACCGTCGACGAACTGCGCGCCGCGCTCGCGCCTACTGTGGCGGGGCTGGACGTGGTGGAGGTACGGCTGTCGCGAGACGACCACCGGCCGTTGAGCCAGTCGCTGGTGGAGGCACTACGGCAGCTGTAACAGGCACCTTCCGCGCCGGCTGCAGTGTGCGGAGGTGATTGAGCAGCGGCAACGCGATCGCGATCACCAGCGCGGTCGTCGTGAGGATCGGGATGGTCGCACCACGCAGCGACGAGTTGAGTGGTGCGGCGATCGTGAAGATCAGGCTGACCGCGGTGATGATCGTGGTCAGCCGCCGGCCGGGACGTGCGACGGCGAGGAACGGCAGGCACCACAGGAAGTACCAGTCGTGCGCGCTCGGACCTAGTACGACAACCGCGAGCAGTGCGACTCCTACAGCCCGCGCTGCGTAGTGGATGGACGACCTGAGGCTCAACCACGCGATCAGGCCGAGTGCCGCGATCATCCCGATCAGCCGGACGATCTGCAGCGCCTGTGCGGCCGCGGTGTCTTCACCGAGCCACCCGAGTACGCCGGACGCTGCCATGCCGATGAGGTTGGCGATGGAGAACGGTGAACGCACCAGCCCGGGAACGTCGAGGGCACCGAGCCAGCCAGAGCCGACACCGGTAAGAGCGCCGACGGTGACCAGGGTCAGTACTGAGACCGCTCCCGCGATCACCAGGCTGGCGAACCGGTGCAGACGTCCTGCAAGCGGGCTCATGACCGCGGCGATCGCGATCGCGACCAGTCCGCCCGGGAGCTTCACTGCGGCTGCGGTACCCGCGACGACGGCCGCCGTACCCCAGTGGCCCGTCAGGGCCAGCGCGAACGCGCTGCAGGCGAGCCCCAGCATCAGCATGTCGTTGTGAGCCGCGCCGATGCCGTGAGTGATCAGCATGGGGTTCAGTACGACCAGCCACGTGGCAAAGGCCGGGTCGACGCGACAGGCGGTTGCAAGGCGCGGTACGGCCCACGCTATGAGTACTACGCCGACCACTGCGAGGAGGCGGTGCGCCAGCATCAGCAGGTACGGGTTCATGGTGAGGTGCGCGACGAGACCGCCGTACGCGAGCGGCAACGGGCCGTACGGGGCCGGTGTCTGCATCCACATCGGGTCCACGGCCTCGACGATGTGGCCGGACAGCACACCGGGACCCACCTCGTACGGGTTGTAGCCCTCGGCGACCAGTGCGCCCTGGGCGGCGTAGCTCCAGGCGTCGCGGCTGAACAGCGGCGGCGCCAACAGGAGCGGGATGCTCCAGTACGCCGTCATTCGCAGCAGCGGCAGCCTCTCGCCGGCCATGACGCGGCGGCCCACGGTCAGCCAGGCCCAGGCCATCAGGCCGAGCCCAGCCACCATGAACGTCAGCCCGACCATCCGGCCGGGCAGGGAGTCGCGCAGCGGGAACGAGGCGGCCCAGGAGGACTGCGGCACCACCGACGTCACCAGGCTGGCGACAGCGACTACGACAGAGCCGACGACCCCACGGACCATCGGCGAGCGCATGGCGGCACCGTAGCGCCGCCATGCAACACGTCGATGAACATCAAGCAGATTCCTTACGGAACGTACGTGCGCCGACGGCCAGGCCGACGACGGTCAGCAGGACCACCCAGAACAGGCCCCACAGTGAGGCGGAGCTGCTGATGTCGCCGCGGAACAGGGCGCGGACACCGTTCACCACGTGCTTCAGCGGGCTGATGTCGGACAGCCGCTGCAGCCACTTCGGGCCGATCTGCATCGGGAGGAGGATGCCGGACAGCAGCAGGAGCGGCATGGCGATGCGGTTCAGCAGCGGAGCCAGCGCATCCTCGCTCTTGGTGATGAGCGCGACCGAGTACGACAGCGAGGCGAACGTGGCGCCGAGCAGCGCGACGATCACCAGCGACAGCAGTACGCCGCCCCACGGCGCGCGCAGACCCAGCGGGAGTGCGGCGAGCAGGAGGAGCACGGACTGTACGACGAGTACTACGACGTCCCGCAGTACCCGACCGGCCATGAGCGCGATCCGGGACGCCGGGGTGACGCGGTCGGCCTCGATGACGCCGGCCCGGTACTCCGCGATCAGGCCGAAGCCGACGAACATCGCACCGAACATACCGAGCTGCACGATCAGCCCGGGGATGAACACCTGGTAGGCGTTGGTGGCGTGGCCCTGGCTGATCTGCGCGGTGATCGGCTTCAGCAGCGGACCGAACAGGAACAGATACATCAGCGGCTGGCTCAGCATCAGGATCGACCACATCGGGTTCCGCAGCGACAGCCGCATGGCCCGGTGGAAGACGATCCACGTCTCACGCAGGACGTTCATGCCGCGGTCTCCTTCTCGGTGGCAGGCGTCGTGTCCTCGTCGCGCAACGAGCGCCCGGTCATGGTCAGGAAAACGTCGTCGAGCGTCGGCCGGTGCACCTCGACCCCGTGCAACTCGATGCCCTGGGCATCGATCTGGCGGAGCAAGCCGGGCAGTACGGAACCACCGCGCTGGATGCGGAAACCGACCACGTCGTCGTCGGTCTCGATCTCGACGGCGCCGTCGAGCAACTCGACGATCTTCATCACGCCCGGCGCCTGGGCCGGATCGGCGAGACTCAACCGGACCGCGTCACCGGAGACCTGCTGCTTCAGGTTGTCCGGCGTGCCCGAAGCCACGATCTTGCCGTGGTCGATGACCAGGATCCGGTCGCAGAGCGCGTCCGCCTCGTCCAGGTAGTGCGTGGTCAGGAAGATCGTCGCGCCGCGGTCCCGGAGGCCGCGGATGTGCTCCCAGAGGTTGGCCCGCGCCTGCGGGTCGAGGCCGGTGGTCGGCTCGTCCAGGAAGATCAGCTTCGGGTCGTGGATCAGGCCCATCACGATGTCCAGCCGGCGCCGCTGCCCGCCCGACAGCGTCTTGCACTGCCGGCGCCACAGGCCGGGCAGGTCGAGCTCCTCGAACAGCCGTTGCCCGTCCGCGGCCGCCTTCGCCTTCGGTACGCCGTACAGCCGGGCGTGGTCGACGACCTCGTCGCCGGCCACCGCCTCGGGCAGCGTCGAGCCGCTCTGCGGGACGTACCCGATCCCGCGGCGGACGCCGACCGGGTCCTTCGCCAGGTCGCACCCGGCGACCGTCGCGGTCCCGCTGGTCGGCTTGATCAGCGTCGCGAGCATTCGCATCGTCGTGGTCTTGCCGGCCCCGTTCGGCCCGAGAAAGCCGACGATCTCGCCGTCGGCCACCTCCAGATCAACCCCTTGGACGGCTTGGACCGCCCCCCGTTTCGTCTTGAACGTCCGCACCAGCCCGCGCGCTTCGATCATCATGCGAGCCAGTGTGGGTGATCAATCTTGACTAGTCAATGTTGATTATGGGGTCCGGGGGGTGGATCAGGGATCTCCCCCCAGTGCGTGACCATGCCCGGGTACGGGGCCCAGTCGGCGGGCTCGCCGGCGAACGCGTAGTCGCCGTTCCGGATCCGGTCCAGGAACTCGCGGGTCCACTGCAGCTCGCCGCTGTCGCGCGCGGTGGTGATCCGGAACATCTCGACCACATGGTTCGGGGTGCCGGGGTCCTCGAGGATCGCGCGCTCGGAGAACGGCTCGGACTTGAGCCACGACTCCAGCTGGGCGATCCGGGCCTCCAGGGCGGCGATCACCTCGTCGCGGCGCAGCGACCACATGAAGCTGATCGTCGCCTGCATCTTGTCCGGATGGAACCCGTCGACGGTCCAGAGCATGCCGCGCAGCAGCGAGAAGTACTCGGTCTCGCCGTCCGCGGTCAGCTTGTACGACGTCCGCCCGGGGCGGTGCGCGCCGTCCTGCTCGAGCTCCTGCAGGTACCCGTGCTTGGCCAGCGTCCGGAGGCCGGTGTAGATCGAGCCGGGGTTGATGTTCGCCCAGTCCTGCACGTTCCAGGTGAGCAGCTCGCGGCGCAGCTGGTACCCGTACGCCGGCTGGAAGATCCGCACGACGCCGAGCAGCAACAACCGCGTGGTGGACATAGCCGCAGTGTAAATCCGGGCGACCGTCCGGGGCCGGGAGGCGTACGCTCCGCTGCATGGATGTCCGTGTCACGAGCGATCCGCAGGCCTTCGAGCGGACGGTTTTCCCTTTCCTGCAACGGGATCCGGTGCTGCACACGATCATCATGAGCAACGTCCACGAACGCGCCGACGGTACGGTACGCGCCGAGGACGAGCCGTCGTACTTCGTGTCAGTGCACGACCCGGACGTCGTCGGCGCCGCGATGCGGACACCCGGGCGCGGGGTGTACGTCGGCGCACTGCGGGAGGACCTGGCGGAGCCGATCGCCGACGCGTACGCCGACGTACTGCCGGAGCTGAAGGGCGTCGCGGGCGACCGTCCGGCGGCGCTCCGCTTCGCCCGCCGCTGGTGTGAACTCCGCGGCGGCAAGGCGACCGAGACACGCGGCACCCGGCTGCACAAGCTGATCGAGCTCAGCCCGCTGACGGCGGACGGCAGCGCACGGCTGATGCAGGCGGAGGACGTCGATGTGGTCGCCACCTGGGGCGACGGCTTCGCGGCCGAGATCGCCGACGCCATCGCGACCGACCACCGCGAGTGGGCCGAGCGCCGGCTCGACGACCGGACCCTGTGGATCTGGGAGGCCAACGGCGAACCAGTCAGCATGGCCGCCTACCACATGCCGCTGTACGGCGTCTGCCGCGTCGGCCCCGTCTACACCCCGCCGGACCACCGCCACCACGGCTACGCCGGCGCCCTCACCACCCACGTCACCGCCAACATCCTTGCCGCCGGCAACCAGGCCTGCCTCTACACCGACCTCGCCAACCCCACCTCGAACAAGATCTACCACCAGGCGGGCTACCGCCCGGTGGCCGACTTCATCGATGTGGACTTCAGCTGAGGTCGAGCGACTGGCCGGAGGTCAGACCGTGGTACGGGCGGCCGCCGGCCTCGGTGATCCAGTGCTTCATCATGCCGAGGCCCACCTCGCTGAGCAGGGCGTTGTGGATGCCGACCGTCTGCTGCGCCTTGACCGAGCGGGCGTACTCGACGGCCGGGGCCAGTGAGAACCACGGGCCGGAGATCGGGACCAGGTTGGTGTGCACTTCGCGGTCCGGCTGGGTGAACGAGTCGCCCGGGTGGTAGACGGCGTCCTCGATCAGGAACCCGATGTTCTCGCACGGTACGCCGAGCTCGGGCAGGATCACGGCGTGGTCCTTGCCGTAGGCACTGATCGAGAAGCCGGCCGCCTCGAACGACTGACCACCCTCGACCACGTGCACCCGGTCGCCGAGCGCGGTCAGCTGCGCCGCGACGCCCGCGTTCGTGTAGACGGGTACGTCGAGGGCGGAGACTCGGTCGACGTCCAGGTGGTCCTGGTGCTCGTGCGTGACCAGGATCGCGTCCGCCTTCTCGAAGGCCGCGTCCTCACTGAACGACCCGGGGTCGACCAGCAGCACCCGCCCGTCCTTCTCCAACCGGACACACGCGTGCGCAAACTTCGTGAGCTTCACAGTTCAGTCTCCTAGGGCGTCTCGCATCGGTACCAGCTTGGCGTTCGTCTCGGCCAGTTCGGCGTCCGGGTTGGAGCCCGCGACGATGCCGGCGCCGGCGAACAGCCGCATCCGGCGGGCGTCGCCGGGGTCGGCCTGGCCGCAGCGCAGCGCGATGCACCACTCGCCGTCGCCGGCCGCGTCCATCCAGCCGACCGGTCCGCTGAACCGGCCGCGCTGCATGCCCTCGATCTCGCCGATCAGGTCCCGCGCGACCGGCGTCGGCGTACCGCAGACCGCCGCGGACGGATGCAGCGCGGCGGCCAGCCCGAGCGCGGAGGCGCCGTTGTTCGCGACACCGGCGACGTCGGTGGCCAGGTGCATCACGTTCGGCAGGTGGAGTACGAACGGGGTCTCCGGGACGTTCATCGACGAGCAGTGCGGCTCGAGCGCGTCGGCGACCGAGCGGACCGCGAACTCGTGCTCCTCGAGGTCCTTCGACGACCGCGCCAGCGACGCCGCCAGCGCCAGGTCGTGCGCGTCGTCGCCGGTACGGCGGATCGTCCCGGCCAGAACGCGGGACGTGATCAGGCCCTTCTCCCGGCGGACGAGCAGCTCCGGCGTCGCGCCGATCAGCCCGTCGACGGAGAACGTCCAGCAGTTCGGGTACGCGGTCGCGAGCCGGTGCAGCGGCCAGCGCAGGTCGATCGGCTGCTCGGCGATCGCGATCAGGTCCCGGGCCAGTACCACCTTGTCCAGGTCGCCCGCGGTGATCCGGCGGACCGCGTCGGCGACGATGCTCGACCAGTCCGTCCCGGTCCGGGCGCCGTCCGCGAACGTCACGTCGTACACCGGCGACGGCTCGTGTACCTCGAGCTCCGGCGGCGCGGTCAGCGAGCTCGCCGGGGAGATCGTGGTCACCCAGGTGGTGCCGGCGCGGCGGCCGACGATCACCTCGGGTACGACCAGTTCACTCGGGTCGGCGTCGGTGAAGCCGAACGACCCGAAGCAGACCAGCCCGGAGCCCGGTATGCCGATCTCGTCGCGGACCACCGCGGCGCCGACGAGTTCCTGCCACCAGCGCGCGGCCTTCTCGAACCGGTTGCTCCCGGCAACGTCCAGCCGGGCGGCGACGCCCCAGCCGACGTGGCCGTCGCCACGCCGTACCCACGCGAGTCCGCCCTCGTCCGGCAGGTGGTCGAGCAGGTGCGCCGACACCCCCTCCACCGGCTGACTGCGAACCACCAACTGCGGTGCGGGGCCTCGGGTCGCGAGGGCCGCACGGCTACCTGGAGATGCACTCACGAGATGCAAGCGTATGCCTGCCGTCCGCCGGACCAATGCTCGCGTGATGAACTAGACAGGTGACACGCGCAGATCTGAGCAAACAACCGCAGGCCGTGGCGGCGATGTTCGACAACGTGGCCGAGGGGTACGACCGGACGAACGCGGTCGCGACGATGGGCCTGGAGAAGCTGTACTGGCGCCCGGAGACGTTCAAGGAGATCGCACCGCGGAAGGGGATGAAGATCCTCGACCTGGCGGCCGGCACCGGCGCGTCCAGCATCAAGCTCCGCGAGGCCGGCGCCGAGGTGGTGTCCTGCGACTTCTCGGTCGGGATGCTGACGGTCGGCAAGCGCCGGCACCCGGAGCTGGACCTGATCGCCGGCGACGCGCTCCGGCTGCCGTTCGCCGACGGTACGTTCGACGTGGTGACGATCTCCTGGGCGCTGCGGAACGTGAACGACGTACCGCTCGCGCTGGCCGAGATGCTCCGGGTCACCCGGCCGGGCGGGCGGCTGGTCGTCCTCGAACAGTCGCACCCGACCTGGAAACCGTTCCGGGTGGTCTACCTGGAGTACATGATGCGCGCGGTGCCGGCGGTGGCGAAGGTGGTGTCGACCAACCCGGACGCGTACGAGTACCTGGCCGAGTCGACCCGCGCCTGGCTGCCGCAGGAGCCGCTGGCCCGGGTGATCGACGCGGCCGGCTGGACCAGGGTGCAGTGGCGCAACCTGACCGGCGGCCTGGTCGCCATCCACAGGGCCGTCAAGCCCAGTTAATTACGCAACGGAAATTATGCGTAATTGGCTTGCCTGCAAGGGGGTTGGGGCGAGTTTCGTGTCCGAGTCAGGCAGTCCTAGACTGTCGAGTGAAGAGGGCTCGTGAAGTCGTTCACGAGCGCACACGCCCCCAAGAACATCCAGGCCGGAGAGATGAGCCAGAGCGTGCCGAGCGGGCAGCAGGCGGAGACCGCCGATGTGATCGTCGTCGGTGCCGGACCCGCCGGTTCGGCGGCCGCGTACCACCTGGCGAACGCCGGTCTCGACGTACTGCTGCTGGAGAAGACCGCGTTCCCGCGGGAGAAGGTGTGCGGTGACGGGCTGACCCCGCGCGGCACCAAGCAGCTGATCAACATGGGCATCGACATCTCCGAAGACGCCGGCTGGATCCGCAACTACGGCCTCCGGATCCAGGGCGCCGGGCACCAGCTGCAGCTCGACTGGCCGGATCTGGCCAGCCACCCGAACTACGGCCTGACCCGGAACCGGATGGACTTCGACGACATGCTCGCCCGGCAGGCCGTGAAGGCCGGGGCGCGGCTGCGCGAACGGACCAACGTCAGCGGGCCGATCCTGGACGACCGCGGGCACATCGTCGGCGTCACCGCGAAGCCGGTCGACGACAACGGGCGAAGAGCCGGCGACGACCTCGAGTTCCGGGCGCCACTGGTGATGGCGGCCGACGGCAACTCGTCCCGGCTGAGCATCGCGATGGGCCTGCACAAGCGCGACGACCGCCCGATGGGCGTGGCCGTCCGGACGTACTTCACCAGCCCGCGGACGAACGACGACTACCTCGAGTCCTGGCTGGAGCTGTGGGCCGACGACCCGAAGCAGCCCGGCGGCAAGGTACTGCTGCCCGGGTACGGCTGGATCTTCGGGATGGGCGACGGCACCGTCAACGTCGGCCTCGGCATCCTGAACACCTCCGAGGCGTTCGGCAAGGTCGACTACGCCGACCTGCTGAAGGCATGGCTGAAGAACACGCCGGAGGAGTGGCAGTTCCGCGACGAGTTCCAGACCATCCCGATCCGCGGCGCGGCACTGCCGATGGGCTTCAACCGGCAGCCGCACTACACCCGCGGCCTGATGCTGCTCGGCGACGCCGGCGGCATGGTCAACCCGTTCAACGGCGAGGGCATCCCGTACGCGATGGAGTCCGGGGCGTTCGCCGCCGAGGTCGCCGCCCAGGCGCTGCGCCGGCAGCCGAACCAGCGCGAGCGCGCGCTGTCGGCGTACCCGAAGGCGCTGAAGCAGGAGTACGGCGGCTACTACACGCTCGGCCGGATCTTCGTGAAGCTGATCGGAAATCCGGAGGTGATGCGGCTCTGCACCAAGTACGGTCTGCCGCGCACCACGCTGATGAAGTTCACCTTGAAGTTGCTCGCGAACCTCACCGACCCGCGCGACGGGGACGTGATGGACAAGATCATCAACGGGCTCACGAAGCTGGCTCCGGCGGCCTGACCGGCGGGGCGGGTGAGCTGAGCCACAGCGGTACTGATAACAACAGACAAGAACAGACACAGACAGACCACCGGCTGAAGGAGGGAGCACGCAGCGATGCACCCCTACACACCGATTCTTGCTCTTGGTGTGCTCGCGCTGCTCTTCGTGGCGGGCAGCATCACCGTGAGTGCGCTGGTCGGCCCGAAGCGGTACAACCGGGCCAGGCTGGACTCGTACGAGTGCGGCATCGAACCGACCCCGCAGCCGGTCGGCGGCGGCCGCTTCCCGGTGAAGTACTACATCACCGCGATGCTGTTCATCGTGTTCGACATCGAGATCATCTTCCTGTACCCGTGGGCGGTCGCTTTCGACCAGATGGCCATGTTCGGGCTGGTCGAGATGGTCATCTTCATCGTCACCGTCTTCGTCGCGTACACCTATGTGTGGCGCCGCGGCGGACTGGAGTGGGACTGACATGGGTCTTGAGGAACAGCTTCCGGCCGGCGTCCTGCTGAGCACCGTCGAAGGACTGCTCGGCTACATGCGCAAGGCCTCGTTGTGGCCGGCAACCTTCGGGCTGGCCTGCTGCGCCATCGAGATGATGACCACCGGAGCGCCACGCTACGACGCCGCCCGGTTCGGGATGGAGGTCTTCCGGGCCTCGCCGCGGCAGGCCGACCTGATGATCGTGGCCGGCCGGGTGAGCCAGAAGATGGCTCCGGTACTGCGCCAGATCTACGACCAGATGCCCGGCCCGAAGTGGGTGCTGGCGATGGGCGTCTGCGCGTCGTCCGGCGGCATGTTCAACAACTACGCGATCGTGCAGGGCGTGGACCACGTGGTCCCGGTCGACATGTACCTGCCGGGCTGCCCGCCGCGGCCGGAGATGCTGCTGGACGCGTTCCTGAAGATCCACGACCAGATCCAGCACATGAAGCTCGGCGCGCACAAGAAGGCGCTGCAGACCGAGCAGGAGGCCGCTGCACTGACCGCGGCCCCGACCATTGAGATGAAGGGTCTGCTCCGGTGAGTGACTCCCAACCCGAGAACCTGCCGGCGACCTCTGCCGCGAGTGACGCGCAGACGCCGCAGGCCGAGGTGGTCGACCAGCGCGAGGGCATGTTCGGTGTCCGCGGCACCGGCGACACCTCCGGCTTCGGCGGCCTGAAGCGCCAGGTCGCGCTGCCCGGCGCGACCCCGCGGCCGTACGGCTCCTGGTTCGACGCCGCGGTGGACCGGCTGGAAGGCCTGGCCGCCGACGGCTCGATCGAGAAGGTCGTCGTCGACCGCGGCGAGCTGACCCTGCACGTCAAGCGCGAGAACCTGGTCGAGGTGTGCAAGCACCTGCGCGACGACGAGGCGCTGCGGTTCGAGTTCTGCTCGGGCGTCAGCGGGGTCAACTACCCGCACGAGACCGGCCGCGAACTGCACGCCGTCTACCACTTCCTGTCGATCACCCACAACCGCCGGGTCCGGCTGGAGGTGTCGGCGCCCGACGCCGACCCGCACATCCCGTCGATCGTCTCGGTCTACCCGGCCAACGACTGGCACGAGCGGGAGACCTGGGACATGTTCGGCATCGTCTTCGACGGGCACCCGGCGCTGACCCGGGTGCTGATGCCGGACGACTGGCCGGGCCACCCGCAGCGCAAGGACTACCCGCTCGGCGGCATCGACGTCGAGTACAAGGGCGCCGTCATCCCGCCGCCCGACACGCGGAGGTCGTACAACTGATGACACAGAGTCAATCCACGCAGGCAGATCCGTACGCGACCACTCGGGACACCACCGAGGGTAAGGTTTTCACGGTCACCGGCCAGGACTGGGACTCGGTCGTCTCCGGTCTCGGCGAGGAGCCGGAGGAGCGCGTCGTCGTCAACATGGGCCCGCAGCACCCGTCCACGCACGGCGTCCTGCGGCTCATCCTCGAACTCGACGGTGAGAACGTGACCGAGGCCCGCTGCGGCATCGGCTACCTGCACACCGGTATCGAGAAGAACATGGAGTTCCGCTCCTGGACGCAGGGCGTCACGTTCTGCACCCGGATGGACTACCTGTCGCCGTTCTACAACGAGGCGGCGTACTGCCTGTCGGTCGAGCGGCTGCTCGGGATCGAGGACCAGATCCCGGAGAAGGCCAACGTCATGCGGGTGCTCCTGATGGAGCTCAACCGGATCAGCAGCCACCTGGTCTGTATCGCCACCGGCGGTATGGAGATCGGCGCGCTGACCGTGATGACGATCGGCTTCCGCGAGCGCGAGAAGACCCTGGACCTGTTCGAGCTGATCACCGGCCTGCGGATGAACCACGCGTTCATCCGGCCGGGCGGTGTCGCGCAGGACCTGCCGCCGGGTGCGCTGGACAAGATCCGCGAGTACATCACCTGGATGAACCGGCATCTCAAGGAGTACGCCGAGCTCTGCAACGCCAACCCGATCTTCAAGGCGCGGCTGAACAACGTCGGCTACCTGGACCTGGCCGGCTGTATGGCGCTCGGCATCTCCGGCCCGACGGTGCGCTCCACCGGCTACGCGCTGGACCTGCGCAAGATGCAGCCGTACTGCGGTTACGAGACGTACGACTTCGACGTACCGACCTGGGACACCTCCGACGCGTACGGGCGGTTCCGCGTCCGGCTGCAGGAGATGCACGAGTCGCTGAAGATCGTCGAGCAGTGCGCCGACCGGCTGGAGAAGATGGACGGCCAGCCGGTGATGGTCGCGGACAAGAAGATCGGCTGGCCGAGCCAGCTGGCGGTCGGCGCCGACGGGATGGGCAACTCGCTCGACCACATCAAGCACATCATGGGCGAGTCGATGGAAGCCCTGATCCACCACTTCAAGCTGGTCACCGAGGGCTTCCGGGTCCCGGCCGGCCAGGCCTACGTGGCGATCGAGTCGCCGCGTGGCGAGATGGGTGCGCACGTCGTCTCCGACGGCGGCACCAAGCCGTTCCGGGTGCACTTCCGTGACCCGTCCTTCGCAAACCTGCAGGCGATGCCGATCATGTGCGAGGGCGGCCAGGTCGCCGACGTGATCGTCGCCGTCGCCAGCCTTGACCCGGTGATGGGTGGAGTGGACCGCTAAATGGCCGAGAACCACACAACTGCTACCGACAAGACCGTGCCGTACAGCACGGGCGACTCGAAGATCACCGAGACCACGATCGCGGAGATGCGCGAGCTCGCGGCCCGGTACCCCGAGGGCCGGTCCGCGCTGCTGCCGATGCTGCACCTGGTGCAGTCGGTCGAGGGCCGGGTCACCCCGGAGGGCATCGAGGCCTGCGCCGACGTGCTCGGGCTGACCGGCGCCGAGGTGTCGGCGGTGGCCACCTTCTACACGATGTACAAGCGCCGCCCGGTCGGCGACTACCACGTCGGCGTCTGCACCAACACGCTGTGCGCGGTGATGGGTGGCGACCTGATCTTCGACCGCCTCAAGCAGCACCTGGACGTCGGCAACGACGAGACCACCGAGGACGGCAAGATCACCCTCGAGCACCTCGAGTGCAACGCGGCCTGCGACTACGCGCCGGTGATGATGGTCAACTGGGAGTTCTTCGACGACATGACGCCGGAGTCCGCCACCCAGCTGGTCGACGACCTGCGCGACGGGACCGAGGTGAAGTCGCCGCGCGGTGCGACGATCTGCACCTGGCGCGAGGCCGAGCGCGTCCTCGCCGGGTACCCGGACGGCCGCGCCGACGAGGGCCCGACCGGTGGCAAGGCGACGCTGGCCGGCCTGCGGCTGGCCCGCGAGCGCAACTGGTCCGCCCCGAACGGCTCCGACACCCCGAAGGAGGGCTGACGATGACCGACGTGCTGACCCCGGTGCTGTCCGACAACTGGGACCAGATCAACGCCTGGCAGCTGGCCTCGTACCAGCGCACCGGTGGGTACGACGCGCTCCGCAAGGCGCTCGCGATGCAGCCGGCCGACGTCGTCGCAACGGTCAAGGACTCCGGTCTGCGCGGCCGTGGCGGCGCGGGCTTCCCGACCGGGATGAAGTGGTCGTTCATCCCGCAGGACAACCCGAAGCCGAAGTACCTGGTGGTGAACGCGGACGAGTCCGAGCCGGGCACCTGCAAGGACATCCCGCTGATGATGGCCTCGCCGCACACGCTGGTCGAGGGCGTCATCATCGCGTCGTACGCGATCCGCGCGTCGGCGGCCTTCATCTACGTACGCGGTGAGGTCCTGCACGTGATCCGCCGGCTGCAGCAGGCGGTCCAGGAGGCCAAGGACGCCGGCTACATCGGCAAGAACATCCTCGGCAGCGGCTACGACCTGGACGTCGTCGTGCACGCCGGCGCCGGCGCCTACATCTGCGGCGAGGAGACGGCGCTGCTGGACTCGCTGGAAGGACGTCGCGGTCAACCCCGTCTGCGTCCTCCCTTCCCGGCCGTGGCCGGTCTGTACGGCTGCCCCACTGTCATCAACAACGTCGAGTCGATCGCATCCGTTCCCGTCATCATCAAGAACGGCGCGGACTGGTTCTCCTCGATGGGCACCGAGAAGTCCAAGGGCATGACGCTGTACTCGCTGTCCGGGCACGTGACGCGCCCCGGTCAGTACGAGGCGCCCCTGGGCATCACGCTGCGCCAGTTGCTCGACCTGGCCGGCGGTGTCCGGGAGGGACACGAGCTGAAGTTCTGGACGCCGGGTGGTTCCTCGACGCCGTTGCTGACGGCCGAGCACCTCGACGTACCGCTCGACTACGAGGGCGTCGGCTCGGTCGGTTCCATGCTCGGTACGAAGGCGCTGCAGATCTTCGACGACTCCGTGTGCGTCGTCCGCGCCGTACTGCGCTGGACCGAGTTCTACAAGCACGAGTCCTGCGGCAAGTGCACCCCGTGCCGCGAGGGCACGTGGTGGCTGGTGCAGATCCTCGAGCGGCTGGAGAAGGGCCAGGGGTCCGAGGAGGACCTGGAGGTCCTGCTCGACCTGTCCGAGAACATCCTCGGCCGGTCGTTCTGTGCGCTCGGTGACGGTGCCACGGCGCCGATCACCAGCTCGATCGCGCACTTCAAGGACGAGTACCTGGCGCACTTCGAGAACGGCGGCTGCCCGTTCGACCCGATGGCAAGCACTGTCTTCGCGACTGCTGGAGCTAGCGCATGACGATCCAAGCGAACCCGCCGGCCGGGTCGGAGGTGGAGCGCACCGACCTGGTCACCGTGACCATCGACGACATCGAGGTCAAGGTTCCGAAGAACAGCCTGGCGATCCGGGCCGCCGAGCAGATCGGCATCCAGATCCCGCGGTTCTGCGACCACCCGCTGCTCGACCCGGTCGGCGCCTGCCGCCAGTGCCTGGTCGAGGTCACCGACGCCGGCAACGGCCGGGGCATGCCGAAGCCGCAGGCCTCGTGCACGCTGACGGTCGCCGACGGCATGGTGATCCGGACGCAGGTGAGCTCGCCGGTGGCCGACAAGGCCCAGCACGGGAACATGGAGTTCCTGCTCATCAACCACCCGCTGGACTGCCCGGTCTGCGACAAGGGCGGCGAGTGCCCGCTGCAGAACCAGGCGATGAGCAACGGCTCCGGCGAGTCCCGCTTCCACACCAGCCACGGGGTGAAGCGGACCTACCCGAAGCCGATCAACATCTCCGCCGAGGTGCTGCTGGACCGCGAGCGCTGCATCCTGTGCGCGCGCTGTACCCGGTTCTCCGAGCAGATCGCCGGTGACCCGTTCATCGCGCTGATCGAGCGCGGCGCGCTGCAGCAGGTCGGCATCTACGAGAAGGAGCCCTTCGAGAGCTACTTCTCCGGCAACACGATCCAGATCTGCCCGGTCGGTGCGCTGACCAGCGCGGCGTACCGGTTCCGCTCCCGGCCGTTCGACCTGGTCTCGGTGCCGTCGGTGGCCGAGCACGACTCGTCCGGTGCGGCGATCCGGGTCGACTACCGGCGCGGCAAGGTGATGCGCCGGCTGGCCGGCGACGACCCGCAGGTCAACGAGGAGTGGATCTCCGACAAGGACCGGTTCGCGTTCCAGTACGCGAGCACCGGCGACCGGTTGACGCACCCGCTGATCCGCGAGGACGGCGAGCTGCGGCCGGCGTCCTGGCCGGAGGCGTTGGCTTTCGCCGCCGGGCAGCTGAACGCGGCCCGCGGTAACGCGGCGGTGCTGACCGGCGGCCGGCTGACCCTCGAGGACGCGTACGCGTACTCGAAGTTCGCCCGGGTCGCGCTGGGCAGCAACGACATCGACTTCCGGGCCCGGCCGCACTCCGCCGAGGAGGCCGACTTCCTGGCCGCCGCGGTGGCCGGCACCGGTCTCGGTACGACGTTCGCGGACCTGGAGCAGGCCGGCTCGGTGCTGTTCGCCGGATTCGAGCCGGAAGAGGAAGCGCCGTCGGTGTTCCTGCGCGTCCGCAAGGGCGTGAAGACGCACGGCACCAAGGTGTTCACGATCGCGGCGTATGCGTCCCGCGGGATCGAGAAGCTCGACGGCGTCGTCGTCGCGGCGTCGCCGGGCACCGAGGCCGCGGTCCTGTCCGACCTCGGGAACGCCGGTGCGGCCGGGGCAGCCGCCCGGGCTGCGCTCGGTCCGGACTCGATCATCGTCGTCGGCGAGCGGCTCGCCTCGGTGCCGGGCGGGTACTCCGCGGCACTGCGGCTGGCGCTCGACTCCGGCGCGCAGCTGGCCTGGATCCCGCGCCGTGCGGGCGACCGGGCCGCGCTCGAGGCCGGCTGCCTGCCGGGCCTGCTGCCGGGTGGCCGACTGGTCACCGACCCGCAGGCGCGGGTCGACCTGCAGGCCGCCTGGGGCGTCGAGAACCTGCCGGGCGAGACCGGCAAGGACCTGACCGAGATCGTCGCGAACGCCGGCTCCCTGCAGGCGTTGGTTGTGGCCGGGGTCGAGATCGACGACCTGCCCGACCCGGCCGCGGCGCTGGCCGCGCTCGCGGCGGCGCCGTTCGTGGTCAGCTTCGAGGTGCGCAAGTCGCAGGTGACCGAGTACGCCGACGTCGTCTTCCCGGTCGTACCGCCGGTGGAGAAGTCCGGCACGTTCGTGAACTGGGAGGGCCGCGAGCGGCCGTTCCCGGTGGCACTGAAGGTGCCGGCCGCGATGCCGGACACCCGGGCGCTGGCCGCGCTGGCCCAGGAGATGGGGCAGTCGCTCGGCTTCAGCACTCCCGAGGGCGCGAAGAAGGAGTTCGACGAGCTCGGCCGCTGGGACGGCGACCGCGCGCAGGAGCCGACGTACCAGGCCGGTCCGGCGCTCGGCGCGTTCGACTCGACCCGGCTCGCGACCTGGCGGATGCTGATCGACGACAGCCGGGCCTGCGACGGTGAGCCGCACCTGACCGCGACCGCGCGCAAGCCGGTCGCCCGGATCTCGGTCACCACCGCGCGCCGGATCGGGGTCGCCGACGGGGACGAGCTGGCGGTGAGCACCGACGCCGGGAGCATCCGGCTGCCGGTCGTGATCACGCCGATGACCGACAACGTGGTCTGGCTGCCGACGAACTCGGCCGACTCCCACGTCCGCCGTTCGTTGCACGTAGACCATGGCTCGATCGTGACGATCGCCGGAGGGAACGCATGAACATCCCGCTCGCGGTGCCGGATGCCGGGGTTGGACACGACCCGTGGTGGGTCATTCTCATCAAGGTCCTGTTCATCTTCGTCTTCCTGGTGGTGCTGACGCTCTTCAACATCTGGTGGGAACGCCGGGTCGTCGCGCGGATGCAGCACCGGATCGGCCCGAACGTGCACGGCCCGCAGGGACTGTTGCAGTCGCTGGCCGACGGCGTGAAGCTGATGCTGAAGGAAGACCTGATGCCCAAGGGCGTCGACAAGGTCGTCTTCGTGCTGGCGCCCGCGATTGTCGCCATCCCGGCCTTCCTCACCTTCGCGGTGATCCCGTTCGGGCCGACGGTGAAGATCCCCTGGACCGACACCTACACCCGGCTGCAGCTGACCGACCTGCCGGTCTCGGTGCTGTACGTGATGGCGATCGCCTCGATCGGCATCTACGGCATCGTGCTGGGCGGCTGGTCGTCGAACTCGACGTACTCGCTGCTCGGTGGTCTGCGCTCCAGCGCCCAGATGATCTCGTACGAGGTCGCGATGGGCCTGGCGCTGGTCACGGTGTTCCTGTTCGCCGGCTCGCTGTCCACCTCGGAGATCGTGGCCGCGCAGGGGCACCAGACCGTGCACTGGTTCGGGGCGTCGATCCCGCTGCCGGGGTGGTACGGGTTCCTGCTGTTCCCGTCGTTCGTGATCTACGTGATCTCGATGGTCGGTGAGACGAACCGGGCGCCGTTCGACCTCCCGGAGGCCGAGGGCGAGCTGGTCGCGGGCTTCCTGACCGAGTACTCCTCGATCAAGTACGCGATGTTCTTCCTGGCCGAGTACATCAACATGGCGACCGTGTCCGCGCTGGCCACCACGCTGTTCCTGGGCGGCTGGCGGGCACCGTGGCCGATCTCGATCTGGGACGGCGCGAACTCCGGCTACTGGCCGGTGCTGTGGTTCATGGGCAAGCTGATGTGCTTCATCTTCTTCTACATCTGGCTGCGCGGAACGCTGCCGCGGCTGCGCTACGACCAGTTCATGAAGCTCGGCTGGAAGGTCCTGATCCCGGTCTCGCTGGTCTGGATCCTGCTGGTCGCCACCGTCCGCGCGGTCGGCCGGGAGACCAACTTCAGCCGGACCACGCTGCTGGTCGCGGCCGCGATCGTCCTGGTGCTCGCGGTGATCAGCATGTTCGTGCCGTCGAAGCCCAAGCCGGAAGAGCCCGAGGTTGCCGACGGCAAGGACTTCGACGCGTTCGCCGGCGGCTTCCCGGTGCCCCCACCGATGGCCGTCAACACTTCCAGCCAAAGCAAGGAAGGCAGCCGTGGCTAGTGTCAAAGAGTCCCTCTGGGACCCGGTAGCCGGTTTCGGCGTCACCTTCCGGACGATGTTCCGGAAGGTGTTCACCGAGCAGTACCCGTTCGAGAAGAAGCCGACGGCCCCACGCTTCCACGGCCGGCACCAGCTGAACCGCTGGCCGGACGGGCTGGAGAAGTGCATCGGTTGCGAGCTGTGCGCGTGGGCCTGCCCCGCGGACGCGATCTACGTCGAGGGTGCCTCGAACACCGAGGGCGACCGGTTCTCGCCGGGCGAGCGGTACGGCCGGGTGTACCAGATCAACTACCTGCGCTGCATCCTCTGCGGTCTGTGCATCGAGGCCTGCCCGACCCGGGCGCTCACCATGACCAACGAGTACGAGCTGGCCGACACCAGCCGCGAGTCCCTCATCTACGAGAAGAAGGACCTGCTGGCGCCGCTGCTCCCCGGCATGCAGGAGCCGCCGCACGAGATGCAGCTGGGCAAGACCGAGAAGGACTACTACCTCGGTCTGACCGGCGCGGCGACCAAGCCTGAGGGGAGTGACGCCAAATGATCGCCATGGTCACCGGCGGACAGGTCGCCTTCTGGCTGCTCGCGCCGGTCATGATCCTGGCCGCGATCTGCATGGTGCTCGTCCGTAAGGCCGTGCACTCGGCGCTGCTGCTGGCCACCGTGATGATCTGCCTCGCGGTGCAGTACGCCGCGCAGGACGCGCCGTTCCTGTTCGCGGTCCAGATCATCGTCTACACCGGCGCGATCCTGATGCTGTTCCTGTTCGTGCTGATGCTGGTCGGCGTCGACGCCTCGGACTCGCTGGTCGAGACCATCCGCGGGCAGCGGCTGCTGGCCGGGCTCGCGTTCCTGGGCTTCGGCGTCCTGCTGATCGCCGCGGTCGGCAACGCGATCTACGGGCACCCGACCGGCCTCGCCGACGCGCAGCCGGACGGCAACCCGAAGGGCATCGCGCAGTTGCTGTTCGGCAAGTACGTGTTCGCGTTCGAGGTCACCTCGGCGCTGCTGATCACCGCGGCGATGGGCGCGATGATGCTGGCGCACCGCGAGCGGCTGACCAAGAAGCGCACGCAGCGCGACCACGCCGAGGAGCGGATCCGCAAGTACGCCGAGCAGGGCATCCACCCGGGCCCGCTGCCGACGCCCGGTGTGCTCGCCCGGCACAACGCCGTCGACACTCCGGCGCTGCTGCCGGACGGGTCGATCGCACCGACCTCGGTTTCGCGGGTGCTGCAGGCACGTGGCACCGTGTTCCCCGAAGCCGAGGAGCGCGCGGACGTCGAAGAGGTCCGCGAACTCGACCTCGGCGAGGCGTACCCGCGTGAGGCCGAGAGCACCGACACAACGGGATTTGTGGAGGAGGAGAAGTGACCACCGAGCCGTACATCGTGCTCGCCGCGATCCTGTTCAGCATCGGCGCACTGGGCGTACTGGTCCGCCGGAACGCGATCGTCGTCTTCATGTGCGTCGAGCTGATGCTGAACGCGACCAACCTCGCGTTCGTGAGCTTCGCCCGCCAGCACGGCAACCTCGACGGTCAGATCGCCGCCTTCTTCGTGATGGTGGTGGCCGCGGCCGAGGTCGTGATCGGGCTGGCGATCATCATGGCCATCTTCCGCACCCGTCGTTCGGCCTCGGTCGACGACGCCAACCTGCTCAAGTACTGAGGTAGCAAACCGATGAGTCATGAGCTGACGTGGCTGCTGGTCGCTGTGCCGGCGCTGTCCGCGGCGATCCTCTTGCTCGGTGGCAAGGCCACCAACGCGTGGGGTCACCTGCTGGGCACGCTGGCACCGGTGATCTCCTTCGCCTTCGGTGTCGTGCTGTTCTTCCAGATGCAGGGCAAGCCCGAGGGCGACCGGTCCGCGACGGTCCGGCTGTTCGAGTGGTTCTCGGTCGGCCAGATCAAGGTCGACTTCACCCTGCTGATCGACCCGCTGTCGATCCTGTTCGTGCTGCTGATCACCGGTGTGGGTTCGCTGATCCACATCTACTCGATCGGCTACATGGAGCACGACGCGCGGCGGCGCCGGTTCTTCGGGTACCTGAACCTGTTCATCGCGTCGATGCTGCTGCTGGTACTGGCCGCCGACTACCTGCTGGTCTTCGTCGGCTGGGAAGGCGTCGGCCTGGCGTCGTACCTGCTGATCGGCTTCTGGCAGCACAAGAACTCGGCCGCGGTCGCCGCGAAGAAGGCGTTCGTGGTGAACCGGGTCGGTGACATCGGCCTCTCGCTCGCGGTGATGAGCATGTGGGCGCTGTTCGGCTCCTCGGCCTTCTCCTCGGTGAACGCCGGTGCCGAGCACCTGTCGAAGACCTGGGCCACGCTGCTCGGCCTGATGCTGCTGCTGGCCGCCTGCGGTAAGTCCGCGCAGGTGCCGCTGCAGTCGTGGCTGCTGGACGCGATGGAGGGCCCGACCCCGGTGTCAGCGCTGATCCACGCGGCGACCATGGTCACCGCCGGCGTCTACCTCGTGGTCCGCTCGCACGCGATCTTCGAACAGTCGCACGCGGCCGCGACCGCGGTGGTGATCGTCGGTACGGTGACGGCGCTCGCCGGTGCGATCATCGGTTGCGCCAAGGACGACATCAAGAAGGCGCTGGCCGGTTCGACGATGAGCCAGATCGGCTACATGATGCTCGCCGCGGGCCTCGGCCCGGCCGGGTACGTGTTCGCGATCTTCCACCTGCTCACGCACGGTTTCTTCAAGGCGAACATGTTCCTCGGCGCCGGCTCCGTCATGCACGGCATGAACGACGACGTGAACATGCGGCACTACGGCGCGCTCCGGTCGGCGATGAAGGTCACCTTCGTGACGTTCGCCTTCGGGTACCTGGCGATCCTCGGCATCCCGCCGTTCGCGGGCTTCTTCAGCAAGGACAAGATCATCGAGGCCGCGTTCGCGGACAACACGGTGATCGGTCTCTGCGCGCTGCTCGGCGCCGGCATCACCGCGTTCTACATGACCCGGGTGATGCTGATGACGTTCTTCGGCAAGAAGCGCTGGGCCGAGGACGTACACCCGCACGAGTCGCCGAAGGTGATGACGTGGCCGCTGATCATCCTGGCGGCGCTGTCGCTGGGTGGCGGTGCGCTGTACTTCGCCGGTCACTGGATCGTCGACTGGCTGACCCCGATCGTCGGGCACGAGGAGGAGCACGCTCCGCTGAGTGCGACGGTGATGACGATCATCACGCTCGCGGTCGTTGCCGTCGGCATCGCGATCTCGGTGCTGATGTACCGCCGGGACATCCCGCGCGAGGCGCCGGTCGGCTCCCCGGTCACCCGGTTCGCCCGGCGTGACCTGTACGGCGACGCGCTCAACGAGGCGCTCTTCATGCGTCCCGGGCAGTACCTGACCCGGACGCTGGTCTGGCTCGACAACCGGGGCGTCGACGGCCTGGTGAACGGCCTGGCCGCACTCTTCGGCGGACTGTCCGGCCGGCTCCGCCGGTTCCAGACGGGCTTCGTCCGTTCGTACGCACTCAGCATGGTCTTCGGCGCCGCATTCGTGGTCGTCGCCCTCCTCGCGGTGAGGTTGTCGTGAACATCGGTTGGCTGACCCTGTTACTGCTCCTGCCGTTCGTCGGGGCCATCGCGACGATGCTGGTGCCGAAGGCGAAGGCGCTGACGGCCAAGCAGGTCGCGCTCGGGTTCTCGCTCGTGACGCTGGTACTGACCGTGATCGTCGCGATCGGGTACCACCGCAACGGCGCCGCGGACTACGCCGAGACGCACACCTGGATCAAGGCCTTCGGCGCGCACTACGCGCTCGGCCTGGACGGTCTGGGCATCGTGATGGTGGTGCTGACCGCGCTGCTGAGCCCGATCGTGATCATCGCGTCCTGGAACGACGCCGCCAGCGGTCGCTGGTCGGAGAAGTCCTTCTTCGCCTGGATCCTCGGCCTGGAGGCGCTGTCGATCGGGGTCTTCTCCGCGACCGACGTGTTCCTGTTCTACGTGCTGTTCGAGGCGACGCTGATCCCGATGTACTTCCTGATCGGTGGCTTCGGCGGACCGCAGCGTTCGTACGCCGCGGTGAAGTTCCTGCTGTACTCGCTGCTCGGCGGTCTGCTGATGCTGGCCTCGGTCGTCGGCCTGTACGTCGTGTCCGCCAAGCACGGCGACCCGTCGTACCTGCTCGCCGACATGGTGAAGCTGGACATGAGTCAGAACACCGAGCGCTGGTTGTTCCTCGGCTTCTTCTTCGCGTTCGCGGTGAAGGCGCCGATGGTGCCGTTCCACACCTGGCTGCCGGACGCGGCCGGTGAGGCGACGCCGGGCACCTCGGTGCTGCTGGTCGGCATCCTGGACAAGATCGGCACCTTCGGGATGATCCGGTTCTGCCTGGGCCTGTTCCCGAACGCCTCCCAGTGGGCCACCCCGGTGGTCCTCGTACTCGCACTGATCTCGGTGCTGTACGGCGCGCTGCTGGCGATCGGCCAGACCGACATCAAGCGGCTGATCGCGTACACCTCGATCTCGCACTTCGGCTTCATCGTGATGGGCATCTTCGCGCTGACGTCGCAGGGCCTGACCGGGTCGACGCTGTACATGTTCAACCACGGGCTCTCCACCGCGGCACTGTTCCTGGTCGCCGGGTACCTGATCTCCCGGCGCGGGTCCGCGCGGATCGCCGACTACGGCGGCGTCGAGAAGGTGGCACCGGTCCTGGCCGGCACCTTCCTGTTCGCCGGCCTGTCCAGCCTGGCGCTGCCTGGTCTGTCGCCGTTCATCTCCGAGTTCATGGTGCTGGCCGGGACGTTCAGCCGGCACAAGGTGATCGCGGTGATCGCCGTCCTCGGGATCGTGCTGGCCGCGCTGTACATCCTGCTGATGTACCAACGCACGATGACCGGCCCGGTCCGCGACGGGATCGAGAAGCTGAAGGACCTGAACCCGCGTGAGGTGCTGGCGATCGCACCGCTCGTGATCCTGATCATCGGCCTGGGCATCTTCCCGAAGCCGATCGTCGACATCATCAAGCCCGCGGTCGACTCGACCATGCAGCGGGTGGGCGTGACCGACAAGGCACCGCAGATCCCCGTGACGGAGGGACAGAAGTGACCGCGATGTTGCTGCCGCTGGCGGACTTCACCAAGCCCAGCATCGAGTACGGCGAACTGCTCCCGCTGTTCGTCGTCTTCGGTGCCGCGGCCGTGGGCGTCCTGGTCGAGGCGTTCGTGCCCCGGCCGCTGCGGCACCTGGTGCAGCTGACGATCACGGTGGTCGCCGTGATCGCGGCCGGGGTGCGGACCGGCGTGCTGATGCACGGCAAGAAGGAGATCATCGCCGCGCAGGGTGCGATCTCGGTCGACGGCCCGGCGCTGTTCACCTGGATCATCTTGCTGGCGCTGACGCTGATCAGCGTGCTGCTGTTCGCCGAGCGTTCGATCGACGGCGGCCTGTCCGCGTTCGCCGGCCAGGCGGCCGCGGTGCCGGGTTCGGAGGCCGAGCGGGAGGGTACGGCGGCCCGCGTCGAGCACACCGAGATCTTCCCGCTGACGCTGTTCGCGGTCGGCGGCATGATGCTGTTCGCCGCCTCGAACGACCTGCTGATCCTGTTCGTCGCGCTCGAGGTCTTCTCGCTGCCGCTGTACCTGCTCTGCGGCCTGGCCCGCCGGCGCCGGCTGATCTCGCAGGAAGCCGCGATGAAGTACTTCCTGCTCGGTGCGTTCTCGTCGGCGTTCCTGCTGTTCGGGATCGCGCTGCTGTACGGGTACGCCGGCACCATGTCGCTCGGCGGCATCGCCGACGCGCTCGGTACCCAGACCGGTGGCGACACGATTCTGCTGGCCGGTACCGGCCTGCTCGGGGTCGGCATGCTGTTCAAGGTCGGCGCCGTACCGTTCCATTCCTGGACCCCGGACGTCTACCAGGGCGCCCCGACGCCGGTCACCGGCTTCATGGCGGCCTGCACCAAGATCGCGGCGTTCGTCGGCCTGATGCGGGTCTTCTACGTCGCGCTCGGCGGCTCGCGCTGGGACTGGGCGCCGATGATGTGGATCATCGCGATCCTCACCATGGTGGTCGGTTCGATCGTCGCGATCACCCAGACCGACGTGAAGCGGATGCTGGCGTACTCGTCGATCGCGCACGCGGGCTTCCTGCTGACCGCGTTCGTCGGCCTCGCGCAGGCCGGCAACGGCGTGCACAACGGGATCACCTCGACCCAGGCGGTGCTGTTCTACCTGGTCTCCTACGGCTTCCCGACGATCGGCGCGTTCGCGGTCGTCACGCTGGTCCGGGACGCGGGCGGCGAGGCGACGCACCTGTCCCGCTGGGCGGGCCTGGGCAAGAAGTCGCCGCTGCTGGCCGGTATCTTCGCGTTCTTCCTGCTGTCCTTCGCCGGCATCCCGCTGACCGCGGGCTTCACCGGCAAGTGGGCGGTCTTCAGCGCGGCCTGGACCGGCGGCGCGTGGCCGCTGGTGGTTGTCGCCGTACTGTCCAGCCTGGTCGCGGCGTTCTTCTACATCCGCGTGATCGTGCTGATGTTCTTCTCCGACCTGCCGGCCGACGCGCCGGACGTGGCGCTGCCGGGCTGGCAGACCACGTCGGCGGTGGCGCTGGGTCTCGCCGCCACGGTGGTGCTCGGTCTGGTTCCCGGACCGGTGCTCGACCTGGCGGCCCGAGCTGGTGAGTTCATCCGTTGAGTACGACCCCGCTGCCGGCCGAGAGCCTGGGATTCGAGTTCGCCGACGCGGCGCTCGAAGCCCGGGTTCGCGCGGGCCTGGAACGCGTCGAGCAGGCCTTGCTCGACGCGACCGAGTCCGAGGCGCCGTTCGTCACCGCTGCTGCCCGGCACGTCATGGTTGCCGGTGGCAAGCGGTTCCGGCCGTTGCTGGTACTGCTGGGGGCAGAGTTCGGCGCTGACACGCTGGCCGACGACGTCGTGAAGGCGGCGGTGGTCGTCGAGCTCACGCACGTCGCGACCTTGCACCACGACGACGTGATGGACGAGGCGGCGCTGCGCCGCGGCTCGTCCACCGCGAACGCGCGCTGGGACAACTCGGTCGCGATCCTGTCCGGCGACTGGCTGTTCGCCCGCGCGTCGGACCTGGTCGCGGACCTCGGGCCGGAAGCGGTCCGGATCCAGGCGCGCACCTTCGGCCGGCTGGTCGAGGGACAGATCCGCGAGACGATGGGTGTCGGCGAAGGCCAGGACCCGTTGAAGCACTACCTGTCGGTGGTCGCCGACAAGACCGGTTCGCTGATCGCGACCTCGGCGGTCTTCGGTGCCCGGTACGCCGGTGCCTCCGAGGAGATCCAGGAGGCGCTGAAGGCGTTCGGCGAGGAGATCGGCGTCGCGTTCCAGCTCGCCGACGACATCCTCGACATCGCGTCCGAGTCCGGCCAGTCCGGCAAGACTCCCGGTACGGACCTGCGCGAGGGCGTACCGACCCTCCCGGTCCTCATCTTCCGCGCCCAGGCCGATCCGGCGGACCCGACCGACGCGCGCCTGCTGGAGCTGCTCGACTCGGACCTGTCCGACGACGCCCGCCTCACCGAGGCCCTCGAGCTGCTCCGCTCGCACCCCGCCTTCCACCAGGCCGAGGAGGACGTCCGCCGCCGCGCAGCCGACGCCCGCAAACTCCTCGCCACCCTCCCCGACGGCCCAGGCCGCCAGGCCCTCGACGCCCTCTGCGACCTGGTAGCAACCCGCTCCGTCTGAAGAGCAAAGAAAGAAACAAAAGAAACAAAAGAAAAGAAACAAAGAGAAGACAAGAGATTTAGGTGCCTGAGTGCCTGGCCGGGTCAGTCTTCATGCGCGGCTTGGCTTGAAAGGCGCAGACTCAGGTTGTCGTTGGCAGGTTCCACGACAATGCGCCGGTCGGGTCGCCGAACCAGACCGTTTGGGACTCCGGTGAGACGCTGACCCGGAACTGATCGAGTGAAGGTGATCCGGCCGACCACCACTCTTCGATGGCCACTTCGACCTTGTCCCAAAGGTTGACGGGCCCTGCTTGGCGGACAGCCGCGGACCTGCCTGGCAGCCTGTCCACGATGGCGACGGCCCGTTGGCCTGCGTCGATGATGTGGTCGAGCAACGGGCCGTCGTCCAGCGCGTAGCTGAGAAGTTGTGCATCCGGGACGGCGAGCTGGGCGATGAACAGAGAAGTCCATCCGTCCCAGGGATCAAGAATCTCAGGGCCGGCAACCGTCGTGCGCTCGGCAGTTTCTACAGCTTCAATCCAGTCGCAGATGTTGTCGGTCAGCGGCGGAGCTGCGTGGGGGCGGGCTGGCATGAAGGAGTCTGTGCCTCCGAGGAACCTGCCTTCGGCGGTGCCGTCTCCGGTGACTTCGAGACGCACCAGCCCGGAAGACGCGCCCAGCCAACCCAACATGGTGGTCAGAATCAGACCTCCGGGCCGCGTCTGAGCTACCCACGCAGACGGAATGTGCCGAACTGCACAGGTTGCGATGACTCTGTCGTACGGGGCGCCGGGGGGATGACCGAGGATGCCGTCACCGATGATGAGGCGGGGTGCGTATCCGGCCTCGTGAAGGCTCTGCCCCGCGCGACTGGCAACTGCCGGGTCGACCTCAACCGAGGTGATCAGCTCTGGGCCGAGGCGTGCTGACATGAGCCCTGTGGAGTAGCCGGTTCCGGTTCCGATCTCGAGTACTCGGCTGTTGTCATTGACCTGGAGGTCCTCCAGCATCCGCACGACGAGGCCTGGCAAGGTTGATGACGAGGTCGGTACACCAGGAATCGGCACGTCCGTGTCGAAGGCCGTAACGCTGTGGTTGAGCTGCGTCACCCAGGTCTCGTCCGTGTACGTCAGCGTCAGCCGCTCTTGTGCGCCGACCAGCTCGGGTGTGATCGGCCGCCACATCGTCTCGCGAAGGTCGTCGAGCCGCTCGAAGAAGCCCGGGATGAACGTCTCGCGAGGGACAGTCTCGACTGCGGACCGCCAGCGAGCGGTACGCAGGTCTCCGGACGCTGCGAGCGTCTCGGCCAGCCCGAGTCGTAGTGCCGTTGCCGAGGCGTCGCCCGGTTCATCCGTCGTCATCGTGTACCGCGTTCCAGTAGGTTGGCGAGCGCGGCGGTCATCGGCAGGCCTGTCTCCTCTTCCAGCCAGCCCCACTGGCCGTTCGGATTGCATTCGAGGAAGATCGGCGTTCCATCTCGGGGCACAGCGAAGTCGAAGCAGCCGAAGACGAGGTTGAACTGCTTCATGTACGCCCTCATCCCGTCGACCAGTTCCGCTGGTGGCTCGACCACTGAGTAGGACAGGTGTTCGTAGTCATACCGCCAGTCCAGCAGTTCTGGATCTTCAGAGAAGATCTTGACGCAGAACACCTCGTCACCGATCACTGTGACACGAAGGTCCGAAGCTTTGTCACAACGTGCCTGGAAGAGGTGCATCGTTCCAGCGATCGAGTCATCCATCTCTTCTTCGTGAACTTCCCTCACCCAGATACTTGCCGGCTCGCCGTCGAGGTCGTGCACGCCGATGTAGAGCGGCTTGTAGATGATCCTTCCGACGTCATGCGCGAAGGCTCTTGCTTCCGCTGGATCGTTGGTGATGATCGTCGGTGGCACCCTCATGCCCACTGCGGTGGCCGTCGAGAGTTGAACGGGTTTGTACTCCGCATCAGCGATCGCGTTCGGATGGTTGACGTACCTGCAGCCCGGCAAGTCAGCCAGCAACCCACCAAGCCCGAAGCGGGCCTGAGCGGCTGCGAAGCGAGCGGCCTGTGGCTCAAGGTGCGCGAAGTCGAAGTCGTTCGGGCGGCGGAAGTACAAAGACCGAACGGCTGCGAGTTCCACTTCGCGTGTCGGCGTCCGTAACCGGCCTCGCCATCCTTGGCGGCCGTTGATGTTTGCGGCGACCGTCAGGCTGGTTGGGAAGTCGGACGAGTCGAAGCGGATGAGCGGCACGTCTCGTTTGTTCAGTTCCGCTATCACCATGTCAGCCGTGGGATCGTCCACCTCGGTCATGACCAGGACCTGCCGGGAATCGCTCGCCATCAGTCGAGTTTGGTGTCTTGCTTGTGGTCGGTGTCAGGCCGCGGACCAGAGCCATCCGACTTGTTACTGGTCTTCGTCCCCTTCTCCGTGCCTGAACGAGATCGGCTGTGCTTACCCGGCGACATCACGATCGTGCCGTCGGGCAAGGTGTAGACGCCCCGCTGGGTTGCGGGATCGATCCCGGCCGGCTCGTCGTTGACGACGTCGAACGAGCCGTAAGGCTCCAGTCGCGACATCCCCCACGGAACCGGGGACGCCGTACCGGTCCCCGATGCCGGTCCGACGGGGATGCGATCTGCGTATCTGTACACGGTGGTACCTCCTGGAATGCTGGAGAACGCGAGGATGATTGGAAGAACGGTGGAAGGTAGGGCGTACGCGGACGCGCAGGGGTCGGCACGTACGCCCCACCAGTCTTGAGGAACGACCTAGTCGTCCAACCACTTCGCGCCTGTGGCGTCGCGATGGTGCCCGCGGTGACAGCTCCACCTTGGAACGGGCATCGTGGGCTCCGTCAGGCCCCGGCGAGCGTCCACTCCGTTCCTCGTGTGACTCTGCATGTAGAGACACTAAGCGCGCGTTCTGCACACGACAGGGACAGAATGTCCCCCTAGGATCAACGCACGGCTTTGAGCCGGTCCACGAGTTGCCTCGCGCTGCGTCGCAGGTCGGCCGGAACATCATCAGCAAGCTGGTCGGCCAACTGCCGTGCCCAGGGAATCAGAGCCACGGCCTCGTCGGAGACATCGGTGGCTGCACTCAGGTACCTAGCCGCAGACGCAGGATCATTTCGCAGCGCATGAGTCTGCGAGATCTCCAGAAGGAACCGAGATCGGCGTACGACGGAGGGAATGTTCGAGGGATCCAATCGTCCTGCGTGCATGATCGCTTCACCGGTACGCCGCAGACCGTTGCTGACGATGACGCCGATGATTGCGACGCTTGTGGCGTCAAATCCCGACTGCAGGTGTGAGGCTCCACCAGGCAGCCGACGAGCTGTCGCCGCGGCCTGGTCGAGGTAACGGAACGCATCACCAGCACGCCCGGCGAAGCCGTGCGCGGCAGCCGCTTCCAGTTGCAGAGATCCAAGTATGCCAAGAGCCTCAACCGTTGGTTTCGCCAATGTGGGGCCGAGAGTCTCTACGCCGGTGTCAGCTAGGTGCGCTGCCTCATCGTAGTAACCGGAGGCACTCAGGCTCACCGCCGACGACCAGGCTGCGAGGGTGACCGACAGCCGCGTATCCGCGCTCTCGGACATTGCGCGCCCGCGCTCGACGGCCACCGCATGGAGCTGGGGCTCGCTGATATGAGCCAAGAGGCGCTGCACGAGTCGATAGAGATCACCTGCCGCAGCCTGCGCCTGCCTCCGGTGCGCGCCGTCATGTCCATGAATGGATCCGTGCGCTTGATGAATCAGAGTCGGGAGCTTCGCCCCCACGACCGTGCGCTGACGTGGCGCTGAGTGCCAGACCTTCCACAATCGATCGACACGACCTTGCAGATCCTGGGGCGTCAGCAGGGGCTGCCCGGACGGCACCAGGCCCGCAAAGCCTGCCCGTCGGATGGCATCGCGGATGGCTGGAACGACGTGGTGGATCTCTCCGTCCCACAAGCTCGGAGCCACCGGCCTGTCGTCACCCGTCAGGATGGACAGGTCGGTGATGGCAAGCGCTTCGGCCACGGCCAGCAGCATCGGCAATTTCGTGATCTGACGTTGGCCGGTCTCAACCTTCTTCAACCAGTCCGCACTACGACCGACCAAGCCGGCCAGCACGGGACGTGACATACCTCGTTCCCGGCGGAGCATCTCAATCCGCTTGCCGGTCGTCAATGCCCGCAGGTCTGGCATGTCGTATCTGCCTCGTCCTCCAAATTCCAACCCTTCACAATGTAGAACATGACGACACTCGGCGTGACCGGACACAGCAGGCTCAGCGAACGTGGTGCGCAGCTTGTGTATCGCGCGCTGGCCGCGCATATCGCCGGTTACCCGCGGGAGGGTCTCGTCGGGATCAGCTGCCTGGCGCGTGGGGCTGACCAGCTCTTCGCCGAAGCGATCCTTGACCGCGGCGGTCGGCTCGAGGTCATCGCACCGTCGGTCGACTACTTCGATCTCGTCACCGACCCGCAAGACCGGGCGCGCTGCTCGGACTACCTGGAGCGAGCAGCGTCCGTACACACCATGCCGGTGCAGCACGCAGGCTCGGCTGCCTACCTTGCCGCAAGTGAGCTACTGGTCGAAAGGTGCGACAGGTTAATAGCGATCTGGGACGGAGAAGACTCCAGCGGCACTGCTGAAGCCGTGGCGTACGCTCGCTCGATCGGGCGAGAAACCACCGTCATCTGGCCCGATGGTGCGGAGCGGCTCTGACCTCTCTTTCAGGGTCCCGCACCAGTTGTCGCTGTAGGCGAGTGTCTGCTCTGGGCTCGGTGCGGCTGAGGTCTGTGCCGTTTGGCGACGGTGTGCGATGCTGTGCCGACTATGGGTGATGTTGTGGAGCGTGCGGGGCTGTCCGTCGAGGGGTTGGCGGAGAGTGTGTTGCGGCATCTGCCGGAGTTGACCGATGTGTTGGTCGCGACCATCTACGAACAGAATCCGGCGTACCAGGAGCTGGATTCGGTGCCCCGGCAGGACTTGTGGCGGTCGTGTCATGACAACGTTGCCCGGATCGTGCAGATGATTGCCGACAGCGACGACCACTTCGATGCGGCGCAGGCGACCGGGCGGCGGCGGGCGGAGCAGCGGATGCCGCTGGACGACGTACTGAAGTCGTACCGCCTCGGTGGCCGGCTGATCTGGGAGGCGCTGATCGACGAGGCGCGGGCCCAGGGAATGGCCCAGGAGATGGCGCAGTCCGAGGTGTTGCTCGACGTGGCCGGCAAGGTCTGGGAAGTCGTCGACCGTACGTCGTCACAGGTCGCGACCGCGTACCACGCCGCCGAACGTTATCTGGTCCGCGCGGACGAACAGCGCAGGTCGACGCTCTGGGAAGGTCTCCTGCAGGGCCGGGCGAACCGTGCGTTCGTCCAGGAGGCGGCCACCGTCCTCGACATCCCGGTGAACGGCCCGTACGCCGTGGTCGCGATCGACAACCTGGTCGACGACGACTGTACGACAACCTCGTTCGCCCGCCGGCTCGCCGGCGTCCGGGTCGCGTCGGCGTGGCAGGTCCGCCCGCAGACCGTCGTCGGTTTGCTTGCCCTCGGCACCGAATCCGCAGCTGCGGTGCTGCGTACGCTGCGGCAGTTCGTAGCTGCGCCTGCCGGAATGTCGGGCGTGGTCGCAGGTCTGGCGGAGGTGGATGTCGCGTACCGGCAGGCGATGCTTGCCCGCCGTACGCTGCCGCCCGGCCGGATCGACGTTGCAGCGTTGACGGAACGCCTGCCCGAGGCACTGTTACTCAGCGCACCCGAACTGGCCGACCAGCTGATCCAGTCCTGGCTGATGCCGCTGACAACCACCTCCGTCCCGGAACGCGAGCTGTTACTGGACACGTTGGACAAGTGGGTGCTGGCCGCCGGCTCGGTCCGTCGTACGGCGGAACTCGCGCACTGTCACCGGAACACGGTCATCAACCGCCTGCACCGGGTCGAGCAGATCACCGGCCGTGACATCACCGAGGACGGCTTCCAGTTGGAGCTAGGCCTTGCACTGAAGGCATTCCGGCTTTTCCCCGCGTGACCGAACGGCCTACCTGTGCGTTGTGCACAGTGAAGCCGTTGGAAACCTAGGCATTGCGGCCATCCCGCAGCGACTCCGGCGGTGCCAGACTGCGTTCCCAGCATTGCTAGAGCTCGGAGGATCCGCATGGCCGAACACCGTCGATCGTTGGCGCCACCAAGCGAGGACAAGCCCGGTCTGCTCGGCCGCCGGCGCGTCCTCGGGTACCTGATCGCCGCGCCGACGCTGGCGGTCGGGGTGAGCTGGCTGGTCAACGATTCCGACCCGCGGCCGGCCGACGCCGCCGTACCGTCGTTGCCGCAGCCGGAGGACATCTTCGACCTGGGCGACCTGCAGAACCTCGCCGCGTCGCCGACGTCGGGCCTGATCACGGTGCAGATGCGTGCCGACGGTACGGCGTACTTCGCGGTGCCGCGGACCGAGGTGGGGCAGGGCATCACGACGGCGTTCGCGATGATCGTCGCCGAGGAGTTGGACCTGCCGATCGACAAGGTGGAGATCGCGCTCGCGGACGCCCGCCCCGAGCTGCTGATGAACCAGTTGACCGGCGGCTCGAACTCGATGCGCAGCATGTACACCCCGGTCCGTACCGCCGCCGCCATCACCCGGCAGCGCCTGGTCGAGGTGGCCGCGCTGCAATGGGGTGTCGCGGTCGACAAGGTGACCGCGGCCGCGGGCGTGCTGACCGGCCCGAACGGGCTGACGGCGACGTACGGCTCGCTGGCCACGGCCGCCGCCGTGACGAAGACGCTCAAGGTCGCCGCGGAGCTCAAGTCCTCGTCGGAGTTCACGGTTCTCGGTAAGCCGCACAACCGGGTCGACGCGCACGAAATCGTCACCGGCCGCAAGCAGTTCGCGATGGACATGCACGTACCGGGCGCGAAGCCGACCATGGTCGCGCGGCCGCCGACGATCAACGGGACGCTGCGCCGGATCAACAACCTGTCCGCGCTCCGGGCGCTGCCCGGGGTCACCGATGTCGTTGGCATCGCCCACGGTGTGGCGATCCGCGCCGACACGTTCGGCCAGTGCATCGACGCGATCCAGAAGGTCGACGCGACGTGGGGACCGGGCACGGTGGACGACGAGTCCGACGCGACCGTGCTGGCGAAGCTGCGGGCGGCCCAGCTGCCGATGACGGTGCCGCCGTTGCTGACCAAGACGATCGACACGGAGTTCGTGTTCGCATTCGCCAGCAACAGCCCGCTCGAGCCGGACTGCGCAATCGCGGATGTCGGCCCGGACAGCGCCGAGATCTGGGCCTGCCTCAAGGTGCCGATCGTGGCGCAGGAGGACATCGCGAAGCAGCTTGGTCTGCCGATCGACGCGGTCAAGGTGCACGTGGTCCAGGGCGGTGGCTCGTTCGGCCGGCACCTGTTCCACGACGTGGCCGCCGAGGCGGCGGAGATCTCGCAGAAGATGGGCAAGGCGGTGAAGCTGTCCTGGTCGCGGACCGACAACTTCCGCCAGGGCCGGACGCACCCGATGTGTACGTCGCGGGTGCGGGTGAACTACGCGGCCGGCAACGTGCTCAGCTACGAGCAGCGGCACACCAGCGTCCAGACGGACTTCGGCCACGGTCTCGGCGAGATGCTCACCGCGTACGCGGCGGACCTGCCGATCGGCGGCAACCTGTCGTTCGCCGAGTCGATCTTCGAGCTCAGCCAGTCCTCGCCGTACAACTTCGGGGTCACGACGCAGCTGCTGAACGAGGTACCGCTGAAGTTCAACACCGGCAGCATGCGCAACATCTACTCGCCGAACGTGGTCTGCGCCGAGGAGCTGATGGTCGATCAGCTGGCCGGGAAAATGGGCCAGGACCCGGTGCAGTTCCGCCGGAACTTCCTCAGGGACCAGCGGCTGCTCGCCGTGCTGAACAAGGCGGCCGAGGTCGGCAACTGGGGCAACGCGATGCCGAAGGGTACGGCGCAGGGCATCGG
Source organism: Kribbella sp. NPDC004536 (assembly GCF_042873835.1). NCBI lineage: Bacteria > Bacillati > Actinomycetota > Actinomycetes > Propionibacteriales > Kribbellaceae > Kribbella > Kribbella sp. NPDC004536. Next base: position 1,327,021 of record NZ_JBIALY010000001.1, on the reverse strand, counting down.
CGTGCACTCGGAGTACCGGGCCGCGGTCGCGACGCTGGTCGAGATCGACTGCCGCCCGGAGACGGTGAACCGGCCGCTGCCCGTCGAGGGGGTGACCGGGCCACGGGTGACCAAGGCGGTGATCGTCGTCGACCCCGGGTTCTGCATCAACCCGAAGGGCCTGGAGGCGCAGATGTTCGGCGGCCTGCAGGACGCGATCGCGCTGGCACTCACGTCGAGCCTGCACATCAAGGACGGCATCCCGCTCGAGGGCAGCTGGGACAACTACTTCTACACCCGGGAGTGGAACACGCCGCTGGACGTACAGGTGGTGATTATGCCGAACACCAGCGACAGCCCGAGCGGTGCCGGTGAGCTCGCGGTGGCGCCGGCGTTCGCCGCGGTCGCGTGTGCCTACGCACGGGCGACCGGCACGCTGCCGACGTTCTTCCCGATCAACCACGGCAAGCTCGGGTTCGAGCCGTTGCCGGTCCAGCCGTCCACCCCACAGTCGCCGACCGACGGCCTCGACCACACGTTCTGAGGGATCATGCCTACGCACACTTTCAAGCTCAACGGTGAACAGGTCAGCGTCGAGGTCGAGGACAACGTCCGGCTGCTGTGGGTGCTGCGCGACCTGCTCGGCGTCACCGGACCCAAGTACGGGTGCGCGCTGAACGTCTGCAAGTCGTGTACGTCGCACATCAACGGCAAGGCGTTCAACCCCTGCTCGGTCCCGGTGAAGGACATCGGGCCGACCGACGAGGTGACCACGATCGAAGGGTTGCCGGCGACGGTCGGCAAGGACCTGCACCCGATGCAGGAGGCCTGGCTGAAGTACGACGTGGCGCAGTGCGGGTACTGCCAGCCCGGGCAGATCATGGCTGCGACCGCCCTGGTGAGGCGGGCGCAGGCGGAGGGCCGGACGATCACGGACGCGGACCTCGACGAGCTGCGGAACATCTGCCGTTGCGGTACGTACACACGGATCCGGGAAGCGGTCAAGGCCGGCGCGGAGCACATGGGTGCGTGACGTACTCGCGCACGTCCGGGAGTGGTACGCCGCCGGCGAACGGTTCGCGATCGCGACGGTGATCGACACGTTCCGCTCGGCGCCGCGGCAGCCCGGGGCGACGATGGCGGTGTCGGCCGGCGGCGTGGTCGTCGGCAGTGTGTCGGGCGGTTGCGTCGAGGCCGACGTGTACGCGGTGGCCGAGGACGTGATCCGGACCGGGGTTCCGGTGGTACGGCGGTACGGGATCTCCGACGACGACGTGTTCGCGATCGGGCTGACCTGCGGCGGCCTGCTCGACGTACTGGTCGAGCCGGTCGATCCGGAGTCCTACCTGGAGTTCGGCGCGGTCGCGGCCGCGATCGAGTCGGGCCGGCCGATGGCGGTGGCGACAGTGGTCACGGCGGGCGAGCGCCTTGGCCGGCGCCTCGTCATCGGCCAATCAATCGATGGCAGTCTGGGGGACCCCGGACTGGACCGGGCGGTGGTCGAGGACGCGCTCGGGATGCTCGACAGCGGGTCGACCGGGATCCGCTCGTACGGCGTCCACGGGGAGTGTGAGCGTTCCGAGGTCGCCGTCTTCGTACAGGCGTTGACACCGGCGCCGCGGATGTTCGTGTTCGGGGCGATCGACTTCGCGGCCGCGGTGGCCCGGGTCGGCAAGTTCCTCGGGTACCACGTGACCGTGTGCGACGCGCGCGCCGTGTTCGCGACACGCGCGCGGTTCCCCGAGGCGGACGAGGTGGTGGTCGACTGGCCGCACCGGTTCCTCGCCGGGGTGCTCGACACGGTCGACAGCCGTACGGCGTTGTGCGTGCTGACCCACGACCCGAAGTTCGACGTACCGCTGCTGGAGTTGGCGTTGCGGACCGGCGCGGGCTACATCGGCGCGATGGGATCACGTCGAACTCACGAGGACCGGTTGGTCCGGCTGCGGGCCGTTGGTCTGAGCGAGACCGAGATCGCGCGGATGTCGTCCCCGACGGGCCTGGACCTGGGCGCCCGTACGCCTGAGGAGACCGCGATCTCGATCGCCGCCGAGATCATCGCGAGCCGTACGGCGGCCAGCGCGCGGCCGCTCTCCGCGACCACGGGCCGCATCCATGGCAGTGCCTTGGTCGGGACTTAGAAGGCATTGGCGCGGCGGGCCGCGTGCGTACGGCCGTCCGGATCGTAGAGGTGATGCGCCAGCCAGCCGGCCCAGCGTGCCTGGAACCGGCTGACGGCCTGCGGGTGGTGCGGGCGGATCCGGCCCGGAGGTCGTGGCCCTCGGCAACCATCGGCGTACCACTTGTCGAGGGCGGCGGCCGTCGATCGCCACTGCGCGAAGCCGGCGATCGGATCGCTGCCGGGTGCGGCCGTGCCGAGGTGTTCGGACCAGAGCTGCGTGCGCAGGGACCGGGCGAGTTCGGGGGAGTCGATCGCGCAGGTCAGCTCGCTGTCGCTGGTCCACGACCTGCGGTTGAAGTTGTCGGAGCCGCAGGTCATCCACTGGTCGTCGACGATGCAGACCTTCGCGTGGACGTAGATCGGTACGCCGTCGTCGTTCTCGAGGTCGTAGACGGCGACCCGGTCGGAGTCCAGCTTCTGCAACGCCTCGAGTTGCGCCTGCCGGGTCGGCGGTCCGCTGAGCCCGCCGTCGTGGTCCGGGTACCGCGGCACGACCGCGATGACCCGCAGCGACGGCGATCGTGCCAGCGCCGCCCGGAGAGCGTCGGCGACCGGGTCCGACCAGAGGTACTGGTCCTCCACGTAGATCAGGGACTTCGCCCGGCCGAACGCCTTCAGATACGCGCGGGCGATGCTGTACTCACCACGCGGCGCGAACGGGAAACCGGGATGCTTGTGCGCGTACGTTCGCAGGACCTGGACGGCGTGCGGACCGGCGGGCGGTGGATCCGGGAACGCCTCCGGGAGCTGCCCGGGATGGCGCGGCATCCGCGCCAGCCGCTGGACGATCATCCGGTACGGCGTCCGCCGGTCCAGCGGATGCCGGTCGTCCCAACGTTCGGCGAAGCAGCGCAGCAGGTCGCCGACCACCGGCCCGCGGACCTCGAGCGTGACATCGTGCCACGGCGGCCGTTCGCCGTACCGCTGATCCATCGGTGCGGCCTGCGGGTCGCCCTGGTGCCGGGCGTCGTCGCGCCGCCCGTGGCACAGGTCGATGCCGCCGACGAAGGCGACGTCGTCGGCGGCCGCGTCCCGGTGCCGGACGACGAACAGCTTCTGGTGATGGGAGGCCAGGCGGCGGACCCGCTGGTCCAGCAGCACCTCGCCGCCGGCCTCGTTCAGTTCGGTGCCGAAGTGCCGGTTCTCCCGCGAGCTGAAGGTGAGGTGGTCGGAATGCGAACGCCACAGCAGCGCGCGGACCTGCACCCCGGATCGGGCCAGGTCGCAGAGCAGCTCGCCGATCGACGGGCCGTCGCCGGTCAGGACCTCGTCCGGGTCGCCGCGCCAGTCGGTGAAGAACACCTGGTCGCCGGGACGCAGGGCACGCAGTTCGTCGTACAGCCGCTGGAAGTACGTCGCTCCGTGTACCAGCGGCCGGACCAGGTTGCCCTCGGTCCAGGAATCGATGCGGCTAGCCGGGTTACCCCGCTCGGCCGCCGTCAGGAACCATTCGTGCGTCACCGGCCCCCGGTGCCCCGGACGGTGTCAGCTCATGAGGCCGGTGCACCTCGACGTACCCACCGTCCGGTCGCCGCAGGATCCGGCCGGTCTCGAATTCGTTCTGCCCCAGGCCCAAGCAGATACGGCGCGTGACGAACAACGCGGCGGGTGGGCCGAAGATCAGCAGGACTTGAAAGGCGTGCAGCAGGGTGTTCATCGACAGGTGGAACTGGACGGCCATCGTGTCGGCGCCGGCCGCGGCCCACAACACGCCGTAGAAGGTCATCCCGGCCACGCCGATCCCGGTCCGGGTCGGGTGGTCGCGCGGTCGCGCCAGGACGTCGTGGTCCTTCCGGTCTCCGGTCAGCCGCTCCTCGATGAACGGGTACGCGGCGACAAGCGCGAGGAACAGCGTGCAGGCCGCGACTGGTACGAGAACCGCGAAGCTGATCGTCTTGCCCCACCAGACCACCTCCCAGCCGGGCGCCAGGCGCAGCGACCCGTCCAGGAACGCGAGGTACCAAGCCGGGCCGACGCCGGCCGAGGTGTCCGCCGGGTCGGCCGGTCCGTACAGCCACACCGGGTTGATGGTCGCCGTCGCGCCCATCACGACTGAGATCCCGGCGACGAAGCCGAACAGCCCGGCACCCTTCGCGACGGCGACCTTCGCGGTCTTCGTCCGCCCGTTCGCGAAGTGCGCCGGCTTGTGCTTCAGCCCGAGGACCGCCCAGGCCGCGAACAGCAGCAGCAGTACGACGGGCAGCACGATCACGTGCAGCGGGTAGAACCACGAGATCACGTCGCCCGGGAACTCGCCGCCGAACAGCACGTACGACAAGGCCGATCCGACGAACGGTGTCGCCTGCAGGACACCGTCGAGTACGGCGAGACTCGTACCCGACGCCATGTCGTCCGGCAGCGACGTACCGGTGAGGGCCGCACCGAGCGTGACCACGAGCAGCCCGAACACAACCAGCCACCCGAGCCGCCGTGGCCGCCGGAACTCAGCCGTGAAGAACAACCGCAACAGGTGCAGGGTGATCGCCCCCACCATCAACAACGTCGACCAGTGGTGGATCTGCCGTACGAGCAGCCCACCCCGCACCTCGAACGTGATCCGCAAGGTGGAGTCCAACGCCCGCGACATCGGCAACCCACGGAGCGGCCCGTACGGCCCGTCGTACACAACACGACCGACGGAAGGCTCGTAGTACACCGCGAGCACCACACCACTCAGCACGAGCATGACAAAGCTGTAGAAGGCGATCTGTCCGAACAACAACGACCAATGATCAGGAAACACCTTCGAACGAAGATTGCCCCACGCACGCCTCATACCCCTACGACCCCACAATCCCCGCGATTGTGACGTCCCGTGTCTCACGTCACTTGAGTCAGCGGTTCTGCCAAGTCGGGCTCTCGACGTAGTGGTTGTCGTAGAGGTCGCTGGTTTTGGCGACCTCGGACCAGGCGGTTTCGCCTGTGTAGGCGGACTCGAGGAGGCGGTAGTAGCCGAAGCGGGGCTTTGCTTGGGTGAGTACGAAGAGCACCTCGGCCGGCTCGTCCCCCGCGGCCTCGAAGGCGTGCGGGGTGTTCGGCGGGACATGCAGGAAGTCGCCTTCCGCCAGCGTCACGATCGCCTCGCCGGTCAGCACCCGTAGAGAACCCTTCAGTACAAAGAACAACTCGGCCGCCTCGCGATGCAGGTGCGGAGGAGCACCTTCCTTACCCGGCTGGAAGACCGACCGATGGCTGGTCAGGTGCCCACCGGTATCGGTCATGTCAGCAAGCAAGGTCACCCCACTGGCGGGCAGCGTCTCGCCTTCGGCAGCGCGGATCAGAACGGTCATCGACTTATTCGGGACATTGGACATCTAGAATTACCTCCAGAAAAAGGGCCTGTCAGGCCTTCAGGTTTGCGAAATGGTTGCGGGTGTTTTCCGGTGCGTCCGGTGCCTGGTTGACCACCCGCTCGGCGATGTCGGCGATGCTCTGGCCGGCCAGCTCGCGCCGGTAGGACAGTTCTGCGGAGCGCATCGCCTGTGAGATCAGGCAGGCCTTCGTGTAGTCGGCCTTCGGGTCGGCGCCGGGTCCCGCGTGCAGGATCTCCGTGCACCGGAACGCCTCGTCCGGTCCGTCGATCGCGACCACGATGTCGAGCAACGAGATGTTCCGCGGATCCCGGGCCAACTGGAAGCCACCTTTGGGCCCGGAAACCGAAGTGAGGATGCCGGCCCGCGCGAGCGCCTGCAGTTGCTTGTTCAGATACGCCGTGGGCAGCTCGTAGAAGGCCGCGAGCCGCTTGGCGGTGACCGCCGCGCCAGGCATCCAGCTGAGATTCACACAGCTGTGCATCGCCCACTCGACGCCCTCGTTCATCTTCATAACCTGGATACTAAATGTCCAAGATGGCGAAGGTCAAGCGGTGGCAGTGATCGCAGCACGTTCGAGGGCTAGGGTGCGGCGGCGGGTGTGCATGCTGTCGAAGGTGAAGAGGGCGAGGGCTACCCAGACCAGGCCGAAGCCGAGCCAGCGCATCGGGGTCATGCGTTCGTGGAAGATCACCAGGCCGCAGATGAACTGCATGATCGGGGCGATGTAGTTCAGCAGGCCGAGGGTCGTCATCGAGACGCGGGTCGCGGCGGCGCCGAAGAGGAGGAGGGGTACGGCGGTGATCGGGCCGGTCAGCATGACCAGGATCAGGTAGGCCGTGCCGTGGTGTGTGACGGTGGCGTGGCCCTGCAGTCCGAGTACGACGATCGCCGCGACCGCGAACGGTACGACGGTGCCCGACTCGACGGCCATGCCCTCGATCGCGCCCGCGCCGGCCTTCTTCTTCGCCAGGCCGTAGCACCCGAACGAGAACGTCAGGATGATCGCGACCCACGGCGGCCGGCCGTTCTCGACGGTCAGGCCGACGACCGCGACGAACGCGATCCCGAGTGCGGTCCACTGCACCGGGCGGAGCTTCTCCTTGAGTACGAAGACGCCGAGCAGGACCGTGAACAGCGGGGTGATGAAGTACCCGAGCGAGGTCTCGACGACGTGACCGTTGCCGACGCCCCAGATATACGTGCCCCAGTTCGCCGAGATCAGGAACGCCGCCGCGATCAACGGCCAGCGCCGGCGCGGCTCCGCCAGCAGTGCCTTCACGGCGCCGAACTTCCGCAGTACGGCGACCAGGATCGCGATCGTGATCAGCGACCAGAGCACGCGATGGGCGAGCAACTCGATCGCACCGGAGGAGTCGAGGAGCTTCCAGTACAGCGGGAACAGGCCCCAGATCAGGTAGGCGGTGAACCCGTACGTGAATCCTTTTCGCTGTTCCGGCACGCCGCTCAGCGTAAGCCCGCCCGACAGCCGCATCCAACTACTTTGCTCATGACGTGAGACGGAAACGGCCCCGGGCGCGGTTACCGTGTGCACTTCCACACCGGAGGAGGAATCGAATGGCCCAGTCCCGCGGCAAGCTCATCGAGGACCTGACCCAGAGGATCGCGCGGACGGCGATCGGTGCGGCGAATCTCTCGGCGGAGGATCGCGTGCTGGCCGGGCAACGCGTCCAGCGGGCGATCGCGGCGGAGGCGACGGCGGCGCACCGCGATGTGGCTGCGTGGCACCGCGACAAACAGAGCCCGGACGCCGAACCGTTCTTCGACTACCTGCACAGCACCGATCGACCGCATGTCGAGCAGGACCGGGCGCGGCCGGACGGCGCCGCCGCGCTCGACCTGGCGGCGGAGATGCTGGCCACGGACACAGCAACTAACGACTTGGACAAGCGGACGGCGGAGTACGCCGCGGACTACATCGCGCACGCAGCGCTGTTCGCGGCGGAGGCGGAGGCTCGCAAGCTGCCCGGCGGCCCCTCCCAGGGGCCCGCGGTCGCGGCCGGTGCCGCGGCGGCCGGGCCGGTGGCTGCTCCCGTTGCCGTGGCCAAGGCCGGGGGGCAGGCCACGAAGCCACCGCTGATCCGTAACCAGCCACCGTCCATCGGCTGACTCGTGGCGTGAGTCTGCTGGTGTGATGCGGTTGGATGGGTGGGTGGATACCAGGAGGCACGCGTGGGTGTGAGGACCGGTCTGGTCTCGGTGACGTTCCGGCAGTTGGCGGTCGACCAGGTGGTCGAGGTGGCGGCGGAGGCGGGGCTCTCGGCGATCGAGTGGGGCGGGGACGTCCACGTACCGCTCGGGAATCTGGTCAACGCCAAGCGGGTCCGCAACCTCACCGAGGTGCACGGCCTGCAGGTCGCGGCGTACGGCTCCTACCTGCGGGCCGGCAGCGTCGACCGGGAGGAGATGCGGTCGGCGGTCGCCACCGCGGAAGCGCTCGGCGCGCCGCGGATCCGGGTCTGGGCGGGCAACGTCGGTACGGCGGACGCGGGCGTCGGCGACCGGATGGCGGTCACCAGGGGCCTCGGTGAACTGGCCGACATGGCCGCCGGCGCGGGCATCGAGATCGCGATGGAGTTCCACCGGAACACGCTCACCGACGAGGTCGACTCCACGATCACGCTGCTGCTCGACGTCGGCGCTGCGAACCTCACGACGTACTGGCAGCCGCCGGTCGACCTGGGCGACGCGGAGTGCCTGCGGCAGCTCGAATCGCTGATGCCCTGGCTGAGCACGGTGCACGTGTTCTCGTGGTGGCCGTCCAACAACCGGCTCCCGCTGGCGGCCCGCGAGTCGCTGTGGCGCCCGGTCCTGGACCGGCTGGCCGCGGAGCCCCGGGAGATCAACGCGCTGCTCGAGTTCGTCGCCGACGACTCGACCGAGCAGTTCACCAAGGACGCCGCGGACCTGCACAGCTGGGTCTAGGGGACCGGCTCGTAGAGCCCGATCGCGAGCTTGCCGCCGGTCGGTTTGCCGGCGTTGATGTAGAAGTCCACGGTCTTCGGTGCGGTCTGAGCCTCCTCGGTCATCCAGTGGAAGCCGCCGGACCGCGGGCCGTCCTGGTGTGCGGTCAACCCGTCCCAGCGGGTCCAGACGGCCGGGCCGACGTCCACGCTGCCGAACGTCCAGAGGAACGGCTTGCCGACCGGAGTCGTCAGCGTCACCTTCCCGGCCGACGCCGGGACCACCACCGAGCGGACGAACCGGTAGCGGGTGCCCCCGTCCTCCTTCTCGCGGTCGAAGTCGATCCCGTTCTGGGTGACCTGCGGGCCGGGGTCGTACACCGCGACCCCGATCCGCGCCTTCGGCGGCATGGGTACCGTACGGCCGTCCTTGTCCACCAGCCTCGCCGTGACCCCGAGCTGCTGACCGGGCGGCGCGGTCAGCTGGACCGGCTCGGCGACCTCCTGCTGCGACAGGTCGCCGGAACCGGGATAGCAGTTCACGACGGTTCCGTCGCCGAACCGCACCTGCACCCGGTACTCGGTCCCGTTCGGGGTTCCGGGGAGTACGTAGTCGTCCTGGGTCCCCACCACTTGGACGACGACCGAACGGCTCTTCGGGACGAAGCTGCCCGCGACCTGTTCCTGGCCGCGGTCTCCGATCACCGCGCCCAACCGGGTCTGGGCTCCGACCCGCTGCCGGAACCGCAGCCCGTCGCGGCTGTAGTCGTCCGGCCTGGCAGGCCCGGACGGCTTGCTGCCGACCCCGCCCGACGGATCGGTGTAGATCCCGGCCCCGAGTTGCTGCTTCGCGTCCGCCAGCGGCTTGCCGTCGATGGTGTACAGATCCAGCGTGACCTTGGCAGGCTTGCCGATCGGCGCATCCGCCCACAGTGTGGTGTCGGCGCGTACGGAGTTGTTGACCGGGCGCGGGTCGTCCGTGCAGTAGCTTGTGTCGACGGTGAAACCGTTGACCCGGATCCACACCAGCGCCTCCGCATTCTGCTTGCAGTAGGCAAGGAACTTGACGTTCTTCGAGGTCGGCGTCCAGGTGAACTCGACGTGGTGCTCGCCGGCCTTGCCTGCCCAGCCCTTCACCAGCGGCTGCCCGTCGCTGACACCAGGCACCGTGAAGCCGTTCTGCGTGTACGGCGGGGTGCGCGCGGGATCGCGCTCGGAGTTCGTGAGTACGCCGGGCACGACGGTGATCGCGAGCGCTACCGCGACGGCAGCCGCTCCGGTGGCGGCGACGATCCGGCGTTGCTTCGTACGGCGGATCTTGTGCCGTACACCGGGAAGGAGGTCGTTCTGGTGCTGGTCGGCGTCGGCGGCTCGGGTGCTGAGCTCGTCGCGGAGGTCTCGGAGGTTCATCGCGGGGTCTCCAGATCTGCCGGCGTGGTCAGCGCCGGGTCGAGGCGGAGTTTCGTCAGGGCCTTGGCGGTCTGGCTCTTGACGGTGCCGACGCTCGTGCCCATCAGGCGGGCGGTCTCGGCCTCGCTGAGGTCTTCGTAGAAGCGCAGTACGACAACGGCGCGTTGGCGGCGGGGGAGGCGGCCGATCGCGTCCCACAGATCGAGGCGGTCCTCGCCGTTCGGGGCGGGTGTCTCGGGCAGTTCCTCGGTCGGGATCTCGCCGGTCCACTTGCGCCGCCACCAGGAGGCGTACGTGGTGACCAGGATCCGCCGGACGTACGGTTCCGGGTTGTCGTCGCGGATCCGGCTCCAGTGGAACCACGCCTTCGCCAGCGCGGTCTGGACGAGGTCCTCGGCCAGCGCGTGGTCGCGGGTCAGCAGGTAGGCGGTCCGCACCAGAGCCTGCGAGCGGGCAGCCACGAACACGTCGAAACTCGCCGTACCGTCGGTAGGCACCGCTCTCACCCCCGTGACCACGCCGTCGTCAACACTCACACCCTGACCGACCACCCGGCCCACTCAGATGGTTGCCTCACCAGGCCAATTGGGTCAGGCAGTGCGTTCGGTGGCGGGGCGGGTTGTGGGGGTGGGGACTCGGGGGGTGGTGGTGAGGCGGGTGGGGAGGGGGAGGTGGACGACCCGGTTCAGGTAGCCCATGTCGCGGAGGATCGTGTGTGCGGCGGCGGCCGCGGCCTGGCCCGGTTTGTAGCCGACTGCGAAGCCGACGGCCTCGAACATGTCCACGTCGTTGCTGCCGTCCCCGACCGCGATCGTGCGCTCCCGCGGAATCCCGAGCTCGGCGTTCCAGGCGCGGATCGCGACGGCCTTCCCGGGGCCGTCGATCAACCCGCTGACGTTGCCGGTGAGTACGCCGTCCTCGAGCTCCAGCTGCCCCGCGACATACCGCTTCACGCCGAGCCGCTTCGCCAGCGGGCCGACGATCGCGTCGAATCCACCGCTCGCGATCGCGACCTCGTGCCCGGCGGCCTGCAGGTCCCGGATCAGCTGCTCGGCACCCTCGCTCAGCTGGATGTTCTGCGCGACCTCCTCGACCAGGCGCGCGTCGACCCCCGCTAACTGGTTGATCTTGGCGCTGATCGAGGTCACGTAGTCGGGGGCGTGCACCGCGTTCACGGCGTCGAGCCGGTCGGCCAGCTCGGCGAGTTCGTGCAGCGTGTCGTTCGCGCTCAGCGTTTGATCGACGTCGAAGACGAACAGGTGCTTCTGCATCGGCACGATCGGCTCCCGGGCGGCATCGGCCGCCTTGGGAGCCATCGCGTGATCGATCGTCGACGCGACCTCGCTGCGAACCGACGGCCGCCACTGCCCGCGAGCCGGATCCCAGACGCCGTTCGCCGGATCCGCGGCACCGTCCAGGAACCTGCCGATCGTCTCGGTCATGGTCTTGAAGTCCGGATAGTCCCGCAGCTGTTCCAGACCCTCGCGTTCCCGCAGCTGCCGAAACCCCTGTTCCCACAGGATTTCCGTCTCGTCGTCCCGGGCCGGCGGCTGGCCGTAGAAGCGGTACGGGTGCGGCGGGCCGGACACGCCCGCCTCGCGCCAGTGCCAGTTCTCCGACAGCGCTTTCCGGAGTTTCTCGCCATCCACCGGGCAGGTCCGCGCGATGTAGTACAGGTCGGCGATGTCCTTGAAGCGGGGCGCCGCGATGCCGTCGCCGACCCCGGGCTGCAGAGCGAGCGCGGCCATCTTGTCCGCGGCCAGATCCGCCACCGGCCGCAACAGCGGCGTGATCGGCTTCAACCCGTCGAGTTGGACGCCGACCACCGAGCGGCGGGCCCGTTCCGATTCGCTGGACCGCTGGATCATCGCCGGCAGCTTGACGTCGATCTCGAGCGAGAACTTGTCCCCCGCGGCGCGCACACCGAGCGGCCCGCGGCTGTCGTCGACGGGTTGTACGTCGATGGTGAAGACCGCGTGCCCGCTGCCGGCGATCTCGATGCTGCGGGTCGAGTACCGGACCAGGCCGCCGAGGCCCGGCGCACCATCGAGCGGGTCCCGCCGCATCGGCGCGACCTTCAGGATGTCCGCGCGGACGCGGGCCACGTACTCCTCGGCGCTCAGGTCGCCGAGCGCGCCGTTGTAGATGTCGAGGTCGTTGGCCGTCCGCGCCATCTCGTAGACGGGGTCGATGCCGGTGCCGGTCGTACCGTCCCAGGTCTCGGCGTACGCGGCGAGCGGGTCCGAGCCGGTCTTCTCGTAGTCGTCGCCGCCCCGGTTCAGCTGGCTGATCAGGTCGCCGCCGATCAGCTGCTTCTTCGCGCGCTCGGCGGAGAACCGTGGCGTGCTGCTTTCCCGCAGCCGCGCCATCAGCCGGTGCCACTGCGGGAAGGCGGCGCGGAACACCTTCAGATCGAGGTGGCCGATGTACACGTCAGCCCCTCGCAGCGGCGTCGAGCGCGGACCGGAGCCAGGTCGGGCCGTCGTACGACGGATCGCGGCCGGCGAACTGCTCCGTCAGCTCCGGGCCGAGCTCGTCGGCGGTCGTCCAGCCCTGGCCGATCAGCGAGCGGGCCAGCCGCCCGAGGTCGGACAGGTCGAAGCCCTGACCGTCGGCGAGGTCGGCCAGCGTCCGCGCCGGGCCCGTGACCGGGAGGCCCTCGATGACGATGCACTGGTCTTCGGCGACCGAGCGCGGATGTACGGTGACGCCGTCGGGCAGCGCGGTGCGGGCGCGGCCGGAGAACTCGATGCGGGGCGCGCTCACGGTGCCGGCGCCGTACAGCTCGGCGGCTGACTGGTGCGAGACGACCAGGGTGTTGAGGGTTCGTTCCCAGGCCGGCGCGGCCTCGGCGAGGAGCCAGGTGGCGTACAGCGTCGGGTGCGGGTGGCTCGCGCCGGCGCGGACCCGCAGTACGCCCTCGACGACCGGCTCGACGACCTCGGCGTCCCGCAGCTGGGTCAGCACCTGTTCGGATACCTCGCCGCGCAGCTGCGCGATCGCGACCAGACCGTGCTGGCCCTCGGCCAGCGTGCAGATCCGGACGAACGCGTCCAGCGGGTTCGAGCGCGAGAAGCCCTTCATCGTGAACCCCACAACCGGTCGTCGGACAGTACCGCCGCCATCATCGCTGGCCCGGGGTTCGCGAAGGTTAACAGCTGGTAGTCGAAACGGTCTCTAGATGAGCTGGCTGACGGTGTGGATCAGGAGGCCGACCAGGGCGCCGACGACGGTGCCGTTGATGCGGATGAACTGGAGGTCGCGGCCGACGTGCAGTTCGATCCGGGCAGCGGCCTCGCGGCCGTCCCAGCGTTCGATCGTGTCGGAGATGACCGAGACGATTTCTGTGCCGTAGGTGCGGACCACGTACCCGACCGCCTCGGCGGCGCGGGTGTCGACCTTCGTCCGGAGTTCGTCGTCGTGCTGGAGCCGGGCGCCGAGGTCGTGCAGGACCTTGATGCCGCGGACGCGGAGCGTACTGTCCGGCTCGTTGATCGCGTCGATCAGCGCGGTCCGCATCGCGTCCCAGACGGCAGTGAGGCTGTTGCCCATGTCCGGGTGGGTCAGCATCCGCGCCTTCCAGGCCTCGAAGCGTTCCATCGTCTCCGGGTCGTGCTGCAGGTCCTCGGCCAGCTGCGCGAGCAGCCGGTCGACGGCCCGGCGTGCCGGGTGCGTCTGGTTGTCCCGTACGTCGGCCAGCCAGGCCAGCGCCTCGCGGTGGATTCGGTCGATCACCAGCCGGTCCACCCACTGCGGCGACCAGCGCGGCGCGCGCGGGCCGACCACGTCAGCGAGGAGATCGCGGTTGTTCGACAGCCAGTCGTACGCCTCGACCATCAGCAGGTCGAACAGCGCGTGGTGCGCGCCGTCCTCGACCACCGACTGGACGAAGTGCCCGGCGATCGGGCTCAACGGCTCCTGGACGAACCGCGGCAGCAACGACCCGCGGACGAACGCGGCCACGTCGTCGTCGCCCAGCTTCGGCAGCGCCGCGCCGACCGTCCGGGCGCCCTCGGCCACGATCCGTTCGGCATGGTTGCCGTCGGCAAGCCACTCACCGACCCGGCGGCTGATCTCCGCGGTCCGCATCTTCTCCGCGACGACTTCTTCGGAGAGGAAGTTCTCGGTCACGAACTGCTCGAGGCTCTCCGCCAGGCTGTCCTTGCGGGTCGGCACGATCGCGGTGTGCGGGATCGGCAGCCCGAGCGGCCGCCGGAACAGCGCGGTGACCGCGAACCAGTCCGCCAGCGCACCCACCATCGCCGCCTCGGACGCCGCGTTCAGGTAGGCCCAGCCGCCGGTCCGGTGCAGCGTTGCCACGTAGATCGCCGCCGCCAGCACCAGCAGGGCCAGTGCCACCGAGCGCATCCGCCGCAGCCCACGCCGCCGGACCAGATCGGCGGCGCCCAACGTCAAGGTCGCCATACTCCGATCTAACCAACTCGGTGGTCAGGAAACCCTCAGGCAAGTACCTGAGTCGACCCTCGGCGTTCCAGCAGGCCGGAGATCACGGCCAGCACCAGGCCGGCCAGGGCGAGCGCGGCGCCGAGGCGGCTGGGCCATTCGTAGCCGTAGCCGGCGGCCAGTACGACGCCGCCGAGCCAGGCACCGAGCGCGTTCGCGATGTTCAGCGTGGAGTGGTTCAGCGAGGCGGCCAGCGACTGGCCCTCGTGGGCGACGTCCATCAGGCGGGTCTGCAGGGCCGGGACCAGGATGCTGGCGGAGCAGCCCATCGCGAACACCGCGACCAGCGCTCCGGGCTTGGTGTGCGCGAGCCAACCGAACGTTCCGAGGACGACGGCGACCGCGACCAGGCCGCCGTACACGCTGCCCATGAGCGAGCGGTCCGCGAGTCGGCCGCCGAGGACGGTGCCCACCGTCATACCCACGCCGTACACACCGAGCACAATCGTCACCGCGGACTCGGAGAAACCGGCCAGTTCCGTCATCGTCGGCGTGATGTACGAGTACGTCGCGAACATCCCGCCGAAGCCGACCATCCCGACGAGCAGTGCCATCCACACCTGCGGCCGGGCCAGCGCGCTCAGCTCGCTGCGGACGTTGACGTCGCTCCCGACAGGCTGAGGCGGGACCCACAACCAGACGGCGACCAGCGTCAGGAGGCCGAGTACGCCGACTGCGAGGAAGGGCACCTGCCAGCCGAGCTTCTGCCCGAGCAGGGTGGTGACCGGTACGCCGATGATGTTCGCGACCGGCAGCCCCACCATCGTCATCGACACCGCCCGCGCGCGCCGCCCGGCCGGCACCATCGACGCGCCGACCACGGCCCCGATCCCGAAGAACGCGCCGTGTGGCAGCCCGGACAGGAAGCGCGCGGCCATCAGGAACTCGTAGTTCGAGGCGACGGACGACAGCACGTTGCCGACCACGAAGACCGCGACCAGCCCCAGCAGCAACCGTTTCCGTCCAGTCCGGGCGCCGAGTGCCGCGATCACCGGGGCGCCGACGACGACGCCCAGCGCGTACGCCGAGACGACGTGGCCGGCGGTCGGGATCGAGATCCGTACGCCGTCCGCGATCTGCGGGAGCAGCCCCATCGTGACGAACTCGGTGGTCCCGATCGCGAAACCACCGGTCGCCAGCGCGAACAACGCCAGGTTCAGGTGCCGCGAGGTCGTGTCAGGACCGACTGAACTTGTCACACCTGATTGTCGCAGAGATCAGCACGGCCACCGCGAGCAGGGCGAAGACGGTGTTCCCGATCAGGTCGACGGTCATCGAGGCGCCGAAGACAGGGCTTTCCGGAAAGGCGTGCCACGCGTAGGTGAGCATCGCGCCGCCCGCGGCGGCCAGCGTGTGCATCCGGGTCCAGGTCGTCCGCCGCGACCAGGTGACGAAGAGGACGATCGCCAGTACGTCGATCACGATGGAGACCCCGGCGCAGAGCCAGCCGTTCTTGAGTTCGTCGTTCACGAGCATCCAGCCGCTGCTCAACACGAGTCCGGCGATTCCGACGATCCACGGCGACGGGACGTTTCCGGTGGTACGGCGGGGAGTGCGGCGGCCGACCCAGGCGGCGAGAGCTATCAGTACGACGACTGCGACGGCGGCGCCGATGTTCTGGCCAGGAGATGCGCGGAACGGGTCCTTGGCGTAGCCGAAGGCGGTGGTCGCGACGACGCCGAGGACGAAGAGTACGCCGTACACGCTGAAGCCGATCTTGCCGAGCCAGGGTTCGCGTGGGCGGCTCGACAGGGACTCCATCACCACGATCGGGACCGTGATGCTCCAGAGCGTGTGCAGGCCGAGGACCATGACCGTCCACGGTGCGCCCATGCCGAGGAACGAGATGTGGCCGGGGTCGAGCAGCCGCAGGTGGGCGTAGTTCGGGTTGAAGAGCGATTGGGTGGTGATGCCTTCCTCGATCACGCCGTACGCCAGGGCCAGGATCAGGATGCTCGGGTAACCCCAGCCGCGGCGGCGGGCGACCTCGCGAATCAGGACCGCGCCGCCGCCGTACAGCGGGGCCAGGGCGAACAGGGCGAAGAGGCCGCTGATCGGGATGTTCCCGAGCAGGAACTCCGCGACCAACGGGGACAGGAAGAACAGGCCGAGAGCCGGCAGTGCGCGCTTCATGCCGCTGCGTGGGGGAGCGGTCACCACGTTCGTGTTCGTCATGGTCATCACTGTGGTCCTGGCGGGCGGGTGGTGCGGATGCGATCCGTCCCGATCCTGGGCTGACGTCCGGTCCGGTCCGGTCGGTGACGGATGTCACGGTTCAGGGTTCAGTCAGGGTCGCATTCCCTATACGGCGTATAGGGAATGTGTCCTTAATGATTCGGTGACGACAAAAGAGAGGATCATTGCGGCGGCCACGTACCTGCTGACCGAGCACGGCGCGGCCGGGGTGTCGATGCGGAAGGTGGCGGCGGCGGTCGGGATCACGCCGATGGCGATCTACCAGTACTTTCCCGATCGGGAGACGCTGCTGAACGCGGTCGCGGACGCGGCGTTCGCGGAGCTGGTACGGCGCTGGGAGTCGGCGGAGCGGCCGGTCGCGGCGGACGAGCGGATGCGGGAGATGCTGCTCGACCACGTCGACTTCGCGCTCGCGCAACCGCGGTTGTACGACTACATGTTCACCGAACGGCGCGATCAGGCGCGACGCTTTCCCGCCGATTTCCGGGCCCGTAGGTCGCCGACGCTCAACCTGGTCGCCGACGCGATCACCGCCGGCGTCGAACAGAACCTGTTCCGGGACGAGGACATCTGGGAAACCAGCCTGATGTTCGCCGCCCTTCTTCACGGCCTGATCCAACTCCACCACGGCGACCGCATCAGCATGCCGGACAAGTCTTTCCGCGCCCTGTGCCTCCGCCTGGCCGAAAGGATGATCGATGAACTACGACGGTGAAGGGACCGCCGGAAGGGCGGGGTGGGTTGTCGGTGTCGGGGCCGCGCTTGCTACGGGGGTTTTGCTGTTCTTCGGGTCCGGATTGCATACGGTTCCCGTGTTGACCTGGCTCGCCCCGGTGCCTGTGTTCTTTGTTGCGCCGCGGCTTCGGGCGGGAGTGGCAGGGCTGGCGGCCTTTGTGGGGTGGCTTCTGGGGCTTTCCAATCTGGTGGGGTATTTGCTCGGGGATCTTGAGGTTCCGCCTGTGGTGCTGGGGTTTCTGGTGGGGTTGGCTTTGGTGTTTGCGGGGACTGTGTTGTTCTTCCGAGGGTTGGTGGTGCGGGGGCACCCGGTGATGGCGGTTGTGGCGGGGCCCGCGTTGTGGGCTGCGCTCGACTGCTTGATCGCAACGGTCTCGCCGCACGGCGCGTTCACGAGTCTGGCGTACACGCAGGCAGAAGTTGCCCCGATCAACCAGATCGTTTCGTTGGCCGGCCCCTGGGGTTTGAGCTTCCTGCTCCTACTTCCCGCCGCGGCGATCGCGGCTCGGCGCTTCGTGCTGGTGCTTGTGGTTGCCGTAGGCACCTGTGTGTACGGCGTCGTACGACTCCATGCGGGCGCCGACGACCAGCCGGTGAAGATCGCCGTACTGTCCGCCGAAGGTGCCGACGACGCCGGCTGGCCCAACGCGGGTGGCCCGGCGATTCTGAAGCGGTATGAGCCGCTGATCGTCAACGCAGCAAAGGAAGGCGCGCAGATCGTACTGCTGCCGGAGAAGACGATCGACGCGCAATCCGGGCAGCTGCCGCCTGAGTTCCAAGAGCTTGCCATCAGCAACAAGATCGAGCTCGTCGTCGGCGTGACGGCGCTCGGCGGCGGCGACCACAACCGCGCCTTGATCTTCCACCCGGACGGCAGCGCGCCGACGTCGTACGACAAGCACCACCTGATCCCCGGCCTGGAGCCGTACGAATCCGGCGACAAGCTGGCGACGTACAACAACTACGGGCTGATGATCTGCAAGGACATGGACTTCCCCGCGCTCGCCCGGCAATACGGTGAACTCCGCACCGGGCTGCTCCTCGTCCCCGCGCTCGACTTCGTCGACGACGGCTGGTTGCACAGCCGGATGGCGATCCTGCGCGGCATCGAGAACGGCATCCCGATCGCCCGCGACGGCAGCAAAGGCCGCCTCACCCTGACCGACTCGCAAGGCCGCATCGTCGCCGAGACAACCGCACCGGCCGACGCGCCGGCAAGCCTGATCGGCGAGCTGCACCCAGGCGTCGACCGAACCCTCCACACCGCCTGGGGCGACTGGTTCGCCTGGCTGTGCGGCCTGATCGCGCTCGTCGGGGTGGTGCTGTTGAGTCGGCGTGGTGGGCGTGGGAGCATCCGGCATGGCCAACTTCGGGGACTACCAGTTGCAGATCTACCTGCAGGGGATGCTGCAGGGGACGACGCCGGAGATCACCACCGACCTGGCCCGGCTGGAGTCGCAGGCGGCCGGGAAACTGCCGGTCGAGGCGATGGGGTACATCGTGCCGAGCGCGGGCGGCGGCGCGACGGCCCGGGCGAACCAGGCGGCGTTCGACCGCTGGCGCCTGGCGCCGCGGATGCTCCGGGGCAGCACCGACCGTGACCTGTCCTGCACGATCCTCGGTACGCCGATGCCCGCGCCGGTCCTCGTCGCGCCGATCGGCGTCCAGACCCTGGCCCACCCGGACGGCGAACTCGCGACCGCCCGGGCCGCCGACACCCTCGGCCTGACCTACACGCACTCGACCCAGGCCAGCCACGCGATCGAGCAGATCGAAGCCACGAACAAGTGGTTCCAGCTGTACTACCCGACCGATCGCGACGTCTGCCTCAGCTTCCTCCGGCGCGCCAAGGCCGCCGGGTACTCCGTACTCGTCGTCACGCTCGACACCGGGACGATCGGCTGGCGGCCGGCCGACCTGGACCGCGGGTTCCTGCCGTTCCTCAAGGGCGAGGGGCTGGCGAACTACTTCAGCGATCCTGCGTTCCAGGCGAAGCTGGCCAAGCCGATCGCGGAGGACCCGGGCGCGGCGGTGATGCTGTGGGCGCAGCTGTTCCCGAACGTCGGCCTGGCCTGGGACGACCTGTCGTTCCTGCGCGACAACTGGGACGGCCCGATCGTGCTGAAGGGCATCACGCACGTCGAGGACGCCAAGCTCGCGGCCGAGAACGGCGTCGACGGCATCGTGGTGTCGAACCACGGCGGCCGCCAGGTCGACGGCGCGGTCGCCGCGCTGGACGCGTTGCCGGCGATCGCGGACGCGGTCGGTGAACAGTTGACGGTGCTTTTCGATTCGGGCGTACGTACTGGGTCCGACGCCGCGAAGGCGCTCGCACTGGGCGCCAAGGCGGTGCTGCTCGGTCGCCCCCTCCTCTACGGCCTCGCGCTCGCAGGGCAGGCCGGCGTCGAACACGTCCTCCGCTGCTTCCTGGCCGAACTCGACCTCACGCTGGCGCTTTCCGGGTATGCGAATCACCGCGAGCTGAACCGTGACTCGGTGGTGGCTGTACCGAAGAACGGGTAGTGGTAGGTGTTTCGGCGGCGTCGGCAGGGTGGTTGCGGTGGCGCGGAGTGGTGATGGGCACACCTCTACCCGTTCTTCGGTACGCCAGGGGAGGATGGCGCGGATGAAGGCTGTCGTTTTCGATCTGGACAACACGTTGTTCGACCACACCGGGTCGGCCGAGCGGGCGCTGCGGGCGTGGGTCGCGGGGCTCGGGATCGCGCCGGCGGACGAGCTGGTCGCGGAGTGGTTCGCGATCGAGGACCGGGTGTACGACGCGTACCTGCGGCGAGAGCTCACGCATCAGGGGCAGCGGCGGGAGCGGCTGCGGGCGTTTCTGCCGCTTCTCGGGCGGGAGGTGCCGTCGGCGGATGCCGAGTTGGACGAGGTGTTCGAGGGGTATCTGGCGCAGTACCGGTCGCACTGGATCGCGTACCCGGATGCGCGGCCCGCGCTGGAGGTTGCCCGGGGCAACGGGTGGCGGGTCGGGGTGTTGACGAACGGGAATACCGTGCAGCAGAAGCAAAACTCGCCGCAATCGGGCTCGCGGAATACATCGACGTCGTGTGCGCATCCGAATCACTCGGCGTCAGCAAGCCCGATCCGTTGGCCTACCAATGTGTCTGTGAAGAGCTCGGCGTTGAGCCGGGTGAGGCGTTGATGGTGGGGGACAACCTGGAGCTCGACGTGCTGGCTGCGCGGCGGGCCGGGTTGGCGGCGCGGCACCTGGATCGCTCGACCGGGCACAGTCTGCTCGATCTGCTGTAGATGCGCCGGACCCGCGCGCTGCTGTAGATGTGCCGGACCCGCGCGCTGCTGTGGGTGTGCCAGGACCCGCG
The DNA here is from genome assembly GCF_042873835.1 of Kribbella sp. NPDC004536. NCBI lineage: Bacteria > Bacillati > Actinomycetota > Actinomycetes > Propionibacteriales > Kribbellaceae > Kribbella > Kribbella sp. NPDC004536. The sequence continues at coordinate 1,306,479 of NZ_JBIALY010000001.1, read as the reverse complement.
CGCTGCTGTAGGTGTGCCGGACCCGCGTGCTGCGGGTGGGTGTGCTGGATCTGCGCGCTGGTGTAGTGCAGCACGCCGGATCTGCGCGTGGTGCGCAGGTCCGGCGTGGGGGGTGCTAGTTGATGGTCCAGGTGTCGGCGCCGGTGACGAGTGACTGGAGGTCGCCGGGGCCCTGGGATTCCTGGGCGGTTTTGATTTGCTGGCGGACCAGGTCGTCGTACGCGGGGCGGTCGACGTTGCGGAAGACGCCGATCGGGGCGCGGTGCAGGACGCCGCCGTCGGTGAGGCGGGACAGGGCGAACGCGTACGCCGGGTCGTCGACGTGGGCGTCGTGGACGACCAGGTCGGCCTCGCCGCCGGGCAGGTCCGCGACCTCCCGGACCGCGAGCGACGCGAACCCGTCGCGGACCACGCCGAGGTGCCCGTCGGTGCCGAACCGGATCGGTTCGCCGTGCACCAGCGGGATGATCGCGTCGTCCCGGGTCTCCGGGTCCTTGAACGCCTCGAACGCGTTGTCGTTGAAGATCGGGCAGTTCTGGTAGATCTCCACGAACGCCGTGCCCCGGTGCTCGGCCGCGGCCCGCAGTACCGACGTCAGGTGCTTGCGGTCCGAGTCGACCGTCCGGGCCACGAACGTCGCCTCGGCGCCGAGCGCCAGCGAGACCGGGTTGAACGGGTTGTCCACCGACCCCATCGGCGTCGACTTCGTCACTTTGCCCGGCTCCGAGGTCGGCGAGTACTGCCCCTTGGTCAGCCCGTAGATCCGGTTGTTGAACAGCAGGATCTTGAGGTTCACGTTCCGCCGCAGCGTGTGGATCAGGTGGTTGCCGCCGATCGACAGCGCGTCGCCGTCACCGGTCACCACCCACACGCTCAGGTCCGGGCGGGCGGTGGCCAGCCCGGTCGCGATCGCCGGCGCGCGGCCGTGGATCGAGTGCATGCCGTACGTGGACAGGTAGTACGGGAAGCGGGACGAGCAGCCGATACCGGAGACGATCGCGACGTTCTCGCGCTTGATCCCGAGCTCGGGCAGGAACCCCTGGAAGGCCGCGAGGACGGCGTAGTCACCGCAGCCGGGGCACCAGCGGACCTCCTGGTCCGACACGTACTCCTTGCGATTCTGCGGCTCGGTCGCGAGTGGAACACCCGCCAGTCCATGACCCGGCATGCCGAGTTCAACGGCGCTCATCGTGCACCCTCCTTCAGGTGGCCGTTCTGGTCGGCGAGCGCCTCGCCGTGCTTCACGGCGGCGGCGGCCGCCCCCAGGTGGCGGGCGTCGTCGTCGATGCCCTCGGTCTCCTCGACCAGGTTGCCGATCACCTCGGCCAGCTCGGCCGCACCGAGCGGCATCCCGCGGACCTGCGCGTACGAGACCACGTCGACCAGGTACTTCGACCGCAGCAGCATCGCCAGCTGGCCGAGGTTCATCTCCGGCACCAGGACCTTCTCGTACGACCTCAGCACGTCACCGAGGTTCGACGGGAACGGGTTCAGGTGCCGCAGGTGCGCGTGCGCGATCTTGCCGCCGACCGTGCGGACCCGGCGGCACGCTGCGCCGATCGGGCCGTACGTCGAACCCCACCCGAGCACCAGGACCTTCGCCGTACCGTCCGGGTCGTCCACCGTGATCGGCGGGATGCTGCGGGCGACCGCGTCCACCTTCGCCTGCCGGGTCCGGATCATCAGGTCGTGGTTGGCCGGGTCGTAGGAGATGTTGCCGGTCTTGTCCTCCTTCTCGAGGCCACCGATCCGGTGGTCGAGACCGGCCGTACCGGGCACGGCCCAGGCGCGGGCCAGCGTCTCCGGGTCGCGCTCGTACGGGAGGTACTTGCCGTCGGGCGCGTTCGGCGCGGTGGTGAAGTTCGGGTCGATCGTCGGCAGGTCCTCGATCACCGGGATCTGCCACGGCTCGGAACCGTTCGCCAGGTAGCCGTCGGACAGCACGATCACCGGCGTCCGGTAGGTGATCGCGATCCGGGCCGCCTCGACCGCGATCGCGAAGCAGTCCGCGGGGGACTGGGCCGCGAGCACCGGCAGCGGGGCCTCGCCGTTGCGGCCGAACATCACCTGCAGCAGGTCGGCCTGCTCGGTCTTGGTCGGCATCCCGGTCGACGGACCGGCGCGCTGGATGTCGCAGACGACCAGCGGCAGCTCGAGCATCACGCCGAGGCCGATCGTCTCCGACTTCAGGCTGATCCCCGGGCCGGACGACGTGGTCACGCCGAGCGCGCCGCCGAACGACGCACCGAGGGCCGCGCCGACGCCGGCGATCTCGTCCTCGGCCTGGATCGTGGTGACGTTGAACCGCTTGAGCTTGGACAGCTCGTGCAGGACGTCGGACGCCGGGGTGATCGGGTACGCGCCGAGGACCAGCGGCAGGCCGGCCCGCTGCGCGCCCGCCACCAGGCCGTACGCCAGCGCCAGGTTGCCGGAGATGTTGCGGTACGTCCCGCTGGCCATCTGCGCCGGCTTCACCTCGTACCGGACCGAGAACTCCTCGGCGGTCTCGCCGAAGTTGTAGCCCGCGCGGAAGGCGGCGATGTTCGCGTCCCGGATGTCCGGCTTCGCGGCGAACTTGGTCTCCAGGAACTTGATCGTGGAGTCGGTCGGCCGCTGGAACAGCCAGGACACCAGGCCGAGCGCGTACATGTTCTTCGCCCGGGACGCGTCCTTGCGGGACAGGCCGAACTCCTTGACCGACTCCACCGTCATGCCGGTGAGGTTCAGCGGTACGACGTGGTAGCCGTCCAGCTCGCCGGTCTCCAGCGGGTTCTCGTCGTACCCGATCCGCTTCAGATTGCGCGCGGTGAAGTCGGCGGTGTCGACGATCAGGGTCCGGCCGCGGGGCACGTCCTTGAGATTCGCCTTCAGTGCGGCCGGGTTCATCGCGATCAGCACGTCGGGCGCGTCGCCCGGCGTGAGGATGTCGTGGTCGGCGAAGTGGAGCTGGAAGGAGCTGACTCCCGGCAGCGTCCCGGCTGGTGCCCGGATCTCTGCTGGGAAGTTGGGCAACGTCGACAGATCATTGCCGAACGACGCCGTTTCCGCTGTGAACCTGTCCCCCGTGAGCTGCATCCCGTCGCCGGAGTCGCCGGCGAAGCGGATCACCACGCGGTCGAGCTGCTTGACCTCGATGGTCACTGTTCTGTTCATCTCCAAGTCGAAGCTTGGGTCGGTCTGCCGCTTCGTGGACGACAGGTCGATCCCCCCGTCAGGGCGATAACCCCAATATTAGTTCGCCCTTAGAACGGAACCATGCGGAAGCCCCGGTGGTCCACTGCCTGGGACGCGGTGTTACAAGCCGGCCGGGTCAGGTAATGGAGGTTCATCACCGTCCGCGAACGCTCGCTTGCGATCCGCAGCCGGAAACGGCAGGGTGGCCGCAACTGACTGCGACTTCAGGGAGTTGTGCGATGCGCCGACTGCTGGCCGGACTGCTGCTGGTGCTGTGCCTCGGCGGCGTCGTCCCGACTGCGTCCGCGGTCCCGTCGCCGGTGCGGACCGTGACGATCTCCAGCATTCGTACGACCGACGCGACGAAGGGTGTGATCACCGTCGTCGGCACGGTGACGCCGGCACCCGCGAACGGTACGCGGATCCCGCTGCACCAGTGGATCCCGTCGCTGAAGCGCTGGCAGGAGGTCGCGCACGGGTACTCGAACGGCACCGGCGTGACGATCACCACGGTCCAGCCCGGGTCGATCCGGACGTACCGGATCGCGATCGGGGCGCAGGCGCCGTACGCGGCTGGGCTGTCGCCGATGATCAGCTTCAAGCACTACGTGTGGCGGGGCATGTTCAAGAAGGGCCTGCTGTCCGTGGGCGGGGCGGGGCAGCCGCAGTTCAACGTCGTACCGCCGAACGAAGGGCCGCGGCGGTCCGAGGCGGACCTGCTCGCGAACCAGGGCGGGTACGTGTGGGGCGAGGTCGACTCGACCGGTTGCCGGTACTCGCGGAACTGGCTCGGCAACCTGACCGACGGGCTGGTCCGGGTGTCGCTGCACAACGGGACCACTGCGATCTCGTCGGTGCGGATGCAGCAGGAGACCGAGGGTTGGCTGAACTCCGACATCTCCGGCGTCACCCGGTTGCGGTTGCAGCTCGCGGACATCCGCTCGGGCTACGGCCCGTACGTCTCGATCGACTCGCTGCTGCTCTGTACGAACTAGACTGCTGCCTGTGTCGGACAGCTATGGCGTCGTCGCCGCGGTGGTCGCGCTCGGCCTGGTCGGGCTGATCGGCGCGTTCGCGCTGAACAAGGCGCTGACCGTCACGTATCCGACCGAGGGCAAACTCAAGACGTACGAGTCCGGCGTCGACCCGGTCGGCGAAGGCTGGGCCCAGGTCCACATCCGGTACTACCTGTTCGCGTACCTCTACGTGATCTTCGCCGTCGACGCGATCTACCTCTTCCCCTGGGCCACCATCTTCAACACCCTCGGCTACGCCACCCTGATCGAAATGTTCGTCTTCCTCGCCTTCGTCGCGGTCGGCTTGTTGTACGCCTACCGCAAGGGCGTACTGCGCTGGACCTAGGAGCGAGTCTTTGCTCCGGCTAGGGCGGCGGCGATGGCCCAGTCCTGGCAGCCGATGCCTACTGATTTGAAGATCGTGCGGCCGACGGGGTGTGGTGGGTTCGAGAGCGCTGGGCCGAGCTCGATCAGGTCCTGGGTGCCAAGAAGCCCGGCGTCGACGGCGTCGATGATTTCGCCGGATTCTTCCAGGGCGGCTTCGCGTTGGTCGACCACGGTTGTGCTGTTGGTGAAGAGGGTTCGGGGGAGTTCTCGCATGGTGGGGCGGAAGGCGCCGATGGCGTTGATGTGGACTTCGGGTGGGAGGGCGTCGGCTTCGAAGAGTGGGGTGCTGGACGAGGTGGCGCAGCAGATGATGTTCGGATTGGCGATCGACGCTTCGATGTCCGTGGTGGGGGTGAAGCGGACGTCGGGGAACTCCGCGGCGAGGGTTTGAGCCAGCGCGGTGGCGCGGTCCGCGGAGCGGCCGGTGAGGGTGACGTCCGTGATCGGGCGGACGGCGAGGACCGCGCGGACCTGGTCGGGTGCTTGCGCGCCGGTGCCGATCACGGTCAGACGCGTCGCGTCGGCGGGGGCGAGCAGGTCGGTCGCGACGCCGACGACCGCGCCGGTCCGCAGGGTCGTGATCGAGCTGCCGTCGGCGACGAGTTGCTCCCCGCCGCCGGTCCAGATCACGGTCGCGCGGATCGCCGGTACCTGGTCGAGCGCGATCCCGATCTTCTTCACCACCGCGGTCCCGGTCGGCGAGTGGTACGCCGACATCACCAGCACCGCGCCGTCACCGAAGATCTGCCGCGGCGGCAACACGAAATGCCCGGCAGCGAGTTCGCGGAACGCGTCCCGGACCGCGTCGATCGCCGTACGCATCGGAACGGCCTTGCGGACCTCATCGGCGGAGAGCACGAGCACCTGCCCGAGCATATGCTGATGCCCCGCCTTCCGAAGGAGCACGGACGTGCAGAGCTGGCTCGACGAGAACCTCGCGGAACTGATCACCAAGCACGGCGTACCGGCGGCCTCGGTCGCGGTGCTGGCCGACGGCGAGGTGAGTACGGCGGCCGCGGGCATCCTGAACCTGAACACCGGCGTCGAGGCCACCACCGACTCGGTCTTCCAGATCGGCTCGATCACCAAGCTCTGGACGACCACGCTGATCATGCAGTTGGTCGCCGAAGGCCTGATCGACCTCGACCGCCCGGTCCGCGAGTACCTGCCCGAGTTCAAGCTCGCCGACGAGACCGCGGCCGCCGCGATCACCCCACGCCAGCTGCTCACGCACACCAGCGGGTTCTCGGGCGACGCGTTCACGCCGACGTCGCGCGGTGACGACGCCGTCGAGCTGTTCGTCCGCGACGTACTGCCCGGGCTGCCGCAGGAGGTCCCGCCCGGCGCCGGCTTCTCGTACAACAACTCCGGCTTCGTCGTACTCGGCCGGATCGCCGAGGTACTGCGCGGCAAGCCGTTCCACCAGCTGATCCGCGAGCACATCGCCGGACCGCTCGGGATCGAGCACGTCGCGACGATCGCCGACGAGGCGCTGCTGTACCGAGCCGCCCTCGGGCACGTCGCCCCGGAGCCGGGCGCGCCGGTGCAGGCCGCGCCCGTCTGGAGCCTCGTGCACGCGATGGCGCCGGCCGGGTCGTTGCTCGCGACGAGCGCGGGCGACCTGCTCGCGTTCGGCCGTGCGTACCTGGACGCGACGCTGCTCGACCGGGCGACGGTGGACCAGCTGTGGGCGCCGCAGGTCGACGTACCGGCGATCGGCGGGTTCGCGGAGCAGTGGGGGCTCGGCTGGATGATCTTCGACGGCGGCCGGCTCCTGGGCCACGACGGCGGAACGGTCGGACAGTCCGCGTTCTTCCGGCTGGTGCCGGACAAGGGGGTCGCGGTCGTACTGCTCACCAACGGCGGCAGCACAGGAGCCCTGTACGACGAACTCGTCGGCCACGTACTGCGCGAGACGGCGGGGATCGAGCTGCCGACCCGCCCGGTGCCGCCCGCGGAACCGGCGGAGATCGCGGCGGAGCTGGTCACCGGCCGCTACACCGGAGTCCTCATGCAGTCCACGATCACCGTCGAGGACGGGGAGTTCTGGGCGCTCGACGAGGCGGTCAGCGACGAGGCGCGGCTGCTGATGCCCGAGCCGCGGCGGACCCGGTTCGTACCGCTGGACGAGTCCCGGCTGATCGCCGCGGAGCCGGAACGGGAGCTGCACGAGGTGCTGGCGTTCCGGGAACCGGTGGACGGTCGCGCTGCGTATCTGTTCCGCGGCGGACGGCTCACTCCCCGGAGTAACTGAAAGTCTCTGCAATTTCTGTTGCCCTGGTCACCGTTTGTGCTTGCGTGTGGCAACAAACGAGAGTTTCAAGCGCAGTTCTTAACGGAATGCGTACAGCTGGTCGCCAAGCGCTGGGTTGAGGGCTATGGTGATTACTCGGGGGAACGGGGCGAGTACGTGGTGGTGAGGCTATGTCGTGGCAACTGTGGGTGTTGATCACTCTCGCTGCGGCCGGGCTGGTGTTCTTGGCCGCGGCGCGGATGCGGCACGCCCGCAAGGTCTTCGACGACATCACCGAACTGCACCGCCCCGCAGCACGCCGCGAGGCGGTCGAACCGGAGCCTGACGAACTGGCCCGCGCCCGAGCCCGGCACCTCGAAGCCGAGCCCAAGCGCCGGCACGGCTAGGCCCTAATCCTCCGCGAGCAACCCGTCCCGTCGCGCGACCGCGGCGGCTTCGGTCCTCGAGCGCACGCCGAGCTTGGCGAGGATGTTCGACACGTGCACGCTGACGGTCTTCTCGCTGATGTACAGCTCGCGTGCGAGTTGCCGGTTCGTACGGCCCTCGGCGAGCAACCGCAGTACCTCGGTCTCCCGTGACGTCAGCGCACTCCCACCGTGCGCGCCACCGCCGGCCTCCTCCAGCAGCGGCCGTGCGCCCAACTCCCGCCCGACCTCGGCCGCCAGCGCGGACTGCTCGTTCGCCTCCGCGACCCGGCCGGCCGCACGCAGCGCATCCGACAGCCGGACCCGCGACCACGCCTGCTCGAAGACGTACCCGTACCCGAAGGCGTCCGTGGTCCGCTGCCACGCGGCGACATGCTCCTCGGGCGTCGGCGCGTCGATCCCGGTCAGCCAGCGCAACCGGTCCCACTCCGACTCCAGCCGCGCCAGCCAGGCCAGCCCCTCGACCCCCATCAACCGCCCCGGCGGCAGCCCCTTCTCGGCGGTCGCCTGACCGGCCGACACCAGTTCGGCTCCGCGCGCGACCAGCTCTGCCGCGGTCGACGGCTCGCCGACCGCGCGGTGACACAACAACTGCAGGCCGAGCGCGGAGAACCGGATCCGGGCGAGATGCCACTCGGTCTGGAACAGGTCGGCGCAGAGCGCGGAGACGTCGGCGATCAGCTTCTCCGCCTCGGCCGGCTTGTCCAGCGTGCGGTACGCGTCCACGGCCGGCTGCAGCCCGATGATCGGCAGCAAGATGTCCAGGTCCCACCACTTGCGGGACATCTCGAACTCCTCCGCGACCGCGGTGTCACCACGCCCGCTGCGGACCGAGAACTCCACCGCCCGCAGCGCCGCTCCGGCAGCCGCCGGAGTCATCGAGTCCGTCCGTGCGGTCGCCGACGCCTCGTCCCACTCACCGAGCGTGAACTGCGTCAGCGCCAGCAGCCGCCGGGCGTCGAACCCGTACGCCGCCCACTGCCGGCCGAGCTCCCCGGCCCGCTTGGTCGCGAACGACAGCGCGGCCTTCGCGTTCAGCAGGTCACCCTGCTCGTAGCGCGTGGAGCCCAGCAGGAACCGGCTGCGCACCTCGGCCGCCGGATCTCCGGTGAGCTGAGCCCGGACGGCGGCCTCCTCGAGCTGCTTCACCGCCGTCTCCGGATCGCCGGCCCGGCGGCGGAGCTGCGCGAGCGTGATCCCCGCGTCGCTGGCCGCGCTCTCCTGGCCGGCCTCGCGGGCGATCTCGAGGGCCTTGTGTGCCCAGCGCTCCGCCTCCATCGGGCGGCCGAGCGCGTCCGAGACCCGTGCGTACAGCGACGCGACCTGGGCCTTGAACACGCTGGCCGGCTCGTCGTTGACGAGTTTCACCGCTTGCGACACGGCCTCGTTGGACTCCTGGTCCTGGTCGATCACCAGCGCGATGTCGGCCAGCGGGAGCAGTAGCTGTGCCCGCTCGAGCTTCGGGGCGTCCGCCGGGAGGTCGGCCAGCGCCTTGCGGAGGATCTTCACCGCCCGCAGGTGCTGCGACGACAGGGTCGCGGCGGTCGCGGTCTGGACGATCAGCCAGGTCTTGTCGATCGCGCTGTCGGGCGCCCGGTTCGGGAACAGCTCCAGAGCCAGCTCGTAGTGCTTCAGCGCGTCCTGCGGCGCGGCGACCGAGATCGCCTCGTCGCCCGCGCGGACCCGCGCCTCGAACGAGACCGGCAGGTTGTGCGACCGCTTGGCGTGCCGCGCAAGCTCGGCCGCCGTACCCGCCACGGTCTGGTCCTGCAGGGCCTTCACGTACGCCGCGTGCAGGCGGACGCGCTCACCAGGCAGGAGGTCGTCGTACACGGCCTCGGCCAGCAGGGCGTGGCGGAAGTAGTACCGATCGGTGGTCGGGATGTCGATGATGTGGGCGTCGATGAGCTCGCGCAGGGCCTCGTCGAGCTCGCGGTCCGGGAGGTCGGCGACCGCGGTCAGCAGCGTGTGCGGCACCCGATGACCGGCGACCGCGATCACGCGGGCGACCTGGCGGGCGTCGTCGGACAGCGGGTCGAGGCGGACCAGGAGGAGATCGGCGAGATCGGGCGGTACGCCGTCGTTGTCGCCCATCGACGCCGCGGCCGCGAGCTCCTCGGTGAAGAACGCGTTGCCGCCGGCCCGTTCCAGGATCCGCTGCTCCTCGACCGGGGGCAGCGGGGCGGGCAGCAGCGAATGCAGCAGGGTGCGGGCCTCGTCGGCGTCGAGGGGCAGCAGGTTGACCCGACGGACCCGGGGGTTGCGGGACCACTCGGCGATCGGCCGCCGCAGCGGGTGCCGGCGGTGCAGGTCGTCGCTGCGGTACGACACCACGAGCGCGAGCCGCTGCGAGGTCAGCCGGGTGATCAGGAAACCGATCAGGTCCCGGGTCGAGTCGTCGGCCCAGTGCGCGTCCTCGATGATCACCAGCTGCGGCTCGCTGGTCGCGAGCGCGGTGAATGCGCCGAGCACAGCGTCGAACAGCGCGGCCCGGTCGAGCTGCCCCTCCTGCGGGGCGGGCTGCGCGCCGAGCAGCCGGTGCGCCGGCAGCAGCCGGGCGATCGCGGGGAAGTTCGTCAGCACGCCCTCGACCAGGTCGGGGCGGTCGCCGGCCAGCCGGCCGAAGATCTCCGAGAACGGCTGGTACGGCAGGCCGGCGTCGCCGAAGTCGGTGCAGTGGCCGACCAGTACGCCGAATCCGCGCTCGTGCGCACCGGTCGCCACCTCGTCGAGCATCCGGGTCTTGCCGACGCCGGCGTCGCCGGACAGCACCACGGCGCCGGCGCGCCGGGTCCGGGCGTCGTCCACGGCGCTGAGCAGGGCGGCCATCTCGGACGAGCGGCCGACGAGAGGTGTCGAGTTCCAGGGCACGTCGTCCATCTTCGCCCCTGGCGCCGACACAATTCGACGGCATCCCGTTCCGTGGGTTCTGCTCGTCACAGAATTGCCTACAGAATCGGCTACAGAAAAGCCGTCCCTGATCGGTGCTTCTCGATCAGGGACGGCGGTCCTGGCGGTCATGCGGCCGGACGGGGTCGAAGGGCGGGGCGCGCGTCGGGGCGCTCGGTCTCTTTGGCGGTCCGCTTCCGGCGGTTCGCGGCCCGGTAGTCGCGCTTGGCGCGCTCCAGCCGGTACGCGGTCTCCGCTCGTACGGAGTCCGGGGTCAGTGGCATGTTGATCATGGTCGGTTCCTCCTCTCAGGCTTTCCGGCCGAACAGGTGGCTGATGGTCCGGCGGCCCCGGTTCTCCCGGTGCTGACGGAAGTCACGGCTGAGGCGCTCCCTGCGGTAGTCGACCTCTGCCTTGACCGATGCGTTGGTGAACATGTGTTCCTCCGTTGTTCTGCGCCGGCTCCCTGCCGACATCCACTAATCTGCGCGTCTGAGGTGGACCGCCACATCGGAACTCCTCCCTATCCCCGGCGGTACCGACCACCTAGGTGCTCTTAGGGGGTCCTAGGCACCGCTTTCGTGCCCTGAACGACGGAGGCGCGGCCGGCTCCGAAGGGGGAGCCGGCCGCGCCGGGGGAGGGGGACTTTGTGGGGGTGAACGCGCCGTCACATCGCGGGCCGGGCCCGCAGTTCAGGCGCACAGGGCTGCGGCGGCTGCGGAACCCGCTTGCGGAACCACGACGGCCGCTGGAAGTCGCGACGAATCCGATCCTGGCGGTACTTCATCTCCGCCTGTACCGCGGCGGTCGAGTAAACGAACATGATCTCCTCCGACTGCTTCTCGCTACTGAGAACACAGTCCGCCCCTGAGGAGACGCCCCACATCGGCACAACTCCCTATGCCCGGGGCAACTACCCCCTTAGGGACCCGATTCAGCTGTTGTAGGAGAGGTTCAGTTCGTAGTGGGTGGGGTCGAGGAGTTCGTCGGCGTGTTCGGCGAAGTCGTTGGCGGCGGTCCAGCTGGTCCGGGTGGTGTGTAGGAACCAGGTGCCAGGCGGGCGGTTCAGGTGGCCCGCTTCGACCGGGGTGAGCGGGCGGCCGCGGAGGCGTTGTTCACAGTGGTCCAGGTAGAAGCCCGCCCGGTTCAGCGTGACGCTGATGGAGCCGTTGTCGAGGCCTCGTTCCGGCAGGTCGCGCAGGCTGTCGACGGCGGGGATCCGGCTGCGTTCGAGCGAGATCGACGTACCGTCCGTGAGCTGCCGGACGCGTTCGATCACCACGAACGACGCCGATCCGAGGCCGAGCCGCGCGGCCAGGTCCGGGTTGTCGTCGAGTTCGATCCGGACCGTCCGCATCCGGGTCTCCACACCCTGCTCGGACAGCGCGTGCGTCCACCCGAGCCGCCCGTCCAACGGCCGCCCGTCGAACAGTACGTACGAGCCCTTGCCGGTCCGGGTGGCGATCAGCTCGTCCTCGGCGAGTACGGCGAGGGCCGCGCGAACCGTGTTCCGGCTGACCGAGAACCGTTTCGCCAACTCCACCTCACCCGGCAGCTGCGACCCCCGCCGGACGACGCCGGACTTGATCTCCCGCGCCAGGACCCGCGCCACCCGCTCGTGCTTGAGCCGGATCATCGCAACTGCTCCACGCTCACGATCTCCAGCATCGGCGCGTACAGCCGCATCACGTCGATCGCCTTCGCGTGGTTCTCCGCGGTGGACCCGGCACATGCCTCCTCGACCACCTGGACCTGGATGCCGGCGTCGACGGCCGCGAGCGCCGTACTGATCACGCAACAGTCCGTGGCCACCCCGGCCAGCACCAGCCGCCCGTCGACCCGTGCCGCCAACTCGGGGCCCCAGGCACCGAACGTCGTCTTGTCCAGAGTTGGAGCGCCCTTGAACTCGTCCACCAACTGGTAGTCCTCGGCGTCGGCCGGCTGCAACGCGAACGGGAACGCCTCGTAGTACCCGGCCCAGGCTCCGCGCGGCTGCTCCGGCGCCACGAACCGGGTGAACACGACGTCCGGCGAGCACAGCTTGATCAACTCGCGGACCGGCCCGACCACCCGCTGGAAGTCAGGTGCCGCCCATCCTGACGACGGGTCCGCGAAGATCCGCTGCAGATCGATCAGCGCCAGCACCGGTCACGCCTCCTGACGCCGAACGGCTGCCCGCCCGCCGAACCACTGCGCGACGAACCCGAGCACCAGCGCCGCCAGTACGCCGAGGTTCGCGTACGCCCAGGCCCCGTCCTTCGCGCCGAGGCCGAACGCGCCGAGCAGGTACCCCTGCCAGGTCAGCCACGACGCCGCCGTGTTCGTGACCAGGCCCCACCCGATGCCCGTGGCAACGACCATGGTCAGCACCGGCAGCCACCGGACGTCGCCGTACCGCCCGGCCGGCCGGTACAGGTCGTCCTCGGCGTAGTCGCGGCGGCGGGACGCGATGTCGGCCAGCATGATCCCGCACCAGGCCGCGATCGGTACGCCGAGCGTGATCAGGAAACCCTGGAACTGACCGAGGAACTTTCCGCCGTAGAACACCACGTAGATCGTCCCGGCGATCATCACCACGCCGTCGACGAACGCCGCGACGTAGCGCTTGACCGGCAACCCGAGCGACAGCAGCGCGAGCCCGGACGAGTAGATGTCGAGGACGGCGCCACCGATCAGCCCGAGCACCGCGACGATCACGAACGGCACCAGGAACCAGGTCGGCAACGCCTCGGCGAGCGCGCCGATCGGGTCCGCGCCGATCGCTTTGCTGAGGTCCTGCGAGGAGCCGGCGAGCAGCAGACCGAACACCAGCAGTACGACCGGAGCGACCGAACCGCCGAACGTCGTCCAGCCGACCACGCCGCGGCTCGACGCCCGGCGTGGCAGGTACCGCGAGTAGTCCGCGGCCGCGTTCACCCAGCCGAGCCCGAAGCCCGTCATCAGGAACACGAGCGCGCCGATCACCGCCTGCGCCGACCCGTTCGGAATGCCCGAAACCGTCTTCCAGTGCAGCTGGTCGGCGACCAGGATCAGGTAGACGACGGTCAGTACACCGGTGACGATCGTGATCACCGTCTGCGCGCGCATGATCAGGTCGAACCCGAGGACGCCGCAGGCCACGGTCAGCAGGCCGACCACGATCAGCGCGATCACCTTGGTCAGTGCGCCGCCGCCCCAGCCGAGCCGCTCGAAAACGGTTGCCGTCGCCAACGTCGCGAGGATCGTCAGCACGGTCTCCCAGCCGACCGTCAGCAACCAGGAGACCAAGGACGGGAGCTTGTTGCCGCGGACCCCGAACGCGGCCCGGCTCAGCACCATGGTCGGCGCCGAACCACGTTTTCCGGTCAGCGCGATCAGCCCGCAGAGCAGGAACGAGAACACCACCCCGATCAGCCCGGCGATCACCGCCTGCCAGAAGGAGATCCCGAACCCGAGCGCGAACGCGCCGTAGCTCAGCCCCAGCACCGAAACGTTGGCCCCGAACCACGGCCAGAACAACTGGCTCGGGCGGCCCTTGCGGTCCGCGTCCGCGATCACGTTCAGCCCGTTGCTCTCGACGGAGAGCGCGCGGGTCTGCTGCACCTCGACCTGGTCGGTCATCCCGGCTCCTTCGAAGGACCTGTTCAGTCCTGTTCAAAACGACGGTAGGGCGCGGCCCGGCGATGGTCAACAATGAATGGCATGCAGCTCAGCGCCGCGGTGGACGGATTCAGACTGGCCTACGACCGGTACGGCGACGGACCGGCGGTCGTGCTGCTGCACGGCTGGCCCGGGGACCGGACCGACTACCGGCTGCTCGCGCCGATGCTCGCGGAGCGGGGCTGCGAGGTGGTGGTGCCCGACCTGCGTGGGTTCGGTGCGTCGGACCGCCTCGACCCGGATCCCCTGCAGTACGCCGCCGACGCGCAGGCGCGGAGCGTACTCGCGCTGGTCGCCGAGCTCGGCCTCGACCGGCCGGTGCTCGCCGGGTACGACATCGGCAGCCGGATCGCCCAGCAGATCGCGCGGACCCGGCCCGAATCGGTGGAGGGGCTGGTGATCGCGCCGCCGCTGCCCGGCATCGGGAAACGGGTGTTCTCGGAGCAGGCGCAGACCGAGTTCTGGTACCAGGCGTTCCACCGGCTGCCGGTCGTCGAGGAGCTGATCGACGGGAAGCCGGACGCGGTCCGCGCGTACCTGCGGCACTTCTGGACGCACTGGTCCGGGCCCGGCTTCGAGCCGGAGCTCGATCACCTGGTCGAGGTGTACTCGGCGCCGGGCGCCTTCACCGCGTCGATCAACTGGTACCGGGCGGGTGCCGGGGCGGTCGCCGTGTCCGCGGCCGAGACCGCGCCGCCGTCGTACGACCGGATCGCCGTACCGACCGTGGTGCTCTGGCCGGAGTTCGACCCGCTGTTCCCGCGCGCCTGGTCGGACCGCGTCGACGACTTCTACAGCGACGTACGCGTCCGCCCGGTCGACGGCGTGGGCCACTACGCGCCACTCGAGTACCCGGAGATCCTCGCGGAAGAGATTGTCGGACTAGGCTGACGTCATGGCCGAGACCGAGCTGGGGATGCCGACCGTGCGGCCGGCTGTGGGTGCGCTGGCGCGGCTCGCGCCGGAGCCCGTGCGGTACCTGCTGAACTGGGGCCGCAAGTACTCGCTCTGGGTGTTCAACTTCGGCCTCGCCTGCTGCGCGATCGAGTTCATCGCCGCATCGATGGGCCGGCACGACTTCATCCGGCTCGGCGTGATCCCGTTCGCGCCCGGGCCGCGGCAGGCCGACCTGATGGTGGTGTCCGGCACCGTCACGGACAAGATGGCGCCGGCGATCAAGCGGCTGTACGACCAGATGCCCGAGCCGAAGTACGTGATCTCGTTCGGCTCCTGCTCGAACTCCGGCGGCCCGTACTGGGACTCGTACTGCGTGACCAAGGGCGTCGACCAGATCATCCCGGTGGACGTGTACGTACCCGGCTGCCCGCCGCGGCCGGAGGCGCTGCTGCAGGGCATCCTCAAACTGCAGGAGAAGATCGCCGGCGAGACGGTTGCGAGCCGGTACGACGAGCCGTCGGCGGGCGCGCTGACGCGGGGCCTGGTGCAGCCTTGAGTTCGGACGCCCTGCAGGCGCTGACCGGCGCTGGGATCGCGGCCACGTCCGCGGACAGTTTCGGCCCGACGGCGGTCGACGTACCGCCGGAATCGTGGGTGGCGGCGCACGAGGTCCTGCGGGATGCGGTCGGGTTCACGTTCTTCGACTTCCTGAGCGCGTCGGACGAGCTCAAGGACGGGTTCCGGATCGTGTCGCACCTCGCGGACTTCTGGGGCGGGTCGCATGTCGAGCACGTGCTCGTACGGACGCTGGTGCCGCGCGACAACGCCGTACTGCCGACGCTGACCGACGTGTACGCCGGGGCGAACTGGCACGAGCGGGAGACGCACGAGATGTTCGGGATCGGCTTCGCCGGGCATCCGAACCTGACCACGTTGCTGTTGCCGGAGGAGTTCGAAGGACACCCGCTGCGCAAGGAGTTCGTGCTCGCATCCCGGGTCGCCAAACCGTGGCCCGGCGCGAAGGAACCCGGCGAGTCCGACCACGCCCCGGCCGGCGCCCCGAGCCGCCGCCGCACCCTCCCGCCCGGCGTCCCCGACCCGGAAACCTGGGGCCCCCGCCCACCCGGCTCCCCAACCCCCGACCCCCTTGCACCGGCCGAAGCCGCCTCGACCCCCGCCCGCCCCCGCCGCACAGCCACCCCCGGCGAACGCCGCGCCCGGCGTCAACCGACCTCACCCGCCACGCCGGCCCCCGACTCGCCGACAGCCGCGCCTCCCGCGTCTGCGCCGTCGGAGGGCGACCCGGCTGCTGGGGCGGATGAGTAGGCTGAGGGGTTGTGATTCCAACTGCTGAAGAGCTGGCCGGCTGGACGTTGGAGCGGCAGCACCCGGTCACACGTACCTGGGTGAGCGACGCGCGCCGGCTCGCGATCCTCGCCGAGGAGCATGCTGCGCTCGACATCCTGCTGGCCGAGGACCTCGACATCGCCGCCCAGCGCGCCGCCCGCCTCGCGCCGGGCAAGCCGGCCGAGACGATGCTCAACCGGTGGGTTGCTGTCGGCAACGACCTGGGCGTGATGTTCAGCATGCGGTTCGAGAACATGAACCTGGACCGGCCGTTCGTCGACGCCACGCCGATGACCCGTTCACCGGAACCGCACGACCTCCCGGCGATCGCGGCCGCGGCCCGCGAGTACTACGGCGTCCACAACCCGCTGTACGTCCGCCTGTGGACCGCGGACGCCGGCGTCGACGGCACCACCCCGGACCGCCGGTTCCTCGGCGCACCGATCAGCGAGCTCCAGCCGTACGACGTACCGCCCGGCCTCACGCTCCGCCCGGCGAAGACCGTCGACCACTACGACGACGCCCGCCGCGCGTACGCCGCCGTCGACGCCGACCACCCGCACCACGTCGAGGAAGCCACCCTCCAGGACCTCGCCGACCTGCAGGAATCCGCCGAGGACGGCCTGCTGTACGACGTCACCGTGAACGGCGAGTGGGCCGGATACGCCGCCGCGATCATCAAACCCGACGACGCCCTGGGCCTCCCCGCGTACGTCGTCCGCGAGCTGGTCCTCTCCCCGGAACACCGAGGCCACGGCTACGGCCGCCACCTCAGCGCACTCCTGGCCCAGTCCCTCCCCGACCCCACCCGCATCCTCATCGGCACCATCCACGCCGCCAACCAAGGCGCCCGCACCGCCGCCCTCAAATCCGGCCGCCAAGACGTCGGCGGCTGGCTTCAACTCCCACTCGGTGGGGTGTAGTAGAAGACCTCTTCGCGGGTGATTTGGCCTTGGTCGACTGTGCAGAGGGAGAGTTTGGTGGTGTGGGTGGGGCCGTGGTGGAAGGTGAAGCGGATGGCGAAGTGGTTGTCGGTGATGAGGGGGCCCAGGACGTCGATCGCGTCGTAGTGGATGCCGGCGGTTTGTCGGCGGGCGTTTTCTAGGATGGCTTCGGTGCCTTTCACCTCGACTTCTTCGCCGTCGGTTTCCAGGGGTGCGACGCGGATGATGTCGGGGGCGGTGAGGGCGAGCGCTTCGTCGAGGCGGCCGGCGGCGAGGGCCTCGGTGTAGCGGTGGGCTACCTCTGACGTGGTCGGTACGCGGAAGTCGGCGGCGTGTTCGGTGGCCCATTCGGCGAAGGTGCGGGCGGGTTGGCCGGTGAGTTCGGCGACTGTGGTCGTGACCGGTTCGGGGTTGTCGACGAGAGAAGCCCAGTAGCCGACTGAGCTTTCGGCGAGGATGGGGTCGGCGCCCAGGTCGAGCATCGCCTGCCGGGCGGCGGCGTCGGAGAGGGCCTCGACGCGCATCGGCTTGCCGATCGCGCGGGCGATCGTCTCGATCTGTTCGGTCTGGGTGACGACCTCGGGGCCGGTGATGTCGTACGTCCGGCCGATGTGGTGGGCGTCGAGCAGGGTGAGTACGGCGACCGCGGCGATGTCGCGTTCGTGGATCATCGAGCGGCCCGCCTCGGGGTACGGGACCCGGACCACGTCGCCGGTACGGAAATCTCCCGCCCAGTTCTGCGCGTTGACGGCGAACCCGCTCGGCCGGACGAAGGTCCAGTCCTTGTCCTGCAGCAGTTGTTCTACATCGCCCCAGACGCCGCCGGACGGCGCGCTCAAAGACGACAGGTAGACGACCCGGCGCGGGACTTCGCGAACGACCGCCGCGGCGCCGTCCGCACTGAACGACGGCCAGAGCAGGAACGCCGCGTCAGCGTTCTCCGCGGCCCGCCGGACGGCGGCCGGATCGTGGATGTCGCCCTGGATCAGCTCGACGCCGGACGGGAGGCCGGCGGTTTCCGGCGTACGGACAAGGGCGCGGACGGAGACACCCGCGGCCTGCAGGCCGGCGACGACATGGCGGCCGACGCGGCCGGTGGCTCCGGTGACAAGGATTGTTCGCATATGACCCACCTTCCGACCTCAACGTTGGTTGAGGTCAAGTCGGAGCCACTAGGCTGATCGTCATGCTCGAGTTCGTGGTGCGGGTGGTGGGCGTACTGGTCGCCTTCCTGGTGGCGCCCTTGTTGGTCGGCCAGGCCGAACACAAGGTGATGGCGCACATGCAGTCACGACTCGGCCCGATGTACGCGGGCGGGTTCCACGGCTGGGCACAGCTGGTCGCGGACGGCGTGAAGTTCGTCCAGAAGGAGAGCGTGGTCCCGGCCGCCGCGGACAAGCGGGTGTTCGAGTGGGCGCCGATCGTCGCGATCCTGCCGTACCTGGCCGCGCTGGCCGCGATTCCGCTGGCGCCGGGTCTCGTCGGCGCGGACCTCGACTCCGGTCTGTTCTTCGTACTCGCCGTGATGAGCATCGGCGTACTCGGCTCGCTGATGGCGGGCTGGGGCAGCGGGAACAAGTACAGCCTGCTCGGCGGGCTCCGGGTCGCGGCGCAGCTGATGAGCTACGAGCTGCCGTTCGTACTGTCCGCGGCGAGCGTCGCGGTGGCGGCCGGGTCGCTGAGCCTGACCGGGATCGCCCACGCGTGGAACCCGTGGTGGTTGCTCTGGCAGCTGCCCGGTCTCGTGGTGTTCTTCATCGCGGGCCTGGCCGAGTTGCAGCGGCCGCCGTTCGACATGCCGGTCGCCGACTCCGAGGTGATCTTCGGGCCGTACACCGAGTACACCGGGCTCCGGTTCGCGATGTTCCTGCTCGCCGAGTACGCCGGGATCGTCGTACTCGCGGGGCTCACCACGGTGCTGTTCCTCGGCGGCTGGAGCGGTCCGGGACCGGAGTCGATCGGGTGGATCTGGACTCTGGTGAAGGTGGCCCTGGTGTCCGTCGTGGTGATCTGGGTACGCGTCTCGTTCCCGCGGATGCGCGCCGACCAACTGCAGAAGCTCGCGTGGCAGGGCCTGGTGCCGGTGGCGCTGCTGCAGCTCGCGCTCACCGGCGTCGGCGTCGTTCTGTTCTAAGGCGTCGCGAGTGCCTCGGTCGGGGAGAGGCGGGAGGCTCGTACGGCGGGGTACAGGCCGGCCAGTGCGCCGATCACCAGGGTGGCGACGACGCCGCCGGCGAGGGCCCAGACCGGGATGACGGTGAGCCAGTTCTGGTACGACGCGTACGCGGCCGTCACGGCTGAACCGAGGAGTGCGCCGCCTAGGCCGCCCAGTGCGGAGAGCAGGAGCGACTCGGTCAGGAACTGGGTACGGATCTGGCCGCGGGTCGCGCCGAGGGAGCGGCGGAGGCCGATCTCGGCGCGGCGTTCGAGGACCGAGATCACCATGATGTTCGCGACGCCGACACCGCCGACCAGCAGGGCGACCGCGCCGAGGCCGAGCAGCAGGCCGGTGAACGCCTGGCCGGCGGCCTGTTTCGCGGCCAGCGCGTCGGACGGGCGGGAGACCTCGACCTCGTTCGGGGCCTCCGGGTTGGCCGTTGCCCCGAGCACCGATCGGACCGCCGGTACCTGGGCGTCGTCGGAGCGGGTGTAGATCGTGGTCGGGTGGCCGTCGAAGGACAGTCTCCCGCTCGCGGCGGGCCAGCCCATCAGGGCGGCGCTGTCCAGTTCGGGGGCGAGCGCGGCCGGTTGGAGGATGCCTAGCACGGTGAACCAGGTGTTGCCGATGAGTACCTGGGTGTCCGGGCCGGCCCGGGTGATGCCGAGCCGGTCGGCGGCGGACGCGCCGAGAACGGTTGCCGGGAAGGTTCCGGTTGCGGCGTCGAGCCATTTCCCGCTGCGTACTCGTGCCCCGATGGTGTCGAGGAGGTTGGTGCGGGCGGCGTACGCGATGATGCCGTTCGTTTCGACGTCCGGGATCTTGTTGGTCCGGTAGACCGAGGCGTCGTCGACCTTGCCGATCGCGGACTCGGCCCGGACCGGCGCGATCCGCGCGACCATCGCCTCCGCGGTGAGCGGGAGCTGCGCCTGCTCGCCGGTCAACCGTGTTCCCGGGGTGACGGTCAGCAGATTGGTGCCCAGAGCATCCAGCTGCCCATCCAGCTGAGCCCGCGAAGACGACGAGATCCCCACCACGGCAACCATCGCCGCAATCCCGATCGCAATCCCCAGCGCGGACAGGAACGCCCGGGTAGGCCGGGTCCGCAACCCGACCGCACCGACTCTCACGACATCCCGCAACCCCAGGCTCGCCGGCCGCAGTTCGCCGCTCCGCGGCTCGCTGCGCGATGTGGGAGCACCGGCGCCGGGGGGCGGGGCTGGGCGCTCTGGGCGCGCCTCGCTCATGCGTGGACCTCCTCGAGGATGTGGCCGTCGCGCATTCGGACTTGGCGGGGGAGGGATGCCGCGATGTCGCGGTCGTGGGTGATGACCACCACCGTGGTTCCCGCGGTGTGGAGGTCGCGGAGGAGTTGCATGACGGTGGTGCCGGAGGTGGAGTCGAGGGCGCCGGTGGGCTCGTCGGCCAGGAGTACGGCGGGTTCGCCGGCTACGGCTCGTGCGACGGCGACGCGTTGACGTTCGCCGCCGGACAGTTCGTGCGGCTCGTGCCTCAGGCGGTGTCCCAGCCCGACCCGTTCCAGCGCGGCAGCGGCCCGTTTCCGGCGTGCCGACAGTCGGAGACCGGTGTACAGCAACCCGTCGGCCACGTTGTCGACCGCCCGTACGCCGGCCGCCAGGTGGAACTGCTGGAACACGAACCCGATCCGCGCCGCCCGCAGCGCCGACAACCCCGCGTCGGACAGTCGTGCCACGTCGTACCGGTCGATCCGGACCGTGCCCGACGTCGGCCGGTCGAGCGTCCCGAGGACGTTCAGCATCGTCGACTTGCCGGACCCGGACGGCCCGACGATCGCGACCAGCTCGCCGCGTTCGATCCGCACGCTGACACCGCCGAGCGCGGTCACCCCACCCGGGTACACCTTCGTCACGTCGGTGAGTTCGATCACTTCGGGATCCCCACCGCGGTACCGGCCGTGATCCCGGTACCGCTGATCTCGACCTGCCCGCTCGCGAACAACCCGGTCTTCACCGGCACGTACCGCGACGCCGTACCGTCCGTGACCTCGACCCCGAACCCGCCTTCCCGGAGCGCGACCAGCGCCGCGACCGGGACGGTCAGTACGTTCTTCCGCTCGGACGCGGTGAACGTGACGTCGACGGCCGCCGACGTCCACGCCGCCACCGCCTGTTGGTTGGCGATGGCAACGATCACCTCGACCTTGGTCTCCGGGTCCTTGTCCGGACTCTCCGCCGGAATCACCACCGTGGAAACCTTCTGGATCTTCCCGGCCACCGTTTTCCCGTCCGGCAGCGCGACGGACACTGCCGCGCCCATCACCGCGAGCCGCTGGTCCGCCGCGTCGAGCCGGACCGTGACGGCGCGCGTCGTACCGGTGAAGTTGAGCACCGGCTGGTTCGGCGCGAGCGGCGACCCCTCCTCGGCCTGCACGCTGTCGACCCGGATGTGCCCGGGCGCGAACAGTACGCTGCCGAGCTCGACCACGCCCGTCTCGTCCAGCCCGAGATCGTCCTGCCACTCCTTGACCGCCGTGGCGGTGGCGTCGGTGTACTCGTCGTCGACGGTGAACCCCGTGTACCCCATCACCTTCAGGTTCTGCTCGAGTTGCAGGACGTCGTTGCCCTCGGTCCCGACCGCGAGCCTCCGGTACGCCGGAAGTGCCCCGTACATCAGGATCGTCGGCTTGTTGTCGATCCTGTAAACAGTGTTCCCACGCCGCAGTTCCTGCCCGCTGTCCGGTACGGCGGTGACGGTGCCGGCGGTCCGGTTGACCGCGGCCGACGTGGTACCGAAACCGAGAGTGCCGTCCTCGGTCTCGGTGTCCTTCAGGGTCTGCTGCGTGACCTTCGTGGTGTTGACCGGCACCTGCTGCGCGGCGGGGTTCGCGGCCTGGCCTGCGTCGCCCCGGTTGACCAGGAAGACGCCGGCGGCGCCACCCGCGGCCAGCACCGCGACGGCGGTGAGTGCCTTCCGCATCAGCGTGCCGCCAGGATGCTCTGGCAGGCGTCCTGCGCCTTCTGGAAGTCCGGGTCGTCCGCCACGCCCGGGCCGATCATGATCCCGCGCTGATCCGGCTTCGGGTCCGGGAACTTCTCGACACCGTTCTTCCGCATGCATTCCGCGTACTTCCGGCCGTTCTCCTGCTGCTGCGGGTTCGCGCTGCCGGACGCCTGCGGGTCGTACTGCCGGCAGGCCTCCATCGCCTTCTGGACCTGCTCCTGGGTGACGCCGGAGTTCTTGTCGAACTTCAGCATCGGCCCCTTGCCCGGCTCCGGGTCCGGTACGTTCAGCCCGTTCTCGCGCAGCACTGGGTGAACTTGACCGCCAGCTCGTCCGCGCTGAGACTGGCCGGCGCACTGCTGGGCGCGGTGGATTCGCTGCCGCCGGACGCGACCTGGGCGTCGGGCTTGTCGGCTCCGCAGCCGGTCAGGATCAGGCCGGCCGCCAGGACAGACACGGCCAGAATGGTCTTGCGCATTCGGTGCTCCTCTCGTTTCCGCCAACGCTTCGGTACGGGCCGTTTCCGGGCTGTTTCCGAGTGCGGAAACATCGGGGAAACGCAGCCGTCGGGGATCATGGGGTGCGTGCGCGTACTGGTGGTCGAGGACGAACCGTTGCTGGCGGCAGCGATCGCGGAGTGGTTGCGCGACGACTCGCACGCCGTCGACGTGACCGGTGACGGCGCTGCCGCGCTGGAACGGCTGGCCGTGAACGAGTACGACGTACTCGTACTGGACCGCGACATCCCGGTCGTGCACGGCGACGAGGTGTGCCGGCAGCTGGTGGCGTCCGGGTCCGACACCCGGGTACTGATGCTGACCGCGGCGGCCGCGGTGCCGGACCGGGTGGAGGGTCTCGGACTCGGCGCCGACGACTACCTGACCAAGCCGTTCGCGTTCGCCGAGCTCGCCGCCCGGGTGCTCGCCCTCGGTCGTCGCAGCCGGCCCGCCGATCCACCGGTACTGCGGCGCGCCGGGGTGGCGCTGGACCCGGCGCGGCACGAGGTGTTCCGCGACGGCCGGTACGTGCCGTTGTCGAAGAAGGAGTTCGCCGTACTCGCGGAGCTGCTGCGGGCCGACGGCGCGACCGTGTCGGCCGAACAACTGCTGGAGAAGGCATGGGACGAGCACGTGGACCCGTTCACGGGGGCGGTACGACTGACGATCCTCAAGCTGCGCCGGAAACTGGGCGAGCCGGGACTGGTCGAGACCGTCACCGGCGTCGGCTACAGAATCCCGTGAAGAATCCCGTGAAGAAGCTCTCGCTCCGCGGCCGGCTGACGTTGCTGTACGGCGGCCTGTTCATGGTCGCCGGCGTCCTGCTCCTCGGCGTCACCTACGCGCTGTTCAACGCCAACCTCGGCCAGCAGTACCGCGTGATCGTCAAGGGCACCTACCTGAGCCCGAGCCCAGGACCCAAGCAGCCGCCGCCCCCGACGAACGACGTCTACGTGATGAACAAGGACGGCGCCGTACTCACCGGATCCGACGCCGAACGCGTCATGGAGCAGCAGCGCGAGCAAGTACGGCAGGCCGCGATCAAGGCGATGCTGACCCAGGGCAGCATCGCGCTGCTGGCTGTCGGCGCGCTGGCGGCCGGCTTCGGATGGCTGGTGTCCGGCCGGGTGCTCGCGCCGCTGCACCGGGTGACCGACACCGCCCGGCGGATCGCCGCGTCCCCGGCCGCCTTGCACGAACGGATCGCACTGAAAGGGCCTGACGACGAGGTGAAGAACCTCGCGGACGCGTTCGACACGATGGTCGAGCGGCTGGACCACTCGTTCGACGGCCAGCGTCGGTTCGTCGCGAACGCGTCCCACGAGCTGCGTACGCCGCTGACGCTCGGCCGCGCTCTCGTCGAGGTCGCGATGCATCGTCGTACGGCGTCCGCGGACGTGAAGGAACTGGGCGAGAGCCTGCTCACGATCAACGCCCGGCACGAGCAGCTCATCGAGGGACTGCTGATCCTCGCCGACTCCGAGAAACAGCTCACGGCGGTCTACCCGGTGAACCTGAGCGACATCGTCACCCACGTCGCCGCCCAACTCGCGAACGAGGCGGCAGCACAAGGCGTCGAGGTGATCCGCGGCCCCGGCGACGCCCCGACCAGGGGCGACGCGCTGCTCCTGGAACGGCTCGTCCACAACCTCGTCGAGAACGGCATCCGCCACAACACGGACCGCCAGGCCATCACAATCGACGAGCGCGCGACCGCGCAGGCGGGGCACCCCGGCGAAACGGCGATTGAGATGGCCTCCAGGTCCGGGCGTTGGGTCCGCGTCGTGAGCAAACGCGCCGGCGACGAGGTGCAGGTCGTCGTCACGAACACCGGGCCGGAGATTCCGCCGTACGAGGTGGAGAGTTTGTTCAAGCCGTTCTACCGGCTCGGGGCCGAGCGGCTCGTCGGCGGGAAGGGCGCCGGGCTCGGGCTGTCGATCGTACGGTCGGTGGCGGAGGCGCACGGCGGGCGCGTGGCCGCCGTACCGCGGCCAGGCGGCGGGCTGGAAATTACTGTGGTTCTGCCTGTCGATCCAGGGTGAGGCCGTTCGTGTAGGTGACGAGAAGGAGGAGCGATGAACCAGTACGTGCTCAGCATCTACCAGCCCGACGGCCCGCCGCCCCCGTCCGAGGTCCTCGACCCGATCATGCGGGACCTCGACGTCCTCAACCAGGAGCTCAGGTCCGCCGGGGTCTGGGTGTTCGACGCGGGCATGCACCCACCGGAGACCGCGACCGTGCTGCAGACGAAGGGCGACGACGTACTCGTGACGGACGGGCCGTTCACCGAGGGCAAGGAACATCTCGGCGGCTTCATCGTGATCCGGGTCGAGGACCTGGATGCGGCGCTGCACTGGGGCCGGCGACTCACGAAGGTCCTCGGGCTGCCGGTAGAGGTCAGGCCGTCGCAGTCGTGACCTCCGACATCGCGGCGATCTTCCGGGCCGAGCACGGCCGGGCTGTTGCCGTGCTCACCCGGGTGTTCGGGGACCTCGAGATCGCGGAGGACGCCGTCCAGGACGCGTTCGCGGCCGCGGTGCAGAGATGGCCGGAGAGCGGCGTACCGCCGAGTCCGGCCGGCTGGATCATCACGACCGCGCGGAACCGTGCGATCGACCGCCTGCGCCGGGAGTCGGCGCGGGCGGACAAACATGCCCAGGCGGCGCTGCTGCACGCCGAGGCCGAGCCGGTGGAGGAGGGCGCTGTGCACGACGACCGCTTGCGGCTGATCTTCACCTGCTGCCATCCGGCGCTCGCGCTGAACGTCCGGGTCGCGCTCACGCTGCGGATGCTCGGCGGCCTCACCACGGCCGAGATCGCCCGCGCGTTCCTGGTCCCCGAGCCGACGATGGCGCAGCGCCTGGTCCGGGCGAAGGCGAAGATCAAGGCCGCGGGCATCCCGTACCGGGTGCCGTACGAGGCGGATCTGCCCGAGCGCGTCCGCGGCGTACTCGCGGTCGTCTACCTGATCTTCAACGAGGGGTACGCCGCCTCGTCCGGTGAGACGCTGGTCCGCGACGAGCTCGCGGCCGAGGCGATCCGCCTGGGCCGGCTGCTCGTCGATCTGATGCCGGACGAACCCGAAGCGGTCGGACTGCTCGCGCTGATGCTGCTCCAGCAGGCCCGCCGCCCGGCCCGGGTCGCGCCCGACGGCACGCTGATCCGCCTGCGCGACCAGGACCGTACGTCGTGGGACCGCACGCTGATCGCCGAAGGGCACGAGCTGGTCCGCAAGTGCCTGCGCCGGAACCGGCCCGGTCCGTATCAGCTGCAGGCCGCGATCAACGCGGTACATGCGGATGCCGCGAGCGCCGAGGACACCGACTGGCCGCAGATCCTGCAGCTGTACGACCACCTCCTGGCGCTGGACCCGACGCCGGTCGTCGCGCTCAACCGGGCCGTCGTCGTGGCCGAGGTCGAAGGACCGGCCGGCGCGCTCCGGATCGTCGACGAGTTGGCGCTCGACAGCTACTACCTCTTCCACGCGATCCGCGCCGACCTGCTCACCCAGCTGGGCCGCGACGCCGAGGCGCAGGCGGCGTACGCGAGCGCCCTGACCCACAGCACCAACCAGGCCGAACAGGATTTCCTGAGATCGCGGATCCGCCAGGCGAGACTTCTGTAGGGTCCGAGCAGTGACCGGATTCGAGTTGATCTGTGAAGTGGAGCCGCCGACCCGTCCCGACCTGAAGAGGGTCCGGCACCAGATCGGTGTGCTGAGCGCGGTCGCCGACGGGTTCCTGATTCCCGACAACCACATCGGCCGGGCGACCGTGTCGAGCGTCGCGGTCGCGAACGAGGTCCAGCTGATGGGCGCCCGCGGGATCGCCTGCCTGAACTCGCGGGACCGCAACTTGCTCGGGTTCCGGCGCGACCTGCTGACCGCGGCGGCGTACGGCGTCGAGCAGTTCCTGTTCGTGCACGGCGACGATCCGGCCGAGGGCGCCCGGACGAGCCAGCTGACCGTACGGCGGATGATCGAGCAGACCCGGGAGACGACGTACCCGGGTTGCAATCCGTTCAAGGTCGGCGCCGCCACCCGGCTGCGGACCGTCCCGCGGTGGAAGGCCGAGGCCGACTTCCTGTACGTGCAGGTCAGCTACGACCTCGACGAACTGCTCCGCTGGCGCGAGTCGGTCCGGCTCGACATCCCGGTGTACGCCGGGGTGATGGTGCTCGCGTCCGCGCAGATGGCGCGCAACCTGGCCGGCCTGTCGCAGCTGACGATCCCGGACGCCCTGGTCGAGGCTGTCGAGAAGGACCGCGACGCCGGCGTCGACCACGCCTGCGAGCAGATCCTGAAAATCCGTGACTCCGGCGCCTTCGAGGGCGTTCACCTGATACCGGTCAGCCGCTACCGCCAGGTCGCCGCCCGGTTGGAACGCGAGCTGTAGGGGGTACCGATCGGCTAGTGTCCTGTTAACCGACGGGAGGTGGAGTGTGGGGCTGCCTGGTAAGGGGCTGGTCGAGGGGTTGAAGGTCACTGCGCGGACGCTGGCCCGGCGGTCCGTCACCGAGCAGTATCCGGACGTCCTGCCGGAGCTGCCGCCGCGCAGCCGCGGCGTGATCGCGCTGCTGGAGGAGAACTGCACCTCCTGCATGCTGTGCGCCCGCGAGTGCCCGAGCTGGTGCATCTACATCGACTCGCACACCGAGACCGCGCCGTCGGTCGGTGAGCAGGCCCGGGAGCGCAGCCGGAACGTGCTGGACCGGTTCGCGATCGACTTCAGCCTCTGTATGTACTGCGGGATCTGCATCGAGGCCTGCCCGTTCGACGCGCTGTTCTGGTCGCCGGAGTTCGAGTACGCCGAGACCGACCTGCGGAACCTGACCCACGAGAAGGAACGCCTCCGCGACTGGATGTGGACCGTCCCGGCGCCCCCAGCGATCGACCCGGGGCCTGTGGAGGACGAGGCGTGACAACGGTCCTGTTCTCCGTCGCCGGTGTGGTGGCGGTCGCCGCCGCTGTCCTGGTCGTCACCTCCCGCCGGATCGTGCACGCCGCGCTCTGGCTGGTGGTCGCGCTCGGCGCGGTGGCCGGCTGCTTCGGCGCGCTGCACGCCGAGTTCGTCGCGCTGGTCCAGATCCTGGTGTACGTCGGCGCGATCGTCGTACTCGTCCTGTTCGCGTTGATGTTGACCAAGGCACCGACCAACCCGCTGCCCGAGCTGACCACCGGGCGGAGCCCGTTCGCGGCCGTGGTCGCCGGTGTCCTCGCGCTGCTCCTCGGCACCGGTATTGTGCTTGCCTTTGGCAACGAGAAGATCAAACCCGTGCACAGCGGATCGGCAACCGCGGTCGGGACCCAGGTCTTCAAGAACTGGGTCCTTCCCTTCGAAGTCCTGTCCGTCCTGCTGCTCGCCGCGCTGATCGGCGCGATCGCCCTGTCCCAGCGGAAGAAGGAGGACTGACATGCCGTTGGTCCTCCCACTGCTGCTGGCGGTGGTGCTGTTCTGCATCGGCGTGTACGGCGTCCTGGCCCGGCGCAACGTGATCACGATCCTGATGTCGTTCGAGCTGATGCTGAACGCCGTCAACCTGAACCTGGTCGCCTTCGATGCGTGGCGGGTGGACGAGTCGACCGGCCAGACCCTCGCGGTCTTCGTGATCACGCTGGCCGCCGCCGAGATCGGTCTCGGGCTCGCGATCGTGCTGCTGCTGTTCCGCAGCCACGGTCACGTCGACGCCGACGCGGCCCGGGACCTGCTCGAGCGCGAGGAGGCGTCGTGATCGCCACCGCGTGGCGGGTCGTCGGCGTCGGCTTCTCGCTGCTGGTCGTGCTCGCCGCGGCGCTGCTGCACGGCGTCACGCCGCAGACGACGATGGCCGGCGGCGCCATGATCGGCGAGGACTTCTGGTTCTCGTACGAGTTCCGCACCGACGGGCTGACCGTGCTGATGCTGGCCGTGGTCGGTGTCGTCTCGGCCTGCGTGCAGGTGTACTCGATCGGCTACGTCCGCGAGCGCATCGCGTCGTACACGGCGCTCGTCACGCTGTTCACCGCGGCGATGGTGACCGTCGTGATCTCCGACAACCTGTTCGTGCTGCTGATCGGCTGGGAGGTGATGGGCGCCTGCTCGTACCTGCTGATCGGTCACTACTGGGAACGTCGCGACGCGCGGGCTGGCGCGATGAAGGCGTTCCTGATCACCAGGCTCGCCGATGTCGGGTTCCTGTTCGGCCTGTTCGTCCTCGGCGTCGGGTACCACACGTTCCGGATCTCCGAGCTCGGCAGCGGACCGATCGAGTCGCACACGCTGACCATCGGCACGTTGCTGCTGCTCGTCGGCGTGGTCGGCAAGTCGGCACAGGTCCCGTTGCAGACCTGGCTCCCGGACGCGATGCCCGGCCCGAGCCCCGTGAGTGCGTTGATCCACGCGGCCACGATGGTTGCCGCGGGCGTCTTCCTCATCGCTCGGTTGTTCGACCTGTTCGTCAAGGCCGAGACCACGTTGACCGTGCTCGCGGTGGTCGCCTGCGTGACGATGCTGTTCGCGGCGTCCTGTGCGATGGCGGCGGTCGAGGTGAAGCGGGTGCTCGCGTGGTCGACCGTGAGCCAGTTGGCGATCATGTTCTCGGGGCTCTCCCTCGGTACGCGGGACGGCCGGCACGCGGCGCTCTTCCACCTGCTGACGCATGCCGCCTTCAAGGGCCTGCTGTTCCTCTGCGCGGGCGTGCTGCTGCATCAGGTCGGCAGCGCCGCCTTCGTCGTACTCCGCCGGTACTCGCGACGTGGCGCGCTGCGGAAGCGGCTGCCCTGGACGTTCGTGACGATGACGATCGGGCTCGCGGCACTCGCCGGCGTACCGGGTCTGTCCGGGTTCTTCTCGAAGGACTCCGTGGTCGAGGCGGCCTGGGAAACGGCGCGGGACGGCTCGGTCGTCGGGTGGATCGTGCTCGTGTCGGTCTGCCTGACCGCGATGATGACCGCGTTCTACTGCGTGCGGATGTGGTTGTGGATCTTCTTCCGTACGCCGGCCCTCGCCGGGGCGGTCGGCGCGTTCGAGGACGACGACCCGATGGCGGACCTGGACGAGCCGGATGCCCGCAAGCTCCATGAGGGTTCGTGGTTGATGCTCGCGCCGATCCTCCTGCTGACGATCGCCGCGATCGGGCTCGGCTACACCGACGGCGTGCACCTCAAGTGGCAGATCGCGTTGATCACGACGGTGCTCGCGGTACTCGGGGCACTTCCGGCGTACTCGCTGTGGAGCCGGGGCGCTGACCCGCGGCCGGTGCTGCTGGAGCGTGAGTACGGCTTCGATCCGGCGTACCAGCGGTTGTTCGTCGTACCGGTGCGGTGGCTGGCCCGGTTGACGGTCGGCGGGGATCGGGACGTGATCGGGGCGTACGTCCGCGCGACCGGGCGGGCCGGCGTACTCGCGTCGGCCGGGTTCCGGAAGTTGCAGACAGGCAACGTGCAGACGTACCTGACCGCGGCGGTGGTGGGTGTGGTGGCGCTGGCGATTCTCGCGGGGGTGATCGGGTCGTGAGCCAGTCGTTGCTGATCGCCTTGCTCGCGGTGCCCGCGTTGACGGCTGTGGTGTTGTGGGGTCTGCCGGTGGTCATCGGTGAGCGGGTGGCCGCGATCGTCGGGTCGGCTGTGTCGGGGCTGGTGCTGATCGGGTCGCTGTTCCTTTGGTGGGACATGAACCGGCCGCATTGCCCGTGCACCTACGAGGCCGTCGCCATGTATGGCCCGCTGCCGAGGACCTTGCCCGGGAAGTTGTTGCCGTTCGCTCAGACCGACGTGTCCTGGATCCCGCAGCTCGACGTGCGGTTCCACCTCGCGGTCGACGGCATCTCGATGCCGCTGATCACGCTGACCGCGCTGCTGGTCCTGCTCTGCTGCCTCTACTCGCTGAAGATCACGCCGCGCATCGGACGGGTCCGTTCGCTGATCGCGCTGCTGCTGGTGATCGAGACCGGCGTGATCGGCACGTTCGCGGCCGCCGATCTCGTGCTGTTCTTCGTGTTCTTCGAGGTCGTGCTGATCCCGATGTGGCTCGTGATCGACATCTGGGGCGACCACCACGACCGGCCCGGGCGCCGGCGCGCGGCGAACACGTTCGTGCTGATGACGGTGTTCGGGTCCGCGCTGATGCTGCTCGGGTTCCTGCTGATCCACCGGCAGACCGGGACCTTCGACGTACGGTTCCTCGGCGAGCATCCGCTGCGCGGTGGGCACGGGATCCCGCTCGCGGCGGCCGTGCTGATCGCGGTCGGGCTCGCGGTGAAGATGCCGCTCTGGCCGCTGCACATCTGGCTGCCGGACGCGCACGCGAAGGCGCCGACGGTCGGGTCCGTCCTGCTCGCGGGCGTCCTGCTGAAGCTGGGCAGCTACGGCATGATCCGGATCCTGCTGCCGATCCTGCCCGGCGCGACGACCACCATCGCGCCGTACCTGGCCGGCTTCTCGGTGGTCGCGATCGTCGCCGGATCGCTCGCCTGCCTCGCGCAGACCGATGTGAAGCGCCTGATCGCGTACTCGAGCGTCGGGCACATGGGCTTCATCGGGCTGGGGATCGCGACGATGTCGCCGGAGGGCCTGAACGGCGCCCTGTACGCGAACATCGCGCACGGCATCATCACCGGGCTGCTGTTCTTCCTGGCCGGTGCGATCAAGGACCGGCACGACACCAGCGACCTGCGCGCGCTCGGGCGTGCGTTGTACGCGCGGCTGCCGCGGATCGGCGGCCTGCTCACGTACGCCTGTCTCGCGTCGCTCGGGCTGCCCGGGCTGGCCGGGTTCTGGGGCGAGATGCTGGTCCTGCTCGGGGCGTACCACCCGGCGAACTCGTTGCCGCGGACAACGTTTATCGTGCTGATGGTCATCGCCGGACTCGGCGCCGTACTGACAGCCGCGTACTTCCTGCGGCTGATCCGCGACCTGTGCCAGGGTGATCCGGCCGAGTATCCGCCGACTCCGTTCGCCGTCGACCTCAGCCGGATCGAGCTCGTCACGTTCGGTCCGCTGGTCGTACTGACGGTGTTCCTCGGACTGTGGCCGTTCACGCTGCTGAACGAGTGGGTGACGCTATGACGCTCACGTGGACGGATTGGCAAGCAGTTGCCGTACCGCTGATCCTCGCGATCGGTGCGATCGCCGTACTGCTGATCGACAGCTTCTGGAAGAGTGCTCCGGCCGAACTTCGGCACCTCGTCGTCACCTTGCTGACCAGCGTGGTGATCCTGTTCGGGCTCGTGTTCGTGTGGGCGCAGCGGGACGACTTCAAGCCCGCGTTCTGCCGTCCGGCGGTCGAAGGGCCGGCCCAGTGCAGCCTGGTGTTCGAGCCGTTGACGGCCGGGCTGTGGGCGGTGCTGCTGGTCGGTGCGCTCGGCGTCGTCGGCTTGTCGACGTACCGGCTGCTGGCGCGCGACGTGCCGATCGGTGAGTACCACTTCCTGCTGCTCAGCGCGCTGACCGGCGCGACGGTGCTGGCCGGCGCGCGGGACCTGGCGACGCTGGTGATCGCGCTCGAGGTGGTGTCGTTGCCGACGTTCGCGATGGTCGGGCTGCGGCGCGACCGGCGCGGGGCCGAGGGCGCGCTGAAGGCGTTCCTGGTCTCGGTGCTGTCGACCGCGGTGATGCTGTTCGGGGTGTCCTACCTGTACGGCGTGACCGGCTCGCTGTACCTGGCCACGATCGCGAACCGGTTGAGCGACCTGGATCCGGACACCGCGCGGGTGGCGTTCGCGGCCGGGCTGTTCGTGATCGTCGGGTTCGCGTTCAAGATCGCGGCGGTCCCGTTCCACGCCTGGCTGCCGGACACGTACGTCGGTGCGCCGGTCGAGGTCACCACGTTCCTCGCCGTCGTGTCGAAGTCCGCGGGCGTCGGCGGGTTGCTCGTGGTCGTCACGTCCGGGATCGCACCGGCCGGGTCGGAGCTGCGTACGGTGGTAGCGATCCTGGCGGCGGTGACGATGACGGTCGGCAACCTGGCCGCACTGCGTCAGGTCGAGGCGGTACGGCTGCTCGCGTGGTCCTCGATCGGACAGGTCGGTTTCCTGCTCGCGCCGCTGGCGGTCGGGGACGCGCAGGTCGTCGTCGGGTACTTGGCGGCGTACGTCGTGGTGACGCTCGGGGCTTTCGGAGCGGTTGCTGTGGTGCAGCGGCATCGGCCTGGTGGGCTGCTCACCGACTACCGGGGCATGGTCCGCTCGGAGCCTGGCCTTGCTGCGGCGCTCATCTTCTTCCTGGTCGTGCTTGCCGGTCTGCCTCCGGGCCTAGCTGGTTTGTTCACCAAGTTCGCGGCGTTCCAGGCGGTCATCGACGCACACCTCGGGTGGCTGGCGATCGTGATGGCGCTGAACGTGATGATCGGGCTGGCTGTCTACCTGCGGTGGATCACCGAACTCTTCCGGCTGCCGGCCGACGACCCGTTCTCCGTGGACATCGAAACGCCTGCCGTCACGATGCTGACGCTGTGCGCGGCACTCACCGCCGTACTGTCGGTCCTGCCGAGCATCATGTTCGCGCTGGCCACCTGACAGGTTCCGGTCACGCGCGGTGGAGTGCGCCTGTGGGTGGCTAGCTTCGAGGCATGATCCTGCGAGGTGTCCTCGTCCTGGCCGTGCTGGCTGCTGCGGCCGGGTGTAGTTCGAACGGCGCGCCGCGGTCTGTTCCGAGCACGTCCGTGAAGCCTGCCGAATCGACGAAACCTCCAAGCCCGGTGGTTCCAGCGGCGAAGGACGGGCAAAACTACAAGGCTTGTGTGGACGGCAACTGCCAGGTGCTGATCCGCAAGAAGGCCGTGATCAACCTCCGTGGTGACAAGTTCACTGCGACCGTTACCGCCGGCACGCTCAAGCTGACGGACGCCAAGGGATACATCTCGCTGAGCAAGACCGGCAGCGACGCCAGCCGCAGTGGTGGTGGCAGTGTCGGCGGCGGCAACGGTGGAGTCAGCTGGAACGACCAGGACGGCCCGCTGCACGTGGCCACGCTGACCTACGCCGACGGCGACACCGTCATCGTGAACTTCCTGACGAAATGAACGCCTCGTACTAGGCCCTAGGCTAGGGGAGGTGATTGATGTGCTCGACCGAGTTGCTGCTCTTGCCGTCGCCTACGAGCTCGGTGACGTGTTCGCGGCCGCGTTCGGTGCGCCCGGGTACGACGACGAGCGTGCGGACACCAGCTACTTCGCGACCGAGATGCTGCCGAAGCACTCGGAACGCGACGATTTCAAGCTGGTCGCGGCCCGGCGGGACGGGCGGGTCGTCGGGTTCGCGTACGGGTTCACCGGGCAGCTCGGGCAGTGGTGGCCGGACCGCGTGTCCGCGGCGGTCGGGCCGGAGCTGACCGCGGAGTGGATCGGCGGGCACTTCGAGGTCGTCGAACTCGCCGTCCATCCCGACGCCCAGGGCCAAGGCATCGGCTTCGCGTTGATGACCGAGTTGATGCGCGGAGTGCGGAACCGGCGTGCGCTGCTGACGACGTACGCCGACGACCGTCCGGCGCCGCGCCTGTACCGACGGTTGGGGTGGCAACTACTTGTCGCCGACCTCGGCTGGGGGAGTGCCCTCTACGGGCTGGACACAGGAGTGCCCTCAGGCCGTTGACCTGGCAGGGTATGAGGCATGACTTCTGAGCGGATCTATGTCGGGAGCTACACCAGCCAGGCCGGCGGCGGGGACGGGATCGCGTTCGGCCCGCTGGACGGGATTCAGACGGTGGCGACGGTGGCCGACCCGTCGTTCCTGGTCAGGTCCGCGGACGGGCGGTTCCTGTACTCGACCGACGAGACCGACGACGGCAGCGTCGCGGCGTTCGCGATCCAGCCGGACGGTGGTCTGGAGCTGCTCAACCAGCAGCCGACCGGCGGCGTGCACCCGTGCCACGTCGCGATCGACCCGTCCGGCCGGTACCTGCTGTCGGCGAACTACACCTCCGGTTCGGTCGCGGTGCATCCGCTGAACGAGGACGGTTCGCTCGGCGAGCGGGCGTACTTCGTCCAGCGCTCCGGCATCGGACCGAACGCGGATCGCCAGGAAGGGCCGCACGCGCACCAGATCGCGTTCGACCCGGCGGGTGCGTACGTGTTCGACATCGACCTCGGCTCCGACACCGTCTACTCGTCGACGCTGGGCGCGGACGGCTCGCTGCACGAGGTCGATCGGCTGCGGATCCACCCGGGCGCCGGGCCGCGGCACATGGTGTTCCACCCGACGGCCGGCGCGGCGTACGTGATCAACGAGCTCGACTCGACGCTGACCGTCTGCAGTTACGCCGACGGGAAGCTGCAGATCGTGCAGACGGCCTCGACCCGGCCGGCCGACTCGCCCGGCGAGAACTACCCGGCCGAGCTGCTGATCTCCGCCGACGGCCGGTTCCTGTACGGGTCGAACCGCGGCGACAACACGATCGCCGTGTTCGCGGTCGCCGACGGCGGGTTGTCGGTCGAGCTGGTGCAGACCGTCGCGTCCGGCGGCGACTGGCCGCGACACCTTGCCTTCAGCAACGACGGGACCCAGCTGTACGCCGCCAACGAGCGCTCCGACCAGATCGCGGTCTTTGCCATCGGCAACGGCCTGCTGACCGACCTGGGTACGACGGTCAGCTGGCCGAAGCCGGTGTGCGTCCTGCCGGTCTAGACGAGCTTCTCGAAGAAGAACTCGTGCTTGAGGAAGGACACGTCGTACTCGTGACCCGGGTACGGCGGGTTCAGCTGGGAGGCCTGGAACAGCCGCCAGCCGTCCTTGAGCGCGTCGAGCCCGGTCGCGTACGGCGGCTCGTCGGAGTCACCCGTGGTGGGGTGGGTCTCGCCGGTGCCGTCGTACTCCGACCAGCCGACCGTCCGCGCGTCCAGCGCCGACGAGGCCAGGTACAGCACCAGCACCTGCTGGCGGAGACCGGTCTGCACCGGGGTCTCTTGCGTCGCGGTCATGCCATCTCCTTCTTGTTCGCGGCGTGCGGGTTGTCGACCCGGTTGGCGATGACGCGCTGCGGGCGGTTGGAGACGCGGGTGACCCAGTAGTTCGGGTCGTACGTGTCGTCGCCGCTGATCGCCCGCCACATCAGGATGCGGTTGTACCGCTCGAGCCGGCCGGTGGCGTTCTCGTACCACGGGAAGTTCTGCTCGAGCTCGGCCGCGACCTGCTCGTCGTACAGGTCCTCGACGTTCCAGAGCCGGACCTGCTTGACGGTCGGGTTGAAGCGGATCTTGAACATGTAGCGGTCGATGTCGCTGTCGTTCTTGCGGCCGCCGTGCCAGATGCCGTGGTGCAGGAACTGCACGGTCCCCGCCGGGCAGACCAGGCGGGTCTGGCCGAGCAGGTTCTGGTACCGGCCGGTGTCGGACTCGTTCGTCCGGCGCAGGTGGCTGCCCGGGACGCTGAGCGTGCCGCCCATTTCCAGCGTGACGTCCTGCGGGTAGTACATGAGCTGGACGTCGAAGGCGTCGGTGCGGACGTCGATGATCGCGTCACCGTGCAGGTTCTGCGCCTCGCCCTCGTGCGCCTTGCGGATGTGGACCGCGTGGTGGTCGACGGTCGGCTCGGGACCGACCAGGCTGTGGATCGCGCCCGCCACCTCCGGCAGTTGCACCAGCCGCTGGACGAAGTCGCTGTCCACGAACGCCTCCGACAGCGGTGTGCCGTACGGAACACCCGGAATGCCGTTCTTCAGGACCTCGATCGCCTGCTGGTTCATGTCGTCCGGTACGACGGCGTCCATCCGGAGGGCGCCGGTGGCGACGAAGTGCGCCATCTGCACCGAGGTGAGCAGGTGCTTGCGGTGCGGTTGGGGCATCAAAGACTCCCTGTTCGCGCTAGTGGTCACTACTCCTCCATTCTGCGATCGGCCACCGTTTTCCCGCGTGGGTTGTGATCACTACTGGTGGTAAATTCTCACCGTGATCGAGCTGCATCTGACGCAACCGCCGGAAGTGGTGAACGCCGGCGCCGGAATCCACGGAACCCGTGGTCCGCGGGACGTCTTCCGGCTTCCGGACCTGTGGCAGCTGCACCTGTACAACTACTCGGCCGAGCTGACGCTCCTCGGTGAGACGTTCTCCGTCGCGCCCGGGTACGTCTCCCTGACGCCGGCCGGGACGCAGGTGCAGTTCGACTACCGCGGGCGGTCCGAGCACCTGTACGCGCATTTCCGCCCGGTTCCCGTCGGCGAGCCGTCGTACGTTCCCGTCGTCCAGGACGCCGGGGAAACCGCGCCGCTGCTGTCCAGGCTGCTCCGGTCGGCGATCGAGTCGTCGCCGTCGGGGTCGGCGCGGACGACCGCCGAGGTGTGGGCGGCGTTGTGGCGGATCGCTTCGTTGACCCCGGCCCGCGTCGAGGCGGGGCATCCCGCCGTCGCGTCGGCGATCGCGCACATCGAGGCGCACCTGGCGCAGCCGCTGACGGTACCTTCGCTGGCCCGGGTGGCGGGCGTCTCCCACAATCACCTGACCCGGTTGTTCGTCGCGGAGACCGGGTCGACGGTGATCGCGTACCTGCGCCGGCGGCGGATGGCGCGGGCCCGGCATCTGCTCGTTTCGTCGACGCTGTCGATCCCGGCGATCGCGGCGTCGGTCGGGATCCCGGACCTGCAGGCGTTCAACAAGACCTGCCGCCGGGAGCTCGGCGCGGCGCCGCGTTCGGTGCGCAATGCGGTGGCTGTGACCGGGTCCGGGGTCTAGCGTTCGCGGCATGTACGAGTTGATCCCGGCCGGTGACGCCCCGCAGTACGACGCCGAGGCCGAAGTGCGGTTCGCCGAGGACTGGCCGGAGTTCATCTTCCACGACGCCGAGGTTGCGAAGTACCGCGACCGGCGAGTCTCGTACTTCCCGCAGTGGGAGTTCTACTTCTTGGGGGACGGCCGCTTGATCGCCGGGTGCTGGGGCGTGCCGCTCGCCTGGGACGGCACGGTCGCGGACCTGCCCGGCGGCTTCACGGACGCGCTGGCGCGCTCGGTCACGTCGTACGAGGAGAACGTCGTACCGAACACGTTCGTCCTGATGGCGGCCGCCGTACGCTCCGACGAACAGGGCCAGGGCCACGCCGGCCGCGTGATCACCGCCGTCCGCGACCACGCCGTCGCGAACGGCCTCCCGCAGGTGATCGCCCCCGTCCGCCCGACGTTGAAGTCGAGCTACCCCCTGACCCCGATCGAAACCTTCATGACCTGGACCCGCTCCGACGGCCTCCCTCTCGACCCCTGGATCCGCACCCACGTCCGCCTCGGCGCCACCCTCCTGGCCCCCGCCCCCGCCTCCCAAACCATGACCGGCTCAGTAGCCGACTGGGAATCCTGGACGTCCATGCCCTTCCCCACCACCGGCACCTACACCATCCCCCAGGGCCTGACCACCCTAGAAATCAACCGCGGCTCCGACACCGGCCTCTACATCGAACCCAACATCTGGCTCCGCCACGCCTGAGACCTATCGGACTGCCAGGGCGGCCAGGCCTTTGGTGAGGATGTTCTTGGTTACTTGGAGGGCGTAGGGCTCTTCGGGGCCGGTCAGGGCCTGGTGGGACCAGCCGATTACGTCTTCGAAGGCTCGTACGTGGCGGTAGTAGTGGACGGCTTCCTCGTCGAGGGTGTGGGGGCCGTAGCCGGTGAGGAAGGCGTTCAGCTGGGCGGCGGTGGTGGGGCCTACGTCGCCCATGCCGCCGAGCATGAACATCAGGTCCTGTTCGCGGGGTGCGTAGATGACGTCGTCCCAGTCGATCAGGTGCAGGTGCTTGTCGACGAGCACGTTGCCCAGGTGGGGATCGCCGTGGCAGACCACTCGCGGTCCGGTCGGCTCGGGTGGACGGTTGGTGAGCAGGTCGGTGAGTACGTCGTCGTACTGCTTCCACACCGCCGCCAGTTCCTCCTCGACCTCACCCTCCGGCGTTTCGAGCCGCGTACGTACCTCCTCGGCCAGCGCTGGCGTACGCGCGTCGATGTGGCTGTGCTTCGGCAGCGCATCCCGTAGTCGTGGCGGTGGCTCCGCGTCGTGCACGCGCCGCAGGAGTACGCCGTACTCCGTCCACTGCTCCTCCGTCAGCCCGGTCTCCGCCGCCCGCGGCCCGTCGATCCACGGCGTCACCGTGAGCCGCTTCTTCGCGTGTACGCTCCACAGGCCGCCGTCGACGGTCCGGATCAGCTCCGGTACGCCGGGCAGCCCGCTGTCAGCCAGGAACGCCGCCACCTGATGGCCCGTGTTCGTACCGGCACCGCTCCACTTCACCGCGTACACGTTGGTGGCCGTCGCCGCCTTCCACACCTGCGCCGCGATATCCGCCCCGAACGCCACCGGTGTGAGCTCCACCACCTCAAGCCCGAAGTCCGCCAACAACCACTTCCGCATCAACGTCACACCCACACCCGCCAGCATGCCCGCCAACCGCCCACCGAAGCGACCCGATTAGCGGGCATGCCCGGGCTCAGGCGAGTACGGCGCTGAACCGCGACTCGACGTCGTCCGACTCGAGCACCCGAACGCGTACGACATCGCCGGCCGCGGCGCGCGCACCGCGGACGAGCCCAGTCGCACCCGAATCCGTCGCGACGAACAACCCGAACGGCTTCGACGCCACCACGGTCACGTCGATCACGTCACCCTCCGAGGGGAGCAT
Organism: Kribbella sp. NPDC004536; assembly: GCF_042873835.1. Classification (NCBI taxonomy): domain Bacteria; kingdom Bacillati; phylum Actinomycetota; class Actinomycetes; order Propionibacteriales; family Kribbellaceae; genus Kribbella; species Kribbella sp. NPDC004536. The sequence goes on along the minus strand of NZ_JBIALY010000001.1, from coordinate 1,267,305 downwards.
CCTGCTCACCCCCTTCCACCACTCAGGGCGAGGCGGGGTGGCGGCGACGGCACGCGGCCAGTGGTCCTTCCGTCGACGGCCTGCGTGTGCTCCGGATCACCCTCGGCTCACCGCAGGCCATCGTACGTCAGCGGTAGTTGACGAACTGGACGGCGAAGTCGTAGTCCTGGCCCTTGATCAGGGCCTGGACCGCCTGCAGGTCGTCGCGGCTCTTGCTCGACACCCGGAGCTCGTCACCCTGGATCTGTGCCTTCACGCCCTTCGGGCCCTCGTCCCGGATCAGCTTCGAGATCTTCTTCGCGTTCTCCTGGGTGATGCCGGCATTGATCGACGCGTTGATCTTGTAGATCTTCCCGGACAGCTTCGGGTCCTCGGCCTCCAGCCCCTTGAGCGAGATCTGCCGCTTCACCAGCTTGTCCTTGAACACGTCCAGGACCGCGTTCACCCGCTCCTCGGTGTTCGCCTGCATGTCGATCGACTCCCCGGACCACTTGATGCCGGCATCCACGTTCTTGAAGTCGAACCGCTGGCTGATCTCCTTCGCCGCCTGGTTCACGGCGTTGTCCACCTCCTGGTGATCCACCTTGTTCACGATGTCGAAGGAGGACTCCGAAGCCATGGCACTTCCTTTCCGATTTGCTGTCAGGGCCACTACCTGTTGTATCGTCTCCCACGCCGGTTCACGAACCGGCAGCACCCTGGCGGGTTGCCCGAGCGGCCAAAGGGAGCAGACTGTAAATCTGTCGGCGTATGCCTACGCAGGTTCGAACCCTGCACCCGCCACCAGCAAGACAGCAAGCGCACAGTGGCCCGTGACCTGCGGAAACGCAGATCACGGGCCTCCGTCGTATCCGGAGTTCGGCTTCGTCCGTCGCGACCGTCAGCCGCTTGAGGGCTGTGCTGGGGTGCGCCGGCGGTCAGCTGAAGGTGATCCCCGCGTGGCGCCGGTCGTGCGGCCGGGCAGCGTGGCGCTTCGCGATCTGCTCAGCGGTCAGCACCTTCGCGCCCTGGCCCACGTCGGGGTCACGGTGTTCGGGTGAACCGGCTTGCAGTATGCCGCCGGCAGCGGTCCCCCGAATCGGCCTTGACAGTGCCACCTGTCGTCGAGAGCATTAATACGGCTAGGCCCAAAGGCTCCGCCCTGCCGGCCGGGCGTCATAGGGGGAGAGGCCATGCGTTCTAGACTTGCTGCGGTCATAGGGTTCGCCGCTTTGCTCGTGACGGTCAGTGCGACGCCGGCCAGTGCCACCACGAACACCATTAGTATCGGTTCAAACGCGACGCTGAGCCACCGGCTCCTGATTTCAGTTCCGGTGACCGTCGTCTGCGATCCGCTCACGGACACCTTCATCGACACTTCCGTCAGTGTTAACGTGCAGCAGGCCAACGGCAAGCAGATTGCGACCGCGACGGGGCAGCTGTTCTCTCGTTCGACAAACTTCCTCACCTGCGACGGTGTCACGCTGAACCATGTGGTCGTCCAAGCGACCCCGAACGCCGGCAGCCCGCCGTTCCACGGCGGTCCAGCTTTCGCCACAGCCAGCTTCAGTGTTGAATACGGAATCAACCCCCTCTTCCCCGGCTGTGGATGTTTCCAGGTCACCAATTCCGACAGCGGGAGCAGCCTGATCACTCAGGTCTCCTTTGGAGGGTAACGCGGCGCCACCCCGTTTCGGACTCAGTACGATTCAATGCTGCCAGGGCACCGGCCACGAACCGGCGAAGGGCGCCGACAGCCAGGTGTTCCACCAGCGCTAACGCGGATCCTCGATGGTGGTGAGAGACGCGACGAGGAGCCGAGCTTCGTCGAATCCGGCCGCAGCCTGATTGGTTCCGACCGCCGCGGTGACCAGGTCGAAGGTTCGACGGTCGTGGGCGTACATCCCCAATCTGGTCTCGGGGCTGCTCGCGAGAAACCCGGCCACGGCGCCGGCCACCATCTTTTGGTCGAGAAGCACTGCGGCATGGGCGAGGTGCACGAGGTCGACGTGCTGCTGCTCAAGATCCCCGATTTCAGTGCGGATCCCGAGCGCACCAAGAAGCAGGGGAACGGCCTCAGATGTGCGGCCGAGAGCAAGGAACGCAACCCCCAGCCCGCTGAGGCCATTCCCCGTCAGATTCACGATGCCCACGCTCGGCGCCAGGCCCAGGACGCGGAGAAACTCACCGCCGGCGGCCTCGGGTTTGCCTTCGCCGAGGAGGAGAAACCCGGTTTCCTGCCGGGTGTACGCCTCGAGCTGAGCGTTCTCCGCTGCGATTGCCATGGCGAGGGCGGTCTCCAGGTGAATACGCGCCGACCCAAGGTTGTTCTCTTTGAGACTGACGATACCGAGGAACGCATGGACCTCCATCACCATCTCGGTCCGCCCGCCCGCCTTGGCCGCAGCCATGGCCTGCTCAAAGAACCGACGGGCAGGGACGAGCTCGTGTCGCATCTCGTGCCGGCGTCCCAGCCGGAACAATTCGGCGACGTGCTGCGGTCCGGCCAGGTCCTGCGTTGGTTGCATCCGATCCTTCATGAAGCGATTGTCGCTGCTTGCTTCATCGGCCGCTGAAGCAAGACTGACACCGCACCGGCCGGGCGAGCCGCATCAGGTCTGGTTCTGCGGCGCTTCAGCGATGCGTGCTGTGATGGTGGCTGCGTGCATGAGGCTGAACGGCTCGAGTTGCCTCGGGTAGAGATGAGTGGGAAATGAACGACAGCGGGACGATCTCGATCCGGACCGCCGAGTCCAATGACGATCTCGAGCAGTGGCGCGAGGTTCGGATGACGGTCGCTCCCGGCGAGCGCGCCGCGACCGTATCCGAGATGCGGGCCATGGAACATCCAGGCAGGCTCCTCCTGATTGCGGAGCAAGACGGACAGGTTGTCGGCTCCGGAATTGCGGACGACTCCGATCTCGCGGGGGTCGGCTTCGTCTGTCCGCGAGTCGTTCCAGGCGCCAGGCGCCGAGGAGTTGGAACTGCGTTGCTATGGTCTCTCGTCGAACACAGTCGGACCCGCGGGCACACTGTGGTGTCGACGGGCATCGACGATCCAGACCTCATGCCATTCGCCGAGCGTTTTGGCTTCGCTGAAGTTGATCGTGAGATCGAGCAGATTCGTGAGGTCGGTACGGAACTCGATCCGGAAACTCCGGCCGGGGTCACGATCGTCACCGTCGCGGAGCGCCCCGAGCTCTGGCCGGAGGCGTATCACCGGGTCTACGGAACCTTCTCCGACCTGGCGCTGACCTCCGCGTTGGAGGTGTCGCTCGAACAGTGGAATCGGGATTGGATCAACGCGCCGGAGGCATCGTTCGTCGCCTTGGTCGACGATCAGGTCGTCGGCGTGGCGTCACTCAAGCTCGATACCGACCATCCCGATCGTGCGGAGAACGGATATACGGCGGTCCGTCGTGAATTCCGTGGCCGCGGCATCGCGACAGCCCTGAAGCGGAAGACGCTCGCCTGGGCGGCAGCGCACGGTGTGAAATCCATCTACACCTGGACGCAGACCGGCAACGACGACATGCGCAGTTTGAACGAACTCCTCGGCTACAAGAATTCGTCGATCAGCATCCGTGTCCAGGCGCGGCTGCCGCTTGCGCGCGACTGATTGGTGTCGCCCGTACGGAAGTCCGCCTGGTGCGGTATCGGGCGGACCGGAAGCGTCCTCGAGTGGATTCAGCACGAGGTAGCGGCGGTGGATCTCGCCGTCTCCGGGAGGATTGAGATTCTCGGTGTCGGGCCCTGGTCGACGGTCCTGCGGATCGAGACCGACAAGCAGCCCGTGTTCTTCAAAGCCACCGGCGTACGAGAAGTAGTGGGCACGCTCGCGCTCGGTCGTCGGCTTCCCCAGAACATGCCGGAATTGATTGGTGCCGACGTCGAGCGTGGCTGGTTGCTCATGGTCGACGCGGGCGAAAGGCTACGCGAGCGTATTCGCCCGACGAAGGACGCGACACTGTGGAGCGGGATCATGTCCCACTACTCAAGGATTCAGCGCGATGTGGCCGATCACGTCGGAGCGCTCTTGGAGATGGGTGTTCCTGACCGGCGGTTGGCGCGGTTGCCGGCGTTGCTTACCGAGCTGATGGATGACGCCGCATTCTGGCGATGCGGTGAATCGCGTCGTCTTACGCCCGACGACCGTGGCCACATCGAGGCCGCGCTGGTGACGCTTTCGCGGACCTGTGACGAGTTGGCGGCCATCGGGATACCCGAGTCAATTGATCATGGCGACCTGCACGATGGAAATGTTCTGCTCGGGGCGGGGCAAGTAAAGTTCATCGATTGGGGTGATATCGCAGTCACGCACCCCTTCGTTTCGCTTCGAACACTTTTTGTCAGCATAGAAATCTCGCTCGGACTTCCGGAATACTCGTTCAGCCCCGCCATGATGGCCTTACTGCAGGAATATTTGGGATCGTGGGCGGAGGTGGCAAGTCCACGGGCGCTCGAACGCGCGTTTGAACTCGCACAGTGTGTTGCCCCGGTCGTCCGCGCGCTCTCATGGCACGAGGCGGCGTGTGCCTTGGAAGGCGCTGTGCGCAGGAAGTACGTCAACACAGTTCGTGAGCTTCTGCTTGAGTTCGTCCTGTACACGTCGAAAGTTCGCCAGGACTGAGGCAGGACGAGTGACAGCGGCCGCGGTCAGGCGTCGCGGAGGAATGGGAGTAGGTGCTCGAGGGTCTCGGCTGGGGCTTCCTCGGCCATGAAGTGGCCGGCGTTCACAGTGGTGCCGGAGACGTTGTCGGCCCATTGGCGCCAGATGTCTAGGGGGTTGCCGTACCAGTGGGCGACGGCGCCGGAGGGGTCCCAGAGGGCGAGGACGGGGCAGGTGATTCGTTTGACTCCGCGGTCGGCGGCGTCGTGGGTGCAGTCCGTGGTTGCGGCTGCGCGGTACTCCTCGCAGATGGCGTGCACGGTGGCGGGATCGCGGAAGTGGCGTACGTACTCGGCCCGGATCTCGGGTGGGAACGCGTCGTCGGCCGCCCAGGTGTCGAGTAGGTGGTTGACGAACTCGTCCGGGGCGCCGGCGATCAGGGTTTCTGCGATCGGGGCGGTCAGGAACGACCAGACCCAGTAGCCGAGGGCGAAGTTCTTGTCCGCTCGGTCGAACGCTTCCACAGTCGGGACGATGTCGAGTACGGCGAGCTGCGTCACCGTCTCGGGGTGGTCGAGGGCCATTCGGTACGCGCACCGGGCGCCGCGGTCGTGGCCGACGACGGCGAAGGTGTCGTACCCCAGCGTCCTCATCACCTCGACCTGGTGCTGGGCGAGCGCACGCATCGAGTACTCGCCGGTGGAGGTGCTGTCGCCGAAGCCGCTCAGGTCTGTGGCGATCACGCTGTACTCGGCTGCCAGCGCCGGCGCGACCCGGTGCCACATGACGTGTGACTCCGGGAAGCCGTGGAGGAGTAGCACCGGGGGACCGCTGCCGCCGCGGCGGCCGTGGATCGATGCGCCGGGAACCTGTACGTCGAACTCTTCGAAACCGTCGATCACGTCCTACCCCGTACCCCGCGGCGGGCAGTTCAGTACGGCCTAGTCGCCGCCCGGTGCGAGTCCTCGTTCGGGCTTGGGGCGGGTGGCGCGTGGAGCCTGGGTCTGTTTGGTGGGCGCGGCGGAGTGTGAAGTGGCGAGGAGGCGGCGGAGGTGTTCGAGGTCGTCGTCCAGGGCGGGACTCAGCGGGAGGACAATCGGGACGCCTGCGTCTCGCCAGAGTTGGTGGGCCTTTTCCAGGGCCTGGGTGAGTCGGGCTTGTAGATGGGCCTGGGAGTCGGGGGTGCCGTGGTGCGTGTGGTGGTCCAGGGCGTTGGCTGTGTGGGTCAGGTGTTCCAGGGCGATCAGCCGTTCGGCCAGGAGCGGCTTCCCCGGGGGTTCGGCAGCAAGGGCTCGCAGGGCTTGAGTGGCGGCGGTCTGGATGGTGGGTGGTGGTTGGGACAGGGCTGACTCGGCCTGGAGCGTTAGCCGGGTCATCAGGTAGCGGGTGATGGCCCGGGCCTCCAGAAGCTCTGACTGGTTGATCGAGCGGACTGCCTTATTGGTTTCCAGGGCCTCGTGTACGCCTAGTTCGCGGCGGCGGAAGAGGTAGCGGGCGGTGGGGGTGGCGGTCAGGGAGCCTGCGGCGCCGGCGGTGGTCAGTACTAGAGCTTGGGTGGGGATGTCGATTAGTTGGTCCAGGCCGAAGGCACCTGCTACTGCGCCCAGCGAGCCTGCGGCTGCTTGTACGGCGTACGCGGAGAGGGGAGCTCTGGCAGCGGGGCGGGGCGTCGTGGGTGGGGTCGTTGCCTGGGGGAGCGCCGTGGCTTCGGTGGGGAGGCCTGCCAGCTGTTCCAGGTGGTCGGCCAGGTCCCGGAAGGCTTTCAGGCGGGGTTCGACGGTTTCGGCCAGGGCTGCGGCTTGGGCTGCTTCCTGGTGGGTTCGGGACCATTGTTTGGAGGCGTCGCGGGCCGGTTCGTCGCGGTTCAGGAAGTACTTGTCGCCCATCGCGCCGGTGATCGCGCCGAGCAGGCCGGGGCCTGCCGCGGAGAGGGCGGTTTGCAGTGGACCGCTATCCGCGGTGCGGCCGCCCAGTAGGGCGCGGCGTGCTGTGCCGGAGACGTTCTCGATCAGTTGGGCGGCGAGGCTGACGGTGAACGGCGGTGAGCCTGGTACGTCCGGCGGAGCCGGCGTCGGCGCGAGCGCGTTCACGGCTCGGGCGAAGCGGGTTTGCAGCGCGGCCAGTTCGGTGGCCAGCTGGTTGGTGTAGAGGGCCGGGTCGGACAGCCGGAGGCGTTCGGTGGCGTCGATCCGGCGGAGGCGGAACTCGAGTTTCTTCTTGTCCACAAGGCGATCCGCCAACGACTTGGCGAGGGCTGAGGAGGCGATCACCATCGCGGTCGAGAGCGCGGGCACGCCCAGCGGGGTCAGCAGACCGGCCACCGCGGCGGTGGCGAGGGTCGGTACGGCGTGGCGGCGCAGGTAGTTGCGCCAGGCGGTTGCCATTGGCATCTTTTCCCGCGGAGGGGGTGCGTCCGAGGCGCCGTCCAGCAGGGCGCGGAGGCCGGGGTGGTCGTGGTCGCGCTGGACCCGTTCGGCGTTGTACGCCGGTTTGCGGCCGACGGCCCGCTCGCGGTCGAGGCGGCGTTCGGTGAACGAGCCGACGGCGGCGTTGACGACTGTCGGGACGGTGATGCCGAGCCCGGTGAGCGGGTTGCCGGTGAAGACAGCGGCCGCCGTACCGATGACCGCGGACGACACGCCGGAGCCGCCGAGGGCCCTGGCCAGGTAGCCCTGCTGATCCACGCGCTCGTCGAGTGGCCGGCTGGACGGGTCGGCGGCGGCGAGGATGGCGCGTTCGTCCGCGGTGAGCAGGGTGCGGAGGAGTTCGGCGTTCGGTTGACCGTCGGCCACGCCCATCGTCAGCGCGAGGGCACGGATCTTCTTGGCCTGGCCCACACGTTGGCCGCGTTGGCGGAGCTCGGCGCGGAGTCCGGCGTCGGCGGGGCGTTGTACGGCGTCCACCTCGGGCCTGCCGGCCGGGCTGAAGACCCGGTCGTCGTCCCGACCGGCCGGGCCGAAGACGGGCTCGTCGCCGGCGGGTCGATCGAGGGCGGCGGTGGCTTCGGCCAAGGCTCGGGCCAGAACCGGGGCGACCTCGGACTCGGGGAGGCGGTCGGAGAGCTTCAGCACCACCGTCGACGGGTCGAGGGAGTACTCCACCTCGACCCCCGGACGGGTCGGGCCGACCTGTTTGATCAGGCGGACGGTGTCGTCGAGGGTGTAGACGCCGTTGCCCTCGGGGCGGACCCGCGTGTCCAGAGCCAGCAGGCCAGGTGTGGACAGCAGGCGTTCGGATTCGGTCGTCACAAGCACCCAGCCGGCGAGCCGCACAGAACTCCGATCGATCCGAGATTGGTTAGGGCAGCCTAACTTAAACAAACTGGATGTAAAACGTCCACGCAATGACGGGACGTTGTCGTCAGTGGTTTACCGGAATCTTGTCGAGTCAGTGGTTGCGCCGCCTCGAGACGCGGCGCGGCCGGCAGGTCCTGCCCGGTCCGGTTCGTTCAGAAAGCACAGGTCGACGATGAAATCTCTGACGTCCGGGATCGCCGCGGCCGCCGCCGCGGCAGTCCTGTGGTCGGTGCCGGCGCTCGGGTACGCCGACGACCACCTCGCGCTGGTCGACACGACCGAGCAGGTCGGTCCCGGGATCTCCCTCAACCACGTGAAGAGCGTTGACCAGCGCGGCTGGGTCGACGCGCAGTACCTGACCGTCAACCTCGCGGACAAGGCGGTCAGTACGGACCTGCTGACGTCCGGCCCGGTGGCCTCGGGCGGTCCGCTGAGTACGGCGGCCAACAAGGCCGGCGCCGTCGCCGGGGTGAACGGCGAGTTCTTCGACATCGGGAACAGCAACGCCGCGCTCGGTGGTGAGGTGCAGAACGGCCAACTGCTGAAGACCGCCGATGCGAGCGGCCGGCAGCACGTCGGCGTCAGCAAGGACGGGATCGCCCAGCTGGTGGACCTCGCCGTCGACTCGACGGCCACCTTTTCCGGTACCGATCACAAGGTGCTCACGATCAACGCCGCCAACGGTGGAGGCGTACCGGCCAACGGGCTGGTCGCGTACACGCCGACCTGGGGCGAGTACAGCCGGGCCCGCGGTTTCGCGAACGCCGACGTCGCCGAGGTACTCGTACAGCAGGGCAAGGTCGTCTCGGTGAACCCGTCCGCGGCGGGCGCGGGTCCGATCCCGGCCGATGGTTTCTACCTGGTCGGGCGGGACGCGGCCGCGACGGCGCTCCGCGCGCTGCAGCCGGGCGACGCCGTCGCATTGCACTACGAGCTCGCGAACGACCTGGCGAAGTCGATGAAGTTCGCGCTCGGTCAGGGCGGCACGATCGTCAAGGACGGCAAGGTCGTACCGGGCCTCGACCCGTCGATCGCGCCGCGGACCGCGCTCGGCTTCAAGGACGGCGGCCGGACGCTCGTACTCGCGACCTGGGACGGACCGGGCGGCACCGGTAAGGGTGGCGTCGGCATCGACCGGGAGGCGCAGGACCTGGCCGACCGCGGCGTCCAGACCGCCGTCAACCTGGACGGCGGCGGCTCGACCACGATGGTCGCGCGCAGTCTCGGCGAGGACGGTACGACGGTCCGCAACAACCCGTCCGACGGGCAGGAACGCAACGACCCGAACGGCGTCGGCGTCTTCGTCAGCAAGGGCGACGGCAAGGTCCACCAGCTGCTGATCAACGGCGGGTTGAAGGTCTTCCCGGGTATGCACCGCGTGCTGACAGCGAAGGCGGTCGACGACCACCTGACCCCGGTCACCCCGAAACGCCTTGTGTGGAAGGCGACAGGCGGGGTCATCAAGGACGGTACGCTGACCGCCGGCAGCCGCTCGCTGACGGTTTCCGCCCAAGCGGGACCCGTACGCGCCACGCAACGCGTCGACGTACTCGGGCCGCTGAAGAGCCTCGAGCCCTCCTCCGAGCGCCTAAGTATCCCCGAGGCAACCGCGGCGAACGCGGTCAGCCTCGCGGTCACCGGACGCGACGGCCAGGGCTACACCGCCCCGATCGACCCGCGTGACCTCAAGCTCGATTACGACCACGCCGTCGTCGACGTACAGCCGGCCGACGGCAAGCTCAAGATCACCCCGCTCAGCAATGCCGGCACGATCCTCACCATCAGTGCCGCCGGGCAGCAGGTGAAGCTGCCGATCACGGTCGGCGTCGAGACGAAGATCGTGTACGACTTCGACGACGACGTCCTCGCCCGCTGGAACAACAACAGCACCGCGGCCACCACCCGGTCGGTCGACCCGGACGGCCTGCGCATCGACTTCCCCGCGATGCGGAACGTCGGCATCTCCGCGAACGGCGCCGCGAACCGCATTCAGGTACCGGGTCAGCCGCTCCGCCTGAGGCTGCGGATCAAGTCGAGCATCGACGTGCCGAGCGGTCTCGACTACGTCGGCCTCTTCGACGGCAACGGCAAGTCTCTCGGTCTGTACGGGACCGGGTTGAAGGCCGGCCCCGACTACCAGAACATCACCTGGACGCTCCCGGCGAACACGGTCTACCCGGTGTCGATCTCCTCGTACCAAGGCATCAACACCGCGGTCGCGCAGCAGAAGGCGGGTACGTTCGTACTGGACCGGTTCGAGGCCGACGTACCGACCTCGATCGACCTGCCGAAGCAGCCCGACCTGGTCGCCGACCCGCTGGTCTCGGCCGACGGCACGCTGAACACCGGTACGTTCAAGTTCGCGACCCTGTCCGACGTCCAGTTCACGGCCGACAACCCCTCGCTCGCGCAGGTCGCGACGGCCGCCATCGCGCGGATCGGCAAGACCCGCCCGGACCTCGTCGTACTGAACGGCGACATCACCGACCGCGGCCTGCCACAGGACCTGTCGCTCGCCCGGAAGGTACTGACCGACGCGGGCTGCGACCTGATTCCGGTCGGCAAGGAGCCGGCACCGAACAGTACGCCGACAGGCAACACGGTCCCGTGCTACTACGTGCCGGGCAACCACGAGTCGTACGGCCTCAACAACACCCAGTCGGACCTGACCAACTTCACGAACGAGTTCGGGCAGCCGTACCGGACGTTCGACCACAAGGGCACGCGTTTCGTCCTGCTCGCGAGCTCGCTCGGTACGTTGCGTACGTCGGCGTGGGCGCAGCTGCCGATGCTGAAACAGGCCCTCGACAGCGCCGCCAAGGATCGCTCGATCCACAACGTGATGGTGTTCGCGCATCACCCGGTCGACGACCCCGAGGAGACGAAGTCGAGTCAGCTCGGCGATCGGGACGAGGTCGCGTTGGTCGAGAAGCTGCTGACGAACTTCCGCAACGGCACCGGCAAGGGTGCCGCGATGGTCGGCTCGCACGCGCAGGTCGCGAACGTGCACCGGGTCGAAGGTGTGCCGTACACGGTCCTCCCGTCGTCCGGGAAGGACCCGTACGGTACGCCGGACCGCGGCGGTTTCACCGGCTGGGTCGACTGGTCCGTCGACGCCCAGCGCAACGCCGGCCAGCAGTGGCTCGAGGCCGACGTACGGGCATTCGCGCAGTCGATCACCCTCGACGCTCCGGTCGCGGTGTCCGTCGGCGAGTCGACGCAGGTGAACGGCAGCATCGTCCAGCCGGAGGGCGTCGGCGCCGGGACCCGCGTCGTGCCGCTGCGGTACCCGATGTCGGTGCACTGGACCTCTTCGCCGAACGTCGCGATCGGATCCGTGGACCAGGCGCGGCGGTCCGGGAAGATCGCGGCCTTCGACCCGGCAACCCGGACGCTGACCGGCCTCCGGCCGGGCAAGGTGACGATCTCGGTCACCAACGACTCGATGCGCCCGTACACCGGCGACGCGTCGCTCGCGCCGATCACTACCTCGGCCAGCATCACCGTCAAGCGCTGACCGCGGACACCCGCCCCCGTCGGGGGCGGGTGCCGCCGCTGGGGAATAGGGTCGGATCGGGCGGGAGTTGGAAACTGAGCCGGACTGTCCGGGCGTGTTCAAGCGAGGAGAACGATGAAACCCACCGAGTTCGTGAAGGTGAACGGTCAGTTCTGGGGGGAGCACCTGAAGGGGGTTGCCGGGCATCTGCCGGTCAGCCACCGCACGGAGCTGCCGGGGCCGATGCTGTTCCCGCGGATGATGGTGCTGACCGAGACGCCGGACTGGAACATCCTCGAGCTCGTCGGGTTGAGCCGTGAGTACCGGACGCTGGAGGTCCGGCGGCAGAAGCTGGGCAGCGTCGAGGAGTACTTCGGCGTCGGCGACGGCACCGCGGTGATGACGCTGCCGGGCGAGAACCTGTTCAAGGACGCGACGATCGCGACGACCGCCGGGCGGCAGGCGCTGACGGAGCGGTTCCCGGCCGCCGCGAACCTGATCGGCGACGAGTTCGTCGGGCCGGGCGAGGAGCTGTTGCAGTTCGCGCCGGGCAACTATTCGACGTTCGACCGGACCCTGCTCGTGCACACCGCGGGCGACTCGCTGCGGGCGCACTGGGTGAACTTCGCGATCGCGATCCACCGCTCCGAGCCGGCCGACAAGTACCTCGACTTCCTGCAGTCGTACTCGAACGCCCGCCCGCACCTCGACCCGATCGGTACGCTCAGCCTGCCGATCGACCCGGCCGTACTGAAGGCCGACCCGTTCGAGAGCACGTACCTCGCGCACGGTCTGCAGGACTCGACCGTCGAGGAGTTCCTGGACAAGCACGAGGAGATCCTGCTGTCCGCGTTCGGCGCGACCAAGCTGGTCCGCGAGCCGGCGCTCGGCGACCTGCACCCGGACTTCATCCTCGAGCGTGCCGACGGCAGCCACGTCATCGGGCGGCTCGAGCTCCCGGTCGTTGACACCACCAACGGTAAGAAGCGGCGCCGGGTGTTCCGCCTGCCGGTGCAGGAAAGCGCTGCCGAGCTGGCGACGTACGCCGACTACCTGAAGACCGCGGACAACCGCTCGCAGGTGAAGTCGAAGTACGACGTCGAGGTCACCGACCCGCGGCTGCTGCTGATCGTCCCGTCGCAGGAAATCGTGACACCGGCTCCCGGCGTCGAGGTCGTCGACTACGACACGATCCTGCGGCTGCACCTGGCCTCGTGACGCAGTATTTCGTGTACGGCCGCGACCGGGCCGGCGAAGACGTGAAGGCTCGGTTGACCGAGGAACACTGGGCCTTCATGGACGGGTACGCCGCGGAGCTGATCGCCCGCGGTCCGACCCTCACGCCGGATCGCGACGGCCCCACGGGCAGTGTGCACATCGTCGACCTGCCGTCGGCGGAGGCGATGCAGCGGTTCGTGTACGACGATCCGTACTACCTCGGCGGGGCGTTCGCGTCCGTCGAGGTGTACCGGTTCGAGAACCTGTCGGGCCGGACGATGTGGGAGTTCGCGGCGGCGGTCGACTCGTACGAGCGTTTCCTCGTGCTGACGAAGGACGCCGCGCGGCCGCTGTCGTCGGAACACCTGATCCTGTACGGCGATCTGTACGACGGCTCGCGTCACGTCGGCCGAGCCGGACTGGTGGAGGCAACGTCGGCCGCGGCCGCGGCGGCGCTGCTGGAGGCCGACGACGCCGAAGTACATCCCTGGGAGTTCGGCGGCAGGCGGTAGCGAGTTGGCTTGGGCGTCACCTCCGGCGCCCAGCGTGGAGGTGTGATCGATGACGAAGAGCTGTTCGAGTCGCACTTCTCACGGCGTGGGTTTCTCGCGTCTGCAACGGTCGTCGCCGGCGGGTCGCTGCTCGCCACCACGGGTACCGCATCGGCCGCACCTGAGGTCCAGGTTGCTGCTGACCCGGTGACCACGCCGCGGGTCGGCGGGCTGCACCTGCAGTTCGGCGCCGACGCGTCGACGGAGGTCGTGGTCTCCTGGCACACCCGCCTGCCGGTACGGCGGCCGCGCGTACTGCTCGGATCGCCGGACGGGGAGTTCGAGCGGACCGTGTCGGCTGCTTCCACGAGCTACACCGACGCCAAGTCGGGGCAGGTCGTGTACGTCCAGCACGCGCGGATCAGCCGGCTCCGGCCGGCCGGTGAGTACGTGTACGCCGCCGTCCACGACGGTGCGGAAACCGTTTTCGGAACGTTCCGAACGGCGCCGAGAGGTCGTTCCGCCTTCACCTTCACGAGCTTCGGGGACCAGGGCACGCCGACGCTCGGCAAGCGGTACGTTCCGCCCGCGGGCGTGACGATTCCGAACCCGCCGTACGTGAACGACAACCTCGGTTCGCCCGCGGCCGGTGACGTGACCGCCGGCGTGGAGCGGGTGCGTCCGCTGTTCCACCTGTTCAATGGGGACCTCTGCTACGCGAACCTGGCCGACGACCGGGTCCGGACGTGGAACGACTTCTGGGAGAACAACAGCCGCAGCGCGCGGAACCGCCCGTGGATGCCGTCGGCCGGCAACCACGAGAACGAACTCGGGAACGGCCCGATCGGGTACGAGGCGTACCAGACGTACTTCGCGCTGCCCCGACAGGTCGGGCAGACCGATGTGACGCGCGGGCTCTGGTACGCGTTCACGGTCGGCTCGGTGCGGGTGATCAGCCTGGCCAACGACGACGTCTGCTACCAGGACGGTGGAAACAGTTACGTCCGCGGGTACTCCGACGGTGCCCAGAAGGCGTGGCTGGAGAAGGAACTCAAGGCGACGCGGGCGAGCCGCGACATCGACTGGATCGTGGTCTGCATGCACCAGGTCGTGGTGAGCAGCGCCGACCAGGCGAACGGCGCGGACCTCGGCATCCGGCAGGAGTGGGTGCCGCTGTTCGACGAGTACGGCGTCGACCTGGTGGTCTGCGGGCACGAGCACCACTACGAACGGTCGCACCCGATCCGCGGGCAGCAGCCGAACCCGACGCTGACGCCGATCCCGGCCGCGACCCGTACCGATCTCGTCGACACGTCCAAGGGCACGGTCCATATGGTGATCGGTGGCGGCGGTACGTCGGTCGGCTCGAACGGAGTGCTCTTCGACCCGCCGGCCTGTCGGGTGATCACGTCGGTCGGCGCGCCGGATCCGGTGACCGGGAAACGTCCGCCGGTCTACGTCAAGGAACCGGCTCCTTGGTCGGCCAGCCGCAACGCCGCCCACCCGTGGGGCTTCGCGGCGTTCACCGTCGACCCAGGCCGGCCCGGCGGCCACACCACGATCGAGGTCAAGTACTACGACGTGCTGGGCAGCGACCTGCGCGAGTTCGAGTCGTTCACCCTGACCCGCCCACGCCGCGGCTGACCGAGAACTGTCGGAGGCCGCAGCAACACTGATGGAGACTGTCGACGGGCGCGAAGGAGACGCAGATGGCCGCGCGGTTCCAGTTGGTGATCGATTGTGCCGACCCGGAGCCGCTCGCCCGGTTCTGGGCCGCCGCCCTGCGCTACGAGCTCGCGCCCGCCCCGAGCGGCTTCGCCACCTGGAACGACTTCTACCGCCGGTTGGGAGTGCCGGAGGAGGACCTGATCGCCGGTGCGGACCGGATCAGCGACCCGGACGGCCACGGCCCGGACATCTGGTTCCACGCCGTCCCCGAAACCAAGGTCGTCAAGAACCGCCTGCACCTCGACCTCCACGCCAGCGGCGCCTGGACGGACCCGCTGGAGCTCCGAATCCACCGGGTCGACGCGGAAGCATCCAGACTCGCCGCCCTCGGCGCAACCATCACCGGCCCCTTCGAGGAAGGCCTCGACCACTACGCCGTCGGTATGAAAGACCCCGAAGGCAACGAGTTCGACATCAACTGACTCAGTCGGTGATGGATTGCAGGGCGGTGGTGACGGCTCGGCGGGTGGTGGCCGGGAGGTGGGCGGTCAGGGTGTTGATGCGGTCGACCACGGCGTCGTGAGCCTGGTGGGCGAGGGTGAGGCCGTCGGGGGTGAGCTCGATCCGGCAGGCGCGGCGGTCGCCGGGGCTGGGGATGCGGGCGACGAGGGAGCGGCGTTCGAGGCGGTCGACCATGCTGGTGAGGCTCGAGCGTTCGATGCTCAAGATCCCGCTCAGGTCGGTCATGCCCTGCGGTCCGGCGATCAGGACGCAGAGCAGGTGCGCCTGCTGCGGGGTGAGGCCGAGCGGGCGGCTGGTTTCGGCGTGGATGTCCTGCAACCGGTGCATCGCCTGCACCAGCGCGCTCGCGAGGTCGGTGTCCCGGGCAGCCGTCGTCGTCACCATGAGCCCATGATAGTCCGCTGAACTAATAGTTCGTGGTACAACTAGTTAGAACAGCGAACTATCTGAAGGAGTCGACATGAACGTCCGGTTCGGATACGGATCGCCGGACTCGGTCCGCGACGTGGCCACGATCGTGCGGCTCGCGCAGCAGGCGGACCGCGACGGCCTCGATCACGTCAGCCTCGCCGACCACCCGTACGTGCCCGACATGCTCGACGGGTACGCCGCGATCGCCTTCCTGCTCGGACGTACCGAGCGGTTGTCGGCGTTCGTCAACGTCACGAACCTGCCGCTGCGCCCCGCCCCCGTCCTCGCCCGTACGGCGACCTCGTTGTCGGCGCTGTCCGGCGGGCGGTTCGTGCTGGGTCTCGGAGCCGGTGGCGCCTGGGACCGGATCACCACGATGGGCGTCCCGGAACTCCGCCCGGCCGAAGCGGTCGAGGCGTTCGAGGAAGCCATGCAGCTGGTGCATGCGATGTCCGCCGGCGGTACGCCGGTCCCGTCCAAGCACTACCCGATCGGCAACCTCCGCCCCGCCGCCGTACCCGCCCCGCTGATCTGGACCGGCTCGAACGGCCCGAAGTCCCTCGCCGCCACCGGCCGGAACGCCGACGGCTGGATCCCCGGCCACGCCGCCGACTGGCTCAGCGACCGCTACCGCTGGTCGCGCCCGATCATCGACGAGGCGGCGCTGTCCGTCGGCCGCAAACCCTCCGACGTCGGCACCATCTACAACTTCCCCGGCGAGATCACCGAGACCCCACTCCGCCAGCCCCGCGACCCTGAAGGCCGCTGGCTCGGCGGCTCCCCGTCCCAGTGGATCGAGGAACTGACCGATGCCATCCTGAACCACAACGCCACCGGCTTCACCCTCTTCCCCCGAGGCACCACCCCCTACGAAACCCAACTAACCCGCTGGTCCCAGGAGGTCGTCCCAGCGATCCGCGCCGCAATCAGCTGAGCTCACTCCTCGATCGCTGCGCGTATCGCGCGCAGGTGTTGGCGGAACGTCAACGACGGATCGGCCGCCCGGTTTGCCAAGTACTGCGCGAAGCTCACCTGGTCGCGCAACGAGCGGCCGTTGCGGATCTGTGCGGCCTGCTGGTGCTCGGTGTCCCGGATCGACTCCGCCAGCGCCTGCAGCTCGTCCACGCGATCGGCCGGTACGAAGATCGCCCCGTCGGCGTCCGCGAGTACGACGTCGTCCCGGGTCACCGTCCACTCGCCGATAGTTGCCCTCGACAACGCATCGGCCGGCTGCGGGTCGAGCCGCAACGGCCCGGTCGGCAACGCGCCGAGGCTGAACACCGGCAACCCGATCGCGGCGATGTCGGCGGTGTCGCGGTGCAACCCCCAGATCACGATCCCGGCAACGCCCGCGCCGGCGGCCTCCAACGCCGCCAGGTCTCCGACGCACGCCTCGTCCCGCCGGCCACCGTTGTCCACCACGAGTACGTCGCCCTCGGTCGCGGACTCGAACGCCTCCAGGAAAACGTCCACACTGCCCACATGTTGCGCCGGCAGTACCCGCCCCGCGACCCGCTCGCCGACGACCGCCGTCAACGACACCGTGCGTACCGGCACCCCGGCCCGTACGCACGCGTCGGCCAGATGCGCCGTGGTCAACCCCTCCAGCATGCCCGTCCCCTTCCAATCGTCAGCGGGACAAGAATGCCAGGACCTTCTCCAACGACGGCTCGGTGGTCGTGTCCAGCACGAGCGAAGGAACCGGCAGATCCACCGGCTGGAAGGCGTTGTGGGTACGGACGCGTGCCTCGGGACTGATCTGCGCGTCCTCGTGCGCCGCCCGTCGCGGGTCGGCGCCGGAACGGGCTGTGATCCGCTCGAGCGCGACCTCGGCGGAGGTCGTACAGTGCACGATCCGCAGGTCGGCGCGACCGAGCAGCGGGCTCAGTCCCGGTGTCCACAACCGGTCCTGGAACGCCGCCTCCGCGACCACCGTCGTACCGCGCCCGACCAGCAGGCCGATCACGTCGAAGAACGTCGACAACGTCCGCATCGTCAGCGGATCGCCGGGCCCCGGGACGAAGTCGGGCGTGGCGTGCGCCATGCCCTCCTTGATCTCGTCCCGGCAGATCGCCGGGCAGCCGATCGCGGTCGCGATCCGGTGCGCCAGCGTCGTCTTTCCCGTCCCAGGCGGACCACTCACCACGACCAGCATAGGTTTCGACTGCACTCGCCGTACCTTAGCCGCGACCGCGCGTGCTCGGTGTAAAGCGCGTGTCATGAAACTGTCGGTCGGCCCGGTTACCGTGCTGGATGTGACGACCTATTCGGCGGTCCGGACCACCGGCATCTACTGCCGTCCCGGGTGCGGCGCGAAGCCGCTCGCGGAGAACGTCAGTACGTTCGAGCTGCCCGCGGCCGCCGAGGCCGCCGGGTATCGCGCCTGTCTTCGCTGCCGTCCGTACCGGGTAGCCGGGACGGTCGCTGACGAAGCGCCCGAGCTGGTCTGCCGGGCGGTCCAGTTGATCATCGCCGGATTGCTGGACGAGTCCGGCGAGGAGGCACTCGGTGCGCGGCTGGGGATGTCGGCACGGCATCTGCGCCGGATGTTCCACGAGCACCTCGGCGTGACCCCGGACCAGTTCGCGCGCTCGCGGCGGGCGCATTTCGCGCGCAGGCTGCTGGACGATTCCGATCTGGGGATCGCGGAGATCGCGTTCGCCTCCGGGTTCGGGAGTCTGCGGCAGTTCAACCGGGCGATGCAGGAGATCTTCCGTGCGTCACCGCGAGAACTGCGCGAACGCAGGCGGCGCAGCGATCGGTTGGTGGCCGACGGCGGTCTGGTGCTGCGGTTGCCGTACACGCCGCCGTACGACTGGGACGCGATGTGTACGTTCCTCGCGGAGCGGGCGGTCCCGGGGGTCGAAGCCGTCGATGACGGGGTGTACCGGCGGACGATCTCGCTCGACGGCGAGGCCGGGCTGCTGGAGATCGGTCCGGGCGGGGACGACTACCTGCTGCTGCGGGCGCATCTGCCGTTCTGGGAGGGCGTGATCCATGTCGTCGACCGGGCGGCGCGGCTGGTCGGCCTCGACTGCGAGCCGATTCGCGCCCGGGCGCAGCTGTCGGTCGATCCGAGGTTCGGCCCGTTGGTGGCGGCACGGCCAGGCGTCCGGATCCCCGGTGCGTGGGGGCCGTTCGAGGTCGCCGTACAAACCGTCGTCCGGGACCAGCTGCCACCCGAGGACGCCACAGATGCCCTGCGCAAGCTGGTCGAGGTGTACGGGACGGCGGTCCCGGGCCTCGGGCACGGTCTCACCCACCTCTTCCCCGGTCCCGACGCGCTCACCTCCGCCGAGCTGGTCGGCCCGCTTGCCGCGGAAGTTGCCAACGGCAACATCGTGCTCGAGGTGGGGGAAGATGCGGCCGAGCTCGTCCGGTCCCTCGAAACCGTTACGAGCCCGGCGGCCGCCCAAGAGATCGCGCTACGCCTGGGTGCCCGCGACGCGTGGCCCGGCCGCGAAGGCCGGCCGGACCCCACCGCCGCCGAGCGCCCCGCCGCCGAGCACCTCAGTCCCTGGCGTTCCCTCGCCACCGTGTATCAACTACTCAACGCCTCGTAGGTCCCGGTCGTGAGCAGCTCCTGTGCGGCTCTGGTTGCGAGGGCGTAGGCGGCGCCGGTGATCGCCGGCCCCACACTGATCCGGACCACGCCGACCTCCGCGAGTTCGCGGACAGCTGGCGCGCCCGGCCCGACCATCACGTTCACGGGGAGCGGCGAGTTCTTCACCAGCTCGGCGATGGTCGCCAGATCGACGACACCCGGTACGAACAGCACGTCCGCGCCCGCGTCGGCGTACGCCTTCGCTCGCTCGATCGTCCCGGTCTTGTCGCCGAACAGGTACGTGTCGGTCCGCGCGTTGATCACCAGTTCGGCACCGCCGGCTTCCCGAGCGACCCGGATCCGCTCCGCGTGTACCGCCGGATCGTCGAGCACCCGCGCCGTACTGTCCTCGAGGTTCAGCCCGGCGGCACCCGCCTCGACGACCTCCCGCACGGTCCGCGCGACATCGCCGTACCCGGCCTCGACATCCACCGTCACCGGCACGGACACCGCAGCGCAGATCGCCCGCACAGTGGCGACCGCCGCCGCCCGGTCCAACCCGCCGGCGTCGTCCACCCCGTGCGCCCACGCGACCCCGGCACTCGTGGTCGCGATCGCCTGCGCGCCACCGGCCTCGATCGCCCGCGCCGAGCCGGCGTCCCACGCGTTCGGGAGCACCAGCGGCGGCTGCTGGTGGAGTTCGCGCAGCCGCCGCGCCAGGTCGTTCACAGGCTGACCAGCAGTTCGTGGTCGATCTCGACGAACTCGACGATCAGGTCGGCGAACCGGCCCGCGATCAGTTCCTGGTACGCCGCCGACCCGGTGTGGGCGTCGTACGCCGCCTGGTCCGCGAAGTGCTCGACGAACAACAGGTAGTCCGGCGTCGCCGGGTCCCGGTACACCCGGAACGACAGCGTCCCCTCCTCGGCGCCCGGCCCCTTCGGCCCGAACTCCTGCACGATCGCCTCCGCGGCGGCCTGGTTGCCGTCCTTCAGCTTGATCGGAAACACCTTTGCCAGCATCACTTTCCTCCTTGACGGTTTCGCAGTACCTCAAGGTTCGCCTGCCGGCCCCGGCCGGGTCTGGCCATATTCGGTCATGTCCGTCCGTTCATATACCGAGACGATATGTCTCATTCAGCAAGACTCTGCGCTAGCGTGGAAAACGTTGGCGAGGGCAAAGGAGCCTGGGATGAACAACGTGTACACGCACGGCCATCACGAGTCGGTACTGCGGTCGCACCGCTGGCGGACGGCCGAGAACTCGGCGGGATACCTGCTGCCGCAGCTGCGGCCGGGGATGTCGCTGCTCGACGTCGGCGCCGGTCCCGGGACCATCACCGCCGACCTCGCCCGGCTGGTCGCGCCCGGCCGGACCACCGCGCTCGAGGCGAACGCCGCCGCGCTGGACATCACCCGCAAAGCCTTCGAGAACACCGATGCCGACGTGGAGTTCGTCGTCGGCGACGTCCACGCGCTGGACCTGCCCGACGACACCTTCGACGTCGTCCACGCGCACCAGGTCCTGCAGCACGTGGCCGATCCGGTGCAGGCGCTGCGGGAGATGCGCCGCGTCTGCAAGCCCGGCGGCGTCGTGGCGGTCCGCGACTCCGACTACCACGGCTTCGTCTGGTACCCGGAGCTGCCGGAGCTGACCGAGTGGATGGACCTCTACCAGCGGATGGCGCGCGCCAACCGGGGCGAGCCCGACGCCGGCCGGCGCCTGCTGTCGTGGGCGCAGGCCGCGGGCTTCGAGCAGGCCGACGTCACCACGTCGACGTGGTCGTTCGCGAATCCGGAGGAACGCGCCTTCTGGGGCGGGATGTGGGCGGACCGGATCCGCTCGTCAGCGCTCGCGGACCAGGCCCGCGCGGCCGGCGTACCGGAGGAAACACTCGAGGCGATTTCCCAGGCCTGGCGGACCTGGACGGAGACGCCGGACGCCTTCATCTCGATCCTGCACGGCGAACTACTCTGCACGGCGTGAGCGCTGCCGGGAGATCTCGTACAGGGCGGCGGTTGCGGCGTTCGCGGCGTTCAGGGAGCTGGCCGAGCCGGTGATCGGGATCCGTACGAGCTGGTCGGCGGCTTCCTTCCACGCCGTACTGAGCCCCGCCGTCTCGTTGCCGATCAGCAGCAGGACGGGCTGGGTGAAGTCGAAGTCGTAGATGTCTTTCGACCCGTGCTCATCGGTGCCGACCACGAGCACCGGCGTCCGGCGTACCCACTCGAGCACCTCGCGATGCGACGGCATCCGGACGGCGGGGACCGCGAACAGCGACCCCGTCGTCGCACGCACCGCCTTCGGGTCGTACACGTCGGCGGCATGCCCGGTCACGATCACCCCGTCGGCGCCGAACGCGTCCGCGGAACGGATGATCGACCCGATGTTCCCGGGGCCGGTCGGCCGGTCGAACACCACGCCGAGGAACTGTGGGCCGACGGTGATCCGGTCCAGGTCGTCGGGCGGCAGTTCGAGGACGGCGATCAGTTCCGGGTCGTCCTTCTCGCCGAGCTCGGCCAGCAGCTCCGGAGCCATCGCGACCCGCTCCACGTCCGGCAGTTGCCGCAGCAGCTCCGAGGCCCAGCGCGACAGCGGCCGGGACGCGTCGTGGATGACGGTCCGGACCGGCCAACCGTTGTCCACGGCAACAGATATCGGCCGTACGCCCTGGACCAGGAACTCGCCGGACCGCTGCCGTTTGGTCCGGTTGGTCAGGGACGCCTGCCAAACCTGGAACCGGGCGTTCCGCGACGAGATCCGCTGCACGGCCTTACCTTACGTCGGGTCAGTGGGCTCGTTTGCGCCGTCGGCCGCGGTGTCTGAGGCGCAGACCGCCCCACAGCAGTAGCGCCGGCAGCCAGAGCACCACGAGCCAGGGGAGTCGCCACCAGCCGGACCAGCCCGATGAGCCGTCCAGCTTCGGCTGGCCGGTGGCGACGAGGGGACGGGCCGACGTCGACCAGGCCAGGAACGCGTCCCCGATCGGCACCGCGCCGAACAGGTACCGCTTCGTCTTCCGCCCACTGAACGGCAGCCCGACGAGTTCTCCCGTCCGGGACAGCCGCTCCGCCAACGGATCCTGGTGTACCCGCGCCGCGCCCAACCCGACCACCGTCGCGGAAAGACTGATGCCGAGAACCAGCGGCCCGGAATCCACGTCGCCCTTCCCGCCGGTCCCCTTCGGGTACTCGCGAACGCCCAGCCCGGTGACGAACTTGTCCTTGAAGATCTCGTACTGCGACCGCGCGAACGTCGGATCGATGTCGACCAGAAACCGTTGGATCATCGCCTGCGACGAGCCGCGTGCACCGGACACCTGTGGCGTCACCTGGTGCGGCAGCAGCCCGGTCGCCGGGTCGAGCCGGGACTTGGCCGCGGTCACCCAGTTCCGGGCGACCTGCCCGAAGCGAGGCACGACCACGGCGTCGTACAGTCGCAGCGACGCGATCGCGACCACCGAGTCGACCGGCCAGGCCTGGTCCGGATACGCGGGCAGGAACGGTGACTTCGCGGTCCGGAAAGCGGTGGCGATCGCGACCGAATCGCTGGTGAACCGCGACCGGTCCGCGGCGTCCGACTGCCCGAGCGCGACCAGCCCGCCGCGGAGCCAGTTCGTCCAGCCCGCGTAGAAGATGCCGTACTCCGGCTGCAGCGCCGCGTCGAACGGTGCGGTCCCGTCCGGCGACGCGATCCGGTCGAGCGCCCATCGCACCTCGGTGGTCGCGTCGGCGGCGCGCGCCGGGTCCGCGACGCCGACCTGGACCCAGCTCAGGCCGTACAGCACGTTCAGGAAGAAGTACCCCTCCGGAAACTGTTGCTGTGCGTTCCGATCCGCGCCGCCCTCGATCTCCGCACGCAGGAACGCCAGTTGCTTCGGCACGCCGCGGGTGGGATCGGTCCACGGAAGGACCAGACGCGCGGTGCCCACCCCAGCCACCAACGTGGCAATCACCGCCACGCCGATCACGAACTTGCGCAGCACCTGGATCAATCTAGACGGCGTTCGGCAACCAGCGGCGGGCCAACGGGTGACCATCTGGGGGCCCATCGAGGCAACTGATTTCCTGGGTTTCCGGGGAGTGGTCATGAGGGTTGACCTGGCGCGCGTTCGTCCATACCTTCATCCAGGAAAACGTGTTCCGAATTTTCCTAAACCCAGGAGATACGCCCTATGACCTCGCGCAGCCCCGCCGCCACCACGAAGGGCCGCCGGCACCCCCTCGGACTCGACCAGGTCCGCATCTCCGGCGGTTTCTGGGCGCCGCGGCAGGCGCGGAACGGCGCCGGCGCGATCCCCAGCGGCCAGGACCAGTTGGAGAAGGCCGGCAACCTGCAGAACCTCCGGCTCGCCGCCGGTGTCGGCGAAGGCGAGGCGATCGGCCCGGTGTTCGCCGACTCGGACGTCTACAAGTGGCTCGAGGCCGCCGCCTGGGAGTACGGCCGCAACCCAGACGACGACCTGCTGAAGCGGATCCGCGACCTGACCGCGGTGGTCGCCGCCGCACAGCGCGAGGACGGCTACCTCGACTCGGTCGTCCAGCTCCGCTACGGCGACGAGGGCCGGTACCAAGAACTCGTCTGGAGCCACGAGCACTACTGCGCCGGGCACCTGATCCAGGCCGCGGTCGCGCAGGTCCGCTGCACCGGCGACCGGGCACTGCTCGACGTCGCGACTAAGCTCGCCGACCACCTGCACGCGACCTTCGGCGACGGGAAGACCGTCGACGTCGACGGCCACCCGGTGATCGAGATGGCGCTCGTCGAGTTGTACCGGGAGACCGGGACGGCGGCGTACCTGGAGCTCGCGAAGTGGTTCGTCGACGCCCGCGGGCACGGGATCATCGAGCGGCACGGGCACTCGCCGACGTACTTCTCCGACCGGGTTCCGGTCCGCGAGGCAACGACCGTCGAGGGCCACTCGGTCCGCGCGGTCTACCTGGCCGCGGGTGCCGCCGATGTCGCGTTGGAGACCGGTGATGCCGAGTTGCTCGACGCGCTGAAGGTGCAGTTCGACCACATGTGGTCCACCAAGACGTACGTCACCGGCGGGCTGGGTGCCCGTTGGGAGGGCGAGGCGTTCGGTGACGAGTACGAGCTGCCGGCGGACCGTGCGTACGCGGAGACGTGTGCCGCGATCGGTGGCATCCAGTGGGCGTGGCGGATGCTGCTCGCGACGGGGGAGGCGGCGTACGGCGATGCGATCGAACGCATGCTGTACAACGGTTTCCTGGCCGGGGTTTCGCTTTCCGGAACGGAATACTTCTACGTCAACCCGCTGCAGTTGCGCGGAGCGGCGCATGCCGACAACGGGCGCAGTCCGGCGCACGGGCGGCGCGGCTGGTTCGACTGCGCGTGCTGCCCGCCGAACATCATGCGCACGCTCGCCAGCCTCGACAGCTACCTGGCAACCACGACGGACGACGCGATCCAGCTCCACCAGTACGCAGCCGGTGTGATCAAGTCCGGCGACATCGAACTCACGGTCGCGACGAACTACCCGTGGGACGGCACGGTCCGCATCACGAGTGCAACGCCGGCCACTGTCGATCTCCGCATTCCTGGGTGGGCGGAGGGTGCGACTCTCAATGGACGTCCGGTGGACGCGGGTGGATACGTGCGGGCGGAGGGGACCGAGATCGAACTGGTCCTACCGATGACACCGCGCGTGGTGGGTGCGGATCCGCGGATCGACGCCGTACGGGGGTGTGTCGCGCTCGAACGCGGGCCGCTCGTGTATGCGGTCGAGCAGGAGGACAACGCCGCGAACGTCGATGACCTGCACCTCGTACCTGGGACTCCTGTCGCGGAGGCGACGGATCTCCTGGACGGGGTGACTGTCCTGAGAGCCCAGGGACGTGTCGGGACAGGGCACAAGCCTGGGTGGTCGTTCTTGCCTGCGGTGGCGGATTCTGTGGGCGAGGCTGTGGAGGTGGTGGCGGTTCCGTATTACGCGTGGGCGAACCGGGAGATCGGTGCCATGCGCGTCTGGCTGCCGCGGGGGTAAGGCGGCTGCCAGTCCGGCGGCGCCCAGTTGACGGGCTAGAGGCTCGGGCGGATGACGTGGTCGGCGTGGGCGGTGGAGTGCGCCTCGCCGACCTGGCGGCACAGGTCCATCAGATCGGCCTCGTTCAGTACGTGCTGCTTGGCCTTCGGGCCGAGTGCGGTGATGTGGTCGCGGGCCCGCAGCAGTCGCTGGAACACCCGCTCCCGTTCCGCCGGGTCGTCGGTGTACTCCGGGTCGAGGTACGCGGTGGCGTCCCGGCGGATGTGGGCCATCGCGGTCTGCGTCCGCCCGCGGGTGCTGAGCAGCGACGCGAAGATCGTGATCAGCAGCACCACCAGGATGACGGCCAGCGAGAGGCCGGTACTGATCTCGCCGACCTCGACGTGTTCGCCGTCGTTCACGAACGGCAGGTTGTTCTCGTGCAGCGCGTGCAGGATCAGCTTGGCGCCGATGAAGACCAGGATCGCGGCCAGCCCGAACGACAGGTAGATCAGCCGGTCGAGCAGCCCGTCCAGCAGGAAGAACAGTTGCCGCAGACCGAGCAGGCTGAACGCGGTCGCGGTGAACACGACATACACGTTCTGCGTCAGGCCGAAGATCGCCGGGATCGAGTCCAGCGCGAACATCAGGTCGGTGGCGCCGATCGCGACCATCACGAGCAGCATCGGCGTCAGCATCCGGCGCCCGTCGACCCGCGTCGTCAGCCGGTCGCCGTCGTACTCCTCGGCGGTCCGGAACACCCGGCGGGCCAGCCGGACGACCAGGTTCTGCGCCTGGTGGGACTCCTCGGTCTCCGGCTTGAGCATGTTCCCGGCGGTCAGCAGCAGCGCGATGCCGAACAGGTAGAACACCCAGGAAAACGTGTGCAGCAACGCGGAACCGACGAAGATGAAGGCGGCCCGGGCGATCAGGCTGACCACGATCCCGACCAGCAGCACCTTCTGCTGGTTCTCCCTGGGCACCCGGAAGCCGGTCATGATGATCAAGAACACGAACAGGTTGTCGACCGACAAGGCCTTCTCGGTGATGTACCCGGCGAAGTACTCCGAGCCCATCTGGGTCCCGCCGAGCACCAACGTGCCGAGCCCGAACAGGATCGCGATCCCGACGTACACCGCCGACCAGACGGCAGCCTCGCGCAGTGTCGGTACGTGCGCCGAGCGGACATGGAAGAAGTAGTCGAACAGCAGCAGGCCGGCGATCGCCAGCAGCGTCAGCACCCAGACCAGCGGCGACACCGTCATGTGCTTACCCAACCATGGGCGACAGCGGGGTCTGCCCAGCTTCCAGAAAATTGCCTAAAAGGCATCTTTGCTCTTTAGGCAATTTCTGCTACCTTCGAGACATGGCCGAAGGACTGCGGGAGCGGAAGAAGCAGGAGACGCGGATCGCGTTGAGCTGGGCAGCGGTCCGGCTCGCCGTCGAGCGCGGGTACGGCAACGTGCGGATCGAGGACATCGCCGCCGAGGCCGGGGTCTCGCTGCGGACGTTCCGCAACTACTTCGACAGCAAGGCGGACGCGATCGCCGCGCGCGAGGTCGATCGCAGCCTGCGGATCGCCGAAGCGCTGCGGGCGCGCCCAGCGGACGAACCGTTGTGGGTGGCGATCCGTGCCGCGATCGAGGAGCACTACGCCCTCGGCGAGGAAGGCCACGGGGAACGGCGGCCGCCGGACGACAAGTGGCTGGCCGGGATCCGGTTGATGATGACCGAGCCCGCGCTACAGGGCGCGATCGTGCGCGCCTACACCCGGGCGAGCGCGGAGCTCGCCGCCGCCGTCGCCGATCGGACCGGGACGTCCGGGCTGTATCCGCGGCTGGTCGCCGAGGTGATCGGTGCGGCCCGGGCGGTCGTGACCGCCGAATGGCTGCGGGCCGATCCGCCACGATCGATCGCCGAACTGCTCTCGTCGGCGCTCGACCAGATCGAGGCCGGCCTGCCCGTCCCCGAATAACCAACTCGAACAACCTGACCCTGGCGGTCGCCGGGGTGGTCAGTCATGCCCAAATGTGGAGGGGTGTCATGGATACCGATGTCGTCGTTGCGGGTGCCGGCCCGAACGGATTGATGCTGGCGAGCGAACTGCGGCTGGCCGGAGTGCGGCCGATCGTGATCGAGAAGCTGCCGGAACGCAGCACAGTGCCGAAGGCGAACGGCCTGGTCGGCCAGGTCGTCCGGATGCTCGACCGGCGCGGACTCTACGAGCGGTTGAGCGGTACGACAGGCACGCCGCAGCCCGCACCAGGTTTCGTCTTCGGCGCGATGCCGCTCCGGCTCGAGCTGCTCGAGGAGAACCCGGTCTACCTGCTGCCGATGCCGCAGGTGCGGATCGAGGAAGTGCTACAGGAACGCGCGCTCGAACTCGGCGCGGAGATTCGGCGCGGACACGAACTGCTCGGCTGCACCCAGGACGAGGACGGTGTGACGGTCACACTTGCCGGTCCGGACGGCGAGTACCAGCTGCGCGCCCGGTACCTGGTCGGTGCCGACGGCGGGCACAGCGTGGTCCGGAAACTCGCCGGAATCGACTTTCCGGGTGTCACCAACGACACGGCGGTGTCGCGCACCGGAAGCGCGGAGGTGCCGGCGGAGTACGTCCGGGGCGGCCTGCTGCACATCCCGGGGTACGGCGCGGTGCCGCCGTTCCTGCACCAGCGCACCGAGCGTGGCATGTTCGTCTGGGCGCCGTTCCCGGGCCGGCTGCCGGCCGTCAGCACCGTCGAGTGGGACACGCCGCCGGACGGCGAGATGACGTTCCAGGAACTGCAGGACAGTACGGATCGGGTGCTCGGCGTCCACCTTCCGTTGGTCGAGCCAACGGGTGACGGGGTTCGGCAGCTCCGCCGGCTGGTCGGTGGGAACAGTCGGCTGGCTTCGAGCTTCCGTTCCGGACGGGTGCTGCTGGTCGGCGATGCCGCCCACGTGCACTCCGCGATCGGTGGGCAGGGGCTGAACCTCGGCCTGCAGGATGTGGTGAACCTGGCCTGGAAGGTGGCGGCCGAGGTGCAGGGCTGGGCGCCGCGCGGGCTGCTCGACACGTACGAGGCCGAGCGCCGGCCGGTCGCCGAACGGGTGCTGATGCACACCCAGGCGCAGACCGCATTGATTGCACCGGGCAACGATGTGACTGCGCTGCGGCAGTTGTTCGGCGAGTTTCTGGAGGATTCCGCAAACGTCCAGCGGCTCGCGGAACTGATTTCCGGCGCCGACATCCGCTACGCCGCGGGTACGCATCCGCTGGTCGGTCGCTGGGCGCCGGATCTGCTGGTCGACTCGACCCGGCTGGCCGAGCTGATGCGGTCGGGCCGCCCGTTGCTCGTCGACCTGACCCCGGGCGGCGCCTTCGCGGGAACAGATGTTCCGGACCACGTCGAGGTCGTGAACGGGCAAGGCGCCCGGCCGATCGCGTTGTTGATCCGGCCGGACGGGTACGTCGCGTGGGCCGCCGAGCAGGACGGGGAGGCCGAGCGGGACGAGTTGCGAGCCGCGCTCGAGCAGTGGTTTCAGGCTCGGCCCTTGACCAGCGCTACCAGGTAGCGGCAGGGCGCCGTACCGGGATTGTGGAAGGTCGTCGCCGACGGTGGGCCGAGTTGCAGACAGTCGCCGGCGTGCAGTTCGTGCACTTGCGATCCCTCGTGGAACCGGAGGTTTCCGTCGAGGATCCAGAGTTGCTGGTACTTGAAGATGTACGCGTCGGCCGGGTACGACACCGACGCACCGGGCGGCAACTCCACCTCCACCAACTCGAGTGGGCTGTCGGTCACCGGGGACACCGCGCGGCGGTGGTACCCGGTGACCGGGTCCGTCCAGACCGGCTGGTCGGCCGCGCGGCGGAGCAGGTCTCCGGTGTTCTCCGCGCGGGCGACGAGTTCGGACAGTGTCATACCGAGAGCGCCGGAAAGCTTCCCGAGCAGTACGGCGGTGGGCTGCGCCTCGGCCCGTTCGATCTTCCCGATCATCGCCCGGGACACCCCGGACCGTTCCGCGAGCGCGTTCACGGACAGGTCCTGCGCGACCCGCGCCTGCTGCACGGTGCTGGCCAGGGAACGAGACAGATCGTCAATCACGTTGCCACTATAGCGGCAGTTGTGGCTACTATCGTGGCATGGTTCAGATCAGAGACGCCTCGGCCGCCGACGCGGAGGCCTGTGCGGCGATCTACGCGCCCTATGTCACCGGTACGGCGATCAGCTTCGAACTCGAGCCGCCGACGACCGCCGAGATGGCCGAGCGGATCGTGAAGGCCGTTGCCACCCACGCCTGGCTGGTCCTCGAGGACGACGGCCGGGTCGTCGGGTACGCGTACGGCGGGCCGATGAAACCGCGTCCGGCGTACCGCTGGTCCTGCGAGGTCAGCGTCTACGTCAGCCCGACCCATCACCGCACCGGCGCCGGCCGCAAGCTGTACGACGCTCTGTTCGAGCGGCTGATCGCCCGCGGCTACCGCACCGCCATCGCGGGTGTAACGCTGCCGAACCCGGCGAGCGAAGCCCTGCACAAGTCACTCGGCTTCGAACCGATCGGCATCTACCGCAACATCGGCTGGAAACACGACAACTGGCACGATGTCGCGTGGTCCCACCGCCCGCTGGCCCAGTTGCCGGACCCGCCCGAAGAACCGCGCTAACGCGTCGGGTCGGTCATCGGCGGGCAGGTGCCGCCCGGGGTGGTGGCGAGTTCGAAGTGCCAGATCTCGTTGGTGTAGGTCCGGCACAGGCCGTAGCGGTTGCCCTTGCGCTGCAGCCAGTCGTCGGCGGCGGTGGGGCCGATGTCGACCGCGTGGCCGGTGATGTGGTGCGACTTGCTCGGATCGGCGACGTACTCGAGTGCCTTCTTCCTGCTGCCGTACTTGACGATCGCCTTCTGCAGCAGCTCTTCCTGGTACTTCCTGCTCCGCCAGCCGGTGGTGACCTGCATCCGGATACCGTCCGCCTGCATCGCGGTCTCGGCCTCCTGGACCGCCTTGCGCAGCGCCGGATCGAGCTTCGCGATCCCGGGCAGGTCGGTGTCGAACGCGGACGTGTGGTCAGGCAGTACGCCGTCCTCCGCGTTCGGCGGACCCTTGTGGGTCGGTGCCGCGCCGGTGCTCGAGCCGCCCTTGGAGGGCCGGTCGCTCTTGGCGGTCGACGTACTCGTGGCCGGCGGCTCGTTCTGGGCCGAGACCGCCGAACAGGCGGCCATTGTGAGACCGACGACGGCGGCAACGATCGCGAAGCCTGGAAGGATGCTCAGCCGGCGTTCGCGATGACGGATTCGACTGGTCAGCATGCCGACCAGTCCATCGAAACCGATGTTGCCGGACCGTCTGCCGTTTCCGATACGTTTTCGATACAGCTGACCCGGCAGGCAGTTGGCCCGGTTGCGGGGTGAGGATGGTCCGGTGAGTGACGAGCGCCGTGCGGACCGGGTGACAGTGCGACAGGGTGTCGAGGAGGACGACGCGGCGCTGCTCGCGATCGAACGGGTGGCGTGGGACGCGACGTCCGGGTTCCCGTCGTACGGCGAGACCCTGGCGGACACGTTCTTCACCCGCACCGGACCGGAGGCGCACCTCGTCGCGGAGTACGACGGGAAGGTGGTCGGGTACCTCCGGCTGCAGGACAAGTACCCGTTCCCGGAGGGCGCCGGCGTACTCGCGATCAACGGCATCGCCGTCGCACCGGACGCCCGCCGCCTGGGCGTCGCCAACGCGCTGATGGAGGCGACCACCGAAGAGGCCCGCCGCCGCGGCGCCCGCAAGATCAGCCTCCACGTCCACCACGTGAACGAAAAAGCCCGCCGCCTCTACGAACGCCACGGCTACGTCATAGAAGGAATCCACCCCGCCGAATTCCTCATCGAGGGCACCCCAATAGACGCCCTCGACATGGCCAAAACCCTCTAACGACTGATCACCGGCGAGAAGACGTTCCAGATGCTGCTCGTACCAGCCACATAGACGCGGTAGCGCCGGGTCCGGTTCGGGGAGTAGTTGTACGTCACCTGTCCGACGCTGTCGGTGGTCACGTACGCCAGTCCCTTCCAGGTCGTCGAACCGATGTCCTGGTACTGGATCAGCACCTGCTTGTTCGCCCACCGTACGTAGCGACTGCTGTTCGGCCGCCAGTACGAAACGGTGGTGAGCAGCGCCGTCCGGCTTCCCTTGCGCCCACCGGTCAGCGCGGCCACGGAGGCGCACCTAGAGACCGACGTTGCCGACGCAAGGTCCGCAACCTTGACGCCGTTGAAATCCGTCGCGCCCCCGGCCGGCTTCCAGGCAACCGTGCCGATCGGCGGCACCTCTCCGAGCACGGTGAAGCTGACCTCGCGGGCGTGGTTCAGGAACTGGAGCCGTCCCTCGGGGTACGTGGTCGCCGCGGGTGTGCTCTTCCACACGGCGGTGTTGATCGTCGCGGGGCAGTTCGATCCGAGCTTGGCGACGAAGTTGTTGTTCGTCGCGCCGATGGACAGCCGTGACGGAACGACGAGCGAGCAGGTCGCGGTCGTTTGTTGGGGCGCGGCTTGGGCGGGTTGGGTGGCGATCAGACCGGCCGCCACGAGAGTGACGGCCGGTGCGATGGTTCTGAGCTTCAAGAGTTCCCCCTCTTCGAAGTGACGGGGGAACGTTAGCCCTTACGGGTTCAGGCCGTGGTCGCGGAGCCAGGGTTCGGGGTCGATGGGGGCGCCGCCGTTGGGGAGGACCTCGAAGTGGACGTGGGGGCCGGTGGTGTTGCCGGTGATGCCGATCCGGCCGACCATGGTGCCGGCCTGGACCGAGTCGCCGACCGAGACGTCGAACTCGGACATGTGGCTGTACGACGTGACCGTGCCGTCGGCGTGCCGGACCTTCACCTGGCGGCCGTACGCGCCTTCCCAGTCGGCCTGGATGACCTCGCCGGCCATCACCGAGCGGACCGGCGTACCGATCGGGGCCGCGAAGTCGAGGCCGGTGTGGTTGTGTGCCCAGCGGCCGCCGGCCTGGTTGAACCGCGCGGTCAGGTGGTAACCGGTGGTCGGCAGCACGATCTTCGGCGCGGCGGCCTTCGCGATCGCGGCGCGCTCGGCGACGGCAGCTGCCGCGGCCTTCGCAGCGGGGAGAGCCTTGGCGCTGTCGGCGGCCTTCTTCGCGGCGGTGGCCTTGGCTGCGGCCAGGGCGAGCGCCCGGCGCTGCGTCAGCGTCGCGTTCGCGGCGAGCTTCTCGGCGCGCTGCCGTGCGGCGCTCGAGGCGGCCGCCTTCTGCGCGTCGTCGAGCGACAGGTCGATCCGGGACGCGTCCCGGGAGCCGAGGTCGCGCCGGTCGACGCGGGCGGCGACCAGCGCGTCGGCCAGGGCCGGGCTCAGGCCGGTCCCGGTGTTCGAGGTGCCCGGGCCGGAGGCGGCCGAGCTGAGGCCGACGGTGGTGGTGCCGGCCGCGGCCGCGAGGGCGGCGGTCAGGCCGATGAGCTGATTACGGCGGGTGAAGCCGCGACGGGAGAAACGGTGCTTGGCCACCCGGCGCGAGGCAGCCGGACGACTGGACGCCTGCCGATCTGCGTTCGGCGCGTCTTGGTGCTTGGGCACGAGAAGCCTTCCAGGGGAGGGGATTCCACCGGTGAGGGGTCCGGCGGCTCAACGACCATAACGACGAGGTCACGAACTCCTCAAACACAGGTTGCGAAAAGTTGAACGAAATCGACCACGCTCAGTGAGGGCGTCCTGTCGCCCGGTGGATGCTCAGGCGTGCCGCCGGCCGGCAACAAAGGCGGCTCTGGCGTGACGCGGATCACTCGAACTTTGGCGCCGAGCAGGCCCTCCGGGCCGGTATAAGCCGTCCATATATTGAGAGCTTTGTCGACCCACTTACTATTCTTTCGAGCTCGTCCCATACTGAACTGACACGAGCGACGAGAGGGGACGGGCATGACGCGCAAGCCGCCGTACTACCGCCTCCACATCGACCTGCTCCGGGTCTCCAGCGCCCTCTGTCTGCGCTGATCCGCGCCGTCATCCTCATTTCTGCCCTTCGCCGCCGAAGGGCCCGCGAAGCGTGCCCACCGCCAGGGAGTCATCGTGTCCACTACTTCAGTCACGCCTGCGTCCGGTACGACCGGACCACCTGTCACCGCGGTACTGCCCGAGTCCGAGCTGCCGGTCGTCGCCCGCCGGCACCCGTGGCGCTGGGTCGGTGTCGCCGCCGTACTCGTCCTGCTCGCGATGTTCGGCCACGGACTCGCGACCAATCCGGGCTGGGACTGGCCGACGTTCTTCCAGTTCTTCGCCACCCGGACGATCTTCTCCGCGCTCTGGGTGACCGTGCAGTTGACGGTCTACGGAACGGTTCTCGGGTTCGTACTCGGCGCCGTACTGGCCTCGATGCGCCTGTCCAGCAGCCCGTTCCTGCAAGTAGTTGCCTGGGGCTACATCTGGGCGTTCCGCTCGATCCCGTTGATCGTGCAGCTGCTGTTCTGGTTCAACATCGCCTATCTGTACAAGGAACTCAGCCTCGGCATCCCGTTCGGCCCGGAGTTCGTGCACTTCAGTACGAACAACCTGTTCGGTCCGCTCGGCGCCGCCGTCCTCGGGCTGGCGTTGCACCAGGCCGCGTACGCCGCGGAGATCATCCGGGGCGGAATCATCTCCGTGGACGCCGGGCAGACCGAGGCGGCGGCCGCGCTCGGGATCCCGAAACTGCGGCAGTTCTTCCGGATCGTGTTGCCGCAGGCGATGCGCTCGATCCTGCCGAACGGCGCGAACGAGGTGATCAGCCTGTTCAAGGGCACGTCGATCGTGTCGGTGATGGCGATCCCGGAGCTCTTCTACCAGGTGCAGGTGATCTACGGCCGGAACAGCCGGGTCGTACCGCTGCTGATGGTCGCCACGGTCTGGTACATCGTCCTGACGACGCTGCTGTCGATCGTGCAGTACTACGTGGAACGCCGGTTCGCCCGAGGGACGACGCGATGATCGACGTGCGCGGAGTACACAAGAGCTTCGGCGATCTCGAAGTACTGAAGGGGATCGACCTCGAGGTACCGGCCGGCGACGTGACCGTGATCCTCGGGCCGTCCGGGTCCGGGAAGTCGACGCTGCTGCGCGCGATCAACCATCTGGAGAAGGTGGACCGCGGGCTGATCCGGATCGACGGCGAGCTGATCGGCTACCGGCGGCGCGGCGACAAGCTGCACGAACTGCGGGAGCGGGAGATCCTCCGGCAGCGCTCGCAGGTCGGGTTCGTGTTCCAGACGTTCAACCTGTTCGCGCATCTGACCGTGCTGGAGAACGTCGTCGAGGCGCCGGTGTCGGCGCAGCGGCGCAAGCGCGGCGAGGTCGAGGCGTACGCGCGGGAGTTGCTGGAACGGGTCGGCGTCGGCGACAAGGCCGACGCGTATCCGCGGCAGCTGTCCGGCGGCCAGCAGCAACGGGTCGCGATCGCCCGGGCGCTGGCGCTGAAACCGAAGGTGCTGTTGTTCGACGAGCCGACCAGCGCGCTCGACCCGGAACTCGTCGGCGAGGTCCTCGACGTGATCAAGGAACTCGCGCGGGACGGCGCCACGATGGTCGTCGTCACCCACGAGATCGGCTTCGCCCGGGAGATCGCCGACACGGTGGTCTTCATCGACGGCGGCCGGATCGTCGAATCGGGTCCACCGCGCGACGTGCTCGACAACCCTGTCCACGAACGCACTCGCGCGTTCATCTCGAAGGTGCTCTGACTGATGAAACGGCTTCTTGTCCTTTCCCTTGCGTTGCTCACGCTCGCCGGTTGCGGCGCGCAGGCGACTGCCTCCTCCTCCACCGATACCGGTGTGAACACGTCCGCTCAGCAGGACCGGGTGACCACGACGAAGAACGACGCGGCGGCCGCGTTGTTGCCGGCCGGGATCCGCGACCGCGGGACGTTGGTCGTCGGCGCCGGCTTCGGCAGCGGCAGCGTTCCGCTCGGCTTCTACGCCGACGACAACAAGACCCCGATCGGCCTCGAGGTCGACATCGCGTACCTGGTCGCCGGCGCGCTCGGGCTGAAGCCGGAGATCGAGGTGACGAGCTGGGAGAACCTGTTCGTCGGCCTCGACTCGGCGAAGTACGACGTCGGGTTCTCGAACATCACGGTGACCGAGAAGCGCAAGCAGAAGTACGACTTCGCGACGTACCGCAAGGACGACATCGCGTTCGAGGCGAAGAAGGGTGGGACCTGGCGGGTGTCCAGCGGCAAGGACATCGCCGGGAAGACGATCGCGGTCGGCTCCGGGACGAACCAGGAGAAGATCCTGGTCGACTGGAACGAGGCGAACGTCAAGGCCGGGTTGCCCGCGGCAACCATCAAGTACTTCCAGAAGAACACCGACACCTACCTGGCGCTGAGCTCCGGGCGGATCGACGCGTACTTCGGCCCGAACCCGTCCGTCGCGTATCACGTGAAGACGTCCGGCGAGACCGAAACGATCGGGAAGTTCTCCGGCGCCGGCCCGAAGCTGCAGGGGCTGATCGCGGCGACCACGAAGAAGGACGACGGACTGGTGAAGGCGTTCCAGGCCGCGCTGAACGCGGTGATCGCGGACGGCAGCTACGCCAAGGTGCTGGCCCGCTGGAACGTCTCGAACGAGGCGGTCCAGACGTCCGAGATCAACCCGCCCGGCCTCCCGATCACGAGCTGAGGACGACTGATGAGAAGACATCTACTGCTGGTTTCCGTCGGGGTCCTGCTGCTCGGTGCGTGCGCCGATCCGCAGACCACCACCGCATCGAAGGAAATCGCGTTCGACACCTCGGCGACGCAGACCCACATCACTTCTGCGAAGGTGGACTCGATCGCCGCCGAACTGCCGGCCGCGGTACGGGACTCCGGGACGCTGGTGGTCGGCAACGGGTCGGCCGGTGGCGGGCAACCGCCGCTCGGTTTCACCGCCGACGACAACAAGACACCGATCGGTGTCGAGATCGACATCGCCTACCTGGTCGCGAGCGTGCTCGGGCTGAAGCCCGACATCGAGACGACCAGCTGGGAGAACCTGTTCCTCGGGCTCGACTCCGGGAAGTACCAGGTCGGGATCTCGAACATCGGCGTTTCCGAACTGCGCAAGGAGAAGTACGACTTCGCGTCGTACCGGCTCGGGCTGCACGCGTTCGAGGCGAAGCAGGGCTCCGGGCTGAAGGTCACCGGTCCGGCCGATGTCGCCGGGAAGACCGTTGCCGTCGGCTCCGGAACGCTGCAGGAGGCGATCCTGGTCGACTGGAGCAAGCAGAACGTCGCGGCCGGCCGCAAGCCCGTCAACATCAAGTACTACCAGCAGTCCGCCGACACGTACCTCGCGCTGCAGTCCGGCCGGATCGACCTGTACCTCGGCCCGAACCCGAACGCGTCGTACCACGTGGCCACCCAGCACCAGACCGAGATCGTCGGCACCGTCTCGTCCAGTTACCCGGTCCAGGGCCTGGTCGCGGTCGCGACGAAGAAGGACAACGGCCTGGTCAAGCCGCTCGCCGACGCGCTGAACGCGGCGATCGCCGACGGCAGCTACGCGAAGGTCCTGGCCAAGTGGGGTCTGCAGGCCGAGGCCGTCCCGAAGTCCTTGATCAACCCACCTGGCCTTCCGAAGAAGTAGGAGCGAGTTTTCCTATGGCGACCATCGCAACGATCTCCAGCAGTCCGTCGTTCTCCTCGCGCACCGACGCGGTCCTCGACCACGTCACCAAGCGGCTGATCAGCCACGGCCACACCGTGACGCCGATCGTGCTGCGCGACCTCCCGGCCGAGCCGCTGCTGCGCGGCGCGGCCGACGATCCAGCGATTTCCGCTGCTGCGGCGGTCCTGGAAGCCGCGGACGCCGTTGTCGTCACGACCCCGGTGTACAAGGCGGCGTACTCCGGTCTGCTCAAGGTTTTCCTCGACCTGTTGCCGCAGTACGCACTGAAGGGCAAGACAGTGTTGCCTTTGGCAACGGGTGGTACGCCCGCGCACGTGCTGGTGATCGACTACGCGCTCCGGCCGGTACTGACGAGCCTCGGCGCGGGCGCGATCGGGCAGGGGTGGTTCGTACTGTCGTCGCACATTCACGTGTACGACGGCGGCGGCCTGCTGCTCGATCCGGCGGCGTCCGTACCGCTCTACCAAGTGACGGAGGCGTTCCTCGCGACCGTCTCGGGCGAGCAGGCCGTCGAGAGTCCGCCGCTCCAGCTCGGCGCTGTCGAGGCGGTACGGGTGCGACCGGAGGATCCCGATGCGGCGCCGCTGCTGGCGGATCTGGTCGTCGAGTACAGCACGCGGTACGGGCGTACGAACGAGAACACCCAGCTGACCGAAGTACCGCCGTCGGACTTTCACCGTGAGCGCGGTGGCGCGTTCGTGCTGCTGCGGTACGGCGGTCAGACGGTGGCCGGTGGGGCGATCCGGCGGTACGACGACGAGACCGCCGAGGTGAAGCGGATGTGGACGTCGCAGCTGCACCGGCGGCAGGGGCTCGGTCGCCGGGTGCTGGCCGAACTGGAGGAGGCCGCCGCGGATCTGGGGTATCGGCGGCTCTACCTGACGACAGGGCCGCGGCAGCCGGAGGCGGCCGGCTTGTATCTGGCGGCGGGGTTCGCGCCGCAGTTCGACACCGCGGCAGATCCGGAATCGGTCGGGCCGCTGCCGTTCGTCAAGGACATCTCCGTCGCACTGAAGGTGGCGTCATGATCGTCGGGCTGGAGATCGACGGTGCGGGTGCGGATCCGGCGGCCTGGCGTGGGGCGGAGGTGGATCCGCGGGCGGTGCTGACCGGTGAGCTCGCGGTCCGCGCGGCGCAGCGGGCCGAGGCGGCCGGGGTCGATCTCGTGACGTTCGCCGATGCGTTGGAGGCGCCGGAGGACGTACGGGATCGGGTCAGCGTTCGGCTCGACGCGCTGGGGCTGGCGGCACGGGTCGCGCCGGTGACCGAGCGGATCGGGTTGTTGCCGACGATCACGGTCACGCACACGGAGCCGTTCCACGTGCAGGCCTCGGTGGCGACGCTCGATCACATCTCGGGTGGCCGGGCCGGATGGGTCGCCGACGTGTCCACGTCCGTCGAGGCGGCCGCGGTGGTCGGGCGGCGGGAGGTGGCGCCGGCTGCCGAAACCTGGCGGGAGGCGCGGTACGTGGTCGATGCCGGCCGGCGGTTGTGGGACTCGTGGGAGGACGACGCGATCATCCGTGACGCCTCGACCGGGCGGTACGTCGACCGGGACAGGCTGCACTACGTCGACTTCTCGGCGCCGACGTTTCCGTCAAGGGTCCGTCGATCGTTCCACGTCCTCCACAGGGGCATCCGGTGACGGCGGTCTTCGTTCGTACGCCGGAGGCGCTGGAGACCGCGGGTGACGCGGAGCTGGTGTTTTTGCCGGCCTCCGCCGACGTCGCCGCTCAGGTGCACGCACTACGGGACGGGAAGGCCGGAGCGGCGGCAGGCGGGCCGGTGGTGCTGGTTTCTGTGCCGGTACAGGGCGGTGAGGTCGAGGAGTTGCTCGGCGAGATCTTGCGGTGGGTCGAGGCGGGGCTGGACGGCGTACATCTGCGGCCGTCCTCGCTCGAGCTCGATGTGCCCGTGATCGCCGATCAGTTGCTGCCGGAGTTGCGGGCGCGAGGGCTGGTCGGACCGGCGGACCGCGGCGGGAGTCTGCGCGGGCGACTGGGACTCGGACGGCCGCGGAACACGTTTTCGGGGAGCGGACGATGACCAAGCAGATCCATCTGGCCGCGCACTTCCCGGGCGTCAACAACACCACGGTGTGGTCCGACCCGGCAGCCGGCTCGCAGATCGAGTTCGCCTCGTTCCGGAAGCTCGCGGAAACAGCGGAACGCGGCACCTTCGATTTCTTCTTCCTGGCCGAAGGACTCCGGCTCCGCGAGGTCAAGGGAAAGATCCACGACCTCGACGTCGTCGGCCGCCCCGAATCGCTGACCGTGCTCAGCGCACTCGCGGCGGTGACCACCCACCTCGGCCTGGCCGCGACCGTCAACTCGACCTTCAACGAACCGTACGAACTGGCGAAACGCCTCGCCACCCTCGACCACGTCTCCGGCGGACGCGCGGCCTGGAACGTCGTCACCTCCTGGGACGCGTTCACCGGCGAGAACTTCCGCCGCGGCGGCTACCTGGACAAGGCGGACCGGTACGTCCGCGCGCAGGAGTCGCTGCGGATCGTACGGAAACTCTGGGACTCCTGGACCGACGACGACCTCGTCCTCGACCAGGCGGCGGGAACGTTCGCCCGCGAAGGCGCTGGGGCCTTCGCGGACGACGGCCCGCACTTCAGCATCCGGGGACGATTCGGGTTGCCGCCGTCGCCGCAGGGCCGGCCGGTGATCATCCAGGCCGGGGACAGCGACGAAGGCCGGGAGTTCGCGGCCGCGAGTGCGGACGTGATCTTCAGCCGGCACGGGACGTTCGCGGCCGGGCAGACCTTCTACAAGGACGTGAAGTCGCGGCTGGCGAAGTACGGCCGGAGCGAGGACTCGCTGAAGATCATGCCCGCGGTGACGGTGGTGGTCGCCGACACGGACGCCGAGGCGATCGAGAAAGCGGCGTACATCCGGGAACAGCAGGTCTCCGGGCCGACCGCGCTGGTACTCGCGGAGTTGCTGTGGGGACGGGACCTGTCGGCGTACGACCCGGACGGGCCGTTGCCGGCCGAGGACCCGGTGGTCGGGTCGTCGGTGACGCAGGGCCGGGTCGGATACAACGACCCGTTCCCGATCGTTGCCGAATGGCGCGCACAGGCTGAGGCGCATGGATGGTCGTTGCGGCAGACCGTGATCAACCAGCAGAACCGCCAGACCTTCGTCGGTTCGCCGAGCACGGTCGCGGAAGCGGTCAACCGGCACGTGCAGGAAAACGCCGCGGACGGTTTCGTCCTCGTTCCGCATCTCACGCCCGGAGGCCTCGACGACTTCGTCGACCGGGTCGTCCCACTGCTCCGCGAGTACGGCGTCTTCCGGACCGAGTACAGCGGTACGACGCTGCGCGAGCACCTCGGGTTGTCGCGATGACGGTCTCCGCCATGACCGTTTCTGCAAAGCGCCCGTGGCAGGAGCAGCCGGCGACCCTCGTGTTCGTGGGTGGCGGACCGCGGACGGTCGGACTGCTGGAGCGGTTCGCGGCGAGCGCGGACGAGTTGCTCGGCGGTCGGGACGTACACATCCATGTCGTCGATCCGTACCCGGCCGGCGGCGGCCGGATCTGGCGACGGGAGCAGTCCCGGCTGCTGTGGATGAACTCGATGACGTCGGACGTCACGATCTTCACCGACGACTCGGTCGACTGCGTTGGGCCGATCGTGCCCGGGCCGGATCTCGCCACCTGGGTGGCCGGTGAGGGCGCGGTGATCCTCGAGCAAGCCGGGCTCGAACCGCCCGGGCCGATGGACTTCCCACCGCGGCTGGTGCAGGCGGAGTACCTGGCGTGGGCGTGGGAGCGTGTCGTCCGCGATCTCCCCGCGACCGTCACCACCCACCGCGAACGGGCCGTCGAGCTCACCGCGGACCGACGGGTGGTGCTCGAGTCCGGGTTGGAGATCGCGGCCGACGCGGTGGTGCTTGCCCTCGGCTACCTGGATCGGTTGCCGACGGCATCGGAATCGGCGTGGGCGGCACAGGCGGCGGACGCGGGTCTCACCTATCTTCCGCCCGGGTACACCGCGGATGTCGACATCGACGGGTTGTGGCCGCAGGCGCCGGTGATCGTGCGGGGGTTCGGGCAGGCGTTCGTCGACCTGATGGTGTTGCTCACCGAGGGGCGCGGTGGGTGGTACGACGAATGCGACGGGCTGCTCACGTACCGGCCGTCCGGCGACGAGCCTGTTCTGTACGTGGGGTCGCGCCGCGGGGTTCCGTACCACTCGAAGCTGGGCTACACCGTGGCGGGAACCAAGCCTGTGCCCACGCGTTACCTCACCGCTGAAGCTTTGGGGGACGGGCCGCTCGACTTCGACCGCGACGTACTGCCGCT
This sequence comes from Kribbella sp. NPDC004536, assembly GCF_042873835.1. Taxonomy (NCBI): domain Bacteria; kingdom Bacillati; phylum Actinomycetota; class Actinomycetes; order Propionibacteriales; family Kribbellaceae; genus Kribbella; species Kribbella sp. NPDC004536. The sequence goes on along the minus strand of NZ_JBIALY010000001.1, from coordinate 1,226,144 downwards.
GATCGAGAAGGAGCTTGCGTACGCGCACTACAAACAACTGTTCACCGCCCACCCCGAACGCGTCCGCATGCCGTGGGAAGAGTTTGCGAAGGCTCTGGACGACTGGACGCCCGCGATGGCCCAGGACTGTGTGCAAGGCGGTTTCGATCCGGGGCGCTCAACTGGTGGTGGGGCTGGCGGCGCCGAGGGTTGGGCGGCGGTTGTTGCTTCGGCTGTGCCTGATCCGGGGGACACGGCAGATGGTTGGGCGGCGGTTGTTGCTTCTGCTGTGCCTGATTCGGGGGATCGGTTTGTGCGGCGGGAGGTGGATCGGCCGTTGGACGGGTTGGTGTTTGCGGGGCGGGCGGAGTTCGAGCGGTATCTGGTGGAGTTGATCGAAGGGGATCTGTTGCGGCGGGCGGATCCGTCGTACTCGGCTGATCTGGCGGTGTTCAACGCTTTGCTCAGCATCTACAGCGTGTTGTCGCGGGCGATCACGGACGGGCAATTGTCGGACGAGGATCGGGTACGGAAGGTGGAGAGCGAGTGGCACGGGTTCTTCTCGTTCGTGGCCAGTGGACCTCCGCCGCGGCGGCTGGAGGAGTTGCTCGCGTTGCACCGCGCCGGCATCGTCCGGTTCGCCGGTCCTGACCTGGAAGTTGCCATCGACAACGACCGGTTCGTTGCCCGGAGCCCCGGTGTGGCAGGGGAGATCACCGCCCGGGCGTTCGTCGAGGCGCGGCTGCCGCGACCCGACGTACTGGCTGCCTCCGATCCGTTGCTCCGCGGTCTCCTCGACTCCGGTGCGCTCGCCGCGGACGAGCTGTTCGCGTCGGACGGCACCAGCCTCGGCGGCGGGCAGCTCAAGGCCGACTCCCGGTGCCGCGCGATCCGCGCCGACGGCTCGGTCCAGGAAGACCTGTTCCTGCTCGGCCCGTCGGTGTCCGGCTCGGCGGGCTCGTCCGGGTTCTCCCGCCCGCACTTCAACGGTCCCGGCTTCCGGCAGAACGACGCCGTCGCCCGGGACCTGCTCAAGCTGCTCGCCCCCACCGTACGGAAGGAAGAACGTCATGCCAGTTGAGTTCCTCGGCATCGCCGGGACCAACCCGGCCAGCGAGGTGACGCCGCGAACCGGCGGCCCGCTGGACCTGGAGTACACCTCCAAGCTCGCGCGCGCCCACGAGGACAACGGATGGGACCGGATCCTGTTCGCGTACCACTCCGGCTCGCCGGACCCGGCGCAGGTCGCGGCGTACGTCGCCGGCCGCACCGAGCGGATCAACCTGGTCGTCGCCCATCGGCCGAACGTCGCGTACCCGACGCTGACCGCGAAAACGTTCGCCACCCTCGACCACCTCAGCAACGGCCGGTTCGAGGTGCACGTGATCACCGGCGGCTCGACCGCGGACCAGGCCGCCGAGGGCGACTTCCTGGCCAAGGACGACCGGTACGGGCGGACCCGCGAGTTCATCCAGATCCTCAAGCAGGCGTGGACCTCGGACGAGCGGTTCGACTTCGACGGAGAGCACTACCGGTTCCAGCAGTTCCTGGCCGACATCAAGCCGCTGCAGCAGCCGCGGCCACGGATCTCGTTCGGTGGCTCGTCGCCGGCGGCGTACGAGGTCGGCGCGGCGGAGGCGGACATCTTCGCCCTCTGGGGCGAACCGCTCGCCGGGACCCGCGAGCAGCTGGCAACGATCGACGCCGCGGCCGCCGCGGCCGGGCGCGCGGACCGGCCGACGATCCAGATCGCGTTCCGGCCGATCATCGCGGCGACCGAGGAACTCGCCTGGGAGAAGGCAGAGAACGTTCTCAGCCGGATCAAGGACGCGCAGGCAGGCGGAGTTCCGGCGAGCACCCGGCTGCGTTCGAAGACGCCGGAGAACGCCGGCTCGCAGCGGTTGCTGAAGGCGGTCGCGGCCGGGGACCGGCACGACCGTGCGCTGTGGACCGCGCCGACCGGCCTGACCGGCGGTGGCGGAAACTCCACCGCGCTGGTTGGAACGCCGGAAACGGTTGCCGCCGCGCTGCTCGACTACTACGACTTGGGTATCCGGATCTTCTCCGCCCGCGGTTACGACATCTACGACGACGCGATCGACTTCGGCCGGCACGTCATCCCGCTGGTCCGCTCCGAGGTTGCTCACCGCGAACAAAGGAAAGCGTCATGACTGTCGTTTCAGATCTGGAGCAGGACTGGCACACCTGGCACGCGGCGCGCGAACGGGATCTCGACACCGACTACGGCTGGCTGTCGATCGTCGCGTTCGACTGGCTCCCGTCGACGCCCGCGGCGATCGACGGATTGCCGGGGAAATGGTGGGCGGCCGGCCAGGCGTACGCCGCCGCCTCGGGCGAACTCACCCTGGCGGGCGAACCGGTGCACGGAACGGTTTCCGCGACCGTTCCGGAAGCCGGATCGCTCAGCTGGCTCCAGTACGGCGACCGCCTGGCGGAACTCGTCCTCCGCGGCGGCCGGTACGCGGTCCGGCAGCGGGATCCGCGCGCGGCCACCCGGCGCGGCTTCAGCGGCGTACCGACGTACCAGCTGGACGACGCGTGGATCGTGACCGGGTACTTCAGCCCGTACCCGAAGGCGCAGCGGGTCGAGGTGTCGACGGCCCGCGACGACCTCCGGCAGAACGTCACCGCGGTCGGCACGGTGCACGTCGCGCTCGGCGGTACGGCGTACGAGCTGGTGGCGACCGCCGCGGGCGACAGCCGGCTCAACGTGTCGTTCCACGACAAGACGAACGGCGAGGAGACCGCGCCGTGGCGGTTCGTCACGACTGGGCCGGTGCAGCCCGACGGGTCGGTGCGGATCGACTTCAACCGGACGATCAACCTGCCGTTCGCGTTCACGGCGTACGGCACCTGCCCGGCGCCCGTGCCCGGTAATCGCCTCCTTCTTCCGGTGACGGCCGGCGAGAAGAGGGTGCGGTGAAGTTCTGTACCTACACGCTGATCGACAACTCGCCCGACCCGGTCAGCGGCGTACAGCTCTCACCGGCCGAACGGTTCCAGCATGTTGTCCGGCAGGCGCAGTGGGCCGAGGAGTTGGGGTTCGACGCGTACGGCGTGGGTGAGCGGCACGCGCAGCGCTTCATCTCCTCGTCGCCGCCCGTCGTGCTGTCCTACATCGCCGCGGTCACCTCGCGGATCCGCCTGCTGACCACGGTCACCGTACTGTCGTTGCTCGATCCGGTACGGGTCGCCGAGGACTACGCGACGCTCGACCAGCTGTCGGGTGGGCGGCTCGACATCATCATCGGGAAGGGCAACGATCCGGACCAGAACGCGTTGTTCGGGTACGACCTCGACGGGCAGTGGGACCGCAACCGGGAGAAGTACGAGCTGTTGCGGCGGTTGCTCCGCGAGACCGGTGTCTCGTGGTCGGGCACCTACCGGCCGCCGCTCACCGACGCGACCACGCAGCCGCGGCCGTACCGCCCGGACGGCATTCCGCTGTGGCACGGCTCGGCGTCGTCCACGGAGTCGACCGAGCTGGCGGCTCGCTGGGGTGATCCGTTGTTCTCCGCCAACGGGTTCCATCCGCTCGCGAAGTACGCCGGGCTGATCCAGCACTACCGGGAACGCTGGGAGGCGTACGGCCGGGACCCGGCGGACGCGGTGGTCGGCGCCGGGTTCAACGGGCTGTACGTGAAGAAGACGTCGCAGCAGGCGATCGACGGGTACCGGCCGATCTTCGACGCCTTCATGGATTCACCCGGGGCCAGGCACAACCAGTTGCCGTTCCGGACGCTGGAGGAGTTCCTCGAGGGCGGGTCGGTACTGGTCGGGTCGCCGGAACAGGTGATCGACAAGTTCGGGCGGTACCACGAAGCGTTCCGGCACGAGCTCTCCGGGATTTCCTTGGAGGTCGCCGGGCTCCCGGAGGAGGAGAACCGGGAGTCCGTCGAGACCTTCGTCACCGAGGTGATGCCAGTACTGCGGTCGTCCTATTCGAGCCGCGTCTGGTCCTAGCCGTACGTCGGCTCCTGCGGCCAGCCTTCGGGGGAGTCCTCCCAGTCCTCCTGGCGGCCGTACGGGGCCAGGTCGGAGACGACCGTGCTGAACAGGAGGCGGTCGACGCCGCGCTGACCGGTCGAGTACGTCCGGTACACGGTGTCGCCGTCGCGGAAGAACATGTTCAGCAGGAACCCACCGCCCGCGCCGCAGTCCGCGGAGAACGTCGTACCGGCCGAGGACGCGAACGGGATGTCCGACCAGCCCATCTGCTTCCAGTACCCGGCCATCTGCTCGAGCGGCATGTCGGAAACCGTTGCCCAGGCGATTCCGTTGCGGGCCAGGCCGGCCAGGTTCGTGACGTTCTTGGTGAAGTACGTGCAGCCGCCGCAGAACGCGTCCGGCCCGGCGTTCATGAACTGGTAGAGCGCGAGCTGCTGCTGGTCGCCGAAGAGCTCGCGCAGCGTCACCGGACCGTCCGGCGCGGCGAACGTGTACTCATCGAACTCCACCATCGGCAGCCGGCGCCGCTGCGCGGCCAACCGGTCCTCGACGCGGGTCGCCGCCTTCTCGGCCGCCAGCAGTTCGGCCCGTGCCTTCTCCCACTCGGCAGCCGACACGATCGGTGGCTGTGCCTTCGCGGACATCTGGTGCTCCTCTCGTAGGTTCTGTGGGTATGACGAACCTGCCGGGCGCTCCTCGACATCGGATCCGGAAAATGGTCAGGAGCACTGCTGCCGACCCGGTATGATTTCCGGGACGGACTGAGGGGCCTGCAAGGCGCTCCTGACTCGATTTCACATCGGGCCGGGAGACCGTGTAATCTCTCTCCTCGGCCCGCCCCTTTAGCTCAGTCGGCAGAGCGTCTCCATGGTAAGGAGAAGGTCTACGGTTCGATTCCGTAAAGGGGCTCGGAGAACGGCATCCCACCTTCGGGTGGGATGCTTGTCTCACCCGGCGGGGTAGCTCAGGTGGTTAGAGCACACGGCTCATAATCGTGGTGTCGCGGGTTCGACTCCCGCCCCCGCTACCGAATCAGTACTTTCGAGAGTGCGATCACCCAAGTTGCGTACTCATGACATGAAGAGGTAGCAGTGGCCAAGTCGACCGACATCCGCCCGAAGATCACGCTCGCGTGCACGGTGTGCAAGGAGCGGAACTACATCACCAAGAAGAACCGGCGCAACGACCCGGACCGTCTTGAGCTGAAGAAGTACTGCCACCGCTGCAACGACCACACCGACCACCGCGAGACCCGCTGACCCCAAGGTCCCTGCCAAGCCGCTCCGGCTCTCCGGAGCGGCTTTGTGCTGTGCTCGGGGAAGAGCGGGGTTGGGGGTCTGCCACCGCGAGACCCGCTGACTTCACAGGTCTCCTGCCAAGCCGCTCCGGTTTTCCGGAGCGGCTTTTGGTGTGTTTTCAGACGGTGAGGATGGGGCGGCCGGCTTCGTAGGCGGTGAGACGCTGGTCACGTGGGGTGAGGCAGCAGGAGCCGCAGAGCGAGCCTTGGCCTGCCTCGCTCGTGTAGTACAGGCAGCAGGTGTTCCGCAGGTAGACGAGCTTCCCGGCGGCCACCTCGACGTCGCCCAGCCGCGCCAGTCCGCCCGGTGCCTTCGCGACGAACGTCCGCCACCGCTCCAGCAGGAACCCCGGCTCGACCGTCACCTCCTCACGCGTCGCAGCGCAGAACCCCATCGCGCAACCCGCCGCCACCCCGCCGTACACCTGCCGCAAACCGGCCCGCGTCCGCCGGTGCAGTTCCTCGGACAACGGAAGCAGGTGCTGGCGCAGTACGACCTCGTACAGCGTCTCCAACCCGCCCGGAAGGAACTCGGCCGACCGGATCGCGACAGAGGCGATCCCGTGCCCGTCGTGCGGGCGTACCCACAGGTTCTGCGGCCGGATGTCGAGCACATGACCCTCCAGCGCCCATAGCAGCAGCGCCGCGGCAGGCGCCCGCCCGGCGTAGAACGACATCATGCTGAGCGCGTTCGCATGCGCCGTACGGTGGCAGCTCGCCTCGTCGTCGCGCTTGAGCAACTCGGTCAGCTCCGGCCCGCCCGGCTCCAGCAGCCGGTCCACCCGCAACCATTCGGAGCCCTCCGGCTCGCCGATCTCCACCCGGTACCGAGGCGCGTACTCCGCCAGCGCCGCCACAGCCGTCACGTTCAACCTTCCGTCCGGAAAACGTGGGCGGCGGAAACCCGCGCCATAGTCTGCCAGTAAGGTTTCCGGATATGACGATCGACGCCACGATGGTCGGCCGGAGCTATGCGGCCGCCGAGTCCTACCAGGTCGGCCGGGAGAAGATCCGGGAGTTCGCCGACGCGATCGGCGACGGTAACCCGGCGTACCGGGGTGACGACGCGATCGCGCCGCCGACGTTCGCGTTCATGCTCGGCAGCCGCGCGCTCGAGCAGCTGCTGAACGACGAGGAGCTCGGCCTGCGGCTGGACCGGATCGTGCACGGCGCGCAGAAGTTCAGCTACACCCGCCCGATCAAGGCCGGTGACGACATCGCCGCGACCGCCACCATCACCACCGTCCGCAAGGCCGGTGACGTCGAGGTGATCATGTACGAGACCGCCCTGACCACCGTCGACGGCGAGCCGATCGCCACGTCGACGTCCACCATCTCGCACAACCGGGCGGAAGCATGATCGAGGTTGGTGCCGAGCTGCCGCCGCTGACCGTCACGCTGCGGCGCGAGGACCTGGTCCGGTACGCCGGGGCCAGCGGGGACTTCAACCCGATCCACTGGAACGACCGGATGGCGGCCGCGCTCGGGCTGCCCGGCGTGATCGCGCACGGGATGCTCACGATGGCGTCGGCGGTGCGGGTCGTGACGGACTGGATCGAGGACCCGGCCGACCTGGTCGAGTACGGCGTACGGTTCACGAAGCCGGTCGTCGTACCGGACGACGACAAGGGCGCGACAGTCACGTTCTCGGCGAGGGTGGACAAGGTCACCGACGGCCTCGCCGAGATCGACATCACCGCGCTGGCCGGCGAGGAGAAGGTGCTCGGGCGCGCCAGGGCGGTCGTGCGGGTCCGGTGAACACTCATGTGTCGCTGGCCGACTACACCACGCTGCGCATCGGCGGGCCGGCCGACAAGTTCGTCGAGGTCACGACCGAAGCGGACCTGATCGCCGCGGTCCGGGACGCGGACGCCGCCGGGGAACCGGTACTGCTGCTGTCCGGCGGGAGCAACGTCGTGATCGGCGACGACGGGTTCCGCGGGACCGTCGTGAAGGTCGCGACGACCGGGATCGCGGTCGACCAGGACATGTGCTCCGGCGCGATGGTCCGGGTCGCGGCCGGCGAGGACTGGGACGGGTTCGTCCAGCGCGCGATCGCGGAGGAGTGGAGCGGGCTCGAGTCGATGTCCGGCATCCCCGGGCTGGCAGGGTCGACCCCGGTGCAGAACGTCGGCGCGTACGGGCACGAGGTCGCGGAGACGATCGCGTCCGTACGGGTCTGGGACCGTTCCGAGAACGCTGTCCGTACCGTCTTCGCCGCGGACTGCGGGTTCTCGTACCGGAACTCCCGCTTCAAGGCGGATCCGTCGCGGTACGTCGTACTCGAGGTCACCTTCCAGTTGAAGCTCGGCGACCTGTCGGCACCGGTCGGGTACGCCGAGCTGGCCCGGGTGCTCGACGTCGAACCGGACTCCCGCGCGCCGATGACCGAGGTCCGCGACGCCGTCCTCGGCCTGCGCCGCAGCAAGGGCATGGTGCTGGACCCCGCCGACCACGACACGTGGAGCGCGGGCTCGTTCTTCACCAACCCCATCCTCGACACCCCCGCCGAGGTCCCGGCCGGCGCACCGCAGTGGCCGCAGCCGGACGGCCGCGTGAAGACCAGCGCCGCCTGGCTGATCGAACACGCCGGCGTCTCCAAGGGCTTCACCATCGGCAACGCAGCCGTCTCCACCAAACACACCCTGGCCCTCACCAACCGAGGCAACGCAACCGCCAAGGAACTCCTGACCCTGGCCACCCACGTCCGCACCCAGGTCCAGCAGTCCTTCAACATCACCCTCACCAACGAACCAGTCCTGGTGAACTGCTCCCTCTGACCCAGTATCAAAGAACGGGCCGCGTCGGCCCCGGTACGTGTTCAGATGCGTTGAAAAAGTTTTGCAGCTGAGGTTCACGAAGGTTGTCGTAGGCGATAATCTTTTGCGCAACTGGTCGGAAGTGGGTTGCGATGGAGAGAGCCGGTAGTCCGAGTCCGTTGGAGTTGGTCAAGCGGGCGTTGCCCGAGCTGAATGGGGCGATGCAGCGGGTCGCGGAGTGCATCCTCGCGCAGCCGGACGAGGTCGCGCGCGGCTCGATCACCAAGCTTGCCGAGACCGCGCAGACCTCGGCCGCGACCGTGACCCGGTTGTCGACCCACCTCGGGTACGCCGGGTACCCGGCGCTGCGGGCCGCGCTGGCGATGGAGGTCGGCCGCGGCCTGGAGGCCGGTTGGACGAGCGACATCGGATCGGCGATCGGCCCGGCGGACCCGCCGGAGCAGGTGCTGAACGTGCTCGCGTCGACGCAGGCGAACGCTTTGCGGAACGCGTTGTCCGCCATCGACCTCGGCGCCGCGACCCGGGTCGCGGACGCGATCGCCGGCGCTCGCCGTACCCACATCTACGGTGAGTGGGGCGACGCGGTCCCGGCCCGCGAGCTGTACATCCGGTTGCTCCGGATCGGGATTCCGGTGTGGTTCTTCGACGGACCGCAGTCGTCGCAGATCGGCGCCGGTCTGCTCGGCGCGGGCGACGTCGCGCTGACGGTGACCCGGTCCGGCACCGATCCGACCACGCTGGACTACCTCAAGCGGGCCCGCGCGGAGGGTGCGCTCACGGTCGCGATCACCGGAATGCCCGGCGCGCCGATCGGCCGGGTCGCCGACGTGACGCTCGACACCGGTACGCCGAACGGCGCGAACTGGACGGAGTTCTTCGCCGGCCGCGCGAGCGACGTACTGACGGCCGGGCTGCTGTTCGTGCTGGTCGCCCAGCGGGTGCCCGACCACCTGACCGCACATCTCCCGGACGGGCCGGGTCAGCCCGTCGTACAGCCTGATACCTAGAGGGGTTTGCATGCAGCAGCTCGAGGTCCGGTCCGATCTGACCGTCGTCGGCGGCGGGCTCGCCGGGATCTGCGCGGCGATCGGCGCCGCGCGGCAGGGGAGCACGGTCGCGCTGGTACAGAACCGGCCGGTGCTCGGCGGAAACTCGTCCAGCGAGGTACGCGTGTGGGTGTGCGGCGCGACCGCGCACGGCGTCCAGAGCTTCGCCCGCGAGACCGGCATCATGGGCGAGCTGTTCGTCGAGAACCAGTACCGCAATCCGCTCGGAAACCCGTACTACTGGGATCTCGTGCTGCTGGAGGCGGTCCGCGCGGAACCGCGGATCACGCTCTACCTGAACACCGACGTACGTTCGGTCGAGGCCGAGGACTCCGAGATCCGGTCGGTGACGGGCTGGCAGCAGGGGTCGGAGAAGGAGATCCGGTTCGTCAGCCCGGTGTACGTCGACTGCTCGGGTGACGGGCTGGTCGGGCTGCTCGCCGGCGCCGAGTACCGCACCGGGCGGGAGCCGCGATCGGAGTACGGCGAGTTGTGGGCTCCCGACGTACCGGACTCGAACACGCTCGGCAGCACGATCCTGTTCTACTCCAAGGACGCCGGCGAGCCGGTGCGGTTCGTACCGCCGTCGTTCGCTCGCGATGTCACGCAGACCTCGATCCCGGAACGGCGAGTGATCCGGAGTGACCAGAACGGCTGCGCGTTCTGGTGGATCGAGTGGGGTGGTGAACTGGATGTCGTCGACGACAACGAGGCGATCCGGGACGAGCTGCAGGCCGTGGTCTACGGGATCTGGGACTACATCAAGAACAGCGGCAACTTCGACGCGGACAACCTGACCCTGGAGTGGATCGGTTCCGTGCCCGGGAAACGTGAGTACCGGCGTTTCCTCGGCGATCACGTGCTGACCCAGCACGACGTCCTCGAACAGACCGAGTTCGACGACCGGGTCGCGTTCGGCGGCTGGTCGATCGACCTGCACCCGCCGGGAGGCGTGTACGCGTCGGAGAGCGGTTCGAAGCATTGGTTCTCGGACGGCGTCTACCACCTCCCGTTGCGTTCGTTGTACTCACGGAACGTACGGAACCTGTGGTTCGCCGGGCGGAACATCAGCGCGAGCCACGTCGCATTCGGGACGACCCGGGTGATGGCGACCTGCGCAGTACTCGGCGAAGCGGCCGGCATCGGCGCATCCGTTGCGCTACGCAACGGATTGACGCCACGCGAACTGGCCCACGACAACTTCGGACTGATGCGGAACGCGCTGACCCGCGCCGACGCGTCAGTCCTCGGCGTCCCCGACGACGACCCGGCGAACCTCGCGCTGTCCGCCACCGCGACCGCGTCGTCGACGTTGACCCGACCCGCCCTCGAGGTCTCGTCCGGAACGTTGCCGCTGACAACGGATATCGGGATGGTGATCCCGGTGGATCCGGCCCTCGACGGCTTCGAACTACTCGTCGACTCGAACGGCGGCACGCTGACCGTCGAGCTCCACGACCCGGTCAAACCGCAGAACTATCTCCCCGCGAAACTCGTGGATTCCTGTGCGGTCGTAGTACCTGCTGGAGAGAAACGCTGGATCAACGTCCCGCTCGCCTGGCAGCCGGAAAGCCCAGCGAACGCTTTCGTAATCCTGCGGAAAACCCCGGGGATTTCAGTCCACACCGCAGCGACTGCGCTCTCCGGCATCGTGCACTTCGCCCACCGCGAACCGACTGCGGACGAGCAATGGACCAAACAGTTCCGCGCCTGGAAACACATCCTGCCTCGCAACGGCCTGTGCATCCGCTTGGGTGAGACCGCGGCATACGCCCCCGACAAGGTCGTCGGCGGCTACTCCCGCCCCTACGGAGGACCCAACCTGTGGTCCTCCGAAGACCTCGCCTGGGACCCCAACCCGTGGCTGCAACTCACCTGGCCCGAACCGATCGAGCTCTCAGAGATCGTGGTGATCCTCGATGCCGATGTCCAGGAAGACCTGATCAACCTCCACCACCACCGCACCCCCTTCGAATCCCTACCCACCCTGATCGCCGACTACGACCTACAACTCCGCAACGGCAACGCCCCCTGGCAGACGATCGCCCAGGTAACCGACAACCACCACCGCACCCAACACCACCACCTGCAAACCCCCACCCAAACCACCCACCTCCGCCTAACCCCCCACCGCACCAACAGCACCCCCCAAGCCCACGTGGTGTCGATCCGCGCGTACTAGTACCAGGTGAGTGTGACGTAGATCTCATGCCCAGGTTTTCCTGTGTCTTTTGGTGCAGGTGTCAGCCGGGGCTTGTGGGGACGGCGCCTGGGTACTTGTCGCAGGTCATTGCGGGCACGGAGCTCTCGCGTGCACCAAACATTCGCCGATCGCGCACCACGCCGACCGTGCAGAGCGTGACCCACCCGTTGTACTGCAGGGACAGTGTGGGACAAGACGGCCGGAGTTTCCCCAGCTCAGACGTATCGTTTGCACCAGTCAGTGCACCAAACTCGCCGAAATATGCACCACGAAATCGGCCCTGTTGGCTTTACTTCGCATCACCTGCTGAGTAATTTCCGTCGCATTGCGCACTCGCGATGAGTGTGTCGACTGATTTGGAAGGCAAGAAGAAATGTCAAGAGGTGTTCAGGCGACCCGGCGCAAGCTGCATTGGTGCCGCAGCCTGATCGTGGTGGTTCTGGCCATTCGCGTGGCTTTGTTCCTGGCTGTCATCGCCATCGGCGGGTGGCTGTATCGGGGTGACGCGGCTACAGCCGTGACCGATCGGTTCCTGGCCGTCCTGGTGACAGCTACAGCGGTGGCCGTGGTCAGACTGACCCGTGTCACTCCGATTCCGGCGGAGTGAGATGTCCGTCGCCGACGTCGATCCGACCGTTGAGACACCCAACTATCCGATGAAGTTCGCCCAACTGTTGACCACCTTCCGGGGTCGTACGGGGATGACTGTCCGCGAGCTGGCGGCGCTGGTGGGCTACTCGCACAGCCAGATTGTGCGGGCCGAGCAAGGAGTTCGAGTGCCGACCTGGCCGGTGGCCAGCACGTACCTGGCTGCGTGCGGGGTTGGTCACCAGGCCATGACCGGCTGGCGAATCCTCTGGGAGGTCGCGCGGAGCGCGCAGACCGAGCTTCGGAGGTATCCGGGACTGACCGCAGAGAGCATCCCGTTCTGGGCGAAGGCCGGCCGCGACTGGCGCGCCGGCCAGACCGCCTCGTCCGGCCCGGATCCTTTGCATGAGCTGCTGCGCGACATGGCTCATTGGGAGGAGTTCGGAGCCGCGATCAGAGTACTGGCGGAGCGGTCCGGGCTGGTCTCGATTCGGGATATCGCGCTGCGCTGTGGAGTCCCGAAGTCCACGATGCATCGCTGGCTGATCGGCACTCGCCGGCCGAGCAACATGCAACTCGAGAAGCTCGTGGCGGCGCTGGGGGCGACGCCGACCGTCCGGGCCGAGTTCGCCGAGGCGTTCCGGCGCGTGACCGAGTCGTGTTGTGGTGAGCCACATCCGCAGAGCGGGCTGGCCTGCGTGCGCGACGATCGGCATCGTGGTTGGCACAGCACGGCCATGGGCGTCCGTTGGCTTGATGACGGTTCGGTGCCTGCCGAGCTCACCGTCGCTGAGCGGTACTTCGACACGAAGCTCGACCGAGCTGCTCAGTAGCGCCATTCGAATTCGTTTTCCTGCATCCATCGGGTCAGTGGTTCGCCTGCATTCCGGGATGACGCCGCGCCGGTCAGGAGATCTGAGAGGACCTGGCTCGGCGCGGCCAGGCGGAGGCCGTCGGTGGTTTTTCGAGCGCGGATATAGACGACGTCTGCCGCGGGCTCGGCCAGGACTATCGACTTCGTTTTCGCCGGCACGAGTTCCCAGGTTGTTGCCGCCAGTTGAGCATCAGGCGTGTAGATCACTGTCGGGCCGTTCGGCGTCTGCGGCGCCCATCGTTGAGCTGCGTGGGTACCGCTCAGCGCATACCGAACCGATGTGCCGGGGATCCGGTCCAGCAGTCCCTGGACTCCGCGCTTGCTGCGCCAATAGGTCGTACGGACTTCCGTGCTGAAGCGAGAGTCCTGGTTCCAGCGATAGAGCAAGTCCAGCCAGTCGGGGACTGCGACGACGCCGGGGGCTTCGCGTCGGACGAGGGTGTCCTGTTCTAGGCGGTTGATGACGCGGCGGACCAGTGGGGCGGGGATGCCGGTTGTGGTTACGAGGTCGTGGGTTGTCCAGAGGCTGCGGAAGTCCAGGAGGGCGCGGATGACCAGGGCGGCGGTGCTGCCGGCGTACGGCGTGGAGGTGGTCATCAGCCTGCGCCGCCGCGTGGTGCCTGGATGCCCAGTGGCACGGTGGCGTACGTGGTCCATTCGTACTGTTTGTGGTCGCGGGTGAGCTGGATCAGGGCGACCTCGGTCAGTTCGGTTGCCGCGACGCCGCCGCTCAGCGCGTTCACCCGGCGCCGGAGTGGTTCTGCCTGCGCGTCCTGGTTCCAGTAGCCCAGGGAGATGTGCGGATCGAGCTCGGGCAGCGCGGGGACGGAGTCCCGGCCCCAGACGTCTATGACCGCGCCGCGGAGCTGGGCGCGGAGGCGGCGCATCCGCTCGACCGGCGTCACGGGGAGCTGCAGACTCTCGACGTCGACGACCGGGGCGCCGATCCGGATCTCGAACGGCCGGAAATGCTCGAGCCGGCGCCGGGTCGCGTCGATGATCTCCTCGAGATCCGCCTCCGGGACCTTGTCCGTGAAGCCGACGCCCTGCACGGTCAGATGCAGCCACTGGGCGGGAACCGGGGTGACGCCGGGAAGCAGGTCGACGAGTTGCTCGTACGCCTTGTGCACCGCGAGCACAGTCGCGTCCTGCGGGAAGACGACGTGCCACGTGTAGAACGATCGCCCTGGCCGCCAGTTGGGGCGCCAGTACCAATGATCGCGAACTTCGTTGATCACGGCTGGTCCTCTCTCGTGGATCGTGCAGGGGGCCGCGAGGAACGGGCGGCCTGCGTGAAATCGGCGATGCGGTCCCGCAACGTACGAGCCTTCGAGCTCCGTCCGTAGGGCGCGGTGAGGGCCGCGACCTCTGTGAGGCGGTGGATCAGGGGGCGAACGCGGTACTCGAGCTGGGTTGCCAGGACCGGCTCGACCGCTTCGAGGGCGCCGTCGAGCTCGCCGAGGAGCAGGCGTGCCTTCGCCTGCTGCAGGCGGGCCATCCGCTCGGAGCCGACGTTCCGGATCGCGTACGGCGCGGCTTCGAACTGGTCCACGCTGTGATCCGCGTGCGCTGCGGTACATCGCGCGTCGCCCAACGCCAGCTGGGTGTCGGCCCAGAACCCTTCGGCGCGTTCCGGGGTGCAGACGAAGATGCCGCCTGGTTCGGAGGCCGCCTGGTGCACGGTCAGTTCGCCGGCGACCTGGAGGAGTTCGAGGGCCTTGTCGGTCCGGCCGGCTCGGGCGAAGTCGGCCGAGCCCGCGCTCGCGAGGAACAGCCGGGACGTACCGGAGGCGTACCGCAGTCCGTCCTCGGCGTACTCGGCGGCGCGGGCGAAGTCGTCCTGCCAGAACGCGGCGGTGTGCTGGGTGGCGCGGATCCAGCCCCGCAGTACGTCGTGATCGGCCGCGTCGGCGCACGCCCAGGCGGTCCGGGTGTGACCCTCGGCGATGTCGGGGCGGCCCAGGTCGACCGACATCCAGGCGAGCAGCGTGATCGCCCAGCCGGCCGCCGAGTACAGGTCGCGGGACTGCCCGGGAGACTGGTTGCCGGCCAGCAGCGCGAACGCACGGTCCCGGATCGCGCGGCTCTTCTCGAACAGGTGCCTGGTCGGCGTCCGGAGATAGGAGCGGGCGATCCGCTCGATGTCGGCCTGCAGTTGCTCTACGGTGAGCTCGCCGACGTTCGACTCCTCGGCGATCGACAGCAGCGCGATGGACTCGTCGCCGGCCTTGATCAGGTCGTCCTCGTGGCCGACCATCGACGGCGGCTCGGCGTCCGGCTCGACCGGTGCGCCGCCCGACGGCGGGAAGAACCCCAGTTCGTTGTCGGAGGCAACCTTGAGGATGTGGCGCAGGCCGGAGCGGTACGCGGCGCCGGGCCAGCGGACGGCGCCGCGTTCGAGCTTCGCGACGTAGTGACCGTCGAGCTCGTACTTGATCTCGGTCGTCTCCCACAGCCAGGTGCAGATGAGATCCGCGAGCTCGGCCCGGGACATGTGTTCACCCGGCGCCCGGCGCGACGGAGTGCGCTCGCGTGCCGTGCGCAGCTGATCGTTGGGCCCTGACATGGCGGTAATTGTAGGGCGCCGAACACCCTCTGCGACGAAGAATTGGGGACCTGTGGACGATCTGCCCCGCAATGCCCCGAGATGCCCCGAATCCCTGCGGAAAAAGGGGTTTCGGGGTGGTGGGGATCGGGGTTCGGACGGGTTTCGGAGGACGGAGAGTGCTTGCTGAGCGTGATCAGGGCGGGGCATCCCGGGGCAGATAGGGGCAGCCCCTCGTTACAGTGGGGGCGTGCCGGAGGAAGCCGTGACGACGCTGCATGCCGAGCTGGATCGGTTCGGGCGGGCGGAGGAAGGGTTCGCGCTGCTCGAGGTCTTCCTCGAGGTCGCGCGCCCGCGGTTGGGGGCGGTGGTACTGGATCCGGTCGGATTGCGGTTGCCGGCGGAGCTCACCGACGACCGCGCGCTCGTGCAGGACCTGATCGACGAGCTCGAGCAGGAACCGGTCGGCAGGGGGCGGGTGGTCGAGCGCGGGTACGACATGGACGACGAGCAGGCGCGGTGGGACTACGTGCGGCTGGCATACAGCTCGAACCAGGCGACGGTGTGGAGCCGGCGCCAGCGCACGACGTACTTCGAGGTGGCCGCCTGGGAGAAGGCGACGTACTGGCTTCCGGACAGCTTGAAGGCCGAGTACTTCGATGCCTTGAGCGGCCGCGGCTGGGCCATCCCGGAGGACTGGCTGACCGCGGTCGCCAAGCGGCCGAAGCCGTGGTGGAAGCGCGGCGGGTTCAGCTGAGGGCGGGTAGGCGGGCCAGGGCTGCGGCTACGGCGGACTGGATGTCGGCGTCCTCCCAGGTGCGGTCGACGATGGAGTTGGACAGGTAGGCGTCGTACGCGGCGAGGTCGAGGTGGCCGTGGCCGCAGAGGGCGGTGAGGATGACCTTCTCCTCGCCGGACTCCTTGCAGCGCAGGGCTTCCTCGACGGCAGCGGCGATGGCGTGGGTCGGCTCGGGGGCCGGGACGATTCCTTCCGTACGGGCGAACTGGACGCCGGCGGCGAAGCATTCCGACTGCGGCTTGGCGACGGCCTCGATCTCGCCGGTCTCGTACAGGTGGCTGATCAGCGGGCTCATGCCGTGGTACCGCAGGCCGCCGGCGTGGATCGGGTCCGGAACGAAGTCGTGGCCGAGGGTGTGCATCTTCATCAACGGCGTCATCCCGATCGTGTCGCCGAAGTCGTACGCGTAGGTGCCCTGGGTCAGCGACGGGCAGGCGGCCGGCTCGACCGCGCGCACCACCGGGGACATCCGGCCGGCCCACTTCTCCCG
Source organism: Kribbella sp. NPDC004536 (assembly GCF_042873835.1). Classification (NCBI taxonomy): domain Bacteria; kingdom Bacillati; phylum Actinomycetota; class Actinomycetes; order Propionibacteriales; family Kribbellaceae; genus Kribbella; species Kribbella sp. NPDC004536. The sequence goes on along the minus strand of NZ_JBIALY010000001.1, from coordinate 1,209,574 downwards.
CAGGAAGGGAAACGCCAGGCCGCCGAAGTTCGACCCGCCGCCGGTGCAGCCGACGATCAGGTCCGGGGTCTCGCCGGCCATCGCGAGCTGGATCAGCGCCTCCTCGCCGATCACGGTCTGGTGCAGCAGCACGTGGTTGAGCACCGAGCCGAGCGCGTAGTGCACGTCGGGATCCTGGACCGCGGCCTCGACCGCCTCACTGATCGCGATGCCGAGCGACCCGGTGGAGTCCGGGTTCTCGGCGAGGATCTTGCGGCCGGCCTCGGTCAGCTCCGACGGGCTCGGGTGCACGGTCGCGCCGAAGACCTGCATCATCGTCCGCCGGTACGGCTTCTGGTCGTACGAGGCGCGTACCTGCCAGACTTCGCAGTCCAGCCCGAACTGTGCGCAGGCGAACGCGAGCGCCGTGCCCCACTGACCCGCGCCGGTCTCAGTGGTGAGTTTCCGGACGCCGGACTTGGCGTTGTAGAAGGCCTGCGGGACCGCGGTGTTCGGCTTGTGTGAGCCGGCCGGTGAGACTCCTTCGTACTTGTAGTAGATGCGCGCCGGCGTATCGAGCGCCTTCTCCAGCCGGTGCGCCCGGTACAGCGGGCTGGGGCGCCACAGCCGGTAGACGTCGAGCACCTCGCCCGGAATGTCGACGTACTGCTCCTGCGAAACCTCCTGCAGGATCAGGTCCATCGGGAACAACGGCGCCAGATCCTCCGGCCCGATCGGCTGCCCCGTCCCCGGATGCAACACCGGCGGCGGTGGCGTCGGCAGATCGTGGAGCACGTTGTACCACCGGGTCGGCAGCTCGTCCTCTGGCAGCAGGATCTTCGTCGGCGTCATGACGCAAAGTTATGCCCGCACCCACGCCCCCACAATGACCCGAACCGGAACTCCACCGGCACTTATCCGGACCTCGTCAGGCCGGTACGGCTGCTGGGGCGCCGAGCCATTCGTCGATTTCTGAGAGGAGGGACTGTTGGGTTTGGTGTGGGGCGGTGGAGGCGAGGACCGAGGAGCGGGCCAGGTCGGCCAGTTCGGGGTCGGTGAAGCCGTGGACGGTGCGGGCGGTTTCGTACTGTTCTGCGAGGCGGGAGCCGAACAGCAGCGGGTCGTCGGCGCCGAGGGCGATGCGGGCGCCGGCTTCGTAGAGCTCGCGGAGGGGGACGTCCTCGGGACGGCGGTAGACGCCTAGCGAGACGTTGGAGGCAGGGCAGACCTCCAGGGCTATCTGGGCGTCCACTACGCGTTTCAGGAGGTCTGGGTCCTCCACCGAACGGACACCGTGGCCGATCCGGCCGGCGCCCAGCTCGTCCAGGCAGGTACGGACCGTGGCGGGGCCGCAGAGTTCGCCGCCGTGAGGTGCTGCGAGGAGGCCCGCGTTGCGGGCGATGCGGAAGGCCGCGGCGAACTCGGACGTCGTACCGCGGCGTTCGTCGTTCGACAGGCCGAAGCCGACGACGCCGCGGCCCACGTACTGCGTCGCGAGCCGGGCCAGCGTACGGGCGTCGAGCGGGTGCCGGGTGCGGTTCGCGGCGATGATGACCTGTACGTCGATCCCGGTCGACGCGGAGGCGTCGCGGGCGGCATCCAGGACCAGGTCGGTGAACTCGGTGATGCCGTGGAAGCGGTTCGCGTACCCGGACGGGTCGACCTGGATCTCCAGCCAGCGGGAGCCGTCGGCGCGGTCGTCCTCGGCGGCCTCACGGACCAGGCGGCGGACGTCGTCCTCCGTACGCAGCACCGAGCGCGCGATGTCGTACAGCCGCTGGAACCGGAACCAGCCGCGCTCGTCCGCGGCGGACAGTTCCGGCGGCCAGTCGGTCCGCAGCGCGTCCGGCAGCCGGACGCCGTGCTTGTCGGCCAGCTCGACCAGCGTCAGGTGCCGCATCGACCCGGAGAAGTGCAGATGCAGGTGTGTTTTCGGCAGCACCCGCAGATCCCGCTGCGTCATTACCGAAGGTTACCGAGCCCCCACCCGGACACGAAATCAGCCCAGCAGCTTCGCGATCCGGGCGAGGCCCTCGGTGAGGTCGTCGTCGCCGAGTGCGTAGGACAGGCGCAGGTAGCCCGGTGCGCCGAACGCCTCGCCCGGTACGACCGCCACCTCGGCCTCGTCGAGGATCAGGTCCGCGAGCTCGGCGGACGTGGCCGGAGTCCGGCCGGCGATCGGCTTGCCGAGTACGCCCTTCACCGACGGGTACGCGTAGAACGCGCCGGTCGGCTCCGGGCACTCGACGCCGGGGATCTCGTTGAGCATCCGGACCATGGTCCGTCGGCGCCGGTCGAACGCTACCTTCATCTCGTCGACCGCGGTGAGGTCGCCGGACACCGCGGCGAGCGCGGCCCGCTGGGCGATGTTGCAGACGTTCGAGGTCTGGTGCGACTGGAGGTTGGTCGCGGCCTTGACGACGTCCTTCGGACCGATCATCCAGCCCACCCGCCAGCCGGTCATCGCGTACGTCTTCGCGACCCCGTTGAGTACGACTGTCCGATCCGCGAGCTCCGGTACCGCGACCGGGATCGACGTCGCCCGCGCGCCGCCGTACGTCAGGTGCTCGTAGATCTCGTCGGTGACCACCCACAGGTCGTGCTCGAGCGCCCAGCGTCCGATCGCCTCGACGGCCTCCGGGCTGTCGACGGCGCCGGTCGGGTTCGACGGCGAGCAGAACAACAGCGCCTTGGTCCGCGGGGTCCGGGCCGCCTCGAGCTGCTCGACGGTGACGCAGTAGTTCTGCGACTCGTCGGCGAGCACCTCGACCGGTACGCCGCCGGCCAGCCGGATCGCCTCGGGGTAGGTCGTCCAGTACGGCGCCGGCAGCAGGACCTCGTCGCCCGGGTCGAGAAGGGTCGCGAACGCGTTGTACACCGCGTGCTTGCCGCCGTTGGTGACGAGCACCTGGGACGCCTCGATCTCGTACCCGGAGTCGCGCCTGGTCTTCTCGGCGATCGCTTGCTTCAGCTCCGGCAGGCCGCCGGCCGGGGTGTAGCGGTGGTTCTTCGGGTCCCGGGCCGCCGCGACCGCAGCCTCGACGATGTAGTCCGGCGTCGGGAAGTCCGGCTCGCCCGCGCCGAAGCCGATCACCGGGCGCCCGGCCGCCTTGAGCGCCTTCGCCTTGCTGTCCACCGCCAGCGTCGCCGATTCACTGATGGCGCCGACCCGCGCCGAGATCCTGGAACCCATGCGTCCATCCTGGCACCCGCCCGGCACGGCACCTACCGCGTTTCACTGGTTGGTGCGGGCCGCCACGCCATCACAATCGCCCGATCCGGTGAAGCCCCCGCCCGCGGCCAGGGCGTCCGGCCGGTTGTGATGGCCTGGGCGTCCGGGAACACGGCGGGGGTGTGGTCCGTTGGGGGGACGTGGAGGCTGTATGGTTCTCATCGCGGTGCGGCGCCCGGGCCAGCAATTGGTGCAGGGGTCGTGCGGGTAAGGGCCTCAGTTCGACCATGCGGCTCGGACCCCGTACACTTCTCTAGTCCGGGCGTTGATGGCCCTGATCCGGCATGCCCGAGATCAGGTCCGACGCGGCGTCCGGATGGATTGCAGAGGGCACTAGCTCAACTGGCAGAGCATCGGTCTCCAAAACCGAAGGTTGGGGGTTCAAGTCCCTCGTGCCCTGCAAATCCTGACCGGCGCAGGGCCGGTCAGGCCGCCGCTAGCGAAAGAGGTAGGTCGTGACGGAGACGCGCACCCCGGCACCGTCCGGCGCCGGCAAGCCCGCCGAGGGCAAGCAGGGCAGGGGCCTGCTGCGCTTCTACCGGCAGGTGGTGGCCGAGCTCCGCAAGGTCGTCTGGCCGACGCGCAAGCAGCTCTCCACCTACTTCGTGGTCGTGCTGACCTTCGTGGTGTTCGTCATCGCGATCGTCTCGGTCCTCGACCTCGCCTTCGGCTGGGCGATGTTCAAGGTCTTCGGCTGAGGCCGCGCGACGACCGAACCGTAGGCCCCGGGCTCCTGGCCCGGTCCGAAGCAGACAAGACCCCGAACCACAGATGACGGAGTACGACGTGTCCGAGCGCGACGACGAGGTCCTCGACTACGAGGACGAGTTCGACGTATCCGACTCCGACGACCTCGATCTCGACTTCGACGAGAACGACACCGACGACGACCTGTTCGCCGGCGACGACGACGATGACGACGACGACCCGTTCGCGGACCTCGACGACGAGGACGAGGACGATGACGACGAGTCCGGCGACGACGACGAGGACGACGACGAGTACTCCGCCGACGACGAGGCGGAGACGCCGCGGCCGGACGCGGACACCTCCGACGACGAGCCGGTCGTCGTGGTCCCGGCGGCCGACGAGTCCGACGTCGCCGAGGTGGTGACGTCGGAAGACGTCGAGGACGCCGCGGAGGAGCTCGCCGAGGAGACCGAGGAGACCGCGCCGACGACTACCGCCGAGCCGGCCGTCGCGCCGGACGAGGTGGTCTTCTCCAGCGCCGACGAGGCCGACGGCGCCGCGGACGACGAGGACGACGACGAGGAAGAGGCGGAGCCCGAGGAGCCGGGTGACCCGCTCGAGGAGCTGCGCAGCCGGCTGCGCTCGCAGTTCGGCGACTGGTACGTCGTGCACACGTACTCAGGGATGGAGAACCGGGTCAAGGGCAACCTGGAGAACCGGATCAACTCCCTGAACATGGAGGACTACATCTTCGAGATCATCGTGCCGACCGAGGAGGTCGCCGAGATCAAGAACGGGCAGCGCCGGATGGTGAAGCGCACGGTGCTGCCGGGCTACGTGCTGGTCCGGATGGATCTGACCGACGAGTCCTGGTCGACCGTACGGCACACGCCGTCGGTGACCGGTTTCGTCGGGAACAGCCAGAAGCCGGTCCCGCTCAGCCTCGAAGAGGTGGAGAAGATGCTCGCTCCGGCCGTCGTGGCGGCGGCCGAGGCGGCGGCAGCCGAAGCCGGTGCCGCACCTGCCAAGACCGCGGCCAAGAAGAAGGTCGAGGTCGCCGACTTCGGTGTCGGAGACTCGGTCATGGTGGTCGACGGGCCGTTCGCGACCCTGCACGCCACAGTCACGGAGATCAACGCCGAGGCCCAGCGGATCAAGGCCCTGGTGGAGATCTTCGGCCGGGAGACCCCGGTGGAACTCAGCTTCAACCAGATCCAGAAAGTCTAAGGACCCGACAGAATGCCTCCCAAGAAGAAGATCGCTGCCCTGGTCAAGGTGCAGCTCCAGGCCGGTGCCGCGACGCCGGCCCCGCCGGTCGGTACCGCGCTCGGTCCGCACGGCGTCAACATCATGGAGTTCTGCAAGGCGTACAACGCCCAGACGGAGTCCATGCGCGGCAACGTGGTGCCGGTCGAGATCACGATCTACGAAGACCGCTCCTTCACCTTCGTCACCAAGACGCCGCCGGCGCCGGAGATGATCAAGAAGGCCGCGGGTCTGCAGAAGGGCTCCGCCGTTCCGCAGCGCGACAAGGTCGGCAAGATCACCAAGGACCAGGTCCGCGAGATCGCCACCACCAAGATGCCGGACCTGAACGCCCGCGACATCGACGCGGCGATGAAGATCATCGAGGGTACGGCGCGCTCCATGGGCGTCGTCGTCGACGGCTGATCGCAACCAATTCATTGAAGTAGTGGCAGGGCGAAGCGCCGCCCGGAGACCACACCCCAGAGAGGAACAGCAGTAATGGCACAGCGCAGTAAGGCGTACCGCGCCGCGGCGGAGAAGATCGACTTCGATCACCTCTACACGCCGCTCGAGGCGGTCCGGCTGGCCAAGGAGGCCGCCGGCAGCAAGAAGTTCAACTCCACCGTGGACGTCGCGATGCGTCTCGGGGTCGACCCCCGCAAGGCCGACCAGATGGTGCGTGGCACCGTCAACCTTCCGCACGGTACCGGCAAGACGGCACGGGTCCTCGTCTTCGCCACCGGTGACAAGGCCGAGCAGGCAAAGGCGGCGGGCGCCGACTTCGTCGGCGACGACGACATGATCAAGAAGGTGACCGACGGCTGGCTGGACTTCGACGCCGTCGTCGCCACCCCCGACCTGATGGGCAAGGTCGGCCGCCTCGGTCGGGTCCTCGGCCCGCGTGGTCTGATGCCGAACCCGAAGACGGGCACCGTCACCCCGGACGTCACGAAGGCTGTGACCGACATCAAGGGCGGCAAGATCGAGTTCCGGGTCGACCGGCACGCGAACCTGCACTTCATCATCGGCAAGGCGTCGTTCGACGAGGCCCAGCTGGTGGAGAACTACAGCGCCGCGCTCGAGGAGATCCTCCGGTTGAAGCCGGCCAGCTCGAAGGGCCGCTACATCAAGAAGACGGTCTTCTCGACCACGATGGGTCCGGGTGTCCAGGTTGACCCCAACCTGACCCGCAACCTCACCGAGGAGCAGGTCGAGGCCTGAGCCTCAGCACGTGAAAACCCCCGCCACCGGCGGGGGTTTTCTGTTTGTTATCGGGTGGTGAGGAGGTCCGGGGTCAGGGAGGACGGGGCCGGTACGCCGATCAGGCGCAGGGTGTGGGCCAGTTCGTCGGTCAGGTCGGTGAGGAGGCGGGTGACGCCTTCGGCGGAGCCGACGGTGAGGGCCCAGAGGGCGGGGCGGCCGACGAAGACGGCGCGGGCGCCGAGGGCCAGGGCGGTGAGGACGTGTTCGCCGCGCCGGATGCCGCCGTCGACGTACACCTCGACGTTGCTGCCGGCGAGGGCTTCGGCGACCTCGGGCAGTGCCTGCGCGGTCGGGATCGAGCCGTCGAGCTGACGGCCGCCGTGGTTCGACACGATGATCCCCGCAGCGCCCGCGTCGGCGCAGCGCTTGGCGTCGTCGCCACGCAGGACACCCTTCACGACCACCGGCAGGCCGGTGCGTTCGGCGAGCCAGCCGATCACGTCCGGGTTCAGGTCGTCGGCCTTGTCGAGGTCGTCGTCGGTCCACTCGCCGGCCGGCAGGTTCACCAGGAACTGGTCGTCCTGAGCCAGGTCCCAGACGGTTTGGCCCTCGTCCTCCTTGCGGCCGACGACCGGGGTGTCGACGGTCAGTACGACAGCTCGCGCGCCGGCCGCGACCGCGGCGTCGAGCATCTGCCGGGTGATGTCCCGGTTCCGTACGACGTAGATCTGCAGCCACCACGGCACACCGGTCGCGCCGAGTTCGGCGAACGACGTACCGGCGTTGCTGGAGACGCCGAGTACGGATCCCGCCGCGCCGACCCCGCGGGCCATCGCGAGCTCGCCGTCCGGGTCGGCCATCCGCTGCATCGTCGACGGCGCGACCAGGATCGGTGCGTCGACGGGTGTGCCGAGCACGGTCGTACGGAGGTCGATGCTCGACACGTCGTTCAGGACGTGCGGGCGGAAGCGGTACCTCGACCAGGCCTCGACCGCCTCACCGACGCTGACCTCACCGGCCGAGCCCTGCCGGAAGTAGCGGTGTACAGCCTCGGGCAGCTTCGAGGCGGCCGCACTCTCGAGCGTATCGATCCATCGCATGGGAACCATCGTCGCAAAGAAGGTAGAGTTGGTGGCATGACGCAGTACGGGCAGCGATTTCCGCGCCCCGGCCGGCACGACGGTGCCGACGGGGTGAGCTGCTGCTGCGCTCTCTCCTGAGGTGACCGTGGCCGACCGGGGTGGATCCCCCCGACGAGACCGTCACCTTGGAGAAACCTCATGTCTGTCGAAGAACTGCACCTGCGTGACCTCACCGATCCGGCCCAGGGTCCGCACGCGATCCAGCTCGTCGTCGATTCGATCCGGGCAGCGCTGAAAGACGAGTGGCCGTACACCGAGATCTGGACCCGCCGCGACCATCCCGTCGTACCGCTGACCGACAACTACGACAACCTCGGCTACGCGAGCGACGCCGTCACCCGCGAGGCCCGCTACACGCGGTACGTCTCGGAGACCGAGGTACTGCGAAGTCACACGTCGGCGATGATCCCGCCCGCGCTCCGCGAGCTCGCGGGCTCGGCCTCGTCCGACGTCCTGATGATCTGCGCCGGCATCTGCTACCGGCGCGACTCGGTCGACTGGCAGCACACCGGTACGCCACACCAGCTCGACCTGTGGCGCTTGAGCCGCAACGTCACGCTGGGCGAACCTGAGCTCGAGGAGATGATCGCCCGTCTGGTCGACACCGTCCTGCCCGGTCAGACGTACCGCACGGTCCCGGCCGTGCACCCGTACACGATCCACGGCCGGCAGATCGACGTACTGATGGATGACCAGTGGATCGAGATCGGCGAGTGCGGGGTCGCGGCGCCGCACGTACTGCGGCGCGCCGGGCTGGACGAGAGCTGGACCGGGCTCGCGATGGGTTCCGGGCTCGATCGGCTGCTGATGCTCCGGAAGGGGATCCGCGACATCAGGCTGCTCCGGTCCACCGATCCGCGGGTGGCCGGGCAGATGCTGGATCTCCTGCCCTACAAGGAGGTTTCGTCGATGCCGCCGGTACGCCGCGACCTGTCGGTCGTGGTGGATGCGGCGGCGGACGTGTCGGACGAGGTGCTCGGCGACAAGGTCCGGGCCGCGCTGGGCCCGGACGCCGATGCCGCGGAGTCACTGGAGGTGCTGGGCGAAACGTCGTACGACGACTTGCCGACGAGTGCCCGTGACCGGCTCCAGATGACTCCGGGGCAGCGGAACCTGCTGGTCAGGCTGGTCCTGCGACCGGTGGACCGTACGCTCACCGACGCGGAGGCGAATGTCCTGCGGGACAAGGTCTACCGCGCTCTGCACGAGGGTCCGGTGCTGGAGCTGATCAGCGCCTGAGCTCGCGGGCCGCGACCACGAACGCGCACACGGCCAGCGGCAGCTCGAGCAGCAGCGCCTCGGTCAGCGAGAGGGTCCGGTCGAAGCCGGCCGCTGCGGTGGAGACGTCGAACCAGGCGTCGGCCACCAGCAGCGTGCCGGCCGCCATCGCGGTCAGTGCGGCGTTCCGGTTGCGCTTGTGCAGCAGGTACGCCGTGAGACCCGCGGCGATCGCGGTCGCGCAGTCGAGGCCGATCCAGGTCAGCTTCCAGTGGCCGGCCTCGTACGTGCTCGGCAGCGTCGCCGCGAGGATCAGGCACCACGGGAGCAGCACCGCGGCGACTCCGGCGGCGACCATCGCGGCCAGGCCGCCGGGGGAGCGGCGCGCCCGGATCCGGCCGTCCAACCGGCCTTCGGTGATGTAGTCCTCAAGGGCGTCGGCGACGCGGTCGTCGATCGCGTCGCCCAGCCTCGTGTCCAGCTCGTCAGGAAAGGTCGTCGTCATGCCATCAAGCCTTCCGGGGACGGCCTTCCGGCGCAGTCCGGTCAGCCCACGAACCGGGGTGGGGATAACCCCCGGCGGGTTCGGTGGGATGTCCTCATGCCGTCCGGACGGCTGACGACGTAGGTTGTGACCGCAGACAACGGGGAGGTGACCTGGATGAGCGTTGCTGCGAATCCGGTTCCCCGGACCCCTTGGCGGCTGTGGCGGTCGCCCTACTTGTGGTTGGCAACGATCCACATCCTGGGCGACACGGTGGTCGTACTGACGTCCGGCCTGCTCGTCCTGTGCGCGACGATCCTGGTCCTGCTCGGGCTGCCGTTCGCGGCGCTCGGGATCCCGATCAGCGTGTGGGCGAACCGATCGGTTTACGCGATCGCGGGTTGGGAGCGGGCGCGGGCCCGGATCACCCGCGGGCAGCAGGTGCCGGCGCTGCTGCCGCCGCCGCGGACCGGTTCGCGGCGGGAGGACGCGCTGCAGTCGATCAACGACCCGGGCCTGTGGAGGCAGTTCGCGTACTACGCCGCTCTGTTGCTGCTGGCAACCGTCTGGACCTTCGCGGTGGTGGTGGCCTGGTCGATCCCGCCGGTGCTGATCATGCTGCCGGCGTACTACTCGCGCTACGCGGCGTCGCAGGCCCAGCTCGGGCCCTTCGTGATCGACAATGTGCAGTCGGCCACGATCGTGGCCGTGCTTGCGGCGCTGTTCCTGTTCTTCGTCTCGCCGCTGATCGTGCGGGCCGCGTCGGCGTTCGACGGGTGGCTGGCCAAGGAGCTGCTCGGCCCGTCGGAGTCCGGCGTACTGGCCGAGCGGGTGCATCAGCTGGTGCAGAGCCGGCAGCAGGTGGTCGACTCGGTCGAGGCCGAGCGGCGGCGAATGGAGCGTGACCTGCACGACGGCGCCCAGCAGCGGCTGGTGTCGCTGGCGATGACGCTCGGCCGGGCGAAGAACCGGCTCGGCGACAAGGACCCGGCGGTCCGGGCCCTGATCGAGGAGGCGCACTCGGAGGCGATGCAGGCGATCGCCGAGATCCGCGACCTGACCCGCGGCCTGCACCCGCCGGTACTGACCGACCGCGGCCTGGACGCGGCGCTGTCGGCGGTCGCGGCCCGCTCGGCGGTACCGGTCCGGCTGAGCGTCGACGTCCAGCCGCGGCCGTCGCTGACGATCGAGTCGATCGCGTACTTCGTGGTGACCGAGGCCCTCACGAACGTGGCCAAGCACGCCGACGCCGCCGCGGCGGAGGTACTGGTGACGCGAGCGGACGACGTACTGCGGGTCGAGGTACGCGACGACGGACGCGGTGGCGCCGATCCGGCGGGCGGTAGCGGCTTGCGCGGGTTGTCCGACCGGGTGGCCGGTGTGGACGGACGGCTGACGGTGGACAGCCCGCCCGGTGGCGGGACGATCTTGATCGCGGAGGTGCCGTGTGGCTGAGTTACGGGTGGTGATCGCCGAGGACTCGGTGCTGCTGCGTGAGGGGATCGTGCGGCTGCTCGAGGAGCAGGACTGCGAGGTGGTCGCGGCCGTCGGTGACGGCGACGCGTTGCTGAAGGCGGTCGCGGCGCAGCGCCCGGACGTGTGCGTGGTCGACGTACGGATGCCGCCGACGTTCACCGACGAAGGGCTGCGGGCGGCGCTGGTGATCCGCGAGCAGTACGCCGACGTCGGTGTGCTGGTGCTGTCGCAGTACGTCGAGGAGCGGTACGCGAGCGAGCTGATCGGCGGGAACCCGGGCGGGGTCGGGTACCTGCTGAAGGACCGGGTCGCGGACGTGGACCAGTTCATCGACGGGCTGCGCCGGGTCGCGGGCGGCGGTGCGGCGCTCGACCCGGAGGTGATCTCGCAGCTGCTGGTGCGGTCGCGGAAGGTGGACCCGCTGGCCGTGCTGAGCCCGCGGGAACAGGACGTTCTCCGGGCGATGGCGGAGGGGAAGTCGAACGCCGGGATCGCGCAGGCGCTCGTCGTCGGTGAAGGTGCGGTCGAGAAGCACATCAGCAACATCTTCCTGAAGCTCCAGCTGTCCCCGACCGACGGAGAACACCGCCGCGTGCTCGCCGTCCTGAGATACCTGGGGACATAAGTGACCAAATCACAGCGCACGATGCTGCTCGTCGGGTTGCTGCCGGCGTTGGCGCTGATTGTGGGCGCCGGCGCGGTGACGGTGTCGATGATCCGGGGCAAGCTGGACTACACCTACTCGGCCGCGTTCGCGTCGGGGACGGACAGCGTGCAGATCACCGCCGACGTGTCCACGCAGGTGCAGGCGAGCGTCGACGGGAAGGTACACGTCACCATCGACGGCACGTACGGGGCACGGCAACCGGCCGTGAAGGTGGCGACCGTCGGCAAGACCCTGATGGTCGGCGCCACCTGCCCGGACTCGCACTGCCAGGTCGACCTCACCGTCGAGGTGCCGGCCGCGACCGCCGGGATCACGGCGAAGATCCAGAGCGGCTCGCTGAACGTGGACGGGGTATCGGCTCCGCTGACCGTCGACGTGAGTCAGGGCTCGGTGGACATGGCGCGGGTCCGGAGCTCGCAGCTGTCGGTCAGCGCCCGCCAAGGATCGATCTCACTCTTCTTCGACGCGCCACCCGAGCAGCTGACGGCGAGCTCCGTCGACGGGTCGATCACGGTCCACCTGCCGCGGACGGCGACGTACTTCATCGACGCGGTCGCCTCGCAGGGGTCGACCGACCTGAGTGTGCCGAACGACCAGACCGCAACGCACCGGCTCCGGCTGCGCAGCAGCTACGGCAGCATCACGGTGCAATAGCCGCGCAGAAGGCTTTCGCCTTGGTGGTGATCGCGTCCCAGTTCGCGGCCGCCACGTCGGCGGGCGCGACGACGTCGGTACCGGCGCTGACCGCGAGGGCTCCGGCGTCGATGAAGTCGCGCGCATTGCCGGCGTTGACGCCGCCGGACGGGATCAGCGGTACGCCGGGGAACGGGCCGTTGAGGTCCTTGAAGTACTTCGGGCCGAGCTGGTGCGCGGGGAAGATCTTCACCGCCGACGAGCCCAGCGCCAGTGCGGTCATCACCTCGGACGGCGTGAACGCGCCGAGCACGACCGGGATGCCGGCCGCACGCGCAGCCTCGGCGATCGCGGCCGCCTCGAGCCCTTGCCCGGGAGTGACGAGGAACTGGGCACCGGCGTCTATCGCCCGGGTGGCCTGGTCGCCGGTCTGTACGGTGCCGGCGCCGACGACGGCACCCGTCTCGGCCGCGGTGGTGGCGGCCCGTTCGAGGTGCCGCGGGAGGTCCGGGGTGGTGTAGGTCAGCTCGACGACGTGGATGCCGCCGGCAACCAGCGCAGCGCACAGGTCGCGGGCGTCGGAGATCTCCGGGGCGCGGACGACGGTCAGCACCCGGTCGGCGCGCAGCAGGTCGAGGGTGTTCACAGGAGGTTCCTCTCAGGAAGTACGGCGGACGGCGTGGCCGGGGAGGGCGTCGGTGCGGTAGCCGTCGTCGATGACGGGTACGCCGTTGACGAGTACGTACGGGATGCCCTCGGCCGGCTGCCGGGGTTCGGGGAAGGTGGCCGCGTCGCGGACCGCTTCGGGGTCGAACAGGACAAGGTCCGCGGCGTACCCCTCGCGGACCAGGCCACGATCGGTGAGCCGGAGGCGGCGGGCGGGACGGCCGGTCAGGTGGTGGATGCAGTCGGCGAGGTCGAGGACGCCGAGCTCGCGGACGTAGCGGGCGAGGTAGCGCGGGAACGTGCCCCACGAGCGCGGGTGCGGTTTGCCGCCGACCAGGATGCCGTCCGACCCGCCGGTGTGCGACGGGTGCCGCATGATCGTGCGCACGTTCTCCTCGTGCCCGACGTGCTGCAGGATCGAGGTGGCCAGGTCGTCGGCGAGCAGGATCTCGTAGAACACGTCCGCAGCCGGCTTCCCGGAGCGTACGGCAAGCGCCGCGATGGTGTTTCCGACTGTTTCCGACAGCGCTTGATTGCGGACGCCGCCGATCTCGATCGTGTCCCACTCGACCACGCAGCCATGGCACCCGTCGGTGCCGACCTGCTCGAGTTCGTACGTGATCCGTTCCCGCGCGGCCGGATCGCGGAGCCGGGCGAGCTGCGCGTCCGGTCCGCCTTCGGCGGTCCAGCTCGGCAGTACCGCGGACAGGGTGGTTGCCCCAGGCAAGTACGGATAGGTGTCGGTGGTGACGTCGACGCCGGACGCGAGCGCCTTGTCGATCATCTCGATCAGCTCGGCGCCGCGGCCCGCGTTCGGGGCGAAGTTCATCACCGCGTGCGTCAGGTGCAACGCGCAGCCCGAGCGGCGCGCGACCTCGACCATCTCGCCGTACGCCGCGAGCGCGCCGCGACCGTAGGACCGCTGGTGCGGCGCGTAGTACCCGCCGTACTCCGCGACCACGGAGCACAGCGCGACCAGCTCGTCGGTGTCGGCGAACATGCCCGGCGTGTACGTGAGCCCGCTGCTCATCCCGACCGCGCCGTCACGCAGTCCGTCGGCGAGCAGTTGCTGCATCCGCCGCAGTTCTGGACCAGTAGCCGTACGGTTGGACGTACCAACAACCATCATCCGCAGCGTGCCCTGCGGGACCAGGTACGCCGCGTTGCACGCGATGCCCTGGTCGAGCCGGTCGAGGTACCCGGCGACGGTCGACCAGGAGAAGTCGAAGTCGTCCGGTTCGCCGTTCCAGCCGGCGATCTGGCGGCGTACGACGGCCCGCGTCGGCTCATCGATCGGCGCGAACGACAGCCCGTCCTGGCCGAGCACCTCGAGCGTGACGCCCTGGCTGACCTTCGCGGTGTGGTCCGGGTGCACCAGGATCTGCAGGTCCGAGTGCGAGTGCATGTCGATGAAGCCGGGCGACAGCACCAGCCCGTCCGCCTCGATCGTCCGCTCCGCGGCAGGCAGGTCGTTGCCGATGGCCACGATCCGGCCGGCGTCGACGGCGACGTCCGCGTGGTACCCGGGCGTACCGGAGCCGTCGACGATCAGCGCGTTCGCGATGTTCAGCATCTCAGAAGAACGTCCGCACCAGGTCGACCACGACCGGGTCCGCGGCGTCCGCGTCGTCGACGACTGGGATCAGGCCCCACTTGTCGAACGCCGTACACGGGTGCGACAGCCCGACCCGCAGCTCGTCGCCGATCATCACCGGTACGTCGGTGAAGTGCAGGAAACCGTGCTGGTCGTTCAGGTTGGTGACCGTCATCCCGATGGCCGGCAGGACCGGACCGTCGGAGGTTCGCGGCCGGATCAGCTGCGGCTCCGGCCAGTCCTGGTCGAACGGGAAGTCGCGCCGCCCCGCGTCGAAGATCGCCAGACCCGGCTCGGGCTGCGACGTGATCCGGATCCACCCGTGCATCGCGGCAACCAACTGTTCGCCGTCCGTCCGCGGGTGCTCCCCGAGCGGCGAGACCCGCCGGTACAGCCCGTCGTCGTGGGAGATGTACGCACCGGAACGCAGCACGACCCGGGCGCCTTCGCCGGCCTCCGAGGCAAGGACCTTCGCGACCTGCTCGAAGTACTGGCTGCCGCCGGCGCTGACGATCGGTACGACGTCCTCGTCGTACAGCGGGCGCAACCGATGGTGGACGCCGGCCAGCTCCCGGAGGTACGCGCGGACCTCCTCCAGGTTCGCCTCGTCGACGCCGTGACCGATGGCGCCCTCGTACCCGGCGACACCGGCCAGCCGGAGCGTCGAGGCGTCCGAGATCGCCTGGCCGACGGCGAGCGCGGTCTCCAGGTCGCGGGCGCCGGTCCGGCCGCCGATCCCGCCGACCTCGACCATCACGTCCAGCGGGCGCGCGTCCGGTCCGACGTACGCGGCGCGCGCCGCCTCCATGATCTCGACGGTGCGGACCGAGTCCGCCCAGACCGACACCTCGAACGACGGGTCGGCCGCGAGCTCGTCGGCGATCCAGCGCAGCTGCAGCGGGGAGATCACCGCGTTCGCGATCAGTACTCGCTGTACGCCGTACGCGCGCGCGACCCCGAGCTGGAACACGTTGGCGAGCGTGATCGCCCACGCGCCGGCGTCGAGCTGCATGGCCCAGAGCGCGGGCGCCATCGTGGTCTTGCCGTGCGGCGCGAGCTCGACGCCGTGCCGGGTGCACCAGGTCGCCAGGGTGTCGACGTTGTGCCGCAGGCCGGCCGCCGACAGCGTCATCAGTGGGGTCGGGAGCTGCGAGAGCCGCGGCTTGCCGGCCAGGACCGTGGCGACGGTCTGGCCCCAGAAACCCGGCGGCAGGGCCTTGTCGCGCCAGCTCACCTGCTTCTCGGCAAGAGCGGCAACGGCGTCGGCATCGTACGCAGGCATCAGACCCCCTGGGGTGTCGGGATTGCAGAATACGCAACGCTCATTGCGCATTCTGACTCGTCGGTTGTAACATCGCGGCCGAAGTCGCGTCAACGCACGCCCCCATCCCATCACCTCCAGCGAGGAGCGCCGATGCCCGAGACGGCCGCCATCTGCCTGGGTGAGGCGATGATCATGCTCGCGGGCGGTGCCGGGCCGCTGGCGGACGTCGAGGTGTTCAAGCGGTCGGTCGGCGGGGCGGAGTGCAACGTGGCCGGCGGGCTGGCCGCGCTCGGCGTACCGACCGGGTGGATCTCGCGGCTGGGCGACGACGGCTTCGGTCAGCACGTACTGCGGGACCTGCAGGCGCGCGGTGTCGACGTCGGGGGAGTGGAACTGGACCCGGTACGGCCGACGGCGCTCTACGTGAAGGAGTCGGACGGCGGGCGGTCCCGGATGCACTACTACCGGTCCGGGTCGGCGGCTGCTGCGCTCGCGCCTGCGTTCTTGGATCGGCCGGAGGTGCGTGAGCGGCTCGCGCAGGCGAAGCTCGTACATACGACAGGTATTACTGCGGCCATCTCTGCCAGCAGCTCGGACATGCTCGAGCGGCTGGCCACGGAGCCGCGGGACTTCTTGCTGAGTGTCGATCTGAACTGGCGGCCGGTGTTGTGGCGAGAGCGGGACCCGGAGCCGTTGTGGCGGTTGCTGAAGGCTGCTGACATCGTGCTGATCGGGGCGGACGAGGCTGAGGTCTTCGCTGGTACTGGGGATGCGGATGCGTTGTACGAGTTGATCGGTGCGCCGACGTTGGTTGTGAAGGACGATTCCAACGCTGCGATTGTTCTTGAGTCAGGTGGGCGCACTGAGGTCCCAGCACTGTCTGTAGATGTCGTGGAGACCGTCGGGGCGGGGGATGCGTTTGCGGCGGGGTTCTTGGCCGGGACTTTGCAGGGGTTGTCTGTGGTGCAGCGGTTGCGGTTGGGGCATCTCACGGCGGCTGCGGTGCTGACACGGCCGGAGGACCACGCGCCGCCTCCGAGCGCGGCTGAGCGGGAGAGGTTGCTCGGCGCCACGGACGAGGAGTGGGCGGCGACGAAGATCGGTGCGGTATGAGTCAGAGCCTCGGCCGGGCGCTGCAGATCCTCACGAGCCTCGGTGAGGGTGAGCGGTCGCTGGACCAGTTGGCCGCAGAGCTGGGCGTCCACAAGACGACCGTGCTGCGGTTGCTGCGCACGATGGAGGCCGACAGGTTCGTACGGCGGGACGCCTCGCACAGGTACCGCCTGGGGTCGCGGCTGTTCGCGCTCGCGGACGTCGCGCGCGAGCAACACGTCGTACGGCAGGTTGCCGCACCGCATCTGCGGGAGCTGAACCAGAAGACCGGTCAGACGGTCCACCTGGCAGCCTGGGAGAACGGTGAGGTCATCTACGTCGACAAGCTGGACAGCGTGCGCTCGGTGCGCATGTACTCCCAGGTCGGCGTACCGGCGGCGATGCACTGCACCGCGGTCGGCAAGGTCCTGCTGGCTGCGCAGCCCAAGCGGCAGCGGGAGGCCATCGTGCAGGCCCTGGAGTACAAGGCCTACACCACGAACACGATCACCGACCCGGACCGGTTGCGGGACGAGTTGGCGATCACCAAGGAACGTGGTTGGGCGCAGGACAAGGCGGAGCACGAGTCGTTCATCAACTGCATCGGTGCGCCGTTGAAGGACGCCACGGGCCGCGTTGTGGGGGCCGTGTCGTTGTCCGTACCCGACGTACTGCTGAACTATGAGCAGGTGCTCGAGCTGCTGCCAGACCTGCTCGCCACCGCAAGCGCCATCAGTGCCGACTACAACTGAGAGGTCTCATGTCCGACAAGAGCGCAGTCTCCACCACCGACGCGCCGCCACCGATGCCGGTGTTCTCGCAGGGCGTCCGCAAGGGCAACATCCTGCAGGTGTCCGGCCAGGGCTCGGTCGACCCGGCCAGCGGCGATTTCGTGTTCGTCGGTGACGTGAAGGCCCAGACCACCCGGGTCCTGCAGAACATCGAGGCGATCCTGAAGGCCGGCGGCGCGAGCATCGACGACGTGGTGATGCTCCGCGTCTACCTCACCGAGCGCGAGAACTTCGCCGCGATGAACGAGGCGTACGCCGAGTTCGTCTCCACCCGCACCCCGAGCGGCGTACTGCCGTCCCGCACCACGGTCTTCACCGGCCTGCCGCTCCCGGACATGCTGGTCGAGATCGACGCGCTCGCAGTCCTGAGCTAAACCCCGACCCGGACCAGTGGGTCGTCGTTGACGGTCCGCTGGTCCGGACCGCGGTCCCACCAGAGCTCCCGCCGGCCGGTCAGGTACGGGTACCAGCCGTTGACGCCGGTGCCGTGGTGCAGCGAGTGCACCACCTCAGACAGGTACGCCCCGAGGTTCGGCCACGAGGTCGTGAAGTCACCGACTCCGTCGTGTGCCGCCATCCCCAGCCGGCCGTACGCCGGACCGGGCCGCAGGTCGATGACCTGCAGGTCGCCGTCACAGTCCGCCCACGGGATCCACGCCGGATGCCAGTACGGCTCCGAAGCAGGGTCGGTCACCACGTAGTCCTCGGCCAGGTCCATCCGCAGCTGCCAGTTCTCGGCGATCTGGGTCGCGCTCGACGGCAACGCCTCGGGCAGCAGGTTGGCCCAGGCCGTCACGCCGTTGTGGCAGCTCAACGACTCGACGAGCTCAGTTGGCAGCTCCATGCTCTGGAGGTCCGCGGACGTGGCCGGCGGCGCGAGGACGGCGTACGTCGGGGGAGCGTGCTCGGCGAGCCAGCGGTCGAGCTCGGCCCAGGAGGCGGTGATGCTCACCGGGTGGACACTACCTCGACAGCTTTCCCGTATCGCGGGATATGGTTTCACCATGCAGGAAGTGCGTGGTTCGGTTCAGTCGATCGACCGGGCCGTGGCGATCCTGCGGTGCTTCGACGCGCGGACGCCGGACCTCGGGATCAGCGACCTGGCCCGGGCGACGGGGTTGTCGACGAGCACCGTGCATCGGCTGTTGCTGGCGATGCAGGAGAACGGTCTGGTCCGGCAGACGGCGCACCGGCGGTACGCGATCGGGCCGCTGGTCGTCCAACTGGCGCACAGCGGCGGGATCCCGGCCGGTCTGCGCGACGCGGCCCTGCCGGTGCTGCGTGCACTCCGCGATGACACAGGGGAGACCGCGGCCGTGCACGAGCTGTTGCCGTCGGGGCAGCGCGTCGTGCTGGACCAGGTCGAGAGCTTCCACCAGTTGCGCCGTACGTACACGGAATTCGGCATGCCGGTCGCGCTGCCGCAGGGTGCGCCCGGGAAGGCGCTCCTGGCGTTCTTGCCGTTCGAGCGGCAGCAGGAGGTTCTGAAAGGCCCGCTGGAGAAGGTGCAGCCCGCGACGATCACCGACCCGGAGGTGCTCGCGCAGCAGTTCGTGGAGATCCGGCGGCGCGGCTACGCGATGTCACGGACCGAGCGGACCGAGGGGATCTGCAGCGTGGCCGCACCGGTCTTCGGCTACTCCGGCCAGGTCGCCGGCTGTCTGAGTGTGTCCGGCCCTGAGATGCGGATGCCGGTGGAGCGGATGGAGGAGTTCGGGATGAGAGTCGCCGAAGGTGCCTGGTCGGTGTCGGAGCTGCTGGGAGCCACCCCGGCCACCCGGGACCGCAGTACGGCGCTGGCCGGCGGCCGGTGATGTCACAGGCCCGGACTCTCTGGAAGATTGCCCCTGCCGTCTACCTGCCCGCGCTGCTCTACGGCATCGGTCAGGGCGCTATCGCGCCGGTTGTCGCGCTGTCGGCGACCCACCTCGGCGCGTCCGTGGCTGTTGCCGGTCTGGTCGTAGCAGCAGCCGGTCTGGGCCAGGTGATCGGTGACATCCCTGCAGGTGCGCTGACGAACCGGATCGGTGAGCGCAGCGCGATGCTTGGGGCCACGGTCTTCGTTTCGTTTGCGCTTGCAGCCTGTCTGCTCGTTCCCAACGTCTGGGGATTGGCGATTGCTATCGGTTGCACCGGGCTGGCCGGCGCGGTCTGGGGCCTTGCGCGACAGGCCTATCTGAGCGAGGCAGTGCCTCTTGAGCTGAGAGCCCGGGCTTTGTCGACGCTCGGCGGTGTGCAACGCATCGGGTCGTTCATCGGCCCGTTCCTTGGTGCGGGCGCGATGAAGTTCCTTGGTACGGACGGTGCGTACTGGGTACACCTGGTGGCCGCCGTACTGGCCTGTGGGGTTCTGCTGAGCCTGCCGGACGTAGAGCACCGGCGTGGACGAGGCCCGGTCGCTGCTCAATCCACCTGGGTCGTCATCCGCGACCACTTCCCAGTACTGCGGACCCTTGGCGTCGGGGCACTACTGGTCGGCGCGGTACGCGCGTCGCGGCAGGTGGTGATTCCCCTGTGGGCGTTGCACATCGGGCTGGATCCGCAGACGACCAGTGTGATCTTCGGGCTGTCCGGTGCGGTGGACATGCTGCTGTTCTATCCGGCCGGTTCCGTGATGGACCGGCTCGGGCGGAAGTGGGTCGCCGTACCGTCGATGCTCGTGCTCGGGCTGGCGCATCTGTTGTTGCCGTTGACGCATACGACGGCGACGCTGACCGCGGTCGCGTTGCTGATGGGGATCGGGAACGGGCTCGGCGCCGGGGTGATCATGACGCTGGGAGCCGATGCCTCGCCGCCGGTGGGCCGGGCGCAGTTCCTGGGGGCGTTCCGGTTGTTCGCGGACACCGGGAACGGTGCCGGGCCGTTACTGCTCGCCGGGGCGACGGCCGCGCTCGGCCTGGCGCCGGCGATCGTGATCATGGCAGGCACGGGGTGGGCTGCAGCCACCGCGATGCACCGCTGGATCCCACCGCATCCACAACGGATTTGATAAACCAGGCAGACACCAGGCACACTGTTCACTGCCGAAGACCGCTGGTCGTCACCTCCGGGTGACTGAAGGTCCTGTCGAGAGACGGGCGGCCCGCGCAGGTGACTTGGACAGTGACACAGTATGTTTCACACCCTTGCGCCTGCGCAGGGGTGTTTCTTCTTTTCAGGGGTCCGAGGCGTGGAAGCCGATAGAAGGAGACCCCCATGGCGAGGCCGGACAAGGCAGCCGCTGTCGCGGAGCTGACGGACGAGTTCCGTAGCTCCAACGGCGCCGTGCTGACCGAGTACCGCGGTCTCACCGTTGCGCAGCTCAAGCAGCTTCGAGTTTCGCTCGGTGACGACGTGAACTACGCCGTGGTGAAGAACACGCTGACCAAGATCGCGGCCAAGGACGCGGGTGTCGAGTCGTTCGACTCGCTGCTCGAGGGTCCGTCGGCCATCGCCTTCATCAAGGGCGATGCAGTGGTTGCGGCCAAGGGCCTGCGTGACTTCGCCAAGGCGAATCCCCTTCTCGTCATCAAGGGCGGCGTGCTCGACGGCAAGCCGCTCAGCTCTGACGAGATCAGCAAGCTCGCTGACCTGGAGTCGCGTGAGGTCCTCCTCGCGAAGCTCGCAGGTGCGATGAAGGCGGCCCCGCAGAACGCGGTGTCGCTGTTCGCTGCTCCGCTGTCGCAGGCCGCGCGCCTGTTCGCGGCGCTGCAGGACAAGCTGCCGGCCGAGGCCGCTGCCCCCGTGCAGGACGCGGTGGCAGAGGTGCAGGACACGGTCGAGGCACCTGCCGAGGCGAGCACCGAGGAGACCGCCGCAGCGGACAGCTGAGGCATCTCCCGCAACACCCCATCAGTGATCACCAAGCAACATTTTGTCAGGAAGGACCGCCATCATGGCGAAGCTCAGCACCGAAGAGCTCCTCGGCCAGTTCAAGGAACTGACCCTGCTGGAGCTGTCGGAGTTCGTTAAGGCGTTCGAGGAGGAGTTCGGCGTCACCGCCGCCGCCCCGGTCGCCGTTGCCGCTGCCCCGGCAGCCGGTGGTGCCGGTGGCGCCGCCGAGGAGGCCGCCGAGCAGGACGAGTTCGACGT
This sequence comes from Kribbella sp. NPDC004536, assembly GCF_042873835.1. Lineage (NCBI taxonomy): Bacteria > Bacillati > Actinomycetota > Actinomycetes > Propionibacteriales > Kribbellaceae > Kribbella > Kribbella sp. NPDC004536. Next base: position 1,188,124 of record NZ_JBIALY010000001.1, on the reverse strand, counting down.
CGTCCTCGAGAGCGCCGGCGACAAGAAGATCCAGGTCATCAAGGAGGTGCGTGGTCTCACCAGCCTTGGTCTGAAGGAGGCCAAGGACCTCGTCGAGTCGGCCCCGAAGGCCGTCCTGGAGAAGGTCGACAAGGCTGCCGCGGAGAAGGCCAAGGAGGCCCTCGAGGGCGCCGGCGCCACCGTCACCCTGAAGTGACCTCGATTACGTTCCGTCCTGGGACGTAACGAATGTGTTGAGAAGGGCGGTCCCCGCACGGGGGCCGTCCTTCTTGCATTTCCGGATGGCTACGATCGCTTTCGCTTGACTTCCAGGGGTTACGCAAAACCGTACTCGTGCGTAACCTAGGCCACTGCCCTCTCGTTGGGCAGCAGCAGACATCCCGTGAGGAGGGCCGGTGGGCGTAGAAGTCCGCGTCGAAGGTCTCACCAAAACGTTCGGCAGCCAGTTGATCTGGGGCGATGTGTCCCTGACCCTGCCGGCCGGTGAGATCTGCGTGATGCTCGGCCCGTCCGGCACCGGCAAGTCCGTGTTCCTGAAGACGTTGATCGGGCTGCTCAAGCCCGACAAGGGTCACGTGTACATCGAGGGCACCGACATCGCGACCTGCAGCGAGCGCGAGCTGTACGAGGTCCGCCGGTTGTTCGGGGTGCTGTTCCAGGACGGCGCGATGTTCGGCTCGATGAACCTCTACGACAACGTCGCGTTCCCGCTCCGCGAGCACACCAGGAAGTCCGAGTCCGACATCCGCTCCATCGTGATGGAGAAGATGGAGATGGTCGGCCTGGTCGGCGCGGAGAAGAAGCTGCCCGGCGAGATCTCCGGCGGGATGCGCAAAAGAGCCGGCCTGGCCCGCGCGCTGGTGCTGGACCCGCAGATCCTGCTGGTCGACGAGCCGGACTCCGGCCTGGACCCGGTCCGGACGTCGTTCCTGAACCAGGTGATGATCGACCTGAACGAGGCGTTCAGCCCGACGTTCCTGATCGTCACCCACGACGTGAACACCGCGCGCACCGTGCCGGACAACATCGGCATGCTGTACCACCGGCACCTGGCCATGTTCGGGCCGCGGGAGATGCTGCTGTCCAGTGAGGAGCCGGTGGTCCGGCAGTTCCTGAACGCGCAGATGGTCGGCCCGATCGGGATGTCGGAGGAGAAGGACGCCGAGGAACTCGCGGCCGAGGCCGGCCAGGAGCTGCCGCCGCTGCCGCCGATCCCGATCCAGCAACTGCCCAGCAGCGGCATGCTCCGCCCGACCCAGCGCCCACCGGGCGAGTGGTGCCGGGAGAACGGCGTCACCCCACCACCGGGATCCTTCGCCACTTCGACGGTGGGGGCCAGGTGACCGTCTCCGCTACCGCCCCGCTGAAGCACGCAGGATCGCTCTTCGCGTTCGCTCTCGACACCTTCCGGGCCATGTTCCGCCGGCCGTTCCAGCTGAAGGAGTTCCTCCAGCAGGCATGGTTCGTGGCGAGCGTGACGATCATCCCGACCGCGCTGGTCGCGATCCCGTTCGGTGCGGTGATCGCACTGCAGGTCGGCGGCCTGATCAAGCAGTTCGGCGCGCAGGCGTTCACCGGTTCGGCTGCCGTCCTGGCCGTGGTCCGGGAGGCGTCGCCGATCGCGACCGCGCTGCTGATCGCGGGCGCCGGCGGTTCGGCGATCTGCGCGGACCTCGGCTCCCGCAAGATCCGCGAGGAACTGGACGCGATGATGGTGCTCGGGATCGACCCGATCCAGCGTCTGGTCGTCCCGCGAGTGTTGGCGACGATGCTGGTCGCGTTCTTCCTGAACGGGTTCGTCAGCGTGGTCGGAGTGATGGGCGGCTACGTCTTCAATGTCGTGCTTCAGGACGGTACGCCCGGCAGCTACATCGCGTCCTTCACCGCGCTGGCGCATCTCCCAGACCTGTGGCAGGGACAGGCGAAGGCCCTTGTCTTCGGGGCGATCGCCGCGATCGTCGCGGCGTACAAGGGTGTGAACGCGGGCGGTGGCCCGAAGGGCGTCGGCGACGCGGTGAACCAGTCCGTCGTGATCACGTTCATGCTGCTGTTCGTCGCGAACTTCTCGATGACCGCGATCTACTTCCAGCTCGTCCCGCCGAAGGGGGCCTGACGTGTCGGCCCTGATGGACACCCTGGTGAAGAAGCCGCTGAGCTCGCTCGACCGGCTCGGTGAGCAGCTCGCGTTCTACATCAAGGCGCTGGCCTGGTCCGGCAAGTCCGTCACCCGGTACCGCAAGGAGATCCTGCGGCTGCTCGCCGAGGTGACGCTGGGCACCGGCGCGCTCGCGGTGATCGGCGGTACCGTCGGCGTGATCACGTTCCTGGCCTTCTTCACCGGCACCGAGGTCGGCCTGCAGGGCTACTCGGCACTGAACCAGATCGGTACGTCGGCCTTCGCCGGCTTCGTGTCGGCCTACATCAACACCCGCGAGATCGGCCCGCTGATCGCCGGGATCGCGCTGGCCGCGACCGTCGGCTGCGGGTTCACCGCGCAGCTCGGCGCGATGCGGATCAGCGAGGAGATCGACGCCCTCGAGGTGATGGCGATCCCGTCGCTGCCGTTCCTGGTCACCACCCGGATCATCGCCGGCCTGGTCGCGGTCATCCCGCTGTACGTCGTCGGCCTGCTCGCGTCGTACTTCGCGACCCGGCTGACCGTCACCACGTTCTATGGGCAGAGCACCGGTACGTACGACCACTACTTCCACCTGTTCCTGCCACCCGGGGACGTGCTCTGGTCGTTCGGCAAGGTGCTGGTGTTCTCGGTGCTGGTCATCCTCGTGCACTGCTACCACGGGTACCACGCGACCGGCGGCCCCGCGGGCGTCGGCGTCGCCGTCGGACGGGCCGTCCGTACGTCGATCGTCGTGATCAACGTCGTCGACCTGCTGCTGTCGATGGCGATCTGGGGTACGACGACCACCGTGAGGCTGGCCGGATGACCCGACTCATTTCGCACAAGATCCTCGGCGTCGCGTTCATCGGCGTACTGGTGTTCCTGCTCTGGCTGACGTACGCGTTCTACGCGAAGGTCTTCGTCAGTACCGTGAACGTCGAGCTGAAGACCAGCCACATCGGCCTGCAGCTGAACCGGCACGCGGACGTCAAGCTGCGCGGGATCATCGTCGGCGAGGTCCGCAAGGTCTCCACCGACGGTGACGAGGCGACTGTCGACCTGGCGCTGAAGCCGGACCAGGTGGACGAGATCTCCGCCGCCGTCAGCGCCCGGATCCTGCCGAAGACGCTGTTCGGCGAGAAGTACGTCGCGCTGGTCCCGCCGAACGGCCCGGAAGGCGCGCACATCAAGGCCGGCGACGTGATCAGCCGGGACAAGACCGCGGTCGGCATCGAGATCGAGAAGGTGCTGAACGACGCGCTCCCGCTGCTCCAGGCCGTCGACCCGGCCGACCTGAACGCGACGCTGAACACGCTCGCGACCGCGCTCGAGGGTCGCGGCACCGAGATCGCCGGCACCCTGACCCAGCTGGACGCGTACCTGAAGAAGCTGAACCCGAGCATCCCGAAGCTGATGGACGCACTCGCCAAGCTCAGCCAGGTGTCGGACCTGTACGGCGACGTGACACCGGACCTCGCCCGCGCGCTGCGCAACCTGACGATCACCGGCAACACGGTCGTCGAGAAGGAGAAGCAGCTGCAGGCGTTCTTCGTGAACGTCCAGCAACTGTCGACGACCGGCGACGCGTTCCTGAAGGCGAACGAGGACCGGGTGATCCGGCTCGGCCAGGTGAGCCGCCCGGTGCTGGATCTGCTGGAGAAGTACTCGCCGGAGTTCCCGTGCTTCCTCGGGGTGATGGCCGACACGCTCCCACGGCTGAACGACACGTTCCGCGACGGCCGGCTGAACATCAACCTCGAGCTGATCACCAACCAGCCGACGCCGTACGAGCCGAACGAGCTGCCGGCCTACAAGGACCACCGCGGCCCGACCTGCGTCGGCCGGAACTACAGCGTCCCCGGTGAGAAGCCCGGCCCGTACACGCAGGAGAACCCGGCGCCGTACGTGACCGGCGACGACGGCGTGATCGGCGACCACAACAAGAACCAGCGCTTCCCGCTCAACCTGCAGCTGAACCGGGCGATGCCGGGGTTCGCGATGGACACCCAGGGTGTGGGTACGCCGGCCGAGCAGAAGGTGATCGACTCGGTCGTCGGCCCCGAGATGGGCATCGCGCCGAACGACGTACCGGACCTGACCACCTTGCTGATCGGCCCGCTCCTCCGTGGAGGGCAGGTGAACCTAAGGTGACCCCCCTCGACTGTTCGGCACGCATCTCCGGCGCCCAGGTGGGCACCTCGCTGCGTTGTCGTCGGCACACGATGAAACCCGCATCGAGTACCTCCTCCGCCTTGCGATGCACCCACCTGGACACCGGAGCTACGCACCAACAGCCGAGGGGGGTCACCAGATGAGCTTCTTCGACAAGAAGACCACGTTCGACACCGTGCGGCTCGGGATCTTCGTGGTGGTGACCACGATCGCGACCGCGCTGCTGGCGGTGACGATCGGGAACATCACCTTCAACTCGACCACGAAGTACCGCGCGGTGTTCACCGACGCGGTCGGGCTGAACCAGGGCGACGACATCCGGATCGCCGGGGTGAAGGTCGGGCAGGTCGACAAGATCCAGCTGTACCAGGACTCGCTGGCGATGGTGACGTTCAGCGTCGACTCCGACCAGGTGCTGGACACCTCGACGCACGCCACGCTGCGCTACCGCAACCTTGTCGGCAACCGGTACATCGCGCTCACCGACGGCGTCGGTGGCGGCCCGCGGCTGAAGAAGAACGGCGTCATTCCGAAGGAGCGGACGACACCGGCGCTGGACCTGTCCGTGCTGTTCAACGGCTTCAAGCCGCTGTTCACCGCGCTCACCCCGGCGGACGTGAACCAGTTCGCGTTCGAGGTGATCAAGGTGCTGCAGGGCGAGGGCGGCACGATCGAGTCGCTGCTGGCCAAGACCGCGTCGCTGACCACCACGCTCGCCGACGCCGACCAGGTGATCGGCGACCTGATCACGAACCTCACCTCGACGCTGCAGATCGTCTCGCAGCGGCAGCAGAACTTCTCCCAGCTGCTGGTCAACCTGCAGCAGTTCATCACCGGCCTGAGCCAGGACATCAACCCGATCCTCAGCTCGCTGACCTCGATCAACTCGCTGAACACCAAGACGGCAGGCCTGTTGCAGCAGACCCGGGTACCGATCAAGGCCGACCTGAACCGGCTGCGGACGGTCGCGAGCACGCTCGACGACACCCAGTCGATCTGGGTGAAGACCCTGCAGTTCATGCCGGAGAAGCTGAACTCGATGACCCGGACCGCGTCGTACGGCTCCTGGTTCAACTTCTACCTGTGCAACTTCGACGGCAACGTCACGCTGCCGACCGGCACCCGCATCCCGGTCTCGTACGACCTGAACTCGGCGAGGTGCCAGAAGTGAAGCCGTTCCGCGAGCAGAACCAGGTGACGATCGGCGTCGTCGGCCTGACCGTGATCGGGCTGATCATGCTGGCCGCGTTCAAGGCCCAGGACCTGCCGCTGATCGGCGGCGGGACGAAGTACTCCGCGCAGTTCTCCGAGGCCGGCGGCCTGAAGGCGAACGACGAGATCCGGGTGGCCGGCGTCCGGGTCGGCAAGGTCCGCGACGTGGTTCTCGAGGGCACCCACGTCCGGGTCGACTTCGTCGTCGACAAGGGCGTGAAGCTCGGCGACCAGACCGGTGCCGAGATGAAGATCAAGACGCTGCTCGGGCAGAAGTACCTGAAGCTCGACCCGGCCGGTTCGGGGCAGCTGAAGCCCGGCTCGGAGATCCCGCTGGACCGGACGATCTCGGCGTACGACGTGGTCGACGCGTTCACGGATCTGGCCAACACCACCGAGCGGATCAACACCGCGCAGCTGGCGAAGGCCCTGGACACGCTGTCGGCGACGTTCAAGAACACCCCCGACGAGGTGCAGGCCTCGCTGACCGGGCTGTCCCGGCTGTCGAGGAACGTTGCTGCTCGTGACGCGCAGCTCAAACTGCTGCTGCAGCACTCGAACGTGGTCACCAAGGTCCTTGCCGACCGCAACCAGCAACTGATCAAGCTGATGAAGGACGGCAACAAGGTCTTCCAGGCGGTCCAGGCCCGGCGCGCGCTGATCCACCAGCTGCTGGTGTCGACGCAGGCGTTGTCCGCGCAGATCACCGCGCTGGTACGGGAGAACCGCAAGGACCTGGCGCCGACACTGCAGAAGGTGAACGCGGTCCTCGCCGTGCTCCTGCAGAACCAGAACTCCCTCGACGCGAGCCTGAAGGGCCTGGCGCCGTTCGTCCGGGTCTTCACCAACACGCTCGGCACCGGGCCGTGGTTCGACACGTACCTGCAGAACCTTGCGCCGGTTCCGGAGATCCCGCTGCCCAAGCTGCTGCCTCCCGGGCTGCCCAAGATCCTCGGGGGTAACGGCTGATGCGGGTGAACGCACTGTCCCGGCTGGTCGCGGTGGCGGTGGTCCTGGTGATCGTCGTGATCAGCGCGGTCACGTTGTGGCCGAAGCCGAAGCGGGTGACCGCGACCGCGTACTTCCCGCGCGCGGTCTCGATCTACCCCGGGTCGGACGTCCGGATCCTCGGCATCAAGGTCGGCGAGGTGGACAGCATCACGCCGGCTGGCCGCTCGGTCCGGGTGAAGTTCTGGTGGGACGAGAAGTTCAAGGTGCCCGCCACCGCGAAGGCGGTGATCGCGTCGCCGTCGATCGTCGCGGACCGGTACCTGCAGCTCACGCCGGCGTACTCCAAGGGCGACGTGATGGCCGACGGCGCCGAGATCCCGCTCGACCGGACCGCCGTACCGCTGGAGCTGGACCAGATCTACCAGAGCCTGAACGACCTGTCGGTGGCGCTCGGCCCGAAGGGCGCGAACGACCAGGGCGCGCTGGCCCGGCTGCTCGACGTCTCCGCGAAGAACCTGAACGGCCAGGGCGCGAAGATCAACCAGACCATCACCGACGTGTCGAAGCTGACCAGCACGTTGTCGGGGAACTCGTCGGCGCTGTTCAACACGATCCGGCAGCTGCAGACGTTCGTGTCGGCGCTGGCCGCGAACGACGGACTGGTCCGGCAGTTCAACCAGAACTTCGCCGCGACCTCGACCACGCTGGCCGGCGAACGCAAGGACCTGGGCAACGCGCTGGCGATGCTGGCGACCGCGCTGACCGAGGTCGGCACGTTCGTCCGGGACAACCGGACCCTGATCAAGGGGACCGTCTCGCAGGCCACCCAGCTGTCCCAGATCCTGGTGAAGGAGAAGGCCGCGATCGCCGAGGTGCTGGACACCGCGCCGCTCGGCCTCGGCAACCTGGCCCGGATCTACAACCCGCAGTACGGCACGCTGGACCAGCGGATCAACCCGGGCCAGCTGGACGACCCGGCGACGTTCATCTGCTCGATCCTGCTGCAGGCGAACCAGTCGATGTCGACGTGCTCGGCGCTGAAGCCGGTCCTGGACGCACTTGCCAAGCTGCCGCTGATCACCCAGCTGACCGGTGCGAACGCCCCGGTCAGCGGTGGCCCGGCCGGTACGCCCTGGGCGCCCGCGCCGAAGGCGCCGCTGAACAGCCCGGACCCGGTGGACCCGACGCTCGGGGGGCTGGTCCGATGAAGCGCCGTCTGTCGTTGGTCGCCGGAGTCGCCGCGCTCGCGACGCTGCTGTCCGGGTGCGACTTCTCCGTGTACTCGCTGCCGCTGCCCGGCGGCGCCAAGATCAAGGGCCCGTCGTACACCGTCACCGTCGAGTTCGCCGACGTACTGGACCTGGTCCCGAAGTCGTCGGTCAAGGTCGACGACGTCACCGTCGGCACGGTCGAGAAGGTCTGGCTGGACGGGTACGTCGCGAAGGTACGGATCAAGCTGCCGAAGAGCCTCGACCTGCCGGACAACACGCACGCCACGATCCGCCAGACCAGCCTGCTCGGTGAGAAGTTCGTGTCGCTGTCCCGGCCGACCGGGTCGGAGCAGCCGCGCGGCAAACTGGAGAACGGCGAACTGATCCCGCTGTCGCGGACGACCAGCAACGTCGAGGTCGAGGAAGTGCTGTCGGCGCTGTCGCTGCTGCTGAACGGCGGCGGGGTGGCGCAGCTGCAGATCATCACCCAGGAACTGAACAAGGCCCTGACCGGGAACGAGCCGGCGATCCGCAGCGTGCTGACCCAGCTGAACACGTTCGTCGGGACGCTGGACCAGAACAAGGCGACGATCATCACCGCGATCAAGTCGGTGGACGCGCTGGCGAAGAAGCTGAACGCGCAGAAGGCGACGCTGGCGACCGCGATCGACTCGTTGCCGAAGTCGATCAAGACGCTCGACCAGCAGCGCGCCGCCCTGGTGAAGACGCTGCAGGCGCTGGCCACCCTCGGCAACACCGCGACCCGGGTGATCACCTCCTCGCAGAAGGACCTGGTGGCGAACCTGCAGTCGCTGTACCCGACGCTGACCAAGCTGGCCGAGGCGGGCGCGAACCTGCCGAAGTCGCTGGAGCTGTTGTTCACCTACCCGTTCCCGGACCAGGCCGCCAAGGCCGCGAAGGGCGACTACACCAACCTCGGGATCACCCTCGACGTGAACACCCAGAAGGCGCTCAAGGGCCTGATCGGGCTGGACCTGCCGACGGTCGGCCCGACGGCGCTGCCGACACTCGGGATCAGCCTCCCGGTCCATCTGCCGACCAAGCCGGGCGCCGGCGGCAGCGGGCTGCCGTCGCTGCCGGTCCCGACCGGTACCACGACGACCTGCATCACGCTGCTCGGGCTGCCGGTCTGCTCACCACAGCTCAAGCGGTCCGGGTTCGATCCCGACCTGGCGCGGGCCCTGATGCCGGGAGCGGTCTCATGATCACCAGGGCGGTCCGGATCCAGTTGATGGTGTTCCTGCTGATCACCGTCGTCGGCGTCGCGTTCGTCGGCGCCCGGTACGCGCAGGTCGACCAGCTGGTGGTGAACAAGAACTACACGGTCAGCGCGAGCTTCGCCGAGTCCGGCGGGATCTTCTCCGGCGCCGAGGTGACCTACCGCGGTCAGCCGGTCGGCCGGGTCGGCGACCTCAAGCTGCTGTCCGACGGCGTCGACGTGAACCTCGAGATCGACAAGAAGTTCAAGATCCCGAACGACCTGCTCGCGGTGGTCGCGAACCGGTCCGCGATCGGCGAGCAGTACGTCGACCTGCAACCGCGCCGCGACGGGGCGCCGTACCTGCAGGACAACTCGAAGATCGCCCGCCAGGACACCGCCGTACCGATCGACACCACCGAGCTGCTGCTGAACCTCGACCAGCTGGTGAACTCGGTCGACAAAGAGAGCCTGCGGACCACGGTGCACGAGCTCGGCGCCGCCCTGAAGGGCAAGGGCACCGACCTGCAGAAGATCATCGACAGCTCCGGCAAGCTGATCGACAACGCGGACGCGAACGTGCTGCAGACGATCAAGCTGATCAACGACGGCGACACCGTGCTGGCCACCCAGGTCGCCAGCGGGGACGCGATCAAGACCTGGGCGAAGAACCTCGCGCTGCTGTCCGACACGCTGGTCGCCTCGGACAAGAGCCTGCGTACTGTCGTCGACCAGGGCTCGTTCGCGTCCAGCCAGCTGACCGGCCTGATCCGGGACAACAGCGCGGACGTCGCGGTGCTGCTGGGTAACCTGCTGACGGTGAGCGAACTGACCGCGGTCCGGCTGGATGCCGTCGAGCAGCTGATGGTGGTGTACCCGGCGGTGGCGATGGGCGGGTACGTCGTACCAGCGAAGGACCCGGGCACCGGCCACTACGACGCGCACTTCGGGCTGGTCGTCGGCCTCAGCCCGCCGGCCTGCCGGCCCGGGTACGGCGGCACGGACAAGCGGGTCCCCCAGGACGTCAGTGACACCCAGGCGAACACCAAGGCGGCCTGTACGGCGAGCCCGTCGAGCGGGATCAACGTCCGCGGCTCGCAGAACAAGCCGGCGCCGTCGTCGCGGTACCTGAACCGCACCGGGTACGGCGTCGGCTACGACCCGGCGACCGGCCAGGCGGGCGGCACCGGCGGGATGCCGTCGATGGTGCTCGGCTCGACCGGCGGACAGCAGGAGTTGCTCGGCAGCGACTCCTGGAAGGCACTCATCCTCGGACCGGTGACCGGCCAGTGATCGCACGGAACGGCCGGCTCTTGCTGGCCTGGGCGCTCAGTGTGTTGCTCGTGGTGGCACTCGCCGGGCTGACGTTGTCGGTGGTCGCGCTGCGCAAACAGCGGGCGGACGACGCGGAGCGCGACGGCGCGATGAAGGCGGCGCGGCAGCTCGCGCTGGACTTCACGACGTACGACTACCAGACCTCGAACGCGGACTTCCAGCGGGTGATCGACGAGTCGACCGGCCAGTTCAAACAGGAGTTCCAGGCCGGCATCGACGCGGTCCGGACCGAGGTGGTCGAGAACAAGGCGACCTCCAAGGGCGACGTGAAGGAGGCGGGCGTGGTGTCGAACGACAAGGACTCCGCCCAGGTCCTGGTGATCGTGAACGCGGTGGTGACGAATACGGCCTCGACCACCGGGACCGAACGCCGGTACCGGATCAAGCTGGACATGGTCCGCGAGAAGAACCGCTGGCTGACCGCCGACCTCCAGGTGGTGGGCTGAGATGCCGAGCCCGAAGAACCGCCCGCGGATCGCGGGCCAGCGCCGGACCGCGAAACCCGGCGAGCCGGACCTCGTCGAGACCGAGGCGGCCGAGGTCGCCGAGGCCGAGGTGGCGGAAGAAGAGCGTCCCGAGGATGTGACCCCGGCCACAGCCGAGCCGGAAGAGCCTGCAGTCGCCGAGTCGGCTACTCCTGAATCATCTACGGACAGTGACCGTCCGCGAGGTCTCGGGAACGTTCTGACCGCCGCGCTCGGCATCGTCGTCGTGCTCACGCTGACCGTCGCCGCGGTGCTCGGGATCAAGGCCTGGCACGGCAAGGAGGCCGAGGACGCGCGGGACCAGGCGGCCGCGGCCGGCCGGAAGGCGGCCGAGACCGCGCTCAGCTACGACTACCGTGACCTGGACAAAAGCTTCGCCGCCGCGCGCGCGACGATGACCCCGGACTTCGCCGCGAAGTTCGACGAGACCGCGAAGATCGCCGGCGAACTGGCCACCAAGACCAAGGCCACGGTGAAGGCCGACGTCCGCGAGGTGGCGGTCCGGGACGGCAACGCCGACCGGGTCACGCTGATCATCTTCGTCAACCAGACGACCACCAGTACGATCACGAAGGGTAGTCCCCGGGTGGACCTGAACCGGACCCGGTTCACGATGGTCCGAAACGGCCGCCAATGGCTGGTCCAGGAGATCGCCGGACTGTAACCTCTAGGTGACTCCGCACCAGAGGGGCGCCGGACGTCTCGTGGGTGATCTACCCGCTGGAGACCCCGGGTCGGTCCTTGACGGAGAGGGTGGTCCGACGGCAAACTGTTGGACCCCATTGGACAGGCTTGCCTGGATCATGTAGCCTATTGCTTTGCGCTGCCTTTCTCTCGCCTCTGCTCGGGTCTCCGACTTGACTGGGGCGGCTTGGCGTGCGCTCCCAGCACCGATGTGATTTTGCGAGCCCGTGGAAGGACGCCCCTTGGTCGCCTCGCGCAACCCCCAGTCCGACAGCATTTCCAACGTCACCGGCCCCCGCCGCATCTCCTTCGCAAAGATCTCCGAGCCGCTCCAGGTTCCGGATCTGCTTGCGCTGCAGGTGGACAGTTTCGACTGGTTGGTCGGCAACGAAACGTGGCAGGCCCGTGTGGCCGCCGCCGAGGCCGAGGGGCGGTCGGACCTGTCCGGCCCCAGCGGCCTGGAAGAGATTTTCGAGGAGATCTCCCCGATCGAGGACTTCAGCGGCACCATGTCGCTGTCGTTCCGCGACCACCGCTTCGAGCCGCCGAAGAACACGGTCGACGAGTGCAAGGAGCGGGACGTCACGTACTCCGCTCCGCTGTTCGTCACGGCCGAGTTCATGAACAACGAGACCGGCGAGATCAAGAGCCAGACCGTGTTCATGGGCGACTTCCCGCTGATGACCCGCAAGGGCACGTTCGTGATCAACGGCACCGAGCGTGTCGTGGTCTCGCAGCTCGTCCGCTCGCCCGGTGTGTACTTCGAGCGCACCCCGGACAAGACCTCGGACAAGGACATCTTCACCGCCAAGATCATCCCGTCGCGCGGCGCGTGGCTGGAGTTCGAGGTGGACAAGCGTGACATGGTCGGCGTCCGCCTCGACCGCAAGCGCAAGCAGAACGTCACCGTCCTGCTGAAGGCGCTCGGCTGGACCGACGCGCAGATCCTCGAGGAGTTCGGCGACTACGAGTCGATCCGCCTCACCCTGGAGAAGGACCACACCTCCGGGCAGGACGACGCGCTGCTGGACATCTACCGCAAGCTGCGTCCGGGTGAGCCGCCGACCCGCGAGGCCGCGCAGGCGCTGCTGGAGAACTACTACTTCAACGGCAAGCGCTACGACCTGGCCAAGGTCGGCCGCTACAAGATCAACAAGAAGCTCGGCCGGGACGAGGCGCACGACCAGGCGGTGCTGACCGTCGACGACATCGTCGCCACGATCAAGTACCTGGTCGCGCTGCACGAGGGCAAGACCGAGCTGCCGGCACCGCGCGGCGAGATCGTGGTCGAAGAGGACGACATCGACCACTTCGGCAACCGTCGCCTGCGCACCGTCGGCGAGCTGATCCAGAACCAGCTGCGCACCGGCCTGGCCCGGATGGAGCGCGTGGTCCGGGAGCGGATGACGACCCAGGACGTCGAGGCGATCACGCCGCAGACCCTGATCAACATCCGCCCGGTGGTCGCGGCGCTGAAGGAGTTCTTCGGGACCTCGCAGCTGTCGCAGTTCATGGACCAGACCAACCCGGTCGCGGGCCTGACCCACAAGCGCCGGCTGAACGCGCTCGGCCCGGGTGGTCTGAGCCGCGAGCGGGCCGGCTTCGAGGTCCGCGACGTGCACCCGTCCCACTACGGCCGGATGTGCCCGATCGAGACCCCGGAAGGCCCGAACATCGGCCTGATCGGTTCGCTCGCGTCGTACGGCCGGGTGAACGCGTTCGGCTTCGTCGAGACCCCGTACCGCAAGGTCACCGACGGTGCCGTCACCGACCAGGTGGACTACCTGACCGCCGACGAGGAGGACCGGTTCGTCATCGCGCAGGCCAACGCCGCGCTGACCGACGACAACCGGTTCGCCGAGGAGCGCGTCCTGGTCCGCCGCCGGCACGGTGAGGTCGAGCTCGTCCCGGTCGACGACGTCGACTACATGGACGTCTCGCCGCGCCAGATGGTGTCGGTGGCGACCGCGCTGATCCCGTTCCTCGAGCACGACGACGCCAACCGCGCGCTGATGGGTTCGAACATGCAGCGCCAGGCGGTGCCGCTGATCACCTCGGACGCCCCGCTGGTCGGTACCGGCATGGAGTTCCGCGGTGCGGTCGACGCCGGCGACGTGGTCGTGTCCGACAAGGCGGGTGTGGTCAAGGAGGTCTCGGCCGACCTGATCGAGATCGCCGCCGACGACGGTACGTACCAGACCTACCGGATGGCGAAGTTCCGCCGCTCGAACCAGGGCACCTGCATCAACCAGCGCCCGCTGGTCGATGCCGGGCAGCGGGTCGAGATCGGTACGCCGCTGGCCGACGGTCCGTGCACCGACGAGGGCGAGATGGCCCTCGGCCGGAACATGCTGGTCGCGTTCATGACGTGGGAGGGCTACAACTACGAGGACGCGATCATCCTCAGCCAGCGCGTCGTGCAGCAGGACCTGCTGACCTCGATCCACATCGAGGAGCACGAGGTCGACGCCCGCGACACCAAGCTGGGTCCGGAGGAGATCACCCGGGACATCCCGAACGTCTCCGACGAGATGCTGTCCGACCTGGACGAGCGCGGCATCATCCGGATCGGCGCCGAGGTCACCACCGGTGACATCCTGGTCGGCAAGGTCACCCCGAAGGGCGAGACCGAGCTGACCCCGGAGGAGCGGCTGCTGCGCGCGATCTTCGGTGAGAAGGCGCGCGAGGTCCGCGACACGTCGCTGAAGGTGCCGCACGGCGAGGAGGGCACCGTCATCGGTGTCCGCGTCTTCGACCGCGACAACGGCGACGAGCTGCCGCCGGGCGTCAACCAGCTGGTCCGCGTCTACGTGGCCCAGAAGCGGAAGATCTCGGTCGGCGACAAGCTGGCCGGCCGGCACGGCAACAAGGGCGTCATCTCCAAGATCCTGCCGGTCGAGGACATGCCGTTCCTCGAGGACGGCACCCACGTCGACGTGATCCTGAACCCGCTGGGCGTGCCCGGCCGGATGAACGTCGGCCAGGTGCTGGAGACCCACCTCGGCTGGATCGCCTCCCGCGGCTGGGAAGTGGATCCGGAGAACGAGGAGGAGTGGGCGCAGCGGCTGATCAAGATCGGCGCCGGTGCGGCCGAGCCGATGACGAACGTCGCCACCCCGGTCTTCGACGGCGCCACCGAGGAAGAGGTCACCGGCCTGCTGTCCTCGACGCTGCCGAACCGCGACGGCGTCCGGATGGTCAACGGCCAGGGCAAGGCCCGGCTGTTCGACGGCCGTTCGGGTGAGCCGTTCCCGGACCCGATCGGTGTCGGCTACATGTACATGCTGAAGCTGCACCACCTGGTCGACGACAAGATCCACGCGCGCTCGACCGGTCCGTACTCGATGATCACCCAGCAGCCGCTGGGCGGTAAGGCCCAGTTCGGTGGCCAGCGGTTCGGCGAGATGGAGGTGTGGGCCCTGGAGGCCTACGGTGCCGCCTTCGCGCTGCAGGAACTGCTGACCATCAAGTCCGACGACGTCGTCGGGCGGGTCAAGGTGTACGAGGCGATCGTCAAGGGCGAGAACATTCCGGAGCCGGGTATCCCGGAGTCGTTCAAGGTTCTGGTCAAGGAAATGCAGTCCCTCTGCCTCAACGTCGAGGTGCTCTCGTCCGACGGAAGCCGGGTCGAGATGCGCGACAGCGAGGAGGACGTCTTCCGGGCGGCGGAGGAACTGGGCATCGACCTGTCCCGGCGCGAGCCGAACAGTGTCGAGGAGGTCTGAGCGGGTTGCCGCTTGACATCAACAACCAACTCACTCAGACCACTTTTAGCAACGGGAGATAACACATCGTGCTCGACGTGAACTTCTTCGACGAGCTTCGGATCGGCCTGGCCACCGCGGACGAGATCCGCCAGTGGTCTCACGGCGAGGTCAAGAAGCCGGAGACGATCAACTACCGGACCCTCAAGCCCGAGCGTGACGGTCTGTTCTGCGAGAAGATCTTCGGTCCCACCCGGGACTGGGAGTGCTACTGCGGCAAGTACAAGCGCGTTCGCTTCAAGGGCATCATCTGCGAGCGGTGTGGCGTCGAGGTCACCCGCTCCAAGGTGCGCCGCGAGCGGATGGGCCACATCGAGCTGGCCGCGCCGGTCACCCACATCTGGTACTTCAAGGGTGTCCCGTCGCGGCTCGGCTACCTGCTCGACCTCGCCCCGAAGGACCTGGAGAAGGTCATCTACTTCGCGGCGTACATGATCACCGACGTCGACGACGAGGCGCGGCACCGCGACCTGTCCTCGCTCGAGGGTCGTGTCGACGTCGAGCGCAAGCAGCTCGAGAACCGTCGTGACAACGACATCGAGACGCGGATGAAGAAGCTCGAGGAGGACCTGGCGCAGCTCGAGGCCGAGGGCGCCAAGGCCGACGTCCGCCGCAAGGTCAAGGAAGGCGCCGAGCGTGAGGTCAAGCAGCTGCGCGACCGTGCGCAGCGCGAGATCGACCGCCTCGACGAGGTCTGGACCCGGTTCAAGAACCTGAAGGTCCAGGACCTGGAGGGCGACGAGATCCTCTACCGCGCCATGAAGGAGCGGTTCGGCAAGTACTTCGAGGGCGCCATGGGTGCCGCCGCGATCCAGCGCCGGCTGGAGACCTTCGACCTGAAGGCCGAGGCGGACAACCTGCGCGAGACGATCAAGACCGGCAAGGGGCAGCGCAAGACCCGCGCCCTGAAGCGGCTCAAGGTCGTGACCGCGTTCCTGGCCACCAACAACAGCCCGATGGGTATGGTCCTGGACTGCGTCCCGGTCATCCCGCCGGACCTGCGTCCGATGGTCCAGCTCGACGGTGGCCGGTTCGCCACCTCGGACCTGAACGACCTGTACCGCCGCGTGATCAACCGGAACAACCGGCTCAAGCGACTGCTCGACCTGGGCGCGCCGGAGATCATCGTCAACAACGAGAAGCGGATGCTGCAGGAGGCCGTCGACGCGCTGTTCGACAACGGCCGCCGTGGCCGTCCGGTCACCGGCCCGGGCAACCGGCCGCTGAAGTCGCTGTCCGACATGCTCAAGGGCAAGCAGGGCCGGTTCCGTCAGAACCTGCTCGGCAAGCGCGTCGACTACTCCGGCCGTTCGGTCATCGTGGTCGGCCCGCAGCTCAAGCTGCACCAGTGCGGTCTGCCGAAGGCGATGGCGCTGGAGCTGTTCAAGCCGTTCGTGATGAAGCGGCTGGTGGACCTCAACCACGCGCAGAACATCAAGTCCGCCAAGCGGATGGTCGAGCGCCAGCGCGCCCAGGTCTGGGACGTGCTGGAAGAGGTCATCACCGAGCACCCGGTCCTGCTGAACCGTGCACCAACCCTGCACCGGCTCGGCATCCAGGCGTTCGAGCCGCAGCTGATCGAGGGCAAGGCGATCCAGATCCACCCGCTCGTCTGCTCCGCGTTCAACGCGGACTTCGACGGTGACCAGATGGCGGTGCACCTGCCGCTGTCGGCCGAGGCACAGGCCGAGGCGCGGATCCTGATGCTGTCGACGAACAACATCCTGAAGCCGGCCGACGGTCGTCCCGTCACCATGCCGACCCAGGACATGATCATCGGCATCTACTTCCTGACCATGCTGAAGGACGGCGTGAAGGGCGAGGGCCGGGCGTTCGGTTCGGTCGCCGAGGCGATCATGGCGTTCGACCACGGCGAGCTGTCGCTGCAGGCGAAGGTCACGCTCCGGCTGAGCGGTTCGGCCGCTCCGGCGGACGCGATCGAGCTGGCCGACGGTGGCTTCGGGCTGGAGACGACGCTGGGCCGCGCGCTGTTCAACGAGGCGCTGCCGGCGGACTACCCGTTCGTCGACGCCGAGGTGGGCAAGAAGCAGCTCGGTGGGATCGTCAACGACCTGGCCGAGCGGTACACCAAGGTCGAGGTCGCGCACGCGCTGGACGCGCTGAAGGACCTGGGCTACTACTGGTCCACCCGGTCCGGTGTGACGGTGTCGATCGACGACTTCAGCACGCCGGCGTCCAAGCCGGAGATCATGGCCCGGTACGAGGCGCAGGCCGAGAAGGTCCAGAAGCAGTTCGAGCGCGGTCTGATCACCGCGTCCGAGCGGCGCCAGGAGCTGATCGAGATCTGGACCGGCGCCAACGCCGAGGTCGGCAAGGCGATGGAGGAGAACTTCGCCAAGGACAACCCGATCTGGATGATGATCCACTCCGGTGCCCGCGGCAACATGATGCAGATCCGGCAGATCTCCGGTATGCGTGGTCTGGTGGCCAACCCGAAGGGCGAGATCATCGCCCGGCCGATCAAGTCCAACTTCCGTGAGGGCCTGTCGGTGGTCGAGTACTTCATCGCCACCCACGGTGCCCGGAAGGGTCTGGCCGACACCGCGCTGCGGACCGCCGACTCGGGTTACCTGACCCGTCGTCTGGTGGACGTGTCGCAGGACGTGATCATCCGCGAGGAGGACTGCGGGACCGAGCGGGGCCTGCCGAAGAAGATCGGCGAGAAGGGCCCGGACGGCAAGGTCGTACACGCCGAGAACGTGGAGACCAGCGCCTACGCCCGGACCCTGGCGACCGACACCTTCGACCCGGACGGCAAGCTCGTCCTGGCGGCCGGCAGCGACCTGGGCGACGTCTCGATCGCCAAGCTGGTCGCGGCCGGGGTCGAGGAGGTCAAGGTCCGGTCGGTGCTCACCTGTGACGCCAAGACCGGTACCTGCGCCAAGTGCTACGGCCGTTCGCTGGCCACCGGTAAGCCGGTCGACATCGGTGAGGCGGTCGGCATCATCGCCGCCCAGTCCATCGGTGAGCCGGGTACCCAGCTGACCATGCGGACCTTCCACACCGGTGGTGTCGCGGGTGATGACATCACCCACGGTCTGCCGCGGGTGGTCGAGCTCTTCGAGGCCCGCCAGCCCAAGGGCAAGGCGCCGATCTCGGAGGCCGCCGGCCGGATCTCGATCGAGGACACCGACAAGAGCCGGAAGCTGGTGCTGACGCCGGACGACGGTTCCGAGGAGGTCGCCTACCCGGTCTCCAAGCGTGGCCGGCTGCTGATCGAGGAAGGTCAGCACGTCGAGGTCGGTCAGCAGCTGACGCAGGGTACGCCGGACCCGCAGGAGGTTCTGCGGATCCTGGGTGTCCGCAAGGCGCAGGAGCACCTGGTGGACGAGGTCCAGGAGGTGTACCGGTCGCAGGGTGTGGCCATCCACGACAAGCACATCGAGATCATCGTCCGGCAGATGCTGCGCCGGGTCACGGTGATCGAGTCCGGCGAGGCGAACCTGCTGCCGGGTGAGCTCGCGGACCGGATCACCTTCGAGGCGGAGAACCGCCGCGTGGTGGCCGAGGGCGGTACGCCGGCCTCCGGTCGTCCGGTGCTGATGGGTATCACCAAGGCCTCGCTGGCCACCGAGTCGTGGCTGTCGGCCGCCTCCTTCCAGGAGACGACCCGGGTCCTGACCGAGGCCGCGATCCACGGCAAGTCCGACTCCCTGGTCGGTCTGAAGGAGAACGTCATCATCGGTAAGTTGATCCCGGCCGGTACGGGTATGGACCGGTACCGCAACATCCGGGTGGAACCTACTGAGGAGGCGAAGGCCGCGATGTACTCGATGGTCGGCTACGAGTCGTACGACTACGACTTCGGCCCGTCCAGCGGTCAGTCGGTCCCGCTCGACGACTTCGACCTCGGTTCGTACCAGAACTGATTCGAGTCAACTCCGCCGAGGGCGGCACCCCCATGGGGGTGCCGCCCTCGCGGCATTTACCGGCCGCCTTGGTAAAGACACTCGGGGTGGCGGCTGAAAGTGTGCGCGGGATGCGCCAAGATTGGTGCATGACGGATCTGCCGGCCTACCTGCGGCCTTTCGTCTTGGGGGTTCTGGAAGGTTCTGACGTACGCGTCGATCGCCTGGGGGAGATCGACCTGTACCGCCCGCCCGGTACCGCCCGAGGCGGCGCAATTCTCTTCGTGCACGGGGGACCCGGACCGGAAGGCCTCGAGGTGATGCCTCGGGACTGGCCGGTCTACAAGGGCTACGCGACCGCTGCCGCCAGGCGAGGCCTGGTGGCCGCAGTCGTCGACCACAGCCTGATCCACGGACTCGACCGCCTGGTCGTGGCCGCGGACGAGGTGGAGGCCGCGGTCGCCGTACTGCGTTCGGATCCACGGGTCGACCCCGATCGGGTCGGGCTGTGGTTCTTCTCGGGCGCCGGCCTGCTGGCCGGGGAGTGGCTGGACAGCCGCCCCGACTGGCTGCGCTTCGTGGCCCTGACGTACCCGTTGCTCGTCACCCCGCCCGGTGTCGACGACCTGGTAACTGCTGCTGAAGTCATCGGCAAACACAAGGACCTGCCGGTGCTGCTGACAAGAGCCGGACTCGAGCGTGAGGAGCTCGCCGGTCCGGTAGCGGAGTTCGTCTCCGCGGGTGGCGCCGCGCTGGACATCATCGACGTACCGAAAGGGCACCACGGGTTCGACATGCTCGACCACACCGAAGAATCACGCGCCGCCGTGACCAAGGCTCTCGACTGGGCGATCGCCCACCTCGGCGAGCAGCCTGGCGACGACGGCAAGCTCCTCGTCCCACCACCACCGGCCAAGAAGAAGACCACCACCACCGCTACCCGACGTACGACGAAGACCGCTGTCGCCGCCGCTCCGAAGGCACCTGCCGAACCCGCTACTCGGCCGGCCCCGAAGGCTGCCCCGGCACCTGTCGCTCCCGCCCCGGTCGCTCAGGCCTCGATCCAGGCCTCGCTGGCGGACCTCGGTACGGCCACCGTGGCCGCTGTCACCGCCGAGACGCCCGCCGCGCGGGTGATCGCCCGTGAGCACGCGGCGTACGCCGCACACGACCTCGAGGCCTTCCTGGCGATGTACTCGCCGACCGCGCGGATCCTGCTCGCGAACGGCTCCGAGCTGAAGGGCCGCCGGTTCCTGCGCGAGTACTACCGCCCGCGCTTCGACGCCGGCCGCTGCAAGGCCGAGGTGATCCAGAAGATCACCCTGGGGGAGTGGGTGGTCGAACACGTCGACAGCTACGACGACGACGGCTCCACCCCGCAACTGGCCCTCTACCGGGTCGTCGACGGCCTGATCACCGACGTCGAGTTCCGTGCCTGACGGACTCGCCGCGTCACCGGCCGGGTCGCCGGATCCGATCGACCACCTGGCCGAGTTCGACCGGACGGCCGCCGACCTGGCGGCCGTCCTCGGCGACCTGGACCCTTCCCGCCCGGTCCCGGCGGCGCCTGCATGAGACGGTGATCCACCTCGTGGACGCCCTGCAGGCAGCTGCTCCGGAGGGCGGCACTGGTACGGATGTGATACCTCCGGCGGTCCTGTCGGGGACTGCGGCGGAGCTCGACCGGTGCCTGTGGAAGCGCTTGCCGCCGACCGTCCTGACGGTCGACGGAGACCCGGCAGCCGGAGGGGATTTCCTCGCCGGGAAGGCCACTGCGCAGGCCCTGTACACTTGGAGAGCGGACGGTCTCCGACCCCGGTCAGTTACTCATTTTGACCGTGCTTGAGGCACCCGCTAGTCTTAACGATCGTGCCCGGGGTCTTTCCTGGGCCGTCATGCGTGCCCCGAGTCCTTCGGGTCGGGCCGCGTGGCACGGGACTCCTGCCGACAGTCTGGAAGATTACGGCTTCGGTCTGCTCGTGCGCACGCGACACACCCGACCGCGGGGGTCAGGTAAAAGCTACAAACCCAGCCGGACGACAGAAAGAGCTACGCGGTGCCCACCATTCAGCAGCTGGTCCGCAAGGGCCGCCAGGACAAGGTGTCCAAGAACAAGACGCCGGCCCTGAAGGGTTCCCCTCAGCGTCGTGGTGTGTGCACGCGCGTCTACACGACCACGCCGAAGAAGCCGAACTCGGCCCTTCGTAAGGTTGCGCGTGTCCGCCTGACCAGCGGCATCGAGGTCACCGCGTACATCCCCGGCGTGGGCCACAACCTGCAGGAGCACTCGATCGTGCTCGTGCGTGGCGGTCGTGTGAAGGACCTCCCGGGTGTCCGGTACAAGATCATCCGCGGTTCGCTCGACACCCAGGGTGTGAAGAACCGTAAGCAGGCTCGCAGCCTCTACGGCGCGAAGAAGGAGAAGAGCTAATGCCGCGCAAGGGCCCCGCCCCGAAGCGCCCGGTCATCATCGACCCGGTCTACAGTTCGCCGCTCGTCACCCAGTTGATCTCCAAGATCCTGGTCGACGGCAAGAAGCAGATCGCCCAGCGGATCGTCTACGACGCGCTCGAGGGCACCCGGACGAAGACCGGCACCGACCCGGTGATCACGCTGAAGCGTGCGCTGGACAACGTGAAGCCGAGCATCGAGGTGAAGAGCCGCCGCGTCGGTGGTGCCACCTACCAGGTGCCGATCGAGGTCAAGCCGGGCCGGTCGACCACGCTGGCGCTGCGCTGGCTGACGACGTACTCGCGGGCCCGTCGCGAGAAGACCATGTCCGAGCGGCTGATGAACGAGATCCTGGACGCGTCCAACGGTCTCGGTGCGTCGGTGAAGCGCCGCGAGGACACGCACAAGATGGCCGAAGCCAACAAGGCTTTCGCCCACTACCGCTGGTGATCCGGGGTCCGATCCGGACCCCAGCGCTCACCCCTTTGACGCAAGACAGAATCGAGAGGTAGACCACCGAGGTGGCCGTACAAATCACCACCGACCTGGCCAAGGTCCGCAACATCGGGATCATGGCCCACATCGACGCCGGCAAGACGACGACGACCGAGCGGATCCTCTTCTACACCGGTATCACCTACAAGATCGGTGAGGTCCACGAGGGCGCCGCCACGATGGACTGGATGGAGCAGGAGCAGGAGCGCGGCATCACGATCACGTCCGCCGCGACGACCTGCACCTGGAAAGACCACACCATCAACATCATCGACACCCCGGGCCACGTCGACTTCACCGTCGAGGTGGAGCGCTCGCTGCGCGTGCTCGACGGTGCCGTCGCGGTGTTCGACGGTGTCGCCGGTGTCGAGCCGCAGTCCGAGACCGTGTGGCGCCAGGCGGACCGGTACGGCGTCCCGCGGATCTGCTTCGTCAACAAGCTGGACCGCACCGGCGCGGAGTTCATGCGCTGTGTCGACATGATCAAGGACCGGCTGGCCGCGGTGCCGCTGGTGATGCAGCTGCCGATCGGGGCCGAGGCCGACTTCATCGGCGTCGTCGACCTGGTGGGCATGCGCGCGCTGACCTGGCGCGGCGAGACCAAGATCGGTGAGGACTACACGGTCGAGGAGATCCCGGCCAGCCACACCGAGCTCGCCGCCGAGTGGCGCGACAAGCTGATCGAGACCGTCGCCGAGGCCGACGACGAGATCATGGAGCTGTACCTGGAGGGCGAGGAGCCGACCCAGGAGCAGCTGGTCGCCGCCATCCGCCGCGCGACCCTGGCCAGCAAGCTGACCCCGGTCCTGACCGGCACCGCCTTCAAGAACAAGGGCGTGCAGCCGCTGCTGGACGCGGTCAACGCGTACCTGCCGAGCCCGATCGACGTCCCGGCCATCGAGGGCCACGACGTCAAGGACGCGGAGAAGGTCGTGCTGCGCAAGCCGGACGACAGCGAGCCGTTCTCGGCGCTGGCGTTCAAGATCGCCGCCGACCCGCACCTGGGCAAGCTGACCTTCATCCGGGTGTACTCGGGCAAGCTCGAGACCGGCACCCAGGTGCTGAACCCGACCAAGGGCCGCAAGGAGCGGATCGGCAAGATCTACCGGATGCACGCGAACAAGCGTGAGGAGATCGCGTCGATCGGCGCCGGCCACATCGTCGCCGTGATGGGTCTGAAGGACACCACCACCGGTGAGACGCTGGCCGACCCGTCGAACCCGGTCGTGCTCGAGTCGATGCAGTTCCCGGCACCGGTGATCTCGGTCGCGATCGAGCCGAAGTCGAAGGCCGACCAGGAGAAGCTGGGCGTCGCGATCCAGCGGCTCGCCGAGGAGGACCCGACCTTCGTGGTCCGGACCGACGAGGAGACCGGCCAGACGATCATCGCCGGCATGGGCGAGCTGCACCTCGAGGTGCTGGTCGACCGGATGAAGCGCGAGTTCCGGGTCGAGGCCAACGTCGGCAAGCCGCAGGTCGCCTACCGCGAGACCATCACCAAGAAGGTCGAGAAGGTCGACTACACGCACAAGAAGCAGACCGGTGGTTCGGGTCAGTTCGGTCGCGTGATCATCGACATCGAGCCGACCTCGGTGGAGGCCGGTGGCGAGGGCGGTTACGAGTTCGTCAACGCCGTCACCGGTGGCCGCATCCCCCGGGAGTACATCCCGTCGGTGGACGAGGGCGCCCAGGAGGCGATGGAGTTCGGCGTACTGGCCGGCTACCCGATGGTGGACGTCAAGGTCACGCTGCAGGACGGCGCGTACCACGACGTCGACTCCTCGGAGCTCGCCTTCAAGATCGCCGGTTCGATGGCCTTCAAGGAGGCCGCTCGCCGGGCCGGTCCGGTCATCCTGGAGCCGATGTTCGCCGTCGAGGTCACGACGCCCGAGGACTACATGGGTGAAGTGATCGGCGACCTCAACTCCCGCCGTGGCCAGATCCAGCAGATGGACGAGGGCCCCGGTGGCAGCCGGGTCGTCAAGGCTCTGGTACCACTGTCGGAGATGTTCGGGTATGTCGGTGACCTGCGGTCGAAGACCCAGGGCCGCGCGTCCTACTCGATGCAGTTCGATTCCTACGCCGAGGTTCCGAAGAACGTGGCGGAAGAGATCATCAAGAAGGCCCGGGGCGAGTAACAACTCGTTCCTGGCCACCACACCCAAAGCGCGTCGGCGTACGGCGTAGTCAACATTTATCTAGGAGGGCCCCAGTGGCGAAGGCGAAGTTCGAGCGGACTAAGCCGCACGTCAACATCGGCACCATCGGTCACATCGACCACGGTAAGACCACTCTTACCGCGGCGATCACCAAGGTGCTGCACGACAAGTACCCGACGCTCAACGAGGCATCGGCCTTCGATCAGATCGACAAGGCGCCGGAAGAGCGCCAGCGCGGTATCACCATCTCGATCGCGCACGTCGAGTACCAGACCGAGGCCCGGCACTACGCCCACGTCGACTGCCCGGGTCACGCGGACTACATCAAGAACATGATCACCGGTGCGGCGCAGATGGACGGCGCGATCCTGGTCGTCGCCGCCACCGACGGTCCGATGCCGCAGACGCGTGAGCACGTGCTGCTCGCCCGCCAGGTCGGCGTGCCGGCCATGGTCGTGGCGCTCAACAAGTGCGACATGGTCGACGACGAGGAGATCCTGGAGCTCGTCGAGCTCGAGGTTCGCGAGCTGCTCTCGGAGCAGGAGTTCGACGGCGACAACGCGCCGATCGTCCGGGTCGCCGCTCACCCGGCGCTGCAGGGCGACGAGAAGTGGGGCGAGACGATCCTCGAGCTCATGAACGCTGTGGACGAGTACATCCCGCAGCCGGAGCGCGAGATCGACAAGCCGTTCCTGATGCCGGTGGAGGACGTCTTCACCATCACCGGTCGCGGTACGGTCGTCACCGGCCGGATCGAGCGCGGTGTCATCAAGGTCAACGAGACCGTCGACATCGTCGGCATCCACGAGACCAAGCTGACCAGCACGGTCACCGGCATCGAGATGTTCCGCAAGCTCCTCGACGAGGGCCAGGCCGGTGAGAACGTCGGTCTGCTGCTTCGTGGCACCAAGCGCGAAGAGGTCGAGCGCGGCATGGTCGTCATCAAGCCGGGCACCACGACCCCGCACACGAACTTCGAGGCGTCGGTCTACATCCTTTCCAAGGAGGAGGGCGGCCGTCACACGCCGTTCTTCCAGAACTACCGCCCGCAGTTCTACTTCCGTACCACCGACGTCACCGGTGTCGTCACGCTGCCCGAGGGCACCGAGATGGTCATGCCGGGCGACAACACCGACATGACGGTCGAGCTGATCCAGCCGATCGCCATGGAGGACGGTCTGAAGTTCGCGATCCGTGAAGGTGGCCGCACCGTCGGCGCCGGCCGGGTCACCAAGATCATCAAGTGATCTCATGAGGTCCGCGCGGGCTCTCCCGCGCGGACCTCTGCTTTGCGGCTGATCCGGCGCTCAGGTGGTACCGGATCAGGCGTGAAGCCCCCGATTGGCGTTCCGGCGCCGATCTCTGGCACAATATTCAGGTTGCTCAGGCGAGGCCGCCGGGGTGCGCCCCAGATCTTCTTGATCTGGCTGGTGCGCCGGACCGGAGACCATGCCGAGGTTCCGGTCCGAGACCGGGGCCCCGATTCCCACCAGAGTCGAAAAAGCGGTGAGTCACGCGCGTGCCGCGCGCGCGACACACCCGACCGCGGGGGTCGGAGCAACAACCCGGTAGACGATAGAGAAGGACGAAGCGAAGCGATGGCGGGACAGAAGATCCGCATCCGGCTGAAGGCCTACGACCACGAGGTCATCGACAGCTCGGCACGCAAGATTGTCGACACGGTGACGCGTACTGGTGCGAAGGTTGCTGGCCCGGTGCCGTTGCCGACGGAAAAGAACGTGTTCTGCGTCATCCGCTCGCCGCACAAGTACAAGGACAGCCGCGAGCACTTCGAGATGCGCACCCACAAGCGGCTCATCGACATCATCGACCCCACGCCGAAGACCGTCGACTCGCTGATGCGTCTCGACCTGCCGGCCGGTGTCGACATCGAGATCAAGCTCTGAGGGACGCGGAAAGACCAATGAGCAAGCACAAGAACACGAAGGGGCTGCTGGGCACCAAGCTCGGCATGACCCAGACCTGGGACGAGAACAACCGAGTCGTCCCCGTCACCGTGATCCAGGCCGGCCCGTGCGTCGTCACCGGTGTCCGTACCGCGGACCGTGACGGCTACGACGGCGTCCAGATCGCTTTCGGCGACATCGACCCGCGCAAGGTGACCAAGCCCGTCCGCGGCCACTTCGACAAGGCCGGCGTGACCCCGCGCCGCCACTTGCTGGAGCTGCGCACCGCCGACGCGAGCGAGTACACGCTGGGCCAGGAGATCAAGGCCGAGGCCTTCGGTGCCGGTGAGCGCGTGGACGTCTCCGCCACCAGCAAGGGCAAGGGCTTCGCCGGTGTCATGAAGCGGCACGGCTTCGGTGGTCTGCGGGCCACCCACGGTGTGCACAAGAAGCACCGTTCGCCGGGCTCCATCGGCGGCTGCGCCACCCCGGGCCGGGTCTTCAAGGGCCTCCGGATGGCCGGTCGGATGGGTGGCGAGAACGTCACCACGCAGAACGTCTCCGTGCACGCGGTGGACACCGAGCGCGGCCTGATCCTGCTGAAGGGTGCGGTCCCGGGCCCCAAGGGCGGTCTGGTGCTGATCCGCAACGCCGCGAAGGGAGCTGCCAAGTGAGCACCGTCGACGTCGTCGTCGTGAAGGGCGACAAGGTCAGCAAGAAGGGTTCCGCCGAGCTTCCGGCCGAGCTGTTCGACGTCCAGGTCAACGTGCCGCTGATCCACCAGGTCGTGGTGGCCCAGCTGGCCGCGGCCCGTCAGGGTACGCACAAGGCGAAGACCCGGGGCGAGGTGTCCGGTGGTGGCGCCAAGCCGTACCGCCAGAAGGGCACCGGTCGCGCCCGCCAGGGTTCGACCCGCGCGCCGCAGTTCACCGGTGGTGGCGTCGTCCACGGCCCGGTGCCGCGTGACTACAGCCAGCGGACCCCGAAGAAGATGATCGCCGCCGCGCTCCGCGGTGCGCTGTCCGACCGGGCCCGCGACGGCCAGGTGTTCGTGGTCGAGAGCTTCGTGGACGGCGACAAGCCCTCCACCAAGTCGGCCCTGAAGGTGCTGGGCGAGGTGACCGAGCCGGGCAAGGCGCTGGTCGTCGTCGACCGCGCCGACGAGCTCACCTGGCTGAGCCTGCGCAACGCGCAGCAGGTCCACCTGATCGCCGCCGACCAGCTGAACGCCTACGACGTTCTGGTCAGCGACTCGGTCGTGTTCACCAAGGCCGCGCTCGACGCCTTCGTCGCCGGCGCGCCCAAGGGCAAGTCCGTCAAGGCTGTCGCCACGTCGACCGAAGCCGAGGAGGTAGAAGCATGAGCCACGGAATCAACAAGGACCCGCGGGACGTGCTGCTCCGGCCGGTCGTCAGCGAGAAGAGCTACGGCCTGCTCGACGAGCAGAAGTACACGTTCGAGGTCGCACCGGACGCCAACAAGACCGAGATCAAGCTCGCGGTCGAGAAGGTGTTCAAGGTCAAGGTCACGGACGTCAACACCCTGAACCGCAAGGGCAAGCGCCGCCGCACGCGTGCGGGCTGGGGCAAGCGCCCGGACACCAAGCGGGCGATCGTGACCCTCAAGGGCGACGACCGCATCGATATCTTCGGAGGCCAGTCGTAATGGGAATCCGCAAGTACAAGCCGACGACGCCGGGCCGCCGTGGCTCGAGCGTGGCCGACTTCGTCGAGCTCACCCGTTCGACCCCCGAGAAGTCGCTGCTGCGTCCGCTCCCGAAGAAGGGCGGCCGGAACAGCTCCGGCAAGATCACCACCCGGCACCACGGTGGCGGTCACAAGCGGGCGTACCGGCTGATCGACTTCAAGCGCTACGACAAGGACGGCGTGCCGGCCAAGGTCGCGCACATCGAGTACGACCCGAACCGCACCGCGCGGATCGCGTTGCTGCACTACGTGGACGGCGAGAAGCGCTACATCCTCGCCCCGTCCAACCTGCAGCAGGGCACGATCGTCGAGAACGGCCCGGCCGCCGACATCAAGGTGGGCAACAACCTGCCGCTGCGCAACATCCCGGTCGGTTCGACGGTCCACGCGGTCGAGCTGCGGCCCGGTGGCGGCGCCAAGATGGCCCGCTCCGCCGGTTCCAGCATCCAGCTGGTCGCGAAGGAAGGCCGGATGGCCACCCTGCGGATGCCGTCGGGTGAGGTCCGGATGGTCGACGTGCGCTGCCGCGCCACCCTCGGTGAGGTCGGCAACGGCGAGCAGTCGAACATCAACTGGGGCAAGGCGGGCCGGATGCGCTGGAAGGGCAAGCGCCCGACCGTCCGCGGTGTCGCGATGAACCCGGTCGACCACCCGCACGGTGGTGGTGAGGGTAAGACCTCGGGTGGTCGCCACCCGGTGTCCCCGTGGGGCCAGCCGGAAGGCCGGACCCGCACCCGCAAGGAAAGCGACCGCATGATCGTCCGGCGCCGCAAGGCCGGCAAGAAGCGCTGATAGGGAGCCGGCCAAATGCCACGCAGCCTGAAGAAGGGCCCGTTCGTCGACCACCACCTGGCCAAGAAGGTGGAGGTGCAGAACGAGAAGGGCACCAAGAACGTCATCAAGACCTGGTCCCGCCGATCGATGATCGTGCCGGACATGATCGGCCACACGATTGCGGTGCACGACGGCCGCAAGCACGTGCCGGTGTTCGTGACGGACTCGATGGTCGGGCACAAGCTCGGCGAGTTCGCCCCGACCCGGACGTTCAAGGGTCACGAGAAGGACGACCGGAAGTCACGGCGTCGCTGACCCGCAAGGGATTCAGTGACGAAGCGAAAGCAATCTACGGAGAGATTCGAACATCATGAGCGTTCAAGAGCGTAGGGCGATCAGCGCCCGTCGCGAGAGCCTGCTGGGCGAGCAGCCCGGGGCCTTCGCGGTCGCGCGCTTCGTCCGCGTGACGCCGATGAAGGCGCGCCGCGTGGTCGACCTGGTGCGCGGTCTGGGCGTCGACGACGCACTCGCCACTCTGAAGTTCGCCCCGCAGGCCGCTGCCGCGACCGTGTACAAGGTCGTCGACAGCGCCGCGGCGAACGCCGAGGGCACCGAACACCTGAGCCGGGCCGACCTGATCGTGGTCAAGGCCTTCGTGGACGAGGGTCCGACGCTGAAGCGTCACCGCCCGCGTGCACAGGGCCGGGCCACCCGGATCGACAAGCGGACCAGCCACATCACTGTGGTCGTCGGCCCGCGCGAGACCGACGAGCCCGCCGAGAAGGCACCGGTCAAGAAGGCAGCCGCCAAGAAGACGGCGGACGCGGACACGGCCAAGAAGGCGCCGGCGAAGAAGGCGGCCAAGAAGGCTGCCGACGCGCCCGCCAAGGACGAGGCCGCGGCCGACAAGCCGGCCAAGAAGGCGACCGCGAAGAAGGCCGCCAAGAAGGCCACCGCTGAGAAGAAGGAGTCCTGACGTGGGACAGAAGGTAAACCCGCACGGGTTCCGTCTCGGCATCAGCACCGACCACAAGAGCCGTTGGTACGCCGACAAGCTGTACAAGGACTACGTGGGCGAGGACGTCAAGATCCGCCGCCTGCTGAGCAAGGGCATGGAGCGCGCCGGCATCTCCCGCGTGGAGATCGAGCGCACCCGTGACCGCGTCCGGGTCGACATCCACACCGCCCGTCCGGGCATCGTCATCGGTCGCCGTGGCGCCGAGGCGGACCGGATCCGGGGCAGCCTGGAGGAGCTCACCGGCAAGCAGGTGCAGCTGAACATCCTCGAGGTGAAGAACTCCGAGGTCGACGCCCAGCTGGTCGCGCAGGGTGTGGCCGAGCAGCTGTCCGGCCGCGTGGCGTTCCGCCGCGCGATGCGCAAGGCGATGCAGACCACCATGCGTGGCGGCGCCCTGGGCATCCGGATCCAGTGCTCCGGCCGGCTCGGTGGCGCGGAGATGTCGCGGTCGGAGTTCTACCGCGAGGGCCGCGTCCCGCTGCACACGCTGCGGGCCGACATCGACTACGGCTTCTACGAGGCCCGGACGACCTTCGGCCGGATCGGCGTGAAGGTCTGGATCTACAAGGGTGACGTCGCCGGCTCCCGGGCCGAGCGCGAGGCGCAGGCCGCGGCCCGCGCCGCCACCCAGCAGCGCCGGCCGGCTCGCCGCGACGACCGCGGTGGCCGTGGTGGCGACCGTGACCGTGGTGACCGTGGCGGCCGTGGTGGCCGTGGCGACAACCGCCGCGACGCGCGCAACGACAACGCGGCCCCGGCCGCGGAGGTTGCGCCGGCTGCCGACAAGGCGACCGAGACGACCGGAACGGAGAGCTGACCGATGCTCATCCCCCGCAAGGTCAAGCACCGCAAGCAGCACCACCCGGGGCGCTCCGGCGCCGCCAAGGGTGGCACGACGCTGGCGTTCGGTGAGTTCGGTATCCAGGCGCTGGAGAACCACTACGTCACCAACCGGCAGATCGAGGCCGCGCGTATCGCGATGACCCGGCACATCAAGCGTGGCGGCAAGGTGTGGATCAACATCTACCCGGACCGCCCGCTGACCAAGAAGCCGGCCGAAACCCGGATGGGTTCCGGTAAGGGTTCGCCGGAATGGTGGATCGCCAACGTGAAGGCCGGTCGCGTGCTGTTCGAGCTCTCCGGTGTTCCGGAGGACATTGCTCGCGAGGCGATGCGCCGCGCGATCCACAAGTTGCCGATGAAGTGCCGCTTCATCACCCGAGAGGCAGGTGAGAACTGATGGCTATCCAGACCGCCGCCGAGCTGCGGAACCTGGGCCGCGACGAGCTGCTGACGAAGCTCGGCGAAGCCAAGGAGGAGCTGTTCAACCTCCGGTTCCAGGCTGCCACGGGCCAGCTGGAGTCCCACGGGCGGCTGCGCGCCGTCAAGAAGGACATCGCCCGCATCTACACGGTGCTGTCCGAGCGTGCGCTCGGCATCACCGAAGAGGTCGACGCTCCGGCCGAGGCGGCCGCGGACGTGGACGCTGCGGACGACAGTGAGAAGGCGAACGCATGACCGAGAACGTGAAGGACGAGACCGTGAGCACGACCACCGAGGCGCGAGGCCGCCGGAAGACCCGTGAGGGCCTGGTGCTGAGCGACAAGATGGACAAGACCGTCGTGGTCGAGGTCGAGGACCGGGTGAAGCACCACCTGTACGGCAAGGTCATCCGCCGCACCAGCAAGCTCAAGGCCCACGACGAGCAGAACGCCGCCGGCATCGGCGACCGCGTGCTGCTGATGGAGACCCGGCCGCTGTCGGCGACCAAGCGCTGGCGCGTCGTCGAGATCCTCGAGAAGGCCAAGTAGTTCCCAGTCGCTTGCGGCTGGCAACCAACCGAAATTTATTCGTTCCGCAAGGCTCGGCCCAGCTGAGAACCAGCGAGACAACCAGGAGATCAACAGATGATCCAGCAGGAGTCGCGACTGAAGGTCGCCGACAACACGGGCGCGAAGGAGATCCTTTGCATCCGCGTTCTCGGTGGCTCCGGTCGGCGCTACGCCGGTGTCGGTGACACGATCGTCGCCACCGTCAAGGACGCGATCCCCGGCGGTGGTGTGAAGAAGGGTGACGTCGTCAAGGCGGTCGTCGTGCGGACCGTGAAGGAGCGCCGGCGTCCGGACGGCTCCTACATCCGCTTCGACGAGAACGCCGCGGTGATCCTCAAGGCCGACGGCGAGCCGCGCGGCACCCGCATCTTCGGGCCGGTCGGCCGGGAGCTGCGCGAGAAGCGCTTCATGAAGATCATCTCGCTCGCACCGGAGGTGCTCTGAGATGGCCCAGAAGAAGCTGCACGTTAAGAAGGGCGACCAGGTCCGCGTGATCTCCGGTCGTTCCAAGGGCCTCGAGGGAAAGATCATCCAGGTCTTCCCGAACGACGAGAAGGTCATCGTCGAGGGCGTGAACCGGGTCAAGAAGCACACCAAGGTGCAGCAGGCCCAGCGCGGCGGCACCACCGGTGGCATCGTCACCCAGGAAGCCCCGATCCACGTCTCCAACGTGATGCTCGTGGTCGAGGTCGAGAAGGACGGCAAGAAGCAGAAGGTGACCACCCGCGTCGGCTACAACCGCGTCGAGGTGCAGAAGCGCCGTCCCGACGGTTCGACGTACACCGGTTACCGGAGCGTCCGGATCGCCCGGCGTACCGGCGAGGAGATCTGATGAGCACGGCAGTTACCGAGAGCAAGGTCGCTCCGCGGCTGAAGACGAAGTACCGCGAGGAGATCGTCGGCAAGCTGCACGAGGAGTTCAAGTACGCGAACGTCATGCAGGTGCCCGGGCTCACCAAGATCGTGGTGAACATGGGCGTCGGCGAGGCGGCGCGCGACTCCAAGCTGATCGAGGGCGCGGTGAAGGACCTGGCCGCGATCACCGGCCAGAAGCCGCAGGTCACCAAGGCCCGTAAGTCGATCGCGCAGTTCAAGCTGCGCGAGGGGATGCCGATCGGCGCCCACGTGACGCTGCGCGGCGACCGGATGTGGGAGTTCCTGGACCGGCTGCTGGCGCTCGCGCTGCCCCGGATCCGCGACTTCCGCGGCCTGTCCCCGAAGCAGTTCGACGGCACCGGGAACTACACCTTCGGTCTGACCGAGCAGGTGATGTTCCACGAGATCAACCAGGACCGCATCGACCGGGTCCGCGGCATGGACATCACCGTGGTCACCACGGCGACGAACGACGACGAGGGGCGGGCCCTGCTGCGGGCGCTCGGCTTCCCGTTCAAGGAGAACTGACGTGGCGAAGACAGCACTCAAGGTCAAGCAGGCCCGGAAGCCGAAGTTCGCGGTGCGCGGTTACACCCGTTGCCAGCGCTGCGGCCGGCCGAAGGCGGTCTTCCGCAAGTTCGGCCTGTGCCGGATCTGCCTGCGGGAGATGGCGCACCGGGGCGAGCTGCCCGGTGTCACCAAGTCCAGCTGGTGACCTTTTCCACCTCAGCACTTCTCCCCATTCACCACCATCTAGTCACCGTAGGTCGCCGAACGGCGAAACCACGGCGGGAAAGAGGCCCCAGGCCATGACGATGACCGACCCGATCGCAGACATGTTGACGCGTCTGCGGAACGCCAACCAGGCGTACCACGAGTCGACCACGATGCCGTACAGCAAGATCAAGCAGGGCATCGCCGACATTCTCCAGCAGGAGGGCTACATCGCCTCCTACAAGGTCGAGGAGCCCAAGGAGGGCGCCGTCGGCAAGACCCTGATCGTCGACCTCAAGTTCGGCCCGAGCCGGGAGCGCTCCATCGCGGGCGTGCGCCGGATCTCGAAGCCGGGCCTGCGGGTCTACGCGAAGTCGACCAACCTGCCCAAGGTCCTCGGTGGCCTGGGCGTCGCGATCATCTCGACGTCCCAGGGTCTCCTGACCGACAAGCAGGCCAAGAACAAGGGCGTCGGCGGGGAAGTCCTCGCCTACGTCTGGTGACGAAGAACCGGAAGGAGGACCACAAGAATGTCTCGCATCGGCAAGCTCCCGGTCACGGTCCCGTCCGGCGTCGACGTCACGATCGACGGCCAGACGGTCACCGTGAAGGGTCCGAAGGGTCAGCTGTCGCACGTCGTCGCTGAGCCGATCGCGGTCAACCGGGACGAGGACGGCGCGATCGCCGTCACCCGCCCGGACGACCTGCGCAAGAGCAAGGAACTGCACGGTCTGTCCCGCACGCTGATCGCCAACCTGGTGACCGGCGTGACGGAAGGCTACGAGAAGAAGCTCGAGATCGTCGGTGTCGGTTACCGGGTGCTCTCCAAGGGCCCGACCCAGCTGGAGTTCTCGCTGGGCTACAGCCACACCATCACGGTGGACGCGCCGGAAGGCATCACGTTCAACGTCGAGGCGCCGACCCGGTTCTCGGTGATCGGCATCGACAAGCAGTCGGTCGGTGAGGTCGCCGCCAACATCCGCAAGCTGCGCAAGCCCGAGCCGTACAAGGGCAAGGGTGTGCGGTACGCGGGCGAGCAGGTGCGCCGCAAGGTCGGAAAGGCTGGTAAGTAACCATGGCGATCGGACTGCGGCACAACAAGCACTCCGCGAAGAAGACGGCCTCGCGTCTGCGTCGCCAGATTCGGGTCCGGAAGAAGATCAACGGCACGGCCGAGCGGCCGCGGCTGGTGGTCACCAAGTCGTCGCGGCACCTGTTCGTTCAGGTGATCGACGACGTCGCCGGCAAGACGCTGGTGTCCGCCTCCACCATGGAGGCCGACCTGCGCGGCGCGTCGGACAACAAGACCGACAAGGCCAAGACCGTCGGCGGCCTGATCGCCGACCGGGCCAAGGCTGCCGGCATCGACGCGGTCGTCTTCGACCGCGCCGGTAACAAGTACCACGGCCGGATCGCAGCCCTGGCCGACGCCGCTCGCGAGGGCGGGCTCGGGTTCTGACATGGCGTACACAAAGGAAGGTAGTTCGAAATGAGCGGAGGCCAGCAGCGTCGCGGAGGCGGCGCCGGTGGTGAGCGCCGTGGCCGCGACGGTGGTCGCGGTCAGCAGGCGGACAAGACCGCCTACATCGAGCGCGTGGTAGCCATCAACCGGGTCGCCAAGGTCGTGAAGGGTGGTCGGCGCTTCAGCTTCACCGCCCTTGTGGTCGTCGGTGACGGTGAAGGCACCGTCGGTGTGGGTTACGGCAAGGCCAAGGAGGTGCCCGCGGCGATCGCCAAGGGTGTCGAGGAGGCCAAGAAGGCGTTCTTCAAGGTGCCGAGGATCCAGGGCACCATCCCGCACCCGGTCCAGGGCGAGAAGGCCGCCGGCGTGGTCATGCTGCGCCCGGCCGCGCCCGGTACCGGTGTGATCGCGGGCGGTTCGGCGCGCGCCGTACTGGAGTGCGCCGGGATCCACGACATCCTCAGCAAGTCGCTGGGCTCGTCCAACTCCATCAACGTGGTGCACGCCACCGTTGAGGCGCTGCGCAGCCTGGAGACCCCGGAGGCCGTGGCCGCACGCCGTGGCCTGCCGGTCGAGGACGTCGCTCCGGCAGCCCTGCTGAAGGCGCGGGCGGAGGTGGCTTCCTGATGGCACGCCTGAAGGTGACCCAGGTCCGTTCGGGCATCGGTGGCAAGCAGAACCAGCGCGAC
Organism: Kribbella sp. NPDC004536; assembly: GCF_042873835.1. Taxonomy (NCBI): domain Bacteria; kingdom Bacillati; phylum Actinomycetota; class Actinomycetes; order Propionibacteriales; family Kribbellaceae; genus Kribbella; species Kribbella sp. NPDC004536. Next base: position 1,153,020 of record NZ_JBIALY010000001.1, on the reverse strand, counting down.
ACGCTGCGCACCCTGGGCGTCAAGCGGATCGGCGACAGCGCCGTCCACGACGACAAGCCCGAGGTCCGGGGCATGGTCCGTGCGGTTCGCCACCTCATCACCGTCGAGGAGGTCGACTGACATGGCGCTCAAGGTTCACCACCTGCGCCCGGCGCCCGGCGCCAAGACCGCCAAGACCCGCGTGGGTCGTGGTGAGGGCAGCAAGGGCAAGACCGCCGGCCGCGGTACCAAGGGCAGCAAGGCGCGCAACAACATCCCCGAGTACTTCGAGGGTGGCCAGATGCCGCTGCACATGCGGCTCCCGAAGCTGAAGGGCTTCAAGAGCAGGAACCGGGTGGAGTTCCAGGTCGTTAACCTGGACAAGCTCGGACAACTGTTTCCCGAGGGTGGCGAGGTCGGCGTGGCCGAGCTGGTCGCCAAGGGCGCGGTCCGTCGTGGTCAGCCGGTGAAGGTGCTGGGTGACGGCGAACTGACCGTGGCACTGCAGGTCTCGGCACACAAGTTCTCGAAGTCCGCCACGGACAAGATCCAGGCGGCCGGGGGAACCACGACCGAGGTGTGACACGAGGTCCAGGGCTCGTAACGATCGGTGCTTGATATCCTGCGCCGGTCGGACGGGCCCTGGCTCGTCTCTTGCCCAGCGGCTTAGCTAGGCCCCTGCCGTGCCCGCGGCAAGGGAAACATGTGGGAGGACAGGGTGTTAAGCGCCTTCGCCAACGCGTTCAAGACGCCGGACCTGCGCCGGAAGATCTTGTTCGTGCTCTTCATCGTCGTGATCTTCCGGATCGGCTCCGTCGTGCCGGCCCCGGGTGTGAACGTTCAGTCGCTGCACACTTGTATCAAGATCTCCCAGGGCGGCCAGAACGCCAACCTGTACAACCTGATCAACCTGTTCTCCGGTGGGGCACTGCTGCAGCTCGCGATCTTCGCGCTCGGCATCATGCCGTACATCACCGCCAGCATCATCCTGCAGCTGCTCACCGTGGTGATCCCGCGGCTGGAGTCGCTGAAGAAGGAAGGCCAGGCGGGGCAGGCCAAGATCACCCAGTACACCCGGTTCCTGACCGTGGGCCTGGCGATCCTGCAGTCGACCGCCTTCGTGGCGCTGGCCCGGACGCCTGGCCGGCTGTTCCAGGGCTGCAGCGAGCCGCTGCTCTACAAGGACGACTGGTTCACCGTCACCGTGATGGTGCTGACCATGACCGCCGGCACCGGCGTGATCATGTGGCTCGGTGAGCTGATCACCGACCGTGGTGTCGGTAACGGTATGTCGATCCTGATCTTCACCCAGATCGTCGCCACCTTCCCGACCCAGCTGTGGAGCATCCGCAAGCAGAAGGGCGTCACCACCTTCGTCGTGGTGATCGCGATCGGTCTGGTCATCATGGCCGCGGTCATCTTCATCGAGCAGGCGCAGCGCCGGATCCCGGTCCAGTACGCCAAGCGCATGGTCGGGCGGAAGATGTTCGGCGGCACCTCGACGTACATCCCGCTGAAGGTGAACCAGGCCGGCGTCATCCCGGTCATCTTCGCCTCCAGCCTGCTGTATCTCCCGGTTCTGGTCAGTCAGTTCCAGCAGGGCAAGAGCTGGTCGAACTGGATCCAAGGAAACCTGGTCAAGGGCGACCACCCGATCTACATGGTGACGTACGTCGCCCTGATCATCTTCTTCACGTACTTCTACGTCTCGATCACCTTCAACCCGAAGGAAGTCGCGGACAACATGAAGAAGTACGGCGGCTTCATCCCGGGCATCCGGGCGGGGCGGCCGACCGAGGAATACCTGAAGTACGTGTTGGACCGCATCACGCTGCCGGGCGCGATCTACCTCGCGGCGATCTCGATGATCCCGCTGGTGGCCCTCGTCCTGCTGAACGCGAGCCAGAACTTCCCGTTCGGTGGTACGTCGATCCTGATCATGGTCGGCGTCGGACTGGACACGGTGAAGCAGATCGAGAGTCAGCTGCAGCAGCGTAACTACGAAGGGTTCCTGCGCTGATGAGAATGTTGCTGATGGGTCCGCCCGGGGCGGGCAAGGGCACGCAGGCAAAGGTGCTTGCGGAACGCCTGAATATCCCGGCCGTGTCCACCGGCGACATCTTCCGTGCGAACGTGAAGGACGAGACGCCGCTCGGTGTCGAGGCGAAGCGCTACATGGACGCGGGCGACTACGTCCCGGACGAGGTCACCAACGCGATGGTGCGGGACCGGCTGTCCGAGGCCGACGCCGGCGACGGCTTCCTCCTCGACGGTTACCCGCGGACCCTGGCCCAGGTCGGCACGCTGGACGAGATCCTCGCCGACCACGGCCACAAGCTGGACGCCGTGGTGGCGCTGGTCGCCGACACCGACGTACTGGTCGGCCGGATGCTCAAGCGGGCCCAGACCGACGGCCGTTCGGACGACTCCGAAGAGGTCATCCGGCACCGCCAGGACGTGTACGCCGCCGAGACCAAGCCGCTGCTCGCGGTGTACGCCGAGCGCGGGCTGCTGGTCGAGGTGGACGGCGTCGGCGAGATCGACGAGGTCAGCGAACGCGTTCTCGCGGCGCTGAAGACCGTCACCGAGTAACCGATGTTCAGGGACCGCGGTATCGAGATCAAGACCCGCGAGCAGATTCTGGCGATGCGCAAGGCCGGCCTGGTGGTCGGCCGCACGCTGGAACTGCTCCGCGGCACGGTCCGGGCCGGTATCAGTACCGCCGAGCTGGACGCGATCGCGGAGGACAACATCCGCTCCTCCGGCGCGACCCCGTCGTTCAAGGGGTACCACGGCTTCACCGGCTCGATCTGCGCGTCGGTGAACGACGAGATCGTGCACGGCATCCCCGGTGGCCGGGTGCTCGCCGACGGTGACCTGATCTCGATCGACTGCGGTGCGATCGTCGACGGCTGGCACGGCGACGCCGCGATCACCGTCGGCGTCGGCGAGGTGGCCGAGGAACTGCTCGAGCTGGCCCGGGTCTGCGAGGAGTCGATGTGGCGCGGGTTCGCCGCGGCCCGGCTCGGCGGCCGGCTGTCCGACATCTCGGCCGCGGTCGAGTCGCACGTCCGCGCGAACTCGTCGTACGGGATCGTCGAGGACTTCGTCGGGCACGGGATCGGTTCGGCCATGCACCAGCCGCCGAACGTGCCGAACTTCGGCCGGCCGGGCCGCGGCCCGAAGCTGGTCGAGGGGATGGCGCTCGCGGTCGAGCCGATGCTGACGCTCGGCAAGCAGGACAACCACACGCTCGAGGACGACTGGACGGTCGTCACCGACGACGGCGAGGCCGCCGCTCACACCGAGCACACGTTCACTCTCACTCCGCAAGGCCCGTGGGTGCTTACCGCCCTCGACGGCGGCGAGGCCGAGCTCGCCGAGCTGGGCGTCAAGTTCGGCCCGCTGTCCGACTGATCGGCGGACCCGTCGGGTCCACCCGTTGGGGGACGCCGTGGGGACCGGAGCTGAGGCACACTTGAGACATGCCTCAGTACCAGCCGCACCAGCGATTCACCGAAGCCGACCGGGACAAGATCGCCGGGCGGTTGCGGGACGCGTTCGCGGACGGCCGGCTGGACCAGCCCGAGTTCTCGTCCCGGCTCGATCAGCTGTACACCGTGCAGACGTACGGCGAGCTCGAACCGCTGGTGCGTGACCTGCCGGCGGTCCGGACGTACGAGACGCCCGCGGCGGTGCAGGACCCGAAGCCGGCGCCGGAGCCGGGGAACTTCCCCGAGCGGCAACGCGACCGCCGCCCGCACCGGCACGGTCTCGGCGCGCTCGGTGGCGGCTTCACCGGCGTGGTGGCGATCAACGTCGTGATCTGGTTCGTGGTCGGACTCGGCAACGGCGGTCACTGGCCGCACTTCTGGCCGGTCTGGCTGCTGATCCCCTGGGCGATCATCGCCCTCGGCGGCCTCGGCAGACGCCGTTGACCGCGACCCCGGTAGCACCCCGCGTGACAGGCTCGCGGTTGCGGGCCGATTTGGCGTGGCAGGTGCACCAGGGGGCCGCGATCGTTTATGTGGGGTGGTTCGTGGTCGCCGTACCACTGGCGATCGTCGGGTTGTTGCTGGAACCGCGGTGGGTGGGGTGGGTGGTGTTCGCGTGGTTCCTGGCGCTGGTTGTGTTCACGGTGGCGCTGCGGATCGGCGACAGCCGGCGGCGGCGCGAGTGGGTGGATGCCGCGGGGCAGCTGGGGTGGCGGATCAGCGCGTCCGGGGACGAGCTGCTGGATCGTTGGCCGTTCCCACCGTTCGACGCAGACCCCAAGGCCGACGTGCTGGACGTGACGTACGGGCGGCATCGTGGGCGGGAGTTCTGGACCGGGCTGTTCCGGCACAAGGTACGGCGGCGTGAGCTCGGCTTCGACTTCCTCGATCTCCAGGTGGATCGGCCGTTGCCGCCGCTGCAGATCCTGCCCGCGGGGCTCGCGCCGGTCGCGGCGGCGAGCCTGCTTCCGCTGCCGGTCGAGGCCGACGGGCTGAAGACGCAGTATCGGCTGTACAACGGGCGCGAGGACCACGCGCGGGCAGTACTGCATCCGCGGGCGGTGGCGGCGCTGGCCGACGTACCGCCGTTCGGCTTCAGCTGCGAAGGGCGGCGGTTCGTCGCGATCCTGCCCGCGTACCGCGAGTCCGGCACCGCCCTCGCCCAACTCGACTCCGCCTGCGACCTGCTCGACCTGATGCCCGAACAGATATGGCGCGCCGGCGAACAGTGGGCAGCCAGCCAACAGGAGCCCTGAGCAGTCCTGCCGCCGCTGAATGCCCGCCTTGATCCGGGCCCGCCTGGCCGGTGGGCGGCTAGCTGGCAGTCCTGAGCAGTCCCACCAGCGCCGACAGCCCGGCTGATCCACGCCCGCTTCCCACCGCCTCGCCGAGCAGGTCGCCCATCGGAGTCAGCAGCCTCGGGTCAACGCCTTGCTGTTGTGCGGTCGTGACCAGGTTCTCGTAGGCAGCTGCTTGCATGGAGAGATTCGAATCGGCCGTACCCACAGGACCGTTGTCGAGTTCCCTAGCCATGTTCGGGAGGCTGGTGAGCATCGCGGTAAGCCAGGGGACCAGGTACTGCTCGGTGAAGGTGGCGGCGGGCAGGCGCGCGCTGGTGATGAGGGCGAGGGCGTGCTGGGCGCCGCCGAACATGCCGTACATCGCGCTCAGCAGGGCGATGTCGTACAGCGCGGCCAGCCCGGGGTCTTCGCCGACGTACGCGGGACGGCCCAGGACCTCGAGCGCCGTACGGTGCTGCTCGAAGACGTCCTGCGGGCCGCTGTAGAAGATGAAGGCGCCTGGTGTACCGATCATCGGCGGGACGGCCATGATGCCGCCGTCGAGGTACGAAGCACCTGCGGAGGTGAGCCGTTCCGCGGTGGCCCTGGACTGTTCCGGGGTGGAGTTCGTCAGGTTGACGATCGTGCGGCCGGTGAGGTCGAGACCGTCAAGCGTGCTCCGGACCGTCTCGTCGACGAGCAGGCACACGACGACCAAGCTGCCCGTCGACGCTGCCTCTGTGGGGGTTGGGGCGCGGGTGGCGCCGAGGGAGTCCAGTTCGGGGGAGCGGCCGGGGGTGCGGTTCCAGACGGTGGTCGGGTGGCCGGCGGCCAGGAAGGCGCGGGCGAGGGCTGTTCCCATCGCACCGAGCCCCAGGACCGTGACAGGTGTCTTCATGCGCTCCACCCTGGCGGCGGCGCTTTAGAATGGACAAGTACCCACTAAATAGTCAGGTACTGTCGGAAAGGTAAGTATGCAGCCCTACACGTGTGGACTGGATGCCGCCGCGGATGTGATCGGCGGGAAGTGGAAGCCGCGGATCCTGTGGGCGCTGCATCACGGGCCGATGCGCTTCGGAGAGCTGCGCCGGGAGATCGCGGGGGTGACCGAGAAGATGCTGATCCAGCAGTTGCGGGAGCTGGAGAGCCGCGACATCGTGCACCGCGAGGTGTTCCACCAGGTGCCGCCGAAGGTCGAGTATTCACTCACCGAACTCGGACAGTCACTCAATGTCGCCCTGATGCCGCTGGATTCCTGGGGTTCGGAGCACCTGACCGAGCTCGAGGCCAGTCGCTAGGCACCGATTGGTTTTCGGGTGTGGTAGTGGCGTACACTCGGTTGTTGGCTCATTTGAGTCATAGTCAGTCACGTCTACAGAAGTGCGAGGACATGCCCAAAAAAGAGGGAGTTATCGAACTCGAGGGCACCATCGTCGAGGCCCTGCCGAACGCGATGTTCCGTGTTGAGCTGTCCAACGGGCACAAGGTGCTCGCGCACATCAGCGGCAAGATGAGGCAGCACTACATCCGGATCCTCCCCGAGGACCGGGTCGTCGTGGAGCTGTCGCCGTACGACCTCACCCGGGGTCGCATCGTCTATCGGTACAAGTAACACCACCAACACCTGTCGAAGAAAGTAGCTCGATGAAGGTCAACCCGAGCGTCAAGAAGATCTGCGACAAGTGCAAGGTGATCCGCCGGCACGGCCGGGTCATGGTGATCTGCGAGAACCCGCGGCACAAGCAGCGGCAGGGCTGACAAGCCTCACGCAGTAACACAGCACTTTCGCACCACAGCGCGCATGCTCGTCCAGGATCCGTTCTGGACGTCGCCCCTGGAACAGAGGCCAGGGCCTTGCCGGTGAACGTTCACCGAGGCGGGCAAGGACGCAGCGCGCCACCACACCTCTGCCGACGAAAGGAACACCGCCACATGGCACGCCTCGTTGGAGTGGACCTGCCGCGCGACAAGCGCATCGAGGTCGCTCTCACGTACATCTTCGGTGTGGGCCGCACGCGCGCCCAGGAAACGCTGAAGAACACCGGGGTCTCCCCGGACAAGCGCGTCCACGAGCTGGGCGACGACGAGCTGGTCAAGCTCCGGGACTGGATCGAAGGCAACTACAAGATCGAAGGTGACCTCCGTCGTGAGGTGACCGCGGACATCCGCCGCAAGATCGAGATCGGGTCGTACCAGGGTCGCCGGCACCGCAGCGGGCTTCCGGTGCGCGGTCAGCGCACCCGGACCAACGCCCGTAGCCGCAAGGGTCGCCGCAAGGCGATCGCCGGCAAGAAGAAGAAGTGACCCGGATGACCGTCAACCCCAGGAGCAACTGACCTATGCCTCCCAAGAGCCGCACCGCGGCCGGCGCGAAGAAGGTGCGCCGCAAGGAGAAGAAGAACGTGGCCGCCGGCCACGCGCACATCAAGAGCACGTTCAACAACACGATCGTGACGATCACCGACCCGACCGGCGCGGTCATCTCGTGGGCCTCCGCGGGTACCGTCGGCTTCAAGGGTTCGCGCAAGTCGACCCCGTTCGCCGCGCAGATGGCCGCCGAGGCCGCCGGGCGCCGGGCGATGGAGCACGGCATGCGCAAGATCGACGTGTTCGTCAAGGGTCCCGGCTCCGGCCGTGAGACCGCGATCCGTTCGCTGGGTGCGGTCGGCCTCGAGGTCGGCACCATCCAGGACGTCACCCCTGTCGCCCACAACGGCTGCCGGCCGCCCAAGCGGCGCCGGGTCTGACCCAGAGAGAGGAAGGTAGCGAACCATGGCCCGTTACACCGGACCTATGACCAAGAAGTCGCGCCGTCTCGGGGTCGACCTCGTCGGTGGCGACAAGGCGTTCGAGCGTCGTCCGTACCCGCCGGGTATGCACGGCCGCGGCCGCCCGAAGGAGAGCGAGTACCTGCTCCAGCTGCGCGAGAAGCAGAAGGCGCGTTACTCGTACGGCGTTCTCGAGAAGCAGTTCCGCCGGTACTACGAGGAGGCCTCGCGGCGCTCCGGCAAGACCGGTGACAACCTGCTGCAGATCCTGGAGTCCCGGCTGGACAACGTGGTGTACCGCTCCGGTCTCGCCCGTACCCGCCGCCAGGCCCGTCAGCTCGTCGTGCACGGTCACTTCACCGTGAACGGCGTCAAGGTGAACATCCCGTCGTACCGGGTTTCGGCGCACGACATCATCGATGTCAAGCAGAAGTCGGCCGAGACGACGCCGTTCATCATCGCCCGGGAGACGCACAGCGAGCGTGTCGTCCCGGCGTGGCTCGAGGTGATGCCGGAGCGGTTGCGGATCCTCGTCCACCAGCTGCCCACGCGGCAGCAGATCGACACCCAGGTCGCCGAGCACCTGATCGTCGAGCTCTACTCGAAGAACTGACCGCGTGCCGGCCGGTGGCCCCCGGGCTGCCGGCCGGTCCGGTGCGTTCTTCACCCTTCGCGGCCTCAAATAGTGGTCGTCGCGAGACAGAAGGAACAAGAAGTTGCTTATCGCACAGCGCCCTACCCTGACCGAAGAGGTCGTCGACGAGTACCGCTCGCGGTTCGTGATCGAGCCGTTGGAGCCGGGCTTCGGTTACACCCTCGGTAACTCGATCCGCCGGACCCTGCTGTCCTCCATCCCCGGTGCCGCCGTCACCAGCATCAAGATCGACGGTGTCCTGCACGAGTTCTCGACCGTTGCCGGGGTCAAGGAAGACGCCACCCAGCTGATCCTGAACCTGAAGGACCTGGTCGTCTCCTCCGAGCACGACGAGCCGGTCACCATGTACCTGCGCAAGCAGGGCCCCGGTGACGTCACCGCCGCCGACATCGCGCCGCCGGCCGGTGTCGAGGTGCACAACCCGGACCTGAAGATCGCCACCCTGAACGAGAAGGGCCGGCTCGAGATGGAGCTGGTCGTCGAGCGCGGCCGCGGCTACGTGTCCGCCGTTCAGAACAAGTCCGCGGACGCCGAGATCGGCCGGATGCCGGTCGACTCGATCTACTCCCCGGTCCTCAAGGTCACCTACAAGGTCGAGGCCACCCGGGTCGAGCAGCGCACCGACTTCGACCGCCTGGTGGTCGACGTCGAGACCAAGCCGTCGATGCTGCCCCGCGACGCCGTCGCGTCGGCCGGTAAGACCCTGGTCGAGCTGTTCGGTCTGGCCCGTGAGCTGAACGTCGAGGCCGAGGGCATCGACATCGGCCCGTCCCCGGTGGACGAGCAGATGGCCGCCGACCTGGCGCTGCCGGTCGAGGACCTGCAGCTGACCGTCCGGTCGTACAACTGCCTGAAGCGTGAGGGCATCCACACCGTGGGTGAGCTGATCTCGCGCAGCGAGCAGGACCTGCTGGACATCCGGAACTTCGGCTCCAAGTCCATCGACGAGGTCAAGCTGAAGCTGGCCGAGATGGGCCTGTCGCTGAAGGACTCCCCGCCCGGGTTCGACCTCCGCGCCGCGTCCGGTGCCTACGGCAACGAGGCGGACGACGAGGACGAGAGCTTCGCCGAGACCGAGCAGTACTGAACTTGTACTGAGCTGACCAAGGCCCGTCGGGCCCTACATCCCTTCGGCCCGACGGGCCTTAGATTCCTGGAGTTATTGAGATGCCAACCCCCACCAAGGGTGCCCGCCTGGGCGGCAGCCCGGCGCACGAGAAGCTGATCCTCAGCAACCTCGCGACGTCGCTGTTCGAGCACGGCGCCATCACCACCACCGCGGCCAAGGCCAAGCGCCTGCAGCCGCTGGCGGAGCAGATGATCACCAAGGCCAAGCGTGGTGACCTGAACTCGCGCCGCCAGGTGATGAAGCGGATCAAGGACAAGAGCGTCGTGCACGTGCTCTTCACCGAGATCGGCGAGCGGTACGCCGACCGCCAGGGTGGCTACACCCGGATCACCAAGCTCGGCCCGCGCAAGGGCGACAACGCCCCGATGGTGAAGATCGAGCTGGTCGAGGCGCTGTCGGACTCGCCGAAGGCGAAGAAGACCGCCGCCAAGAAGGCGCCGGCGAAGAAGGCCGCCGCGGCCGAGACCAAGGTCGAGGACGCGCCGGTCGAGGACGCCGCTGCGGTGCAGGACGTCGTGGCCGGAAAGTACGAGAACTCCGCCGCCCCGAACGCCGACGGCTCCGCGCCGGAGGGCTACACCGTCAAGGGCAACGAGGACTCGATGAAGTACCACGACACCGAGTCGCCGTGGTACGACCAGACGGTCGCCGAGGTCTGGTTCAAGACCGCCGAGGACGCCGAGGCGGCTGGTTTCGCCAAGGCCGGCGGTTCGGACGCCGACGACAAGTAAGTCTGCTGACGAGGCCCCCGCACCACACGGTGCGGGGGCCTCGTTGCGTTAGATTGCGGTGTGCGCTGGCGGATTGATCTTCGGTACGACGGAGCGGCCTTTCACGGGTGGGCCCGTCAGGAGGGTCTCCGGACCGTGCAGGGGTCTCTCGAGGAGGCACTGCGGGTCGTACTGCGCCTGCCCGAGCCGCTGACCGTCACCTGCGCCGGGCGTACGGACACCGGCGTACACGCTCGGGGACAGGTCACCCATGTGGACGTCGACGGCGCTGTGGACCCGCTACGGCTCCTCAGGGGGCTGAACGGCGTACTACCCGCGGATGTGGCTGTTACGGCCGTGACGGCGGCTCCAGAGGGTTTTGACGCCAGGTTCTCGGCGTTGGCCCGGCGGTACGTGTACCGGCTGTGTGACGACCCTGCCGGGTGGGACCCGCTGACGCGAGGGCACGTACTGCGGGTCGGGCGGCCGCTGGACGTCGATCGTATGAACGCAGCCGCGGCCGGTCTGCTCGGAGAGCACGACTTTGCGGCGTTCTGCAAGAAGCGCGAAGGTGCGAGCACTGTGCGGGCCCTGCTGGAGTTCTCGTGGCGGCGGACGGGTGTGGGACAGCTGGAGGGCACCGTGATCGCGGACGCGTTCTGCCATTCGATGGTGCGGGCCCTGGTCGGCTCGATGGTCCCCGTGGGTGACGGGCGGCGGGACGTGACGTGGCCGGCCGCCGTACTCGCCGGGAAGGTACGGGACTCCGCGGTGTCGGTGCTGCCGGCGCACGGGCTGACGCTGGAGGAAGTGCGTTATCCCGCCGACGACGAGCTGGCGGCGCGGGCTTTACAGGCCAGGCAAGTACGAGGCGAGGTACATCAGCGTGGGTGACCACTTCTTCTCGGCAGAGCCTGCTTCCGCGGACGTACGTCGTACGGTCGAAGCCCGGATCTGGGACAAGCCGTATGTGTTCACAACGGCGACCGGGGTGTTTTCACGGGACCGTCTGGACATCGGCACGTCGGTTCTGTTGCGCTCGGTGGAACCCCCTGCTGGCTCCGGGACGTTCCTGGATCTTGGGTGTGGGTACGGGCCGATCGCTTGTGCGCTGGCCGCCGAGGCGCCTGCTGCGAAGGTATGGGCCGCCGATGTGAACAGCCGCGCTCTCGAGCTCACCAGGCTGAACGCAGAGGCCACAGGTGTTTCTGACCGGGTGCATGCGGCGCTGCCTGACGACGTACCGGCTGAGCTGCAGTTCGACCAGCTCTGGTCCAACCCCGCGATCCACATCGGCAAGCCGGAGCTCCACAAGATGCTGCTGAGGTGGCTGACCCGGCTGGCTCCGGACGGCATCGCCTGGTTCGTAGTAGGCAAGAACCTCGGCGGTGACTCCTTGCAGCGTTGGATGACCGACCAGGGCTACCCGTGTGAACGCGTGGCCAGCGCCAAGGGCTTCCGTGTACTACGGGCTACCCGCTGATCCCGGTTCCGCGTTCACTGCTACGGGTGTCAGCCTGCTGCGGACGTGCTTCCGTGGCGCCTGGTGCCTTGGCACGGGAACCCGTCAGCACAGCCTGGCCTGACAGCGCTGCGGCCAACTGCTGCCGGGTCCTGTCGTCCGCGGTGGCCTGTGCACGGAAGGGCCTTCTGGCCTTGTCGATCGTCGCTCGGAGGTTCCGGCTCAGCGCATCCCCGGCCGTCGTACGGCTCCAGGGGTGCAACTTGCGCCGGCCGTTGCCATCGGCACCTACCGCGGCCGCGACCCCCGTCCGTAGTTTGGCGGCAAGGGTCCGGTGGGCCTCACTGTCCGGTTGGCCGCCGGCGTTGGCAAGCCCGAGAGCGGCCGCGGCCTCGAAACGCTGACCTGGTGGTGTGGTGAGCAGCCGGGCAGTGACTTCGTGCGGCTGCATGCCGAAGTACCTCCCCGTCGACGCCGCCAGGGTCGCGACGACCTGCGATGTCACAGTCGGAGTTTGCGCTTCCGGGCTCAACCGCGGGTTGCGGAATCCCAGCGACACAAGCAGTCTGGTCTCCTCGTGCCTGGCGAAGTCGTCGCGGAGCTGCTCGTCGAGGGCCCGGTTGACGGGGTCGTCCAGTCCAGACCCGGGCTCCGGGTTGCAGAGGTACGCGGCCTGGCTCGCGACGGTTCGTACGGCTCGCCTGACTTCCGCGGTCGGGGCCGCGGTGGTGTCCGCGTTCGCCAGTACGTCGATCACCCTCGTACGGTCGAAGGTCAGCGACCGGTCGGCACCGGCGTACCCGGGTACCGCGGCCTCCGCGGGCAGGGACGAGTCCTTCAGGTCGCCGTTCCAGTAGTCGGTGTCGAACGCGAGCTGGAGCGCCCGTGCACCGGAACCACCGCCGGCGCTGAGCGGGGCCTGTCCCTGGGACAAGTCGTGCTGTACGACCCACACCAGCCGGGAGACCTGGGAATAGCCGGGCTGGTCCGTCTGGATCTCGTCCCGGAAGCCGGCGTTGCTGCGGACCGCGATCGCGTACCCGTCCTTGGCCAGGTTCTCTCCGAAGCGGCGGGACCTGCGCTGGATCTCGTTGTACGTCGCCAGATGGCATTCTCCGAACAGGTCCCGGAAGTCCTGGGTCACCTTCGCGCGCAGCCGCGCCACGTGGTCTTCCGGAAGGGTCAGCGCGGACCCGTCCGGCAGGCGCCGCCGACTCGGGTCGTTCTGGATCAGCTGATCGGCGAGGAACTCGAACCGTTCTGCCGGGGCGGTTCGCCGGAGCAGGCCCTCGAGTTCGCCGTCCTGCATCTGGAGTCGTCGGCCCAGCGCCTCGGTGAGGGTACTGACCGCGCCCTGCAACATCGGCTGCCGGTCGGGTATCGACAGGCTGTCGATACCCGGGCAGACGCCGTCCACGCGCGCACTCCTGAGGAGCGGCGCGAGATCGAGGTTCGCCCGGAGACCGGCGTCCAGGGCGGCCGCCGCCGGATCCGTGTCCGACAGCGGCGGCTTCTGCCGCGCGTCCAGGTAGGCCTCGGTGAAGTCGGCAAGTGCCGCTCTGACCATCCGCGGATCCGGACGGGTCTCGCGCCCGGCGATGTGCGCGTCGTACATGGCGTGGCCGGCGGACGACATCCACGCGGCGGTCGCCGCTTGCAGCGTGATGGAGCCGTCGGCGGAGGCCCTGCTCGGGCGTTCGGGGTCGGTCCAGCGGAACAAGGCGAAGCTGTCCCGGGAAAGATGATCGAGGACCTCGCTGTCCAGCCTGAAGGCCCACTCCGCGGCCAGGTTGCCGGCCCGGTCCATCTGGCTCTGGATCAAGATCCGCTCGGTCGCCATCGTGGCTCCGCCCTTCGCGTCGAGGTGACTCCCCGCCGCGCCAGACTAGTCATCGGCAGGTCCACGGCAGGACACCCATAATTGGCGCTGCAGTCACCACGGGCGGGCTGCAACGAACAGGCGTCCAGCGTCGTCCTGAGGGATATGGAGGCAGCCTTGGCGGCAGCGGAGGTGCGGGTCGAGCCGCTCGACTTCGAGGCGTGGGTCACCGAGAAGGCCGACGCGTTGCTGCGGTTCGCCTATGTCCTCACCGGGGACAGGAGCCTGGCCGAGGACGCCGTACAGGATGCGCTGACGACCGCCTGCGCGCGCTGGGGTCGCGTCAGCCGCGCCGACGACCCAGAGGCGTACGTGAAGCGGATGGTGGTCAACGCGCACATCTCCTGGTGGCGGAAGTTCCGGCGACGGGAGGCGCCGGTCGACGATCCGGTGCGTACGGCCCGTGCGGTTCCGGACGGTACGGCGGATCGCGCGGAGGCGGACGCGATCTGGGACCTGTGCGCGACGTTGCCGGACAAGCAGCGCGCTGCCGTCGTACTGCGGTTCTACGAGGAGCTGTCGTACGCCGAGATCGCCCAGCTGCTGCACTGCGCGGAGGCGACGGCTAGGTCGCACGTGCACCGCGCACTGGCGTCATTGAAAACCACACTCAGCAGGGAAGGAGCCGAGGATGCCTGAGAACGACGCTGAGCAGGAGCTCGGCCCCAAGATCAGTGCGGCGCTACAGGATCACGCGGGGTTGACGGGGCTGCAGAAGACGGGGCTGGCGAGCGAGGCGCGTCGTCGGGTGCACAAGCGCCGCCAGGCGTGGTCAGTCGCCGCCGGCGCGGTCCTTGTTGCCGCTGCTGCAGGGGGAGCGTGGGGGATGTTCGGTGGTGAGGCACCGGTCGCCAACAGCAGGAGCGATGCCGGTACTGCTGCTTCTGCCGCTGCACCGTCCGAGAACTCGCAGGGCATCGCACCGAAGAACCCGAAGACCGGCTGCCCGCCACAGGCCTCCATCACCCAGGCGCCGTCGCCGAACGCGTTGCCGGTCGGCACTGGTCTCGACGTGAACACCCCGGTGACTGGTCTGCGTGCATGCCGCTACAACATGTCTGATGGCGCGGTGCTTGGGCAGCAGGTGTTCGACGCTGCTGTGGCTCAGCAGGTGGTGGACGCGATCAAGGTGCTGCCTGAGCGGAACCCGGCACTCCCTGTCTTCAAGTGCGCTCCGCAAACCGCCAAGCCGGCCGAGGCGATCGCGCTCCGCTTCACCACTGCCGGGGGGATCCGGGAGATCTGGGTCCAGTACGACGGCTGCGACTCACCGGGGTTCTTCACCGGGACCCACGTCTACGGTCTGTTCTCCGCCCCACTGAAGCTGTTCATGCTCGGCAACGTCCGCCCAACCAGCGGCACCTACCTGAACGCCTTGAAGGACTGGTAGCCAGAACCTGAGGCCCGGTCAGCCCCGCACTGCACCGGCGGTCAGTCGGCGGTACTGCGGCGGTCAGCGCAGTACCGCACCTGCGGTCAGCCCAGTACTGCGCCTGCGGTCAGCCTCGTACTGCGCTGGCGGTCAGTCGGCGGTACCGTGGCGGCGGTCAGTCCCGTACTGCGCCGGTGGTCAGCCTCGTACTGCGCCGGCGGTCAGTCGGCCGTACTGTGTCGGCGGTCAGTCGACCTCGTTAGCGGGGCGTTGGCGACGGGCAACCAGTGACCGCACGTTGTTCGGCGCCTCGCCGGTCCCCTTGTACGAGCCCGGGCTGTCGGCCGCGGTGTGATCGCCGAGAAACTCACGGAGCTTGGCGAGCTCCGCAGCACTCGGCCCACCCCCCGCCCCCGAAACACCCTCCGCCTGCTGCCCGTCCATCCGCACCTCGTCCTCACTAGCCCCGCCCCGATCATAAAGACCCCCAGGTCCCCGCCCCACCCCCCGAGACCCCGTTGCCCGACTGACCTACGAACCACCCGCCGACAGCCGCACCTACCGACGGCCGGCCGCCTGCCCTACCGAGCGCCCCGGTGGCGGGCTGACGTACCGGGCTCCTGCTGGCGGGCTGACGTACCGGGCTCCTGCTGGCGGGCTGACGTACCGAGCTCCCGATGGTGGGCTGACCTACCGAGCCGGCCCACCACTCGCACGCCGCTCTCCAGCCCGCCACCCCTCACGAGCCCCCGCAGCCGCCCCGGGCTTGCCCGCCGCACCCGCCCCCGAAGCCGCACCCCCACCCCCGGCCCTTCCACCACCCGCACCACCAGCCGCCGCACCACCAGCCGCCGCACCACCAGCCGCCGCACCACCAGCCGCCGCACCGCCCGACACCGCCGCACCGCCCGCCCCCGCACCGTCCGCGGGTCCGGTTCCGGCCGCGGTCGCGGGCGCCGTACCTGCTTCCGTTGCGGCTCCCGCAGAAGCCGCGGCTGCTCGGGCTGCTGCAGCTTCGGTGGCGGCTACAGCCGCGACTGCGGTGAGGGCTGCTGACGTGCCCCGAGCAGCGGCTGCCCCGGCGGCTCCTGCACCTGCTGCTGCACCACCCCCGGCACCCGCGCCAGGTTCCGTCCCGGCTCCCGCGCCAGATCTCGTCCCGGCACCCGCTCCAGGCCCCGCTCCGGCCCCGGCAGCTCCTGGCCCGGCTCCGATCCAGGCATTCGCGTTGGCTTCGGTCGCGGGTCTCGTTTTGGTGCTGGCGTCGGCAGCGGTGGCGGGCTCGGCTTTTGTGGTTTGGGGTGGTGGGGGTGGGGTGCGGGTGTGTAGGAAGTGGCGTAGTTGGGATGGCTCCTGGGCGATGGAGGGGCGGCCGTAGAAGGTCTCGATCTGTTGGACCTGGGCGTGTTCTCGGGCACTCATCGGCATCCGCGGCGGGTGTTCGCCGTGAGCCCGGTAATGCGCCTCGACCGCGGCCAGTTCCTGGGTGAGGCGTTCGACGGCCCGTGCGCCGGTTTCCCGGCCGCGGTCCGTCAACTGGACGATGGTCTCGGCAACAGCCCTGTAAGCGTCGGTCAGCGACCCAAGCTCCTCCCGCAGCGGCTTCGCGAGGCGCAGCCTGATCTGCGAGCGGTGTTCCGGCGGCATCAGATCCTTCAGCCGCGAGTCGATCACCACATCGGCCATCGCGTTGTACCGCTGCGCGAACGGCGTCGAGTCAACCGCCTCCCACACGTCGTCGCTCGAGCGCCCGCTCAGCGTCCGAAGACCGTCCAGCACCCCCTCGACCCCGAGCTGGTACCCGCCGTACGGCGTGACCACGGTCGTGTCGTGGATCCGCGGTACCGCCTCGTCCATTCCGATGTCGCTCAGGATCGTCCGGGCGTACCGGTCGCGGTTGCTGTCGGCGAGACCCTCGGTCAGCGCCTCGCCCTCCCTCGACCGGTACGGAACCGCGTCCGGCGCGTTCTCGTCGCCCTCCTCGTGCAGGTGGTGGTCGATCTCGTGGATCAACAGCAGTGCGCCGCGCCGCGCCGCCCACGTCGTCTCGAGGTCCGTCGGCCGGTTCGCGTCGTACGCGCGGAACACCGGCTCGAGGACGAGATCCCGCCTGAGGGTGAGGGGCCCGCCGAGCTGGGCGACCCCGGCGTGGTCGCCGAGTTCCTCGTACAGCCGCCGGTTCCAGGACGAGGCCCGGCCGGTACGCCGCTCCATCGCGTCGACGACGCGCGCGACCCAGTCGTACTCGCGGGTGCCCGGCAGGATCTCCGGTCCGACGAGGTCGTGGGGCACGCCTCGACAATAACGGTTCGCCCGGATCAGGGGCGGGCCGTCAGACTGGGGGGATGGGTCACGTGGACGTCGCCGGTGTGGGGTACGAGCTGCCGGACGGGAGGGTGTTGCTGGACGACATCACGTTCCGGGTCGGGGACGGGGCGAAGGTCGCGCTGGTGGGTGCGAACGGGTCCGGGAAGACCACGCTGACCAGGATCATCGCGGGCGACCTGAAGCCGCACAGCGGCAGCATCTCCCGGTCCGGCGGGCTCGGCGTCATGCGCCAGTTCGTCGGTTCGGTGCGCGACGAGTCGACCGTACGGGACCTGTTGCTGGGTGTCGCGCCGGAGGCGATCCAGCAGGCCGCGGCGAAGCTGGACAAGGCCGAGCTGGCGATGATGGAGGCCGACGACGAGAAGACCCAGCTCAAGTACGCGCAGGCCGTGGCGGACTGGGGCGAGGTCGGCGGGTACGACGCCGAGGTCCTGTGGGACGTGTGTACTACGGCCGCTCTGGGTATCCCGTTCGACCGCTGCCGCTGGCGTGAGGTGAAGACGCTGTCCGGTGGTGAGCAGAAGCGCCTAGTACTGGAGGCTTTACTGCGCGGCCCGGACCAGGTGCTCATGCTGGACGAGCCCGACAACTACCTCGACGTACCAGGGAAGCGCTGGCTCGAGGAGCAGCTGCGGAACTCCGACAAGACCGTGCTGTACATCAGCCACGACCGCGAGCTCCTCGCGAACACCGCAACCCGCATCGTCACAGTGGAGCTCGGTGCGGCCGGCAACAGCGCGTGGACGCACGGCGGAGGCTTCTCGACGTACCACGAGGCCCGGCAGCATCGTTTCGAACGTTTTGAAGAGCTACGCAAGCGCTGGGACGAGGAGCACGCCAAGCTGCGCGCACAGATGCTGATGTACAAGCAGAAGGCGGCGTACAACTCGGACATGGCCTCGCGGTACCGGGCCGCTCAGACCCGGCTGCGCAAGTTCGAGGAGGCCGGTCCACCACAGGCGTTGCCGCGCGAGCAGAAGGTCAGCATGCGCCTCACCGGCGGCCGTACGGGCAAGCGGGCCGTCGTATGTACGGAGCTGGAGCTGACCGGTCTGATGAAGCCGTTCGACCTCGAGGTCTGGTACGGCGAACGCGTGGCCGTGCTGGGTTCCAACGGCTCTGGGAAGTCCCACTTCCTTCGGCTGCTCGCCAACGGCGGCTCTGACCCGGACGTGGAGCACCAGCCGATCGGCGACGTCAAGATCGCACCCGTGGCCCACACGGGCAAAGCGAAGCTCGGAGCGCGGGTGCGGCCGGGCTGGTTCGCGCAGACGCATGAGCACCCGGAGCTGGTCGGGCGGACGCTGCTGGAGATCCTGCACCGCGGTGACGACCACCGTGAGGGCATGGGGCGCGAGCTGGCGTCGCGGAAGCTCGACCGGTACGAGCTGGCGCATGCGGCCGAGCAGACCTTCGACAGTCTGTCCGGTGGTCAGCAGGCTCGTTTCCAGATCCTCCTGCTCGAGCTGTCCGGTGCGACGCTGCTGCTGCTCGACGAGCCCACCGACAACCTGGACGTCGAGTCGGCGGAGGCGCTGGAGGAAGGTCTCGACTCGTTCGACGGTACGGTCCTCGCCGTCACGCACGACCGGTGGTTCGCCCGTGGCTTCGACCGCTTCCTGGTCTTCGGCGCGGACGGCTCGGTCTACGAACCGGACGAGCCGGTCTGGGACGAAGGACGCGTGGACCGGGCCCGCTGACCTTAGAGTTCTCCCCACACCGTGGAGGGGGAACTCCGATGACAGGCGATCTCGCGGCCCGCTGGGCCCGCACCGTCGTCCCGAGCTGGTTCTACCGCTGGCTGATGCCGGTCGTCTGGCTCGGGGCGATCGTGACCTCGGTCGCGGGCGACGTCGCGCCGTGTTCGGTGGACGACCCAACGGTCTGCGGCCCGGACCGTACGTTCTCGCTCGCTGTCACGGCATGCTTCGCGTCCCTGGTCCTCCTGTGGTGGCGGCCGATCGTCGCCGCGATTGCAGGCCTGCTCTTCATGGTTCTGGACGTGACGTACGACGACGTGGCAGGCGCACGCATCGCATGGACTGTCTACGGCGTGCTGTGCGCCGCCCTGCTGCTCTGGACGTACACAAGCCGTCGCCGCCAACAGGCAGTCACAGCGACTGTGCCTAGACAGGCTGTAAACGTTCCTGCCGCTAAACCGATCGGTGTCACCGGACGGCAGCTTGTGGTGGCCGTCCTGGTTGTCGTGGGAGCCGCAGCGCTCGGCCTGCTGCACTGGCAAAACCAGCGCGAGGACGTGCACGTACGGCGGGCCGTAGAACAGACCGCGGTCGCCAACGGCGTCAACGACGACGGGGATCTCGTACTGCGGCTCCCTGACGGCCGTACGCACCACCTGTCCGTGCTGGACGACTACGACACAGGGGCGCAGATCCCGGTCCTCGTGGACCCGGCCGACCCGGACTGGCTTCGGCTGCGCGCTGAGCCCGCCGACTACACGTACTGGTACACGGTGACCGCGGGCGCCTGGGCTTTGGCCGTCCTGTTGGTACTACGTGACGTCCGGCTTCGCATGGCGCGCCCGCGTACCTCTTGGATCGCCCAGGGTCTGCCGGTCCGCATTGAGCCAGACGCGTCGTCGGCGTTCGCGATCCGCTCGGTCGACAACGCCGTACTGCTCGGTTTTCTGGACACGGAGCTGGACGACGAGGACAGCGACGTACGACTGCTTGACGCATTCACGGCGCTGGACGAGGAGGAGAGCGACGCGCCGGCCAAGCTGAAGCAGGAGTGGGAGGACACGCTTCGCCGCTACCGCGGTGAGGCCCTGCTGGTTGGTGACCTGGTCGAAGGCGGCTGGCCAACCCTTGTGCACGGCGACCAAGTACTACGGCCACTCAGCCCGTTCCGTGCACCACGTCGGCTCCCGTGGCGCGCTGAGTCTGCGGAGGGCCTGCCTACTGACGTCGAACGAACAGTCAAGCCGTCGCTGGAGCCTGCGCGTGACGTACCGACGCTGCCGTGGGAGGTCCCAGTAGAGCCGAGGCCCTGGTGGTTGCGGCCTGCCTTGGTAGCTGTGTTGATCGCAGGACCAGTAGCGGTCGGCGCACTGGCTACCTGGGGTGAGTGGTTCGCAGCGATCGTAGGAACCGCTATCGGTGCGCAGTTGGTGCACTGGCTGGGCGCTCCTGTTTTCTACCGAGTGACTGCGTCAGCCACGGACTTGTGGATACGTAGCTCGTTGTTGGAGCGACGCCTGCCCTGGAGGTCCGTGGAATCAGTCGAGGTAGAGGAAGCCGGAGTGAGCCTGGAGGCCGGCGAGGACTACCACGTGGTCGGCGGGGTCACCGAGAACGAGCGGGCGAAGGTGGCTGCAGTCTTCGAGACCCTCAGGCTGCGTGCGCGCACCGGTCTGCCCGACCAGCCCGTCGTACGGCGGCCGTCACCACTCCTGCTGATCAACGCGGGCTTCGTGGCGCTCTGCGCGCTCAGCCTGTTGCTGGCGCGCACCTACTAGGGCTGCACGCACCAGCCGTCGCGGTACGCGGCCCAGTCCTCGTCGCTGGCGGCGAAGTCGACGTACAGCGCCAGCCCGAAGTTCTGGCGAGACGAGTCGCCCAGGCCGAGCCGGGCGCCGCGCACAGCCGCGGCCACCGTCTCCGCGTGACCCCAGTGCGCTGCGTTGTTCTCCCAGTACGCCGGAAGTCCCATGAGCAGGTCTGTGGTCGGGGGAGTGACCTCCAGCGCCAGCTCGGTCTGCTTGGCGACGTAGCCCCCGTACAGGGACTCCAGCGGCATCGCGGTGTCGTACGACATCACCGCGATCTGGTTGACCCGTTCGGCGACCTGGCGGAAGTAGTCCTGCGACCACCACTTCTCGATCGGGATCGCGTGCAGATACCAGAGCGGGTCGATCTGCGCGGCTGCGACCGACAGCGTCGTACCGAGTGCACGCGTCTCGTCGAGGACCGCCAGGTACCCCTTGGAGCCGGACTGTACGGGCTCGAAGTCGTAGTGGATGCCCTGGAAACCCTGCTGCAGAACGGCTTTCGCCGACGCCACGACCCGCTGCCGGACCGCCGGATCGTCGAGGTCCATCCCGGGATCCTTCCCCGGCCGTACGACGTCCCCGAGCCAGGCCTGCACCCGTACGTCGGGAGCCGCGGCCCGGACCGCTGCCACGAACCAGCGCGCCTTCGGCGATACCTTTGCCAACGGCAACGAACCGTCGTGCTCCAGCGGCCCGGTGTGGACGTACAGGTCGCGGATCCCGGTGCCTTGCAGGCGTTGCGCCAGCGCGGTCACGTCGGCGGCGGTCTTACGGCCGTCGACCCAGGCATGTCCGAGCCACAGCGCGTCCTGGTTGCGGGTCCGCGCGATCGGATCGCCGGAGTACTGGGCGCGGAGCGAGACGGCGTACGTCCCGAGTGGTGCGACGAGCAGTACGACGATCGTCAGCGCGAGCGTCACCAGTACTCGGCGCGGCCGCGACCAGGACCGCCAGCGGCGTCTCACCCGCGCGGTTTCAGACCGTCGTACACCAGGGCGAGCATCCGGTCGCGGGTCTCCGGGGTCAGCTTCGCCGCGGTCGCGCCGCGGGACGCGCCGATCAGCAGTGCGTACACCTCGGGGAACTCCGCGTCGGTCCGGACCGCACCGTGCTTCTGCGCCGCGACCAGCAGCGCGTCGAACGCGGCCCGCATCCCGTCCCCGGCCGCGCGGGCTTCCGCGCCGGCGGTCGCGCCGGACGCGGTCAGTGCCTCGGCGATCGCCAGCTTGGAGGCCGACTCGGACACCACCTGGGTGAAGAAGGCGTAGAACGCCGTCCCCGGGTCGGCGCTGCCGGCGAGCTCGTTGGCGCGGTCCCGCAGCCGTTCCAGCCGCAGCGTCAGCACCGCCTCGAGCAGCTCGGTCTTGGTCGCGAAGTGCCGGAACACGGTCGCGATCCCCACTCCGGCCAGCTTCGCCACGTCGTCGGTCGACGCCCCCGGAGACCGCCCGAACACGTCGTCCGCGGCCGTCATGATCCTCGCCCGGTTGTCCCGCGCGTCTGCTCGCACCCCAGCTCCCCTCCGTCGCCCTCAGCCTAGAAGACGCCGCGAGTGCTGATCCGGTTGTAAACGAAGTAACGACTCCATATATTTGATAATAGTCACTCCGTTTGTCTCGTGTGAGGAACCCGATGACTCCTGAAGAGGTCTTCCTGAAGCTGGTGCACGGCGTCGCCGACCGCGACTTCGCCGTCCTGCCCGGCCTGTACGCCGAGCAGACCGACGTACGGCACCCGATGAACCCGTACGGCGACCACCCGCTGCTCAGCCGGGACGCGCTCCGCGAACACTTCGGCGGCGTCGGCCCGCGCGTCACCGAGGTGGTCCGCTTCCAGCCCGACAACATCCGCGTCCACCCGACCACCGACCCGGAGGTGATCGTCGCCGAGTTCGAGTACGCCGGCACGATCCTCGCCACCGGCGAACCGTTCCGGGTGCCGGCGATCTTCGTCCTACGCGTCCGCGACGGCCTGATCGTCGAGTCCCGCGACTACATCGACCACCTCTCGATGATCCGCGCCCGCGGCCAGCTCGACACCCTCATCACCCACCTCCGGGAACCAACCCCCACCCCAACCACGTCCTAGCCCCCAGAACCCCCAGACGGCCCCGGACCGAGGCACCAACCCGCCCGGGGCCATCTCCAACCCCCCACCCGCGAACCACACCCCTCCGCGCCACCCGCCTCCGGCCCGCTGGGGTGGTGCTGTTTGGGGGACTGGGGATACCTCGCGGGGACTGGCGATAGGCAATTGCCTATGCCCAGTCCCCAGGAGGTCTTCTCAGTCCCAAGGCCTCCGGCAAAAGGAGAGCCGCCGCGGAGCGGGTCTGCTTCGCGGCGGCTGTTGGGGAGTTGCGGGTGGGTCAGCGGTCGCCCATGGGGACGTACTGGACGCCTCGTTGGCCGGTGTAGATCTGTTTGGGGCGGGCGATCTTCTGGTCGCTGTCGCCGAGCATCTCCAGCCACTGGGCGAGCCAGCCGGAGGTGCGGGGGATTGCGAACAGGACGGTGAACATCTCCGGCGGGAACTGCAGGGCCTCGTAGATCAGGCCGGAGTAGAAGTCGACGTTCGGGTAGAGCTTGCGGGAGACGAAGTACTCGTCCTCGAGCGCGATCTTCTCCAGTTCGACGGCGATCTTCAGCAGCGGGTTGATGCCGGTGACCTCGAAGACGTCGTCGGCGGCCTTCTTGATGATCTTGGCGCGCGGGTCGTAGTTCTTGTAGACCCGGTGGCCGAAGCCCATCAGCCGCTCTTCGCCGTTCTTGACGCCCTCGATGAAGGCCGGCACGTTGTCGACGGTGCCGATCCGGCGGAGCATCTTCAGCACCGCCTCGTTGGCGCCGCCGTGCAGCGGGCCGTACAGCGCCGCGATGCCGCCGGTGACCGCGCTGTACGGGTCGACCTGGGTGGAGCCGATCGCCCGGACCGCGTTGGTGGAGGCGTTCTGCTCGTGGTCGGCGTGCAGGATGAACAGGATCTCGAGCGCGCGCACCAGCCGGTCGTCGGCGGCGTACTTGGGCTCGCTCATCTTGAACAGCATCGAGAGGAAGTTCGCGGCGTAGCTGAGCTCGTTGTCGGGGTAGACGTACGGCTTGCCCTGCGCGTGCCGGAACGCGAACGCGCCCAGCGTCGGCATCTTCGCGATCAGCCGGCGGATCTGCAGCGCCCGCGACTCCTCGTTGAAGATCTCCCGCGACTCCGGGTAGAAGGTGGACAGCGCGCCCACCGAGGCGAGCAGCATGCCCATCGGGTGGGCGTCGTACCGGAAGCCCTGCATGAAGGTCTTCAGGTTCTCGTGCACGAACGTGTGATACGTCACGTCGTGCGCCCAGGCCTCGTACTCGGCCTTGTTCGGCAGCGAGCCGTTCACCAGCAGGTACGCGACCTCGAGGTAGTTCGACTGCTCGGCGAGCTGCTCGATCGGGTACCCGCGGTACTCGAGGATGCCCTTGTCGCCGTCGATGAAGGTGACGGAGGAACGGGTGGAGGCGGTGTTGACGAAGCCCGGGTCGTAGGTGGCCAGGCCACCGTCGCCGTCGGTTGCACTGATCTGCTTGAGATCTGCGGCACGGATGGTGCCATCGGTGATGGCAAGGTCGAAGTCCTTGCCGGTCCGGTTGTCCCGGACGGTGAGCGACTGTTCGGTCACGATGCCCTCTTCGGAAGCTGGCGTCATCGCCTGGATGAATGAGGGTAGATCAGCCGGCGGGACGCGGGTCTGGACTGCAATCTTCACCGCTAAACTAGTGCGGTCCTCAGCTCGTTCCAAGCCGGGGTCGGTTCGGCGGGTCAGCTCACTTTGACCCGCGCGTGCCGTCGCCGGTATTCTGGGCTGCTGTTGTGCGTATCAGGTCCAGTACAGACGTCTGTCTTGTCGGCTGACCGCTCGCCGACGTCCAGTTCTAGTCAATCTCTGAGAAACGAAGGTCAACGACCGTGCGCACGTACAGCCCGAAGCCTGCTGACGTCACTCGTGAGTGGCACGTGATCGACGCCACCGACGTCACGCTCGGTCGGCTCGCCGTCCAGATCGCAACCCTGCTGCGCGGCAAGCACAAGCCGACGTTCGCCCCGCACGTGGACGGTGGCGACTTCGTCGTCGTCGTCAACGCCTCCAAGGTGGCCCTGTCCGGCACCAAGCGGACCGACAAGCTGGCCTACCGCCACTCGGGTCACCCGGGTGGTCTGACCGCGACGCCGATCGGCGAGATCCTCGACAAGGACCCGCGCAAGGCCGTCGAGAAGGCCGTCTGGGGCATGCTGCCGAAGAACCGCCTGAGCCGGAAGCTGCTCACCAAGCTGAAGGTGTACGCCGGTCCGGAGCACCCGCACACGGCCCAGCAGCCGAAGCCGTTCGAGATCACCCAGATCGCCCAGTAAGCGATCGACGAACCAGGTAAACGAGGATTCACAGCGTGAGCGACATCACCACCGAGACCGAAGAGTTCGACCCCGAGGTCCCCATCGACAGCGAGGGCCCGGTCGCCTACACCTCCGAGACCAACCCGGCTCCGGAGCAGCGCGCCGAGACGGGTCGGGTCGCGGTCATCAACCCGGCCGGCGCCACTGGTCGCCGCAAGGAGGCCGTCGCCCGCGTGCGGATCGTCCCGGGCACCGGCAAGTGGAAGATCAACGGGAAGGACCTCGACGTCTACTTCCCGAACAAGGTCCACCAGCAGCACGTGAACGAGCCGTTCGTCGTCGCGGGCCTCGAGGGCTCGTACGACGTGATCGCCCGGATCAACGGCGGCGGCATCACCGGCCAGGCCGGTGCGCTGCAGCTCGGCGTGGCCCGCTGCCTGAACGCGGCGGACCTCGAGGCGAACCGCCCGGGTCTGAAGAAGGCCGGTCTGCTCACCCGCGACGCGCGGATCAAGGAGCGTAAGAAGGCCGGTCTCAAGAAGGCCCGTAAGGCGCCTCAGTACAGCAAGCGCTGATCACCTGATGGGGCGTTTGTTCGGCACGGACGGAGTCCGTGGCCTGGCGAACGTGGACCTGACCGCGGAGCTGGCGCTCGACCTCTCGGTCGCGGCAGCTCACGTACTCGGCGAGGCCGGTGCCTTCGAAGGGCACCGGCCACGCGCCGTTGTGGGCCGGGATCCGCGTGCCAGTGGTGAGTTCCTGGAAGCCGCCGTGGTGGCCGGTCTGGCCAGCGCCGGCGTCGACGTCGTCCGGCTCGGCGTACTGCCGACCCCGGCCGTCGCATACCTGACCGGTTCGACCGGTGCCGACCTCGGCGTCATGCTGTCCGCCAGCCACAACCCGATGCCCGACAACGGCATCAAGTTCCTGGCCCGTGGCGGGATCAAGCTCGACGACGTGATCGAGGACGCCATCGAGGCCCGGATGGGCGAGGAATGGCAGCGTCCGACCGGTGCGGACGTCGGCCGGGTGACCGACGACGGGCATGGCTTCGAGACGTACGTCGCGCACCTGGTCCGTTCGGCGCCGAACCGGTTCGACGGGCTGAAGGTCGTCATCGACTGCGCGAACGGTGCCGCCTCGGAGACCGCTCCGGAAGCGCTGCGCCGGCTCGGCGCCGAGGTGATCACGGTCGCCGCCGCGCCGGACGGCCTGAACATCAACCTGAACTGCGGATCCACCCACATCGAGGGTCTGCAGCGCGAGGTGATCGGGCACCGCGCCGACGTCGGCATCGCGCTCGACGGCGACGCGGACCGCTGCCTGGCGGTCGATGCGAACGGTGAACTCGTCGACGGCGACCAGATCCTCGCGATCCTGGCGCTGGCGATGCGGGACAGCGGCCGGTTGTCGAACGACACCGTGGTCGCGACCGTGATGAGCAACCTGGGCTTCGTGCAGGCGATGGTCCGGGAGCGGATCGCGGTCGAGCAGACCAAGGTCGGCGACCGGTACGTGCTCGAGGCGATGAAGGCGGGCGGTCACAAGCTGGGCGGCGAACAGTCGGGCCACGTGATCCTGTCCGACCACGCCACCACCGGCGACGGCACTCTCACGGCGGTCAACCTGCTCGCCCGGGTGGCCCAGACCGGCAAGAGCCTCGCCGACCTGGCCGGCGCGATGACCCGCCTCCCGCAGGTCCTCGTCAACGTCAAGAACGTCGACAAGTCCCGCGCCGGCACCGACCCCGCAGTCCAGTCCGCCGTCTCCGAAGCAACCACCCGCCTCGGCGACACCGGCCGAGTCCTCCTCCGCCCCTCCGGCACGGAACCCCTGGTCCGGGTCATGGTCGAAGCAGAATCCTCCGACACAGCCCAAGAAATAGCCCACTCCCTCGCGGAAGTGGTCGCCAGCTCGCTGAAGCTCTGAATCGAACCAAGTGCGCCGGGAGAGAATCTCTCTCCCGGCGCACTTGCTGTTTACGGCCTCAGTTCGGTGAGGCGGCGTTCGGGGGCGGGGGCGGCTTCGGCCAGGAGTTGGGTGTATTCGTGTTGGGGGTTGAGGATTACGTCGTCGGCGGGGCCTTGTTCTACTACCTGGCCGTGGTAGAGGACCATGATTTCGTCGCTGAAGTGGCGGGCGGTGGCCAGGTCGTGGGTGATGTAGAGGACTCCTAGGTTCTCCTCGCGTTGGAGGGTTGCCAGGAGGTTGAGGACGCCGAGGCGGATCGAGACGTCGAGCATCGAGACCGGTTCGTCGGCGACGAGGATGGCCGGCTCGGGGGCCAGGGCTCTGGCGATCGCTACGCGCTGGCGTTGGCCGCCGGACAGCTCGTGGGGTTTGCGGTGCGCGTACGTCTCGTCGAGGCGGACCCGGCGGAGCAGCTCCAGCACACGGTCGTCGACCTGCGAACGGGTGAAGGCCGGGTGGTGGAGCTTCACCGGGCGGGCCAGGTGGTGGGCGATCGAGTGGTACGGGTTCAGGGACGCGAACGGGTCCTGGAAGACCATCTGGACGGCCTTGCGGTACGTCGCCGCGGCCGCGCCGCGGTACTGCATCGGCTCGCCGTCGACCAGGATCTCGCCGGACGTCGGGCGCTCGAGCTGCAGCAGGAGCTTCGCGATCGTCGACTTGCCCGAGCCGGACTGGCCGACGAGGGCGATCGTACGGCCGGGCTGTAGCTCGAAGCTGACCTCGTCGACCGCGCGCAGCCTGGTCGTACGCAGCCCGTTGCGCAGCCGGTACTCCTTCACAACCGAGCGCATCTCCAGCGCACTCATACTGCCTCCTCGAAACCGGTGCGGACAAAGGCGCCGCGTTCGCCGGTCAGGCTCGGGAACGACGACAGCAACTGCTTCGTGTACGGGTGCTGGGGCTTCGTGTACAGCGTCAGCGCGTCCTCCAGCTCGACGATCGAGCCGTCCCGCATCACCGCGATCCGGTCGCTGATCTCCAGCAACAGCGGCAGGTCGTGGGTGATGAAGACGACCGCGAACCCGAGCTCGGACCGCAGCCGGGTGATCTCGCGCAGGATCTCCCGCTGTACGACGACGTCCAACGCGGTCGTCGGCTCGTCCATGATCAGCACCTGTGGTTCGAGCGCGAGCGCCATCGCGATCATCACGCGTTGCCGCATGCCGCCGGACAGCTCGTGCGGGTACGCGCGCAGCCGGTTCCGGTCGACGCCGACGCGCTCGAGCAGCTCGGCGCACCGCAGCCGGCGTTCCGCCTTGCCGAGCTCGGGCCGGTGCGTGAGGTACACGTCCTCGAGTTGCTCGGCGATCCGCAGTACCGGGTTGAGCGAGTTCATCGCGCCCTGGAAGACCATCGCGATCTTGTCCCAGCGGAACGCGCGCAGGTCGTCGCCGGTCAGCGACGACAGGTCGACGTCGTACCCGTCGCGGGACGAGAACACCACCCGGCCGCCGGTGATCCGCGCCGGCGGCTTCAGCAGCCGGGTGATCGCGTACGCGAGCGTGGACTTTCCACACCCGCTTTCTCCTGCGAGCCCGAGGATCTCGCCGCGTTCCAGCGTGAGCGAAACGTCGCGGACGGCGTGCACAGTGGTCTCGGCGAGGTAGTCGATGCTGAGGTTCTCGATGCTGAGCACACTCATGACTTCACGCTCCACTTGTTGCGCTCGGCCCGGGTCTGCGAACGCAGCTTCGGGTTGATGATCTCGTCGATCGAGAAGTTGATCAGCGACAGCGCCGCGCCGAACAACGCGATCGCCAGCCCCGGCGGCGCGAACCACCACCAGGCGCCGAGCCGGAGCGCCAGCCCGTTCTGGGCGTAGAACAGCATCGTGCCCCAGGTGAACGACCCGGACGCGCCGAGCCCGAGGAACGACAGGCCCGCCTCGCCGAGAATCGCGAAGATCACCGCGAACACCACCTGCGACGCGAGCAGCGGGATCAGGTTCGGCAGGATCTCCACGGCCAGGATCCGCCAGCGTTTCTCGCCGCCGATCCTTGCCGCGAGCACGTAGTCGCGGCTCCGTACGCTGAGCGTGAACCCGCGCAGTACCCGGGCCGACCCGGCCCAGCTGGTGATCGCGAGCACGGTGGCGACCAGCCAGATCGACTTGTTCGGTACGTAGCTGGAGATCACGATCACCAGCGGCAGCCCCGGGATCACCAGCATGATGTTGGTGAACAGCGAGAACGCCTCGTCCGCCCAGCCGCCGACGAACGCGCCGACGACGCCGAAGAACGACGACAGCAGCAGCGTGATCGCCCCGACCACGACACCGATGATCAGCGAGCCGCGGGTGGCGTACGCGAGCTGCGCGAACACGTCCTGCCCGCTCTGGGTGGTGCCCAAAATGAACCCGTGACCCGGACCGGTCAACCCGACGTCCCGCACCGTCGACGGATTGCCGACCAGGAACGGACCGAGTATGCCGAACAGGATGATCACCCCGGCGATAGTCAGGCCGACCGCGAGCTTCAACGTCATCGGCGGTAGTCGGCGCCGGCTCGGCGCGACCGGCGACGGGCCGTCCGCGGTGGCGGCCTGCACCGCTCCTTCAGTAGTGAGAGCCATGGAGCCTTCCTCAGGACCGCGCACGCGTGCGGGGATCGATGACGCCGTACAGGAGGTCGACGAGCAGGTTCGCGCCGAGGACGGCCAGCGTGATGATCAGGAAGACACCCTGCATCAACGCGTAGTCGTTGTTGCCGACAGCAAGCAACAGGGCGGAACCGATACCCGGGTACGAGAACACCGCCTCGGTCACGATCGACCCGGCGACCACGAACCCGAGCGAGATCGCGAAGCCGGACACCGACGGCAGGATCGCGTTCCGGGCCACGTACCGGGACCGGATCCGGCGCGGCGTCAGGCCCTTCGCCTCCGCGGTCACGACGAAGTCCTCGGACAGCGTGGACACCATCATGTTCCGCATCCCGAGCATCCAGCCGCCGATCGACGAGACCACGATCGTCAGCGCCGGCAGCGCGCCGTGGTACAGCACGGACTGCAGGAACGGCAGGCTCCAGCCGGGCGTCACGGAGTACACGTCGTACCCGCCGCTCAGCGGGAAGACCGGCCAGCTGCTGGCCAGCAGGAAGAGCAGCAGCAGCGCGAGCCAGAAGTACGGCACCGACTGCAGCATCGTGGTGAACGGGATCAGGTTGTCGATCCACGACCCGCGCCGCCAGCCGGCCGCGCGGCCGAGCAGGATCCCGACCGCGAACGAGATCACGGTCGCGATCCCGATCAGCCCGACCGTCCACGGCAGCGTCTGCCCGATCACCTGGGACACCGGCGCCGGGAAGTACGCGATCGACGTACCGAGGTCGCCGGTGAGCAGGTGGTGCAGGTAGCGCCAGTACTGCGTCCAGAGCGACGAATCGGTGTCCGTACCGAGCAGCGCCTGGATCGCCGTCCGGGTGGTCGGGGTGACCGGGCCCTTGGTGGCGAGCTTCGACAGCATAAGGTCGACCGGGTTCCCCGGCATCAGCCGGGGAATCAGGAAGTTCAACGTCAGCGCCGCCCAGAGCGCGACCACGTAGAAGGTGAGTTTCCGGAGCAGGTAGCGCATCAGCTGGCGGGCTTGATCGTCTTGAGGACGATCCCGGCGTCCCATGCCTTCCAGGCCGCGGGCAGTACGTACAGGTTGTCCTTGGTCGGCCAGCCGGTCGCGCGCGAGGTGTTGAACTCGGTCAGCATCGAGTTCACGTAGACCGGGATGTACGGCAGCTGGTCCGCGATGATGCCCTGGATCTTGGCGTACTCCGCCTTCTGCGCGGCCTGGTCCGTGGTCGCCGCGGCCGCCGTCAGCGCGGCGTCGACAGCCGGGTTGGAGAAGCGGGACTGGTTACCGGCCGAAGCGCTCTTGCCGACCGGAGCGGTGTTCGTGGTGGCGAGCTTGCTGTCGTAGGTGAAGTACGGGTTCGTGGACGCGCCGAGGCCGACCGAGTCCAGCGACAGCTGGAACTTGCCGTTGGTCTGCGCCGCGTTCCACTCGTTCCAGGAGACCTGGCTCGGCTTCAGCTCGATGCCGACGGTGGCCAGCTGCTGCTTGAGGGTGTCGTTGATCAGGATGTAGTCGCTCCATCCGGTGACGGTCTGCACGGTCAGCGAGAGCCGCTTGCCGTCCTTGGTCCGTACGCCGTCGCTGCCCTTCGTCCAGCCGGCCGCGTCGAGCGCCTTGTTCGCCGCGTCGGTGTCCGCGCTCTGCGGGAGCTTCGCCGTACCGGCGTCCGCGATCCAGTTGTCGTCGCGGCCCGGCAGCAGCATCGTCGGCGAGCCGACGCCCGCGACACCACCACCGGCCAGTTTCGCGAGCTGCTCGCGGTTCATCGCGAGGTAGATCGCCTTGCGTACGGCGGGATCGGTCTGCGGACCGGTGCAGCCGAGGGCCGCGTTGGAGCAGGTCACGACGACAGTCGTCATCACCGGGGTGTTCACGTACGTCAGGTTCTTGCCGGACTTCATGATGTTGTCGATGCCCGGCAGGTACGCGCTGGCCCAGTCGACCTTGCCGGCGACCAGGGCTGCGCTGGCGGCGTCCGCGGACGTCACCGGGAGGTACCGGACCTCCTTGATGGTCGGCTTGCCCGCCTCCCAGTACAGGTCGTTCTTGGTCAGTACGAAGCTCTGCGGCGTGTAGGACTTCACCTTGAAGGGCCCTGTGCCGACGGGGTTCTTGTTGAGGTTCGTCGTCGGGTCCTTGATGTCTTTCCAGATGTGCTCGGGCACGATC
Organism: Kribbella sp. NPDC004536; assembly: GCF_042873835.1. NCBI lineage: Bacteria > Bacillati > Actinomycetota > Actinomycetes > Propionibacteriales > Kribbellaceae > Kribbella > Kribbella sp. NPDC004536. The sequence continues at coordinate 1,121,379 of NZ_JBIALY010000001.1, read as the reverse complement.
GCCTGGTTGGCGAGTACGGCCGGCTCCTGCATCAGGGACTTCGACTTGAAGGTCAGTACGGCCGTGTCGTCGGACGTGGCCTTCGCGGTGGCGGCGAGTCCGGACGGGTTGAGCGCCGGCGTCTTGGCGACCAGGTTGAACGTGAAAGCGACATCCTTCGCGGTGAACGGCTGGCCGTCGTTCCACTTCACGTCGTGGCGGGTCTTGATCGTCAGTTCCGTACCGGCGGCGTTCCAGGAGAAGCCGGAGGCCAGTACGGGCGTGGGCTCGGACTGCTTCGCGAAGTTGTACCAGTACAGCGGCTCGTAGATGACGCCGAGGGTCGGCTGGAGCGCCGTGCTGCTGAACGGGTTGAAGTTCTCGGTGGTGATGTCGCCGGCTGCGACGGTGATCGTGGCGTCCTTGTTGGCGGCCTGGTTGCCGGCCGCGGCGCCGTTGCAGGCGGCCAGCAGCAGGGTGGTGGCGGTGGCCGCGGCGACGGCGCTCACCAGGCGCCGCACGCGCGGGCGTTTCGTCGGGTTCCGGAGCATAGGTCGATTCCTTTCCAACGCGGTCTTCGAACGCGTCACCCGGCACCCGCCAGGGAAGCTGGCCGTAACTTAGTTCGCCTAACAAAGAAGGCGCAAGGGGTCGGCGTGGTAACGATTTCGACAGGAGCCGCGCGGGGAAAGGGTTTGCTGAGCCGGATCGCGTCGCGCCCGGGCGATCTGCTGCTGGTCGTTCAGGCAGAGATCGCGCGCTCGGAGCGCAGCATCATCAGCGCGGCGCCGATCGCCGCCGCGTCGTGGCCGCGCTCGTCCAGCACGACCTCGGTGTTCACGGCCCGCCCGAACGCGGAGCTCATGATCCGCTCCTGGATGATCGGCAGGTAGATCGTCCCGGCCACGGCGAACGCGGGACCGGTCAGTACCAGCAGCTGGACGTCGTACATGTTGGTGATCGTCTGCGCGCCGAGCGCGAGCCAGGACGCGGAGTCGCGCAGGATCGCCTCGGCCCGCGAGTCCCCGGTCAGTGCCAGCCGGGCGATGGCAGCGAACGCCGCGACCCCGGTACGGCGCTGGGAGCCGAGGTCGAGGCCCGCGGCCCGGGCCTTCGCGACGACCGTGGCGGGACCGGCGATCGCCTCGAGGCAGCCCGTACTCCCGCACCAGCACTGCGGGCCGCCGATCTGCACGCAGATGTGCCCGACCTCGCCCGCGTTGCCGTGCGCGCCCTGGTAGACGTGGCCGTTCAGGCGCAGGCCGGAGCCGATGCCCTCGCTCATGAACAGCCCGGCCATCACCGACACGTCGTGCCTGGTGGTGAGCCGGGTGCCGGCGGCGGCCGCGGTCGCGTCGTTCTCCAGCAGGGCGGGCAGGCCGAGCCGCTCCTCCAGGCGCTGGTGGATCGGGAAGTCGACCCAGTTCGCCATGCTCGGCGGTGCGGAGGTGACGCCGCGGTTGCGGATCAGTGGGCCCGGGCAGACGAACCCGAGCCCGAGGATCAGCGCCGGGTCGACGCCGGCGCGCTCGATCAGCTCGGTGGTCTCGGTCGCGATCCGCGCCACCACCTGCTCCGGATCGCTCGCGTCGCCCGGCCCGTCCCGGCGCCAGCGCGCCACCACCCCGCCGGCGTAGTCGACCAGTACGTACGTCACGCTGTCGGGGCTCAGGTGGACGCCGACGACGTACCGCGCGGCGGCCCGGATCCGCAGCATCGTGCGCGGCTTGCCGCCGGTGGACGAGCCGCGGCCCGCCTCGTCGACCAGGCCGTCGTCGATCAGCCGGCGGACCAGCGTGGTGACCGAGGGGGCGGTCAGGCCGGTGATCTGGGTGAGTTCCACCCGGCTGACCGTGCCCGCGGAGCGGATGCTGTCCACAATGAGGGCACGGCTGTTCGTCGGGGCCGGGTCGTAACCCGGGGCGTACGACGCGTCGCTGACCTGCTGCATCGGGACATCCGCAATCTGTCGAGTTTGTTAGGTCTGTGAATATAGTGGCTTCGACGGCCTTGGAGGGCAGTGTATGCACGAGCGGATCGCTGGGCTGGTACTGGCGCGTCCCGGGCGGCTGCTCGGGATGGAGCCGTTCATGGCCGACGTCGTCCAGGGGATCGAGGAGGTGTTCGCCGGGCGCGGCTGCAGCCTGCTGATCGAGTTCGCCGCGGATGTCGCCGGCGAGCTCGAGATCTGGCAGCGCTGGGTGGCGAACCGGCACGTCGACGGCATCGTGATGGTCGATCTGCGGGCCAAGGATCCGCGGCTGGACGAGCTGCAGCGGCTCGGCGTACCGGCCGTGCTGCTGGGCGGGCCGGAGTTGGAGGTGCCGATCACGAACGTACTGGTCGACAACGCCGAAGGCGCTCGCGCGGCCGTACGGGCGCTCGCGCAGCTCGGGCATCGTGACATCGCGCGGGTCAGCGGGCCGCGGGACATGCTGCACTGCCAGGCCCGGGACGACGCGTTCATGCAGACCTGTGCGGAGCGGGACGTGCGGGGCCGGGTGATCGAGGGCGACTACTCGGAGGACTCGGGCCGGGATGCGACGCAGCAACTGCTGACCGGTCGCGGTGTGCCGACGGCGATCGTCTACGACAACGACCTGATGGCGATCGGCGGCCTCGCCGCGGCGCGCGAGCTGAACGTCACGATCCCGGAGCAGCTGTCGGTGATCGCGTGGGACGACACCGCGGTGGCGCGGCTCGCCACGCCACCGCTCAGCGTCGTCACGGTCGACGTACACGGCTTGGGCACCATCGTCGGCGAAGCAATCCTCGCCGTCATCCAGGGCGCCGCCCCAACCACCTACCAGGTCCCCAAGCCCACAATCCGCCTGGCCAGCTCAACTGCGCCGCCGAGTCGTGGAGAAGGCCTCTGAAAATCGACCAGAATCCACGACTCGGCGGAGGGGGGCCGAGCCGATCGCCACGACTCGGCGGTTGGGTCAGGCGAGGCCGACTGCCGCGAGGGGGCTGGGCCAGGATTTCAGGGCGGCGAGCAGGTCGGCGTTCTGCGTTGTCGACAGGGCCTCGGTGTAGGCGTCGTTGACGATGTCGGCGATGCGGACCGGTGCGCCGGTGTTGGCTGAGCGTACGGCGGCTTCGACCATGGCGAGGCTGACGACGTTCGAGTGGACCTCGGACTGTGGCGTCGTGCCCGTACGGACGGCGTTGACGAACTCGACCAGGGAACCGGCGATCTCCTCCGGCTCGTCGCCGAGGGGTGCCGGTACCTCGGGTTCCGCGACCGGGGCGTTGTCGCCGTCCCAGGTCGCCGTACCACCGGGCGTGCTGGCCCGCCACCTGCCGTTCCACGACGTCTCGAGCCCCGGGGCGCACCAGCTTCCGGCGAAGGTGAAGCGGGTTCCGTCGGCGTACGTGAAGATCGCCGACGCCGCCGCGTTGCCGTCGAACCAGCTCCAGGACGGGTTGTACGAGTCGCAGTACACCGACACCGGCTCCGACCCGATCAGCTTGCGGGACAGGTCGAACTGGTGGATCGCCATGTCGACCAGCAGCGGTTCCGCCATCCGCTCGCGGAAGCCGCTGAAGTGCGGCGCCTTGTAGAACTCGCACGCCAGCGTCCCGATCGGCCCGAGCTCCGCGATCTGCCGCTGGAACGCGTCGACCGCCCGGAAATACCGCCGCGACTGCGACACCATCAACAGTTTCCCGCTGACCTCGCTCGCCGCAGCCATTTGTAGACACTCACGTACGGTCTCTGCCAACGGCTTCTCACACAGTACTGGGACACCACTCAGCAACGCTTCTACGCTGACTTTCGGATGCGCTACCGGGACAGTCACGTCGATGAGGGCCTCGAACTCAACAGCAAGTTCGTCGATCGAGGTCGCGACCGGTACGTCCGGGTAGCCGTGTTCGTCGGCGGCCGCGCGGGCTACCTCGACGTCCAGGTCGACGAGGCCGACCAACTGCACGGAAGGGTTGGCGGCGATGGTGCGGAGCCAGGCGCGGCCCATGCCGCCGGCTCCGGCCTGCACCAGGCGCAGGGGTTCAGGCATCGGCAGGCTCCTCGATGGGACCGGTGTACCCGTGTCCGTTGAAGAAATCGTCGGTCTCGTACCGCAGCAGCGTCGGCAGCCGGCGCGAAGGCAGGTCCGTACGCGCCCACGCGACACCGTTCGCGATCACCCTACGGACATCCTTGTGGTGGTACACCGGGTAGTCCTGGTCGCCGGGGGAGAAGTAGAAGATCTTCCCGTGCCCGCGCCGGAACGTGCAGCCGGAACGGAACACCTCGCCGCCGGAGAACGACGACACGAAGATCAGCTCGTCCGGGACCGGGATGTCGAAGAACTCGCCGTACATCTCCTGCTGCTCGATCACAATCGGATGCGGGACGCCCTGCGCGATCGGGTGCGTCGGGTTCACCGTCCACACCAGCTCGCGGTCCCGCTCGCTGCGCCAGCGGAGCGTGCAGGTGGTGCCCATCAGCTTGCCGAAGATCTTCGACCAGTGGCCGGAGTGCAGGACGACGAGACCCATCCCGGACAGCACGTGCTGGTACACGCGGTCTACCACCTTGTCGTCGACCTCGCCGTGCGCGGCGTGGCCCCACCAGACGAGTACGTCGGTCTCCGCCAGCACGTCCTCGGTCAGGCCGTGTTCGGGTTCGTCCAGCGTCGTGGTGGAGACCTCCGCGCCGGGCAGGTTCTCGGCGATACCGGCCGCGATCGTGGAGTGCATTCCCTCGGGGTAGATCTCGCGGACGTGCGGCTCGATCTGCTCGTGCCGGTTCTCGCCCCAGACCAATATCTTCATCGTTGTCCTTAAGAGTTATTTGACGGCTCCGCCGATGGCCCCGGCGGCGATGTACTTCTGCGCGGCGACCAGCAGCACGATGGCCGGGACCGCGGACAGCACCGCGGTCGCCATCACCGCGTTCCAGTTCTGCACCTGGGTGCCGAGGTACTGGTAGATCCCGAGCGTCACCGGCCGCACGCCGCCCTTGGTGGTCAGCGTCAGCGCGAACAGGAAATCGCTCCAGGAAAACAGGAAACTGAACAGTCCGGCGGTGATCAGCGAGTTCTTGCTGATCGGCAGCACGATCGCCACGAACGCCCGGAACAGCCCGGCGCCGTCCACCCGGGCCGCCTCCACCAGCGACGGCGGCAGCGAGAGCATGAACGAGCGCAGGATCAGGATCGCGAACGGGATCCCGCTCGCGCAGTTCGCGATGATCAGGCCCGGGATCGAGTTCAGCAACCCGATCCGCTCGTAGGCGGTGTACAGCGCGTTCGCGATCACGATGCCCGGGATCATCTGCGAGATCAGGATCGCCAGCAGCCCGATCGACACCCAGCGGGACCGGAACTGCGAGAGCGCGTACGCACACGGGGTCGCGATCGCCAGACTCAGGACAACGGTGCCGGCCGCGATGATCATGCTCGTGACCAGGTTCCCGCCCTGCTCGTCGAGCGCCCGCTTGTAGCCGGAAAACGTCGGATGCAGCGGCAGGAAACCGGCGGTCAACGTGTTCCCGGACGGTTGCAGCGAGGCGTTGAGCATCCAGTAGACCGGGAACAGCATCACGCACAGGATCAGCACGCCGATGACGGTGTACGCGATACGTCGCATCGTGCTCCCCCTACTCGTCGACGGCGCGACGGCTGCCGCGCAGATAGAAGATCGCGAACACGAACGAGATCGCGATCAGGATGTTGGACAGTGCCGCGCCCTGGCCGAACCGGAAGTCCACGAACGACTTCTCGTAGGACTGGGTCGCCAGCGTCTGGGTCGCGTTCGCCGGGCCGCCGCCGGTCAGGCCGAGGATGATGTCCAGGACCTTGATCGTGTAGACGACGCCGAGCATCAGCAGCACGCTCGCCACCGAGCGCAGGTTCGGCCAGGTGATGTACCAGAACGAACGCCACCCGGTCGCGCCGTCCAGCTGGCCGGCCTCGTACAGCTCGTCCGGGATCTCGGCCAGGCCGGAGTACAGCAGCGTCACGTTGAACGGGATGCCGATCCAGATGTTCACGCCGATCACCGCGATCAGCGCGACCGACGGCGAGTTCAGCCACGGCACGGGATCGTTGATGAGGTGCAGGCCTTGAAGCGTCCGGTTCAGGATCCCGCTGTCCTGCTCGAGGATCGACCGCCAGGTCGCGCTGGACACGATCAGCGGCAGCAACCACGGCAGCAACAGCAACGACCGCAGGATGCCGCTGAGCGGAAAGCGGTTGCGGAAGAACAGGGCGAGCCCGAGACCGATCGCGAACTGGAAGGCGATCGAGCCGACCGTGAACAGCGCGGTGTTCAGCATCGCGTCCGAGAACAGCTTGTCGGTCACGACCGTGCGGTAGTTCTGCAGCCCGACCCAGGGCGCCACGCCGGTGAAGAACGTCTTGAGCCCGTAGTCCTGCAGGCTCATCAGCAGGTTCTTCACCACCGGGTACCCGAACAGCGCGATCATCGCGACCGCGGCCGGCAGTACGAACAGCACCTTGGTCAGGCTCTCGCCCCGGTGGTGCCGGCCGCGCACCTTCGCGCGGCCGGCCACCCTCGTACGTGTGAGCGTCACCATCACCGATCAGCCGCCGGAGGCCTGCTTGAAGGCGTCCTGGGCGGTGGCCTTGCCGGTCAGTGCCAGCTGGATCGCCTGGTAGATCACCTTCGCGGCGTCCGGCCACTTGTCGCCCAGCTTGCCGGTCCGCGCGCGGGCGGTCTTGACCTGCTCGGCGAAGGCCTTCATCGACGGGACTTCCTTGGCGTACTCGTCGAGCAGTGACAGCCTGGTCGGGAGCGTGTACCGGGCCTTCGCCCAGGCCAGTTCGTTCTCGTCCGAGTTCAGGCACTTCACGAAGTCCGCGGCCTTCTGCTGCTTAGCCTGGTCCTTGTTCAGCGGGACCGTCCAGGCCTCACCACCGAGCGGCGCGACCGGCGTCTGGTCCGGCTTGTTCAGCGGGAACGTGACCACGTCCCACTTGATCTTGGGGTTCTTGTTCAGCGTCGGAATCTGCCACGGGCCGTTGACCATCATCGCGGTCTTGCCTGCGACGAACTGGTCGTTGACGTCGCCCTGCGTCCAGTTGATCACGCTCTTCGAGGCGGATCCGTCCTTCACCAGGTCGACCCACAGTTGCAGCGCCTCGGCCACCTGCGGGCTCTTCAGGTCGGTCTCGTCGCCGCCGTTGGTCCACATCGCCGGCAGGAACTGCCAGGAACCTTCGTACGTGGCGTTGGCGTTGAACGCCATCCCGTACCGCCCGGGCTTGGTGAGCTTCTTGGCCGCGGCCTTCAGTTCGTCCCAGGTCTTCGGCGGTTGTACGCCGGCCTCGGCGAGCATGTCCTTGTTGTAGAACAGGGCGATCGTGTTCGTCACCGGCGCGAGACCGTAGAGCTTGCCCTGGTACGACGTCGCGTCGGTCATGCCCTTGATGACGCCGTCGCTGTTCAGGCCCATGTCGTTCAGCGGTGCCAGCGCTCCGGTCGCGGCGATCTGCTGGACGTCGGGGTTGTCGAGCATCAGTACGTCGGGCAGCGTCTTCGACGACGCCTGCTGCAGCACCTTCTGGATCAAGGTGTCACCAGGCACCGTCTCCCGCTGAATCGTGATGCCGAGCTGCGACGCACAACTGTCGAGGCCCTTCTGGACCAGGGACTTGTCAGGGTCGTTGTTGTAGTAGTCCAGGATCGTGAGGCTCTTGACACTGTCGCCGCCGGAACCGGACGACGACTGGCCGCCGTTGTTGCCGCAGGCGACCAGCAGGAGCGACACCGTCGTCGCACCCGCCAGCGCGGCGGCGATCCGCTTGCTGATCATGACATCGGACTCCTTCAAAGCGTTTAACCGAGTGACGAGAGAAGCTGCAGTGCGCTTGTGGATTGAGCGGTAAACCGCTTAACTGAGGTGTTGAAGGACTATGTTCCCTACGTCACATCGCTGTCAAGGGTTCGGAGGACGATCGATGGTCACGATGCGGGACGTCGCTCAGCGGGCCGGTGTCTCGATCGCTACCGTCTCGTTCCTGCTGAACGACACCAAGCCGGTGACGGCCGCGACCCGGGCGCGGATCGAGCAGGCGATGCTCGAGCTCGGGTACCGGCGGAACATGGTCGCCCGGGCGCTCGCGTCGCGGCGGACGCACATCATCGCGATGGCCTACCCGGCGCTCGAACACCGGTTCAGCATGTCGACGTCGGAGTTCTTCACCAGTGCGGCCGAGGCGGCGCGCAAGGAGGACTACCACCTGGTGCTCTGGCCGGTCGGCAACGACGGCGTCGAGCTGCAGGAGCTGCTCGGCCAGGGCCTGGTCGACGGCGTCGTACTGATGGAGGTGCAGCTCGACGACCGGCGTGTCGACGTACTGCGCGGATCCGGGACGCCGTTCGCGTTGATCGGGCGGACGACCGAGCTCGACGGGTTGTCGCACGTGGACATCGACTTCGACACCACGGTCGAGGAGGCGGTCCGGTACCTGTACGACTACGGGCATCGGCAGCTCGCCTTGATTTCGGGCGATCTGGACGACCCGCGGTTCCACGCGTACGGCCCGTGGGTCCGGGTGGAGGAGGCGTACCGGCGGGTCGCGGCGTCGTACGGCCTGCCGATCGTGGTGCTGCCCTGTTCGGACACGACCGCGGCGGGGAAGGTCGCGACGGAGCAGTTGCTGAAGCAGTCGCCGGAGACGACGGCGGTGCTCGTACTGAACGAGTACGCCGCGCTCGGGGTGGTGTCGGGCCTCAAGCGGGCCGGGTACGACGTACCGGGGGACATGTCGGTGTTCTCGCTGCTGACGGTGCCCGAGACCGCGGCGATGACGGATCCCGAGCTGACGATGATGCGGACGCCCGGTCGCGAGCTGGGTGCGCTCGGTACCGTGTCGCTGATCCGGGAGCTCGAGGGCGACGATCCGCTGCCGCCGCAGCTCGTCGCGGCCGAGCTGTCGCCGGGCGCTACGGTCGCAGCGCCCAGAGCGCCGCAACCAAAGGCCGGTGCAGGTCGGCGCGGCGCGCGCAAAGCCCGATCGTGAGCGGTTCCAGGTCGGCCGGCAGCTCCTCGAGCTGATCGCGGACGGCGGACGACTCGAGCACCAGCCGCGGTACGACACCGACGCCACAACCCAACGCCACCAGCGCAAGCAACGCCTCATGCCCGTCCGGCTCCGCCGCAATCGCCGGCTTCACCCCCACCCTCCGAAACCACCGCAACGCCACTTCCCGAACCAGCCCCCGAGCCGGCACCACATACGGCCCCTCAGGCGGCGCGCCGGCCCGGCCGCTGGACGGGCTGTGGCGAGTGGCGCCCGGCGGGGTGGCACGTGGGCTGTCGGGCGGGATGGTGGGTGGGGTGTCGTAGGCGCGGACGAGGACTAGGTCGGTGCGGGCGACGGTCCGGGCTACCAGGGTTTGCGGGAGGCGTTTGGGGATGCCGGCTACGGCGGCGTCGGCTTCGCCTTCGTCGAGGCGGGCCAGGGCGGCGGCTGCGTCGCCGGTGCGGATGTTCAGGCGGATCTGCGGGTGCTGCGTACGTAGTGGCCGCAGCAAGTCGGGGAGGAGCGTCTGGCAGGCGGTTACGGTGGCGAAGATCCTCAGCTCGCCGGTCAGGTCGTGCGGATCGCCTGTCCCGGCCCGGTAGTCGGCCCACAGTGCCAGCGCCTGTTCGGCGTACGCCGAGAAGCGCCGCCCGTCCGCCGTCAGCATCACCCCGCGCGGCCCACGGTCCAGCAGCCGCGCGCCGACCCGCGCCTCCAACCGCTGGATCGTCCGCGTCAGCGTCGCCGCGCTGACATGGCACTCCAGGCTGGTCCGCCCGTAGTTCAACGACCGCCCCAAGTGCAAGAACAGCTCCAACTCCCGCTGCTCCACCGCAACCCTCCGCCCGACTGGGAATAGGCCTTGGGGTCTAGGCACAGGCAATAGCGCCTTCCCAGACCCCGGCGCTTATCGTCAGTTCCCCAGTGTTGCAGATTGTGGAACGGTGCGGTGCGGATCTTGCGCTTGCCGCAATGCACCGGCGGGCGATTCACTGGAACGTATGGAGAGTTCGGTGTTTCGGGTCGAGGCGATGGAGGTCCCGGGTGGGACCGAGGCGATCGTGCGGGGCGGGCGGGACCTGTTCCCGCTGCTGCCGGCCGCGCTGCACGGGGTGGAGCGCATCGGGGTGATCGGCTGGGGTCCGCAAGGGCGGGCGCAGGCGCTGAATCTGCGTGACTCGCTGGCCGGTAGCGCGATCACCGTGGCGGTCGGACTGCGCCCCGGGTCCCGGTCCGCCGACGACGCCCGCGCGAACGGTTTCAGCGAGGACGACGGGACGCTCGGGGACTGGCTGGACGTAGCGGCGAGTGCCGACCTGGTGATCCTGCTGATCGCGGACGCTGCACTGGCGGCTCACCACGCGGAGATCTTCGCGGTCCTGAAGCCCGGCGCGACCATTGGTCTGTCCCACGGTTTCCTGCTCGGCCACCTGCGCGAGCTCGGCAGCACCTTCCCGGCCGGGCATCCGGTGATCGCGGTCTGCCCGAAGGGGATGGGCGACTCGGTACGGCGCCTGTACCAGCAGGGCGCGACCGTCAACGGCGCCGGCATCAACGCGAGCATCGCCGTCCACGCCGACCCGGACGGGTATGCGACCGACCGGGCGCTGGCGTGGTCGATCGCACTCGGCTCGCCGTACACGTTCGCGACAACGCTTTCCGACGAGTACCACTCCGACATCGTCGGCGAGCGGGCGATCCTGCTCGGCGCGGTCCACGGCCTGGTCGAGGCGCTGTACCGGTACTTCCGGATCGGCGGCGCGGACCCGGTGACGGCGTACGAACGTTCCACCGAGGCGATCACCGGACCGATCGCGCGGACCATTTCGAAGCACGGACTCGCCGCGGTCCGGGCGGCGTCCGGCGACGAGGACCTGTTCGACCGTGCGTACTCGGCGGCGTACGGGCCGGCCCGGGACCTGGTCGCGGAGATCTACGACGAGGTTGCCGATGGCACCGAACTGCGGAGCGTGATCCTGGCCGAGCAGCGGCTCGCGAACCGGCCGATGACCGCGATCGGCGGCAGCCCGATGTGGTCGCACAGCGCCGCCGTCCACGCTCGCCGGGGGACGCCATACCAAACCGTATGGTACGGCGACGACGGAGCGCACGGCATCGACGCGGTCACGGCCGGACTGTTCGTCGCGACGATGATGGCGCAGGTGGACGAGTTCGCCGCCCGCGGGCACGCCTGGTCGGAGATCGTCAACGAGTCGGTGATCGAGGCGGTCGACTCGCTGCTGCCGTACATGCACGCCCGCGACGTCGCGTACATGGTCGACAACTGCTCCCGCACCGCCCGGCTCGGCACCCGGCGCTGGGGCCCGCGTTTCCAGGCGGCGTACGAACAGATCGCCCTCCCGCACCTCGACCAGCCGGCCGACGCCCAGCTGATCAAGGAGTTCCTCGCCAATCCGGCCCACGAAGCCCTCGCCGCAGCCGCCGAGCTCCGCCCCTCGGTGGACATCTCCGTGAGCTGAATGTGCAGCCTCGACAGGATGTGTCCGTCGAGCGGGCCAAGGGCCGCGCCTGTTCAGCAGGGCGCGGGCGGGCAGTAGGCGCATACGTCCTGTCGAGATTGCCCGATTCGCCTGGCTTCTGCGTCTAGTCTGTCGGCCATGGCAGCTCCTACGACGCGTTCCCGGTTGGTCCCGATGCGGCCGCGGGATCCGCATGAGCCTGGACGGGTTGCGTCGTCGCTGGAGTTGTTCTTCGACCTGGTGTTCGTGATCGCGGTCAGTGTCGCCGGCGCGCAGTTGCACCACGCGCTGTCCGAGAAGCATGTCGCCGACGGCGTGCTGTCGTACGTGATGGTGTTCTTCGCGATCTGGTGGGCGTGGATGAACTTCACCTGGTTCGCCACCTCGTTCGCCACCGACGACTGGCTGTACCGGCTGCTCACGATCGTGCAGATGAGCGGCGTCCTGGTGCTCGCCGCGGGGATCGAGAAGGTCTTCGCCGACCACGACTTCACCGTCGTCGTGATCGGGTACGTGGTGATGCGGGTGGCGATGATCGCCCAATGGCTGCGGGCGTCCCGTTCCGCGGGTGGGAACCGGCGGACGACGCAGTTCTACGCCGGCGGGATCGCGATCGTCCAGGTGCTCTGGCTGACCCTGCTGGTGATGCCCGGATCGGTGCAGCCGATCGCCTGGGTGTTGTTCGTGATCGCGGAACTCGCGGTACCGGTGGTTGCCGAGCAGCGTGGGATGACGCCGTGGCACCCGCACCACATCACCGAGCGGTACGGGCTGTTCACGCTGATCCTGCTGGGTGAGAGCCTGCTCGCCTCGGCGAACGCGATCATCGAGGCGGTGCACGACCACGAGTCGCTCGGCCCGCTGATCGCGCTCTCGGTCCTCACGCTGGTCGTCACGGCGGCGATGTGGTGGATCTACTTCTGGCCGCCGCACCACACCGCGATCACGTCCTTCGGGCGGTCGCTGAGGTACGGGTACGTGCACTACTTCGTGTTCGCCGCCGCGGGCGCGTTCTCGGCCGGGATCGAGGTGGAGATCGACACCATCACGCACCACACCGAGCTGAGCGAGGTCGCCGCGTCCTACACGGTGACGATCCCGATCGCGATCTTCGTCCTCGGCATCTGGTGGATCGCGCTGCGCGACAACGCGGACCGGGTCGTGAACGTCGTCGTACCGCTGGGCGCGGTCCTGGTGCTGCTGGATCCGCTGATCCCGATCCCGTTCGCGCTCACCGCGGTTTTCATGGCCGGCGTCGTCGCGACGCTGGTGCTCAGGCCGCCGGTTCGGCGCGCCGACTGAGCCCGCTGGCTGGTTGTTGCACCGATGGCGGGTTGCAGTGCGTCAGCCGGCAAACAACCCGCTAGCTGTCAGGCCAGCTCGGCGAGGGCGGTGGCTACGCGGCCGTGGGCTGCCTCGAGGGCGGAGCGGGCGGCGGGGATCGCCGTGCCGGTCAGGAGGTGGACCAGGGCGGGCTTGAGTTCGCCGTCGGCCGCGGCCAGGGCGTTCTCGCAGGCGGCCTCGTCGGCGCCGGTGGCCTCGGCGAGGATCCGGATCATCCGGCCGCGGAGCTTCTTGTTGGTGGCGACCAGGTCGACCATCAGGTTCGACCAGGTGCGGCCGAGCTTGATCATCAGCGTGGTGGAGAACGCGTTCAGGATCATCTTCTGCGCGGTTCCGGCCTTCAGCCGGGTCGAGCCGGCGATCACCTCGGGCCCGGTGTCCGCGGCCACCACGATGTCGGCCAGCGGCGCCAGCGGGGCGTCCGGGTTCGAGGTGACCAGTACGGTGGTCGCCCCGGCCGCGCGGGCCGCCTTCAGTGCACCGGCGACGTACGGCGTACTCCCGGAAGCAGCGAGGCCGACGACGAGGTCCTGACCGGTGACGGCAGCCGCGTCGGACGCGCCACCCGCCTCGGAGTCCTCGACGTTCTCGACCGCGCGGAGCAACGCCTGCATGCCGCCGGCGTGGTGGGCGACCACCAGACCGTCGGGGACGTGGAACGTCGGCAGCAGCTCGGCGGCGTCGAGAACCGCGAGGCGGCCCGACGTACCGGCGCCGAAGTAGTGCACGCGACCGCCGCCGCGCACCGCCTCGACGGCGGCGTCCACGGCCTTGGTCAGCTCCGGGATCACCGCGCCGACGGCCCCGGCGACCAGGGCGTCCTCGTTGTTCACCAGCTGGAGGATCTCGGACGTGCCCACCGCGTCGATGGCCAGCGTCCGGGGGTTGCGCTGCTCGGTCGGTGATGTCACGGGATCGATGTTAGTTTTCTACTGAAGATATTTCAATTCGGTTGAATCTTGACAGACGGCTACTCGGAGCCCTTCAACCGGTGACCGCGGACCGAGGAGGCAGTCTCCTCGAGCGCCTTCCGCGCGTCCGGCAGCACCTGCTGTGCGACTCCTATGAACAGGCAGTCGATCACGGTCAGTTGCGCGATCCGGCTGGACATCGCACCCGAGCGGTACGTGGTCTCGCGGGCGGCGGTGGTCAGGACCAGGTCGGCCGTCTTCGCCAGCGGCGAGCGCGGGAAGTTGGTCACCGCGACCGTGGTGGCGCCGTGCTTGGCCGCCTCCTCGAGCGCCTCGACGACCTCGACCGTCGTACCGGTGTGCGAGATGCCGATCGCGACGTCGCCGTCACCGAGCAGGGCCGCGCTGGGCAGCGCCACGTGGACGTCGTTCCAGGCGAAGGCGACCCGGCGGATCCGGTGCAGCTTCTGCTGCAGGTCCATCGCGACGAACGCGCTGGCGCCGAAACCGTACAGATCGACGCGCGGCGCCTTCACCACCGCGTCGACGACCTTGGCCAGCGTGTCCACGTCGACCTGCTGGGCGGTCTCGCGGACCGCCCGCTCGTCGGCGAACGCGACCTTGCCGACCACGTCCGCGAGCGAGTCACCGGGTTCGATGTCCCCGCCGACCTCCGGGCGGACGCTCTCCTGCGCCGACTGGGCCGCCAACTGCAGGCGGAGCTGCGGATAGCCGGGGACGCCGATCTGCTTGCAGAACCGGATGACCGTGGTCTCCGAGGTGGATGCCACCTCGGCCAGTTCGGAGATCGTCATCGCCGCCACTCCGCCCGGGTCCGCGAGGACCGCGTTCGCCACCCGCTGCTCGGCCGGCGCCAGCGCGGGCATCACCGCGCGGACCCGGACCAGCAGCGGCCCCGTGGGTTCTGGAGAGGTTGTTGAATTCATGACAGCCACGGTACGGCGCCCATGCACGAGATGGGGTCACCGACGCGAAAGTCTCCAACCTGTTGCGGTAAATGATTCAGGCGTTCGTTCACCATCGAGAAGTACACCGTCCCCGCTCGTGATCTTCACACCGTCGACGTACACCCCGCGGCCCTGGTACAGCGGGTCGCAGGTGTAGCGCCAGCGGATCGTCTGCTTGCCCGGATTCAGCTCCGCGGTGACCTGGTGCCAGTGCCGGTCGCCGGACCCGCTGATCGAGCCGTCGGTGTCGATCACCGACCCGCGGTCCCGGACGGTGAACGGCACCTTGGTCCATGTCGATCCGTCCGCGGACGTCTCCAGGTACAGCAGGTCGGAGTCCTCGGTGTCCACGAACAGGTCGAAGGCGAGCTTCGCGCCACCCGGCGGTACGTCGACCGTGGTGGCGAGCGTTGTCGTCGAGTTGTCGGTCGTACCGGAGAACCAGGCGTCCTTGCCGTGCCGCGGGCCGACGCCGAGCGCCAGCGCCAGCCCCTGCGCGACCGCGCGCCGGGCCGGGTTGTTGCTGCCCCAGTCGCGGCTCGGGTGCACGCGGTTGGTGAGCAGGATCGCGAACGAACGGGAGTCGAAGTCGATCACGACCGACGTGCCGGTGTAACCGGTGTGGCCGGCCGCGCGCGGTCCGGACAGGCCGCCCATGTACCAGCGCTGGTTGAGCTCGAAGCCGAGGCCGTGGTCGTTGCCGGGGAAGGCCTGGTTGAAGTTCGTGATCATCGCGGTGACCGAGGATTCCTTGAGGATCCGGGCGCCGCGGTAGCTGCCGCCGTTCAGGAACGTCTGCGCCAGTACTGCCAGGTCGTCCGCAGTACTGAAAACGCCTGCGTGGCCGGCGACGCCGCCGAGGGACCAGGCGTTCTCGTCGTGCACCTCGCCCCACACCATGCCGCGCGGCGGCGATGACTGGTACTCCGTCGCAGCGATCCTCGGCTTCTTGCGAGGGTCCGGGTTGTAGCCGGTGTCGCGCATCCGCAGCGGTTTGGTGATGCCATCGGCGACCAGCTTGTCGAGGGTCTTGCCGGTGACGCGGTGTGCCAGCTCGCCGAGTGCGATCAGGTTCAGGTCGCTGTACAGGTACTTGGTGCCGGGTGGGTCCTGGAGTTTGGCCGTGAGCGCCATGTGGAGTCGCGAGGCCGGGTCCGGTTGTGAGCTCCACAGCGGCAGCCAGGACGGAAAGCCGCTGGTGTGCGTGAGTGCTTGGCGGACGGTGACGCTGCCCTTGCCGTTTTCCGCGAATTCCGGAATGTACGTCGCGATCGGCGCGTCCAGGTCGACCTTGCCCTTCTCGACCAGCTGCAGCACCACGATCGACGTGAACAGCTTGGAGACCGACGCCAGGTCGAAGATCGTGTCGGTCCGCATCGGAAGCTGCTGGTCCGCGGGCAGCTCGGTGCCGGCGCCGTCGGCGTACTTCACGGCGAGACCGGTGGCGGTCCGGGTGACGATCTTCCCGTCGTGGCCGAGCAGCGTGACCGCTCCGGCGTACAACGGTTTCGCCGAGCCGACCGGCTTGGTCCAGGCGGCGACCTGGGCCAGCGCGGCGTCGATCGGTGCCGGGTCCAGGCCGGCCTTCGCCGGGGTCTCGTCGCGCAACAGCGTCGACTTCGGCGCGTAACCGTCGTACGGGCGGTCGAACCGGCCGGAGATGTTGCCGCCAGCAACTGCAGGGGTTGCCATCGTGAGTATCACCGCTGAGATCGTCGAAATTCCGGCCCACCGCGTCATCGGTGAGCTCCCTTGTACAGCAGGTACTTCGCCCGCCGGGACGTCCAGGCGTCCGTCTCGGACTTCCAGGCTGCCACGATCTCCTCGGCCGGCGCATCGGCCGAAAGCATGGTCCGGAATCGGTCGGACCCGGTCAGCAGATCGATCCACCGGCCGGGTGGGGTCTCCGCCCGCCAGCTGAAATCGGGGTAGAGCTTACGGGCCTCGACGATCATGTGCGTCGCCGCCGTGATCGCCTCCACCCGGTGCGGGTCGGTGATCTGGACCTGGACGCCGCCGCACAAGACGTTCGCATTCTTGCTGATCGAGGGCGTGAAGTACGCCTCGCGGAACGCGACGCCCGGGATGTTCTTCGTCTGCAGCGCCTGCGCCCACCGGTAGTCGACGTACGGCGCGCCGATCAGTTCGAACGGGCGAGTCGTACCGCGGCCCTCGGACAGGTTGGTCGCCTCGAACAGGCACAGGCCCGGGTACAGCAGGGCGGTGTCCGGGGTCGGCATGTTCGGGCTGGGCATCACCCAGGTCAGGCCGGTGTCGGCGTACAGCTGGTCGCGTTTCCAGTTCTTCGCCTCGATGACGGTGAGCTGCTTGAGGCGGCCGCCGTTCGGCTCGAGCGGGAGGTATTCGGCGTCGAACATCCGGGCCAGCTCGCCGACCGTCATACCGTGCTGCTGGAGGATCTCCTTCTTGCCGACGCCGGAGGTGTACCCGGGCTTCAGCATCGGGCCGCGCGCGTACCCGCCGACCGGGTTCGGGCGGTCGAGAACGACGAACCGCGCGCCGGTGCGGACCGCGGCCAGCATCGCCTCGAACATCGTCCAGATGTAGGTGTAGAACCGCGCGCCGACGTCCTGGATGTCGAAGACAACGGTTTCGACGCCGGACTTCGCGTACAGGCCGGCCAGCTTGTCGGCGTTCGCGCCGTACGCGTCGTACACCATGATCCCGGTCCGCGGATCGACGTGGTCGCCCTCGGAACCGCCGGCCTGCGCAGTGCCGCGGAACCCGTGTTCCGGACCGAATACCGCGACCACGTCGACCGCGGCGGACGCGTGCATGGTGTCGACGACGTGCTGCAGGTCGGGCAGGATCCCGGTCGGGTTGCTGATCACGCCGACCTTCTGCCCGGCCAGCGCCCGCCAGCCGTCGCGGGCGAGTACCTCGGCGCCGGTCAGCACCTTGCGGTTCGGGACGGCGTCCGCGGCCGGTACGTCGATCAACGGCGCGGCGGCCAGCGCACCCGCACCGGCGAGAAGGTTGCGTCGCTTCATGTCGGTCTCCTCAGGAACGGAACGAGAGGTCGGCGATCATCGGCCTGTGGTCGCTGGCAGCCTCCGCGAGCGGAACCTCCGCAGGTACTTCGGCTCGTCGGGCGGTCAGCCCCGCACCGACGGTCACGAAGTCGATCCGCTTGTTCGCTGCCACCGCCGGGTAGGTGTTCGGCCCGCCGGTCGTCTGCGCGGCGGCGGTCCACGAATCAGTCAACCGGGTCCACAACCCACCGAGCTCGGGGGCTCGAGCCTCAGCGTTGAAGTCACCAACCAGGATCTGCAGGTCTGTTGAAGGGTCTTGGGCAAGTATCTGCACAGTGTCTGCTACCTGCATTCGCCGCACGGTCGGGTCGCCGCGATAATCCAGATGCGTGCAGTACACATGCACCCGCCGCCCCCGCACCTCGATCTCCACCTCGAGAAAGCCGGGCGCCGGTGCCGGCACCGGGTTCGGATCCTGCGTGGACAGTCGTGTGATCGGGTGGTTCTGCACCTGCAGCAGGGGGAAGCGGGAGAGCAGGCCGACGCCGTACTGCCGCCGGGGCTGATCGGCGGCAGGTGGATCGAAGTCGTAGATCGGGGCGAACGCGGGATACATGCCCAGCCGGGTGGCCAGTTCCGTGATCGTGTCCAGCCAGTCGCTGCGCTTGTCCCAGTGGACGTCGACCTCCTGCAACCCGATCACGTCCGCGTCCAGCGCCTTCAACGCCCGCGCGGTCCGGTCGAGGTCGAAAACGTTGTCCTCACCGGCGCCGGCATGAATGTTGTACGAGGCAACTGTCAGCCGGGTGTCCCGCGGGTCGAAGGTCAGCCCGTGCCCGAACGGGAACAGGATCTGTGTGGTGTCCGGATGCGCCGGGATCTCGACCGGCAGTTTTCCGGCCGGGGCGATCTCGCCGTACAGCACCTTGGCCAGCGCTTCCATCGACACCACGGTGCTGCCGTAGGTGACCAGCGCGGTCGGCGGGGAGTCGAAGTACGCGACGTCGTACGGGTCCCGTACCGGTACGACGATCACCGGGCTGCCGGTGCCGAGCAGGCCGTTGACGAGTTTCTGTTGTTTGGCCAGCTTGTCCGTGACCTCGGTGTCCCACGCTTTGTTGGTCAGCACAACGGTCAGGTCGGCCGCTCTCGCGGCGGCCAGTGCGTCGGTGATCTTCGCGTCGGTCGGCGTCGTACCGGTGTCCTTCACGACCGTGGTCGCGCCGCGCTTCTGCAGAGCGACCGCCAGCGCCGCGGGACCGTACCCGGTGACGAGTACTTTCCGTGGTGCGGGAGAGAGCGGCAGCAGGTCGGCGTCGTTGCGGAGCAGCGTCGTACTGCGGTCCGCGATGCGCTGTGCCTCGGCGGCACCGGCCGGCGTACCGACGAGCTGCAGGACCCGGGACACGTCGACGTACGGGCGCTCGACGAGCCCGGTGTCGTACTTCAGTCTCAGAACACGTTGCACGCTTTCGTCGATCCGCGCCTCGCTGATCCGGCCGCCGCGGACCGCGTTCAGCACCGAGTTGTACGCCAGGCCGGGATCGACCGGCATCAGCAACTGGTCGACGCCCGCCTCGATCGCGCGCAACGGGATCTCCGCGTCGCCGTACTTGTCCCGGACGCCCTTCATGCCGAGCGAGTCGGTGATCACCACACCGTCGAAGCGGAGCTGCCGCCGCAGGATCCCGGTCAGGATCGGCCGGCTCAGCGTCGCCGGATCGCCGGACGGGTCGAGCGCCGGGACCACGATGTGCGCGGTCATGATCGACCGGATGCCGGCCCGGATCGCGGCCTGGAACGGCGGCAGGTCGATCCGGGTCCACTCGTCGCGGGTGTGGCCGATGACCGGGATGCCGGTGTGGCTGTCGGTCGCGGTGTCGCCGTGGCCGGGGAAGTGCTTCGCGGTCGAGACGATCCGGCCGTCGCGCTGGTACCCCTTGACCTGCGCGGCGACCAGCTGCGCGACCAGCGCCGGGTCGGACGACACCGACCGGACGCCGATCACCGGGTTCAGCGGGTTCACGTTCACGTCCGCGTCGGGCGCGAAGTCGGTGGTGATGCCGAGCGCCTTCAGTTCCCGGCCCGCGATCGCGCCGGCCGATCGGGCGAACGCGGCCGACCGGGTCGCGCCGAGTGCCATCCCGCCGGGGAACTGGGTGGCCGGCGGTCCGACCCGGACCACCGAGCCGTACTCCTGGTCGGTGCCGATCTGCAGCGGGATCCCGGCGTCCGCGAGTGCCGCGGCCTGCAGACCGTTGGAGAGTCCCGCGATCTGCTCGGGGTCGCGGACCGAGTCGGTCCAGGTGAAGTAGATGACGCCGCCGAGGTGGTACTTCGCGACCACCTCGGCCGGTGTCGCGACGCCGTACAGGCTGGTGTTGCGGGCGTCGGCGGTCGCGGCCGTCGGGCCGTACGCGTAGCAGACGAACAGCTGGCCGACCTTCTGCTCCAGCGTCATCCGGCGGAGCGTGTCGTGGACCCAGCGGTCCGGGTGGGCGGGTGTGCCGCTCGTCGTCGCAGCGGCAGTCGCAGTGGCTGTGGTGGTAGCGGCGACCGTCGATCCGGCGACGGCGGCCGCCGCGAGTCCGAGGGTCTGGCGTCGGGTCAGTTCCATCGGTGTCACCAACTCGGTCCGGGCGGGCAGGGGCGAACGCCAAGGTAATTGAATTACTGATACTCGATCGCGACGCGAAAGTTACCCACGCGCGCACGGTGGGTCAAGTGCCGGTGACGGACCGCCCTCTGCCGGGTCTGTGTGAGCGGTCGGATTTCTAACCGGGAATCGCTGTATTCCCGGTGTGGATTTCGTTCCTTCGGTGGGTCCGATCGAGGGATTGTTTCTGCTGTGTCAGCAAGCCTTGGTGTCGTATCGTCGCGTCATCGCCAGGCCTTGGTGGGGGTGCTGGTCTTCGAATCCTTTGTGTGCAAGGAAAACTTTGGAGCTCGGATGACCTGGGTCGACGACGTGCTGCTGGCCGGTCCGGACGACGAGGTATGTTTCCGGTTTCCGGAAACGGTCGATCGCCGGAAACTACGGCAATTGGTGCAGGACCGGCAAACCGAATTGGTGCAGGCCGGATTCCGGCCGGGCGGTGCGGTCGCGCTGCGGCTGCCGCCGTCGATGGCGTACGTGACCCACCTGCTCGCGATCTGGCGGGGCGGCGGGCAGGCGATCCTGCTCGACCACCGGCTCACCGACTACGAGGTACGGCGGGCGGTCGAACGGCTGGTGCCGCAGGTCGTGGTGTCGCCGGAGCATCCGGTCGCCGCCGGCCTGCGGACGTTCGTCGACGTCGAGACGAGCCTGGCGAGCTACTCGGGTCATCCGGCCGGCACCGGGCATGCCGTCGTCCAGCTGAGCTCCGGGTCGACCGGGCCGTCGAAGGTGATCGGGCGGACCGCGGACGACCTGGTGGCAGAGGTACTGCGGTACACGCAGATCGACGGCGTACCGCATCGGGGCGAGCGGATCATCCTGCTGCCGTCGATGGTGCACGTACTCGGGCTGGTCGGCGGCCTGCTGTACGGGCTGCACGCCGGCGTGCAGCTGGTGCCGCCGGCGCGGTTGACCGGGGATGCGATCGTGCACGCGATCGGGGCGGCGACGACCCCGGCGACAGTACTCGGGGTGCCGTTCCACATCGGGCTGCTCGCGTCTGTGCAGGACCCGCCGTGGTTGCCGCAGTTCAAACGCATGACGACCGGTGGCGAGCTGGTGCAGGCGGCCGTTTCCGGGGCGTTCGAGGAGAAGTACGGCGTACCGCTCGGGAACATGTACGGGATGACCGAGGTCGGCGTGATCGGCACCGACCTGTACGGCGAACACCGCCCGGCGATCCGGCCCGCGCCCGGGATCGAGGTGCGCGCGGTCGACGGCGAACTCCACATCCGCCGGCCCGAGTCGCCGTACCTCGGCCTGTCCGACCCGACCCGCTGGGCCGACGGCTGGCTGCACACCCGCGACGCCGGGATCGTCGATCCCACGACCGGCCTGGTCAGTATCAAGGGCCGGCTGGACTCACAGGTCTCCGTCGGTGGGCTGAAGGTCGACCTGACCGAGGTCGAGTCGACGCTGGGCTCGCTGCGCGGGGTCGAGGCGGCGGTGGTCGCGTTCGACGGAGCGATCACGGCGTACGTCCAGCTCGCCGAACCCCGTACGACAGCCGAACTGGAACGGGACCTGGCCGAGAAACTCGCGCCCTACAAGCGCCCCCGCATCCTGCACCTGCTGAATCAGTTGCCCCGGACAACCACCGGGAAACTCGTCCGCGACCTCTCTGCCCTCCGCAAAGCAGCCTCCTGATGCACCACCACTTCGCCGATCCCCGCCCCGGCCGCCACCGCCAGCACGACCCCGTCAACCGGGACCCACAGGACAGCCAGTCCCGCCACCGGCTGGGCGAGCAAGACGTTTTCCTTGCTCACCCCACGACCCAGAGGCATCTGGCGGCGGAGACCTCCCTTGCGCAGACCGAGACCGAGTGCCTTTCCGACGGCTTCCTTTGCCGTCCACAGGGTGAGGAAGGCGTGCAGCTGGTCGGGTTGGCGGCGCAGCCACTCCAGTTCTGGTGGGGAGTA
The DNA here is from genome assembly GCF_042873835.1 of Kribbella sp. NPDC004536. Classification (NCBI taxonomy): domain Bacteria; kingdom Bacillati; phylum Actinomycetota; class Actinomycetes; order Propionibacteriales; family Kribbellaceae; genus Kribbella; species Kribbella sp. NPDC004536. The sequence goes on along the minus strand of NZ_JBIALY010000001.1, from coordinate 1,099,127 downwards.
CCAACGGTTGGCGAGCGGTGCGAAGGCCCGCGGATGGAGCTCCTCGAGGTCGATGCCGAGCGGGCCCTCGAGCGCCGCGGCGACGGCCACCAGATGGTGGGTGTGGGTGACGGACACAGCAAGACCAGGCACCAGCGGACGTCCGGTGTCGTCGTGAGCGAGCGTCGGCGCGTCCACCAGCGTGCCCGCGAGCTCGAGCAGCAGTGCATGGGCCGCGGCACGAGGATCCGGGCCGGCGGCCGCCACGCAGAGGTGTACGGAAACTCCCACGGAAAGAAGGTACCCGGATGAAGGACGAGGTCCGCGCGTTCGTGATCGCGCAGCTGCAGGACATGAACTACGACACCGACGGCATCGACGACGACACCACGCTCGGCCCGGCCGGCGTGGACCTGGAGTCGCTCGCGCTGGCGGACCTGTCGGTCCGGGTCGAGGACCGGTTCGGGGTGCGGTTCTCCGACGACGAGTCCGAGCAGCTCGCGCTGATGACGGTCGGCGAGTTCACCGCCGAGGTGGCCGGCCGGGTCGCACAGCAGGTCTGATGAACCCCAGCCCTCCGCCCCCACTCCCGCCCGGGCGGGACGAGATCGTCGGCTGGCTGGCCGGTCTCGGTGAACGCCCGCCCGGCGCCGACCGGCTCGACTCGATGGAACTGGCCTGGCTGGTCCATCAGGTCGAGCAGGTGTACGGCGTCGAGCTCACCGACGAGCACCTCGAGCGGATGACCACGATCGACGACGCGGTCGTGGTCCTCGCGAAGGCCCTGAACCATGCCTGACCGACAGGTCGCGGTCACCGGTCTCTCGATCATGACCGCCCTGGGCCGCGGCCCCGAGGCGCAGTTGTCCGGTACGCCGGCGTTCTCCGAGGTCACGCGCTTCGACACCACCCACCACCGGACACACCACGCCGCGACGGCCACCGACACCGGCACGCTGGAAGAAGAACTGGACCACGCGATCGCGACCGCCTGCGCGGCCGCGGGCGTCGACCGTCGTACGACACCACTCCTGCTGGCCGTGCATTCACCCCAGGAACACGATTTCGGACAACGCCGCACCTACACGTCCGCCTGCGTTTCCGCGAGTACGGCGCTCGCCGACGCGGCTACCCTCATCCGGCTGGGCCGGGCGGACCGGGTCGTGGTCGCAGCGGCGTACCTCGTCGAGCCGTACCAGTACGCACTCTTCGACGCCGGCCGAGCCCTGTCCACGGACGGCGCCGTACATCCGTTCTCCCGCGACCGCCACGGAACCCTGCTCGGCGACGGTGTGGCAGCCGTCGTCCTCGAGACAGGTGAAGGCATCGCCGAGCTGGTCGGCTGGGCCCGCGGCGGCGACGCCTACCACCCGGTGCAGCCGGCGCCTGATGGTCGCGGTCTCACCGCCACGATCGACGCCGCCCTCGTCAAGGCCGGGCTGGCCGCGTCGGACCTGACCTACGTCAACGCGAACGCCACCGGTACGGCGTTCTCCGACGCCGCGGAGGCCGCCGCACTTTCGGCCTTCGAGGGAATCAGTTCGACGAAAGGGCTGCACGGGCACGCGCTGGAGGCGTCCGGGCTGGTCGAGTTCGTGGTGACTGTCCAGGCGCTGCGAGAAGGAAAGCTGCCGGTGAACGCAGGTTGCCTCGAGAACGCGTACGACCTGGACCTGATCCTCGGAGCGCCGCGACCGGCCACGTCGCCGTACGGGCTGTCGCTGAACTCCGCGTTCGGTGGCGCGAACACGGCGCTGGTGGTGCGGGTATGAAGGTGCTCGCGGAAGGAATGTGGACCGGGGAACCGCCCGCGGTGGCCGGCTTCGTGGTGTCACGGTTCAACCCACTCGCGATCGCGGCCGCCGAGCGCTGCCTGGCTCAGGTGGAAGTCCCGGAACGCACCGGAATCGTGATCGTCAGCCAGGGCGACACCGTCAGCGCCGTGCACGTCCGCGAGGTAGTTGCCAGCGGCAAGCGGCTCGGACCGCTGCTGTTCTTTCAATCGGTGCCGAACAGTGTCGCGGGCTGGATCGCCGCGAAGTGGAACCTCTGCGGCCCGGTCGTCTGCGTCACCGACGACGGGTACGGCGAAGCCGAGTTGCTGATCGCGGACGGGGACGCGGATCAGGTGCTGATCGTGCAGGTGTCCGCGGACCAGGCGTCCGCGCAGATCGTGAGTGGGGGAGAACCGACATGTTGAGCCTGCGAGCCCGTCTCGCCGCGGATCCGGAGATCGGCACCGGAAACGTCCTCGCCCGGGTGCTTGCCCACGGCGCCGACCCGAACGGTCCCGGTTTCACCTTCGACACCGCGGTCGACCACTACCCGGCCGAACACCCGCTGACGCTGGGCGAACTCGACGACCGCGTGCAGGCGCGGACGGCGTGGTTGTTCGAGCACGGGATCGGCCGTCGCGACGTGGTGGCGATCTGGGCCACCGAGGCCCAGGACATCGTGCTCACGTTCCTGGCCGCGGCCCGCATCGGCGCGATCCCTGCGCTGCTGAACGGGAAGATGGCGCCCGCGATCGCCGACGAGTACATCCGCCGCCTGCGCGTAACCGCCGTACTGGCCGACGCGGCGCACAAGTCGTTGCTGCAGCACGACGTACTAGCGGAACCACGGGAGCTCGGCACCGGCGATCCCACGAAGGCGCCCGAGCACTACCGGCAGCACGCCGACGATCCGGTCGTGATCACCCACACCAGCGGCACCACCGGCGTACCGAAGGCGGTGCTGCACACCCACACCACGTTGTACGCGGCGCTCAAACACCTGCTCACGATGCCGCAGGCGCAGGGCACGGACAGGATCCTGAACGCGCTCCCGATTCCGCACACCGCGACCGTGCTGATGGTCAACCAGGCGCTCGGGAACCGTGCCGAGATGCTGCTCGTCTCCAGCCAGGACGCCCCGACCGTGCTGCATCACATCGAGCGGTGGAAACCGCGTGCTGTCTACGGGTTCGCAGTCACCTGGGCCGGGCTGGCGCGGGAGGACCTGAGCCGGCACGACCTCGACTCGGTGCGGATGTGGTTCAACACCGGCGACTGTGCGCACGAGCCGCACATCCGCAAACTGGTTGCCGTCGGCACCCGGGAGACCGTCACCCGGAACGGCCGGACAACGGTTGCGGGAAGTCACTTCATCGACGGGCTCGGGTCGAGCGAGATGGGGCACAACGGGTTCCACGTCACGCACACGGTGGACAGCTCGCACTACGGGCGCTGCATCGGCAAGCCGTACCAGTTCGCCGAGGCGGCCGTACTCGACGCGACCGGCGCGGAGCTCCCGCCCGGGACGCCCGGAATGCTCGGGTTCCGTTCGCCGACGGTGTCGCCGGGCTACTGGAACGACTCGGTCACGACGTACCGCTTCCGGCTGAACGGATGGTTCCTGACCGGAGACCTCGTGTACCGCGACGAGACCGGGCTCTACTTCCACCTCGACCGGGTCCCCGACGCGGTCGCCGGGTACGACGGCCCGCAACTGTTCACGTCGATGTCCGAGGAGCGCATCCTCGCCGCGCTGCCGGACGTCGACGACTGCACGGTGGTCATCACGCCGGACGGCGACCGGTACGTCGCCGACGTACTGCTCGAGCTTCCGGCCGGCGCCGAGGACCGCGACCGGACCGCGGACGTCCGCGCGGCCGTCGGTGACGAGGTCGCCGCGATCCTCCGCAATGTCACCGTGGTCGGCACGGGCGAGGTGCCGACCACGGTGACCGGCAAGGTCCGCAAGGTCGCCCTCCGGGAGGCCCGCGCATGAGCGCCAGCATCACCGGGATGGGCATGCTCACTCCGGTCGGAAGCGGTCCGCGAGAGGTGTACGACGCCTTGCTGCACGGGCGATCCGGCATTGTGAAGCCGCCCGCGGAGCACCCGATCGCCGGTTCGATCGAACTCGCCGGCATCCTGCCGCCGTTCGACGCCGGCGACCTGACCAAAGGCCCGGACGGCAAGGTGATGGACAGGACCGTCGTCCTCGCCCAACTCGTCGCCGCGCAGGCGTTGTCCGACGCCGGCCTGGTCGTCGGCGACAACGTGGCCCCGGAGCGCATCGGCGTCATCATCGGTGGCGTCGGCGGCATGGCGACCCTCGAACAACAGGTCCTGGCCCGCGCCGAACGCGGCCGCGCCGCCGTCAGCCCGTACCTCCTCACCGGCATCCTCCCCAACATGCCGGCCGCCCGCGTGGCAATCCGTTATGGCATCCGTGGGTATACGTCAGCAGTTGGTACGGCCTGTGCGTCCGGAGCTCAGGCGATAGCGGATGCCGTACGAATCATCCGCTCGGGCGAGGCCGACGTGGTGCTTTGCGGTGCGAGTGAAGCGCCTTTGTTTCCTACGTTTTCGGAAACGTTCGGGAATGCGCGGGCGTTGGCGCGGGGGTGGGATGAGCCTTCGCAGGCGAGTCGACCGTTCGACGTGCGGCGAAACGGATTTGTTTTGAGTGAAGGTGCCGCTCTCCTAGTACTGGAGAGGACAGAGCATGCGGTGGCCAGAGGGGTCGCCGGGTATGCGGATGTTGCGGGGTACGGGGTGAATTCCGACGCGCATCATCCGACTGCTCCGCGGCCCGATGGTGAGGGCGCTGCGGCTTGTATGCGGCTGGCGATGGCGAGCGGTGGTGTGCGGCCGGAACAGGTCGGTTATGTGAACGCGCACGGCACCAGTACGAAGCTCGGGGACGTTGCCGAGTCGGTGGCGATCGGGCTCGCGTTCGGGGCGCACCAGCCGGCGGTCAGTTCGACGAAGGCGCTGACCGGTCACATGCTCGGCACCTCCGGCGTCGTCGAGGCCGCGGCTGCCGCGGGCGCGATCGCGACGGGGCTGCTGCCGCCGACGTATCACCTGGACGAACCGGATCCGGCCTGCCCGCTGGACCACGTCCGCAAGGAACCCCGCGAGGCCCGGCTCGAGTACGCACTCTCGAACTCGTTCGGCTTCGGCGGTCAGAACGTCAGCCTGCTCCTCGGCGCCGCCAGTACGCCGGAGACGCGGGTCATCAACAGTGAGGGGAACCAGTGATGGAGATCTACGGGATCGACCACGTCGAGTTGTACGTGGGCGACGCTCGGCAGGCGGCGTTCTATCTCGGGCATGCGTTCGGTCTGCAGATCCACGGCCACGGCGGACCCGAGACCGGGTTGCGGGACCAACGGTCGCTGCTGCTGCGTGAGGACGCGGTGCAGATCGTGCTCACGACCGGACTGGTCGCGGACCACCCGGCGGCCGAGTACGTGCGGCGGCATGGGGACGGGGTGGCCGTGGTTGGGCTTGAGGTCGACGACGCGGCGGGGGCGTACAGCGAACTGCTGGCGCGGGGTGCCGCGTCGGTGTCGACGCCGGTGATCCACACCGACCAGGAGACGACCGTGGTGATCGCCGAGGTTGCGGGGTTCGGCGACGTGATCCACCGGTTGGTCGAGCGGCGCGGACCGCGGCACGAGTTCCTGCCGGGCGCGATCGCCGTCACCGAGCCGGCCGGTGGTCCGGACGAGAAGCTGTTCAGCGAGATCGACCACCTGGCGATCTGCGTACCGTCCGGACAGCTCGAACCGACCGCGGAGTTCTACGAGAACGTGTTCGGGTTCCAGGCGATCTTCCAGGAAACGATCGAGGTGGCCGGCCAGGGGATGGAGTCGACGGTCGTCCAGAGCCCGTCCAAACACGTGACGTTCACGCTGATCGAGCCGGACCCGAACCGGCGGCCCGGACAGATCAACGACTTCCTCACCTGGCACGCGGGCGCCGGCGTGCAGCACATCGCGTTGCGCACCGGCGACATCGTCGAGGCCGTGGGTACGCTGGCCGGCCGCGGCGTCAACTTCCTCGGTACGCCGTCGACGTACTACCAGGCGCTCACCGGCCGCGTCGGCGAGGTCGACACCCCGATCGCGGACCTGGAGAAGCTCGGCATCCTGGTCGACCGCGACCACTGGGGCCAGCTGTTGCAGATCTTCACCGAGTCGATGCACGTCCGCCGGACGCTGTTCCTGGAGATCATCGAGCGCCGCGGCGCGATGACGTTCGGCAGCGGAAACATCAAGGCCCTGTACGAAGCCAAGGAGCGCGAGCTGGCGGGAGTGGACGCATGAGTCTGGAGTTCAGGCTGTCCGAGGCGGAGCTCGAGCTGCTGCCGACCGACGAGGACGTTGCCTTCTACAACGAACACGGCTGGTACCTGTCCAAGAAGCTGCTCACCGACGACGAGGTCGACGAGCTCGTGAACGCCAGCGAACGGTATTACGAGGGCGAGCGCGACCGTTCGCTGCCCGCCGCACCGCCGAAGCTGGCGTACTGGGACCCGTCGAAGGGCGACGTCCAGCGGCACAACGACTACGTGCACTACGAGCACGACGGGCTGGCGAAGATCCTCCGCAAGCCGGTGATCGGCGCGGTCGCGGCCCGGCTCGCGCAGGTCGAGGAGATCCGGATCTTCCAGTCGACGCTGATCTACAAGCCGCCGATCTCCGGCGAGCCGTCGAACGTCGTGCCCTGGCACTTCGACAAGCACTACTGGTCCTCCTCGTCGTCGGACCGGATGCTGACCGCGTTCATCCCGTTCCACGACTGCCCGCCGGAGATGGGCACGATCACCATGGTCGACGGCAGCCACGCGTGGAAGGAAATCGGTTCCGACGACACCGTGGTGCGGCACTTCGCCGAGCGCGACCGCTCGCAGCTCGACCAGATGCTCGCGGAGAACGCCGCCTACAACGGCGCCGAGGTGACCAAGCTGCCGATCACGATCCCGCGCGGACACATGAACTTCCATCACTGCCGCACCTACCACGGGAGCGGCGCCAACGTTTCGGATCGCCCACGCCGGGCAGTCTCATTGCACCTGCAGGACGGCGGAAACCAGTTCCGGGAGTTTCCGCTGTCCGACGGGTCCTTCGCCGCCTACAACCACGACGTGCTGGTACGGCGGACTGCGGACGGTCGACCCGACTACAGCGACCCCGACTACTGCCCGACGCTCTGGGCCGACCGTTAGGAGATTCCGACATGTCACGTTACGACTGGGGCCGGACGCATCCCGGCATCGAACAGCTGGAGAAGGCCGTCACGCCCGCGCGCGACAAGGTCGTCCAGCATCCGCTGTACGCCAACCTCGACACCCACGAGGCACTCGTCACCTTCATGGAGCACCACGTCTTCGCAGTCTGGGACTTCATGTCGCTGCTGAAGTCCCTGCAGCGCGAACTGACCTGCGTGACGGTCCCGTGGATCCCGACGGCGCACACCGGCAGCCGCCGGCTGATCAACGACATCGTCATGGTCGAGGAGAGCGACGAACTCGGCGACGGTTTCATCAGCCACTTCGAGCTGTACGTGAACGGGATGCGCGAGGCAGGCGCCCGGACCGACGCGATCGACAAGCTCATCGAGCTGCTCCGCACCGGTGCCCCGGTGCCCGGCTCGCTGCGGGAGGCCGGCGTACCGCAGGCGTCGGTCGACTTCGCGGGCACCACCTGGGACATCATCGAGAACGCGCCCGTGCACTGCCAGGCGGCGGCGTTCGCGTTCGGGCGCGAGGACCTGATCCCGGACATGTTCCAGCAGGTCGTCGCCGTGAACGAGCGCTCCAACCGGCTGAACACCTTCGTCGACTACCTGGAACGCCACATCGAGGTGGACGGGGAGCAGCACACCCCGATGGCGATGCAGATGGTGACCGACCTGTGCGGCGACGACCAGGCCAAGTGGGACGAGTGCGCCGACACGGTCAACAGCGCGCTGCGGGCGCGGGCGCGACTCTGGGACGCGATCCTGGCCGCGGTGAAGAGCTGATGACCGGCGCCGACCTCTACCGGACCGTGCGGCTGATCCGCCGGTTCGAGGAACGGGCGATCGCTTACGTCCGGTCCGGTGAGATCGTCGGCGGGATCCACCCGTACATCGGGCAGGAGGCGATCGCGGCCGGTGTCTGTGCCGCGTTGACGGCGGACGACGTGATCACCTCGACGCACCGCGGGCACGGGCACGTGCTGGCCCGCGGTGTGGATCCGGGCCGGTTGTTCGCCGAGCTGATGGGCCGCGAGACCGGGCTGAACCAGGGGCGTGGCGGGTCGATGCACGCCGCCGACTTCGGCCTCGGGATCCTCGGCGCGAACGCGATCGTCGGCGCGGCCGCGTCGATCGCGACCGGTGCCGCCTGGGCGCGCCGGCGGCAAGGACGGAACACGGTCGCGGTCACGTTCTTCGGCGACGGCGCGATGAACGAGGGGATGTTGCTCGAGGCCTTCAACCTGGCGTCGTTGTGGCGCGTGCCGGTGCTGTTCGTCTGCGAGAACAACGGGTACGCGACCACGATGCCGGTCGCCGCCGCGGTCGCGGGCAGCATCACCGGCCGCGCGCGGGCGTTCGGGATCCCCGCGTTCACGATCGACGGGCAGGATGCGGAAAGCGTGGTCGCCGCCGCCGAGACGGCTGTCGCGCGGGCACGTTCCGGCGCCGGACCGACGTTCCTGGAATGTACGACGTACCGCTTCGACGCGCACCACACGTTCGAGCACCGGGTCCGGATGAGCTACCGGACGACGGCGGAGGTGGAGACCGGCTGGTCGCGTGACCCGGTCGAAATCCAAGGAAACAGGCTTTCGCCGGACGTTCGGACGGAGGTCGACGCCGAGGTCGAGGCCGTCCTGGACGCGGCGGCGGCGTTCGCGCTGGCGAGCCCGCACCCGGATCCGTCGACAGCGCTCGACCATCTGTACGCGGGAGCGAGCTGATGCCGAAACTCTCGTACCTGAAGGCGCTGAACCGTGCCCTCGCCGACTCGCTGGACGCCGACCCCGACGTCTTCCTGCTCGGCGAGGACATCCGGGTCGGCGCGTCCAACCTGACCGCCGGACTGCTCGCCCGGTTCGGTCCGGAGCGCGTCGTCGACACCCCGCTGTCCGAGCAGGCGTTCACGAACTTCGCGACCGGGGCGGCACTGGCCGGGCTGCGGCCGGTGATCGAGTTCCAGATCCCGTCGCTGTTGTTCCTGGTCTTCGAGCAGATCGCGAACCAGGCGCACAAGTTCTCGCTGATGACCGGCGGACAGTGCAAGGTGCCGGTGACGTACGTCGTGACCGGGTCGGGGTCACGGACCGGCTGGGCGGGCCAGCACTCGGATCATCCGTATCCCCTGCTTGCGCACGTCGGGGTGAAGACCGTCGTGCCGGCGACACCCGCGGACGCGTACGGCCTGCTGCTCGGGGCGATTCGGGACGACGACCCGGTCGTGGTCTTCGCGCCGTCGGGTGCGCTCGGCGTCCGCGACGACGTGGACTACGACGCGTTGGCACCGGTGCCACTCGGTGTCGGGCGGGTGGCTTTGTCCGGCATCGATGTGACTGTTGTTGCCGTGGGCCACCTTGTGCAGGAGGCACTGGTGGTCGCGGACGAGTTGGCCGGGCGTGGCGTCTCGGTCGAGGTCTTCGATCCGCGGACCGTCTATCCGCTCGATGTCGAGGGACTCGTGGCCTCGGTCGGCAAGACCCGGCGGCTCGTGGTGGTCGACGACTCCAACCGGACCAGTGGGTTCGCTGCCGAAGTGCTCGCGGTGGTCGCGGAACGCTGCACCTTGGACGCTGCGCCGCGGCGCGTGACCCGCCCGGACGGCGCCGTACTCCCGTTTGCCCTGGCCCTCGACCGCGCCGTACAGCCCGGCCGGGACCAGCTCGTTGCCGCGATCGACGCAGTACTGGAGGACCGATGAGTGACCTGTGGCACCAGTTGCCCGAGGCAACCCGTACGGCGCTGATCGAGCGCGGCACCGCGGCGTGGCGGGAGGTGTACGACGGCGTCGCCACGCACAACAAGGAGTGGCGGCCGCTGCGACCGCCGATCATCACGACAGCGACGTACGACACGTTGACCGGAATCTCGGAGACCGTTTCGCGGCTGATCCTGGAGGCCTGTTTGCGGCGGGCGACGACGGCGGGGGAGTTGCGCCGGGCGCTCGGGCTGCCAGTCGGGTACATCGATCTGCTGGACGAGGACCTGCCGCTGACGCCCGAGCTGCTCGGCGGAGTCCGCGCGGACTTCCTGTTCGGCAACGGGACGCCGTACGTCGTGGAAGCGAATATCGACAGTGCCCTCGGCGGGGCGCACGACTCGGACGGGGTCGCCCAGCGGTTCCTCGACGCGTACGCCGGTGAGCCGCTGCTCGCGGAGCTGCGGGCGCCGGCGTCGGCGGTGGACGCGCGGTACGAGGCGCTGCGGTCGACGCTCGGGCTGACCGCCGCCGACCGGTTGGCGATGGTGTTCACCACCGGCGGGACGTACCCCGGGTCGCAGGACGGGCTCGCGACGATCAAGCTGCTCGAACCGTTCAGCGAGCGCGGGCGGGAACTCGGGCTGGACATGCGGGTGTACCCGGTCGAGTGGCTGACGCTCGACGCCGACGGCCGGCTGTGCGTCGACGACGGCCCGATCGACGCCGTACTGCGGATGTTCGTGCCACAGGGGATGAAGCCGAGCGACGGCCTGGACGCACTCGGCGCCGCGGTCCGGAACGGGACCGTGCGGATGTTCACGCAGACCGCGAGCTGGCTGCTGGCGAGCAAGCAGATCCTCGCCTGGCTGTGGAACGACCTCGAACTGATGGACCCGGCCGACGCGGGGGTCGTCCGTCGGCACGTTCCGCGGACACGTTTTCTGACCGCCGACCTAGAGCTCGACCGGCACGAGCTGGTGTTGAAACCGAACGGTTCCTACGGCGGCGTGGGTGTCGTCGTCGGACCCGAGGTCGATGACGAGACCTGGTCGGCAGCGGTCGCGGATGCGTTGGCCGAGGGCGGATACATCGTGCAGCAGCACATCGACGTCGACCGGCTGACGATGCAGTTCGTGCACCTGGAGACGGAGGAGGTTCAGGAGGCGGACGTCCCGTTCTGCATCGCGCCGTACCTGTTCGCCGGAACGCCGGCCGGTGCCTACCTTCGCTTCACCGTCCCGAACGCCGGGCCGGTCGTCAACGTCGGCCAGGGTGCGTTGACGAGCGGTCTGCTGCTAACCCCGTAGGTGCTTGCTCAGCACCCTGAGCGTTTCCGCGGTTGCCACAGCATCGCTGCGAGCGGTGCCGTGGCGGCCGTCGGGGCTGTAGAGCGTGGGGTCCGTCGACAGCGGGTGGTTGGTGAGGTGGACGTGGATCGTGCCGAAACGCGTGGCCAGCGCGGCGGTGCGTTCGGAAAGTGTGTTCATGCGTTTCCGCAGGCCAGGGCGGAGCCACTCGGGGACGGCCGGGCTGTACGAGATGTCGAACATGCCGAGCGTCATCACGTCCGCACCGGCCGCCTGGAGTGTCCTGATCATTTCCGTCAGCTCGCGGTCGACACGGTCGGCGTCGTACGTGGCGGGGAACGCATCGTTGCCGCCGCCAACGACCAGGGCGAGGTCGGGGCCGAACGCGAGCGCGGGTTCGAGCTGGGTCGCGAGGATGTCCCTGGTCCGCAGACCGCTGACGCCGAGGTTCAGGTAGGCGAGGTCGGGTCGTACGGCGCGGAGCTCGGCCGCGATGCGATCCGCCCACTGCAGCTCGCTGTAGCCGTCGACCGGTGAACACAGGCCTTCCGCGACGCTGTCCCCGAGTACGACGAAGCGCAGCCACGGATGACCCGTGAGCAGTTCGGTGCTTTCGCCGGGCAGCAGGCAGTACGGATCGGTGTCCTCGGTCATGAGGTCGCCTCCACCGCGTCGAGAACCTTTCCGGGACCTCGCCGTACCAGCGGGAACACGCTGACCACCAGACATGCGACACCCGACCAGACCAGCGCCGGGATCAGCCCGAGCCAACTCACCAACTCACCCGCGAGCAGCGCGCCGAGCGGCAGGCCGGCGAACGACGAAGCCGCGACCAGGCCGATCACCCGCGCCTGCAGGTCCTTCGGGACATGTTCGTACAGCGCGGCGCCGAAGACCGGGTTGATGGCGGCGATCCCGATCCCGGACAGGAACGTCACCACCATCACCAGCGTGAGGTGATCGCTCAGGCCCAGTACGAGCAGTCGCGGACTGCCGCCGATGAACGCGCCGAGCGCGAACGTCAGATACCGCGGAATACGTGTCGCGAAGAGCGCGAAAACGATGCTGCCGAGCAGCGCGCCGGCCGAGAACGCGCCGAGGGTCAGGCCGAGGTCGGCCGGGGAACCGAGCTGTTCGCGGACCCAGACCGGGATGAACACCGCCGTGCTCGCGCTGGCGAAGATGTTGATCGTGAACGTCGTGATCAGCATGGTCGCGAGCAACTCGTCGCGGCGCACGAACGAGAAGCCTTCGGCGATCGAGCGGAAGTACTTGTCCCGCTTGCTCGCGACGACCTCGGGTGGATGGACGAAGAACGCGACGAGTACGCCGCAGACGACGAAGGTGGCGGCGTCGATCCAGAGCACCTTCGCGGCGTTTGTCCAGTAGATCAGCAGGCCACCGAGCGGGGCGCCGAGCAGCGTCGCGCCACGCGCGAACGCCTCGTGCAGCGAGGTGATCCGGATCAGCTGTACGTCGGCAGCCTCAGCCATTGGCCGTACCAACAGATCTTTGGCGCGATCGGCAGCGCCCCGGAGCGCGCCGGCCACCGCGACCAGTACCAGCAACGCCGCGAACCCGAGCCCGGTCGTGGCCGCGATCGCCGCGACCGCAACCGCACTGCTCAGGTTCGCGAGGACAGAGGTCCGCCGCGGCCCAAGACTGTCGATGACCGGCCCCGCCATGATGCTGGCCACGATGTACGGCACCAGTTCAACGGCCGCCACCAGCCCCATCCGCGCCGCACTCCCGGTCGTAACCAACACCAACCAGGGAATCGCCACCATCGTGATGCGACTACCGACAGCCGACAACACGTCCGCAACAAACAGCACCACCAACCCCCGCCGCGCACCACTCACGACCTACCACCTGCGGCCCGCAACTCTCGGTACAAGGTTCTCAGGGCGAGCTTGTCGACTTTGGCGATTCGGGTCAGGGGTAGTTCGTCGACGATGTCGATGGTGGCGGGGACCCAGATGTCGTTGAGGGTCGTACGGACGACGTCTTGGAGTTCGGGGACGGACGCGGGCGAGCGGAGGACGACGAAGGCGTGGACTGCTTCGCCGACCACAGGATCCGGCACGCCGATGACGGCGGCTGTGCGGACGGCGGGGTGGGTAGCGAGCGCGTCCTCGATCGGCCGGCAGAAGATTGCCCAGTTCCGGCGGGTGGTGACGATCATGTCGTGCACCCGATCCACCAGGTACAGGAAACCGTTGTCGTCGACCTTCCCGACGTCCCGCGTCCGCAGCCACCCGTCGACGAGCGTTTCCGCGGTGAGCTCCGGTTGCCCGAGGTACCCCGCGAACACGAGCTGGCTGCGCACCCACACCTCCCCGGTCTCCCCGACCGGCAACGCCTTCCCGTCGTCGTCACGGATCTCCACCTGCACATCCCCGTACGGCGTCCCCGCCGAGGCCAACGGATGCGACTCGTTCAATCCGGGTAGCGCGGTCACCACGACGCATTCGCTCAGCCCGTACACGATCCGCAGTACCGGACCGAACCGTGCGATCCCCTCCCGCAACCGTGCCGGGGTCGCCGGACCGGCGCCGACGTTCAGCATGAACAGACTGCTGCAGTCGACCTCCCGCCCGCCCGGATGATCGAGCAGTTCGTACAGCATCGGCGGCGTCACGTACGTCGACGTGATCCGCTCGGCCGGCACGATCCGGTAGAACTCCTCCGGCGACCAGGTGTCGGTGAGGAACAGCACGCCGCCCGTGAACAGGTTGAAGAACGTGGTGATCTGCCCGCTCGCCAGCCACAACGGCGATCCCGAGTAGTGCCGCAGCGTCGGAAAACCAGCAGAAACAAACGTTTCGGCGAGTTCGAGGATCTGCTCGTAGAACGCCTGCGTGTGGTGCACGAGCTTCGGCTCGCCGGTCGTACCGCTCGTCTGCAGCACCGAGTCCGGGGCAGGCGTGGCCACGATCTCGTACGGCGTCCGTGCGTCGAACTCGCTGATCCGGTACGACGGCGTCGGCGCGAGTGCGGCCGCGAGTTCCGCCCCGAGTTCACTGGCGTCGTCGTACACGAACGCGTCCGCGTCGGCGAGCGCCGCGAACCGGTCGATCTCGCGGCGGGACGTGATCGGTGCGCTCCACAGGACGCGGCACCCGTGCAGATGCAGGCCGAGCTGGAGCGCCGGGGCGTCGAAACAGTTCGCCGCCATCACCAGGACCTTGCCGCCCGGCGGTACGCCGGCGTCCCGGGCGGCGGCAGCGAAACGCAGTACGTCGGCGATTAATTCACCGTACGTCGCGCAACGATTACCGCGCGCCAGTGCCGGGTTTTCGGAAAGGCTCCGGAACCGGTCCAGGACGCGGTGCACGTAATTGGTACTGTTTCCGGGCAGGACGAATTCAGGCGGCATTCTGGCTGCTCTCCCCTTGGATCCGGCCACCCCCAGCCGTGACGGCGACTCTACCTGCCAGATCGCCGTTGCGGTATGCGGGAAAACCCCTGCGATCCGGACCTGGAACCGGCCGGCTAACCGCCTCCCGGCGATCTCGGAAAATGCATTTCCGATTCATTGACCGGATTCCGGATCGCGTATTACGTTCCGTCCCGCCATCCATTCCGCCTGGAGGTCGGGACATGTCCATTTCCAGCAGTTGGCGTGCGGTCGCGGTGACCGCCGCTCTCACCCTGGCCGGGTCAAGCCTGGCCGGCTCCCAGTTCGGCCCGGACTCCCGCGACCGGGACGCCCAATGGGTCGGGACCTGGGCGACCGCGGTCACCCACGGGAACGCCGCCGGTTCGACGAACCTCGGGCTGACCGACCAGAGCGTCCGGCTGGTGGTGCGGCCGACCGTCGGCGGCGACCGGATCCGGATCCGGCTGTCGAACATCTACGGCGAGAAGACCGTGACGGTCGCGGCCGCAACCGTTGCCAAGCCCGACAAGACGACGCCTGCGCTGTCCGACATCGACCCGAACACCCTGCATACGTTGACGTTCAACGGCTCCGGCAGCGCCTCGATGGTGAAGGGCAGCGAGCTGCTCAGCGACCCGGTGAACCTCAAGCTCGGCACGCTCGACGACCTGGTCGTCAGCCTCTACTTCCAGCAGAACACCGGCCCGACGACGTTCCACGGCTCGTCGATCCAGGACAACTTCGTCGGCCCGTCGAACCTGGTCAACGACCCCGGCGGCGCCGGCTACACGCTGACCCGGCGGTGCTGCTGGTTCTTCCTGTCCGGTGTCGACGTCCAGACCGACCGGTCGGCCGGATCGATCGTTGTCCTCGGCGACTCGATCAGCGACGGCACCAACAGCACGCCGAACGCCAACCACCGTTGGCCCGACCAACTGGCCGAACGGCTGGCGACGAGCGCCGGCAGGAGGCCGTTCCCGAGCGTCCTGAACGCGGGCCTGGCCGGTAGCCGGCTGAACCACGAGGGCAGCGAACCGTCGGACAACGGTGTCTTCCCCGGCTTCAACGAGGTCGGTGTGAACTCGCTGGCCCGGCTGAACGAGGACGTGTTCGCGCAGACCGGCGTGCGGACCGTGATCACCGAGCTCGGCATCAACGACATCTGGATGTCCAACGAGACCCCGGCCGAGATCATCGGCGCGCTCCGGCAGGTGAACGCGCAGGCCAAGGAGCGCGGGATCCGCAGCCTGGTCACGACGATCACGCCGTTCGAAGGGATCGGCGGCACCGACAGCTGGACCCCCGCGAAGGAAGCGACCCGGCAGGCGGTGAACACGTACCTGCGGACCAGCCACGAGTTCGACGGCGTGCTCGACTTCGACCAGGTCGTCCGCGACCCGGCTGCGCCGTCGAAGCTGCGCGCCGAGTGGGACTCCGGCGACCACATCCACCCGAACGACGCCGGGTACCAGGCGATGGCGGCGTCGGTGCCGCTGGACCTGGTGCGCTGATGCGGACTGCCGACGAGATCCTGGCCGCGCTCGGGTCCGAGGACGGTCGCCGCGATCCGATGCCGCTCTTCGCGGAGCTGCATCGGATCGGCCCGGTCTGCCGGCTCCGACCCGGGAGTTCGCCGTACGCCGTGGTCGTCAACGGGTACGACGCGGCGCACGACGCGCTCAAGGACACGCGGTTCCACCGCCTGCTGACCGCGGATCCGGATCCGAAGGACTCGGTACTGCGGCGGCTCGGCGGCTCGATGATGTTCAAGAACGAGCCGGAACACCTGCGGATGCGCAAGGTGTTCCAAACCGTCCTGACGCCGCGCCGGCTGACCGGATTCGAACCGGTGGTGGAGGCGATCGTCACCGAGCTGCTCGACGACCTGGGCAAGGCCGGTGCGGACGGGCAGGTGATCGACTTCGTCGACTTCGCGTACCGGTTGCCGATCACCGTGATCGGTACGTTCCTGGGCATTCCGCGCTCGGACCTCGGGTGGTTCCGGGACCGGACGAAGGCGATCGACGACTACCTGGATCTCGGCGGCAAGGCACCCGAACGGTTGGCCGCGGCGAACCAGGCGGCCGACGAACTGAACGACTACTACGCCCGGATGATCGCGGACCGCCGGACGGCTCCGCGTGACGACCTCGTCAGCTCGCTGGTCGACTCGGAGCTCTCGGAACAGGAGCTGATCGACAACCTGCTCGTGTTGGTCAACGCCAGCTTCGTCACCACGATGAACCTGCTGACGAACGGTCTCGCGCTGCTGCACGATCGGCCCGAACTGATCGAGCAGGCGTCCGGCCGCGCCGCGGAGTACGTCGAGGAAATCCTGCGGCACCAGAGTTCCGTGCAGTTGATCAGCCGGAAGGCGTCGGTCGATCTCGAGCTGGCGGGCGAGCCGATCGCGGCCGGCAGCCTGGTGCTGATCCTGCCGGGCGCGGCGAACCGGGATCCGGCGAAGCATCCGGACGCCGACGCGTTCGATCCGGGACGGCAGGATCTCCAGCATCTGTCGTTCGGCGCCGGGCCGTTCTACTGCGTCGGCGCGGGGCTGGCACGGATGGAAGGACGGGCCGCGTTCGGGCAGCTCTTCCAGCGGTTTCCTGGACTGCGGCTCGCGGAGGAACCGGTCCGCAGCCGTAGCCTGCTGCTGCGTGGGCATCAGTCCATGCTGATCAGATTGGAGTGAACCCAATGCCGTTGGACCCGCAGGTCGAGGCGATGCGCGCTTCCCGGGAGGCGCTTCAGGTACCGCAGCTCTACACCCAGACGCTCGCGGAGGCGCGCGCAGCCGACCTCGCCTCGATCCAGGAGGCCGGCGGCGAGGCCGAGCCGGTCCATCACGTCGAGGACCTGACGACGGATGCCGGGGTTCCGCTGCGGATCTACCGTCCTGAGCTGGCGGGTCCGCTGCCCACGCTCGTCTACTTCTTCGGAGGTGGCTGGACACTGGGCAGTATCGAGACCGCCGACGGCATCAGCCGCAAGCTGGCCAACGCCGTGCCGTGCCAGGTGATCACGGTCGGGTACCGGCTCGCGCCGGAATACCCGTTCCCGACCGCGGTGAACGACTGCTCCGGTGCGGTGCGGTGGATCCACGATCACGCAGACGAGGTTCAGGCGGATCCCTCCCGGTTGGCCGTCGGCGGCGACAGCGCGGGCGGAAACCTCGCGGCCGCCGTCACGTTGCTTGCCCGCGACAACGGCCCGGCGCTGGCGGGTCAGTTGCTCGTGTACCCGAACACGCTGTACGGATCCGACACGCTGTCGATGCGCGCCGGCACCGACCCGTACCTTTTCAACAACACTTCGGTGAACTGGTACTGGAAGCACTACCTCACCGATCCCGCCGACGGGCAGAACCCGTTGGCCTCTCCGCTGCTGGCCACCTCGCACGCGGACCTGCCGCCCGCGCTCGTGATCACCGCCGAGTACGACCCGCTCCGCGACGAGGGCGAGTACTACGCGGAGAAGCTGCACGCCGCCGGAGTACCGACCACGCTCAGCCGGTACGACGGCATGATCCACGGCTTCTTCGCGATGTCGGGCATCCTCGACGGCGGCCGGAAGGCGATGGACGAGGCATCCGCCTGGCTGGCCAGAACCTTCACCGATGACTGAGCTGGCCGACCTCGAGAAGCGCGCCCGCGCGCGGCTTCCGCGAGCGACCTACGACTTCGTGGCCGGCGGCAGCGGCACCGAACACACCCTCCACCGCAACCGCACCGCCCTCGACACGCTCACCCTGACCCCCCGCATCCTGGCCGGCACCGCCGACCCCGACACCTCCGCAACAGTCCTGGGAACGCGGTACGAGTTACCGCTCGCTGTGGCTCCGATGGCCTACCAAAAACTCCTCCACCCCGAAGGCGAACTCACCCTGGCGCGGGCAGCCGCCAAGGCCGGAATCCCCTACACCATAAGCACTCTGAGCAGCACCCCACTGGAAGAGATCGCCACCGCCGCACCGTCGTGGTTCCAGTTGTACTGGTTGCGCGATCGCCGTGTCGTGGCGAGTCTGGTCGACCGGGCCGTAGCGGCCGGCTGCACGGCGCTGGTGGTGACCGTCGACGTACCGATCATGGGACGGCGACTGCGGGACGTGCGCAACGGCTTCGCGCTGCCACCCGGGATCCACCCGGAGAACCTTGTCGACAAAGTGACAGAGGTGCACGAGGCTGTCCCGGGGTTGTCGGCGGTCGCTGCGCACACCGCCTCCGCTTTCGACCCTGCTGTGACCTGGAAAGACGTGGAGTGGTTGCGCAAGCGGTGTTCGATTCCCCTGGTGATGAAGGGCATTCTCGATGCGCGTGACGCTCGACAAGCGGTTGACGTAGGCGCCGACGGTGTCGTGGTGTCGAACCACGGTGGCCGGCAGCTGGACGGCGTACCGGCCTCGATCGATGCCCTCGGCCCGGTTGTCGATGCCGTCGGCAAGGAGTGCGGAGTTTTCCTGGACGGCGGGATCCGGAGCGGCCTCGACGTCGTGAAGGCGATCGCATCCGGCGCGGACGCCGTACTCGTGGGCAGACTGTTGCTCTGGGCACTGGCGGCGGACGTCGTCGACGAGGCGCTGGAACTGCTTGCCCAGGAGGTGCGGGACGCGATGCTGCTGGCCGGCTGCGCGGACCTCGCCGCCGTCCGGGACCTGCACGTCGAGAGGACACCATGGCCGATCTCGAGCTGACCGACCTGCACGCCTCGCTCACCGACCGGGCGCTGAACTCGATGAACTTCCTCAACGAGATCTCGCACCACTACCCGGACGCGATCTCGCTCGCCGCGGGCCGCCCGACCGAGGAGTTCTTCGCGCTCGAGGACCTGCACCGGTACCTCGACCTGTTCGCCGAGCACCTGCGGGACCGGGGGTACGACGAACCCGCGGTCCGCCGGACGATCTTCCAGTACGGGCGGACCAAGGGGATCATCCACGACCTGGTCGCCCGGAACCTTGCGGTCGACGAGGACATCCACGTCGACCCGGAAGCGATCGTGGTGACGGTCGGCTGCCAGGAAGCGATGGTCCTCACGCTCCGGGCGCTCCGCAGTACGCCGCAGGACGTACTGCTCGCGATCTCCCCGACGTATGTCGGCATCACCGGCGCGGCGCGGCTCGTCGACCTGCCTGTCGTACCGGTGGGGGAGGACGACGACCTCGAAGCGGTCCTCAAGGCCGTACGGGCTGACGGACTGCGGCCTCGGGCTTGCTACGTGATGCCGGACTTCGCGAACCCGTCCGGGCTGAGCATGGACGTCGCGAGCCGAAAGCACCTGCTGGAAATCGCCGCAACCGAGGAAATCCTGCTGATCGAGGACAACCCGTACGGCCTGTTCCCGGCCACCGGACACGAACGCCTGCCGACGTTGAAGGCGCTCGACACCGAGCGGCGCGTCGTGTACCTCGGATCGTTCGCGAAGACCGGACTTCCGGGCGCCCGCGTCGGGTACGTCGTCGCGGATCAGACGGTCGCCGGCGGCGGGCTGTTCGCGGACGAGCTGTCCAAGCTGAAGAGCATGCTGACCGTCAACACCGCACCGGTCGCACAGGCCGTGATCGGCGGGAAGCTGCTCGCCAACGATTTCAGCCTGGTCGCGGCGAACCGGCGCGAGCGGGAGCGGTACGCCGCCAACCTGCGCGCGATCACGGACGGTCTACGGACACGTTTTCCGGACGGTGGCATCAGTTGGACGGTCCCGGCCGGCGGGTTCTTCGTGGTCGTCACGGTCCCGTTCCCGGTCGACGACGCGCTGCTGGAGAAGTCGGCCCACGAGTACGGCGTGCTGTGGACGCCGATGAGCCACTTCTACGACACCGACGTACCGGTCCACGCGCTCCGGTTGTCCTGCAGCGCGGTCACTCCCGCCCAGCTCGAAGCGGGCCTGGACCGGCTGGCGGCCCTGCTCACCGACGAACTGGTCCTCTCCGCGGGTCGGTAACTGGATCTGTAGGCCGTACCGGTATCTCCCTACCGTCGAGGTATGACCACCGCGTGCGAGATCCCCACAGTCCAGGTAACCGACCGCCTGATCGATGCCCGGTTCGGCAGGTTGCTGGCGATGGTGTTCGGCTCGGGTCTCAGCATGTACCTGCTGACGTCCGTCGTGCCGCTCTACCTTGCGGCCAACGGTGCCGGCGGGATCGGCGCCGGACTGTCCACCGCCGCGATGATGTTCTCCGCGGTCGGCGTCGAGCTGCTCGTGCCGCGGATGCTCGCCCGCTGGGGCTACCAGGTCGTCCTGGGTCTCGGGCTCGTCCTCCTCGGCGCACCGTCGCTCTTACTGCTCGCCACCGCGTCGCTGCCGGTCGTCCTGACCGTCTGCATCGTCCGCGGCGCGGGCCTCGCGATCCTCGTGGTCGGCGCGGTCGCGCTGGTCGCCGACCTCACCCCGTCGACCCGGCGTGGCGAGGCGCTCGGGGTGTACGGCGTGGCGGTCGGCGTTCCCGCGGTGATCGGTCTGCCGCTCGGTGTGTACCTGACCCACGTGATCGGCTTCGGCGCACTGTTCGTGCTCGCCGCGGTCACCTCGCTCGCCGGGCTGGTGATGCTGATCGGTCTGCCGGCCAAGGTCAGCACCGAAGAGCAGCACGTCCAGGTGCTCGGTGGGGTACGACGCAGCGGTCTGCTGATGCCGTCGCTGGTCTTCGCGGCGGTCACCGTCGCGGCCGGGATCAGCGTGACCTTCCTCCCGCTGGCCGTTGCTGCCGGCAAGCAGTCGATGGTCGCGACAGCGCTGCTGCTGCAGGCGATCGCGGCGCCGCCGGCTCGCTGGCTGGCCGGTCGGTACGCGGACCGGGTCGGCGCGGCCAAGCTCCTCGCGCCGGCGCTCGTCCTCGCCGCGGTCGGCGCCGGATCACTCGTCTTCCTGCCCAGCCCGGTCGCGATCCTGATCGGCTCGACCTGCTTCGGCATCGGCTTCGGCGCCGCGCAGAACCTGACGCTGACCCTGATGTACAACCGGGTCGACCGCAGCCGCTACGGCCAGGTCAGCGCGCTCTGGAACCTCGCGTACGACGGCGGCTGGGGCCTTGGCGCGATCGTTTTCGGGCTGGTCGTCTCCGGCGTCGGCTTCCCGATCGCGTTCGCCCTGACCGCGGCGGTCGTGGCGGCAGCCGTCGTACCTGCCGTCAAAGCTTCCTTAGCCTGACCCAGCGGACGGCGTGGTCCGGGCCTTTGCGGAGGACCAGGGTCGCGCGGGAGCGGGTCGGCAGGATGTTCTCGCGCAGGTTCGGGCCGTTGATGCCGTCCCAGAGCGACTCGGCCTTCTTGATCGCCTCGGCGCGGCTGAGTTCGCCGTACCGGACGAAGTACGACTCGGGGTTGCGGAACGCCGTCTCCCACAGTTTCAGAAAACGGGTCACGTACCAGGACCGGATGTCGTCGGCGGCCGCGTCGACGTACACCGAGAAGTCGAAGAAGTCGCTGACCGCGAGGCCGCTCTTGCCGTCCGCGTGCCGGGGTGCCGGCTGCAGTACGTTCAGGCCCTCCAGCAGCAGGATGTCCGGCTGCTCGACGGTGGTCCGGACGCCGGTCATCCGGTCGTAGTGCAGGTGTGAGTAGACCGGTGCCTCGACCGTGTCGATCCCGGACTTCACCTCGACCACGAAGCGCAGCAGCGACTTGCGGTCGTACGACTCCGGGAAGCCCTTGCGCTGCATCAGGTTGCGGCGCTCGAGTTCGGCGTTCGGCCAGAGGAAACCGTCGGTGGTGACGAGCGCGACCCGGGGGTGCTCGGGCCAGCGGGCCAGCAGTTCGCGGAGCAGTCGTGCGGTCGTCGACTTGCCGACGGCAACGGACCCGCCGATCCCGATCACGAACGGCGTCCGGGTGGCGGCCGGTTTGCCGAGGAAGCTCTCGGTGTCGGCGTGCAGCGCGCGGGCGTGCCGGACGTACAGCGACAGGATCCGCGACAGCGGCAGGTAGACCTCGCGGACCTCGTCCATGTCGATCTCGTCGCCGAGGCCGCGCAGCCGTTCCACCTCGTCAGCTGTCAGCGGCGAGATCGTGGTTTCGGCCAACTGGGCCCAGGTGGCCCGGTCGAGCTCGGTGTAGGGAGTCACCTCCCGCGACGGCTGCAGCATGTGGCCCATTCTTCCCACCGGCGCGGGATGCACCCACATCGGGCGGGCGTGGCCTTGGTCTCAGCTGTGCCACGGCGGGTCTCAGCTACGGTACGGTCTCGAAACTTTCGGTCACCGTGCGGTGACCGCCTGATATGTAAGCATCACCGGCGATGAGTGTCGACCTGGCCTGGCTGGCCACCCAGCGGCTGCCCGAGGTGACCGTGCACGCGTCCGGGGTGCTGGCCCAGA
Organism: Kribbella sp. NPDC004536; assembly: GCF_042873835.1. Taxonomy (NCBI): domain Bacteria; kingdom Bacillati; phylum Actinomycetota; class Actinomycetes; order Propionibacteriales; family Kribbellaceae; genus Kribbella; species Kribbella sp. NPDC004536. Next base: position 1,076,425 of record NZ_JBIALY010000001.1, on the reverse strand, counting down.
CGATCCGGGCCGAGGTGCGGCAGACCCGGCGGTTCCGGACCGACGTGCAGGTGGCGATCTGCACGATGAGCCGGATCAAGGAAACCGCGCTCTGGCAGGAGGTCGAGGCCGCGCTGCCCGAGCACGGTCTCGGCGTCGAGGGCTTCGTGGTGGTGCGACGAGGCAACGATCTCGTCGTCGCGGCCGAAGGTGGACACGGGCTGCTGTACGGGTACTTCTACCTGCTGCGGTACTTCGAGTGGATGAGCGGCGACTTCACCGTCGTCGAGCGGCCCGCGGTACCGATCCGGATGCTGGACCACTGGGACGAACTGTCCGGTGCGGTACGCCGTGGGTACTCCGGCGGGTCGATCTTCTTCGCCGACGGCGCGGTCGTGCCCGACCTGACCCGGGTCCGGGCGTACGCGCGGTTGCTGGCGTCGATCGGCATCAACGCGGTCGGTCTCGCGAACGCCGAACTCCCGGACGTCGCGCGGCTGGCCGGCGTGTTCCGCGAGTACGGGATCGCGGTCAGCCTGGCGATCGACTTCGTCGACGACCCGCACGACGAACGCGTGGTGCGCTGGTGGTCGACGGCGGTTTCCCGCGTGTACGACGCGGTGCCGGACCTCGGTGGTCTGCTGGTCCGCTCGGGCCGCGACGTCGAGAGTGCGAACCTGCTCGCGCGCGCGGTCGCGCCGTACGGCGGAACCGTTTTCTGGCGGGTTTCCGGTGCCGTTCCGGACCACGACTGGCGGGACCGCCGGGCGGACCGGGCGCGGGCGGCGTACGACGGTTATGTCCCGCTGGACGGGCGGTTCGAGGAGAACGTGGTCCTGCAGGTCACGCACGGGCCGCTGGACTTCCAGGTCCGGGAGCCGGTCTCGCCGCTGCTCGGCGAACTGCAGGAAACCGTCTTCGGAGTCGAACTGCAGGTCACCCAGGAGTTTTCCGGGCAGCAGCAGGACCTCTGCTACCTCGGCCCGTGGTGGCGGGAGATCCTGCAGTTCGACACCACCGGCGCCGGCGGCGGGACGGTTGCCGACCGCATCGGTGCGATCGTCGCCGTCTCCAATGTCGGTGCCGACGGCAACTGGACCGGGCACAAGCTTGCGCAGAGCAACCTCTACGCGTTCGGCCGGCTCGCGTGGGACCCGGCGGCCGACCCGGTCAGCCTGTTGCACGAGTGGGCGGCGGCGACGTTCGCGATGGACGACCGGACCCGGAGCGAACTGGTCACGATCATGTCGGGTTCGTGGCGGACGTACGAGCGGTACACCGCGCCGCTCGGCGTCGGGTACATGGTCACCCCGGGCACGCACTACGGCCCGAACGTCAACGGATACGAGTACTCGGCAGGCGGGTCGTACCACTACGCGGACCGGAACGGCGTCGGCGCGGACCGGACCGTGAAGACCGGATCCGGCTTCACCGGGCAGTACCCGGAACCACTCGCGAGCCTGTACGAGGACGTCTACACGTGTCCGGACGAGCTGCTGCTGTTCTTCCACCACGTGCCGTACGACCACGTGCTGCAGAGCGGGAGCACGGTGCTGCAGCACATCTACGACACCCATTTCCAGGGCTACGCCGAGGTGGAGGCGATGGTCGCCCGCTGGCGGGTGATCGCCGAACGCTTCGAGCCCGGCGTACGGGAGAACGTGACCGCGCGGTTCGACGCGCAGCTCGCCAACGCCCGCGAGTGGCGCGACCAGGTCAACACCCACTTCTATCGCCTCAGCGGCATCCCGGACACCCACGGCCGCACGATCCACCGGTAGGCTGGGCCGAAAGTTTCGGAGCCGGAGGTGTGGTGAGCGAGCGCCCGACGATTGCGAAAATTGCGGAGCAGGCCGGGGTCTCGGTGCCGACCGTGTCCAAGGTGCTGAACGGGCGGTCCGACGTGGCCGCGGCCACCCGGGCGCGGATCGAGAGCCTGATCCAGGAACACGGGTACCGGCGGCGGAGCGCGAGTACGGCGGCCGGGCCGATGATCGACCTGGTGTTCAGCCAGCTCGGCGGCGAATGGGCGATGGAGCTGATCCGGGGCGTCGAACAGGTCGCCCGGGCCGAGGGTGTCGAGCTCGTACTGTCCGAGTGCGGCGGGGCGCTGCGCCCGCGGCAGGAGTGGATCGAGTCGGTCCTGAACCGGCGGCCGCTCGGCGTGATCATGGTGTTCTCCGACCTGGACGCCGACCAGCGCGCGCAGTTGGAGACCCGGCGGATCCCGTTCGTGGTGGTGGATCCGGTCGGCGACGTCGGGGACGACGTACCGTCGATCGGCTCCGCGAACTGGAACGGCGGCCGGATGGCGACCACCCACCTGCGGAACCTCGGCCACCAGCGGATCGGGATGATCGGCGGCCCGACCGACACGCTGTGCTCGCGGCAGCGCGTCGACGGTTACACCGAAGGGTTGCGTTCCACCGGCGCCGATCTCGACCCGGCGCTGATCCGCTGGGGCGACTTCTCGGTGGGCGGCGGGTACCGCGAGGCACTCGTACTGCTCCGCCAACCCACCCCACCGACGGCGATCTTCGCGGGCAGCGACATGCAAGCGCTCGGGGTGTACCAGGCTGCCCGCGAACTCGGCCTCGACGTCCCGCGCGACCTGTCGGTCGTCGGGTACGACGATCTGCCCGTCGCGCAATGGGTCACGCCTGCGCTCACCACGGTCCACCAGCCGCTGCACCAGATGGCCGAGCTCGCCGCACGCGTCGTACTCGATCTGTCCCGCGGCAAGACGCCGACGGCGCTCCGGCTGGACCTTGCCGTCGACATGAAAGTCCGGCAGTCCACCGGTCCTAGGAGCGTGAGTTGACCGGTTCGCGCTCGGCGGAGCGGGCGTGGTCGACGTCGCTGTGCGTCACGGTCAGGTAGGCGACAAGTACGGCGAACAGCAGCAGACCGACCAAGGTGACGGGCCCGATGCCCCAGCCGACGCCGCCGTCGTGGGTGCCCTTGCCGAGCCAGTCGGCGATCGACGCACCGAGCGGGCGGGTCAGTACGTACGACGCCCAGAACGCGACGGTGACGTTCAGCCCGAGCTTCCACAGGCCGAGCGGCACCACGATGAGTACGGCGAACAGCACGATCGACCAGGTGAAGCCGAGTCCGAAGTCGATCGCGGTCGCGTCGCCGACCGCCGTACCCAGGCCGAACGTGAGCAGTACGACACCCCAGTAGAAGCGTTCGCGCCGGGCCGTCGTGATCGAGTGCACGGAGATCGTGCCTTCGCTCCGGCGCCACCAGGTCAGCAGTACACAGAGCAGTACGAGGTAGACGATCGAGTCGAACCAGTACGGCGTACCGAGGGCGACATGCGGTCCGTCGGCAATCATCGTGCCGAACAGGGCGACGCCGAGGACCGTGATCCAGTAGCGCACGGGGTGGTAGGTGTTGGCTTTCAGTTGCAGATAGAGGGCGGTGCAGAAGGTACCGAGGCCGATGACGGCGGCCAACGGGATGCTGACCTTGCCGAGATAGTCGGAGGCGGTCTCGCCGATGCCCGTGGTGAGCAGCTTGACCACCCAGAACATGACGAAGACCGCCGGCACCTTCGGGGCCGGGAACACTCGTATTCGCATGGTCGGCGAGACTAGAGGCCGGAAGCTGAGAGTCCGCTGATCGACGCCTCGGCTAGGGCACGTCTCCCGATCCCACGCCGTCGCGAGGAGGTGCTCGGGACGGTAGCTCGGCGTGCGGGGGCGAAGGACTCGATGCGGATCCATCGTGGCCTTTGCCACCGTGCGGCGAGGTGCCGTGCCGAGTGCCCCGCAGTAGGTGTGGGATTGGGAGGCGTGCCCTAGGGTGAGGCACATGATCGTCGGCGTGGGTATCGATGTGGTCGACGTGGATCGGTTCATGCGGACGCTCGAGCGGACGCCGGGGTTGCGGGACCGGGTCTTCACCGCGGTCGAGGCGGTCAAGCCGCCCGCGTCGCTGGCGGCACGGTTCGCGGCCAAGGAGGCGCTGGCGAAGGCACTCGGCGCGCCGGCCGGGATGCACTGGCACGACGCCGAGGTCCAGACCGACGAAACCGGCCGGCCGTGGCTGGAGATCACCGGCACGGTCGCGGCGCAGGCGGCGAAGCTCGGCGTGCAGAGCCTGCATCTGTCGCTCAGCCACGATGCCGGGATCGCGTCCGCGGTCGTCGTACTGGAGGGCTGATGCGGCACGCGCACACCGTCGAACAGGTCCGGGCGGCTGAGGCCGCGCTGATGGCCAAGCTGCCGGACGGTGCTCTGATGCAGCGGGCGGCGGCCGGGTTGGCTGTTGCTGTTGGCAACTTCTTGGGCGGTACGTACGGCGCTCGGGTGGTGCTGCTGATCGGGTCGGGCGACAACGGCGGGGACGCGCTCTACGCCGGCGCCCGGCTGGCGCGGCGCGGTGCGCAGGTGACCGCCGTACTGCTCTCCGCCCACGCGCACGCGGGCGGACTCGCGGCCTTGCTGGGCGCTGGCGGACGGGTCGGTGCTGCTGCGGACATCGTTGGCGCGGACGTTGTGTTGGACGGCATCGTCGGGATCGGCGGACGGCCGGGGCTGCGGCCGGACGCGTCGGCGGCGGTGCAGTTGGCCGAGCAGTACGGCGTACCGATCGTCGCTGTGGACACGCCGTCCGGAGTGGACGTCGACACGGGCGAGACGCCGGAGCCGCACGTACGGGCGGCCCTCACCGTCGCCTTCGGCACCCACAAGATCTGCCACCTGATCGACCCGGCCGCGTCGGCGTGCGGCCCCGTACACCTCATCGACATCGGCCTCGACCTCCCACCCGCCGAGGTCCAGTCCCTCCAGGCCGCCGACGTACGCGCCCTCTACCCAACCCCCCATGGCGAGTCCGACAAGTACTCCCGCGGCGTGCTCGGCCTGATGGTCGGCTCCACGCAATACCCGGGCGCCGCCGTCATCGCCACCACCGGAGCCCTCGCCGGTCCCATCGGCATGGCGCGCTACATCGGGCCGTCAACCGTTGCCGACGCCGTGCGGGACGCGCACCCGGAGGTTGTCGGCGAGGGGCGGGTGCAGGCGTGGACGATCGGCTCGGGGCTCGGTGACGAGCTCGACGTACCGCGGATCCGCGAACTGCTCGACGCCGACGAGCCCGTCGTACTGGACGCCGACGGGTTGCAGGCGCTGGACGATACCGGCGACCACGTCGACGTACTCGCCACTCCGCACGCGGGCGAACTCGCGCGGCTGCTCGGGGTCGAGCGGACGACGGTGGAAGCCGAGCGGTTGAAGTACGCGCGACTCGCGGCCGAGCGCTTCGACGTCACCGTCCTCCTCAAGGGCGCTACCACCGTCATCGCAAGCCCCGACGGAGAAGTACGCGTCAACACCAACGCAACCTCGTGGCTAGCCACGGCCGGCGCAGGCGACGTACTGGCCGGCCTCTGCGGCGCCCTACTCGCCGCCGGCCTGTCCCCCCTCGACGCAGCCGCCACAGGCGCCTACCTCCACGCCTCCGCCGCCAACGTCTCCTCCGGAGGCGGCCCCACCACAGCAATCGCCATAGCCCAAGCCCTCCCCAAAGCCACCCGCCTACTCCTCAGCTGAACGACCCTGCTGGGGACCGGGAAGACCTCCTGGGGACTGGGCATAAGCAATTGCCTATCGCCAGTACCCACGAGGTGTGCCGGGTCCGCCGTACGAGAGCCGCCTGCGTAGGGCTGTCTGGTTGGGCGCGCGGTTGGTGTTGCGGGGGTGGGGTGGGGGACGTAGGACTGGAGAGTTGCTGGTGCCTCCGCCGCCTTTGGAGTGTGCTCGTGAAGCGAATTGTGGGGATTCTGGTTCTCGGAATGCTGGCTGTGCTGCCGGTACCTGCTCAGGCGCAGGGGCAGCAGGCGAAGGCGTACGTCGCCGACGCCAAGACGAAGATCGACGTGATGGGGGAGTGGGCCCATCCGGATGACGACACCAGTTTCATCGGGCCGTGTGGTGTCTGGCATCAGCTGTACGGCGTGAAGTGCGGCGTGATCATGGTGACCCGAGGTGAAGGCGGCGGTAACGCGGCCGGCACCGAGCTGGGTCCCGCGCTCGGGCTCCGGCGGGAGAACGAGGATCGCGTCGCGCACTACCGGTCCGGCACGGTCGACATCTTCAACCTCGATCGGATCGACTTCTTCTACAACCAGAGTGCGCCGTTGACGCAGTACTTCTGGGACGAGCAGGAAACGCTCCGCAGGGTGACCCGGGTGATCCGTGAGACGCAGCCTGACGTGTACATCGGGTTCACGCCGACGCTCGCAGCCGGTCACGGAAACCACCAGCAGGCCGGCCGGCTGATCTGGGAAGGCGTCCTCGCGGCCGCCGACCCGAACATGTTCCCGGAGCAACTCACCGGCCCGCACGCGCTCAGCACGTGGCAGGTGAAGAAGGTGTTCTCCGGCGGCTCGACCGCGGGCACGGGCGGTACGACGACGGCCGCGAACTGCACGACCGGGTTCACGCCGTCCGGTCTCGACCCGGTCGCGGGCGTGTGGACCGGGTACAACTCGCCGTACACCTGGCCGGCCGGGAACTCGCAAGGGCAGCCCGCCGGTACGCCGAAGATCTGGCAGCAGGTCTCCGACGAGGGGCGCGCGGCGTACCCGACGCAGAGCCGCGTGATGTACAAGGGCGTGTCGGCGCCGGCCTGTCCGCGGTTCGGGATGACCGAGTCGTTCGTACCGTTCCAGCCGAACAGCAGTCCGCAGGCCGGTCGCGACGACGCGATCCTGTTCGGCGCGACGAAACCGGATCCGGGTGGTCTCCCGCTCGGCACGCTGGAGTACCTGACGTTCAGCCGGTTCTTCAACGTCGCGGGCGAACCGTTCCAGGCGACCCTGCACCTGAAGGGAAAGCTTGCCAAAGGCAACGTCCAGCTGACGGTCCCGGCCGGCTGGACGACCGACGGACCGAAACCGGTCCGTGAAGGGTCGGCCGCGGACGTCACGTTCACGGTGACCCCGGCCGCCACCGCGACCGTCGACCAGAACGCGAAGATCTCCGCGCTCTACACGACCAAGCGCGCGACCGGCTACACCGAAAACGTGGTCCGGATCGTTTCCGCCGCGGAGGGCCGTTTCCAGCGCTGGGGAAACTGGCAGGAGTACGACCAGTGGCTGCAGACGACCGCGCCGCAGGCCGACCGGCTCGGGCGTTCGCAGGCGATCCAGTCGATGGGCATCGGCCAGACGATCGACGTACCGGTGGTCGTGCACAACTGGTCGGCGGAGCAGCAGACCGGGACGGTGTCGCTCGACCTGCCGCCGGACTTCACGGTCGACAGCAACAGCAAGCTGTACGACGTGGCGCCGGGGGCGGACGTCACGGTGACGTTCAAGCTGACGAACACCGACACGACGCTGCCCGCACAGCAGAACGTGGCGATCCCGATCAGAACGTCCTACGGCGGGGGAGCGTCGGGCGGCGTCGGCACGGAGACGCTGACGCTCACCTTGGTCCCCACGACGGTGATTCCGCAGGCCACGCCCGTTGTCGACGGGAAGGCGGAGTCAGGTGAGTACCCGGGCCCGACCCTCGACCTCGGGCGGATCTGGCAGGGCGCCGGCACCTGTACGGGTGTCGACGACTGCGGCGTGTCCGCCACCGGACAAGGCAGTACGGCCAAGGTCAGCTGGTCCGACGACGCGCTGTACTTCTTCATCCACATCCGCGACGACTACCAGTCGTACGCCGTGACCCCGGCCGAATGCGTCGGCCACTGGCAGGCGGACTCTGTCGAGATCCTGCTCGACCCGCGCGGCAACGCGTCGCAGAGCCTCAAGGACACCGCGAACACGTTCAAGCTCGGCATCTTCCCGTTCACCCAAAGTGGCGGCCCGTGCTGGGAACGCGACGCCGACAACCACCAGGGCTACTCCAGCGGCGCCCTCGACACCGGCAACGCGCCCGGCGTCCAGGTCGCGTCGACGGCGCAGTGGGTCGGCAGCAACGACACGAGCGTCCCGCACGCGTACGCCGGTGGCGGGTACGACCTCGAGGTGAAGATCCCGCTGGCGGATCTGCCCGCCGCCGTCGACCCGAACCACCTCGGCCTGAACATCACGCCGTACGACAACGACGACACCTCGGCACCCGGTACGACGACGCTGCGGCACATCGACATGAGTACCCGTCTCGGCTGGTCCGCGCTCGGGTCCGTGCAGTCCGACCCGTACCGCTGGGGAATCGCCACGCTGCCCGGGTACACCCCGCCCGCCGGCCGCCCGACCACGCCGGCGCCGCCGGACGTGTCCAACCCGAACCTGAACGGAGCCCTCTCGCCGCAGACGATCGCGCAGTCCGCGCGCAACGGCGTACCGATCTCCGGCCGGGTACCGACCGACGACCTGACGATCCCGTACGCCGCACTCACCGGCAACGGCGTACAACTCGTCACGTCGTCGAGGGGTTCCGGTACGGCCCGGGCCTTCCTGACGTCCGGGGAGCTCGGCGCGATTCCGGTCTGGACGACATCGTGTACGTCGGACCCGGCACCGGACTACGGGTTCACGCCGTGTGCGATCACCGACGGCGCGCCGCCGCCGTGGTCACCGAACATGAGCGGCCACCTCGTGCAGCAGGTGACCCGGCAGGTGACGCGCGGTGTCCAGCACTGGACGATCCCGTTGACCGCGGCCCAACGTCAGCAGCTGAAGGACCGCGGCCACCTGCTGGTTTCCTACGAGACGACGAAGAACGAGGTCCAGGCCTTCGACATCCGCCTCGCGTAGTCGACTGCCTCGCGGACCTGCTCGCTCGGGTGCTCCAGCGCCTGCTGCAGCAGGTCCGCGGTGCCGGGCTCCGGGGTGGCGCCACCCGTTGCCATCAGCAACGGAACGAGACCGTACGGATCGGTGTCCAGGGACAGCTGGTTGCGCAGCATCGACTCGGTCCAGGCCAGCGTGTGCCGGTTCACGGTGTCGATGATCGCGACGCTGCGCGCGTGCGTCCGGGTGCGGAGGAAGAGTGCCTTGGCGCCGGCACACTCGACCTCGATGATCTGCTCGGTGCCGGCCACGAACACGATGCCGACGTCGGTGCGGCCGAGCCGCTCGAAAGTGGTACCGGTCGCGAGGGCGATCGCGGCCAGCAGGTCGTTGTCCAACCAGTCGTCCGGGCGGATGACCAGCCCTGTCCAGTGCTGCCCGCTCGCGGGCTCCTCACTCACTCAAGTCAGCGTACCGCCGTGAAGTCCAGTCCACCGTTCGAGGACCGCAGGCTGAGCGTCGAGCCGTCGATCCGATAGGTCAGCTCGCCCCGCAAACCCTTCAGCAGCAGGGATTCCAGCTTCGCGGCGTCGCCGGTGCAGGCGCGTCGGGTGGTGGCGAGTTCGCCGAACGTCAGCTTGCCCGTGGAGGTCGCGACCATGCCCTGGAACTCGTTGCAGCCGGTCGAACCGGTGACGCGGTCCCCGTTCAAGGTGAACCATGCCTTTTCGGACCCGACCGGATGTGACGCGGTCTGTCCGTCGACGATCGTCGACAGTCCCCACTTCGTTCCGTCGAGCGCGAGGGCGGGCTCGGCGGCCTCCTTGTCGAGCAGCGAGATCGTCGTGGTGCTCGTCGTCAGCACGAGCTTGCTGCCGTCGAGTTTCCACGTCGGTTTCTGCCCGAGTACGCCGCCGATCCAGTCGTCGAGCCCGGCCGCGGGACCGAGGCAGCCCATCGCGGTCGACGTGATCTCCTTGCCGAGGACCAGCTGGTTGTCCGCGGTCGAGACCGAGGTCTCCGAGGTGTTGCAGCCGGCGTTCCACGACATCCGCCCGTCGGTGCTGAACTGCAGCCGCACCTTGGGTTGCGGTTTCCGCGGTGTCCCGTTCTCGACCACCGACGTGGAAACGAAGGTCCGCCCGGCCAGCGCCGCACTGTCGGACGCGGAGCCGGATCCGGCCGCGTTTCCGCAGCCGGACAGGGCGAGCAGGCCGGTCGCGGCGAGCGCAATCATCCGTTTGTACACATCCCCAGGACGCCGCGAAATGTCGTTCCGTTGCAGGTGAAGGCTTTGTAAAATCGGGACCCGGAGTTGACAACCCATGATCACGGTTCGATAACGTCAGGCGCCGTACCGAAATCTTCCTGGGGGATCGCCAGTAGCAGACAGGAAGGTTCGCATGCCCTCGATCCGAATTCCTCGGACTCGCATCCTCGTCCCCGCCGCGTTGCTCGCGGTCGGCGCGCTCGTCGCTGTGCCGATCGTCGTCCACGCGAACAAGCAGCAGTCGGTCGCGACGGCGGACGCCGCCGACACCGCGACGGCCGCGCTGCCGAACGTCGGCCGCGTCGAGACCTGCGTGCTCGACAAGTACTCGGGATGTACGGTCCTGCACGGTTTCGGTCAGAAGCCGGTCGCGATCACCGCGACCGCGTCCGGTCCCGCGATCGTCTCGATCGACACCAGCCGTACGACCGACAAGTCGTACCGGCTGCGCGCGCTCCGGTACGACGGCAAGCCGTACGCCGCCGGCACCAAGCTCACGTACACCGTGCACTACGACTTCTCCCCGGTAGCGGGACAGCCCACCACACCGGCGCCCACGCCGACCCAGACGCCCACGCAGACTCCGACGCAGACGCAGTCGGCTCCACCGGTCACCACTACGCCGTCGCAGCCGCCCACGACGCCGACCAAGCCGCCGACGTCGACGCCGACCTCCACGAGCACGCCGACGAGCACCGGTAGCCCGAGCACCACCTGCACCAACCCCTCGTTCGTCACCACGTCCACCGACAACCAGGGCGAGGGCACGGACATGGGCGCGTACTACGTGCACAACAACATGTGGAACAACAGCAACGGCACGTACACGCTGTCGGCCTGCAACTACAACAACTGGTACGAGGACGTGACGCAGCCGCTTCCGGGCGACAACGGCGTGCAGGCGTACCCGAATGTGCACAAGGACTACAGCAACGTTCCGCTGAGCAAGATCAAGTCGGCGAACTTCGCCCACACCACGCCGGCGAACTGCCCCGCGTGCATCTACGACGTCGCGTTCGACGTCTGGATCGGTGACGGGCTGAACAACGAGCTGATGATCTGGACCGACAACAAGGGCCAGACCCCGTCCGGCGACAAGGTCGGCACGGTCACCTTCGGCGGCTTCAAGTACGACGTGTGGCACCAGAACGGCTACACCGCGTACGTGTCCCAGGTGACGCAGAAGTCCGGCACGATGCCGCTGGCCAGCTTCTTCAACGACATGACGACCCGCGGCTGGGTACCGAAGTCGACCACCTGGCAGGTCGACTACGGCGTCGAGGTCGTGTCCACCGGCGGCACCAAGCAGCGCTTCACCTTCAACGACTTCTCCATCGCGGAGAACTGACCCCCACACCCAAGGCGGCCATCGCAGCGATGCGGTGGCCGCTTAGGGTTTCGGTGTGACCGGACTGGTGATCTTCGACAACGACGGCGTGCTGGTGGATTCCGAGCGGCTGGCGAACACGATTCTTTCGGAGTTGCTGACCGAGGCCGGGCTGCCGTACACGTTCGAGGAGACGGTGCGGGACTTCATGGGCGGATCGATGGAGTCGATGCGCAAGAAGACCGAGGCCAAGCTCGGGCGGCCGTTGCCGGCCGACCTCGAGGACCGGTACCACCAGCGGTTGTTCGAAGGGTTCGCGCAACTCCGGGCGATCGAGGGCGTTGAGGCTGTCCTCGATCACCTGGACGAGCGCGGCGTCCCGTACTGCCTGGCCTCGTCCGGTACGCATCGCCGGATCCGTACCGCGCTGACCGCGGTCGGCTTCCTGGACCGGTTCGAGGGGCGGATCTTCAGCGCCGAGGACGTCGCGCACGGCAAGCCCGCGCCGGACCTGTTCCTGCACGCGGCCGCGACGATGGAGGTGAAGCCGGCCGACTGCCTGGTGATCGAGGACAGTCCGCTCGGCGTCGCTGCCGCGGTCGCCGCCGGGATGAAGGTCTTCGGGTACGCGGGCATGACCGACCCCGCGAAACTTGAAGATGCGGACACGGTTTTCCACAACATGGCGGCCCTGCCCGACCTCATCGACGGAGCCTGAGACACTGGAACGACCATGTCTACTCTCCAGTCACACCCGGTGCGGGCCGAGGCGGTCGTCGATCTGGCGGCGATTCGCCACAACGTGAGCACGCTGCGTGCTCGTGCCCACGGAGCGCAGTTGATGACCGTGGTGAAGGCGGACGGGTACGGGCACGGGATGGTCCCGGTCGCGCGGGCGGCCCGGGAGGCGGGCGCCGACTGGATCGGGGCCGCGGTGCTCGAGGAAGCGCTCGGGCTGCGGGCGGCCGGGGACACCGGGCCGATCTTCTGCTGGCTGACCACGCCGGGTGAGCCGCTCACCGACGCGATCGAGGCCGGCATCGACCTGTCCGCCGGCGCGCCGTGGGAGATCGACGAGCTGGCGGCCGCGGTGCAGGACCGCCCGGCGCGGGTGCATCTCAAGATCGACACCGGGATGTCGCGCGGCGGCGCCGTACCGGAGGAGTGGCCGGCGCTGATCCGGGCCGCGGTCCGCGAGCAGGCGACCGGGCGGATCGAGATCAAGGGCATCTGGTCGCACCTGGCGTCGTCGGACGAGCCGAAGAGCCCGGTGAACGAGACTCAGCTGGCCACATTCACCGAGGCGATCGAGGTGGCCGAGTCGTTCGGCATCGAGGCCGAGTTCAAGCACCTGGCGAACTCCGGCGCCACCCTCGCGCTGCCCGAGACACATTTCGACCTGGTCCGGCCGGGCGTCGCGACGTACGGGCTCTCGCCGTTCGGGCACGCGCTGCCGTCGGCCGAGCTCGGGCTGATCCCGGCGATGACGCTGAAGGCCCGGCTCGCGATGGTGAAGCGGGTGCCCGCGGGCGCCGGCGTCTCGTACGGGCTGACCTGGACCGCGCCACGGCCGTCGACGCTCGGCCTCATCCCGCTCGGGTACGGCGACGGCCTGCCGCGGCACGCCTCGAACGGCGGACCGGTCCAGGCCGGCGGACAGCGCCGTACGATCGTCGGCCGGATCTGCATGGACCAGTGCGTGCTGAACCTGGAGGACGACGAGGCGGCCGCGGGTGACGAGGTCGTGCTGTTCGGCCCTGGGACGGCGGGCGAGCCGACCGCGGACGACTGGGCCGATGCGGCCGGCACCATCAACTACGAGATCGTCACCCGCTTAGGTGCAAGGATTCCCCGCAGGTACATCGATAGCGAAAGGTAGATCAGCATGTCCAAAGCAGGGCGGACTGCTGGTCTGATCGGGGCCGCGGTCGGAGTGCTGGCCGCGGGAGCAGCGGCCGGCGTGGCGGTCGAACGTACGGTCATCGGCCGGCGGTCGGGTCAGCGCAAGCAGCTCGAGGCGGAGCCGTTCGGCTCGGAGCGCGGTACGCCGTACATCTTCACCGCCGACGACGGTGTCGAGCTGTACGTCGAGGTCGACGAGCTGAAGCGTTCACGCCGCCCGGCGCCACCGCCGAAGCGCCGGCTCGGCCTGACCGGGGCGGTGGGGCGGGGAAAGAATGTGCACAGCAAGCTGCCGGTGCCGCCCGAGGACCTGACGGTCATCTTCACGCACGGGTACGGGCTCAACCTGGATCTGTGGCACTTCGAGCGGCGCGACCTGGCCGGTATCGGCAAGATGGTGTTCTACGACCACCGCTCGCACGGGCGGTCCGGCCGGTCGCCGAAGGAACACGTCAGCATCGACCAGCTCGGCAGGGACCTGTACGGGATCGTCGAGCAGTTCGCGCCGACCGGCCCGGTGATCCTGATCGGGCACTCGATGGGCGGCATGACGATCATGGCGCTGGCCGAGCAGCACCCGGAGCTCTTCGGGGACCGGGTGATCGGCGTCGGTCTGTGCTCGACCAGTGCGGGCGGTCTGGACCAGGTCCCGATCGTGTTCCCGGGCCGGATCGGGATGTGGGCGCGGGCGCTCGCGACGCCGACGGTCGCGGCGCTGGCCCGGATCCCGGAGGTGGTCGAACGCAGCCGGAAGGCCGGTTCGGACCTCAGCTACCTGCTGACCCGGAAGTACTCGTTCGGCTCCGAGGTGCCGCCGGCGTTCACCGAGTTCGTCAACGAGATGATCGCGGCGACGCCGATCGAGGTGATCGCGGAGTTCTACCCGATCTTCGCGCTGCACGACAAGTACGACGCCCTCGAGCCGCTGCAGAAGGTCGAGTGCGTGGTGATCGGCGGCGACAAGGACGCGCTGACGCCGTTCGACCACGCCGAGGAGATCGTCCGCCGAGTCCCGGGCGCCGAGCTGGTCGAGGTGAAGAACTGCGGCCACCTCGGCCTGATCGAGCACCACCGTGAATTCACCGCGGCCCTCCTTGGGATGATCGAGCGAGCCGAACAATCTTTAGGGGGTGTCTGATGGTGTCACGTCTACTGCGGGGCACTCAGCACGGCACCTCGCCGCACGGGTGCAAAGGCCACGATGCTCCGCATCGAGTCCTTCGCCCCCGCACGCCGATGCACCGCACTGAGCACCTCCTCGCGACGGCGTGACACCATCAGACACCCCCTTGGGACCCCAATGACAGACCTGCACGTCGTCGACGCCACTCAGGACCATGTCGACGACATCGTGAATGTGATCCACCACGCCTTCTCCGCGCGGCGGGTGCTCGACCCGCCGTCGACCCAGCTGTCCGAGAACGCGGCGACCGTCGGTGCGGCGATCGCCGAGCACGGTGGGTTGCTGGTACTCAGCGACGGCGTACCGCTCGGCGCGATGCTGTTCGAGCAGGACGGCGACGTACTGCACCTGCGCCGCGTCTCGGTGGACCCGCGGTACCAGACCCGCGGCGTCGCGTCGGCGATGGTCGGCTGCGCCGAGGAGGTCGCCGTACGGCGTGGGTTCAACCGGGTGAACCTGATCGCGCGGGTCGAACTGCCGGACACGGTGGAGTTCTGGCGGCGTCGGGGGTACTCCGTCGTCGACCGGCAGGCGCACAACCTGATCTACGCGAAGGCGCTTCCGATCGAGCTGACGGTGCCGACAGCGGACGACATGCAGGCGATCGGCGAGGAGCTCGCGGGGCAGTTGCACGCGGGCGACGTACTCGTACTGTCCGGTGATCTGGGTGCCGGGAAGACGACATTCACGCAGGGGCTCGGCGTCGGGCTGAAGGTGCGTGGCGCGATCACCTCGCCGACGTTCGTGATCTCGCGGGTGCACCCGTCGCTGGGCGGTGGTCCGGCGCTCGTACACGTCGACGCGTACCGGATCGGTGGGTTCGCCGAGCTGGACGACCTCGACCTGGACGCGAGCCTGGAGGACGCGGTCACCGTGGTCGAGTGGGGCCACGGCTTGGCGGAGGCGCTCGCGCCTGACCGGCTCGACATCGTGGTCACCCGCGGCGACGACGACACCGACGAGACCCGCGCACTGCGGATCACGCCGGTCGGCCCACGCTGGGCCGCATCCGGGGTACGCGTTTCGGTACTGGAGAAGAACTGACATGTTGCTTGCCTTCGACACCTCGAGTGCCGCTGTCACCGTCGCGCTCGCCACGCCGGCGGGGGAGATCGTCGCCTCGTCGACGACCGTGGATGCGCTCCGGCACGGGGAGTTGCTCGCGCCCGCGATCGCGGGCGCGCTGGAGACCGCGGGCGTGACGCCGCGCGACCTGACCGGGATCGCGGTCGGGGTCGGGCCGGGTCCGTTCACCGGGTTGCGCGTCGGGCTGGTGACGGCGCGGACGATGGGTGAGGTACTCGGGATCGAGGTCGCCGGGGTGTGCAGCCTCGACATCCTCGCGCGCCAGTCCACGCTGACCCTCCCGGTCGCGGTCGCCACGGACGCCCGCCGCAAGGAGATCTACTGGGCCCTCTACGACGGCCCCGCCCCCGACGGCACCCGCCGCCGCCTCGAAGGCCCCGCAGTAGACAAGCCCGCCGAGGTCGCCCACGTACTGTCCGGCCTGCCGGTAATCGGCCGAGCCGCCGCGCTGTACGCCGACATCCTCACCACCGTGCCGCCGTCCGCCCCCACCTCCGCCACCACCGCCGGCACCTCCGCCACCACCGCCGGCACCTCCGCCACCACCGCCGGCACCTCCGCCACCACCGCCGGCACCTCCACCGCCGGCACCTCCGCCACCGGCACCTCCGCCATCGGCACCTCCACCACCTCCACCACCGGCACCTCCGCCGCCGACGCCGCCTCCTCCACCTCCCACACCGCCGGCGTAGCCGGCGCGGGTGGGGTTGGCGCGGTTGTGGAGTACCCGTCGGCGGAGGTGTTGGCGACGGGCGTCGCGACTCGGACGTTGGAGGTGGTTGCGCCGGAGCCGATGTATCTGCGGCGGCCGGACGTGACGATGTCTGCCGGGCCGAAGAGTGTGCTGTGAGACCTGCGATCCGGGCTGTTGTCGCTGACGACCTGCCTTCGCTGGTCGCGCTGGACGCGGTGTGCTTCGGGGCCGAGGCGTGGAGCGAGATCGCCTGGGTGGACGAGTTCGAGCGGTTGTCCGAGGACCGGGTCGTACTGGTCGCGGACGAGGGTGCTGTGGTCGGGTTCGTCGTACTGCTCCTGCCTCCTGTGGTGGAGGACGTGGTCGAGGTGTTGCGGATCGCGGTGGCGCCTGAGGAGCGGCGGACGGGCATTGGTGGGCAGCTGATGACGATAGCCCTGGAACGTTGTGCAGGCAGGACAGTTCTGCTGGAAGTTGCTGCTGGCAACGAGTCGGCCCGGGCGCTGTACGCCGGGTTCGGGTTCGAGGAGATCAGCCGGCGGCGCGGGTACTACGCCGGTGGCGAGGATGCGGTGATCATGCGGTGGCGGGAGGAAGTATGAAGCAGGAGCCCCTGATTCTGGGGATCGAGACGTCGTGCGACGAGACCGGGGTCGGGATCGTGCGTGGGCAGACGTTGCTCGCGGACGCGATCGCGTCCAGTGTCGAGGAGCACGCGCGGTTCGGTGGCGTGGTCCCCGAGGTGGCGAGTCGTGCGCACCTCGAGGCGATGGTGCCGACGATCCGCCGCGCCTGCGAGACGGCCGGGATCAAACCGACCGACGTGGACGCGGTAGCGGTCACGAGCGGCCCCGGTCTGGCCGGCGCGCTGCTGGTCGGCGTGGCCGCGGCGAAGGGCCTCGCGCTGTCGCTGGACAAGCCGATCTACGGCGTCAACCACCTCGCGGCACACGTCGCCGTCGACACCTTGGAGCACGGTGACCTGCCGAAGGGCTGCGTCGCGATGCTGGTGTCCGGCGGGCACTCGTCGCTGCTCGCGGTCGAGGACATCACCGACGGGGTCGTACCCATGGGCAGCACCATCGACGACGCGGCCGGCGAGGCGTTCGACAAGGTCGCGCGGGTGCTCGGGCTGCCGTTCCCCGGCGGTCCGTGGATCGACAAGGCGGCCCGGGACGGCGGCGACCGGCTGTACGTGACGTTCCCGCGCGGGCTGACCTCGCAGCGGGACCTCGAGCGGCACCGGTTCGACTTCTCGTTCTCCGGGCTGAAGACCGCGGTCGCGCGCTGGGTCGAGGCCAAGCGGCGCGACGGCGAGGACGTACCGGTGAACCACGTCGCGGCGGCCTTCCAGGAGGCCGTCTGCGACGTACTGACCCGCAAGGCGATCGACGCGTGCAAGGACCGCGGGTTCGAGCACCTGCTGATCGGTGGCGGCGTCGCGGCGAACTCGCGGCTCCGGGCGATGGCCGAGGAGCGCGCGAACGCAGCCGGGATCACGGTACGAGTGCCGCGGCCCGGGCTGTGCACGGACAACGGCGCGATGGTCGCCGCGCTCGGCTCGGAGCTGGTCCGCGCCGGTCGCGAGCCGTCCCCGCTGGATCTCCCGGCCGACTCCTCGATGCCGATCACGGAGGTACTGAACAAATGAAGTGGACCGGGCCGGACGGCTTCGAGGCGGACGACGACGCCGAACGGATCGACGCGACCGTCGTACAGGGCTTCCTGAGTACGTCGTACTGGGCGACCGGCATCCCGCACGAGGTCGTCGAGCGGGCGATCGCCGGTTCGCTGAACCTCGGGGTGTACGGCGCGGACGGTGCGATGGTCGCGTACGCGCGGATGGTGACGGACCGGGCCACGTTCGCGTGGCTGGCGGACGTGTTCGTCGTGGAGTCGCACCGCGGGCACGGCCTCGGACGGTTCGTCGTCTCGACGCTGCTGGAACACCCGGACCTGAAGGGTTTGCGGCAGGTCCTGCTGGCGACGGCCGACGCGCACGAGCTCTACCGTTCGTACGGCTTCACCGAGACGCCGCCGGGCCGGATGATGGCGATCCGCAAGGAACCGGCCGAGCTGTACGCACGGCCGTGAGGCGTCCGGGTGTCGACCTCGTCCGGCACCCGGCGGGGGCCGGCACCTTGGTGCTGCTCGCGCACGGCGGCGAGGAACACTCGCGCGCCGTGCCGCATCTGTGGCGGCCCGCGTTGCTGCGGATGTGGCCGTTCGCGGCGGTGGCACGGTCGGCCGCACCGGACGCCGCGATCGGGTTCGCCCGGTACCGCTTCCGCGGCTGGAACGACGACGGCGATCCGGCGGTCGACCTGCGTGCGGTGCTCGACGAGTTGCCGTACGAGCGGGTGCTGTTGATCGGGCATTCGATGGGCGGCCGAGCGGTGGTTGCGGCCGGTGATCACGCGCGGGTGGCGGGCGTGCTCGCGTTGGCGCCGTGGCTGCCCGCCGACGAGCCGCTCGTCGCGCTCCGTCCGCCGGTGACCTTCGTACACGGGGTTGACGACACAATCACGGATCCGGCGGGTACGGCGGCGTACGCCGAGCGGCTGCGGGCGACCGGGGTGCCGGTGACGACGTACTCGCTGGCCGGAGAAAGGCATGCGATGCTGCGCCGGCCGAGCGACTGGAACCGCCTGGTAGGCGAGTTCGTGCGCGGGGCCGCGACCGGCGGCGACGACGAGCACTTGCCGGCGACGGAGGCGCGGACGGCGCCGACGGCGGGTCGGAAGGAGCCGACGGGCGCGCGGACGGCGCCGACGGGGGGTCGGGAGGAGCCGACGGGTGCGGGGGTGGCGCCGGTGGGCGTCCAGGTGGTGTTGGCGGTGGCCGGGATCGCGGCGGCACGGCTGCGGCTGCCGGTGAAGGAACAGTGGCGGGCAGAGGCCTGGGGGTGATGCGCACCGCTTGCTCCCCAGGCGAACGGTCAGCGGCCAACCGATTCCACGCTCAGCCTCGCCGACCCAGGTGAACGAACGGTGACAGATTAGTGGCGGGTCTCCGGGGAGCGCGGCAACGAGCGCAGCACCTCGCTCGTCGGCAAGTCGCCCGGAGACCCGCACGCGAGATCGATCATATGTTCGAATGTGGGTCGAGCGCAAGTGCGCGATGCCGCCCGGGCGTGGTGCCGACAATAGCGGCGAACGCGGTGATGAAACCGCTCGGGTTCGCCCAGCCGCACGCGTGCGCGACGTACGTGGTGTCGTGACCGGCGGCCAGCAGGACGAGCGCGTGGTAGACGCGGAGCTGGGTGCGCCATTCGTAGTAGGTCATGCCGAGTTCGTTGCGGATGAGGCGGCTGAGGGTGCGGGCGCCGGCTCCGGCGTGGCGGCCGAGGTCGGCGAGTGGCATGTTGTCGGCGGGGTTGTCGTGCAGGTGCCGGGCGATCGCGCGCAGGCGGTCGTCCTGCGGTTCGGGCAGTTGAAGTGGTTGCTCGGTCGCTTCGTCGAGTTCGTCGACGAGCACCCGGTGCAGGCGGGCGCGAGCGGTTGTCTCGAGCTCGCGGCTCGTGAGGGCGAGCAGGACCTCGCGGGCCAGGCCGGAGGCGAGGAAGACGGCAGGACGGTCGGGCAGGTGCCGTGAGAGCGCGGGTGACAGGAAGACGATCCGCATGTCGGTCTCGCCGTGCGCGCGATGGTGGTGAGTGGTTCCGGCCGGCGTCCAGGCGACGCGGTTGGCCGGGACGATCGACGTACGTCGCTCGGTGTGGACGGACAGCACGCCGCGAGCCGCGTACACCAGATGTCCCTCGTCGTGGGTGTGGACCGGGCTGATGCCGCCGGATTCCCACTGGTGAGCGCCCGCGGACGGGAAGAGCTCCGATCGGACAGGTTGGCGGCCAATGGGCATAGCTTGGCATTCTATCGGTGGTCGGCCACCAGCTTCTCCGGCGACAGTGAACGCATGACAATGCGTGCGGCGGTGTGTGTACGGGCGGGTGGGCCGGAAGTGCTGGAGATCCGGGAGCTGCCGGTGCCGGCGGTACGGGACGGGTGGAGCCTGGTCCGGGTGTACGGCGCGGGGCTGAACCGGTCGGAGCTTCGTACCCGGCAGGGGCATTCGCCGTCGGTGGTGTTCCCGCGGGTCCTCGGGATCGAGTGTGTCGGGGTGGTCGAGGTCTCGACGGATCCCGCCGTACCGGAGGGGACGACGGTCGCGGCGGTGATGGGGGAGATGGGCCGGGCGTACGACGGTGGGTACGCGGAGTACGCATTGTTGCCCAACGCAACGTTGATGCCGCTCTCGAGTGCGTTGCCGTGGGAGGTGCTCGCGGCTTTGCCGGAGACCTACCTGACCGCGCAGGGCGCGCTCGATGCGCTGGGGATCGAGCGTGGTGGGCGGTTGCTGATCCGCGGCGGTACGTCGTCGGTCGGGATGGCTGCTGCCGCGATCGCGGCCGGGCACGGCGTGGAGACGGCGGTGACCACACGGCAGGCGTGGAAGGCTGCGGCGCTCACGGCCGATCACGTGCTGGTCGACGGATCTGTGCTGGAGGTCTGGCCGGACGGGCCGGACTACGTGCTCGATCTGGTCGGCGCGCGGACGGCGGTGGACTCGCTGCGGGTCGTACGGCGAGGTGGCACCGTCTGCGTCGCCGGATCGCTCAGCGGCTGGCTGATCGAGGCGTTCGAGCCGATCGCGATGATCCCGACCGGGACCCGGCTGACCGCGTTCCACAGCGAAACGATGAAGGGCCGGTCGGACGTCCTGCAGCGGATCGTCGACGAGGTCGAGGCAGGCGTCTACCGGCCGAACGTGGATCAGGTGTTCAAGCTGGACGAGATCGCCGCAGCGCACCAGTACATGGAGGACGATCAGGCGACCGGCAAGGTCGTCGTCACCCTGCGGCAGGAGTAGGCGACCGCGTCCCGGCCGATCCGCGTGACAATCAGCGTCGCCTGCTGTGAACCTTTGGGTGCGAGCTTCTTGCGCAGCTGGGCCGGGTCGAGGTCGACACCACGCTTCTTGATCTCCAACGTGCCGATGTCGTGTGTGCGTACCCAGGAGCGCAGTGCTTTCTCCTTGTAGGGCAGCTCTTCCAGGACCTCGTACGACGAGGCCAGTGGAGTCGCGACGTACTTCGCAGCCGTCACGTAGGCAATACGCGGGTCCAGCAGCCAGCCGTGCACCGCTGCAGCTACTGCAGTAACCAGGCCGGCCCTGACGACAGCACCGTCCGGCTCGTAGATGTACTGCCCTACCGGACCGCTGTCGGCGTCCGGTGCGTCCGTGACAGTGGCTCCGCCCGGCAGCAACGTGGCGCGGCGAGAGATGCCTGTGCAGAGCAGCCCTGACCACAGGGCGGCCTCCTTCACCTCACCGGCGTCGCTGATCCACTCTGCTTCCACACCGTCGGGGATCGCGTTGTGTGGGATACCAGGGGCGACCTTCACGCACGCGGTCCGTTCCAGAAGGCTGGTGACGAAGGACCACGGCGGCGAGTACGCGTTGTGGTCGAACACCCGGCGCCCGTCCGCACGACGAGCAGGGTCCGCGAAGACCACGTCGTACGGCGTGAGGTCCGTGGACTCGGCGTCACCTACTAGTACGTCTCCTGGCAGGCCCAGTGCGGACAGGTTGGCGCGGGCGGTGGCTGCCGTCTCCGGGTCGCGTTCTACGCCGGTGACACGGAGGCCGGCGCGCGCCGCGGTGACGAGATCGCCGCCGATACCGCAACCCAGGTCGACCACCCTGGCGCCAGGTATCGTCGTTGCGAGGCGGCTGGCTCGGTGCGTCGCGACTGTGGTGCGGGTTGCTTGTTCCAGGCCGTCTGGGGTGAAGTACATGCGCTCCGCGTCCGAGCCGAACTTAGCTACGGCGCGGTGGCGCAACGATGCTTGCGTGACAGCAGCCGTGACAAGCGTTGCGTCGTACTGACGTCTTAGCTTCTCCACCAGTTGCAGCTCGTTGCCCGGGCGAAACTCGGCGCAGGCAGCGGCCAGCACCTCGGCGCCCGGGCCGTCCAGCAACGCGGTGACAGTCACCTGGCAACTTTAGAGGGGGCTGGAACAGCTCCTGCTCCAGCTGCGGGTCGCCATCGAGTACAGGCGCCAGTTCATCGCGGAGCGGGTCATCGGGCCGTAGATGCCGTCCACCACGAGGTGGTGCTTGCTCTGGACCGCCTTGATCGCCGCGCGGGTCTTGCTGCCGTAGATGCCGTCCACAGCGAGCTTGCTGCCGTAGCAGAAGTTGAGATTGCGCTGCAGTACCAAGATGGCGGTCTCCGGGTCACCTGTCCGGTTGGAGCCGCGGTACGGGTCGTCGCCGTACATCAGGTTGCAGTTGGTGCTCGAGCTGCCGAGCAGGGAGGGCATCGGGATGCCCCAGCTGCGGTTCACCGGTACGAGCCTCGCAGACCTGCACTGGGGGAGCGCGGCGGCTGCCTTCAGCTCGGCCGCGGTAGCGTCGTGGGAGACGGGCTGGTCCGCATGCGGCTTGGACGGCGCTGGAGCGGCGGATGCGGGCGGGGAGTCGTGCTTCGAAGCGTTGGCTGCGACGGCCCCAACAGCCACTGCGCCGACCCCCGCCAGCACGACGAGGGCCTTGCCGGACAGCTTGGGTAGCCGCATAGCAACATTCTGTACTGAGGTGGTCACTCGGACCAGTGCGCCTCACGGTGAGATTCGTTTGGCACTCGAGTTGACCGAGTGCTAATCGCGGCCTAGATTCGGTGTTGGCACTCTCGGTGTGAGGGTGCCAGCGGTCCGGCCTCTGACCCCCGCGACGGCAGGGGAGCGCGACCACATGCCACAGACAAGCGAATTCGACCGTGGAGGTCAGCAAGTGTCGGTCACGATCAAGCCGCTCGAGGACCGCGTCCTCGTCGCGCCGCTCGAAGCCGAGCAGACCACGAAGTCCGGTCTGGTGATCCCGGACACCGCCAAGGAGAAGCCGCAGGAGGGCGAGATCCTCGCCGTCGGCCCGGGCCGGATCGACGACAACGGCAACCGCGTCCCGCTGGACGTCGCCGTCGGCGACAAGGTCATCTACTCCAAGTACGGCGGCACCGAGGTCAAGTACGACGGCCAGGACTACCTGATCCTGGGCGCCCGCGACATCCTCGCAGTCGTCAGCAAGTGACGTCCGCCCGCTGTTCCTGACTGACACCGCCCCGGGGCCTCTGGCACCGGGGCGGAGTGGGTCCGGACAGCGGGAGTTCGAGCCTGCAACGAGAGATATTCAGAAAAGGACTGGTTTTCTTCATGCCGAAGATCCTCGAGTTCGACGAGAACGCGCGGCGCGCGCTGGAGCGCGGCGTCGACAAGCTCGCGAACACGGTGAAGGTGACGCTGGGCCCGAAGGGCCGCTACGTCGTCCTGGACAAGAAGTGGGGCGCCCCGACCATCACCAACGACGGTGTCACCGTCGCCCGTGAGGTCGAGCTGGACGACCCGTTCGAGAACCTTGGTGCGCAGCTCACCAAGGAGGTCGCCACCAAGACCAACGACATCGCCGGTGACGGCACCACCACCGCGACGGTGCTGGCGCAGGCGCTGGTGCACGAGGGCCTGCGGGCGGTCGCCGCCGGCGCCAACCCGATGGGCCTCAAGCGCGGTATCGAGGCGGCCGTCGAGGCCGTGTCGGCCAAGCTGGTGGACACCGCGAAGCCGGTCGACGACAAGGGCGACATGGCCCACGTCGCGACCATCTCCGCCCGCGACGCCGAGATCGGCGCGCTGATCGCGGACGCGTTCGACAAGGTCGGCAAGGACGGTGTGATCACCGTCGAGGAGTCGAACACCTTCGGGACCGAGCTCGAGTTCACCGAGGGTATGCAGTTCGACAAGGGCTACATCTCGCCGTACTTCATCACCGACGCCGAGGCCGGCGAAGCGGTGCTGGAGGACCCGTACATCCTGATCCACCAGGGCAAGATCTCCGCGATCGCGGACCTGCTGCCGCTGCTGGAGAAGGTCGTGCAGTCCGGCAAGACGCTGCTGATCATCGCCGAGGACGTCGAGGCCGAGGCGCTGTCGACCTTGGTGGTCAACAAGATCCGCGGCAACTTCACCTCGGTCGCCGTCAAGGCGCCGGGCTTCGGTGACCGCCGCAAGGCGATGCTGGAGGACCTGGCCGCGCTCACCGGCGCGCAGGTCGTGGCCCCCGAGGTCGGGCTGAAGCTCGACCAGGTCGGTCTCGAGGTGCTCGGTTCGGCTCGCCGGATCGTCGTCTCCAAGGACAACACGACCGTCGTCGAGGGTTCCGGCAAGGCCGAGGACATCGAGGGCCGGGTCAACCAGATCAAGTCCGAGATCGAGCGCACCGACTCCGACTGGGACCGCGAGAAGCTGCAGGAGCGGCTGGCCAAGCTGGCCGGCGGCGTCTGCGTGATCAAGGTCGGCGCGGCCACCGAGGTCGAGCTGAAGGAGAAGAAGCACCGGATCGAGGACGCGGTGTCCGCGACCCGGGCCGCGATCGAGGAGGGCATCGTCGCCGGCGGCGGCTCCGCCCTGGTGCACGCGGCCACCGTCCTGGACAACGGCCTGGACCTGGAGGGCGACGAGCTCTCCGGCGTCAAGATCGTCCGCAAGGCGGTCGTCGAGCCGCTGCGCTGGATCGCCGAGAACGGCGGCTACGAGGGCTACGTCGTGGTCGCCAAGGTGTCCGAGCTGGAGTCCGGCAACGGCTTCAACGCGGCCACCGGCGAGTACGGCGACCTGCTCGGTAGCGGCGTACTGGACCCGGTCAAGGTGACGCGTTCCGCGCTCGCCAACGCCGGTTCGATCGCCGCGCTCCTGCTGACCACCGAGACCCTGGTGGTCGACAAGCCCGAGGACGAGGAACCCGCCGCAGCCGGCCACGGCCACGGCCACGGCCACTGACCCTCAGGCAGTAGTTCGACAGCACACACCCAGCACCGCCCGGCAGCCCCACTGCCGGGCGGTGCTCTGCTGCAAGCCGGACACCCCCGCCCACCCCACCCCACCACCCCACCCCTGCCCACCCACCCCCGCCGCCCCACGCCGGCCCGTTCAGCCACGCCGCTCCACCCCGCCAGGCTCGAGCACGCCATCCCGCCCCCGCGCTCAGCTACGCCGGTCCACGACGCGGTGCCCGGGTACGCCCGCCCCGCCCCGCCCCGCCGCGGCGCTCGGGTACGCCCGTCCGCCCCGCCGGGCTCGGGTACGCCGTCCGTCCTGCCGGGCTCGGGTACGCCGGGTTGCGCCACCATGCTCGGGTGCTGGCGTCTGCTCCGGACCCGCGCAGGGTCTGAAGACAGGCAATGGTGTCTGGGTATAGGCAATTGCCTGTCTCCAGACACCATTACCTGTCTCCAGTCCGCGTCGCGGTCCACGCCGCGGTGTTCGGGTACGCCGCACTGCGCCGGGCTCGGGTACGCCGGTCCACGCCGGAGTTTCGGGTACGCCGCGCCGCGCTCGGGTACGCCGACCCGCCGCCGCGCTCGGGTACGCCGACCCGCCACGGTGCTCGAGTACGCCCGTCCGCCCCTCTGGGCTCGGGTACGCCGGTACGCCGCGCTGGGCTCGGGTACGCCGGTACGCCGCGCTGGGCTCGGGTACGCCGGTGCGCCGCGCTGGGCTCGGGTACGCCGGTACGCCGCGCTGGGCTCGGGTACGCCGGTACGCCGCGCTGGGCTCGGGTACGCCGGTACGTGCCGCCGTGCTCGGGTGTTGGCGTCTGCTGCAGACCTGCGCAGGGTCTGGAGACGGGCAATGGTGTCTGGGAATAGGCAATTGCATGTCTCCAGACACCATTGCCTGTTTCCAGTCCGCGTCGCGGTCCAGGCCGCTACGCTCTGGTACGGCGGTCCACGCCGCCCGCGCGGGGTCTGGAGATAGGCGCTGGTGTCTGGGGACAGGCAATTGCGTGTCGCCAGACACCATTACCTCGCCTCGGTCCTCGGTTCTCGCTCCGGTTCTCGCTCCGGTTCCCGCTCCGGTCCTCGTCTCGGTCCCCCGGTCTGCGGCTTCGTCCTTGTGCCGGGTGGGGTGGTGGTGGGGAGGTCTGGTGGGATGGGTGGGTGTTGATTCGGGAGCGGTGTGGGGCGGATCTGGTTGTTTGTGTGGAGTTGCTGCGTTCGGTGCATGAACTGGCCGGGTATCCGATCAACTGGCCCGCGGACCCAGGACAGTGGTTGACACCGGAGGCTGCTCTTGGGTGTTGGGTTGCTGTGGACGGTGGGCGCGTGGTGGGGCATGTGGTGCTGACGGCTGTGGGGGAGCGGGCTGAGGTGGAGAGGTTGTTCGTGGATCCGGGGGTGGCTCGGCGGGGGATCGGGCGGGGGTTGCTGGAGCACTGTGTGGTGACTGCCGCGGGGCTGGGGCGGGAGCTTTCGCTGGAGGTCGTGGACAACCGCGGGCCTGCCGTACAGCTGTATCGGCGCGCCGGGTGGGTGGAGACGGGACGTACCGCGATCGACTGGGGCGGCGAATACGCCTCGGAACTGATCCGGTTCGCCGCACCTGCGGACCTGACTCGTGAGTAGTCACAGATCGTGATGAAAACATGCGCTTGACCACCAGTTGCCACTAGGCAACTGAGATTGAGCGCCGTACCATCTTTCAGGCTGACCGGTCTGAACACGAGGGGGCGAGGGGTGACAGAGGTCAAAGTGCCTGACACCCACGACCGGGTCGAGCTCAGGGATCTTGCCGCGCTGGCCGGCGACGGGGACCGCACAGCTCTCAACGACCTGCTCACAAGGGTGCGCGCTGTGGCGCACCGTTACGTACGGTCCCGTTTGTGGACCTATCCCGGCGGCGCCGACATGGTCGACGACGTCGCACAAGAAGTTTGTGTCGCGGTGTTCGGCGCGCTGGGCCGGTATCGTGACGAGGGGAGGCCTTTCGAGGCTTTCGTCTACGGCATCGCGGCCCGCAAGGTCGCCGATGCCCAGCGTGCGTTCGCGGTCGCCGACGTCTCGACGCCGGACCTGCCGGACGGCGCGGACGAGTCACCGACGCCGGAGGAGCGCGCAGTTCGGCAGTCCGAGGTCCAGCACATCATGGGACTGCTGGACAAGCTGCCGGAGAAACTGCGGGAGATCCTGCGCCTTCGCGTCGTTGCGGGGATGTCAGCCGAGGAGACCGGCCGGGCACTGGGGATGACACCGGGGGCGGTGAGGGTCGCACAGCATCGGGCGTTGAACACGCTCAGGGGGTTTGTGGGGCATGAAGCACAGCTGGAACGAGGAGCAGCAGGGGAGGGGCATCATGGCTGACCGTTTCGACCTGGACGCGATCGAGGCCGATGACGCACTGCTCGATCTGCTCGCCGCCGGTGGGGAGTCCGCCCGTGCGGCGGGCGAACACGACCCGGCCCTCGCGCTGCTGGCCGATCTACGGCTGGCCGTGGAGGTCGAGGACGAACTCCCGGTGGAAACCATCGACGATCCGGAGAGCTTCCTGGCGCGTTGCGCCGCGCTGAGCCCGATCACCGACCCGTTCGCCCGCAAGGTGGCGACCCGTGGTGTGGCGATCGGTGTCGCCGCGGTCGCCGCGCTGTCGGTCTCCGGGGTGGCAGCCGCGGTCAACGGTGACCCGCTGTCGCCGTACGAGAAGGTCATCGAGAAGATGGTCGACGCGGTCCGCCCGCAGACCAGCTTCCCGAAGGAGGACCTGGACGGCCTGCCGGTGGTCGACCGGTCGAAGATCGTCAAGGTCGGCAAGGACTTCGAGAAGAAGGCGAAGTCCGGGCAGCTCGGCACCGACGACTCCGGCGACGACCCGGCAGACGCGCTGCAGTCGCGGAAGGACGTCACTCCGCCGGCGGTGGTGCCGCCGGTCGCGGAGAAGCCGCTGGTGACGAACTTCGTCATCCCGTCGGAGCCGGCCCAGACGGAGGAGCCGACCGCCACCAAGACGACCGAGGAGCCGACCGGCACCACCACGACGGCTCCGGACGACACCAAGACGACGGAGCCGCCGCCCAGCACTCCGACGGAACCGCCGGCCACGACGACGACCGAGCCGCCGCCGGCCACGCCGACCGGCGACCCGACGAGCACGACCACGACGCCGCCGCCGTCGGACCCGACCACGGGTACGACGACTCCGCCGGCGACCGTGGACAACGGGACCGACAGCGGTACGCCGGCCGCCCCGGGTGCGGGCAACCCGACGACCGCACCGACCGGCGACCCGAACGCTCCGGCAGGTTCGACCGACGGTACCGGCGTACCGGCCGCGGGCGACACGACCGCGCCGACCGGCGACGGCACCGGCACTCCGCCGGCCGGCGGCACGACCGGCGACACCGGCACTACCGGAACCACCGGCACTACCGGCGACACGGGCGGCACCACCGGTACGACCACGCCGGGTGACCAGACGCCGGCAGGCGACGCCACGACGGTTCCGTCCGTCGTCGACGACCTGCTCAAGGTCACACTCGACTCGGTCGCGACCCAGGTCGTCCTGCCGACGCCGACCGGTGAGCCGCCGGCCGAGCTGGACAGCGCCAAGCAGTACTTCGGCAAGCCCGCGCCGGCCGTCCGGCCGGATGCCGTACGGCCCGACGCCACCGCGAAGACCGCGGGCAGCAAGGCGAAGGGCAAGGCGGAGAAGTCCGGGAAGCACTCCAGCGGCAAGGTGAACACGGGCTCGGTCCGCAAGACGTACGCCAAGGGCAAGCACTCCACCGGGGCGTACCCGGAGGGTAAGCACGCGGCGATCGCCCGGACCCACGGCTCGACCGACGACGCCAGCCTGCTCACCATCCTGGGCATCCTGAACGCACCGATCGATCCGAAGAAGTAACCAGCAGGTCACCGGCCGCCCGCCACGGGATCCGTGGCGGGCGGTTGCCTGTGGACGGCGGATTCGGGGCCTGGTAAGGGCGCGGATAGGATGGGGTTCCGTTCTCGCCGTACAAAGGTGCTCGTTTTCCCCATGGACATCACCCCCGCTGGAGTTCCCGACAAGTTCGCCGTCCTCGGCCTCACCTTCGACGACGTCCTGCTGCAGCCGAACGAGTCCGACGTCATCCCGTCCGAGGCGGTCACCCGGTCCCGGGTCAGCCGCAACGTCTGGGTGAACATCCCGCTGGTGTCCAGCGCGATGGACACCGTGACCGAGGCCCGGATGGCGATCGCCATGGCCCGGCAGGGTGGCCTCGGCGTCCTGCACCGCAACCTCTCGATCGAGGACCAGGCCCAGCAGGTCGACCTGGTCAAGCGCTCCGAGTCCGGGATGATCGCGCAGCCGATCACGATCGGCCCGGACGCCAGCATCGGCGAGGCCGACGCGCTCTGCGGGCAGTACCGGATCTCCGGTGTCCCGGTGGTGGACGACGCCGGCGTCCTGGTCGGCATCGTCACCAACCGTGACATGCGGTTCGAGACCGACCTGTCCCGGCCGGTCCGCGAGGTGATGACCAAGCAGCCGCTGATCACCGGCAAGCAGGGCATCGCCGCCGACGACGCGATGGCGCTGCTCAGCAAGCACAAGGTGGAGAAGCTGCCGCTGGTCGACGACGCCGGCAAGCTCACCGGCCTGATCACGCTGAAGGACTTCGTCAAGCGCGACAAGTTCCCGCTGTCCACCAAGGACGCCACCGGCCGGCTGATGGTCGGCGCCGCGATCGGCTTCTTCGGCGAGGCGTACAAGCGGGCCATGACGCTGGTCGAGGCCGGCGTCGACGTGCTGGTCGTGGACACCGCGCACGGGCACTCCAAGGCGCAGATCGAGATCATCCGCAAGCTGAAGGCCGACCCGGCGACCCGCGGCGTGGACATCGTCGGCGGCAACGTCGGCACCCGGGCCGGCGCGCAGGCGCTGGTCGACGCGGGCGCGGACGGCGTGAAGGTCGGCGTCGGTCCCGGTTCGATCTGTACGACCCGGGTCGTGTCCGGTGTCGGCGTTCCGCAGGTGACCGCGATCTACGAGGCGTCGCTGGCGTGCAAGCCGGCCGGTGTCCCGGTGATCGGCGACGGCGGCCTGCAGTACTCGGGCGACATCGCGAAGGCACTCGTCGCCGGTGCGGACACGGTCATGCTCGGCTCGCTGCTGGCCGGCTGCGAGGAGTCGCCGGGCGACCTGGTGTTCATCAACGGCAAGCAGTTCAAGGCGTACCGCGGGATGGGTTCGCTCGGCGCGATGTCCTCGTCCGGCGGCCTGCGCAAGTCGTACTCGAAGGACCGCTACTTCCAGCACGACGGCGGCACCGACGAGAAGCTGATCGCCGAGGGCGTCGAGGGCCAGGTGCCGTACCGCGGCCCGCTGTCCGCGGTCGCGCACCAGCTGGTCGGCGGCCTGCGCCAGTCGATGTGGTACACCGGCGCCCGCACGATCCCCGAGCTGCAGGAGAACGGGCGCTTCGTCCGGATCACCTCCGCCGGTCTCCAGGAGTCCCACCCGCACGACATCCAGATGACGGTCGAGGCCCCGAACTACTCCGGCCGCTGACACCGCCTGCCAACCGAAGGAACACCAGATGACCGAGATCGAGATCGGCCGGGCCAAGCGCGGCCGGCAGGCGTACGCGTTCGACGACATCGCGATCGTGCCGTCGCGCCGGACGCGGGATCCCGAGGAGGTCTCGGTCGCCTGGCAGATCGACGCGTACCGGTTCGAGCTGCCGATCCTGGCGGCGCCGATGGACTCGGTGATGTCGCCGGCGACCGCGATCGCGATCGGCAAGGCCGGCGGTCTCGGCGTGCTCAACCTCGAGGGCCTCTGGACCCGGTACGAGGACCCGTCGAGCCTGCTCGAGGAGATCATCAGCCTCGACGGCCGGCAGGCGACGCACCGGCTGCAGGAGATCTACGCGGCGCCGATCAAGCCAGAGCTGATCTCCCAGCGGGTGCAGGAGATCCGCGACTCCGGCGTCACCGTGGCCGGGGCGCTGTCGCCGCAGCGCACCAAGCAGTTCGCCAAGCATGTCGTGGACGCGGGCGTCGACCTGTTCGTCATCCGCGGTACGACGGTGTCCGCCGAGCACGTGTCCGGTCAGGCGGAGCCGCTGAACCTGAAGCAGTTCATCTACGACCTCGACGTCCCGGTGATCGTCGGTGGCTGCGCGACGCACCAGGCGGCGTTGCACCTGATGCGGACCGGCGCGGCCGGCGTACTCGTCGGGTTCGGAGGCGGCGCGGCGCACACCACCCGCAAGGTGCTCGGCGTTGCCGTGCCGATGGCTTCGGCCGTCGCGGACGTCGCCGCGGCGCGGCGGGACTACATGGACGAGTCCGGCGGTCGGTACGTGCACGTCATCGCGGACGGCTCGGTCGGCCGGTCCGGCGACGTGGCGAAGGCGATCGCGTGCGGCGCCGACGCGGTGATGGTCGGTTCGCCGCTGGCCCGCGCCAGCGACGCGCCCGGCGGCGGGTACCACTGGGGTGCCGAGGCCTGGCACCAGGACCTGCCCCGTGGCGAGCGCGTCGAGGTCGGCGTCACCGGCACGATGGAGCAGATCCTGTTCGGCCCGTCCTGGGTCCCGGACGGCACGATGAACCTGGTCGGCGCCCTCAAGCGCGCGATGGCGACGACGGGCTACACGGAGCTGAAGGAGTTCCAGCGGGTCGAGGTCGTCGTCGGTTGAGCACTGGCGTACTACTCCTGCACGGCTCGAGTGGTACGCCGGATCTCGAGCGTGCCCGGTTGCTCGAGGCCGAGGGGTACGACGTGGTCGCGCCGCGATGGTTCGACGGGCGGATCAGCCAGATCCCGCTGGAGTCGTTCCCGCTCGGTGGCCTGACCGCGCGGAACGACCGGATCGTGGTGATCGGCGTCTCCCGGGGTGCCGAGGCGGCGTTGCTGCTCGGTACCGTCGACCCGCGCATCGATGCCGTGGTGGCGATCTCGCCGAGCGCGTACGTCTGGCCGTGGATCGAGGACGAGCTGCAGACGTCGGCGTGGACGTGGAAGGACCAGCCGCTGCCGTACGTACCGTTCGATCTCGGCTGGGAGCCGGACGACGACCCGCCGAGCTACACGGAGTTCTACCGGCAGAGCCTGCGGGCGTACGGCGCCGACGCGGACACCGCGCGGATCCCGGCCGAGCGGTTCGCGGGTGAGCTGCTGCTGGTCGCGGGCGGCGACGACCGGGTCTGGCCGTCGGCCGACTTCGCCGAGGAGATCGCCGAGGCGCGCGAAGACCTGCCGACCCGGACGATCACGGTCGCGGCGGCCGGGCATCGTCCGCTCTTCCCGGGCGAGCAGCCGAAGACGGGCGGGCAACGGATGGCCCGCGGCGGTTCGGAGGCGGCCGACCGCGAGCTGGGCGAGCTCGCCTGGCGCGACATGCTGCGGTTGCTCACAGGCTGAGTGGAGCCGCGCGGCTTGAAAGGTTCTGGAAGGATTGCGGCATGGGATTGTTCAGCCGACGGACCAGCAGCCAGGACACGGACAATGTTGCCCTCGCCGCGGCGCGAGGTCAGCTGTCCCCCGACGACGTGGACCAGGTGCGGTTCCTGATCACCACGAAGAAGGTCGTGCACGCGGTCGCGCTCATCCGTGACCGTACCGGCCTCGGTCTGAAGGACTCCAAGGAGCTGGTCGAGGACATCCGGCTCGGCCGCTACGTGCCGCCGACGACCGGCACGCCGCTGGTCCGCCGGCCCGGTACGAACCTGGCCGAGCGCACGCGTGCCCTGAAGGCGGCCGGCGAGCTGCACCAGGCGACCGCGCTGGTCGTCTCCGAGACCGGCATGACCGAAGCCGAGGCCGGCCTGTTCGTCGGCGCGCTCCGCACCGACGTCCAGGACACCTGAGCCTCTAGGGATTCCTAGGCGGGACTCCAGTGCGGGTCGCGGCCGGAGGCGGCGATCAGCGCGTCGGCCGGTTCGGTGTAGCCGTCGATGTGGTCGCCGATGACGCCGACCGAACGGTAGAGCTCCTCGCGCTGCGCGAACCACGTTCCGACCTCGGTCACGAGTTCGGGCTCCATCCGTGGCGGTACGCCGATCGCGACGGCCAGGTCCCACCCGTGGATCAGGTGGTCCGCCGCGAGCTGGCGCAGGTACTCGGCCGGGTCCTCGTCGCCGTACGACAGGTGCACCTTCTCGACCGGCAGTGCCGCTGCGCCGGCTGCCTCCGCGGCCGCGGACGACGCCGCGCCGGCCGGGTCGTCCCCGAGCAGGTCGCCGTCGAGCGTGTCGCCGACCTCGGCGATCGTCTTGCCCTCCATCAGCGGTACGACCCAGCGCTCCTCACCGACGACATGGTTCACCAGTGCCCGGACGTCCCAGTCCGAGCACGGGGTCGGCGCCGACCACTGGTCCACCGCCACCCCGGAGACCAGCTCCGCGAAATTCGCGACCGTGCGGTTGTGCAACTCCACGACATCCATGACCGCACCCCCTCCCAAGCGTCAGCGTCCGCCGGGGCGCACCGGGCGTCAAGCGGCTGCGGCCTTACCGACCTCCAACGCCCGACGCCGTCAACGCCCGACGCCGTCAACGCCAGCGCCGTCGACGCCAGAGCCGTCGACGCCTGAGCCTCAGCGGCCGAGCTGGAGTTGCTCCGCGGCCTCGTGGGCGTGGTACGACGCCGCCAGGTCGCCGGTCGCCGCGAGCAGGTTGCCGTGGTGCCGGTAGCAGGCGCCGGCCAGGTCCTTCATCTTCGCGTTGTCGTCGGCGTACGGGATCAGCGCGGTCGCCACCTCGGCGCACCAGCCGCCGACGTCGAGCGCGATCTCCATCCGGCCGGCCTGGAAGTACGCCTCGGAGACGTCCAGCAGCAGCTGCGCCCAGATCGGTACGTACGTCGCGGTCTGGAACCGCATCTTGTGCGACTCGCGCTCGGAGGAGATCGCGAACAGGTAGTGCGCCTCCAGCCCGAGGGTCAGCGCGGTTTCGCCGTCCAGCGGCAGCAACGGCCGGACGAGTTCGGCGAGCTCGGTCGCGCGGACCGCCGCGGACTCCGGGTCGGTGCGACCGGAGACAGTCGCCAGCGTCATCCCCGGCGCGGGCTCGCTCAGTGCGACCAGCCGGTGGTACTGCTCGAACGGCCCGAGCTTGATCTCGGCGTTCTCCAGCGCCGCGACCAGCGTCAGCGGCAGCCCCCGGTCGAGCTCCTCGACGACGCGCGTCGCGGTCTCGGCATCGGTGTCGTACGCCGTCCGCAGGCAGGCCTCGCCTTCGAGACGGCCGATGCTGCCGAGGTGCTTGCCCTTGCGGACCAGCGCAGCGACGAGCGTACGCATGTCGGTCGCGGAGTCCGAGTCGGCGAGCGTGTCGGCGGTGGTCAGCCCGATCTCGTCCGCCTCGAGCGCGAGGTCCATCCGGCCCTCGGCAGCGTGGACGTCGGCCGACACCGCGGTAGCCGTGCACAGGTAGCGGGCGTACGACAGCGACTGCGGGCTCTCGTTGATCTGGTCCGCGAGCTGCAGGAACAACTGCGTCGCCGCGTCGGCGGAGGCGACCGCGAGCGCGGGGTCGCCGTACCGGCGCAGGATCAGCGCGTTCATCGCGAGCACCCGCGCGAAGTCCGGCTGATGCTTGAGTCCGTCCTCACCGCCGACCAGCTGGCCGTACGCGATCACTGCGCCGTCCATCTCGAGTACGGCGGTTGCCCCGTGGCCGCGGTGTGCCTGCGTCATGGCGCGGCGCGCGCGGACATCGGCAAGGAAGCAGGTGGCATCGAGTACGCCTGCGTCCTGCAGTTCGGTATAGCCCAGCTGTGCCTCGTGCAGCGCGGTCAGCGCTTCCTCGTGCCGTCCGGATGCGTTCAGCGACCCGGCCAGCTCGTATTGCGTCGCGGCCATCAGGTGTTTGGCCTCGTAGTGGTTCGGGCGCGCTTCGGCACGCTCCCTGGCCAGCTCGATGACCCGCTGCTGGTACGGCCCGGCCTCGTCGGCACGGCCCTCTTCGATCAGCACCTGGGCGGTCTGCAGTGCCTCACCGAGCTCGTCCTCAGGAGGCGTCCAGAGCCCCCCGCTGTCCACCATCTGTACGTTCCACCCCTTCACCTGTATCAGCGGATCAGCTTAACCATTCTCTGATACTGACAGCCGCTATTACCGGCAGGTAGCCTTCAGGTTATGAGCGAGCAGACGTCGATTCCCGCGGATCCGGAGCTCGACCCGACCGCGTCGTACGCGACCGACCAGTCGGTCATCCGCCGGTTGTCGGGGTTGCTGCGGGCCACCGCCGGCACCCGGACGTCGTACGCACCGGCCACCGGGCAGCCGATCGCGGACCTGCCGACCTCCAGCGAGGACGACGTGGTCGCGGCGGTTCGCGCGGCCCGGAAGACGCAAGCGACCTGGCGCCGGGTGCCGCTCGAGGAGCGCGCCGCGATCCTGCTGCGGTACCACGACCTGGTCCTCGACCACCGGCACGAGCTGGTCGACCTGATCATCCGCGAGTCCGGCAAGGCGCGGAAGCAGGCCTTCGAGGAGCTGGCGCATGTCGCGCTGACCGCGCGGTACTACGGCCGCAAGGCGTTCGAGCTGCTCGAGCCGCGGCGCAAGCTCGGGATCTTCCCGCTGCTGACCCGGGCCGAGGAACGCTTCGTCCCGAAGGGCGTCGTCGGCATCATCTCGCCGTGGAACTACCCGTTGACGATGGCGATCTCGGACGGCCTGCCCGCGATCCTGGCCGGCAACACGATCGTCCACAAACCCGACAGCCAGACCCCGCTGACCGCACTGCGCGGCATCGAGCTGCTGTACGAGGCCGGCCTCCCGCGCGAGGCGTGGCTCGCGGTGAACGGCGACGGCCCGACGGTCGGCGGCGCGCTGATCCAGAACGCCGACTACATCTGCTTCACCGGCTCGACGAAGACCGGTCGGCTGGTCGCGAAGCAGGCCGGTGAGCGCCTGATCGGCTGCAGTCTCGAGCTCGGCGGCAAGAACCCGATGCTGGTACTGCGGGACGCCGACATCAACCGCGCCGCCGAGGGCGCCGTCCGCGCCTGCTTCGCGAACGCCGGCCAGCTGTGCGTCTCGATGGAACGCCTGTACGTCGCCGACCAGGTGTACGACGCGTTCGTCACCGCGTTCGTCGACCGGGTGAAGAAGCTCAGGCTGTCCGCGGGCACCGGCTGGGACGTCGACATGGGCTCGCTGATCTCGAAGGCCCAGCTCGAGACGGTCACCCGGCACGTGGAAGACGCGAGGGAGAAGGGCGCCACCGTGCTGGCCGGCGGCAAGCCGCGCCCGGACATCGGCGAGCTGTTCTACGAGCCGACCGTGCTGTCCGGTGTCACCCCGGCGATGGAGTGCTTCGACAACGAGACGTTCGGGCCGGTCGTCTCGATCTACCGGTTCTCCGACGAGTCCGAGGCGGTGCAGCGCGCGAACGAGGGCGAGTACGGCCTGAACGCGAGCGTCTGGACCCGGGACGGCCGCCGCGGCCGCGCGGTCGCCGCGCAGCTGATGGCCGGTACGGTCAACGTCAACGAGGGGTACGGCGCGACGTTCGGGTCGATCGACACCCCGATGGGCGGGATGCGGTCGTCCGGCCTCGGCCGGCGGCAGGGCGTCGAGGGCATCCGCCGGTACGTCGAACCGCAGGCGATCGCGACCCAGCGGCTGATCCCGATCGCAGCCTCGCACGGCATCTCGGACGAGAAGTTCGCCAAGCTGATGACCGGCGCGCTGCGGGTGCTGAAGAAGATCGGCCGCCCATGACGTTCGACTACGACGTCGTCGTCATCGGGTCCGGCTTCGGTGGGTCGGTGTCGGCGCTGCGGCTGACCGAGAAAGGGTACCGGGTCGCCGTCCTGGAGGCCGGTGCCCGGTTCGACGATGCGTCGTACGCGAAGAACTCGTGGGACACCAAACGGTTTCTCTTCGCGCCGAAGTTGGGCATGTACGGGATCCAGCGGATCAGCGCGTTGCGGGACGTGATCATCCTGTCCGGCGCGGGCGTCGGCGGCGGCAGCCTGGTGTACGCGAACACGCTGTACGAACCGCTGCCCGCGTTCTACACCGATCGCGCCTGGTCGCACATCACCGACTGGAAGGCCGAACTCGCGCCGTACTACGACCAGGCGAAGCGGATGCTCGGCGTCACGACGTACCCGGGCTTCACGCCGGCCGACAAGGTGATGAAGCAGGTCGCGGAGGACATGGGCGTCGGCGAGACGTTCCACCCGACGCCGGTCGGCGTGTTCTTCGGCGAACCCGGCGTCGAGGTCGATGACCCGTACTTCGGCGGCGCCGGGCCTCGCCGGACGGGCTGCATCGACTGCGGCGAGTGCATGACGGGCTGCCGGCACAACGCGAAGAACACGCTGACGAAGAACTACCTCTACCTCGCCGAGAAGGCCGGCGCGGAGGTGTACTCGCTGACCACGGTCACCTCGGTCGAGCCGCTGCCCGAAGAGTCAGGCGGCGGGTACGCGATCGACACCCGCCGTACGTCGAACAAGAAGTCCACGCGCCGCTTCACCGCTCAGCAGGTGGTGTTCGCGGCGTCCGCACTCGGTACGGCGAAACTCCTGCACCGGCTGCGTGACGAGGGCAAGCTGCCGAAGCTGTCGGACCGTCTCGGTGTGCTGACCCGGACGAACTCCGAGTCGCTGCTCGGCGCGATCTCGCGGGAGACCGGCGTCGACTACACGCGCGGTGTCGCGATCACGTCGTCGTTCCACCCGGACGACATCACCCACATCGAGCCGGTCCGGTACGGGAAGGGCAGCAACGCGATGTCGCTGCTGCAGACCGTGCTGACCGACGGCGACGGCGACCGGCCGCGGTGGCGGACCTGGTTGCGCGAGCTCGGGGTGCAGCGGAAGAACATCCGCCGGCTGTACGACCTGAAACACTGGTCCGAGCGGACCGTGATCGCACTGGTGATGCAGACCGCGGACAACTCGATCACGACGTACGGCAAGCGGGACCGGCTCGGCCGCTGGAAGCTGACGTCCAAGCAGGGCCACGGCGCCCCGAACCCGTCCTGGATCCCGGTCGCGAACCAGGTCGTCCGGCGGATGGCCAAGCTGATGAACGGCACCCCGGGTGGCACGATCGGCGAGCCGTTCAACGTACCGATGACCGCGCACTTCATCGGCGGCTGCGCGATCGGCTCCGACGCGTCGACGGGCGTGGTGGATCCGTACCACCGGGTCTACGGGTACGACGGCCTGCACATCGTCGACGGCTCGACGATCTCCGCGAACCTCGGCGTCAACCCGTCGTTGACGATCACCGCGCAGGCGGAGCGGGCGCTGTCGTTCTGGCCGAACAAGGGCGCCGACGACCCACGACCGGCGGTCGGTACGGCGTACCAGCGGATCCAGCCGGTCAAGCCCGCGCGTCCGGTCGTACCGGAAGATGCTCCGGGGGCGTTGCGGCTCCCGATTTTCCCGAAGCAGTCTGTGACGGAGTCGTAACAGAACGCGGAATTCCGAGGCAAATGAAAAAGCCTCAGCAGTAAGTTTGCTGAGGCTTTGGTAATGCTCCAGAAAGGGAGCAGGTCCCTCGGGAACGTTTCCGCCCAAATCGTTTCCCGAGGGACCCACTCAAGCCGGGGTGAGGCGCCCGGCGCTTTGGGATCGGGTCACCAACCACAGCTGGCGACCCGAGCTCTTGGTCACTACCTTACCTCCGATTTCCGCGAGCTTCGGGCCTTGTGACCACTCTGCGTGCTGATCGTAATGAACAGCTTCCGTCGCTCTTGGTAATCGGGTGGCGGTCTTCCTTGCGGTAACCGCCTCTGCACACATCAACGAGCCCCTCTACGGGGGGTTACGAGGTTCCGCGGAAAAATCCAGAAACTTTTTCCGGGAAGTGCGGAGAGTGGCGGTGAGGCACTCCGGCCGGATGTGTTCCACGTGACGCCCGCCGCAGTACCGGCCCGCCCGCCTCGCTTAGTGTGAGCCCGACCGTTCTGATGAGGCAGGGGAAGCATGACTGAGATCCTGGACGTGGCACGTGAGCAGGTTCTGGAGCAGGGCGTCGGGCTGAGCCAGGAGCAATTGGTCGAGGTTCTCGGACTGCCCGACGAGCGACTGCCGGAATTGCTCGCGCTGGCGCACGACGTACGGGTGAAGTGGTGCGGCGAGGAGGTCGAGGTCGAGGGGATCATCTCGCTGAAGACCGGCGGCTGTCCCGAGGACTGTCACTTCTGCTCGCAGTCCGGCCAGTTCACCTCACCGGTCCGCGCGGTCTGGCTGAACATCCCGGAGCTGGTCGAGGCGGCCAAGGAGACCGCGAAGACCGGCGCGACCGAGTTCTGCATCGTGGCCGCCGTGCGTGGGCCGGACGAGCGGCTGATGTCCCAGGTGAAGGCCGGGATCGACGCGATCAACGCCGAGGTCGACATCAACATCGCCTGCTCGCTCGGCATGCTCACCCAGGCACAGGTGGACGAGCTGAAGTCGTGGGGCGTGCACCGGTACAACCACAACCTCGAGTCGGCCCGGTCGTACTTCGGCGACGTCGTCACCACGCACTCGTTCGAGGAGCGGTGGGAGACCTGCCTGATGGTGCGCGAGTCCGGCATGGAGCTGTGCTGCGGCGGGCTGGTCGGGATGGGCGAGAGCCTGGAGCAGCGCGCCGAGCTGGCCGCGCAGCTGGCCGAGCTCGACCCGCACGAGGTCCCGCTGAACTTCCTCAACCCGCGCCCGGGCACGCCGTTCGGCGACCTCGAGGTGATGGACGGCAAGGACGCGCTGCGGACGATCGCCGCGTTCCGGCTGGCGATGCCGCGGACGGTCCTGCGGTACGCCGGCGGCCGCGAGCTGACCCTCGGCGACCTGGGCACCCGCGACGGCCTGCTCGGCGGCATCAACGCGGTCATCGTCGGCAACTACCTGACCACCCTCGGCCGCCCGGCGACCGCCGACCTCGACCTGCTCGCCGAGCTGAAGATGCCGGTCAAGGAGCTGCAGAAGACGCTATGACGTACTGCGGGCGATGTGGCGAGGAGGGGCGGCACGAGGCGTGCGTACGGGCGCTGGTGCTGGAGCCGCCGCGGTACTGCACGGAGTGCCGGCGGCGGATGATCGTCCAGGTGCATCCGATGGGCTGGAGCGCTCGGTGCTCGGTCCATGGCTCGGTCCACGGTGAGGTTGTGTCCTGATGTCCGATCTGCTGGCCCGGGACGCCGAGTTGCTCTGGCATCCGTACTCGTCGCTGAGCTCGCCGTCGCCGGTGCGACTCGTCACGGGTGCTTCCGGCGTACGGCTGCAGTTCGACGGCGGAGTCGAGGCGATCGACGCGATGTCGTCGTGGTGGTGCATGATCCACGGCTACCGTCATCCGGTGCTCGACGCCGCGCTGAAGGAACAGGTCGACTCGTTCAGCCACGTGATGTTCGGTGGGCTCACCCACGAACCGGCGATCCGGCTCGCGGAACGGCTGGTCGAGATCACGCCGGACCCGCTGCGGCACGTGTTCTTCTGCGACTCGGGGTCGGTGTCGGTCGAGGTCGCGATCAAGCTGGCGCTGCAGTACCAGGTCGCGCGCGGGCGGGTCGGACGGACCCGGATGCTGACCGTCCGCGGCGGGTACCACGGCGACACCTTCTCCCCGATGAGCGTGTGCGATCCCGTCAACGGCATGCACTCCCTGTTCACCGGCGCGCTGAAGGAGCAAGTCTTCGGGCCGCAACCCCCGGCCGACTTCAACCGCCCTGCGGATGACCCCGAACTACTGTCCTGGGCCGAGGCAATGTCCGCACTGGCTGCTGAGCATTCGAACGAGGTCGCCGCCATCATCGTCGAGCCCGTGCTGCAAGGCGCCGGCGGCATGTACCCGTACAGCCCCGCCTGCCTGCAGGTACTCCGCGAACTGGCCGACCGCCACGGCTTCCTCCTGATCTTCGACGAGATCGCGACGGGCTTCGGCCGGACCGGTACGTTGTTCGCCTCCGAGCACGCAGGCGTCGATCCCGACATCCTCTGTGTCGGCAAGGCGCTGACCGGCGGCTACCTCACGCTGGCCGCGATGTTGTGTACGACGGACGTCGCTGCCACGGTTTCGAACGGCCCGGGCGGCGCCCTGATGCACGGCCCCACCTTCATGGCCAACCCCCTGGCTTGTGCGGTCGCCCTGGCATCACTGGACCTTCTGCTGTCCCAGGACTGGGTTGCTCGGGTCGACGCTATCTCTGCGGGGCTTGCGTCCGGTCTGCGCGCGGCGCGGGAGTTGCCTGGGGTGAAGGACGTACGGGTGATCGGCGCGGTCGGTGTCGTACAACTGGGTGGACCGGTGGACCTGCCAACGATGACGGCCGCGGCTTTGCGGCGCGGTGTGTGGGTGCGGCCGTTCCGGGACCTCGTCTACACGATGCCGCCGTACATCTGCACCGACGACGAGATCGCCACCATCGCGGCGGCGATCACCGGCGCGGTCGAGGAGGCCGGATGATGGCCGGAATTGGGGGCCGGACCCGCGTGGCGGGGGCCGTGAACAAGGTATTGCTGGTGCAACGGCACCGGTTCCTGTTCACGGCCACGAGAGTCGGGCGGCGCCGTGCGGGACGTGGTCTGCGGCTGGGAGGTGGATGGTGATGCTCGAGGACTGGATCGCTCCGAAGGCCGCGGCGCTGGAGTCGCGCGGTCTCACCCGGCGGCTGCGGCCGCGCGTGGCCGGCGACGACCTGATCGACCTCGCCGGCAACGACTACCTCGGCCTGGCCCGCGATCCGCGGGTCGTGGCGGCCGCAGCGGACGCCGTACGGACCTGGGGGACCGGATCGACGGCGTCCCGGCTGGTCACCGGTACGACGGAACTCCACGAGCAGCTCGAGTCCGCGCTGGCGGCGTACGCCGGGCAGGAGTCGGCGCTCGCGTTCTCGTCCGGGTACCTCGCGAACCTCGGCGTGGTCACCGCGCTCGGCGGCCCCGGCACGCTGCTGATCTCCGACGAACACATCCACGCCTCGCTCGTCGACGCGTGCCGGCTGTCCCGGTCCCGCGTCGAGGTCTTCCCGCACAACGACGTCACCGTCGTCGAGAAACTCCTTGCCGAACGCAACGAGCCGCACGCGGTGGTGATGACCGAGTCGGTCTTCTCCGTGCTCAGCGACGAGGCTCCGTTGACCGCGCTGGCGGCGACGGCCGCGGCGTACGACGCCGTACTGCTCGTCGACGAGGCGCACGGGTTGGGTGTCACCGGCGGCGGCCATGGTTCGGTCCACGCGTTGGGGCTGGCCGGCCTCGACCACGTGATCGTGACGATGACGCTGTCCAAGGCGATGGCCTCCCAAGGCGGCGTCGTACTCGGGCCGTCGTTGTTGCGTGACCACCTGATCAACCGGTCGCGGCCGTTCATCTACGACACCGGCCTCAACCCGGCCGCCTGCGCGGCCGCGCTCGCCGCGCTGCACGTCCTCGCGGCCGAGCCCGACCGCCCGTCCCGCATCCACGCCGCGACGGCCCGCCTTGCCGAGGCGACCGGTGTCCCGCCCGCCGCCGGCCCGGTTGTCTCGATCCCGATGCCGGGACCCCGCGAGGCGGTGGCCGCCGCCGAGTTGTGCTTCGAGAACGGTGCCCGGGTCGGCAGCTTCCGCCCACCGTCGACCCCCGACGGCATCAGCCGCCTCCGTCTCACCGCCCACGCCGGATTGTCAGCAACGGACCTCGATCACGCGTCCGCCGTGATCGTCGACGCGATCGGTCAGGTTTCATGATCACATTCGTCACCGGTACGGACACCGATATCGGTAAGACGGTCGTCACCGCGGCGCTTGCGGTGCTTGCCGGGGAGTCGGTCGCGGTGGTCAAGCCGGCCCAGACCGGCGTGGCGCCGGACGAGCCGGGCGACCTCGCGGAGGTCGAGCGGCTCAGCGGCGTGACCACCCTGCACGAAGGCGTGCGGCTGCCCGAACCGCTCGCGCCGACGACGGCGGCCCGCCGCGCCGGGATCAAGCTGCCGTCGGTGGAGGAGTGCGCCGCGTCGATCGACGAACTGGCCCGTACGTACGACACGGTGCTGGTCGAGGGCGCCGGCGGCCTCCTCGTCGGACTGGATGCCGACGGCAACAACCTGGCCGACCTCGCGGAACACCTGACCCAACCGTTCCGCTTCGTCGTCGTCGCCCGGGCCGGCCTCGGCACCCTGAACCACACCGGCCTGACCGTGGCTGCGCTGCGATCCCGCGGCCTCCCGGTCGAGGGCCTCGTCATCGGCTCGTGGCCGGCAGCGCCCGACCTGGCCGAACGCTGCAACCTCGAAGACCTGCCGACGACGTCCGGCGCGGCCATCCTCGGCAGGATCCCCGCCGACGCAGGCAAGCTCTCGCGGGAGGAGTTCCGCTCCGCAGCCCCCGGCTGGTTCGAGTGAATGGATGTCCGGCTCGGTTCGACACCGAGCTCGGATACTGGGTGGTCGACGATCCCGCGGTGGTGCGGGAGGTGCTGCTGCAGCCGGAGACGTTCCGGCCGGACAACGCCGTACTGGCTCATACGCCGTTGTCGGTGAAGGCGCTCCGGGTGCTGTCGGCGGTCGGGTTCGCGCTGCCGCCGACGCTGGCGAACAACGCCGGTACGTCACACCGCCCGATCCGGGCCGCCGTAGCACGGTTCTTCAGCCCGGCGCGGGTCGCCGCCGTCGAACCGCTGGCCCGCGAACTCAACACAGCCCGCGTCACGGCCGCCGAAGCCGCGCTCGCGACCGGTGCGGAGGTCGACCTTGTCCAGGCGATCGCCGCCGAGCCGCCCGCGCTCGTACTGCTCCACCTGCTCGGCCTCGAGCACGTCGACGTACCGGCCCTGAAAGCCTGGAGCCTCGACTCCCTGGAGCTCTTCTGGGGTACGCCCGACGAGGACCGCCAGCTGGAACTGGCCCACAGCGCGGCCGAGTTCTACGCCTGGCTCCGCGCCCGTACTACGGCTGCCCGCCGAACCCCCACCACCGACCTCTTCGGCGTCCTGGTCCAGCTGGGCCTCACCGACGAAGAGGTCTGCGCCGTGGGCTACTTCCTCCTCATCGCCGGCCAGGAAACCACCACCCAACTGATCTCCACCGCCTTCCTCCAGGCCCTGGGCACCCAGCTCACCCCCGCCGACCTGGTGGAACACGTACTCCGCACCTCCTCCTCAGTCCCCACCTGGCGCCGCGTGACCGCCACCCCCACCACCCTCGGCACAACCACCCTCCCCGCCCAAGCCCCCCTCCTCCTCACCCTCACCAACCAAGGCGGCCCCGCCGACCTAGCCTTCGGCCAAGGAATCCACCGCTGCCTAGGCGCCACCCTCACCCGCCTGGAGGCTCGAGTGGCGCTGGAGTGCGCTCATGAGCTGCTGGGCCGGATCCGCCTGGTGGAGGAGCCGCCGATGATCGAGCTGCTCTCGTTCCGGGCGCCGAAGCGTCTCCGGGCTGTAACGGACGGTAACACCGGCGACAACTGACGCCACTAGCGTCGCGTCTCGTGAGTACAACCTGCCGGTACCGGGTGCGGCTGTGGTTCGGCCCGCACCGGATCTCCGAGTACATCGGTGACGACGCGGCCGCGGTGCGGTACGAGGCTAAGATGCGGCGGCGGTTTCCGGGGCTGGAGGTGACCAGTGAGGCGTTGCCGGACGGTGCTGGTCCGGTGGATTACAGCCCGGCTGACCTGCACCGATAGGCTTTGGGCGTGGCGGAACATGAGCTGGTTCTGGTTGTCGACTTCGGGGCGCAGTACGCGCAGTTGAT
The DNA here is from genome assembly GCF_042873835.1 of Kribbella sp. NPDC004536. Taxonomy (NCBI): domain Bacteria; kingdom Bacillati; phylum Actinomycetota; class Actinomycetes; order Propionibacteriales; family Kribbellaceae; genus Kribbella; species Kribbella sp. NPDC004536. Next base: position 1,031,783 of record NZ_JBIALY010000001.1, on the reverse strand, counting down.
CGCGCGGCGGGTGCGTGAGGCGAAGGTGTACTCCGAGATCGTGCCGCACTCGATGCCGGTCGAGGAGATGCTGGCGAAGGGGCCGAAGGCGATCATCCTGTCCGGCGGGCCGCAGTCGGTGTACGCCGAGGGTGCGCCGCGGGTCGACTCCGGACTGTTCGACGCGGGCGTTCCGGCGTTCGGGATCTGCTACGGGTTCCAGGCGATGGCGCAGACGCTCGGCGGCGAGGTGCGCCGGACCGGGCTGCGGGAGTTCGGCCGTACGCCCGTCACCGTCAGCACGGCCGGGACGCTGCTCGCGGGCATCCCCGAGGACCTGAACGTCTGGATGTCACACGGTGACGCCGTCCACGCCCCGCCCGCCGGCTTCGCGGTACTCGCCGGGTCCGAGGGTGCGCCGGTCGCGGCGTTCGAGGACCTGGACCGCAAGCTCGCCGGGGTGCAGTGGCACCCGGAGGTCCTGCACTCGCAGGCCGGGCAGACCGTGCTGGAGCACTTCCTGTACGAGATCGCCGGCTGTACGGGCGACTGGACGACGACGAACGTGGTCGAGGAGCAGGTCGCGCTGATCCGCGAGCAGGTCGGCGACAAGCAGGTACTGTGCGCGCTGTCCGGCGGCGTCGACTCCGCGGTCGCGGCCGCCCTGGTGCACAAGGCGATCGGCGACCAGCTGACCTGTGTGTACGTCGACCACGGTCTGCAGCGGGCTGGCGAGTCCGAGCAGATCGAGAAGGACTTCGCCGCCGCGATCGGGATCCGGCTGGAGTCGATCGACGCGTCGGACCAGTTCCTGACCGCGCTCGCCGGCGTCACCGACCCGGAGCAGAAGCGCAAGATCATCGGCCGCGAGTTCATCCGCACCTTCGAGGCGACCGCGCGCAAGGTGGACGCCGAGCGGCACATCGAGTTCCTCGTCCAGGGCACGCTGTACCCGGACGTCGTCGAGTCCGGCGGTGGCGCCGGTACGGCGAACATCAAGTCCCACCACAACGTCGGCGGCCTGCCGGACGACATGCAGTTCAGCCTGATCGAGCCGCTCCGGACGCTGTTCAAGGACGAGGTCCGTGAGCTCGGCCTCGCGGTCGGCCTGCCGGAGACGATGGTCTACCGGCACCCGTTCCCGGGCCCGGGCCTGGGCATCCGGATCATCGGCGAGGTGACCCGCGAGCGCCTGGACATCCTCCGCGCCGCGGACCTGATCGCCCGCAACGAGCTGACCGCGGCCGGGCTCGACCGGGACATCTGGCAGTTCCCGGTCGTCCTGCTCGCCGACGTACGCTCGGTCGGCGTCCAGGGCGACGGCCGTACGTACGGTCACCCGGTCGTCCTGCGTCCGGTCACCAGCGAGGACGCGATGACCGCGGACTGGGCCCGGCTGCCGTACGACGTGATCGAACGCATCTCGACCCGCATCACCAACGAGGTCGACGAGATCAACCGGGTCACCCTCGACGTCACCAGCAAGCCCCCGGGCACCATCGAATGGGAGTAACACTGGGTGACCCCGGCGACTGTTAGAGTCACCGGGGTCGTTCGTAAACCACAGCGGGCGACTTTCCTCGGGGGAGGGCTCGTGGTGTTTCGCATTCATTTCGACTGCGCGGATCTGGCCAGGACGACGATTGCGCGGCAGCCGGATCCGTTGTGGGAGGTCCTGCTGGGCCTCCATGTCCTGCAAGGCGACGACGAACCGGAGACGTTCGGGACCTGGCGGGAACGGGCCCGGGCGCGGCTGACGACGCTCGAGCAGGACCTGCTCGCGCTCGCGCCACCGGTCGGGTACTCGCCGGACTTCATGACGCCTGGGGCGGCGGCGGGTGGACTCGAAGCGGGGCTGAACGCGGTCGCCGCGACTTCGACCGTGCGACTGACGACGGAGCTACGGCAACTGTCCGACAGCGTACGGCTGCCCGGCTGGACGCGACGGCTCGCGGCCGGCGAGACCGGTCCGATGAAACGGCTCGTGCAGGGGCTCCGGTCGTTCCACCGGACGAAGATCGCGCCGCAGATGCCGATGATCGCCGGCGCGGTCGAGCCTGCGGTCGCGAAGTACACGGAAACCGTTGCAAACAACGGGTTCGAGTCACTGTTGCCAGAGCTTCACCACACGCTCAGCTGGAACGTCCCGGTGCTGTCGGTCGACATGCCGCACATCGAGCGCGACCTGTACCTGAACGGCCGCGGCCTGCGGCTGGTGCCGTCGTTCTTCTGCTGGAAGTACCCGATGATGCTGCTCGACCCGGACCTGCCGCCGGTCCTGGTGTACCCAGTACGCCACGAGGCTGCGCGGCCAGGACTCGTCGTACGGCGACCGGACCGTGAGGGCGCCGTCGCGGACCTGCTCGGCAAGACGCGGGCACGGGTACTCAAGAGCATCTCGGTGGGCGCCTGCTCGACCAGTGAACTAGCAGCCCGCGCAGGCATCTCCCTGGCATCAGCCAGCGAACACGCCCGCGTCCTGCACGACACCGGCCTGGTCACCACCCACCGCACCGGCAGCTCGGTCCGCCACACCCTCAACCCCGTCGGCGCCCACGTACTGACCGGCGCCCGCTGCTAGGGCTGGATGCCGTCGAGTAGGCGGTCGAGTCCGTAGCGGTAGGCATCGTGGGCTGTGGACTTGTAGCCGTTGGCGTTCCAGATGGTTGTCATCGCGGGGTGCTGCTGTACGTCGAAGTACGTCTCCCACAGGTCGTTCCGCTCGTACCACCAGGCGTCGTTGGTCTGTCCGGTCGTCTGCTCGACCAGTCGGCTCTCCGCCTCCAGGCTGGCCGCGGAGTCTACGTACGTGGTGATCGCGAGCGCTGCGGTGTTCGTCTCGGTCGGCGTGAGTCGTAGACGGAGCAGCACGGACAGGAGGTACTCACGACCCGCCAGCATGCCCGGCCCGACGGGCGGGCGGATCGTGGAGACCTGTGACAACCACAGGTGCTTCTGGAACATCTGACGGGTCTCCACGGAGTACACCTCGACCTGCTCGCGCCAGTCGGCCGGCCGTGGTTCGCCAGGGCCGGGAAGACGGCGCTCTCCGAGCACCTGGTCGACCATGAGGTCCAGGAGCTCATCCTTGGACGGTACGTACGTGTAGAGCGTCATCGTGCCGACGCCGAGCTCCTTCGCGAGTCCGCCCATCGACGCGGCGGCCAGACCTTGTTCGTCCGCGAGCCGGATGCCCGCGTCGACGACGTCGTCGACGTTCAGCGAGGGGCGGCGTCCGGCGCCACGCTTCCGCTCGGGTTCCGCGGCCGGTTGACGGTGGTTGCGCCACAGCAACGCCAGCGTCCGGTCCGGCTGCCCCTCACCACTGCGCCGCTCACTCACCAGGCCAACGATAGGCGCTGGCCTGAATTATCGTATACCCTACGAGATTATGATCTTGGTGACGGGTGCGACGGCGAATGTCGGGCGGCTGCTGGTCGACGAGCTGGTGGCGGTGGGGGCGCCGGTGCGGGCGCTGACGAACGATCCGGCGCGGGCGGCGCTGCCGGACGGTGTGGAGGTTGCGCGCGGGTACCTCGGGAAGCCGCGGACGTTGCCCGCGGCGCTCGCCGGCGTCGACACGGTGTACCTCGCGCCGCTTCCGGCGTACGTCGACGAGTTCGTCCGTTGCGCGCGCGACGCCGGCGTGCGGCGGGTCGTCGTACTGTCCGGGGAGCCGGCCGAGTACGAGGCGCAGGGCGATCCGGCGACGTGGCACTACTACCGGCTGGAGCGGGCGATCGAGGCCGGTGGGTTCGAGTGGACGTTCCTGCGGCCGGGGCAGTTCATGAACAACACACTCGGCTGGGCGCCGACGATCAAGGCCGACGGGGTCGTACGGGCGCCGTACCCGAACGCCGTGCAGACGCCGATCGACCTCGCCGACATCGCCGCGGTGGCGCGGGTCGTGCTGCTGTCGGAGCGGTACGTCGGGCAGAAGATCGTGATGAGCGGGCCGGAGGGGATCACCCCACCGGAGCAGGTCGCGCAGCTCGCGGCGGCGATCGGCCGGGAGGTGCGCTTCGAGGAGCAGACACCTGCTGAGTACCTGGCGGGTCTGGCGCCGGTGATCGGTTCGGAGACGGCTCAGTGGTTGCTGGACGGGTTCCGGATGATGGCGGAACACCCGATGAAGCCGGAGCCGGCGGTCTTCGAACTGACCGGCCGGACGGGCACGACGTACGCCGAATGGGCAAAGGCGAATGCGGACGCCTTCCGCTGACTGGCATGATCGCGGATGTGAAGGATCTGATGCACGACTACCTCCGCAAGGCCCGTGAGGCGATGGTCTGGAAGCTCGACGGGCTCGGTGAGTACGACATCCGCCGGCCGCTGACGCCGACCGGGACCAACCTGCTCGGGCTGGTCAAGCACCTGTCGATCGTCGAGGCCTGGTACTTCGGCCAGACCTTCGACCGCCCGTTCACCGAGGAACTGTCCTGGTGGGACGACGACGCGGAGCCGAACGTCGACATGTGGGTGACCGCGGACGAGACCCGCGAGGACGTTGTCGGACTCTACCGTCGGGTCTGGGCGCACGCGGACGCGACGATCGAGGCGCTGCCGCTGGAAGCTCCGGGAGTGGTGCCGTGGTGGCGCAAGCCCGACACGACGCTGCACAGCATCCTCGTCCACGTGATCGCGGAGACGAACCGGCATGCGGGACACGCCGACATCCTGCGCGAGCAGGTCGACGGCGCTGCCGGCATGCGCGCGGACAACTCGAACCTGCCGGAGCAGGACGCCGAGTGGTGGGCGGCGTACCGGGCCCGCGTGGAGGAAGCCGCGCGGGCTGCCGCGGTTTGACTCTGGGTCGAACGTGTGTTCGACTGTGAGGCATGAGGTGGGCGGGTCAGCAACTCGACGTCGAGACCCCGGGGACGTTGCCGGGGCTCGGGTCGATCGCGGGCCTGGTCCGGTCGGTGACGACACCTGAGTTCCAGGGGATCACGTTCCACGAGGTGCTGGCGCGGTCCGCGCTGAACTCCGTCCCGGGTACGGCGCTGCCGTTCAACTGGACCGTCAACCCGTACCGCGGCTGCACCCACGCCTGCCGGTACTGTTTCGCCCGGCCAACCCACAAGTACCTGGAGCTCGACGCCGGGCAGGACTTCGACCGGCAGATCGTGGTGAAGACCAACGTCGCCGAGGTCCTGCGCCGGGAACTCGCCCGCCCGTCCTGGAAGCGCGAACCGGTTGCCCTAGGCACCAATACGGATCCGTACCAGCGCGCCGAGGGCCGCTACCGGCTGATGCCCGGCATCATCGAGGCGCTCGCCTCGTCGGGTACGCCGCTGTCCATCCTCACCAAGGGCACGTTGCTCCGCCGCGACCTGGGCCTGCTCACGGCTGCGGCTGCTGACGTATCGGTCGGTATCGGCGTCTCGCTCGCGCTGGGCGACGAGGTGCTACGCCGCCGTCTGGAGCCCGGCGTACCGTCCGTCCGCGGCCGCCTCGACTTCATCCGTACGATCCGCGACGCCGGCCTGCCGTGCGGCGTGATGGTCGCCCCCGTCCTCCCCTGGCTCACCGACTCGACCGAGCAGTTGGACCACCTACTCGGCCAGCTGTCCGAAGCAGGCGCCACCGGCGTCACCCCACTCGTCCTCCACCTACGCCCCGGGGTGAAGGAGTGGTTCATGCAATGGCTCGCCTACGACCACCCGGCCCTGGTAGCCCGCTACGAATCCCTCTACGCCCACGGCCCGTACGTAGCCCAGAGCTACCAACGCGCCTTTGACACCAAGCTCCGCCCCCTAATGACCAAACACGGCTTCGCCCGCCACTCTCCCCACCGCTCCGAACCCATTCGCGGCATGCACCCATCACCCCCTCCTCAGGACCCCTTGTTCTGAGGGCGATCTACGGGAGGGTGAGGATGCGGGGGCCGTCTGGGGTGATGGCTACGGTGTGTTCGGCGTGGGCGCCTCGGGTTTGGTCGGCGGAGCGTAGGGTCCAGCCGTCTTCGTCTATTTGGTAGGTGGAGCTCGGGCCGGTCCAGAACCAGGGTTCGATGGCGAAGACGTGGCCGGTTTGGAGTTTCAGGCCGCGGCCGGGGCGGCCGTTGTTGGGTATGTGCGGGTCCTGGTGCATGCGGCGGCCGATCCCGTGGCCGCCGAAGTCGAGGTTGGTGCCGAGGCCGGCCTGCCTACCGACCTGGCCGATGGCGGCGCCGATGTCGCCGATGCGATTGCCGGGGACCGCGGCGGCGATACCGGCGGCGAGCGCGCGTTCGGTGGTCGCGATCAGCTCGAGGTCCTCGGGGTGCGGCGTGCCGACGCAGAAGCTGATCGCCGAGTCGGCGCACCAGCCGTCGATCGACGCGCCGCAGTCGACGTTGAGGAGGTCGCCGTCCTGCAGCCGCAGCTCGTTCGGCAGGCCGTGCAGGACGGCGTCGTTCACCGACGTACAGATCACGCCGCGGAACGGCAAGGTCGAAAACCCCGGCTGGTAACCGTCGAACAACGACACCGCCCCGGCGGTACGCAGTACGTCCCGGGCCACCACGTCGAGTTCGAGCAGCGAGACGCCGGCGGTGGCGTGCTTCTTCACCGTCTGCAAGGCGTTGGCCACGACCCGTCCGGCGGCACGCATCTGCTCGATCTCCGCGGGCGTCTTCAACTCGACCATGGTTTCACTTACTACCACACGAGCTTTGGACACGATCCGATCTCCGTCCCAACCAACCTCGCGAACCGGGCGTCTTCAACGACGACAAAGGGGGCTGGGGATGGCTGTACGACGACGCGCAGTACTCGGGGGAGTTCTCGCCGGAGCCGCCGCGCTGGCGACGACAGGTTGTCTGGCGGACACGTTCGCCGACACGACCGATCGTCCGACCAAGAGCGCGGAACCGAAGCAGGGCAGGAAGTCCGACCGGATCACCGTGGTCGCGACCGGCGACGTATTGCTCCACGAGCGCCTGTGGACCACCGCGAAACGCGACGGTGACGGTGGGCAGTGGGACTTCGCTCCGCTGATGGCGAGCGTGAAACCCCTTGTGCAGAAGGCGGATCTCGCGATCGCGCATCTCGAGACGCCGCTCGCGAAACCCGGCGGGCCGTACCACGGCTACCCGCTCTTCCAGGGGCCGCCGCAGATCGCGACTGCGCTGAAGCAGACCGGGTACGACCTGTGCACCACCGCCAGCAACCACAGTTTCGACGGCGGCGCGGCCGGTGTGGACCGTACGCTCGACACGCTCGACGAGGCCGGCCTCAGGCACGCCGGAACGGCGCGGACGCGGTCCGAGGCCGAGGGGATCACGATCGTCGACGTGCACGGGGTGAAGGTCGCTTCGTTGAGCTTCACGTTCGGGTTCAACGGGCTGCCGTACCCGAACGGCGAGACGTGGCGCGCGGGCAAGATCAGCACGAAGTCGATCCGGCTGAAGGCGCAGGACGCCCGCGACCGCGGGGCCGACCTGGTGATCGTCAGCTGCCACTGGGGTACGGAGTACTCGGACAAGCTGAACGACCAACAGCGCGAGGTCGGTCCGGAACTGCTTGCCGACAGCAACATCGACCTGGTGATCGGGCATCACGCGCACGTCGTGCAGCCGATGCAGCAGATCGACGGGAAGTGGATTGCGTACGGGCACGGGAACCTGGTCGCGGCGCATCGCGAACCGAACAGTACGAAGGCGGAGGGGTTGCTGACGCGCTTCACGTTCACGCGCGACGGTGGCGGATGGCGGACCGAGGCCGAGTACGCGCCGCTGTTGATGACCGACGACCTGCCGGTGCGGGTTCTGGACGTACGACATGAACTCGCGAAGGACACGGCGCGGCGTGAGCGGTTGGAGTTGGCGCAGCGGCGGACTGCGGAGACCGTTACCGCGTTGGGGGCGGCGCCGAAAATGCTTTGAGGTAGAGGTGTTGGCGGCTCTAGGGTCGTCGCATGAATACGTACTTTGTGATGGTCCGTCGTGCCCGCCTCCGGGCAGGCGCGGGGTGCCTGGGGATGGCATCCGCTCGATAGTCGTTGGGCCGAACGGGTCGTGGACGCGGCCGGGATCAAACCCGGCGAACTCGTCCTCGACGTCGGGGCCGGGCTCGGTGCGCTGACCGCGCCACTGGTCCGGGCCGGCGCCCAGGTGGTCGCGGTCGAACTCCATCCAGGTCGTGCCGACCGGTTACGCCGGCGGTTCGCGGACGCGCCGGTGACGGTCGTCCGGGCCGATGCCGGTGATCTCCGGTTGCCGTCGCGGCCGTTCCGGGTGGTGTCGAGCCCGCCGTACAACATCTCCACGCTGTTGCTGAAACGCCTGCTGGCACAGGGTTCTCGCCTGGTTTCGGCCGATCTGGTGTTGCAGCGGCAGGTGGCGAACAGGTGGGTCCGCGGCCAAGCACCCGGGGCGAACCGGTGGCTGCGTCACTACACCCCCACCCTCGGCCTACGCCTTCCCCGCAAGGCTTTCACCCCACCACCCCACGTAGATTCCACAGTCCTCCTACTACGAAAGCGCTGATGGAACCCCCACCAACTGGTGGGGTTCTCAGCCGTGCCAGGAGTGCCAGAGGGCGGCGTAGGGGCCTTTGCGGGCTACTAGTTCGTCGTGGCTGCCTAGTTCGGAGATGCGGCCGTCTTCTACTACTGCTACCCGGTCTGCGTCGTGCGCTGTGTAGAGGCGGTGGGCGATTGCTATGACGGTGCGGCCTTCCAACACAGCTGCCAGGGAGCGCTCCATGTGCCTTGCGGCTCGGGGATCGATCAGGGAAGTTGCCTCGTCCAGCACGAGCGTGTGGGGATCAGCCAGGACCAGCCGCGCCAGTGCGAGCTGCTGCGCCTGAGCAGGGGTCAGCGACAGCTGGCCCGAACCGACGCGCGTATCCAGCCCGTCCGGCAAAGCCTCGGCCCACTCGCGAGCGTCCACCGCACCAAGCGCGTCCAGCAGTTCAGCGTCGGTCGCGGACGGACGCGCCATCGACAGGTTGTCGCGCAGCGTACCCACGAAGACATGGTGTTCCTGCGTCACCAGTGCGACCTGCTTGCGCAGCTCGTCCAACGGAAGGTCCGTCATGCCGACCCCGCCGACCGTCACCGAGCCGGTCCGCGGCGGGTGGATGCCCGCGACCAGCCGGCCCAGCGTGGACTTGCCTGCGCCGGACGGTCCGACCATCGCGATCCGCTCGCCCGGCTGGATCGTCAGGTCCACCCCGTGCAGCACATCGCGTCCCTCGACGTACGAGAAGCGCACGTCCCGCGCCTCGACCAGCTCACCGGACGGCTCGCGTCCCGATGGCGTACGGTCGTCCGGCACGTCGCTGATCCCGAGCAGCCGCGCGAACGCCGCACCACCCGACTGCAGCTCGTCCAGCCAGGACAGCAGCCGGTCGACCGGGTCGATCAGCTGGTTCACGTACAACACGGCCGCCGTGACCGCGCCGAGTGAGACATGCCCGTTCAGATGCAGCCACCCGCCGAACAGCAGCGTGCCCACGACCGGTACGAGATACCCGAGCTCAGCGGCCGGGAAGTACACCGTACGCAGGAACAACGTGTACCGCTCGGCGAGGAAGCTCCCGCGGATGTCCTCGTCCCCGCGCCGCACCCGGTCGTCGAACCGCCGCAGTGCCTCGACTGTCCGCGCACCCTCGACGGTCTCGGCGAGCGAGCTGGTCATCTGCGCGTACGCCGCGTTCTCCCGCAGGTAGCCGTCCTTGGCACGCCGCAGGTACCACTTCGTGCTCAACCACAGCAGCGGCACCATCGCCACCAACGGCACCAGCACCCATACGCCGACCAGCATCGTCGCGACCGCGGTGAACACCACGGTCACGAACGCGATGATCGTCTCCGGTACGGCGAACCGCACCGTCCGCGACAAGGTGTCCACATCTCGCGAGGTCCGCGACAGAAGGTCACCCGTGCCGGCCCGCTCGACCGTGCCGATCGGCAGCGCCAGCGCGTTGTCGACGAACTCCTCGCGCAGCTCGGCCAGCACCTGCTCGCCGAGTGCGAACGACTTGTACCGCGCCCAGCGGGTGAGCAGCGACTGCGCGACGATGAACCCGGCGATCACGACGATCACCAGGTTCACCTTGGCGGCGGTCGTGCCGTGCTGGACGTCCTCGACCAGGTCACCGATCAGCCGCGGCGCCGCGAGCCCGGACACCGCCGCCAGACCGTGCAACAGCAACGCGATCAGCAGCGTCCGCGGGTGCCGTCGCGCGAGCCGGCGGGCGTGCCGCCGGATCTCGGCCGGCCCGGCCACGGGCAGGATCTGCCTCATCGGAGGGCCTCCTCAGCTTCGGTCTCGCGGGTGACGGTCCGGCGGTACGCCGGGGTGGACTCGAGCAGCTCGCGGTGTTTGCCGGTGGCAACGACTCGCCCGGCGGCGACGAAGATCACCTCGTCGACGCGGTCCAGCAGCAGCGGGCTGGCGGTCAGTACGACGGTGCTCCGGCCGGCCCGGTGCGCGTGCAACCGGTCCGCGATCCGCGCCTCGGTGTGCGCGTCGACGGCGGACGTCGGCTCGACCAGGACCAGTACGGACGGGTCGGCGAGCAGCGCCCGGACCAGCACGAGCCGCTGCCGCTGGCCACCGGAGAACGAGCGTCCCTTCTCCTCCACCTCGGAGTCGAGGCCGTCCGCCAGCGCAACGAGCACGTCCTCGGCGGAGGCCGTACGGATAGCAGCCAGCAGCTCGTCGTCAGTACGGCGACCTGTTGGGTCCAGCTCCGTGCGGAGTACGCCGGTGAACAGCTGAGCGCCAGTGTCGCTCACCAGGATCCGCTCGCGGACGTCTGCCCGCGTAGCGCTCGCCAACGTCACACCGCCGTACCTGACCTCGCTGGCGTTCTCGTACCGACCCAGGCGATCAGCAAGCGTGCCGTAGGTGTCCGGCTCGGCGGCGACGATCGCGGTGAGCAGACCGTCGCGGGCGCGGACGCCGGAGACCGGGTCGACCAGGTCGCCGTGGTCCGGCAGCCGCACAGGCGTCTCCGGGTCGGTCACGTCCGGCTGCAGCTTCAGCACCCGGATCACACGGCCCGCGGCGACGAGCCCTCGCATCAGCTGGTTCGCGAACTCGGTCGCGGTCCGCAGCGGCAGCACCAGGAACGTCGCGTAGCCGTAGAACGCGACCAGCGAACCCGCGCTCAGGTCACCGCGCAGCGCGAAGTGCGCACCGAGCCCGACGACGAGTACGACGAAGACGCCGGGCAGCAGCACCTGTGCCGCGTCGAGCACCGACTGGATGCCCGCGACCCGCACGCCGGCCTTCCGCACCTGCTGCGACTCGCTCCGGTACCGCCGGGAGAACGACTCCTCGCCGCCGATCCCGCGCAGCACCCGCAGGCCGGCAACGATGTCGGAACCCAGCGAGTTCAGCTCGCCGACCGCCTCGCGCTGCGCGGACTGCCGCTTGTGCAGCGGGCGCAGCATCGGGCCGAGCGCGAACAGCATCACCGGCACGCCGATCAGCACGACCAGGCCCAGCACGGTCGAGGACGACAGCAGGATCACCGCGACCACGAAGAACGCCACGATCGCGCCGGCGAACCGGGCCGAGATCTCCATCAGGTTCCCGATGTAGGACAGGTCACCGGCGCCGATGCTGACCACCTCGCCGGTGGCCAGCTGCTTCGGCAGCGTCGCACCGAGGTCGGCCGACTTCCGGGTCACCACCTGGACCGTCCGGTACGCCGCGGTCAGCCAGTTGGTGACCGCGAACCGGTGCCGCATGATGCCCGCGGTCGCCTGCACGACGCCGACCGCGAACAGCAGCGCCGTCCAGCGCAGCAGCCGCTCGCCGTCCCGCGCCGCGATGCCCTCGTCGATGGCCCGGCCGAGGATCGCCGGGATGAAGGCCTGCGCGGCCATCCACAGGATGCCGAACGTCATCCCGCCCGCGAGCGTGCGGGCCTGACCGCCCGCGACCCACCACAGGTAGCGGGCCGGTGAACGGTGATTCGGGACGCCGGGATCGGCGAGCGGCAGTTGTCTCATGGCCCACTCAGGCTAGGTCCCCGCTCCGACAGTTCGCATGCGAATTACTCGCACCTGTGGACCCCTCGAACCGGCACCATCTACTTCCATGAACAGGGGACGGACCTGGCTGATCGCGTACGGCGTACTCGCCGTCGTCCACCTCGGCACGATCGCGATCGGCGAGACGTGGTCGCAGCTGATCACCAAGGTGCTGCTGATGCCCGTGCTCGCGGTGTGGGTGCGGCTCAACCGCGGTCCGACGACGCTGCTGGTCGCACTAGTCGCTTCCTTCGCCGGGGACTTCCTGCTGCAGGTGGACCAGCTCCTGCCGGGCATGGCTGCGTTTGGTGTCGCACATGTGTGCTACGTCATGCTGTTCAACCACCGTGCTCGTAGGCGCTCGCTCGTGGTGGTAGCGGCGTACGGCGTGGTCTGGCTGGGTGTGCTGGTGCTGCTGTGGTCCGGCCTGGGTGACAACCGGATCCCCGTGGCGCTCTACTCGTTGCTGGTCACCGCCACGGCTGTCACGAGCGCGTGGAACGGCTGGCGCGCCGGACTGGGCGGTGCACTGTTCCTGATCTCGGACGGGCTGATCGGCGTGGGTTTGGCAGGACATGACTTCGCCGGGCATGACTATCTGGTGATGGCGACGTACTGCGTCGCGCAGTACCTGCTCTCGAGCAGCGTGCTGCGTGGTGACGGACGGTAGACCTTCACCTTGCGTTGGGCAACGGGTTCCCGTCGGGCAATGTCAGACCCCTGTCCTGGATCCATGTTGGTGATCGCGCATCGGGGAGCGAGTGGCTACCGCCCGGAACACACACCGGCGGCGTATCGGCTCGCCGCAGCCCAGGGGGCCGACTACCTGGAGCCGGACCTGGTCGCCACGCTCGACGGCGTACTGGTGTGCCGGCACGAGAACGAGATCTCCGGTACGACGGACGTCGCGGAGCACCCGGTCTTCGCGGACCGGAAGATCACCAAGATCGTCGACGGGACCGCTGTCACCGGCTGGTTCGTCGAGGACTTCACGTACGCCGAGCTACGCACGCTGCGGGCCCGTGAGCGGATGCCCGCGCTCCGGGCGAACAACACGGCGTACGACGGACTCGAGGAGATCCCCACGTTCGACGACGTGGTCGACCTGGCGCGTCGCGAGTCCGTACGGCTCGGCCGGCCGATCGGGGTGATCCCGGAGATCAAGCACCCGGCGTACTTCCGGCGCCTCGGCCTGCCGCTGGAGGAACTGCTCACGGAGCGGATCCTGGCGCTGCGGCTACGCCCTGACGAGATCATGGTGCAGTCGTTCGAGCCGACGAGCCTACGGCGGCTGTCGGTGATGGCACAGGTCCCGCTGGTGCAGCTGGTCGACTCCGAGAGCGCACCGAACGACTTCCTGCGTACAGGGGACGGGCGGACGTACGCAGACCTCATCGAGCCGCGGGGTCTGCGGGAGATCGCGACGTACGCGCAGGTGCTGGCGCCGCATAAGGACCTCGTCGTACCGCGTACAGCTGACGGCTGCCTGGGTGAACCGACCAATCTGGTCGACCACGCGCACCGTGCCGGGCTGGGAGTTCAGGCGTGGACCTTCCGCGCGGAGCGCCGCTTCCTGCCGACAGCGACCGACTTCGCGACAGAGCTGACCCGCTTCGCGGCCCTGGGCCTCCAAGGCGTCTTCACCGACCACCCGGACCAGGCCATAGCCGCCCTGCGCAAGCACTCTCTGAACGTGTAGCAGCGGGGCAACCGCTGCTGCGGTCACCCCGCCTGGGGTCCTGCGCCTCCGGCGGGCGCAGCTGCTGTCACGCCGCCGGGGGCTTGTTGTTGGTGTCGTCGTAGATGCGGGAGGCGATGTCCTGCTCGGTGGTGTCCTGGTGCTGGTTCACCGACTGCTGGACGTTCTGCCAGACGGCCTTGCCGTCGGACTCGGGGATCACGATCCAGGCGACCGCGTAGCCGATCAGCGCGGCGCCGCCGGTGATCAGCGTGAGGCCGACCCAGCCGAGACGGACCAGGGTCACGTCGACGTTCAGGTACTCGGCGATGCCGCCGGAGACACCCGAGAGCATCCGCTGGTTCGAGGAGCGACGCAGGGTCTTGCCGGAGAGGTTCTGGAACGGTGCGTTGGAGTTCGTCATGGCTCTACTGTCCCGTTCCGGCACCCCCCGCCACATCAGGATCGGTACCGACCGACCCCTGACCCACCCCTGACGACTTTCGTGGTCACCCGGTGGTCGCAGACGTCCGCAGCGCCCAGACTGTAAGGGTCGACGAAGTGCGAGACGCCATGGACCAACCTGAGCTCCGCGACCGGCTGGCGACGGCTGCGGTGGTAGTCACCGTGGTCGCTGTGATCGGCGTGACCAATGCCCTGGCGGCCGGCCGCGGGTCAGGGACCGGACCCCTGCCAGGCCCGGAGCCCGCGCCGATCGTCATGCGGCAGGTCGGCTACGGGCACGCGGCGATCGCCGTACCGAGGGTGTGGGGTACGAACGTCAGCCGGTGCGGCGTACCGCGCCGTGACACCGTACTGATCGACGACCCGAGCGCGGCCGGCGACTGCGACCTACCCCGCCCGGAGGACGTGAGCAGCGTCGAGCTGGCCACCGCGCCACCGGTCGGTTTCCGTCTCGACGACACGTTCATGGTGAATGGGGTACGGGCCGAGCGCAGCTGGACCACCTGTTCGGACGACGACGTGTGCTGGGGTGCGGTGGGGTTGCCGTCGCTCAAGGTCTGGTTCCGCGCCTCGTCGTCCAGGAGCGCTGCCGAGGTGGACCAGATCCTCAGCCGGATCGCGGTCCTGCGGGACCGCGTCGGAGTGCCCAGTACTCAGTCGCTCGATTCCGCGGCGTACGCGGACCAGTTGCGGCGGTTGGGGCTCAAGGTGGAGTTCCGGACTCGTACGTCGGTTGTCTCCAAGCCTGGCCGCCTGGTTGGGGTCTCACCCGAACCAGGGACCGTACTGGCGCCCGGGGACGCTGTGACGCTCACGGTGATCAAGTAGGAACCTCGGCCGACCGTCACCCTGTCTATAGGGGTGAGGAGGGGAGATGGACGAGTTCACCGAGTACGTGACTGCACGCTAGTCCACGCTGGTCCGGTCGGCGGTGCTGCTCGGTTGTACGCCGGCCGAAGCCGAGGACCTGGTGCAGTCCGCGCTGGAACGGTGCCTCGTCAAGTGGAACCGGGTGCGCGTCGCGGAGGACCGTGACGCGTACGTACATCGCGTACTGGTCAACTGCTTCCGCTCCTCCCGCAGACGCCGCTGGCACGGGGAGCTCCCGTCAGCGTCGCTCCCGGAAACCACGGGCACCGACGAGACCACAGAGGTCGACGACAGCGACGCGGTGATGCGCGCACTGGACAGACTGCCCGGTGACCAGCGCACAGCCGTCGTACTGCGGTACTACGCACACCTGTCCGAACAGCAGATGGCCACCGTCCTGGGAGTAGCCACCGGCACCGTCAAAAGCCGCCTGTCCCGCGCCGTGAAGGCCCTCTCCCAGGACCCCCACCTGGCAGAACTGCGAGAACCCCGATGACCGACCTGACAAACCTCCTGACCCGCACCGCCGCCCGAACCCCCGTAGGCCCACCCCCACTAGCGGCGCTCCACACAGGCGCCAAACGCCGCAGGCGCCGCCGTACGGCGACAAGCATGGGAGCGGCCGCCGCAGCAGTCGGCGCAGTCATTGGCGCGACGACCCTCCTCACCCCGCACCCACCAACCACAGCGGCCGCCCCACCTCCTACCCGCCTGGTGGGCCTCGGGCACGCTGTCATCGCTGTCCCTGCGGACTGGCCCACCAACAAGAGCAACTGCGGCACACCACGTCAGGACACCCTCCTGCTCGATGATCCGACCGAGGCGCAGCTCTGCATGTTCTATCGCCCGGCCGGTGTCGAGAGCGTCCAGTTGGCCAACGGGGGCCCGAGAGCAGACTTCCGCGCCGACCGGACGTTGGAGATCGACGGCGTGCCGGCCGAGAGGCAGCAGACGACGTGCGCGGTGTCCAAACGACTCAAGACCAGCGTGACCTTCTGTTCGGGCACGGTGTTCATTCCGTCGTTGCTGGTGTGGTTCCGCGCGGAGTCGTCCACCGACGCGGCTGAAGTCGACCGGATGCTCGACCGGATCCAGATCCTGTCGGAGCAGTCGGGCGTACCCAGCTACTGGTCTCTCGGCGGTGCACCCACAGGTCCGGTCGTCGGCAAGTACACGCCGCTGCTGGCGGTGGCCGGGCTCAAGGCGCGCTACAAGCAGGTCAAATCACCCAGCTACCCGACCGGCACGATCCTCGGCGTCTCGCCCGCCGCCGGTACGGTGCTGCCCGTCGGCTCGACCGTGACGGTCACTGTGGCGAAGTAAAGTGTCGGTGCGGCCGCCTAGCGTTTGGGGGTATGGATGTGGTGGCGGTGGTGAAGGTGATGGTGGGGTTGCCGGGGGTGGAGGAGCAGGAGGGGTGGGCCGGGCAGCCGGTGTTCAAGGTGCGGAACAAGAGTTTCGCGTACTTGTCCGAGGACCAGAGCTGGATGCATCTCAAGGCGCTGCGCGAGGAGCAGGAGGCGCTGGTCGCGGAGAACCCGGAGGTGTACGAGCCGTCCTGGGAGGGCGGGCGGTTCGCCTGGGTCCGGATCCAGCTGGAGCCGGCGGACGACGAGGAACTGGCGGAGCTGATCACGGAGGCCTGGCGGCTGACGGCGCCGAAGTACCTGATCGCCCAGCTGGACGCCTGACCCTGGCTTGCACTCGTTTGAGGCGAGTGCTAATACTTGGTTAGCACTCCAAGGGCGAGAGTGATAACTCGCGCCCGGCGGGGTGTGTCAGAAAGACGGCCTCGATGAGGTGCCGGGCAGCGGCGGGACATGAGCGTCGCGGTGTCGGCGCCGTCCGTCGCGGGCATCGGAGCCGGCTGAACCACCAAGACTCGACGCGGGAGGACTCGCGGAGAATGCCCAAGCTGATTGCTTTCGATGAAGAGGCGCGCCGCGGCCTCGAGCGGGGGATGAACACCCTCGCCGATGCCGTCAAGGTGACGCTCGGCCCGAAGGGCCGCAACGTCGTGCTGGAGAAGAAGTGGGGCGCACCCACGATCACCAACGACGGCGTCTCCATCGCCAAGGAGATCGAGCTCGAGGACCCGTACGAGAAGATCGGGGCCGAGCTCGTCAAGGAAGTTGCCAAGAAGACCGACGACGTCGCGGGTGACGGTACGACCACCGCCACCGTGCTGGCCCAGGCTCTCGTCCGCGAGGGTCTGCGCAACGTCGCGGCCGGCGCCAACCCGATGGGCCTGAAGAAGGGCATCGAGAAGGCGACCGAGGCCGTCAGCGAGCAGCTGCTGTCGCTGGCCAAGGACGTCGAGACCCGTGAGCAGATCGCGTCGACCGCGTCGATCTCCGCCGCGGACACCCAGGTCGGCCAGATCATCGCCGAGGCGATGGACAAGGTCGGCAAGGAAGGCGTCATCACCGTCGAGGAGAGCAACACCTTCGGCCTCGAGCTCGAGCTCACCGAGGGTATGCGCTTCGACAAGGGCTACATCTCGCCGTACTTCGTGACCGACACCGACCGGATGGAGGCCGTCCTCGACGACCCGTACATCCTGGTCGTGAACAGCAAGATCGGCAGCATCAAGGACCTCGTCCCGGTGCTGGAGAAGGTCATGCAGACCGGCAAGCCGCTGGCGATCATCGCCGAGGACGTCGAGGGCGAGGCCCTGGCCACCCTGGTCGTCAACAAGATCAAGGGCACCTTCAAGGCCGTCGCCGTCAAGGCGCCGGGCTTCGGTGACCGCCGCAAGGCGATGCTCGTCGACATCGCGGTGCTGACCGGCGGCGAGGTGATCTCCGAGGAGGTCGGCCTCAAGCTGGACACCGTCGACCTGGAGCTGCTCGGCCAGGCCCGCAAGATCGTCGTCACCAAGGACGAGACGACCATCGTCGAGGGCTCGGGCGACGCCGACCAGATCACCGGCCGGGTGAACCAGATCCGCGCCGAGATCGCGAAGTCGGACTCCGACTACGACCGCGAGAAGCTGCAGGAGCGGCTGGCCAAGCTGGCCGGTGGCGTTGCGGTGATCAAGGTCGGCGCGGCCACCGAGGTCGAGCTGAAGGAGCGCAAGCACCGCATCGAGGACGCCGTTCGGAACGCGAAGGCGGCCGTCGAGGAGGGCATCGTCGCCGGTGGTGGCGTCGCGCTGCTGCAGGCGTCGGTTGCGGCGTTCGAGAAGCTGGAGCTCGAGGGTGACGAGGCGACCGGTGCGCAGATCGTGCGTTCGGCCGTCGAGGCGCCGCTGAAGCAGATCGCCGTGAACGCCGGCCTCGAGGGCGGCGTCGTGGTGGAGAAGGTCCGCAACCTCGAGCCGGGTCACGGTCTGAACGCCGCGACCGGTGAGTACGTCGACCTGATCAAGACCGGCATCATCGACCCGGCCAAGGTGACGCGCTCGGCGCTGCAGAACGCGGCGTCGATCGCGGCCCTGTTCCTCACCACCGAGGCCGTCATCGCCGACAAGCCGGAGAAGGCCGCGGCCGCTCCGGGCGGCGCGCCCGACATGGGCGGCATGGACTTCTGATCCAGTAGTCCGTGTAGTTCGACAGCACACGTAGTACCCCCAAGCGGCTCCGAACCTCCGGGTTCGGGGCCGCTTGCTATGTGCCGGTGATGAGGTGGTGGGCTAGGAGGGGGGAGAAGGTTCTGGCCGGGAGGGTGGGGGTTTGGCCGCAGGGGCCGTCGGAGGCTCCGGGGGTGCGGAGCCAGAGGTGTAGGTCTACCGGGGCGGCGGCCGGGGCGGGTGGGGTGCCCAGTTTGCGGGCGGGCGGGTTGCAGGAGCTGCCGTCGGAGCCGTTGCCGTTGCGGGCCGTGTCGATCACGTAGTGGCTGCCGCCGCCCAGCGCGGCCAGGATCTCGTTGCCGCGAGCAACCGACTGTTCGGTGCCGAAGTAGTTCGCCGTGTTCAGCGCGAACCCGCGAACCTTCCCGACGTCCGCGAGCCGCAACCGCCGCGCGATCTCCTTCGCGTCCCCCGACGTCACGTTCCCGGCGTCGAGGTACGTCCACGTGTTCGGGTTCTTCGCCGCCAGCACACCCACCGCGTACTTCAGCAGTGCGATCCGCCCGGCCCACTCCGACGTCGGGTAGCAGTCCAGCCGCGCCAGCGCATCCGGCTCCAGTACGACCACCGCCGGCCGCGTCCCGATCCCGGCCGAGACCCCCGCGATCCAGGTCCGGTACGCCGCGTCCGACGTGGCGCCGCCGCCGATCCCGCACTGGCGCCCCGGGAGGTTGTCGGTCACCAGTACCGGCAGCTTGTCCGCCTTCGCGGCCGCTGTCGTGTACGCCGTGACGCCCGCCTGCACGTCTCCGCTCCAAGCGCCGATCCAGCGCGCCGACGGCTGCGCGGCGATCTTCGACGCGACCGCGGTGTCCTCGGGATGCCGTCGTACGTAGGCCGCCGCGTCCGAGGACGGATCGACGTACAGCCCACTCGTCAGCTCGAGCGGGTTGCCGGTCGCTCCGGCCAGCCCGGACTCGGGCCGGCCGAAGACGAGCAGCGCGGCGGTCAGCAACAGCCCGGCGGCCACCGGACGCAAGGTCGGCATCGCGAACAATCCTCCCGATCACTCAACGTGCCGACCACACTACCCTCAGCTGTTCTCGTCGACTTCGCAGAACGAGGCGTAGTGGTCGCCGGTGTAGTAGACGTGGGCGGGCGTGGTCTTCGCGCCGCCGCCGATCAGCCGGCGGGCGCCGCGGTCCGGGGAACCGGGCGTGATCACGGTGTACTCGTGGTAGTAGCCGGAGGACTCCGACGGCAGGATGCCCTCCCGGTTGGAGAAGACGGTGCCGTCCTGCCGGTACGGGAACGGCCCGCCGGAGTGGATCAGGTCGAGGGTGTCGGCGGCCTGCGACGGCAGCGAGCTGAGCGCGCAGGTGTCGATCGTCGTGGCGCTGTAGGGCGCAACATAAGTGGTTGGGGCGGCGTACGCCGTGGACCCGAGGACAGCGGTGGATGCCAGGGTCACGGCAGCGATGAGGGTTCTCATGCCCGGAACCTTCCCCGCCGGAACGAACGCGGTACATCCCAGTTGTGAATAACAGCTGGACTATGACCCCGTCGTGCCTCTAATGTCTGGCCCGGCGAGAGACATCCCGGAGTGGAAGGAGCGACCGATGAACACACCGACTTGTTTCCCGGCGCGCCCGATCCGCTCGCACAGCTCGCACTGAGCGGAGCCCGCGCCTCCTGCTGGAGGATTCGTGACCATCCGCAACACCGTCGAGGCCGACCTCGACACCATCTTTGCTCTCATCGAGCAGAAGTCCGTCAACACCGTCACCGCCGAGCGCTACCGCGACTCCGTTGCCGCCGGCTACTACAAGCACGAATGGACCTGGGTCGCCGAGGAGAACGGCGAGATCCGGGCGCTGGCGATCTGGTGGGGCGTACCGGGTGAGCAGCACCCGTACAGCATCGACGGCCTGTACTACGTCGGCGACGACGACCCGGTACCGACCTGGACCGAGCTGCTGAAGCACGCCGTGGCGTCCCGCCCGGACGGTCAGGAGCCGCCGGAGTACCACTTCTTCCTGGACAGCGACTGGGAGGACAAGCCGGACGTGGTCGCGGCGCTCGAGCCGCGGGCGCAGGCGGCCGCGGCGGTCGGGATGACCACCGTCACCGACCGGCTGCGGTACGAGTGGAAGCCGGCGTACGGCCTGCCGCCGCGCTCGACCCGGCTGCGGTTCGAGCCGGCCGACGACGAGGCGTTCGTCGACGTGTTCATGCGGGTCAGCACGGGCAGCCTGGACGCCGCGACCGCTCGGGAGATCGCCCGGGTCGGCGTCGAACAAGCTGCCCGCGAGGAGCTCGCGGGTTACAAGTCGATGCCGGGTGACCGCGGGCTGTGGCGGCTCGCGTACGACGGCGCGGAGCTGGTCGGGTTCGCGATGCCGTCGGCGAACGCGGGCGGGCCGGTCGTCGGGTACCTCGGGGTCGTGCCGGAGCAGCGCGGGCGCGGGCTGAGCGACGACCTGCTGGCCGAGATCACCCACCTGCTCGCGGAGACCGGCGCCGAGCACATCCGCGCGGACACCGACTTCGGGAACGTCCCGATGGCGAAGAGTTTCGAGCGCCTCGGGTACCGGATCTTCGCGATCCGCCGAGTGCTCTCGTTCCCGGAGAACTGACCCGCGAACTCGTGACGTGCGGGGCCTGAATCCCTATGCTCCCTGACATGTCAGGAGGGTTGGGGGCCTGCGATGCGTGACATCGCACTGATCCTGCACGTCTTCGCCGGTTTTGTCGCCGTACCGTTCGGCCCGTTGGCGATCGTGCTCACGCTGCGCCGCCGCGGGCTGAACTGGGCCGGCGAGGTCTACCACTGGGCGATCGCGCTGGTCTGCCTGACCGCGCTCGTGATGGTCCCGTACGACTGGGCCCGGCTCTGGTACTTCTGGCCGATCACGATCGCCTCGTACCTGTTCGTCTACTTCGGCCAACGCGCCGCCGAGGCCCCGGGCGGCCTCTGGTACCGCGGCGTCCTGCGCGGCTACGGCGGCGGTTGGGTAGCCCTCTGGACCGCCATCGCCATCGTCGCGCTCCCCGAAACCCCCTGGACCTGGGCAATCCCGGTAGTCGTCGGCCTGGCCCTCATCGAATGGCTCTGCCTACACCCCGCACCAGGCTGGACCCGCCAAACCCAACCCGACGGCTGAGATCCGGTCGGTGGAGAATGGGTGGGTGGGCGAGTTCGAGAGGTTTGTGCGGGGGTTGCCTGCGGATGAGGTCGAGCGTGGGCGGCGGTTGTTTCGGGCGGTCCGGGTTGAGCGTGGGGAGTTGTTTGTGCGGGCGGGGGACCCGCCGAACCGGGTGGCGTTGGTCGAGCGCGGGTTGTTCCGGCTGTTCGGTACTGATGAGGCAGGGAACGAGCGGACCCTCGCCTTCCGTGCCGAAGGGGAACTGGTGTGCGCGTACAGCGCCGCGCTTCGCCAGGAGCCGTCGCGGATCGCGATCGAGGCGCTGGAGCCCTCCGACCTACTGGTCGCGGAGCGGCCGGCGTACGACGTACTCGTCGCCGAAAGTCCGGGCTGGCGGCAGTTGGTCGCGGACCTGACCGAGGCGCTCTACCTGCGGCTGGACCAGCGGCAGCGCGAACTGCTGCTCGACGACGCGAGCACCCGCTACCAGCGCTTTGTCGCCGACCACGGGGCGCTCGCGTCGCGGCTCACCCAGCGGCACATCGCTGCGTACGTCGGGGTGACACCGGAGGCGCTCAGCCGGATCCGGCGGCGATTGATCTCGATCAACGACAGCGGCTCCGGGCGGATCTACCGTCCTGGACATGACGACGATGCGCGCGATGGCAGCCGACCGGGTGGGGCCCGGAGCAACTCTCCGGCCGCAGGACCTGCAGGTGCGGGAGCCGGGTGACGGCGAGGTCCTGATCAAGGTGAAGGCGGCGGCGGTGAACCCCGCCGACCTCGGCATGCTGGCCGGAAGATACCGCTGGTACGACGAGCTCCGGCTTCCGCTCGTCCCGGGGTACGACGTGGCCGGCGTGGTCGAGGCGGGGGACTGGGAGCCCGGCGCCGCGGTCGTCGCCAGTACCGGGCACTCGCGGACCCAGGTCGGCGGGTACGCCGAGTACGTGACGCTGCCGGCGTCGTACGTCGCTCCCAAGCCGGCCAACCTCGACTGGTCCGAGGCGGCCACTCTTCCGCTCGCGGCGCTCACCGCGCATCAGGCGCTGGAGCTTCTCGATCTGCACCCGGGCCAATCGCTGCTGGTGAACGGCCCACGGGGTGCGGTCGGCCGGTTCGCCGCTGAGCTCGCCCGCGCCGCCGGCATCACCGTGCTCGAACCCGGCGTCCCCGTGGACGGGGCCGGCGTTGTCGGGGTGGGCGGTGACGTGGTTTCGGTGGATGCGGCGTTGGATGTCGTGGGCGGAGAGCGGGCGCGGCAGACGTTCGCGACCGTGCGGGACGGCGGCTCCTATGTCACCGTCGTACCCGAGTTCTGGGTGCCCGGCGGCCAGTTCACCCCGGACCGCGGCATCACCCCGCAGCTGGTTCGTGCCGAGCCGAGCGGTGCCCGGCTGACGACGATCAGCCGGGCGGCCGAAGCCGGTGATCTCACCGCGACGGTCGGCAAGACCCTGCCACTCACCGACGCACAGCAGGCGCTCGACCTGCTCGCCTCCCGTGGTGTCAGCGGCAAGATCGTCCTGCTCCCGTAGGGCCTCAGGCCTGGCTGGCCAGTTCCTCGGGGGTGGCCCTGCGGACGACCAGGCGGGTCCAGGCGCCGACGTAGATGCGGTCGTCCGGGTTCAGCTCCTGGCGTTGGCCGGGGATGATCGGGGTTTCCGGGAGCGGGCCGGCGGCGGAGGCGACGTACGTGCCGTTGGAGGACTGGAGGTCCTCGACCCACCAGCGCTGACCGTCCGTGGTCAGCTGGGCCTGGCGGCGGCTGACGCCGGTGTCGTCACCGCAGTCGACCTCGGGGGAGATGCCGCGGCTGCGCGACGGGCGGCCGATCAGCAGGCTCTTCTCCACCAGCGGGATCACGGCCGGCAGTCCGGGCGACGGACACGGGTCGTCGCTCTGCTGTACGGCGTACCAGTCCGGGTCGACCCATCGTTCAACGACCCACTCCGCGGTCATCGCAGGCGCAGGCGGGGCAGGCGGCGCCGGGGCCGTACCTTGCAGATCCAGCGAAGAGGCCGGCCGCGGCATGGTCCCAGTCGTGAAGTCGTACCCACAGTTCTCACAGAACAACGCGTCCGCCGCTGCCGGCTCCGAACAGTTCGGACACAACTGCCCGGCAGGAGGAGCCGGATCGGGTTGCGGAGCCGGCCCTGGGGCCGGGACGGCGGGAGCCGGCACCGCTGATCCGGCGGGCGTCGCGGCGGCGCCGATCGGGAGGCCGCAGACGTCGCAGTAGTCGGTCGAGGTGGAAGGGTGTCCGCTGGGACAGTTCACGGTCATTTGCGTACCCGGGTCGTCTTGGTGGAGGCCGTGTCGAGTGCCATCTCGTCGGCTTTCTCGACGGTGCGCTTGAGCCGCACCGTACCCGTTTCCTGGTCATCGATGTCGACAACCTTCCGGAGCCGGGTGGTCGCCTCCTCGTTGCCGGTCGCGGCGGCGAGCTGCACCGCGCGGCCGAGCTTGGTCGTCGCGGTCGCCGTGTCACCGGCAGCCTTCGCGGCCAGGCCGTCCTGGATCGCCTGCGCCAGCTCGGTCTGACCGGTGTAGTGCGCGACCTCCGGACTGATCCGCGTGGTGAGCGCATCGTCGGCGGACCACAACGCCTTCACCAGACCCTGCGCGACCGTGTCGTTGCCGAGCACGAGCTGTACCCGCGCGGCCAGCTGCTCCTGCCCGACCGCCTTCGCGGCCAGCCGGATCGCCACGTGGTAGTCCCGGGACTCGTCACCCCACGACCCGGTCGGGTACGACCCGGTCAGCGGGTTGACCGCCGTCCGCCGCGACGTCAGGTCCTCGACCGTCGGCGCGACCTGCCGGACGAACAGCACCTCCGCGCCCTGCGGCGCCCAGACCCGCAGGTCGGCCTGCGCGACACCGCGGCTCATCGCGTTCTGGATGATCTTCGCGAACTCCGCGGCCAGCTGGTCCGGCGCCGGGATGATGTCGACGGTACCGAGCAGCGCCTGCGCGATCCGCCGTACCTCGTCCACCTGCCAGGCCACGCCGACGCCGCGGGTGTCGCACTGGAACTGGCCGGTGACCGACTCGATCGCCTGGGTCAGCGCCTCCGGTGTCTCGTGCTGGTTCTCGCCGTCGGTCAGCAGGATCGCGTGCTTCTGCGACAGCGAAGGCACCGTCGCGAACACCCGCGACGCCAGCCGCAGCCAGGTTCCCATCGCGGTACCGCCGTCGGCGTAGAACCGGGAGACGGCGTCCTTGGCGGCCTGCCGGGTGTACGGGTCCATCTTGACCATCACCGGCTCCGCCGACGGCGGGAACGCGAGCTGCGCGCGGTCGTTGCCGGAGATGACCGCGAACCAGACCCCGTCGAGGATCTGGTCGAGCGCGGTCTGCGCGGCGTACGCGGCGGCCTGGACGCCGTCGCGGCCCATCGAGCCGGAGGTGTCGACGATGATGATCTCGCCCGCATCGCCGCTCCCGGTCTGCCCGGCGGCGCCGGCGCCGGTGCAGGTCACCGTGACGATGGCGTGTACGTCGGTCCCGCCGTCCGGCAGGAACTCGTTCTGGTAGACGGTGGCGGTGAAGTCGGCCATCTCGGGTTCCTCCTCAAACTCGCGCGAGCGCGACGGTGATGTTGTCCTGGCCGCCCTGGGCGTTGGCCCAGTCGACCAGGGCGGAAGCGGTGGCCTTCGGCTCGCCCGCGTGCTCCGCAGCTGTCTGACGTACGAGGTCGGCCAGCGGTGCCGCCTCGGAGCAGTAGTTCCACAGGCCGTCGGAGCAGACCAGGAGCCAGCCCGGGCCGGAGACCTCGAGGGTGGTGGTCCGCGGCGTGTGGTCCGGCGCGTCCTTGCCCAGCCAGCGGGTGATCGCGTGCGCGTGCGGCCCGGACTCGGCCTCGTCGCGGGACACCCCGCTCGCGATCAGCTCGGCGGCCCACGAGTCGTCGGTGGTCAGCGCGAGCGGATCACCCGCGTCCGGGAACCAGTACGCACGGCTGTCACCGACATTGCCCGCGACGAGCAGCCCCTGCTCCAGCACCGCTGCCACGAACGTGCAGGACGCAGGGTTCGGGCTGTCGGGGCTGGTGCTGTCGAGTACGGCGTCACTCGCCGCATCGGCCGCCGCCCGGAGCCGCGCGGCGATCGCCCCGGCCCGGGACGACTCGGTACCGAGCCCCTGCGCGTGACCGGCCGCCAGTACCTCGACCGCCGCCCGGGCGGCCGCCAGCGACGCGACGTCGGAGTCGAGCGAGGAGCTGACGCCGTCGCAGACCACGAGCAGCGCGCGGCTGCCCGGCTCGGCGTCCGCGCCGAGCGCCATCGCGTCCTCGTTGCGGCTGTGCCGGATGCCGCGGTCGCAGACGCCCGCCACCCACGGAGCGGGCTGCTCCACGAAGTGGTCGCGGGGCTTGGCGGCCTTGGTGCCGCAGGTCTCGCAGTACCCGTCGGCGCCAACGGTGCCGCCGCAGGAGGCGCAGGGACCGACGTACTCGGTCTCGGGAGTGCTGACCGCCGTGATCTCCACGGTCGGCTCGGTGTCCGTGTCCAAGGCAGGAGTCGCAGGTGCGGCCGGCTTCAGCGCGGCGCCGCACGCCTCGCAGAACAGGTCGGCCTCGGCCACCGGCCCGCCGCAGCTGGGGCAGGTCGTGTCGGTCGTACTCGTCATCGCAGCGTCCATCCTCGAACCTCGTTGGCCTGGTCGACCAGGGCGATCCGTTCCGGCCGGGTCTGGGCCTGGTCGGCCAGCAACCGGTAGGTGGCCTCGAGCCCGTCCCGCAGGGAGGTCTCGGTGGCTGCCCGTCCGTCGATCCGCAGGGCCTCCTGCGGACCGGTCTGCTGGACCTCGGTCAGCGCGGTCCGGAACACGTTCGCGGCCAGGTTGGCCCGGTCCACCGGGTCGATGGTCAGCGTCGCGATGCTGTTCATCGCCTCGGCGAGCGCGGGAAGGCCACGCCCCGATCCTGCCAGGAGTCCGGCTCGCTGGCGACGAGCACGCACGTACTCGCCGCTGGTTCGCAGTACCAGGTCGAGCGCGGTGAGCGCTCCGTCCAGGTCGTTGCGCTGGGTCCGGATGTTCGCCAGACCGAACGCGGAGGGCGCGATGTAGTTCGCGTCGGTCCGCGCGCAGGACAGATAGAGGCCCTCGGCAACGTCGAACTCGCCGCTGTGCTCACAGGCGATCGCCAGCGCGAGTTTCGGTGCCAGCTCGCCCGGGACCTGGCCGTACACGGCGTTGAAGGCCGACTGCGCGTTGCGGAAGTCGCCGCGGGCGAGAGCGACCAGCCCGGACATCCAGACCGCCCGCCACTCCCACGGATCCGCGCTGAGCAGGTCGTTCACCGCGGTGTCGACCATGTCGTACCGCTCCGGCCCGACCTCCAGCGCGGCCTCGGACACCTCGAGCAGGGTCTGCGCGGACTGCTCGGGCGCGTCGACGAGCAGTTCCAGCCGTTTGGCCGGGTCCGGCACGCTGACGGTCTTCAGCCAGCCGGCCATCTTGTCGCCGTCGTCCGGCGCCAGCGACGGCAACTGCTGCCAAGGCGCGGCCGCGTCACCCAGGCCGGACGCCTTGTCACCCGGAGAACCGAACAGCAACGACGATGCCGAGTGCTGGGCCGCCTTGACGCCCTGCTTGTCCGCCACGACCTCACGCAGTACGCCGAGCAGCTGCACGCGGAACTCGTCCGCCGACTGGAAACGGTCAGCGGGGTCCGGCGCGCACGCCTTCGCCAGCAGCCGGTACACCGAGTCGTACTTCTGGAACAGCGGCACCTCGCTGACCGGCGGCAGCGAGCCGACGTACCGGCTCTGGTACCCGCGGAACTCCATCGCGAGCACGCACAGCGTCCGGCCGAGGGTGTAGATGTCGGACGCGATCGACGGGCCGACCTCGGCGACCTCGGGTGCCTGGAAGCCGACCGTGCCGTAGATCGCCGAGTCCAGGTCGTCGATCCGCCGGACGCCGCCGAGGTCGATCAGCTTCACCGCGTCGCCGACCTGGATGATGTTGTCCGGCTTGAAGTCGCAGTAGACCAGGCCGAGGTCGTGCAGGTACGAGAACGCGGGCAGGATCTCCAGCAGGTACGCGATCGCCTGGTCGATCGGGAGCGCGTTGTACCGGCCGTTGTTCGCGGCCATCCGCTCCTTGAGCAGGGTCTTCAGCGACGTACCGCCGACGTACTCCATCACGATGTAGCCGGCGCCGTCGTGGGTGACGAAGTTGTAGATCTCGACGATCAGCGGGTGCTCGACGCGGGCCAGGAACTGCTGCTCGGCGATCGCGGCGGCGACGGCGTCCGGGTCCTCGGAGTTCAGCAGGCCCTTCAGCACCACCCAGCGGTCCGACACGTTCTTGTCCTGCGCCAGGTAGATCCAGCCGAAACCGCCGTGGGCAAGGCAGCCGCGGACCAGGTACTGCCCGCCGACCAGGTCGCCGTCCTGCAGCTTCGGTGCGAACGAGAACCGGTTGCGGCAGTTCGGGCAGAAGCCCTCGGTCCGGCCGGGCTGCCCGTTGCGGGAGCGACCGACCGCGTGACCGCAGCTCGGGCAGTTCCGGCGGTCCTCCGGGACCATCGGGTTCGCCAGGATCGCCTTGCTCGCGTCGATCGCGGGGATCGACGGTACGTTCGTCAGCCCGGCGCCGAGGCGGGCGCCGCGCAGCCGGGTGGACGACGTACCGAGTTTGCGAGTCAGCTTCGAACCGGCCTGGGCCGCGCGGGCCGAGCCGAGCGGCGTCGACGCCAGCCGGTTGGAGGCGCGGGACACGGTCGACACGGTGCTGATCGGGTCGGGCTCATGGACGACCGGCGGTGCGCCGGTGACCGCGGACGGGGTGCTGATGCCGTCGGGCGCGGGCGAGCCGCAGACGTCGCAGTACCCGTCGACGTACGTGCCGGTGCAGCCTGGTTGGGTGCAGGCGCCCGGTGTGGCGGCGGCCTGGGCCGCGGGGGAGCCGCAGACGTCGCAGTACCCGTCCACGATCGAGCCGGTGCAGCCCGGCTGGGTGCAGGTCGTCATTTCGTTCCCTCCAGGTAGGCCTGGTAGGCCGCTACCAGTGCACCGAGCCGAGCCAGGTCCACCGGCTCGCTGTCGATCACGGCTCGGCCGCGCCGGTACAGCTCGGCGAGATCTTCGTTGCCTGCGGCAACACTTGCCGCCTTCACCTGATAGGCGTCGAGCAGTTGCGCGAGTTCGTCCCGGCGGCCGAGCGCGGCGCCGTACGCCGCCTGTGCCTGGCCGAGGGCCCGTCGTACGGCGTCCAGCCGGGTCAGGTAGTGCGTCAGTTCGGCCGGGGTGTTCGGTACGGGACCGAGTGCGGTCACGTCCGGTACGGCGAGCCGCGGCGCGGGGGTGACCGTTCGGACGGCCTTGTCCGCGAGGGCGCGTACCGCCGTACCTTGGGCTTCGAGTTCACCGCGGAGGGTGCGGGCGCGGGCCACGTCGGCGGCACGTTCCTTGCGGGTGGCGGCGCCGACGATCAGGTCGCGTTCGGTCCTGGCGGCATCGAGTTCGAGCGGACCGATCAGGCCGCCGATGTCCGCGCCGCGTTTGTTGCGGTCGGCAAGGTCTGTCAGCCGGCGGTCGAGGTCGTGGTGCCTGGCGAGCGCGCCGTCGCGTACTCCGGCCGGCTCCTGCTTGACCAGGTCGCTGATCCGCTCCACCTGCGCGCGCAACTGGCGCAGCCGCGCGGCCAGGTCGGCGTCACCCGGCTCCAGCGCCAGTTTCGCCCGCAAACTGGAGGCCAACGCATCCGACAGTTTGCATGCCTCCGGCAACGAAACGGCCAGCGAGCCGCCTGCGCCGCCGGCGTCCAGCCCACCCCAGATCAACGTCGAGATCCGGTCGAGCTCCTGCTGTCCCACCCGACCCGAATCCCAGGTGACCAGGATCAACTCGTACCGATCCGACACGGCCTTCCAGACCGTCATGCTGAGCACGACGTCCGAACTCAGCGCATCCCCGTCCGCCGAGTGCAACGCAGCCTGATCCAACTCGTCAAGCTCAGCCTTCCGCCGATCCCGCCACTCCCCAAGCGCAGTCAGAAACCCAAGCACCTCAGCAGCCGAGACCCCACCCCCCACCCGCCCCGGCACCACCGGAGCCGACACCACCGGCGCACGAACCGTCATCGGCCGTACTCCGCCGTCGGCGGAGCATTCAGCTTGCCGAGGTCCGTGCCGAGCCACGTGTTGTAGGAGACCATCCAGTCGGACGGCTTCCCGTCGGGCTTCGGCTGCTTCATCTGCGCGAGGACGCCGTTCACGAACCGGACGAAGTCGATGTTCTCCTTGTTGATGCCCAGACCGTACGGCTCGTTGCTGATCCGTTCGCTGATCACCTTCGCGTACGGGTCCTGCGCGGCGTCGCCGGCGAGCACGGTGTCGTCGCCGCTGATGCCGTCTGCCTTGCCTTGCTGGAACAGCACCAGGCAACCTGTGTCGGTGTCCGCCGTCACCGGCTTGATCTGCGGGTTCGCCCGCTTGAGATTGTCCAAGCTGGTCGAGCCTGCCGGGGCGCAGATCGTCTTGCCGGACAGCTGCTTGAGGCTGGTTGCTGTCGAGTCCCGCTGGACCAGTGTCTTCTGACCGGAGCGGTAGTACTCGGCCGAGAACGCGATCAGTTTCCAACGGGCGCAGTTGATCGTCATGTTGCGGGCAACGATGTCGACGCTGTTGTTCTGCAGCGACGGAATGCGTTGCGGGCTGGAGATCACCCGCAGCTCGAGATGGTTCTGCCAGCTGCCGAAGATCGCGGTGGCGACGGCCTTGACCATGTCGATGTCGAAGCCTTCGATCTGGCCGTTCAGCGGGTTCCGGGAGCCGAGGTGCAGGCTGTCCGCGGACACCCCGGCGATCAGCCGGCCACGATCCTGGATCTCCTTCATCGTGCTGTCGGCAGGCATCGCACCGGGCGCCGGCAGTGCGCCTTCGGGTGCGTACGACTGCAGCTCCGTGGTCTTGTCGCAGCCCTCGGCGGGGGCCGCGGGGGCTGCAGTCGTGGGCGCCGGCTCCGGTGGGATCTGGGTGGCCGCGTAGTTGCCGGAGCTGCAGGCGGTGAGGAGGAGGGCGGTGGCGACCGCGAGTGGGATCAGTTTTTTCATCGGTATTCCTCCAGGCGCTGCGACATTCCCCAGGCGACCAGCAGCGCGGCCGCGATGCCGATCGGGACGCCGAGCCAGCCGATCGGCGGGAGGCCGTTGCGGGCGTCCTTCAGCTTGGACTGGACCGCGGTGCTCGAGTCCTGCAGTTGCGAATCGGAAGTCTTGTCGAAGGCGGTGAAGGTGCTGACCGAGTTCGGTTCGCCGGCCTTGCCGACTGCGATGCCGACGGCGTCGTCCCACTTGCCGTTTGTGTCGTCCTCGCGGACCTTCTTGTGAACGGTTTGGTACCCCTGCCACGACGAGATGAGGTACGAGTCGTTGCCGTTGAGCTTGCTCAGCTGATCGGTGACCTGGCCGTCCGCCGCGTTGTACGCCTTGTCGAAGCTGTCGCCGGAGCCTCGGGCGATGAGGGTGAGGCTTTCGTTGGAGCGGGCGTCGTAGGCGGCGATGCGGGCGCGGGAGAGGGCCAGCGTGCGTTCGTACTCGGAGTTGCGGGTGTCCTTGGCGGAGCCGGACGCGCTAGCCAGCGCGATGCCTCCGACGGCTGTGGTGAGGAGGACGAGTACGGCACCCGCCGCGATCGGGATGTTCAGGTAGCGGTGCGTACGGCGGGCCAGCCAGCGGAGCGTGAGGAAGAAGACGATCAGCGTCAGCAGACCGCCGACGACGACCCAGATCGTGCCGTAGCTGATGCCGTCGAACTCGGTGTCGACGCGCTTCTCGTTCGCCTCGACGAGCGCCTTCACCAGCGGCAGCGAGTCGTCCTGGAGGACCGAGTTCGCGTCCTTCAGGTACTGCGAGCCGATCGGCAGACCCTGCCGGTTGTTCGCGCGCGCCTGCTCGATCAGACCTTCATAAGTGATCAGCGTCTTGTTGAGCGCGCCGAGTACGTCCCGGTCCGCGGGCTGGGCGGTCGCGGCCTCGGCGATCAGGCCCGCGGCGGCGGCCATCGAGCTGACGAAGTGCGCGCGCTGCTGCGGCGGTTCGAGGCCGCCGACCAGGAACGCGTTGGTGGCGTCGGCGTTCGCGCTGACCAGGTTGGTATGGATCGCCTGGATCCGGACCAGCTGGGCGGCGTTCGCCTGGGCTCGCTCGAGGGCACCGCCGGACTGGCTGAAGCCCTGGGCGGCGGCGAGTCCGAAGACCACGCTCATCGCCGCGGCCAGGATCAGGAACGCGCGCATCCGGCCCGGCGTACCTTCGAACCACTGGGCGATCGCGCCGCGCCTGGTCGGCGCCTGCGCGGCCGGCTGCACGGCCGTACCCGGTGGGGCGGCCGCCAGGGTGGCCGGCGGCGCACTCTGTGTCTGGGTCACGCCTCTTCTCCGTCCTGCTCCTCAGCTGCATCCGAAGCGCTGCTCGGCGCCTCGGACGGCGCGGTCTCCTCGGTCAGGTCCTCGGTCAGATCCTCGGTGAGGTCCGCGGCCAGGATCTGACGCAGTTGGTCGGTGGTCGGTGCCGTCACGTCGCGCAACCGCCACGCCTGCCGGCCGATCGCGGCCTCCAGTACGTTGCGCGCGAACCGCCCGTTGCCGAACGAGCTGTCCCGCACGGTGTCCGCGAGGATCTCGCGGAAGGTGGCGAGCGCGTCCGGCACCAGCTCGTAGTCGGCAGCCTCGGCGAGCCCGGTGAGGATGTCGGTGAGCTCGTCGTCGCTGTAGTTCTCGAACTCGATCGTGGTCCGGAACCGGCTGGCGAGACCGGGGTTCGCGGCGATGAACGCCTGCATGGGTTCGGGGTACCCGGCAACGATCACGACCAGGTCGTCGCGCCGGTCCTCCATCTCCTTGACCAGCGTGTCGACGGCTTCGCGTCCGTACTGGTCGGCGCCGTTGTCGCCGGCGGTCAGGCTGTACGCCTCGTCGATGAACAGCACGCCACCCGCCGCGGACGCGACCACCTCGGCGGTCTTCGTCGCGGTCTGGCCGAGATAACCGGCCACCAGCTCCGACCGGTCCACCTCGATGAGCTGCCCCTTCGAGAGCAAACCGAGCGCCTTGTAGATCCCACTCACCAACCGCGCGACCGTCGTCTTCCCGGTCCCCGGATTCCCGACGAACACCAGGTGCCGAGTAATGGTCGCCTGCTTCAGCCCAGCCTCGGCCCGCAACTTCTCCACCCGCAGCACCGCAACCTGCCGATGCACCTCCCGCTTGACCCGACCCAACCCAGTCAACTCATCAAGCTCCCCCAACAACTCCTCGACCGACTTGACCGGCTCCGCCGGCACAACAACAGATGCGGTCGCAGCAGCCCCCGCCGCGCCGGCGGCGCCCGGTCCAGCCCCCAGCCCGTCGGCCGTCGGCTTCGCCGACGCTGCGTGCGCCTCGCGTCCCACCTGCAACGTCCGCGCCCCCGCAGCCTGCAGCTGCGCAGCAGCTGCCACTGAGGCGTTTCCGATGACTCGCATGGTTGGTTCGCCCAATGTGCAGGCGGCTGATGCCAGCTCGGCGAGGGCTTCGGCGTACGCCACCTTCTCCGGGGAGTTGCTGGCGATCAGTTCGGTGAGTACGGCGGTTGGTGCGCCGCGCCAACGCCGGCCGCGAACGGCTGCGTCGAAGAAGTCCTGGGTTGTTCCGCCCGGGACTGCTTTGTTCCAGTCGGCCGGTGCGCCAGGTGCGGACTCAGCCAAGGCTGCCGCCAGCGAGAGTGCCTCGGCCCGGGCGGTGTCCTCGGCGATGCCCGCGCGAGTGGCGACGACGAGCAGCGCCGACAGCGCCTCCGGAAGTCCCCCCGTGCCGCTCATGACCCTCCTCGTCCAGCTGGTGGTGTAAGTGGTCCCGAAGCGTCGGGTGGCGGGGTTGATTCGGTGGGACCGAGGGCGAGGGCTCCGCCGGTGGAGCCGGTGCCGAACTTCTCCTGCAGGAATCTGCCATGGGTGATCAGCGCCGCCGCGTCGGCCCGGTTCACCGCGTCGAACACCTTGTCCATCGTCGCGGCCAAGAGGTCCAACTGGTCGATCAGGATCATCAGCGACGTCTTGCCGCGATCCACCGGCCGGGTGTCCGCCCATTGCCGCGGCAACCGCAGGTACCCACCGATCGCATCCGGCAGGTAGTCCGTCGCGGTGGCCATCACGGAGTACGCCTGCGCGCTCCCGCCGAGGTTCCCGAGCCGCGGAATCGTCTCCCGGACGACGCGAACCACCCGCGCGACCCGCGACGCGACCACGGCCGGTACGGCGCCACCCGCCACCAGCTGCTCGACCCGTACGAGCGCCGCGAGCAGGTCCTCGTTCGTCGGCGGGCCAGGCACCGGGGCAGGCTCGGGCTCCTCCTTGCGACCGGTCAGCCGCGCAAAGAAGTCACCGAGCGCCATGCAGTCCCCCGTCTCCGGATGTAGATCAGCGACCCAGGTTCAGGTCGAGGCTGCCGTGCACGACCTGCTGGTTCTGCTGGGCGACGCGGTCCAGGTACGAGCGGGACTTGGTCACCTCGTTCTCCAGCGTGCCGATCGTGGCGGCCATGTTGTCCAGGGCCTCGCCCTTGAACGTGTCGATCGCGTCCATCGTCGCGTAGATGTTCGCGAACGCGGCCTGCAGCTGCGGCAGGCCGATCGTCGCGGACGCGGCCTGCTGCTGGATCGCGACCGAGTTGTCCTTGAGCATCTGCGAGGTGCGCTCGATCATCCCGCTGGTCGTGGTGTTCAGCGCGGTGATCTGGTCCAGCACGAGCTTCTGGTTGCCGAGCGCCTGCGCGACGATGACCGCCGTACGCAGCGCCGACACCGTGGTCGTCGAGGCCCGGTCGACGCCCTTGATCAGCTCGATGTTGTTCTTGATCACGATGTCGATCGCCAGGTAGTTCTGGATCGACACGGCCAGCTGGGTGAGCAGGTCCTGGTGCTTCTGCCGTACGTAGAACAGCACGTCCTCGCGGAAGGCCTTCGCCTTCTCCGGGTTGGTCGCCTCGAGCTCGGCGATCGCCGCGGACAGCCGGGCGTCGAGGCGCTCAGCGACGTACACGTACTGGTTCAGCCGCGTCATCGCGTCCCAGAGCTGCTGCTTCTCCAGGTTCAGCGCGGCGTTGTCCTTGCCGAGCTCGTCCTGGCCGTTGCGCAGGCTGTGCAGGATGCCTTCGAGGTGACTCTGCGCGCTCTGGTACTTGCGGAAGTAGTCCTCGATCTTGTCGCCGAACGGGATCATCCCGAGCAGCTTCTTCGGCCCGGTCGCTTCCTTCGGGTCCAGGTCCTCGACCGTACGGCGCAGTTCGAGCAGTGTCTTGCCGACCGTCGAACCCTCCGACAGGCCACCGCTCTGCAGCGCCTTCACCGGCGACTGCAGCAGCCGGTTCGAGCTCTCGGCGGCGGCGCGGATGTCGCCGTCACCCATGCTGCGGACGTCGTTCGCCCGGGTGGCGAACTCCGGCGAGCGCGGCTCGGCCGCCATCAGCGCGGTCAGGAACGTGTCCACCTTGCTGTCCAGCCCCGGCAGCGCGGCCGGGTCGACGGCCGGCGCCATACTCGGCGCGGCGGTCTCGGCCACCGGCTGTGACGGCGGCGGCGCGGTCAGTATCAGTCCCGGCGCGGTAGCCGTCGGCGGCTGCAACGGCGCCGCGGCAGCAGGCTGAGCAGCGGTGTTGTCGGCTTCAGTCATCGTGTTCCCCTCCGAGAGACGCCCCCTGGTACCACCGTGACGCGCGCCCAATCTAGTCGGTTCCAGGTCCCTGCGGTGAGCCTGTTGCCTACTCGTTGTTAGCTGCGGCGGTAACTAACGAAGTCGAAGCCGTCGTGGGGCTCGCGGGCCGTTTCGGTCCAGTCTGCCCGGTCGATGGTGGGAAACGTGACGTCGCCGGTGGGGGACTGGTGGACCTCGGTGAGTTCGAGGGTGTCGGCGTACGGGAGCGCCTGGCGGTAGATCTCGCCGCCGCCGGCGACGTACAGGGTGCCGTCGTACTTCAAAGCGTCCTCGAGGGTGTGGACCACCTCGACGCCGTCCGCGGACCAGTCGGGCCGGCGGGTGACGACGACCGTACGGCGGCCCGGGAGCGGGCGGCCGATCGAGTCGTACGTCTTGCGGCCCATCACGAGCGTGTGGCCGAGCGTCAGCTGCTTGAAGTGCTGCAGATCCTCACGGATCCGCCACGGCAGGTCGTTGTCCCGCCCGATCACACCGTTCCGACCGACCGCGGCGATCAGGATGACACTCATACCGCGATGGGCGCCTTGATCCCGGGGTGCGGGTCGTACCCGACCAGCTCGACGTCGGCGATCTCGTAGCCGTCGATCGAGTCGCGCCTGGTAAGGTTGAGGGTCGGCAGCGGACGTGGCTCGCGGGTCAGTTGCAGGCGGGCCTGGTCGAGGTGGTTCAGGTACAGGTGCGCGTCGCCGAGCGTGTGCACGAAGTCGCCGACCTCGAGCCCGGTCTGCTGCGCGACCATGTGGGTGAGCAGCGCGTACGACGCGATGTTGAACGGCACGCCCAGGAAGATGTCGGCGGACCGCTGGTAGAGCTGGCAGGACAGCCGGCCGTCCGCGACGTAGAACTGGAACATGGTGTGACACGGCGGCAACGCCATGTCGTCCACGTCCGCGACGTTCCACGCGCTGACGATGTGCCGGCGCGAGTCCGGGTTCTTCTTGATCGCCTCGATCAGCTTCGCGATCTGGTCGACGTGCCGGCCGTCCGGGGTCGGCCACGAGCGCCACTGGTACCCGTACACCGGGCCGAGTTCGCCGTCCGCGTCGGCCCATTCGTCCCAGATCGAGATGTTGTTCTCGTGCAGCCACTTGACGTTGGTCGACCCGCTGAGGAACCAGATCAGCTCCCCGATCACCGACCGCAGGTGCAGTTTCTTCGTCGTCACCGCCGGGAACCCCTGGCGCAGGTCGTACCTCGACTGGTACCCGAAAACACTCAGCGTGCCGGTCCCGGTACGGTCGCCCTTCTCCGCCCCGTTGTCCAGCACATGCCTCAGAAGATCCAGGTACTGCTGCATGCCGCCCAACCTACAACTTGTACGTAGACGTCACCGAGTCAGACTCGCCTGCGCCTCCTCGATCAGCCACCGGAGCTCGGCCTGCTCGCCGAACCGCAGCGCGAGCTCGTACGCCGACGTGTCCGCTTTAGGTCGCCCACCTGCAGTGCGACCCCGCCGAGATGACCCGCCAGGTCCGGCGACACCGCGAGCACCTCCTGGAACGCGGCCTCCGCCTTGGCGGTCTTCCCGCGGACGACGTACCGCCCGCACTCGGCGGCTGCCCGCGCGTCACCGTCGACGCCCTTCCAGACCTTCTCGCCGTCTTTGACGTTGCCGCCGTTCACCAGCCGGCACCCGAACATGAACCACGCCCGCGGCGTCAGCTCCGGCCGGCCGATCTGGTCGAGCCGCCCGATCGCCGCCTCCGCACCCGGCATGCCCTGCACCTGGTGGAACGCCGCCGCGACCCAGGCGGCGCCCTCCGGCGCGTGGATCGCGTGACCGGTGTCCATCGCCTTCTCGAACGCGCGGAGCGCGGACTGCAGGTCCGACTCGCCGAGGAACCGTTCGCCGGCGTGGATCGCGCTGCCGCCGACCAGGTCCGGGTCGTTCAGGTCGAGCTGCTGGGCGCGGGCATGGACCTCGTCCAACTCGCCGAGTTCGGCCAGTTGCGTCAGCAGACGGTTGCCCTTGGCAACGTCATCCGGATCGCCGATCTCGACCGCCAGTTGGTACGCCGCGTGCGCACCGCGGACGTCCATCTGTTTGGCGAGTACCAAGCCGAGGTTGACGGCGGCCTGGCCACTCACGCCCGGCTGCCGCAGGTCGGTCGCGGTCGCGTACGCCGCTTGTGCTCCGGCCAGGTCGCCGTCGTCCTCGAGCAGGTTGCCGAGTTCGAAGGCTGCGGCCGCGGCGATGCCGGGGAGCGGGCATTCGGTGGCCTGCTGCAGGGCGTCGACCGCCGCGTCGGCGTCGTTCTCGGCGTTGAGCAGGAGGCCGCGGGCGATCGCCGTACGTCCGACGACCTCTTCGAGGGTGGCCGGTTCGGTGCGGGCCGGTACCTCGTGCTGGGCGAGGACCGTGAGGTTCTCCGCGGCGAAGCGGGCGACGTCACCGATGCCGTTGTCGGCGGCGTACCGGAGTGCGGCCTGGGCGGTTTGCAGGTCGTAGTCGACGAGCAGGCCGGCGATCCGGAGCGCGGCGTGCGGCCCGAGTTCGGGTTCGCCGCCTTCGACGATGCGCGAGAACCACTCGAGCGCGTCGGCCGGGTGGCCGTGCGCCGCCAGGTCCTCCGCGCACTCCGCCATCATCTCCGCGGAGTTGCGGTCGCCGGGCAGATCGGCCGCCATCGCCAGGAGCGCCAGGTTGACGCCGCACTCCGGCGACAGTTCCGGAACTCTCATGATCTTTCGCGTCATCGTCTTACCGCTGCCTCACTGTTCGAACGTTCGTTTCGCCGAGGTCGGTCACCGTAGTGCATCAGGGGTCCTGGCAGACTCGCCCGCGTGGAACAGGTGCTGACGCTTGTCGTCCGGGTCGAGAAGAACGCGCGGCCGTCGCAGACGGATGCGCTGGAGACGGCGGCCCGGGCGGTGCTGGCGATCCTCGCGGACGAACGTTCGTACGGCGAAGGTGAGTGGGCGGACGCGATGGCCGCCTGGCAGGACAACCGCATCCGCAAGATCACCAAACGCGCCCGCGGCGCCGAGTGGCGCCGAGCCGAGGCGCTCCCAGGCATCACCGTCACCGGCACAGGAGCCGGAGCGGCCGCGGGCGGAGCCGCAGCGCCTGCCGCGGGAGCCACGGCCGCGGGTGCTGGGGACGGGGGTGTGCCGGCTGCTCCGGCTGAGGTTCGGGTGTTTCCGCCGACCGGGGTGGACGAAGTACCGGTGGATCTGTTCAAGCTCCAGGTCAGCGGCACCGACTTCGAGGACACCGCGGACCTACCACCGCTCGAACCCGGCGTACCGGTGCTGTGGATCAACCCGGCGCTGGAGATGTCGAGCGGCAAGGCGATGGCCCAATGCGGTCACGCGGCGCAGCTGGCCTGGTGGGCACTGCCGGACGACGCCCGCAAGGAATGGCAGTCAACCAACTTCGCCTTGGCCGTCCGAACCGCTACCCCGGCCAACTGGGCCCGCCTCCTCAAATCCGATCTCCCCGTGGTCCAGGACGCCGGCTTCACCGAAATCGCCCCCGGCTCCAAGACCGTCGTCGCCGATCACCCTTTGCTGACGCGATAGTGCAGGTGGGTGACGCGGTCGCCCTCTACTACGCGCGGGTTGTCGAGCAGGATCTCCGGGCCGACGTAGTCGCCGAAGAACTTCTTCCCGGTGCCGAGCAGGATCGGGACCAGGTTGTAGGCGATCTCGTCGACGAGGCCCGCGGCGACCGCCTGGCCGGTGAGGTTGCCGCCGGTGAGGCTGACGTCGGCGTCACCCGCGTACGCCCGCGCCTGGGCGACGGCGTCCTCGAGGTTGTCGACGAAGGTGAACGGCGCGTCGGGGAATGGCCAGTCCGTCGGCGGCTTGTGGGTGACGACAAAGACGTGTTCGCCGACCGGCGGTACGCCGTTCCACCCGTTGGTGATGTCGAAAAGGTGCCGCCCGACCACGTTCGCGCGAACGTTCGGCCAGGTCGACCGGAGGTAGTCCGCACTCGCCTGGCTGACGTGGAACGCGCGGTCCGGGTCGGTGCCGTACACCTCGACCGGACCGTTGTTGTACCAGTCGAACAGCGGACCGACCTGGTCCTCGAGGTCCGCGACGAAACCGTCCAGCGAGACCGCCGCGGTCGCGATGACGTTGCCCATGGCTACTTCACCACCCGGTACGTCAGGTGTTGCGCCGCCGGCGTCGACACGGAATCGACCAGCTCCACCGCGAACCCCGTCGACGGTTCGGTCGGCCACAGCGGCGTACCGGAGCCGAGTACGACGGACGCGACATGCAGCCGCAGTACGTCGGCCAGCCCTGCCGCGAGGACCGCGTGGCAGATCTGCCCACCGCCCATCACCACCACGTCCTTGCCATCGGCAACTTCCAGCGCCTGGGCGACCGCCTCGGCCGGACTGCCCACGAAGCGGAAGCGGTCACCGAGCCGGGTCTGCGACGGCGGAGTATGCGTGACGACGAAGATCGGCGGATTGACCTCGCCGGTCGGCTTCGCGCCGTACCCCATCTCCTCGCTCCACCCATCTGGGCCGTCGATCACGTCGAACAGGTTCCGGCCCTGGACGACCGCGCCGGTCGCGTCGAACGCGGAGTCCAGGACCGCGCGGTCCGCGTCGTTTCCCTTGAAGACCCAGTCGTGTACGGCCTCGCCGCCGTCGCCGAGCCCGTTGCCGGGGCCGGCGCTCGGTCCGGTGACGTAGCCGTCCAGCGACACCGAGATGTCCACGACGACCTGGCTCATGATCAGGCTTCCTTCGCGAGCAGCTCCGCCAGGCGGTCCATCGAGTCGTTGATGCCGTCGGACATCCCGTACTCGATCGACTGGTCGCGGGCCTCGACCGACGGGAACACCGACCGCTGGCGCAGCCGGACACCCTTCTCGGTCGGCTCCAGCGTCATCTTCTCGATGCAGACCTCGCCGGGCGCGCCTTCCCACTCGAACGTCTGGATGACCAGCTTGTCCGGCTCCACGGTGTGGAAGACGCCGCGGAACGCGTACTCGCTGGAGCCGTCGCTGTGGATGTAGCGGTACTTGCCGCCGGTGCGTACGTCGTACTCCTCGATGGTCGCCTGCAGGTCCCGCGGGCCGAGCCACTGCGCGACCAGGTCGCGCTCGGACATGATCCGGAACAACTGCGCCGGGGTGGCGTCGAACTCCCGCGTCACCTCGACGAACGGGGTCCCGGCCGGGGTGTTGATGCTGGTGCCAGTCATTTCGTCTGCTCCTTCAACAGTGCTTCCATCCGGCGGAAGCGGCGTTCGGTTTCGAGCCGGTACTCGTCGATCCAGCTCGTCAGTGCCTCGAGGGCGGCCGGCACCAGGTGGCACGGGCGGCGCTGGCCGTCCCGGGTCCGGGTGATCAGCCCGGCGGCCTCGAGCACCTGGATGTGCCGCGACACCGCCTGCTTGGTGATCGGGAACGGCTCGGCCAGCTCGTTGACCGTGGCCGGACCGCGCGACAGTTGCGCGATCATCGCCCGCCGGACCGGATCGGCCAGCGCCGCGAACGACCGGTCGAGCTGATCGTCGTCAACCGTCATCTTTATCAACCATTCCCTTGATCAACCGATGTGTTGACTATAGGAACAGGTTGCGGCCCTCGTCAAGGAGCGATTTCAGACTGTTTCGAAGCCCGCCATCATCGCCATGTCCTCGTGCTCGAGGTTGTGGCAGTGGATCAGGTACTTGCCCTTGTGCGCGCTGAACCGGACCAGCACCTCGACCACTTCGGCCGGCCGGATGTCCACGGTGTCCTTCCAGCCGTGGTCGTAGTCGGACAGTTTGCTGCGCCCGCCACGGCTGAGTACCTGGAACGGCGCGAGGTGGACGTGGACGGGATGGTGTACGTCGGTGACGAACGTCCAGATCTCGTACTGGCCGAGCGGCACCTGCGCCTGCATCACCTTCGGGTCGAATGCCTTCCCGTTGATCGTCCAGCCCCGGTGGTCGCCGGCGTTCCCGCGCCGGAACCGCCACTCCCGCCGGACGGCACCGCTCGGCCGCGGCGTCACGGCGTACGACGAGAGCTTCTCGGGGATGTGCGTGTCGTCGGCGGCCTTGCGGGCGATCTTGAACCGCATGACGTTGGCGTTGCCATCAAGTTTGTTCACCAGCGTGACCTCGTCGCCGGGCTGGTACTGCGCGAAGTCCACGATCACGTCGAACCGTTCCGCCGGTGCGATGACGAGTGTCGGGTGCTCGATCGGCTTGTCGAGCAGGCCGCCGTCGCTGCCGATCTGGACGAACTTCGCGGGACCGTTGTCGAAGGCAAGCTCGTACCGGCGGGCGTTCGCGGCGTTCAGGATGCGGAAGCGGTACCGGACCGCGTCGACCTCGTGTATCGGCCAGGGTGCGCCGTTGACGAGCGTGACGTCCGCGATCACGCCTTCCATGTACGCCGACTCGACGCCGGGGCCGGTTGGTAGTGCGGGATAGCGGAACGAGCCGTCTTCGTTGAACGCACGGTCTGCGATGACGAGCGGGAGCTCCCGATCGCCTTTCGGGAGCGGGAGGTTGTCCTCCTCGTCGTCGCGGATGATGTGCAGTCCGAAGAGGCCGCGGTACACCTGTGGTGCGGTGTAATCCATGGTGTGGTCGTGGTACCAGAGCGTCGCGGCGCGCTGGGTGTTCGGGTACGTGTACGTACGTTTGCCCATCGCCATGTCGCCGTCGCCCATCATGTGGTGACCGCTCGTTGTCTGGTGGTCGCCGTTCGCGGGCATG
The DNA here is from genome assembly GCF_042873835.1 of Kribbella sp. NPDC004536. NCBI lineage: Bacteria > Bacillati > Actinomycetota > Actinomycetes > Propionibacteriales > Kribbellaceae > Kribbella > Kribbella sp. NPDC004536. Next base: position 989,781 of record NZ_JBIALY010000001.1, on the reverse strand, counting down.
ATCAGGTCGAGCGGCCAGCCGTCGCTCGGGGCGGGCGTGTGGCCGCCGTGCAGGTGTACGACGGTGGACACGTCGAGCTGGTTGATCTGCTCGACGATCGTGGTGCGGCCGCTGCGGACGTCGAAGGTCGGTCCGGGGAGCAGGCCGTCGTACCCCATGATCTCGGTCTTGAGACCGGGCAGGATCTCCAGGCTCGCCTTGCGTTGGACGACCTGGTAATAGTCGGCCTTCGCGTCGGATCTGAGCGGCTTCTTGGTGGGTGGGATCGGGAGTCTGGTTTGGAACGGTGGTGGGAGTTTTGCCTTGCTGCGTAGGAGTTCGCCGGCTTGGGCGGGCTTGGCTTCCTGACCACAGCTGGTCATTGTCAGAGCGGCGCCGGTGGCTCCGGTTGCGGCCAGGAAACCGCGGCGGGACATCTTCATCTCTTCGCCTCCCGGCGGTTGTCGTGTGCGGAGCTGCGGAACGACCAGACGGTCATCCAGAGGACGGTGCCGACGATCGCGGTGCCGAGCGGGACGTGTACGGCGAAGTTCTGCAGGTAGCCGAAGGTGAGCTGGACGAATTCGGCGACCACGAGGACAGCCGAGAGGACGGCCGGCCAGACGCGGCCGCCGCCGACGATCGTGTAGCAGGTGGCGACGATCGTCTGCAGGAACGCGACCATCCAGACCGAACCGCCGATCGTGGCGTGGATGTCGTTCATCGCGTCGACGTTGCCGGAGAGGAAGTAGCCGGCCGCAATCGGTTGGGCGACGATGAGAATCGCGTGCAGGACAAGGGTTGTACGGAGCGCCTGCAGGCTGACGCGCGGGCGCCGTACCGTGCGCTGTTCCTCGAGGGTGATCATGCGGTCCTCCGGTTGACCCAGATCGCGAACGCGACGGCGCTCGCGACCAGGGCGACGCCCAGTGGGATGTGGATCGCAAGCTGCCGGCTGTAGCCCATCGAAACCTGCACGACCTCGCCGACGACGATCAGCAGGCCGGCCGCCGCTGCCGTCCAGCGTCCGCCCCTCCGCCACCAGAACGTTGCCGCCAGCAACTGAATGGCTCCGAGCGCGACGAGTACCAGCCCGGTCGGCTCGTGCATCCGCATACCCGCCGGGGAGCCGTCCAGGTAAACCCCGGCCAACACCGGCTGCAGACAAACAGCCACCGCATGCAACCCGGCCACCACCCGAAGTACGTAGAGAACCTTCATGTAGCCAGACAATAGTAGCCTGCCTACATGTAGATCAATCAGGTATCCCCCGGAGGCGGTACGTAGGGTTGCCCCCGCGCGCTACGTGCCCGCTAGCTCGTCGCTCCGCTCCTCGGACGCGGCCACTCCGCGCGCTCCCACCCGCCCCCCGCTTAGCGCGGTTGTATCCGTTTCCGGCTGCCGCCGGTTGTTGTCGGCGACCGCCGACGCTTTGCGAGCTGCCGCTCGCGAGCGACGACGGCATGTCCGGCCAGGCGGCATGCCCCGTCCGGGCAGCTGTCAACGCCCCGACTCCGCACACTCCTCCGTCGCGCGCTCCGCCGGTGCTGACGAGGGAAAACAAACCGCGTGCTAGATGCCCCCTCCACCGGAGCTCGCGAAGGGGTCGAGCCCGCTGCATGCTTCGCGTCCGCCAGCTCCGTCGCTGCGCTCCTTAGACGCGGCCACTCCGCGTGCGCTCACCCGGCCCCTGCTTAGCGGTCGCTTCTATTTCCGGCTTGAGCCGGTGGTTGTCGGCTGCCGCCGACGAGGTACTTGCTGGCGCTCGCAGGCGTTGACGGGCATGTATCGCGAGGCGGCATGTCCGTCCGAGCAGCTGGTCAAGTCTCGGCTCCGGGAGCTCGTCGGTTGCGCGCCGCACTGGTGTTCGTTGGACAGGATCACGCGCCGCGGTGGTGGCGGGTGAACGTCGAGCCTCTCACCGGGTCGTACTGTGCCGCTGGTGGAACGCTGGTTAGAGGGGTTGGGAGCTGGTGGTCGAGGGAGACTAGGTCAGCTGGCCTAATGGGGCGACGGTGATGCCGGCTCGTTCGCAGACCCAGTGGGGGTTGGGGCCCAGTTCGGGTTCGATGCGGAGTTCGTGGTCGTGGAGGTCGTCGCAGGCTGTACAGCGGGGCCAGCGGATTCTGTTGTCTACGAGGCGGTCCTGGACGTCTTGCGCTACCAGGCCCGCGATGTGTTCGGCGCCGTCGGGCCATTGGTCCAGCCACCACTGGCGCTCGGCGATGGCGTCCTCGAGCAAGGACACCATCGCCGCGTCGTTGAAGCCCCGCGCAGCGAGGTCGTGGAGCACCATCGCCCGCGCGGTCAGCAACACCCCTGGCTCGTTCATCGCCCTACAGAGTGCCAGACCCCACCGACAAAACAAGCTTGAACCGTTAGCCGGCGGAGCAAGCGGGGGTGGGGTCGATGCGGTTGGCCAGGCGGGACTCGCGTTCGGCGGCGGCGCGGAGGAGGGCGCCGACTCGGGCGCGGACGCCGGCGCGGGGAGCCTCGTACGGTTCCTGGGGAGCGTTGGGGAGGGCCGACTGGCTCAGGCTGCGGGCGTTGTCTACCGCGGTGTTGCCTGCGATGAAGTACGTCATGGTGCTGCTCCCTCCTGAGAGCGTGGTTGATCGACCCGGGTGCCGAATGCATCCGGGCAAGCGTGTTTGGGTTGTCAGGGCCGAGGCGCCGGCCCGCTGCTGGAGCGGACGATCAGCTGGGTCGGCATGAGTTGCTGGCGTACGGTCGTGGCCGGATCGAGCAGGATCCGTCCGACCGCGCGTCCTTTGTCCTTGATCGGTTGCCGTACGGTCGTCAGCCCGGCAGCGGCCGCGGCCGGGATGTCGTCGAAGCCGGCGAGCGACAGGTCGCGACCGGGGGTCAGCCCCCGGACTTTCATCGCCTCCAGTGCGCCGAGCGCCTGGACGTCGCTGAGCCCGACGATCGCGGTCGGCCGGTCCTGCGAGTCCAGCACGTACTCCGCCCCGCGCAGCCCGGAGGCGATCGCGTTGTGCCCGCCCGAGACGATCCGGAGCCGGGCATCGGGCATCGCCTTCTGCAGGCCCTGGATGCGCAGTTCGCAGTCGGTGTAGCCGACCTCGTCGATGGTCAGCTCGACCGGTCGCCCGCCGGCGGCCTGGGCGTTGTCGACGAGTACGACGACCTCGCGGTGCCCGAGCCGGGCCAGGTGCTCGCCGAGTTGAGCGGCCGCCTCGACCTCGTCGATCGCGACCCAGGACAGGTCGGGATGGTCGCCGCGGTCCGTGGACACCGCGGGGATGCCGCGGTTGGCGAGGATCTCCAGCGCCGGGTGGCCGCCCGGTACGCAGAAGATCGCTGCCGCGTCGATCGCGGCCTGCTGTACGGCGTTGCTGCCGCCGGCGATGTCGGTGGAACTGAGCGGCATCAGCAGCAGGCTGGTCGAGAACTCCTCGGCGACCTCCGCGAGTCCGGCCAGGAAGCCGACCGCGTACGGGTCCGAGAAGGCGTAGGCCAGCTTGTCGGTGAACAGCACTCCGACGGCGCCGGCCTTCCCGCTCCGCAGGGCGCGGGCGGATGCGTCCGGTCCGGCGTACCCGAGCTCCTGGGCGGTTGCCAGGATGCGTTCGCGTAGCGCGGTGGAGAGCTGGTCGGGCTTGTTGTAGGCGTTCGAGACCGTCGACGGGGACACGCCCACGGCCTTCGCCACGGTCTTCAGCGTCACGCCGGCCATCTCTCTCACACCTCTTCTGGATCGTTCTTCTAAATCGTTCTAGAAAAACGATACAGAAGCCTCCCGATGAGTGCAACCCGAATTGGCTGCGGACCGACGAACGGGTAATGGTCAGCTGCACAACAGCCCGCACCGCCGCGCGGCGGGGGCGGCTGCGGGGGGAGCGGCCGGATCCGACCACCACTACCCGTCCTTCGGTACGGCACCGCCGCCGGCGGGTGGGGCGGCGCCCGGGTGAGGATGCGCGGGGGCGTTCGGCACCAGCGGGTGCGGGGGGGCGGCGGCCGGGTAGGGGTGCACGGGCGGTTCGACGCCGGCGGGGTTGCGGGGAGGGCGGCGCCCGGTCGGGGGGTGTGGGGCGGTCCTGCACCGGCGGGGTGTGTGGGGCGGTCCTGCACCGGCGGGGTGCGTGGGCGGCGCCCGGTGGGCGGGCGGTTCCACGCCGGCGAGTTGTGGGAGCTCGGGGCCGGTCGGGGTGCGGGGGCGGGTCGACGCTGGTGAGTGCAACCCGAATTGGCGGCGTGCCGACGAACGGGTAGTGGTCACCCACCCAACCCCCCCGCACCGCCGGGCGCAGGCGGGGGCCGACGGGGGGAGCAGCCGGATCCGACCACCACTACCCGTCCTTCGGCACGGCACGGCACGGCAGCGTGCTGGTGGTGTGGTGCGGCGTGCCGGTGGGGTGTGGGGCGGGTCGGGGGCGGTGGGTTTGGAGGTGGGTGCGAGAGGATGTGGGTATGGGTTCGTTGCTGGAGGTTATTGCGTTGCATCCGGCGGATGCGGAGGCGGCTCAGGAAGGTGGGGCGGACCGGCTCGAGTTGTGTGCCGCGATGGAGGCGGACGGGTTGTGCCCGTCGGTGTCGACGGTCAGCGCGATCCGCCGGGTCACCGATCTGCCGCTGCGGGTGATGCTGCGGCTGGAGAACTCGTTCACCACGAACGGCGCCGACCTCAACCGGCTGACCGCGATGGCCCAGTCGTTCCTGGCCGCGGGCGCCGACGGGTTCGTCCTCGGGTTCCTCACCCCGGACAACCAGGTCGACGCCGAGTCGGTCAACCAGCTCGTAAGCACCTTCGCCGGTACGCCGTGGACGTTCCACCGCGCGATCGACGCCGTACTCGAGCAGCAGCCCGCCTGGCGCGCACTCCGTACCCTTCCGGGCCTCGACTGCGTACTCACCGCGGGCTCGTCCATCGGCGTCAGCCACGGCCTCGACGACCTGTGCAAGCTTGCGAAGGACGACCCCGCGGTGGCGAGCGTGATGATGGCCGGCGGCGGACTGCAGCCGGAGCACATCCCCTGGCTGTACCAGAGCGGCGTACGCCGGTTCCACGTCGGCTCGTCGGTCCGCCAGGACGGCTCGTGGACGAAGGCGTACGTGAACTCGCGCTTCGTCCGTTCATGGCGCAACCTGCTGGACGCCCAGGACGCCCGCGAATGATCCTCATCGATCCGCCCGCGTGGCCGGCCTGGAACAGGATCTGGTCGCACCTGGTCAGCGACGAGTCGTACGAGGAGCTGCACGCCTTCGCGAAGGCCGCCGGCATCCCCGCCCGCGGCTTCGACCGCGACCACTACGACGTACCCAGCGACCGCTACGACGACCTCGTCGAAGCCGGCGCCGTCCCCGTCTCCAGCCGCGAACTGGTCGAGCGGCTGATCGCGTCCGGCCTCAGACACCGGAAACGGCCCTCAACGAGTTGAGGGCCGTTCCTGGTCAGTCGAGCAGTTCGGTCACGGTGCCGGCGGCGACCGTGTGGCCGCCTTCGCGGACCGCGAAGCCGAGGCCGACCTCGATCGCGATCGGCTTCTCCAGCTCCACCCCGAGCTCGATCGTGTCGCCGGGCATCACCAGGGCGATGTCACCCAGGTCGATCCCGCCGGACACGTCCGTGGTGCGGAAGTAGAACTGCGGCCGGTAGTCCGCGGCGAACGGCGTGTGCCGGCCGCCCTCGGCAGTGGTCAGCGCGTGCAGGTTCGCCCGGAACTTCCGGTGCGGCCGTACGCTGCCCGGCAACGCCACCACCTGGCCGCGACGGACCTCGTCGCGCTTCACGCCACGCAGCAGCACTGCCGCGTTGTCGCCCGCGTCCGCGGACTCCAGCGACTTGCCGAACGTCTCCATCCCGATCGCCGTACTCGTCACCGTCGGGCCGAGGCCGACCACCTCGACCGCGTCGCCGAGCTTCAGCGAACCGCGCTCGACGGCGCCCGTGACCACCGTGCCGCGGCCGCTGATCGTGAGCACGTTCTCGATCGGCATCAGGAACGGCTCGCCGAGCTCACGGTCCGGTACCGGCACGTAGTCGTCGATCGCGTCCAGCAGTTCGCCGATCGCGGCGGTCCACTGCGGGTCGCCCTGGAGCGCCTTCAGGCCGGACACCCGTACGACCGGTACGTCGTCGCCGGGGAAGCCGTACTCCGCGAGGAGTTCACGGACCTCCAGCTCGACCAGGTCGAGCAGCTCCGGGTCGTCGACGGTGTCGGACTTGTTCAAGGCGACCACGAGGTACGGCACACCGACGCGGCGCGCGAGCAGTACGTGCTCCCGCGTCTGCGGCATCGCGCCGTCCTGCGCGGAGACGACCAGGATCGCGGCGTCCACCTGGGCGGCGCCGGTGATCATGTTCTTCACGTAGTCGGCGTGCCCGGGCATGTCGACGTGCGCGTAGTGCCGGGTGGCGGTCTCGTACTCGACGTGCGAGATGTTGATCGTGATCCCGCGCTGCATCTCCTCCGGGGCGCGGTCGATGCCGTCGAAGGCGACGAAGCGGTTCACGTTCGGGTCGCGCTCGGCGAGCACCTTGGTGATCGCGGCGGTCAGGGTCGTCTTGCCGTGGTCGACGTGACCCATCGTGCCGATGTTGAGGTGCGGCTTGGTCCGCACGAACTGGCTCTTGGCCATGAGTTTTCCTTTGCCTGTCAGAAGATTCGGTACGAGCCAGGACCCTCCGGCAAGCCCTCACAGCGCTGTCACCGCGTGGAGGGGGCCGGTTCGGGCCACCCTCCTCCGCGGGTCCTGCGAGGCAGGAGGAGGGTCAGCTTCGAGTGCCGGTGCAATCGACTGACGGTGCCCACGTGGGAGCGCCCATCAGGCTCTTGCCTGACAGGTCGTGCTCGAAGAAAACCACGCGGAACATGCGGATCACGATAAGTAGGAACCGAGGCCGGGGCAACAGAATTCCCGGGGGGTCAGTTGAGGGCGAAGAGGCGGGATCCGTCGGAGAAGATCGGGCGGGCGGCGGCCACGGTGACGGCCGGCTTGTCGCAGGTGACGGACTCGGACTTGGCCACGGTCTGGGCGGTCCCGCCGGACAGGATCGGCCGCGCCTGGATCCCGGTGGACCCGATCAGCACCGGCGAGCAGCTGCCGTCGGTCTGCGGCATCAGCGTGACGATCCGCCCGTCCGGCAGCAGCCCGAACCCGTCCCGCGGGTACTCCGGGTGCTGCAGCTTCGGCGGTACCTGCAGCAGGTGGTGCCACTGCGGCGTACCGTCCGCAGGGCTCGACGAGGAGACGTCGTACGTCTGCGGCTGTCCGGAGTCGTTCCCGGTGCGGCAGGTGATCAGTACGAGCGACGCATGCGTGGCGGCGAGCTGTGCGTCGCAGGAGGACGAGCCGAGCCGTGGCCGTGGTGTGCCGGGCAAGGGTGTCGTCCAGAGGAGGTTGCCCGTGCTTGTGTCCAGCGACCACTGGTAGAGCGTGCCGCCCGCTGCGCCCGTCCAGATCAGCCCCGATACCTCACGGGTGTCCGGTACGGCGACCAGTTCGCCGACCCACGTCGACGGGTCCAGCTCGGCGCTGAGGTCGATCTTCGCGCCCAGATCGACCTCCCACTTCTGGGCGCCGGTCTTGAGGTCCAGGCCTCGTACGACGGCGCTGTTGCCGGCACAGGCGTCCACGACCACAGCCTGGTCGCCGACGAGCTGGCCCTGGGTGACGTTGCAGCGCACCTGGGTCCGCCAGTGGGTGGGGCTGCTCACGCCGTGGGAGACGACGTAGTTGCCTTCAGCCACGAGCAGCTGGTCGGAGTCGACGGCCAGCGCGGTGCCGTCGGTGTCGACCTCTGTCAGTACCTGTCCGGACACCGCGTTCAGTACGGCGTACGTCGGCAGCCTGATGCCCGCGGGCTCGCGGTACTCGGACCGGGGGAGGTGTGCGGCGAGGATCTGGCCGTCCGACGACACCACCAGGCCACGGGAGCCACTGGCGGCGGCGTCCTGTACGTCGGCACGCGAGTACCGCCAGCGGATCTGGCCCGTGGCCGCGTCGGACATCACCACGCCGTCCGAGCGCAGTTCCGCGACGCCACCCGCCGTCCCGGTGATAGCGCCCATCGCCGGGACCTCACGGCTCCAGGCGAGCGTTCCGTCGAGCTGCACCGGCTGCTGCGTCGGCTGGATCGTCGTCGTCGTACTGACCGTGTTGGCCGTCTCCAGCCTGGCCTGTACGAACGGCTCACCGGCAGAGACCACGATCCACGCGAGCAGGGCTCCGCAAACAGCCGTAGCGCCAACGCCCACCCAACGCGGTGGAGCCTGCGCGTACGGCGGTGCGAGTCGCAGCCGCCTGGCCAGCGCCAGCAATGCACCGGCAAGTACCAGCGCGACCGAAGCGAGCAGGAGGTACGGCCAGCGCTCTGACATGGCTGCACCGGGCTGCGCGGCCGGCCAGCGCCACCAGCACACACCGATCGCGATGAGGCCGATGGCAGCGAAGGCGATCGCGGGAACGGTGACGAGCCGCTGCTGCGACCTGCGGAACCAGGCGCACGTGAGCGCCGCCGCGATCGCGGTACCGGCGATCGGAGCCCACACCGGGAAGCCCCCGATGTCCGACGGGTCGGCCGGCCACTTGGCGGCGGCGCCGAGGCCGCGGCCGAGCAGGACCGACGACGCGACGACCGCGCCGACGGAGGCTCCGAAGTAGATGACCGGGATCAGCCCGCCGATCTTCCGGGCGGCCCTAGGGCCCAGCGACGCGACCTCCCGGGTCAGGTTGTCCCGCGCGGGTCTCTCCCACTCCTCATGACCCCTGGGCGTGGCGTACAACCGCGTCTCGCTCAGCGACTGCAGGAACGACATCCGCCCACGGGCGAAGTCCCGCTCGGCGACGTGCCCGTACTCCTGCCGGATGCCGGCCGCGTACTCGTCGTACCGGCCCTGCGGCAGGCTGAGAATCCGCAGGTCGGCGTCGCACAGCACCGCGCCGTTTCGGTCGTCCTCGGCGCAGTCGTGCTTGGCGGTCAGCCGGACCAGCCGCCCGATCTCCGCGACCCGGTCGGCGTCCACGCCGTACGCGGCGAGCTCGAGCTCGGCCAGCTGGGCCGAGACCTCCTCGTTCTCGCCGGGGTCTGCCTGCGGGTCGTAGATCGCGTCGTGGAACCACGCCGCCAGCCGGACGGTGTCCGCGTCCTCGGCGTACTCGGCCAGCTCGTCGACCGTCGTCAGCACCTCGGTGAGGTGTTGCTGGTCGTGATAATGGCGATGTTGCTCTGCGTAACGAGCCAGCAGGTCCTCGCCCAACGGCTGCGCGTGCGGCAGCAGGCGATTCCACTGGTCGCGCAGGTCCATGGCTATGGAGTCTGGCACCCGTTGGGAGCCCGGAACGACCGATCCGGCATTCCCGGATCGGTCCGTGGCCAAAGGGTTATCGGCTCGTCACCTGACTGCCAGGACCGGTGCGTTCCGCAACGAATTGCACCCGTGCAATTGCGGTCCACGTCACACTCCGGCGTCAGCGCACCGACCCTTGCCATCCCACGACTACAGGGCGTCACTAGCGGAGGGCGATCACCGTACCGGGGCCGGAGGTGAGGACCAGGTTGCCGACGGCGCGCGGGTCGCGGCCGCAGACGATGCCGGTCGGGATCCGGACCTGCCGGAACCCGGTGCTGCTGATCACGTTCACGGCGCAGCCGTTGGCGGCCTCGCCGAGTGAGACGACCCGGCCGTCAGCCGTCACCGTGACCTTCATCCGTGGGCTGACCGGCGCCACGGTCTGCCAGGCGGTCAGTCCGGTGTTCGCGTCGATCGCAGTGACCACGGTCTTGCGGCTCTCCACACTGCTCGGCCCTGGGCAGTCCACGACGATCAGGTACTTCCCGGCCGCGTTGAGCAGCGTGCGGCACGCCCAGGATGGTGGCACCTTCCAGGTCCAGCGGATGTCGCCCGTACGCGGCTCGATCGCGGTTAGTGCTGCTGGTACGTCGGAGTCGCCGCCTGGCTCCGCCACGACGACCAGACCGGCTACGACGACCGGACGGCGGTAGCTAGTCGTGGAGGTCCTGGTCCACAGCTTCTTGCCGGTCTGGACGTCCAGCGCGGTCAGCTCGTCCGGCTGCTCGTCACAGGTGTGCGTGACGAAGGCGAGCACGGTCTCGGCCGTGGCGATCGCGTTCAGGTCGGTGCAGTCGCCGGACTCGTACGTCCAGCGCTCGTGGCCGCTCGGGTCGACACCGTGCAGCTTGCCGTCGCGTTCACCGGTCAGCAGCGGCATGGACTGCTGGACGAAGCGGTCTCGTGTGTGACTCGGCCAGGCGGCCTTGCGCCGGCCTGTGTTCGCGTCGAGCAGCAGGTAGCCGACGTCGGCGAACAGAGCCAGTACGTACTCGCCGCCGCCGGTCGCCGTGATCACCGGCTTCTCGTCGGAGTCGGAGCGGCTGTAGCGCCACCGCAGCGCGCCCGTGGCCGCGTCGAGCATCTCCACGACACCGTCCGGGCGTGGAAGCGCGATGCCGTACGCCGTACCGATCGCTTCCTCTGCACCGCTCCCGACGATCGAGTCGCTCACCCAGGCGACCGTGCCGTCAAGAACCGACGGACTGGCCCGGCCGGCAGTACGAGGCGAGCCCTCGATGCGTTCGTTGGAGGAGAGTACGTAGCCGCGTGAAAGCGGCTGGACTATCAAGAGGAGAGCTAGAGCGATCGCCACCGGCGCTGCAAGCCATGCGAGCTGCTGGCCCAGGTTGCGTGCTGGGAGGAAGCGGGCGGTCCTGGTACGCAGCAGAGATGCCACGAGGGCAGCTGCGCTGGCTATGAGCAGCAGGATCAAAGCGGAGATCAGCAGCGGTACCCGGAGGCCTACGCCGACCGCTTCGTTCGTCTTGGGGGTTTGAGCCCAAGCGACGAGCAGTCCGGTGACAGCAATGGCCAGGACAGTTCCAGCGATCAAGCGAGCGCGCTGGCTGGCGCTGCGGGCGCAGCGGAACAGCACTGGTGCGCTCAAGAACGAGACGACCGCGAGCGCGACAGTCGGCCAGCCGACTTCGTCCTGTGCGGTTGGGATCTGCCAGGACGCGCCGGACGCGGCAATAGCCACAACGGCGGCCGAGATGGCACCGAACGTCGCCGTCGCGGTCAGGCCGGCCTGCTGCCAGCCCCGCCACGGTGCGGGGAGTTCGCTGTCCAGCCCGGCGAGCTCGGACTCCAGGTTGAGCCGTGCGACCTGGCCGAGCCGTTGACGCGCCAGCTGGGTGCGGTACAGGTGGCCGTCGAGCAGGTCGCCGACCTCGTCGTACCGGTGCTCGAGGGCGGCCTTCCGTTCGCCGGCGTCCCGTCGCACCTCCGCCGTGTGGACGGCGTACCGGGTGGGATCGGAGGCGAGGATCGCGTTCACGGCGTCGAGCAGTACGTCGCCGTTCGCGTCGCGGCGGGGTGGTGCGTACGAGTCGGGTGGCGGCGCGGCGAGGTCGCCAGTCAGGCGGATCAGCCGCGCGACCTCGGCGACCCGGATCGACGGTACGCCGTACTGCGGGAGCAGCTCCTCCGCCAGCCGGGCCGAGGCCTCGGCGTCCTCCGGTGGGGTGCCGCCGGGCTCATGCACGGCGCGGTGGAACCAGGCCGCCAGCCGGACGCTGGTCGGGTCGGTGGACAGCTGGATCAGCGAGTCCAGCGCGGTCAGGACGATGTTCAGGTACTGGTCGCGGTACGCGCGCCGATTGCGGTCGACATACCGGCCGACCAGGTCGTCGGCCAGCGAGGCAGACCCGGGCAGCAGGTCATCCCAACGCGCCCGGAGTTCCACCACTGCTTCAGTCTGCCAGCCGCACTACTGCAACCAGCCCACGATCACCCCACCGCCACTTTGCGGTTGGCTACTGCTTGGCCGACAGGACCCCGGTGAGCAGGCCCGGGTAGAGGTCCTCCAGGTCGTCACGGCGGAGCAGGCTGACCCGGCGGGTGCCGTCGGTGTGGGTGGAGATCACCCCGGCCTCGCGGAGGATCTTCAGGTGGTGCGCCCGGGTGGACGCGGTGACGGGCAGCTCGATCTCGCCGCAGCAGACGCCGGCCGGGTGGTCGGCGAGCGCCCGGACGATGATCAGCCGGACCGGCTCGCCCAACGCCTGCAGAACCGCGTCGACACGGATCTCGTCCCGCTCCGGCTGCGGGAGAACCTTGGTGGCCATGACCCCATAGTACGACGCTTGTCGAAGTTCGATGAACTTCGTAGTACGATATCCGTCGAATTAGTCCTCTTCGGAAGGTCCACAGATGTCCGCACGGATCTACCTGCTCGGCGCCGGCGCGTTCGCGGTCGGCACCAGCGCGTACGTCGTGTCCGGGGTACTGCCCGACGTCAGCTCCGAGCTGCACGTCTCGCTGACGGCCGCGGGCCAGCTCGCGACCGCGTTCTCGCTGTCGTACGCGATCGGTGCGCCGATCCTGTCCACGCTGACCGGCCGGTGGGAGCGCCGTACCCTCCTGATCGCCGCACTGCTCCTGGCCGCGCTCGGCAACCTGATCGCCGCGCTGGCCGTCAACTACCCGATCCTGATCGCCGGCCGCGTCGTGGCCGCGTTCGGCGCTGCCGTGTACACGCCGGCCGCCACCTTGTTCGCCACGAGTCTCCTGCCGCCCGAGGAACGCGGTAGGGCAGTAGCCATCGTCTTCGGCGGCCTCACGTTCGCCCTGGTGCTCGGTGTACCCGCAGGCACGCTGCTCGGCCCGACCCTCGGTTACAAGGGCGTCTTCGCACTCATCACCGCGGTAGCCGTGCTTGTCGCTGTAGCCGAGCGGGCCGCACTGCCGAAGGCTGACGCACCTCCTGTGGTCAGCTTGCGCGAGCGCTTCGCCGGGGTGACGGACAGGCGCGTACAGATCGTGCTGGCCATGACCGTGCTGGCCGTGCTCGCCGCGTTCAGCGTGTACATCTACATCGTCCCGCTGCTCAAGCACACCGCGGGTCTGACCGGTAGCGTCACCGGCCTGCTGCTGTTGCTGTACGGCGTCGGTGCCGTCATCGGTAACTTCCTCGGTGGTCGCATCACCGATCGGTTCGGCAGTCTGCGCACGCTGGTCGTACTGATGCTCGGCATCACGGCGGTCGTGGGCACGCTCGACCTGACCCTCACCACGACTGCGGGTGCCGGCGTCGCGCTGGTGGTCTGGGGGATGCTGACGTGGGCTTTCAATCCACCGATCCAGAACCTGTTGCTCGAGCTGGGTGGTGGTTTGCTGATCTCGTTGAACGCCTCTGCGATCTACCTGGGAGCCGGACTGTCCGCGGTGGTGGGCGGATTGGTCATCCAGACGCTAGGCGTCGGTTACCTACCGATGTTGGCTTCGGTGCTTTCGCTGGTTGTGTTGGGCCTGGTGTACGTGCTGTGGCGCGACCCGTCACTCCAGCGGGCCGAGGAGCTCGACGAGGACGTCTACGTCATGGCTGACTGAGGACCGCGGGCAGGTCTTCGCTGTGCAGCACGACCAGTGACGTGACAGCACGCGTCAGACACACGTACAAGCGGCGGAGCCCGGTCCGCTCGTCGGCCTCACCGGCCACGATCCCGGCGGGCTCCACCAGCACCACGTGGTCGAACTCGAGACCCTTGGCCAGAGACGCCGGTACGACGTCCACGTGAGCGTCGACGTCGTCCTCGTCGCCCAGTACCGAGAAAGCCATGCCCTGCAAGGCCTTGCGAGTTGCTGGTACCAGTGCGTCCGGGACGATCAGCCCGATCGACCCGAGGCGCTCGGACACCTCCTGGACGGCCGTGACCGCGGCGGCGAGGCTGTCCGGTACGCGGGTGATGGTCAGCTCACCACGTGCCCGTCGTACCGCTGTCGGCGGCTTGAGGTGCGGGGCGATCGACGGGAGCAGCCGGGCTGCGTACTCGATGACCTGACCAGGGACGCGGAAGCCCGCGGTCAGCTCCTCGGTGTGGGCGCTGGTCTTGCCCAGGTGCTTCAGGGCCTCGTCCCAGGACGGCGTGGCCCACGGTGTGGTGCCCTGGGCGATGTCACCGAGCACGGTCATCGATCCTGTGGAGCAGCGTCGTCCCACAGCGCGCAGCTGCATCGCAGACAGGTCCTGTGCTTCGTCCAGCACCACGTGTCCCAGTGAAGGCGTACGGTCGACCAGGTCGGCGATCTCGTCGATCAGCGTGGCGTCGGCCACGGACCACTTGGCGGCGCCCGCGGACCGCGGCACCTTCTCCCAGATCAGCAGCTCTTGCTCTTCGGCAGTCAGGATCCCGTCGGCGTGCTGCGCCAGCAGTTCGGGCTCGGTGAAGAGACGGAACAGCAGCTTGGCCGGGTCAACGCCCGGCCACAGCGCCTCCGCGTACTGCTTGACCGGGCGGCTCCGCGCCACCGAGTCCTGCACGCGGTCGTCCGGCGAATCACCGGCCGCCTCCATCCGCAGGAGGACCGCGTGGGCCAGTCGCTGCGGCAGCATCGCCCGGCCGGCGCCGTACCGGATGCCACGTGTCCGCAGCTCGTTGACGAGCTCTTCGGCCTGGTACGTCGGCACTCGCCAGCGGTGCGCGCCCCGCGGTACGACGAGAGCGTCGTCGGGCTGCCGTACGTGCGCCCACACGGCCCGGTGCAGTACCTCGGCCATCCGCGCGTCGCCCTTGAGTACGTCGACCGGCGCGGGCCCCGGCCCGGCGATCTTGACCCGCCCGACGAGCTCCTCGACCGTGGTCTGCTTCGCCTCGATCTCACCGAGCGCCGGGAGGACGTCGCCGATGTACCGCAGGAAGCTGGCGTTCGGACCGACCACGAGTACGCCGGCCCGGCTCAGCTGGTCGCGGTACGCGTACAGCAGGTACGCCGCGCGGTGCAGCCCGACCGCGGTCTTACCGGTACCGGGCGCACCCTGGACGCAGATCGTCTCGTCGACGCCGGCCCGGACGATCACGTCCTGCTCCGGCTGGATGGTGGCCACGATGTCCCGCATCGGGCCGGAACGAGGGCGCTCGATCTCCGCGTCCAGGATGTCGCTGTGCTGCTCGACGGCGCCTGTTGCGGTCAGGTCCTCGTCCTCGAAGGCGGTCATCTCGCCGTGCGTGAACCCGAACCGGCGGCGCACCCCGACGCCCATCGGTTCGGTCTTGCTGGCCCGGTAGAACGGCACCGAGATGTCTGCTCGCCAGTCCACCACCAAGGGCTCGCCCAGCGCGTCGTTGACGTGCCGGCGGCCGATGTGGAACGTCTCGTCGGTCGGCTCGAGGTAGTCCAGCCGGCCGAAGAACAGCGGTACGTCCGGGTCGTCCTCCAGCTCCTTCATCCGCTGGAAGATCGCGGCCTGCAAGAACTCCTGGTTGACCCGGTCCGCGCTGTGGATCTCCAGCGACCCGGTCTTCTCCCGCATCAGCGCCAGCGCAGCCCGGGAGGTCTTCAGGTAGTCCTTCTCGGCCTGGAGAGTGTCGGACGTGTCTGAGGGCATGCTGAAACCTCCGGCGAGTGTGGGGAGCCCAGCTACGTTACTTGACCACTCTGCCCGGTGGAACCGAATTATCAGCCCTTCACCGCGCCGGTCAGGACCCCCTTCGCGAAGTGCCGTTGCAGGAACGGGTAGACGATCAGGATGGGGACGATCGACACCACCAGGATCGCCATCTGGATCGATGCCTGCGGCGGCAGCAACTCGGTCCCGAGCTCGGCGCTGCCCAGTTGCGTGTCGTTGATGACGTACGTCCGCAGTACCAGCTGCAACGGCCACAGCTTCGAGTCGTTCAGGTAGAGCAGCGCGGAGAAGAACGCGTTCCAGTACGCCACCGCGTAGAACAGGCCGATCACCGACAGCACCGCCTTCGACAGCGGCAGCACGATGTACGCGAACGTCATCAGCTCACCCGCTCCGTCGATCCGGGCGCTCTCGGTGATCTCGTTCGGCAGGTTCATGAAGAACGTCCGTAGCACGACGACGTTGAACGCGCTGACCATCGTCGGCACGATCAGCGCCCAGATGCTGTCCAGCAGCCCGACGCCCTTCACCGTGAGGTACAGCGGGATGATGCCGGGGGAGAACAGCATGCTGAACAGCACCACCAGCAGGATCGGCCGGCCCGCCGAGAACCCGGGACGCGACAGCGCGTACGCGAGCAGACACGACACGGTCAGGCTGAGCAGCGTACCGACGACCGTGACGAAGACGCTGACGAACAGCGCCCGGGTCACCACGCCGCCCGCGAACAGCGACTCGTACGCCCGGAAGTTGATCGACTTCGGCAACAACACCAGCCCACCGGACTCGTTGATCTGCTTGTTCGGCGCGAGGCTGGTCGAGATCACGCCGACGAACGGGACGATCACGACCGCGCAGAACACCAGCAGTACGAGCCCTTTGAACACCCGCATCGGCCAGCCGGGCATCGGCACGCCTTGAACGATCTTGCGACTCATCGCTGGTACACCCCCTGCTCGCCGAAGATGTGGGCGACCTTGTTCGCGGTGAGTACGAGGACGACGCCGACGATGCCCTTCACCAGACCGACCGCGGCCGCGACACCCCAGGCGCCGCCGAGTACGCCGTTGTTGTAGACGTAGGTGTCGAGTACTTCGCTGACGTCCCGCCCGACGGCCTGCTGCTGCAGGATGATCTGCTCGAACCCGACAGTCAGCGAATCGCCCAGGCGCAGGATGAACAGCAGGATGATGATCCCGCGCAGCCCCGGCAGCGTGACGTGCCAGAGTTGCCGCATCCGGGTCGCGCCGTCCACGCTCGCCGCCTCGTACAACTGCGCGTCGATCTGGGACAGCGCCGCCAGGAACAGGATCGTCGCCCAGCCGGTGTCCTTCCAGATGATCTGCGACGTCAGCAGTACGTGGAACAACTCGGAGTTCCCGATGATGTTGATCGTCGACAGGTCGTGGGAACGCAGGTAGTTGTTCAGCAGGCCGCTGCCGCCGAGCATCTGCTGGAACAACGCGACCACGATCACCCAGGACATGAAGTGCGGCAGGTACAGGATGCTCTGCGCGATCCGCTTGATCCGCTCGGAGAACAACGAGTTCAGTAGCAGTGCGAGCAGGATCGGCGCAGGGAACACGAAGACCGACTGCAGGCTGGTGAGGATCAGCGTGTTCTTCAACGCCCGCAGGAACGCCGGGTCCCCGTTGAAGATCACACTGAAGTTCTCCCACCCCGACCAGTCGCTCCCACCGATCCCGAGGAACGGCTGGTAGTCCTTGAACGCGATGAGGTTGCCCAGCAACGGCACATAGTGGAACGCGATGATCAACGCGGTCCCCGGCAACGCGAACAACAACAGCACGCGATCCCGCAACAGCCGCCGCCGAAGGCTCAACCGCTGCTGCGGCCGCTTCGCCGATCGCTGCAGCATTACTTCGCGCCCGCCGTCGCGAAAGCGTCCTGCAGCTCGCCGCGGATCTTCTCACCGCCCGACGACAAGAACGTCTTGACCGCCGACGCCCACTCCGAGACAGGCTTCTTGCCCTGCAGGATCTGGTTCTCCGTGTCGGTCAGTGCGTCGGTCAGCTGCGACCACTTCTTCGACCCGGTGTCGGAGTACAGACCGTACGACGCGTCGTACAGCAGCCGGTCCGCGACCTTCTCCTGGATCTTGTGCTGGTTCTGCGGCACGTCAGGCTTACCAGCCCAGTACAGGGCCAGCGTCGAGTCGGAGATGTACTGCAGACCGATGCCTGTCTCCACCACACCGGTCTTGGTCGGTACGGGGTCGGTGCCCTGCAGCGTGTAGTGCCGGCCCTGCACGCCGTACTTGCGGAACAGGTACTCCTCGGTGCCGAACGGTGCGGCCATCCAGTTGGCGATCTTCAGCAACGTCTCGGCCGAGTGGCTGCTGCCCTTGTTGAACGCGGTCACGTTGTTCAGTGCCGCGCCCATCCAGGGGGTGCCTTCGCCTCCGTCGAAGCCCGGTACGTCGAGCATGTTCACGGCGAACGCGTCACCGGCGGTGTTGTCCGAGTAGTACTGGTTCCACGCGACGAAGCTGTCGTAGTCGAACGCGGCGATTCCGCCGTTGAACCACTGTTTGCGCTGCGCGGCCTTGGCGCTGAACGTGTCCGGGTTGACGACGCCCGCGGCAACCAGCTTCCGGCCGGCTTCGAGCGCGTCCTGGTTGCCGTCCGCCTCGTACACCGAGGTGAACTTGCCGCCCTCTTCCTTCCAGTTGTTGGGCATCCCAAGCATCATCCGCAGGTACGACGTCGGCACCCGGGTCCATGCCCAGCGGTTCTCCTTCGCCGCGGTCAGCTCCTTGCAGAGATCGAAGAACTCCTCGAAGTTCTTCGGCGCCGGGTCCCTGATGCCCTTGGCGGCAAGCAGGTCGGCGCGATACAGCGGCAGGGACGTACGGGACATGCCGCGCGGGACGGGGACTCCGTAGATCGCGCCGTTGAAGACGCAGCCCTTCCAGTACAGGGTCGGGATGTTGGCCAGGAACGGGTACTTCTTGACCGCGTCACCGGACAGGTGCTCGGTGAGGTCCATCGCTTTGGCCTTCAGCAGCCCGGGGACCTGCGGCGTGCCGGACGGGATGTTCATGATGTCGGGCAGGTCGTTGCCGGCCACCCGGGTCGCGAACTTGTCCTTGTACTCGTCGTTGGACGCCATGCTGATCTGCAGGTCGGAGCCCAGCCGTTTGTTGAGTTCCTGCCAGAACTGGTTCTTGTCGGCGGCGGGCGGGATCGCGCCAGGGATGTTGGTCATGAACGTGATCGGCTTGCCGTCGCCGGGCGCTTCGGTGATCGCCCTGACCGGGTTCGCCGGGTACTTCAGGAAGCCGTCCAGCACCACGTCGGTGCCGGGCAGATCGGGTTTGATCTCGCCGTACTTCGTGTACGTCGGCAGCTTGACGGCCGCGTTCGCCGCGGCGGTGTTCTTCTTGTCGGACGCGCACCCCGCCAGCAGCGGCGTACCCGTGACCGCGACAGCGGCGGCGGCCAGACCGCCACCGAGGAATTTCCTTCTGCTGACCGGCATGAGGCCTCACTTCCGTCGGAAGGCCACACCATGACATAGTACGTCCTATGTCATCAAGGGTTGGCGCGCTCTTCGATCCGGCGGGCAGCGGGTACCACACGTTCCGCATCCCGGCGGTGCTGGCTCGTGGCTCGTCGGTGTTCGCGTTCTGCGAGGGCCGGCTGCACGGGGCCGGTGACGCGGGCGAGATCGAGGTCGTCCTGCGGCGTTCGCTCGACGGCGGGCGGACCTGGCTGCCGTTGCAGGTGGTGTCCGCGGCGCCGGGCAAGACCTGCGGGAACCCGGTGCCGGTGACCGATCCGGATTCGGGCGACCTCGTGCTCGTGACCGTGCAGAACGGCGCGGACGCGGTCGAGCTGTCGCTTGCCCGCGGCATCGATCCGGTCGACGGGCGGCGGGTGTTCGTACAGCGTTCTTCGGACGACGGGGCATCGTGGTCGGCGGCGGTCGAGATCACGGCGCAGGTGAAGCCGGACGACTGGGGGTGGTACGCGACCGGTCCCTGTCACGGGATCACGTTGCGCTCGGGGCGTCTTGTCATACCGGCCAATCACTCGTTCGTGCCCGCGGCGGGTCTCAATGGTGGGCACTGCATCTACAGCGATGACGGTGGCGTCTCGTGGTCCGTTGGTTTCGTGGACCGCAACGACGGCGCCGAGATCAACGCGAACGAGACCACGGTCGCGGAGCTGCCGGACGGCCGGTTGTACTTCAACGCCCGCAACCACCAGGGCACCGGACCGGCCCGCGTACACGCATGGTCCTCCGACGGCGGCGAGACGCTCGATGCGCCGTACGTCGGGATCCCTGAGATCACCGCCCCGGGTATCCAGGGCAGCGTGCTCTGCTTGCCGGACGGGCGGTTGCTGCTGTCGACGCCGGTGAACCCGACGTCGCGCCGGGAGCTGACCGTCTTCGTGTCGTCGGACTCGGGTACGTCGTGGAAGCCGGCGCACGTGGTGCACGAGGGCATGGCCGGGTACTCCGATCTCGTGCTGCTGGCCGACGGTTCGGTAGGCATCTTCTACGAGGCCGGTGAGACCTCATCGTTCGCGACCCTGCGCTTCCAGCGGTTGGCGCTGGACCACACCGGATTACACTGAGCGGTTCCAACCAAGGGAGGCCGGCAGTGACAACGGGTGGGCTCAGCCGGGCACGCGGTGCGGCGGGGAACCAGTCCTTCATCCGCGACGCGATGAAGTCGTACATCCTCGAACGCGGACTGAAGGCGGGCGACCCCCTGCCGAACGAGCAGGAGCTGATGGCTCAGCTGGGCGTCGGGAGACACCCGCTCCGCGAGGCGATGAAGGCGCTGCAAGCAGTGGGCATCATCGAGATCCGCCACGGCTACGGCACGTACGTCGGTGAGGTCAACCTCCAGTCCCTCGAAGACGGCCTGGCGTTCCGCATGTCCCAGTCGATGGCAGGCGACCTCCGCGACGTACAGAACGTGCTGGAGGTCCGCCAGGCCATCGAGGTGGGCCTGGCGGAGGACGTGGTCGAACACTTCAAGTCCCACGGCTACGACGCGCTGGAACCCATCGTCGAACGGATGGAATCCAAAGCCGCCGAAGGCAACTACTTTCCCGAAGAAGACTGGGCCTTCCACCAGGCCCTCTACGAACCCCTCGGCAACGCTCTGGTCATCGACCTGCTCTCAGTCTTCTGGCGCACCTTCGCCCAGGTAGACGCAAGACTCCCCGGCGCCCGCTACACCCCCGCCGACGCCGCCAAATGGCACCGAGACCTCCTGATAGCCCTGGAGTCAGCCAACCCCACCACCTACGCCACCTCCATGAAGTCCCACTTCAACGGCATCCACACCCGCCTCGGCGAATAGTGCGCGTGCAAGCTCGACAGGACGTATCCACCCAGGCGCACGAGCTGGGCACTCAGCTGAGCGTGCGTTCCCTGCTCGAGCTCGGACACGTCCTGTCGAGATTGCACGCCTGTGGACAAGCCACGCCACTGCTCGGCTGCTTTGGGGCACCATCGCGGGATGGAATCGGTCGGCGCGGTGCTCGAGCGCCACGGCGGTTGGGCGACCCGGCCCCAACTGATCGGAGCGACGTCCCGTCGCGCCGTCGATGCCGCGCTCAAGCGCGGTGAGGTAGAACGGATCGCCCTCGGGATCTACGCGTTGCCCGGACTTCCGGCCGAAGAGAAGGCCGTGCTCGCGTACGACGGAGTTCTGTCGCACACAAGTGCCGCACAGGCGCTCCGGCTTCCACTTCTCGTGGCGCCCGAGAAACCGCACATCACCCTGCCTCCCGACCGCCATCCACGGCCGGGTCCTCCCGCCGTACTGCATTGGGCCGGCACCACCTCCGGCGAACGCCGGGAACGGATCACGTCATTGCTGCGGACAGTCGTGGATTGCTCTCGCACGCTTCCGTTCAGCGAGTCCTTGGCCGTCGCGGACGCGGCCCTCGCGACCGGCCGGCTCAGCCAGGACGAACTGCTGGCCGCGACTGCCACGATCCGTGGCTACGGCTGCCCGAACGCTCGCAGAACAGCCGCGGCCGCCAGTGGCCTGTCCGCGAGCTTTCTCGAGTCCGTCCTCCGGGCGCTTCTCATCGGAGCGGGCATCGAGGGCTTCGAACCACAACTGCTGGTGACCCATGGATGGTTTCGGGCCAGGGTCGACCTCGGACACCGGACCGCTCGGCTGGCGCTTGAGGCAGAAGGCTTCGAGTTTCACGGTTCCCGGCGCGACTTCGCCGCCGACTGCCACCGATACGACGAGCTGGTGGCCGCAGGTTGGCTCGTACTCCGCTTCACCTACGAGCAGGTGATCGGTGACCCGGCCTGGGTCGTGGCGACCGTCAGGGCCGCGCTGGCTCAGCGGCTCGCTGGCTGACGCTGTGCAATCTCGACAGGACAAGTCGCTCGGATCTCGCCTGGTACCGCTCGGCTGAGCGCGGACCGGACGGTCCAGCTCGACACGTCCTGTCGAGCTTGCCCGTTGTTCAGGCGAAGAGGTTTTCGGCGTCGACGATGGTGTAGGCGTAGCCCTGTTCGGCGAGGAAGCGTTGGCGGTGGGCGGCGAATTCGGCGTCGATGGTGTCTCGGGCGACGATCGAGTAGAAGCGGGCGGTGCGGCCGTCGCCCTTGGGGCGGAGGACGCGGCCCAGGCGCTGGGCTTCTTCCTGGCGGGAGCCGAAGGTGCCGGAGACCTGGATGGCGACCGACGCCTCGGGGAGGTCGATGGAGAAGTTGGCGACCTTGCTGACCACCAGGCGGTTGATCTCGCCGTGCCGGAACGCGTCGAAGAGGCGCTGGCGTTCGCGGACCGTGGTTTCGCCCTTGATCACCGGGCATTCGAGGCGTTCGCCCAGTTCGTCGAGCTGGTCGATGTACTGGCCGATGACGAGCAGCGGTTCGTCGGCGTGGTGCTCGGCGATCCGGCGTACCAGCTTGGACTTCGCCGGCGTGGACGCGGCCAGCCGGTAGCGGTCCTCGGGTTCGGCGGTCGCGTACACGAACCGCTCGGTCTGCTCCAGGTCGACCCGGACCTCGACGCAGTCCGCCGGGGCGATCCAGCCTTGGGCCTCGATGTCCTTCCACGGGGCGTCGTACCGCTTCGGCCCGATCAGCGAGAACACGTCGCCCTCGCGGCCGTCCTCGCGGACCAGCGTCGCGGTCAGCCCGAGCCGCCTCCGCGTCTGCAGGTCCGCGGTCATCCGGAAGATCGGCGCCGGCAGCAGGTGCACCTCGTCGTACACGATCAGGCCCCAGTCGCGCGCGTCGAACAGCTCCAGGTGCGTGTACACACCCTTCCGTCGCGTCGTCATCACCTGGTACGTCGCGATCGTCACGGGCCGGATCTCCTTGCGCGCACCGGAGTACTCGCCGATCTCGTCCTCGGTCAACGTCGTCCGCCGGAGCAGTTCGTCCTTCCACTGCCGGGCGGAAACCGTGTTCGTGACCAGGATCAGCGTGGTCGCGGACGCTTGCGCCATCGCGGCAGCGCCGACGATCGTCTTGCCGGCGCCACAGGGGAGTACGACGACACCGGAGCCGCCGTGCCAGAACGAGTCGGTCGCCTGCTCCTGGTACGGCCGCAGGTCCCAGCCGTCCTTGACCAGGTCGATCTGGTGCGCCTCACCGTCGACGTACCCGGCCAGGTCCTCAGCGGGCCAGCCCAGCTTCAGCAGGGTCTGCTTGAGGTGTCCGCGCTCGGAGGGGTGTACGAGAACCGTGTCGTCGTCGAGCCGTGCGCCCAGCATCGGCTTGACCTTGTTGCTGCGCAGTACCTCCTCCAGCACCGGCCGGTCGGTCGTCACGAGGACCAGGCCGTGCTGCGGGTGCTTCTCGAGCCGCAGCCTCCCGTACCGATCCAGGGTCTCGGCGATGTCGACCAGCAGCGAGTGGGGGACCGGGTAGCGGCTGTAGCGCAGCAGTACGTCGATCACCTGCTCCGCGTCATGCCCGGCAGCCCGTGCGTTCCACAGGCCCAGCGGTGTCAGCCGGTACGTATGCACATGCTCCGGCGCCCGCTCCAACTCAGCGAACGGCGCAATGGCCTTCCGGCACTCGTTGGCGTCAGCATGCGCCGTCTCCAACAACAAGGTCTTATCCGACTGCACGATCAAAGGACCGTCTGTCACGTATAGCTCCTAAACCTCGCCCCGACCTTCCATTGTGCCTGAGCGGTCAATCCACGGGGCGGGCGGCTGAGATTCGGTGGAGGGCGTAGGTTCGGGGGGTTTCGGTGGTGTCGTCGTAGGCGGTCAGCCAGCCGTCGGCTACTCGGGCTGGTTCTACTATGCGTTCGGACGAGTGGCCGTTGTGGTCGACGTAGGCGATCCAGGTGCGGGTGTGCGCCTCGGCCGCGTTGGTGAGTACGGCGATGGTTTCGGCGGGGGCGGCTGGTTCGACCAGGGCCTCGTCGCCGGGGCGTTCGGCGGCAATGCGGTCGCCGGTGCGGACCTTTTCGATGACGGCCTTGACCTGGTCGTCGGTGAGGTCGAACGCGCTCTCGTTGAAGTCACGGCTGGTACGACGACGTGGCGCCTCACCCCGGCGCGGCGTGCCCGTCACGTGCAGCGCTCCGTCGAACGTCTCGGCCAGCGGCGCCAGCCCGGCGTCCCGTAGGCGGCTGAGCACCATATCCGGCGGAGACGGCGACACCACGACGGTCGGCGCCAGCCGGCGGAAGCGCACACCGGGCAGGTTCGAGCTCAGGAGCTGGGTCAGTACGTCCTCGTCGTCACACCGCAGGTACGTCGACGCCGTACCGAGCCGCAGTACGCCGTGCCGCCGCGCCACGTCGTCCACCAGGTACGCGAGCGGCTGCGGTACGGGAGTACGCGAGTGCTCCGCCAACCACGCGTGCAACTGTTCCGCCGTACGCCCCAGGTCGAACGCACGCCGTACCGAGTTCTCGCTGAACCTGTAGACCCCAGCACCACCGTCCGACTCCACGTCGGCCATCGCAGACAGCTCGTCCTGCACCGAACGCACCAGCGGACCAGGAGCAACAGCCGTGAGGTCAGCCTGCAACATGACCTCAGACACCGGTTCTGGCATCAGCGGGCTGATCGCCTCGGCCAGCTCATCCGCAGTCGGCTCAGCGCCGAGCAACGGCTGCGCGTGCTTCGCCAACGCACCAAGACCGGTCAGCCCGAGCAGGGCCGCCTCTGACACGCTCCACTCGACCAGGTCGTCCCGGAACTGCCCGCCACGCCGCGGTCGATGCCACGCCACCCACGTCACCACGGTCTCCGGAGCAGGCGCAGTACCGGTCCCGGCTTCAGCAAGCGCCTGTAAGGCCAGCAGCCGGATCTCCGGCGCAAGCAACCGCTCCAGGTCCGGCGCCAACGCGTTGATCAGCCGCTCGCGCGCGGCCGCCGTACTGCCCGTGCTGTCACGCCGGCCGATCAGCCCGATCGCCCTGAGCCCGGAGAACCACGCCATGACGAGCTGGGCCCACCGGTGCGCAAGATCAAGCTCCAGCCAGTCGTCGTACGCGCTGGTCGGCAGCCACAGCTCACTGGTACCAACCTCGACCGCAGCAACCAGCCCGGCCGCATAAGCCATCTCCAGTACAGCCGCGGCGGTCTGCTCCTCCGCACCGATCTTCCCGGCGAGGCTACGCATTTCGCGCACACCAACGCCGCCAGTACGCAGTACAGGCGGAGGCTCCGTCCCCAGCTGCTCCAGAGCACGGTCCACGAGCCGCACCACGTCCAGCGCTGCACCAGCCGCGGCCCGATCCGCGATGGTCGCGGACACCTTCTTGCCGTCCATCGGCGGTGGTACCGGCCGCGTCGACGCCAGTACGCGCCCGCCGCGTAGATGCAGGCCGATCTGCCGTGGGAGTACTACGGTGTTGGCGTCCTTCGGAACGACGAGCCCGCGCGCGAGCAGCCGCTCCACCGGAGTACGTGCCGACGCGATCGTGACCGGTCGGTCCGCCTTCTCCACGGACCCAGTCGGCGGACCCCAGGTCAGCTTGTCGAGTACGGCGCGCGCGTCCGGACCGGCCTCGTCGATCAGCTTGTCCAGATCGCCGAAGTGCCGAGTCGTACTCGGACCGAGCCCGGCCGGTGTCGGACCGAGCAGCTCGTGTACCGCGCGGATCAGCCGGAGGTCGTCCTCGGTACCCCACACGAGAGCGAGCTCCAGCAGCTCGGCAACGCGCGGCTGCACCACGTCTGGCGGCTGCCCCACGCCTTCCGCCAGCGCGTCGAGATCGACCGGCTCGGGCAAGGCGGACAGGGCCTCCAGGAGGTCGACGCCGAACTCGTCCAAGCGATTGATGGCACGTGCCGCCGACGCGTTGCTCGTCGCACGGGCCGCCAACTGCCCGGTGTCGGCCGGGATCGGCAGCGCCAGATCGGGCCGTCGGCGGAGCAACTCACCGAGCGCGGCGTCACCCCAGCCCCGCAACGCCTCAGCGAGCGTACGGGGGCGGATCGGCTCGGACGTGCTCATCCCTCCAACGGTACGTGATCCCGCCCAAGGTCACACATGATCCGCCCCACCGTCTCGCCCAACGCACTATCCAGTCCAATGACGGTCTGCTCGACGCCGTGCAGGAGATCGCCCGCCCGGTACCACTCCTGCATCGCTTCCGGCCCGAAGGAATTCCGTAGCTCTCGGCTCTCATGCCGTACGACGGTCTCCGCGAACGGGATGTCGAAGTAGTAGTGCAGCGTCGTCCCGCGGTGCTCGGCCGTCAGCCGCCGGAGCATGTCTCCGTACCGCTGCGCGTCCAAGATGCCCTCCAGGATCACGTCGTACCCGTGGTCCAGGGCATAGCGGACGTTCAGGTCGATGAGGCCGATGTTCGCGCCGCCCGCGAGGTCGTGCTCGCGCAGGAGGATACGGCGCACGTAGTCCTGCTCGATCCACGCCGTGCCGCGGCCGAGCCGTTCGCGGAGAGTGCGGGCGGTGGTTGATTTGCCGGAGCCCGAGTTTCCTCTTAGTACTACGAGGTGGGTGCTCGGGCTCCCGGTCACTCTGCTGCTCCGGCGCTTCCGATTCTGTGGAAGCCGACGCGTTCGTAGACCGCGGCGACGGCGTCGGACTCGGCGGAGAGCAGTACGAGGTCCACGCCGTTGTCCAGCGCGTGCTGTACGAGTGCCGACGTCACCGCGGCGCCAAGACCGCGCCGGCGCATCGCGGGCAACGTGCCGACGCCGACGATCTCTGTAGCTGAGTCAACCGGCTGGTGAGTACCGCCCGCGACCACACCGTCCTCCGTGAACGCACCGGCGTTCACGGACACTCCTCGGCGCATGCGGTCCAACAGGGTCTCCACCAGGGCGTCACCCAGCTCAGCAGCCGCAGCGTCTCTCTCAGCGGGGCCGGCGTTACCAACAGCCGTACCGCCCTCACCGAACGCCAGGTTGACGGCAGCGCGCATCTGCCGGATCACGGCCTCGTCAGCAGGGAGGATCTCGCAGCGTGCATCAGTCACAACAGGACGGAAGTCGGCCGCCTCGAGCACGAGCAGCGGGTGCTCGACCACGGAAAGCCCTGCGGCCGCAGCAGCCGGACCCAGCGACGGGCAGGTCTCCACGACCCACTCGAAGCTCAGCGGGATCTCCAGCTCCGCGCAGCGCTTCCGTACGAGCTCTACGTCGCTCGGCTCGATCGTGGCTCCCGCTCCGGGCACGGGACGCGCGTAGTACGGCCAGATCGTCGTACTGCGGAACAACGTGAACGGACCGACCTGTTCAGCTACCGCACCGGACAGCGGCACGCTGTGGAGGTAGTCGTCGACTCTAGTAATCATCGCGAAGCAGTGAACCACCCGGACGGGTCGTCAGCCAGCGGTTACGTCGAAGTAAGGCAATCGGCTCCGACGTACCGTCCGACAGCAGCAACCAGCAAGGAGTCTCAGATGGAGAAAGTGACGTCCGCGGACGGTACGACGATCGCCTACGACCGCCTGGGCAGCGGACCGTCGGTGATCCTGGTCGGGGGAGCACTGTGCGACCGCAACTCGTTCCGCCCGCTGGCTGAAGCCCTGGCGGACCAGTACGACGTGATCACGTACGACCGGCGCGGCCGCGGTGACTCCGGCGACACAGCTCCGTACAGCGTCCAGCACGAGGTGGAGGACATCGCCGCGCTGCTGAACGCACTAGGGGGTACGTCGGCCATCTACGGCCACTCCTCCGGTGCAGGTCTCGCGGCCATCGCCTGCAACGCGCTGCCGTTCACCAAGGTGGTGCTGCACGAGCCCCCGTACGGACCGGATGACGTGGACCCGTCCGACGACGGCGAGCAGGTGCTCGAGCGGATCCGTGAGGGGAAGGACCAGGAGGCGGTCGAGCTGTTCCTGCTGATGACGGGCATGCCGAAGCGGGAAGCGCTGCAGGTCGCCGCGATCCCCGGGCTCGCGAACCTGGCGCCCACGCTTGCCTACGACTTCGCGGTGATGGAACACGGCGTCGATCAGGGCGCCACGCCCACAGCGCTCCTCAGCACCATCAACGCACCGACCCTGGTCCTGGCCGGCACCGCCACCGCGCCGTTCATGATCGACGCCGCGCACCGCGTCGTGAAGATCCTGCCCGACGCGACCTTCACCGAGCTCCCCGACCAGCACCACGCCGTACCACCCGAGGTGCTGGCCCCAGTTGTCGCCGAGTTTCTCAGGCGATGATCTCGATCGTCACCTTGTCCGGGTAGAAGGCGACGTGGTCGCGGATGTCTGCGACCGCGTCGTAGGGCTGCTCGTACGTCCAGACGGCGTTCTCCGCGTCGGGGAGCAGCGTGTAGTAGGAGGCGTCGCCCTTGTACGGGCAGTACGTCTGGTGATCGGTGCGCTCGAGCTGCGTGAGGTCGACGTCCTCGCGCGGGATGTACTGCACCGCGGGGTAGTTCGCCTCCTGCAGCGACAGCGCGTCCCGGGTGTCCGCAATGACCCGGTCGCCAACCTTCACGACGACCCGATCCGGATTCTTCTGCACAGTGATGGGGTGGTCCGGCCCAGGAATCTTCACAGTCTTCTCCGCCATAACTCGTGACAACCGCACCGGCCCCAAGAGCATTCCCTCAGTCCACGAACGTTCCGCCGGCAGCTTCGGCGACCTCGGGCCCGAGCGCACACGCCGGCGTGAAAGCACCACGCCGGCCTTCGCCACGCGCGAGCCGCACCGCGACCTCGGCGGCAGCGCCGGTGGTGAAGTCCATCGCGTCCCCGGTCCGCAGCCACGCCTCCCGCGTCGTACCGTCCGGCCAGGTCACGACGGCGTGGCCCCACGAGTGCTCCCGCGGTCGCGGGTACGGCTTCAGCTCGGTCGCCGCAAGCCGCCGTACGGCGAACCGCCCGAGCGGCGGAACCCGAAGCGCGGCACCCAGCACGGGCAGCACCGCCCGTACGATCGGCGACGCCGGCAGCAGCCCGGACGTCGCGACGACGTACGGCGCCCCGCTCGCCAACTGTGCCGCGAGCAGCTCACCGGTCGGACCGCTCGCGGACGTCGCGGTCTGACCGTCCGGCAGCGCATGCGTCCGCGGATCGGCGGCGATCCGCGCGGGAACCATCCGGCCGTCCTCGAACCGCCGCCCGCCGGTCGTCAGCCCGGACACGATCGACCGGGCCAGCGCCTCGCCCAACTGTCCGCCCTCGCTCGCCACCGACGGCAACGCGTCGACCCGTACCTCCCGCGGCACCGACCGGTCCGCGCACAGGTGGGCAACCACCGCCTCGGTGGCCAGCACCCCGAACCCGGCGCCGGTGACGAGCGTGGTGCCCGCGGCGCGCGCCTCGTCGTCCAGGGCCAGCAATCGGGGCATCGCGACCAGATCGTTGGCCAGGTCAACGTAATGCCCGCCGGGCAGGCAGGCGCGCGCGAACGGTACGGCGGTCTCGGCGTACCCACCGATCGTGTTCACCACCACAGCCGGCCGCCGCTCGGCGATCGCCGCCGCCAGATCAGCGGTCGCGACAACTTCGGCGTCGCCGAGACCGAGGTCCGCGGCCGCCTTCCGGAGCCGCTCCGCGCTGCGCCCCACCAGCACCGGCGTACCCCCGCGGGCCGCCACCTGACGCGCGATCTCCCGCCCGGTCCGACCGGTCGCACCCAGTATCCAGATCATCCGAAGCTCCTCATGTCTCACAGTGTCATCACTCACGATAACACTCTGAGACGTCACTCTTGTTAGACTGCGGGCATGGCGCGATGGGACCCCGGAGCCGAGCAGCGGCTGCGCAAGGCCGCGCTCGAGCTGTACGCTGCGCACGGGTACGACGCGGTCACCGTCAACCAGATCGCCGAGCACGCAGGCCTGACCCGGCGCTCGTACTTCCGCTACTTCCCGGACAAGCGTGAGGTCCTGTTCGCCGGCTCCGAGCGGCTCCCGGCCGCGGTCACCGAGGCGATCCGCGCAGTCGACGCCGCCGTCGCGCCCTGGCCGGCGGTGCTCCTGGTCCTCGCCGACATCGGTGAGCGGCTCGCCGAGGTCGCCGAGGACACCGACGTACGGCGGGCCGTGATCGCCGCGAGCCCCGAACTGCAGGAGCGCGAGCGGACCAAGGCGGCCGCCGTCACCGCGGCGCTCCGCGACGGACTCGCGGAGCGTGGGGTGCCGCCGCGGGACGCGGAGCTGGTCGCGCAGGTCGGGGCGGCCGCGCTCCAGAACGCGTTCAGCCGGTGGATCGACGGCGGCGGGCAGGAGCCGTTCCGGTCCTGCCTCGACTCCGTCGTCGCGTCACTGGGCCGACAGCTCGACGACTAGGCAGGGGCCGCCGTCGAAGGCGCCGCCGTCGATGCCGAGGACCAGGCCGTCGGCATACAGGTGCGGGCCGGTCAGGAACTGCGGGTCGATGTGCAGCTGGTCGGCGATGATGCTGTGGCCATGGACGATCCGCCGGCCGCCGAGGTGCTGGAGCATGATCCGGGCGACCTCGGGGCCGCTGTCGCCGCGGAACGCGTACCGCGACGTCGTCCGGCGCCAGATCTCCCACCACACCTCGATGTCGTCGGTGTGCAGCTCGGCCCGCGCCGCCGTGTTGATCTGGTCGAGCGTGTCGCCCCACTCGACGTACTCCGCGGTGTCGGAGTGCATCAGCAACTGCTCGGCGTCCAGCGCGAGCAGCGGCTGGTCCAGCAGCCAGGCCACCTCGTCGTCGGTGAGCAGTTCCTGGTCGCGGTCCTGGCCGCCGTTCAGCGCCCACGACCGCTCGAAGCTGCGCAGCGTGATGCCGTCGTGCGGTACGAACGTGTCGCCGAACTTGTACATCCCGAGCGCGAGGATCTCGTGGTTGCCGAGCAGCATCCGGATCGCCCCGTCCGGTGCCTGCTCGATCAGCTTCCGGACGTACCGCAGGACGCCGATGCCGTCCGGACCGCGGTCGAAGAAGTCGCCGAGGAACCACAACCGGGCGTCCGTACCCGCCCAGTTGCCGTCGGCATCGGTGAGACCGGCCGCGTGCAGGGCCGGTACGAGCTTCTCCAGGTGGCCGTGGATGTCGCTCACGGCGTACACCCGGGTCACGTCATCCCCGAACGGTCAGCACGATCAGTACGACGTTGAGGGCCGTGACGGCGGTCGCTACCAGGCATGCGGTGAGAGTAGTCGCCCGGCGGTTGACGAAGTCGCCCATGACGCGCCGGGATGCGGTCAATCTCACCAGCGGCCAGAGCGCACACGGGATCCCGAAGCTCAGCACCACCTGCGAGATCACCAGCGCGCGGCTCGGGTCGACGCCGATCGCCAGCACCAGCAGGGCGGGCGCCAGCGTGACGAGCCGGCGGACCGCGAGCGGTACGCGCCGCTGCCAGAACCCGTCCAGGATGACGGATCCGGCGTACGTCCCGACCGAGGACGACGCGAAACCGCTGGCCAGCAGGGCGAGCGCGAACAGCAGCGCCGGGAGGTGGCCGAGCCGGTCGCCGATCGCGAGGTGCGCCGCGTCGAGCGAGTCGGCACCTGTGCCCTTCAGGGCAGCCGCGGCCAGTACGACCATGGCCAGGTTGACCGCGCCGGCGAGCGCCATCGCGACGGCGACGTCCAGGCGGGTGGCTCGTAGGACCCGGGACTTGCCGCCTTCGGAACGGATCGTCTTCCAGTGCCGGTCGGTGACCAGGGCGCCGTGCAGCCAGATCGCGTGCGGCATGACGGTGGCGCCGAGCATGCCGGCCGCGAGTACGAGCGACTGGGTGCCGTCGAGACGCGGTACGAGGCCGCCGAGGACGGCGGTCCCGGACGGGTCGGACTTGGCGGTGGAGACGACGAAGCCGATCAGTACGACCGCGAGCAGGCCGATGATCGCCGCCTCGAACGGCCGCTGGCCGCGCTTGGACTGGTAGATCAGCAGCCCGAACGAGACCGCGCCGGTGATCGCGCCGCCGAGCAGCAGCGGTACGTGGAACAACAGGTTCAGCGCGATCGCACCACCGACCACCTCGGCCAGGTCGGTCGCGATCGCCACCACCTCGGCCTGCGCCCACAGCCCAGTGGAGGTCGAGCGCTTGAAGTGGTCACGGCACAGCTGCGGCAGCGTCCGCCCGGTCGCGATACTCGCCTTGGCCGCCAGGTACTGCACCAGGACCGCCATCAGGTTGGCGCCGACCACCACCCAGCACAGCAGGTAGCCGTACGTGGCGCCGGCCGCGATGTTGGTCGCGAAGTTGCCCGGATCGACGTACGCGACCGCCGCAACGAAGGCCGGTCCGAGCAGTAACAGCCCAGACCGGTTCAGTTGCCGCCGCAGCGGTGCCGGTGCGTACATGAGAGAAGTCTCTCTGCCTGTACCCACCGCGCAACCCCTGTGCAAGATTTGAGACGCGCATTACGCCCAGGCAAAATGCACCTCGAGCGACACTTCCAGACTTGTGTCACCGGGCGTGATGTGGATTTCCGAGTCGAAGGCGGCTTTGGACGCCAGTGCGACGCCGCGTGCGGGGTGGTGACTGTACGTCGCGGAGACCGAGGTGACCGCACCGAGCGAGTAGCCGGCCAGTGCGGCGAGTTCCGCAGCCTTCTCGCGCGCCTGCTGGAAGGCGAGCTGCCGCGCCAGGGTCAGCAACGCAGCCTTGTCCTCGACGTCGAAGCGGATCGCATGCAGATTCAGGCCGTTGCCCGCAGCATCCACCGCCGCGTTCAGCAGCGGGCCGAACCCGGTCAGGTCCCGCGTCGTCACCGTCAGCAGGTGCGCGCCCCGGAACGCCCGTGGCTGCCCGGGCTCGCGGTACTCCTGCGAGACCTCCACCTCGGTGGTTCTGATCGCGGCCGTGTCGACCCCCTGCGCTCGCAGCGCTGCCATCACCGCGTCTGTCAACTCCGCTACCCGCGCGACAGCCGCGGCAACGTCCGGCGCCGAGTGTTCGACCGCCAACGACATCCGCAACACATCCGGCTCCGCGCTGGCCTGCCCGGACCCCACAACACGCACACCAGTCTCCATGAGCGCCAGTCTGGCATTCCGGTCAACTTGCGCGGGGGATTATGCGGGCGGGGATGTTGTGGAGGTGGCAGAGGGAGAGGAGGGCGGTGCCGTCTATCAGTTGGAGGGGTTTGCCGTTGGCGAACTGGTAGCTGGTGGGGCCGAAGCCGGAGGTGGTGATGAGGATGCCTTTGGTGGCGCCGGCGTCGACGACGGTGCCGAAGAGGTCGCGGACGGCGCTGGGTGGGACTGTGCGGGTCCAGAGCTTCGCCTGGACGACGAACTTGCCGCCGGTGATCGGGCGGGGGTCGTAGGCGACGCAGTCGATGCCGCCGTCGGTGCCGCGGCGGAACAGGCGGGTTTCCAGACCCATCCGGGTCAGCAGGTTGTGCACCAGGTGTTCGAAGGACTCGGGGCTGAGGTCCAGCAGGTTCGGGCGGGCGTCGATCTCGCTGATGACGTCGACGGCCTCGACGATGCGCGGATCGGTCAGGTCGAACTCGAGAACCGGCTCCACCGGCTGCAACTCCTCCGGGTGCCGTGAGACCTCAGCCGCGAAGTAGTGCCGTACGCAGGCCACCGGGTCGAGCTGGTCCAGCACCAGCGCCTGGTACTGCTCGCGGGTCGCCCGCAGTGTGATCAGACACGGCCGTACGGTCTGACCGGTCGTCAGGTCCACCGACTCCACCATGCCGTTGAACACGACCGTTTCGACCACGCCGTACCTGTCGCTGCCGAAGACGAGGTGCAGCGCCCGGAGCGCGAGCTGGGCAACCAACTGCTGGTACAGCCGCCGCAACTCCAGCGGGTCCCGCGGCACGGCCTGTACGGCGTCCAGCGAGCGGTCGTACCGGTACGAGGCCTCAGCAGGTACGACGCTGACGTCCGGCAGGTCCCACTCGAGCGCGAGCAACGTCGACTCCGGTACGTACCCGACCTTGTGCCGCCGGGGGAAGTCGAGCGGCTCCGGGAACCGGTCCAGCGCCTTCGTGAAGTAGCGCGTCACGGCCGCCCGGTCGCGGTTCTCCACCGCCCGTTCGTACGCGTCGATCCGCGCGTGCTGTTCCGCGGTCGCCTCGTCGAGCCGGCGCTGTCGCTCGACCTGCTCCCGCAGCGCCTTGGCCACCCGCTCACGGCGGGTCTCCTCGGCGGCCCGGTGCCGTTCGATCGCCTCCGCGAACCGGTCCTCCGCGTCGGCGAGCCGCCGCGCGTACCGGCGCTGCGCACCCCACCAGCGGAACGGCGGGTGGGGCACGAACGCATCCCAGACGGGTCCGGGATGCGCCTCGAGATCGGCCGGCGACACCGTCGGCGGAGCCCGCCGCGGCGCCCGCTTCAGGGTCTGCAGATCGGTGCCGCGGACCTCGACGGCGAGTGCGCCGGCGAGGACGTTCTCCAGTGCCTGGACGTGTTCCTGTACCGCAGCGGTACGTTGCGCCGCCTCGGCCGTGCGCCCGGGCGGTCGGTCGCTGCGGGCGTGACCTTCGAAAGATCGGCCCATCGCCTCACACCTCTCCGATCCAATGTAACGGTCCAACCACGCTCCGCGACCGAAGATGACGGAGAGTTGGTAAGGACATTGCTTGCCGGACACCCCCTGTTTCCTGCCGCACGTGCACTTGCAGGGGCATCTGACAAAGGTGACGATGACAACCATGAGCCTGCCGTCGTACGCGTCCGGGGTGTCCGAGGTGCCCTTGCTGGGCGAGACGATCGGCGCGAACCTCAGACGGACGATCGCGGCGTACGGCGACAACGAAGCGCTGGTGGAGGTCCAGACCGGAAGGCGCTGGACGTACGACGAGTTCGGCGCGGAGGTCGAACTCGTTGCCCGCGGCCTGATCGCGCGCGGGATCGCGAAGGGCGACCGGGTCGGGATCTGGGCGCCGAACCAGGCCGAGTGGACGATCACGCAGTACGCCACCGCGCTGATGGGCGCGATCCTGGTGAACATCAACCCCGCGTACCGCACCCACGAACTCGCCTACGCGCTGAACCAGTCCGGCGTCCGGCTGCTCGTCTCCGCGACCGAGTTCAAGACCAGCAACTACCGTGCGATGGTCGACGAGGTCCGCCCGCAGTGCGCTGCGCTCGAGGAGACGATCTACCTCGGCACCGGCGACTGGGACGCGCTCCGCGACGACGCCGCCCGGGTCAGCCTCGACGAACTGACCGCCCGCGAGGCGGAACTGTCCTTCGACGACCCGATCAACATCCAGTACACGAGCGGTACGACGGGATTCCCGAAGGGCGCGACGCTCAGCCACCACAACATCCTGAACAACGGCTTCTTCGTCACCGAGACGATCGCGTTCACCGCCGACGACCGGCTCTGCATCCCGGTGCCCTTCTACCACTGCTTCGGCATGGTG
Organism: Kribbella sp. NPDC004536; assembly: GCF_042873835.1. NCBI lineage: Bacteria > Bacillati > Actinomycetota > Actinomycetes > Propionibacteriales > Kribbellaceae > Kribbella > Kribbella sp. NPDC004536. The sequence goes on along the minus strand of NZ_JBIALY010000001.1, from coordinate 954,693 downwards.
ATGGGCAATCTCGGCTGCACGACGCACGGCGCGTGCATGGTGATTCCCGGGCCGGCGTTCGATCCCGCGGCGACGTTGCAGGCCGTGCAGGACGAGCGGTGCACCGGGCTGTACGGCGTACCGACCATGTTCATCGCCGAACTCGGACTGCCGGGCTTCGGCGAGTACGACCTCACGAGTTTGCGGACGGGCGTGATGGCCGGTTCGCCATGCCCGGTCGAGGTGATGAAGCGGTGCGTCGCGGACATGCACATGGCCGAGGTGGCGATCTGCTACGGCATGACCGAGACGTCGCCGGTGTCCACGCAGACCCGCCGCGACGACGACCTGGACCGCCGTACGTCCACCGTCGGCCGGGTGATGCCGCACGTCGAGGTGAAGCTGGTCGATCCGGCGACCGGCCTGGTCGTCGAAAGAGGTGAGCCGGGGGAGCTGTGCACCCGCGGGTACTCCGTGATGCTCGGCTACTGGGACGAACCGGAGAAGACCGCCGAGGCGATCGACCAGGCGCGCTGGATGCACACCGGCGACCTGGCGACGATGCGCGACGACGGGTACGTGAACATCGTCGGCCGGATCAAGGACATGGTGATCCGCGGCGGCGAGAACGTCTACCCGCGGGAGATCGAGGAGTTCCTGTACACGCATCCGTCGATCGCCGACGTCCAGGTCATTGGTGTACCCGACGAGAAGTACGGCGAGGAACTGTGCGCCTGGATCAAGCTGAAGCCGGGCGCGGAACCCCTGGACGCCGACGCCGTCCGCGCATTCGCGAACGGAAAGCTCGCGCACTTCAAGATCCCGCGGTACGTCGTCCTCGTCGACGACTTCCCGATGACCGTCACAGGCAAGATCCGCAAGGTCGAAATGCGCGAAAAGTCCGTCGAGCTGCTCGGACTGAGCTGACCACGGCGGCGATCCCGAACGCGGCGCCGAGGACGCAGACGCCGTTCCAGCCTGCCCGTTCGTACAGCGCCGTCGAGGCGATCGCGCCGGTCGCGCTGCCGAGCGAGTAGAACACCATGTACCCGCCGATCAACCGGGCGCCGGCGTCCGGCCGGTAGATCATGCTCTGGTTGGTCACGTGAATCGCCTGCACGGCGAGGTCGAGCAGGACCGCCCCGATCGCAAGCCCCACCAGGGGATGCGCCGTCACCAGCCAACTAGTTGCCAACAGCACCGAACCCGCGACGGTCACAACCGTCCCGCGCCCGCGATCGGCCAACCGCCCCGCCGGACCCGCGGCCAACGCTCCCGCGGCCCCGATCAACCCGAACGCCCCGATCTCGCTGTGCGACAGCCCACGTTCCGTCAACGGCAACGCAATCGAGGTCCACAACGTGCTGAACGAGGCGAAGATGAAGAACGCTCGCCCGGCACTCTCCCGAAACCCCTGCTCACCCCAAAGCCCAACAGTAGAACGCAAAAGCCCCACATAACCCGACGTCAGGCCGGCACCCGCCGAGCTGCGCTCGGCCCGGGTAGGACCTCCGCCGTCCCCCGCCTGCGGTGGTTTGCGCCGGAACTGTGTGGTGATTGCCAGACAGACAGTGCAGGAGATCAAGTAGACGGCTCGCCAGCCGAGTAGGTCGGTCAGGATGCCGGAGGTGGTTCGGGACAGCAGGATCCCCAGCACGACCCCCGTGGTGATGGTGCCGACCGTACGCCCGCGTACGGCCGGATCGCTCAGCGCGGCGCCGTACGCGACCAGGGACTGGGTGACGACAGCGAGCGCGCCGACCGCGGCCAGGCCGACGAAGAGCATGACGGCGTTCCGGGCGAGACCGGTGACCAGTAACGCAACGGCCAGCAGCGTGAACTGAAGCCGGATCAAGCGCCTCCGGTCGAGCAGATCGCCCAACGGCACGAGCAGGAACAGCCCCAGCCCGTAGCCGAGCTGCGTAACGGTCACGAGCGCGCCGATCGTATCCGGCCGAACTCCGAGGTCGGCGCCGATCGTGACCAGTAGCGGCTGCGCGGCGTACACGGTCGAGACCGCAACGCCGGCCGCGGCCGCGAGGAACACCGGCCCGCGGGCAGCCAACAATTTCGGTTGCATGTTGCTACCGTAAGAGAAGTTGGTAGCATTTTGCAACCAGGAGGTGTGGAATGGTCAAACGGACCAGGTTCGACGACGAGAGCTGCCCGGTCGCGCGTTCGGTGGACGTGGTCGGCGACTGGTGGTCGTTGCTGATCGTGCGGGACGCGTTCGACGGCAGCCACCGCTTCGGCGACTTCCAGCGCAGCCTCGGTGTCGCCAAGAACATCCTCAGCACCCGCCTGCGTGCCCTGGAGGACAACGGCATCCTCGAACACCACGGCCGCGACTACACCCTCACCGCCAAAGGTGAGGCGCTCTTCCCGGTCATCGTCGCCCTCCGCCAGTGGGGCGAGGCGTTCGCGTTCGAGCCCGGCGAGCCGCATTCGCAGTTGCTGGATCGCCGGCACCACCAGCCGCTCAAGCCCCTCGAAATCCACGCCGCCGACGGCCGCCGCGTCACTTCCGGCGACACCGAGGTACGCAAAGTCCCTTGATGCGTGGTTACCCACGCGAAACACCGGCCGCCGGTTTGGAAACCTGAGTTTGTTCCGGGGGCAACAGCGGGGCAACTGGGCGGTCCTTCACTGGAACACATCCAGGACCGACCGAGACCCCGGGAGCCGGCATGCAACTCACCGACGGTGCACACCATCCCGTCGTCGTGATCGGCGGCGGCCAGGCGGGTCTCGCGACCAGCTGGCAACTGCGGCAGCACGGCGTGGATCACGTTGTACTGGAGGCGGATCGGGTCGGCAGCGAGTGGCGCAACCGCCGCTGGGACTCGTTCTGCCTGGTAACACCGAACTGGCAGTGCAGGCTGCCCGGGTTCCCGTACGACGGCGCCGAGCCGGACGGTTTCATGGTCCGCGACGAGATCGTCGGCTACCTGGAGGACTACCGCCGGACGTTCGACGTACCGATCGTCGAGGGCGTCCGGGCGACCCGGCTCGATCCCGGCTTCCGCGTTACCACGACTGCCGGGACGATCACGGCCGGACAGGTAGTGGTCGCGACCGGTCCGTACCAGTCACCCCGGATCCCCCGGCTGGCCGAACGGCTCCAGCTGACACAGCTGCATTCCTCGCAGTACAAGAACTCCGGCCAGTTGCCGCCCGGCGAGGTCGTCGTGGTCGGCACCGGGCAGTCCGGCTGCCAGATCGCCGAGGACCTGCATCTGGCCGGCCGTACGGTCCATCTCGCGACCGGCAGTGCGCCACGCGTCGCGCGGTTCTACCGCGGTCTCGACGTGGTCACCTGGCTGGACCGGATGGGCTACTACCGCAAGGGAATCGACGAGTTCGACGACGCGGACGCCGTACGGCTGCGGGCCAACCACTACGTCACCGGTCGCGACGGCGGCCGCGACATCGACCTCAGGAAGTTCGCGCTGGAAGGGATGCGGCTGTACGGCCGGCTCGTCGACGCGGATCAGCAGGTACTGCGCTTCGCGGGCGACCTCGCCCAGAACCTCGACCACGCCGACGCCGTGTCCGACGGCATCAAGGACTCGATCGACGCCTATATTGTTGCTGAGGGCATCGACGCGCCCGCGGAGGCGCGGTACGAACCGGTCTGGCGACCGGATGGGGTACCGGAAACGCTTGCTCTGCAAGGGATCGCGGCGATCGTCTGGAGCACCGGCTTCCGGCGCGACGACGGCTGGATCCGGGTGCCGGTGTTCGACGGCCAGGGCTATCCGACCCACCGCCGAGGCGTCACGAACGTACCGGGCCTGTACTTCATCGGCCTGCCCTGGCAGCACACGTGGGGCTCGGGCCGGTTCGGTGGTGTCGCGGACGACGCACAGTACCTGGCCGAACGGATCGTCGAGCAGCGGGCCGGTGTGCACTGGATTGCCGGCGTGCATCGGACGGTGGCCTGAGATGCCTGTCTGCGACGCGCACCGCCATCTCGGCGTACTCCCGGCCTATCCCTTCTACGGTGGGCCTCCGGTGAACCCCGACATCACCGCGCGGGCGACGATCGACGAGCTGCTCGCCGACCTGGACGCCGAGCGGACCGACCGGGCGCTGGTGATCCCGAACTACGGCGTTCCCGACGTCGAGGTCTCGTTCGGCTTCAACGAGCTGGTCGTCGAGGCGGCGGCCCGGGACGACCGGATCCGCGCCGGCCTGTGGGTCTCGCCCCGGCCGCAGGACGCGGAGCTCACCACGAAGGCGCTGACGTTGGCGGCGGAGCCCGGCGTACGGGCGCTCAAGCTGAGTTTCCTGCTCGGCGGGCATCCGACCGACGACGCCGTACGCCCGCAACTGGACGAGATCTTCGCGACCGCGCAGACCCACGGGCTCGTCGTCCACGTCCACACCTCACCCGGCGCCGCATCCGACATCGACCACATCGGTCACCTCGTCGAGACGTACGCCGACCAGGTGCCGCTGCACCTGGTCCACTTCGGCGGCGGGATGAGTGGTCACATCAAGCTGGTCGGCTCCCGGTTCTTCGACTGGATCGAGGCCGGCAAGCAGGTCTACACCGATCTGTCCTGGGCGATCGGCTTCGCCCCGGGCTGGCTGGCCGCCGAGATCGAGCGCCGCGGTACCGGTCACGACCGGGTGCTCTTCGCCAGCGACCAGCCGTGGGGCGACCACGCCGGCGAACTCGCCCGGCTGCGCGCCGCGATGGGCGACGGCGAACTCGCCGGCCACGTGTTCCACCGCACCTTCTCCCACCTGTACGACTGATCCAAGGAGCGAAACGACATGCCCGAAACCGCCGAACTGACCGACCTCGAGACCAAGAGCCTGGAGGAGATCCCGCACCCGTCGCTGCCCCAGGGCTCCAGCATCTACGGCGGCACCAAGGTGTTCCCGGACTACCAGGCCGAGGACGGCGAGACCTACTTCACCCTGGTGCACGGCATCGCGCACGAGTCGTCGGTGAGCTTCGTCGCGATCCTGCAGGCCACCCGCGCGCAGCGGAAGGGGTTCGAGTCCGCGATCTACTTCTACGGACCCGGTTCGCTGAACTGCCTGGCCACCCGGGGTTTCCCGACCACCGGCAACTCGGCCTTCCCCGGTGAGCACAACATCAACGAGTCGCTGAAGACGTTCATCGCCGAGGGCGGCAAGGTGTACTGCTGCCGGTTCGGCCTGTCCCTGCACGGCGCCCGCGAGGAGGACCTGATCGAGGGCGTCATCCCGACCCACCCGCTGGACGTGCAGGACGCGCTGATCCACTACGCCCGCAAGGGCGCCATCATCAACTCGACCTACATGTTCTGAGGCGGTCCATCATGAGCGTAGGCGCCGAAGAGGCTCTGGCGGTCCGGTCCGAGATGGCCGTGTACGGCGTTCAGGTGGACGCACCCGTACGGCGCAGCAAGGGCGCGGGGCCGAGCGACGACGGGCACCTGGTCATCGACGGCGCCAACGCGACCCTTCCGATCGTTGCCGAGAGCCCCTACCAGGTGAAGGACGGTACGGTCTACCGGAACGGGCTCGGGCTCGGCCTGTCGGTCGAGCCGGTACACCGGCCGCGGTTCTACGACCTGACCACGGCCGACGGGATCCCGTACCGCCAGATCGCCTTGCTGCACGGCAAGGACGTGCTCGCGACGACGGTGGTCCAGACCTGCATCCGGTACGACGAATCGACCCGCTGCCGGTTCTGCTCGATCGAGGAGTCGCTGCGCGCCGGGGCGACGATCGCGGCGAAGACGCCCGCCCAGCTGGCCGAAGTCGCCGAGGCCGCGGTCCGGCTCGACGGGGTCACGCAGATGGTGATGACGACCGGTACGACGACCGGCCGGGACCGTGGCGCGAAGAACCTCGTCCGGTCGGTGAAGGCGGTGCTGGCCGCCGTACCGGGACTGCCGATCCAGGTGCAGATCGAGCCGCCGGGGGACCTGTCCGTACTGACCGAGCTACGCCACGCCGGGGCGACCTCGATCGGCATCCACATCGAGTCGCTCGACGACACCGTGCGGCGGAGGTGGATGCCCGGGAAGTCGACCGTGCCGCTGCGCGAGTACGAGGCGGCGTGGGACGAGGCCGTGCGGGTGTTCGGGCGGAACCGGGTGTCGACGTACCTGCTGATCGGCATGGGCGAGGACCCGGACGAGCTGGTCGCCGGGGCCGGGCGGTTGATCGAGCGCGGCGTGTACCCGTTCGTCGTACCGCTGCGGCCGATGCTCGGGACGTTGGCGCGCGCGGACGGGGTGACGGCGCCCGATCCGGCCGTGGTCCGGGACGTGACGTCCCGGGTCGCCGCGCTCCTCGCGGCGGCCGACATGCGCGGCGCAGACCAAGGCGCCGGCTGCGCGGCCTGCGGCGCCTGCAGCCTTCTGTCGGCGGCCGGCTCATGAGTACGACCGTGGTGCAGACGGCGGGTGTGATGCACGCGGGGGATGTCTGCGCGCTCCTCGGAGATCCGCCGCCGCCTTTCCTGATCGAGGAGGCGGATGCCGCGGGTCGCCGCGTCTACTACCACCTGCGGCACGAGGCTTTCGTGGAGCGCCAGGGACTGTTCGAGCGTACGGACCTGGACGACCGTGACGAGGACCCACGGACCGTCGTGCTGGTCGCGCGTGACCGTACCGGGACGGTGACAGGCGGCGTCCGGCTCGGCCCGGCGACTGCCGGCGCCGACATCGGCTGGTGGCAAGGCGGCCGTCTGGTCACCTCGGGAAGCAGGGTGGCTGGAGTGGGTGCCGCTCTGGTCCGGGCGGCTTGTGCCCGGGCTGAGGCTGCCGGGGCGCTGCGGTTCGACGCGACCGTGCAGCTCGGGACGCAGCGCTTCTTCCAGCGACTCGGCTGGGACACCGTCAGGCCGACGACCGTGGCGAACGCACCGCATGTGTTGATGCGATGGCCGATCGACCGGATCGCCCGGCTGGCGGCGGCGACCAAGAGTGAGCTGGGCCCTTTGCTGCAAGGGATCGGGCCGGCCGGATACGTCGGCGACGACGGTGCACCCGTACCGGGCAGCGATCTGGTGGCGGCCTGCGACGCGATCCTGCCCGCGATGGTGGAGCGGGACCCGGAATGGGCCGGCTGGTGCTCGGTCCTGGTGAACGTCAACGATCTCGCCGCGATGGGCGCCGTACCGGTCGGTCTGCTGGATGCGCTCGGCGCGCGCGATGCCATGAGCGCGGAACGTGTGCTCCGCGGGCTGAAGAAGGCGTCGGCGGCGTACGGCGTACCGATCCTCGGCGGCCACACCCAGCTCGGCGTACCGGCGGCGTTGAGCGTCACCGCACTCGGCCGGACCGCGCGTCCGGTGGCCGGTGGTGGTGGACGACCGGGCGAGCAGCTCCGTTTGACTGCCGACCTCGGCGGCGGCTGGCGACCCGGGTATGCAGGTCGCCAATGGGACTCGACGAGTCACCGCCGTCCGGCGGAGCTCCGCCGGATGACCGCCGCGGTCGGCCGCGCGCAACCGTCGGCGGCGAAGGACGTATCGATGGCTGGAGTCGTCGGCACCCTCGGGATGCTCGCTGAGGCCTCGGGTTGTGCGGCCGTGCTGGATGTGGCCGCCGTACCGAAGCCGGAGACGGCGTCGATGGGGGACTGGCTGACCTGTTTCCCCGGGTTCGGGATGCTGACGACCGGACCTCGGGAACTCGGCGCCGGACCAGCGGTCGGCGCCCTGTGCGGCGAGCTGACCACCGGGCACGGAGTCGTACTGCGCTGGCCCGACGGCGACGTCACCACCGCATTGACCGCCGGCGTGACCGGGATGGGAGCAGCATGACGCTCAGAATGGCGGCCGTGGCCGCGAACTTCGACCGCGACCTGGAGGCGGACTTCGCCCAGGTGGAGCGGCTGATCGGGCAGGCCCGCGAGGCCGGCGTACGGCTGCTCGCGCTGCCCGAAGGCACGCTCGGCGGCTACCTGCTCAGTCTCGACGGTACGGCCGAACCGCCGCCTGCCTTCACCCCGGACAGCCCCGAGATCCGGCGGCTCGCACAACTGGCCGGCGACCTCGTCGTAACCGCCGGGTACGCCGAAGCGGCCGGCGGACTGATCTACAACAGCGCGGTCTGTGTCAGCGGGGACGGCATCCTCGGACATCACCGGAAGGTGCACCAGCCGCTGCGGGAGGACGAGCACTACGCGGCCGGCGACCGGTTCGAGGCGTTCGACACACCGGTCGGCCGGCTCGGACTGATGATCTGTTACGACAAGGCGTTCCCGGAGGCGGCCCGCGCGCTCGCCCTGGACGGCGCGCAGATCATCGTCTGCATGTCCGCCTGGCCCGGCGCGCGGACCAACCCGGACCCGGATCTGGCCAACGACCGGTGGAAGCGGCGGTTCGATCTGTTCGACCGGGCCCGGGCGCTGGAGAACCAGGTGGTCTGGCTGTCCGCGAACCAGTCCGGCACGTTCGGTTCGCTGCGGTTCGTGGCGAGCGCCAAGATCGTCGACCCGGGTGGCGAGATCCTCGCGGACACCGGCGTCACCGAGGGGATGGCGATCGCCGAACTGGACGTCGAGCAGTCCCTGGAACTGGCCCGGCGCTCGATGGGGCATCTGCGCGACCGGCGGCCGGAGGCGTACGAACCGGCATGGGCCTGAAGATCGGTGCGGTGGCCGCGGGCTTCACCCGGGACCTCGAGTTCGACCTGTCCCGGGTCGAGGCGCTGATCCGGCACGGCCGCCGCGAGGAGGTCCAGCTGCTCGTACTGCCCGACGCCGCGCTCGGCGGGTACCTCGACGACCTGAGCAACCCGTCGCCCGGCAACCTGCCACCGGCGCTCACGCTCGACGATCCACTGATCGCGAAGGTGATCGCGATGGCGGGCGAGATGGTGGTCTGCTTCGGGTTCTGCGAGACCGACGGGACGGATCGGTACAACACGGCGCTGTGCGTCACCGGTGACGGCGTACTCGGCCGGCACCGGAAGGTGCACCAGCCGCCAGGCGAGCGCGCGATCTATGCCGCAGGCAACGAGTTCGCGGGCTTCGACACCCCGGTCGGCCGGATCGGCATGATGATCGACTACGACAAGACGTTCCCGGAAGCGGCCCGGGCATTGGCGGTCGACGGCGCCGAGCTGATTGCCTGCCTGTGCGCGTGGCCGACCAGCATCACCAACCGGGCGGCGCGGATGAACGAGGACCGCCAGTCCCGGCTCTTCGACCTGTACGACCGGTCCCGGGCCGCCGAGAACCAGGTCGTCCTGGTGTCGTCCAACCTGACCGGCTCGATCGGCGGCCTCCGCTTCCTCGGCCAGTCGAAGGTCGTCGGTCCCGGCGGCGACATCGTCGCCCGCACCTGGTCGAAGGCCGGGATCGCGATCGCGGAGGTCGACGTCCGCGCTGAGATCGAGACCGCGCGGCGGGTGCTGCACCACCTCGCCGAGCGCCGCCCGGAGGTCTACTGATGCGGATCGCGCTGCTCAGCTACTCGACCAAACCGCGGGGCGGCGTCGTGCACACGCTCTACCTGGCCGAGGCGCTCGCGGCTGCGGGTGCGGAGGTGATCGTTTGGTCGCTTGCGCGTGGTGGTGACGAGGGGTTCTTCCGAGCGGTCGACCCGCGGGTACGGGTGTCGCTGGTGCCGTTCCCGGACCAGCCTGGTGAAGGCGTCGGCGCGCGCATCCTGCGGTCCATCGCCGTACTGCGGGACGCGTTCGACGGATCGCGGTACGACATCGTGCACGCGCAGGACTGCATCAGCGCGAACGCGGCCGGCCGCTGCATCCGTACTGTGCATCACCTGGACCACTTCACCACGCCCGAGCTGGCCGCTTGCCACGAGCGCGCGATCGTCGAACCGTACGCGCAGGTCTGCGTGTCCACCGCGGTCGCCGGCGAACTGCTCGCCGGTTGGGGGCTCAAGGCAACAGTCATCCCGAACGGCGTCGACGCCGCCCGCTTCACCGCCGCCGCGTCCGGCGACCCGGCGGCGACTGCCCGCCGCGATCGGTGGCGCCGGCAACTGGGCCGCTACCTCCTCACCGTCGGTGGAATCGAACCCCGCAAAGGCTCCCTGGACCTCCTGGATGCCTACGCCCACCTCCGCTCGCGTGACGGGGCGCTCGCGTTGGTCGTCGCAGGTGGGGAAACGTTGTTCGACTACCGGGACTACCGAGCGGCGTGGGACGAGCGTGCGGGGCAGCTTGGTGTTGAGCCGGTTGTGCTCGGGACGGTTGCCGACGCGGAGTTGCCGAGTCTGGTTGCGGGGGCCGAGGTGTTTGCTTTCCCTTCCGCCAAAGAAGGTTTCGGTCTCGCACCCTTGGAAGCGCTGGCAGCCGGCGTCCCGCTGGTGGTTTCGGATCTCCCGGTGTTCCACGAGATCTTCGGCGACGCTGCGACGTACGCGACCGGCCCCGCCGCCCTGGCCGAAGCCCTGCGCACACCGGACCGCACCCGCATCGAGCTCGGCCGCAAGGTAGCCGACAGCTACACCTGGTCCGCCGCAGCCGCGGCGCACCTCGAGCTCTACTCGCGTCTCGGTTGACCGGACCGACGGACAGGTAGTGCACCGCCGAGACACCGTACGCGTCGAGCCGGCGACGCTCAGGTGCACTACCGTTTCGCCGGACACCTCCTGTCGTTAGGTCCGCAGCTGGTCGGCGAAGGTCTGGATGGCGGGGGTTTGCTCGTCGCGGCGCCAGATCAAGGCCAGGGCCGAGTCGGGGAGGCCGGTTACCGGGATCGTGGTGATGTCTTCGCGGTGGTTGGTGGCGGCGGTGGAGCGGCAGATGAGCATGGCGCCGCGGTCGGCGGCGATCAGCGACAGGCCTTCCTGGAGCGTGGCGACCTCGGGGCCGCGGTGGATGAGGGCGCCGTCCGGGGTTTGCGTGGGTGCTTGGGCCTGGCGCCAGTACCCGGGTGCCGGGCCGGAGTACGCGATCAGCGTCTCGCCGGACAGTTGCTCCGCGTCGATCGAGGTCCGCTCCGCCAGGCGGTGGCGCTTCGACACGGCGAGCGTCTGCGGGTGGCGGGAGAAAACCGGTCCGACGACCAGGTCGTCCTCGGCGACCGGCAGCAGTACGACGGCCGCGTCGATCATCCGCCGCCGGAGGCCTCCGAACGGATCGTTCAGCGGGAGTTCGCAGACGCTGATCAGGCAGTTCGGGTTCCGCGACTGGAACGCTGACACCGCGCGGAGGATCTCGTCGCTCGCCGCGCCCTGGAAGCCGATCCGGAGCGTGCCCTTGGCCGCGGCGGCGTACTCGCGGGCGTTCTCGACGACCCGCTCCAGTGCCGCGTACGCAGGGCGCAACGAGGTCAGGAACTCCTTGCCCAGCGGCGTCAATGCCACCCGGCGGCTCGTGCGGTCGAACAGCCGCCCGCCGATGCGGCGTTCCAGGGACTGCAGTAGTTGGCTGACCCTGCTTTGTGAGAGGTAGAGCCGTTCCGCGGTACGTCCGAAGTGCAGCTCGTCCGCGAGGACGAGGAAGCACTCCAGTTCGCGTACTTCGAGCGCCATGCCGGTGGCCTCCGATCGATTAGCCCTACTAATACAAGCATCACCAGATCGCCGTTGTTCCGCACCTGCTTGCGGCGGCTCACTGGTGACATGACAACAACGTGCGTCGAGGTACGTGGCTGGGCCGGGACTGTGACGATGGCCGGCACCGTGTTCACGGTAGTCACTGCCGAGATGCTTCCCGTCGGCCTGCTCACGCCGATGAGCGAATCCCTGCACGTGACAGAGGGCACCGCAGGCCTGGCACTGACAGCGACAGGTGTCACCTCAGCGGTTGCTGCACCTCTGCTCCCGTTGGTCTTGGGCCGCCGGGACCGCCGGGCAGTGCTGGGTGGACTGATGGTTCTGCTCGCTGCGTCGGCATTCGCGGCCGCCACCACGTCGAGCTTCCTCGTGCTGATGGTCGCGAGAGTGAGCATGGGCATCTCGATCGGCGGCGTCTGGCTGTTCACGGTCAGCCTCGCGCGTCGCGTCGTACCGGAGCACGCAGCGGGTCCCGCAACGAGCCTCATCTTCTCCGGCATCGGAGTCGCCTCGGTACTGGGCATCCCGGCCGGCGCCTACGTGGGCGAACTGGCCGGCTGGCGTTGGGCCTTCGTCGGCGTCGGTCTCATCGCACTCGCACTGGCAGTTGCCTTAAGCATCTACCTTCCAAGTCTCCCGCCAGAGCGCTCCGTCCAGCTGCACGACGTACGAGAAGTCCTCAAACTGACGCCGGTCCGCCAAGGACTGGTGCTCGTAGCACTGATCGTCACCGGCCACTTCGCCGCCTACACCTACGTGCGCCCGCTCCTCGAACCCCACGTCGCCCCATCGCTGATCGGCGCGTTCCTGCTCGCGTACGGCCTGGCCGGTGTCGTGGGCAACTTTCTCACCGGAGCTCTCCGCCCACACCGAGCCCTGACCGCGATCGCCGCAGGGATCGCCCTCACAGCATTGGCCATGCCCACAATCGGCGCCACCGCAGCGGGAGCCCTTGTAGTACTGGTGATCTGGGGTCTCGCCTACGGTGGTACGACGGTCAGCACGCAAGCCTGGACCCGTGAAGCGGCGCCCAGTGCCCCCGAATCATCGTCCGCGCTCCTGGTCGGAGTGTTCAACGGATCGATCGCACTGGGCGCCTTCACCGGTGGCCAGGTCGCCGACCACTTCGGTACGGCGACCGTCACCTGGCTCCCTGCAGTACTGGCTACCGCAGCTCTCGTCGTACTACTGGCGAACCGCAGCCAGCGCGGCTGAGTCCTCGTCGCCGAAGTCGTCCTCGAGCTTCTCCGGCGAGTAGTCGAGGTCGATACCGGCCACGTCCGCGCCGACCGCCGACTCGATCGCGCCGAGCCGTCGGGTCGCGCGGTCGCCGGCATACGTCATCAGCGCGGTCGGGTTGATCTCCGGCGGCAGCTCCGGCGAGTTGTCGAGCGCCCACTGGATCTGCGTCAGCGCGTGCGGGAGGAGTTCCTCCATCGTGTCGGTGACGACCTTCCAGTTCGACTCGTCGGCGGCGACGTGCCGGCGGCAGGTGAACGTACCCCACGCCATGTGCCGGCGTTCGTCGTCACCGATCCGGCGGATCAGCTCCTGCATGCCGGGCAGTACGCCGCGCGAGGTGCAGAGCAGGTTCCACGCGTGGTATCCGGTGAGCGCCAGCGTTCCTTCGACGACGTGGTTGTACGTGACCGAGGCGCGGACCTGGTTCGACGGCGACGGGTCGTCGGCCAGCGACTTCAGCGCGACCGGCAACGCCTCGTAGAAGATCGCCCGGTAGCCGGGGTTGTTCTCGACGTAGCGGTGCAGGTCCTCGGTGACACCGACCGCGTCCAGCCAGAGCCGGAAGACCGCGGTGTGCTTGGCCTCCTCGAAACAGAACTGGGTCAGGTACATCTCGTCGCCGAAGCGTCCCTCGGCCGCCATCGCCTGCAGGAACGGCTGCAGGTCCTCGGTCACCGCTTCCTCGCCCGCGATGAACTGCGAGCAGAGCATCAACGCGTTGTCCTTGTCGTTGTCGCTCAGCTCCTGCCAGTCCTTGGCGTCCTGGCTGAAGTCGATGTCGCGCGGGTTCCAGAACTTGCGGTTGCCCTTGTCGAACAGCCGCAACGGCAGCGCGTCCCAGTTGAAGCCGCCTGCTTTCAGTGAGCTGAAGCCCTGCCGGTACTGGTCGTTCATACGTGCACCCTCCGAGACTCGGCCAAGAACGGAGAGAGGACGCGAGCCAGCTGCGCCGCCACCACCGCGGGGGGAGGGCCCGGGGTGACGATGTGGCTGATGACGACGCGCAACGCGACGTCGACACAGCTGGTCGCGTCCTCTGCGGGAACCTCCGGCCAGTGCTCCCTGACATGGGCATCCAGCCGGAGGTGTGCCAGTTCCAGTACTTGCTGCCCCCGTGTCGTCAGCAGTTGACTGGCCTGGTCGGATCCCGGCCGGCTCAGCGCGGCCTTCACCAGCGGGTTCTCCCCGGCCAGTGTGAGCGCCCGCTCCACCGCGGCCCGGAGGCCGTCGATGGGGTCGGACTGCTCGGCGAGCGCTGCGTTCACATCCAGCAGGAACCGTTCGGTCTCGCGTCCCGCGACGGCTTCCAGTACGCCCCACTTGTCCCCGAACTCGTTGTAGACGGTCTGCCGGGACACCCCGGTCCGACGAGCGACCTCGGCCATCCGAAGCCCGTCGTACCCACCTGTTTCGATGGCGTCCTGTGCAGCGTCCAGCAACTCGTCACGAAGGCGGCGTTTGGTCCGGTCGGCAAACGAGTCCATGCCGATGAGGGTTTACAAAATGCCTCCGAATGTCAAGAGCTCGGACATCGTGTCGTCAGTTGTCAAGTGAAGAGTAGTGCGACGCGTCCCCGGTCCGGGGCGTACTGCGGACGCCGTCGACGCTCACCGGTACGTCCCCGGCGAGCGTGATCCGGTGCAGCCGCCGCGGCAGCTCGTCGTAGTCGGCGACGCCGTAGTGCTGGGTCGCGCGGTTGTCCCAGATCGCCAGGTCACCCGGCTGCCAGCGCCAGCGGACCGTGTTGTCCAGGTTGGTCACCCGGTTCTGCAGCAGGTTGAACAGCGCGGTCGTCTCCGCGGAGCTCAGGCCGACGAAGCGCCGGACGAAATGACCGAGCACGAGCGCGCGTTCGCCGGTCTCGGGGTGTATGCGCACCACCGGATGCTCGGTCTCGAACACCTTCGACACGAACTGCTTGCGGTGCTCCTCGGCCTTCACATCGACTCCGCCGATCCGGCCCTCGTCCGCGTGGCCGGCGTAGTCGTACTTGTTGCTGTGCACCGCCCACAGCCGATCCACCAGCGCCTGCAGTGCCTGCGGGAGGTTCGCGTACGCCGTCACGGTGTTCGCCCAGGTGGTGTCGCCCCCGTACGCCGGGATCGTCACCGCCCGGAGCAGGCTGATCGCGGGGATCCGGTCGACGAACGTGACGTCGGTGTGCCAGCTGTTCGCCTTGCTGTAGTCGGAGTCGATCGGCAGTACGTTCGCCGCGCCGTCGAGGCTCTTCGAGGTCGGGTGCGCGAGCGTCGGCGTACCGAGCAACTTCGCGAACGCGAGCTGCCCCGCGTCGTCCAGGTGGTGCTGTTCGCGGAAGAAGATCACCTTGTGGTCGAGCAGGGCCTGGCGGATCGCGGCGACGGTCTCCGGCGCCAGCTCGCCGCCCAGCCGGACGTTGCCGATCACCGCCCCGATCGCGCCGCCGGCCTTGCTGACGGTGATCTCCGGTGCTTGCAGTTGCGCTGTCATGACTGCTCCTTCACGGTCGGTTAACTCCTATAATCCGACTGAATTAGTAGACTTTGGAGTTGTTTCGGGATGCGAGACCGGCCGCCGCGCGGGTCACGTAGGGTTGGGGACGTGTCAACCGCCGCTCTTGAACCCGCCCCCGATACCGCCGACGTGCCGGAGCTGGTGGTCGGGTTCGACCTGGACATGACGCTGATCGACTCCCGGCCGGGGATCCAGGCAGTGTGGGACCTGCTGGCCGCGGAGACCGGCGTACCGATCGACTCCGAGCTGGTCGTCAGCCGGCTCGGGCCGCCGCTGACCTGGGAGATGGCGAACTGGTTCCCGCCCGAGCAGGTCGACGCGATGGTCGCGCGGTACCGTGAGCACTATCCGGAGCACGCGATCTCCGGCAGTCTGCCGCTGCCGGGCGTGGCCGAGTCGCTGGCCGCGATCCGGGCGCTGCGCGGGCGGACCATGGTCGTGTCCGCGAAGTACACGCCGTCGGTCCGGCTGCACCTCGAGCACCTCGGCCTGGACGTCGACGAACCCGTCGGTGACCTGCACGGAGCCGAGAAGGGTACGGCGCTGCGCGAGCACCACGCGACGGTCTACGTCGGCGACCACACCGCGGACATCGACGGCGCGCACGCCGCGGGCGCGATCGCGGTATCGGTCGCCACCGGTCCGTTCACCGCGGACGAGTTGCGGGCGTACGGCGCCGACGTCGTACTGAACGACCTGACCGAGTTCCCGACCTGGCTCGAGGAGTACGTGCTCGAACAGCGGCTCGAGGCGCTCATGCGGCGGCTGTCGTCGTACGACAAGATGGTCGTCGCGTTCAGCGGCGGCGCCGACTCGGCGTTCCTGCTCGCGGCGGCGGCGCGGGCGATCGGACCGGCGAACGTGATCGCGGCGACCGCGGTCTCGCCGTCGCTGCCGGCGGCCGAGCTGGAGCCGGCGGCGCGGTTCGCGGATAGTCTCGGCGTACGGCACGTCACCCCGCACACGCACGAGATGGAGCGCGAGGGGTACCAGGCCAACTCGGGCGCCCGGTGCTACTTCTGCAAGGCCGAGCTGATCGAGACGCTGCAGCCGATCGCCGACGAGTTCGGCATCACCGCGATCGCCACCGGGACCAACGCCGACGACGCGATTGCCGGCTTCCGCCCCGGCATCCGGGCGGCCCACGAGCGCGGTGCGCTGACGCCGCTGAAGGACGCCCGGTTGACCAAGGCGCAGATCCGTACGGCCTCGCGCAGTTGGGGGCTGGAGACGTCGGACAAGCCTGCCGCGGCGTGCCTGTCGAGCCGGATCGCGTACGGCATCCGGATCACCCCGAACCTGCTCGCCCGGGTCGACCGCGCCGAGCAGGCGGTGCGCGCGAAGCTGGCGTCGTACGACGTCGAGAACGTCCGCGTCCGCGACCTGGGCGACAGCGCCTCGATCGAGATCGACGCCGCGCTGCTCGATCGCGTCGACCAGCGGGAACTGGTCGCGGCGGTCGTCGCGGAAGGGTTCGCGACCGCCCAGGTCGATCCGCGCGGTTTCCGCTCCGGCTCGATGAACGAACGGCTACCGGAACCCGAAAAGTATCGGAATCTTTGAGGGGTGCGGTGATCCTGCCGGATCAGGTAGTTTCCCGGAGGCGCGGTTGCGCCGGTTCACGTACGCTTGGTTTTCGATTCCGCACGATTGACGACTGAAGAGGTTTCCCGTGCCCGTTGGCAAGGTGAAGTGGTATGACTCCGACAAGGGGTTCGGATTCCTCAGCAAGGAGGAGGGCGGGGACGTCTACGTCCGCGCCGAGGCCCTGCCGTCGGGCGTGACCAACCTGAAGCCGGGCCAGAAGGTCGAGTTCGGCGTCGTCGAGGGCCGCAAGGGCGAACAGGCCCTGCAGGTCCGGCTGATCGACCCGCCGCCCTCGGTGGCGAAGGCGATGCGGCCGAAGCCCGAGGAGATGCAGGTCGTGATCGAGGACCTGATCAAACTCCTCGACCGGCTCGGCGAGAACTACCGCCGCGGCCGCCAGCCCGACAACAAGTCCGCCCGCCAGGTCGCCACCGTCCTCCGCGGCGTCGCCGACAAACTCGACGTCTGAGGTCAGGTTCCCAGTCGGTCGATCCGGGACTGGATGCCGTCCAGGACGGTGTCCAGGCCGAAGCCGAACTCGGCGGCGTCGAAGTCGCCGGCGTAGGTCTCGTCCTCGGGGTGCTCGAGGGTCGCCGCGATGCCGGGGAAACGGTCCGGGGTCGCGAGCATCGTCAGGCGCTCGGTGTACAGCCGGTCGCCCTCGCGGGCCTCGTCCGGTTCCGTCCGCATGTTCGCGGTGAGTTGCGCCGTACCCCGGATGTAGATGTTCACCAGCAGCATCGCGGACAGCTTGTCCTGCGGGCTCAGTGGCGTGCCGTCGAAGACCGCCAGCCCGGCCTCCATCCACGCCAGCTGGTTCGGTGACAGCGGCGGGTCGACGACCGGGATCTGCAGGATCCACGGGTGCGCGCGGAGCCCGTCGCGGAACGCCGTCGCCCAGGCTGTGACCTGCTCGCGCCAGCCCTGCTCCGGGTCGAGCACCGGCGGTTCGGCGAAGGCGTGTTCGAGCATCACGACGTACAGGTCGTCCTTGGCGTCGACGTACCGGTAGAGCGACATCGTGGTGAAGCCGAGCTCGGCGGCCACCTTGCTCATCGAGACGGCCGCCAGCCCACCCGCGTCCGCGAGTTTGATCGCGGCCCGGGCGATGTCGCTGATGTGGAACGCCGGCTTCGGCCCCGGTCGGCTCCGCCCTTCGAAACCCCAGAGCTGCTGCAGGACCCTCGGTAGCTCTTCCATGGAGATCACTCTATCTGTTTACAGCATAGACAGTCATGTGTATGGTCTGTGTATGGCGCACACAGTGTGCGTCGTAGACAGATAAACCGGAGGGGTCGTCATGGGTACGAACGAACGGGCGGGACGCAAGGAGTGGATCGCGCTCGGCGTGCTCGCGCTGCCGCTGCTGCTGGTCTCGATGGACGTGTCGGTGCTGTACTTCGCGGTCCCGTTCATCAGCGCGGACCTCGGCGTGAGCGCGACCCAGCAGCTGTGGATCTTCGACATCTACGGGTTCGTCCTCGCCGGTCTGCTGATCACGATGGGTTCGCTCGGTGACCGGATCGGCCGCCGCCGGCTGCTGCTGTTCGGCGCGATCGGGTTCGGGCTCGCGTCCGTCGCCGCGGCGTACGCGCAGAACCCGGAGCAGCTGATCGCCGCCCGGGCCGTGCTCGGGATCGGCGGCGCGACCCTGATGCCGTCGACGCTGGCGCTGATCCGGAACATGTTCCACGACCCGAAGCAGCGGTCGAAGGCGATCGCGTTCTGGAGCGCGGTCATGATGGGCGGGATCACCCTCGGGCCGGTGCTCGGCGGGTTCCTGCTGGAGCACTTCTGGTGGGGTTCGGTGTTCCTGATCAACACCCCGGCGATGGTGTTGCTGGTCGTACTCGCGCCGGCACTGCTGCCGGAGTTCAAGGCGCCGGTGCGCGGGCGGTTCGATCTGCTGGGTTCGGTGCTGTCGCTGGCCGCTGTGCTTCCCGCCATCTGGGGCGTGAAGGAGATGGCTGCTCATGGGGTGTCGGTGCTGCCCGTCGTCGCGATGGTGGCCGGGCTGGTGTTCGGGGTGCTGTTCGTACAACGGCAGCGGACCGCGGAGCACCCGATGGTGGACCTGTCGATGTTCCGGAACCGCGCCTTCAGCGGGTCGCTGGCGGCGAACACGATCGGTACGTTGGCGCTGGTCGGCAACGCGGTGTTCCTCACCCAGTACCTGCAGTTGGTCCACGGGCTGTCGCCGCTCAAGGCTGCGCTCTGGTCGCTCGCTCCGTCGGTGCTCGTCGGTGGGGCCGCGCCGCTGGCAACCGCGCTGGCGGGGAAGTTCGATCGCGCTTACGTGATCGGTGGGGCGTTCGTACTGGCGGCTTCCGGGTACGGCGTACTCACCCAGGTGCGGGTCGACTCGTCGCTGGCCGTACCGCTGGCCGGAGCCGGGCTGCTCGCCGCCGGTCTCGTGATGGTGATGACGCTGGTGACCGAGGCGGTCGTCGGCTCGGTGGCACCGGAGCGGGCCGGGTCCGCGTCCGCGGTGATGGAGACCTGCTCCGAATTCGGCGGGGCCCTCGGAATCGCCGTACTGGGCTCGATCGGCACCGCCGTCTACCGCTCCGACCTCCCGGCCGACGCTGCGACCCCCGTCCGCGAAGGCCTCCCCGCAGCCACCGCGGCGGCCGCCCACCTGCCCGCCCAAGCTGCCGACGCCATCCTCACCACCGCCCGCCACGCCTTCACCAACAGCATGAACGCAGTAGCCCTGGTAGGCGCAATCCTCCTACTCACCACCGCGGTAGCCACCACCCTCACCCTCCGCGGCACCAAGCCGACCACCCCGCAGCCAACCGCCACCGAGCCAACCCCAGAGGAGGCGGACTTAGTCCCCGCAGCCTGATCCAACCAAGCGGCGGTCGGTGGAGCACCCACCGCCCGCCGCTTCCTGCTGCCCCGCGCCCCATGCGCCGCCCTCCCGCGTGCCGCGTGCCGCCCTCCCGCGTGCCGCGCGCGCAGCGCGTGGTGCGGTTCGGTTCAGCGGGGTGGGCGGCGGGGGTTGTTGGGGCGGCGTTTGAAGGGGGACGGGTTGCGTTCTTCCGTTGGCTCTTCGGACCAGGGGGCCGGTTCTTCGGTGGTGTTCTCGTCGTCCTCGGTTTGACCGCTCCACCAGCGACCGGCAGGTTGCTGGGGAGGTTCCGCGGAGCGCCACTCGACGGTCGGCTCGTCCTGGGTGTGGGAGCGGCTCGCCCGGTTGGCGCGTTGTTCGGCGACGCTGAGGATCGTCCGCGTGGTGCTCTCCGAGTGCGGGTCGTACGACGGCGCGTGGTCCGGCTCGTCGGCGTGGTGCGGGCGTGGGTGCTGTCCGCCGGCGCGCGGCCCACCCAGCCCGCCGGGACGGAGCGGTCCGTCGGTAGGACGTGGAGCCGGACGCATCCGCAGTACCAGAAAGACCACGATCAGCAACACAGCGGCGAGGAAGCCGAAGCCCAGGCGCGGGATCAGCGGCAGTACGATCCCGCAGCCGCCGCCGAGCACCCACGCGAGCTGCAGCACCGTCTCCGAACGGGCGAACACCGACGTACGGACAGACTCCGGAACGTCGCGCTGGATCATCGCGTCCAGCGACAGCTTCCCGAGCGAACTGCACAACCCGGCCACCAGACCGAGCGCGACAAGTATCGGCAGCCCGTACAGCACCGCGACGGCGACCGCGACCGCGGCGTCGGCGAGTAGTACGACCAGCACGACCCCTTCCGGTTTACGTGCCTTGAGCAACGATCCGAGCAGGGTGCCGAGGCTGTTGCCGATGCCGGCCGCGGCGACCACCGCACCGGCCGCGACCGCGCCCTTCACGCCGCTGACCGGCTGATCCCGCAGCAGGAACGCCAGGTACATGGTGAGGAAGCCGGACACGAACCGCAGCCCGAGGTTGCAACGGATGCCGCGCGAGACGGCGGCCGTGATCGCCCGGCGGCGCGCGTCGCGTCCCGCCGTACCGGTGACTTCTTCGTCGGCGGGGGAGTCGACCGCGCTCGGCAGCCGGATCGCGAGGACCAGGCCGACGATGTACACGACCGCGGCCCAGCGCAGCGACCACTGCGGGCCGATCGCGGCGAACGCACCCGCGATGCCGGCGCCGATCGTCGCGCCGGCGACGCCCGCGAGCGAGATCCGCGAGTTGGCGGTGACGAGCGTGATCTGTCGGGGGAGCAGTCGTGGTACGGCGGACGCGCGGGTGACGCCGTACGCCTTGGAGGCCACGAGGCAGCCGAGCGCCGCCGGATAGAGCCAGACGGAATTGTGGGTGGTGACGGACGACGCCAGCGCCCAGACGAGGAACGCGCGGGCGCCCAGCGTCGCGCCGATCGCCCAGCGGCGGCCGTGCCGGAAGCGGTCGAGGACCGGGCCGATCAGCGGCGCCATCAACGCGAACGGCGCCATCGTCAGCAGCAGGAACAGCGCGACCCGGTCCCGCGCCTGGCCGCTCGGAACGGTGAAGAAGACCGTGCCGGCCAGCGAGACGGCGAACGCGGTGTCGCCGGCGGCGTTCACCGCGCCGAGCTCGATCAGCCGCGACAGACCCGACTCGCGGGCGCCCTGCGCGCCGGTGAGCCCGCGGATCCGCCGGCCGGTCGCCCGCCCGAACCTCCCACCGACCACCGCCGCCTTCCGCGAAGCCGACGCAACCCCTTCGGCACCGACCTTCGAGGCGTGCCCGACCTTCTTGCCGGCGCTACCGACCTTCTTCCCCGCACTCCCGACCCGCTCCCGAGCCTCCCCGAACCGATCCCCGCCCAACTTCCCGCTCCCCGCCGGTCCAGTCGCCGACCGCCCGTCGCGATCCCCGCTCCGCGGTCCGTCGGCCGAAGGATCGCCAGGCCCGCGCCGCCCACCACGAGCCGCCTGCTCAGAACCACCCGCCTGCCCGCCAGCCGTCTGACCGCCGCTGGGCGGGCCGTTGCGGCGTGCGTTGTTGTCCCCCATGTCACCACCTGGCCGTCCGCCCCGAGCCGTGCCGTTCCCCGGCTCCGGTCCACGACTGCGCGCTCCGCGGTCCTCGCGGGCGTTCGGGTCGTTCGGGTCGGGGGAGTGCATGCAACCATCCTGCCTCCTACCGGGGACAGAGCGCAGGCACCGCGCGTACGAAGAGGGGGTCCGGGGCGGTTCTGCGTACGCGCAAAGGCGTGCGAGAATGGGCGATTGTGACTCCCGTCAAAGCACCGGAACCGGTCCGCGCGAAGCCCGACGCCGTCTGCGTCGCGGCGGTCGAACCGGCGCGGGAGGCCGCGATCGCCGAGGCCGGCGCCGCTCAGGTCGGCGAGCACCTCGGTCACCTGGTCGAGGGCGAGCGCCTCGTCACCCACTACTTCGCGTCCACCCACCCCGGGTACCGCGGCTGGCGCTGGGCGGTCACGCTGACCCGCGCCTCCCGGGCGAAGACCGTCACGGTCAACGAGGTCGTGATGCTGCCCGGCGACGACGCGGTCGTCGCGCCGGAGTGGGTCCCGTGGTCGGAGCGCGTCCAGCCCGGCGACCTGCGCCCGGGTGACCTGTTCCCGACGCATCCGGACGACCCGCGCCTGGAGCCCGGCTTCACCGACACCACGGACGCCCCCGAGGACGTACTCACGGTCGTCGAGGAGCTCGGCCTCGGCCGCGAGCGGGTGCTGTCGCCGTTCGGGCGCGAGGAGGCGGCCGAACGCTGGTACGCCGGCGAGTTCGGCCCGTCGTCCCCGATCGCCCAGGCCGTCCCGTACAAGTGTCACTCCTGCGGCTACTGGATCCGCCTCGCGGACAGCCTCGGCCAGGCGTTCGGCGTCTGCGCCAACGAGATGGCCCCCGGCGAGGCACGCGTCGTCGCGTACGACTACGGCTGCGGCGCCCACTCCGACGCCACCATCGAAATCACCGACCACCCCACCCCCGAACACGCCTTCGACACCACCGGCTACGACAACCTCGAGCTGACCCAACCCGAGGCCTGACCCCGGAGCGCTCGGACTGGGCGGAGGATCAGTCCTCGGTGGCGGGGCGGTGGCCGGCTTGGATGGCGGTCCAGCGGCGTTTGCAGTACCAGAGGCCGATCAGGCCGAGGCCGAAGCCGGCGACCGGGACCCACAGCCACCAGTCGAGGCCGTCGGCGGAGAGGCGGCCGCGGAAGAAGAACAGGACCACCCCGGCGACCACCCAGAGCACGATGCCGGTGATCACGCTCGGGATCCCGGACAGGTCGAGCGGCTTGACCTCCGCATGCACCAGCTCACCACGCGCCAACTGGCTCGTCGGGTCACTGCGCTTGCGCGATACCCCCTGCTCCTCGGTCACGCCCCCAGCTTAACCGCAACGGTTTGACGTAAGTGCTCGCAACTGGCGGGTAGGAACTGGCACTATGCGGGTCATGAGCTCGTCCCAGGCCGCTCCGGCCCGCTCCCTGCACGGTCCCCTGGACTCGTTCTTCAAGATCACCGAACGCGGATCGACCATCGGCCGCGAGATCCGCGGCGGCCTCGTGACGTTCTTCACGATGGCGTACATCGTCGTGCTGAACCCGCTGATCATCGGCACCGTCAAGGACGGCGCCGGTCAGTTCGTCGGCGGTGGCACCGACCCGGCCGCCGCGATCGCGAAGATCGCCGTGGCGACCGCGCTGGTGGCCGGCGTGGTGACGATCCTGATGGGCGTGGTCGCGAACTTCCCGCTCGCGCTGGCCACCGGCCTCGGCCTGAACGCGTTCCTGGCGTTCTCGGTCGCGACCAAGATGACCTGGGCGGACGCGATGGGCCTGGTGGTGCTCGAGGGCCTGATCATCCTGGTCCTGGTGCTGACCGGTTTCCGGAAGGCGGTGTTCGAGGCCGTACCGCTGCAGCTGAAGGTCGCGATCAGCGTCGGCATCGGCCTGTTCATCGCGTTCATCGGGGTGATCGACGCGGGTTTCGTACGCCGGCCCGCCGCGCTCAGCGGCCCGCCGGTCGAACTCGGTGTCGGCGGCAACCTCCGCGGCTGGCCGGTCCTGGTGTTCGTGTTCGGCCTGGTCCTGATCGCGATCCTGTACGCCCGCAAGGTGAAGGGCTCGATCCTGATCGGCATCCTCGCCGCGACCGTGGTGGCGATCGTGATCGAGGCGATCGGCAACATCGGTGCCCGGTCCGACAAGAACCCGGGCGGCTGGGGCCTGAGCGTGCCGAAGCTGCCCGACCACTGGTTCACGAAACCGAACCTGGACACGATCGGCGAGTTCAACCTGTTCGGCTCGTTCGGCAAGGTCGGCGTGGTGTCCGCGCTGCTGCTGATCTTCACGCTGATGCTCGCGGACTTCTTCGACACGATGGGTACGATGACCGCGATCGGCGCCGAGGCCGGCCTGAACGACGAGGACGGCATCCCGCCGAACTCGCAGCGGATCCTGATCGTCGACAGCCTCGCGGCCGCGGCCGGTGGCGCCGCATCGGTGTCCAGCAACACGTCGTACATCGAGTCCGCGTCCGGCGTCGGTGAAGGCGCGCGGACCGGTCTGGCCAGTGTGGTGACCGGGATCTGCTTCCTGATCTCGATGGTGGTCGCGCCGCTGGTCACGCTGGTGCCGTACGAGGCGGCGACGCCGGCCCTGATCCTGGTCGGCTTCCTGATGATGACGCAGGTGAAGGGGATCGACTTCGACGACATCGAGGTCGCGTTCCCGGCGTTCCTGACGATCGTGCTGATGCCGTTCACGTACTCGATCTCGGCCGGGATCGGCGCCGGGTTCGTCTCGTTCGTGATCCTGAAACTGGTCCGCGGCAAGGCCCGCCAGGTGCACCCGCTGATGTGGGTGGTCTCGGCGCTGTTCGTGGTGTACTTCGCGATCGGCCCGCTGACCGACTGGCTAACCTGAGCAGAGTGGACCTGATCGAGGACTTTCCGGCCCAATCCGCCCGCACCGGCCGTTTCACCCACGGCCTGCCCAAAGCCTTCACGCTCGGCACCGAACACGTCCTGTTCCTCCGGACCACCGGCCCGGAGGACGGTACAAGTTGCCTGTGGCAACTCACTGCGACCGGCGAGGAACAGCTCGTGGTGGCCCCGGAGGACCTCGACGCCGGGGGTCCGCTGCCCGAGGCGGAGCGGGTACGCCGGGAACGCGGGCGCGAGCGTACGTCGGGAATCGTTGCCTACTCGACCGATCGTTCCGCCCGCCAGATCGTGTTCGCACTCCAGGGCGTGCTGTACCACCTCGACGGTCCGGAGGCGCTCCCGCGCGAGGTCTGGACCGCCGGCCGGGTGGTCGACCCGCGGATCGACCCGACCGGCCGCCGGGTCGCGTACGTCACCGGCCGGCAGCTGCACGTGGTCGACCTTGCCACCGGCAACAACCGGGCCGTGGCCGGCGACGACGATCCCGAGGTCAGTTGGGGTCTCGCCGAGCACGAGGCCGCCGAGTCGATGGGCCGGACCCGCGGGCACTGGTGGTCCCCGGACGGTACCCGGCTGCTCGCCGCCCGGGTCGACCAGACCCCGGTGCAGCGCTGGTGGATCGCCGACCCCGCGAACCCGGAGCGCCCGCCCCGCGAGGTCGCGTACCCGGTTGCCGGTACTGCGAACGCGATCGTCACGCTGCACGCGTTCGACCTCGACGGCGGCGCGGTCGAGCTCCGTTGGGACCGCCCGGCGTACGAGTACCTGACGGCGGCGACGTGGGACGCGCACGGCCCGCTGTTCGCCGTAGAGTCCCGTGACCAGGGCACTCTCCTCGTGCTCGCGGGCGATCCTGACACCGGAGAGACGAAGCTCCTCCACGAGCAGCGCGACGCCAAGTGGGTCGAGCTGATCCCCGGCACCCCGGCGCGGACGGCGTCCGGCAGGCTCGTACATACCGCCGACGCGGGCGAGACCCGGCACCTGACGATCGACGACGTACCGGTCACGCCCGCGGGTCTGCAGGTCCGCGGCGTACTGCAGGTCGACGGCGAGGCGATCCTGTTCGAGGCGAGCGACGAGCCGACCGAGAATCACCTGTGGTTGTACGACGGTGAGCTCCGCCGCCTGTCCGACGGACCGGGCACGCACACCGGGTCCCGCACCGGCGACACGCTCCTCCTGGAGTCGAACACCGAGACCGGCCGGTCGTTCGTCGTACGCCGAACGGGTCAACCGGATCGCACCGTCGAGTCCCGGGCTGCCGAGCCGATCGTCACGCCGCGGATCACCTGGCTGCGCGCGGGCAAGCTCGAACTGCGGACCGCCGTACTCCTGCCGTCCTGGTACGAAGGCGGCCAACTCCCGGTGCTGATGTCACCGTACGGAGGCCCCGCGGCACAGCTCGTGCTCCGGCGGTCGAGTGGTGCGTTCGCGACCGCGCAGTGGTTCGCGGAGCAGGGGTTCGCGGTGGTGATCGCGGACGGCCGCGGTACGCCGGGACGCGGGCCGGCGTGGGAGAAGGCCGTCTACCTCGACACGCTGACGGCGCCGCTTGAGGACCAGGTGACCGCGCTGCACGCCGCCGCCGAGCAGACCGGTGCGCTCGACCTGACCCGGGTCGGAATCCGCGGCTGGAGCTACGGCGGCCTGCTCGCCGCGGCTGCCGTCATGCTCCGACCGGACGACTTCCACGTCGCCGTCGCGGGCGCCGCACCCGCCGATCAGCGGCTGTACGACACGCACTGGCGCGAGCGCTTCCTCGGCCATCCCCGCGACAACCCTGAGGTCTACGACCGCCTGTCGCTGATGACGTACGCCGCCGACCTACGCCGGCCGCTCCTCCTGGTGCACGGCCTCGCCGACGACAACGTGTTCGCCGCCCACACCCTCAGGCTTTCCGCGGCACTGACCGCGGCCGGTCGTCCGCACCAGGTGCTTCCGCTGTCGAACGTCACTCACATGGCCGACACGGCAAGCCTCACGCACTACGAGTTGGGCTTTCTGTCAGCCCACTTGAGTCCCGCAAGGCCAGGTACTCCGTCCGGGCAGTGAAGAGGTCGCGGAGTTCCGCGCTGACGTTGTCGAGGAAGTCGGTGCGGAACGTCGAGTCCGTGAGCAGCGCGATCGAGTAGTACAGGCCGGTGAAGTTCGCGATCCCGACGGCGACCTTGACCAGCGACGCGCTGATCAGCAGCGGGTGGTGCATCAGCGTGATGTCGTACGACCAGGAGCCAGGCGTGACGCCCCACTGGTCGTAGACGTGCTTGCTGATCGCGAGCATGCCGAAGCCGACGAAGAACAGGCCGACGCCGGCGCTCACGACCAGGACCTGCATCCACTGGCGGATCACGAGGCTGATGCTCAGGTTCATCCGCTGGCTGCGGCGCAGGGGCGGCCCGGAGCCGGCGTCCCGCTCGATCGCGTCGACCTCGTGCGGCAGCCGGATCAGCAGGAACAGCGTGCTCAGCGCGGTGAACGCGACCATCAGCAGCACGATGAACGCGGTCGGCATGCCGCCGAAGACCTGCCACATGTCCGCGGTCACGAACAGGACCAGGGAGAAGACCAGCAGCAGCGGGAGGGCGCGGACCAG
Source organism: Kribbella sp. NPDC004536 (assembly GCF_042873835.1). Lineage (NCBI taxonomy): Bacteria > Bacillati > Actinomycetota > Actinomycetes > Propionibacteriales > Kribbellaceae > Kribbella > Kribbella sp. NPDC004536. The sequence continues at coordinate 927,472 of NZ_JBIALY010000001.1, read as the reverse complement.
GCTGGCGAACGAGTTGCCGAGCTCGCTCGCGAGCCGGCGCAGACCCCAGTACGTCGTGGCGATCAGGCCGTAGCCGATCACCACGTACGCGATCCCGACCAGCACCAGGTTGGCGATCGCGATGCCGAAGAACTGCCGCACCTGCTCCTGGGTGACCACCGGCAGTAGCGCGGGCAGGAACACGAACACCGCCAGCTCCGGGATGCCGAACCGGGTCGGCAGCGACCAGAACGGCCGCCCGCGGAACCTGTTCAGCAGCCCGAAGCCGGCGATCAGGACGACCAGCCCGCCGAGCGCGGCCAGCAGGTTCTGCCACCAGTGCCAGTCGAGCGAGGTCGCGCCGAGCATCTCGATCAGGAACACGACCACGAGCAGCGGCGCGGCTCGCGTGAAGATGTCGTGCGTCGGCGAGAAGTCCTCGATGAACAGCGGCAGCCCCGCCCGCCGGAACCGCTGCTCGTACCGCTCCAGCTGAGCACTCATGGCGGGAACCCTAGCCCGTCGCGTACCGAAGAACGGGTAGTGGTCGCGTCCAGCGCCGCCCGCCGCGCCTGCGCCCGCGGAGCGTAGTCCGCTCCAGCGGACCACTACCCGTTCTCCGGTTCGGGAATACCAGCTCGTGGTCGTGGGTTTTAGTTAGCAAAGGTAATGAGTTAAGGTAAAGACATGCCCGAAGTCGTAGCCCAGCAGGTGAAGAGTGACGTCGGGCTGGCGAGCGCACTGCGGTCGTCGACCCTGCGGCTGTCCCGGCAGATCCGGCGGCAGCGTGAACCCGGTCACGACCTGACCGCGAACCAGCTCAGCGTGCTCGGCGCGCTGTCCAAGCACGAGGCGATGACGATCGGCGAGCTGGCCGCCCACGAGCAGGTCAAGCCACCGTCGATGACGCGGATCGTGACGAACATGGAGGAGGCGGGCCTGGTGGTCCGCCGCCCGCATCCGACCGACAAGCGGCAGATCGTCGTCGAACTGACCGACCGCGCCGACGACCTGATCCTGGCCAACCGGCGGCGCCGCGACGAGTGGCTGCAGACCAAACTGAAGCAACTGACCCCCGAGGAGCGCGACATCCTGCGCAAGGCAGCACCTGTTCTCGAACGACTGGCGGCTCGATGAGCCCCACCTTCCGCGCGTTCAAGGTCCGTAACTTCCGGCTCTACGCCTCCGGTGCGATCGTCTCGAACGTCGGCACCTGGATGCAGCGGGTCGCCCAGGACTGGCTGGTCCTGGAGCTCACCCACTCCGGGACGGCGCTCGGCATCGTCACCGGTCTGCAGTTCCTGCCCGCACTCCTGCTCGGTCCGTACGCCGGCCTGGTCGCCGATCGCTTCCCGAAGCGTCAGGTGCTGACGATGACCCAGATCGCGATGGCCTCGGTCGCGCTGACTCTGGGGGGTCTGACGATCGCCGGTGTGGTCCAGCCGTGGCACGTGTACCTGCTGGCCCTGCTGTTCGGCGTCGGCACCGCGTTCGACGCACCGACCCGGCAGGCCTTCGTGGTCGAGATGGTCGGTCGTGACGAATTGTCCAACGCGGTCGGCCTCAACTCCGCGTCGTTCAACGCGGCCCGCCTGCTCGGCCCGGCCCTGGCCGGTCTGCTGATCAACTGGATCGGCACCGGTCCGGTGATCCTGATCAACGGCTTCACCTACGCCGCCGTGATCGTCTCACTGCGGATGATGCGGGTCGCGGAGCTGCATACCCCGAAACCGGCGGCCCGCGACAAGGGCATGATCCGCGACGGTATCCGCTACTTGTGGCGCCGGCCGGAGCTGATGATGGTGCTGGTCGCGGTGTTCTTCGCAGGCACCTTCGGGCTGAACTTCCAGCTCACCTCGGCGCTGATGGCGACCCAGGTCTTCCACAAGGGCGCGGGCGAGTACGGCATCCTCGGCTCGGTGCTCGCGATCGGCTCGCTGGCCGGTGCGCTGCTGGCCGCTCGCCGGGTCCGGATCCGCGCCCGGCTGGTGATCGGCGCGGCGCTGGCCTTCGGCGTCGCCGAGGTGGTCAGCGCGCTGATGCCGAGCTATCTGGGCTTCGCGCTGGTGCTGCCGATCGTCGGGCTGGCCTCGCTGACCATGCTGACGTCCGCGAACGCGACCATGCAGCTGAGCATCGAGCCGACCATGCGCGGCCGGGTGATGGCGCTGTACATGACGGTCCTGATGGGCGGTACGCCGATCGGATCGCCGTTCATCGGCTGGGTCGGGCAGGAGCTCGGCGCCCGCTACTCGCTGGTCGTCGGTGGCGGGCTGACCGTCCTCGGCACGGTTGCTTCGGTGCTGTACTTCTCGCGCCGGCGCGGCCTCGCGATCCGCCCGCGGCTGCTGCCGCGCCCGCACCTCGAAGTACTGCCCCAAACCGAACTGCTCGCCGACAAGGCGGTCGTCGATGCCGCCCCCGCGGACACCGAGCTCGGACCCCGGGTCGCGTAGCCGGCGGCTGGGAAACAAAGTTGCGCCAGGCGGCGAAAAGTTTCCCAGCCCGCCTAAGGCCGGATCCGGGTCAGTAGCCGCGCGGCGAAGAACAGTACGTCGAGGTCGGCGTCGCGGGTGCTGACCATCGCGGCCGGGTCGTGCTTCGGCTTCGGGCGGTCGAGCGGCGTCCGGTCGGTACCGATCCGCAGGTAGCCGCGGCCGCCGAGCCCACCTCGGTGCGGGCTCCACTCCACCTCGAGGATCGTGCCCAGCGGCACCGACCACGGGTTGCCGTTCGCCTTCTTCCGGCGCCCGGCGCGGAGTTCGTACGTGAACGTGAGCTGTCCGTTCGCCACCGACAGCGTCGCGTCCCGACCGGCGATCCGGTCCGGAGCGGGTGGCGGCGCGACCAGCCAGCGTGCGGCGGCCGCCGGTACGTCACGGCGGGCGAGCGTACGGCGGATGTCGCCCGCGACCTGCTCCGCGACCGCCGGGTCGACGTCCGGGAAGTCGTACAGGTCGCCCATGACCTCGACGCCACTGACCGCCTGCAACGGGTCGGCCCCGTCCCGGAGCACCAGCCGCAGGCCGCCGTCGTACACCTCGACCGACTGCAACGCCTCGACCGGCAGCACCCGTCCACCCAAGCGCGCGAACAACGAGCCGGCCATCGGCTCGAGCCCGGTCAGCGTCCGGTCGTACCGGATCCGTAGGGTCCCGACGCCGTCCCAGACGACCGTGCCGTTCATGCTCACCAGCTCACCACCTGCCACCCACCCATCCTCCCTGCCCGACGGGTCCTTTGCAGGTAACGCGCACAATGGGGTGTGACCAATTACGACCTCGTCGTCATCGGGACCGGCTCCGGGAACACGATCGTGAACCGGCGGTTCGCGGACCGGAAGGTGGCGATCGTCGAGCGCGGGACGTTCGGCGGCACCTGCCTGAACTTCGGCTGCATCCCGACCAAGATGTTCGTGCACGCCGCCGACGTCGCCGCCACCCCGTCGGTGAGTTCGCGGTACGGCGTCGACGAGCAGCTGCTCGGCGTCCGCTGGACCGACGTCCGGGACCGGATCTTCGGCCGGATCGACCCGATCTCGGCGGGCGGCTCGGAGTACCGGCACCACAACGCGGAGAACGCCAACGTGCACATGTACGACGGCACCGGACGGTTCACCGGGTTCAAGGAACTCACGGTGGACAGCAAGGACGGCTCGACCAGCGTGTTCAGCGCCGAGCAGTTCGTGATCGCCACCGGCAGCCGGCCGATCGTGCCGCCGATCCCGGGCCTCGAGGAGACCGGGTTCCACACCTCGAACACGATCATGCGGCTCGACGAGCTGCCGCGCCGGATCGCGATCATCGGCAGCGGGTTCGTCGCGGCCGAGTTCGCACACGTGTTCGCCGCGTTCGGGGTCGAGGTGACGATCGTGGCCCGCTCGAAGGAGCTGCTCCGGCCCGAGGACGGCGCGATCGCCGCCCGGTACACCGAGATCGCGCAGGCGAAGTACGACGTACGCCTCGAGCACGAGACCGTCCGCGTAGCTCGTCGCGACGACGGCACGATCCTGCTCAGCATGCTGCACCCGGAAGGCTCCGACGAGCTGATCGTGGACGAACTCCTGGTTGCCGTCGGCCGCGAGCCGAACTCCGGCCTGCTGAACCTGGCCGCCACCGGGGTAGAGGTCGACCGGGAGGGACGCGTGGTCGTGGACGCGTACCAGCAGACCAGCGTCGACGGGATCTACGCGCTCGGCGACGTGACCAACCCGCACCAGCTCAAGCACGTCGCGAATCACGAGGCCCGGGTGGTGAAGCACAACCTGCTGAACCCGGACGACCGGATCGAGGCCGACCACCGCTTCGTCCCGCACGCGGTCTTCAGCTCGCCGCAGATCGCCTCCGTCGGCCTCACCGAGGAGCAGGCGCGGGAACGCGGGATCCCTTACGTGGCAGCGGTTCAGCGGTACGCCGACATCGCGTACGGGTGGGCGATGGAGGACACCACCGGGTTCGCGAAGGTCCTCGCGGATCCGGAGACCGGGCAGATCATCGGCTGCCACATCATCGGGCCGCAGGCGCCGACCGTGATCCAGCCGGTGATCCAGGCGATGAGCTTCGGCCTCGACGCGTACACGATGGCGCGCGGCCAGTACTGGATCCACCCGGCGATGCCCGAACTGATCGAGAACGCGCTACTGAAGCTGGATCTGCCCGGCTAGTACCGCTGTGCGTACCAGGCGGGTGGCTCGCCGAACATGCTCTTGAAGTCGCGGATGAAGTGGCCTTGGTCGGCGTAGCCGAGGTCCGCCGCCAGTGCGGCCCAGTCGATCGTCCCGCCGGCGGCCATCCGCTCGGTCACCTCGTGCAGGCGGTACCGGCGGATCACCCATTTAGGCCCGATGCCGACGTACTCCGCGAACAGTCGTTGGATCCCGCGCGTACTCAGTCCCAGCTCACCGGCGAGGCGCTCGACCCTGGTCACGGCCTTGTCCTCGGCGATCAGTTCGACCGCCGCGACCGCCTCGCGCACCCGGGTGTCATCGTCCGGCAGGTGTTTCAGCAGGAACGCCTCCACGGCCGGCACGTCGAGCGTCGTGGGCAGGTCCGGGCCGAACACCTCGGTCGCCGGGACGACGTGATCGGTGATCGTCGAGACGGAGGCACCGAGGAACGGACGGAAGCCGCCCGGCCGGAACGCGACGCCGAAGACCTGTCCGCGGCCCTCGAGAACCTTGACCTGGTAGCCGCTGGACACGCCGTTGACGTCCGCGCGGCCGCCGCCGAACGACAGGTGCACGTTCGGGTACGGCACGATCTTCTGCCGGTAGGGCTCGGCATAGTCCCAGCGAGCCTCCCAGTAACGCTCCACCCATGGCGCGAGCGCCGGCGACGGGCTGTGGAACGCGTGGCGCTGGTACGTGCTCCACGCACTCGCCAGCTCACGAACGTCCCGCTCCACCGTGCCGAGTCTATGTCGCCTTTGTTCAATACCCAGCGGGCCGGCGCTGCCTAGCATCGCCGCCATGTCATACGTTTCCAACGCTGCCGAAACCATGGCTGCGGTCGCCCGCGCCGTCACCGATGACCAGCTCACCAACAGGACTCCGTGCACGGAGTACGACGTACGGGCCTTGGTCAACCATCTGCTGTTCTGGGGCCCGTCGCTTGCCGGCGCGGGCCGCAAGGAGTCTGTTCCGCAGCCGGCCGCCGCCGAGTCCGAGGTGGACCTGACGGCCGGCGACTGGCGCGGTCGCTTGCTCGCGCTGCTGGACGACATGAAGTCGTCGTGGGCGCCCACGAGCGCCTGGGCCGGCGAGACCAGCATGGGTACGCCGCAGCTGCTGCCCGCGCCCGTCATGGGTGACATGATCGTCGGCGAGCTCGTCGTACACGGCTGGGATCTCGCGGTCGCGACCGGGCAACGGCTGGAACTGCCCGCCGACCTGCTGGCGCATGTGCACGACGCGATGCTCGCCGGCGTGGAGCAGGGGCGCGAGCTCGGCATGTACGGACCGCGGATCCCCGTACCGGCCGACGCGCCTACGTTCGACCGCATCCTCGGCCTGACCGGGCGTGATCCCGCGGGGCTACTGACGGAACGCTGAGATCACCTGGCCCACTGTCTCCAGGGTGTCCAGGTCGGGGAGGGCGAGCATCACCTCGCTGACCCCGGCCTCGGACAGTTCGCGGAATCTCCCGATCTGGTCGTCGACTGTTCCTGCGTTGACTGCTGCCGCGTACTTTTCTGGGTTGGCGTTCCGCGGGCGGAGGGTGCGAATCAGCTGGTCGAGCTGATTGCGGTCCTTTCCTACCAGCGTTGTAGAGAGGTGTGTCAGATCGATCGCGTTTGTCAGGTGGGTTGCTCGTTCGCGCACCGCGGCTACGTCGCCGAAGACGTTCACCGCATCGGCGTAACGGCTTGCCAGGCGTAGGGTCCTTGGCCCGCTGCCACCAACCAGCAAAGGCAGATGCTCTTGCAGAGGACGGGGATAGCAAGTGGTGTCCGGTATGTCCAGGACCTTCCCGTGGAACGGTTTGTTGCCTGGTCCCCATAAAACGGGCAGCAGTTGCAGGGCGTCCTCCAGCAGCGCGTAGCGTTCGTTCACCGAGGGAAACGGCCACCCGTACGCCTTGTGCTCGGCCTCGAACCACGCCAGCCCGACGCCACACACGGCCCGCCCACCACTCAACACGTCAAGCGTCGCCGCGATCTTTCCCAGATGCGCGACGTTGCGGTACGTGATTCCCGAAACCAGCGTGCCCAACCGCACCCGCGTCGTACACGCAGCCAGATACCCAAGCGTCGTCCAGCTCTCCAGAAAGTCCTCCCAGGCCCGCCCCACCTGCGGAATCTGCCGGAAGTGGTCCATCACGTAGATCGCATCGAACCCAGCCGCCTCAGCCCGCCCCGCCACCTCCCGCACCCAAGCGCCGAGCCCCGCCCGCCCCGCCGGCTGCGTATAACTCCCCACCTGCAACCCGAACCGCAACCCCACCGGTGCTTCGGATTGCCGGGCCTGCGCCGCAGTCGACTCGACAAACGCATTCGGCACCACCCGAGCAGCAGCAGGCTCGAGTACGTCGTCGTACCCCTCGCCCACCAACTCCTCCCGAACCCGCCGCCAGGCCTTGAGCTGAGCCGTCAGCACCTCAGCCGGAATCCGCTTCTCCGCCCGCTCCCGATTCCGCCGCCGACACTCCTCAGCCGCCGTATCGAACCCCACCGCGACACACGCCATCCCGGCCCCCCGAGCCGCCGCCAACCACCGAACCCGCCGCTCCCGATCCAGTCCCAGGGTGTCGATGACAGTGGTCAACCGACGCCCGATTCGCTGCTCCACCACGACATCCAGCAACGCAAAGGCATCCGTACTCGCCGCGATGTCGTCCTCCCCAGCACCGACAAGCGCCCGCAACCGATCACTCGAAACGACCAGCTCCGCCGCGAAGTGCTCCGCGGCCCACGTCGACTTCCCCGACGCCCCCGGCCCGACCAGGATCACGACGCACGGCGACGGCAGCTTGAGTTCCACGAAATGCAGTCTGACTCAATCGAAGACCGAAGGCACCCGCCGAACGGCCGCCATCAGCGCCGCCGCCAGCCCGACCGCGAGCGGTGGCAGCGCGAACGCGAGCACCGGCCCACCCCGATCGACCAGCACGCCGCCGATCGACGACCCGAGTGCCGTACCGATCGCCAGCCCGGTCGACTGCCACGCGAACGCCTCGGTCCGGTTGCCGAGCGGCGTGGCCCGCTGGATCAACAGGTACGCAGACGTCGCCAGCGGTGTCGCCAGCAACCCCGTACCGGCCAGCGTGAGCCCCAGCCCGACCAGCCCGACCAGCCCTACCGCCGACGCGAGCGTCGCGAACAACGCCAGCGGAACCAGGCAGCACGCGAACATCGCGAGCAGCCGTTGATACCTCGCCGGTCGGTGGAACATGCTGCCGATCACCCCACCCAACGTCAGTGCCGCCTGCACGACTCCGGCCGCGGCCGGCGCACCGGCCCGGGTCGCCGCGGCCGCCAGTGCGATCGGGAGTACGCCGTACGTCAGGCTCTGCAGCAACGTCGTCGTGCACAGCACCCGGACTGCGGGGATTCGTAGCGCACCGCGTCCGCCACGTCCGCGCCGGGAGCCTCGTACCGGCCCGGCCGCGACCACGAACCAAAGGGTGCCCGCAGCAACTAATAGCGCCGCCAGTACGGCCGCTGGAGCGGGTCCGGCCAATGCGATCAGGCTGGTTGCGAGTACTGGCCCGACGAGGAAGAAGCTCTGCTGCAGCAAGGCTTCCATCGCGAACGCGGCCGGCATCCGTTCCTCCGGGACGAGTTCGGCCAGCAGTGCCTTCATCGCCCCCGAGACGGGCGGTACGCCGAGCCCGCTGACCGCGGCGAGTACGCAGAGCACCGCGGCGGACCGCGTCGTCACCACCCCGATCGTGGCCGCGACATGTACGACGGCGATCGGAATCAGCACGCGTGCGTACCCGAACCGGTCGACCAGTCGCCCCTGCCAAGGAGCGGTCACCGCGTCGCCGAGCGAGAACAGCGCGGTCACAGTACCGGCGAGCGCGTACGACCCGGTCTGCCGGCTGACGAGCAGTACCAGGGTCAACGGCATCATGCCCTTCGGCAACCGGGCGAGCAGCGAGCTCAGCGCCAGTCCGCGGACGCGGGGCACGGCGAGGACGGAGCGAAATCCGGAAACAGCACGGAACACGGGGCATCACCTCGGGCGTTCGACGGCACGGTCAAGTGCGCCGACGTCGCCCTACCAGGCTTTTGCCCCTTCAGATGCCCACCGTCGCGGTGGGTCGTGGCGCTCGGACCAGCCCGCCCGCAGGCGGCGGAACCCTAGCCACGTCCAGTCGATCAACGCCAAATTAGCACGCGGCCTGTCCCTGGCACGCTCTAATCTCGAGGGATGCGATTGTTCGTGGCCGTGGTGCCACCAACCGAAGTTGTGGAGGACCTGAGCAAGTTCGTCGAGCCGCGCCGGGAGCATCCGGACGACGACATCCGCTGGGCGGCGGACGACCACTGGCATCTCACGCTGGCGTTCCTCGGCGACGTACCGGACTGGAAGACCGAGGACCTCGAGGAGCGGCTGGAGCGGGCCGCGAAGCGACAGAAACCGTTCGAACTGCAACTGTCCGGAGCGGGCGCGTTCCCCGGCGTGCCGGCCGCCCGGGTGCTGTACGCCGGCGTCCGCGACGACACGGAATCACTCAAACACCTGTCGATGACGACCCGCGCAGCCGCCAACCGGGCCGGGATCGAGGTCGAGGGACGCAAGTTCACGCCGCACCTGACGCTGGCGCGGTTGCGCCGGCAGTTGGACGTCACCAAGTGGGTGCGGATCTTCGAGAACTACCAGAGCCCGGTCTGGACCGCGGGCAGTCTGCAGCTGATCGAGTCCCGGCTGGGGGAGGGCCCGGGCCACAGTGCGGCGTACGTCACGGTAGGCGAATGGGACTTCTTAGGCTAACCTCATCAAGGTTAGCCGTACCTAAGAAGACGAAAGTGTCCCCGCCATGCTCGCGAACTATCTGATCGGACTCCGTGAAGGACTCGAGGCATCGCTGGTGGTCAGCATCCTCGCGACGTTCCTGGTCAAGTCCGGGCATCGGGATCGGCTCAAACTGGTCTGGATCGGCGTTGCCACGGCCCTCGCCGTGGCGGCCGCCGCCTGGGGTCTGCTGCAGTTCGTCACCGCGCTGACCGCGAAGTCGTTCACCACCCAGGAGACCGTCGGCGGCGTGATGTCGATCCTCGCGGTCGGCTTCGTGACCTGGATGATCTTCTGGATGCGCAAGGCGTCCCGCAGCATCGCCAAGGAACTGCGCGAGCGGATGGGCCAGGCGCTCGAGGTCGGGTCCCGCGCGGTGGTGATCCTGGCGTTCCTCGCCGTGTTCCGGGAGAGCATCGAGACCGCGTTCATCGTGTACGCGTCCGCGGCGACGGCGACCACCGCCGTACCGCTCATCGGCGTACTGCTCGGGCTTGCCACCTCGGTGCTGCTCGGTGTCGCAATCTACAAGGGCGCGGTGAAGATCAACCTCGCGGTGTTCTTCAAGTGGACCGGCGCGGTACTCGTACTGGTCGCGGCGGGCATCTTCGCGTACGGCTTCCACGACCTGCAGGAGGCCGGCATCCTGCCCGGGATCGGCCACCTCGCGTTCGACATCTCGCAGGTGATCCCGCCGGCCAGCTGGTACGGCGTACTGCTCAAGGGCATCTTCAACTTCAACCCGGCACCGACCGTGCTGGAGGCGACCGCCTGGGTCGTCTACCTCGTCCCGGTGATGTTCCTGTACTTCCGCCCGGTGAAGAGTTCCACCCCGCCTGCCGTGCCGGCGACGACCGCTCACAAAGCGGCCTGAACCCCTGGAGAAACATGTCTGCGTCATTCGGCCGCAAGGCCTCAATCGTTGGTGCCGTCATCGGTCTGGCCGCACTGTCCGCGTGTGCGAAGGATCAGCCGGCCGCGAAGGACGACGGCACCGGGCCGGTGTCGGTGAAGGCGACCGACTCCGGGTGCGACCTGAGCCGGCGGGACGTGAAGTCCGGTACGAGTACGTTCTCGGTGTCGAACGGTGGCAGCAAGGTCACCGAGTTCTATGTGTACGCAGACGGTGACCGGGTGATGGGTGAGGTCGAGAACATCGGGCCCGGCCTGAAGCGCGACCTGATCGTGGAGCTGCCGACGGGCAAATACCAGGCGGTCTGCAAGCCGGGCATGGTCGGCGACGGGATCCGTGGTGAGCTGAACGTCACCGGCGACGCGCCGTCGCAGGTCTCCGAGGACGCGCTGCTGAAGCAGGCGACCGAGAGCTACCAGCGGTACGTGAACTCGCAGGCGGTCGCGCTGGAGCAGAAGACCACCGAGTTCGTCGCCGCGGTGAAGGCCGGCGACGTCGTGAAGGCGAAGGCGCTGTACCCGGTGTCGCGGACGTACTGGGAACGGATCGAGCCGGTCGCGGAGTCGTTCGGCGACCTCGACCCGAAGATCGACGCCCGGGTGAACGATGTCGAGGCCGGTACCGAGTGGACCGGGTACCACCGGATCGAGCAGGCGCTCTGGGTCTCCAACACCACCAAGGGCATGGAGAAGTACGCCGACCAGCTGCTCATCGATGTGAAGACGGTCGTGGCGAAGGCAAAGGTCGTGAAGCTGACGCCGCTGCAGCTGGCGAACGGCGCGAAGGAGCTGCTGGACGAGGTCGCCACCGGCAAGGTCACCGGCGAGGAGGACCGCTACTCGCACACCGACCTGTGGGACTTCGAAGCAAACGTCGAAGGCTCCCAGGCCGCCATCCAGGCCCTCCGCCCCGCCCTCCAAACCCGCAACCCCGCCCTCGTCACCACCCTCGACACCCAGTTCAAAACAGTCTTCACCGCCCTGGACAAGTACCGAGCAGGCGACGGCTTCAAGCCCTACACCGCCACCGAGGCAGAGAAAAAGACCCTCGGCTCAGCAGTAGACGGCCTAGCCGAACCGGTCAGCCAGGTAGCAGGAGTAATCGCAAAGAAATGACGGAACGTAAAGGAATCTCGCGCCGGGGTCTGTTCGGGGCTGCAGGTGCTGCTGTTGCCACTGGAGTCGCCGGGTACGCCGCACACTCGGCTTTGGCAAGTGAGCCGACGCAGGCGGCGGACAACAACGGGCCTGTGGAGTTTCATGGGGCTCATCAGGCTGGGATTACTACGCCGGTGCAGGACCGTCTGCACTTTGCGGCGTTTGATGTGACTACGACGAAGCGTGAAGAACTGGTCGGGTTGTTGAAGGAGTGGACGGCTGCGGCTGCGCTTCTTACGGGCGGGCGGGACATCGGGCAGTACGGTGCGGTGAACGGACCGGACGAGGCGCCGCCGGAGGACACCGGTGAGGCGGTGGGGTTGCCGCCGGCGCGGTTGACGATCACCGTGGGCTTCGGGCCGAGCCTGTTCGACGGACGGTTCGGTCTGGCGGCGAACCGCCCCAAGGCGCTCGTGGACCTGCCGCACTTCATCGGCGACGACCTCGAGGAAGCCCGCTCGTACGGTGACATCGCCGTACAGGCCTGCTCCGACGACCCCCAGGTCGCCGTCCACGCGATCCGCAACCTGGCGCGGATCGGCTTCGGCCGGGTCGCCGTACGGTACTCCCAGCTCGGCTTCGGTCGTACGTCCTCCACCTCGCGCGCCCAGGCCACCCCACGGAACCTGTTCGGCTTCAAGGACGGTACGAACAACCTCAAGCTCGAGGATGCCGCCAAGCTCGAACAGCAGCTGTGGGTACAGCCCGAGGACGGCCCGGACTGGATGGTCGGCGGCTCGTACCTGGTGTCGCGCCGGATCCGGATGAACATCGAGATCTGGGACCGTACGTCGCTGGGCGAGCAGGAGGGCATCATCGGCCGCGGCAAGGGCACCGGCGCCCCGCTCGGCAAGGCGGACGAGTTCGACGCGATCGACTTCGCCGCGAAGAACTCCGACGGCGAACCGAAGGTCCCGGCCGACTCGCACGTCCGGCTCGCGCACCCCCAGTTCAACAACGGCGCCGAGCTACTCCGTCGCGGTTACAACTTCGTCGACGGCTCGGACGGCCTCGGCCGCCTGGACGCCGGCCTGTTCTTCCTTGCCTACCAACGCGACCCGCGCAAACAGTTCATCCCGATCCAGACCCAACTCGCCAAGAACGACAAGCTGAACGAGTACATCCACCACGTAGGCTCCGCCATCTTCGCCTGCCCACCCGGCGTAACCCCCGGCTCCTACTGGGGCGAAAAACTCTTCAACTGAACAGGGTCTGGGGTACCGCTCGACAGGTAGTGCACCAGCGAGACGGTGTACGCGCGTCTCCAATCACGCTCAGGTGCACTACCCGCTGTAGACACCTCCTGTCGAAGGTGCCCGGCGAAGGTGATGACGGCGGTCTGGGTCGACGGTGATCGTGGCCGGGTGCTCGACGCGAGCACCCGGCGTGTAGCCCTCGAAGTACATGCGTCCTATTTGACCGCGCCGGCGGTTACGCCGGCGACGAAGTGTCGTTGTGCCAGGAGGAAGCCGATGACGACCGGGACGCTGACCACCAGTGCGGCGGCCATGATCTGGTTCCAGTAGATGTTGGTCTGGGTGGAGTACTGGCGTAGCCCGACCGAGAGCGTCCGGTTGGCCTCAGTTGTCATGACAGAGGCGAACAGCACCTCACCCCACGCGGTCATGAACGAGTAGATCGCGACCGCGATCACCCCGGGACGTGCAGCAGGCAGTACTACCCGCCACAGCGCACCCATCGGACCACACCCGTCCACGAGCGCGGCCTCGTCCAGCTCACGCGGGATGCTGTCGAAGTACCCGGCCAGCATCCAGATCGAGAACGGCAGGCTGAACGTCAGGTACGTGATGATCAACCCGAGCCGCGTCCCGACCAGCTGCAACCCGAACGAGTTGTTGATGTTCACGAAGATCAGGAACAACGGCAGCAGGAACAGCACACCGGGAAACATCTGCGTCGACAGAACGGTCGTGGTGAACACGGTCCGCCCACGGAACCGGAACCGCGACACCGCGAACGCGGCGAGAATCGCGATCGCCACCGAGAATACCGTCGCGGACACGGACACGATCGTGGAGTTCACGAAGTACTTCGCCAGCGGCACGGTCTTCCACATGTCCACGAACGGCGCCAGTGTCAGGTTCGACGGCCACCAAGTGAACGCACCTTGCACGTCCTTCAACGGTTTCAGCGACGACGTCGCCATCACATACAAGGGGATCAAAACGAACAGCCCGAGCACGACCAGCACGACACCGCGGTAGATCTTGAAACCTCGGGTCTCACGCACGACGCGACCTCCTTCCGGTGACGAGCAGGTACGCGCCCGTGACGATCATGAGGAAGATCAGCAGCAGTACGGACATCGCCGCACCGGTGCCGAAGTTCCAGGTCAGGAACGACGCGTTGTAGATGTGGAACGTGATCAGGTCACCGGCCGGTGGCTGCGCCGTACCGAACAGCACGTACGGCGTGTTGAAGTCGCTGAACGTCCACAGGAACAGCACAAGCACCAATACGAGGTTCACCGGACGCAGTGACGGCAGGGTGATGTTGCGCCACTGCCGGATGTTGCCGGCGCCGTCCACCGACGCGGCCTCGTACAGGTCCCGCGGAATGCTCTGCATACCGGCCATGAGTGTGAGGAACGCGAACGTCCACAGCTTCCACCCGGCCACCGTGATCAGCGAGATCAGCGCGTTGCCACCGATCAGCCAGAACGTCTTGCCGTCGCTGAGGTGCAGCTGGTTCAGCACGTGGTTCACCGCGCCGGTGTCGCGCTGCAGCATGAAGTTCCACGTCAGGATGCCCGCGTACGCCGGGAGTGCGTACGGCACCAGGAACAGCGTCCGTACGATGCCACGCCCGCGGAACTCTGGCTGCAACGCGACCGCCGCGGCCATCCCCAGGACCCACGAGAAGGCCACCGTGATCAGCGAGAACGCGACGGTGACTCCGAAGGACTTCAGCAGTCCCTGCCCGACCGCATTGTCGAAGTCGAGCGCGACCTTGTAGTTGTTCAGCCCCGCGCCGGGCGCGGCGGACCAGTTCGCGATGAAGAACTTGGTCAGTTTCACGAAGCTCATCCAGATCCCGACCAGCATCGGGATGATGTGGATGAGCAGTTCCAGCAGTACCGCCGGGGCCAGCAGTGCGTACGGCAACCACCGGTTCAGCCCGGGCCGGTGCTCGGGGCGGCCCCGGCGCTTGGTCTGCGCCGGAGCCGCGGTTTCGGTTGCGACGGCCATCGTCAGCTGCTCGCCGCCACCTGGTCTTCAGCGGTCTTGAGGGCCGCCTTCACGTCGTCGGCGGTCACCGTGCCGCCGGTCGCGATCTTGGCGAACATCGAGTTCATCGCCTTGCCGACGGTGCTCTCGAACTGGTCCTCGGCCGGTACCAGCGGCAGCGGCTTGGACTTGGTGTTGTAGACGTCCTGGAAGGTCGCGGCCTCGGCGGCGTCGGTGGTGAAGTTCGGCTTCGCGTCCTTCAGTACCGGCAGCGCGGCGAACGGCTTGTCCAGCGTGCTCTGCGTGGTCGCATCGGTCATGTACTTGACGAACTTGAGCGCCGCGTCCTTGTGCTTGGTGTTCTTGAACACCGACAGGTTGATGCCCGCGACGTGGCTGGCGACCTGCTCGCCGCCGGCCGGTGCCGGGAACGGTACGACGCCGTACTCGCCGGCCTTCATGCCGTTGGCGACGATCGAGGAGTCGGCGTTGTTCTGGTTGATCACCATCGCGACCTTCTTCGTCGCGAAGTCGTTCACCGACTTGGTGCCGTTGTCGTACTGCGCGTTCGACGGGTTCGCGACCTTGTCCTTCTGCATCAGGTCGAGGTACCGCAGGACGCCCTGCACGTTGCCGTCACCGGTGAAGGTCGGCTTGCCTTCGCCGTTGAACCAGTCGGCCTTGTTCTGCGCGGCGTTGATGAACGCGAAGTGCACGTTCTCGGTGTAGCTGCCGGCTGCCAGCGCCATGCCCCACTGCTTGCCCGGGACGGTCAGCTTCTTCGCGTCGGTGACCATCTCCTCCCAGGTCTTCGGCGGCTGCAGGCCGGCCGCGGCGAACATCGCCTTGTTGTAGTACAGGCCGTACGCCAGACCGTAGAGCGGGACCGAGGTCGGGTCGGTACCTTCCTTGCCGCCGGTCGCCAGAGCCGTCGGCACGAACTTGTCCTTGCCGCCGATCGCGGTCATCGCGTCGCCGTCGAACGGCAGGAACGCGTCGGTGGCCTGCAGCGAGGCCGCCCAGGTGTTGCCGATGTTGACCACGTCCGGCGCCTGGCCGGAGGTGATCGCGGTCTGGATCCGGGTCTGCAGGTCGTTCCAGCCGATCACCTCGAGGTTGACCTTGATCCCGGTCTCGTCGGTGAACTTCTTCAGGACCGGGGTCAGCACCTCCTTGTCGTTGTCGAGGCTGGTGCCCTGGTTGCTGGCCCAGTAGGTCAGCGTCTGGTCCCCGGAACTGCCGCCGGAGGTGTCGTTCTTGTCGCCACCACCACAGGCGGCGAGGCTGATTCCCATGGCGGTCGCAGCCACCGCGGCTACAAGCGAACGCAGTCTCACGTCGGACTCCTCGTCCCGTCTCGAGCCCCCGCGGACCTGCGGGGGCGGATCGGGCCCATCCTGACCTAACCGGTTAAGTTTCGAAACCCTAACCGGTTCAGTAGAACCCCCTTCGTTACGAGGATGTGATCTGGGGTTAGCGTCGTGCAGTCCCGCAGAACTCCCGCATCCGGAGCTCGTCCACCCCGCCCCCGCCCCGGGTGAAGTTCGCGCACCCGAACCGCGCCCCGGGCGGAGTCGCCCGCCCCGAATCCCGCTCCCGCTCCGGGTGGAGTTCGCGCACCCCGAACCGCGCCGCGGGCGGAGCCGCCCACCCGAATCCCGCCCCCGCGCCGGGTGGAGTTCGCGCACCCTGAACCGCGCCGCGGCGGAGTCGCCCACCCCGAATCCCGCTCCCGCGCCGGGTGGAGTTCGCGCACCCCGAACCGCGCCGCGGCGGAGTCGCCCACCCCGAATCCCGCCCCTGCGCCGGGTGGAGTTCGCGCACCCCGAACCGCGCCGCGGCGGAGTCGCCCGCCCCCCAACCCGCCCCGAGCGGAGCGAGGGGCGGGGGTTTTCAGCTTCTGGCGGGGCCGGAGGACTCTCGGGTGCGGAGTTCGCCTGGGGGTGCTTCTTCGTGCGGGGCGGTGTTGCCGGTGACGATCCGGAGCAGCAGGTCGGCGGCCGCGCGGCCGCGTTCCATCGTCTTCTGGTCGACCGCGGTGATCCCGGGACGGGCGAGCTCGCACAGCGGCGAGTCGTCCCACGCCAGCACCGACACCTCGCCCGGCACCGCCGTACCGAGTTCCGTCGCGACCCGCAGCGCCGCGACCGCCATCAGGTCGTTCCCGAGCACGATCGCGGTCGGCGGGTTCGGCCCGGTCAGCAGCCGGCGGGTCAGCTCGGCGCCGTCGTCGTACCGGTAGCTGCCTTCGACGTGCCGTACGGCGATCCCGCGCCGCCGGGCGTACTCGCGCAGTGTCTGGACCCGCAGCCGCTCGTGGATGAACGTGAACGGCCCGCTGACGTGCGCGATGTCCGTGTGCCCGAGTTCGAGCAGGTGGTCGAGCAGCAGTTCGACCGTCTCGGTCGGGGAGCTGATCAGCCGTCCGACCGTGTCGTCCGGTTCGTTCGAGCTGACCACCACACACGGGATCCCGAGCTCCTTCAGCAGCGGGATCCGCTGGTCGTCCTCGAGCTCGTCGAACAGGATGAACCCGTCGACGCGACCTTGACGTGACCAGCGCCGCAGTACGTCGAGGTCCTCGCCGTGCTCGCCGGTCAGCCGCAGCAGCAGCGAGGAGTCGACCTCGTTCAAGTACTGCTCGATGCCGACCAGCGTGCGCATGTAGAACGCCTCGGTGGAGATCAGCGTCGGGTCCCGCGCGATCACGATCCCGATCGTGCGGGTGCGGCTCGCGGACAGCGCGACGGCCGCGGAGTTCGGGTGGAAACCCAGCTCCTCAGCCAGGTCCAGGACCCGTTGGCGGGTCTCCTCGCTGACCCCGGCGCGACCGTTCAGGGCGTACGAGACCGAAGCCTTCGAGATGTGCAGCCGGCGGGCGAGGTCGCTGATCGTGACCCGATGGGTGCGGCGCGTACTGCCGGCCGGACCGTCGTCGTCCGGCACCGATCCGCTCGTGGTCATCGCCCGGCCACCCCTCGCGCAGACGGAAAAGTGTTCATGTCAGACGGGAGGTTAGCAGCGGCTTTCCGGGACTAGCCTGAGCGACAGGATTTGGATAGCGTTTTCCCATGCCTTCTCACGAGCCGTTGCGGCTGGATTTCCTGCCCTGGGAGTACAAGCGGACGGCGTCCAGGGCCGAACGCGAGCGGCAGGCCGAACGGCAGGCGCGCCTCGGCGGGTCGGTCGAGCTCGCGGACGACGTGTACGTCGCCGAGTCGGCCGCGGTGTACTGCGACGAGCTCCGGATGGGGGAGCGTTCGTACATCGCCGCGCACGCCTACGTCACCGGCCGGATCAGCCTCGGCGCCGACTCCACGATCAACCCGTTCTCCGCGGTCCGGGGTGAGGTGACGATCGGCGACGGCGTCCGGATCGGCGCGCACACGTCGCTGCTCGCGTTCAACCACGGCACCGCGCCGGGTGAGCCGATCTTCAAGCAGCCGCACACCTCGCTCGGCATCACGATCGGCGACGACGTCTGGATCGGCTCGAACGTCACGATCCTCGACGGCGTGACGGTCGGCCCACACACGATCATCGGCGCGGGTGCGGTCGTCACGAAGGACATCCCGGCGAACTCGGTGGCGGCCGGCAACCCCGCGCGTATTCTCCGCTCACGGACAGGAGCATCCATGTCAGGTGACCTCAGCACGGCGCTGGCCGAGTTCGCGGCGAAGGCCCGCGGCCAGGTGGACGACATACTCGCACGCTGCTGGGACGGCTCGCGTTTCGTCGATCGGCCCGGCCTCGAGCACGCGCCGGAGATCCGGCCGTGGTGCGACGCGATCGAGATCGCGGACCTGCTGGTACGCCGTACGCCGGCCGGTCATTCCCGCGACGACCTCGTCCGCGTCCTGCGCTCTGAGGCAGGCGAAATCACTGTGCTGGAAGGCCCTACGAGCTATCACGTACTGTGTGTCGGCTACGCGTTGCAGTTGCTCGACAGCAGCTTCGCCTCGCCGATCGACACCTCGTTCGAGCTGGCCGAGCTCGACAAGTTGCCCTGGGCAAGAAGAGCCTGGTCGGCCGGGTCCGGGATCGATGCGCTCGGTACGGCGCTCGCCCTGCAGGATGGCGGTGATCCGGGGCAACTCGAGCTGCTGATGGGCTGGTTGCTCACGCGGGTCGATCCGGCGACCGGGATGTGGGGTACGCCGCATCCGGACGACGGGTTGCTGCAGGTCGTGAACGGCTTCTACCGCCTGACCCGCGGTACGTACGCCCAGTTCGGCCTGCCGCTGCCGTACCCGGAACAGGCCGTCGCCACAGTGCTTGCCCACAGCAACGACAAGCGGATGTTCAGCGGCGACAACTACAACGCCTGCAACGTTCTCGACGTCATCCATCCACTCTGGTTGGCCCGCAAGCAGACGTCGCACGGCGAGGCCGAAGGGCGCCGTTGGGCCGAGCAGCAACTGCGCGCGATCCTGCCCCGCTGGGTCGACGGGGAGGGGTTCGCGTTCGCGCCGGACGGTACCGACGACCGCGCGATCCCCGGCCTGCAAGGCACGGAGATGTGGCTGGCGATCATCTGGCTGCTGTCCGACTACCTGGGCGTGTCCGACGCGCTCGGGTACCGCCCGCGCGGCGTACACCGGCCGGAGCCGCTGGTCAGCCTTCGCTGAACCATCCGTCCGCACCGACGTCCTGGCCGAGCCGCCCCGCGTAGTGGTCGAAGAACAGCCGTGACGTCAGCTCACCGCGTGACGACACACCCACCTTGTCGAACACGGCTTTGACATGGTCCTGCACGGTGTACGGAGACAGGTGCAGGCGCCGTGCGATCTCGTTCGTGCCGGCGCCGCTCAGTACCTGCTGTACGACGGTCTGCTCGCGCTCGGTCAGTCCGTACGCTGCGACGATCAGCGGGATCACCGCGGCCACACCAGCCGGTTCGATCGTCACGGCGATGTCCTGCTTGAGGCCGTGCGGCCCACGGACCTGTGCGGCGTGAACAGTCAGCCACTGCCCGGATCGGCTACGCAGGCGCATTCGCGGTACCTGCGTGGCCAATCCAGGTACGCCGCGGGCAGCCGACACCACGATGGCGACTGCCACGGGCAGCCGGTCCCAGACCGCGCCGCCAAGGTCGGCGATCCGTTCCTCGGCAGCCGGTGTCGCCGACACGATCCGGTCGGCAGCGTCGACGATCACCACGGCCGCACCGCTGTCCTGCCGCTCGACTTCCGCGGTGATCAGCCCGCGTCGCAGTCCGCGGGTCAGTACAGGCTCCAGCCGGTGCATGAACCCTGCCTCGGCCGGTGAGAACCCGGTCCGGCCCAGCTCGCGGTAGATCGTGTAGAAGCCCCACATCCGGCCGTTCGACCGCATCGTGCCGCGCATCTCGTGGCGCAGACCGGCGTTCGCCACCATGTCGCGGTGCCGGGCACTGAGCTCCGGCCGGCCGCCGGTGGCCTCGTCCAGGATGCTGACGCCGATGTCGCGCTGCGCGAGCTCCGAGAACCTGTTGATGTCCGGTGCGCCGTACTCGTGCTGTACGAACGCGACCTCGTCCGCGCCGTGCAGACCGGTCTTGACCCGGCCGGTGAGCAGACTGGTCGCAGGGTCGGCCGGTCCGAGACAGATGCCGTCGTTGGGGATGGCCCGCTCCAGCAGTTCGATCGCTGTCAGGCCGAAGTCCTCCCAGGACAGGCCGGCCGCCGCGGCCGCCTCGATCCCGGCCCGCGCGGACTCCGCGTGGTAGGTCTTCACCTTGCCAGTGTGGCCCTGCTGCGGGTCTGTCGGGCATCCCTGAAACCAGGGGTACCGGTACGGGCCGGTTTGGCAGGATGGTGGTGACCATGCTCGAAGACTTGCGGCAGGTACTGACCGGACGGCTCGTGACACCGGAGGACCCGGACTGGGAACACGTCCGGCGTGGGTGGAACCTCTCGGTCGACCAGCAACCGTCAGCGGTAGTGGTGGCAGCAGGGCCGAGCGACGTGGAGCACACGGTGGCGTACGCCGGTGCGCACGGGTTGAAGGTGGCGCCGCAGGCAGGTGGTCACGGTGCGACCCGGGCGTTGGACGGGACGATCGTCGTACGCACAGACGCGCTGGACGACATCTGGATCGACTCGGAGGCCCAGGTGGCGCGTCTTGGCGCCGGTGTGCGCTGGGGCGCGGTGCAGACGGCGCTTGACGGTACGGGACTCACCGGACTGCCTGGTTCTACCGGGAACGTCTCCGTGGCCGGGTTCTGTACAAGTGGCGGGTTCTCCTGGTTCTCCCGGCCCTACGGGAGCGGTGCGGCGAGCCTGCGGGCCGCGGAGATCGTCGACGCGACCGGGGAGCGTCGATGGATCGACGACACGTCCGACGCCGACCTCATGTGGGCGCTGCGTGGCGGCGGTGGGAACTTCGGCGTGGTGACTGCGCTGGAGATCGATCTGCATCCGGCGCCGGCGATCAGCGGGGCGCGGTTGATGTTCCCGATCGAACAGGCCGAGTCCGTTTTGACGGCGTACGCGAAGGCCACGCAGGAGGCGGCGGCGCAGGTGACGTTGTGGGCGTACCTGATCCACTTGCCCGACGGGTCGTACTGCATGATCGACGGGATGGCGCCGTACCAGCCGGAAGCGTTGGAAGCGGCCCTGTCGACCATCAGGGCAGCTGGCACACCGGTGAGCGACACCGTGCAGTCACTGCAGCCCAGTGGCGTAGGAGAGCTCAACTCGGTGCCGGCGCCACCACAGGCACTGTCGCTGATCACCAGCACGTTCGACGAGCTCACACCGGATCTGATCTGCACCTTGCTCGAGTACTGCGGTCAGCCGTCGTTGATCTTCCAGGTGCAGATACGTCACCTGAGGGCTAGTACTGACGCCGCACGTCCTGGTGTGGCGTCGGCTGACCCGGCAGCGCAGTACATGCTGCTGGCTGTGTCTCTCGTGCAAGGGCCGGAGGCGACCGCCGCGCTGCAGAAGTTCCAGGAGGCCCTGACTCCGTGGCACGCCGGTGACATGCCGTCGACTGGCCTGTCTGCTTGGGGCTCGTTGGAGGACTGCTACAGCCCGGCGGACCTGGCTCGGTTGCGGGAGATCAAGCAGCGGGTGGACCCCGATGACACGTTCGTGGGGAACTTCCGCCTACCCTGACCACGTGGACCCCCGCACGCGCCGACTGGTGACCTCCCTCGTACTGGCTGCCCTGGTCGTCATCGTCGTCGTGGCAGCCTTCCTCCGGTAACGTCCGCGTATGACCACCTCCGCCGGTGAACGTTCGTCGTACCTGATGCGGGCCGGGATGGTCCGGAACGTGCGGTCCGGGGAGCACCTGACGACGTTCGTGGTGTCCGGGGTGGCGACCGTACTGATCACCCGGCTGGTCCTAAGCCTGAGCGGGTACCCGCAGATCGGTGGCAAGGGCCTGCACATCGCGCATGTGCTGCCGGGCGGTCTGCTGATGTTCATCGCGATCTCGCTGCTGCTCGGGTACGTCGGCCCAGTGGTGCGGCCGGCTGCCGCGACGATCGGCGGGATCGGGTTCGGGCTGTTCATCGACGAGGTGGGGAAGTTCGTCACCTCGGACAACAACTACTTCTACAAGCCGACCGCAGCGATCGTGTACATCGTCTTCGTACTGATCGTGCTGGGCTTCCGCTTCCTCACGACCAGGCGTCCGATCGATCCGCGGGAGGAGCTGGCCAACGTCATCGACCACGCCGTCGAGGGCGTCGCGGGCGGACTGTCGCGCCGGCGCCGGGCGGAGGCGTCGGAGCTGCTGCGCACCGTACCGCGGGAGGTGGAGGGACGGCGCGAGACCGCCGACCTACTGGCCGCCTGCCCGCCGGACGAGGTCGAGCTGGCCGCGCCGGTGGACGCGGCGTGGCAGGCGATCCAGCGCGGGTTCGAACGGCTCGCCACGCACCCGAAGGCGCCGACGGTCGCGGTCGGCGTACTGGCCGTTCAGGTGGTGGGTGAGCTCGTCATCGCCGCCGTCCTGGGCGACGGGCTGAACCACCTCCCGGTGCTCGGCGTGACCGCGGGGAGCTTGCTGTCGGCAACCTTCACGGTGCGCGGCGCACTGGCGCTGCGGAAGGGCAACCGCGCCCGGGCGGTCCGGCTGTTCGAGCTGGCGGTACTGGTGTCGTTGCTGATGACCCAGGTCTTCCAGTTCGCCGCCACGCAGTTCGCGGCGGCCGGTGGCATGCTGCTGGACCTGGTGATGCTGGGGCTGCTACGGGCGGAGCGGGAGCGCATGCGTACCGCGCTGGACGCTGCCGCGAAGGCTAAGACGCGCCCACTGCCTCCCGAGCCGGAGCTGTTTCCTGAGGACCCGTCGGATCCGGTGTAGCTTTCCAGTTCTCGTGACGGCCGATCAGCACTGGTGACATGGTCGCGATCAGGTAGATGGCGCCACCTGCCAGCAGTGCCGGCGCCAGACCGATGCCTGTGATGGCCGCACCGGCGACAACACCTCCCAGCGGTACGCCGGTCCAGCAGGCCGCGTTCGACAACGAGTTGACCCGGCCGAGCAGGTGGCTGGGGATCCGCTCGACGCGGATCGCTCCGAGTACGGGGTTGATGAAGCCCGCGCCGATGCCGCCGACGGCGTACACCGCCATCAGCGCCCAGACCGGCGCGTCGGTCGCCATCGCGATGAACCGCGGCGCCCCTGCGATCAGGAACGCGACGGTGAAGACGAGCTTGCGCGGGATGCGGTCGCCGATCGCCGACGCAAGCAGGGCGAACGCGGTAGCGGTCACACCGAAGGACGTGAGGATCAGGCTCGTGTGGCCGGGGCCGTAGCCGTGTTCCCTGATCCAGACTGGCAGCAGTACGGTGCTGGTCGCCGCGTCGAGCAGGTTGGTGACGGCGATCATCGCTACCAGTGGCAGCAGCAGGCGGTCCGTGCGGAGGAAGTTCCACCCTTCCAGCAGCCTGCGGCCGTACGGGTCCTCGTTGCTGGCTGTCTGTTTCTCTTGCTTAGGGATCCAGCGGGCGATCAGTACGGCGCAGACGCCGAACGACGCAGCGTCGATCCAGAGCGCGTTGACCGATCCGACCAGGGTGATCAGTCCGCCGGCGATCGCGTACGCAAAGAACCCGGCCAGGCGCTCGGTCGTACTCTCCAGCCCTGTCACCCGTTCGAGCGGGACCCTGGCCGCTCGGGCGATGTCGGGGATCAAGGTTTCCTTGGCGGAATCACCCGGTCCTCGGAGCGAGCCGGCGATCGCCACCAGCACCAGCAGCGTTGGGAAGTGCAATAGGCCGAGGGTGTGCAGGAGCGGTACGAGCGCGACGACGCCGGTGCTGGCGGTGTCGGCCAGGACGCTGATCCGTCGTGCGCCGACCTTGTCGATGAGTGGGCCGCCTACGGCCTTCACGATGACCAGCGGCGCCATCTCGGCGAGTGCGACGAGGCCTGTCTTTACAGGGGATCCAGTGGTGATCAGTACGAACCAGGGGATGGCAATCGCGCTGACCTTGGTGCCGCAGATCGACACCACGTTCGCTACCAGGAACGCGACCAGCGGGGCGCGGTTCTTGTTTTCCTTTGCGGCTGTCATCGTCCTGGCCGGGTTTCGCGCGGGAAGGCCTGGATCTGCACGGTGACCTGCTCGGCGCCCTCCGGCAGGGGAGCGGTCAGGTCGTCCGTCTTGTACTTCTCGAGCACCGCCATGACCTCATGCATCATCGCGTCCAGCTGATCGGCCCGCAGATGGAAGAAGTAGTCCGACAGCACACTGGCGTCCCGCCAGTCCTCAGGCATCGTCTGCATCGCGTCGATGAACCCGAAGATGTTCTGCGCGTACGTCTGCCCGACCCCGTGCAAGAACCCCAGCGCCAACTCGGGCTCCTGCTCCAGCAGCTCCGCCTTGTTGAACTCGGTCCCCTGATGCGCCGACTTCCACCACCGGTCGCGAGCGTTCCCCCGGCTGTCGTCCTCAACAACCAGCCCCGCCTCCGCCAACTGCCGCAGGTGATAACTGGTCGCCCCGGTATTCACCCCGAGCCGGTCCGCCAGCGAGGTCGCCGTCTGCGGCCCGTACACCCGCAGCAACCCCAGGATCCGATTCCGCATCGGATGCGCCAACGCCCGCACCAACTCCCGATCCAACCGAACCGTACGCGCCCGCTCCCCGCCCTCATCGCTCATGCCCCCAACCATAAAACCCCAAAGCCTCTTTGCAAAGACTTTTTGCAAACAAGTTCTGCGATCGGTTGTCCACAGATCCGAACAGCCGTCGCGGAAGAGGGCCGAACCGGGCATCTTCTCTGTCGACCACAGGTCCGTACCGATGAAAGTGAGAACCCGAAGATGATGCGAGTGATGCTCGACGAGGCCGACTACTGCGACGTCCCCGCCGACCTGATGACCTTCGACGACGGCGCAGTGATCTTCTGGCAGAAGGGCGAAGAAGTAGGCCGCCACCGCCAGTCCCGAATCCGCTCCCTGGAACCCATCAACCCCAACTCGATGACCCGCCGAATCCAGAAGGCCCGCCGAACCGCCCCCAACGCCTTCCGCCGCTGGACCCCCGAAGACGAACAAACCCTCATCGAGGGCTTCCACAACGGCACCCCCTACCTAGACCTGGCCGAAACCCTCGGCCGCCAGGAAGGCGGCATCATCAGCCGCCTGAGAGACCTAGGCTTCCTGGACGAAGACGCCAACCCAACCACCCCCGACCCAGAAGAAGACCCCACCGACCCACCCCAAACCTGACCCACCCAGAAAGGCCGCCGCCTCGTCCGCCGGTCTTCGTACAAGCCAGCGTGGTTGCCGGGCTATGGGAGCGGCGACTGTTCTGTTGGCCGCCTTCGGCGGCGCGCGGCAAGGTGCTGATACGTGCAGGCGCTGGCGAAGCAGATGCTCACCCCGTGGGAGCTGCTGGAAAGGCCGCCGCCTCGTGCACTGGTTGTTCGTGAACGTCCGGTGGTCGCCGGGCTGATGGGGCGGCGACTGTCTATTGGCCGCCTTCGGCGGCACGCGGGAGGTAGTCCGGGTGGTGGCGCTGGCGAAGCCGAAGGTCGTTCGAGGCGCGGGTGGAGAGGCTGCCTCGTGCGCATGTCTGTCGTAGACGTGAGGTTGCTTGCGGTGGCGCGAACGAATGTGTGGCCAGCTGTCTCGACAGCGCGACGTAGGTGCCTCTGAGACGCAGCACGTGGACGACCACCATCAAGAAGGGGCCGAAGCCTCGCTGCTGGAAATACAGACGGTGAACGACAGGCATCCAGTGTTCAACGGCGTGCCGCAGCTACAGGAGTCAGGGAGCGTTACAGATTTCCGGAGATTTGCAGGTTGTTGCAGTTTGGTGGCGGCGATGGATTGGTGGTTGATACATTCCCGTCGGCGCGGATGCACCCCTGAGATCGATCCGCCGGTTCCGTCGGAGATCAGCGATCCCGTGGATGTCGGGCATGCGGGGATCCACCAGTTCCCTGAGATTTCAGCCGGCAAGAGCGAGTTCTTTGGCGACGTAAATCTCGGCGCGCTCTCCAGAACGGAAGGTGTAGAGGGCGTCCTGCAGGGCAATGGTAATTTCCGCTATGTATTGCGGGGCACAGGCGACATTGGTGTTGACCGAACGACAGGACTTCCGACGGACATCTATACTGTGATACGGCGTCCCAATGGATCGGTGGTCACCATGTTCCCCGGCACCAGCCCGAGGAGTTGATCGCGATGGCTGTCAGGATCGAGCTTTGGATCGAAGGTCGCCTTGTCAACGGGGCTGAGCAGTGGTGGGACGACATCGAGGCCTCCCTCCCGGACGTCGAATGGAAAGCACGGTTCCCGATGCTCAGCCGCGTGGATCCCTATGGCGTCGTGTCGTTCGAGCGAAAGGAGATGGACGCTCTAGGGGCCGACGTTCGGCGGTTCTTGCCCCAAGCTCCGGAGCGCGTTCGACCCTTCTTGCAGAGGCTCGCGGACCTGTGCGACGAAGGCCGCCTTGGCAAGGTATCGGAGCTGCGCTTTCTGGGCGACTGAGCTCACCACCGCTTGGTCGCCAGATGATGGCCATCTGCACCAGGCACACCGCCGTGCTTCTCGAAGGGGGCCCAGCCCTGTCATGAGAGTCTCATGAAGCAGGCGCCCCATGCGTTCACCATCAATGGTCGGGTTCATGGTGAAGTGAAAGATGCGGTGATGTCTCCGGGGCGAGTTGGTTCGGCAGCGGTTGGGGTTGCTTGATGGGGTGGTGCGGTACTCGTTGAGCCTTTGGAGGCTGCCTGAGGCGTCGGGTTGGGGGCACTACGTCGTGGGGCGGGCGGGCGGTGGGACGGAGAGGCCGCCGGTTGAGGTTGTCATTCCGTGGGATCGCTATGAGGTGCGGGTGTCGTCGTTCGAGGTGTTCTCGGCGGTGGAGGCCGCCGAGGTGTTCGGGGAGTACTACGAGACCGGCTGGGTTTCTGGGGCCTTTAACCTGCGGCCGCTCGACCTGTGAACTGTGCGGTCACAGTCAGGTCTGGTCGATGAGGTCGCGGTCTGTCGTCCAGTCAGTGTCGGGGTGGGGCCGTAGAGCGGTGGCTACTTCGTCGAAGGGTCGCCAAGGGCCCGGCTTCACCGGGCCGAGGGTGGCTGCTGGGCGGCCGGCGATGGTGATGGTCAGCTGCTCGCCGGCCTCGGCGCGGCGGAGTAGCTCGCAGGTGCGTTGCTGGAGTTCGCGGACGTCCACGGTGGCCATGCCCTAAGGGTCGCAGGTGTTGTCGAGCTCGGGATCCACGTCCGGCGAGGCAGGCGGACCGGGCCGGGCCGGGCTGCGCGTTTCGGCCCGGGCTCGGAGCAGTCCGCGTCGCGCTGGGGTCTGGCAGCTCCGCGTCTGCACGGGTCTGGGAGCTTCGTCCCGGGGGCTGGCGGTCGCGCCCCGGCGCAGGATCAGGGACTGCTGGTTCTGCTCGGGGTGGCGGTGCGTCGGGCTGGTCGGCACGGAGTCCGGGAGCTGCGTGACGGCAAGGGTTCCGGGAGCTGCCTGTCCGCGCGGGGTCTGGGAGCTGTACTCCGCCGGGGTATCTCGAAGCTTCGCCCAGCTCGCCGTCCAGGAGCTTCGTCGCGGCGGGCGTCTGAGGGTTGTGCCTCGGCGCGGGTTGTGGAGGCTGCGGGGCTACGCAGGGTCTGTCAGAGGCGGCGTGGACGGGTGGGTGGCATGGGTCTGGTGAGGTCGTGGGGGTGGTTGGGTGACGGGTGGTTTGGGGGTGGTGACGGGGAGTGGGCGAGACCCTTTTGTGATGTGGGGTGGGGGTCGGGGACAATGGCGCGGTGCGAGCACAGGTGCGGTTGGGCGAGTCGGCGGGACCGGAGGGGGCCGGGGCGCGGGCTGTGGTGCGGGCTGCGCTGGTGGAGCGGGATGGGTTGGTGCGGGGGGTTGGGTCGGGGCGGCGGCGGGGGAGTGGGGCGCCGGGGTACCTGCGGGTTGAGGTCAGGTATGTGGATTTGAAGGGGGAGCGGCACCTTCAGGTCACGGAGTTTGATGAGCGGCAGGCTCATACGCGGAACGTGCCGGATGGCGACGTCGAGAAGGTTGTCGATGAGCTGTTGGACGCCGGGTACGGGTCGTGGCATGTGGAGACGACTACCGAGACGTTGCGGCTGCGGTACACGAAGAAGGGTAAGGAGCTGCTGCATCGGCAGGACGATGCGCGGGAGCAGGAGACCAGCCACGATCGGGTGAAGCAGCGGGTGCTGGATCCGGCGGCGCCGTTCTTGATCGAGCTGGGGATCAGTGACCACCAGGGGCGGGTGAAGCCGTCGCGGCAGGCGAAGTACAAGCAGATCGAGGAGTTCTGCAAGCTCCTCGCGCCGGCGATCGACGAGGCAGTCGCCGCTGGTCGGATCGCCGCCGTGAGCGGGTCACCGGGTGGAGTCGAGCGTGCGTCCGAGGGAGTCGGGGGCGAGGTCGGCGAGCGTGAGGGGTCGGGTGCCAGCGAGCGTCAAGCCGAGGACGGCAGCCAGCGTCAAGCCGAGGGTGGCAGCGAGCGTCAAGCCGAGGGCGGCGAGCGCCGGTCCGAGAGAAGCTCGGGCGAGGCCGAGGCTCACGAGTGCGAGGGTGCGGGCGGCAGCGAGCGACAGGTCGGGGGTGGCGGTGAGCGTCAGGGCGGGGGTGGCGGTGGGCGCGAGGTCGCGGGCGGTGGTGAGGGTCGCGCCGGGGGGCGGCTTGGGCGGGTGTTGGAGGTTGTTGATCTTGGGTGTGGGAACGCTTATTTGACGTTGGCGGCGTACCACTTGCTGACTGAGCGTGGGTATGGCGTGCGGATGACTGGTATTGACCAGAATCCGGCGGCGCGGACGCGGAACACTCGGGTGGTCGAGGCGTTGGGGTGGGAGGGGCAGCTGCGGTTCTTGGATGCGACTATCCAGGGGGCGGAGCTGGACGTGCAGCCCGACGTTGTGTTGGCGCTGCATGCTTGTGATACCGCCACCGATGACGCGCTCGCGCGGGCCGTCGGGTGGGGCGCTGCGCTGGTGCTGGCGGCTCCGTGCTGTCATCACGACATCCAAAAGCAGCTGAAGAGCGTCACACCACCGGCGCCTTATGCGCTGATGACGAGATATGGCATCGTTCGTGAGCGGTTCGCCGACGTACTGACGGACTCCCTGCGGGCGGCGGTGCTCCGACAGGTCGGTTACCGGGTGGAGGTCGTGCAGTTCGTGGACAGTCAGCACACGCCGCGCAATCTGCTGCTCCGCGCTGCGCGGACCGGTGCCAAGCCGACCGCGGAGCTGCGGGCCGAGTACCAGGCGATGGTCACCGAATGGCAGGTGACGCCGCGGCTGGCGCAGCTCCTGCTCCCCCGAGGTGCTGAGGTGGTTTCGTGAGACAGCTCCGGACGGTGGTCGCCCTGCTGGGCGCGACGCTCTTCGCCCTGGCAGGGGTGGCGCTGCCGGCCTCGGCCGGTGGCACCGCGGAGGCCGGTAGCACCGCGCAGGCCGGTGGCACCGCGCAGGCCAGTAGCACCGCGCAGGCCAGTAGCACCGCGGACCCGGCGCCGAAGAAGCTGTTCTCGATCAAGGACGACCGGATCCGGAAGCCGACCGGGCTGGTCCGGAGCACTAAGCACCAGGGCACGTACTGGGCCGTGAGCAGCTCCGGGGACACCGGGCGGGTGTTCGCGCTGGACGCGACCGGCCAGGTGCAGGCGGTGTTCCGGTTCGGCGCGAAGGTGAAGGATGTCGAGGCGCTCGGCATAGACCGGAACGGCACGCTGTACATCGCCGACATCGGCGACAGCCAGGGGAGCCGGGACCAGATCGAGATCTACACGATCCCGGAGCCGGAGAGCCTGCAGGACTCGGCCAACGTGAAGTACCACCAGTACGACTTCAAGTATCCCGACGGTGCGCACGACGCCGAGACGCTGCTGGTCGATCCGGAGACCAGCCAGCTGTACGTCGTGACGAAGTCGTCCAAGGGTGCCGGCAGCATCTACTCGGCGCCGGCCTCGCCGACGCGCCAGGGTACCAACGACCTCACCAAGCTCGCGCCGGCACCGACCGGTGTGATCACCGACGGGACGTTCCTCCCGGACGGCCAGCAAGTCGTACTGCGGACCAAGACGGACCTCACGACCGTGGCCTGGGGCGACAACCCGAACGCGGTCGCCCGCAGTGCCGCGCTGCCCGGTGAAGGCGACAGCGTCGCGCTCGGCGGCGCCGACGGCACCGTGGTGTTCGGGGCCGACGGGGCCAGCCCGGGCATCTACGAGCTGGCGGTGCCGGCGAAGGCGACCACCGGCGGTACGAAGACGCCCTCGGCCAGCGCGACGCCGAAGCCTGCGACGACGTCCGACAGTACGAACGACAGCTCCGGCAAGAGCCACAACCTGCGCTGGATCATCATCGGTGCGGCCCTGTTCGCGCTGATCATCACGATCTTCACGTTCCCGCCCGGCCGCCGCGAGCGCCGGGATCGCCAGGCCGAGAACGACCGCCTCACCGGCCAGTCCCCGCCGACCCCCCACCGCCGGCAGCACTCATGAGAAGAGCCGCCGTCCCCACGAGGGGACGGCGGCTGCCAAGCCGGACAAGAACTACTTCAGGTTCTCCACCACGTAGTCGATGGCCTGGGTGAGTTTTTCGACGTCGTCGGGGTCGACGGCCGGGAACATCGCTACCCGGAGTTGGTTGCGGCCGAGCTTGCGGTACGGCTCGGTGTCGACGATGCCGTTCGCGCGCAGCGTCTTCGCGACCGCGGCCGCGTCGATCGAGTCGTCCAGGTCGATGGTGCCGACGACCAGCGAGCGGGCGTCCGGGTCGGTGACGTACGGCGTCGCGTACTCGGACTTCTCGGCCCACGTGTACAGCCGGTTGCTGGAGTCCGTCGTCCGGGCGACGCTCCACTCCAGGCCGCCCTGGCTGTTGATCCAGTCGGTCTGCTCGGCCATCAGGAACAGCGTGGCGAGCGAGGGCGTGTTGTACGTCTGGTTCTTCGACGAGTTGTCGACCGCAGTCGCCAGGTCCAGGAATGCCGGGATCCAGCGGCCGGACGCGGCGATCTCCTCGACGCGCGCGAGTGCCGCCGGGCTCATCAGCGCGATCCACAGCCCGCCGTCGGACGCGAAGCCCTTCTGGGGCGCGAAGTAGTACACGTCGGCCTCGTTCAGGTCGACCGGCAGACCGGCCGCCCCGGAGGTGGCGTCGATGGCGACCAGCGCGCCCTCGTCGGCGCCCTCGACCCGCTTGACCGGGGCCATCACGCCGGTGGAGGTCTCGTTGTGCGGCCACGCGTACACGTCGACACCGGCCTCCGCGACCGCGACCGGGCGGGTGCCCGGGTCGGCCTTCACGATCGTCGGCTCGCCGAGGTGCGGGGCCTGCTGGGCGGCCTTGGCGAACTTCGAGGAGAACTCACCGAAGCTCAGGTGCTGGCTCTTCTCCCGGATCAGCCCGAACGTCGCGACGTCCCAGAACGCGGTCGAACCGCCGTTGCCGAGCACGACCTGGTACCCGTCGGGCAGCTGGAACAGCTCGG
Organism: Kribbella sp. NPDC004536; assembly: GCF_042873835.1. Taxonomy (NCBI): domain Bacteria; kingdom Bacillati; phylum Actinomycetota; class Actinomycetes; order Propionibacteriales; family Kribbellaceae; genus Kribbella; species Kribbella sp. NPDC004536. Next base: position 895,860 of record NZ_JBIALY010000001.1, on the reverse strand, counting down.
CCACGCCCTCCTGGACCCGCTTCACCAGGTTCTTCACCGGCGCCTGCCGGTGCGAGGTGCCGAGCAGCTTGGCGCCCTCGGTCGCCAGCGCGGCGACAGCCTCGGGACGAACCTTGGACGGACCCGCGCCGAAGCGGCCGTCAACGGGCTTGAGCTCTGCAGGAATCTGAATTTCGCTGGTCACCAGCGCGTTCCCTTCGTCGTCTGCATCCAGAAAGCCGACGACGCTGTCAGCGCGATCTATCCTCGCACACCCCGCCCAACCGACACGCCGGGGTGTCTCATTCGTGCTTGCGGGTGATCGTCTCGGTCCCGGTCAGTACGGCGACCGGCCCGTCCGGGGTGTCGGTCCACTCACCGCAGGCGCCGCCGCCCTCGGCAACCTCCAGCACCAGCTCGGTCCCGTCCATCCGCAGCGCCGGGTGGTAGTACTGCGCGACCCGCTCCGCCTCGCCCTGGATGTAGTGCCCGATCAGCGCCCGCCGGAAGCGGTCGGTCGTCACGTTCGGGTTGCTGCCGTGCACCAGCGCGCCGTGGAAGAACAGCACGTCCCCGGGCTCCATCTCGATCGGTACGGCGGCCTCGGCCGGCGGCAGCGGTACGGTCACGTCGGTGAAGCTGATCGTGGTGTCGGCCTTCTCCGTGCAGAGGATCGGCCAGCGGTGCGAGCCGGGTACGACCTCGAGGCAACCGTTCGCGACGTCGACCTGGTCGAGCGCCATCCAGGCCGCGACACACGTACCGGGGTCGGCCTTCAGGTAGAAGTTGTCCTGGTGCAGCGCCTGCCCGCGGGAGCCGGCGGGCTTGAAGTAGACCATCGTCTGGACCGCGTACGGCGACCTGCCGAGCAGGGCTGTCAATACCTCGTCGATGCGCGGGTCGATCATCCACTGGAGCGACGCGTCGTCCCAGCGGTGCATCTGCGCCATCCGCGGGTAGCGCTTCAACGGGTCCCGTTCGGTCGATTTGAGGCCCGCGAAGTCGTGCGAGCGCGGCCCGTGCTGCCGGACGTCCATGTAGTGGTCGCGCAGCCGCTCGGCCTCGTCGGTGGAGAACAGCCCGCGGACCAGCGTGTACCCGGTCTGCTCGAACTCTTCCCGCAGAGTGAGAGTGTTGGATGAAACGCTCATGCCCGGCTCCTCTAGAATTCGGTCGAGTTCTATTTTCCAGATCAGCAAGGCTGGAAACCACGGACGATTCACGCGAGGACTTGAACTTTTGTTGCATCGGCTCCAGCTGCAGCGAATGACCGCACCGACCTTCTGGCGCTGCGAACCGAGCTGGTCGTGGACGTCGCCGCAGCTCGCGGACCACCTGCTGTGGTGTGTCCTCGACGGTCGCGGCGTGCTCGAGCTCGACAGCCGGCGGCAGGAGCTGCACCCCGGGATCTGCGCCGTCTTCCAGCCGGGCGACGCCCCGCGGGCAACCCACGACCCGCACCGAAGGCTGCTCGTCTTCGGCATGCACTTCGTGACCGCGCCGGCGGTCGCGCCGGAGCCGCGGTGGGGTGAGGTGATGGACCGCGAGTTGCTCGGCGTACTGGCCCGCACCAGCGACGCGGCGTACCGGCGCGCTGATCCGATCGGCCGCCGTCAGGCCGAACTGTGCCTAGAGCAACTGGTTGCGCTGATCTGGGACGCCGTCCACAACCCGGCCCGTGGCGGTGCCGACGCGGAGGTCGACGAGATCGCGAGACAGCTCCGGGAGGATCCGGGCCGCGACTGGACCGTCAGCGAGATGTCACGCGGCGTCGCGCTCAGCCGGGCGCAGTTCACCCGGCGCTTCGTCAAACAGTTCGGGATGTCGCCGGCGCAGTACCTGATCCAGGCGCGGATCGACCGTGCGCACCAGCTGCTCACCGAGAGCGGCATGACCGTCACCGAGACGGCCGCCGCCCTCGGCTACACCGATGTCCCGTACTTCAGCCGCCAGTACAAACAGCGGACGGGGCGAAGCCCGAGCCAGGACCGCTAGGCCCAGTTGGGGTTCCAGCCCTCGATCGAGTCGGCCGGGCGGGACGCCGGGCCGGAGTAGATCGCGGACGGGCGGATCAGCCGGCCGGTGCGCTTCTGCTCCAGGACGTGGGCGCTCCAGCCCGCGGTCCGGGCGCAGGTGAACATCGACGTGAACATCGGCGGCGGGACCTCTGCGAAGTCCAGCACGATCGCGGCCCAGAACTCGACGTTCGTCTCGAGTACGCGGTCCGGCCGCCGTTCGCGCAGCTCGGCCAGCGCGGCCTGCTCCAGCGCCTCGGCCACCTCGTACCGCGGGGCATCGAGTTCACGGGCCGTACGGCGAAGCACCCGAGCGCGCGGGTCCTCGGCGCGGTACACGCGGTGCCCGAAGCCCATCAGCCGCTCGCCCGCGTCCAGCAGCCCCTTGACGTACGACCGGGCGTCGCCGGAACGCTCCACGCCCTCGATCATCGTCAGCACCCGGGCCGGCGCACCGCCGTGCAGCGGACCGGACATCGCGCCGACCGCGCCGGACAGCGCCGCGGCGACATCCGCGCCGGTCGACGCGATCACCCGCGCGGTGAACGTCGAGGCGTTCATCCCGTGCTCGGCCGCGGAGGTCCAATAGGCGTCCACCGCCTGCACATGACGAGGGTCCGGCTCGCCGCGCCAGCGGATCATGAACCGCTCGGTGATCGTGGTCGCCTTGTCCACCTCACGCTGCGGGACCATCGGGTGCCCGATCCCGCGGGCCGCCTGCGCGACGTACGACAACGCCATCACCGCGGCGCGGGACAGGTCCTCGCGGGCCTGCACGTCGTCGATGTCGTACAGCGGCCGCAGACCCCAGGCGGGTGCCAGCATGGCCAGCGCGGACTGTACGTCGACCCGGATGTCACCGGTGTGCACCGGCAGCGGGAACGGCTCGGCCGGCGGCAGGCCGGGCGTGAACGCGCCGTCGACCAGCAGGCCCCAGACGTTCTCGAACGGCACCCGGCCGACCAGGTCCTCGATGTCCACACCGCGGTAGCGGAGCGCCGAACCTTCCTTGTCCGGCTCGGCGATCTGTGTGTCGAACGCGACCACACCCTCCAGCCCGTGCTGCACCTCGGTCCTCGGATCAGACATACGGCTCCTTAGTGGTCAGGGTGCAGGCTCACCAGGAGCCCGCGCATCCTGGGCGCTCAGGCAGCATAGTTCTCCGCCCCGACAACCGGACACCTTTGTGACCCGTTCGGCCACCTCAGTAATGTCGAGCTGTGGATCTTGGCGAGATGCGGGAGACGTACGGCCTTGGTGAGCTGCTCGAGAGTCAGGTCGATGCCGACCCTCTGAAGCAGTTCCAGACCTGGTTGGAGCAAGCGCGCCAAGCGGGTCTGGCCGAGCCCAATGCGATGGTGGTGGCAACGGCTGACGCCAACGGCCGCCCGTCGGCGCGGACGGTGCTGCTGAAGCGCCTGGACGAGCGTGGCTTTGTCTTCTACACCAACCAGCAGTCCCGCAAGGCTGACGACCTCGCTGCCAACCCACAGTGCGCTCTGGTGTTCCCGTGGCACGCCATGGAACGCCAGGTACGTGTGGAAGGCACCGTCACGAAGCTCCCGACCGAAGAGGTCGACGAGTACTTCGCCAGCCGTCCCCGTGGCTCCCAACTCGGCGCCTGGGCTTCACAGCAGAGCCAGCCCGTCGAGTCCCGTGAAGAGCTGGACCTGCAGTACGAGTCGTACGAGCGCCAGTGGCCGGAAGGCACCGAGATCTCCACCCCGTACTTCTGGGGCGGCTACCTGGTCGCCCCCGAGGTGTTCGAGTTCTGGCAGGGCCGTACCGGCCGGCTGCACGATCGCCTGGCCTACCGCCGTACCAGCTCGTCGTCATGGGTGTTGTCCAGGCTCCAGCCCTGATCGCCCGTCTCGCGGAAGCCATGCCGCTTCCACCAGCGAGCCAGCGGAGCGGGTGCCCACCAGTTCGCGCGGCCGAGCAGCCGCATCGTCGCCGGCACGAGCAACGCCCGCACGATCGTCGCGTCCAGCGCGATCGCGATCACCAGCCCGACGCCGATCATCTTCACGAACACGATGCCTGACGTGGAGAACGCGGCCACCACGATGATCAGCAGCAACGCCGCGCTGGTGATGATCCCGCCGGTCCGCTGCAACCCGAGCGCGACCGCTTGCGTGTTGTCGCCGGTCCGGTCGTACTCCTCCCGGATCCGGCTGAGCAGGAACACTTCGTAGTCCATCGACAGCCCGAACAGTACGGCGAACAGCAGCACAGGGTTCGTCGCGTCGAGGAACCCGGCCGGCGTGAAGCTCAGCAACCAGGACAGGTGTCCTTCCTGGAAGATCCACACCATCGCCCCGAACGCCGCCGACAACGACAGCACGTTCATCACCAGCGCCTTCGCCGGCAACACGAAGGAGCCGAAGGCAACGAACAGCAGCACGAAGGTGACGATCACGATGAACCCGGCCATGTACGGCGCGCGCTCCTTCAGCACATGCAGCAGGTCGATCACCGCCGCCGTCTCACCTCCGACCTGCACAGAGGTGCCATCAGGTGCAGGCACAGCCCGTACCCCGTGCACGACGTCTCGCGCCGGCAACTCCTGCCCGGTGTAGTGCGTGTGTACGACGACTGACGCGACACCGTGCGCATAGCCACCGAGCCGTACGTCCTCCACGCCTCGCACCTGCTTCAGCTGGGCAATGTACGGCGCCAGCGTCGCCGAAGGATCCGAGGAGACTCGCACTGCCACGTAGATGTCCGACCCGCCCGCGCCAGGGAAGTCCCGCTGCAGCGTTTCCGTCACGGTCCGCGAGGTGGCGCCCGCAGGCAACGACCGGTGATCCACCCCGCCGAGCTGTGCGTTCAGGAACGGGATCCCGAGCACGAGCAGCACCGGTACGAGGACGACGACGTACCGCACCGGCCGCCGCATCACGCTGTGCGCGAGCCGGTACCAGGTGCCGTGCTCGGCGGCGGAACGACGGGGTTTGAAGATCCGCAGGTTGTTGACCCGGTGCCCGAGGACCGCGAGCAGCGCGGGCAGTGCGGTCAGTGCCGCGATCATCGCGATCGCGACCGCCGCGGCACCGCCGTACGCCATCGACTTCAGGAACATCACCGGGAACAGCACCAGGCTGCTGATCGCGACGCCGACGGTCACGCCGGAGAACGCGACGGTCCGCCCGGCGGTCGCCATCGTCGCGGTCAGCGCGGTCTCGACATCGTTGCCGTGCGCAAGCTCTTCGCGGAACCTGGTGACGATGAACAACGCGTAGTCGATCGCGAGGCCGAGCCCGATCATCGTGACGATGTTGATCGAGAAGATCGAGACGTCGGTGACCGCCGACAACCCGCGGAGCAGGACGAACGCACCGAGGATCGCCAGCGCGCCGACGAACAGCGGCAGCGAGGCGGCGACCAGGCCACCGAACACCACGACCAACAGCACCAGCACGATCGGCGTCGAGATCGACTCGGCCTTCACGATGTCGTGCTCGGTCTGCGTGTTCACCTCGTCGAACACCGCGACCTCGCCACCGACCTTCGTGTCCAGCCCGTGCGCCTGGGACCGCACCTGCGTCGCGATCTTGTGGAAGGTGTCGAGCCGGTCCTCCGGCGTGGCGCCGGCCAGCGTGAGGACGGCGTACGTGCTGTGCTGGTCCTTCGACACGAACGCCGGCGACTTCGTACTCCAGTACGTCGCCACCCCGGTCACGTCGGCGGTCGGCAACGCCGACAGATGCTGCTCGACGGCCTGCCGGAAGGCCGGTTCGGCGACGGTCGACGACGGGCTGCGGTAGAGCACGATCACGTCGGTGCCGGTGCGGCCGACGTTCTGCTCGATGGTCCTGACCGCGTTCGCGGCCTCGGTGTCCGGCGCGTCGAAGCCGCCGTTCGCAAGCGAGCCGAACACGCCGGTGCCCCAGGCGAGCCCGAGGACGACGAAAACTCCGGTCAGCGCGAGCACCAACCGGCGCCGCCGGTACGTGAAATGGCCGAGCGTCTCGAACACGAACTCTCCCGAAGGGCGTAGATTGAGCGGAAGGCGTCGAGTGAACAGTGTTAACTGTTAACGGTGTTCACTCTACGGTCGGGCACTACTGCGATGTCAAGGGAGAGTTGAAGGTGGACAGCCGGGACCGGCGCCGGGCGGCGACCCTGACCGAGATCAAGGCGGCTGCCCGCAGACTGCTGGTCAGCGGCGGTACGTCGGCGGTCGGCCTGCGCGCGGTCGCCCGGGAACTCGGCCTGACCCCGCCCGCCCTCTACCGGTACTTCCCGAGCCACGAGGCGCTGATCGGTGCCCTGGTCACCGATCTGTACGACGAGCTGACCACCGCGCTGATGGATCTCGCGAGCATGGACGAGGGCGATCTCGGCGCTAAGCTGTACCTGCTCGCGAACGGTCTGCGGGACTGGGCGCTCGCCCATCCGGCGGAGTTCGGGCTGGTGTTCGGGACGGCCGTACCGAATCCGGACGACGACGATCACGAGGCGACGCCCGGGCACCAAGCCGCGATGCGCTTCGGTGGGCTGTTCAAGGAGCTGGTCGCGCAGATCTGGCACGAGAAGCCGTTCCCGCATCCGGCCGACGCCGAACTCGGGTCCGCGCTGGTCGAGCAGCTGACCGCCGAGTCGGAGCACTTCCACGGGATGCCGGCCGGCGCGATCTACCTGTCGCTGAACTACTGGACCAGGCTGTACGGCCTGATCTGCATGGAGGTCTTCGGCCAGCTGCACTGGGTGCTGCCGGACGCGGCCGCGTACTTCGAGGCGCAGCTCTTCGAGATCGGCCAGGCGCTGGGTCTGGACTGCCCGGAACCAGAATAGAAAGAAGCCCGCGGGCGCTTCCTGAGGCGCGACCGGGTGGCCGTGCTCAGGGTCAGGCGGACTGTCCTGACTGCCCGCGGGCCCGGTGGCTGGCGTTGTATTGGCCGACCACTTGCCCACTAACTTGTGGTTGGCGGTTAGCCCGCCGCCACCTCACGAGTCCGATAGCAATTCATGCGTTGGACCACCTCCCTTCGCGTGTACTGAGAACCTACTGCCGCGCCGTTCGCCCTTCAACCGTTTTTCGCCCAGGGATGAACCACAATCGACGCCATGATCAGACTCGGACTGCCGGCGATCGTGCTGTTGATCGGAACCGCCTGGTTCGCGTGGGCGTCGTACCGCCGGGCGGTGAACGCGGAGCAGGCGCTGGCCGAACTGAACGCCGAACACCGGGCGCTGATGCACGAGGTCAGGGCGCTGGAGAAGGCGGTCGCGGCGGCCGAGCAGGGTCTGCGTACGCTCAGCTCGCATCCATCGGTGCCGCGCGACGTCGCGGTCACCGCCGACCTGACCTTGGCCGACGTACGGCGCATGGTGGAACACAAGGAGCTCGACGACTGATGGCAAAACTGGGGAGCGCAGCCGCCGCGATCAAGCCGAAAGGCAGCGTGAAGGCGAAGGTGATCGGGGGACTGGTCGTCGGCGTGATCGCGCTGATCATCCTGTTCAACATCTTCAACTTCGCCAACACCGACGCCAACCGGATCGGCCTGCACTACGGCGGCGGCGTGATCGAGGACAAGAAGTTCAAGTCGATCATCCCGCCCGGTTCGACGAACAAGCTGATCGGCCCGGGCGACACGGTCTACACGTACCCGATCGACCAGCGCTCGTACATCATCGGCGGCGACGGCGCCGACACGGACGCGGCCGACGAGGTCACCGTGGTCAGCAAGGACAACGTGCGGCTCGGCGTCCGGGTCCAGGTGTACTTCACGCTGAACCGCGACAAGGACGTGATCAAGTCCTTCCACGAGCGGATCGGCCTGAAGACCGAGGCGTACGAGGAACGCGGCTGGAACGACATGCTGCAGAGCTACTTCCGCCCGCAGATCGACCGGGCGCTGTCCGCGGTCGCGACGAACTACGGCTGGGCCGAGCTGTACAACAACGAGGCGAAGAAGTCCGCGTTCCAGACCGCCGCGGCCAAGGAGTTCACCCGGCTGCTGCCGGCCGCGGTCGGTGGCGACTACTTCTGCGGCCCGGGCTACAACGGCACCAACGACTGCGGCGAGCTGTCCTTCACGGTGCAGAAGCCGATGCCGCTGGACAAGGGCATCATCGACGGGCTCGAGGCGAAGCAGCGCGCCGAGCTGGCGAAGGCTACGCAGGAGCAGAAGAACCAGCAGGTCCAGGTCGAGCTGCAGTCGGTCCAGCAGCAGGTCAAGCTGCTCGGCGCGAACGGCTACCTGCTGAAGTCCGCGATCGAGTCGGGCAAGATCCAGTTCATGGTGATCCCGCAGAACGGCAACGTCAGCATCCCGGTGCCGACCACCACGCAGTCGCCGAGCACGCAGCCGACCGAACCGGCAAGATGAACGCATGACCGCGTTGCCGTCGCACTTGGAGTTGGTGCAGGGCGTTGTCCTGCCCAAGCCGGTCGGCGCGCATCCGGTGCTCGACTTCGTCAACACCCGGTCCGAGTGGACCACCCGTGGCCCCGCCCGGACCGAGTGGCTGACGTCGTACGAGGCCTTCGTGATCTGGAACTCGTACGCCGGCCTGTTGTCGCCGGCCACGACGTTCCGCCTGATCGAGCAGGCCGGCAGCAGCCCGAGTGAGGTCGTACGGCGGCTGCAGGCCACCCTCGGCTTCCGCGTCGACCTGTACGACGTACTCACCGGGCAGGCGACCGAGTCGACGTTCGACGCGGCCGCCCGGCTGATCGAGAAGGCGTCCGGCCGGCGGCGGCTCGTACAGTCCGACGACGGACCGGCCTGGGAGCTCCCGGAGGACCTCGCGCTGCCGCTCTACAACCTCGCGTTGCTCGCGGGCGACCTGCTCACCGGTCCGGCCCGCGAGCACGTCCGGACCTGCCCGTCGTGCGGCTGGCTGTTTCTCGACCCGCGTGGCCGTCGGCGCTGGTGCTCGATGGCGACCTGCGGCAACCGCGCCAAGGTCCGCGCCCACGCGGCTCGTAGCGCTAGTTGAAGGCAGCCGGGTCGACCGTGATCCAGGTGTGCTTCGCGCGGGCGAGGACCCGGCCGTCAGCGTCGTACAGCGTGCTGGCCGTGAACGTCTTGCGGCCGTCCTCGCCGAGGTAGCGGCCGAGCGCGACGCATTCCTCGCCGGCCTGCGGGCGTGCGTCGATGCACGCGGTCAGCTGACCGAGGACGGACGGGCGGCCGTCGAGGTCGATCGTCCAGCCGCCGGGGCAGTCCAGCGCCGCCCACAGGAACACCTCGTCGACGAGTCCGTCGGTCGCGAGGTCCGCCGCGGGCCGCCAGGTGCATGCCGTCCGGCCGCCGCCGATCGGGCCCGGCTTCAACTGCAGGCCGCGCTGGTTCGCCGGCCCGCAGACGAAGCAGGTCGGGAACGGGTGATCGTGCAGACCCCGGTACGATGCCTCGGCCGCGCGCGCCTCGCCGGGCAGCACCGGGTCGATCGTCGCGTCGGCCAGGAACTCGCTGTCGACCGGTACGCCCTCGGCCACCAGAACGTCACCGTCGGTGAGTTTTCCGGAGGTGAGATCGAGGTCCTGCTCCAGCGGCGGCGGCATCCGCAACGTCACCTTGGGCACCTGTGACCCGTCCAGTTCCGCGGCCACCGCGGTCCCGACCAGACCGGCCACGTACCCGCCGTTGCCCGACCGCTCCGGCCCCTGGAACCGCCGCTCGACCCGCACCAAAGTCATGGCCCACGACCCTAACGCACTAACGGATTCCACCCGTTCGCGCACGGTTCGTGGTGGAGGTGTGAAGGGTGAGAGCGGTGGGAAGAAAAGGGTTTCAGAGAAATCTGAGGATTTCTCGGAGATAACTGAGCTGGACCCTCCTGTTCAAACGACCGTTTGAACTATGCTGACTGCAAGCTACTGCGCGTGAGCAGGTGGGGTGCCTGAGCGAGCGGTAGCCGGGGGGAAGGAGAACTCTGTGGAAACACCGGTCGAGACGACCAGGGAGCGGTTGCTCAACGTCGCCGAGCAACGGTTCGGCGAGGGGGGCTACGAAGGAACGTCGCTGCGCGCCATCACGGTCGCGGCGGCCGCGAACATCGCGGCGGTCAACTACCACTTCGGCTCGAAGGAAGCACTGCTGCGCGCCGCGGTCGGGCGCGCGATGGCGCCGGTCAACACCGAACGGCGGCGCCGGCTGGACCAGTTGGAAGCGGGCGGCGAGCCGACGCCCGAGGAGATCATCCGGGCGTTCGTCGAACCCGGTCTGGAATTGGTACTGCGCCGTGGTGAACGTGGCGCGGTGGTGGCGCGGTTCATCGGCCGGATCGCGTTCGATCCGAGCCGCCGGATCCGGGAGCTGTACGCGGCCGAGTCGGATCCGATCGAGAGCAGGTACCTGGCCGCGCTCCGCAAGGCGCTGCCGCAGGCGTCCCCGGACGCGGTCGCCTTCGGGTACCTGAACATGCAGGGCCTGCTGGCGCTGCACCAGTCCCAGGCCCTCGCTCCAGTGCCGGGTGCCGCCGGCCCTGGGAGCACCGAGGACCCGGGCAAGCTCGCCGAGAACCTGGTGACCTTCCTGGTCGCCGCGTTCGACCGCGGCCTGCGCTCCTGACCAAGGTCCTGCTTGGGGGAGCAGCGAGCGGAAAACCGTGGATTCCCTGCCCACGGTTTTGTCCGTGTTTTGCTCATGGATGTTCGGACCCCGGGGTAACGCTGCATAATGGCGCTCTGTGGACCCCTGTGAAGTCGTGGTTGCCGTCGACCTCGGTGGAACCCGGATGAAGTGCGGCCTGGTCGCCGCCGACGGTGCCGTGCTGCACCGCGAGACCAGGCCGACGCCCCGGGCCGATCCGCGGGACGGTGGCCGTGCCGTGCTCGACGCCTTGCTGGAGACGGTGGTCGAGCTCGGCCAGAAGGCGACCGCCGAGGGCCACCGGGTACGCGCGATCGGTGTGGTCGTACCAGGCGTGATCGACGCGGAGCACGGCACCGTCGGCGCCGAGAACCTGGAGTGGGTCGGTACGCCGGTCCTCGCCTCGTTGCAGGCGGCGGTGGCCACGGACGTCCCGATCGTGCTGGCGCACGATGTCCGCGCCGGTGGGTACGCCGAGTTCCGGCAGGGTGCGCTGGCCGGGACCACGAACTCGATGTTCCTCCCGCTCGGTACCGGGATCGCGGCCGCGATGATCGTGGACGGCTCGCTGGTCAGCGGCGACGGGTACGCCGGTGAACTCGGCCACTCGAAGTTCATCCACGGCGACGCCGCCGAGCTCTGCGCGTGCGGGCAGTGGGGCTGCCTCGAGACGGTCGCGTCCGCCGCCGCGCTGGCCCGCCGGTACACCGCCCGCACGGGACGGACCGTCGACGGCGCCCGTGAGGTGATGGAGCTGCTGGCGGCCGGTGACCCGGATGCCGCGGCGGTCTGGAAGGACGCGCTGACCGCGCTGATCGACGCCTTGGTGCTGTACACGACACTGGTGGCGCCGACCCGGATCGCCATCGGCGGCGGCCTGATCGGCGCCGGCGAGACGCTGCTGCAACCGCTCCGCGAAGGGGTGCACGCGCGGCTGACGTTCCAGCGCGAACCGGAGATCGTGGCGGCCGTGCTCGGCGAGGAAGCCGGCATGCTCGGCGCCGCGCAGATGGCCTGGGACCGCGCGCAGGAGGAGGAGACGGCATGACGACGTACCGGGTGGGACGGGTGGTGACGCCGGACGACGTGCTGGAGAACGCCTGGATCCAGGTGGACGGCGAGGACATCCGGGCGTTCGGACGCCGGTCCGAGGGGATGCCGGCCGACGGCAAGCGGCCCGAGGACCTCGGCAACGTGACCGTCGTACCGGGGTTCGTCGACATCCACACCCACGGCGGCGGCGGGTCGACGTACTCCACGACCGACCCGGAGGAGGCGCGCAAGGTCGCGGCCTTCCACGCGAAGCACGGTACGACGACCACAATGGCGAGCCTGGTGACCGCGTCGCTCGACGACCTCGTCGCGCAGACTGCGTGCCTCGCGGAGCTGATCGAGGACGGCGTGATCGCGGGCGTCCACCTCGAAGGGCCGTTCCTGTCCACGGCGCGCTGCGGTGCGCACGAGCCGTCGCTGCTCCGGCCGCCGCTCAAGGACGATGTCGCGCAGGTGCTCGGCGACGCGGTGAAGATGGTGACGATCGCCCCGGAGCTGGAGAACGGCCTCGAAGCGATCCGCCAGGTGGTCGACGCCGGCGCGGTCGCGGCGCTCGGGCACACCGACGCGACGTACGAGCAGATGGTCGGCGGTGCCGACGCCGGCGCGACTGTCGCCACGCACCTGTTCAACGGGATGCGGCCGTTCCACCACCGCGACCCCGGCCCGGTCGGCGCCGCGCTGAACGACGAACGCCTGCTGCTCGAGGTGATCAACGACGGCATGCACCTGGACCCGCAGGTCGTCCGGGTCGCGCTCGCGGCAGCCGGCGTGCACCGGATCGCGTTGATCACCGACGCGATGATGGCGACCGGCATGCCGAACGGTCGGTACCACATCGGCAGCCTCGAGGTGGACGTCAAAGACGGTCTCGCGACGCTTGCGCACGGCAGCCATTCGATCGCCGGCTCGACGCTGACGATGGACGTCGCGTTCCGGAACGCGGTCAACGCCGGTACGTCGCTGGTGGACGCGTCCCGGATGGCGTCGACCACGCCGGCGCAGGCGTTCGGCTGGTACGACGTCGGCTCGATCGAGACCGGGAAGCGCGCGGACCTGGTGCTGCTCGACGACGAGTACGCCGTCCAGAAGGTGATGCGGGCGGGGTCGTGGCTGGACTGATCGGGACCGTCACGCTGAACCTCGCGCTGGACGTGACGTACGAGGTCGACGAACTGCAGGTCGGCGGGAGCCACCGCGTCGACCGGATCCGGCGGCGGGCCGGCGGCAAGGGCGTGAACGTGGCGCGGGTCGCCGCGACGCTCGGGCACCAGGCGCTGGTGCTCGGGTTCGTCGGTGGCGTGACCGGCGAGCTGGTCGCGGAGGAACTGTTCGACGCGGGACTGACCGCGCTGCTCACCCCGATCGCCGGCGAGACCCGCCGTACCGTTGCCATCGTCAACGATGTGGACGGGGACGCGACGATCTTCAACGAGGCCGGTCCGTCGGTCAGCGCCGACGAGTGGCGGGCGTTCGGGGACCGGATGCCGTGGGGGCGGCTCGGGGTGCTCGCGTGTTCGGGCAGTCTGCCGCCGGGGATCCCGGCCGACGCCTACGCCGAGCTGGCCGTACGCGCGCGGCATCACGACGTACTGTCGGTGATCGACGCCGGCGGCGATGCGCTGAAGGCCGCGGCCGGTGCTGGTGCCGTGGTGCGGGCGAACGCGGCCGAACTGCGTGCCGCCGTCGGGGATGTCGAGGTCGAGGAAGGTGCGTCGGAGCTCGTCGCGCTCGGGGCGACCGCGGCGGTGATCACCGACGGGCCGCGCGGGATGGTTGCCGCCAGCAAGAAGGGCGTCTGGCGAGCGTTGCCGGTCGAGACGGTCCGCGGAAACCCCACTGGTGCAGGGGATGCGTGTACGGCGGTGGTCGCGGCCGCTGTGGCGGAAGCGCCGGAGCCGGACTGGTCGGTCGTACTCAAGTCTGCTGTCGCGGCGTCCGCTGCCGCTGTGTTGACGCCTGTTGCCGGAGACATCGATCTGGCTGCCTACCGGCGTTGGCAGCCTCAGGTTGTCGTAAATTAAGGGAGTTCTCATGCCGTTGGTGTCCGGTGCCGAGGTTGTTCTGAGTGCGGCCAAGGCGGGTCGTGGAGTAGGCGCGTTCAACGTGATCCAGCTGGAGCACGCGACCGCGCTGATCGCGGGCGCTGAGCAGGCCGGGGCGCCGGTGATCCTGCAGATCAGTGAGAACGCAGTGAAGTACCACGGTTCGCTCAAGCCGATCGGGGTCGCGACGCTGGCGGCTGCGGCCGACGCGAAGGTGCCGGTCGTCGTACACCTGGACCACGCGATGGACCGCGACCTGGTGACCGAGGCGGTGTCGCTCGGCTTCACGTCGGTGATGTACGACGCGTCCAAGCTCGAGTACGACGACAACGTCGCGGCCACCAGCGAGGTGACGGCGTACTGCCACGACCACGGGGTCTTCGTCGAGGCCGAGATCGGCGAGGTCGGCGGCAAGGACGGCGTCCACGCCCCCGGCGCCCGCACCCGCCCCGACGAGGCCCTGGCCTTCGCCGAAGCGACCGGGGTCGACGCGCTGGCGGTAGCGGTTGGCTCGTCCCACGCCATGACCGAACGAACCGCCACTCTGGACTTCGAACTCATCACACAGTTGAAGGAAATCGTCCCGGTCCCGCTGGTGCTGCATGGTTCGTCCGGCGTAGCCGATGCCGATCTGACGCGGGCAGTGGAAGCCGGCATGACCAAGGTCAACATCGCCACCCACCTCAACAACGTCTTCACCGGCGTCGTACGCGACGTACTGGCCGACAACCCGAAGCTGGTCGACACCCGCAAGTACCTCGGCCCCGCACGTGACGCCGTAGCAGTTGAGGTGGCGCGGCTCCTCGGCGTACTGAAGGCCGTCTAGAGGGTCGCCGCTCCGCGGATCCAGTGCGCGCGGAGGTCGTCGCGCGCACGCTGGACCTCCTCGCGGGCGGTCGGGTCCGGCACCTCGAAGTCGTCGATCAGGCGGGTCAGCGCGAGTTCGAGCGCCGCGACCAGCGCGTCCTCTTCGGACAGGTCGGACTCGGCCACGCCGCGCAGCCCCGCGGCGAGCGCCGTCAGCCCGGCGTGCTCCTGCGCGGTGAGCTGCACCCGGAGCTCGGTCCGTTCCTTGCCCGCGCCACCCCGACCCTGGACGTCCACGCCTGCTCCTCCTCGCTGTTGGTACAGTCATGGTGCAATGCAACGACCATGTTGCACAAGGGCAAGGGGCCGCGGGTGGACGAGACGCTGCGTACGGCGACCATCGCCGTACTGTCCGAGCACGGCTGGGCCGGCGTGACGCTGGAACGCGTCGCCGAGCAGGTCGGGCGCTCGCGGGTGACGCTGTGGCGGCAGGGGCTGACCGTCGAGTCGTTGCTGAGTTCGCTGCTGGACGCGCTGGCCGACGACTACCGGGACACGATGTGGCCGGTGCTGGCCGGCTCGGGTACCGGGCGCGAGGGACTGATCCGGACGCTGGAGGCGTTGTTCGACGTGATCGACCGGCATCTGCCGTTGATGTTGTCGTCGGACCTGGTCTTCCATCAGGAGCAGGCGCGGAACGGGCCGGTGTCGTTCCTGGACCCGTTCGAGCGGTTCCTCCGTGAGGGAGAGGCGGACGGGACGCTGCATCCGCACGGGCGGATCAGTGACGTCGCCGAGGTGCTGATGGTGTCGGCGGCGTTCACGTACGTCCACATGCGCGGGCGGCACCACTGGTCGCGGTCGCGGGCGCGGCGGCTGACTCTCGACCTGGTGCTCCGCGGGGTGATCGAGGCGTGAAACATACCTGTTGCGTTTTATGCAACGGGCGTGTTTCACTGGCGGCATCATCACCGTCTTGCGCAGGAGATTGCCATGACTCTTCCGTACGCCGAACCGCTGGTCGTCCGCGAGCCGCAGGCCCGGGTGATCCCCGAGCCGCCGCGGGTCGGCGAGCCGGGTGGCGCCCCGTGCGGCCTGTGTGACTGGCTGGCCGACTTCGAACACTCCGACCACGAGAAGCCGATCTGGTACGACGACAACTGGGCGCTGTGCCGCGCGACCGGCGTCACCATCCCCGGCGTGGTGTGGCTGGCCAGCCGTGCCCACCACGACTCGTTCGCCGACCTGCCCGACCACCTGCTGCACTCGTACGCCCCGATCGTCGCCCGCGTCGAACGAGCCATCCTCGGGCTGGGCGACGTCGCCCGGGTGCACGTCTACCGCTGGGGCGACGGCTCGGCCCACTTCCACATCTGGTTCTTCCCGCGCCCCCTGGGCATGCTCGAAGCCAAACGCGAAATGCTGGCCCTCTGGGCAAACGTCCTACCCGAAGCCCCCAAGGAGTCCGTAGCCAATGCCGAAGCGAAAATCGCCGCGGCCCTGGCAGAAACCAACTGAGGTGACCTCACAGCAGGCGCTCGCGCGGCGGTTGGGGCTTCCTGATGCGGTGGTTATTGGGTTGGGGTCGATGGTGGGGGCGGGGGTGTTTGCGGTTTGGGCGCCTGCTGCTCGGGCTGCGGGTGGCGGGTTGTTGATCGGGCTGGTGATTGCTGCGGTTGTTGCTTATTGCAACGCCGTGGCTTCGGCTCAGTTGGCTGCTGTTTATCCGGTGTCGGGTGGGACGTACGTGTACGGGCGGGAGCGGTTGGGGGAGTGGTGGGGGTTTGCGGCGGGGTGGTGTTTTGTTATCGGGAAGACCGCCTCGTGTGCCGCGATGGCGTTGACGTTTGCCACCTATGTGGTGCCCAACCACTGGGCCCAGCGGCTGATCGCGTTGGTGGCGGTCGTGGTGCTGGCGGGCGTCAACTACCGCGGTATCACCAGGACAGCCAGGCTTACCCGGGTACTTGTGGCCTGTACGTTGCTGGTGCTGGCAGTCGTCCTGGTGGTGCTGTACTCGAGCCACCCCACCCACCACACCACAACGAGCACCTCGGCGTACGGCATCCTGCAGTCCGCCGGCCTGCTGTTCTTCGCGTTCGCCGGCTACGCGCGGATCGCCACCATGGGCGAAGAAGTCCGCGCGCCGGCCCGCACCATCCCGCGCGCCATCGGCATCGCGTTGGTGATTGCCATCGGCATCTACCTCGCGGTCGCCGTCGCCCTGCTGAAGACGAGCGACCCCGCGTCGACCGCGGCGCCCCTCGCGTCCGCGGTCGACGGAGTAGGTGCGGCCTGGGCGGTACCGGCGGTCCGGATCGGTGCCGCCCTAGCCAGTCTCGGGGCCTTGCTTGCATTGATCGCCGGCATCGGCCGTACGACCCTCGCGATGGCCCGCAACCGCGACCTGCCGTCGTGGCTGGCCGCCGTACATCCCCGCTACCAGGTCCCGCACCACGCCGAGCTCGCGCTCGCCGTGGTGGTAGGGATCCTGGTCCTCACTACCGATCTCCGAGGGGTGATCGGCTTCTCGTCCTTCGGTGTCCTGCTGTACTACGCGATCGCGAACGCCTCCGCCTTCACCCAGCCGGCCGACCAACGCCGCTGGCCTCGAGCCGTCAACATCCTCGGCCTCACCGGCTGCCTCGTGCTCGCGGTCACCCTCCCGTGGACCTCAGCAGTAGTAGCCGCCGCAGTCTTGGCAGCCGGCCTGCTGGTACGTAGGTTCACGACAGGTCGCGCCGGATCCGCCAGAAGCTGAACCCGGCCAGCAGCAACGCGAGCACGGCGAAGAACCCGAACTCCCGCCACTGCAACGCCCAGAAGCGGTTTGCCGCGAAGTACTTGATGTGCTGGCGGTAGCCTTCGTCGGCCAGCCGCTGGTAACAGGCAGCTGCCTTTGGTGATGGTTTGCCCTGGAAGGACACGCTGCCATTGCCCGGAGGCGGCGCGGCCGGTGCACAGTCGATCACCCAGTTCGGCAGCGAACTCACCGCGTTGCCGGCCTTGTCGACGGTCCTGTCGTAGAACTTCCAAGCGCCCACAGCCCCAGATGCGACTTCTATCTCTTTGACCGTTCCGTTCGGGCCGGTCATCCCGAAGCCGCGGATGTTGTCCTGTGACACGGTCAGGTTCGACTCGGTCGGCGCCAGCAGATGCGGCCGGATCAGCGACGGAGCCAGGACCTCCACGAGGATGACCACGGTCAGCGTGACCGCGAGCGCCACGACCGTACGGCGAATGACCAGCCCCATCGCGACACCGAAGGCGAACGCGAACGCGGCGTATCCGACCGGCACCAGGCCCCGCGCACCGAACTGCAGCGGAAACATCCGCGGCAGGAACGTGTTCGAGTCCTGACCCGCGTTGATGGCGTCGTCGATCGGCGCCGACCACTTGGTGACCGCGAAGCTGAGCAATCCGGCGATACCGACCGCGGCGAGGCCGGTCAGGCCGAGCTTGGTGGTCAGCCAGCGCCACCGCGAAATGCTCTGACTCCAGACCAGCCGGTGCGTGCCGGTCTCCAGTTCGCGGGCGATCAGTGGCGCGCCCCAGAAGGCGCCGATCACCGGCGGTACGGCGTACAGCAGTACGATCCCGACCTCGTACAGCAAGGGATTCAGCCGCTGGTAGCCGAGGTTTTGGATGAAGGCCGTGGTCCACCGGTGGTAGTCGTCGAGCAGACCGGGGCCCGTTGTGGCGAAGAAGATCGCGGCGGCGACGATCACTGTTGCCACGACCAGGAACTGGACGCGGAACTGCCGCCAGGTCAGCCAGATCATCGCTGCACCTCCAGGACCGGGCGCTCGGGCTGGGCGTCGCGGCCCATGTAGGCCAGTACGAGGTCCTCGAGCGTGAGTTGGGTGACCGTCCAGGACGGATCGTGGATCGGCTGTTCGGTCCGGATCAGGTACGTCGACTGCCGGTCGGTGTGGCTCGCCGTGACGACGTGCTGCTCCCGCGGCAGATCCTTCTGGTCGCGCCGCGGGCCGGTGATCCGGAAGTGCGTCGCCAGCAACGTGTCGATCTCGCCGCTCACCTGAACCCGCGAATCGACCAGCACGATCAGGTAGTCGCACGCGCGTTCCACGTCGGACACGAGATGCGAGGACAGTACGACGCTGAGCTCCTGTTCGGCGACCGCCTCCATCAGGTCCTGCAGGAACTCGCGCCGGGCCAGCGGATCCAGCGCGGCTACCGGCTCGTCGAGGATCAGCAGCTCGGGCCGTTTCGCCAGCCCGAGGGTCAGCGCGAGCTGTGCCCGCTGACCTCCGGACAGCCGCCCGGCGCGCTGTTTCGGATCGAGCTTGAGGCGCTGAACCCGTTGCTGGGCAAGGGATTCGTCCCATGCCGGGTTGAGTCGCGCCCCGAGCTTCAGGTGGTCGCTGACGCTCAACCGCCCGTACGTCGGCGTGTCCTGAGCGACGTACCCGACCTTCGCCTGCTGCGTACCGGCCGCCGCGCCGAGCACCTCGACGGACCCGGCACTGGGCGACAACATGCCGACAGCAAGGTTCAGGAACGTACTCTTGCCGGCGCCGTTCGGCCCGACCAGCCCGACCACGTGTCCGGCCGGAACCTCCACGTCACAGTCGGTCAGCGCCCAGCGCCGCCCGTACTTCTTCCCCAGCCCGTGGGCCTGCAGAACACTCGTCACGCTATGTCCTCCTGAGCGGCGGACCGAAAGGTTGTCAGGAACAACGCCTCGATGCTCTCGTCGTCGAGGCCTGCCTTGCGGGCCTTGGCCAGCCAGCGGCGCAGGTCCTGGCGGAGCGGGCCGTGGGCGGCCAGCGAGTTGTCGGTGAGGGTGCGGGTGACGAACGTGCCGCGCCCGGGGCGGGCCTGGACCAGGCCCTCGTGCTCGAGCTCGCGGTACGCCTTGAGCACGGTGTTCGGGTTGATCGCCAGCGCCGCGACGACGTCCTTCACGGTCGGCAGCTGGTCACCCTCGCGCAGCAGTCCGAGCCGCAACGCGTTCCGGACCTGCTGCACGATCTGCTGGTACGGCGAGACCCCCGACCGGCCGTCCAGATGGAACTCGATCATCAGTTACCTCATTCATCTAGGTAACTAGCACTATAGAGCTATGGTCCAAGCAGACGTCAAGACCGGATCGCGTCGTACCGGCGGAGCGCCTCGCGCCGGGCCTCGGCGTGATCGACGACCGGGGTCGGATAGCCCGGGGCGTCGTACTTCCACGGCTCGTGGGCGGTCTTGCCGTCGAGGTGCCGCAGTTCCGGGATCCAGCGGCGTACGTAGGCGCCGTCGGGGTCGAACTTGAGTCCTTGGCCGACGGGGTTGAAGATCCGGAAGTACGGCGCCGCGTCCGCGCCGCAGCCGGCCACCCACTGCCAGTTCAACGCGTTCGAGGCGAGGTCGCCGTCGCGCAGCGAACGCATGAACCAGCGCGCACCGTACTTCCAGTGGACGTGCAGATCCTTGACGAGGAACGACGCGACCACCATGCGTACCCGGTTGTGCATGAATCCGGTCTCCGCGAGCTGACGCATCCCCGCGTCCACGAACGGGAACCCGGTCCGCCCGGCGCACCACGCGTCGAACAGTTCGCCCGGTTCGTCGTACTGCATCCTCTCGAACTCGGGCCGCAACGGTTGCCACGCAGCGTGCGGGTGCCGGGCAAGCAGGTCCGCGCAGAACTCCCGCCACGCGAGCTCCCGGCGGTACGCCTCGCTTTCCAAGCCGGCGAGCATCGTCCGCGGGTGGATCTCCCCGTACTTCAACGGGATCGACATCCGCGACGTACTGTCCAGATCAGGCCGGTCCCGCTCGTCCTCGTACCCGGCGGGGTCATAGGAACGCCACCGTTCAAGCGCCACGGCTTCCCCAGCTTCGATCGAGCCGACCGGTAGCTTTTCGCTCGCGGCCTCGACCCACGTCACGTCGGCCGCTGCAACCGGCGGCCGCCACCCGTGGGCCAGCCAGGCCCTGAAGTACGGCGTGAAAACCTGGTACGGCCGGCCCTGCTGGTTGCGGATCCGCCCCGGCGCGACGGCGTACGGCGAACCGGTCCGCACCAACGGGCACCTCAATGCGGCTTCAACTTCTTCGTCGCGTTTCTGTCCGTACGGCGCATAGTCCGCGCTGATGTGCACACTTGACGCACCGATTTCTTCCGCGACGGCAGGTACGACGACGGCCGGATCACCTCGCCGTACCACCAGCCGCCCGCCCATCGAGTCGGACAGACTGCGCAACGACGCGGCCAGGTACTCGCGACGTGGATCGCCGGATCGCCCCCACAGCAACGGATCCAGCACGAACAGACCGAGGACCCCGCCGGAGGCGGCTGCGTCCAGCAGGGCAGGGTTGTCGGTCAGCCGGAGATCACGCCGGAACCACATCAGTGCTGTCACCAGGCTCATCCTCCGCCGGTACCCGCTGCGATTGGGTAAGGCTTGCCTACATAGGTGAGAATGGTTGTCGTGAGCGACCTGATCGATACCACCGAGATGTACCTGCGGACCGTCTACGAACTGGAAGAAGAAGGCATCGTGCCGCTGCGGGCACGGATCGCCGAGCGGTTGCACCAGTCCGGTCCGACGGTCAGTCAGACGGTCGCGCGGATGGAACGCGACGGTCTGATCAAGGTGGAGGGCGACCGCCACCTGGAGCTCACCGACGTCGGCCGCAAGCAGGCGGTCCGGGTGATGCGCAAGCACCGGCTGGCCGAGCGGTTGTTGGTCGACGTGATCGGGCTCGAGTGGGAGGACGTGCACGCCGAGGCCTGCCGCTGGGAGCACGTGATGAGCGACGCCGTCGAGCTGCGGCTGCTGCAGCTGCTCGGCAACCCGACCGAGTCGCCGTACGGAAACCCGATCCCGGGCCTGGAGGAGCTGCAGACCAGCAGCCAGGCGAGCGGTATCGAGGACTTCCGGATCGGCGTCGAGCCGCTCGACCAGGTACTCGACACCGCGACCGGGGAGAGCGTACGGGTGCTGGTCCGCCGGATCGCCGAGCCGGTGCAGACCGACGACGGCGCGATGGCCGTGCTGCGGAAGGCCGGGGCCCTGCCCGGTCGCGAGGTGGACTCGACCCTGGACGCCGAGGGCGTACTGGTCGGCAGCCGCGAAGCCGGCGGCGTGATCAGCGACGAGACCGCCGGCCACATCTTCGTCAGCCGGGTCTAGGTGACCTCAACTCTCTGTTAACGCAGCGCACCCGATGCGGTACATCGGGTGTTCTGCCGGTAGCGTCGGGCCGCGATGTCTGAGAATCCTGTCGATTGGCCGCAGTACCTGCGGGAGTTCCATACCGCCGCACCCGGAAGCACGGAGGCGTTGCTGTCCCGTGCCGTGGCAGGCGACCATACGCCGTACCGCTGGCTGGTCCGGGCGGTGTCCGGTGAAGCGCGCCGGATCCTCGACCTGGCCTGCGGGAACGGGCCGGTCGCCCGGGAGCTGTACGGACGCTGGGTCGTCGGCGTGGACAACAACGCGGCCCAGCTCGCCGGTGCGCCGGGCCCGAAGGTACGGGCGGACGCGCTGCACCTCCCGTTCGCGAACGAGGTCTTCGACGTCGTCACCTGCTCGATGGGGCTGATGGTCCTGCAGCCGCTCCCGGACGTGCTGCACGAGGCGGCCCGGGTGCTGCGGCGCGGCGGCGTACTGGCCGCGATCGTGCCCGCCGTACGGCCGCTGCGGCGCGGTGACATCCGGACGCTGAGCGGGCTCACCACACGGCTGCGGTCGACGCCGCAGTTCCCGGCCGGCGGCGAGATCACCGAGTTGAAGGACCAGCTCCATCACGCCGGTTTCGACGTGATGGAGAGCCAGCGCGAGCGGTACGTGTACATGATCCGCAGCCGCGACGACGCCCTCCGGCTCGTCAACGCGCTGTACCTGCCCGGTACGCCCGACGTACGGCGGGACACCGCCGCGGCCTGGCTCGCGGACCGGGCCGAGTCGAAGGACGGCCTCGAGGTGGCGATCCCGATCCGCCGGATCACCGCGATGCGAACCAAGGTGGCGCTGACTGTCTGAGTCGGTAACGTGTGCTTGTGAGTGCACTGCGCTGGTCCGTCCGGACGCTTGACCGGGCGCTCGACGGTGAGACGGTCTACCGCGAGCTGCTGGCTGCTGAACCGGTTGCGTACTGGCTCGACGGCAGCCTCACGGACAGGTTGCCGCGTCGGGTCTCCGTCCTCGGCACGTCGATCGGCGTGGACGTGATCACCCGCGACGTCGCCGACGGTGACGTGTTCGCCGAGCTGAACGAGCTGTTGGCGTCACACTCCGCGCAGCCGCCGGCCGAGCTCGCCGGGCTGTTCTGCGGCGGCTACGTCGGGTACTTCGGGTACGAGCTGAAGGCCCTCACCGGCGGGCAGGACGTGTACCGGGCGCCGACGCCGGACGCGCTGTGGATCTGGGCGAACCGGTTCGTCGTCATCGACCACGACAACGACCGTACGTACCTGGTGGCGCTCGGCGGCGGTCCCGGAGGTGACGGCGGTGACTGGCTGGACCGGGCCGAGGCGGCCGCGGCGGCCTGGTGGATGGGCTGGGTCGACGCGCCCGCGATCGCGCGCCTCGACCTGGAGGCACACCTCGAGCAGGACCGGACGACGTACCTCGCCGGCATCGCGCGGGTGCTGGCCGAGCTCGAGGCGGGGGAGACGTACGAGGTCAACCTGACGAACCGGGTCCGGCTGCCCGCCGTACCGGACCCGTTCGAGTTCTTCCGCTGGCAACGCTCCGCGAACCCGGCGCCGTACGCGGCCTTCCTCCGGTACGGCGACCTTGCGATCGCGAGCTCCTCGCCGGAACGGTTCCTGACCGTCGACGCCGACGGGTGGGCCGAGTGCCGCCCGATCAAGGGCACCGCGCCACGCGACCCGGACCCGGTGCAGGACCAGCTGGCCGCGAAGGCGCTCGCCGAGGACGACAAGACCCGCGCCGAGAACCTGATGATCGTCGACCTGATCCGCAACGACCTCGGCCGGGTGAGCGAGCCCGGGACCGTTAACGTCCCGCAGCTGATGCAGGTCGAGAGCTACCGCACGGTGCACCAGTTGGTGACGACGGTTCGCGGGCGGCTGCGCGACGGGGTGACCGCCGTGGACGCCGTCCGGGCGTGTTTCCCGCCGGGGTCGATGACCGGGGCGCCGAAGATCCGCACCATGCAGATCATCGACGAACTCGAGTCGAGCGCACGTGGGGTGTACTCCGGTGCGCTCGGCTACCTGACCGTGGACGGGCGGGCGGACCTGAGCGTGGTGATCCGGACGGCGGTACTGACGCCGGACGCGACCGTGATCGGGGCCGGGGGTGCGATCGTGCTCGACTCGGACCCGGTCGCGGAGTACGACGAAATGGTGCTGAAGGCAACGGCTGCCGTCGGCGGAAAGGCTGGGGGACATGGGTGAGCTGCTGGTGGCGGATTCGTTTCTGGTTGCCAATGGCAAGGTTCGGGGGCTGGAACTGCATCGCGACCGGTTCGTCGGGTCGTGCGCGGCCGCGGGTGTCCCGGCCGAACGCTTCTGGGAGGAACAGATCGCCCGGCTCCCGGGCTTCGGCCGCTGGTTCCCCCGCTTCGAACTACCCGCCTCCGGTGAACTGGCTGTGCAGTTGCGGCCCGCGCCGCCGGTTGGGGGCCGGGTGCGCGTTGCCGTACACGAGGGGCCGGATCCGCGCACGGCGCCGCGGGTGAAGGGTCCTGATCTGGAGTTGCTCGGCAAGCTCCGGGAGAGCGCACCGGACCGCGCGGACGAGATCCTGCTGCTGGACACGGACGGCACGGTGCTCGAGGCGGCCTACTCCGCCCTCGCTTGGTGGGAGGGCGACACCCTCTGCTTCCCGCCGTCCGACCGCCCGCTGCTCCCGTCCGTCACCGCCGCCCTCCTCCGCCGCATCGCCGCAGCTCAGGGCATCGAGGTCTCCGAACACCCCGTCACCCCGCAAGCCCTGCAGGCGACCGACGAAGCCTGGCTCGTCAACGCCCTCCACGGCATCCGCCCGATCCACGCCTGGGGCCCGTCCGCCATCGACCCCCTCCCCAACTCCCACTCCACCGAGTGGCAGTCCCACCTCGACTCCCTCGCCACCCGCCTGCCCTGACGACAGGAGGTCTGCGCCCAACCGCCGGCCGATTCCCGCCTGAGCGGACCGGAAAGCCGCCGCGGAAACAGGACACCTCCTGTCGTTCGGTTCTCGCGCTTGCTAAAAGTGATATCACTTTGCTACCTTCTAGCTATTCGAGAGGAGCTTGTGATGGTGGATGTCGTGGTGGAGATGCCGGCGCCGAAGGTGACCGAGCGGGCCGGCTGGGAGCGGAACGGGTGGCCGTTCGCGGGTCTGGTGCTGGTGCTGGCGGTGCTCGCCGTCGTGGTGTTCGTCCTCGGTGCCGGGAACGGCTGGATCGTCGGGCTCGGGGTGCTCATCGTCCTGGCTGCCGTGATCGTCGCCGCCGGGCTGACCGCGGTGTCGCCGGGCCGCGCGCGGGTGTTGCAGCTGCTCGGGCAGTACGCCGGAACCGTTCGGACCACCGGCCTGCGCTGGGTGGTGCCGATCGCGACCCGGCGGGAGGTGTCCACCCGGATCCGCAACCACGAGACCGCGGTTGCCAAGGTCAACGATGCCGACGGCAACCCGATCGAGATCGCGGCGGTGGTCGTGTGGCAGGTCGAGGACACCGCGCAGGCGATGTTCGAGGTGGACGACTTCGTCGAGTTCGTCGCGATCCAGACCGAGACCGCGGTCCGGCACATCGCGAACAGTTATCCGTACGACGTGCACTCCGAGGAGGAAGTGCTGTCGCTGCGGGACAGTACGGACGAGATCACCGAGAAGCTGTCCGCCGAGATCGGTGCCCGGGTGCACGCGGCCGGCGTGCGGGTGATCGAGTCCCGGATCACGCACCTGGCGTACGCGCCGGAGATCGCCCAGGCGATGCTGCGCCGCCAGCAGGCCGGTGCGGTGGTCGCGGCCCGGCAGCGGATCGTCGAGGGTGCGGTCGGCATGGTCGAGCTGGCGCTGGACCGGCTGTCCGAGCACGAGGTGGTCGAGTTGGACGAGGAGCGCAAGGCGACCATGGTCAGCAACCTGATGGTGGTGCTGTGCGGCGACCGGGACGCGCAGCCCGTCGTCAACACCGGCTCGCTGTACCAGTAAGCGGCCCGCCGT
Source organism: Kribbella sp. NPDC004536 (assembly GCF_042873835.1). Classification (NCBI taxonomy): domain Bacteria; kingdom Bacillati; phylum Actinomycetota; class Actinomycetes; order Propionibacteriales; family Kribbellaceae; genus Kribbella; species Kribbella sp. NPDC004536. The sequence goes on along the minus strand of NZ_JBIALY010000001.1, from coordinate 870,274 downwards.
GGCTGTCGAACGCAAGAAGATCCTGCTCCGGCTGGATCCCGCGGTGCACGACGCCCTCGCCCGGTGGGCGAACGACGACCTGCGCAGCACCAACGCCCAGATCGAGTACCTGCTCCGCCGCGCCCTGGCAGAAGCCGGCCGCCTCCCGGCCGGCGTCACCAAACAACGCCGCCCAGGCCGCCCGCCCAAGGAGGAAGACGATGAGTAGAAGCACAGGCCGATCCGAGTCGGCCGGCACAGGGCGCCGGTCCCAGCGCCTCGGAGCACAGCAGCGTCCGGGCCCACGGCTACCGGCCGGCCCGGCCGGATCCGCCGGTCGCAGTCGAGCTGCCGGCCGACAGGCGAGCGGGCGAACCGGAGCGCCGGGCGGTCCGTCCCGAACTGCCGGGCGGGTGGTTGCTCTTGGCAACACTCAGATGCCGGAGTCCTTGGCTGCGAGGGTTTTTCTGCTTGCCTACGATCCGGAACGGTCCCTGTTGACCGCGAGGTCCAAGTTGGGGAAGGTGTTGCGGGCGGCGGTGTTGGTGGAGTTGCAGTTGGGTGGGAATGTGGTGGATGAGGGTGGGCGGGTTCGGGTGGCGGCTGGGGTGGTGCCGCGGGATCCGGTGGTGGCGGAGGTGCTGGAGGAGTTGCGGGCGGTGGGTCCGCGGCGCTGGCGACACTGGATCGATCGGCGGGGAGGCGCGACCGTACGGCGGGTGCGCGACGAACTCGCCCGGGATCACCTGATCAAGGTGGAGCCGCGCCGGGTGCTCGGGATCTTCCCGGCGGACCGCATCACGCTCCGGCATCCCCTCGTACGACGTCACGTCCTGCGGGCCGCACAGGACACGCTCCGCCCGTCGCGCCTGGTGTCCCGTGTGGACCTCCGCGACGCGTCCGTCGTCGTACTCGCGGCGACAGCGGATCTCCGTACGGTCGTCACCAAGGAACAGCGCACCCGCCACAAGGACCGCCTCGCGCAACTCGCGATCCGCGTCGGTCCCGCCGTACCGGCACTGAAGAAATCTCTCCAGCAAGCCGCAGCCGCGGGATGAACCCCGCCCGGTGCTACGGTTCGTCGCTCAACTGAAGAACCGAGGAAGGGGGGTGGGGGATGTTCGACGACCGGAGTCCGATCTATCTGCAGATCGCCGAGCAGATCAAGAACGACATCGTCAGCGGCGCGCTGGCCGAGGACGAGCAGGTGATGTCGACCAACCAGTACGCCGCCTTCTACCGGATCAACCCGGCCACCGCGGCCAAGGGTTTCGCCCAGTTGGTCGACGACGGGATCCTCTACAAGAAGCGCGGGATCGGCATGTTCGTCGCCCCGAACGCCCGCGACCTGCTCCGCACCGCCCGCCGCGACTCGTTCTTCGCTGACGTCGTCGACCCGATGGTCCGCGAGGCGAAGGCGATCGGCATCCCGCTCAAAGACATCCTGCAGCACGTCCGCTCCTACGGAGACGCTTGATGACCACCGCCCTCACAGTGCGGACCGAGAACCTGTCGGTCCGGTTCGCCGGGGTGCCGGCGTTGGACCGGCTCGACCTGCGGCTGGCGCCGGGGAAGATCCACGGGCTGCTCGGCCGGAACGGCTCCGGGAAGAGCACACTGGCCGCGACCCTGGCCGGGTTCCGGCGGCCGGACGAGGGGCGGGTGCTGATCGAGGGCGGCGACCTGGGCCCGGCGCAGGAACCGTACGAGAACGCCATCGTCACCAGCCGGTTGTGCCTGATCCGGGAGTCCGGCGACGTACCCGACAGCGTGCCGGTGAAGTACGCGCTCCGCCTCGCCGCCGCGCTCCGCCCGTACTGGGACGCCGACCTGGCCACCGAGCTGGTGGAACGCTTCGAGATCCCGCAGAACAAGAAGATCCAGAAGCTGTCCCGCGGTAAGAAGTCCGCGCTCGGCGTCGTCGTCGGTCTGGCCAGCCGCGCGCCGCTGACGATCTTCGACGAGAGCTACCTGGGGATGGACGTACCGTCGCGGAACCTGTTCTACGACGTGCTGCTCGCCGACTACGTCGAGGTGCCGCGGACGATCGTGCTCTCCACGCACCTGGTCAGCGAGGTCAGCCCGATGCTCGAGGAGGTCGTGATCCTCGACCAGGGCCGGCTCGTCACGCAGTCGCCGGTGGACGCGCTGCGCGGCCGCGGCGCCTCGATCGTCGGCCCGGCCGCGGCGGTCGACGAGTTCACCGCAGGCTTCACCGTGCTCGCGGAGGAGCGCCTCGGCGGTACCAAGTCCACCACGGTCCTCGGCGACCTCGACCCGGCCCTGCTCGCCCAGGCCGCGTCCGCCGGCCTGGAGGTAGGTCCGGTCGGCCTACAGGACCTGTTCGTTCATCTGACGGGGGTCAAGTGATGAGTACTGCAGCTGTGCTGCCGCGGGGTGTCACGACTGGGGGCCGGCTCAAGCTGGCGGTGTGGTCGATGATGATCGGCCTCCGTCCGATGCTGACCGGGTACTGGGCCGTGATGGTCGTCGCGATGTTCTTCGGCGGACTCGTCATCCAGTCGCTGTCCGGTGGCATCCACACGAGTGCGTGGGACTACGCGACCCAGTCCCCGAAGTACTTCTCGCTCGCGATCGGCCTCACGATCACCCCGGCGTACTTCTCCTTGCTGGTCTCGCACGGTCTCACCCGGCGGATGTTCTCGGTTGCCGCGAGCATCTACCTGACCGGCGCCGCGGCCGCGACCTCCGTGCTCTGGGTGCTCGTCTATCAGCTGGAACGCTTGCTCTACGGATGGCAGGGCTGGACCGACAAGCTGACCAACCCGCACCTGTTCACCGACCCGTCGCAGTCCGGCCTGGTGTTCGCCGAGTTCTTCCTGCTGATCCTGTCGCACGAGGTGACCGGTTGGCTGCTCGGCATCACGTTCGCCCGGCTCGGGTTCTGGCGCAGTCTCCTGATGCTGCCGCTGACGGTGCTGCCCGCCGCGGCGGCCGAGTTCCTGTTGGTCGCCCAATGGATCGCGAACGTACTCGAGAACACCGGCTACCGACGGCCACCGCTCGCGATCGCCGTACCCGCGGTGCTGGCCGTCAGTGCACTCGGTCTGTACGCCGGCTATCGCATCCTGCAACCGATGGCGCTCAAACCACCTAAGGGCTAAGACACGTTATGCACAGGGGGTGTGCATAACTGCGGCCGTTTCTGTGGATGGCTGCGCGATCACTGTGGACGACCGAATCTGTTGCCTGGAAAGGCTTGTGCCGACCCTATCGACGGCGGTAGAAATGTCGACACGCTGCTTCGGATCGGGGCGGCGGGTCGAACGGAAACCGAGAGCCCTCGCGGTGGGGATCCCCACCGAGGTAGACCGGTGACGGGGTCTGCCGGCCTCCACGGACCCGTATCGGGAAACTGGAGACGTCACTTTCCTTCAGTTGCGCGGGCCCCTCCGACTCATACTCGGAGGGGCCCGCCCCTCTGTCTGCAGCGGAACTGGTCAGTGCCGAAAGCAGAACCCCGAGGCCGCTGGGCGACCTCGGGGTTCTGGGTGGGGGTTCTCTCAGCCGAGCACGATCCTCAGCTCGGTCCGAGAGCCTGTACCGGGCACCTGTACCTGCGTGCCGCGGCTGGTCTCGACCAACTTGTACTGTGCCGCGTGACCGTTGACCGTCACGCTCTTCACCGTCGCACCGGACGGCAGTACGGCGCCGACGGTGAGCGCCGCGTCGACGCCCTTCATCGTCACATCGGTCGACAACGCCTTACCTGCAAGGCGTGCGGACACGTCGACGGCGCCGCCGCCGACCCGGATGTTGCTACCGGCCACCTTCGGCTGACCGGCCGGGAGCTGCGGTACGACGGAGATCCGCCCGTGGCCGAGGTCCGGGTCGACACCGAGTTGCTGGTGGACGACCGGCCAGAGGATGCCGTACGTACCCCACGCCTGCAGCGCCATCGAACGGTCGTAGAACGCGCGGCCGATGTTCGCGGGGGAGTCCGGCGACGGGGCGATCTCCGGCATCGCGCCCGGCGTCTCCCAGACCGACGGGTCGAGCTGGATCCGCGCGTTGCCGGTCGTGTAGACCCGCTGCTGCTTCGGGCCGAGGCGGCCGAAGTTGCCCTCCGCAACCGCCATGATCGACGTGTTCAGGCCGAAGATGCTGCGCTCGCTCGGCACCTGCGACACCACGCCGTCGCAGGACGCGCCCGGGTTGCCCTTCGGGTCCGAGGTCGGTCCGGTCCCGGTGTGGAAGAGGCCGAATTCGCCTGTGTAGCAAGCGGTTTCGCGCTGGTCCAGCGCGACGTTCGCGTGCGCGGCCGAGGCCAGCGGAGAGGTGTTGCCCGGACGGGTCAGGACCGCCTCCATCGGCGTGACACCGATCCAGTGCCGCTGGAAGATCGGGGTGTTGTCGTTCGCCGGGTTGGCCGGGTCGTCGATCGAGTCGGCGTACCCCATCGCCTGCGGTACCCACCACTGCGCCTCGAACCGGGACTCGAGGTCGTTCGCCTTGGCGGTCGCCCAGTTCTCGGTCTTGGTGTCGTGCTTGGACGCCGCGAGGTCGGCCAGATCGCGCAGGCCGCGAGCCAGGTACACGGTGCTGTCGAGCTTCTCCACGCCCATGCCGGCGCGCTCGACGTTGGCCAGACCCTCGGGCCAGCCGTCGCCGTCCTTGTCGAGGGTCCTGTAGATGTACTGGAGGTTCCGTACGGAGAAGTCGTACATCTCGTCGCGGAACTTGTTGTCACCCGTCCAGCGCCACAGCAGCGCGACCGTACTCGGGAACTTCACCGTCTCGTCGGTGTTGCCGGCGCTCTGGTTCGAACCGAAGTACACGTCGCCGGTCGGCGTGACCTCGTGTGCGACCTTGCCGCTGCGGTTGTTCAGGAGATCGCTGACGTCGCGGAGCGCTTCGAGATGCTCCTTGACCGTGTCGAACTGACCGGCGGCGACGGCGGCGAACGCGGTGTACTCGCCGTCGGTGGCGAACAGCCACGGGTAGTCCGGGAATCCCGCACCGAACCAGCGGGCGGTCGGTACCGTACCGAGCGACGCCGGGTAGTCCTTGCCCTCGTTGACGTCGCGGATCTGCAGGTTGTTCGCCTGCTGGACCGAGTCCGCGAGGTTCTGCTTGCTCCACTCGACGCTCTGCTGCAGGAGACGATCACCAGGAAGGTCCACTGCGGACTGCGAGTCGATCTGCTGCCGTGCCGCGGTCTTTGCCCGCAGCAACATGTCGGGGTTGCTGAGCGCCTTGCGGTACTCGCTCTGGGCGGCCTTGCTGCCCTGGTCCGATCCGGCCACGGCGAACCAGATCGTCTTCTGCTCGCCGGCCTTCAGCGGTACGTCGTACGTGAGCCCGCCGCCGGTGCCTTTGCCGCTCAGCGAGTCGTCGCAGCGGGCGGGAGTCGTGCCGTCCTTCGGGCAGATCACCGCCGGGCTCTGCGGGCCGCGATGGTCCGCGCCGGGCTGGTAGCTCGCCGGACGCAGGGACGATCCGACGAAGGCGGCGAAGTCGTGCGGCTTCGCGTTCGGGTACGCCGGGGTGCCCTGCTCGCGGAACCGGAGCGCGCCGTCGACGAAGTCACCGGTGTCCGGCAGGTTGGCGTCGATCGCGTTCGGGGAGGTCCAGTCCCACGGGTACGGCTGCATCAGCTCGGAGTGGGCGTCGACGTTCAGCTTGACGGTCTTGGTCGTACTCGAACTGAACGTCAGGCCGACCAGCGTCGCGCGGATGCCGTCCGGGACGAAGTCGGTACGGCGTACGTCGACGGCGCCGGGGTAGTCGATCCGGCTGTAGCCGTGGCCGCTGGTGTACTTCGTGGCCGGGACCTGTTTGCCGAGCCAGTTCCCGTCGAGCCCGAACCAGATCCCGTCGAGGAGCTTGATCGGCTGCGACCAGAACCCACCCATCTCACCCCGCACATGCCAGCCCGCGGCGGGATAGAGCCCGCTCTCGTCACCCATCGCGTAAGCGCGATCCCCAACCACCAGCGACCGCCGATCCTGCAGGCGAGTGGTCTCGGAGAGCTCGGACGAGCCGCCCGCGGCGGCTTGCGCTGAGGTGGTGCCAGCGGCTGGGTTCGTTGCGGTGTCGGTGATGGATGGGCCCGCGAGCGCCGAGGCGGAGCCGGCGAGGACGGTTGCCGTGGCGAGCAGCGCCACGCCGACAGCGCGGCCGACCGGCCTGCGCCGGACTGTCCGGCGCCGGAGCGGGGGCGTACTGCCTCGGCTACTTCGGTTGGTTGGATCGGGAGTCATGGCGGTTCCTCCTTCTCGCGGCGCCGGGGGGAGCGCCGGGTCAGCCAGGGGCGGAGCTGCCCCTGATCACCAGTTCGGGCAGCAGCAGCCGTTCGGTGGGCTGCTGGTCGCCGGTGAGGATCGTGATCAGTTCCTCCGCGATCCGGTCCATCGGCTGCCGGAGGCTGGTCAGGCCGGGGGAGACGACCTCGGCCAGCGGCGAGTCGTCGTACCCGACGACGCCGAGGTCGCGGCCCGGCCGGATCCCGCGCGCGGTCAGCTCGCGGAGCGCGCCGAGGGCGAGAACGTCGCTCAGGGCAACGATCCCGTCGAGCTCGCGGCCGGAGTCGAGCAGCTTCGCGGTCGCCGCGGCACCTTCGTCGATGCTGTCCTCGCGGCACCGCACGGACAGTCCGCCGGTCGGCAGACCGAGGCTCTTGCAGGCGTTCCGCCAACCGGCGACGCGGTCCTCGGCCAGCCCGGACGACTTCGGCCAGCCCAGGAAGGCGATCCGGCGGCGACCGGTCTCGTACAGATGCCGCACCGCGATCGCGGAACCGGTCGCACCGTCGACGTCCACCCACGGGCCGGGTTGCGTCGACTGCTTCCAGACGCGGCCGAAGCTGACGAACGGGATGCCCTGTTCCTTCAGCCACCCGTGCCGCGGGTCGTGCGTCTCGGTCTGCGACAGCACGAACCCGTCGACCATCCGCCGCGCGTGCAGGTCGTCGTACGTCGGCATGCCGTCGACACCTGGTGGTGCGGTGAACAGCAGGATGTGCCGGCCGGTACGTTCCGCGGCGGCGCAGAGCGCGTGCAGGAACTGGTCCATCACCAGGTGGGTCTGGTTCGGCCAGTTCGGCACGCAGTACCCGATCAGCTCGACCGCACTGGTCCGCAGACTGCGGGCGTTACGATTGGGCCGGTAGTTGAGCAGTTCGATCGACCGGTTCACCCGTTCGAGCGTGTCCGCCCGCAGCCGATGCGGTGCGTTCAGTGCATTCGACACCGTCTGCACGGACACCTCGGCGTGGGCGGCCACCTGCTTCAACGTAGCCACAAGACCTCCCACGGGGGTTTGAACGTTCAAATCCCCCGCAGTCTCCCGCGCGTCCGGCACTCTGTCAACGGTTCGGACCGCCCCAGCCCTTGCCGGACGACAGTCGTCGGCAAGTGCGGGTCCTAACGACAGGTAGTGCACCCCTGAGACGGCGTACGCGTCGAGCGAGTCAGGCTTGGGTGCACTACCTCTGTTGGGAGTACCTCCTGTTCTTAGGTACCTCAGGCGGTGTGGCCGCCGTCGATGGTCAGTTCGGTGCCGGTCAGGTAGGCGGTTTGGGGGCCGGCCAGGTAGGTGATGGCGGCGGCCACCTCGGTGGGGGTGCCGAAGCGGGGGATGGCGAGGTTGGTGAGTTGGGGTTCGGCCGAGGGGGCGTCGGCGGGGTTCATGTCGGTGTCGATCGGGCCGGGCTGGACGACGTTCGAGGTGATGTTGCGGGGGCCGAGTTCGCGGGCGAGTGCCCTGCTCAGGCCGGTCAGTGCGGACTTGCTCATCGCGTACAGCGTCATGCCGGCGAACGGCACCCGGCCGGCGACGCAGCTGCCCAGGTGGATCACGCGGGCGCCGTCGGACAGCAGCGGTACGGCGGCCTGCGTGGTCGCGAACACCCCGCGGATGTTGACCGCGAGGACCCGGTCCACGTCCTCGAGCGACAGGTCGGTCATCGGGGCGATCGCGCCGACGCCCGCGTTGTTGACGAGGATGTCCAACCCACCAAGGGTTTCCGCGGCCCGCCGTACGCCCTCCGCGGCCGCCACCGCATCACCCGCATCGACCGCGAACGCGACCCCGCGCCGCCCCAACGCCTCGATCTCCTTCACCACGGTCGCTGCCGCATCCACCGACGAGCTGTAGGTGATCGCGACATCGGCCCCTCGCTCCGCCAGCGCCAGAGCGGTCGCCGCCCCGATCCCGCGGCTGCCACCGGTCACCAGTGCCTTCTTGCCAAGTAGTTCGTTCATGTTTCAATCTCAACGGGCCGGACATCTGGAAGCTGGCGAGAATCCGCCACCGGATCCTCCCGTCGCAAATCCGCGAACCGGCCCGCCACCTCCATGTCGTAAATCCGCTAGTGATTGTCGGTGGCGCCGGGGATGCTGGAGGGCGTGTACGAGTGCAGGGAGCGATGCGTCCGCGCGGTTCAGTCGAAGGACGCGCGGTTCGACGGGTGGTTCTTCACCGCGGTGCTGACCACGAAGATCTACTGCCGGCCGAGTTGTCCGGTGGTGCCGCCGAAGGTCGAGAACATGCGGTTCTACCCGAGCGCGGCCGCCGCGCAGCAGGCCGGGTTCCGCGCCTGCAAGCGCTGCCGGCCGGACGCGAGCCCGGGGTCGCCGGAGTGGAACGACCGCGCCGACCTGGTCGCCCGCGCGATGCGGCTGATCGCGGACGGCGTCGTCGACCGCGACGGCGTACCAGGACTGGCCGCGCGCCTCGGTTACAGCGTGCGTCAGGTGCAGCGGCAACTGCTCGCCGAGCTCGGTGCCGGCCCGTTGGCGCTCGCCCGCGCGCAGCGCGCACAGACGGCCCGGCTGTTGATCGAGACGAGTGAGCTGCAGATGGCCGACGTCGCGTTCGCGGCCGGCTTCGCCAGCGTACGTACGTTCAACGAGACCGTGCAGGAAGTCTTCGCCCTCGCCCCGACGGAGCTCCGCCGTCGAGCCCGCAAGGGTACGTCGGCCGCTACGCCCGGCACGATCTCGCTGCGGCTCCCGTTCCGCGCGCCGTTGACGCCGGACAACCTGTTCGGGCACCTGATCGCGACCGGCGTACCAGGCGTGGAGGAATGGCGCGACGGCCACTACCGCCGTACGCTCCGGCTCCCGCACGGTCACGGTGTGGTCGCCTTCAAGCCGATGCCCGACCACATCGCCTGCCAGCTGTCGCTCACCGACCAGCGCGACCTCGCGATCGCGATCAGCCGCTGCCGCCGGATGCTCGACCTGGACGCGGACCCGATCGCCGTCGACGACCTGCTCGGCGAGGATCCCGTCCTCGCGCCGCTGATCGCGAAAGCTCCCGGCCGCCGTGTACCGCACACTGTCGACGGCGAGGAGTTCGCCGTCCGCGCTGTGCTCGGCCAGCAGGTGTCCACCGCCGCAGCTCGTACGCATGCACACCGTCTCGTCCTCCAGCACGGCGAGCCGATCGAGGACCCGGGTGGTGGCCTCACGCACCTGTTCCCGACCATGCAGGCGCTCGCTGGCCTCGACCCGGAGAGCCTCAAGTTCCCGAAGTCTCGCCGGACCACGCTCACCACGCTGATCGGTACGCTCGCGAACGGGGAGATCGACCTCGGTGCCGGCGCCGACTGGGACCGCGCCCGCGAGCAGCTGAGCGCGCTGCCCGGCATCGGCCCGTGGACGGTCGAGTCGATCGCGATGCGCGCACTCGGTGACCCGGACGCCTTCGTGGCCAGCGATCTCGGTATCCGCTACGCCGCCCGTGACCTAGGCTTGCCCGAGGCCCCCAAACCACTGACCGACCACGCCCGTGCGTGGCGGCCTTGGCGTGCGTATGCCGTGCAGTACCTGTGGGCCACCGGTGACCACCCGATCAACAAGATCCCGGCCGCCGACGACGTGACGTACCAGGTGATCCAACTGCCCCGGAGCGAGCATGACTGAACTGACCACCGACCGTCTCCTGCTGCGCCAGTGGCGCGATTCCGACCGCGAGCCGTACGCCGCCCTGAACGCCGATCCCGCCGTGATGGAGCACTTCCCGGCGCCGCAGACCCGGGAGCAGAGCGACGGGCTGATCGACCGGAACATGCCGCTGATCGAGGAGCGTGGCTGGGGGTTGTGGGCGCTCGAGGTGCAGGAGACCGGTGAGTTCATCGGGTTCACCGGGCTGTCGGTGCCGAGCTTCGAGGCCCACTTCATGCCCGCCGTCGAGATCGGCTGGCGCCTCGCGAAGGGGGCCTGGGGCAACGGTTATGCGACCGAGGCGGCCCGGGCGGCGCTCGGGTACGGGTTCGGCCCGGCCGGGCTGGACGAGATCGTCTCGTTCACCGCGACCACGAACGTGCCGTCCCAGCGGGTGATGCAGCGGATCGGCATGCGGCACGACGAGGCCGGCGACTTCGACCACCCGCGGATCGAGGACGGGCACCGGCTGAAGCGGCACGTGTTCTACCGGATCGACCGCGCGCAGTGGGAGTCCATCCGGTGACGTACGCCGTCGTCGACAGCCCGGTCGGCCCGCTCACGCTCGTGGGCACCGACGCGGGTGAGCTGACCGGGTTGTACATGGACCAGCAGCGGTACCGGCCCGACGAGGCGACGTTCGGCGACCGTGACGACGCGATCCTGCCCGCGGTCGCGGAGCAGTTGGACGAGTACTTCCACCACGGACGGACCGTGTTCGACGTACCGCTCCAGCTCGTCGGTACGGCGTTCCAGCGGCGGATCTGGACCGCGTTGCAGGACATCCCGTACGGCGAGACCACCACGTACGGCGGGCTCGCGGACGCGCTCGGGCTGAAGCCGCAGTCGGCGCGGGCGGTCGGGCTGGCGAACGGGAAGAACCCGATCAGCATCATCGTCCCGTGCCACCGGCTGGTCGGGTCCACCGGCAGCCTGACCGGCTACGGCGGCGGCATCGAACGCAAACGCGCACTGCTCGACCACGAGGCCGGCCTGCTCACGTTGTGAGCGGACGCCAGCCACTCACCAACCTAGGCGTCGCGCGCGCCGCCGCGCTCAGGAGCGGCGCCGGCGCGGTCTACGGGCGAGGTTGATGCGTGGTGGCGGTCCGCTCACCTCGGAGCGCCGGCAGGTGTGGGTTTGCGGCTGAGGCGGCGGTCCGTCACCTCGGAGTGCCGGCGGGGTCGTCCAGGCGCTCGGCGGGCGGGACTTCGGCGCCCGGAGCCTCGGCGGCTGTGGCGTCGCCGGCGACAGCGCGTTTGCGGGCGAGGCGGCGGGCGATCGGCTCGGTGTAGCGGGCGGCGACCGGGCCGAGGATCACCAGGATGAGGACGTACGCCGTGGCCAGCGGGCCGAGCTTCGGTTCGACACCGACGGCCAGGCCGGCGATCACGATCGAGAACTCGCCGCGGGCGACCAGCGTCCCGCCGGCGCGCCAACGGCCGGCCGTGGAGATGCCGGCGCGGCGGGCCGCGAACCAGCCGGTCGCGATCTTCGTGAGCGTCGTCAGTACGGCCAGCCCGAACGCGATCGCCAGTACCGGCGGGATCTTCCGCGGGTCGGTGCTCAACCCGAAGAACACGAAGAACACCGCCGCGAACAGGTCCCGCAACGGGCTGAGCAGGTTCCGCGCACCGTGCGCGACCTCGCCCGACAACGCGATCCCGACCAGGAACGCCCCGACCGCCGCCGACACCTGCAACTGCTGCGCGATCCCGGCGACGAGCAGCGTCAGACCGAGTACGACGAGCAGCAGCATCTCGGGGTTGTCCGACGACACGGCCCGGCTGATCACCCGCCCGTACCGCAGCGCCACGAACAGCACCACGCTGACCGTACCGAGCGAGATCAGCAACGTCATGCTCCCGCCGGCCAGCCCGACACCGGCGAGCAGCGCCGTCAGGATCGGCAGGTAGACCGCCATCGACAGGTCCTCGAGAACGAGAATCCCCAGCACCACAGGCGTTTCGCGATTGCCGAGCCGCCCGAGGTCGCCGACCACCTTCGCGATCACGCCGGACGACGAGATCCAGGTGACACCGGCCAGCGCGACCGCGGCCACCGGACCCCAGCCGAGCAGCAACGCCACGGCCGCGCCAGGCAGCGCGTTCAGCAGGAAGTCGACCGCGCCCGACACGTACTGCGTCTTCAACGTACCGACGAGATCCGACGCCGTGTACTCGAGCCCGAGCAGCAACAGCAGCAGGATGACGCCGATCTCGGCGCCGGTGGCAACGAACTCCTCACTCGCGGCCAGCGGCAGGATGCCGCCGTGCCCGAACGCGAGCCCGGCGAGCAGGTACAGCGGAATCGGCGAGAAGCCGACCCGCCCGGCGATCCGCCCCAGCACGCCCAGCGCAAGGATGACCGCGCCGAGCTCGATCAGCAACGCCGTGATGTCCTCGTGCATGCTCAGCCCCCCGCGATCAGATCGGCGACGGCGTCGACGCCCTCGCGGGTGCCGACGACGACCAGGGTGTCGCCGGTCGCGAAGCGGAAGTCCGGTGTCGGTGACGGGGTCGCGCCGGTACGTCGCAGGACTGCGACGATCGACGCGCCCGTACGGCTACGGGCCTGGGTGTCGCCGAGAGTACGGCCGGAGTACGGCGAGCGCGCGGTGACCGGGATGTGTTCGGTGACCAGGTCGATCTCGATCTCGCCGCGGACCGGGTCGATCCGCTCCGGGAGCAGCAGCTGCGCGAGCGCCGCCGCGTCGCTCGGGCCTAACGGGACCGACGCCTGGCACTCGTCGTCGTCCTCCGGTTTGTGGAACCCGAGGAACCGCCGCCCGTCGTTGTGCACCACCACCGACACGTGTTTGCCGGACTCGGTGACCAGGTCGTACCGGATGCCGATGCCGGGCAGCGTCGTCTTCGTCGGGTGGGCCTGGGCGTCCATGAAGTACTCCGAATCCATCGGTCGTCGATATAAGGCGTCTGCAAGCAATTCTCCCAGACCATGTACGCACAAACGATGTGACCTGAGATGCAATCAGGTGCAGTGCAACTAGTTGCATAGGTAGGCTCCGGTCATGGCGCTGGAGCACGCGATCCTGGTCGCACTGACCGAGCGGGCCGGTTCCGGGTACGAGCTGGCCCGGCGGTTCGACCGCTCGATCGGGTACTTCTGGCCGGCCACCCACCAGCAGATCTACCGGGTGCTGCGGCGGATGGACGAGGCCGGCTGGGTGAAGCACACCGAGATCGCGCAGGACGGCCGTCCGGACAAGAAGGTGTACCGGATCGCCGCGGCCGGGAAGGCGGAGCTGACCCGTTGGCTGGCCGAGCCCGAGGACCCCGCCGTACTGCGGGACGGCCTGGGCGTGAAGCTCCGCGGGGCCTCGGCAGGCTCGCCTGAACTCGTCCTCAAGGAGGTCGAGCGGCATCGGGCCGAGCACGCCACCCGGCTCGAGGTGTACCGCGGTATCCAGCAGCGCGACTTCCCGAAACCGTCCACCCTGCGCGGCCGTGAACTGCACCAGTACCTCGTGCTTCGCGGCGGCATCCGCGCCGAGGAGTCGTTCACGGCCTGGTGCGACGAAGTGATCCACGCCCTCCGGAAGGACAACCGATGACCGCGTACCCGCACCTGTTGGAACCGCTTGATCTCGGGCATGTGGTACTGCCGAACCGGGTGATCATGGGGTCGATGCACACCGGACTCGAGGACCGGTTGAGCGATCTCCCGAAGCTCACCGCGTACTTCGCCGAACGGGCACGCGGCGGCGTCGGGCTGATGGTGACCGGCGGCTACGCGCCCAACTGGCAGGGCTGGCTGACGCCGTTCGGCTCCAAGCTGACGAGCAGTCGCCAGGCCCGCGCACACCGGCAACTCACCGACGCGGTCCACCACGAGGGCGGCCGGATCGCGCTGCAGATCCTGCACGCCGGGCGGTACTCGTACCACCCCTTCAGCGTCTCCGCCTCCGCGCTCAAGGCCCCGATCAACCCCTTCAAACCGCGGGCTCTCTCGGATCGCGGCGTCCTGCGGCAGATCAAGGCGTACGTCGACTGCGCGGCGCTCGCCCGCGAGGCCGGGTACGACGGCGTCGAGATCATGGGCTCGGAGGGGTACTTCATCAACCAGTTCCTGTCCGAACGAACGAACCGGCGGACCGACCGCTGGGGTGGCAGCGCGGAGAACCGCCGCCGGATCGCGGTCGAGATCGTCCGGCGGACCCGGGAACAGGTCGGCCCGGACTTCCTGATCATCTACCGGTTGTCGATGGCCGACCTCGTCGAGGGCGGGCAGAGCTGGGACGACGTGGTTGCGCTGGGCAAGGAGATCGAGGCGGCCGGGGCGTCGATCATCAACACCGGGATCGGCTGGCACGAGGCGCGGGTGCCGACCATCGTGACGTCCGTACCGCGGGCAGCCTTCACGTCAGTCACCGCCGCGTTCAAGCCGTACGTGAACATCCCGGTCGTCACCTCGAACCGGATCAACCTGCCGCAGGTCGCCGAGGAGGTCCTGGCCCGCGGCGACGCGGACCTGGTGAGTATGGCCCGCCCGTTCCTGGCCGATCCGGAATGGGTGCTGAAGGCAACGACCGACCGGGCCGACGAGATCAACGTCTGCATCGCCTGTAACCAGGCGTGTCTGGACCACGTGTTCGCGAAGCAGAAGGCGAGCTGCATGGTCAACCCGCGGGCCGCCCGCGAGACCGAGTTGCGGTTGCTGCCGACCCGCCGTACGAAGAACGTCGCGGTCGTCGGCGCCGGACCGGCTGGGTTGGCTGCCGCGGTGACGGCGGCCGAGCGCGGGCACCACGTCGAGTTGTTCGAGGCGGCGGACGAGATCGGCGGGCAGTTCGGGATCGCGCAACGGATCCCGGGCAAGGAGGAGTTCGCCGAGACGATCCGGTACTACCGCCGGCGGCTCGACCTCACCGGGGTGAAGTTGCACCTCGGCCGCCGGGCGGGCGCCGACGACCTGGCCGGGTTCGACGAGATCGTGCTCGCGACCGGCGTCGTACCGCGGGTGCCGTCGATCCCCGGCATCGACCACCCGAAGGTGTTGTCGTACGTCGACGTGGTCCGCGATCGCAAGCCCGTCGGGGACTCGGTCGCGGTGATCGGCGCCGGCGGGATCGGGGTGGACGTCAGCGAGTTCCTCACCACTACCTCGCCGGATCTCGAGGCCTGGAAGGCGGAATGGGGCGTGGGTGATCCGACCCGGCTGCCCGGTGCGCTCGCTGTACCGCGGCCGGAGCCGTCGCCGCGGAAGGTGTATCTGCTGCAGCGCAAGCCCGGCAAGATCGGCGCCGGGCTGGGGAAGACGACCGGGTGGGTGCACCGGGCCGCGCTGAAGAACAAGCAGGTCGAGCAGTTGCGCGGCGTCAACTACGAACGCATCGACGACGAGGGATTGCACATCACCTTCGGCCCGAAGCACGAGAAACCGCAGGTGCTCGCAGTCGACAACGTCGTGATCTGCGCCGGCCAGGAACCCCTCCGCGAATTGGCCGACACACTGACCGGCCGCCCGGTGCACGTGATCGGCGGCGCCGACGTCGCCGCCGAACTCGACGCCAAACGCGCCATCGAACAAGCGACCCGGCTCGCGCTCACGCTCTGAGGCGGACCTGAGGCACTCACCAAGTGGCGCGCTGCGCGTCGCGCCACGCTCAGCGCCGGGTCGAAGTCGCCCGGGTGCCGGGGTTGGTGAGTGCGGGACGTCCGGGCCGACCCCGGATCCCCACACCATCACAATCGGCGCCGCGCGACTGCCGAGAGTGGTGGCCGGCCCGGAGGGCGTGATTGTGATGGCCTGCAGATCCGCACCCGGCTAGTGCACTCGCCCCGGCGCACTAGTGCGCGCTGGCGCGCCCGCCTCGAACTAGTGCACCGTTTACGGCGTACGCGCACTAGTTTGAAAAGGGGCGAGAGATGAAGACTGTGTTGATCTCCGGTGGTGGGATTGCGGGGCCGGCGTTGGCGTTCTGGTTGCGGCGGTTCGGGTTCGCGCCGACGATCGTCGAACTCGCGGCGGGGCCGCGGCCGGGCGGGCAGACCGTCGACCTGCGCGGGGTGTCCCGGGTGGTGGCGGAGCGGATGGGACTGCTGCCGGCGGTGGCTGAGCGGCAGGTGCACGAGCGCGGGCTCGCGTACGTGAAGGCCGACGGCAGTACGGCGGCGACGATGCACATGGAGGCGCTGGACGGCGCCGGACCGGTCGCCGAGATCGAGATCCTGCGGGGCGACCTGGCCGAGCTCCTGACCGCGGCGGTCAGCGACGTGGAGTTCGTGTACGGCGACTCGATCGCGGAGCTGACGCAGGACGACGACGGGGTCGAGGTCAGCTTCGGGAGTGGGATCCGGCGGCGGTTCGACCTGGTGATCGGGGCGGACGGGGTGCACTCGCGGGTGCGGCGGCTCGCGTTCGGTCCAGAGCAGGAGTTCGTGCAGCACCTCGGCGGCTACGGGTCGTACTTCACGATCGAGTCGCCCGAGAACCTCGACGACTGGATGAAGATCTACACCGCGCCCGGCGGCCGCTGGGTCGCGCTGCGGCCGGATCGCGACCCGCAGTACGCGAAGGCGCTGCTGAGCTTCCGGTCGCCGATCCTCAATTACGACCGGCGCGACATCGACGCCCAGAAGCGGATCGTCCGCGAGCGGTTCGAGGGGCTCGGCTGGTACACGCCGCAGGTCCTGAAGGGCCTCGACGCGGCGGACGACTTCTACCTCGACACCACCAGCAAGGTCGTCGTACCGGAGTGGTCGCGCGGCCGGGTCGCGCTGGTCGGCGACGCCGGGTACTGCGGTTCGCCGATGGCCGGCCACGGTACGGCGCTGTCGATCGTCGGGGCGTACGTCCTGGCGGGCGAGTTGGCGGCGACGGACGATCACGTACAGGCGTTCCAGGCCTACCAGCGGCGGATGCAGGCGTACGTCGCGCAGCGGATGGAACTGCCGCCCGGCGGCCTCAAGATGGCGATGCCGATGTCCGCGTTCGGGATCGCGTACCGCGACTTCGTGCTCCGGGTGATGACCTCGAAGATGATGTCCGGCGCGCTGAAGAAGATGGCCGGCGGCACACCCGACAAGATCGAGCTGCCCGAGTACTCAGTCCAGCGGCGAGACCCACTCCGGGTTGCGGCCGAGGAGGCCGAGTAGCTGGTCGAGGTCGGGCGCGGTGCCGGACACCTTGACGCTGCGCTCGAACGCGAACCCGGGACCGCGGTTCGCGTCGGTGTCGGGGATCCGGCGGGCCAGCGTGAGCGCCATCTCGACCATGTCCGGCGGCGGGTTGTACGGGACGTCGATGGCGCGGGCCAGGTCCCAGGCGTGTACGACGCAGTCGAGCTGGTGGAAGGTCAGCGCGATCCGGCGCGGAAACGAGCCGAACTCGCGCACCTCCACCAGCCGGTCCAGCGCGCCGCCGTCGGCGAACGCGTCCGCGACCCGTACGTTCGAACGGCGGTACGCGCCGGCCGGGTTGTCCGCGAGCCGGCCGCTGTTCCAGGTGTGCACCGAGGCGGAGCCGTTCAGCGCGGCCGCGGCCAGGCCCTCGTTCTGGCTGACCAGATGGCGCATCAGGCCGCGTACGGTCCAGTCCGGGCACGGGGTGGGAAACCACAGGTGCTCAGGCCGCACCTGCATCACAACTTCCCCGAGCACCGCACCGGCCCTGCGATCGAGATCCCGGATGTCCATTGCGCGCTCCTCCCGTTGCCCTAGGGCCTGTCTGGCAATCCATCGCCTACTGCGGGGCACTCGGCACGGCACCTCGCCGCACGGGAGCGAAGGCCACGATGCTCCGCATCGAGTCCTTCGCTCCCGCACGCCGATGCACCGCACCGAGCACCTCCTCGCGACGGCGCTGGATCACCAGACAGGCCCTAGCAACGATAAGGCGCGACGGCTGAGTTCGCAGGGAATCGCTGGAGTACAAGGGACAACCCGCGTCCGGGCTGGAACAGATCGGGTGTGGGTGTCGCGTCGATCAGGCTTTTGCGGCGGCTTTCGCGGCCTTCTTGAAGTTGCGGACCTCCTGCAGCGACGCGGCGTCGGTGACGTCGGCGATCGAGCGCCGGGAACCGCGGTCGCCGTAGTTGCCGGCGGCCTCGCGCCAGCCCTTCGGGGCGACGCCGCGCTGCTTGCCGAGCAGGGCGAGGAAGATCTTCGCCTTCTGCTCGCCGAACCCCGGCAGTGCCTTCAGCCGCTTCAGCACCTCGGCGCCGTCCGGCTTCGGACGGCCGGCGAGCCAGATGTTCGAGGTCTCCCCGTCGTACTTCTCGATGATCTCCTGCGCGAGCGCGTGCACCCGGCGCGCCATCGAGCCGCCGTAGCGGTGGATGGCCGGCGGCGTCACGCAGAGCTCGACGAACGTCTCCAGGTCGGTCGCGGCGATCTTGTGCAGGTCGAACCCGTCCATCCGGTTCGCGATCTTCAGCGGTCCGGAGAACGCGTGCTCCATCGGGTACTGCTGGTCGAGCAGCATCCCGACCAGCAAGGCGAACGGGTCGTCGTTCAGCAGTTTGTCGGCGTCCGGATTGCCGGTCAGTTGCAGTTCGCGCAGCATGCCGACCATCTTGGCACGGTCGACCTGGTACGGGCACCGGGTCCGGCAGGTACTTGCCGGTGGCAACAGCACGCCCGAGCTAGTGCGCGTACGTTGTATGCGCACTAGGGTAGGGGTATGAGTGAGGCGCCGTACCAGGTGATTGCAGCGGAACTGCGGCGGCGGATCGAGGTGGGGGAGCTGCAGCCGGGGGACCGGGTGCCGTCGACGCGGGCGCTGGTCCGCGACTTCGGGGTGGCGATGGCGACCGCGACGAAGGCGTTGCAGGTGCTCCAGGCCGAGCGGCTCGTGCACGCCTCGCCCGGGGTCGGCACGGTCGTCGGCCCGCCGCCGCGATCGCGCCGTACCGCCGATGGTGTGGCGGACAGGTCGCGCCTTGGCGGTGCCGCCGTCGCCGGCGGGGCTCGCAGTGCCGAGCGCGCCGTCCTCGACGGGGTGCGCCGTGCCGAGGGCACCGCAGCCGATGGGCTGGACCGGGACGAGATCGTCCGGATGGGGATCGCGATCGCGGACGCCGAGGGGCTCGCGGCACTGTCGATGCGGCGGATCGCGAGCGAGCTCGGGGTGTCGACGATGGCGCTGTACCGGTACGTCGGCGGCAAGGAGTCGCTGGTCGTACAGATGGTGAACGAGGCGATCGGGGAGTTCCCGCTCGGGGAGGTTCCGGAGTACTGGCGGGACGCGCTGGCGCAGGTGGCGCGGGTGCACTGGGCGGCGTACCGGCGGCATCTGTGGCTGGCGAGCGCGATCAGTCTGAGCCGGCCGCAGCTGGTGCCGCGGTTGTTGCCGCACACCGATGCGGTGCTCGGCGCGCTGCGCGGGTTCGAGAAGGCGGCGGCGTTGTCGACGATGATCAGCCTGTTCGCGTACATCCGCGGGATCGCGCTGGTGATGGAGGCCGAGGCGCAGGCCGAGCAGGACACCGGCGTGACCGCGGACGAGTGGGTGACGCAGCAGAGCGAGCAGTTGGCGGCGCTGGTCGCGGCCGGGAACCTGGGTGCGTTCCGGGAGTTGCTGGCGGACGGGTTCGACTACGAGTACGACCTGGACCAGCTGTTCGAGTTCGGCCTTGGTGTGTTCCTGGACGGGCTGGAGGCGCGGCGGTGAGCAACCCGACGCGGCCGGTCGCGAGTACGGCAGTGGTGCAGCGGCGGCTGCGGAATCTGAAGGGTGCGAAGAGGCGGCGGCTGGAGGACTTCGGGTATCCGGTGGAGCGGCTCGCGGAGCTGGCCGGGCGGGGTGACGCGGAGGCCGATCGGGTCGACGCGTTGCTGGCGATCGTGCTGAACCGGGGCGGGTACACCCATGACGACGGAGACGTGGCGGCGGCTGAGAAGATCGCGCGGAAGGTCGGGGCGCGGATGACGCCGCACGCCTATCTGGTGGCTCGGCACAAGACGCCGCCGTGGCCGGTGTTCTACTACAACGGCGGGCGCCCGGGGACGAAGCCGATGTCCTGGCTCGGGGTTGCCGGTGTCTTCGGGTTCGTGTTCGGGATGATCGTGCTGGTTGCGGTGATCGTCGTACTGGTGCGCTGATTCACCCACTACGCTGAGTGGTGACGACTTCTCCGGAGGTGGCGATGGAGCCTGTGTTCGCGCCGGGTGTGCCTGCAGGCGTACGGCGGTTGTACGAGCGCAGGCCGGAGCTGTTCGTGGCGGCCGACGCGCCGCGGCCGAAGCGGGAGACCTCGTGGTCGTCCGCGCCCGGGAACACGTTCGGCACGCTGCTGGTGTGGATCGCGGTGTGTGTCGGCGGGTGGATCCTCGCGCTGATCGTGCTGGCCGCGACGTTGCCGACCGCGGTCGCGGCGTGGGCGGCGCTCGTACTGGCCGGAGTCGCGGTGGTGGCGACCGGCGGGATCCTGGCGAAGACGATGGGTGAGGACCGCGGGCACAAGGCGGTCCGCCGGCAACACGGGAAGTACCTGCTGCCGGAGGACTTCGACAGCGAGGCCGGGTGGTTGCTCGAGCGGGCGCAGCGCGCGGTGAAAACGGTGCTGGAGGCAACGGTTACCAAGCGCGGGTTGCTCGACGACGTGAAGAACGAGCTGGTGCTGCCGGAGCAGCTGTGGGACATCGCGCAGGTGCTCCGCGAGCAGACCGTACTGCGGGCCCGGCAGAAGGACATCGCCCGTGGTGCGAAGACCGCTGAGCTGGACGCAGTACTAGGTCCGCAGCGCCGTGCCCTTGCCCTCTCCGCGGAGGCGATCAAACGGAAGGTGGACCTGCTGGATCAGTACGCCGACCGGGTCCGCTCAGCCGACGCCGCCCTCCGAGCCGAAGCCGCCCTCGAGGACGGCGACCGCTACATAGAACTCCTCGCCCGCACCGAACCAGCCGGCGACACCTCCGTAGTCGAAGGCTTCACCGACGAGGCAACAGCCCTCAAGGACACCCTCACCCGCTCCATCAACGCCGCCCGCGACGCCGGCCGAACCCTCGCCCTACCCGAGTAGTTCAGCTTCCTGCTCAGCTGTCAGACCGATCTTCAGGTCGGGTTCGCCTCGGTCCTTGTCCCAGCGGAGGACGTCTTCGACTGTGGTGCGGAGGGGGGTTACTGGCATGCCGGCCTCGCGGGACTTGGTGGGGTTGCGGCGGCGTTCGCCCCATTCGGCTTGGGGGTCCATCAGGGGGAAGCGGGGTGGGACGGCGTCGAAGGGGATGGGGATGATGTCGACGGTGGTGCCGGCCAGGTCGGCCGCGGTCTGGATCAGCTCGGCGATGGTGGAGTCGGGGCCGACCGCGTTGTACGCGCCGGAGCGGTTGTCGGTGATCAGCTGGGTGATCAGGCGGGCGACGTCGCGGCTGTCGATCAACTGGAGCGGCGCTTCGGGTTTGGTGGGGAGGGCGACCCGCCCACCCCGGGCGCCACGACGGATCCAGTAGAGCGCCGTACCGGACGAGTCACCGGGACCCGTCACCCGTCCCGGGCGGATCAGCGTCGCGCGTTCGCCGTACCGTTCGACGACCGCGTCCTCGCAGGCGACCTTGCACGGGCCGTACGTGTCGTTCGTCAGCACCTCGGCATCCCGCAACGGCTCGCGCCGCGGCACGGTCTCGTCCGTACCGGCCGGCAGATCGCGTACGTACACCGCATGGCTCGACACGAACACGTACCGTCCGACCCGGTCACCGAGTACGTCCATCGCCTGCTCGACGTCCCGCGACCGGAACCCGCTCGTGTCGACGACCGCGTCCCACCCGCCGGTCCGCAGCGCCGAGTAGTCACCCACCGTCCGGTCCCCGACGAGTTGCGTGACGCCAGGCGGCAGCGGCGTACCGCTCACCCCGCGACTGAACGACGCGACCTCCGCGCCCCGCGCCAGTGCGTCGTCCACGACCGCACGCCCGACAAACCCGTTTCCACCCAGCATCAGAATCCGCACAACCGACCAACCTAGCCGCCGCCACCGACCGGCGCGACCGGATTGATCCGACAACCGAATGACGCTGTAACACGTCTGAACAGGTGCAGGTGTGCGTACGTGACGCACACTGGAACAAACGGGGTGACAGGGGTGCCGATGGGGAGTGCGCGCGCAACGGCTAGGCGGCCGCGGTCGATGCCGAAGTTGCTGGGGTTCACCCTGTTGGGCGCACTGCTCCCAGGACTCGGACTGATCGTCGGCGGGCGCCGGAAGCTCGGTGCGTTCGTACTGACGGTGTTCTTCGCGCTGGTCGGCCTCGGTGTGTACGTCGGTCTGACCCGCCGCGACCAGGTGCTCGCCGCGGCCGTCGTGCCGAGCCGGCTGCTGATGACCTCGGTCGCGATCGGCGTGCTCGGGTTCCTGTGGATCGTGGTGATCGTTGCCTCGCACCGCTCGTTGCGCCCGGCAACGGGTGGCGCCGGCGGGCGGGTCGCCGGTGCGCTGCTGGTCGGCGTGCTGTGCTTCGCGATCGCGGCACCGTCGGCGATCGGCGTACAGACCGTGCTGGCGCAGCGCACCCTCGTACAGGACGTGTTCCAGGGGCAGGGCGAGAGCAAGAGCGCGACCCGGCCGACGACCGTGAACGTCAAGGACCCGTGGGAGGACCGCCCGCGACTCAACCTGCTGCTCCTCGGCGGCGACGACGCGCCGAGCCGCGAGGGTGTCCGGACCGACACGGTGATCGTCGCGAGCATCGACACCAAGACCGGGAACACCGCGCTGATCTCGATGCCGCGGAACCTGACGTTCATGCCGTTCCCGGCGGACTCGCCGCTGCACAAGATCTACCCGGACGGCTTCGGCAAGGAAGGGTTGAGCCTGGACGGGCGGCTGGAGTGGATGCTGACCGCGATGTACCAGAACATCCCGGACGCGCACCCCGGCATCCTCGGCCCGTCGGACAACGAGGGCGCGGACGTGGTGAAGCAGTCCGTCGGCGAGGCGACCGGCCTGAAGATCGACTACTACCTACAGGTCAACCTGACGAGCTTCCCGGAGATCGTCGACGCGCTCGGCGGCATCACGGTGAACGTCAACGAGCGGGTCGCGATGGGCGGGATCAGCAGCGCGGGCATCCCGCCGAAGGAGTGGATCGAGCCGGGCCCGAAGCAGCATCTGGACGGGCGGCACGCGCTGTGGTTCGCCCGCGGGCGGTACGGCGCCGACGACGACCAGCGGCAGGTCCGGCAGCGGTGTGTGATCAAGGCGATCGTGGACAGGGCGGACCCGCAGACGCTGGTCACGAAGTACAAGGCGATCGCGAAGGCCGGGCAGCACTTGCTGCGTACGGACATCCCGCAGGAGCTGCTGCCCGCGATGGTCCAGCTCGCTCTGAAGGTGAAGGCGGGAACCGTCTCCAACGTCACGCTCGACTCGGAGAAGCTCCGCCTCAAGTACCTGCACCCCGACTACGCCGCCCTCCGCGACACCGTCCAAAAGGCCCTAGAGTCCACCCCGGCTCCCGCAACCACCCCGGCCCCGACCCCAACCACCACCCGCAAGCCGACCACGACCACAACGACCCCACCTCCGGGCCCGACCCAGAACCTCACCGACGCCTGCGCCTACAACCCCTCCGGCGACCAACCGAACTAACGCGTGCCGAAGAACGGGTACTGGTCCCGGCCCTCGGGCCGGGTGGCCGGCGGCGCGCGCCGCGTCAGGCGTGCGGCACCACCGACCAGAGCGGCGCCGCCACCCACTACCCGTTCTTCGGTACAGGTACCGGGCGGCCGAAGCGGCTGATCCTGTACGAACTGAGCAGAGAATTGATCTGACTCCGGGTGTCGATCCGGCGGTGACCCGCTCGACGTGAGAGTAAGTGGTCGACCGACACGACGAGGGAGCAGTAGCGATGCGTTTCATGATCATCAACAAGGCGGACGCCGACAGCGAGGCGGGGAAGTTCCCGCCGCCGGAGATCGGCCAGGCGGTCGGGCAGGTCGTGGAGGACCTGTCGAAGGCCGGCGTCCTGCTGTTCGCCGAAGGCGTGCATCGCAGCGCGCTCGGTGCCCGGGTGAAGGTGGACGGCGGGAAGCGGACGATCACCGACGGTCCGTTCGCGGAGACCAAGGAACTGGTCGGCGGCGTGATCGTGGTCGAGGTGCGCAACCGCGACGAGGCGATCGAGTGGGCCGCGCGGCTGGCCGAGGCGCTCCGCGACGAGGTCGAGGTACGGCGGGTCGTCGAGGAGGCCGACTTCGACCCGGACTCGGACCTGTACCAGAACTGATGTCCATTCCTGCCCCTCCCGTTCGTGGGAGGGGCATGAACAACACACTGAAGGTTTCCGACGCAGAGCTGTACTACGAGGTACGCGGCCACGGGCCGCTGGTGGTCCTGGTCGGCGCGCCCATGGACGCGGACGCGTTCGCCCCGCTCGCCGAGCTCCTCAAGGCCGGCTACACGGTCCTGACGCTCGACCCGCGCGGTGTGAAGCGCAGCACGCTGAACCCAGGTGGTACGTCGCGACCGGACCAGCGCGCCGACGACCTGGCCGCGCTGATCCGGCACGTCGACGCCGGGCCGGCGGTCGTACTCGGATCGAGTGGCGGAGCGGTCAGCGCGCTGGCGCTCGCGCAGTACCACCCGGAAGTCGTACGGACCGTGATCGCGCACGAGCCGCCGCTGAGCCGGCTGCTGCCGGACGCGGACGAACTGCTCGCGGCGGCCGAGCGGCAGATGGCCGACTACCTGGCCGGCGACGTGATCGGCGCCTGGAAGCAGTTCTTCCGCGGTGCGAACATCCAGATCCCGGACCAGGTCGTGGAGCTGATGTTCGCCGGCGACCGCGATCCCGTCCAGGTGGCCGCCGAGCGGTTCTGGTTCGAGCACGAGATGCGCGAGACGATCACCTGGCTCCCGGACCTCGACAAGCTCCGCGAGGTCGACGTCGTGGTCGGGATCGGCGAGGAGTCGACCGGCCAGCTCTGCGACCGTACGTCGACCGCCTTGGCCGATCGCCTCGGCGTCGAACCGGTCCGCTACCCGGGCGGCCACACCGGCTTCGCCGAGATCCCGGAGGCCTTCGCCGCGGTGTTCCAGCCCCAGCTGAAAGGTATTCACAGCCCGAGGTGAGACTCGCGCGTGGGTCGTGGGGTGGAGTATGTGAAGCTGGGGGTGTTCGGTGGGTGCGCGGTGGTTCGACGCGGTCGCGCCGGGCACCGGGCAAGTGCCGCGTCGCCCGCGTGGCCACTTGACCTCAACCGTGGTTGAAGTTTCAAGCTGGTGTCGCTGACTTGGGCATCGGAGATATCGGCCCCCGGTGGGGCCCCGACGAAGGAGCAGAGTTGACCACGTACACGCTTCCCGACCTCCCCTACGATTACAGCGCGCTCGCGCCCAGCATCGCCGGCGAGATCATGGAGCTGCACCACGACAAGCACCACGCGACCTACGTGAAGGGTCTGAACGACACCCTCGACAAGCTGGCCGAGGCCCGCGACAAGGGTGACTTCGGCGCGATCGTCGGGCTGGAGAAGACGCTGGCCTTCAACCTCGGCGGGCACGTCAACCACTCCATCTTCTGGAAGAACCTGTCGCCGGACGGCGGCGACAAGCCGGACGGCGAGCTGGGCGCGGCGATCGACGAGTTCTTCGGCTCGTTCGACGCCTTCCAGGCCAACTTCACCGCGAGCGCGACCACCATCCAGGGCTCCGGCTGGGCGATCCTCGGCTGGGACGCGCTGGGCGGCAAGCTGCTGATCCACCAGCTGTACGACCAGCAGGGCAACCTGCCGGCCGGGCAGATCCCGATCGCGATGCTGGACATGTGGGAGCACGCGTTCTACCTGCAGTACAAGAACGTGAAGCCCGACTACGTCAAGGCGTGGTGGAACGTCGTGAACTGGGCTGACGCGCAGGCCCGCTTCGACGCCGCTCGTTCCGGCGCGGCCGCGCTGATCACCGGCGCCTGACGCCGGACCCGCAGGCCATCACAATCGATCGCGCCCGCCCGGTCCCCGCTCACGCGGGGCGGGCGGGCGCGATTGTGATGGCCTGGCCGTCCATCACTTGCAGAAGTCCGCGATCACCGGAGCGATCGCCGACGCCTTGATCACGTGGTTCTGGCCCGGTACTTCGGTGTGCTGCGCGCCCGGTACCGCTGCCGCGAGCGCGCGGGTCGACGTCTTCATCCAGCCCGGGCTCTTCCCGCCGTTGACCACCAGTACCGGCTGGTCGATCGGTGCCCACTGCGCCGCGTCCATCGGGTCCCCGAAGCAGTTCGTGCCGAGCACCTGGGCGTCGTACGGCAGCGTGTGCGCGATCGCCTTCATCGGCTTCCAGGCCGGCATCAGCTTCATCATCGTGACGAACGCGGCCGGCAGCCCGATGCCCTTGGTGAAGAAGTACTTGATCGCGGCGGCCGGCTCCAGCGCCTGCAGGTCAGCGACCCAGGTCCGCGGAATCTGCTTGCGGCTGCCGTCGACGACGTACGGCGGTTCGAACGCGACCAGCTTCTCGACCGGCAGGCCCGCGGCCGTCGCCCGTAGCGCCAGCGCCGCACCGGACGACGAGCCGTACACGTACGCCGATCCGCCGGCTGCCTCGATCACCGCGGCCAGGTCCTCGATCTCGCGGTCCACTGCGTACTCCGTACTGTCGCCCGAGTCGCCGCGCCCGCGACGGTCGTAGTTGTAGACGGTGAACCGATCCGCGAGCGCCTCGGCGAGCTCGGGCATCGGCCCCTGCGCACGGGAGCAGAGCGCCCCGTCGACCAGGACCAGCGCGGGGCCGTTGCCACGCCGGTCGTACGCGATGGTGGTGCCGTCCTTCGAAACCACGGTGTGCATGGTGTCCTCCTGAGTGGGTCGGTGTTCACCCGTGCGTCGACCGTCCCGGCTGGTGATCGACACATTGTGACCTAGATCACTCCCGCCCCGTATTTCGGTGCGTGACGGTCCGTGATCTGGGTACCGGACCGGAAGCCGAGCACAGGAGGCGGTCATGACGACACGTCCGGAGGCTGTCCGGCATCAGGCCGGAACGAGCGAGCAGTCTGCACATGTCGGAGCGCTGGTCAGTCAGGCGACGAGTGACCTGAGCCGGCTGGTCCGCGACGAGTTGCAGCTCGCGAAGGTCGAGCTGAAGGTGAAGGGGAAGGAAGCGGGCGTCGGCGCCGGCTTGTTCGGCGGAGCGGGGACGCTCGCGCTGTACGGCCTGGGCGTACTGATCGCCGCCGCGATCCTCGGGCTCGCGACCGCGCTGCCCGGTTGGCTGTCGGCGCTGATCGTGGCCGCCGTGTTGTTCGCCGCCGCGGCGGTGGCGGCCCTGCTCGGCAAACGGCACGTCTCGCGTGCCACTCCGCCCGTACCGCAAAGTGCCGTCGACGGCGTGCACGAGGACCTGGAAGCACTCAAAGGACACCAGTCGGAAGGGAAGGTCATGTCGTGAGTACCACCAAGAACGGAGCGCACCGCGAGCCGATGTCCGAGAGTGAGACCCTTCGGGTCGACCTCGAACAGACCCGGCAGCACCTGGCCGAGACCGTACAGGAGCTCAGCCGGCGCCTCGACGTACCGCACCGGATGAAGGAGACGGCGGGGCACGCCGGGCA
Source organism: Kribbella sp. NPDC004536 (assembly GCF_042873835.1). Taxonomy (NCBI): domain Bacteria; kingdom Bacillati; phylum Actinomycetota; class Actinomycetes; order Propionibacteriales; family Kribbellaceae; genus Kribbella; species Kribbella sp. NPDC004536. Next base: position 842,871 of record NZ_JBIALY010000001.1, on the reverse strand, counting down.
GACGATCAAGCAGATGCCTGCCGCGATGAAGGACCTGCCGGCCGTCGGCAAGCGGCACCCGAAGGCCACCGCCGCGGTTGGCGGTGCGGTCGCCCTCGGCGCCGGAGCCGCGGTCTGGATGGCCCGGCATCACAAGTAACAGTGGTCAGCAGGCGGCGGCGCGTTCGAGGAGGAACTTGCGTTCCCGCTCGTTGCGGGTCAGTGCGGCGGCCTTCTCGAACTCGGCGCGCGCCTCGTCCAGGCGGCCGAGCTTGAACAGCAGGTCACCGCGGACGCTCGGCAGCAGGTGGTAGTCCTGCAGCGACGGGTCGTCGGCGAGCAGGTCGACCGCCTGCAGCCCGCGTTCAGGGCCGAACGCCATCGAGATCGCGACCGCCTGGTTGAGCTCGACCACCGGTGACGGCGTGACCTGGACGAGTACGGCGTACAGGCCGGCGATCCGGGCCCAGTCCGTGTCGTCCGGGTCGGCGGCGCGGGCGTGGCAGGCGGCGATCGCTGCTTGCAGGAGGTACGGGCCGGGTGGTTTCTCCAGCGTCCAGGCGCGGTCGATGCCTTCGAGGCCGCGGCGGATCAGCAGCCGGTCCCAGCGGCGGCGGTCCTGGTCGAGGAGCAGAACCGGTTCGCCGTCCTTGTCGGTACGGGCGTTGGCGCGCGAGGACTGCAGTTCCATCAGGGCGAGCAGGCCGAGTACTTCGGGTTCGGTCGGCATCAGCTCGACGAGCAGCCGGCCCAGGCGCATCGCCTCGTTGCACAGCGCCGGGCGCATCCAGTCGTCGCCGGCGGTTGCCGAGTACCCCTCGTTGTAGATCAGGTACACGACCTCGAGGACCGATTGGAGCCGGTCGAGCAGCTCGGGACCGGACGGTACCTCGAACCCGACACCGGCCTTCGCGAGGTTGCGCTTCGCCCGGACGATGCGCTGGGCGATCGTCGCCTCCGGGGCGAGGAAAGCGCGGGCGATCTCGTCGGTCTTCAGGCCGCCGAGGAGCTTCAGCGTGAGCGTGACGCGCGCGTCCGTGGTGAGCACCGGGTGACATGCGGTGAACACCAGCCGGAGCAGGTCGTCCTCGATGTGGTCCTTGAGGATGGCCTCGACGTCGTCCTCGACGGAATCGCCGTCGATCTCGAGTTCGTGGCCCAGCTCGGCGAGCTTGCGCTGGTACGTCTCCTTGCGCCGGATCAGGTCGATCGCGCGGCGTTTCGCGATCGCCATCAGCCAGGCGCCCGGGTTCTTCGGTACCCCGGACTCCGGCCACTGCTCCAGCGCCGCCACCAACGCGTCCTGAGCCAGCTCCTCCGCAAGCCCCACGTCCCGCACGATCCGCGCCACACCCGCGACGATCCGGGCCGACTCGATCCTCCAAACCGCGTCGACCGCCCCACCCGCATCAGTAACCGTCACCCGCCGATAGTAGACACTGCTCGGGTGGACCCGCTGCACACTGCACTCAGCCTGCTCGTCAGGGATCTCCGGAGCACTGGGGGAATCACCCTGCAACTGCTGGACGAGCCCGTGCTCGAGGACCCGGCCTACGAGTCGCTCTGGATGGTGTCCGGGGACGACAGCCGTACTGGCCTGCTTGTCCTCCGCGACCTACCTGCTGCGGAGCGGGTGGTCGAGGTCGCCGAACAGGTGCAGGACTTCGTCCACGAGGAACTGTGCCGCCTGGGCCTGCCCGTCACCTGGCCGGAGTGCCCCGAACACCCCGCCTCCCACCCACTCACCCCTGCACTGCCAGGCGGCGCCCCGACCTGGCAGTGCCCGAAGTCGAACCATGACATCAGCGCGATCGGTGAGCTGTAGGCACCCGGCTCCGGTGGCCTAGAAACCTTGTAGTTTCCAGAGGGTGGTGGTTTCACCGGTTCGCGCGCGCCCGTGGCGCGGTGTCACATCCTGCTGTCCGGCGACTCGCAACCCACCGGTGTGGATGAGGGTGAGTAGCTCGTGGCCGGTGCGCAGTCCTAGGTGTTCCGCTAGGTCGGAGAGGATGAGCCACACCTCGCCTCGCGGTTGGAGATGCTCGCGGGCGGTTCGGAGGAAGTCGCGGAGCATTCGGCTGTTCTCGTCGTAGACCGCGTGGTCGAGCGGCGTGAGCGGCTTCGCCGGGATCCACGGGGGATTGCACACGATCAGATCAGCTCTGCCTGGCGGGAACAGGTCGGTGTGGAGCACCTCGGCGGTCAGCCGCAGGCGGTGGAGGTTTTCGCGGGCGCACTCGACCGCCCGCGGGTTGTTGTCGGTGGCAAGTACTCGCGGGATGCCGCGGCGGGCGAGGATCGCGGCCAGTACGCCGGTGCCGGTTCCGATGTCGAACGCCGTACGTGCGCCGGGCGGGAGTGGGTGCTCGGCGACGAGGTCCGCGTACTCGGATCTGGTGGGGGCGAACACCGTGTAGTGCGGGTGGATCCGATCGCCGAGTGCCGGCACGTGCACACCACGAAGCCGGAGCTGGTGGGCGCCGATCACGCCCAGCAGTTCACGCAACGGCACCCAGCGGTTGCCGGTCGGTGGGCCGTACGCCTCGGCGCAGGCTGCGCTTACGTCTGGGGCTCGGCGGAGGGGGACCTGGTGGTTGGTCAGCGGGATCAGGAGTGCGTTGAGGATTCGCGTGCGCTCAGCCTGCGCTCGGCGCTGGGCTTTGAAGGGGGCTGTGCGGTTGGTCGGGAGGCGGCGGGCCAGCGCGGACAGGAGTTGTTTGGCGTTGTGGTAGTCGCCTTTCCAATAAAGGTTGGTACCGCGGTTGATCAGGCGGAGCGCTTGATCGGCGGAGATGGTGTCGTCGACATGCATGGGTCGTCCCTGCCAGGTGTTGATGCGAGATGGGCAGCACGGCTCGACCCGTACGCCGGGAGTGGCGCCGGGGAGCGGACGACGGAGCTAGCGAACTACGGCCGCATGTCTGGGCGAGGTCACCGGACAACTGTAGACAGGTACTCGCTCGTACGCCGCTGCTCCTCGGCGGTGCCGATCGGCGCGAGCATCACGTCGGTCGCTCCGGCGTCGCGGATCCGGTCGAGCTGCTTCCCGATCGCCGCCTCGTCCCCGGCCAGCAGGATGTCGGCCGGCCCGTCGGCGCCTTCCCGCTCGAGCATCGCGCGGTACTCCGGAACCTGCCCGGCGAGCGCGAACTCCTGCGCGAACCGTGCCCGGACGGCGTCCTCGGCGGACGTGAGACACACAGCAAACCCGGCCACGACCCGCGGCACCCGACTCCCCGCCGCTCGCGTGATCGACGGTACGACGTGGTTGCTGAGTGTCCGAGGTCCGGTCATCCAGGTGATCGTCCCGCCGGCGAGCTCGCCCGCCACCTTGAGCATCACCGGGCCCAGCGCCGCCACCAGCACCTCCGGGCGGTCATCCGCCGGCGGGGTGAGTTGACCGACGGCCGTGTAGTGCTTGCCGTGGTGGTCCACTGGGTCGCCTCGGAGGAGGGAGTGGAGGACTTGGAGGTACTCGCGGAGGCGGGCGGCCGGTTGGTCGGTGGGGAGGCCGTACATGGTCTCGACCATTCGGGCGATGCCGGCGCCGATGCCGAGGGTGAGGTGGCCGCCGACCGCGGCCTGGGTGGTGAGCGCTTGGCGGGCGAGTAGGAGCGGGTGACGTTGGGGGAACGGCACGACCGCGGTGCCGAGCTCCATCCCGGACGGCGTCGGGCCGACGGCGGCGAGGGCGGTCAGGGCGTCCCAGCCGACCCCGTCCGAGATCCAGGCCGACCGCACCCCGGCCGCGGCGGCCGCGTGGAGCTGGCGGGTGATCTCGGGCAGCGGGCTCGGTCCGCGGACGTCGCCGAATGCCATACCGATGCGCATACACAGTCCTTCCGATTAACTGGGGTACCACCCCGTTTACATCCGGTACGATATGGGGGACCGCCCCATTTACGCAAGGGACCTGAGGATGCGAGCCGACGCGCAGCGCAACCGTGACCGCCTGGTCGCGGTCGCGGCCGACGTGGTGGGGGAGTACGGCGCGGACGCGTCGCTGGAGGAGATCGCCCGGCGCGCGGGCGTCGGCTCGGCGACGTTGCATCGGCACTTCGGTGGCCGGGCCGCCCTGCTGGAGGCGGTTTTCCGGAGCAGTATCGACGCCGTCTGCGCGCAGGCGACCGAGTTGCTCGACGACCCGGATCCCCTGCGGGCGTTGACGTCCTGGCTGCACACGATGGTGGCGCACGCGACCGGCAGCCGGGGGCTGGCGGCCGCGCTGGTGATGAGCGGCGACTGTGGTTCGGACGCCCACGCCCGCCTGCTGACCGCCGGCCGGAAGCTCCTCGAACGGGCTCAGAGCGAAGGTGCCGTACCGAACGACACCCGGATCGAGGACCTGCTCAAACTGGCCAACGGCATCTCGCTGGCCAGCGGCGACGACCCCGCCCAGGCCTCCCGACTGCTCACTCTGGCAATCCGGGGAATAGCACCAGCACGCAGCGAATAGACTTCGTGACCGGAACTCCCCCGGACGATGGCATGAGGTTTGTTGTGCTCACCATGCAGGACGCGCTGCTGGCGCTGACGAAGTACTGGACCGATCGGGGCTGCATGGTCGTGCAGCCGTTCAACACCGAGGTCGGTGCCGGGACGCTGAACCCGGCCACGATCCTGCGGGTGCTCGGTCCCGAGCCGTGGCGGGTGGCGTACGTCGAGCCGAGTGTCCGGCCGGACGACAGCCGCTACGGCGAGAACCCGAACCGGCTGCAGACCCACACCCAGTTCCAGGTCGTACTGAAGCCCGACCCGGGCAACCCACAGGAGCTGTTCCTGGACAGCCTCGAGGCGCTCGGGATCGACATCGACGCGCACGACGTACGGTTCGTCGAGGACAACTGGGCGAACCCGGCGACCGGTTCCTGGGGCCTCGGCTGGGAGGTCTGGCTGGACGGCCTGGAGATCACCCAGTTCACGTACTTCCAGCAGGCCGGCGGCATGACGCTGGACCCGGTGTCGGTCGAGATCACCTACGGCATCGAGCGGATCATGATGGCGCTGCAGGGCGTCTCGCACTTCAAGGACATCGCGTACGCGCCGGGCATCTCGTACGGCGAGGCCTTCGGCCAGGCGGAGTACGAGATGAGCCGGTACTACCTGGACGACGCGGACGTCGAGTCGCAGAAGCGCCTGTTCGAGGAGTACGCGAACGAGGCCCGCCGGATGATCGACGACCGCCTCCCGGTGCCCGCGCACATCCAGGTACTGCGTTGTTCGCACACGTTCAACGTCCTCGACGCCCGCGGTGCCGTCAGTACGACCGAACGCGCGAAGGCGTTCGGCCGGATGCGCACGCTGGCGCGCGAGGTGTCGCGGCTGTGGGCGGAGCGCCGCGAGGAGCTGGAGCACCCGCTGGGTCTCGCGGAACTGCCGCCGGCCGCGCCGGAGCCGACCGAGTTCCCGGTGATCAGTGGCACCCGGCAGCTGACCTTCGAGATCGGCACCGAGGAGATGCCGCCGTCCGAGGTCACCAAGACCGCCGCGGCGGTGCAGGCCGCGCTGGAGGAGAAGCTCGCCGCGACCCGGCTCGAGCACGGCAAGATCACCACGTACGCGACTCCGCGCCGGGTGGTCGCGTTCGTCGCCTCGGTGCACGCGGGTGAGCCGGACGCGGAGCGGGTGGTACGTGGTCCGCGGAAGTCGGCCGCGTACGACGCCGACGGCAACCTGACGAAGGCCGCCGCCGGGTTCGCCCGCGGGCAGAAGGTCGACGAGAGCGAACTGCACGACCTGGAGGTCGACGGCGTCGAGTACGTCGCGGTCACCAAGCCGGACCCGGGTCGCGGCGCCGCCGAGGTGCTGAGCGGCGTACTGAGCGAGATCGTCGCGGGCCTCCGCTCCGACAAGAACATGCGCTGGAACGACGCCAAGCTCTCCTTCACCCGCCCGATCCGCTGGCTGGTCGCGCTGCTCGGTGACGAGATCGTCCCGGTCTCGGTGTCGAGCCTGGCTGCCGGTCGGACGACGCGGGTGCACCGGACCGCCGCGCAGCCGAAGGTCGAGATCGCGTCCGCCGAGGGGTACCTGGACCTGCTGCGGATCCACGGCATCGAGGCCGACCCGGCCCGGCGCCGCGCGACGATCGTGGAGGCTGCGGCCGACCTGTCCGCGAAGGTGCAGGGCACCGTGGACGTCGACAGTGAGGCGGCGCTGGTCGACCAGATCGTCAACCTGATCGAGGAGCCGACGCCGATCCTGGGCGGGTTCGCCCCGGAGTACCTGGATCTGCCGAGCGAGATCCTGACCACGGTGATGCGCAAGCACCAGCGGTATCTGCCGGTCCGGGACCACGACGGCAAGTTGCTGCCGCACTTCGTTGCCGTGGCCAACGGTTCGGTGGACGAGGACCTGGTCCGGGCCGGTAACGAGGCGGTGCTGCGGGCGCGGTACGAGGACGCCGCGTTCTTCTGGCGGGCCGACCTGGAGACGCCGCTGGAGCAGATGAAGGGCGAACTGGAGAAGCTGGCCTTCGAGGAGCGGCTCGGTTCGATGGCCGACCGGGCAGGGCGGATCGGGCGGATCGCGCTCAAGCTCGCCGAGACGGTTGAACTCGACGGGGACGAGCTGGCGACGTTGCAGCGGGCGGCCGAGCTGGCGAAGTTCGATCTGGGGTCGCAGATGGTGGTCGAGCTGACCAGCCTGGCCGGCACGATGGCGCGTGAGTACGCCAAGCGCGCGGGCGAGACCGACGCGGTCGCGCAGGCGCTGTTCGACATGGAGCTGCCGCGGTCGGCCGGGGATCCGGTTCCGTCGACGACTCCGGGTGCGCTGCTCGCGCTGGCCGATCGGTTCGATCTGCTGGCCGGGTTGTTCGGCGTCGGTGCGAAGCCGACCGGTAGCTCGGACCCGTTCGCGTTGCGGCGGGCGGCGGCGGGTGTGGTCGCGATCCTGCGCGAGCACCCGGAGCTGCGGGCGATCACGTTGCCGGTCGGGCTGCGGGCGGCCGCGGACGAGATCGGTGCCCAGGGCATCGACGTGCCGGCGGACTCGCTGGACGAGGTGGCCGAGTTCACCGTACGGCGGTACGAGCAGCAGCTGCTCGATCGTGGGGACGACCACCTGCAGGTGGCCGCGGTGTTGCCGCTGGCAACTGCTCCGGCGGCGGCGGACGAGACGCTGAAGTCGTTGCAGCAGCTGGTCGGCAACGACGACTTCGCCGGCCTGGTCGCGGTGCTGCAGCGGGTCCGACGGATCGTGCCGGAGGGTACGGAGGCGGAGTACGACGCGAGCAAGCTGACCGAGCCGGCCGAGGTCGCGCTGCACGAGGCGGTGCAGAAGATCGGCCAGGCGCCGACCGGCCTGTCCGACTTCGTCGCCGCCACGTCGGCGCTGGTCGACCCGGTGAACGCCTTCTTCGACGACATCCTCGTGATGGCCAAGGAACCGGACCTCCGCGCCGCCCGCCTCGGCCTCCTCGCAACCATCAGCAAACTGGCAGCCCCCGTCCTGGACTGGCAGGCCCTCGGCACCAGCCTGAGCCCCACGGAATGAGCAGTCCCGCAGAGGTTGCCGAACGGGCCGAGCGCATCGCTCCGGCCCTTCGGCAGCACCTGCCGGTGACGGCGTTCGTGCGGTACGACGCGTTCAGTGATGACGTTGGTGCTGAGGTGTTGGTGAAGTGTGAGCATCTGCAGCGGACCGGGTCGTTCAAGGCGCGGGGTGCGATGGCGAAGGTGTTGAACCTCACCGACGCCGAGCGGGCGGCCGGTGTTGTCACGGCGTCGACCGGCAACCACGGGCTGGGTGTGGGTAATGCCTTGGCGACGCTTGGTGGGCACGGCATCGTCTATCTGCCGGAGAACGCCGCGCCCGGCAAGGTCGCTGCTCTCCAAAGGTTCGGACTGGAGTTGCGGGCCGAGGGCAACGACACCGGTGTGCTGGAGTCGAAAGCGCGCGCGTATGCCGCGGAGCACGGGTTGACCTACGTGCCGCCGTACAACGATCCGGACGTCATCGCCGGGCAAGGGACCGTCGGTGTCGAGATCGTGGAGCAGTTGGACGGGCAACAGTTGGATGCGGTCGTCGTGTCGGTCGGTGGTGGCGGGCTGATCAGCGGTGTCGCCGCGGTGCTCAAGAAGCACCTCCCGAACCTCAAGGTGTACGGCGCCCAGCCGGCTGCTGACGACGCGATGGCAGCCTCGGTGCGAGCCGGCGAGATCGTCCAAGTACCAGCGAAACAGACCTTGTCGGACGGTACGGCGGGCAGCGTCGAGCCCGGGAGCATCACCTTCGACCTGTGCCGCGACCTGGTCGACGACTGGGTCCTCGTCGGTGAGGACGCGATCCGCGAAGCGCTCCGGCTCGTGATCGACACCGAACACCAGCTGATCGAAGGATCGGCCGCGCTCGCGTTCGCCGCCGCCCGCGAACGCCGCAGCGAACTCGCCGGCAAGCGCGTCGCGGTGGTCAGCTGCGGCGGCAACATGTCGTCGACGACGTTGGTGTCCGCACTTGCGTGAGCTCGTCGTACTCGGGACCGGCAGCCAGGTGCCGTCCCGGGAGCGTACGCAGAACGGCTACTTCCTCCGCTGGGACGACGAGGGCTTCCTGTTCGATCCGGGTGAGGGCACGCAGCGGCAGATGATCTTCGCCGGCGTCAACGCCGGAGCGGTCACCCGCCTCTGCGTGACGCACTTCCACGGCGACCACTGCCTCGGCGTACCGGGCGTGGTGCAGCGGCTGTCGCTGGACGGCGTACCGCATCCGGTGCACGCGCACTACCCGGCGTCCGGGCAGACGTACTTCACCCGCCTCCGCTACGCCGCCTCGTTCTTCGAGCGGGCCGAGCTGCTCGAGGAACCGGTCGAGGAGGACGGCCTGCTCTCGGTCGGCTCGTTCGGCCAGCTGTGGGCGCGCCGCCTGGAACACCCGATCGAGTCGTACGGGTACCAGCTGGTCGAACCGGACGGCCGCCGGATGCTGCCCGGCAAGCTCGCGGAGTACGGCGTGAGCGGTCCCGCCGTCGGGCGGCTGCAACGATCCGGCTCGATCGAGGCCGGCGGCCGGACCGTACGGCTGGAGGACGTCAGCGAGGTACGTCCCGGACAGCGGTTCGCGTTCGTCATGGACACGCGGTTGTGCGAGAACGTGCTGCGGCTCGCTGAGGGCGCAGACCTGCTGGTCATCGAGTCGACGTACCTGTCGTCGGAGGCGGACCTGGCCCGCCGGTTCGGGCACCTGACCGCGCGCCAGGCGGCCCGGGTGGCGGCCGAGTGCGGCGTACGGAAGCTGGTCCTGACCCACTTCTCGCAGCGCTATCTCGAGCCCGAACGGTTCCACGACGAGGCCGCCGCGGAGTTCGGCGGGGAGATTGTAGTGGCCTCGGATCTCAGCAGAATCTCAGTTCCAGCCCGTCGCTAGCGAACAATTCGTTACGCGTCGGCGAACAAGCTTGAACCCGGCTGGCGGCAGGATCGACGGCAATTAGCATTGCCCGCGGATGTAAACCAGTCGATCCCCCAGGAGCAACCTCTCGTGCGCACTCCCCGTCTGTTGCCGGCGGCAGTGGCACTGGTTGTTCTCGGCGCGGCCGCCACCGTGACGGTCTGGCGGCCCTGGGAGGGCTCGGCCGACGCCGCGGGGGGACCGGCCGGCATCAGCGTGTCCCGCAGCCAGTGCGGGCAGGGCTGGACCAACGCGAAGACCGGGCGCCAGACGCTGTACCTGCACAACACCGGCGACGCCGCGGCCGAGGTCGATCTGGTCGAGCTGGGGACCAACAAGGTGTACGGCGAGATCGACGGCCTCGGCCCCAACACGACGGCTCCGATGGATGTGCAGCTGGGCGCCGGGAAGTACGCGATCCGCTGCCTGATCGAGGACACCGACACGATCACCGGCCCGGCCGTCACGCTGACCGGCACCGACCAGGGCGGACCGGCCGTCGTCGCGGTCACCAAGAACGACATGCTTCCGCTGGTGAAGAAGTACGAGGCCGGCGTCGCCCGCGGCGTGGCCGGCCTGGCCGCGAAGACGGACAAGCTGGACGCGGACGTTGCCGCCGGCAACCTGACCGCCGCGCGAACCGACTGGCTGGCCGCGCACCTGGCGTACAACTCCCTGGGTGCGGCCTACGATGCGTTCGGCGACTTCGCGGACAAGATCGACGGCTCCGACGCCGGGTTCCACCCGCTGGAGAAGGGCTTGTGGCACAACGCGTCCGCCGCGAGCCTGAAGCCGATCGCGACCCGGCTGGCCGCCGACGTCCACGGTCTGCAGCAGGACCTGCCCAACGAGCAGGTCGATCCGAACGACCTCGGCCTGCGCGCCCACGAGATCATGGAGAACGCGCTCCAGTTCGAACTGACCGGCGAGAACGACCAAGGCAGTGGTACGTCGCTGAACACCGCCCTGGCCAACCTGAACGGTACGGCGAACGTCCTGGCCGTCCTCGACCCGGTCCTGAAGCCGCGGTACGCCGAACTGCCGCAGGCGCAGAAGTGGGAGACCCGCGTCCGCGCGCTGCTGACCGCGCACCAGAACACGCCCGTCGACAAGCTCGACCGCACCACGCGCGAACAGCTCGACGGCGCGGTCGGTGAACTGCTGGAGAAGCTCGCGCCGGTGGCCGCGATCTGCGAAGTCCGGAGGTCCTGATGGCTGTGCATATGCCACGACTCCGTCGCGGCGGGTCATGGGGCTCGAACTCCCGGTCTTCCCTCGTCGCTCTGGTCGCTTCGCTCCCGCCGCTCCTCAGTCCAGACCGGGAGGCCCCATGACCGGGTTCGACCGGAGATCCTTCCTCCGTGGCACGCTGGCCGGCGCCGGGGCCGCCGCCGTCACCGGTCTGACGCTGAACGCCGACGCGGCCACGCCGACGTCCGTACCGTTCCACGGCGTACATCAGGCCGGCATCGTCACCCCGCAGCCGTCGCAGGTGATCTTCGCGTCGTTCGATGTGATTGCCGTAGGCAAGGATGAGCTGACCGACCTGTTCCGGACACTGACCGAGCGGGCGCGGCTGCTCACCACCGGCGGTGCGCTGCCCCCGTTGGGGATCACCGCACCGCCGGCCGATTCCGGCGTACTCGGGCCGGACATGCCGGGGGACGACCTGACGGTCACCGTCGGCGTCGGCGCCTCGCTCTTCGACGACCGGTACGGCCTGCAGGCGCTCAAGCCGGCGAAGCTCACGCCGATGAAGACGTTCCCGAACGACAGCCTCGACGAGGCCTTGTGCCACGGGGATCTGAGCCTGCAGTTGTGCGCGACCGAGACCGACACCGTGTTGCACGCGCTGCGGGACATCGCCCGGCACACCCGCGGTGCGATGCAGTTGCGCTGGCGGGTCGACGGGTTCCGGAGCAAGCCGCGTCCGGCCGGTGCACCGCGCAACCTGATGGGCTTCAAGGACGGCATCGTCAGCCCGGCATCGGCCGACTACGACAAGCTCGTCTGGGTCGGCAAGGGCAATGGCGAGCCGTCCTGGACCCAGGGCGGCAGTTATCAGGTGCTGCGGCAGATCCGGATGCTGGTCGAGTTCTGGGACCGGGTGTCGGTCGGCGAGCAGGAGAACATGTTCGGCCGCCGCCGCGACTCCGGCGCGCCGCTGGACGGCAACAGCGAGACCGATCTGCCGGACTACCCGGCCGACCCGACCGGCGGGGCGATCCCGCTGACCAGCCACATCCGCAAGGCGAACCCGCGGACGCCGGAAACCGCGTCCAGCCAGTTCCTGCGGCGCGGCTACAACTACGACAAAGGCACCGACGCCGTCGGTGACCTGGACATGGGCCTGTTGTTCTGCGCCTACCAGCAGGACATCGCCCGGCAGTTCGAGGCCGTCCAGACCAGGCTGACCGACGAGCCGCTCGTCGACTACATCCGGCCGGTCGGTGGGGGCTATTTCTTCACGCTTCCCGGTGTACGGGACGGCAACGACCACTTCGGGCGGTCGTTGCTCGCATGAGGTATTCATCAAGAGGAGAAGGCATGCGCGCAAGACTCCCAGTCGCCGCCACGGCCGTAGCGGCCGCGACGGGCTTGTTGCTGGCCGCCTGTGGCGCCCCCGGCGCCGCCCAGCAGGTGACCAACGCCGGCGCGGCGTTCACGGCGGCGGACGCCGCTTCGTACCACCCGGCGGGCACGACCACGCCGATCAAGCACGTGGTGGTGATCTTCGGCGAGAACATCTCGTTCGACCACTACTTCGGGACCTACCCGAAGGCGGCCAACACCGACGGTACGCCGTTCAAGGCCGCGCGGCACACGCCGAAGGTCGATGGTCTGACCAACGAGCTGCTGACGAACAACCCGAACGTGTACAACCCGAAGCGGCTGTCGCCGTCGCAGGCCATGACCTGCGACCAGAACCACGGCTACTCCGCCGAGCAGAAGGCCGTCAACGGCGGCAAGGACGACAAGTACGTCGAGTTCACCGAGACCTCGAAGTGCACCGGGCAGCCGGTCCTGTTCGGTGAGCCGGGCCTGGTGATGGACTACTACGACGGCAACACCGTCACCGCTCTGTGGAACTACGCCCAGCACTACTCGCTGAGCGACAACTCCTACAGCTCGGTGTACGGGCCGTCCACCCCGGGCGCGCTGAACCTGATCTCCGGGCAGACCCACGGCGGCCAGGCCTACGACCCGAAGACAGGCCAGCCGACGACCGACGCGTACGCTGTCCAGTCGCCGGACGCGAACGGCATCGGGACGATCACCAACGACCCCGACCCGATCTACGACGACTGCTCGAACAGCAACGGCAAGTCCACCAACAACCTGGCGGGCATGCACGGGCAGAACATCGGCGACCTGCTGAACCGGCAGAACGTCACCTGGGGCTGGTTCCAGGGCGGCTTCAAGCCGACCTCCACGGCCAACGGCAAGGCCGTCTGCGGTGCGTCCCACACCAACGTCGGCGGCAACACCGTGAACGACTACAGCCCGCACCACGAGCCCTTCCAGTACTACAAGTCGACCGCGAACCCGAAGCACCTGCCGCCGTCGTCGGTGGCCGCGATCGGTCACACCGACCAGGCCAACCACCAGTACGACACCTCGGACTTCGACGCGGCCCTGGCGGCGAACAACCTGCCGGCGGTCAGCTTCCTGAAGGCCGGCGAGTACCAGGACGGCCACGCCGGGTACTCCGACCCGCTGGACGAGCAGGCGTTCGTCGTCAAGGAGATCAACGCCCTGCAGAAGTCGCCGGAGTGGAAGTCCACCGCGGTCGTCCTGGCCTACGACGACTCCGACGGCTGGTACGACCACGTCACGCCGCCGAGCGTGAACGGCTCGAACGACGCGGCGCTCGATCAGGCCGCGCTGTGCGGCAACAAGCACGTCGCCGGTGGGTACGCCGACCGTTGCGGCTACGGCCCGCGGCAGCCGCTGCTGGTCGTCTCGCCGTTCGCGAAGACCAACCACGTCGACCACGCGCTGACCGACCAGTCCTCGATCCTGAAGTTCATCGAGGACAACTGGCGGACCGGCCGGATCGGTGACCACTCGTTCGACCAGCGGGCCGGCAGCCTGAACAGCATGTTCAGCTGGTGGGCGCACCCGAACACCAAGCCGCTGATCCTGGACCCGAAGACCGGGGCCGTCGTCAGCTAACCGCTTCCCCGGATGCCCTGGTCGACGAGGAAATCGTCGATCAGGGCATTCACCTGTTCCGGGGACTCGAGCGCGGCCAGGTGCGCCGACTGCTCGAGTACAACGAACCGCGCGCCGGGGATCGCGTCGGCCATCTCCTCGGTCTCCGCGACCGGGAACGTCTTGTCCTCGGCGCCTGCGACCACCAGCACCGGCGTGCGGATCTTCCCGAACAGTGCCCGTTGGTCGGGCCGGTTCGGGACCACGCTGGTGACCGCGTGCATGCCGGACCGGATGTTCACTTTCGCGGCCAGTTCGTTGACGGTGGCAACGACCTCGGGTCTCTCGCGTTTCGCCGTCGGGCCGAGGAACGCGTCCCGGACCGGACCCTTGAGCGGTCCGCGGATGCCACCCAGTAGTTGCGCGCTCCGGGTGAGTAGACCGTACTCGAATCGCTGGCGGCGTCCGGCCGGCGAGGCGGTGGCATTCATCAGGACGGCGATGCCGATCCGGTCCGGGTGCAGCGCGGCGAACGTGCCGCCGATCATCCCGCCCCAGCTGTTGCCGATGACATGGACCGTGCCGGCCTGCAGACTGTCGGCGATCTGCAGGATCACCTCGGCGCACTGCTCGAACGTGAACGGCTGCGTGAGCAGATCGCTACCGCCGTGCCCGGGCGGGTCGACGAGCACCACCTGGAAGCGATCCTTGAAGTGCGCGGCCTGCGCCGACCAGAGCGTGCCGTCCATCAGCAGGCTCGGCCAGAACAGCATCGCGGGCCCCGACCCGACGACGCGCAACCGGATCCGGCCAAGCACGGTCTCGACGTACCGATCCATGCCTGAACGGTACTGGTCAGGACGCCGCGATCGCCGCCGCCAGGCGCGTCGTCAGTTCGCGGATGGCGTCGATCAGCTCCGGCGGCTCCTGCACCTCGAACGGCAGACCGAGCACGCCGAGGTGCACCGCGATCTGGTCGAGCGAGTTGGCCCCGGTCTCGACGAGGGTGGATTTCTCGTCGATCGGGGTCACCGACGCGACATTCGGGCCGAAGCGGTCGGCCACCTCCTCGGCCGGAGCGTGGACCACGATGCGTGCCTGGTAGCGGTAGCCGCCGTACGCGACGCCCCGGTTCGTGCTGGCCAGTTCGGGCACCTCGCGTGGCGTGAACCGCGGTCCGGTCGGGATCCGCGGCTCCAGCCGGTCGACGCGGAACGTCCGCCAGTCGTCGCGGTCGAGGTCCCACGCGACCAGGTACCACCGCCGCCCGGTGTGCACGAGGCGGTGCGGCTCGGTCGTCCGCGTGGTCGCCGTACCGTCGTGGTTGCGGTAGTCGAAGCGCAGCCGGTGGTGGTCGCGACAGGCGGCGGCGACGGCGAGCAGTACGTCGGGTTGAACCGACGGGCCACCCGCGGGGGTGACCGCGACCTGTTGGAGCAGCTCGATCCGGTACCGGAGGCGGGATGGCAATACTTGCTCGAGCTTGGTGAGTGCGCGTACGGACGCCTCCTCCGTGCCGGCGACGGTTCCGTTGGCGGCGGCGCGCAGGCCGACCGCGACGGCGACCGCTTCCTCGTCGTCGAGCAGCAGCGGCGGAAGCGCGGCGCCGGCGCCGAGGCGGTAGCCGGCCACCCCGGGTACGGCGTCGACCGGGTAGCCGAGGTTGCGCAGCTTGTCGACGTCCCGTCGTACCGTCCGGACCCCGACGCCGAGCTCGCCGGCCAGGGCGGCGCCGCTCCACTCCTTCGGTTGCTGCAGCAGGCTGAGCAGCTTGAGCAGTCGTGCGGACGTTTCGATCATTCCTCCAGTCTGGCAGCTGGCTAGGACCGAAGCTGTCCTAACCGGCATTCAGACTGGAATCATGATCAAGGAATTCAGCATCGACATCCCGCAGAGCACGCTCGACGACCTCGCCGCGAAGCTGGCGAGCGCCCTGTTCCCCGCACCGCTGCCCGGCGACGACTGGAACACCGGCGTTCCGGTGTCGTGGCTGTCCTCGCTGGTCGAGTACTGGCGCACGTCGTACGACTGGCGCGCGGCCGAGAAGGAGCTGAACTCGTACCCGCAGTTCGTCGCGGAACTCGAGGGGCAGCGGATCCACTTCATCCACGTCCGCTCGGCCGAGCCGGACGCGCTGCCGCTGCTGCTCACCCACGGCTGGCCGGGGTCGATCGTGGAGTTCCTGGACCTGATCGGGCCGCTGACCGACCCGGTCGCCCACGGCGGGCAGGCCGCGGACGCGTTCCATGTGGTGATTCCGGCGCTGCCCGGGTTCGGGTTCTCCGGGCCGACCGCCGACGGCGACTGGACGTTCCCGCGGATCGGGCGGGTGTGGGCGGCGCTGATGGCGGAGCTCGGGTACGAGAAGTACGGCGTACAGGGTGGGGACCTGGGCGGATCGGTCTCGCCTGAGGTGGGGCGGGCAGCGCCGTCGGCTGTTGTCGGCGTGCACACGAACGGCGGGACGAACCTGCCGCCGATGCAGCTGTCCGACGAGGAACTGCAGTCGCTGACGCCGCTGGAGCAGGACAAGATGGCGCGGATCGGGCAGTTCATGAAGGACGAGTTCGGCTACATCTCGATCCAGTCGACCCGGCCGCAGACGCTGGCGTACGGGCTGGTCGACTCGCCGGTCGCGCAGCTCGCCTGGATCATGGACAAGTTCAAGGCGTGGACGTGGCCGGGGGAGTCCTTGCCGGAGGCAATCATCAGCAAGGACCGGCTGCTCACCAACGTGATGATGTACTGGCTGACCGGCACCGGCGGGTCGGCGGCCTACATCGGGTACGCCCAGCCGCGCTCGTGGGCACCGCGGCCGAACTCCGGTGTCCCGACCGCCGTCCTCGCCACCGCCCACGACGTCGCGATCCGCCGCTACTGCGAAACCTCCAACAACATCACCCGCTGGACCGACCTCGACCACGGCGGCCACTTCGCCGCCCTCGAAATCCCCGACGAGTTGCTCACCGACGTCCGACAGTTCTTCCGGGAGCTGCGGAGCTGACTACTGGAAATCTGTCGAGGTGGTGAGGTGAGCCCAAGCGGCTGCCTCCTCGGCGCGGGAACGCGACGAGCTCTCCGCGAGGGCTAGCGCGTCGCTCCCCAGCAACAGCCGCAAAGGCGGGTTCTCGAGGTCGACCACTTCGAGGACCGTCTGCGCGGCTTTCGCCGGGTCGCCTGGTTGCCTGCCGTCGGTTTCCAGGCGGCGGCGGTGCATCTCGCCGACTGTGGACTCGTAGTCGGGGTGTACGTCGTGGAGTTGCATCGACGAGCCGCCCCAGTCCGTGCGGAAGCCGCCCGGCTCGACGATCGTCACCTTGACGCCGAACGGCCGGACCTCGTTGTTCAGCACCTCGGAGAACCCCTCGACGGCGAACTTCGCGGTCTGGTACGCACCCATCCCCGGCGTCCCACCGGCCCGCCCGCCGATCGACGAGAACTGTAGGAAGTGCCCACCCCGCTGCTCGCGGAACACCGGCAGCGCCGCCTTCGTCACGTTGACCACCCCGAACAGATTCGTCTCGATCTGCGCCCGGAAGTCCTCGTCCGCCATCTCCTCGATCGACGCACTGTTGGCGTAACCAGCGTTGTTCGCCACCACGTCCAGGCCGCCGAACTCCTCGACCGCCGTCCGTACGGCAGCCCGCGCCGCGTCGGCGTCCGTCACATCGAGCGCGACCGCCCGGAGTTGCTCGCCGTACTTCGTCACCAGGTCGTCGAGCTGCTCAGGCCTGCGGGCCGTCGCGACGACACGGTCGCCGGCCGCCAGTACCGCCTCGGTCAACGCCCGGCCGAGGCCGCGCGAGCTGCCGGTGATCAGCCAGATCTTGCTCATCTCAGTTCCTAACTAACCGTTTGGTTGGATCTGAGTCCATCTAACCAACCGGTTGGTTAGAAATCAACCAACCGGTTGGTTGCTAGGCTGGACGCATGGAACGGAATGCGGACCGGACCCGCGCGCGGATCCTGGACGCGGCGACCGAGGAGTTCGCCGCCCGCGGGATCGGCGGCGCGCGGGTCAGCCGGATCGCCGAGGTCGCCGGCTGCAACAAGGCGATGCTCTACGCGTACTACGGCAACAAGGACGACCTGTTCGACGCGGTCTTCAGCGCCTCGCTGGACAAGTACCTCGACGAGGTCGGGTTCGACGTCGACGACCTCCCGGCGTACGCGGGGAAGGTGTTCGACTACTTCGAGGCGCACCCGGACCGGCTGCGGCTCTCGGTCTGGTACCGGCTGGAGCGGCCGGACGGACAACCGCTGGAGGCGATCGTCGCGGTCAACCAGCGTCGGCTCGAGGAACTGCAGCGGGGGATGCGGCGACGGACCGTGTCGCGGCGGTTCACGCCGGTGAGCCTGCTGTCGCTGATCCAGGCGATCGCGACCAGCTGGTCCTCGATGAACCCGGAGTACGGCGCCGAGTTGCCGGCGGCGAAGGTGCGCCGCGCGGCGGTGGTGGCGGCCGTGGAGCGGATTCTCAGCTGATTCATTGGTTGACCGGATGGAGTTCTCAGTCTGGCGCGCTCTACTCGTAGGCAGAGGGAACTGGCCGAGGAGGGCAACGCGATGAACGAGAGCGCTGGAGCGGGACCGGACAACGGTGACCAGCCGCCGCAGCAGGCTGCGCAACACCAGCAGGCTGCGCAGTACCAGCAGGCACAGCAGGCTGGGCAGTACGAGCAGGTTGCCGCGGGCCCGCAGTACCAGCAAGGGCAGTTCCAGTACGGTCCGCAGTACCCGCCCGGTCCGCAGTACCAGGCGGGGCCGTACGGGCCGCACCCGTACGGCCCGCAGTACCCGTTCGGGATGCAGCCGCAGCCGCCGAAGAAGCGTGGGCGCCGGTTGCTCGGGGCCGGAGCGCTCGGGTTGGCCGCCGTACTCGTCGCCGGATCGGTTGCCTGGGGCATCGACCAGCGGACCGGCGGGAACAACTCGACGCTGTCCCAGACCGCGTTCGACGCGTCGTCCGTCGCGGCGAAGGTGTCGCCGGGGCTGGTCGACGTGAACACCGTCCTCGGGTACGAGAACGCCCGCGCCGCCGGTACCGGGATCGTGCTGACGTCCGACGGCGAGGTGCTCACCAACCACCACGTGATCGAGGGCGCGACATCGATCACCGTCACCGACATCGGCAACGGGAAGACGTACACGGCGAGCGTCGTCGGGTACGACGAGGCGCACGACATCGCCGTACTGAAGCTGAAGGACGCGTCCGGGCTGCAGACCGCGAAGACCGGCAACTCCGACCAGGTGAAGCTCGGCGACCAGGTCGTCGGCGTCGGGAACGCGGGCGGTACCGGCGGTACGCCGAGCTACGCCGCCGGGAAGGTGACCGGGCTGAACCAGTCGATCACCGCGACCGACGAGAACGGGCAGGACCCGGAGAACCTGGCGAACCTGATCCAGACCGACGCGAACATCCAGGCGGGCGACTCAGGTGGGCCGCTGGTGAACGCCAACGGCGAGGTCGTCGGCGTGGACGTGGCCGGCAACGGAGGCAGCAACGGCGGCCAGGGGCGTCCTGGGCAGACCGCGACGTCGACCGCTGCGGCGGCGACCGCGACGCTCGCGGGCTGGGGCGACGGGAACGGGAACGGCGACGGCACCGGCTTCCCGTTCGGCAACGGCAACGGCTTCGGCGACGGCTCGGGGAACGGGTCCGGGTCCGGGTCCGGCGACGGTTCCGGGAACGGCGACGGTTCCGGGAACGGGTACGGCAACGGCGGTGGGTACGGGAACGGCGGGTCCGGGAGCGGGGCGACGACCGAGGGGTACGCGATCCCGATCAACCAGGCGCTCGACATCGCCAAGAACATCGAGAACGGGAAGTCCTCGAGCACCGTACACATCGGCGACTCGGCGATGCTCGGCATCTCGGTCGTCACCAGCACCGGTACCAGCGGCGCGGTCGTCGGCGACGTGGTCGCGAACGGTCACGCCGACGAGGCCGGCATCGAGCCCGGCGACGTGATCACCTCCTTCGCCGGCCACGCGGTCACGAGCCCCGACACACTGTCGGAGCTGCTGAACAACCAGCACCCCGGCGACAAGGTAGAGGTCGGCTGGACCGACCAGAACGGCCAATCGCACAAGGCAACCATCGAACTCGTCACCGGCCCGGTCCGCTAGTACAAGCGCACCCCCTCACAACTGGCGGACCGCCCGATCGGGCCCGCGCTCCCTCCCCCTCGAGCGCCGGGCCCGATCGCCTGTCCCCCGCCCCGCCCCGCCCGCCCCGCACCACCCGGCCCCGCCCCGCACCACCCGGCCCCGCCCCCGCGCCGCCCCCGCGCCGCCCCCGCGCCGCCCCCGCGCCGCCCGCCCCGCGCTGCGCCGCCCCCGCGCCGCCCGCCCCGCGCTGCGCCGCCCCCGCGCCGAGATCCGCCGAGTCGTGAGTTGTGGTCGGTTTCTGGCGCCGATATCCACGACTCGGCGAAGGGGGTCTGAGTCATTTGCCACGACTCGGAGCGTCAGGCGGCGAAGCCGGTGCGCCAGGTCGGGTGGGTGGGGGTCCAGCCGAGAGCGTGGGCGCGGGTGTTGGTGGCGCCTCGGGCCCAGAGTGCAGACCGAGGCGTCGCTGCCGGCGAGGATCCGGGCGTGGCGATCGCTGCCGGTGAGGACTCGGGCGTGGCGATCGGTGCCGGTGCGGCGGCCGCGGCGGCGAAGACGGGGGCCCAGGTGGAGGCGGCCGCGGGCTCGTCGTCGACGATGTTGACGGCGCCTGACGGCCAACTCAGGGCGGCGGAGGCGGCGCGGGCGGCGTCGTCGATGTGGAGGAAGCTGGTGACGTCGGGGCCGGTGGGGAGTGGGGCGGTGGCCATCAGGCCGCCGCGGGTGTACCAGGTGTCGGGGCCGTAGAGCATGCCGTAGCGGAGTACTACCCACTCAGGAGCTTCCGCAGTGATCTGCTCCAGCGTGTGAACCGAGTCGACGGTTGTACGTCGGTTCGCATCCGGCGAGTGCAGATCCAGCGGCGTCGACTCGTCGGCAGGTGCCGTACCAGGCTCGTACGCCCACGCGATGCTCTGCGAGATCACCCGCCGGACGCCGGCCGCGAGTGCCGCGTCGACCAGGTTGCGGGTGCCTTCGCGGCGGATCCGGCCGTTGGCGGCGAAGTCGCGTGAGGTGAGGTCGGTCAGCTGGTGCATCAGTACGTCCGGCCGCGCCGCCGCCAGCAACTCGGACAACCGCTCCCGGTCATAACGTCGCCGAGCACGGTCTCCGTCCCCGGTACCTCTGTCCGACGCGAAAGCGCCGTCACTTGGTGGCCTCCGGCAACCAGCAGCGGGACGAGACGGCGCCCGATCACGCCGGTAGCGCCCGCGACGAAGATCCTCATGGGAACCAACCGTAGTCAGCGCCGAACCCGGCCGGCTGGTCCAATCGGTGACCGGCGTCACGGTCCATTCCGCTGGGGTGAACAAGCGTTTACGATTCCCGGGTAAACAGTCGTTCACCCCTGTGAGGCTCCGCTTGACTGCCCGTCCGCGCCTGATCCTGTCCGCGCTCGCCTTCTGCGGCGTGCTGGTTTCGATCAGTCAGACCATCGTCGTACCGCTGCTGCCCGAGCTCCCCGCGATCACCCACAGCCCGCCGTCCGACGTCAGCTGGCTGATCACCGTCACGCTGCTGACCGGCGCGGTCTTCACCCCGCTGCTCGGCCGCGCCGGCGACATGTACGGCAAGCGCCGCGTGCTGCTGATCGCGCTGTCGTCGATGATCGTCGGCTCGCTGCTCTGCGCGACCAGCTCGGACCTGACCGTGCTGGTCGTCGGCCGGGCGTTCCAGGGCGCCGCGGTGGCCGTCGTACCGCTCGGCATCAGCATCCTCCGCGACGAGCTCCCGCAGCGCCGGGTGATCCCGGCGATCGCGATCATGAGCTCGACGCTCGGGATCGGCGCCGCGTTCGGTATCCCGGCCGCGACGCTCGTGGTCGAGTACGCGAACTGGCACACGATGTTCTGGATCAACCTCGGCCTCGGCGTCCTCGACATCGTGCTGGTGCTGCTGATCGTCCCGGAGTCCGCGGTTCGTACCAGCGGCCGCTTCGACGTCGTCGGTGCGCTCGGACTGAGTGCGTTCCTGGTCTGCCTGCTGCTCGCCGTTTCGAAGAGCAGCGCGTGGAGTACGCCGACCCTCGCCGTTCTGTACGCCGTCGCGGTGCTGCTGGTGCCGTTGTGGGGGTGGTACGAGCTGCGTACCGCCAGTCCGCTCGTAGATCTGCGGGTGTCGGCGCGGCCGGCCGTACTGTTCACGAATCTCAGTGCGCTGTTGATCGGGTTCGCGTTCTATGCCAATTCGCTGTCGACCGCTCAGTTGGTGCAGGAGCCGACGTGGACCGGCTACGGGTTGGGCGAATCCATCGTGGTCAGTGGACTGTGTCTGCTTCCGGGTGGTGTTGCGATGGTGTTGCTGTCGCCAGTGTCGGCCAGGATCTCCGGGGCGCGCGGGCCGCGGTTCACGCTGGGGATCGCGTCGTTGATCATGGCGGCGGGGTATGTCGTACGGCTGTTCACCAGCGGCAGCGTGGCGGGGATCGTGATCGGGGCGACCGTGGTGTCGGCCGGGACTGCTGTGGCGTACTCGGCACTGCCCGCCCTGATCATGCATGCTGTGCCGGTGACGGAAACCGCGGCGGCCAACGGGCTGAACACGCTGATGCGCACGATCGGGCAGGCGATCTGCAGCACGATCGTCGCCACCGTGCTCGCCAACGTGACGATCGCCCAGGCAGGCAAGATCGCGCCCGCGCTCTCGGCGTACCTGATCGTGTTCGTGATCGCGGGCATCGCGGCCCTCGCCGCGGCCGGGTTCGTACTGTTCATCCCGGTACGGCGTCCCGCGTCGGCGTACGAGGTGACAGTGGGGTGACGGGGACGTGATCGATCCGGGCCGGACCGCGATCCTCCGCGCAGCCCGGAAGGCTTTCGCCCGCGAGCCGTACGATGCGGTCACCCTGCGCGGGGTGGCCGCGGACGCGGGCGTCAGTGCCGCCCTGATCGTCAAGTACTTCGGCGGCAAGGAGGCGCTGTTCGAGCGGGTCGCCGACTTCACCGAGGCCGCGCAACTGCTGCTCGCCGCGCCGAACGAGCAACTCGGCGAACACGCCGTCCGCACCCTGGTCGCGTACCGCCGGGAGAACGACCAGGACCTGCTCGTCCGGGTCGTGTTCGCGGCCGGCAAGGGTGACGAACGCGCACTGATCCGCGAGCACTTCCGCGACCAGGTGACCCGTGCCTTCGCCGCCCGGCTGACCGGGCCGGACGCCGAGTTGCGCGCCGGCCTGATCACCGGGCAACTGCTGGGCCTGGGCGCCATGCTCGCCATCGACAAGACCGGTCCGATCGCCACCGCGGACCCGCAGACGATCGCCGACCTCTATGCTCCCGCGATCCAGGATCTCATCCACTGATTGAACACTCGTCCTAGAATGTGGACAGAGGACTTGGCGCAGGATGTGACGCCACTAACATGGAGCATCCAGGCCGAGAGGCGCTGCAACGGGCTTCAGGTCCGCCACGCTCGACCTGGGGTCGACTGCAAGGGCGCCTCCGGAGATCGCTTCTGGAGGGGTTGGCAGATGAGTGAAGCCGCGTTGCGCGAGCTGCTGGACCAGCGGATCGTCGTGCTCGACGGTGCCTGGGGCACGATGCTGCAGAACGCGAAGCTGTCGCCCGCGGACTACCAGCCGGAGCGGTACGCCGACGAGACGCACGACGTCACCGGCGACCCGGACCTGGTGAACCTGACCCGGCCGGACGTGATCCTCGACGTCCACCGGCAGTACCTGGCGGCCGGTGCGGACATCACCACCACGAACACGTTCACCGCCTCGCGGATCGGCCAGGCCGACTACGGCCTGCAGGAGCACGTCCGCGAGATGAACCTGGCCGGCGCCCGGCTGGCCCGGCAGGCGGCCGACGAGTTCGCCACCCCGGACAGCCCGAAGTTCGTCGCCGGATCGATCGGTCCGCTGAACGTCACGCTCTCGCTGAGCCCGCGCGTCGAGGACCCGGCGTACCGCGCGGTGACCTTCGAGCAGGTCAAGCAGACCTACGCCGAGCAGATCGCGGCGCTCGCCGAGGGCGGCGTCGACCTGCTGCTGATCGAGACGATCTTCGACACCCTGAACGCGAAGGCGGCCGTCGCCGCGGCCCGTGAGGTCGCGCCGCACCTGCCGCTGTGGATCTCGGTGACGATCGTCGACCTGAGCGGCCGGACGCTGTCCGGGCAGACCGTCGAGGCGTTCTGGAGCTCGGTCGAGCACGCGAACCCGCTGGTCGTCGGCGTGAACTGTTCCCTCGGCGCCGCGCAGTTGCGCCCGCATGTCGCAGATCTGGCTCGGTTCGCCGGTACGTACGTCGCCTCGCACCCGAACGCCGGCCTCCCGAACGCCTTCGGCGGGTACGACGAGACGCCCGCGGAGACCTCGGCGCTGCTGCGGGAGTTCGCCGAGTCAGGCCTGGTCAACATCGTCGGCGGCTGCTGCGGTACGACCCCCGCGCACATCGCCAAGATCGCCCAAGCAGTCCGGCAACTGCCGCCGCGAACCGTCGTACCGACCGATCACACCACCCGGTTCTCCGGCCTGGAGCCGTTCAAGATCGGCAAGGACACCGGCTTCGTGATGATCGGTGAGCGCACCAACGTGACCGGGTCGGCGCGGTTCCGCCGGCTGATCGAGGGCGACGACCACCAGGCCGCGGTGGACGTGGCGCTGGAGCAGGTCCGGGGCGGCGCGAACCTGCTGGACGTGAACATGGACGCCGACCTGCTGGACAGCGAGCAGGCGATGACCACGTTCCTGAACCTGATCGCGACCGAGCCCGAGGTGGCCCGGATCCCGATCATGATCGACAGCTCGAAATGGTCGGTGCTGGAGACCGGGCTGAAACACGTGCAGGGCAAGGGCGTGGTGAACTCGATCAGCCTGAAGGAGGGCGAGGAGCAGTTCCTCGACCACGCCCGGCGGATCCGGGACTACGGCGCCGGCGCGGTCGTGATGGCCTTCGACGAGCAGGGTCAGGCGGACACCGTCGAGCGCAAGGTGGAGATCTGCGGCCGGGCGTACGACCTGCTCACCCAGGAGATCGGGTTCCCGGCCGAGGACATCATCTTCGACCCGAACGTGCTCGCGGTCGCGACCGGGATGTCCGAGCACAACAACTACGCCAAGAACTTCATCGACGCGCTGCCGTTGATCAAGGCCCGTTGTCCCGGCGTGCACATCAGCGGCGGGATCTCGAACCTGTCGTTCTCGTTCCGCGGTAACGACATCGTCCGG
Source organism: Kribbella sp. NPDC004536 (assembly GCF_042873835.1). Lineage (NCBI taxonomy): Bacteria > Bacillati > Actinomycetota > Actinomycetes > Propionibacteriales > Kribbellaceae > Kribbella > Kribbella sp. NPDC004536. Next base: position 818,063 of record NZ_JBIALY010000001.1, on the reverse strand, counting down.
GAGGCGATGCACTCGGCGTTCCTGTACCACGCGGGCAAGGTCGGCCTGGACATGGGCATCGTGAACGCGGGCCAGCTCGCGGTGTACGAGGACATCCCGAAGGACCTGCTGGAACTGGTCGAGGACGTCATCTTCAACCGTCGCGACGACGCGACCGACCGGCTGGTCGAGTTCGCCGAAACCGTGAAGGGCAAGGGCAAGCAGCGCGAGCTCGACCTGACCTGGCGCGAGGGCACCGTCGAGGAACGGCTGTCACACGCACTCGTGCACGGGATCGTCGACTACATCGAGGCGGACACCGAGGAGGCGCGGCAGCAGCTGCCGCGGCCGCTCGACGTGATCGAAGGCCCGCTGATGGACGGGATGAAGGTCGTCGGCGACCTGTTCGGCGCCGGCAAGATGTTCCTCCCGCAGGTGGTGAAGAGCGCGCGGGTGATGAAGCGCTCGGTTGCGTACCTCGAGCCGTTCATGGAGGAGGAGAAGGAGCAAGCCCGGCGTGAAGGCCGCGCGGAGATGGTCCGCGGCCAGGGCAAGGTCGTGCTCGCCACCGTGAAGGGCGACGTCCACGACATCGGCAAGAACATCGTCGGCGTCGTGCTCGGCTGCAACAACTACGAGGTCATCGACCTCGGCGTGATGGTGCCCGCGGCAAGGATCCTGGACACAGCGGTCGCCGAGGGCGCGGACGCCGTCGGCCTGTCCGGGCTGATCACGCCGTCGCTGGACGAGATGGTGTCGGTGGCCGAGGAGATGCAGCGGCGCGGGCTGAAGCTGCCGTTGCTGATCGGTGGTGCGACCACGTCCAAGCAGCACACCGCGGTCCGGATCGCCCCGGCGTACGAGAACACCACCGTGCACGTGCTGGACGCGTCCCGGGTGGTCGGCGTGGTGTCCGACCTGCTCGACGACGAGCGTGCCGAAGAACTTGCCAAGAGCAACAGTATCGAGCAGGAGCGGTTGCGCGAGCAGCACGCGAACAAGCAGCGCGCGCCGATGCTGACACTGGCCGAGGCACGGGCGAACCGGGAGCCGGTGGAGTACGGCGAGCTGCCGGTGCCGGCGTTCACTGGTCTGAAGCGCGTGTCACCGAGCATCGAGACGCTGCGCGAGATGGTCGACTGGCAGTTCCTGTTCCTGGCCTGGGAACTGAAGGGGAAGTACCCGGCGATCCTCGAGCAGCCGGTCGTGCGGGAGCTGTTCGACGACGCGAACGCGTTGCTGGACGAGATCATCGCGAACGGGTCCTTCACCGCCGAGGGTGTGTACGGGTTCTGGCCCGCGCACAGCGACGGCGACGACATCATGCTGGACGGGCTCGACCGGTCGTTCCCGATGTTGCGGCAGCAAACCGAGAAGCCCGCGGGCCGGCACAACCGTTGTCTCGCCGACTACATCGCGCCGTCCGGCGACCACCTCGGTGGCTTCGGTGTCGCGATCCACGGCGCCGAGGCGCTGGCGAAGTCGTACGAGGAACGCAACGACGACTACAAGGCGATCATGGTGAAGGCGCTGGCCGACCGGCTGGCGGAGGCGTTCGCGGAGTGGATCCACCTGGAGGCACGCCGCGCCTGGTTCGAGCCCGACGTACAGCCGGTACTGGAGGACCTGCACGCGGAGCGCTTCCGTGGCATCCGCCCGGCCCTCGGCTACCCGGCGAGCCCTGACCATTCCGAGAAGAAGGAGCTCTTCGAGCTGCTCGAGGCGGACAAGATCGGCCTCGGCCTGACCGAGTCGTACGCGATGACGCCGGCCGCGGCGGTCAGCGGCCTGATCTTCGCGCACCCCGCGTCGCGCTACTTCAGCGTCGGCCGTCTGAACCGGGACCAGATCGAAGACTACGCAGTACGCCGAGGAATCCCGCTTTCCGAGGTCGAGCGCTGGCTCCGTCCGAACCTGGCGTACGACCCGGAGTAAGGGCCCCGTCGTTCGCGAACCCCGCGAGCCGCCCGCCGACGGACGCGGACCGTCGGTCGGGCGAGGCGGTCCGCCCGTCGGTCGCGGTGCGGACGGCCGCGGCGACATCCCGGGTCATCACACTGATCCGGGATTCCGGCGTACCACTCTGCGGGTCCTCGGTGGCGAGAGCGGCCTTGAACCTCGTCCGCAGGTCCCAGCCGAACTTCCGGCGTTCCTCGGTGGACAGCTTGTCCGCGTCGGGCATCCGGTCGATCAACGCCTGCCAGCGCTGGTGGTCGGGCGGTACGACGATCAGTTCGTTGCAGGCGGCGACGAAGTCGCGGGACGTCGGCTCCTGCCCTTGCTGCCGGACGATCTCCGTGAGCACGTCACGCGTCGCCGCGGCCGCCGGGCCACGGCCGGCGTACGTGAAGTGCGGCGACGGAACCTCGTCGGGAGACATCAGCTGGGCGGAACCGCTGTTCTTCCACAACTGCGGCAGCTGTTCCTGTGTCAGGACGTCGGCCAGTCCACCGTTGAGATCGGCCTCCACCTGCCCGACCGGATGCATGTCGGCCAACGGGCTGAGCAGTCCGGTCGACTGGGACGCCACGTACCCGGTCGCCTCGACCAGCGTGTCCCAACGCCGCTGCTTACCCTCGACAGTCGCCGGCGACTCGGTCTGCTGCACCGCGTCGACGTGCTGCTGGAGCATGAAGAGGGAGTACTGCATGCCGTTCAGTCCGAACTCGGACGTTGTCGCGCTCGGCGTGCGATCCGTGTCGCGGACCATCACTTCGCCGTTCCAGCGCGTCTGGGCACGGCTCGGTCCCGCGATGACGGCGACGGACTCTGCCCACGTACCCGCCGCGGAGCTGTAGGGGAGTAGCTCGGCCATGGAGGAAGCGTAGAAGTCCCAGAGGGCCATCGGATTACGCTGACGTGCATGACTGTCAGACGTGCGGTTGCAGCCGATGCGGAGGCGATCGCCGCGATCTGGTACGCCGGCTGGCGGGACGGGCATCTCGGGCACGTACCGGCCGCGCTGGTCGCCGTACGGACCGAGGAGTCGTTCGGGACCCGGGCCGCGGAACGGATCGCGGACACCACCGTCGCCGTGGCCGGGGACGAGGTCGCCGGGTTCGTGATGGTCGTCGGCGACGAGGTCGAGCAGGTGTACGTCGGGAGCGCGCATCGCGGATCGGGTGTCGCCGCGGAGCTGCTCGCGGAGGCGGAGCGGCAGGTGAAGGCCGGCGGGTACGACGAGGCCTGGTTGGCGGTCGCGACCGGGAACGCGCGTGCCCGGCGGTTCTACGAGCGGAACGGCTGGCGCGATGGCGGCCCGTTCGACTATCCGGCGTCGGTCGGCGACACAACGTTGCCGGTGCCGTGCCATCGCTACCTCAAGCGGACGTGAACACCCGCAGGATTCCCCTTGACGTGCAGCTGAACAGCCGGTGCCGGGGTTAGCGTGCCCTGGCAAGCATTTCTCGTTCCCGAAGGGGTCATCATGGCATTCCGTTCCTGGCGCCGGCCGTCCCGCCGGATGGTTCTGACCAGCGTCGCCGCGGTCGCGATGACATCGGTCGTCGGCGGGGTCGCGTACTCGGCCGGTGCCGCCACCCAGCAGCCCGCGATCCAGACGTCCACGCCGAACCGCGCCGACGACGTGACGAACATCGACGTCCTGCGGCAGCAGTTGCGCAACTACTACGGCGACCCGCTCGGCTCCGGCAACTTCGCTGCCGACAGCAACTACGCGAACGAAGCGCAGAAGGTCGCCGCGGCCGGTACGCGCTGGCTCTCGGTCCCGCACCACACCCGCAAGCAGAAGGCGATCCTGCTGGACGTCGACGACACCACACTGGCCACCTGGAACTACGAGATCGCGAGCAACTGGGCGTTCAACCCGACCAGCAACGCGGACTTCGTACTGAACCAGAAGTTCCCGGCCGTGCCCGGCATGGTCGACATGGTGACGACCGCCGCGCACGAGGGGTACGCGATCTTCTACCTGACCGGCCGTGGTACCGCGCAGGAGAAGGCGACGCTGGGCAACCTGACCTCGGACGGGATCGGTGTCGACGCGGGCTACCCGGCGCCGACCACGCTGACCAACGGCGAGGACGGCCTGTTCACCAAGCCGGCCGTCGCCGACTACCCGGACTACTTGAAGCAGGCCTGTGCGGCCGACCCGGACGGCAAGTGCACGACGATCCACTACAAGTCGGCGACCCGCGCACACATCGAGTCCCTCGGCTACGAGATCGTCGCGAACTTCGGCGACCAGTTCTCCGACCTCAAGGGCGGCTTCGCCGACCGCACCTTCAAGCTCCCGAACCCGAACTACTACCTGCCCTGATCGCGCGGCATCGCGCCGTACAGCAGGGTTTCGAGGCCGTCGGTCAAGGACGGCGCGAAGTTCATCCTGAGCGCATCGAGGGCCGGGTCGGCCTCGTAGGCGGCCAGGACAGCCGGTACCGGATGGGAGTGGGTCCAGATCGCGCCCGCGAGCAAGCTCGCGATCGCGATGAAGCGGCCCGCTCCCTCGCGGCCGAGCTCCGGCAGCACGCCTGCCACCACGTCGATCATCTGCTGGTACGCGACCGCGGCCGAGCGCTTGAAGTCCAGCGCGGTCTCGGCCGTGATGTTCCGCTCGAGCACGGCCGCCTGCGAGCTGATCAGGTCGCAGAGCACGGGCCGCTTTCCCAGCGTGTCGACGACCGCGGCGATCAGCCGTTCGCCGCGCTCCGCGCTCGAGAGCGCCGGTGAGACGCCGGCCAGAGCAGCGGCCAGGTCCTGTACCCAGGCCGTCAGCTCGCTGCCGGACAGTTCGAGTAGCACGGCCTCGCGGGAGTCGAAGTACTTCAGCACGTTCGACTTGGCCAGGCCGACGCGGCGGCTCAGCTCGTTCAGGCTGACGTCGGCGACCGGCATCTCGGTCAGCATCGTGGCCGCGGTCGCGAGGATCGCCCGCCGCCGCTCGGCCCGCTGCTCGGCGCTTCGCGCGCGCTGGAAACTCATGTCACCCATTCTACAGACCGACGGTCTGTTGTTATCGGACCGCTGGTCTGATAATGTCGTGGGCATAACAGACCACCAGTCTTTTATGGAGAGTGGAACATGTACGACGTCCCCGACCTGACCGGCAAGCTCGTCGTCGTCACCGGCGCCAACAGCGGCACCGGCAAGGAGGCCACCAAGCGCCTCGCCGCGGCCGGCGCCCGCGTGGTGATGGCGGTCCGGACCCCGTCCAAGGGCGAGGCCGCCCGCGCCGAGATCCTGGCCGAGCACCCGGACGCGCAGTTGGAGGTCCGCCGGATCGATCTCGCCGACCTGGCGTCCGTGCAGGAGTTCGCCGAGCAGTTGTCGGCCGACGAGTCGCACCTGGATGTGCTCGTGAACAACGCCGGCGTGATGACGCCGCCGTCCCGGCTGACCACCAAGGACGGGTTCGAGCTGCAGTTCGGGTCGAACTACCTCGGCCCGTTCGCGCTCACGGTCCGGCTGCTGCCGCTGATCCTGGCCGCCCCGGCGCCGCGGATCGCGACCATGTCGAGCGGAGCGGCGTACTTCGGCAAGATCGGTTTCGACAACCTGCAGTGGGAGCGGGGCTACCGCCCGACCTCGGCGTACTCGCAGTCCAAGCTCGCCGACCTGATGCTCAGCAACCACCTGGCCAAACTGTCGGTCGACCACGGCTGGGGTCTGGTCAGTGTCGCCGCGCACCCGGGCTACACGCGGACGAACCTGCAGACTGCCGGCGCTTCTCTCGGCCCCCAGACCTCGCTCAACAAGTTCTTCATGCGCCACAACCCGCTGCCGAAGCAGGACGTCGAGACCGGTACCGAGCCGCTGCTGTTCGCGGTCGCCGACCTCGCCGCCAAGTCCGGTGAGTACTACGGCCCGAACGGGATCTTCGGCCTGGTCGGCAAGACCACGCTGGTCCGCAACCCGAAGAGCGCCACCGACCCGGCCACGAACGCCCGGCTCTGGCAGGTTTCCGAGACATTGACGGGAGTCGCCCTGCCCTCGATCCTGCGAAAGTGACTGAGTGGTCCAGCGGGGGAGTCTACGAGTCGTACGTCGGCCGGTGGAGCCGGCTGGTCGCGAGTGAGTTCGTCGGCTGGCTGGACCAGCCGCCGGGGTTGCGGTGGCTGGACGTCGGCTGCGGTACGGGCGCGCTGACCAGCACGATTCTCCGGATGGCAGCGCCGTCGTCGGTGCTCGGCGTCGACCCGTCGGAGGGCTTCGTCGGGTACGCCAAACAGGCCGTCGACGATCCGCGGGTCTCCTTCGAGGTGCGATCCGCGGCGGAGCTACCGGACGGTCCGTACGACGCGATCGTCGCCGGGCTGGTGCTGAACTTCGTCCCGGAGCAGGTCGCGGCGCTGCGCCGGATGCGGGAGATCGGGTCGACGGTCGCCGTCTACGTGTGGGACTACGCGGGCGGGATGCAGCTGATGCGGTACTTCTTCGATGCGATGCTCGCCGTCCGGCCGCAGGACCGGGAGGCCGACGAGGGCCGCCGGTTCGCGTTCTGTACGGCGGAAGGCCTCGACGGGCTGTTCCGGGAGGCCGGGTTCGCGGACGTGCGGACGCGGGAGATCGTCGTACCGACGGTGTTCGCGTCGTTCGACGACTACTGGCAGCCGTTCCTCGGCGGGCAGGGCGTCGCGCCGGCGTACCTGCGCGGCCTGGTGCCGGCCGACCAGGACGCGATCCGGGACGCCGTCCGGGAGCGGTTGCCGGTCGAGGCGGACGGGTCGATCAGGCTGACCGCACGGGCGTGGGCTGCTGCGGGTTGAGGTACCCGTACAGCAGGTCGTCCGTCCACTCGCCCTTGAACCACGTGTGCGACAGCCGCAGGCCCTCACGCGTGAAGCCAACACGTTCGAGCAGCTGGGCCGAAGCTGTGTTGCGGGCGTCGCACTCGGCGGACACCTTGTGCAGTTGACGATCCACGAACAGGTGCTGGAGTAGTCCGCGGACCGCCTCGGACGCGTACCCCTTGCCCTGGTATTCGGTCGCGAGCGTGAACCCGAGCTCCGCCTGCATCAGGTTCTCGTGCAGGTTCAGCCCGAGATCCCCGATCAGTACGCCGTCCAGCGCGACCGCGTACTGGAACCAGCCGGGCGCCTCCGGATCGCCGGCCGCGAACCGCTCGACCGTCTGCTGGGCCTCGGCGAGCGGGACCGGCGCCTCCCACCCCTGGAAGCGGGCGACGACCGGATCCGACCGGTACGCCGCGAACCACTCGGCGTCGCCGGCCAGGAAGCGGCGCACGGTCAGCCGCTCGGTACGCACGAACATCGCCCCATCATGTCAAAAACCGGCCCTCGGCTCCGTCCTGTTGACGAGAGGAGAGTGCCGATGAAGTTCCTACTGATCCTGCAAGGTGCCGGCGACCCACGCCTGCCCCGCGACGAGTTCGAACGCGCCGCCCACGACGCGGGCGAACTCGTCAGCGGCGAACTGCTCGCCGACCCCCAACTGTCCGTCCAGCTCCCCACGAGCGAACCGGCCGCCATCGACGGCTACTACGTCGTCGACGTCGAGAACCGCGACCGCGCCGTCGAACTCGCCCGTCTGCTCCCGGACGCGCGAGCCACGGACCGCTCCGTCGAGATCCGCGCGCTCATGCGCCCGGCCGGCTCCGAGTACTGACGGTTTGAAAGGCGACTGTGCCGAGCCCACGCGGCACTGCTGACCATTCGGACGGGCTGTGCTGCTACCCCGCTCCCACCCTCCCGACTGTCTCCCGTGCTGAGTCGAGCTGCCGACGCTCGAGCTGACTGTGTCTGTGGGGGCGGGGTTGAAAGGCGGGTGTGGCGAGCCCTCGCGGCACTGCTTCTTGTACGGCAAGGCCTCGAGAAGCTCGTCGCTGTCGACCTGACGACCGGCGCGCGCTGGTCAAGAAACGGGGGACAGTCCGTCTTGATGCAACTGGCGCGACCTTCGCGGAACGGAGTCCGACGGGCCCGCGCAACAGCGGAGGACTGCTTGGGCGTCTATCTCGAGGTCAGCCCGTCGAGGCGGTGTTCGACCGTGTCGTCCCAAGCCAGTTGGGTCGGATTCCACCGCCCCGTGGTTCGGGCGCCGGCAAGCAGGGGCCCGAGGCAATGGCCGACGAGGCTCAATGCAGCGTCCAGGGACTGTAGTTCGGGATCGAGGCTCGTTTCGACTGCGGAACCGCGATATCCATGACTCCACGATGGGCCGGGCGATGTGAGTGCGTCAGGCAACTCGATGCCTCGTCGGCCGGCCTCACCTCGGAGGGCTCGGAGGGTCTGTGCGGCGTCGAGTTCGTGGGTAGTGACGATGAGGGTCAGGTCGACAAGATCTCGGTATCGTGAGGAGGGCATGTCGCGATACCGGCCGTACATCGCGCAGAGCTTGTCGGCCATCTGTTCAGGAAGCGGGTACAGGGCGAACCGAGGCAATGGGTCGGCCCCGGGCAGCTCGACAACCGGTCGTGGCTGCTCCCAGTCGACCGGTTCGGCTGCACGCTGGTTCAGGGACAGATCGATCGGAAAGTTTCCGACGTACTCGGCGCTCCGATGTATCCAGTGACCTTGAGGGTGGCGACGACATGGTCGTGGTCCTGGCCGCCTCCGCGCTGGGGATCGCCGATGGCGAACGTGAACCGGTCGCCGGCGAGTGACCGGGTGGCAGGTCGGCGCAAGTCATCGATCGCCGCAGCAAGTTCTTGGTCGGCTGCGGCGTAAACAGGTCGATGTCCTTGCTGTAGCGGGCAGACGGGCTGCGGACGGCCAGACTCGTGCCACCCTTGAGAACCCAGTCATTCGTCGGCTCGATGAAGATTCGGGCCAGGAACCTTTGCAGGATCAGCTCTCTGCGGACTCGCTCTGCCGGCAGGCCACGCGCAGCCGCCGCGGCCTTGACGCTGCGCTCGATGCCGACCCGGAACGCGTTCGCGTTCCGGTACGGCTTGCCGCTCACCGCTCGGCCTGCGGCTGGTTGCTTGCGGCGGCCTGGATGGCGGCCAGGAACCTCTTTCTCGTTTCAGGATCGAGCGCATCCCACAGTGCGTGCTTGGCCACTTCATTGACCGCGGCGCTGTCGGCCGCCGAGACCAACGGCCGAAACAGTTCGGGATCGGTGTTTGCTGCGATGAACTTTGCGACCTGGCCGAAAGTTCCCTGACCGCGGACAAGATCGCTCGCCCGCTCCGTGGTCGCGGGGAGCCCCGCCTCGCTGACAAGCCGCTCAACGAGTGCTCTTCCGTTTCCGAGAGTGGCGTTGTAGCGGTGTGCGTAAGGTGCGAGCGCGGCGCTGAGGTCGTCGATGTCGACTACGGCGGTTGCCACGGCGTCCCTGACGATGCCGGCCAGGTGACCGCCATCGGTATTCGCGGCCGCGAGATCCACGATTGTCGCCATGATCGTGGTTACGGGTAGACCAGCTACCCGGGACCACGATCTCGGGTCGATGGGTGCTGAGCGGGTGTGAAGACGTACGTCGGGACGGCGTGACTGCCGGCGCCCGTGGACGGTGAACTCGAGGACGTCGGCATCCAGATCTCCGAGGCCGTGCAGCGCCGCTGCGGAGCGGTGCGATACGACTGCGTCGACCTGCTGCTGCGCGAGCCGATCGATGGCGGTGCGTTTCGGGTCGAGCCCGAGCCATGCGGCGCGGAGGTCGTCGCGGGGGTCATAGGAGCTGCCCGTGATTTTGTAGACACCGTGAGCAAGCCTGGTCAGGGCGCCGCGGTCGGCCCAACGAGCCAGCTCAGCGGCGCTCACGCCTAGCTGTCTTGCTTGGCCTGTAGTGATTAGGCCCCATTGCTCACCGGCAAGCTCTGCCACCTGCATCAACCTGGACAATCTCCAACCTCCCATCACATACTGCAATATTCTACAGCAGTGTAGAAGATCGCAGTAGGTGAGTGACTGAGGTGGAAGTCTCTTGGGCCTGAGTCCATCGGCGCGGCCCAGCAGCGGGACGGTTCGCTCCGGCTGCCTTGGTTGATCGGGAGTCAATATCTCATGCTTCGCGGACTCGTCGCTGCTGGTGGACGTGATCTCGACGACGTCGATGAACAGAAGGGTGCCGACAAAACGGTTGCGAGTTCGGTGCCCGTCGGCAACGGTTCGGGTGAGCGGGCCGCAAAGGTGCAGTCTGCGACCGCGATCGGGTGGGCGGCACCCACGAGTACATATCGGACTACATGGTCGTTACCTTCCGCACACAGCAAGATGCCGACAGTCGGCGCGCGGCGGTCCGGCCGACGCAACTGGTCCTCGACCAAGGAGACGTAGAAGCTCAACCGGCCGGTGTACTGCGGCTCGAAGGTACTGACCCCTCGCGGAACTGCTGGCGGTTCGGGCTGTGCTGTGCTGGAAACCGCTCCCGCCCTCCCGACTGCCTTCTGTGCTGGGACGGACTGCCGACACGGGAACTAATCACCGGTCAGGGCGTCGGCGGTAGAGCCCATTCGAACCCGCGCCCTTCAAGCCGGATGTGTTGCGAGTCGGGTTTCACGGCGATGCTGAACTGCTCACGGGTCGGCCGGCCGAGGTGGTCCCACTGTTCGTACGCTGCCTCGACGGCGTTCCAGATCTGCTGATCCCCGGCCTGTGCGACCGTGCCGTTGTCGACTCTGGCCCATGAGCCGTCAAGATGGGTGAAGATCGTGATCCCGCTCGGCAGCTTGCTCAAGAACCGCAAGCCGGGGAGCGCTGCGGCCAGGACGAAGCGGAAGTCGTCGTCGAACCAGATCTTGTCGTCGACGTCGGTCGCACGGGTCGGCGCTGTGGCCGATGCGATGTCGGCGATCTGACTGCCCAGATCGGTCGGCTTCGGCGTCGGCCGCAGTGGCATGAAGTACGCGGGAACGGGCAGGAACCGCCCCTCACCCGTCCGGCCTGGATCGACGTCTACGACGGCCACGCCAGTCGCGATGGGCGTCACGATCCGCCCACCGGGACGAGTCTGATCGAGCCAAGCATCAGGAACCCGGTTCGGCGCGCAGGTCGCGATGATCCCGTCGTACGGAGCGCCGGCTGCCCAGCCGTCCGCGCCGTCGCCGATGCCCAGCGTCGGCCGGTATCCGCTCGAGGCCAGGTGGGTTTGTGCGGCGTTGACCAGATCAGCGGCGATATCGACGCTGACGACGTTGCTGTCTCCAAGGCGATGGCTGAGCAACGCAGCGTTGTATCCGGTTCCGGTGCCGATCTCGAGCACGCGCTGACCGTCCTGCGGGTCGAGGGCTTCCAGCATTGCCGCCATGAGGCTCGGGACTGTGCTTGATGACTTCACGTCGGGAGAAACGACGAGGAGCTGGTTGCTGTAGACGCCTCTGAGCCAGGCGTCCGGCGTCGATCGGTCGACGGCCGGCTGCTCACCGGGAGTCTGCCGGTAGAACCTCGGCACGAAGACATGGCGCGGAACGGCAGCGAACGCAGCCTTCCAAGCCTCCGAGGTCACTCCGCCGTCAGCCACCAAGTCCTTGGCCAGCTGCTCACGCAGCTTCTCCGCGAGCCTCTCGATCCGCGCCTCGCTCACCCAACTGCGCCTTTCTCCAGAATGTCCGCCAGCGCTGCACTGATCGGCATGCCGGTCTCTTGCTCGGTCCGAATCATTGGCCATTGGTGTTGAGAACATCAGCGCTCGCAATCCAACGCTTGACGCGCACGCTCTACTCATCCCGCCCGGAATCCCGACGCTGACGCGCGCCGAGCTCCAACGCGAGACGACAGACCCATCCCTTACCCCGGGCCTCACACGGGACGGGTGCCCCGATCTTGGTGACCGAGGCACTCCGTTCGACTGGACGCGCAATCAGCCGACGTGGGCGGGCCATTCAGCCCAGTTGAGTGCTGCTGGGCGTCCTCCGCCGTTCTCCAAGAAGTCCTTGATTGCTCCACGAATGTCTTGGATGGGTAGTTCGGAGTCCTGCGGATAGCCCTCGTCGTGGCCGGTGTAGTAGTAGAACACCTCATCACGCTGGCTCTGCCGGCCGACCGCGTACCAGGCACCAGTTTCGCCGTCGACCTTGCCGACGTAGCGCAGGCTGCCGACCTTGCCCTCGGGATAGAGACCGACGCGCAGCTCGTGATCGGGGTAGCCGCGATCGTTGCGCGGTCGCTGCTGGATGTAGAGCGTGGCGACCGAGTTCTCAAAGGGTTCCGCCAGCATGGCCTCGACGAGTGCGTCGACATCGGCGGTGGAGGTGACCAGCACGCCGCCGTCGGTGTGCTCGTGCTTGTAGTAGGCCTTCAGCGAGTACGTCATGCTGACTCTGTCCCTTCGGGCTTCGTCGGTTTGGGGTAGGTCTCTTTGAAGTTGTTCGGTCCGAAGATGGTCAGCGCGGCGCCCTTGGGCAGGAAGTCCTTCAGCATCTCATCGCAGCCGGCTTCACCGGGGCAGGGACGGTTGTTGATGACGAGTGTTGCCCGTCGTAGGCCTCGTTCGCGCATGAACATGGCGAACTTGATCTCGACGTGTGAGGTGATCTGCAGCAGGTGCGGCGCCTCGCCGATCTTCTCGGCGACGGCGAATCGATCGGCCTTGTCGCGCCACTCGTCGAAGCCACTGACCCACTCATCTTCCGTGCCGTCTTCGTTGCGCCACAGGCCACGGGTCTTCTCGCGATGGCCGGGCTGGTCGCGGCGAACCGGCAGCTTGGCGAACAGTCGCCAGGCTTCGCCATCGTCGATGTCTGGGACTGCGGCCTCCGGGCTCGTCCCATCGCCAGCCCCCGCGGTCTTGTCTGGCTTGTCAGCTTCTCGCCTGTTCTCGCTGTTGCCCTGTCGGCGTTCTCGAGGCGATGCGCTGCCATCTGGATCGAGCGGCCGCCCAGCCGTCGCGCTGCCGCTCGGCTCCACGGTTCGGATGCCGCTGACCATCTGCTCGACCCACTGCTTCGCTCGGGTCTCAGCCAGCGAGAGGTAGTGCGCTGCTTCTTCGCAGCGCCGTGCGGCGTCGTCGAGCTGCATGGCGGCCATTCGGGCGCTCGGATTGTTACTGGTGCTCCCGATCCATGCCGCGGCTTCGCGGCACTTCCGGGCTCGGTCATGCAGGTAGCCGGCCGCCCGCGGTGCCTCGTTCAGGCAGGCGAACAGCTGTTCGGCGACCCGCTGTAGCTCGGAAGGCATGCGCTGCCTCGGCCGGCTATATCTGGTCGGCGTAGCCGCGGCAGCCGGCTTCGGCGATCTGCAGCGACTGGACGGCTTGGTCGACCGACTTGGCGGCGGCATCCAGCATCGTTGCGATGTCCTGATCAGCCCGCGTCGTTGTGCCGCGGATGAGGGCCTGGACCTGCTGGCTGGACTGTTCGAAACGCTGCTTGAACCCAGCCAAGCTGGCTGCGCCTTGCCTGGACTGATCGGCCAAGCCGTGTAGCTGCATCTTCATCTGTTCGACTTGGGACATGTACGGCTCCTCACTTGGTTGGACAATCAGCGATCTGCTGCGGTCCGGATTGACAAGCCGCGCGGTGGCGCGGCAATGATGTTCCCGATACGGGAGGACGATCAGGCAGATGATTCGACGCAAGAACGCCTTGTTGGACACGGCTCTCGCCTGCGTGGAGCGCGGGATTCCGGTGCGGGCGGCAACTATCGCAGGTGCGCCGGACGGCGACTGGATCACCGATGCCGATGCAGCCCGCGTGCTCTGGGACGTCGCCGAGCCGCCGAACCTGGCGGTCACCTCTTGCCCGACCGTGGCGATCTGGCGCCTGCCGCGGATCGCCGGCGCTTACGGCAAACGGCTGTACGAACAGGAGCGACCTGGGATCTGGCCGCCGACGATGAAGCTGCCGGACGGTGACTGGATCACCTGCACGCTCCAGCCCGAAACCGACCTTGGTCCGCTGGCTACCGGCGTCGAGTACGTCGAGCCGGGGACACCCGTGGTCATTCCGCCGTCGACGACCACGGCTGGCCGGTTGAGGTGGGACGGGTCGAACTTCCCGCTCCATCCACTGCCGAGCGCCGATGCTGTGATGTCGAAGGTGCTGCGTGCCGAAGTGGAGTACGTCGAGCTGCACGGCCAGCTCGGCTGAGATCTCGCCAGCCGTGCAGCACGACACCACGACTCAAACCTTCTGGCCAACAGCCAGGAACAGCGAGCTAGCTGCCACCAGTTCGGGCATCCGGTCTGCCAGGCGAGAGCACTCCAGGGCCGTGTCGAGCGGGTCGTGCTCGGCCAGCTTGTCGGTGTAGGGCTGGTTCTTGAAGTGTGCGTCGATCATGACTGTGAGCCAGCCACCGGGACCGGTGAGGCCGAAGATGTTCACCGGTCGCAGCCCAGCGCTGATCAGTTCGCTGCGTAGCTCGCTCTCGCGGTGGTAGTAGCAATGCGCCATGCGCTCGTTGTCGGCGCTGTGGCCGGTTTCCAGGATGTCGCGCACGATGCCATGACGCGTCAGGAGCGTGTTGGCGAGGGTGGAACCAATCAGGTTCGCTGCACGGTTGATCGCCACCGCCGCCAGCACGCCACCGGGACGCAACACCCGCAATGCCTCGCGAAGTGCCAGCCGACGGTCGCGCGCATCCGGCAAGTGGTACAGCGGTCCCGCCATGAGTACGGCATCGAACGACTCGTTCGACCATGGGAGTCGGCGTCCGTCGCCAAGTTCGGCGGTGATGCCAGCAGCGTTGGCTTGTTCGATGTGACGCTGGACTGGGTCGAGTAGTACGACGTCGTGTCCTTGGTCGCGGAGCCAGCCAGCGTGTACGCCGGGACCACCGCCGATGTCGGCAACACGAGCCGGAAGCGGCGGGAACCACTGGCCAAGGAAGTCGTACAGCCGGGCCTGTTCCAAGCGCCCCTTGATGGTCGAGCTCAACCGGGCGGACTCGTCCCAGCGGCTCGTGTAGTGCGTCTCTATCTCTGGATCGATGGTCGGCCGTTCCAGTGGGATTACGGGGGTCTCCACTGCGCTCCCTATTGTCGAGGTGGTACAGCGGGCGGGCGTCCGCTCTGTAGGCTGTGCGCCCGCCCGCTGGTCTTGAACGGCGGCGGCTCAGTGGTTGCTCGCCCGGGCGCGTACGCCCCAACCACCCAGCCGACCGGGACCGAGGCACCCGTCCGCGCCTCGGTGCTTGAGCGGACACGGAACGGACTCGCTTCCGCGTCCCGTGCCAGCTCGCCTTTCGGGGTTCCTGGCCGAGTCCTCCACAGGGACAGGAAAGACTCGGGCAAGAACCGTGATGCGGCGAGACCGGCAGCTCACGGCGTCACTCCGCGAGTTGACGGCTGAGGAGGACCGTTGCCGGCCCCGCCAGATTCGTTCACAATCCCCAGCCGGTGGCCGTTCGAGGCAGCTACCTGCGATGTTGCGGGCTCGTTGGAGATCCGAAGACTGATGTATCGCCCGCGCATGCCCGACTCGTAGGCGACCGCAGCGTCTGGGTCGCCCACGTACTCCGAGATGAGGTGCGTACCGAGCCAGACGCGCACGCGATGGCCCGACGTGTGCGGCTGCGGACCAGCGCTCATTCGTCACACACTTCCTCCTGCGCAAGCTCGCCGGTGTCACGAGAGCGTTTCTGCGGTCCGTTGGAACAGCGGGCGGGCGCAGGTGCAGGGACCGGTACGCCCGCCCGCTGGCTCGGCGGAACAAGGTCAGGCGACGAGCCGACCAGTTCTAACCCGTCAGACGGAGACAGATAGATAACCTCACTGGCACCGCGGTGGCCGTGGTCGGCAAGGACCGCACGCACCCCCGCCTCGTAGAACGAGGTCGAAGCGTGTTCGCTGCGCCATCGGAGGGAGACGGATCCGTCCGTCCACTCGGTTCCCTCGGCGACGATGCATGTGTCGCTCACGCCGGACGCCTCAACGTGTCGCACCAGAAAGAAGACTCTGGGAACTCTTGATCGCATCTCCGCGGTCACCATCCGCAGATCCAGATCCATCGGCATGTCGACAACGATGACGCGGCGTTGACCTATCCTGAACTCACTGTGAGTACGGGTGGTTCGCGTGATGTAGCGCGGCTTGAGGGAAGGCTCGCCGGTGCGTGGTCCTGAAACACCGACCGACATGCCGGGTTTCCCGATGCCCGGAGATCACCACGGTGTGATTTCGGGCTATGTCCTCAAAATGCTGCGCGGCTCGATCGGCATGACCCAGACATCGCTCGCGGAGCGCCTTGGGGTCGACGTCAGCACCATCCAAGGCTGGGAAACCGGCCGTCGGTCGCTGACCTCGCTGCGAGTCTCCGACTTCCGGAGGCTTCAGACACGTCTGGCGGCCTTTGGTGCACCTGCCACGGGTGTGGCCTCGTTGCACGACGCCATCGACGCAGACGAGCTTCTCGCCCAGATCATGAACGGCGAACTCGGCAACGCCGACATCCAGCAACATCCACTGGCCTCGACCGTGCACCGGCGGCGACTGGTAAACCTCGTGACCTGGCCGTTCACAGGAATCATGCCTCCACAGCTCCGCGGTTTGCCGGCCAGGCCCGGCCGTGGACCTGTCGCATCGCGTCCGGTCCTCACCACTGCCGCAAAGCACGATTTCTTCGATCAACTACTGAGCGTGGCGGAGCTTGCGTCTCCTGAGGAGATGCCAGTCCTGCGACGTCAGGCGACGTACCTGCTCGGATTCGACAAACGCCAAGACTCTGCCGACTGGCTCACTTCGCAACACAAACATGCATTCACCGGCAGCTCGGCGGCGAATCTCACCAGTGGGATCGCCGCCCGTTCAGCGGCAGTCGCACTAGCCCGACATGGCGACGCGGATCCGCTGCGCTACTTCATTGACAACACACTGATCGACGAACGACATGCAGCCGCGAACCTCACTTACTGGGCCTACTGGCTTGGAGAGATCAACGAACCGCACTCCGACGACTCCTACCTGATTACCGCAACTTCGACTCGAAGTTGGTCAGGAGTGCGGCTAGCAAACCACCTGCTCGAACATCTGACAGATCAGGTGAATGCTCCGCTGAACATCCACAGTCTCTGGCAACTAGTGCTCGCACGTCCGGAGCTCTTGCAGTACGACAGAGAGCTACGGCAACGAGCCGGCGAGCGGGTCGAAGCAGCGCTGGACGACAACCCCGCTCGCAGCAGCACCGTAGAGTTGAACAATCTGCGGTGCGCTGTGCAGTTGGCCAACCGATGATCGAACGGAGTAATCGTGACGGATGACGCTACCGACCCGGACGCAGCAGGAGTCATCGCCTTCGCCTACGAGATGGGCGTGCTCAAGCGGCTCCGTCGGGCCGGATGGTGGCACGTCGGAGTCCGCGACCCCGAGTCCGTCGCAGAGCACAGCCTGCGCGTTGCCCAGCTCGCGGCGCTGATCGCCAGCGAGGAGGGCGGCGACCCGGCGCGGGCGGCGTACCTCGGGATGTGGCACGACTCCCAGGAAACTCGCATCGGGGACATTCCGCACAGCGCCAAGCCGTACATGGATGTCGCGAGCAACGAACGCATCACCGAGGACCAAGTCGCTGTCCTTCCCGAGGCAGCCGCCAAGAGCATCAAGGAAGCCGTTACCGAATACGAGGCCGCCGAGACCATCGAGGCTCGCTGCGCCAAAGACGCCGATCGCCTCGAGTGCCTCATGCAGGCCGTCGAGTACGGCGAAGCCGGCTACAAGCGAGTCACAGGCTGGATCGAATCCTCCCGCGCCCGAATCCAAACCGACTTCGGCCGCCGCCTTGCCGAAGCAGCTCTTCAAACCTCACCACTCGCCTGGCGCGATCGCTGACGCTCGCCAACTTGCTGCGTGACCACCACCTGACAGCTTGTAGGCCGCCCGCCCGCCGCAGCTCGGCCACCTCGACCTCGACCATGCCCGGCACCTGAGTTGCGGTGGTCTTGTGGAGGATTCGGCTCGGGCGTGGCGGGTCGGTCTCGGCGCGGGAGGACAGCGGGGTGGGTGGGAGCGGGGTGTGGCACAGCGACGTCCGAGCCGCGGGCGGTGCCGCGCGGGCTCGGTGCAGTCGTCTTCGAATGTCCAACTACCAGATCAGCACCTGTTAGTTCTTGATGACGTCGAACCACAAGCTGGTTGCGAGTGGGGTCGGGGTGACGGATCTGCGGTGCAGGCGGACCGTTCGGCCGCCGGGGTGGTCGAAGAGGCGGGTGCCGTCGCCGAGCATGACGGGGGCGTACAGGACCAGCACCTCGTCCAGTTCGCCGGCCTCGATGCACTGCTTGGCGACGGTTGCGCCCATCACGTTGACGTACCTGTCGCCGGCCGACTCCTTTGCGGCGGCCAGGGCCTTGGAGAAGTCGTCGACGTACGTGACGGCAGGGCTCGGGTCGGCCGGTGGGTGGTGGGTGACGACGTACTCCGGTCCGTCGAAGCCGCCGCCGAACGCCTGGCCCTCGTTCGGTTCGCCCTTGTGCGGGTCGTCGCCGTCGTGGGTGCGGCGGCCGACCAGGATCGCGCCGATCCGCGGGACCAGCTCGTCGACCTCGGGGTTCGGGCCGAGGTACGGGCGCATCCACTGCATGTCGCCGTTCGGTCCGGTGATGAAGCCGTCGATGGACATCGTGACTGAGTACAGGACTTTCGCCATGGTGTTCCTCCTTTCCCGTTGAGACGAGTGAGCGCCGGAAAACTCATCGCAATCCGCGCGCCGGCCCGCGATGATGGGCTCCATGTCCGCTGCTCCGGCTGCTGCCGCTTTCTGATCGCTGATTCCGGCCGATCAAGCCCGTCGCGCTCGACGGGCCCCGAAGTGTGCAGTTCTTCAGCCTTTGGAGCATCTATGAGCTTTGAGATCGCCTGTGACGAGTCGGGGTTCTCCGGATCCAACCTGCTCGATCCCGCCTCGCCTGTCATCACCCATGCCAGCGTCGACCTCGACGTACCGGCCGCCGCCGACCTGATCGGCGTGCTGCAGAACAGCCGGCGTTCGGAGTACAAGTCCAACCGGCTGCTCCGCCCCGAGCAGCGGCCCGCGCTCGAGTGGTTGCTCGGGGAACTCCGCGGGCACGCCCACGTCCACGCCATCGACAAGACCGCGTACGTCGCCGCGCGGGTGCTCGAGCTGTTCACCGAGGAGCCGTCGTACGGCTGGGGCACGAGCCTCGGCGCGGATCACTCTGAGACGGCCGAGCTGCTGCGGCACCGGACCGGGTTCCTCGCGGCGTTCGTGGACCTGACCCGGACGAAGCGGGTGCGGCTGATGGACCACGCGGCCGTGGACCGGTTCTTCGCGACGATGCCGGCCGACGTACCGGCATTACGAGCGGTGACCCGGGCCCGGGTCGAGGAGGTGATGCAGCGACTGATCGACGAGGATCCGGACATCCCGCCGCCGTTGGAGCCGCTCGTACCGGCGCTCGCCGCCACGGTTCTGCACTGGTGCGCCGGCGGTCGTACGGTCGCCGTGGTGCACGACGAGCAGAGTGCGCTGACACCGGGCCGCGTCGCCCGCGTCGGCGCCTTTCTCGCGGCTCGGGTGGATCCCCCGCCGCTACGGTCGTTCGTACAGGTGGACTCGCGCGACGATCCGCGGGTCCAGGTCGCCGACTTCCTCGCCGGGATCGCCCGCCGCCGTAAGCCCGACCTCGACGAGCTGCTTCAGCCCTTCACCTGCGCTTCGACGAACTCGTCCCAGGTGTGAGTGCCGACCGTGGCGCCCGACAGCGTCAGGTTGTCGCCCGCGCGGTACACCTTGCCCGCCTTGCCGGGGACCCGGATCGGGAGCGACAGCCGGCGCTTGCCGGTGGCCCGCAGGTAGTCGCGGGCCAGCTCCGCCAGCGTGTACACCGTCGGTCCGACCAGGTCGGGGGCCAGGCCCCGCGGTTCGCCGAGCGCGAGTTCGGCGAGCCGCGCGGCCACGTCCCGGCGGTCGACAGGCTGGAACCGGATCCCGCCCGGGACCGGCATGACCGGCAGCTTGGCCATCGCCCGCACGGCGTTCCAGGCGAACTCGTTCAGCTGCGCGACCCGCAGTACGGTCGAAGGAACGTTTGCTCCGAGGACTGCTTGCTCCGCGCCGAGCTTGGACTTGAAGTAGGTCAGTGGCAGCTTGTCGACCGCGGTCACCGAGATGTGTACGAGGTGCCCGACCCGCGCCCGCTCGGCCGCCGCGACCAGGTTCCTCGTGCCGACGTCGTCACCCTTCGGGCCGCCGGCCAGGTGCAGGATCACGTCCACGCCGCCCACCGCCGCGTCCAGCCCGTCGCCGTTCAGCAGGTCGACGGCCAGGTATTCGACGCCGTCGCCCCTGTCGCCTGCATGCCGGCTCAGCACCCGGACCTTGCGGCCGGCCGCCTGCAGCAGCGGTACCACCTCGCGGCCGATCGTTCCCGTACCGCCTGTCACCAGAATCATGGGATCTGCTCCGTTCTCGGGGTTCTGTAGCGCTGACGGAGCTCGGTGGGGTGAGTGTGACCGGATGTGAGCTGGAATACATCCAGGGAAAATGTCGAGGCCCTGCCGGCGCCTCCGACGTCCGGGGTGAATCCGCACAACACAGGAGGTTCCGAGATGAAGTACGTGGTCCTGATCCACTCGAACCCGCAGCCGTGGGGGCACCCGACGATCGACTTCACCGAGGTCGGACGGGCCATCCCGGCCGACGAGCGGGCGGCGATGGGCAAGGAGTTCGACGAGCTGCTCGCGGAGCTGTCCGCGTCGGGCGAACTGGTCAGCGGGCTGGCGTTGGACGCCCCGACGACCTCGCGGGTGTACCGCTGGGAGGGAAAGAAGCCGGTGAGTACGGACGGCCCGTACGCCGAGTCCAAGGAGCAGCTCGCGGGGTTCTTCGTGCTGAACTGCGCGAGCCAGGCCCGCGCGGAGGAGTTGGCCGCCAAGTTCGCCGGCCCGGGGGACGTCGTCGAACTCCGTCCGGAGATGGAATTCTGACCGCGCTTGCGGACAGTTCTGCGCGGATGTGACGTACATCGGAAATTTGGAGTGACGTACGCCGTACCGCGGGCGCGGCCGGTCCAATAATCTTGGGTGCCTTACCGAGAGTCAGGAGTGCGCCGTGACGACTGTCTTGCTGATGGGGCCGCCCGGAGCGGGAAAGGGCACGCACGCGGGCCTGCTGGCCGGACATCTCGGAGTACCCGTCATCTCCACCGGCGACCTTTTCCGCCGCAACATTGCCGAAGGTACCGAGCTCGGCCGGACCGCGCAGCGTTACCTCGACAGGGGCGAGTACGTCCCTGACGAGGTTACCAACGACATGGTGCGGGACCGGCTCGCGGCCGCCGACGCCCGTCCGGGGTTCGTCCTGGACGGGTACCCGCGGACCCTCGACCAGGCCGCCGTCCTGGACGAGATCCTCGACGGGCAGGGCCGTTCGCTGGACGCTGCCGTGGTCCTGCAGGTGCCGGTCGACGCGCTCGTGGACCGGCTGCTCAAGCGCGCCGAGATCGAGCACCGCAGCGACGACACCGAAGAGGTCATCCGCCGCCGGTTCGAGGTCTACCACGAGCAGACCGCACCGCTGATCCACTTCTACTTCGAACGCGGCATCCACCACGAGGTCGACGCCTCACCAGGCATCGAAACAGTCCGCACCCACGTCCAACGCGTCGCCGTACAACTCAAGACGGCCGCGTAGCGGTCAGTTCCGCCAGACTGGCGCGACCGACTTGCGGTAGTTGCGGCCGAAGAGGCCGACGATCACCGTGAGAACCGGCTTCGGGATCGTGCCGGTGATCGCGTGCGATTCGGTGGGGGTGGCGCCGTCGAGGGCCCACGCGAAGAACGTGCCGCCCTGGGCCGGGCTGACCTTCGCGAACTCGCGGCCCATCGCCTTCAGCTCCGGCGTACCCTCCTTCTCCAGGTAGACCGGCTCGATCTCCTTCTCCTCGTGCTCGAAGTGCTCGACCGTGACCCGTTGCAGCTCCTGCATCGCGGTCCGTGCAGCCACCGCGTCCTCGGCGCCCGAGGTGTTGCTCAGGGCACCCATCGCAGTACGGGCTGCCGTCAACGCCGTTGCCATCGCGTCGTGCTCGGCGTCGAGCTGCGCCAACACCTCCGGGGAGACACCGACCTTCTGCAGTGCGGGCCAGGCGATCTCGTGCTCGCCCTCGTGGTGCCGGGTGAGTTGCTCGTCGAAGTTCCGCCAGGCCGTCGCCAGCTGTGTGGCCCGCTGCCGGTCCCCGCCCGGGAACCGTTCGAGTGCGTTCAGGAAGCGATCGAGATCACGCCGCACGGCGGCGTGAATCGCCTTGTTCATACTCATCTCCGCCATGGTCGCAGTATCCGTCCGGCGTTGCCGGCTGCCCAGCCCCCGTGGGCCGATTCCCGGATTTGCCGGGGGCAACGGTTGAGCCGGAACCGGGGTCCGGGGAACAACTTTCGGCTGCCAGGAGTTGCTGCTGAACATGCATGGTGAGTACAAAGTTCCCGGTGGGAAGCTCGTTGTCGCCGATCTGGATGTGGTGGACGGCCGGGTGCGGTCGGCGCAGATTTCGGGGGACTTCTTTCTGGAGCCGGACGATGCGCTCGAGCGGATCAACGGCGCGCTCGCTGGGCTTCAGGTCGACACCGCGGCGGCGCAGATCGCGGCGCGGGTACGCGGTGCGCTGGGCGACGGGGTGGAGATGCTCGGGTTCTCACCCGAGGCCGTCGCGGTCGCCGTACGGCGCGCGCTGACCGGGGCGACGGGTTGGCGCGACCACGAGTGGCAGTTCGTGCACGACGTACCGCGGGAGCCGGCGCTGCAGATGGCGCTCGACGAAGTACTGACCGAACAGGTGGGTTCGGGGGAGCGCCCGCCGACGCTGCGGGTGTGGGAGTGGGCGTCGAACGCGGTCATCATCGGCAGCTTCCAGTCCGTCCGCAACGAGGTCGACCTCGACGGCGCGGCCCGTCACGACGTCACCGTCGTACGGCGGATCAGCGGCGGCGGCGCGATGTTCGTCGAGCCCGGCAACACCATCACGTACTCGCTGTACGTCCCGGAGTCGCTCGTCTCCGGGCTGTCGTTCGTCGAGTCGTACGCGTTTCTCGACGACTGGGTCATTGGTGCACTCAACGATCTCGGCATCGCCGCGACCTACCAGCCGATCAACGACATCACCTCGCCGGCCGGCAAGATCGCCGGCGCCGCGCAGAAGCGGTTCGCCGGCGGCGCCGTACTGCATCACGTCACGATGGCGTACGACATGGACGCGTCGAAGATGCTCGAGGTACTGCGGATCGGCCGGGAGAAGCTGTCCGACAAGGGCACCACGAGCGCGAACAAGCGGGTCGACCCGCTCCGCAGCCAGACCGGCCTCGACCGGACGGACGTGATCTCGCGGATGGTCGGGACCTTCCGGAACCGGTACGGGCTCGCGGACGGCACGATCTCCGCGGACACGGTCGCGCTGGCCGAGGAGCGGGTCGCGGCGAAGTTCGGGACGCAGGAGTGGCTTACGCGGGTGCCGTGATCGGTACGGCCGTACCGCTCACGCGGACGCGCGGGTCGTCCGGCCGCAGCTCGACGGTGATCAGGCTCGGCCGGCCGAGGTCGTCGCCCTGGTGCAACGTGATCGTGGGCTGACCCTTGCCGAGCTCACGCAGGTACGCCCCGAACGCGGCCGCGGCGGCACCGGTCGCCGGGTCCTCGACGACGCCACCGACCGGGAACGGGTCGCGAACGTGGAACACCGTCGGCGACTCCTGCCAGACGAGCTGCAACGTGGTCAGATCCAGTTCGAGCATATACGCCAGCAGGCCGTCGAAGTCGTAGTCCAGGTCGGCCAGCCGCTGGCGGGTCGCGGTACTGAGCACGAGATGCCGCGCACCGGCGTACGCGATCCGCGGGGGAAGGTCCGGGTTCAGATCGTCGGGTGACCAGCGCAGGATCTCGAGCACGTGCGCGAGCTCACCGGCGTCCTCGACGGCCGGCTCGACACTCGTCAGCGTCGCGCGCAGCTTCTCGTCGACGCTCACCGGCACGAGACCGGCCCGCGTCGAGAACACGACCTCCCCGGGACCGTTGCGCTCGGCAAGCGCCACCGCCGTCGCCACCGTCGCATGCCCACAGAACGGAACCTCTGCCTTGGGCGAGAAGTACCGCACCGGCTGCACGTCGGACGCCTCCGTCAGAAACGCCGTCTCGGAATACCCGACCTCAGCCGCAATCCTCAACATTTCCGCGTCATCCAGCCCATTCGCATCCAGCACCACCCCAGCCGGATTACCGCCATCGGGCTCGGACGTGAAGGCTGCGTAGCGAAGTACGGTCGTCATCCACCCATCCAATCACTGCGCCCAGTCCAGTTGCGCCTCGGGAATCCGCAACCCACGCCCGAACTCCTTCGCCGCTTCCCGCGCCGCCTGATCGCCTTTGGCATAACGGAACACGCGCCCCGGAAACACCACGAACGTCTCCCGCTCGTCCCGAAAGTCCGCGTACCACCCCGGCGCATCCAGCACCCCGGCCAACACCCCGGCCAACCGCTCACCGTCCTCCACCGAGAACTCCAGCAACGACCAAACCCCAGGCTGCTCGGCCGAGGTCCCACCCACCTCGACCCGGCTGACCTTGGTCACCACCAACGACAGGTCCGCCACCACCACCCCCACCTTCAAGCTCTCCAAAATCAACACACCGTCATACATACCCGCGACCCTACGACCCCCCGCCGACACTGACCGCTGGTCGTCCCCACCTCGACAATCGGCGTAGCGTCCATGGGATGGAGATCGGGTACGTCATTTTGTACGTCTCGGAGCTTGACGTGTCGGTGGGGTTCTATCGGGATGTGGTGGGGCTGGCGTACAAGTTCACGGATGCGGGGTATGCGGAGTTCCGGGCGGGTGGGGTGCGGTTCGGGTTGTACGAGCGACGGCGGGCGGAGTGGTTGGTGGGGCGTGCGGTGGCGCCGGGCGCGGGTGGTGAGGTGGTGGTGATGGTGCCGGACGTGGATGCCGTGTACGCGCGGTTGCGCGGCGCGGGTGTGGACGTGCTGAGCGGGCCGGCGGACCGTCCGTGGGGACACCGGACGGTCCACGTCGCCGACCCGGACGGGTTCGTCGTGGAGTTCGCGGCGGAGATCCCGCGGGCTCGTCAGCGCCGGTAGTACCCGCGGCGGCGGGAGATACCGCTGATCATCACGACCCAGAACACGCCCCACAGCAACCACGGCGCGGCCAACGCGACCGAGCTGATCACCAGCCCGAGCATCAGGAACGGCATGATCATCATGAACGCCGGAGGAGGACCTGGACGGCGCCGCAGCTGAGCGCCTCGCACCGGCTGCAGCTCGCGCGAAACAGGCAGGTCGTCGAAGAGCGCCTCGAACTCGTCCGAGTACCGCGCCTTCGTCGCCTGCTCGCTCCGCTCCTCGAACTCCGCCTGCGTCAGCCGACCGGCCACGAAGTGATCGCTCAGCTGCGCAACCGCCTGATCCCGCTCGGCATCCCCGATCCGAACCCGCTTCCGGGGTACGTCCTCCCGCCCCGAGCCGCCGCCCGGGGCCGGGCGCCGGTCCTGCGAGCGGTCGTCGGAGGAGCTGCCCCGCCGGCCGCCCCAGGTCTCGTCTTCCGCGGACGAGCCGCCGCCGGTGCCTGGTCCGCCCCACGAGCCGCCGGTGCCGCGTCCGTCCCAGGAGCTGTCCTGGCGCGCCTCGTGCAACGAGTTGTCCTGGCGCGCGTCCCACGAGTTGTTCCGGCGCGGGTCGATCCGCGAGTTGTCGTCGGCCTCGCTCCAGGCGGTGGCTTGCCAGTCGCCGCTCCAGCCGCGGGCGTGCCAGTCGCCGCCCCAGTTGTGCTGCCGCGACCGGCCGCGCGGGTCGTCGTACCAGCCTTCGTTCCGGTCCTGCCCGTTCCAGTTCGGGTCGTTCCAGCCCTGCCAGTCGCGGCGGCGGCCGGCGGGACCGCCGCGCCGTCGGCGGTCCCGGTCCGAGGTCATGACGGGTCCTGTTCGGTGCCGTCGTCGGCGTCATCGGAGTCGGCGAGGATCCCGTACAGCCTCCGCCGCAGGTCCGCGACCGCGTCCCGCGCCTTCGCCTGCTGTTCCGGCGTGCCGCTCGCCATGATCTGCCACATCGCCGTCGCGACCTGCCCGAACAGCGGCTTGAACCCGTTCTCGTCCTCGCCGGACGGCGGCGCGCTCATCGCCTCCCACGGCGCGGACACCTCGTCCTGGTGCTCGGCGACGTACGTACGTCCCTCGTCGGTCAGCCGGAACGTCCGCCGCCCGACCTCCGCGTCCGCAGTCACCAGCCCCTCGTCCTCGAGCTGCTGCAGCGTCGGGTAGATCGAGCCCGGGCTCGGCTTCCACCCACCGCCGCTGCGCTCGGCGATCTCCTGGATGATGCCGTACCCGTTCATCGGCTGCTCGGCCAGTACGGCCAGGATCGCCGCGCGGACGTCGCCGCGCCGAGCCTTCGGGCCCCGCCACTTCGGCGGCGGCGGACCCCACGGCGGTGCGAACATCCCGCCGCCGCCGAACATCCCCCACTGCGGCCCGAAGTGCTGCTGCGACCTGCCCTGGTGCCCGCGGCGGCCGGTCATCGCCGCGCGCAACTCTTCCTTGATGTCGTCGAACGCGGCACAGTTCCGCCCCAGCTGACGCTCGAACTGCCGCACGAAGTCCTGCCACGGAAACCCCGCGGCGTACGCCGATCCGGTCATCTCGACCACCCGTCCCTACGAAAGTGATTGCGATAGTTCGACGATATATCGCGAACCATCGCAACCCAAGGGCGGTTTCGTGGTCAGTGGTTGAACGAGAGGTCCGGCACGGTGGCCGCCAGGACGACCGCGTTGTCTTTCAGGTCGACCGACGTGAGCTGCGCCTTGAACGGTAGCTCCGGCAGCTCGATGCCGTTGGTCAGTTCGGACTTCAGGGCGGCGGGCACCGAGCCGTCGCTGAGGTCCAGTGTGAGCTTGCCGTCCTGGATCTGCGGCACCACCGGTACGTCGAGGTTGACCCCGTTCGCCGCGTACTTCACATGCAGCTTCCCGCCGACGGCCTCCATCGACAGCCCCTGCAGCCCGGTGGTCTTCACCGCCAGCCGGCCGAGCTCGCGCGGCGACAGCCGGACCTGCATGTCGGTCTTGTCGACGGTGACCGTGCCCGTCTGCTTGAACAGCAACGAGCGCGGCACGTGGACGCCGGTCATGTCGACGGTCAGGTTCTCGCCCGGGACCTTCGAGAAGGCCGGCTTGCCCATCGTCAGCGTCACCTTGGCGAACTTCTGGTTGAACAGCTGCGGGAAGAACCCGAACCCACCGATCTTCGCCGAGGTGTCGGCGGAGCGTACCTGGTACTTCGCCGCCTCCTTCTGCGCCATCGACGCAAGCTGGTTCTGGGCGACGGCGGCCGCGATCCGGTCGGCGGCCACGGCCAGGACCACCAGTACCACCAGCGTCACGATCAGCCGGCGCAAACCCCGGCCCTGCCTGCTAGGACTCATTACTGCCCTTCCCGATCATTTCCTTGAGTGCGTCGTCGGTCGCCGCCGGTTCGAGGCCGAAAGCAACAGTCGCGGCGGAGGAGTCGACGACGAACGGACGCTGCCACTGGTACTGCATCTCAACCATCTCCCGGGCGGCCGGATCCACCAACCCGGCCAGCCGGAGTACTACGCCCGGCAGCGCGGCGACCCGCGCGGGCGGCGCACCTGCGAGTACGGCGGCCCGCGTCGCGAGCTGGCGTACCGACAGCGGCTCCGGCGTCGGTACGTGCCACGCCCGGCCCCAGGCCTGCTCGTCGTCGGCGACCGCGATCAGCGTCCGCGCGACATCGCCGACGTACGTCCAGCTGTGCGGCGCGTCCAGATCACCTGGCATCACCCCGCGCTTCCCGGCGATCACCTTCGGCAACACGGTCACACTGAATGGCGACACCGCGCCGACGCCCAGATAGTCGGACCCACGGACCTCGGCCGTCCGGATCCGCCCGGCCTCATGCGCCGCCAGCGCCTCGTTCCACAGCTGCGCCCGTACGTTCCCCTTCACGGTGTTGGGCCGCAGCGGGAGGTCCTCCGTCATCGCCCCGTCGACAGGCCCGTACCCGTAGAGGTTGCCGGTAGTAACCAGCACCGCCCCCGACGCCTCAGCCGCCGCGATCAACGCAGCATTCAGCGGCGGCCACTCGGTAGTCCACTTGTCGTACGCCGGTCCCGCACACGAGTAGATCGCCGTGGCGCCCTCGACGTACTGCTGGAGGCCCGCCTTGGCATCAGCCGCAACCCGCTCCACCCCGTCCGGCCCAGAACCGGACCGGGTGATCACCCGAACCTGCTCACCGCGCGCCAACAGAAGCCGGGCGACGACGCCGCCGACCGCACCGGCCCCCACAACAACGTGCACGTGCTTCCCTTCCAGATGACCAGCCCACACAGTACAGACCAAACGGCCTGAGTATTTGTGGCAGCTGAAGGTCTTCTCAGCTGACCGCGGCCGGCCACCGATCAGCCATCCATTCCCGCCACCCGGCGAAGCCCTCGGGCGGCGTTCCGATCGGCTCGCTCCCGTCCAACTCACCCGGAGTCGGCTCCTCGAACCTCGCGGCCCATTCGTTCAGCTCGTGCTCGGAGATCGGCCAGGTGTCCTGCGGCCGTTCTGCCAGCCGTACGTCGAGCCGCCTCCGCTGCTCGTCCCGCGGAAGGTCGAAGTACAGCATCACCACCGCCGCGCCGGCCTCCGCCCCCGCCCACCGCAGGGCCGACCGCTCGTCCCGGCTCCACAGCCCGAAGTCGACGACGACGTTGCACCCGAGCTCGAGCGCCCGCAGCCCGACCCGAATCAGCCGCCCCTCGACCACCCACGACATGTCCGTGGGATTCTCCTGGCCGTACAGGGCCTTCATCCACTCGTCCTTGGTCAGCCGCAGCGCCCCACGCTCACCCTCGATCTGCCGCGCCGCCGTGGTCTTCCCGGTCCCCGGCAACCCGACGGTCAGGAACAGGGTCGGCTGCTTCGTTGTGGGCTTGCTCACTGTGTCGCGCATCAGCACGCAGCATATGGCCGCGACGTTGACCAGAGCCTGGGACGGGGGGAATTGCCCCGGACAACGGTGCGGTTGCAGGCGAACAAGAACTGTCGAGTGAGAAGAGAGCCGTTCGTGCGTGCCATCCAGATCGATCGTTTCGGCGGGCCTTCGGTGCTGCGGGTCTCGGAGGTTCCCGAGCCCGTCGGCAGGGCCGGCGAGGTGCTGATCAGAGTCGTTGCGACGAGCATCAATCCGGTGGACGACAAGACCCGGGACGGCGCGATCGGCGAAGGGACGCCGGCACTGCCGATGACGCTCGGTTGGGAGCTGGCAGGTGTCGTGATCGCCGGCGGCGCAGCTGAGCTGCGGCCCGGCGACCGGGTGATCGCGATGTCCCACCAGCTCGGCACCGGCCTCGGCACCTGGGCCGACATCGTCTCCGTACCGGCGGGCTCGGTGGCGCCCGCGCCGGAGTCGGTCAGCCTGGTCGAGGCAGCCACCTTGCCGCTTCCGGGGCTGACCGCCTTGCAGACGCTCGGCTGGCTGGAGATCACGGCCGGTGACCGACTGCTCGTAACAGGCGCCGGCGGTGCAGTCGGGGGTATCGCGCTGCAGATCGCCAACGCCTGGGGCGCACGGGTCGACGCTCTTGTGTCGCGAGAAGCCCAAGTCGACTTCGCCAAGGCCCACGGCGCGGAGTTCGTCACCACAGACCCGTCCGAACTGGCCGACCACCACTACGACGCAGTTTTCGACACGTACGGAGCTCTCGTCACCGACGCGGTGGCCGACGGCGGCCGCTACGCCTCCATCGCAACCCAAGCCGGACCGGTCCCCGACCTGTCGGCCCGCAACGTACGCACCACTGTCAACCAGGTCCACGAGGACGGCCCCGGCCTCCGCGAACTGACGAAGTACGTCGACCAGGGCCTACTGACCCTCCGCGTCGACTCAACCTTCGCCATCCACAACATCCAGGCCGCCCACAACCACTTCACCACCGCCCACCTGAACGGCAAGGTAACCCTGACCTTCTGAACCTGTGCCCCCGGCAGTGTTGTGGTTCAGGACATAGGCGACAGATGTCTCAAGTCATAGGCGACACGTGTCTCAGGTCATCGGCGACGGGGTCGGTGGGTTGGACGCTCAGGGATGTCGAAGACTCGGTTGGTCATCACCGCGTTGTTTGTTGAGGGCCGGACGGCCTCCGAGGTCGCTTCGCGGTACGGGGTGCATCGGGCGTGGGTCTACAAGCTGAGGGCGCGGTACCTGGCCGAGGGTGAGGCCGCCTTCGAGCCGCGGCCACATCGGCCGAAGACCTCACCACAGACCACCCCGGCCGTGACCGTGGAACTGGTACTGCGGCTGCGCAAACAACTGGCCGAAGCAGGCCTGGATGCCGGCGCGGACACGATCGGCTGGCACATGGAACACCACCACCAGACCGTGCTGTCGCGGGCGACGATCCACAGGATCCTCACCCGTGCCGGCGCCGTCGTGCCGCAGCCGAGCAAGCGGCCCAGGTCGTCGTACCTGCGATTCGCCGCCGAACTACCCAACGAGTGCTGGCAGTCCGACTTCACCCACTACCGGCTGCGTGGCGGCCGGGACGTGGAGGTCATCAGCTGGCCCGACGACCACTCCCGCTACGCCCTCCACGTCACCGCCTACCGACGCATCATCGGCCAGATCGTGACCACCACGTTCCGCGAAACCGTTACCCAACACGGGATCCCGGCCTCGACCCTGACCGACAACGGCATGGTCTACACCACCGTGATTCGACCCGCAACGGCACGTACGTGGATCCGGAGCGCAGCAAGCACACCTTCGGTGCGGTCGCTGAGGAATACCTCAGTAACACCACCCTTCACGAAGGCGCGGACGGCTGACGGTTACCGGCGCCTGCTTCAGACGAATACCGCACCAACTGGGGTCCCAGCGACGTTCGCTCATCTCGCGGTCGGTGAGATCACACATGAGTCCGTGTGGGGGTGTGAATGCGCTCAAGGCCACGAAGTCACCGACGACCGTGCGGAACAACTTCTACGCGTTGAGGACTCTGCTGGACTACGCCGTCGACACGCGGCGCGTCTCCGAGAACCCGGCCCGGGTCGGCCGGTTCCGCACGATGCGTGGAGTCCTTCCACCAGTCCGCAAGGTCTCCGACGCTCAGCAGACCTACTACCCGCTGAGCACCGATGAGGCATTCACCATCATCGGGCACCTGCCATACCCGTACGACGTGTGTGGGCTGCTCGCGGCGGATAGTTGGTGCCGGCCAGAGGAGCTAGCCGGGTTGTGGCTGGAGGACGTGGACACGGAGCAAGGCGTGATCGGCATCAATGCGGTCGTGGTCGACGTCAATGGGCACCTGATCCGTGAGACGGACGCCAAGACGGTCAAGAGCATCCGTGAGATCGACCTGGCGCCAGACACCAACACCAAGTTGGCCGTGTACGTGAAGGCTCACATTGCAAGCGCCCTTGCCGCGGGGTACCCGGCGAACAAGCTGCACGAACTCCCACTATTCGTGGGGCTCAAGGAGGGACGCGCCTACGGCAAGCCCGATATCGAGCGGCTCGACTTCGTCCACCAGGATTGCGACGAGAACGGCGAGCCGGTCGGCCAGCCGTACGCCAAGACGATCCGGCACAGCAACTTCTACAACAAGCACTGGCGTGCAGCTACTCGAGCGGCTGGTGTCCCGGACTCGGTGCGCTTCTACGACCTCCGGCGCGCGGGCATCTCGCTGCACGTGAACCGGCTGGGGAAGGACGACGCCCTCAGCCTTCCCGAGATCCAGGAGCGCGCCGGAGACGCCTCGAAGGTCATGACGTTCGACCGCTACTCCCACGCGCCGAAGCGTGACACCGACCGCGTCCCCGCGCGCTGTCCGCCGCACGCACCCCGGTAGCCACCACCCGGCACGGTCACCTTAGGGTCGTGGCCGATGAGGGGTGATGAGGAACGGGTTGTAGCCGCGTTCTGTGCGTGGCTGGAGCAGCATGGCTGGACGGTGCAACGTGAGGTCGGCTTCATCGATGTATCCGCTCAGCGAGGCGATGAGCGGATATATGCCGAGGTCAAGGGTCGCACCAGCGAGCCGGGTTTGGACGTTGACACGATGTTCGGGCAGTTGCTGCGCCGGATGACTGATGCGACGGCTCGCTACGCGGTAGTGGTCCCGGAGGGACGAGCGCTCACGGCAGTGCTGCGGGTGCCCGCGTCGGTACTCGAACGTCTCGGCATCGACGTATACGCCGTCACTGACGATGGGGCAGTGAGTCGAGTCGGGTGAGGTAGAGCGGCCGGACGGGCCGCGCGGATGCGGGAGTCAGCATGCCAGCCCCACCGGATCATTCATCTGGCCGCACTTCGGCATCGTCGGGTGGAGTGGCGCATCTCCGCGTCGTCCGGGAGAGGTGAGACGTAGTGAGCTACATGAAGTCGTAGTCATCGTCGCGGAGTCGGCTGATCATCTGCTGGACCCACTGTGAGGTGAGCCGCTCCGACGTTTCGCACCGGCCAGTCCGGCCGCAGGCACACCCACCGCTCATGCGTGGCGTGTGAAGGTCGGTGAGGTCCCGCAGAACCTTCAGAGCACGATCCCTGCTCTCCAGAGCGGCGGCAGTCTTACTGCGGAAGTTGGCAATTCGGCCCTCCGCGCGCCGTGCGTACTGGTCGGCAGCATCGATCTTCTCGCGTATCAGTGCCTCGTGATCCTGCGCGCGCTTCAACTCCAGCTTAGGTCCGGGATGAGTCCGGCACGTCGAGCAGATCTGATCCCGTTCCGTCTCACCAATTCGGTCGGGCAATCGTTGGTTTAACCTGCAGCACGTGCAGGCTGCGATCTTGTATTGCGTCACAGAACTGATGATGAACTGAGGCGGCGACAATCCCAGGCGAGCGCGGCACTGCTGGCGGGCCACATATTGTCTAGCCGACCGAGATCGACAGGATCTTCATACTGACCAGCTCGCGGAACAGCTCGATGCCCTTGTCGCCCAGCTGGTCTTTCTCGAACGAGATGTAGCCGACGCTGCTGAAGTTCGACGGCAACTCGATGCCCTTCTCCTTGAACACCACGATGCGATCGCCGTACAGCACTGACGCCGCGCCGAGCTCATGCGAGACGTTCTCGCTCGGCCGCCAGATCGGGTCCCCATCCTTGTCGAAGTACTCCTTGTCGGCGGTGAACACGAGGATCGCGGCCCCGCACTCACGCATGACGTCAGCGACCTTCTGGGGGATCGGGCGAGCGCGGTTGGGCTCCTCAACCGCCTGCTTGTACGGGATGCCGTACTCGTTGAGGATCTTCACCAGTTGCTCCATCGGCCTCCGGTTCGACCCGTGGCCAACAAAGATCGCGTTCTTGTGTCCCGACTTCTGCTCCTGGGCGGTCGGCACCTCGGGAGTAATCGCCGACTCCTCAGCGTCGTCTGGATCGCTGTGCTCCTCGTCGCGGACGACTGCGTCCCCCTCGGTCGTGCCGCCGGACGGCCCGTTGGTGATCGAAGAGCCGGTGTCCAGGTATTCCTTGTCTTTGATCTTCTTGATGAAGTTAACAAAGCGTGCGTTTTCGATCAGTAGCTCGTACACGTCACCCGCGCGGGCCGCAGGTACGCCGAAATTTGCCAGTACATTCTGAGCGATGTTCTTGGGCGGGAGCGAGGACCCGTCGTACTTCGAGTAGAACTTCATCGCCACAGTCGGCTTCATCGCCGCCTCGCGGAGAGCCAGCTGATCGTCGTCGATCTCCAGCGGTGCAACTACGCGCTTGCCCAGAGGCTGAAGCGAAATGAGCGGCGCGTTCGGGCCGCCCTCCGTGAGGCCGTAGCCGACCGCTGCGCCGCACAACGTCCGAAATGTCCCGGATGTCGGCGACATTTCGATGGCAGCTGCGACATCGAGAGGCTTCGTAGGGTCCGAGCCGTAGCTGTCGGCGAGCGCCCGAGGAATCCGGACTGCCTTCTGCAGGCTTATACCAGGGATATCTGCCTGGCTAATCTTGGTTCCGCGTGTCTTGGCCTCGGGCTTGGCCGTGCTGTTTTTGGTGGCCACATACACACCATACACGCCATCCATTACATACATGTCATCCTGCGCGGAGCTGTCCAGGCAGCCGGAATCTTGCGCAGCTATGGCGAGGACTGGGGCGTCATGGGATGAAGCGTCGTCCGGGTCCCTCCGATCCGCCGCAACCTGTCAACCCACGAGAAAGGCGTCTAGCGACCCGGCCCGGAGCGCCTATCCTGAGACGCAGAACACCCCGGTCACTTACCCTGACCGGGGTGTTCCTGTTGCAGTGATTCAGTTGTGGGTTAGGGCTGCTGCTCCGGGTCGTCGTGCCGCTCCCAGGCCGTACCGTCGCCGGGACCGGAGCCGGTGTCTGCCAATGCGGCGATTCGGTCGGACTGTCCGGCAGTTCGATGACCCCGGCGTTCTGCATCAACTCTTCGAGGTCGGCCGACTGCTCCACCGCCTCATCGTCAGCCTGCACTGTGTGCTCTCGTCCGCAGTTGCAGCCGGACTCGGTCATGCCGCAGCCTTCCGGGTTCGAGTGGTCTTCGTGGCCTTCGCCGGAGCGGCCGCCTTCTTGGTGGTGGTCTTTGCCGGTGCCTTCTTCGCGGTTGCCTTGGTCGTGGGGGTGGGGGTTGCCTTCGCCTTGGTGCCCGATGCAGTCTTCGCAGCGTTGAACTTCCGGTTCATGTCCGACGCTTGGAAGTGCTTGTACTGCAGTACGGCGAACTGGGCCTGCGACGGGTCGAGTTCGAAGCCGAACTCCTTCTCAGCCCACGCCGCGAACAGCGCGCACTTCGCCGGGTCGGCCGCCTTGCCCCGGCTCGATGCCGGCACGGTCTGGGTCTTCGGTGCTGTCTTGCGGCGTCGTACTCATGTCGTCTCCTCCGATCTGGGTAATTGATCAATCAACTACCTCACCAAAAGAGACTACGCAACCCTGAGTAATCGCACTACACGGAGGGTGACCCTCGTAGGTCGGTCGTTAGCCGTCGCCGTACCGGCGTGTGCTTGATTCGTGTTCGGTAACGCCGTAGTAGCGCCGAGGGTGATCGAGCCCAGATCAGGCGATCACATGGAACAGCCGGTATCCCACGTCTAGAAGGGATACCGGCCAGTGCCCCCGGCAGGATTCGAACCTGCGACGCACGGTTTAGGAAACCGACGCTCTATCCCCTGAGCTACGGGGGCGCACGCGGGTCAGCTTAGCGGAGGTGGGGGTGGTCAGCCGGTCAGGGCGGTGACGCCCAGGTGGCCGGTGATTGATTTGTAGCGTTCGGCGTAGAGGGTGGTGCAGCGGGAGGCGGCGCAGCCGGCGCCGGCGAAGGCGATGCCGCGGATGGTGGCGGAGGTGCTGCCGCGGCGGCTGTAGACGGGTCCGCCGGAGTCGCCGCCGATGATCGCGACCAGGCCGCCGCGGGTGGCGCGGATGACGTACGTCGTGCAGCCGTCGGAGTCGCAGTAGCTCGCGGACGTCGAGCGGACCGTCAGGCCGCACGTCGACGTACTGAAGCTGCCCGACTGGCAGACGACCGTGCCGACGCCGGGGTCGCCGCCGCCCGTGACGGTACGGGTGTCGGCGGTGTCGCCGGGGCCGTCGGTCCAGATCTTGGCTCCGTACGAGCTGCCCGTGACCAGCGACTGGTCGTAGTCCGGGTAGTCGGTGCGCACGGACGTGGTGCCGTAGTAGTTCGTCCCGGACTTCCAGATCGTGCCGGGTGCGCCGCAGTGGCCGGCGGTCACCGATCCACGCTGGCCGTTCGAGCGACGTACGACGGAGAAGCCCGCGGAGCAGTTCTTCAACGCGGACGTGATCCGCGCACCGCCCCAGTGGCCGCCCTTCGGGGTGTCGCTCAGCCGCGACGTACGGGCGAGCGAGTCGGCGACGAGTTGTACGCCACTCAGCTTGCGGAGGCCCGCGAGCGAGGCGGGGGAAGTGGTCGCCTGGTCGTACGCGACGACCACGTTCTCGCTGGACGGATCCAGGTCGGCCGCGAACGTCGTACGGGACGCGTCGGAGGACCACGAGCGCCTGCCGACCGTGGTCCAGGTGTCGGCGATCGCTTGCGCCGAACGGCAGCTGTGCACCACGTCCACCATCGGCTTGCCTGCCGCCGGGAGGTTGCGGGCCATCGCGGACTGGTACTTCTTGGTGTCGACCTTCGCGGCGTCGACGACCACCTCGTACCCGGTCGTGGCGGAGCCGACGACGCCGATCACGCCCTGGCTCAGGCCGTACGGCAGACCGGACGTCGGGCGGCCGGTGGCGTCGACCGGTTCGAGCGAGCGGATGGCGGCCGAGATGCCGTCGCCGAGCGACTCGCCGAGTGGGCGGGCGTCGGACTTGGACGTCGGCTGCGCGAGCCGTGTCGCCTCGGTCGAGCTCGCACTCGGCTGGGCGTGCGAGCACGCCGCGGCGCCCGCCACCACACCCGAGGAGGGTGCGGCGAGGGCGACTGCGAAGAGTGAGACTGAGCCAAGTGTGACCAGCGGGACGGTAACGGAGAGTCGCACAAAGCTCCCAAGATCGGTGGACCAACCACTAGATGGTCCGATCAGGAACTCCGTTCCGTCAAGAGCTGCTCACAGTCCGCGAGCAGAAACGACTACCGTGCGCGAGCGTAACTCGCAAGTCGAGCACCGTCGGCACCGAAGAACTGCAGCGTGTCGCCGGCGATCGCGACCCGCTTCGCGGCGCTCAGTACGCCGGTGTTCGGGACGTTGTCGCAGCCGACCATGTGCTGCGCGCCGGTGCTCGCGGTGAAGGCGCCGTGCTCACCGATGCTGAACGTGCCCTGCAGGCCGTTGCAGCCGTCGGAACCGGTCCAGGTGCCGTTCGGCTTGAACACGAGCACCGGGTCGTCCGGCCAGGTCTGCTGCTTCATCGACTTGAACCCGGCGATCTGTAGTGGGCGCCAGGTGCCGGCCACTGTCTGCGCGGAGACCGCCGGCGGCGTCGGAGTCGGCGTGGCCGACTGGGAGCCACCGGCGACCGGTGGTTGAACCGGCGTGTTCTGCGAGCCGGCCAGGGCGAACCCGGCCACGGCCACCGCTGCCACTGCGACGGCGGCCGCGCCCGAGGCGATCCAGGTACGGCGCTGTGCGCGGCGGGCGCCCGTGGTGGCGCGCTCGGTCAGGTCCGCGCTCTGCGGCACGGTGGCCGCGGCGCGTTCGAAGGTACCTCTCAGGTCGTCCTCGAGATCGGTGTTGCTCACTTCAGCCTCTCATCGACGCGATGGGAATCTTGGGTTTTCCGCAGTGCCGCGAGCGCCCGGCTCGCGGTCGCACGCACGGAGGACGGTTTGATGCCGAGCACGTCGGCGATCGTCTGGTCGTCGAGGTCCTGGTAGTAGCGCAGGACCAGCACGACCCGCTCCCGGGCGGACAGCTTCGCCAGCGCCTGCCACAGGCCGTCGGAATTCGCGATACCGGCGGCGTGATCGGGCACGGTCTGGCGTGGGTCCAGGTCGGCCGTCGGTGCCTCGCTGAACGAGCGCCGCCGGGTCATCGACAGGTACTCGTTCACCAGGATCCGGCGGACGTAGTGGTGCGGGTCGTCCGCGCTGCGCACCTTCCGCCACTTGCGGAACGCCTGCATCAACGCGATCTGGGCCAGGTCCTCCGCTCGTTGGTAGTCGCCGGAGACGGTGAACCCGAGCCGCACCAGTTCCTGTCCACGGGCGGACACGTACTCCTCGAACTCCACTCGCCACTCCCTGGCTGGGCGTACAACTCCTCACACCTATTAGACGCATCGAGCCGCGCTGCTGCTGCAACCGTTCCCGCACAGTTCGATCTCTCTACTGAAGCAGGAACTTGCGGACCGCATCCTGGCCTCGTGGATCACGCTGCACGCTGTGACCGCTGCCCGGTATCACGATCAGTTGGGCCGCTTTCGCGTGCGCCTGCTCCCATCTGGACCAGTCCAGTGGGCAGAAGAGGTCGTTGCTCCCGTGCAGGATCAGCGTGCGTGGCAGGAGTTCCTGGCTGCTCGGGTACGTCGACACGCGGTCGGCCGGCCAGCGCAGGCAGCCCTGGATCATCAGCTGTTCGCGGGCGGTCGCCACGTTGTACGGGTACAGCCTCTTCGGGTCCAAGCGCCTTACCGCTTCATCCAGAGCGGTTTGGCGGTCGGGCTTTCCGGTCCACGGGAAGCGGAGGTCTGAGCAGAGCGTGGCCATGTGCAGGCCTGCGGAGAGTTCGTCGTACGACAGACCTTTGCTGGTGGTGCGTTGGATGAGCTCCTTCAGTACGGCGTCGTCGCCGTCGCGGGCCGCGTGCAGTGCGGCCGGAATCCCTTTGAGCGTTGGGTTGACGGAGTTGAGGCTCGACACGGACAGCATCTCCACCAGGTCGGTGCCGCTCGTACCGTGGTCGACAAGCCACGCCAGATCCGCGACGGGGTCTGTCGTACACGGCTGGCACGCGGCTCGCAGTACTCCGCTCGTTGCGGCCATCAGGTCGACGCCCATCGGGTTGAAGCCCTTGTGCGGTACCACGGAGTCCAGTACGAGTGCCTGGACGTGGTCCGGGTACTTCAGCGCGTACTGCTCGGCGGTGAAACTCCCGTACGACGTGCCGTCGAGTGTCAGCTGGTCCACCTTGAGGTACTGACGTAGCTGCTCGATGTCGTCGACGGTGTCGGGCGTGCCGAAGTACCCGGCGCTGGAACCGAGCTGCTTGGCGCACTGGTCCACGGCCTCGGCCGGTGGCGTGAGGAAGTCGGAACCGCCCACAGTCTCTTGTAGTGCTGGGCAATTGATGCCGTTGGAGCCTGTGCCGCGTTGGTCGAACATGACCAGGCGGTACTCGCGCCGTACGTCTGGGTTCACGTTGTTGCGGAGCGTGGGGATGGCTGGCTGGCCGGGGCCTCCTGTGAGTACCAGGAGTACGCCGCGAGGTGCATCGGTGTTGTCGGCAGCGATGACTCGCAGGTCGAGGCCGCTGCTGTGGTCCAGTGCCACGTGCAGCGTCGAGCAGGTGAAGCCTTCGGCGCATGGGGTGCTGGCAGGCTTGCTGGTACAGGCCGCGCAGGCCAGAAGTAGTACGCACAGCAGGCGGATCGTTCGCATCGGCCCTCCCTCAGGCCGAGGGTGCGGCACGGCGGGGAGCGCCGCAACCTGCCTCGCGGGTCAACCTCGGAAGGGACCCGCAAGGCAGGCGCGGGTTGACCCCACTGCGGACGGCTTCGGGGTGCGCGTCCGCTCTGGGGTCAGCGGAGACCGAGCGACTTGGTCAGCTCGGCAGTCACCTGGCGGGGTGCCGGCAGGACGCCGGGCTTGCCCTGGCCCTCCAGGGAGGTCGCCACGAGGCGGTGGCAGCCGAAGGCCTCGGCGGTGAACGACAGGACGCCGCGGTCGTTGTCGGTGAACCGCAGTACGTACGTCGGACCGAGTTCCTTGGTGCAGATGCTCGGCTTCTTCGCGACGGGTTTCGCGGCGTTCACCAGCGCGAGCAGGTCGGTGGCCTGTTTGCCGGTGCGCTTGGTCGTGACGTTCGCGTAGTCCTGTCCGGTCGCCTGCGGGTCGAACTGGCAGATCGTCACGCTGACCGGGTTGAACGCCGAGGTGGCGCCGCCCTGGCCCCAGACCACCTTGTCGGTGGCGGTGCGGACGGCGGTGATCGTGTTCGGGCAGTCCGTGCTCGGCGTGCCGCTGGGGTTGCTGCTGGGGGACGGGGTGGCCGAAGGGGTATCAGTGGGCTGGGCGGCGGGCGGGGACGAGGCGTTCTCGTTGCCGCAGGCGGCGGCGATACCGAGAACAGCCACGACGAGCGTCGCACCGATCAGGCCCCGTGTCCGTAGTGCACTCACGACTCGGTCCTTCCGGGTTGGCAAGGGCAACATGATGGTCGACCGGAGTCTCACCCGGCGTGCCGCAACATCACGGCAGCGCGTCTATCCGGTCACGCCCCCCGATCGAACCCCAACCGAAGCACACCTGTAACCCCCACGCACTGGCCGCACCCGAACCGCCCGCCCCGCCCGGGTGGGCTGCCGGTGTCCCCCGGGGTGCCTAGGATGATGTGTCGTGGCTAGGAAGAGGGCGAACGCGGACGCCGCCGCGCAGCGGGAGTGGGAGCTCGGGATCGACTGGGCGCGCTGGCTGCTCGACGGCAACACCCCACAGCCGCTGCAGGTGTACGGCGTGGTGCTCGAGCCGGGCGAGGTCGCCTACCTGCAGACCACCGCGCAGTACTCGCGGCTGTACGGCGGCAACGGGCGCTACCGGCAGAGCGGCGGGTTCTTCATCGGCAACCCGACCCTGGTGGTCGGGATGATGGCCGCCAACGCCGCGCTGAACGCGGGCCGCAAGGCAGCCGCCAAACGGGACATGCAACCGTCGTGGCGTGACCTCCAGGAGCTTCCGGTACTGGCTACGAACCAGCGGCTGATGTGCAACCTGCCGGAGAAGGGCTGGATGAGCTTCTACTACAGCGCCGTCCAGGAGTTCTATCCGGATACGGCGAACTGGACGATCACCCTCGGCTTCCAGAACGCCGTACCGCTGCGGATCGCCGGCCTGACCACGCCGACACTGGCCGTGCTGACTTCGTGGTGCCTGCACGGAAACGACCGCTGGCAAGGCGAACCCGGGATCGCGTCGCTGATCCAGGCAGCCCGCGGCCTGGACCCGGCGAACGAGATCCAGGACAACTACCCCGGCGAACTCCCCGACCAGGCAGCAGGTGAACAGCCCGACCATGCAGCCCGTGAACACGCGTCCGCCGGCCCTTGGGTGAACGATCCGTCCGGTGACAGGGCAGCTGGTGACAGAGCAGGCGACCCGTGGGTGAGCGACTCGTCCCCCGACAGAGCGGCCGGCGACGGGCGGACGAACAACCCGTCTCGCAACAGGCCGGCCGGCGACCCGTGGAAACGCGATCCGTGGGAACGCTAGCGGCTGAAACCGACTCCCGATCGGCCCCGCCGACTCGGTAATCTGGACGCATGACGAGCCCGTACGAAGACGACGAGCCGCTGCTGCCCGAGCAGACCCGTGACGACGACCCGCGGAACTGGGGCGACAACGACTTCGGCAGCGACGACGACGATCGCATCCTGAACGAGGTCCCGCCGCACCACGGATGACCGCCCAAGCATTCCTCGTCCACGGCGGCCTCTGGGACCCGATGGACGCCGCTGCCTTCTGGGGTACGACCGGTGTCATCGCCGGTCTGTCGGAACAGCTGGACGTGCTGGCGCCCGACCGCCCGCGGCACGCGAGCAGTTGGGACGTCGAGGTCGCCGCGCTCGGTGAACAGCTGGCGAAGCATTCCGGTCCGGTAAGAATCGTTGGGGCCTCCAATGGATGTACGGCTGCGGTCCTGCTCGCGCTGAGGTATCCGGAACTGGTCGATCGCCTCCTGCTGGCCTGGCCTGCCACCGGCGACGACGCCGCCGCGAACGAGCGTGCCCGGACCGGGATGGTGAACCGTGGATGTCCGCCCGACGTCGCGGACGGGCTGCTGACGGGTGGGATTCTGCGTGGCGTGACGGACGCCGAACTGGCCGCGCTGACACGTATTCAGGTGGCGGTACTGCCTTCGGTGCCGGAGAATCCGTCGCATCAGCGGAAGACGGTCGACGCGTTGCTGAGGTCGATCCGGGGGAGTCGCGAGCTGGCCGGGTGTCCCGAACCGCCGACGCCCGCCTTTCCGCCTTACCTGGATCAGTTGGTGCGAACGATCGTGGAGTTCGTCAACTGAGGGGATGAGCGTGGAGCTTCGGGGGTTCGACGACGGGTACGGCGCGCGGGTCGCGGGCTGGGCCGTGGACGAGAAGGAAGTCGCACTGC
Organism: Kribbella sp. NPDC004536; assembly: GCF_042873835.1. Lineage (NCBI taxonomy): Bacteria > Bacillati > Actinomycetota > Actinomycetes > Propionibacteriales > Kribbellaceae > Kribbella > Kribbella sp. NPDC004536. The sequence continues at coordinate 776,507 of NZ_JBIALY010000001.1, read as the reverse complement.
TCTCCGGACGGGTCGCCTACCCGTTCCCGGAGGAACTGCGGGGGAGTTGGCGGACGGTCGACGCGGACATCCACTCCTATCTGTTGTTCGACGGGGATCGGCCGGTCGGGTACGGCGAGGTCTGGCTGGACGACGAGGAGGACGAGGTCGAACTCGCCCGGATCATCGTGGACCCGGACGTACGTGGTCGCGGGTTCGGTGGTGAACTTGTCCGGGCACTGCTGGGTCCGGCATTGGACGCCGGCTATTCGGAGGTGTTCCTGCGGGTCCGGCCGGAGAACGCTCCGGCGATCCGCGCCTATCACGGCAGTGGCTTCGTCGACGTCCCCGCCGCCTTGATGGAGGAGTGGAACGACGGCCAGCCGGTGCCGTACCGCTGGATGCGTTATGCCGGTGAGCAGGTGGGCGCCGGCGAGCTCAGGGGCTGAGGATTGTGCGCCCACCCGCTGGTGACGGGCCTTACCGGACGTCCGACCGGCCGGCGCGCAGCAGGTCCCGGATCTCGGTCAGCAACTCCTGGTCGGTGGTCAGCGGGTCGGGCTCCGGCTCCATGCCGCGCTTGCGCCGCTCGGCCAGCTTGTTCAGCGGCAGCACGATGAAGAAGTAGACCGCCGCTGCGATGAACAGGAAGTTGAGGCCGGACTGCAGGATCTTGCCGATGTAGAAGTCGGCGCCGTTGACCTTGAAGTGGGCGACGCCGCTGATGTCCGCCTTTCCGAAGATCGCGGCGATCAGCGGGTTGATCAGGTTGTCCACGAGCGACGTGACGATCGCCCCGAACGCTGCGCCGATGACGACGGCGACCGCGAGGTCGACGACGTTCCCGCGCATGACGAATTCCTTGAAGCCCTTGAGCATTTGTGGTGCCTCCACGAAGCGGGTGGTTGTACCCGGACAAGCTAGGGCCGCAAGGCCGTCCACGCGAGGGACCGCGCCGCAGCGCGACACATCGTGCTGCGACAACTTCGGAGGGTGATCATCCGGTGTCCGGAGTCAGCGCCACGGTGATTCGTGAATTCGTACTGGCCTGGGCGAGCCGGGTCGCGACCTCAGGCGCCGTGGCGACCACGATCAAGGCCCCCGACGTACTCGACCGGGGCTCCGGCAGCGCGACCACGGGAACCGCGTTGGCCAGCAGCCGCGCCGCGTCGGCGTTCGTGCTCGTGGCGCCGTACAGGTTCAGATGGTCGCCGACGCGCAGGAGCGTGCTGATATCGGCGTCGTCGACGCGGATCGGGTAGGCGACCGATCCCGCGGGCACGGCTGGTGGCGCCAGGAATCTGGCATCGGTGAGTGGTTCGCCGGCTCTGACCGGGCCGCTGAGCACACGGTCGGTCAGCTTGCTGCCGGGTCTGAGTGCGCCGGACGGCACGGCGCCGGGCGGCAGCTCGACTGTCCGCAGGTCGCCACGATCGGGCGTGGCGCCGCCGGTCAGGTCGCGCGCGGCGGCGAGCACCTTGACCGTCGGCGGCGGTGCAGGGGAGAGGGCCAGGAGTCCGAAGTACACCGCGGCGGCCGCGGCGGCGCCGGCGAGGAGCCGACGATGCCAGCGGGCGGCTCGGATCAGGTCACGAAGCAGAGAGCGGTTTGTCATGCCGGAGAAAGTACGAGTTTCGCCGGCGACCGCCTCTCAGTTATCCACAGGCGGCGCTCAGGCCGCGCTGGTCCCCGAGGAGGTCGACGAGCTCGAGGAGCTGCTGGACGACGAGGACGAGCTGCTCGACGAGGAATCGGACGACTTGGCGGTCGAGGCCGAGGACGACGAGGACGACGACGAGTCGGAGGACTTCGCCGGCACCGAGCCCTTGCCGGAGGATCGGCTGTCGGTGCGGTAGAAGCCGGAGCCCTTGAACACCACGCCGACCGCGTTGAAAACCTTGCGCAGGCTTCCCTGGCAGTTCGGGCACACGGTCAGAGCGTCGTCCGTGAAGCTCTGGCGCACCTCGAGCGCTTCGCCACAGTCGGTGCACTGGTACTGGTACGTCGGCACGGTCGGTTCCCTTCAAGCCGCTGGCACTCCTACTACCCGACTGCTAATAATGCGCCAGCGGCCCGAAGTATTCCAAACCCGGACCCACGTACCTCAACTCTGCGTCAATGTCCAGCCGACGCAGAGCAACGCAAAGTTGTGCGGGACCCCATTTGGGGTGGACGGGCGGATTCTCTACGGTTGGTCCGTGCGTCGCCTGTTTCGAGTCGTCATCGCCAGCGGAATCGCTCTCGCCACGGTCCTCCTGGTGATCGCCGGTACCCTCGTCTACGTCGTCCGCCACTCCTTCCCGGCGTACGACGGAACGATCGACCTGGAGGGGCTGGACGGCGACGTCAGCGTGGTCCGGGACGCGAACGGGATCCCGCAGATCTACGCGGACACCCCGGCGGACCTGTTCGCCGCGCAGGGCTACGTGCACGCGCAGGACCGGTTCTTCGAGATGGACTTCCGCCGGCACGTCACGGCGGGCCGGCTGAGCGAGCTGTTCGGCAAGGACGCGCTGGAGACGGACAAGTTCATCCGGACCCTCGGCTGGCGGCGCACCGCCGAGGCGGAACTGCCCCTGCTCAGCCCGACGACCCGGCAGTACCTCGACGACTACGCACGCGGCGTCAATGCGTACCTGTCCACGCACAGCGGTTCCGGCCTCAGCCTGGAGTACGGCGTACTCTCCCTGCAGCCCGGTGGTCCGAAGAACTACACGCCGGAGCCGTGGACCGCGGCCGACTCGCTGTCCTGGCTCAAGGCGATGGCCTGGGACCTCGGCAGCAACCTGGACGAGGAGATCACCCGCACCAAGCTGCTGGCGGCATTCCCGGCGCGCAACATCGAGAGCCTCTATCCGCAGTACCCGTACGACCGGAACCAGCCGATCATGGCAGCGGCCTCGATCAGCAAGGACGGGAAGTTCAGCTCGACGCCCGGGCCGAGCACCGAGGTCCGGCGGAGCATGCTGACCAAGGACCTGCTCAAGTCGCTGGACTCGGTGCAGAGCGTCGCCAAGGGCCTGCCCGAGCTGCTCGGCCAGGGCGACGGCATCGGCTCGAACTCGTGGGTCGTGTCCGGTGACCACACCACGACCGGCAAGCCGCTGCTGGCCAACGACCCGCACCTGGGCGCGACCATGCCGGGTATCTGGACCCAGGTCGGTCTGCACTGCAACAACGTCGGCAAGAGCTGTCCGTTCGACGTCTCCGGCTTCAGCTTCTCCGGTCTGCCCGGAGTGGTGATCGGCCACAACAATGCGATCTCCTGGGGCTTCACCAACCTCGACCCCGACGTCCAGGACCTCTACCTGGAGCGGATCGACGGCAACAACGTCCTCTACAACAACAAGTGGCGCGCGATGGCCACCCGCGAGGAGACGTTCAAGGTGGCCGGCCAGGACAAGCCGGTGAAGATCACCGTCCGCGAGACCCGGCACGGTCCGCTGATCTCCGACGTCGGCGACGACGAGAAGAAGGTCGGCGAGATCTCTGCGTCGCAGGCGAAGTACCCGCAGGCGTACGGCGTCGCACTGCAGTGGACCGCGCTGAACCCGGGCAAGACCGCGGACGCCCTGTTCGCGATCAACACCGCACAGAACTGGACGGAGTTCCGGGCCGCCGCGCAGCAGTTCCAGGTCCCCTCGCAGAACCTGGTGTACGCCGACACCGACGGCCACATCGGCTACCAGTCGCCCGGGCTGATCCCGATCCGCGCGACCGGGCGCGGTGACTGGCCCGTGCCGGGGTGGGATCCGAAGTACTACTGGAAGGGCTACATCCCCTTCGACGCGCTGCCGACGGAGTTCGACCCGCCGGGCGGGATCATCGTCACGGCGAACCAGGCCGTCGTCCCGAACACGTACTCGTACTACCTGACGAACTCCTGGGACTACGGGTACCGCTCGCAGCAGATCCTGGACCGGATCAAGGCGGCCGGGAAGCTGGACGTGAACGCGATGGCGTCGATCCAGCTGGACACCAAGAACAAGGCCGCCGAGATGCTGGTGCCGTACCTGCTGCGGATCAGCATCGACGACGCGTTCGACAAGCAGGGCCAGGACACCCTGAAGAACTGGGACTTCACCTCACCGCCGGACTCCTCCGCCGCGGCGTACTTCAACGTGGTCTGGCGCAACCTGCTCGCGCTGACGTTCCACGACCAGCTCCCCGAAGGCACCTGGCCGGACGGAGGCTCGCGCTGGTTCGAAGTGATCCACACGCTGCTCGGTCAGCCCAACAGCGCCTGGTGGGACGACATCCGGACCCCGCAGCGGGAGAGCCGTGACGACATCCTCCGCGAGGCCCTGATCAACGCCCGGACCGAGATCACGCAGAAGATGGCGCGAGAGCCGTCCAACTGGCAGTGGGGTCGGCTGCACAAGCTCGAGCTCACCAACCAGACACTGGGCAAGTCCGGGATCGGTCTGGTGGAGAAGATCTTCAACCGCGGCCCGTACGAGCTCGGTGGTGGTACGTCGATCGTCGATGCGACCTCCTGGGACGCCTCTGTGGGCTACGGCGTGACCTCGACCCCGTCGATGCGGATGGTCGTGGACCTGTCCGACTTCGACAAGTCCCGCTGGATCAACCTGACCGGTGTGTCCGGCCACGCCTTCTCGTCGAACTACACCGACCAGACGGACCTGTGGGTCAAGGGCCAGACCCTCCCATGGGCCTACACCAAGGGTGCGGTCGAAGCGACCCGCAAACACACCCTGACCTTCACCAAACCAGACCGCTAGCCAGGACTACCAAGCGGCGCACTGGCCTCGGCGAACAGTACCGGTCCTGACTGACGGACAGGCCGAAGCCCAGCCGGTGCCGGGGTCGAGGAAGCCAACCGCGGCTGCGCGCTGCTCAGAAGCTGTGAACCCGGTGTCACGCATCCCCAGCGGCTCGAACAGCGAGCTCCGGCAGTACGTCGGTCACGGGAGCGTCCAGCGAGAGCCGTAGCTCGTCGACCAGGATCATCGTCGCGGGCCGCAGTCTGCAGCATCAGGCCACTCCAGCAGTGGAGAGCGGGACCAGACGGTTGGGCGTGAGCGCTGCGTCGACCGGTTTGTCGTGCTCGTCGTGTGGCAGCGTGTCGACGATCTCGGTGTCGTACACGGCGGCCCAGACCGGAGTACCGGGGCGGACGCGGGCCAGTGCGCGGTCGTACGAGCCGCCGCCGCGTCCCAGTCGTACGCCGTCACGGGCTACCGCTACCGCTGGGCAGATCACCAGCTCCGCCGTGGCGATGGCGTCGGAGCCCAGGTCGATCGGAGGCTCCGACAGGCCGAGCCGTCCGGGTACGAGGTCCGCTGCACCAGGCGCAACGCCCCAGCCCAGGTCGTTGTCGGCGTACAGGATCGGCAGCAGCACCTCGTGGTGCGTCGCGAGCAGCCAGTCGATCAACGCGCCGGTCTGCGGCTCCGGCCCCATCGACACGTACAGAGCGATCCGGTACACGTCCGGCAACACCTGCTGGGCGCTCGCCAGCAGCCCATCAGCCCGGGGCCGAGCGCCCCGCGCCTCCAAGAACTCCTGCCGCGCCACGGCCTTCGTCAAGAACACACCCTGATCGTATGAGCGTGACGCGCGCAACACAGGGATTACCTGCCGTCCCCTAGGGTTGGTGCATGGGTGAGGTGGGTCTCAGACAAGCGCAGGAGAAGATGCGCGCGGCCGGTGCGGCCGACGTTGCAATACGCGTCTTCACGCACTACTACCGGCTGCTGGAGTCCGGGCAGCAGGGGAAGATCCCCGAGGACGACATCGAGCCGGTCGGCGAGCTGCCGCATCTGGACCACCTGGACACCGATCCGGACGCGATGCGCGCCGCGCTCGCCGAGACCGTGGTGATCAAGCTCAACGGCGGTCTCGGTACGTCGATGGGCGTCACCGGCCCGAAGTCCGCGCTGCCGGTGAAGGACGGGCTCAGCTTCCTCGACATCATCGCCCGGCAGATCCTGAGCACCCGGCGCAAGTACGGCGTACCGCTGCCGCTCGTACTGATGAACTCGTTCCGCACCAAGGCCGACTCGCTGCGGATCCTCGCCGAGTACGACGGACTCGCGATCGACGGCCTGCCGCTGGACTTCCAGCAGAACATGGAACCGAAGCTGCTCGCCGACGACCTGACGCCGGCCGAGTGGGAGCCCGACCCGGAGCTCGCCTGGTGCCCGCCCGGACACGGCGACCTGTTCACCGCACTGGTTGCCTCCGGCACCCTCGACGCGCTCCGCGAACACGGTTTCCGGCACGCGTTCATCTCGAACGCCGACAACCTCGGCGCGACGCCGGACCCGCGGATCGCCGCCTGGATGGCCGAACACGACGTTCCGTTCGGCATGGAGGTCTGCCGCCGGACCCGGTCCGACCGCAAGGGCGGTCACGTGGCGGTGCGGAAGTCCGACGGCCGGCTGATCCTGCGCGACAGCGCACAGGTCGCCGAGGAGGAGACGCAGTACTTCCAGGACATCACCCGGCACAAGATGTTCAACACGAACAACCTGTGGATCGACCTGGACCGGCTGGCCGACCTGATGGCCGGGCACGACGGTGTCCTCGGGCTGCCGATCATCGTGAACCGCAAGACGATCGACCCGGCCGACCCGTCCTCGCCGAAGGTGATCCAGCTGGAGACCGGGATGGGTACCGCGATCGAGACCTTCGAAGGATCGCAGGCCGTGATCGTGGACCGCAGCCGGTTCAAGCCGGTGAAGACGACGAACGACCTGCTCGTACTGCGCTCGGACGTGTACGAGTTGGACGAGGCAGGCGATCTGACCACGACGCACGAGGGCGACGAGCCGTACGTCGACCTCGACCCGGACTACTTCAAGATCCTCGCCGACTTCGAGTCCCGGTTCGCCGGCGGTCCGCCGTCGCTGGTCGCCGCCGACCGGCTGGCGGTCCGTGGTGACGTTGCCTTCGGCAAGGATGTGGTGGTGGTCGGGGACGTCGAGGTGACTGCGCCGAGCGGCGAGCGCCTGGTGATCGCGGACGGGACCGAGCTGCGTTGAACGACGACCTGCTGGTCCGTCCGCTCGAGCCGTCCGACACCACTGAGGCCGCCTCGGTCTGGTGGCGGTCACGGCACGCCGACGGGTCCCAGGTACCGCCGTCGACCCACACCGCGGAGCAGGTCGCCGGCTGGTTCGCGGACGTACTCCTGCCGGACGGCGAGACCTGGGTCGCGCTCGACGCGGACCGGATCGTCGCGGTGCTGACCCTCGACGGCGACGACCTCGACCAGCTGTACGTCGCCCCGGAGGCGGCCGGCCAGGGCGTCGGCTCCGTACTCGTCGACCTCGCCAAGGATCTCCGGCCCGGCGGGCTCGCGTTGTGGACCTTCCAGACGAACCTCCGCGCACAGGCGTTCTACCGGCGCCATGGCTTCCAGGAGGTACGCCGAACCGACGGCTCGGCCAACGAGGAACGCCTGCCCGATGTGCGGATGACATGGGGCCGACACCCCGAATCGGACCCCAACCAGACTTCTTGACGCACTCCTCCGGAACCTAGAGGTCGCGCCAGGAGCCGGCGCCTGCTGCGCGCCGCCCCGCGGGCACTGGGCGGCGTTGTCGTCGGTCGACAGGACTCCGTCCTGCCTCCCTCCTCCGCCTTGCCCAGCACTCCGCGGGACGACGCTCGCGACGGCGCCGCCTCCTGGCGCGACCTCTATCGCGGGAAACCCTCGATCCGTCGATTAAGGTCGAGCTCGTGAGACGGAGTGTGGATGAGCATCTTGAGGTCGTACTCGGACGGGTGACGGCCCTGCCGGCGTTCGATCAGCCGTTGATGGACGCGGTCGGGCTGGTGCTCTGTGAGGACATCGTCTCGGGGGTGAGCCTTCCGGGGTTCGACAACTCGGCCATGGACGGGTACGCGGTGCAGGCCGCGGACCTGGCCGGTGCCTCGGACGAGAACCCGATCGCTCTGCCGGTGGTCGGGGAGTTCCGCGCCGGGCGGAGCGAGCCGATCGTGGTCACCCCGGGGACGTGCGTGCGGATCATGACCGGTGCGCCGATGCCGCGCGGTGCGGACAGTGTGGTGCCGGTCGAGTGGACCGACGGCGGGACGGTCAACGTACGGATCACCCAGCAGCCGCCGGTCGGCGGATCGGTGCGGCACGCGGGCGAGGACGTGACGGCCGGTGCGCAGGTACTCGACCGCGACACGATCCTCGGACCTCGGCAGATCGCCGTGCTGGCTGCGGTCGGCCGGGCGCGGGTCAAGGCCAGACCGCGACCACGGGTGGTGGTGATCTCGACCGGGGCCGAGCTGCGCGAGCCAGGCAGCCGGCTGGGTGAGGGGCAGATCTACGACTCGAACAGCTACACCCTGGCCGCGTGCGCGCGCGACGCCGGCGCGGTGGTCTACCGCGTGGGCATCGTCGACGACGACCCGAAGCGGATCATGGACACGCTGTCCGACCAGCTGGTCCGGGCGGACCTGGTGATCACCACCGGCGGCGTCAGCATGGGCGCGTACGACATCGTCAAGGAGGAGCTGTCCAAGCTCGGCACCGTGGACTTCCCGCAGGTCGCGATGCAGCCGGGGAAGCCGCAGGGATTCGGGGTGATCGGTGACGACGAGGTGCCGATCTTCACGCTGCCTGGCAACCCGGTGTCGGCGTACATCTCGTTCGAGGTCTTCGTCCGGCCGGCGCTGCGCAAGATGATGGGCCAGATGCCGTACCGGCGGGCGCTGGTCCCGGGTGTGACGCTCGACGGGTTCGGCTCGCCCGCGGGGCGGCGGCAGTTCGTCCGCGCTGCGGCCACCTCCGGCGACGAGGGCTGGATGGCCAGTACAGTCGGCGGGCACGGCTCGCACCTGCTCGGCGGGTTGAGCCGGGCGAACGCACTGATCGTGGTGCCCGAGGACGTGACGTCCGTCCGGGCCGGCGATCAGGTCGAGCTGATGCTGCTGGACGAGTGACACCCCCGGACAAGGAGACTGGATGACGCACGACCCGGGCGCGACCCCGAGTGGTTCCGGTACGCCGGGGCCCGGCGGGCTGACCCACGTCGACGAGACCGGTGCGGCGCGCATGGTCGACGTCTCGGCGAAGGACGTGGGCGCCCGGCGAGCTGTTGCCAGCGGCAAGGTTCTGGTCTCGGCCGAGGTGGTCACGGCACTGCGCGGCGACGGCGTACCGAAGGGCGATGCGCTCGGTGTCGCCCGGATCGCCGGGATCATGGGCGCGAAGCGGACCCCGGACCTGGTGCCGTTGTGCCACCCGATCGCGATCACCGGTGCGAAGGTCGACCTGGAGGTCGCGGACGACGCCGTACTGATCCGGGCGCAGGTGAAGACGACCGACCGCACCGGCGTCGAGATGGAGGCGCTGACCGCGGTGGCGGTCGCGGGGCTCGCGGTCATCGACATGGTGAAGGCGCTGGACCCGGCGGCTGTGCTGTCCGACGTACAGGTCGAGCTGAAAGAAGGCGGTAAGACCGGGCACTGGGAGCGGCCGTGAGGGCTCTTGTCGTCAGCATCTCCAACCGCGCGGCCGCCGGTGTCTACTCCGACACCACAGGTCCGTTGATCGCATCACGCTTGTCCGACTGGGGATTCGACGTGTCGGGTCCAGACGTGGTCCCCGACGGTGCGCCCGTCGGGGAGGCGCTGCGTGCCGCGGTCGAGGCGTCGTACGACGTTGTGCTGACGACAGGTGGTACGGGGATCTCGCCGACCGACGAGACGCCCGAGCAAACGGCTGCCGTACTGACCAAGGTCGTTCCGGGGATCGCCGAGGCGATCAGGGCGTACGGCATCGCGAACGGCATACCGACCGCGGCACTCTCACGCGGTCTGGCCGGCGTCGCGGGCTCGACGGTCATCGTCAATCTGCCCGGTTCGCGCGGCGGTGTGAAGGACGGTCTCGCAGTACTGGAGCCCTTGCTGCGGCACGCGGTCGAGCAGGTACGCGGCGGCGACCATGTACGGACGGACACCGACTGATGGCGATCGTCCAGTGGCCCGTCGAACTGAAACACGGACAGGTCGGGCTGAGACCGCTGCGCGCAGGTGACGGCGCCGAATGGGCCGCCGCGCGCCAGCGGAACGTCAGCTGGCTGCGGCCGTGGGACGCGACCCAGCCGCCCGGAGCCGAGGACGGCGCGCGGACGTTCCGCGCGATGGCCCGCGACTGGAACCGGCAGGCGCGGTTCGGGCGGATGCTCCCGTTCGTCATCACGTACGGCGGCGCGGCCGGCGCGGGCGCCCGATCGAAATGGCCGCTGGTCGGACAGCTCACCGTCTCCGGAATCACCTACGGCTCGGCCCGCTGGGCGAACCTCGGCTACTGGGTCGACGAGCAGTACGCCGGCCGCGGCATCGTCCCGACCGCGGTCGCGATGGCCGCCGACCACTGCTGGTTCACCCTCGGCCTGCACCGCATCGAAGTCGCGATTCGCCCCGAGAACAAGGCAAGTCTGCGGGTCGTGGAGAAGCTCGGCTTCCGGTTCGAGGGCGAACGGCCGCGGTTCCTGCACATCGACGGCGACTGGCGCGACCACCGGATCTTTGCCCTGAACATCGAAGAGGTCGGACCCGGTCTCGTAGCGCGACTGCGCTGACTACGCTGCGTGCTATTCACATCAGTCACACGAGTCTTCTTGCGACACACCGTGCCACGTACCTCATCTGGCCCCCGCCGCACCTTAGCGTCATCGCATGGGGACGACAGGGTTGATCTATGTGGCGATCGTCGCCGCGTGGGCCGCCTATCTCGTCCCGATGTGGCTGAAGCGCGGCGAGGAGAAGCGGCGCATCCCGGTCGTGCCGTCGTCGGACGAAGCGCGGGTGCTGTCCCGCGACCCGTCCCGGACGCGGTACGTCGTACGCCCGGCCGGATCCACCGCCGCCGCCGACGACCCGTCGCCGCCGAAGCGGTACATCCCCAACCGAGCCCGCCGGGTGGCCGCCATGCGCCGTCGGCGGGTGCTGTCGATCCTGACCCTTTCACTGCTGTCGGTCGTCGCACTCGCCGGTCTCGCGATCGTTCCGTGGTGGTCGGTCGCGGTACCCGCGGCCATGATCGCCGGTTTCGTCGTACTCACCCGGATCCAACTGCGGCGCCAGGCCCGGGCACGGACAGCGGCCGCGGCGGAGCGGCGTACCCGCGCTCAGTCCAGGCACGACCGTGGCCCCGCCGGGAAGCCTGCGCCGACGCCCGACGAGGAGATGACCATCGAGGTCAAGCTCCCCGCCGAGCCTGCGCCGACACCCGCACCGGTCAAGGAAGACAAGCCCGCCGCGGAAGGTCTCTGGGACCCGGTTCCGGTCACGCTGCCGACGTACGTGATGAAGGAGAAGGCGCCCGACCGTACGGTCCGCACCATCTCCCTCACCGACGACGAAGTCTTCTCCAGCGCCCGTACGACAGACCCGTCCGAGAAGCCCGCAGCCGTCGAAACCCCCGCCCCGAAGCAGGTCGAAGAGCCAGAGGTGAAGCGCGCCGTCGGCGACTGATATCCAGTTTTAGATCGCGGCCCTCTACGTGTTAGAGTTTCGCGGTCGCCAGGGAAACCCGGCGGCAAAAGCTCGGGGCTGTGGCGCAGTTGGTAGCGCGCTTCGTTCGCAACGAAGAGGCCAGGGGTTCGAATCCCCTCAGCTCCACGAAGGCGATAGGCGACGTGTGTCGCGCACTGACGTGCGCTGACCGCGTCGCCTTCGTCGTGTTGTGCGGCTTCGCTCCGCTCGCCGCGAGCGGGGGCTTCGCCACCCGCACCCCCCTGCGCCTTCGCTTCGCTCGGCTGCCGGGCCGGGTTGCGCGGTTAGGTGGCCTGTTGAGGCTGGGTTTGGGCCGCGAGGTCGCGTGATGAGGTTGGTTCGGTGGTGAGGCCGCGTCATGGGGTCGGGGGTTGGTTGCACACCGCGTCGGCCGATGCCTCAGTTGGTGACGCCTTTGCTTCGCTCGGGTGTCTGGGGCGGGGTTCGGCTTGCCGATATCCTGCACGATCTGGGGACAGCGAGCGGCGGGTGTGATAAACAGGACGGTGCTGCCGGACAGTAACCGCCCTGTTTCACAGCGCGAAGCTGGAGGATGCATTGAGGCTGCACTCCACACCAGGCGCTGCTGCGGCGCGCACTCGATGGCTTGCCTACTACGCGACGCTCTGGAACTCGTCGCCAGGATGGTTCTCCTGTGCGCTGACCCTCACGCTGGTCGGTGCGGTGGCGACGACTGCTTCGCTCGTGCTCAGCGGACGGTTCCTCGGCAGTGTCGCGGCGGCGCTGACGGCGGGAGCGGACCGGTCGATTGCCTGGGGCTACTTGGCGGGATTCGTCATCGCGGTGGCCTTGGCCGCGTTCGCGGATCTGATGCGCGGCTGGGCATCGGCGCGGCTGGGCGCAGCTGTGGTGGTGCGAACTCTGGACCTGGTCACCGAGACAGCCGTGACTCCACCGGCCATCGAGGTGCTCGACAACCCCGATCGTGCGGCGCGGCTGCAGGCGTTGATCCGTACTACGCGGCACTGGCACTTCTACCTGTCCCTCGACTCGGTGTGGCAGATTCTGCGCACCAGACTGGGTGGCATCGGCGCGTTTGTGGTGCTGGCGTCGTGGCGTTGGTGGGTGCCGTTCCTGGCTGCGGGCTGTCACCTGCTCAGCTCGAAGGTTTTCGCCGCCTGGGTGGACCGGACCATCGCCCGTGATCTGATGGCGGAGTCTACGGATCGGCGCAGGTCGGCGTACCTGTACTCGTTGATGGTCGGATCGCCCGCGGCCGCGGAGATCAGGCTGTTCGATCTGGCCGGCTGGCTCGAGGCCGGGCTGCGGCGCAACTGGTCGGTGGCGATGGAGTCGGCCTGGCGGCTGCGGAACCGGTCGCTGGTCCCGGTGCACGGCGCGGCCGTGGGGATGGCGATCGTCGTCGGGATGGTGCTGGTCCTACTGGCGCACGACGTTGCCAACGGCAACGTCAACCTGGGTCAGGTGATGGTCTACGTCCCGGCCTTGCTGGCCCTCCAGGCCTTCGGTGCGCTCGGCGACGGTCAAGTGGCCGTCGCACGAGTGTCCACCGCGGTCCAGGAACTGGCCGAGCTCCGACGTGCGGCCGGTCTGCCGGCGCTCACCCCGGCCGCGCCTCGCGATCGGCGAGGCGAGGGGCCCGTCGGTCCGGCGGCGGTCGAGTTCGAGAACGTCAGCTTCGCCTACCCCGGTCAGTCCGAACCGGCGCTGTCCGGTCTCAGCCTCCGGATCCCCGAGGGCCAATCGGTGGCGGTGGTCGGCGCGAACGGCGTCGGCAAGTCCACGCTGGTGAAGCTGCTTGCCGGTCTGTACGGACCCTCGTCCGGCCAGGTGCGAGTCGGCGGCGAGGACCCGGCCGCGGGTGTCCGCGGCCGGGTGGCAGTGATCTTCCAGGACTTCATCAGGTACCCGCTCTCCCTGCGCGAGAACGTGGCCTTCGGCGCCCCGGCGGGCAGCGCGGACGAACCGAGACTCTCGCGCGCCCTGCGCGACGCAGGCGGGACGGAGCTCCTGGCGGGCCTCGGCGCCGGCTGGGACACGGTCCTCTCGTCGCGGTACGCCGGCGGCAGGGATCTGTCGGGTGGTCAGTGGCAGCGGGTGGCCCTGGCCCGTGCGCTCGCCGCGGTCGACTCGGGAGCCGGCGTCCTGGTCCTCGATGAGCCGACCGCCGCGCTCGACGTACGCGCGGAGGCGGAGCTGTTCGACCGCTTCCTCGAGGTCACCGCCGGAGTGACGTCAGTGCTGGTCAGCCATCGCCTGTCCAGCGTGCGGCACGCGGACCGGATCGTGGTCGTCGGAGCCGGAGGCGCGGTCGTCGAGGACGGAGCCCATCAGGACCTGCTGGACGCGAACGGCCTGTACGCACAGATGTTCCGGCTCCAGGCTGCTCGGTTCAATCGTGAGGTGGACGGCCGATGAAGACGGTACGGGCGATCCGCATCGTCCTGGCGACGGCGTTCAGTGTCGGCCCGCTGCAGGCGCTGCTCAGCCTGGCCGACACCCTGGGCCGGATCCTGGTCGCGCTGCGGCCGGCCTTCATCGGCCTGTTCGCGGCAGGTGCGATCGATCGCGAGCTCTCGACCATGTACGCCGGGGTGCTCGGTCTGGTCGGGTCAATGGCAGTCAACCTGCTCCTGCAGGGGATCGGGACCAGTGCTCGCATCCGGCTGATGGAGAGCGTCGGTCATGCCTTCGATGCCGAGATCGCGGCGCTGAGCGCGCAACTGCCGACGATCGATCATCAGCACTCGCCGGAGTTCCTCGACAGGGTGCAGGTGCTCCGCGACCAGGCCGGTGTGCTCGGTGGGGCGTTCAACGTGATGGCGCTCGGCATCACCCAGACGGCGTCCGTGGCAACCACCGTCGTGCTTGCAGCCGGCACCGACTGGCGGCTTCTCGTCGTCGCCGCGCTGGGTGTGCCGCGGGTTGTCGCGATCCGGTGGACGCGGAAGTGGTCGGCGGCCGCCGAGGAACTGGCTGCGGAGCCGAGCCGCCGGACCACGGACATACTCGATCTGGCCGCGCGCTCGGACGCCGGTGCCGAGATCCGGGTTTTCGGACTCCAGCAGCGCATCCGCGATCTGGTGACTGCCTCCGCCTGGGCATGGCGCCGCCCGGTGATCGAACTGACCGGCCGGACCACAGTGGTCGAGACAGTCAGCTCCGCTCTCGTCCTCGGATCCGCCGCCGCCGTACTGGTCTGGATGACCGACGATGCGCTCGCCGGCCGCGTTTCGGTTCCCGAGCTGGTCGTAGCGACGACGCTGGTGTTCGGCCTCGGGCAACTGGCCGCGACCTTTACCCAACTGATCCAGGGCATGGCGGCCGCCGTACGCAATGTTGACAGGCTGGTCTGGTTACGTGAGTACGCCGCGAGGCTGCACGCTTCGGACTCCGGTCACGAGCCGCCGCCGGACAGGCTCCGGCACGGCATCCGCGTGGACGGCGTGTCGTATCGCTATCCCGGTGCGGATCAGGACGCCCTCACCGGTGTCGATCTGGACCTGCCGGCCGGTGCGGTGGTGGCGATCGTCGGCGAGAACGGCGCAGGCAAGTCGACGCTGGTCCGGCTGCTCACCGGTCTCTGCCGGCCCGATTCCGGCCGGATTCTGGTGGACGGCGTCGATGTGGAGGTGTTCGGCTCCCAGCGATGGCGGGCCCGTCTGGGGGCCGCGTTCCAGGACCACGTGAACTTCGAGTTCCGCGCGCGGCACACTGTCGGAATCGGCGACCTGCCATCTCTCGACGACGACCATCGGGTGCTGGCGGCGTTGCGCCGTGGGGCCGGTGACGATCTGGTGGAGGTCCTGCCCGCCGGACTCGCAACCCAGCTCGGTGCGACCTGGCCGGACGGCGTCGAGCTGTCCGGCGGACAGTGGCAACGACTGGCCATCGCCCGCGGCATGATGCGGACGGATCCGTTGCTGCTGGTTCTGGACGAGCCGACGTCGGCGCTCGATGCCCTGACCGAGCACGCCTTGTTCGAGCGCTACACCGCGGCGGCCCGCGCAGCAGGCGACAGAGCAGCGGTGACCGTCCTGGTCACCCATCGATTCTCCACGGTCGCCTCCGCCGATCTGGTCGTCGTCCTTGACCAAGGGGTCGTGACAGAGATCGGATCTCATGCCGACCTGATGAACGCCCGCGGACACTACGCGAGTCTGTACGAAGTCCAGGCGAAGGGTTATCGCTGACGCTGGACTTCCGGAACTGCCCAGAATTGTAAGGCGAACGGCGATTGCAACTTCCTGCAAATGCAGCTCGTGATCTAGATGCTCACCGTGACAAAACCTATCGTTAGAGTGAGCGCTCCTCTTAGACGTCCTATCTCAGGAGGTTCCGTGCCTGTCAGTGAGGTTGCCCGCCGTCACGATCCGACCGCCGCCACTATCGCGCTTCTGCAGACCCTCCCACTCGATCCGGAGGCGCAGCCGTACGCGTTTCCGGCGGCCTGCTCAGCCACCTGCACCCAGACCTGCACGATCTCCTGTGCGGGTAGCTGCGACATCACGTGCTGAAGCAAGCCTTCCCTCCACCATCAGAAGGAGCCGTGACCGCCCCATGAACACTGCTGTCCTGACGACCGATGACATAGTCGCCCTGCTTCAGCGTCTGCCCGCCCAGGTCGATGCCGAGGTTCCGCTCGGTTTCGTGGCCTCGTGCGGCTCATTGACGTGCACCGCCGGAAGTACCTGCGTCAACACCTGCGAACTCACCGGCACCGGCTGTTGAGCGCCGACATCCGTCACTCCGACATCGACGACGTCCTCGGTGCCGGAGTGACGGAATGCCTCCCCGGTTATCGGCTGGAGCGATCCGCCACCAGCATCTGGACGTACTGTGAACCGCCAGGCGGGCGATCGCCGCGGTCGCACGGCTGGAAGCTCCACGTCTCGGCCACCACCCACAATGCCGTGGTGGTGCTGCGGGCGGTCGCCGATGCGATTTCGGCGCTACCCGCACAGCCTCCGTTCAAGTTCGCCTCGACTCTGCGGTCGCTCTACGACCTCAACTCGGCCCGGTCGGCGCGTGAGTCGTCGGGAAAGTTCATTACGATCTACCCAGTCAGTGACGACCAGGCGCGGCTGCTCGGCGAGCGGCTCGCGGAGACGCTGCGCGGGCAGGAAGGGCCGACCGTCCTGACTGATCGGCGTCTCGCGGGCGATGCCCCCGTCTATTACCGGTACGGCGTGTTCCGCGGCGCTGGGACGTCGTACCGATCCGACGGCCGCGTCTACTCGGTGATGCTCGGGCCCGCCGGTGAGGAGACGCCTGACGAACGGAAAGTGTGGTTCTCGCCGCCGGCCTGGGCGGTCGATCCGTTCGCCGCGTCGGTCTCGTCGATGTCGCCGGCTGAACCCGTTGCCGGGCAGGGGCCGCCGCCGTTCGTGATGCTGAACGACAGATACATCATCGATCGTGCGCTCCGGCATTCGAACCGCGGCGGCATTTATCTGGGCATCGACACCGAGAACGGCGCGGAGGTGGTCCTGAAGGAAGCTCGCCACGGGATCGAGATCACTTACGGCCGCGCCGGTGATGCCCGGACAGCTCTGCAACGGGAGCGGCGTTTCCTGGAGCTGTTCTCGGATCTGCCGGTTCCCCGTGTAACCGACTCGTTTACTCTCGGCAGCAGCACCTTCCTGGCGTTGACCAAGGTCGAGGGGCGATCGTTGCTGCAGTTCCAGCCCGACCTCGACGCTGCACAGAAACGCTCGTGTGCGGTTCAGCTGATCGACCTGCTGTCGGCGTTCCACCAACGCGGACATCTCCTGGTGGATGTGTCGCCCAACAACTTCATCGTGGCGGCGGGCGCAGGTCCTGACTGCGACGTGTCGCTGGTCGATCTCGAACATGTCCTGGACGGATCCACGGAGACGCCGACGACAGCATTGGGCACACCGGGTTACATCGATGAGCCGGTGGCGAACGGTGGTCGTCCAACCTTCGCGTCGGACTGGTACGGGCTGGCTGCCGTCCTCTGTTTCCTCTTCACCGGCGCAAGCATCGGTGAATGCCGTGGCCGCAACAAGCGTGACGCGCTGCTGGAGTTGTTCGCCCTGACAGCGCGCCAGGGTGGGCTCGATCCGGAGCTCGCCGAAGGCCTTGGCCGGCTGGCGACCGGCGAACAAGAGGCTGCGGTCCTGCGCGCCCGGCTGTCCGGCGTTACGGAAGCCGAGTCCCAGTTCACCGTCGACGCTCGCGACGACGTTCCGCTGTCACACCCGGAGCTGGATCGCAGTCGGGTCGAAGCGTTGGCGGCCAACACGCTGCAGTGGCTGCGCGGAGCCGCGCGGCGCCGCGGGGACCCGCGGCTGCAGGCGCAGTCGGGGCAGAGCATGGATCCGCTCTGCCTGCAGTCGGGCTGGAGCTCGGTACTGTACGGACTGGCGCTTGGCCGCCGGGCCGGCCTGCTGCCTGAACAGGAAGAATTTCTCGACCTCGAACCATGGATCGCCGGTCAGCTGACATCTACGGATCGCCCACCGTCGTTGTACTTCGGCTGGGCGGGTGCTGTTGTCGCTCTGATGGAGGCGGCGCATCCCGCCGAGCGGATCCGTGATCTCGCCTGGTCCCTTCCGACTGACCTGGCGTGCCCGGACGTCTGCCACGGTTCCGCAGGCCTGGCCCTGCTTTACCTGCAGGCTGCTGCCTACTGTGCCGACGAGCGTTTCTCGCACAGGGCGACCGCCATAGCTCGCGAGTTGGTGGCCCGAACCGACCTCACCTCGGGGGACCTGCCGTTGTGGCGGATTCCCAGAGATCTGGACTCGGACATGGCCGGCCAGGCGTACTACGGATTCGCGCACGGGAGTGCGGGCATCCTTGCGTCGATCCTCAGGGTCGGTCACGCCAACGGCGAGCCCGGGTTGACCGAGTTCGCGACCCGCGGGCTCGGCGCGCTGGCCGAGTTCGGCACGCGGGAGGCCGCCGACGAGCTGAGTTGGCCGACCAGCCCGACAGCACCGGACCGGCGCATCTTCTGGTGCAACGGCGCGGTTGGCATCGGCCATGCCCTGCTGACGGGCTATCGGCTGTCCGGCGACGACCGCTTGCTGCGAGCAGCCACGGGAGCTGCGAGGTTCGCCTGGAACCGAAGGTTCCATCTGGGCGGCGGCCGATGTCACGGTCTGCCGAGTCTGATCGAGCTCTTCGTCGATCTCGGTCAGGTCGAGCCGGATCGTGGGTATGTCCAACGAGCAGTGGACCTGGTCGACCTGCTGTGGGCGCGACGGGGGAGCTACGACGGGGTCGAGATTCCGCCGGACGAGTCCGGCCAGCGCGCCTCCGTGGGTCTCGGCACCGGGGCGACCGGGTTCCTGCCGGGACTGATCCGGATCCTGTCGCCGGACGTGGCCGCGGACCGGGTGTGAGAAGGCGTGCGGATTCTGTACGCCTGCCGGGGAAACGGCTTCGGTCATGCGAATCGGTGTCTGGTGGTGACCGACCATCTCCTGCAGCGCCACCCGTCGTGGGACCTCACCATCGCCGCCACCGGATCCGCCAACGAGTTCTTCGAGCAGAAAGGACGTGCGGCAGTCGATCTTCGGGTCAGTGACGAGCAGGACCAGAGTGCCGTCGTCGCCCGTCGCATGGCCGAACTGCTGCGGACGGAACGGTTCGATGTGGTCGTGGTGGACGAACTGTTCACCGCCGTGCCGATCAGCCACCAGCTGGCCGGGAAGGTTGTGTTCGTCACCGACGTGACTGGAGCGGACTACGGCTTCCCCCAGATGGATCGGGCAGTAGCGGCTGCCGACGCGTACGTGCTGGCCGATTGGCCCGGCGGGCACCGGATCAGCTCGGACCTCGGCGAGCGGCTGGTGATCGCCGGTCCGGTGGTCCGGACGTTCCCGGAGTTTCGTTGGCAGGACCGGAAAGCTCCGCAGGAGCGTTGGGTGATCGCGCTGGGCTCGGTGTTGCCACGCAAGCAGACGCATATCGACCGGATCCTCCGGCTCGCCAGCAAGGCGGCAGCGAGCCGAGCCGCACAGCTGGACGTCCTGGCGTCGGCTGATGTGGTGGAGGCATCTCTGGGAGCCGGGACATTGCCGGCGGACATCCGGGCGGTGGGGTTCAGCAGCTCTCCGGAGCAGTATTACCGGGATTGCTCGGTCGCTGTCACCTGGGGAGGCACGACGTCCATCGAGTGCGCGGCCAACGGCGTGCCGACGGTGGTCGCGGCGATCGGCACGGCGCGTGACGAAGCGCGCGTCCGGTCCGGCGCGGATCGGTGGGCGCACCTCAGATCGGTACCGGACACCGCGTCGGCGGGCGATCTGCTCGACGCGGTCGCGACGGTGCGTGACGGCGTTCGCCAGGAGTCGTCCGCCGTCGCCTCGACCAGCGGCCGCGACGCGGTCGTTCGGACCCTCGAGAGCCTTGTCTGACAGAAGGAGAGGTGGTTCAACGATGTTGCCCGACCGCTTGAGTGAAGCGACGTCCGCCGTGATCGCGGCCGCACTGGAGAGCGCCCGCGGCGACCGGCGTGCGGAGGTAGACGCGGGGGATGTGCTCCGCGGGCTGCGTCATGTGCCAGGACCGGCCGCGGACGGCCTCGAGGACCTCGGCCTGCCTGACTCGCACCGCGCTGGCAGTACCGGCGACGCGGGCTTCGTAGTGATGTCGAGTGAGGTGAAGGAGTTGCTCGCCACGTCCGCGCAGGTCGCCGATCTCGTCCGGCAGCACACCATCGAGCCGTGGCACCTGCTCGTGAGCCTGCTGGCCAGCCCGGTCCTCAGTGCACACCGGATGCTGACAGCCGCCGGTGTGTCCGCCGACCAGGCCGCCGCGCTACAACGTGGGCTGATTCATGCCGGCACCGCAACTGCATGAGCCGCCGGCAGCGGGCCGGATGCCGAGCAGTCTGACCGACGCCGATTGGTTTCGCACGGCATGTGCGGAAAGCAGCAGCCAGCCAGGGCTCAGCGGATTCAAGCAGGATCCACGCATGCTCCGGATCTTCGAGCATGTCGACGCCGACCTCGGACGGTCCTGCCTCGACCGGGCCGTACTCCTCTGCCCCGAGTTCGGCGCGATCATGGACCGGTTCCGCCGCAACGATGTGATCGGCCGTCCAGAGGTTGTCAGCTACGGCGTGTACGGCGAGCTCAGCCCCAGCACCTGCCGATACGTCAAGACGCTGGCCGAGCTCGCCGACCGGTTCGGTTCTCTTGACGGGCTGACGGTTGTGGAGATCGGCGGTGGCTACGGCGGCCAGGCACTCGTCACCCACGAGGTGTTCCAGCCCGAGCGGTACGCGCTTATCGACCTCGACGAAGCTCTGGAGTTACAGCGGGCTTACCTGACCGCGTCCGATGTCGGCGGGTGCTTCGAGTTCGTGGCCGCCGACGATTTCCAGGCCGCGCCGGCTGCTGACCTCGTGATCAGCAGCTACGCGCTGACCGAGTGCTATCGCGACGCGGCTCTCGGTTATGGAGAGAAGTACGTCGTACCGTCGCCGCGCGGGTACATCGTGGGCAACCAGCTGATGGCGGATCGTCTGTATCCGACTGATCTGCTCCGCCTACGTTCGACCGGACACCTTGACCGTGAAGTGCCACAGAGTGCCGCGGGCAACTATGTCTTCTGGTGGAACGATGCAGGTATCTGAGTCGGCCGGCGTTCTGACGTATCCGGGCCTCGGACAGCGCGGACGCCTGGGCAACCAGTTGTTCCAGATTGCCGCGACGGTCGGACTCGCGAGGGCCTCAGGCGCGCAGATCCGGTTCCCGCCGTGGAAGTACGCGTGGGCGTTCTCGGTTCCCGGTTCGTGGTTCGGCCATCTCTCCGGTCAGGAGACCGATGCGCGACTCCTGGTCGATCCCCTGCACAACCCCGTCGCGGTCGAACATCTTCAGATTCCAGGGCTCTGGGCGGGGATGGAGGACGAGATCCGCGTCATGCTCGCGCCGTCGGCCGCCGCCCGGCGACTCGCCGACCGGGTGGAACTGCCCGTGCCCGCGGGCGGTGCGGATTCGATCGCCGTCCATGTCCGCCGCGGGGACTTTCTTCGCTTCCCGGATCAGTTCCCGGTGTTGCCGATCGACTATTACGTCCGGGCGTTCGAGCTGGCCGGGCCGGGGCCGGTCGCGGTGTTCAGCGATGATCCACTCTGGTGCGGACAGGTTCTGGTCAGCCGTCGCGATGGCGTGCACGTCGTACCTCCCGCCCACGAGATTGCACATCTGGTACTGATGTCGCGCTTTCCCCGTCAGATCATCGCCAACTCGACCTTCTCGTGGTGGGGTGCCTACCTGTCCGGCAGCGAGCAAGTGATCGGGCCGCGCACCTGGTTCGGACCGGGGATCCCGTACGACGGGAGCCAGTTGCGGATCTCGGGGTGGACTTTCTGCTGAGGGCTCCAACCGGCCAGGTGGCCATCCAGACTCAGTGCAGTGCTGCTGTTGCTGTTTTCAGGTCGTTGAGGGCAGCTAGTGCGTGTGGGGCCAGGTCTGACTCGTCTCTTGTTGACGTCCAGGATTCGTAGCCTTGTTTGAACGCCAGGACGCCTAGTTCTGCGGCCAGGTGCGCCACCGGGGTTGGTACGCCTCTGGTTTGGAGGGCCGCGGTCATGGCGCTTGCCAGGCCTACGGTTTTGAGGGCGTCGCGTTCCTGGAGTTCGGTGCTTGCGGCGATTGCTGCCTTCAGCCGGGGACCCAATTCGCGGTTCACCGGGCCCATGAAGCTGGAGGCCTTGGTGAGGCCTGCGGCTACCGCTTCCAGGGGAGTGACGTCTTTGGGGGCTTCGGCTATTCCTTCGGCCAGCAGGCGGCTCAGGGTGTCTTGGCCGGCTACCAGGAGTTCTCGTTTGTCGGGGAAGTGGCGGAAGAAGGTGCTCTTGGTGACGCCGGCGCGTTCGGCGATCTGGGCGACGGTGGTCGCGTCGTAGCCGTGTTCGGCGAAGAGGTCCACGGCGGCGAGGACCAGTCGTTCGCGGGCTCCGGGTTGCCATCTCGCCATGACGACCATTCTAGGTGATGGGACCTTTGTCCCGTGCGGTGCTACGGTGATGGGACAAAGGTCTCATCACAGGAGGAGCGGTTCATGCGAGTCTTCGTTACCGGGGGTACTGGGCTGATCGGGTCGGCCGTGGTGCGGGAGTTGCTCGATGGTGGGCATGACGTGGTCGGGCTGGCGCGGTCCGATGGCTCGGCGGCGGCGTTGCGGGAGGCCGGCGCTGAGGCGCTGAGGGGTGGGCTGGCGGATCTGGACGTACTAGGTGCTGCAGCGACGGCGGCCGACGGGGTGATTCACCTTGCCTTTAGCAACGACTTCAGCAGTCCGGAGGCCTTGGCTGCGGGGGTTGCCGAGGAGTCGGCGGCGCTTGCGGTGATGGGGGAGGCGCTGGTGGGGAGCGGGCGGCCGTTCGTCACGGTCTCGGGTACGCCCTGGGTGCCGGGTCGGGCTTCTACGGAGGCTGATCCGCTGCCGCTGGACGGGCCGGTCGGTGGGCGCGGGCGATCGGTGATGGCGGTGTTGGCGTTGGCGGAGCGAGGTGTGCGGAGTGCCGCCGTACGGATGCCTCGGACTGTGCACAACCAGGGCGATGGTGGGTTCGCCGGTTTGCTGACGCAGATCGCTCGTCAGTCCGGGGTGTCGGGTTATCCGGGCGACGGTACGCAGCGGTGGCCCGCTGTGCATGCGCTGGATGCGGCTGTTCTGTTCCGCCTCGCCCTGGAGAACGCGCCGGCCGGCTCCGCATGGCACGCGGTTGCTGACGAGGGTGACGCCGTACGGGATATCGCTACGGTCATCGGCCGCCGCCTCGACCTGCCGGTGAAGCCCGTTCCGGAGGACACGTACGGCCCGCTCGGACCGATCTTCGCGACCGACCAGCCGGCGTCCAGCACGCAGACCCGTGAGGCGCTCGGTTGGGAACCGCGGCACCCGAGCCTCCTCGAGGACCTGGAGAACATCCAGCCGTAGTAATCGCCGCAGCTAATCTTGACTCATTCCAGAAAACGCGGAAGACTGCGGTACGTGCCGACGGTGGATGAGCTCCAGGGGTTGTTGCGTGGCGTCTCGTTGCGGGTGACCCGGCCACGGCTGGCGGTGCTGGCCGCGGTGTACGGGCATCCGCATGCGGACACGGACTCGATTATCGGTGCCGTACGCAACGAACTGCCGCAGACGTCGCACCAGGCCGTCTACGACTCGTTGCAGACGTTGACGGCGGCCGGCCTGGTCCGGCGGATCCAGCCGCTGGGCTCGGTGGCGCGCTACGAATCGCGAGTGGGCGACAACCATCATCATGCGGTCTGCCGCTCGTGCGGCGCGATCGCCGATGTCGACTGTGCGGTCGGGCACGCGCCCTGCCTGACCGCGTCCGAGGATCACGGTTTCGTCATCGACGAGGCCGAGGTCATCTATTGGGGCCTGTGCGCGGACTGCGCACGCCGTACCTGAACTTCGTTCTGAAACGTCCAGTCCTGGAAGGAATCTTGATGTCCGAGAACCACGAGCCGCTGCCCGGTGAGGCATCCGCGGAGAGCCGCGGCTGCCCGGTCGACCACGGTCAGGGCGTGCACCCGACCAGCGGGAACGCCAACCGCGAGTGGTGGCCGAACCAGCTGAACCTGAAGATCCTGGCCAAGAACCCGGCCGTTTCCAACCCGCTCGGCGAGGAGTTCGACTACGCCGCCGAGTTCAAGACGCTGGACCTGGCCGCGGTCAAGGCCGACATCGCCGAGGTACTCACCACCTCGCAGGACTGGTGGCCGGCCGACTTCGGCAACTACGGCCCGCTGATGATCCGGATGGCCTGGCACAGCGCCGGTACGTACCGGATCCACGACGGCCGCGGTGGCGCCGGCGCCGGGCAGCAGCGGTTCGCGCCGCTGAACAGCTGGCCCGACAACGGCAACCTGGACAAGGCCCGGCGGCTGCTCTGGCCGGTCAAGAAGAAGTACGGCCAGAAGATCTCCTGGGCCGACCTGATGATCCTCACCGGGAACGTCGCGCTGGAGACGATGGGCTTCAAGACCTTCGGGTTCGCCGGCGGCCGCGAGGACGTCTGGGAGCCGGAGACCGACGTGTACTGGGGCCCGGAGACGACCTGGCTCGACGACAAGCGATACTCCGGTGACCGCGACCTGCAGCGCCCGCTCGGTGCGGTCCAGATGGGCCTCATCTACGTGAACCCGGAAGGCCCGAACGGCAACCCGGACCCGGTGGCCGCGGCCCGCGACATCCGCGAGACGTTCGGCCGGATGGCGATGAACGACGAGGAGACGGTCGCGCTGATCGCCGGCGGTCACACGTTCGGCAAGACGCACGGCGCCGGCCCGGCGGAGAACGTCGGCGCGGAGCCGGAGGGCGCGCCGATCGAGGCGCAGGGCCTGGGCTGGAAGAGCACGTACAACACCGGCAAGGGCAAGGACGCGATCACCAGCGGCCTCGAGGTCACCTGGACCACGAAGCCGACGCAGTGGTCGACCGACTTCTTCGACATCCTGTTCGGCTACGAGTGGGAGCTGTCGCAGAGCCCGGCCGGCGCGAACCAGTGGGTCGCGAAGGACGCCGAGGCGATCATCCCGGACGCGTACGACGGCCCGAAGAAGCTGCCGACGATGCTGACCACCGACCTGTCGCTGCGGTTCGACCCGATCTACGAGCCGATCTCGCGGCGCTTCAAGGAGGACCCGGCGGCGTTCGCGGACGCGTTCGCGCGGGCCTGGTACAAGCTGACGCACCGCGACATGGGCCCGATCGTCCGCTACCTCGGTTCCGAGGTCCCGAGCGAGGTGCTGATCTGGCAGGATCCGCTGCCGGCCGTCGACCACGAGCTGGTCACCGAGGCCGACGTGACCGCGCTGAAGGCCGCGATCGCCGCGTCCGGGCTGTCGGTGTCGCAGCTGGTCTCGACCGCGTGGGCGTCGGCGTCGACGTTCCGCGGCAGTGACAAGCGTGGTGGCGCCAACGGTGCGCGGATCCGCCTGCAGCCGCAGAGCGGGTGGGAGGTCAACAACCCCGACGAGCTCGCGCAGGTACTGCGGACCCTCGAGGGCATCCAGCAGTCCTTCGGCAAGCCCGTCTCGCTCGCCGACGTGATCGTCCTGGCCGGTGGAGTCGGCGTGGAGATCGCAGCGAAGAACGCCGGGTACGACGTGGTCGTACCGTTCACCCCGGGTCGTACCGACGCGACCGCGGAGCAGACCGACGCCGACTCGTTCGCCGCGCTCGAGCCGGTCGCGGACGGTTTCCGCAACTACTACGGCAAGGGCAACCGGCTGCCGGCCGAGTACCTGCTGCTCGACCGCGCGAACCTGCTGAAGCTGAGCGCCCCGGAGCTGACCGTGCTCGTCGGCGGTCTGCGGGTCCTCGGTACGAACTACGACGGTTCGAAGTACGGCGTACTCACCGAGAACCCGGGCACGCTGACGAACGACTTCTTCGTCAACCTGCTCGACCTCGGCACCGAGTGGCACGCCACCGACGACAGCCAGGAAACGTTCGAAGGCACCGTCGACGGCAAGGTCAAGTGGACCGGCACCCGCGCCGACCTCGTCTTCGGCTCGAACTCCGAACTCCGCGCCGTCGCCGAGGTCTACGCCAGCGACGACGCGAAGCAGAAGTTCGTGAACGAGTTCGTCGCCGCCTGGCACAAGGTCATGGAACTCGACCGCTTCGACCTGCACCGCTGACCCACCCCAACCAACCGGCTCCCCCTGTCTGGAGGGGGAGCCGGTTCGTTTGTTGCTTGGCTGGGGGCGGTTGGCGTGGCAGGCTGGTTGGGTTTGGTTGCCGTGGAAGGGGTCTGTTATGCGGTTTCATCATGATCGGGAGCCGGCGGGGGATCTCACCTTCAGTGATGTGTTTCTGGTGCCGAACCGGTCGGGGGTTGCGTCGCGGTTGGATGTGGATCTTTCGACGTCGGACGGGACCGGGGCGTCGATCCCCGTGGTGGCGGCGAACATGACTGCGGTGTCGGGGCGGCGGATGGCGGAGACGATTGCCCGGTGTGGTGGGCTGGCGGTGATTCCGCAGGACATCCCGGTGGACGTGGTCGCCGAGGTCGTTGCCTGGATCAAGCAACGGGACCCCGTACACGACACGGCGCTCACCCTGTCGCCGACCGGCACGGTCGGTGAGGCCCTGAACCTGTTGCCCAAGCGCAACCACGGCGCCGTCATCGTCGTCGACCAGGGCCGTCCGGTCGGTGTGGTGACCGAAGCGGACTGCTCCGGTGTGGATCGGTTCACGCAGCTGGACGCGATCATGTCGCGCGAACTGTTGACGTTGCCGACGGGCATCGACCCGGAGGCGGCGTTCAACCAGCTGCACGACGGGCGGCACCGGCTCGCGCCCGTGGTCGACGCGCAGGGGCAGATCGTCGGCATCCTCACTCGTCAGCGCGCGCTCCGGGCGACCCTGTACGACCCTGCCCTCGACGCGAACGGCAAGCTTCGGGTCGCCGCCGCGATCGGGATGAACGGCGACGCCGAGCAGAAGGCGAAAGCCCTGCTGGACGTCGGCATCGACGTACTCGTCCTCGACACTGCGCACGGTCACCAGGAGCGGATGCTCGAGGTCGTCGAACGCGTCCGCGCGCTCGGACCGCAGGTACCGATCGTGGCCGGCAACGTGGTCACCGCCGAGGGCGTCACCGACCTGGTCAACGCGGGCGCCGACATCGTGAAGGTCGGCGTCGGGCCGGGCGCGATGTGTACGACCCGGATGCAGACCGCGGTCGGCCGGCCGCAGTTCTCCGCCGTCCTCGAATGCGCGACCCGCGCGCGCGAACTAGGCAAGCACGTCTGGGCGGACGGCGGCGTACGGCATCCGCGCGACGTTGCGCTGGCGCTCGCGGCCGGTGCGTCGAGCGTGATGATCGGCTCGTGGTTCGCCGGTACGTACGAGTCGCCCGGCGACCCGCACCGCGACAGCCAGGGCCGGATCTTCAAGGAGAGCTTCGGGATGGCGTCGGCCCGTGCGGTGAAGTCCCGTACCGCCGAGGACTCGCCGTTCCAGCGGGCCCGGAAGAGCATCTTCGAGGAGGGCATCTCGACCGCCCGGATGTACCTGGACGCCGAGCGGCCGAGCGTCGAGGACCTGCTCGACTCGATCGTCTCCGGCATCCGCAGTTCCTGCACGTACGTCGGCGCCGCCAACCTGGCCGAGTACCACGAACGCGCCGTGGTCGGCCTGCAGACCGCCGCCGGCTACGCGGAGGGCAAGCCCCTCGACAGCAGCTGGCTGTAATCACCCCGCGGGTGAGATCAGGGGGCCTGGAAGATCATGCCCCGGGCGATGGTCACGCAGGGCGATCGGTGTCACGGTGTACTCAACAGGGGGAGGAAGGGCACCGAACATCCGTCGAGGAGTCGGAGATCCGTTGGGGGGAAGGCGGACCGATCGGCGCGGGGGCGAACAGTTGTCAGGTGTCCTGCTCGTGGTGGCGGGCGGTGCGAGATCAACCGAGGCTTGGGAGGGCGACTCGGGGACTCCGCGCCGCCCGTGACTACTGTTCGCGGGTCTACTTGATCCGGGGCGGCGTCCAGCGGCATAGTCGAGTGATCGATGCTGTTGGGGAGCCGCTGTGGACGCAGACAACGCTGCCCCGCTGCGGGTCGACGCAGAAACGGCGATCATCCTGCGCGAGGCGTACCACAAGATCGAGGCGTTGTTCCGGTCCGACCATTACGGCCTGTACGACTACGTGCGGGTGGTCGCCGGGAAGGTGTCGCACGTCGACGCGTTCTTCGTCGGGTTCCTGCAGGGCTCCAGCCGGGTGCGGTACCCGTACGGCTACGACGCCGGCGAGTACGTGAACCCGGACACGCACAACTTCGGCCCGGACGGGCAGACCGCCTGGCTGATCAAGCATCGGCAGACGTACCGGTACGCGTACGACAACGGGGCCGCGCTGCACGCCGGCGTACCGGTCGGGGATCTCGGGCGACGTTCCGCGGACGCGGTCACGGTGCCGATCTTCCGGCCGTCGAAGGACGGGCCGGACCAGCTGTTCGGGATGCTCTCGATGCAGAGCTACACGCCCAGGTCGTACGACGACAACGCGGTGCGGGCGTTCGAGTGGTTGTGCGCCGTGGTGGAGCGGGTGCTGACCCGTGAGGGCGAGGACCGGGAGGCGTTGCGGCTGCTGCCTGCGGGTGACATCGGGCCGAACCTGCTGACGTCGGACCACGTGATGGAGTACCTGACGCACCGGGTCGCGTCGATCCGGGAGATTGCGGCCGAGGCGCTGAGCGAGCCCGATGTGAGTACCGCCGTCCACACGCACCTCGAGCGGATCGTCGACGCCGCGGAGCACATCCAGTCCGAGCTGATCGAGATGCTGATGGAGACCGACGAGGGGCCGGAGCGCCGCTTCAACAGTCTCACCAAGGCGCAGCAGGCGGTCGCCGTACTGCTCACCGACGGCCTCGACAACGACCAGCTCGCCGCGGAACTCGGCGTCAGCCTCAACACCGTCAAGACCCACCTGAGCGCGATCCTCCGCAAGTACGCCTTCCGCTACCGCGCCCAGGTCGCCGACGACGTCCGCAAGTACCTGGCCCGCTAGTAGGAGCGGGCCACGTACGCCGTCAGTCCCGGCTCGTTGTCCTCCACCGGGAGGGTGCCGTCGGAGCGTTGTAGGCAGCGGACGGTGATGCCGGATTCGGCCAGGCGGTCTTCGCCTTCTTCGCCGACGGTATCGTACGGGATGGTGGCCCAGCCGGTGGCGGCCGCCTCTACGGCCTCGTCGATCGTGGTGACCGGGGTGATCCGGGCGGCTTGACGTGCGGTTGCTTCGGCGAGCAGGTGGGCCTGGTCGGCGTCCAGCGCAGCCACGACGGTTGACGTCAGCTCGGTCAGTGCGACGGTGGACCGTTCCGAACGGAGGCGGCGTACGACTGTCGCCGCGCCGGCGGACAGGTCGCGAGGACCGACCTCGACGCGGATCGGGACGCCCTTCAGCTCCCAGTTGACCGCGCGGCGGCCGAACGGCTGGTCGGCGCGGGCGTCCACGGTCACGCGTACTCCGGCCGCGGTCAGGTCGTCGGCGATCGTCTGCGCCGCGGTGATCGCCTCGTCCTTGACGGCGAGTACGACGACCTGCACCGGCGCGACCGCGGGCGGTACGCGGAGGCCGTTGTCGTCGCCGTGCACCATGATCAGCCCGCCGACCATCCGGGTACTACTGCCCCAGGACGTCGTCCACGCGAGCTCGCGCCGCCCCTCGCGGGACAGGTAGCCGATGTCGAACGCACGCGCGAAGTTCTGCCCGAGCTCGTGGGACGTACCCATCTGCAGGGCTTTCCCGTCGCCCGTCATCGCCTCGAGCGTCATCGTGTTGACCGCGCCCGCGAACCGCTCGCGACGGGTCTTCCGGCCGGCGACGACCGGGATCGCGAGGACGCCGACCATCACGTCGCGGTAGACGTCGTACAGGATCCTGGTGGCGTACGCGCGGGCGTCCTCGGCGGACGCGTGCGCCGTATGGCCTTCCTGCCAAAGGAATTCCGTCGTCCGCAGGAACAGCCGGGGGCGGAGCTCCCAGCGGACCACGTTCGCCCACTGGTTCAGCAGCAGTGGGAGGTCGCGGTAGCTCTGGATCCACTTCGCCAGGTATTCGCCGATGACGGTTTCCGAGGTCGGACGGATCACTGCGGGCTCTTCGAGTTGCTTGCCGCCGGCATGCGTCACGACGGCCAGCTCGGGGCTGAAACCTTCGACGTGTTCGGCCTCGCGTTGCAGGTAGCTCTCGGGGATCAGCAGCGGGAAGTACGCGTTCGCCGCACCGGTCGCCTTGATCCGGCGGTTCATTGCCTCCTGCAACAGTTCCCAGATCCCGTACCCGTACGGTCGCACGACCATGGTCCCCCGGATCGGCCCGTTCTCGGCGAGCTCAGCCTTGGCGATCACGTCCTGGAACCATCTGGGGTAGTCCGACGCCTGCGACGCAAGCACGGAACGGGAACCTGTCATGACGGTCAGTGTAGGAAGGTCCCACGACATCGGGCCACGTATTTCCGGGTCGTCAATGTTCACGCGGGAGTGCCCGGGTGTTCACCACCGGGCCGAAAAGTTGGCCCGTATCCCGCTCGGACTTGGAGGACTTCGTGAGAGTACGTCGTGCGCCTGTGATCTCCGCGTGCCTGGCCCTGCTCGGGCTGGCGGTCGGTGTCCCGAACGCTGCCGCCGACCGCGGCCCGGACCCGTACACGTTCGCCGTGATCGGCGACATCCCGTACGGCTCCGCCCAGATCGCCCGGTTCCCGAAGGTGGTCGACCAGATCAACGCGGACAAGCCGGTCAAGCTGGTCACCCATCTCGGCGACATCAAGGACGGCTCGTCGGTGTGCAGCGACGAGTACTTCACCTGGGTGAAGACGCAGTTCGACCGGTTCGCGGATCCGCTGGTCTACACCGTCGGCGACAACGAATGGACCGACTGCCACCGGGTGAACAACGGCGCGTACAACCCGCTGGAGCGGCTGGCGAAGATCCGGCAGGTGTTCTTCCCGCAGCCGGGCCGGACGCTCGGGCAGCACTCGGTGAAGGTCGACAGCCAGGTCGCGCAGGGCATCCCGGAGGACGTCCGGTTCACCCGCGGCGACGTCGCGTTCGCGGCCCCGCACATCGTTGGTAGCAACAACAGTATGGCGCCGTGGACCGGGAAGACCGCGCCGACGCCGGAGCAGGCTGCCGAGGTGCTGAACCGTACGTCGGCCGTCATGCAGAGCATCCACGACACGTTCGCGCAGGCGCGGGCCGACCGGAACAAGGCAGTCGTACTGCTCACGCAGGCCGACATGTTCGACCCGACCGTGACGAACCCGTCGTTCGCGGACTACTACGCGTTCCAGCCGATCGTGCAGGAGATCGCCCGCGAGTCGGCGAACTTCCGTGGCCCGGTGTACCTGTTCAACGGTGACAGCCACGTCTACAACAGCGACAAGCCGCTCGCGGCCGGCTCGAACTGGCTGAGCTTCTACGGCGTGACCGCGCCGGCGGACAACCTGTCGCGGATCACCGTCGACGGCTCGACCAAGGACAACGACTACCTGCGAGTGACGATCGACCCGCGCAACCCGGCCGTACTGAGCTGGGTCCGGGTGCCCTTCACGTCCTGAGACAACAGAAAGGGCGCCCCGGAAAACCAGGGCGCCCTTTCTCGATGGTCAGAGCGAAGCGAGCGCGTCGTTCCAGGTCTTGGACGGGCGCATGACCGCGGCCGCCTTGGCCGGGTCGGGCTGGTAGTAGCCGCCGAGGTCGACCGGGCTGCCCTGGACGGCGAGGAGCTCGTCGACGATCGTCTGCTCGTTGGCGGCCAGCGCCTCCGCGAGCGGGGCGAAGGCCTTGGCGAGGTCGGCGTCGTCGGTCTGCTTGGCCAGTTCCTGCGCCCAGTAGAGCGACAGGTAGAAGTGGCTGCCACGGTTGTCGATGCCACCGACACGGCGGGTCGGGGACTTGTCCTCGTTCAGGAACGTGGCGGTAGCCCGGTCGAGCGTGTCGGCCAGGATCTGCGCCCGGGCGTTCCCGGTCGCCTGGGCCAGGTGCTCGAAGCTCGCGGCCAGCGCGAAGAACTCGCCCAGGCTGTCCCAGCGCAGGTAGTTCTCCTTGACGAGCTGCTGGACGTGCTTCGGCGCCGAGCCGCCCGCGCCGGTCTCGAACAGACCGCCGCCGGCCATCAGCGGGACGACCGACAGCATCTTCGCGCTGGTGCCGAGCTCGAGGATCGGGAACAGGTCGGTCAGGTAGTCGCGCAGTACGTTGCCGGTCACCGAGATCGTGTTCTCGCCGCGGCGGATCCGCTCCAGCGACAGCTTGATCGCGTCCACCGGCGCCAGGATCCGGATGTCCAGGCCCTCGGTGTCGTGCTGGAACAGGTACTCCTGGACCTTGCTGATCAGGTTCGCGTCGTGCGCCCGGGTCTCGTCCAGCCAGAACACTGCCGGGTCGCCGGTGGCCCGGGCCCGGTTGACGGCCAGCTTGACCCAGTCCTGGATCGGAGCGTCCTTGGTCTGGCAGGCGCGGAAGATGTCACCGGCCGACACGGCCTGCTCGAGCACGACGTTGCCCGCCTGGTCGACGAGCCGGACGTTGCCGGTGGTCTGGATCTCGAACGTCTTGTCGTGCGAGCCGTACTCCTCGGCCTTCTGCGCCATCAGGCCGACGTTCGGCACCGAGCCCATGGTGGCCGGGTCGAACGCACCGTTCGCGCGGCAGTCGTCGAGGACCGCCTGGTAGATGCCCGAGTAGCTGTGGTCCGGCAGGACGGCGAGCGTGTCGTGCTCCTGGCCGTCGGGGCCCCACATGTGACCCGACGTACGGATCATGGCCGGCATCGACGCGTCGACGATGACGTCCGACGGGACGTGCAGGTTGGTGATGCCGCGGTCGGAGTCGACCATCGCCAGCGCCGGTCCGGCGGCCAGCTCGGCGTCGAACGACGCCTTGATCTCGGCGCCCTCCGGCAGCGAGGCGATGCCGTTCAGGATGCCGCCGAGTCCGTCGTTCGGGGACAGGCCGGCCTTGGCCAGCACGTCGCCGTACTGTGCGAACGTCTCGGGGAAGAACGCCCGTACGACGTGACCGAAGACGATCGGGTCGGAGACCTTCATCATGGTGGCCTTGAGGTGGACCGAGAACAGCACGTCCTCGGCCTTGGCCCGGGCGACCTGCGCGGTCAGGAACTCGCGCAGTTCCGCGACATGCATCACGGAGGCGTCGACGACCTCGTTCGCGAGCACCGGAACGGACTCGCGGAGGACGGTCGTGGTGCCGTCGTCGCCGACCAGTTCGATCCGCAGCGTACCGTCGGACTCGATCACGGCGGACTTCTCGGTGCTGCGGAAGTCGTCGTGGTCCATCGTTGCGACGTTCGTCTTGGACTCCGGGCTCCACGCGCCCATCCGGTGCGGGTGGGTCTTGGCGTAGTTCTTCACCGAGGCAGGTGCGCGGCGGTCCGAGTTGCCCTCGCGCAGCACCGGGTTCACCGCGGAGCCCTTGATCTTGTCGTACCGGGCCTGGACGTCGCGGTCCTCGTCGGTCTTCGGCTCGTCCGGGTACTCCGGGAGGGCGTAGCCCTGGGACTGCAGCTCGGCGATCGCGGCCTTCAGCTGCGGGACGGACGCCGACACGTTCGGCAGCTTGATGATGTTCGCCTCGGGCTTCAGCGTCAGCGCGCCGAGCTCGGACAGCGCGTCCGCGATCCGCTGGTCTTCCTCCAGGTACTCCGGGAAGACGGCGAGGATGCGGCCCGCGAGTGAGATGTCCCGGGTCTCCACGCCGACACCGGCCTGGCCGGCGTACGCCTGGACGACAGGGAGGAACGAGTACGTGGCGAGCGCCGGAGCCTCGTCGGTGTGGGTGTAGATGATCGTCGAGTCAGTCACGGGCCCACCTTATCCGGCGTACGACGTACTCCATCGTGGCCCGGATCACGCTGGAAGCTCGTCCGGATGCGCCAGCGTGATGCCGGCGGCCACGGTGACCGCGCTGGTGAACGCGAGGGTGTCGATCGGGGACGCGGACGCGACGGTCGCACCGGCCAGCGAGGCGAGGCCCTTCGCGCCGTCCCAGGTGCAGTCGACGAAGACCGCCTTGGCCGCCTTGACCTGGGAGAACTCGACGCCGGACAGGTCGCAGCCGCGGAACACCGCGCCGGTCAGGTCCGCGGAGACGAAGTCGGCGTTCTGCAGGCGGCAGTCCGCGAACTCGGCCCTGACGAACTTCGCGAACCGGAACGAGGCGAAGTCGAGCACGGTGTCGCGGACGGTGACGTGCTGGAAGACCGCGCCGGGGCCGGCGAAACCGATCATCCGGGAGCCGGAGACGGCGACCCGGGTCAGGGCGGCGTCGGCCCAGCGAGAGTTGGCGAGGTCACACTGCGTCAACTCGGCGTCGACCAGGATCAGCTTCTCCAGCTCGGAGCCGGCCAGCTTGCATCGCGTCAGCCGGCACCCGCTGATCTCGACGTGCTCGGCCTCGACGTCGCTCAGGTCCACATCCTCCAGTTGAAGATCGAGCAACCGCGCCTCGTCCTCCAGCTCCTCAGGAACTGCGGAGTCAAGCTGGGCACGGAGGCGCGGCGCGGCAATCTTCACGGCCCCGACCGTAGCGGGGGTCGCCGACAGTCGCGGACGTCAGGCACTCACCACCGGGCTGTTGGGCGCCCGGCTCACGCTCAACCGCCGGGGCGAACAGGCCGCCCGTGCTGGTTGGTGAGTGGTGGCGGTCCGCCAGGCCATCACAATCGCGGGCCGGCCGCGGGCGTGAGCGGGGAGCCGCCGGGGCGCGGTGCATTGTGATGGCGTGGGGATCCGTCACGCGCTGCGGAGGTAGTGGGCGGCGGTGCCGATGAGGGCCGAGTGTTCGGTGTCTTTTGTGGCTGAGGCTCGGAAGGGGAGGGACGAATGGATCAGGTCGAAGGCTCCTGCTATCGAGCCGCCCAGGACTGTGTGGGTGACTCCGAAGCGTTCCAGCCAGGGGGTCAGGGCCTGCGCCAGGTCGGTGAAGCAGGCGGTCAGGACCTCGTGGGCGGTCGTGTCGCCGGCGCGGGCCTGGTCGGCTATTTCTTTGACGCCGGGGGCTGTCCGGGCGGTGGTTTCGGTGTAGCGGCGGAGGATGGCTCGGGCGGAGATTGCGTCCTCGAGGGGCTTTCCGGCGTACGTCGTCTTGTACAGCTCACCTCCGGGCGGAACGGTGTCGCCGTCGCGGACCACCCGGCCGTCGGCGAGGAACGCCGTACCGATGCCGGTGCCGATCGTCACGCCGACACAGCGTTCGACGCCGCGGACCTCGCCCGCGGTCCACTCGCCGACGGCGAACGCCTCCGCGTCGTTCATGAACAGCAGCCGGTCGACACCCAGTTCCTTGCCCAGCGCAGCGCCGAGGTTGAACCCGTACAGCTGGTCGAACTTGCCCTGGTCGCGGTACCACGCGACCCCGGTCGCGAAGTCGAACGGTCCCGGCAGCGCCACCGCCAGACCGTTTGCCAGCGGCAACTTCCGCGCCGCGTCCGCGAGCTGCGCGACCACGTCGTCGGCCGCCGCCTGGGACTCGAGCTTGGCCCGGTCCACCTCGGTCACGTCCCACGTCCCCGGCGCCACCACGGCCGCCGTCACGTGACTTCCCCCGATCTCCAGCACCGCTACATCCATCCGCACATCATCGCAGCAGACATCGGGTGAGTGACCCACCACGGACAGTGAGCAGTGATGGACCGAGGGAACCAGGATGCGCTCCTGTCCGTAGAGTGACAGGAGCGAGGGGATCGAATGCCGACCGAGAGCAGGACCACGTCCGCGGTCGCGGCGCTGAGCGTCGTGGTGGCGGTGATCGGTCATGTGCTCGTCGGGGGCGGTGGTGTACCGCTGGGCGTCGTACCTCCGTTGGCTGCGCTGGCCGGGGTTTGCTGGCTGCTCGGGGAGTACCTGGCTGGCGAGCGACTGCTGACTGGGCTGGTGCTGGGCGCGGTCCAGTTGTTCGTGCACGTCACGCTGGATTCGGCGACCATGCACCACGGCATGTCCATCACGGGCAGCCTGCTGATGACGGCGGCGCATCTCGGCGCCCTGCTCGCGGGGGTCCTCGCGACGAGCCGCGCACACCGGTGGATTCATCGGGTACGGCGTGCCTTCGCGCGACTGATGCCGGAGCTGCCGGTACTACGACCCGTACGAACTCCTGCGACACCTGGCGTCTTCAAGGCGTGGACGCCGACCGGTGATCGGCGCGGTACTAGCGTCACCGAGCGCGGACCACCCGGCGGACGAGTAGCTGCAGCTGTTTGACACCGGCGCTCGGCGCCGGACTACTCGTATGCCTTGAAAGGTTCTC
This sequence comes from Kribbella sp. NPDC004536, assembly GCF_042873835.1. Taxonomy (NCBI): domain Bacteria; kingdom Bacillati; phylum Actinomycetota; class Actinomycetes; order Propionibacteriales; family Kribbellaceae; genus Kribbella; species Kribbella sp. NPDC004536. The sequence goes on along the minus strand of NZ_JBIALY010000001.1, from coordinate 740,273 downwards.
TCATGCCCAAGAGATATGCCCTGCGCGCTGCCGCGATCGCCGCGGCGTCCGTGCTCGTGGCGATCGGCGCCGCGAGCTCGGCGTCGGCGCACGTGACGGTGTCCTCTCCGGACGCCAAGCCTGGTGGATACGCCAAGATCGTGTTCCGGGTGCCGACCGAGTCGGACAACACCAGTACGACGAAGCTGGCCGTCTCGTTGCCCAAGGACCATCCGTTCGCGGAGGTCGGGGCGCAGGTGATGCCCGGGTGGAAGGTGGAGAAGACGGAGGAGAAGCTGCCGGCGCCGGTGAAGGTCGGCGACGTGACGCTGACGAAGGCGATCCTGACCGTGACCTGGACCGCGACCGCGGGCGGGATCCCGCCGAACGACTTCGACGAGTTCGCGTTGTCGGTCGGGAAGCTGCCGGACGGGGTGGACTCGTTGAGCTTCCCGACCGTGCAGACGTACAGCGACGGTGAGGTGGTGAAGTGGACCGACGTCCCGAAGGACGGTGCGCCCGAGCCCGAGCACCCGGCGCCGACGCTGAAGCTGACCGCCGCGGTGACGCCGGTCGCGGCGACCACCTCCGGCGCTACGTCTGACACGTTGGCCCGGTGGCTCGGCGGGGGCGGGTTGCTGGTCGGGCTGCTCGGTCTGGCGTTCGGGCTCCGGCCGCGCCGGCCCGCGACGGCTCCGGCGGCTCCGGCGGCTCCGGCTGTTCCGGCGGACAGGCAATAGCCGTGCGCCGATTGATCGCAGTACTGGCTGTGTCGCTGCTCATGCTGGTGGGTTCCGCCGGCGTGGCGGCGGCGCACGCCAAGCTCGAGTCGATGACGCCCGGCGACGGTACGTCGATGGCCGCGCCGCCGACGAAGGTCGTCCTGACCTTCAACGAGCCGGTCGGTTCGAACGGAACCCAGGTGCAGGTGAACTCGCCCAGCGGCAAGAACGTCGCGAACGGTGACGTCCAGGTCATCGACAACACCGTGACGCAGCCGGTCGGCGCGATGGTCGAGGCCGGCAAGTACACGGTCGAGGCGCGCGTGATCTCGGCGGACGGCCACCCCGTCACGGTCTCGGGTTCGTTCACGGTGACCCACGCCGGCCACCCTGCGGTCGATCCGGGCACCGCGGGCGCGGCGCCGTCCGAGGGCAACAGCAACACCGTGACGATCGTCGCGATGTGTCTGGTGATGCTCGTGGTCGTCGCGCTCGCCGTGGTGATCGTGCGCCGCCGCCCCGCGTCATGAGCGGCGAGCGATCCGCCTCAGGCAGAGGGTTGCCCGTCCGCCTGGTCGTACCGGCGATGGTTGCCGCTGGCATCGTTGTGATGGTGGTCGCGCTGGTGGCCGCCGGCGGTGCGCCGAAGCGTGCCGTCGACGGTCTGCTCGGTGCCGGGCTCGGCATCTCGTGGGCTGTTCCGGTACTGCGGATCCTCGCCGACGGCGCCGCGGTCGCGACCGGTGGTGCGGTGATCGCGGTCCTGCTGTTCCTGCCGGCAGAGGACGGAAAGCTTGGCAGCAAGGCGATCCGCGCCTGCCAGGACGCCGCGCTCGCCGCGGGAGTCTGGGCCGTCGCGAGTATCGGCGGCCTGATCGCGACCGCCACCGTGATCCTCGGCATCCCGCTGTCGCACCTGGCGGAGCATGCCGGACCTGCCGGCCAGATCAGCCAGGTGCGTGCGCTGGCGGTAGCGGTCGTGCTGACCGCCGTACTCGCCGTCGTACTCAGCGGTGCCAAGACGCTGGTCGCCGCGCTGGTCGCCGCATTGCTGACGGTCGCGGCGCTGATCGGTCCGCTCCTCACCGGCCACAGCGCGACCGAGCGGACCAACTTGTTGACGGTCCTCGCCACGATGTCGCTCGTCGTCCACGTCCTCGCCGCGACCGTCTGGGTCGGCGGGCTGCTGGCCGTACTGCGGTACACCCGATCGCGTGAGGCCGTCGAGCTCTTCAGCACGCTCGCGCTCGGGTGCGCCGTGACGATGGGGATCACCGGACTGGTCACCGCCGAGATCCACCTCGACGGGCGGCAGGGCGGGTGGGGGCTGATCACGCAGTGGGTGACGAGCGGGTACGGCGCGCTCGTGTTCGCGAAGACGGTGGCGTTCGCGATCCTCGTGGCGCTCGGCTGGTGGCACCGCCGGACGACCCTGCCCGAACTCGCCACCGGCAGCCCGGCCGCCTTCCGACGCCTCGCCGTGGTCGAGCTGGTGATCATGGCCGGCACGATCGGACTCGCCGTCGCACTTTCGCGCACGCCATGACCCTGTGATGACTCGGTGATATGTCAACTTCTTCGTACACTGGGTGGATGACGGAACCGCGGTGGCTCGACGAGCGGGAGGCGCGACTCTGGGAGTCGTACCGCGCAACGTATCGCGAGCTGATGCGCGCGCTCGAGGCGCGGATGATCGCCAACTCGGGCCTGTCCGGCGCCGACTACGCCCTGCTGTACCCGCTGTCCGAGGCCGAGGACGGCGTACTGCGGACCCGGGACCTCGGCCGTTCCGTCGGCTGGGAACGCAGCCGCCTGTCGCACCAGGTCAGCCGGATGGAGAAGCGCGGCCTGGTCTGCCGTGAGGAGTGCACGTCGGACGCCCGCGGCTCGATGGTCCGCCTGACCGAACTCGGCCGCAAGGCGATCGACGCCGCCGGCCCCGACCACGTCGACGCCGTCCGCAGCTACTTCTTCGACCGCCTCACCCCCGCCGAGCAGACCCAGCTCACCACCCTGCTCGACCGGATCGCCGCCGACCTCCCCACCACCTGCGCCACACCCGACTGCGCGGACTGACCCGTACCGAACAACGGGTAGTGGTGCCCTCTCCCGTCCAGTCGGCGGGAGAGTCGAGCGTGCGAGCCGTGCGGCCCGGGTGACCACGACCCGTTCTTCGGTACGCCCGGACACGCCGTCACGGTGAGCGATCGATTCGCCGTGCCGACAGACTTGTTGCGTCTTGTTCAGATGCGCGCTGGATTTGACAATCGTTTTCACTAAGGTGAGGATGTGGCGCGTGTCCGAGGCGTTGGGTAGGCGTGGGTTCCTGGGGATGGCCGGTGCTGCCGGCCTGGCCGCGATCGCCGGTTGCGGGGTCGACAACGGGACGGCGGTGGGGCCGAAGCAGGGTGGGCGGTTACGGGCGGTGTACGCCGGCGGCGGGGCGAAGGAGGTGCTCGACCCGCATGTGCAGAGCCTGTTCGTGGACATCGCGCGGCACAAGGCGATCTACGAGAAGCTCGTCGAGCTCGGTCCGGATCTGAAGCCGGTCGCGCGGCTCGCCGCCAAGTGGGACCACGACGGTACGGCGACCACCTGGCGGTTCACCTTGCGGGACGCGACGTTCCACGACGGCGCCAAGCTGATCGCCGACGACGTGCTGTACAGCCTGAGCCGGATCGCGGATCCCGCCGTACCGGAACGGGTCGCGCAGTCCTCGCTCGCGACGCTGGATCTGAAGCGCAGCAAGGCGATCGGCCCGTCGACGGTCGAGTTGGTACTGACCCAACCGAACGCCGAGTTCCCCGCACTGCTGGCCGGCATCGGCACGCAGATCGTCCGCAACGGCTTCAAGGATCCGGCGAAACCCGTCGGTACGGGGGCTTTCCGCTACGTCTCGTTCGAGGCGGGCCGTTCGATGGTTGCCTCGCGGTACGCCGACTACTGGGACGAGCCGGCCCGGATCGAGGAGTTGCAGATCCTGTCCGCGGACTCCGAGGCGCGGGCGAATGCCGTACAGGGTGGGCAGGCGGAGTACGCGAACGACATGACCGCGACGTTCGCGCGGATGGCAGGTAAGGCGGTTCAGGTGGTTGCCGCGAAGGCGAGCACGATGCAGGCGTTCGTGATGAAGGTCGACCAGCCGCCGTTCGACAACCCCGACGTACGGCTCGCGTTCAAGCTGCTCGCGGACCGGCAGCGGCTGGTGGACGTCGTACTCGCGGGCCGCGGCGAGGTCGGGAACGACCTGTTCGGCAAGGGATATCAGTACTATCCGGCCGACCTGCCCGCGCCGGAGCGGGACGTGGATCGGGCGAAGTCCCTGCTGGCGAAGGCCGGTCTCGTGGGGCGTGAGGTGGAGATCTTCACCGCGGACGCGTCGGCCGGGTTCGTCGAGGCGGCGACGTTGTTCGCGGAACAGGTCGCGGAGGCCGGGGTACGGCTGAAGGTGACGACCGGCAGCCCGCAGACGTACGCGAAGGACCTGCTGACGAAGGGTGCTATCGGCAACCACCGGTCGGGGGCGATGCCGATCCCGCAGTACATCACCGACCGGTTGTTGTCGCATTCGCCGTTCAACGTGACGCATTGGCGGCGGCCGGCGTTCGACGCCGGGTTCGCGGCCGCGCGGGCGGTCACCGACGAGGCGGAGCGTTCGCGGCGGTACGGCGTACTCCAGAAGACGCTGCGCGACGAGGGCGGGATCCTCGCGTGGGGGCTGCCGGACTACCTGGTGGCGGTGTCGGCGAAGGTGCAGGGCGTGCAGGCGGTGCCGCCGAACACGCTGGACCAGGGCCGGTTCGACAAGGTGTGGCTGGCCTGAATGCGGTCGTACGCCGTCCAGCGGGCGCTGCTCGCGGTGGCTCAGCTCGCCGGGCTGTCGGTGCTGGTGTTCGTGCTGACGTCGTTGCTCCCGGGAGATGCGGCGGAGCTGCGGTTCACCGAGACGCTGACGCCGACGCAGGTCGCCGCGTTGCGTACCGAGCTGGGATTGGATCAGCCTCCCGTCGAGCGATTCGTGCATTGGCTGGGGCACGTCCTGACCGGTGATCTCGGTACGTCGTTGATCAGCGGGGGACCGGTCGCCGGGATCGTACGGAACTCGATCGGGGCGACGCTGGTGCTGACGCTGGCCACCCTCGCGGTCGTCGTACCGCTGGCCGTTGCCCTGGGCATCGTGATGGGTACGCGGGAGAACGGGCGGGTCGACCGTGCGATCACTTCGATCACGCTGGCATTGTCGGCGATTCCGGACTTCGTGATCGCGGTGGTGCTGGTGGCGGTGTTCTCGCTGAAGCTCGGGTGGCTGCCGGCGACGTGGATCGGGAGCAACCTGCTCGCTTCGCCGGCGTTGCTGATTCTTCCGGTGGCTGTGCTGTTCGGGCGGACCGTGTGTCTGTTGTCGCGGCAGGTGCGCGCCGGGACGGTTGCGGCGCTGCATGCGGAGTACATCACGCAGGCCCGTCGGCTCGGGGTGCCGCGGAGGCAGTTGCTGCTCCGGCATGTGTTGCCGAACGCGGCCGTGCCGGGGGTGCAGGAGTTGGCTCGTACTGGTGACACGTTGCTTGGCGGGGTGCTGGTGGTCGAGGCGATCTTTGCGATTCCTGGTTTTGCTACGGCTCTGGTTGACGGTGTGGAGGCGCGCGACGTGCCGGTGGTCCAAGGACTCACTCTTGTGCTGGCCGTTGCGGCTCTGCTGATCAACCTGGCGGCGGACCTCGTCTGCAACCGCCTCGTCCCACGCTCGGAGCTCCTCCGATGAAGCGTGTCGCAGCTGTCTTGGTCTTGGTGCCGCTGGCCATCGCCTTGGTCGGGCCGTTCGTTCCGTACGACGCCCGTGAGGGGTTGCCCTACTCGTCTGCAGGTCTGCTGGGGACGGACGGTTTGGGGCGGGACGTGTTCGGGCTGTTGCTGGTTGGTGGACGGTCTGCGTTGGGGATGGCGCTGGGCGCAGTCGTACTCGCGTACGTCGTCGGCGGGATGGTCGGACTGACGGCGGCGTCGACCCGGTATCGGTGGTTGGACGAGGGTTTGATGCGGCCTCTCGACGTACTGCTGCCGCTGCCTTCGCTGCTGGTGATCAGTGTGGTTGCCGTTGGGTGGCGGGCGTCGGCGTTGGCGATCACGGTGGCCGTGGCGATGGTGAATGTGCCGACCGTGGCTCGCCTGGTCCGGGCGGCTGCGCTGGATGCGGCCAGTGGGCCGGTGGTCGAGGCGCTGCGAATGCAGCGGGAGTCGTGGGTGCGGATCCAGCTCGGGTACGTCGGGCGCTCGGTCCTCGGGCCGGTCGCCGCCGACCTGGGTACCCGGATCACGCTCGCGGTGTTCCTCGTTGCCTCGGTCAACTTCCTCGGCCTCGGCCTGAGCCCGACCGCACCGGACTGGGCGGTCAGCGTGTCCCGCAACCGCGAGGGCCTCCTCCTCCAACCGTGGTCCGTCCTCGCACCGGCCCTGCTGCTCGTCTCCTTCACCCTCGGCTTCAACCTCCTGGCAGACCGTCTCGTACACAGGTCCCGGGCGGCCGCATGAGCCTGGTTCAGGTTGACAAGTTGTCCGCGACCGCGGGTGACGCGGTGCTGGTGGACGGGGTGTCCTTCGAGGTCGTCGCCGGTGAGGTGACTGCGTTGGTGGGGGCCTCGGGCGCCGGGAAGACTACGGCGGCGTTGGCGTTGTTGGGCGAATGCGGGGACGGCGTACGGCTGGAAGGGAACGTGGAGGTTGCGGGAGAAAAGGTTGTCGGCGCCAACGGTGTGACCGGCGTCGACGTACGCGGGCGAGTGGTCGCGTACATGCCGCAGCATCCGGGGAGTGCGCTCAACCCGGCGCGCCGGATCGGTACGACGTTGCGCGAACTCGCCAAGCTCCACGACGGTGACCCGGCCGCAGCGCTCCGGACCGCCCAGCTGCCCACGGAGACCCTGAAACGGTTTCCGCATCAGTTCTCCGGTGGCCAACGGCAACGAATCGCGCTCGCCCAGACCCTCACCTGCCGACCGAGGGTGCTCGTCCTCGACGAACCGAGCACCGGTCTCGACTCGATCACCCGGCTGCGACTCGTGCACGAACTGCGCGAGCTCGCAGCCTCCGGGCTGGGCATCTTGCTGCTCAGTCACGATCTCGACCTGGTTCGCGCGCTCGCCACCCGGGTCGTCGTCCTCGACGCGGGCCGGGTGATCTCCGACGTACTGCCACCAACCGCCGAACCGGCGACGTCGCTGGGAACCTCCGCCACCGGCCAACCGTTGCTGAAGGCAATGAACCTGTCAGCCTCGCTGCGGCCCCGGGGTCGCGACCTAGTCCTGCACGAGGTCGGCCTCGCCGTCCGCGCGGGCAGCTGCCTCGGCGTCGTCGGCCGGTCCGGCAGCGGTAAGACCACGCTCGCCCGGTGCCTGGCCGGCCTGCACGAACGCCACACCGGCACGATCCACCTCGGCGACCACCTGTTGCCCGTACTGCGCAAACGCACCCGCGAGCAGCACCGCCGAGTGCAGTACGTCTGGCAGGAGGTCCGCGGCTCGTTCGACGAGCGCCGTCCCGTCGACCAGCAAGTCGCCCGTACGGCCGAACGCCTGCGCGGACTCACCCCGGAACAGGCCTACGCCGAGGCCGTCGCCACGCTCGCCCGCCTCGGCGTCGCCGGGATCACCGCAGCCCGTCCGCCGAGCCGGATGTCCGGAGGCGAACTCCAGCGTGCCGCCCTCGCCCGGGCAGTCCTCGCGCATCCCGACGTACTGATCTGCGACGAGATCACCACCGCCCTCGACGACCGCGGTACGGCGCTCGTCCTCGATCTGCTCGGCGAGCTGAAGGCCCGCGGTACCGCGCTGATCTGGATCGGCCACGATCTCGGACTGGTCGCCGCCGTCGCCGACGAGGTGCTGGTCCTCGACGCCGGCCACGTGGTCGAACAAGGCCCGCCCGCGACCGTCACGACCGCACCGCAGCATGACCTGACTCGGCAGCTGGTTGCTGCCGCCCACCTGACTCCGCCCGTGTTATCCCTCGACACAAGGAGCGAACCGCGCCGATGACGCGACTGCACGACCACCTGGCGGAGGCGATCAAGGACCCGGACCCGATCCGGGTGGACGACCTGATCTGCCTGCGGTTCGAGACGATGAAGGTGTACTCCGCACTCGGCGCCGTCCGGCATCTCCTGGAGACCGGCAGGGTCAGCCCGGGCGACACGCTGATCGACAGCTCGAGCGGGATCTACGCGCACGCGCTCGCGCTCGCCTGCCACCGGTACGGGATGAAGTGCCACATCGTCGGCTCCACCACGGTCGACCGGACCTTGAAGATCCAGCTCGAGATCCTCGGTGCGACCGTCGAGCAGGTGCCGTCCTCGAACAACCTGCAGCTCGACCAGAACCTCCGGGTCCGCCGGATCGGCGAGATCCTCCGGGACAACCCGTCGTACCACTGGATGCAGCAGTACCACGACGAGATCCACTACCTCGGGTACCGGGCCGTCGCGGACCTGGTCGCGGCGCTGGTGCCGACCGGGCCGCTGTGCCTGGTGGGCGGCGTCGGTACCGGCGCCTCCACCGGAGCGATCGCAGCGTACCTGCGCGACGGCGGGCGGGACGTGAACCTGGTCGGCGTCCAGCCGTTCGGCAGCGTGACGTTCGGGGCGGGGCACACGCAGGATCCGGAGATGATCATCGCCGGCATCGGCAGTTCGATCGAGTTCCGGAACGTTCGGCACGCGCTGTACGACCGGTTGCACTGGGTTACCTTCGAGTACGCGATGTCGGCGGCGGTGGATCTGCTCCGGACGTCCGGCGTCTTCGCGGGGCTGTCGGCGGGGGCGGCGTACCTGTCGGCGTTGTGGGAACACGGTTGCGACCGCGGGCGGAAACACGTCTTCCTGGCCGCGGACACCGGTACCCGGTACGTCGAGTCCGCCTTCGCCCGGCATGCCGAGGCGCGGCCGATGGCCTCGATGCGGCCGCGGGAGATCAACTCGCTGGACGAGCTCGCGGTGCCCTGGTCGGCGATGTCCTGGGACCGCCGGGACTCGGCGCAGTTCCAGCGCGTCGAACTTCCATCTGCGACGCCGTCGCATTAACCTCAGTTCAGTGCAACCCCGAAAGGCCGGCCGCCCATGACCGCAAGCCCAGACCTCTCCAGCTCGGATTCCGCTGCCCGCCCGTCCAGCACATCCGTAGGCCAACTCACCGATTCCGTTCTTGCGCAGGCATTCGGGCCCGCACCGTCAGCCTTCGGCATCACCAGCGCGTTCTGGCTGCACCACACCACTCGTCTGCCGGGCGCCGACGTCACCTACCGCAACTACTACGTCCTGCTCCGGGTCGGAGAGGTCTTCGGCGCCTGCTCGTTCGAGGCCGGCGAGCTCGACCCGGCGTACTGCGCCGACACCTCCGGCCGCACCCTCGCCGACGTCCTCGCATCGAACGATCCGCTTCCGGTGCGCATCGCCGCCCTGGATGCGTACCTGGCCGCGGTGGAGCCGCACCACACGTCGCCGTACGCCGAGGAGATCGTCCTGCCCGCCGGCCCTCCGGACGTTCGCGCGAAAGCCCGGGACGCTGCCGTGGCCGGGCTCCTCGACGTTGCCGAAGGCACCAAGGTCGCCCTGATCGGCGTCGTCAACCCGCTCGTCGACGCGATCACCGCCCGGGGCGGGAGTTGCCTGCCGTGCGACTTCAACCTCCGCGAGACGGCCTCCGGGCTGCCGGTCTCGAAGGACATGACCGAGGTGATCGACGCGGCCGACGCGGTGGTCGCCACCGGGATGACGCTGTCCAACGGCAGCTTCGACGTCCTGCTCAAAAGTTGCCGTGAGCAAGAGAAGCCGCTGGCGATCTACGCCCAGACCGGCAGTGCGGTGGCTCGTGCCTTCCTCGGAAACGGTGTGACCGCGCTTTCCGCCGAACCGTTTCCGTTCTCCCAGTTCAGCTCCCGCCCGAGCAGCCTCTACCGCTACCGGACGGACAGATGAGCACACAGCAACTCACCGCCGAAGTCCCCGGCGACCTCCGGATGGCCCGGCGGTTGTGGCCGTTCCTGCTCGCCTCGACCGTGAGCCTCATTCCGTTCACGGTGTTCGGGATGTACCTGGTGCCGATCTCCGCCGCCGCGGGTGGAAGCGTCGCGGAGATCGGTGGCCTGCGCGGACTCGGTGGTCTCGCCGCCCTCGCGATCGGCGTACTGCTGGCGCCGCTGATGGACCGGGCGCCGCGTGAGCTGGTCGCCGCGGCCGGTCTCGCACTGCTCGGGATCTCGGCGGTATTGGGTGCTGTGGGCAACGTGTTCGCGCTGGCCGCGTTCTGCCTGCTGATCGGCGCCGCAACGTCGATCCTGGCGCCGTCGATCGGCGCCGCGGCGGCGGATCGCTTCCACTCCCCGGCCGCCGCCGGCCGGGCGGCGACGCTGGTGTCGGCGACCACGAGCGCGATGGCCATGCTCGCCGCGCCGGTGCTCGCCGGACCCGGCCTGATCTGGGGCTGGCGCGGCAACCTCCTCGCCGCCGCGGTGATCGCGCTCGTACTGTCGGCCGCCTTCTTCGTCCGCGGACGCGGCCGCACGGCGCCGATCACCGGCAGACAGCGCGTCAGTTATCTGGCGACGTACCGCGAACTCGCCCGCGTTCCGGGTGCCGTACCACTGCTCGCGGTCGGGGCGCTACGGACCGCGGCCTTCATGGGGTACCTCGCCTACCTGGCCGCGTTCTACGACGAGAAGTTCGAGCTCGCGCCGGGCTGGTTCGCGCTGGTCTGGTCGCTCAGCGGGGCCTCGTTCTTCCTCGGCAACCTGCTGACCGGCCGCTACCTCGCCACCGGCCGCGCCCGGACCGAGCGCTTCCTGCTGATCGGCATCACCGTCGCGCTGATCGCCGTCGCCGCGTTCTACTTCTCGCCGTCCCTCCCGCTCACCCTGGTCCTGACCGCGGTGATGGGCGCCAGCCACGCGACGGTCGCCGCCTGCGTCACCACGCTCCTGGTCCGCCGCAGCGGCGAGCTCCGCGGCTCGGCCCTCAGCGTCAACGCCGCCGGCATGAGCCTCGGTACGTTCGTCGGCGCCGCGATCGGCGGTCTCGGCCTGGCCCTGGGCGGCTACCCCGGTACGGCGATCACCTTCGCCGGACTGACCCTCGTCGCCACCGGGTGTGCCCTGAAGATTCAGCGCGACTAAGGGTCCGGATCCGGGCGTTACCGGACTCCGCACCGAGCCGTTCTCGATATATCGTTCGGGGTTATGGAGAACCTGCCCGACCGCCCGCATCCGCACGCGCATCTGCGGGCGTCCGACATCGATCGTGACCAGGTCGTCGACGTACTGCGGGAGGCCCTGATGTCGGGCCGGTTGACGCAGGACGAGCACGCCGACCGGCTGGAGCAGACGCTGCAGGCCAAGACCCTCGGCGAACTCGAGCCGATCACCCGGGACCTGGTCGTCCCGGGGCAGCCGGCGCCGATCGCCGCGGCGGTCCCGTCCACGTCGACCAGCCTGGTGCCGATCGAGGAGCCGGCCGATCCGAGCGCCAGTGTCGACAACCTGGTCGCGATCTTCGGCGGCGGCGAGCGGAAGGGCCGCTGGCGGGTGAAGCGCCGGACCAACGCACTCGCGGTGTTCGGCGGCCACGACCTGGACATGACCGACGCGGTGTTCGAGGGCCGTGAGGTGACGATCAACGCGGTCGCGGTGTTCGGCGGGATCGACATCACCGTCCCCGAAGGCGTGACCGTGCGGAACGAGGGCATCGGCATCTTCGGCGGGTTCGCCGCGCAGGGTTCGGCCGACCCGGACCCGAACGCGCCGACCGTCGTGATCAAGGGCCTGGCCCTGTTCGGCGGCGTCGGCGGCCAGTCCTCGGCCAAGCGCCACGGCAAGAAGAACAAGAAGCTGCACTGAACTAATGCGGGTGCGGTCCGCAGGCACGTCCTCGTAGCCTGCAGGCATGGCTGACTTCGTTCCCGCCGACTTCGACGTACCCCGTGAGCTCGTCACCCCGCGATTCCGACTGGAACCGCTGGGCCCGGAGCACAACGCGCCCGACTACGCCGCCTGGACCAGCAGCATCGAGCACATCCGCTCCACACCGGGGTTCGGCGGCAGCTGGCCGCCGGTCGACGGGATGTCGACGGAGGCCAACCTCGGTGACCTGCGGCGGCACGCGGACGACTTCGCCGCGCGGCGCGGGTTCACGTACACGGTGATCGAGACGGGCGGCGACGTGATCGGCTGCGTGTACATCTACCCGTCGCGCAAGGACCCAGGCATCACCGACGTACGGTCCTGGGTCAGCGCGGACAGGGCCTCGCTGGACGTCGAGCTGTACGACGCGGTGTCCGACTGGCTCGCGACGCGCTGGCCGTTCGCGAGCGTCGACTACGCGGTCAGATCCAGGACTTGAACCACATCCGGCTGAGCCAGTCCTCGTGTGGGAGGACCTTGTCGGTCAGGATCGGCCAGATGTAGGCGAAGTTCAGTACGACGAGGACGACGAACGCGCCCACCACCGCGCTGCCGATCAGCCGCCGCGGGGTCGCCGTCCGCAGTGCTTCGCGCGCCGGGCCGAGGACCTTGCCGAGGGTCAGCGCCAGCGCCATCACCGTGAACGGGATCATCGTGACCGCATAGAAGAAGAAGATCGGTCTCTGGTCGTACGCGAACCACGGCACCCAGCACGTCACGAACCCGACGATCGGGATACCGAACCGCCAGTCGCGCGTACTGATCCACAACACCAGCGCGGCGATCAGCGCGAGCGCACCGCCCCACCACAGCAGCGGCGTACCGAGGGCGGAGATCACCTGCAGACAGGTGTCGCCGGCGGGCGCGTTGCAGCCCGGCGTACCCGGCTTGATGTCGTTGACCGCGTCGAAGCCGATCGGCCGGGCGATGATCGGCCAGCCCGCGGGGTTCGACTGGTACGGGTGGGTGGCGTGCTTGATGTAGTCGCCGGTGTGGAACGCGTAGACCTCTTTGTGGTACTCGAGCAGGGACCGGAAGTCGTCCGGCACCAGCTTCATCACGCCGTGCGCCGGGTTGCTCGCCGCCCAGTTGTGGTCGTAGGAGTTGTCGTGCAGCAGCCAGCCGGTCCAGGTCGCGGTGTAGGTGACGACGGCGACCAGGATCAGGCTGAGAAACGCGGGGATGCCGTCCACCAGCGCGGACTTCACGAACGCGAACCGGACGCCGAGCGAGCGGCGGGCACCGTAGTCCCAGGCGAACACCAGGATGCCGAACGCGGCCAGCGTCCAGACCGCGGACCACTTGGTGCCGAGCGCGAGGCCGAAGCAGACACCGGCGGCGATCCGCCACGGGCGGACCAGCAGCCAGCGGCCGATGGTCCGGCGTTCGCCGTCCTCGAGCGGCTTGTCCAGCGTTTCGGCGTGCCGGCGGCGGGTCCAGTCCCGGTCGCAGACCAGGCAGGAGACCGCCGCGACCAGCCAGAACGCGAGGAAGATGTCGAGCAGCGCGACCCGGGACATGACGAAGTGCAGGCCGTCGACCGCGAGCAGCAGGCCGGCGATGGCGCCGATCAGGGTCGAGCGGGTCATCCGGCGTACGGTCCGGATCAGCAGCAGCACCGTCAGCGTGCCGAACAGCGCCGGCATGAACCGCCAGCCGAACGTGTTCATCCCGAACAGCTGCTCACCGGCCGCAATCATCCACTTGCCGACCTCGGGGTGCACGGTCAGGCTCGGGGTGTCCTTGAAGACGTCCAGGTTGCCGGCCAGGATCGCCTTGTCGGCGGCCCCCTCCGGCTGGTCGATGAACTGCCGCGCGTACCCGAACTTGAGCAGGCTGAACGCGTCCTTGGCGTAGTACGTCTCGTCGAAGACGAACTTCACCGGCGTACTCAGGTGCCAGAACCGCAGGATGCCGGCCACCAGCGTGATCGCCAGCGTCGCGATCCAGCCACCGTCGAAGTCCCGCGGCATCGCCGGGTACAACCGCTCCTTGAGCGGCGGCAGCCGCCTACCGAGCACGTCGCGCCCGAGCAGTTCCCGCTCGTCATCCGCCTCGCCCCGCCGGACAGTCCCGTCCTCGATCACAGCAGCCACGCCGCCATGCTACGGACCCGCTGGTCCGCCCGCCTCCCCGTGTCGGCCGGAACGGCTGGGATGATGAGTGGATGACCGGGCGATTGGTGTTGGCGGGGACGCCTATTGGGGATGTTTCGGACGCCTCTGCTCGGCTGGGGCGGGTGCTGGCCGAGGCGGACGTGGTGGCGGCGGAGGATACGCGGCGGTTGCGGCGGTTGACGGCTGAGTTGGGGATTCAGCTGGGCGGGCGCGTGGTGTCGTACTTCGAGGGGAACGAGCGGGAGCGGACGCCGGAGCTGCTGCGGGCGCTCGTCGACGGGCAGACCGTGGTGGTGGTGACGGATGCGGGGATGCCGAGCGTGTCGGATCCGGGGTACCGGTTGGTCGCGGCGGCGATCGAGGCCGAGGTGGTCGTGACCGCAGTACCGGGGCCGTCGGCCGTGCTGACCGCGCTCGCGCTGAGCGGGCTGCCGGTGGACCGGTTCACGTTCGAGGGGTTCCTGCCGCGGAAGCCGGGGGAGCGGGGGCGGCGGCTCGCGGAGCTGGCGGACGAGCCGCGGACGATGGTGTTCTTCGAGGCGCCGCATCGGCTCACCCAGTCCTTGGAGGCGATGGCGGAGGCTTTTGGGGCGGATCGTCGTACGGCCGTGTGCCGGGAGCTCACCAAGACGTATGAAGAGGTCAAACGGGGGCCTCTTGATGACCTTGTGCTGTGGTCGAAGGAGGGGGTGCGCGGGGAGATCACCGTCGTGGTGGCGGGGGCGGATCCGGAGCGGGTGATGACTGCCGAGGATCTGGCGCGTGAGGTTGCGGTGGACGAGGAGGCGGGTACGCCGCGTAAGCAGGCGATCGCGGACGTCGCGAAGCGGTTCAACGTACCGAAACGGACCGTGTACGACGCCGTACTGGCCGCGCGAAAATCCACTTAACCGGGGCACTACTCTTTAAGGCATGTCCGAGAAGGCCTATTACGTCACCACCCCGATCTACTACGTCACGGCTCCGCCGCACATCGGCAGCGCCTACACGACGGTGGCCGGGGACGTCCTGACGCGCTGGCACGCGCAGCGCGGCGAGCGCAAGTGGTACCTGACCGGTACCGACGAGCACGGCGAGAAGGTGATGCGCAGCGCGGAGGCGCAGGGCATGACGCCGCAGGCGTGGACGGACAAGCTGGTCGAGGAGGCCTGGAAGCCGGCCTGGGTGGACGTCGACATCGCGTACGACGACTTCATCAGGACGACCGAGGAGCGGCACACCGAGCGGGTCCGCGAGTTCTGGCAGAAGTTGTACGACAAGGGCGACGTCTACAAGGGCGAGTACGAGGGTCTGTACTGCGTGGGCTGCGAGGAGTTCAAGCTGCCCACGGACATCCGGACCGACGAGGACGGCACCCAGCGGTGCATGATCCACGGTACGGAGCTGGAGACCGTCTCGGAGACGAACTACTTCTTCCGGCTCTCGGCGTACGGCGACAGGCTGCTCGAGCTGTACGAGTCGCAGCCGGACTTCGTGGCGCCGGCGAGCGCGCGCAACGAGGTGATCGCGTTCGTGAAGCAGGGCCTGCAGGACCTGTCGATCACCCGGTCCACGTTCGACTGGGGCATCCCGGTCCCGTGGGACGAGGACCACGTCCTGTACGTCTGGATCGACGCGCTGCTCAACTACGTGACCGCCGCGGGCTACGGCACCGACCCGGAGCGCTTCGAGGAGCTGTGGCCGGTCGACGTGCACCTGGTCGGCAAGGACATCCTCCGGTTCCACGCGGTGATCTGGCCGGCGATGCTGATGGCCGCCGAGGTCGCCGTACCTCGCCAGGTGTTCGCCCACGGGTGGCTGCTGGTGGGCGGCGAGAAGATGAGCAAGTCCAAGCTGACCGCGATCGCGCCGCACGAGATCACCGACCACTTCGGCTCGGACGCCTTCCGGTACTACTTCCTCCGGACGATCCAGTTCGGGTCGGACGGCTCGTTCTCGTGGGAGCACCTGAGCGCGGTCTACACCTCCGAGCTCGCGAACGGCCTGGGCAACCTGGCCAGCCGGATCGCCGCGATGGTCGGCAAGTACTTCGACGGCGCGCTGCCGGAGCCGACCGACCACGGACCGGCCGAGCAGGCGCTGGCGGACAAGCTCGCGCAGACCGTCGCGACCGCGGACCGGGCGCTGGACACGCTCGCGTTCCAGGACGCGCTGGCCGCGATCAACGAACTGGTTGGTGCGGTCAACGGGTACGTGACCGAGCAGGAGCCGTGGAAGGTCGCCAAGGACGAGTCCCAGCGGGCCCGGCTCGCGACGATCCTGTACTCGGCGGCCGAGGTACTGCGGGCCGTCGCCGTGCTGCACAACCCGACGATGCCGAAGTCGTCGGCCAAGCTGTGGGAGCTGCTCGGCGCCGAGGAGAAGCTCGGCGCACTGGCCGACCAGCGGGTGCAGGACGCCGGCACCTGGGGCCAGCTCCCGGCCGGGGCGACGCTCACCAAGGGCGACCCGCTGTTCCCGCGGCTCGAGGAGAACTGATTGCTGCCGCCGTCCGGGAATGCCGGGCGGCGGCGCAGCCTTTCTTGTAGCAACAATCAATTCGAGGAGGCTGTGGCATGCGGGCTGTGGTGTTCGAGGAGTACGGCGATCCCGGGGTACTCCAGGTGCAGGACGTGGCGGAGCCGCACGCGGGCCCCGGTCAGGTGCGGATCAAGGTGCACGCGGCCGGCGTGAACCCGTACGACACGAAGATCCGCCGGGGCTTCACGAAGGACTTCGCACCGGCGAAATTTCCCGCGATCCCGGGGTTCGAGGTGGCCGGTGTGGTGGACGAGGCCGGTGACGGGGCGGAGTTCGCGGTCGGCGACGAGGTGGTCGGCTGGTCGGCCGGCGGTTCGTACGCCGAGTACGCGCTCGGCGGCAACATCACGCTGAAGCCGGCCGGTCTGAGCTGGGAGCAGGCGGTCGGCGTACCCGTGGCCGGCGAGACCTCGCAGCGCGTGCTCGATCTGCTCGGCGTGAAGCCGGGCGAGACGATCCTGATCCACGGTGCCGCGGGCGTGGTCGGCTCGGTGGCCGTTCAGCTCGCGGTCGCCGCCGGTCTGACGGTGATCGGTACGGCCTCGGCCGCCAACCACGACTACCTTCGGACGATCGGCGCGATCCCGGTGGCGTACGGCGACGGCCTGCTCGGGCGGGTCCGCGAAGCCGCCCCGGAGGGCGTCGACGCGGTGTTCGACACCGCGGGCCAGGGCGGTCTGGAGGAGTCGATCGAGCTCCGCGGCGGCACCGACCGGATCGTCACCATCGCCGACTTCGCCGCCGCCAAGCTCGGGATCCAGACCTCCTCCGGCGGCAGCGGGACCCCGGAAGAGGTCCGCGCTGCCCTCGCCACCCAGCTCCAGGCAGCCGCGGACGGCAAGCTCACGATCCGTATCGCCGAAACCTTCCCCCTCACCGACGCCGGCAAGGCCCAATCCCTCAGCGAATCCGGCCACGCCCGCGGCAAGATCGTCATCCTCCCGCAGGCGTAGGCGGACCGCCAGCACTCACCAAGCCGCGCTGCGGAGGCCTCTGTGTGGTGGTCACGCTTGACCGCGGGGCGATGGTGAGTGCTGCTGGTCCGGCCCTCAGGCGTACGTGAACCGGGACGGCGGGGTTGGTACGTCGTCTACGCGGGGGTCCCAGCGGTCTACGAAGTTCACGCCGGCGGGGATCTCGACGCAGGTTGTCGAGGTCCAGCCGCGGGTGAGGGTGGGGAAGTCTGGGACGTCCGGGTGGTAGTGCGGCTTGCCGGTGCCAAGGAGGTCGCGGGCCATGGGGGCCGTACGGGCCTGGTAGCGGAAGTCGGCCGACAGCCTCAGCCGGTTCGTGCGGTTCGGCATTGCGCCGTGGACAGTGAGGCTGCCGAAGAGCAATACGTCGCCTGGCCGGTACGAGGTGGTCCGCCACTCCGGGTGGTTCTCGTCGGCTTCGGCGCGCATCATCCCGGGTCCGTCGGACGCCTTCACCGGGAGTACGCCGAGCCGCGGCGACCCGGCGTACACCCGCAACCCGCCGATCTCGGGCGGCGCCGCACTCAACGGCAGCCAGGTCGTCAGCGTGTCCACGCACCCCTGGATGAATCGGTAGTCCTGGTGGATCGGCGTCGGATGCGCCCCGGGCGACGGCGGCGCGATCCGGCAGATGTGCGCCGGATGCGCGAACGCCTCCTCCCCGAGCAACCGCCCGGCAAGCGTCAGCAGCTCGGGCCGCACCGCGAGCCGGTGAAACGCCTCGGTGCTCTGAATCGCCGTATAGGCCCCGAAGAACCCCGCCGACCCTTCCTCCACAGCCCGCCCCGACGCCATCAGCTCCCGCGGATCAGCGTCCCGCGCCAACCAGTCACTGTCGTACAGAATCCGCGCAAGCTGCTCGTGCACGTCCTCCACCACATCGGTAGGCAACAACCCCCTGAAGAACAGGTAGCCATCCTTCGCCAACCGCTCCCGCAGCACACCGATGTCCTGCACGTCGTCGTACGAATCAGTAAGTTCTTTCACTTGTCATTGCCAATCTTGTCCATCGACTTCGCGATGTCGGTCACCGGGACCTTGTTCAGGTAGAGGTCGTTGACGGTCTTGTCGATCTCGGGGGACTTGGCGGTCCAGCCTTCGGCGATCGGGAGGTTGACGGTGCTGCCGGCGGCCGAGTCGATGAACGGCTGGACGTCGATGTTCTTCTTCTTCCAGAACGCCTGGTACCCGGCGCCGGCGTCGTTCAGCGCCGGGATGACGTACCCCGCGTCGCCCATCAGGCGCTGCGCCTTCTCCGAGCCGAGGAACGCGACCAGCTTGCCGGCCTCGTCGGGGTGCTTGGTCTTCGCGAACATCGTCTCGGCCAGGCCGTTGATCACCACGGTCCGCCCGGCCGGTCCGGCCGGCATCGACGTGACGCCGATCGGGAACTTCACCTCGGGCAGCGCGAACGGCAGCAGCGCGTTGTTCGCCGGGAACATCGCGACCTCGCCGCGGTAGAACATCTCGGTCGCCTGCCCGGTCGGCGGGTTGGTCCGGGTGCCGTCCGGCGACACCTTCCACTTGAACACCAGGTCCCGCGCGAACTGCAGTCCCTCGACGGACTGCGTACCGGCGAAGTCGAACATCCCGTACGGCTTGTCCATCGCGTGGCCGCCGTTCGACGCGATCCAGTTCAGCCACTGCGTCTGGCTGTGGTTCCAGGAGCAGAACCCCCACTGCTTGTCGCCGACCGTCAGCTTGCGCGCGATCTCGAGGAAGCTGCCGGACCCGTCCGGCGCCCAGGTCATCTCGGCAGGCATTGTGATGCCGGCCTTCTCGACCAGCGTCTTGTTGTAGAGCAGTCCGACGATGCCCAGGTCCTTCGGCATCCCCAGTTGCTTGTCCTCGAACCTGTACGACTGCACGACGTTCGGGTGGTACGAGTCGAGCTTCAGACCGGCCTTCGAGATCAGGTCGTCGAGCGGCGCGAGTACGCCCTTGCTCGCGAAGTCCGGGAAGTAGTCGACGGTCAGCCAGAACACGTCGGGCGCCTTGCCGCTCGCGAGTTCGGTGGTGAGCTTGGTCCAATACTGGTCCCAGGGCAGCACCTCCATCCGGACCGTGATGTCCGGGTTCTCCTTGGTGAACTCCGCGAAGACGGTCTTGTACCCGACCTCCTGCTGCTCGTCCCAGAGCCGGTACACCAGTTCGACCTTGCCACCGCTGCTCGCCTTGTTGTCGGACGAGCCGCAGCCGGCCAGCGCGAGCACACTGCCGGCGCCGATCAGAAAAGTCCTCCTGGACAGCGACATCACAGACCTCCGTACTACTTGAGCCCGGTAACGGCGACCGAGCGGACGATGAAGCGCTGGAAGACGACGAACAGGACCAGCAGCGGCGCCAGCGCGATCAGGCTGCCGGCCATCACGGCGTTGTAGTCGACGCCGATCTCCCCCTTGAACAAGGCGATCCCGACCGAGAGCAGTCGCTTGTTCTCGCTGCTGGTGATGATCAGCGGCCAGAGGAAGCTGTTCCAGTTCGCCACCATGGCGAGCGTGGTGACGGTGACCAGGATCGGTTTCGACAACGGCAGCACGATCGACACCAGCGTCCGGACCCGCCCGGCGCCGTCGATCCGGGCCGCGTCCTCGAGGTCCGCGGGAATGCCGCGGAAGAACTGGCGGAGCAGGAAGATCGCGTACGGCGTACCGAGCATCGTCGGCAGCATCAACCCGGCCCACGTGTCGACCAGGCCGAGCTTCTGCATCATCAGATACAGCGGGATCATCGTGACCACCGGCGGCACCATCAGTGTCGACAAATACACCCAGAACAACGCGTCCCGCCCCGGGAACGAGAGCCGGGCGAAGGCGTACGCCGCGAGGATCGCGAACACCACCTGACCGAGGGTGATCCCGGCCGTGACGAGCGCGGTGTTGACCAGGTAACCGCCGAACCCGGACGCGAACAGCCGGTGGAACGCCGCCGTACTCGGTGGCAGCCCCGGCTCCCACGGCATCGTCTCGGACAGTTGCCCGGGACCCTTGAACGCGGTCAACACGGTCAGCAAGTACGGGAAGATCGCGAGCAGGCAGCCGGCTACCAGGACGGCGTACACGAAGATGCGCAGTTTCATCCGGTCACCTCGTAGGTGGTACGGCGTTCGAAGTACACGAACTGGGAGATCGTCGCGATCAGCACGACCGCGAACAGCAGGACGGAGATCGTCGACGCGTAACCGAAGTCGAACTTCTTGAACGCCTCGTCGTAGATCAGGTACGTCGTCACCTCGGTACTGTCGCCGGGGCCGCCTTCGGTCATCACGAAGATCGTGTCGAAGGCCTGGAACGACCCGATCACGTTGGTGATCAGTACGAACAGCATCGTCGGCCGCAGCAGCGGGAGGGTGATCGTGAAGAAGTGCGCGACCGGTCCGGCGCCGTCGAGGGAAGATGCCTCGCGCAACGATCGCGGGATGTTCTGCAGACCGGCGAGGAAGAACAGCATGTTGTACCCGGCGAACTGCCAGATGTGGACCGCCGCGACGCTCGGCATCGCCAGCACCGGCGACGACAACCAGGCCGGGCCGTGGATCCCGAACAGGCCGAGGAACTGGTTCAGCGCGCCGCGACCCGGGTCGAAGATCCAGCTCCAGACGAGACCGAGTGCGACCGGCGTCGCCATCCACGGGATCACGAGCAGAGCACGGAAGTACTTCATCCCGCGGAGCTTGCGATCCACCAGCAGGGCGAGCAGCAGCGAGAGGATCGTCGTACCGGGCACGCAGATCAGGACGTAGTACAGCGTGACCAGCAGCGAGTGCCAGACGCCGGAGTCGGCGAACAACTTCCGGTAGTTGGCGAGTCCAATGAATTCAGGGGTCGAGAGCAACTTCCAGTCGAACAGGCTGAGCCCGAGGACGATCAGAACCGGCGCGAGCAGGAAGCCGAGGACGCCCACCAGGCTCGGGGCGAGGAGTGCGTACGCGGCTGCCGTCTCCCGGCCTCTTCGGTGACGGCGTACAGCGCGGGGTGCGGGCCTAAGCATCGGGATCCTTGAGGGGATGCGGGCGCGGTGAACTCGGGACCAGCAGTTCGCGCGTACGGTCGAGGCCCCAGCGGTCGAGGGCGGCGATCGGGTCGCTGGACATCCGCAGCCCCGGGCCCTGCTCGATGTGCTGCGCCCAGCGCTCGCGTTCCTGGACGTCGGGGCGGACGATCAGGCAGTCGGAGTCGTTCGCCCACCACCGGCCGTGCAGGAACTCGCGCGCGACCGACGTCGACCGGGCGCCGTGCTGACCCGGTTGGCTGATGTCGCCGGACGGTGGTTCGACCAACGGATCGGTGTCGGGGGAGATGCGCATGCAGTCCACCACGCCGAGGCTCGGCAGGATCGGGGCGCCGCAACCGTGCAGGATCCGGTTCGGGCCGACCGCTTCGCGGAGCAGACGCAGGCCGTGCCGGTACGCCGCGATGCCGTCGAGCTGTTCGTACCGCGGCCCGTCGATCGCGCCGGCGTACACGAAATCGAGCTTGAAGTGGTCGTAGCCCTGGCGGCACAGCTCGGTGAAGACGTCGCTGAGGTGCCGTGCGGCGGCGGGACGGGTGACGTCGAGGACCAGTTGCTCCTCGCCCCAGTTCGTCCCGGCGCTGATTCCCGGGACCAGCCAGTCCGGGTGCCTGCGGGCGGTCTCGCTGCCGGTCGCGACCAGGAACGGCGCCACCCAGATCCCGGCGCGCCGCCCGCTGGAACGGATGTCGGCGGCCAGCGTGACGGTCGACCCGAATCCGTCCCGCGGCGTCAGCCAGTCACCTATCGCGCACTGATACCCCTCATCAAGCAGTACTAGGTCGACGCTCAGGTCGTGCTGGTCGAACCTCCGGACCTCGTTCAACACGTCCCGCTCGGTGACCTTCCCCCAGTACGCGTACCAGCTGCACCACGACGGACCGAACACCCGGACCGGCGGTGCACCCGCGCCGAACCTGTCGGCCCAGTCTGCGAGCGCCTGGTTCGGGTTGGTCTGCGAGGTGGTCTTCACCTCGACCTCGCCGTCGGCGCTGATCACGAGCCTGTCGCCGTACACCTCGGCCCGGATCGACGGGATCGCGTCCGGGGTGAGCGCTGCCACCACGACGACCTCGCTGCCGTTGGCGACGGCGAGCAGGCCCTCGCCCTGGAACCGGCCGCCAGAGCCGGCCGCATCGACGCCTGGGCGGTACGCCATCACGTGATGGTTGGGCGCTGTCGGTCGTGGCGGCGGCGCGTCGAGCCGGTACCAGCCGCTCGGGCTCCAGGACTGCCAGCCGTGCTCGAACACCAGGGTGTTCGCGTCGTGACCGAGCTCGGCGACGGGGTGGAAAGGCACGGATCCTCGATTCCCTCGGGTGCAGGATCTTGCTGTGGTGCCGCTAATCTTGAGGCGCCTACGAGGGGATCCACCATGACGGAGCCTGCTGACTTCGAGCACGATCTTGCTACCCAGGTGCTGATCGAGCTGTACAGCGAGATCCCGCCGGCGAGCAAACTCGTGACCGGGCACTTCCACAGCGGTGGCGACTACCGCGTCGTACGGCCCGACGGAGTCGGCAGCTGGTACCTGCTGTACACCGCGTCCGGGACAGGGCGGTACCTGCTCGGTGAGAACAAGCTGATGCTGCGGCACGGCGACGTCGTACTCGTCAGCCCGGGGACGCCGCACGACTACGGAACGGTGGGCACGTACTGGGAGTCGTGGTGGGCGCACTTCCAGCCGCGGCGCGAGTGGCACTCGTGGCTGTCGTTGCCGCAGGCAATGCCCGGGTTGTCGTACGTACGACTGAACCGCTCGTCGGAGACCGACCGGGTGGTGTCCGCGTTCGACCGCCTGCACCGCGACGCACAGCGTGCCGGCCTGTCGCCGACCGGGGACACCTCGTTGAACCTGCTTGATCGGAGCGTCGCGACCGAGCTCACCATGAACGGGATCGAGGAAGTGCTCCTCACAGCTGTCGCCAGCCTGCGCCGCGATACCCAGCACCTGGACGCGCGGGTCCACCTCGTCCTGGAAGCAATCACCGCCGACCCGGCGCGCCCGCACACGCTGACGTCGCTCGCCGGGCTGGCGCAGGTCTCGGTCTCCCGCCTCGCCCACCTCTTCAAGGAGCAGGTCGGCGACTCGGTCATGAACGTCGTACTCGCCCTACGCCTCCAACGCGCCGCCGAACTCCTCGGCGCCACCGACATGACCGTTACCCAGATAGCTGCCGCGGTCGGCTTCGACTCTCCCCACTACCTGACCCGCCAGTTCACCCGCCGCTACGGCATCCCTCCCACCACCCACCGCCAAAGAGCCCGATCCCCGGAACTGGAGCTGTATTGACGCTTTTGTACAAGCGCATGGGGGATGGGAATCGTACGGTCGGGGGAGAGAGGAGTTCACATGACTGGGTTTGTGGCGGTGGCCGAGGTTGATATCGACGCGTCGGCCGCGCAGGTGTGGGACGTTCTGACCAGCCCGGACCGGCTGAAGGAGTTGTGGTTCGGGGCTGAGGTGGAAACGGACTGGCAGGTGGGGAGTCCGATCACCTGGAGTGGCGAGTGGGAGGGGAAGCAGTACCAGGACAAGGGCGAGATCCTCGCGATCGAACCGGGCCACCTGTTGCGCATGACGCATTTCAGCCCGCTCACCGGCCAACCCGACGTACCGGAGAACTACCACACCCTCACCTACACCTTGACCGGCAACACCCACCTGAAACTCGAGCAGGACAACAACGCCAACGAAGACGAGGCCAAGCACTCCCAAACCATGTGGCAAACCCTCGTCACGAAGGTAAAGGAAGCCGCCGAGACCACCAGTGGTGAGAACTAGGTGGCGGTGACTAAGTAACCTGGCACTTATGGGTGTTGAAGGTGTCGAGGTGGGGCGGCCGACTCGGGAGCGGGCGGCGGTGGGGGAGGACGGGCGGTCCCGGGACCGGAGCCGGCCGGCTGTGCCGGATCCGTTGCCGATGAGTGTGGTGGATGCGCATTGCCATCTGGACATCGCGGACGGGGAGGACGGGGTCTGGCTGAGCCCGGCCGAGGCGATCAAGCTGGCCGCTTCGGTAGGTGTGACCCGGATCGTGCAGGTCGGGTGTGATCTGCCCGGTGCCGAGTGGGCCGTCGAGGCCGCTGCGCGGTACCGGAACGTGATCGCCGGCGTCGCCCTGCATCCGAACGAGGCGCCGAAGCTGAAGGCCGCCGGTGAGCTGGACAGCGCGCTGGCCGAGATCGAACGGCTGGCGTCGAGCAGCGACAAGGTCCGCGTGATCGGCGAGACCGGTCTCGACTACTTCCGTACGGGTGCCGACGGGCAGGCCGCGCAGCACGAGTCGTTCGCGGCGCACATCGAGTTGGCGAAGCGCCTCGACAAGACGCTGATGATCCACGACCGGGACGCGCACGAGGACGTACTGCGGATCCTCGACCGCGAGGGCGTACCGGATCGGCTCGTCATGCACTGCTTCTCCGGCGACACCGAGTTCGCCCGCGAATGCGTGAACCGCGGAGCTTTCCTGAGCTTCGCCGGCGTCGTCACGTTCAAGAACGCCCAGTCCCTACGGGACGCACTGGCCACCACCCCCCTCGACCGCATCCTGGTCGAAACAGACGCCCCATACCTCACCCCGTCCCCCTACCGCGGCAAACCGAACGCCTCGTACCTGATCCCCCACACGGTCCGCAAAATGGCCGACGTCCTCAACATCTCCGTCCCCGAACTCTGCGAAGCCCTCAACAACAACGCCAACCACGCCTTCGGAGGAGCCTGGTAGGCGAGGGTTGCGCGGCTGGTCGGCACGATGCCAGGAGGCGGGTGGAGCGTGGTTGTGGTGCTTACGGATGTTGATGTCCGGGCGCGGTTGCGGGCGGAGGTGGCGGTGGGGTGGATGCGGGAGGCCGTACGGGCGAGTTGGGAGGGGCGGCTTCGGACGCCGGCTCGGGTTTCTACTGAGCTTGGGGGTGGGCGGTTGGTTTTTACGACGGGGGCGTTGGAGGGGGAGTGGTACGGGTATCGGTCGTACGACAGCTTCCCGACGGACCCTGGGGAACAGGTGGTCGTGGTCCAGGACTGGCACTCGGGTGTGGTGAAGGGCATTGCCGTGGGCAACGAACTGGGTCCGCGGCGGGTGGGGGCTATCGGGGCGGTGGCGGTTGATGCGCTGGCGGATCCACACGCGAGCACCCTGGGGTTGGTGGGTGCTGGGACGCAAGCGTTCAGTCAGTTGTGGGCTATCGGTGCGGTACGGCAGCTGAGCAGCGTGAAGGTGTTCAGTCGGGACGTTGAGCGGCGGATGTCCTTTGTCAGAAGGGTTTCCGAGGACCTAGGACTGCCCATAGAAGCAGTTGGTTCAGCCCGCGAGGCCGTTGAAGGGGCTGGGATTGTTGTGCTCGCCACGAACAGCGCAACCCCGGTGATCGAGCCGGAGTGGATTGCCGACGGGGCGTTTGTGACGACGTTGGGGCCGAAGCAGGTGGGGCGAGCCGAGTTCGGGCCGGAGTTGATCGATCGGGCGGATCTGGCGGTGACGGATTCGCCGGCGCAGACGTACGCGTACGACCCGCCGTACGTCCTGGCCGGGACCCCGCAGCACGAGCGGCTGGTCGGCCTGGGCGAGGTCCTGGACGAACGGCCAACGAACAAGACCGTGGTGTTCTGCTCGGTGGGGCTTGCCGGGACCGAGGCCTACCTGCTGGCGCGCCTGGTAGACAGTGCGCATGGAGTTCAGTGACGTCGTACGCCGGCGCCGGATGGTACGGAACTACGACCCGGACCGCGCCGTACCGGACGAGATCCGGGAGCGGATCCTGGAGAACGGTCTCCGGGCGCCGTCGGGCGGGTTCAGCCAGGGATGGGCGTTCCTGACCCTGGAGGGGGACGACCGGGAGCGGTACTGGCAGATCTCGGCCGAGAATCCGGACGAGAAGTATGTTGAATGGATCACAGGGTTGCGCCGCGCGCCGCTGCTGATCCTGGCGTTCGCGGACAAGGACGCGTACCTCGATCGGTACACCGAACCGGACAAGGGCTGGACCGATCGGGACGAGGGTCGCTGGACGGCGCCGTACTGGTACGTCGACACCGGGATGGCCGTGCTGCTGATGCTGCAGACCGTGGTCGACGAAGGCCTAGGAGCCTGCTTTTTCGGGCCTCCCGCGGACAAAGTGGGCCGGCTGCTGAAGGAGTTCGGGGTGCCGGAGGGGTTCGATCTGGTCGGGGTGCTGTCGGTCGGATACCGGGCCCCGGACAAGCGGTCGCCGTCACTGAAAAGGGGCCGCCGGACGACCGCCGAAGTGGTCCATCGGGGCCACTGGGACCGTCACACCGCGTAAACCCGCCGTTACACCTTTTTGCGACTCGCCGAACAGGGGATTGGCACTTCCGCTACTTCTTCGTTATGGTCCCGTGATGTTGGCCGGGATCGGGGAAGTTCCCGGACGAGCACAACCCCTCGGCGGGGTCACCAAGTCTGGGCAGCCAGCCCAGCGGCGGCGGCCGGTGCCTGTGCTGTCCCACCCCGTGCCCGGGTAGCCCTACCTGGGAGCGTTAGTGCGTAAGTCCATCATCGTGGCCGTCGGTGCGACGGCTGCGTTAGCCGTCGCGGGTGGCTCCGTGGCCTATGCCTCGAAGAGCAAGACCGTGAGCATCTCCGTCGACGGCCAGGTGCGGAAGGTGCACACCTTCGGCACCACCGTGGCAGACGCCCTGAAGGCCGAGAAAGTTCAGGTCGGTGATCACGACAACGTCGCGCCGTCGCTGAACTCGAAGCTGCAGGACGGTCAGGAGATCGCGGTGCAGTACGGTCGCCAGCTGACCGTGAACGCCGACGGCACCAAGAAGGCGTACTGGACCACGGCCGACAGCGTGAACGAGGCGCTCGCCGACCTCGGCCTGCGGTACGACGGGGCCCAGCTGTCCACCAGCCGGAGCGCGCCGCTCGGCCGCCAGGGGCTGGAGCTGACCGTCACCACGCCGAAGACCGTGCAGATCGTGCACCTCGGCAAGATCGTGACGATCAAGTCGCTGGCGAGCACCGTCGGGCAGGCCCTGACGCAGGCGAAGATCGCCTGGGACGCCGACGACCGGATCACCCCGGCCGCGGCGACTCCGCTGAAGCTGGGCGTGAACAAGATCGGTTTCGTCCAGGTCCTGCAGAAGACCGTGACCAAGACGGAGGCCGTCGCGCACGGCACCGACAAGACCGACTCGGCGACGCTGCTCGTGGGCACCACCAAGACCACGGCCAAGGGCACCGACGGTTCGAAGACCGTCACGTACCTGTACACCTACCTGGACGGCAAGCTGTCGACCACGAAGGTGGTCGCGTCGAAGGTCGTCACTCAGGCGGTCGACGAGAAGGTTCTGGTCGGTACGAAGCCGAAGCCGACCGAGACGACCACCTCGACGACCGACACCCCGACGCCGAGCGGTGGCAGCGGCGCCTGGGACCGGATCGCCGCGTGTGAGTCCGGCGGCAACTGGGCCGCGAACACCGGCAACGGGTACTACGGCGGTCTGCAGTTCGACCACGGCACCTGGGCGGCCTACGGCGGCACGGCGTACGCCAACAACGCCAACGGTGCGTCCAAGGCGCAGCAGATCGCGATCGCGGAGAAGGTCAAGGCCGACCGCGGTGGCTACGGCGCCTGGCCGGTGTGCGGCAAGAAGGCTTGAGCCTGACTGGGGCGGTGGGGCGGGGCTCGCGTTGATACTGACACACTGGCGGCGTGAGCTCGTCTGATTCATCCACATCAGCCGGACCGAGACTTCTCGGTCCGGCTGATGTGCGTTCGCTGGCCGCCGCCCTCGGGGTCCGCCCGACCAAGCAGCGCGGCCAGAACTTCGTCATCGACCCGAACACGGTCCGCCGGATCGTCCGCGCCGCCGGCCTCAGTGCGGGTGAGCACGTGCTGGAGATCGGCCCGGGCCTCGGTTCGCTGACGCTGGCGTTGCTCGCCGACGGGCACCCGGTGACCGCGGTCGAGATCGACCCGCTGCTCGCGCAGGCGCTCCCGTCGACGGTCGCGACGTACGCGCCGCAACAGGCGGCTGACCTGACCGTGGTCGAGGCGGACGCGATGGACGTCGGGCCGGAGCAGATCGGTACGCCGACCGCCTGCGTCGCGAACCTGCCGTACAACGTCGCCGTACCGGTGCTGCTGCATCTGCTCGAGGTGTCGGACTCCCTGCGGCACGGGCTGGTGATGGTGCAGGCCGAGGTCGCGGACCGGCTGGCGGCGCCGCCCGGCTCCCGGACGTACGGCGTACCGTCCGCGAAGGCCGCCTGGTACGCCGACGTACGCCGGGCCGGGCCGATCGGGCGGAACGTGTTCTGGCCGGCCCCGAATGTGGACTCCGGGCTGGTCGCGTTCGAACGCCGCGACCCGCCGGTGACCGCGGCGACCCGGGAGGAGACGTTCGCCGTGATCGAGGCCGCGTTCTCGCAGCGCCGCAAGACGGTCCGCTCCGCCCTGGCCCGCTGGATGCCGGACCGCGACCGCCTGGACGAGATCTTCGCGAGCACCGGGATCGACCCGCAGCTGCGCGGCGAGATGCTCGGCATCAGAGAGTTCGCCGCACTGGCCGGTGCAAGGCACTAGCCTGTCACGCGTGCCACCTTCTGCTGAGGTCACGGTGCGGGCGCCGGCCAAGATCAATCTCGGTCTGTCGGTCGGTCCGCCGCGCCCGGACGGGTTCCACCCGCTCGCCACGGTGTACCAGGCCGTTGCGCTGTACGACGATGTGACCGCCGTACTGCGCGACGACGACGGCGAGGTCTCGGTGGAGATCTCCGGCGACTTCGCGGACGACGTACCGACCGACGAGACGAACCTCGCGGTCCGGGCGGCGCAGCTGCTGCAGGCCGAGTACGACGTGGACGAGGGCGTCGACCTGACGATCCGCAAGACGATCCCGGTCGCCGGTGGAATGGCCGGCGGGTCGACCGACGCTGCCGCGACGCTGGTGGCGTGCAACCGGCTGTGGGGCCTGCAGCTGACCCAGACCGAGCTGCAGCACCACGCGGCCGAGCTCGGCAGCGACGTACCGTTCTGCCTGGTCGGGCACACCGCGCTCGGTCAGGGCCGCGGCGAGCAGGTCACCGAGGTGATGTCCCGCGGGACGTTCCACTGGGTGTTCGCGATCGCCGACGGCGGGCTGTCCACGCCGGAGGTGTACGGCCAGCTGGACCGGATGCGCCCGCTCCGCCGGGTCGAGCCGCCGCACGTCCGCCCGGAGCTGATGTCCGCGCTGCTGTCCGGCAGCCCGAGTGCGCTCGCGGTTGCCCTCAGCAACGACCTGCAGGCGGCCGCGCTGGCGCTTCGCCCGGAGCTCGGCGAGACCCTCCAGTTCGGTCTGGACCACGGCGCCCTGGCCGCCCAGATCTCCGGCTCCGGCCCCACCTGCCTGTTCCTCGCCGCCGACAGCCGCAACGCCGTCGACCTGGCCGTCGACCTCGCCGAATCCGGCCTCTGCCGGATGGTCCGCCAAGCCGAAGGCCCCGTCCCCGGCGCCAGAATCCTCCCGGCCATCGTCAGCCGCTAGGAAAATCGCTCGTCGCCGGGCTCGGGTGGTGTTACCGTCCGAGCAAGTTCTCATCGACTGACAGGAGACCGGGATGCGCCGCGGATCGATCTACCGCATCGGTACTGATCGTTTCGACGCGTTCGCGAGGACTCTTGAAATCTCTGACGATGGGCATTGTTGCGCATGTCGACGCCGGTAAGACCAGCCTGACCGAGCGGCTGCTGTTCGCCGCCGGGGTCGTCGACCGGGTCGGCCGGGTCGACGACGGGGACACCCGCACCGACTCGATGGACCTGGAGCGCCGGCGCGGGATCACGATCCGCTCCGCGGTGGTGGCGTTCCGGCTCGGTGACCTGCCGGTGAACCTGATCGACACGCCGGGGCACTCGGACTTCATCGCCGAGGTGGAGCGGGCGTTGTCGGTGCTGGACGGCGCCGTACTGGTGATCTCCGCGGTCGAGGGCGTCCAGCCGCAGACCCGGCTGCTGATGCGTACGCTGGACCGGCTGCGGATCCCGACGCTGCTGTTCGTGAACAAGGTCGACCGGGTCGGCGCGCGCTACGACGACCTGCTCGCCGACATCCGGCGGCTGCTGACGCCGGCCGCCGTACCGATGGAAACGGTCACGGAGCTGGGTACCCGAGCCGCCGCGGTCGAGCTGCTCGGCCTGCACCGCCAGGAGCTCGGCGAATTGCTTGCCGAGCGCAACGACGACTTCCTGGAACGTTATCTGCAAGGCCCCGTGGACCAGGCCGTCGAGTTGCGGAACCAGGTCGCGCGGGCCGAAGCGCACCCGGTGTACTTCGGATCCGCGATGACCGGTGTCGGCATCGACGAGCTGATCGACGGCATCCGTACCTGGTTGCCGCGCGCCACCGGTTCGCCGGCCGGCGACCTGAACGCCCGCGTCTTCAAGGTCGAACGTGTCGCCGCCGGGCAGAAGCTCGCGTCCGCGCGGATCGTCTCCGGCACCCTCACGGCACGCACACCGGTTGCCGTCCATCCGGTCGACGGCCCGGAGTACCAGGGCCGCCCGAGCGGCATCGAGCTGTACGCCGACGGCGCCCGCACGCCGGTCGACCGCGTCGAGGCGGGGCAGATCGTCGCACTGCGGGGCCTGAAGAGCATCCGGATCGGCGATCAGCTCGGCGTACGTACGCCGTACGCGCAAAGGCTGTTCGCGCCGCCGACGCTGGAGACGGTGGTGAGCGCCCGCGACCGGGTCCGCCTGTTCCAGGCGCTGACGCAGCTCGCCGAACAGGACCCGCTGATCCGGGTGCAGAAGGCTGACGAAATCACGGTCAGCCTGTACGGCGAGGTGCAGAAGGAAGTGATCGCCTCGCTGCTGGAGTCCGAGTACGGCCTCGACGTGACGTTCAGCGAGACGACCCCGATCCACGTCGAACGGCTCAACGGCACCGGCTCAGCGATCCGCGAGATCACCGCGGGTCCGTGGGCGGCCGGCGTCGGCTTCCGCGTCGCACCGGTTGCCGAGGGCATCGAGTACAACCTGGAGGTCGAACTCGGTGCGCTGCCGCGGGCGTTCCACACCGCGATCGAGGAGACGGTCCGGCAGACCTTGCACCAGGGCCTGTACGGCTGGGAGATCCCGGACATCCGGATCGACCTGACCCACACCGCGTACTTCAGCCCGGTGACGGTCGCGGCCGACTTCCGCCGCCTGGTCCCGCTGATCCTGATGCAGGCGATCGCGGAGGCCGGTACGACGGTGCTCGAGCCGTTGAACCACTTCGAGCTGGACGTCCCGCCGGACACCGTCGCGCGGATGATGGCGCACGTCGCCGAACACCGCGGCGTCGTCACGCAGGTGCTGCCGAGCCACCTGGAGGGCACGATCCCGGCCGCGACCACGCACGCGTTCGAGGCACAGTTACCGCACCTCGGCCGCGGCGAAGCACTCCTCGCGACCAGCTTCGACAGCTACCAGCCGGTCCCCGCCGCGCCGCCGATCCGGACGAGAACCGACGGCAACCCGCTCAACGAGAAGCAGTACGTCCTGCACCTCAATCAAAGTCTTTGAGAATGGTGGAGATCTCGCTGACGGTGTCGGGGACGTCCGGGGTGTGGGCGGTGATGCAGAGGAGTTCGCGCAGGTGCAGCAGCGGGAGGCGGTCGCGCCAGCCCGGTGTCAGCGGGTGGATCTCCTCGTACGCGGTGAAGAGGCTTTCGGACAGGTGGCCGTAGATCAGGAGCGTGGCCAGGTCCGCCTCCGGCCAGCCGTAGTAGACCGCCGGGTCGATCATGGCCGGCCCGCCGCTGGGTGACGGCAGCAGGTTGCCGTGCCACAGGTCGCCGTGCAGCAGCGACGGCGGCTGCGGCGGGATCAACTCCCCGAGCCGGTTGGCGACTCGTTCCAGGCGGCGGCGGACGTCGAACGGGAGTTGGTTGTGGCAGTTCGGCTCCTCGAGGTAGCGCAGCAGCCGGTGCTCGGCGAAGAACGCGTGCCCGTCCGTGGACCACGGGTTCCGCTGCGGCAGTACGCCGAGGTAGTTGTCCCGGTGGTACCCGAACCTGTCCGCGGTCTGCCGGTGCTGCAACGCCAGCGCCCGGCCCGCGTCCTGCCAGTACGTCGGCGAAGGTTCCGCCGTACCGAGATCGGTCAGCACGATGAACGTCGGCGTCACCTGGAGGACTGACGGTACGGCGAACCCGCCCGGTGCGCGCAATGCGTCCAGGCCGTCGGCCTCCAACGCGTAGAGGTCCGCCGGTACGTCCTCCTGGGTCTTCACGACCACCGAGCGGCCCCGCGTGGTCCGGACGCGGAAGGTCTTGCTCGCGTACCCGCCTTCGAGCGGTTCGGCGGAGATCGGGTCGCCCAAGGACAGTCCCTCGAGCCAGGCAGAAGTCAGCACTCGGACGATCCTGGCATGCGGGCCGGCGTCGGCTACTCTTGGGCGCGTTATGGCGGTAGCTAACTTGGTCAATCTGGAAGCTGTTTCGAAGGGCTTCGGGACCCGCACACTGCTCGACTCGGTCAGTCTCGGCGTAGGCCGTGGTGAGCGGATCGGCGTGGTCGGGCGCAACGGCGACGGCAAGTCGACGCTCCTGCAGGTCCTCGCGCGGCGCGAACAGCCCGACAACGGACGGATCACCCACAACCGCGAGCTGCGGCTCGGGTACCTCGGGCAGAGCGACGACCTCGACCCGGAGCAGACCGTGGTGCACGCGGTCCTCGGCGACGTCGAGACCTACACCTGGGCGGCCGATCCACGGGCACGCTCGGTGATGGAGCACTTGCTCGGTGAGGTCGACCACCAGGCGCTCGTCGGCAGCCTGAGCGGTGGTGAGCGCCGGCGTGCGTCGCTGGCGCGGCTGCTGCTCACCGAGGTCGATCTGCTGGTCCTCGACGAACCCACGAACCACCTGGACATCGAAGCGGTCAGCTGGCTCGCCGAGCACGTGGTCGACCGGGCCGGCGCGCTCGTCGTCGTCACCCACGACCGCTGGTTCCTGGATGCGGTCTGCACGAACACCTGGGAGGTTCAGGGCGGCCGCGTCACGTCGTACGACGGGGGCTACGCGGCGTACGTCCTCGCCAAGGCCGAGCGGTCCCGGACGGCCCAGGTCAGCGAGGAGAAGCGGCAGAACCTGCTGCGCAAGGAGCTGGCCTGGCTGCGCCGCGGCGCGCCCGCGCGGACCA
This sequence comes from Kribbella sp. NPDC004536, assembly GCF_042873835.1. Taxonomy (NCBI): domain Bacteria; kingdom Bacillati; phylum Actinomycetota; class Actinomycetes; order Propionibacteriales; family Kribbellaceae; genus Kribbella; species Kribbella sp. NPDC004536. Next base: position 706,868 of record NZ_JBIALY010000001.1, on the reverse strand, counting down.
GCAAGCCCAAGTTCCGGATCGACGCCGCGAACGCCCTGATCGAGAACGAGCCGCCGCCGCGCGACAAGCTCGCGCTGTCCCAGCTGGCGACCTCGCGGCTCGGCAAGGACGTGTTCGACGCCGAGGACGTCAGCTTCAGCTACGGCGACCGGTTGATGCTCGACCACGTCACGTTCCGGCTCGGCCCGGCGGACCGGATCGGGCTGCTCGGCCCGAACGGCGCCGGCAAGACCACCTTCCTCAAGGTCCTCACCGGGCAGCTCCCGCCGGACAAGGGCCTGGTCAAGCAGGGCAAGACGGTCCGGATCGCCAACCTGTCGCAGAACCTCGAGGAGATCGACGACTCGGTCACGGTCCTCGACCACATCACCGCGATCCGCCGTACGGCAGCCCTGGCCGGCAAGGGTGGCGAGTTGACGTCGTCGCAACTGCTGGAGCGGTTCGGGTTCACCGGGGACAAGCTGACCACGCGGATCTCGGACCTGTCCGGTGGCGAGCGGCGCCGCCTGCAGTTGCTGCGGATCCTGCTCGACGAGCCGAACGTACTGATCCTGGACGAGCCGACCAACGACCTGGACGTCGAGACGCTGACCGTGCTGGAGGACTTCCTCGACAGCTGGCCGGGCGTGGTGGTCACGGTCACCCACGACCGGTACTTCCTGGAGCGGGTCAGCGACATGGTTTACGCGATCATGGGCGACGGCCGGGTCCGGCACCTGCCGCGCGGCGTCGATCAGTATCTCGAGGAACTCGACGCCGGAATTCCCCGGCGGACCGCGTCCAATGCATTGACACCGGCGGCGGAACTGTCCACGGATTTGTCGGGAACCGGCATTGATACCCAGGTGGTTGAGCGTCCGACGGCTGACGCCGCAGCGGCCCGGGCGGCGAAGAAGGAGCTGAACCGGATCGAACGGCAGCTCGCCAAGCTCACCGAGACCGAGGCCAAGCTGCACGACCAGCTGGCCGCGAGCGCCAGCGACTACGGCCGGCTGGCCGAGCTGGACACCGAACTGCGCAAGCTCGCGGACGAGCGCGGCGAGCTGGAAACCGCCTGGTTCGAGGCCGCCGAACGCGCGGAACAGTAGCGCTGCAAGGGAAAGCGCGCGGCGCACCCTCCGATCCCCTGTGATTCGGAGGGGCGCCGAGCTGCTGGGTGAGCGGGCCCCGTGCCGGCCGGCGTTGTTCGGGCCCCGAGCCCCGGACACCGCGCGGCCATCTTTCGGCGGACCACCTCTTGCCGCCGAAAATCGGTTGGCTACTGATTGTGACGACCATAGTGCGGAGTGTGAGTTGTGTCGGCTACAGCAGCCTCTCGATCTTGTTGCAACTAGCAACGATCGAAACAGGGGGCAAGTGACGCTTCGTCTTTTCGGATAATTCCTGTGCAATTACCGCCGGCTTTGTTGGCCTCAATGATTTTCGAACGGATGGACCAGTTCGCGCAGCGCCCGGGCGATCTGCTGCTGGTCGCGGTCGCTCAGACCGCCGAGCAGCGTGCGTTCGTGGGCGAGCAGGCCGGCCATCGCGGCGTCGACCTTGTCCCGGCCGGCCGGGGTCAGCTGCACGAGCACGCCGCGGCGGTCGTTCGGATCGGGGAGTCGTTCGACCAGTCCGCGGGCGGTCAGCCGGTCGACCCGGTTCGTCATCGTGCCGGACGTGACCAGGGTTTCCTTGAGCAATTTCCCCGGCGACAACTGGTACGGCGTACCGGCCCGGCGGAGGGCGGCGAGAACGTCGAACTCCCAGGACTCCAGTTCGTGTGCGTCGAAGGCCTGGCTGCGGGCGCGGTCCAGGTGCCGGGCCAGCCGGCTGACCCGGGACAGCACCGCCATCGGCGCCACGTCGAGGTCGGGGCGTTCCCGCCGCCAGGCCTCGATCAGCCGATCGACCTCGTCCTCCATGGCTCCGAGCGTACCGATCAAGACTCTTGACATCAAGACAAGTTGCGGGTTCAGTGTATCTCGACATCAAGATAAATTCGGTCGGAGGGTGCAGCATGCGCAGGTCACCGGTGTGGAGTCCGGAGCAGTACGGCACGTACGCCGACGAGCGGGCGCGGCCGTTCCGGGACCTGGTCGAGCGGGTCCGGGCGACCGACGTACGGTCCGTCGTGGACCTCGGCTGCGGTCCGGGCGCGTTGACCGCGACGCTGCGGGACGTCTGGCCGGAGGCGACCATCCGCGGGATCGACAGCTCGCCGCAGATGCTCGACGCGGCCGCGCAGTACGCCGACGACCACCTGAGCTTCGAGCTCGGTGACGTCCGCGAGTGGTCCGGCGCCGACCTCGACGTGATCGTCACGAACGCGACGCTGCAGTGGGTGCCGGAGCAGCTCGACCTGCTGCCAGGGTTCGTCCGGGCGCTGCGGCCGGGCGGGTGGCTGGCGATCCAGATCCCGGGTAACGGGAACGCCCCGTCGCACGCGATCCTGCGCGAGCTGGCCGGGACGCCGCCGTACGCCGAGTACGCGAAGGACGCGTCGCTGCGTCCCGACGTACCTGGGCCGGCCGAGTACGTCGACGTGCTCAGCGCCTTGGGGTGCGTGGTGGATGCCTGGGAGACCACGTACGTCCACGTGCTGCCCGGTGACAACGCCGTACTCGAATGGGTGAAGGGGACTGGGGCGCGGCCAGTGCTCCAGTCGCTGCCGGACGACGTACGGCCTGCGTTCGAGGCGGAGTACGGCGCTCGGCTGGCGGACGCGTATCCGCAGAAGTCGTACGGGACGTTGCTGCCTTTCCGCCGGATCTTCGCTGTTGCTCACAAGGAGGGGTGAAGGTCGTGCGACTTGATCATGTGCAGGTGTCTTGTCCGCCAGGTGGGGAGGACGTGGCGCGGGCGTTCTACCGGGATGCGCTCGGGATGGTCGAGGTGGAGAAGCCGGAGCTGCTGAAGGCACGCGGCGGGTGCTGGTTCAAGGCCGATGCCGCGGAGATCCACGTCGGCGTGGAGAAGAACTTCACGCCGGCGAAGAAGGCGCATCCGGCGCTGGCCGTGGACGATCTGGATGCGTTGGCGGCGCGGCTTGCCGACCTCGGCTATCCGGTCCAGTGGGACAACGAGACGATTCCCGGCCGCCGGCGGTTTCACACCGCCGACGGACACGGGAATCGGGTGGAGATCGTCTGAGGGACCTAACGACAGGAGGTGTCCGCCTCCGGGCGAAGGACATACGCCTCACGTGAGCCTTCGCAGAAGGCCGGGAGGTGGACACCTCCTGTCGTTCGGAACCGGCCTACTCGGTCGCCAGGGCTCCCGCCGGAGCGACCTTTGCGGCGCGTCGCGCTGGCAGTACCGAGGCGAGCAGACCGGCAACCGCGGCGATGGCAGCGATCGCGACCAGCAGCGTCCCGGGTACGGCGTACTCGACGCCGCCGGTGACCGTCTGACCGCCCATCAGCGCGCTCGTACCGGTCCAGCCGTAGACCAGCCCGAGGACGATCCCGAGCCCGGCCGCGACCAGTGCCATCAGCAACGATTCGACCGCGAGCATCCGGCGGAGCTGACGCCGGGAGAGCCCCATCGCCCGGAGCAGCGCGTTCTCCCGGGTCCGCTCCAGCACCGACAGGCTGAGCGTGTTGCCGACGCCGACCAGCGCGATCAGTACCGAGACCCCGAGCAGTCCGATCCCGACGACCAGCAGTACGTCGAAGATCTTCGTGTACGTCGACCGCTCGGCCAGACCGCCTTCGACGCCGAGGTCCTTCACGGTCGGGATCGACTGCTGGACGGCATCGATCACATCCGGGCCGTTCGCCTTCGGGTCCGATGCCAGCCAGTACCCGGTGGTCGCCGCGTTCGGCGCCAGCTTCGCCAGATCGGCCGACGTGATCGTGATCGGGTCGAAGTGCCCGACCGACATCCGGGCCGTGAGGCTGACCTTGTGCTGCCCGGACGTCAGCGTCAACTGCGACCCCTCGGTGAGCTTCAGCGCCTCCATGGTGCGGTAGTCGACGAGCGCCGTGCCCGGCTTGAGCTCCCCGGCAAGGCTCGGGTTGTGGATCACCGAACCGGCCTTGGCCTCGTCGATCCCGGTGGCCGGCATCTCCTGGCCGCCGGCCTTCACGTTCACCCTGCTGACCGGGACCACCTGGGTGATGCCCTTGATCTCGCGGAGTTGCTGCTCGGCGCCGGCCGGCATCTTCTCGCTGTAGGCCGTCACCACGAGGTCCACCGGGTACTGCTGGCTCATCGTCACGTCGAACGTCTTCTGCACCGAGGCGATCCCGACGCAGGTGAGGCTGATCAGCGTGACGCCGATGAGCAGCGCCGACGTCGTCGCCGCGGTCCGCTTCGGGTTCCGTACGGCGTTCGCCAACGCGATCCGCGCCGGTACGCCGCCACCGCGGGCCGGAAGGGTGCCGATCAGACGGATCAGTGCCGGTACCAGCAGCGAGCCGACCGCGAGGATGCCGAGGAACGAGATCCCGCCGCCGGCCGCACCGATGATCACCTGGTGCATCGCGGCGCCGGCCACGAGCAGTACGCCGCCACCCGCGAGGAGCAGGAAGCCGGCGAGCAGCCGAAGTACGCCGGCCCTGGACGCAGCGGCCGGAGCAGCCTCCGGACGAAGAGCGGCCAGCGGCGCCACCTTCGTCGCGCGCCGCGCCGGTACGACGGCCGCGATCAGCGTGGCGACCGTGCCGAGCAGCAGCGGTACGAACACCGACGCCACGTCGAGGTGCAGCGGTACGCGCGGGATGCCCCAGTCGAACTCGCGGGACAACGTCAGCGCCAGCGCCGACAGCGCGACGCCGAAGACGACACCGATCGCGGACGCGGCCACCCCCACCACACTGGCCTCCGCGAGGACCGACGTGAACACCTGCCGCCGGGACGCGCCGACACAGCGCAGCAGCGCCATCTCGCGGGTCCGCTGCGCGATCACGATCGTGAACGTGTTGCCGATCACCAGGCAGGCGACGAACAGCGCGATCAGTGCGAACATCCCGAACACGCCGCCCAGTACGTCGATGCCGTGGGTGAAGTTCTCCACCTCGTGCTGGACGAACTCCTGGCCGGTGTACACCTGCAGGCCGTCGGAGATCACGCCGCGGGCGGCGTCGGCGAGCTGCGTCTGTGACACGCCGGACTTGGCCGCGACACCGATCGCGCGGACGAACGTTTCCGGCGCGAAGACCTTCACCGCGGCCGCGGTGGCGACCGCGGACGCCGGGCCGACCGAGTTCGTGTCGTTGACCAGGCCAACGACCTTCAGCGTCCAGGACTTGCCGTCGTACGAGCTGATCCGGAGTTGGTCACCGATCCCGACCTTGTGCTTGGCGGCCAGCCGGGACGGCAGCGCGATCTCGTTCGTTGCGGTCGGCAACTGGCCGGACGACGTGCTCGGACCGGCGATCACGCTGGTGTCGTAGAGCGCGTCGATCTGGGTCCCGACCGGGCGGACCAGGTCGGGGAACGCGACGTCCATGTACGCGGTGCTCAGCGTCACCACCGACGACGCCTGCGGGAGCCGTCGCACCGCGGCGATGTCGGCCGGGGAGATCGACGCGCTCTGCGGGTAGACGACCGTGTCGATGCCCTTGTACTGGGCGCCGATCGTCTCGTCGATGCCGTGCGACGCCGACGAGTGCACGATCATCGCGAGCGAGCCGAACCCGACCCCGAGGACGATCGCCAGGCACGCGGCGACCAGGCGGCCCAGGTGGGCGCGCAGCGAGGAGAGGAGTGAACGTCGCACGTCAGGCTCCCAGCTGCCGCAGCGCGTCCAGGACGCTCTCCGGGGTGGGCTGCTGCAGTTCGCCGGCCAGTTTGCCGTCGGCCAGCATCACGACCCGGTCGGCGTACGACGCGGCCAGCGGGTCGTGGGTCACCATCACCACGGTCTGGCCGAACTCGCGGACCGAACGGCGCAGGAACCCGAGCACCTCGGCCCCGGACCGGGAGTCCAGGTTGCCGGTCGGCTCGTCGGCGAACACGACCTCGGGCCGGCCGACCAGCGCCCGGGCCACCGCGACCCGCTGCTGCTGGCCACCGGACAGCTCGGAGGGCCGGTGGGTGAGCCGGTCCCGCAGACCGAGTACGTCGATCAGCGTGTCCAGCCACTGCTGGTCGGGCTTGCGGTTGCCGAGCTCCAGCGGCAGCAGGATGTTGTCCTTCGCGGTCAGCATCGGCAGCAGGTTGAACGACTGGAACACGAACCCGATCCGGTCCCGCCGGATCTTCGTCAGCTCCGCGTCCGCGAGCTGGGTCAGCTCGGTCTCGCCGAGCAGTACCTGGCCGCTGGTCGGCGTGTCCAGGCCGGCCAGGCAGTGCATCAACGTCGACTTGCCGGATCCGGACGGGCCCATGATCGCGGTGAACCGGCCGACGCCGAAGTCCACCCCGACGCCGTCCAGCGCCGCGACCGCGGTGTCGCCCTGCCCGTACACCTTGCGCAGCTCGTGGGCCCGGATCGCGGTCCGCGGCTCCCCGTCCTGCCGCAACCGCCCGACCTCCGGCTGCCCGGTCTGCAAACTCATGTCACTCCTCAGCTCAACTGAACGTTGCTGAAGAAGTTAGTGATCGGCAGCGCGGATCTCGTCGGACTGCAGACTGGACTCCGGGTACGACCTGGGTATTACTTCTGCGGTTTCACCAGGCCGGTCTCGTACCCCAGGACGACCAGGGCGACCCGGTCGCGGAGCCCGGTCTTGGCCAGGATCCGGCCGATGTGCGTCTTGACCGTTGCCTCGGACAACGTGAAGAGCTTGGCGATCTCGGTGTTCGACAGCCCGCGGGCGACCTCGATCAGCACCTCACGTTCGCGGGCCGTGAGGTCTTTGAGGTCCGGACGCTCGGTGGCCGCGTCGGGGAGCGCCCCGGCGAAGTGCTCGAGCAGGCGTTTCGTCGTACTGGGGGAGACGACGGCGTCGCCGGAGTACACCTGGCGGATCGCGTTCAGCAGGTCCGCCGGCGGGGTGTTCTTGAGCAGGAAGCCCGCGGCGCCGGCCTTGATCGCGGCGAACGCGTACTCGTCCAGGTCGAACGTGGTCAGCACGATGACTTTCGGTGCTTCGGGCAACGAGTTCAGCAGCCGGGTCGCCTCGACCCCGTCCAGGCGCGGCATCCGGACGTCCATCAGGACCACGTCGCACGCGGTCACCTGGATCTTCTCGACCGCCTCGCCGCCGTCACCTGCCTGCCCGACCACCCGCATGTCGGCCTGCGAGTCCACCAGCATCGTGAACCCCGCGCGCACGAGCTCCTGGTCGTCGACAAGAAAGACGCGGATGACGTCGTCTGTCACTTACCCTCCGGTTGGCAGGTTGTACGGCAGCCTGGCGACCACCTCGTAACCGCCGCCGGCCTTCGGTCCGGCGCTCACCGTACCGCCCGAGACCGAGACGCGCTGCCGCATCCCGACCAGACCGTGCCCGGGATCCGTACTCGGCGCGACCCCGGCCCCGCGGCCGTCGTCGGTGACCACCACGGTCAGCATCTCGCGCCCGAAGTCCAGCGTGACGGAGGTACGCGCTCCCGGCCCGGCGTGTTTCAGCGTGTTGGTCAGTCCCTCCTGGACGATCCGGTACGCCGTGAGCCCGAGCAGCGCGGGCAACTCGCGGGGCCGGCCGGTCACCGTGTACTCGACGGCGAGGCCCGCCTCGCGGACGTTCTCGATCAGCTCCGGGAGACTGGAGACGCCGGGCTGTGGGCGTGGCTGGTGCGGGCCGAGGTCCGACTGCTCGTCCTGTTTGAGCAGGCCGAGCATCTTGCGCATCTCGGTCAGGCTCGCGCGGCCGGTGTCGCCGATCGTCGCCAGCGCCTTCTTCGCGGCCTCGGGGGACTGGTCCGCGGCGTACAGCCCGCCGTCGGCCTGGACGATCATGATCGACAGTCCGTGCGCGACCACGTCGTGGATCTCGCGCGCGATCCGGGTCCGTTCGTTGCTGACCGCGAGCTTCGCCTCGCGGTCGCGGTCCCGTTCGAGCTGGGCGGCCCGCTCCTCGAGCTGATCGACGTACAGGCCTCTGGTGCGGCGGCGCTCGCCGAACGCCCAGACCCCGAAGACGAGCGCGGCCAGCCCGCCCATCATCGTGACCTGCTGCTTCCAGTCCGAGTTGGCCCAGTAGCGCGACACCGCCATCAGGACGCCGAGGCCGCCGATACCGAGGGCGATCCGGCTCAGGCGTACGTCGCCGTACACGGTGATCGCGTACAGGGCGACGAGCAGGCCGACGTTGCCCGGCTGCAACTGGACGCCGACCAGCCACTGCAGCGTGGCGACCGCGCAGACCGCGAAGAAGACCAGTTCGGGGTGGGTCCGGCGCCAGATCAGCGGGGCCAGCATCCCGAACGCGAGCAGGCCGCCGAAATGCGCCTGGGCCAGCGACAGGAACCCGAACACCATACAAAGACCGCCGGCCAGCAGCAGGTCGAACGCCTTGCTCCGGGCAGGCAGCGGCCGCGCGGTCAACATCCCCGTCATGCCCGCCAGCGTACGGGTCGGCGCCCGCGCGGGGGTCATTCCACGGGCTGAACGTCGTGTACGACCGGAGGCTGGCGTACCGACGGACGGGTAGTGGTCGTCATCATCGCCGCCGCTCACGGATGCCGCAGGCTCAGCGCCGGCCCGAACCTCGGACCACTACCCGTTCTTCGGTACGGCTACTTGTGCGGCCGGGTCGAGAGGATCGGCTTGGCCTCGAGGCCGGAGAGGCCGTTCCAGGCCAGGTTGACCAGGTGGGCGGCGACATCCTGCTTCTTCGGTTTGCGGGCGTCCAGCCACCACTGGCCGGTCAGCGCGACCATCCCGACCAGCATCTGCGCATACATCGGCGCGTTCTTCGGGTCCAGGCCGCGGCGCTTGAACTCCTCGGCCAGGATGTGCTCGACCCGGGTCGCGACGTCGCTCAGGATCGAGATGAACGAACCCGTCGACGACCCGACCGGCGAGTCCCGGACCAGGATCCGGAAACCGTCGGAGTTGTTCTCGATGTAGTCGAGCAGCGCGAGCGCCGCCTGCTCGACCAGTTCGTGCGCGCGGCCGGCCGTCAGCGACTGCGTGACACCGTCGAGCAACGCGCGGACCTCGCGGTCGACGACAACGGCGTACAGGCCTTCCTTGCCGCCGAAGTGTTCGTACACGACCGGCTTGGAGACCTCGGCCCGGGCCGCGATCTCCTCCACCGAGGTGCCCTCGTAGCCCTTCTGCGCGAACAGGCCGCGGGCGATCGTGATGAGTTGCTCGCGACGTTCGGCACTGGTCATCCGGATCCGGCCGGACCGCCGCGGTTTGGGTTCCGTCACGTCGTGATCACGTCAGCATCATGCCGTACTCGGGCTGTTGCCGGTGGGAGTTTTCCGGTCAGGCCGCTTTGAGGGTGCGAGGCGTGGCGTCCGTACGGCGCGCCTCGAGCCGCTCGCGGACCGGCCAGCGTACGTCGCTCACCCAGCCGCGCTTCTCGAAGAACCAGATGCAGCGGGCGGACGTGTCGAGTTGGCCCTTCAGTACGCCGTGGCGGGCGCAGGTCGGGTCCGAGTGGTGCAGGTTGTGCCAGGACTCGCCCTGGCTCAGGATCGCCAGCCACCACACGTTGCCGGACTTGTCCCGGCTCTTGAACGGCCGGTCGCCGATCGTGTGACAGATCGAGTTGATCGACCAGGTGACGTGGTGCAGCAGCGCGATCCGGACCAGGCTGGCCCAGAAGAACGCGGTCAGCGCACCGGTCCACGACCAGGACCAGAGGCCGCCGATGACGGCCGGCGCGAGCAGGCTCACCGCCACCAGTGCAGGGAACATACGGGAGACCTTGACGACGTCCTTGTCCCGCAGCAGATCCGGCGCGTACTGCCGTTGCGGGGTCTGCTCGGTGTCGAACAGCCACCCGATGTGAGCGTGGAAGAAGCCCTTGGTCAGTGCGCCGAGCGTGTTGCCGTACTTCCATGGGCTGTGCGGGTCGCCGTCCCGGTCGGAGAACTTGTGGTGCTTGCGGTGATCGGCCACCCAGCGGATCACCGGCCCCTCGATCGCCAGCGAACCGGCGATCGCGAGTGCGTACTTCAGCGGCCGGTTCGGCTTGAACGACTTGTGCGTGAACAACCGGTGGAACCCGATCGAGATCCCGTGGCCCGCGATCGTGTAGAACACGACCATCAGGACCACGTCCCGCCAGCCGAGGAACCCACCCCACGCGATCGGCACCGCCGCCAGCACCGCCAGGAACGGGATCCCGATGAACAGCGCCAGCGCCACCTGCTCCCAGGGCTTCTTCTGCTCACCCCCGAGCGTCCCGGTGTCGACGTCGTCGACGGACACGGTGCGGGTGGGCGCGTCCGGCACGGTCGCAGTGGGTGGAGTCATGGCTGTTCTTCCCTCGCTCAGGGGGTCCTTACCTACGCCACCGTAACCTACGGATCCGTAGGTTAGGAACCCCTGGGCGTGTCATCCACCCCACTCATGGCAAACTGTCCCGGCAACCACGATCCCCCGTGGGGTAATCGGCAGCCCGCGAGACTTTGAATCTCGAAGACCAGGATCGAAACCTGGCGGGGGAGCTAACACCGGTCCGGCTATCGCAGCGCCGGCTCGAGTTCGATCGACGGGTCCTGCCGCAAGATCGCTTCCTGCAAATCCCGGATCTTCCTGCTCGGTTCGATCGCGAGCTCCGCGATCAAACCTTCCCGAAGGACGCGGTACACGGCCAGCGCCTCGACCTGGCGGCCCGCCCGATACAACGCGAGCATCAGCTGAGCGTGAAGTTCTTCGTCGAATGGATACGCGACGAGCATGTCCTGCAAACGCGGGATAGCGGCCGAGAGTAGGCCGAGTTTGAGCTCGGTTTCAACCATCGACTTCATCGCGACCGTGTTCAAGCGCTCGAGTCGTTCCCCACTGTCGTTGAGTGAGGCATGGGCGCGCACGCCACTCAGTGGAGCGCCCCGCCACAGGGAGAGCGCCGTCCGCAGATGCCCGAGCTTCTTCTGGAGGTCGTCGGTGCGCCGGGATTCGCTGATGAGTCGTTCGGCCACCTGAACGTCGGTGCCGATCAAAGAGGTGTTGAGCCGGTACCCGGGCGACGACATCAGGATCGCGTTCGCCCCGCCGAGGATGCGCCGCAGGTATGAGATATGGCTCTGCAGAGTGTTGCTTACTGTTGCGGGAGCCCTTCCACTCCATACCGTGTCGATCAGCTGGTCGTTGCTGACGACCTGACCTGCATTGAGCGCGAGCGCCGCCAGAAGGCTCTTCCGTCGCAGGCCCGGGACTTCCTGCGACCGGCCGTTTGCGAGAACGTCGACGGCGCCCAGCAGTCGCACCTCTTTGTCGGGGCGGTCGATGGTGGCAGGCCTGAATGCCGTCTCGGTGCGCTCGGCATCGAGGAGATCTTGCGTTCCGGTAGTCATCGCTCGGAATCCTTTGCTTGAAGCGAGCCCTGGGTCGACCAATGGCGAAGGTGACTACCTTGTGTGGCGGAATATTTACCGGTGGTGTTGAGGCGACTGTTCATGGAAACCTCCTTGGCCCTCAACTCGGTTCTATGTCGCGGGGCTGACGTCAGGAACCGGCTCCGCTACGTAGATCTGCTGATGCAGTACTGAAATCCGGGATCTCGGATGGCGAGGCCATAGCGTGCGACAATCGGCGTCGTGCAGTGGCCGCTGGTCGAACGAGAATTTGAACTCGGTGAGGTTGCCGCCGCCGTGGCGGATGCGGCCACCGGGGACGGTGCCATCGTTCTGCTCGCCGGCGAAGCTGGGATCGGAAAGTCCAGCATCATCAGGGCGCTACCGGCTGCGCTGCCAGGCCGGCACCGCATGCTGGTCGGGCAGTGTGACGATCTGACGCCCCCCCGGGTGCTCGGCCCGTTCCGAGATATCGGCGCGAAACTAGGACCTTCTTTCGCTGCCGCGCTGTTGGCCGAGGATCGATCGAGAGTAATCGATTCGCTACTGGCGGAGCTCAGCGCGTCGAAACAGCCAACGATCCTTGTGGTCGAGGACATGCATTGGGCGGATGAGGCAACCACTGATGTCGTCAGCTACTTGATTCGGCGTATTGATCAGCTGCCGGCGGTCTTGATTCTCTCGTATCGCGACGATCATCACCTCGGCTACGACCACCGGTTACGAAACGTGTTGGCGCTGACCGCACGCTGTCAGCGGCACCGATTGCTGCGGCCTAGTCCGCTGTCCCTTACCGCGGTACGGAGATTGAGCCTCCCCTCCGGACTGGACCCTGACGAAGTGTTCGCGGTCACGTCAGGAAACCCGCTCTTCGTGTCAGAGGTCGTGGCGAGCGGAGATGTCGACAGCGTGCCGCCGACGATCGCTGCGGCGACGATGGTTGGTATGAGCGGCCTCAGTGCGAACACCAGAGCGTCGCTGGAGCGCCTCTCGGTCGTGCCGTCAGGCCTGGAGCGCTGGCTGGCCGAGGCTGCACTCGACGGAGACCTGTCACCCTTGGCGATGGCAGAGCAGCACGGTCTCATGACCGTTTCGCCGCAGCACGTGGCTTTTCGCCATGAGTTGATGCGACGTGCCGTGCTGGATTCACTCGTAGCCGTACAACGCATCGCCTACAACCAAAAGATTCTTGCGGCGTTGCTGCACGCGCCGAGCGACGTGGATGTGTCACGCATTCTCCACCATGCCGCCGAGGCTGGCGACAACGCCGTGATTGTCGAATACGGGCCGCTTGCCGCCAGGAAGGCCGCGGCTGCAGGTTCGCATCGCGAAGCCGCTGTCCACTACCGGCTTGTACTGGAACATCGAGAGGTCTTCAGCCCGGCGGAGCAGGTGGTGCTCCTCGAGCGTTACGCCACCGAGTGCTACACCGTCGGGCTTGCCAAGCTCGCGGCTCAGCAGCAAGAAGAGGTCGTACGCCTACGCCGGCAGCTGCATGACACGCTGGCGTTGGGCACAAGCCTCCGTCTGCTTTCGCGGCTCGAATGGTGGGCCGGTCATCAAGCAGACGCCCATGTTGCGATCGCCGAGGCTATCGCTGTCCTCAAGATTGTCGGAGACGACGTCGAACTGGCCTATGCCCTTAGCTACTCATCCCTGTACTCATCGGCGGACGACCCGGACGGCGCCATCGAAGTCGGGCGCTCGGCTGTGTCGATGGCGCAGTCGACCGGCGTCGCAGCCGTAACCTCCGTTGCGCTGTACAACGCCGGTGTCACGCTCTGGTATTTGGGTCGGTCGGGCGGTCAGGCGTTGCTGGAGGAAAGTCTGAAAGTTGCGCTTGATGCCCACGAGATCGAGCATGCCTGCCGAGCGGACCTCGCGCTTGTCTGGATGTTTGCTGATGATCTTCACTACGCAGAAGCCGAGCGTCGCCTTGATGCAGCGATCGAGATGGCCCGCGATGGAGAGCTCGACGGCTTCCGGCGTCAGATGCATCTGCACCGCAGCATCATCGACCTGGCGCGTGGTGCATGGGACAGCGCAGAACGGGAAGCGGAGCTGGCTGCCACGGCGCAATCGACCACGCGCTCGGGAGCGCTCGCGATCCTTGCTCAACTGCGGCAACGGCGTGGTCAAGACAGCAGTGCGTTGCTCGCGTCGGCCTGGTCCGGTGCCTCGGAACTTGGCCCGCCAGTTCTTGCACCCGTAGCAATTGCAACGCTCGAGGCCAGTTGGTTGACGGGTGAACCGGCGCCCTACTCCTTTGTGGCGCTTTATGAGGAAGTACGGAAGTTCGGTTCGAAATCTCAGACCGCAGAACTCGGGTACTGGGCGCGGGCCAACGGTCTGCCGATCCAGCCGTATCGCTCGGACCATCCCTACGACCTGCTTGCCGACGGTAAGTGGCAGCAGGCGGCCAAGATCTGGCGCGCGGCCGGCTGCCCGTACGAGGAAGCGCTTGCGCTGTCTCAGAGCTCCGATCCCGAGGACCTGCTCGCGGCGCTGTCGATCCTGGACGCGCTCGGCGGGCGTCCGTTGGCCCGCCGGATCCGGCAGCGCCTTCGCGAGCTCGGCGTGCAGCGTGTACCTCGAGGACCGACAGCCGCAACACTTAGCAACCCCGGTGGTCTGAGCCGACGGCAGGCCGAGGTCGTTCATCTGCTTGCGGAAGGCCTGACGAATGCCGAGATAGCGACCCGCATGGTCCTCTCGGTGCGCACGGTCGAGACGCATGTGGCGGCGATCATGGAGAAACTCGGCGCGTCGACGCGGGCCGAGGCCGTCGCACGCGCGGAGGCCCTTGGCTTGGTGGCAATTGTGCTACCGGCCGACCCCGCGGAGTAAGTTTCTTGCCTTCGAGAAAAGGGTTGCCTGCTACAAGTAGTTTCAGGCTTTCTGCGGACTTGTATCTGCACGCGACGGAGAAGAAACTCACAACTGTACGTGTGCGGCGCCGAGTTGAGCTCTCATGCCTGGAGAGAGAATCAGATGAAACGCAGAACGCGAGCGGGTGTGGTTGCGGCCGTGTTGGCGCTGTCAGCCGGATGGTTGTCGGCCTGCAATGCCAACACCAAGACCGTGTCGAGCGGCAGCACCGCGGCCGCCGAGCAGGGCGGGACTTTTCATATCCTCGTGACAAACAAGGAGATCAGCCTCGATCCGGCGAAGAGCCAGAACCTGGCGATCAGCTCGATCCATCTGGTATTGCGCAGTCTGACGTCGTGGAAGACCGACCCGAACAAGGCCACCGAGCTGGTGCCGGACCTGGCCACCGACACCGGTCAGGTGAGCGACGGTGGCAAGACGTGGACGTACAAGCTGAAGCCCGGCCTGAAGTACTCCGACGGCTCGCCGATCGTTGCCGCCGACATCAAGTACGGCGTGGAGCGGTCGTTCGCGCCGGAGCTGTCCGGCGGGCTCGGGTACCACAAGTCGCTGCTGGTCGGCGGCGACAAGTACACCGGTCCGTACAAGGGCGGTGAGCTGGCGTCGATCGAGACGCCCGATGAGTCGACCGTGGTTTTCAAGCTGAACAAGCCGTACGGCGACTGGCCGTGGATCGTCAGCATGCCGGCGTTCTCGCCCGTCCCGAAGACGGCGGACACCGACCCGGCGCACTACGGCGAGAAGCCGGTCGCGAGCGGCCCGTACCAGGTGAAGTCGTATTCGCCCGGTTCGAAGCTCGAGCTGGAGCGGAACCCGAACTGGGACAAGTCGACCGACCCTGCGCGCACCGGCCTGCCCGACGCGATCGTGGTCGACATGGGTCTGCAGTCGAATGTGGTCAATCAGCGCCTGATCGCGGACACCGGCGACGACAAGTTCGCCGCTACGACTGGTGCGTCGGTGCCGGCCGCGCTGATCCCCACGATCACCGGGAACCCAGCCGTCAAGGCGCGGGTGGCGACGTCGCCGGCTGGTGCGCTCGAGTATCTGGCGATGAACACGAAGCGGCCGGCGCTGTCGAACCCGGCGGTGCGGAAGGCGATCGAGTACGCCGTGGACAAGCAGGCGGTGCAGGTCGCCGTCGGCGGTGCTGAGTACGGCGGTGAACTTGCCAGCGCCCTGATCACGCCGGGCATCGACGGGTACAACAAGTACGACCTGTACCAGGCACCGCCGGCGGGCGATCCCGACAAGGCCAAGCAGGTGTTGCAGGCCGCTGGAGTGCGCAACCTGAATCTGGTGCTTGACTCGATCAACGATCCCCAGTGGCTGAGTGTCGCCCAAGCGATCCAGCAAGGGCTGAAGCGGGCCGGGATCAACGTCCAGATCAAGCCGCTGGACATCGAGCCGCTTACCGAGGTGATCACCGGTAACAAGGCCGACTTCGACCTGACGGTGTCCAGTTGGCTGCCGGACTTCCCGAGTGCGATCGGCAACATCGAGCCGTTGTTTGCGTCGTCGGAGATCGGTAACGGCGGCTACAACCTCTCGCGGTACTCCAACCCCGCTGTCGACTCGGCGATCGCGGCAGCGACGGCCGAGACCGACCGCGCCAAGGCGGCCAGTTTGTGGGGCGCGGTGGACAAGGAGATCATGCAGGACGCGCCGATTGTCCCACTGGTCTACGCCCGGAATGCCTTCCTGCATGGCTCGAAGGTCCAGAACTTCTACCTCTCGTCCTACCCGCCGTACGCAAACCAACTCATCATCGGCCTGGCCAAGTAGCCGGATCAGGTGGTGAGCCAGTTGCGGTATTTGGACTGGTCTACGTTGCTGCCGCAGATGATGGTGGTGATGGGGCGGTTGGCGTAGCGGGTGGGGGATTCGAGGATTGCGGCGATGCCTAGGGCGGCCGACGGTTCGGTGATCAGGCCGGCTTGGCTGTGGAGTAGTTGCATGGCGGTGATGATTGAGGATTCCTCGACGAGTACGGCGTCGTCGGCGACGATCAGGAGGTCGTCGAGGACCTCGGGGATCGGGCGGCGGCCTGCTACGCCGTCGGCGATGGTGTCGATGGTGTCAGTGGTGACTACGCGGCGTTCGTGCCAGGAGCGGGTCAAGGCGGGCGCGCCATGTGGTTGTACGCAGATCACCTCGACGTGTGGGGCGAGCAGCTTCAGTACGTAGCCGATTCCGGTTGCCATCGCCCCACCACCGAGCGCAATCAGCACGGCCGGTCGGCCAGGTCCGCCGGCGTAAGGCTCGAAGGAGTCCAGTAGTTCGAGGCCGATCGTGGCGGCGCCTTCGCAGGTTTCCAGGTCGAGGCTGTCTTCGAGGAGGCGGATTCCGTCGTGCCGAGCGATCGCGGCGGCGCGGTCGCGGGCCAGTTCGTGGTCGCCCTCCACGAGTTCGAGCTTGGCGCCGAGGGCGCGGATGCGCTCGAGTTTGGCCGGCGTCGCGAAGCGGGAGGCGACCACCGTGACGTCCAGCCCGCGGTGCCGAGCGGACCAGGCGAGCGCCTGGCCGAGGTTGCCGGCGCTCGCGCAGACGACAGCGCGCGAGTCGCCGCGAGCCAACTGGTCCGCGACGACCTCCGTACCGCGGCCCTTGAAGCTGCGGACCGGATTCGCGGTCTCGAGTTTGATGTTCACCGAGCACCCGAGCAGCGGCTCCAGCGCCTCGCACCGGTACAGCGGGCTGTCCAGGAACACCGGATCGATCACCTGTCGAGCCGCACGAATCCGGTCCAGGTCCAGCCGCGTCTCCAGCACGACACCGGAGCCTACGTGACCTCCCGGCGGCGGAACACAGCTGCGCTGGTCGTTGCTGCCAGCAACCCGATCACGACGAAGAGAGCCGCGGCCGCCAACCAGCCGCGACCGTCCGGCTGCGACGCGATCCAGCCCGCGAGCAACGGGCCGAGCGCCGTGGCGACTGTGAACGCGCTCGAGTAGACCGCCTGGTACGTGCACTCGCGCCCAGGCGGTGGCGCCGAGAACGACATCGACCACCCACCCGACGTCTGCAGCAGTTCGCCGAGCAGCCGTACGGCGCTTCCCGCGCACAGCAGCACCAACGCCGCCGCCGTACGGCCCGCGCCCGCGGACGTCATGTAGATCAGGCAAGCCGCTCCGGCCAGCGCTCCAGCCGCAGCCGTACTGCGCACCGCCCCGCGCGGGCTGTCCGCGAGCCCGCTCACCGGTACCTGCAACAGGATGCCGAGCACGGTGGAGCCGCCCACGAGCAGGCTGACCGTCTCGTTCGGCACCACGCCGCGCGTGACGATCCACAGCGGCAGCGCGACCGTCAGCAGCGTGCTGTTGATCGACAGCAGCCCCTGCAACAGGCTCGCGGTCAGGAACGCCCAGTTGCCGACGACCGTACGAAGTCCGCCCGCAGCGGACCGAGTCCGGCGGTACGGGATCCTGCTGACCACGATCGCCACGATCACGAACGTCAGCGCATCACCGATCAGCAGCACCCGGAGCAACATCCCCGACGAGCCGAGCAAGGCAAGGCCGCCGAGCGCCGCGCCGATCGCGGTGCCGGTGTTGTTGACGGAACGCAGGTACGCCCGGACGCGCAGCCGCTCGGCGCCCATCGTCAACTGCGCGATGAACCCGTTGCGTACGCCGGCCGTCGCCCGCGTCGCCGTCACCGCAAACACGGCGACGACCAGGAACGACCACCAGCCCGCGACCTCGCCGTACGCGAGGACCGCACACCCCTCGACCAGGCACAGCCCCACGAACACCGGCCGCGCGCCGACGCGATCGCCCAGCATCCCGAGCGGTACGCCGACCAGCAGCGCGACCGCTCCGGCGATCGTCAACCCGAGCGCGACCTCGTGAGCCGACAGCCCGACGTACTTCACCAGGTAAATGACGCTGATCGTTGCGAAGGCACCGTCGCCGACGCTGTTCAACAACCCGGCCGCAGCCAGCGATCTGACCGGACCTCTGGGCAGGCTGAAACGTCCCACGAACAACCATCTCCTTCTCGTGCCTCACAGGACACCCACCGCCTCACAGGACGGCCGGACAAAGAGCGCAAGGATTCTCGACGGTGCCGCCGCTCCGCGCTACCTGTTTTCAGGCGGCGAGGAACGTGCGGATGTGGCCGGCCCAGGTCTCGGGCTGTTCGAAGTGGCACATGTGGGCGGTGCCGGGAATCACCTCCAACCTGCTCGGGACCGCGGCGTGCAGCCGCTGTGCCAGTTGGACGGGGAAGCCCATGTCCTTTTCGCCATGGAGGATCAGGATCGGTTCGGCGAATTCGCGGAGGATCTGTTCGGGCTCACGGGTGCACCACGGGTGCATGAGCCCGTTGCGCGCTCGCTCCTCGGACCAGTCGCCGAGATCGGTGTCCAGGGATTCGAGCAGTCGCAGGTATTCCGGCGCGCGGTCCAGGTCCCAGACGAAAACCGTCGAGTTGCGCAAGGCCCCGTTCGCCTCGTCCTCGATCCGTTGGCGGCGGTGGTACTCGGGCCAGTCGGCCAAGTACGGCGCGGCGTCTGCCAACGGGTACGCCGACGTCGACGCGAGCACCAACCGCCGTACCTGTTCCGGATGCTGGTCGACGAACTGCATCGCCGCCCGCCCGCCAGTGGAGAACCCCACCAGGTCGACGGCGCCGAGCCCGAGCCGCGAGATCAGCCGATGCGTGTCCCGGATGACGTACTCCGGCTGAAGGTCGTCGTCCGGCAGCCCGCGACTGCTCCGCCCGCACCCGCGGAAGTCGAACAGCACCACGTGGTGGTCCCGCGCCAACGGCTCGAACCCGGGCACCAGGTACCCATGGCCGACGTCCGGCCCGCCGTGCATCACCACCACAGCAGGCCTCCCGCGCGGCTGCCCGAGCTCCCGCACGTACAACGTCACGTCCCCGACATCCACAAACTCACCCATCCACGAACCATGTCAGGTCCCACCGACAGAAATACTGTGCCCATGAAGGCCACCTGGACCGACGCCGACTTCGACGAGATGGGTTGGCACGACTGCCGCGTCCACGCACTGAGCATCGGCGTTCGCGACGACGGTTTCCCCTGGCAGCGCGTGCTGTTCGACCTCGACTACATCACCCGCTGGGTACCGCCGGAGGACGGCACCTTCACGTTCTGGATCGCCCCGGCGACGCTGGTCTTCGACGAGGCCTGGGACGTCACCGGCGACCTGGCCCCGGCCAACGAGCTCCTCGACCTCGACGCTGTCCACCGCCTCGCCCCACCGGACGACCGCCCCGATCCCTTGTGGCACCTAGAAGGCCACAACTTCGACCTCCGCCTACGCGCTCCTGGCTACACCCAGTACCTCCGCACCGAACCGGTCCACAGCCGCCACCAGTACCTCCCGCTCACAACCCGCGGCGGTCTCTCCTTCGCCGAAAACCCGTTCAGTTGAACGGTTCCGGGCCAGTAGGGTCGCGGGTATGTCGTACACCCAGCAGCTGCAGCAGCTTGGTTATCGGGAACCTGAAGAGCTTGCAATCGGGATGCAGGGGGTGGTGTATCGGCTCGGGGCAGGGAAGGTCGCGAAGGTCTGGTTTCATGCGCAGGAACGGGAGCTGCGGACGCTGAAGGAGTTGTACGACGCGATCGATGGGCGGCTGCCGTACGCGACGCCGCGGATGTTGGAGTTGCGTCGGCCGGGCAGGCACTGGGTCACGGTTGAGGAAGAGCTGCCGGGTGCGCCGTTGCATACGGTCGCGGCGGCGTACGGTGAGCCGGGGTGGGAGCGCGGACGGGACTGCGTTGTCGAGGTTGTCGAGGCGCTCTCGCAGGTTGAGGCGCCTGAGGTGCTGCGACGGCTGGCCGTGCTCGACGAGACGGATCCGTTCCGGAGCGCGGACCTGTCGTGGACCGAGGCGATCACCGGACTGATCCGACGGCGGACGGAGCGGTTCGGGGTGCAGTTGGCGGCAGTGATCGACGACTTCGATGCGAAGCTCGACGGGCTGCTGAAACTGCTGCGGGAGCTGAAGGAGCCGGACGCGCGGCTCGTCCACGGGGATGTGACGAGTGGGAACATCCTTGTCGACGAAGACCTTCGGCCGGTGACGTTGCTCGACTTCGGGTTGCTCACGATGGCGGGGGATCCGGTGTTCGAGGCGGCCGCGACGGCGAGCGTGATCGACCTGTGGTCACCACGAGTACGTGAGATCGAGGCGGCGTACGACTCGGCGTTCGCGGCCAGGCTCGGGTACGACCCCGTACAACTGCTTGTCTACCGCTGCGCGTACTCGTTGATCATCGCCAACGCACACGACGACGACCCGTACGACCGCGACAGCGGTCTCCCGCTGACCGCGAAGTTCTTCAACACACCCGAGGTCAGCGCGCTGCTCACGAGATGACGCAGAAGACGGTGCCGTCGGGGGCTTTCAGTACGACGAAGTCGGCGTCCGGCGGGTAGGTCCACTCGATCCGTTCGGCGCCGAGCCCGACCAGGCGTTCCACTTCGGCGTCCATCGTCGAGTCCTCGACCCAGAGATCGAGGTGGGTACGGTCGCCCTCGTCGAGGTGGAGCCGGGTCGGGCGTGCGTTCGCGGGCGGGAGCAGGAAGTCGGGGTTTCCGGCTTGCCCGGTGAAGCCGAGGGCCGCGCGCCAGAACTCGGCAGCCGGTCCGGTCGCGGGGACGTTCAGGATGATTGCTCCGAGGGTGAGTGCCATGGTTCCCAGGTTGGCAGAGATCAGGGTGTAACGCGGCGCGGGTGTGGCGGCGTCGGTGAGGTGTACGCACACGCTGACTCGGAGGGGATTCCAGTGAAACTCAGGACAGGCATGCTCACGCTGACGGCCGGTCTGCTCGGCACCACGATCGCAGTCGTACCGGCGACCGCCCGGCCGGCCATCGAAGGACCGTTGCAGTGGGCAACGACTCCGACGCATCGGCAGCCCGCCACGTTCAACGACGTCGCGACCGGCGCGGGCGGAACCTGGGCGGTGGGTGGTGATCAGGTGCAGGACTTCCAGGACCAGCGGCCGCTGGCGATGCGCTGGGACGGCAGGACCTGGAAGGCGACCGCGCAGCCGGTGCAGACGAACGCCGTCCTGGAGAGTGTCGCCGTCGGGACCGCGAAGAACGTCTGGGCCGTCGGCGAGGACCGTACGAACCCGGACCAGCCGAAGCCGCTCGCGATGCACTGGAACGGTACGAAGTGGCAGATCGTGAAGCCGCCCGCCGTACCGACCGGTTCGTTCGACGACGTCGTACTCGCCCCGGACTCGTCGGCGTGGATCACCGGCTGGGCGAATGTCGGCGGCAAGGAGCGTGCCGTCGTGTACCGGTACGCGGGCGGTAAGTGGCAGGCGCTGAACACCGGGCTCGACGCGTCGATCAACGGGAACGTGCTTTCGGTCCTGTCCGCGAAGAACGCCTGGCTCGGCCTGAACGCCGGCCTCGCGCACTTCGACGGCAAGCGCTGGACCGTGGTGAAGGACCTCCCGACGAACGGCTCCCAGATCCCGACCGGGATGGCGGCCGCCGGCCCGAGGGACATCTGGCTCGTGGGTGTCCAGTACATGTCGGGCATCAAGCCGCTCGCGATGCACTACAACGGCACCAAGTGGACGCAGGTCGCCGCGCCGACGGGTATGGCCCAGCTGTACGACGTCGTACTCCGGAACAACCGCCCGATCGCGGTCGGTGAGCGCTTCGAGGGCCCGAACACGGTGGCGAAGCCGTACGTCCTCCAGCTGAGCGGAACGAAGTTCGTCCCCGCCCCCGCCCCGAAAGCAGCCACCGGCACCCTCACCGCCATCACCCTCACCAACGACCGCCTCTGGACCGTAGGCATGACCGCCCCCTCCACCACCACCCCCTTCACCGCCCTCGCCGCCTACGCCAAGTAGCTGAGTGTTCGGGGCGTGAGATCGCTCTCGGGTGGGGTGGGGGGTGGTGGTTCTTGCGAGCAAGTAGGCTTGCGCGGGCGCTGTTTCGGGTGCCTGTGTTGATACTGGTTGAAAGAACTCGCAGGGAACTCGAGGAGAAGACCGCGTGACTTCCCATCGCCCCGCGGCGGTCGTCATCATGGCCGCCGGTCTGGGGACCCGGATGAAATCGTCGACCCCGAAGGTGTTGCACGAGATCGGCGGGCGCAGTCTCGTCGGTCATGCCGTGCTCACCGCCCGGGCGCTCACCCCCGAACACCTCGTGGTCGTGGTCGGCAACGGCCGCGAACTGGTCGAGGAACACCTGAAGACGGTCGACCCGGACGCGCGGACGGCCGTCCAGGAGCAGCAGCTGGGTACGGGCGACGCCGTACGGGCCGGTCTGACCGCCGTACCGGACAGCTTCGACGGGTCCGTGATCGTCACGTCGGGTGACGTACCGCTGCTCGAGGCGGAGACCCTGCACGACCTGGTCGCCGCCCACGACAAGGACGGGAACGCCGTCACCGTGCTCACCGCCCGGGTCGCCGACCCGACCGGGTACGGCCGGATCGTCCTGGCCACCGACGGCACCGTCGCCGCGATCGTCGAGCACAAGGACGCCACCCCCGAGCAGCGGGCGATCGACGAGATCAACGCCGGCATCTACGTCTTCGATGCGGCTACGCTGCGTGACGGCCTGAGCCGCCTGACCACCGACAACGCGCAGGGCGAGCTGTACCTGACCGATGTCCTCGGCATCGCCCGGAGCGACGGCAAGCGGGTCGGTTCGCACGTCACCGACGACGCCATGCAGACCGAGGGCGTGAATGACCGCGTCCAGCTCGCCACGCTCCGCGCCGAGCTGAACCGCCGTACGCTCACCCGGCACATGCGCGAAGGCGTCACGATCGTCGACCCGAACACCACCTGGGTCGACCAGACCGTGGACCTGGCCCGCGACGTCACGCTGCTGCCGAACACCCAGCTGCACGGCGCGACCGTGGTCGGCAGCGGTACGTCGATCGGCCCGGACACCACGCTGACCGACGTCGAGGTCGGCGAGAACGCCACGATCATCCGGACCCACGGCTCACTGGCGGTGATCGGCGACGGCGCGTCCGTCGGCCCGTTCGCGTACCTGCGCCCGGGCACCAGGCTCGGCGTGAAGGGCAAGATCGGCACCTTCGTCGAGACCAAGAACTCCACCATCGGCGACGGCGCCAAGGTCCCGCACCTGACCTACGCCGGCGACGCGACCATCGGCGAGGGCGCGAACATCGGCGCCGGCACGATCTTCGCGAACTACGACGGGGTCGCGAAGCACCCGACGCACGTCGGCAAGTACTCGTTCATCGGCAGCAACTCGGTACTGGTCGCGCCGCGGACGATCGCCGACGGCGCGTACCTGGCGGCCGGTACGGCACTCACCGAGGACGTCGGCCCGGGCGAGATCGCGGTCGCCCGCGGGCGGCAGCGCAACATCAAGGGCTGGGTCGCGCGCAAGCGGGCCGGCACCAAGACCGCCGCGGCGGCCGAGGCGGCGCTGGCCGAGCAGGCCGAAGGCACCGCCGCGGACGAGCAGGCCTGAGTAAGACAGTTCAACGGGAGGCGCGGGCGATGAGCGGGATGAAACGAACCACCGAGAAGAACCTGATGGTTTTCTCCGGCCGGGCGCATCCCGGTCTCGCCGAGGAGGTGGCCACCGAGCTCGGGTCGGGGCTGGTCCCGACCCAGGCGTACGACTTCGCCAACGGCGAGATCTACGTCCGGTTCGAGGAGTCGGTCCGGGGCAGCGACGCGTTCGTGATCCAGAGCCACACCTCGCCGATCAACGAGTGGATCATGGAGCAGCTGATCATGGTCGACGCGCTGAAGCGGGCGTCGGCCAAGCGGATCACCGTGGTGCTCCCGTTCTACGGGTACGCCCGGCAGGACAAGAAGCACCGCGGCCGGGAACCGATCTCGGCCCGGCTGATGGCCGACCTGTTCAAGACCGCGGGCGCGAACCGGCTGATCTGCGTGGATCTGCACACCTCGCAGATCCAGGGCTTCTTCGACGGCCCGGTGGACCACCTGATGGCGCTGCCGATCCTGGCCGACTACGTGGCGCAGAAGTACGGCGACCAGCAGCTCGCGGTCGTCTCGCCGGACGCCGGCCGGATCAAGGTCGCCGAGCAGTGGTCCGCCCGCCTCGGCGGGGCCCCGCTGGCGTTCATCCACAAGACCCGGGACATCGACCGGCCGAACGAGACGGTCGCGAACCGGGTCGTCGGTGAGGTCAAGGGCCGGGTCTGCATCCTGGTCGACGACATGATCGACACCGCCGGCACGATCACCAAGGCCGCCGACGCGCTGTACGCCGAAGGCGCCGCGGGGGTCGTGATCGCGGCCACGCACGCGATCCTGTCCGGTCCCGCGGTGGACCGGCTGAAGAACTGCCAGGCCAGCGAGGTGATCGTGACGAACACGCTGCCGATCGCCGAGGAGCGCCGCTTCGACAAGCTCACCGAGCTGTCGATCGCGCCCCTGATCAGCCGCGCCATCCGCGAGGTCTTCGAGGACGGCTCGGTCACCAGCCTGTTCGACGGCCGCGCCTGACATGCGGATTGCGGTCTTCCACCCCGGTGCGATGGGGTCGAAGCTGGCCGCTCAGCTGGTGGCGGCCGGGCACGAGGTGCACTGGGTCCCGGACGGCCGTAGCGAGGCCTCGAAGGCGCGGGCCGACGAGGCGGGGTTGATCGGTACGCCGTTCGCGGAAGCCGTCGGCGAAGCCGAGGTCGTCCTGTGTTCGTGCGCCCCGCAGGGCGCCGTCGACATCGCGCAGCAGGTCGGGCGGGAAGGGTTCACCGGCCTGTACGTCGAGGCGAATCCGCTGTCGCCGACGTCGCTCCGCGCGGCGCAGGCCGCCGTACCCGAGGCGACGTTCGTCGACGCCGGCGTGGTCGGACCGCCGCCGACCGGTGGTCCCAGTCCGACCCACCTGATGCTGTCGGGTACGGCAGCCGACCAGGTCGCGGCGCTGTGGGCCGGCACCGCGGTGACCCCGATGGTGGTCGGCGCGGAGCCTGGCGCGGCCAGTGCTGCGAAGTCGTCGTACGCGCTCTACAACAAGGGCAAGGCGGCGCTGGCGGTCCTGGCGTTCCAGCTCGCCGGGAAGCACGGCGTCACCGAGGCGCTCGTCGCCCAGCAGACCCGCGCCGACGGCGGCTCGCTGAAGGACCCGAACCTCCCCGACCAGCTCCGCGCGGTCGCCTGGCGCTGGGGTCCCGAGTTCGACGAACTCGCCGAAACCCTCGACGCCGCCGGCCTCGAGGGGAATGCCGCCCGCGCACTCCGCGAGGTCTGGACCAGGCTCAGCTGAGCCGGAAACGGGTCACCTGGACGGTCGTCGTACTCGGAGCAAAGTGTCGTTGGAGGACGGATTTCCCGTCTGGGCGCGCTCGTGGGTAGACTGTTTTGGTTGCCTCGGCGAGGGACGCCCCCCGAGATGTGCAGGGCGCGGCTCCGTGATCGACGCGGTGGTTCGTTGCCTGACGCCTTCTCCGGGGTCAGCAGGCGCCCGCTGAGGCCGCAGCCGAGTTATCCAGACAACAGATCACCGCAACGCTTTTGAGGAGTTCAGTCGTGGCCGAGGTCAAGATCCAAGCCGAATCGCGTACGGAGTTCGGCAAGGGGGCTGCCCGCCGAATCCGCCGGGACAACAAGGTTCCCGCCGTCCTCTACGGCCACGGCAGTGACCCGGTGCACATCACGCTGCCCGGTCACGACACCATGCTGGCCCTGAAGACCGCCAACGCCCTGCTGCTGATCGAGGTCGAGGGCGGCGAATCGCACCTCGCGCTGCCGAAGCAGGTCCAGCGCGACCCGCTGAAGGGCTTCATCGAGCACGTCGACCTGGTCATCGTCAAGCGTGGCGAGAAGGTCCAGGTCGAGGTCGCCGTGCACCTCGAGGGCGAGGCCGTCTCGGACGCGCTGGTCGTCACCGAGCACGCCACGGTCCTGGTCGAGGCCGAGGCCACCCACATCCCGGAGAGCATCGTCGTCTCGATCGAGGGCCTCGAGATCGGCGCCCAGATCCACGCGTCCGACCTGACCCTGCCGGCCGGTTCCACGCTGGCGATCGAGCCGGACACCCTGATCGTGAACGTCACCGCGCAGCCGACCGCCGAGCAGCTCGAGGGCGAGCTGGCCGAGGCCGAGGCCGAGGCCGGCATCGAGAAGGACGAGCCGACCGCAGCCGAGGAGCCGGTGGCCGCCGCCGCGGAGTAATCTCCCGTACGACAGCGCGAAGAGAGGGCCGGGATCCGTGGCGGACGACGTGTGGTTGGTCGTCGGACTGGGGAATCCCGGCCCTTCGTATGCCCGCACCCGGCACAACATCGGGCACCTGGTCGCCGACGAGCTGGCCGCCCGGACCGGGGCGAAGTGGAAGCAGAGCAAGCAGGTCAAGGCCGAGGTGATCGAGACCCGGATCAGCGGCCTGCGCACGGTACTGGCCAAGCCCCGAGCGTACATGAACGAGTCCGGCGGCCCGGTCTCCGGGCTGCTGAAGTTCTTCAAGCTGGACCCGGCCAACCTGGTCGTCGTGCATGACGAGCTGGACATCGACTTCGGCGTCCTGCGGTGCAAGTTCGGTGGCGGCGACAACGGCCACAACGGGCTGAAATCGGTGCGGAAATCGCTTGGCACCGGTGAGTACTATCGAGTCCGGTTCGGTGTGGGTCGTCCGCCGGGCCGGCAGGCGCCCGCCGACTTCGTCCTCAACGAGTTCTCCGCGGCCGAACGCAAGGACCTCCCGTTCGCCGTGGACCGGACCGCGGACGCCGTCGAGTCCCTGCTCACCGACGGCCTCGAGTCCACCCAAGGGAAGTACAACTCGTGAAACTGACCGGTCTGGTCGACACCCTGATCACCGATCCGGTGGTGTCCGAGGCCGTCCGTGACGCCCGCGCCGACGGCGCCACGACCCTCGACCTGAGCGCGCCCGGCCCGGTGCGGCCGGTCCTGCTGGCCGCGATCGCCGCCGCGCAGAACGGCGCCGACCGCCCGGTCCTCGCGGTCACCGCGACGTTCCGCGAGGCCGAGGAGCTCACCGAGGCGCTGCAGTGCCTCGTCGAGGAGCCCGGTACGGTCGCGTACTACCCCGCCTGGGAGACCCTTCCGCACGAGCGTCTGAGCCCGCGGTCCGACACGGTCGGCCGGCGTCTGGCCGTACTGCGTCGCCTGGTGCACCCGGACCCGTCCGACGAGACGACGGGGCCGATCAAGATCCTGGTCGCGCCGGTGCGATCCGTATTGCAGCCCCAGGTCGCCGGTCTCGCGGACCTGAAGCCCGTACAGCTGCACGTCGGCGACACGGTCGAGCTCGACGACGTCGTCGAGCGGCTCGCGGGCGCGGCGTACCACCGGGTCGACCTGGTCGAGCGGCGCGGCGAGTTCGCGGTCCGCGGCGGCATCATCGACGTGTTCCCGCCGACCGAGGAACACCCGCTGCGGGTGGACTTCTTCGGCGACGACGTCGAGGAGGTCCGGTACTTCGCGGTCGCCGACCAGCGTTCGCTGGAGATCGCCGAGCACGGTCTGTGGGCGCCGCCTTGCCGTGAGTTGCTGCTCACCGACGAGGTCCGCGCACGGGCCGGCGTACTCGCTAAGGAACACCCCGAGCTGGCCGAGCTGTTCGAGAAGCTTGCCGAGGGCCACGCGGTCGAGGGGATGGAGTCGCTGGCGCCGGTGCTGGTCGACCGGATGGAGCTGCTGGTCGACCTGATGCCGGCCGGTACGCACGTCGTCGTCAGCGACCCGGAACGGGTCCGCGCGCGGGCGCACGACCTGGTCGCGACCAGCCAGGAGTTCCTGGAGGCGTCGTGGGCCGCGGCCGCCGGTGGTGGTGAGGCGCCGATCGACCTGGGCGCGGCGGCGTACATGTCGCTGGGCGATGTCCGTGCGCATGCGCTGGCCAAGGGGCTCGCGTGGTGGAGCCTGTCGCCGTTCGCGGCGGCGCCCGTCGACGAGGGCCCGGAGCTGCGGGACTCGATGGGCGAGCGGATCGCGTTCGACATCGACACCGAGGCGGGTGCGGTCACGAGCAGGATCCTCGCGGTGCACGAGGTCGACCCGTACCGCGGTGAGACCGCGCAGGCGGCGGAGGACATCCGCGGCTGGTTGCGCGACGGCTGGCGGGTCGTCTGTGTGACCGAAGGACACGGTCCGGCGCAGCGCCTGGCCGAGGTCTTCTCCGAGGCGGAGCTGCCCGCACGGACGGTCGAGGGCATCGACGAGATCCCGGAGCCGGGCGTGGTGCTGATCTCGCAGGGGCAGCTCGACCACGGGTTCATTGCCGACGGCATCAAGTTCGCGGTCCTCACCGAGAACGACCTGGCCGGCCAGCGGTCCGCGGCCGAACGCCGTTCCCAGCAACGGATGCCGTCGCGCCGGAAGAAGACGATCGACCCGCTGGAGCTGCAGCCCGGCGACTTCGTCGTGCACGAACAGCACGGTGTCGGCCGGTACGTCGAGATGATGCAGCGGACCGTGGGCACCGGCTCGCAGAAGGCGACCCGCGAGTACGTCGTGATCGAGTTCGCGCCGAGCAAGCGCGGGCAGCCGGGCGACCGGTTGTACGTACCGACCGACCAGCTCGACCAGGTCACCCGGTACGTCGGCGGCGAACAGCCGACCCTGGACAAGATGGGCGGCGGCGACTGGGCCAAGCGCAAGGGCCGCGCCCGCAAGGCGGTCCGGCAGATCGCCGGCGAGCTGATCAAGCTGTACGCGGCCCGCCAGGCGACCAAGGGGCACGCGTTCGCGAAGGACACGCCGTGGCAGCGTGAGCTCGAGGACGCGTTCCCGTTCGTGGAGACGCCCGACCAGCTCGCCACCATCGACGACGTCAAGCACGACATGGAACGCGTCATGCCGATGGACCGGATCGTCTGCGGTGACGTCGGCTACGGCAAGACCGAGATCGCCGTCCGGGCCGCGTTCAAGGCGGTGCAGGACGGCAAGCAGGTCGCCGTACTCGTGCCGACGACGCTGCTCGTGCAGCAGCACTACGCGACGTTCGCCGAGCGGTACGCCGCGTTCCCGGTGAACGTGGCGCCGCTGTCGCGGTTCCAGACCGAGCGCGAGGCCAAGGATGCGCTCGAGGGGCTCGCCGACGGGTCCGTCGACGTCGTGATCGGTACGCACCGGTTGCTGTCCGGCGAGGTGCAGTTCAAGGACCTCGGCCTGGTGATCGTCGACGAGGAGCAGCGGTTCGGCGTCGAGCACAAGGAGCAGCTGAAGCGGCTGCGGACCGCGGTCGACGTACTGACGATGTCCGCGACGCCGATCCCGCGGACGCTGGAGATGTCGATCACCGGCATCCGCGAGATGTCCACGATCGCCACCCCGCCGGAGGAACGGCACCCGGTGCTGACGTTCGTCGGCGCGTACGACGAGCACCAGGTGACCGCCGCGATCCGGCGCGAACTGCTCCGCGAGGGTCAGATCTTCGTCGTCCACAACCGGGTGAACACGATCGAGAAGGCGGCCGCCCGGATCCGCCAACTGGTCCCCGAGGCACGCGTTTCAGTGGCCCACGGCCAGATGAACGAGCACACCCTGGAGAGCGTGATCCAGGACTTCTGGGAGAAGCGCTCGGACGTGATCGTGTGTACGACGATCGTCGAGTCCGGGATCGACATCTCGAACGCGAACACGATGATCGTCGAACGGTCCGACCTGCTGGGCCTGTCCCAGCTGCACCAGTTGCGCGGGCGGGTGGGCCGTGGCCGCGAGCGGGCGTACGCGTACTTCTTCTTCCCGCCGGAGAAGCCGCTCACCGAGACCGCGCACGACCGGCTCGCGACGATCGCCCAGCACGCCGACCTCGGTGGCGGGATGGCGGTCGCGATGAAGGACCTGGAGATCCGCGGCGCCGGCAACCTGCTCGGCGGCGAACAGTCCGGGCACATCGCGGACGTCGGCTTCGACCTGTACGTCCGGCTCGTCGGCGAGGCGGTCGCGGAGTACCGCGGCGACACCCAGGCCGAGGAGCCCGAGGTCAAGATCGAGCTGCCGATCGACGCGCACCTGCCGCACGACTACATCCCGTCGCAGCGGCTCCGACTGGAGATGTACCAGCGGCTGGCGGCCGTCCGGGACGAGGACGGGATCGCGGAGCTGGTCGAGGAGTTGCACGACCGGTACGGCGACATTCCGCAGGCGGTGCTGAACCTGATCGAGGTGGCGAAGTTCCGCAACCACGCCCGCCGGGCGGGGCTGCACGACGTCACGCTGCAGGGCAACCTGATCCGGTTCGGGCCGGTCGAGCTGCCCGATTCGAAGGTGCTGCGGCTGAACAGGCTGTACCCGAAGAGTCTGGTGAAGCCGCAGTTGCATACCATTCTGGTGCCGAGACCTGCCACCCGGCAGATCGGCGGGCAGCCGCTTCGCGACCAGGAGCTGCTGCAGTGGTGCACCCGCTTGATCGACGACGTGATCGCCGAACCTATTGTGGTGCCGGCGTAGACCTTTAGTGAGATACGAGGAGATTCGGTGAGCACACGGCTTCGGGCACTCGGTGCGGTGGCGGCTGTCGCGGTGATGGCGCTGCTGACCGGCGGCTGCGCGGCGGGCACGCACCCGGGCGCGGCAGCCGTCGTCGGCAAGACCGAGATCAGCATCGGCGACGTCGACAGCACCTCGCGGGCGGTGACCACGGCCCTCGGGCAGAACTTCAACTCGACCGCCGCGCTGAACACGCTGGTCAGCAACGCGCTGGTCGCCGAGGTCGGGCAGCAGAAGTCGATCACGGTCAGCCCCGCGGAGACCAGCGCCGCGGCGCTGAACGCGGTCGGTGACGACCAGGCGATGTTCTCGAAGTTCCAGAGCGACCCGAAGACCCGCGACTTCCTGAACGCGGTCGGTAACGCGTCGATGATCACGGTCAAGCTTGCCGGTGGCACCGTCAAGGACCTTCAGGACCAGACCAAGCTGCAGCAGGGTGTGCTCGCGGTCCGGGACGCGTCGAAGGACATCGACGTGTCGATCGCGCCGCGGTTCGGCAAGTGGAGCGACGGCACCCTGGACAGCACGATCTCCGGCTCGCTGTCCAAGGAGTCCGCCCAGACCGCCGCCAAGCGCAAGGCCGCCGAAGACGCCGCCCAACAATCCCAGGCCCAAGGCCAGGGCCAGGGCTGAGGCCGCTTGATGCCTGGTGACGCGAAGGGCGGCATCAAGGTCGTCCTGACCAGCCCCCGCGTGGCACCGGGCCTACTCACGCGGGCCGCCTGGACAGCACTCGCCGACGCCATCGAGATCGGCGCTGCCGGCACCCCCTCAACCGCGGGCAGCCCCGCCAGCGCCGGCACCTCGGCCAGCGCTGGTGCTGCCGCCAGCGCCGGCAGCCCCGCCAGCGCTGGTGCTGCTGGTGCTTCCTCCCTTCCCGGCCCCGCAGGGGCCGGGCGGGTTTTGCGGGCGGATGTGGAGGCCGTGGTGGGGTCGGGGCTTCCTGTCACGCAGGTTGACGGTGGGGTTGCCGAGCACTGGGGGTGGTTGTCGGCGGCTGCGGCGGAGGGGCGGCAGGTTGCCTGGCTGGTGGGGGACGACGGGGAGCCTGGGTTGCTGCGGGTGGTGGCTGATCAGTTGGCGCGGGAGCCGCGGCCGGGGTACGACGTGGAGATCTTGCACGGGTCGTACGACGTACCCGGGGCGAGGCTGATCGACCTGGTTCGGGTGATGGACCGGCTACGGCGGAACTGTCCGTGGGACCAGGAGCAGACCCACGAGAGCCTGGCGAAGTACCTGCTCGAGGAGACGTACGAGACCCTCGAGGCGATCGACACCGGCGACCGCGAACACCTCCGCGAGGAGCTCGGCGACCTGCTCCTGCAGGTGGCGTTCCACTCGCGTGTCGCCGAGGACGCGGGCGACGAGGGCTTCACGATCGACGACGTGGCCGGCGGCATCGTCGAGAAGCTGATCCGCCGGCACCCGCACGTCTTCGGTTCCGTCGACGCGGCGGACGCGGCCGCGGTCGAAGCCAACTGGGAAACCATCAAGGCCGCCGAGAAACAGCGCTCCTCGGTCCTCGAAGGCATCCCACTCGCCCTCCCCGCCCTGGCCCTCGCCGACAAGGTCCTCGGCCGCGCCGCCAAGGTTCTCCCGTCCGAACCGCCAGCCGTCGGCGACGAGGACCTCGGTGCGCAGCTCCTGGAGCTCGTCCGCGAGGCGCGCGCCCGCGGGGTCGACGCCGAACAGGCACTCCGGACCGCCGTCGGCGCCCTCGCCGACCAGATCCGCGCCACCGAATCCACCGCCTGAGCGCGCGGTTGCGGGGAAACAAAGTTGCACCAGGTGGACAAAAGTTTCCCCGCCGCCGTCCGGCGACCTCAGGATTTGCGGTCGTACAGGAGGCAGAGGGCGCCGGATTCGGTGGGGGTGGAGTCGGTGAGGGTCCACGACGAGGGCGCGACGGTCTCGTCGAAGAGCGTCACGCCGCCGCCGACCAGCTCCGGGCAGAGCGTGACTGACAGGCGGTCGAGTTCGCCGGCCGCGAGCAGCGTACGGATGATGCTGGAGCTGGCCAGTACGACGATGTCGCCGCCGTCCTGCTGGCGGAGCTCCTTGACCGTGGCGACCGGGTCGGTGCCGGCGATCCGGCTGTGCTGCCACGGCGCCTCGTCCAGCGTGGTCGAGAACACGACCTTCTCGACGTCGTTCAGCCAGCGCGAGAACGCCCGGCTCTCCGCCGGCGCGGCCTCGTCGTCGGCGACCGTCGGCCAGTACCCGCCGAAGCCCTGGTAGTTCTTCCGGCCCAGCAGCGCGGTGGTCGCCGGCGACGTCACCCGGATCATGTGCGCGAGCGACCCCGGCGTGACGGCGTGCGGCGCGATCCAGCCCATGTCGTAGTCCCCGCCGGGCCCGTTGATCCGGCCGTCGAGGGACAGCGAGATGTTGCCGACCACAGTGCGATTCATGATGTTCTCCTCGGGAGTTGGAAGGTGCTTCAAACTCTCGCCGTCGACACCCGCCCTGGTCGTCACCAGATCTGACGACATCGAGTCCGGGACCCGGGGGATGCGAGGATGGCCGAATGGGGGCCGCAGTCAGTCCGGTGTTGATCAGCCGCAGGACGGAGCTCGACGCTCTGCGTGGCGCGTACGAACGGGCCTGTGCCGGGGAGCCGGTCACGGTGCTCGTCTCGGGGGAGGCCGGGATCGGCAAGTCGCGCCTGGTTTCGACCGCGGTCGCGGGGTGCGCCGGCGAGCCGATGGTGCTGACGGGTGGCTGCCTCGAACTCGGCGCGGAGGGTACGCCGTGGGTGCCGTTCCTGGCGATCCTGCGCAACCTGCTGCGTGAGTGGGGTCCGGACCAGCTGACGGAGGCGCTGCCGTCCGGCGGTACGGCACTCGCCGGGTGGCTGCCGGAGCTGTCCCTGCCGGAAGGGCCGGCGGGTCATGTGCGGCTGTTCGGTGAGGTCCTCGGCCTGCTCCAGCAGGTGGCGGCCGAACGTCCGCTCGTCGTGGTGGTGGAGGATCTGCATTGGGCGGACGCGTCCAGCCGTGAGCTGTTCGTCTACCTGGTACGGAACCTCAGCGCCTCCGCCGTACTGCTGATCGCCACCATGCGTACCGGCGAGCTGCCCTCGGGCCACCCGACCCGGCAACTGCTGTCCGAGCTGGGCCGGCGCGCCGAGGTGCTTCAGCTCGAGCTGGAACCGCTGGGCCGGAAGGAGGTCAGCGAGCTGCTCGCGGCACTCGACGGTCGTACGCCGGATGCCGTCGCGAGCAGCGAGATCCACCGTCGCAGCAGCGGGAACCCGCTCTTCGTGGAGGCCCTGTACGCGTCCGGTACGGCGTCGTCCGAAGGACTGAACGACCTGCTGCTGAACCGGATCGCCGACCTTTCACCGGCCGCGCACAAGGTACTCGCGACGATCGCGGTGGCCGGTGGTGCGGTCTCGGACGACCTGCTGTCCGAGGTATCGGGCGAGCCGGCGGACGACGCCGTCCGCGAGCTGATCGAGCGCAACCAGGTCTCGGTGTCGGACACCGAGTACGTGATCCGGCACGACCTGATCCGGGAAGCCGTGTACGGCGCCCTGCTACCAGGCGAACGCCGACGCTTGCATGCCCTGTTCGCGGAGGCGATCGAGGCCGGGACTGGATCGCCTGCGGCCCTCGCCGAACACTGGTCCGTGGCCCGGCAGCCCGACAAGGCGCTGGTGGCGGCGTGGCGGGCCGCCGTGACAGCCGAGCGGCAGTACGCCTACGACGAGCAGCTCAACATGCTCGACCGGGTCCTCGAACTGTGGCCTGAGGTCGGCGCTGCCGCTGACCTGATCGGTGTGAGCTACGCGGCTGTACACGAGGTCGCTGCCGCCGCGTCGTACACCGCCGGTCGCTCTCGGACCGGGGCGGAGCATGCGACCGCGGCGCTGGCGGTTCTCGATCCGGACACCGAACCTCTCCGGGTGGCCGCACTCCTTCGGCTGCGCGGCTTGTTGCGATGCCGGATCGACGGCACCGGGAGCGATGACCTGACCCACGCCGTGCAGCTGGTGCCACCGGGAGCCGACGACGTACTGCGCAGCCGGCTGCTGTCCGGTCTGGCATTCACCGAGCTGGTCGGTATGCCAGGACCGGAGATGAGCCGGCACGCGGCGCAGGCGCTCGAGCTTGCGGAGACCACCGGTGACGATCAGGCGCTCGCCGACGCCCGGCTGGCCGTCGGTGGCATCGCCTTGCACACCGACGGCGGCCCCGCAGTGGTTCAGCAGCTCATGCAGGACGCGCGGCGGGCGGCTGAGGCCTGCGGCGATCAGCACACGTACCTCACGTCGCTGCAGTGGGAAGGGCGGGCGATCGCCGATGCCGGGCGCCCCGAGGAGGCGGATGTTCTCCTCGCAGGGGCCGAGCAGCAGGCGGAGCAGTGGGGCCGGATGCGGGCCAGAGGCTCGATGCTGGCGCAGAACCGGGCCGAGGTGCTGATCTCGCTCGGGCGCTGGGACGAGGCCCTCGAGCTGGTGGACAACGCGCTCGCGGACGGTCCGCCGCCGTGGTACGACGCGGCGCTGCGGATGGAGGTCGCGATCATCGCCGTACGGCGCGGCAGGTACGACGAGGCAGCAGGCCAACTCGCGCAGATGGCGATACCGCCGTCGGGGGTAGCCAGCGAAGTCGGACTGCAGCGACTGCCCGTGCAGCTGGCGCTCGCGGTCGGCACCGG
The DNA here is from genome assembly GCF_042873835.1 of Kribbella sp. NPDC004536. NCBI lineage: Bacteria > Bacillati > Actinomycetota > Actinomycetes > Propionibacteriales > Kribbellaceae > Kribbella > Kribbella sp. NPDC004536. The sequence continues at coordinate 671,545 of NZ_JBIALY010000001.1, read as the reverse complement.
CGACGTACCCACGGCCGATCGGCTGCTGGCCGAGGCGCTCGAAGTGATGCCCGACTGGCCGGCGGCCGACGTGGTGGTCACGGCGCGGCTCTGCCTTGCGGCGCTGCAGTTGGAACGGACTGTCGCCGGACAACGGCGGCAGGTGCCTACGCGATCGGACCTGCTGCGGAAGAACCTGCCGGGCCTGGATCGGTGGCCGATCGTCGATGCGGTGTTGCGGACCGCGGACGCCTTCGATACCGGAACCGTCGCGGCCTGGGACACGGCAGCCAACGCCTGGCGCGTGGTCCACGACGTGTACGAGTTGGCTCAGGCGCTGGTCGGAGGCGCGGCCGCCGCGCTGCGCTCGAACAACAAACCCGGAGCCCGGCGCCGACTCGACGAAGCACGCGGGCTCGCGACGCACCTCGCGGCTGAGCCCTTGCTCAGCGAGATCGATGACCTCACGCAGCGCGCGGGCATATCCGCCCCGACCCGGGAAGAGCCCGCGGCGCACGGCCTGACCGAACGCGAACTGGTCGTACTGCGAACCCTCGCCCGCGGCCTGTCCAACGCCGAGATCGCCCGCGAGCTGTTCGTCTCCCCGAACACCGTCGCCACCCACGTCGCCCGCATCCTCCGCAAGCTCGGCGTCGCGACCCGCACCGAAGCGGCCGCCGTTGCCCACCGCACCGGCATGTTGAAGGGCGATTGACTGCTGGTGTCAGAGCCGGTCCGCCGGCACGACGGGCGCTCGCCGAGTGCATGAGTCCGGGGTTCGACCACGATGCCGTTCAGCACCTGGCAGACCGCCACATCGCGGCGCGTCCTCGCAAGGCGAAAAGCAGGTGCTGAGGGCGGTGGGGCTGAGAGGGTGGCGCCTGTGGACGTTGCGGAGGTACTGGGGGAGCTCTGGGGGCTGGAGGTGTCTGGGGTGGAGGTGTTGGTTGGTGGGATGAACTCGGCGACGTGGCTGGCGATGTGTGGGGTCGATCGGGTGGTGTTGAAGGCGGTTGGGGGCGACGATGCGGCGTTCGGGCCGGGGTTGGAGTTGGCGGTACGGCTGGACGACGCGGGGGTGATCACCGGGCGGCCGCGGGCGAGTAGGCGTGGGCGGCTGGTGGAACGGGTCGACGGGCGGCAGGTGGCGGTAATGGAGTACGTCGACGGGGACGAGCTGGTGCCTTCGGATCAGGTCGCGATCGGGGACGTGCTTGGGCGGGTGCATTCGGCTGCGCCGCTCGAGTCCGGCGACACGGCGGACTGGCTCCGTTTCCTCATGCCGTTCGAGGAGTCGCTGGATCTCGAGCCGTGGATCCGTCCAGCTGTCTCGTCTGCGATTGCGGATGCTGTCTCGCTGGGCCCGGTCTCGTGGTCGTGGTTGCACGGCGACCCGGCTGCGGAGGCGTTCCGTCGGCAGGACAACGGCCGGGTCGGGTTGATCGACTGGGGCAGCGCGATGCGCGGCCCGATCCTGTACGACGTCGCGTCCGCGGCGATGTACGTCGGCCGCGACGTCGTACCGGCGTACCTGAACCGCCGCCCCGACCTGACCGCCGAGGTGGACCGCGGTCTGGACGTCTTCCTCCGCGTCCGCTACGCCGTCCAGGCCGGCTACTTCGCCTGGCGCATCACCACCAACCTCCTCACCGGCATCTCCGGCCCGGCCGACAACGACAAAGGTCTAACCGACGCCCGCCGATCGTTCGGCTTGTAGATCGGTCCGGATCGCTGTCTCGGTCCACTTCCAGTCCTTGAAGAGGTAGCGGTGGGGGACTGCGGGGGCGATCGCGGCGATCACATCCGGCTTGTCGTCGACGAAATGCGTGATGCCGAGCTCCGCACAGTGGATGGCTTTCTCGGGTCGGCGTAGGCAGAAGCGGACGTGTTCCGGCGGGATGCCGGTCCGTTCGAAGAAGCGGTGATGAAGCAACCATTCGGTGGAGCGTCGCTGGATCCGCGGACCGCACTTCGAGACCAGCCAGGTCTCATCGAACCGCGGCACCAGGCGGGCGATCGCCTCGAAGGCGCCCGGCACGGCAGGCGTACGGAGCATCGCGGCGGTGTCGCCGGAGAAGAACGACGTGTCACCCGCGCCGGACCCTCCGGCGATGATCACGCGACCGATATCGATTCCGAGTTTGTTCATACGTCCAGCGTCGGTGTCGCAGCCATTCAGCAGAACTAGTTCTTATCGACATAGCTATAGTTTCAAGTGATGGAGTTGATTGCTGAGGATCTGCAGGCGTTCGCGGTGTTCGCCCGGCACCGGAACTTCACCCGTGCCGCGGAAGAGCTGCATGTGAGTCAGCCGGCGTTGCACACGCGCATCCGGAAGCTCGAAGCTCGCCTCGAAACCCAGCTGTACGAGAAGCACGGTCGCCAGCTGATGTTGACCGGCGCCGGCGAACGGCTTGCTGCGTTCGCCAACGACACGCGCGATCGGACTGCGGACTTCCTGCGCACCCTCGACGCCGCCCCACCACGCCCGCTGGTGCTGATGGCCGGCTCCGGTGCGTACCTGTACCTGCTCGGCGACCCACTCCGCCGCTACCTGTCCCGCGGCAAGGAGCTCGTACTGCGGACCGGCGACGCCGCGGCGACCCTGACCGCCGTACGCGGAGGTGACGCGGACGTCGGCGTGACCGCGCTCGGCATCCCGCCCGCGGACCTCGACTGCACGCTCATCGGGAAGTTCCCGCAGACGCTCATCGTGCGGAACGACCACCGCCTGGCGGGCCGGCGTACCGTCCGGTTGAAGGACCTCCAGGACGAGGCTCTCGTCGTACCACCGCGGGACCGTCCGCATCGCCAGCAACTGGAGCGGAGCCTGCTCGACCAGGGCATCCGCTGGTCCGTCGCGGTAGAGGCGGAAGGGTGGGAACTGCTGGTCCAGTTCGTCCGTCTCGGTATAGGACCGGCGGTCGTGAACGGTTCGGTCCGTACGACGAGCGCCGTACGGAAGATTCCCGTGAAGGACCTCCCACCGGTCAGGTACTACGTGATCACCAGACCGGCCCGCGACGACCGGGTGGACGCATTGAGGAGGGCGCTGACATGAGCCGCGACAGCCGCGCCATCTCCAAACTCCTCCGCCACACAGCCGGTGAACGCCACCTCACAATGAGTACCGCCGGCTGGGCGGCAATCCCCGACGTGCTGCGGCTCCTGGGGATGACCCGCGACCGCCTGGACATTGCGGTAAGGGAGAACGACAAGCAGCGGCTGCAGGTCGACGGCGAGCGGATCCGCGCGTGCCAGGGGCACTCACTCGAACACATGCCCGTGACACGTGAAGCCTTGGAGAACAGTTGGGAACGGGTGTATCCCGACGGGCTGCTCTGGCACGGGACGAATCGCGCTGCGCTCGCGGCGATCCGGCGGGAGGGGCTCCGGCCGGGGCGACGTACCCACGTACACCTCGCGCCCGCGAAGGACAGTCACGTCGGTCGGCGTACGAGCGTAGAAGTCTTGCTGGGCGTGGATCCGGGCAATCTCGCGGTCTATCGGGCCCCCAACGGAGTGTTACTGACGCGCGAGGTACCTCCGGGTGCGATCGTAAGGGTCGACGCGGTCCACTGAGCCTGCTGGTCTGGGGACTAGGCTCAGAGCGATTCGTCATCGAGAACTTGGGAGTCAATGTGGCCACCATCGAGGCCGTCGGCGCGCGCGAGATCCTCGACTCGCGCGGCAACCCCACTGTCGAGGTCGAGGTTCTGCTCGACGACGACACCATCGCCCGTGCGGCCGTCCCGTCGGGCGCGTCCACCGGCCAGTTCGAGGCCGTCGAGCTGCGGGACGGCGACAAGGAGCGGTACAGCGGCAAGGGCGTGCAGAAGGCCGTCACCGCGATCCTCGAGGACATCGACAAGGAGATCGTCGGGTACGACGTCCACGAGCAGCGGCTGATCGACCAGGCGCTCCTCGACCTGGACGGCACCCCGAACAAGGCCAAGCTCGGCGCGAACGCGATCCTCGGCGTCAGCCTGGCGGTCGCGAAGGCCGCCGCGGACAGCTCCGGCCTGCCCCTGTTCCGCTACGTCGGCGGGCCGAACGCGCACGTGCTGCCGGTGCCGATGATGAACATCCTCAACGGCGGCGCGCACGCGGACAGCAACGTCGACGTCCAGGAGTTCATGATCGCCCCGATCGGCGCGGCGACCTACGGCGAGGCGCTGATGCAGGGTGCAGGCGTCTACCACGCGCTGAAGGCGGTGCTGAAGGAGCGCGGCCTGTCCACCGGCCTCGGCGACGAGGGCGGTTTCGCGCCGAGCCTGCCGAGCAACCGGGACGCGCTGGACCTGATCCTGACCGCGATCGAGAAGGCCGGCCTGCAGCCGGGCAAGGACATCGCGCTGGCGATGGACGTCGCGGCGAGCGAGTTCTTCACCGAAGGTGTGTACGCGTTCGAGGGCGGCAAGAAGTCCGCCGACGAGATGATCGCGTACTACGCCGACCTGGTGTCGTCGTACCCGATCGTCTCGATCGAGGACCCGCTGAACGAGGAGGACTGGGACGGCTGGAAGTCGATGACCGGCGAGCTCGGCAGCAAGATCCAGATCGTCGGCGACGACCTGTTCGTCACCAACGTCGAGCGGCTGCAGCGCGGCATCACCGAGCGGGCGGCGAACAGCCTGCTGGTCAAGGTGAACCAGATCGGCTCGCTGACCGAGACGCTGGACGCCGTCGACCTGGCGCACCGCAGCGGGTTCACCTGCATGATGAGCCACCGTTCCGGTGAGACCGAGGACACCACGATCGCCGACCTCGCGGTGGCGACCAACTGCGGCCAGATCAAGTCCGGCGCCCCGGCCCGGACCGACCGGGTCGCGAAGTACAACCAGCTGCTCCGGATCGAGGAGGAGCTCGACGACGCGGCGACGTACGCCGGTCGCTCGGCCTTCCCGCGCTTCCAGGGTTAAATCAGGAGGTTTGCTGTATGCCGTCCCGTCGGGATTCCGGTGCACGCCCCGGCTCGCGTCCGTCGAGCCGGACCCAGTCGCGTCCACCGGCCCGGCGGGGCGAGGCCCCCAAACGCCGTACGGCCGGTACGCCCGCCGAGCCGGCGCGGACCAGGGGGTCCCGCAACCTGACCGGCCGGGCGGCGGTCGTACTGCTCGTCCTGGGTGCGTTGATCGTGTCGTACGCGCAGAGCCTGCGGGTGTGGTTCGACCAGCACCAGCAGATCAGCGCGCTGAACCAGGAGATCCGGGACCGGCAGAAGCGGGTCGGCGAGCTGAACGACGAGATCACCCGCTGGGGCGACGACGCGTACGTGAAGGCGCAGGCGCGGCAGCGGCTCGGCTGGGTGATGCCCGGCGAGGTCGGGTACCGGGTGATCGGCGCGGACGGGAAGCCGCTCGGCGCCCCGCCGGAGCCGACCACGCCCTCGGACGGTACGGCGGACGCGCAGAAGCCGACCTGGTACACGAAGCTGTGGGGCAGCGTGCAGGGCGCGGGCACCCCGCCGGCGCCGGCCGTCAAGCCGACGCCGACACCCACACCGGCGGAGCTCATCACCCCGTCGCCTAAGGTGACCCGGTGAGCGTCAGCCCTACCGATCAGGAAGCAGTCAGCAAGCAGCTGGGCCGGACCGCCCGCGGTATCCGTTCGGTCGCGCACCGCTGCGGCTGTGGTCTCCCCGACGTGGTCGAGACCGAACCGAGGCTGCCGGACGGTACGCCGTTCCCGACGACGTACTACGTGACCTGCCCGCGCCTCGCGTCCGCGATCGGCACGCTGGAGGCGTCCGGGCTGATGAAGGAGATGACCGACCGCCTGGCCGAGGACGAGGACCTGGCTGCCCGCTACCGCGCGGCGCACGAGTCGTACCTGGCCCACCGCGAGTCGATCGAACACGTCGAGGAAATCGCCAGCATCACCGCCGGCGGCATGCCCACCCGAGTCAAATGCCTCCACGTCCTGGCCGGCCACTCCCTCGCCGCAGGCCCAGGCGTCAACCCCCTCGGCGACGAGACCCTTGACGCCCTGGAGGACTGGGCCCGTCGAGGCCCCTGTGTCTGAGCCCGGCAGCCCGGGCCCCGCGCCGCACCCGCCACCCGCGCCGCACCCGGGCCCCGCGCCGCACCCGCCGCCCGCGCCGCACCCGCTGCGCCCGCGCGGCCGGAGCTTGGCTGCCCGCCCCCACGGGGGGCGGGGGTGGTGAGGGTTGCAGCGGTTGATTGTGGGACGAACTCGATCCGTCTGCTGATTGCGGACCTGGTCGACGGAGAGTTGGTCGAGGTGGATCGGCGGATGACGATCGTTCGGCTGGGACAGGGAGTGGATGCCACCGGGGCGTTCGCACCGGAAGCGCTGGAGCGGGTGTTCAAAGCGACCGAGGACTTCGCAGCTGTTGTCCAGTCCCAGGCAGTCGGCCGGATCCGCTTCGTCGCGACCTCCGCCGCCCGGGACGTCACCAACCGCGACGCCTTCCTGAACGGCATCGAAGACCGCCTCGGCGTACGCCCGGAAATCATCACCGGACAAGAAGAAGCCGAACTCAGCTTCCGCGGCGCGACCACCGCCCTCGACCTCCCGCAGCCGTACCTGGTGGCAGACATCGGCGGCGGCTCCACCGAACTGATCCTCGGCGACCGGACCGGCGTGATCGCAGCCGAGTCCCTCGACATCGGCTCCGTACGCCTCACCGAACGCCACATCACCACCGACCCGACCACCCCGGCCGAACTGGCGGCGATCGTGAAGGACGTCGACGCGCTCCTCGACCACACGACGGTCCCGCTCGCCGAGGCGCGCGCACTGATCGGCGTTGCCGGTACCAGCACGACGGTCGCGGCAGTCGCCCTGGGACTCCCGCAGTACGACCGCGCGGCTGTCCACCACGCCCGCCTCACAACGGATCAGCTCCGCGCGGCGACCGGCTGGCTGACCACCTCGACCCGTGCGGACCGAGCGGCAGTGCGGTCGATCCACCCGGGCCGCGTGGACGTGATCGGCGCCGGCGCAGTCATCCTCCAACGCCTGGTCGACCGCCTCCCGGTCCGGGACGTACTCGTCTCGGAACACGACATCCTCGACGGAGTCGCGCTCTCCCTCACCTAGCGCGGACGCCGTCGAGGGCGATGTTGAGGACGCGGTCGCGTTGGTTCTGGTCGACGAAGCCGGCTGCGGTCAGGCCGCTGACCATCCGGAGCAGATCGTCGAAGGAGACGTCCTTGCGGGCCTCGCCGGCTGCCTGCGCGCGCTCGAACAGCGGCGTGCCGGCTGCGTACATCGCCTCGCGGGCCGCCTGGAAGTTGTCGGCCTCGCGGTTCAGCGACTCCCAGATCGCGCGCTTGGTCGCGGCGTACCCGACGAAGCGTTGCAGCCAGGTCGTCAGCGCCTCCCACGGCGGTAGCTCGGCCGCCTCGTCCGCGGCGATGCAGAGTTCCTCGATCTCGCCGAAGTACACCGCGTTGAGCAGGTCCTGGCGGGTCGGGAAGTTCCGGTAGAGGGTGCCGATGCCGACGCCGGCCTGGCGGGCGATGTCCTCAAGCGACGCCCCGACGCCCTTGCTCGCGAACGCGTCCCGGGCGGCGGCGAGCAGCGCGTCGAAGTTCCGCCGCGCGTCCGCCCGCTGCGGCCGCCGGACGTCGACCTGCAACGCCGGCCTGTTCTCGCTCACCATCTGCTCACCTTAACCAGGTTGTACCGGAGGTACCCCTCCGTTATAGTGGAGGCATACCTCGACTTTATCAGGCCGGGGAAACCGCGCCGGGTCCCGGCGCGTCGACATCCCTTTCCTAAGGAACTTCCGCATGCCTGTCATCAGGTCCGGCAACCCCCGGGTGACCCTGGCGGTACTCGCCACCGTGGTCGCCTCGTTCTCCATGCTGCAGTCGCTGGTCAGCCCGGCGCTGCCCGTCATCCAGCACGACCTGCACACCACCCCGGGCACGGTCACCTGGGTGTTCACCGCACTTCTGCTCGCGGTCTCCGTCGCAACCCCGCTGCTCGGCCGGATCGGCGACATGGCCGGCAAGGAGCGCACGCTGTTCGTCGCGCTGGCCGCGCTCGCCGTCGGCTGCCTGATCGCGGCCCTCGCGCCGAACGTCGGCGTACTGATCGCCGCCCGGGTCTTCCAAGGCGTCGGCGGCGCCGTGTTCCCGTTGGCGTTCGGGATCATCCGGGACGAGTTCCCGGCCGAGCGTGTGCCGTCCGTCGTCGGTGTGGTCTCGGCCATCATCGCCGCCGGTGGTGGGCTCGGTATCGTGCTCGCCGGCCCGATCGTGGAGTGGCTCGGCTGGCGCTGGCTGTTCTGGATCCCGATGGCCGTCGTCGCGATCGCCACGGTCCTCGTGCGGCGCTACGTCCCGGAGTCCCCGAACCGGATCCCCGGCCGGATCGACTGGCTGGCCGCGACCTTCCTGTCCGGCTGGCTGATCGCGCTGCTGCTGCCGTTGAGCACCGGCCGCTCGTGGGGCTGGACTTCCTTCCGTACGACCGGACTGTTCGCGCTGGCCGCGGTACTGCTCGCCGGCTGGATCGCGGTCGAGCTGCGCTCGCGGAACCCGCTGATCGACATGCGGATGATGCGCCGCCCGGCGGTGTGGACGACGAACCTGGTGGCGCTGCTGTTCGGTGCCGCGATGTTCGCGGTGTATGCGTTCGTCCCGCAGTTCCTGCAGATCCCGAAGGCGGCCGGGTTCGGCTTCGGAGCGAGCGTCACGCAGGCCGGGCTGTTGATGCTGCCGATGCTCGTCACGATGGCGGTCGCCGGATCGTTCAGCGGCCCGCTCGCGGCGCGGTTCAGCGCGAAGACACAGGTCGTGTCGGGGTCGTCCCTGATCCTGGTCGCGGCGCTGATGTTCGCGCGGTTCCACGACGCGCAGTGGCAGGTCGGGCTGTCGACCGCGCTGTTCGGGGTCGGCCTCGGCCTCGCGTATGCCGCGATGACCAGCCTGATCGTGCAGAACGTACCGCGCGAACAGACCGGTGCGGCCACCGGCATGAACACGAACATCCGTACCATCGGCGGCTCGATCGGTACGGCCCTCGCGAGCTCGATCATCACGGGTCACGTCCAGGCCTCGGGCCTGCCCACCGAGTCGGGCTTCACCACCACCTTCTACCTGCTGTCGGCCTTCGCGGCCGCGGCCGTCGTACTCGCGCTCGCCATCCCCACCGCACGCCGTACGACTGCAGCCCCGCTGGACCAACCAGCCGAGGAGCTGGTCGCCTGACCCGGTGGGGAAACTTTTGGTCGGCATACGGCCAAAAGTTTCCCACCGATGTCTCTACGCTGGTCCGGTGAAGCTTCCGCATCCGTTGACGGGGCAGTTGTTCGAGAGTCCGGTGCCACCCGGCACCGGGTGGCCGGAGGACCCGGCGGCGCCGGGCACGCCGGTGGCGCACAGCCGCGGCGAGGTCGTCGACCTCGCCGCGACGGACGAGCTGGCCGAGCTGGACGCCAGGGTGTCGGTCTGCCGGGCCTGCCCGCGGCTGGTGGAGTGGCGCGAAGATGTTGCCGTCGGCAAGCGCAAGTCGTTCGCGGACCAGCCGTACTGGGGCCGGCCGATCGCGGGCTGGGGCGTGGCCGAGCCGGAGATCCTGATCGTCGGCCTCGCCCCGGCGGCGAACGGCGGGAACCGGACCGGTCGCGTCTTCACCGGTGACCGCTCCGGCGACTGGCTGTTCGCCGCGCTGCACCGGACCGGATTGGCGAACCAGGCCACGAGCGAACACGCCGGCGACGGCCTGCAGCTGATCCGCACCCGGATGATCGCCGCGGTCCGCTGCGCACCACCGGCCAACAAACCCACGCCGGAGGAGCGCGACACCTGCGCGCCCTGGTATCGCAGCGAACTCGAGCTGGTCCTGCCCAGTACGCGCGCGGTCGTCTGCCTCGGCAAGTTCGGGTACGACGCTCTGCTCGCCGGACTGGTCGCGCTCGGAGCCGACGTACCGCGACCGCGACCGAAGTTCGGCCACGGCGTCGAGCACCGGATCAGCACGCCGTACGGCGACGTCACGGTCCTCGGCTGCTTCCATCCGAGTCAGCAGAACACCTTCACCGGCAAGCTCACCGAGGCAATGACGGACGCGGTCCTGACCCGTGCGAAGGAGTTGTCCACAGGTACGCCGAAGCGAAGTTGACCGTGCCCCCTGAGGTGTTGGAGGGTTTCCACTATGCAGACGGGGCGCCCATGAGTCGTGAGAATCTGCCCGAGCAGTCTCGGGGCTTCCCGGCCGCGCAGCGGCCCGCAGGAGGTGGCGTCGAGCGCTCGCAGGGCGGCGGTGGGCCGAGCCTGCCCGGCGCGCACGAGGCGAGGTCGCTCGGGTTCGTGCCCAGCCCGGACCGGTTCCACTGGTGGGGCGAGCTGTCGAACGACGTCAAGACGTACGTCGAGCGCAAGGTAGGGCCTGCCGTCGAGTGGTGGGCCGATCTGCACGAGCGCGAACGCGACCGCCCGTACGCCGTCGTACTCGGGCCGAACGGGCTCGCCGTGACCACGCCGAAGGTCAACCAGCACGGTCAGAAAACGCAGACCGTACACGTCGACCCGTTCGTACCGTCGAGCCTCAAACACGCCGTCGTACAGCAGCTGCCCACCCGGCCACGGGTCGGCCTGCGGTCGCTGGTGTCACGCGGGAAAGGCGAGCAGCCGCCCGCGGCGCCGCAGCTCGAGCTGACGTCGGACATGCGCGGTGTCCTCGGCAACCTTCCGCTGGAGGCGCAGCAGCGGCTGCAGACGCCGTTCCTCGGGTCCCAGCCGATCAAGCACTACCGGTCGTACTACTACGGCAACGAGGAAGACCTCGACATGTGGTTGTATCTCGCCGGCGACCGCACCGTCACGTTCGCTTCCGGGCATCGGACGCTGCCGGCCGGCACTGACCCGCAGTACGCCGCCTGGCACCTGGTCTGTTACCAGGCGGACGTCGCTCGATGAGTTCGAGCCGGGACTTCCGGGACCTGGAGGGTGCCGATCCCTGGACGCTGCTCGGCGTACGCCGCGACGCCGACGCCGACGAGATCCGCCGCAGCTACCGCCGCCTGTCCCGCAGCCACCACACCGACGTCGGCGGCGACGCGTCCCACCAGGCCAAACTCAACCGCGCGTACGAGATCCTCTCCGACCCCGCGCGCCGCACCGGCTACGCCCAACTCCTCGACGGCCCACCCCCGGCCCCTCCCACCGCCGACCCGCCTCCGGACGAACCGCCCGCCGACCCGTTCGAATGGACTGCCGGCCCCACGCCGACGTACGCCCCACCCCCTCGCCAGCCGTACGCGGACCCGTTCATAGCCCCGCCGTATCAGCCCTCGTACGAGCAGCCCAGGTATCAGGACATCCCCGACCCGTACGTCGCCCCGCCCTACCGCGGCCCGTACACCGAGCAGAATCTGAAACGCGGCGTCAACGCAAAGGCAATCGCAGCCCTCCCGACAGCCCTGCTCTGCATGCCCCTCTCGATCATCCTCGGCATCCAGGCCCTGAAAACCATCCGCCGAACCGGCGAACGAGGCAAAACCCTCGCCTGGCTGGCCCTACTCCTGGACGCCCTCGCAATGGCCTACTTCCTAGGCCTCTTCCGCCGGTAGCCGCCGTCACCGGAGAACGCGGAACGTCAGGTGCGTTGCCGCCGGGGTGGCTACTTCGTTGATGCGTTCGAGCGTGATTGCCGAGTCCAGTGCGCCGAACAGTGGCGTGCCTCCGCCGACTAGGACTGGCATCACGTGGAGGTGGAGTTCGTCGACCAGGCCGAGGGGCAGGGCCTGCTGCATGACGGTTGCGCCGAAGAGGTGGACGTCCTTGTCGCCCGCGAGTTGTTGGGCCTGCTGAATCGCGCTCTCCACACCGTCGAGGGCGAACGTGAACACCGGTGGGTACGCCCGGGTCGGTGCGTGATGAGTGACCACGACGCACGGGATGTCACCCATCGGACCCGCGTCTCCCCAGCCACCGTCACCCTCGTTCTTCTCGAACGAACGGCGACCCATGACGATGACGCCCACCCTGTCGACGGTCTCCTTCAGGAGCGCCCGGTCCTCATCACTCGCACTCGCCCGAAGCCAAGCGTGCAGGTCCTGAGCCCCGTCCCCGAAAGGATTCTCACGACTGTCGTTGGGACCCGTCACATAACCATCAACCGACACAGACATATCGGCAAACACAAGCCCCATCCCAGGCCTCCTCCGGTGAGCACGACCGACGGAACGCAGCCTAACAAGATGGACTAGTCCGCATAAGTAGCCCAAACCCGCGCCGAGGTGCTGAGCGGGCTGTTCTTGTGCCCGGGACGGGATTCGAACCCGTATGCCTGTTAGGGCCGCGAGGTTTAAGCTCGCTGCGTCTGCCGTTCCGCCACCCGGGCTCCGGGGACGAGCGTACGTTACTGGTACGTCTTCCGCGGGTACACGGCGTGGGCGCCGGCGACCCGGTCGAGGAAGAGTTTGCCGTTGCAGTGGTCGATCTCGTGCTGCAGGGCGCGGGCCTCGAAGGCGTCGGTGGTGATCGTGACCAGTTCCGTCGTACCGGGAAGGACACCCGCAACCGTCAGCCGGGTCGCGCGTTTCACGTCGCCGGTGAAGTCCGGGACGGACATGCAGCCCTCGCGGGCCTTCTCGTTGCGGGACGCTTCGACGACGACCGCGTTGCAGAGTACGAAGACACCGTGGCAGGTACGCGTTTTCGGGTGACCGCTCACGTCGAGCGAGAACATCTGGGCCGCGACACCGACCTGCGGCGCGGCGAGGCCGACGCAGCCGGGGGAGACGCGCATGGTTGCGACCAGGTCGGCGGCGAGCTGGATCATTTCCGGGTCGAGCGGGTCGACCGGCGCGCTCTCGGTTGCGAGCACGGGGTGGGGTGCGCGGACGACGTCCAGCACCGAACCGTGAACCTCCAGCCGGGCGGGGGACCAGTCGGTGATCACAGGTCGTCGCTCTCCGCCGGTCGCAGCGTCACGCCGACGCCGAGCTCCTCGGCGGTGATCTCCAGTGCCCGGTTCAGCATCTCCAGCTCGGCCGACGGCGGCAGCTCGACCTCGGCGGTGAGTACGTACAGCCCGCCGCTCAGCCGGGTCGACATGTCCGTCACAGTGCCGCCCGCGGACGCGATCATCCGGGTCACCGCGGCGACGATGCCGGGCCGGTCCGCGCCGTGCACGCTGAGCATGTACGGCGCCCCGATCGGCGCGTGCTCGTGCTCGGGACCCATCTTCCGGACCGTGATCACCAGCTCGCCGCGCAACGGCTCGAGCGCCGCCTTGACCTGGTCGAACGGCCCGGCGCAGACGATCATCATCGCGAAGTGGCCGCGCAGCAGCGTCATCGTGGAGTCCTCGAGGTTGACCCCGGTACCGGCGAGGGCCTCGGTGACGTCCGCGATGATGCCCGGGCGGTCCGGGCCGATGACGGTGACTGCGAGCTGACTCATGCCCGGCAACCTACCGGGCTACCTAAGTACCTCAGCACCCGACTTCGGTATCCGGACAACCGGCAAACCGCAAGCCAACGCTTACCCACCGCTACATTCGTCCCATGAGCCCGAAACGCAGCGCCCGCGACTGGATCGTGGACAGCGTCGCGTTCGTGCTCGCGATCCTGATCGCGCTGCTCACCTACAGCGACGGCGAGTCCGACCCGGTGCCGCGGATGCTGCTCGCGGTCGACTTCTGGTCCGGGATGGCGCTCTGCCTGACGCTGTGGTTCCGCCGCCGCTGGCCGGTCCAGCTCGCGCTGCTCGCGGCCGCGGTGTCGACGTACTCCGACGCCGCCGCCGGGCCGACGCTGGTACTGGTCATGACCGTCGCCGTCCACAAGCCGTGGCGGACGTCGATCTGGGTCTTCGCGGCGAACCTCCTCGCCACCGTCACCTACGCCAGGGTCCGCCATATCCAAGACTGGAAGACACTGCTCGTCATCGCGGTCATCCTGTACGTCGCTCTCGCAGGCTGGGGGCAGTACATCCGCTCGCGCCGGCAGCTTCTGCAGACCTTGCGCGACCGGGCTGATCGCGCCGAGACCGTGGCGACGCTGCAGGCCGAGCAGGCGCAGCTCCGGGCCCGGGAGGAGATCGCGCGGGAGATGCACGACGTACTCGGGCATCGGCTGTCGCTGCTGAGCGTGCATGCGGGCGCGTTGGCGTACCGGCCGGACGCGTCCACCGAGGAGGTGGCCGGCGCCGCCGAGATCATCCGTGCCTCGGCCCATCAGGCGTTGCAGGACCTCCGCGAGGTGATCGGCGTACTGCGGGCGCCGGTCGGCGAGCTGCCGCAGCCGGCGTTCGCGGACCTGCCCGGGCTGGTGGAGGGTTCGCGCGAGGCGGGGATCCCGGTCGAGCTGACCCTCGAGGCGGCCGGCCCGATGCCCGAGCACGTCGGCCGGACGGCGTACCGGATCGTCCAGGAAGGACTGACGAACGCGGTGAAGCACGCACCGGGCGAACCCGTGACGGTCAGCGTGGTAGGTGCCCCGGGCAACGGATTGTCCGTGGAGTTGCGGAACCCGGCACCGAACCGGCGGCGCGGGGACGGCCAGGGACTGAAGGGCCTGAGCGAACGGGCCGCGCTCGTCGACGGCCGGCTCGAACACGGCCGCACCCCCGAAGGCGAGTTCCGCCTCTACGCCTGGTTACCGTGGCCCGCATGACCATTCGGGTTTTGATCGTCGACGACGATCCATTGCTGCGGGCCGGGCTCAAGCTGATGCTGGGCGGCGCCGAGGACCTCCGGGTGGTCGGGGAGGCGGGCGACGGCTCCGGTATCCACAGGCTGATCGAGCGGCTCGCGCCGGACGTGATCCTGATGGACATCCGGATGCCCGGTACCGACGGCCTGACCGCGACCGAGGCCGTACGCCGTCGGCCGGGCGCACCCGAGGTCGTCATCCTCACCACGTTCGACGCCGACGAGCACGTACTCCGGGCGCTCCGCGCCGGCGCGGCCGGGTTCATCCTGAAGGACACGCCGCCCGCGGAGATCGTCGAGTCGGTACGACGGATCGCGGCCGGCCAGCCGGTGCTGTCGCCGGCCGTCACGAAACGGCTGATCACGCGGGTCGCGGACACCGGCCAGGACAGCCGCAAGTCCAAGGCCGTCGCCCGGCTCGGGCAGCTGAACGAGCGCGAACGCGAGATCGCCGTCGCGGTCGGCGAGGGCAAGTCGAACGCCGAGATCAGCGCGACGCTCTACCTCAGCGTGCCGACCGTGAAGACGCACGTGTCGCGCATCCTCACCAAACTCGACCTGAACAACCGCGTGCAGATCGCGCTGCTCGTGCACGACGCGGACCTGCTGCACGAGTAGAAGGCCGGGGCCTCCGGCGAGTTGGAGGCCCCGGCCGATCAGAGGGTGTTGCTCAGGACTGCGTCGCCCGGCGGAATTCCTCGTTCGGGGTCTGCAGGCTGCCCAGGCTGGTCACCTCGCGCCGGAAGAACAGCGCCAGCGTCCAGTCCAGGATCACCCGCGCCTTCCGGTTCAGGGTAGGCACGCGGGACACGTGGTACGTCCGGTGCAGGAACCAGGCCAGCCAGCCCTTCACCTTGACGCCGTACAGCTGGGCGACGCCCTTGTGCAGGCCGAGGCTCGCGACCGAGCCGACGTACTTGTGCTTGTAGTCCTGCGGCGGCTGGCCGTCGACGACCCGGAGGATGTTCGCGGCGAGGCGGTTCGCCTGCCGGACCGCGTGCTGCGCGTTCGGGGCGCAGTACGCACCGGTGTCGCTGGTGAGGTCCGGTACGGCGGCGTTGTCACCGGCGGTCCAGGCGTCGTCGACGCCCTCGATCCGCAGGTTCGCCAGCGCCTTGACCCGGCCCCTTTCGTCCAGCGGGAAGTCCGTCGCGGCGAGCGCCGGGTTGGCCTTCACGCCGGCCGTCCAGACGATCGTGTCGGCGTCGAACTCGTCGCCGTCGCTGAGGATCACGTGGCCCTTCTCGCAGGACTCCAGCCGGGTCTCCAACCGGATGTCCATGTTCCGCTTGCGGAGCTGGTCCACGGTGTACTTGCCGAGGTCCTCGCCGACCTCCGGGAGGATCCGGTTGGTGGCCTCGACCAGCACCCAGTGCATGTCCTCGGGCTGGATGTTGTCGTAGTAGCGAGTGGCGTAGCGGGCCATGTCCTCGAGCTCGGCGAACGCCTCGACGCCGGCGTACCCGCCGCCGACGAAGACGAACGTCAGCGCGGACTTGCGCAGCGCCGGATCGGGCTGCGACGACGCGACGTCCAGCCGGTCCAGCACCTTGTTGCGCAGGGCAATGGCCTCTTCGACGTTCTTGAACCCGGTCGCTTCCTCGGCCAGGCCGGGGATCGGCAGCGTCCGGGCGATCGAGCCGAGCGCGACGACGATCTGGTCGTACGCGAGTTCGTACTCCGGGCCCTCTTCGGGCATGACCCGGGCGACCTTGTGCGCGTGGTCGATGCCGGTCACCCGGCCGGTCACCACGCGGCAGCCCTTGAGGGTCTTGCGCAGCGGCACCACGACGTGCCGCGGCTCCACCGATCCGGCCGCGGCCTCGGGCAGGAACGGCTGGTAGGTCATCACCGACCGCGGGTCGACCACCGTGACGCGGATCCGGCCCTGACGGGCGGCGCGGCGCAGGCCGTACGCGGTGTACATCCCGACGTAACCGCCTCCGACGACGAGGATGTGCGGCACCTGGGCTGTCATGGGGTTCACTCTCCCTGAGTGGATCTCCGACTTCATGTTCACTTCAACGCTAAACGCTCGTGAAAGATTTCACAAACCCTCTCGCGAGTGATCTCACCCACCGAACATCCCCCACTCGAGGGACCTCTCATCCCCTCATGGTGCGGCCCCAGGCCCGGTGCCCACCACCCCACCACGCGAACCGTTCGCTTACCCCGTCGGCCGGAAGTGTGTGCCATTTGGACAGGTAGTGCACCGGCGAGACGGTGTACACGCGGGGGTGGCAGCGCTCAGGTGCACTACCCGGTCTGGTGATACGTCCTGTCGAGAGGGTCCCTCAGGCGGTAGACGGTGACGTGGGAGGGGGAGTCGGCGGTGAACGGGGTGCCGGACCAGTCGGCGTGGCGGGATTCTTTGGTGAAGCCGGCGAGTTGGGCCATCAGGTCGAGTTCGGCGGGCCAGATGTAGCGGTGCGGGGTACGGCCTAGGTGCGCCTCGGTGCCTTCGCCGAAGTGGAAGTGGTGCGAGACGACGTGCTGGTTCAGTACGTCGTACGTGTCGAGCAGGATGTACCCGGGATCGGCAATGCCTACCGTGGCCGGGATTCCGGGCGGGAGTCGGCGGAGTTCGGGGACCCAGAGTTCGATCACGAAACGGCCGCCGGGGGAGAGGTGGCGGGCGGCGTTCCGGAAGCAGGCGACCTGCTCCTCCTGGGTGAGCAGGTTCGCGATCGTGTTGTAGACCAGGTACACGAGCGTGAACTCGCCTGGCGCTCGCGCCGTCGCCATGTCACCCACGACGACGGGGATCGAGTCGCTCTTCGTACGGAGCTGGGCGAGCATGGCCGTCGACAACTCGATCCCACTCACCGGGATACCGCGCTCAGCAAGTGGTACGGCGACCCGCCCCGTACCGATCGCGAACTCCAACGCCCGACCACCCGCGGCAAGCTCGGCCAGCTTGCCAACGGTCGACCCGATGACATCAGCCGCGAACATCCCGACCCCCGGAGTGTCGTACCGAGCCGCAACTTCCGCGTTCCACAAGCGGTTCTGCTCCACTCCGTTGTCCTGATTCATGTTCCGCAACCTACGCATGCGGTCCCGTGGGCAGCCACCGGTTATCTGAGAGGGTGCTCAGGTGGAGGTAACAGACTCCTGTGAGAACTGTTGATCCGGTGTGGGGTGATGGGGGTCAATAGAGGGGTGGAGAAGAACTACCGCAACTGGGTGCTGGCTGCTGCGCTGCTTGTTCCGCCGGCGGTTTGTGCGGTGCTGGCGCCGTTCCGGGGGAGCTTCGACAACGCGAACGCCGCGCTGCTGCTGGTGGTTGTGGTGGTCGCGGTCGCCACCTTCGGCATCCGGCTGCCCGGTGTACTCGCGGCACTCGGCAGCGCGGTGTGGTTCGACTTCTTCCTGACCGTGCCGTACAACACCTTCACGATCGACAGCAGCGACGACATCGAGCAGACGATCCTGCTGCTGGTGATCGGTGGCGTCGTCACCGAGCTGGCGATCTGGGGCCATCGGCAACAAGCCAGGGCGTCGCGGCGCCGCGGGTACCTGGACGGCGTGATCACCACCTCGCAGGCGGTCGCCGCCGGCGGGTCGACCGACGACCTGATCGAACAGGTCCGCGCCGAGCTGACCGCGGTACTGGGCATCGACGGCGTGAAGTTCGTTGCCGGCAGCAACCAGGGCGGCGGGCCGCGGCTGAACCCCGACGGATCGGTGACCCGCGGATCTCATGTGCTGAAGGTGGACCGCGACGGCCTGCCGACGAACGCCGAGATCCAGCTGACCGTCCAGCACGCCGGCGAGACCCGCGGCCGCTTCCTCCTCACCGCCGCCACCCGCATCGCCCGCCCCGACCTCGAACAACGCCTGGTAGCCGTAGCCCTCGCCGACCAGGTAGGCGCCGCCCTAACCACCAAACAAGCCGTCGACCCCCACGTCTGAAGACGTAACACGCCGGCTGCCGTACCCGATGATCCGCATGTGAACGACCAACAACTGTTCCTGCGCGTCGGCGAACTCGCGGCGGCGGTTGGCTGCCCGATGCCCGCGATCACTCGGGTCGACCTCTCTCCGCGGACAGTACCGGCCCAGGTGAGCGACGGAATGGTCGGCCCAGACCTGAAGCTACGTTCCGATGCGGAGAAGTGGTGTGTCGAGGCGTTGGACGTCGTGATTGCTCAGGCGCTGTTGGCCTACCGGCTGGGCGTGCCTCGCCATCACCGATGGTTCAGGCGTGCCACCTTCGTGGTCGGAGCGGCGCTGATGCTTGCCGGGCTGTCGGTGTGGCCGATCTACGTCGCTTGGCCGGTCGCGGTGTGCGGCGGGATCCTGCTGCACGTCGCGGCGTCGGCGGTCTACTCGCGGTGGCTCATGCGGCGGCTGGATCTGCTGATGCTGCCGGTTCTCGGTGCCGCCGCGATGGCCGAGGGGATCCGGCATCTCAGCTTTCCGATGAAACCGGGGACGCTGGCCCGCTGGCTGTGGTCCGGTGCGGGGCCGCTGGCCTCCGAGCGGCTGCGGTGGCTGCAGGCCGCGGCTCCGGGAATTTCATCAGCGGCCGATTGATTTCCTGTATTTGCTGGGGTTTCGGTTGGGAAATATCGGTCGGATTCTCAGATTGTGTTCAGGATGGGGTCGTAGTATCTCGATACGGCCCCGGATGTGGGTCATCAGGAGGAATGATGCAGAGCAGTAACCCGGTGCTGAACCGGTCGGATGCGTTTGCGCCTGGCCACGGGCAGGCCTATCCGGGGGCCGCTCCGTACGGTCAGCAGGCTCCCAACGGGTACGGGTACGGCGGGTCGGGGATGCCCCCGCAGCAGTACCAAGGCGCTCCCGCCGCGAGCCGGCCCATGACGTTGGACGACGTGATCGTGAAGACCGCGATCACCCTTGCCGTGGTCGTGGCTGCTGCCGCGGTCGCGTGGTGGATGGTCCCGGCGACGCTGGTCACGCCTGCGTTCCTCGCCGGCGCGCTGGTCGCGTTCGCGATCGCCATGGTGCTGTCGTTCTCCCGCAAGGTGAACCCGGCGCTCTTGATGCTGTACGCCGTGGCCGAGGGCGTGTTCCTCGGAATCGGCAGCAAGTTCATCGCGCACTGGGTCGGTGACCCGGGCATCATCGTGCAGGCGGTGCTGGCCACGATGGTGACGGCCGGCCTGACCCTGGCCACCTACAAGTACTTCGCGATCAAGGTGACGCCGAAGTTCACCCGGATGGTCGTCATCGGCACGATGGGCTTCGCCGGCGTGCTGCTGATCAACCTGCTGCTCAGCCTGTTCGGTGTCAGCACCGGTATCAACGGCTTCGGCCCGATGGGTCTGCTGTTCGCCGCGATCGGCGCGGGCCTCGCGGTGTTCAACCTGATCCTCGACTTCGACCTGGTCGAGCAGGGCATCCGCCAGGGCGCCCCGCAGAACGAGGCCTGGCGCGCGGCGTTCGCGCTGACCGTCACGCTGGTCTGGCTGTACTGGAACATCCTGCGCATCCTCGCCATCCTCCGCGGCGGCGACTGACCACAAGCACCAAGTAGAGCGACGGAAGGGCCGGTCCAGGTGGGCCGGCCCTTCCGGCGTTTCACCCCGCGTACTGCTCGTACTGCGCCTTCGTGTCCGCCGCCAGCCGCTCCGTCGCCTCGAGCAGCCACCCCGACGGCAGCGCCCCGACGTACCGCCGCGCGTCCTTCAGATGATGCGGAAGCGCCCCGTGGACGTCGGCAGCCGCCCGCGCCATCGACGTCAGTACGAGCTCGACGGCCCGCGGCCGCAGCGACTCGATCGTGATCCGCTCGACGTCCGGCGACAGCGCGCGCAGTTGCCACCCGTCGATCCGGCGCATCGGATCCGGCCCGCGGACCGTACTCAGGATCCGCCCGTACAGCAGGTCGTCCGGCTGCAGCCCGACGTCGACGTACTCGCAGGTCGGCGGCCCCACGACCTTCACCTCGCGGGCGATGTCCGCGCCGACCGCGACCAGCCGCGGATGCCCGAGAGACCCGGTCCCGGCGAGCCGCCGGTGCCATGACGGATCCGGGACGGTCACGGCCTTCCGTACGGCGGCCGGCAGGACGGACGGATCCGCTGCGGGACCGTCCTTGAGCTTGCCGTAGTACCGCTCGGCACGCATCGGCTTCGGGACCAGCGCCCGCAGATGCTTTGCGCCCGCATCGGCCAGGTCCACGGCCGGGCCGGGCTTTGCCGTCAGCCATTCGTCGAGCAGTACGCGGCAGATCCGCTTCGGGCTGATCGTCACCTCCGGCGTCAGTACCGCCGAAACCGCCAGCCGGAGCAGGTCGATCCCGGGCGGCCCCCACGCCAGCTCGTCGAAGTCGTTCACGCCCCACCGCCGTACGCCGCGGTGGTCGAGCCACGTCCCGAAGTTCTGCACGTGGAGATCGCCGACCGTGGGTACCTGCGGGCCGTCCAGCACGGACGGAGCGAGTACGGCGACCCGCTCGAGCCACAGGTAGTACGTCCCGCGCAGGAACCGCAGCGGATCCGCCGCCAGCTCCTTGTGCTTGACCGCGAGATCCTCAGGTACGACGGGAATCCGGGCCGCCAGCCACTTCTCGTACGCCGCGGTGCTCATTTCGCCGCGACCTTCGCCGCCACGAGCCCACGCCGTACGGCCAGTCCGCCCGCGACCGCACTGACCGCGATCGTGACGAGCGCGCCGAGGATCAACGCCGACGGTTCACCTGGCTGGAGGACGTGCAGCGACGTACCGACCGTGGCCGCGGCGACCGGTACGCCGAGCTGGGCCGATGCCAGCGCGCCGATGCTGAGCGGCTGCCGGGTCAGCTTTCCGGACAGGTGGGCGACGACCGCGCCGAGGCCGAGCGCGGCGCCGAGGCCGATGAACTCGGGTTTCGTGCCGAGTTCGCGCAGGTCGAGGGACGCACCGAGCCAGACGAAGAACACCGGCCCGAGGAAGCCTTCGGTGAGCGCGAACAGCTGCCGCGCCAACCGCCGCGGCTCACCGACCGCCGGCAACGCGAGGCCGAGGACGAACCCGGCGAGCATGATCGACACGTGTGTCGCCGTCGCCAGGCCGGCCAGCGCGAACAGCACCATCAGGCTGATCCGCAGCTCGGCCGCGAACCGGCGTTCCTCCGAGACGTCGTGCAGGCGATGCCGTACGCCGGACTTCTCCGCCTTGTTCAGCCCGAAGAACACGACCACCCCCGCGGCGACGACCGCGAGCGCACCGAGCGCGGCGCGGCCGGCGTGCGGCGGGTCGATCGCGAGCGGCAGCGCGACGATGCAGGCGGCGTCGGCGATCGCCACCTGCGGCAGCAGCTCGACCACGGGACGCCCGCCGAGGCCGAGCGAGTCGACGATCGGCAGGATCAAAGCGGCGGACGAGGAGGCCATCAGTACGGCGTACAGGGCGACGTGGCCGGTGCCGAAGACGGCGTTGAGGGCGTACGCGAGAGCGGTCGCGACCACGCCCGTGATCACCGCGCGCATCAGCCCGGGCCGGATCGCCCGCCGCAGGCTCTCGTCCCGCACCGGAACGTGGGTGCCGGCAACGAACATCACCAGCCCGAACCCGATGTCGGCCAGAAACGTGAACCGGGCGTCCGAGGCGGTCAGGTACCCGATCCCGGTCTTCCCGAGAATCACCCCGGCAACCAGCTCCCCGAGCACGACCGGAATGTGCCACCCACGCCGCCACGCCAGCACGGGACCGGCCAGACCGACCGCGACAACTACCGCCAGCATGGTGAAACTCACCCGCAGCTCCTTTCCCGAGATCGCCATTGTGCATCCGCCGCGCTGAGGAATTCCGGCGGCGCGACCTGTGGGTTCCGGACGCGGGTCGTCCGGTTCCGGTTCTACGGTGGTTCGCATGACGACTGCTTGGTACGAAGCTCCCTCGCACGCGGCCGGCGCCGCCCTGGCGGCTGCAGTCACCGGCGACGTCGACGTACGGGCCAGCGGTGTGCGGGTATGGGCCGACGATCCTGAGGTGGCAGCGGCGGCGCGGGAACTCGGGCTGACCGCGGGCACGCTCCAGACGCTCGACGTGGTGATCGAAGCGGCAGACCCGGTCGCCGTACGCGCGTTCTGGGAACGGGTACTCGGCGAGGGCCGCCACCCGGTCTTCTCGGTACGACAGCTGGACGAGCCCCGGCCGTTGCGGAATCGGATCCACGTCGACGTGGTCCGTCCGGAGGAGCAGGTGATCGCGGCGCGGGCGGGACGCGAGCCGTCGGGGCCGTTCGGGGTGATGCTGGCGGACAGCGAGGGGAACGAGGTCGACCTGGTGCCGGGGGAGCGGCTGCCCGGGACCCGCGACTGGTACGCGTTGTTCAGCGCGATGGTGTGCTACCCGGACGCGCCGGCGCAGTTCGTGATCGCCGCCGCCGAGCTGGCCGACCGCGCGGGCATTCCGCTGCAGTTCGACGTACGTGCAGCGGGTGTGACGATCGCCGGCGCCAAGGACGCGTGGGAAGGCGATGACGGCGCGGATCCGGCGTTCGTTGCCCTCGCTCAGCAGATTGAGGGTGCGGCCAAGGGTCTCGGGTTACGAGCGGACCCGGCGCCGTTGCGGTTCGTACAGTTCGGCATCGATGCGCTCGACGTACCGGCCGTCCGGGCGTTCTGGATCGGTCTGCTCGGCTACGAGCCGGACCCACGGCCGCAGCTCACCGACATCTACGACCCGCGTGGCCTGAATCCGGTGCTGTTTTTCCAGCAGTTGAAACAACCGCGCCCGCAGCGCAACCGGATCCACTTCGAACTGACGGGAGAGAACGTCGGCCTGATCAGCGATCCGGAAGGAAACGAAGTGCTGGTCAGAACGTGAAAGACCTGCCCCTCCACCTGAAAGGGCAGGTCTTCGAGTTGTCTCCTTTGCGGCTCAGCCCATTCGCCGGTGCGCCTTGACCAGGTCGAACTCGTGGACGATGGCGGTTGCGTGCCCATGTGCGAGTGCGTACTCGCTGGAGAGCCATCGAACTCTGTCGTCGAAGCGCAGGAACGACGGTCCGTCGTTCATCAGCTGGAACCACTCGGTCATAGCGCGTCCGGTGCATCTGGGCACGGCCTCCACCAAACGCTGATGCGTCTCCTCGGAGTGGTTCAAGCCCATCTTCGCCTCCCGTCATCGGGGTACCGCGTAGTTATCGACTGTGCACCACCTGGCCGCCCGGAGGCAAGACTCCCGACATGAAAGTCCCCGCTCAGCGGACGCACAACCCAACAACTATTGACCGACCGGAACGCTTTCCGAATTTTCCAGGACGCGTTCGACCTCGGCCTTGGGGTGGCGGCGGCGGTGCCGGAGGGCGGCCCAGCGGCCGCGGGGGCCGCGTTCGCGACCGGCGACCTCGGTGGCGGCGACCTCCGTGCCCGGGCGACGGGCAGCCTGTACGGCGGCCTGGGCGATCGGGAGGATCGCCTCGCCCCGGAACGGTTCCGGATGCACGAACGACTCCGAGCCGATCCCCATCGCGGCCGCCACCGACGGCAGCAGCGCGGCCGAAGCGGCGGCGTACCCGGTGGCGGACGGGTGGAAGTTGTCCCGGCCCCACATCGACGGGTTGGTCCGGAACACCTCGCCGAGCAACGAGCCCAGAGACACGGAGCGGCCGCCTGCTTCGACGACTGCGATGGTCT
Source organism: Kribbella sp. NPDC004536 (assembly GCF_042873835.1). Lineage (NCBI taxonomy): Bacteria > Bacillati > Actinomycetota > Actinomycetes > Propionibacteriales > Kribbellaceae > Kribbella > Kribbella sp. NPDC004536. The sequence continues at coordinate 647,333 of NZ_JBIALY010000001.1, read as the reverse complement.
GAGCGGCGGCCAGCCGATGGCTCCAGGACCGGGCGACCCACCGCAGCGGCGGCATGATCGTCCGGACCACGCCCAGGTCCGGACAGGTACCGACCACCACCTCACAGTTCGCGGCGCGCAGCCGGCGGACCGCGGTGGACAGCAACCGGACCGACGTCGACGGCGGCATCTTCGCCTTCACGTCGTTGACGCCGATCAGGATGACCGCCACGTGCGGACCGGCCTGCAGCGCGGCGTCCACCTGGCCGGCGAGGTCGGTCGACTTCGCCCCGGTCTTCGAGACGTCGACCAGCCGCACCGGCCGTTCGGCCAGCTCGGCCAGCCCCGAGGCGAGCAGCACCCCGGGAGTCTCGTCCGGCGAATCGGTGCCGTACCCCGCGGCGCTCGAGTCGCCGAGCATGGCGAACGTGATCGGATGTCCTGGATACCGGCCGTACAGACCGTTGCCCGGAGTGGGGTAGTACCTCGTCGGTCCGATCACGCGCTTCGCGTACTCGGCCTCAGCGGTCAGTACGCCGTACAACGTGGCACCGATGAGTCCGAGTCCCCCGCCCCCGAAGGCTGCGGCCTGGGCCAGCTTCTTGGCTGCCCTGGCTCTACTCATAAGTACAAGGATTACACGCAGTTACGTCGACGCAAGTGAAAATAGGGGATAGACACGCACATCACTACAGTAAGGATCGTGCGCTACGCAGAATCTCTCCTGGACCTCGTCGGCAACACCCCGCTGGTGAGGCTGACCAAGACAACCGACGGTGCCTCGCCGCTCGTCCTCGCGAAGGTCGAGTACTTCAACCCCGGCGGCTCGGTGAAGGACCGGATCGCGGTCCGGATGATCGAGGCCGCGGAGGCCTCCGGCGAGCTGAAGCCCGGTGGCACGATCGTCGAGCCGACCTCCGGCAACACCGGTGTCGGGCTCGCGATGGTCGCCCAGCAGAAGGGCTACAAGTGCGTCTTCGTCTGCCCGGACAAGGTCAGCGAGGACAAGCGCAACGTGCTCAAGGCGTACGGCGCCGAGGTCGTGGTCTGCCCGACCGCGGTCGCGCCGGAGCACCCGGACTCGTACTACAACGTCTCCGACCGCCTGGTCCGCGAGATCGAGGGCGCCTGGAAGCCGAACCAGTACGCGAACCAGAACAACCCGCGCTCGCACTACGAGACCACCGGTCCGGAGCTGTGGGAGCAGACCGACGGCAGGATCACGCACTTCGTCGCGGGGGTCGGTACCGGCGGCACGATCAGCGGCACCGGTCGCTACCTCAAGGAGGTCTCCGGCGGCCGCGTGCAGATCATCGGGGCCGACCCGGAGGGCTCGGTGTACTCCGGCGGCACCGGCCGGCCGTACCTGGTCGAGGGCGTCGGCGAGGACTTCTGGCCGGAGACGTACGACCGGGAGATCTGCGACCGGGTGATCGAGGTGTCGGACGCGGACTCGTTCGCGCTCACCCGCCGGCTCGCCCGCGAAGAGGCGATGCTGGTCGGCGGCTCGGCCGGGATGGCGGCCGCGGCGGCGATCCGGCTCGCGCACGAGGTGGACGACCCGGACGCGGTGATCGTCGTACTGCTGCCGGACGGCGGCCGCGGCTACCTGACGAAGGTGTTCAACGACGACTGGCTCGCCCAGTACGGCTTCCTCGCGCACTCGAAGCAGGGCACTACGCTCGGTGACGTACTGGCCGGCAAGGACGGCAGCCTGCCGCCGCTGGTGCACACGCACCCGCACGAGACGGTCGCCGAGGCGATCGCCATCCTCCGGGAGTACGGCGTCTCGCAGATGCCGGTCGTCCGGGCCGAGCCGCCGGTGATGGCGGCCGAGGTGGCCGGCGCGGTGTCGGAGCGGACGCTGATGGACGCGCTGTACTCCGGCAAGGCGCGGCTCGCCGACATCGTCGAGCAGCATATGGACCCGGCACTGCCGTCCCTGGGCGCCGGCGAACCGGTCACCAAGGCGGTCGAGCTGCTCGAGGGTCGCGACGCCCTGATGGTCCTGGACGACGGCAAGCCGGTGGGCGTACTGACCCGGCAGGACCTACTGGTCCATCTGTCCGCCGACTGAAGGTATTTAGCGGTCTACGACTGACGGGATGATGGCGATCAGCGCGGTGATCACGATGCCGATCACCACAACCGCCGCCCCCACGATCTGAAGAATGTCCATGCCTCAAGAGTCCTTCAACAGAGGCGTTCAGACATCGGCCGCCGGACCGGTCTTCCCCTCATCCCAAGGTCGTACCCCACCACCCCCAGCCTCCTACCACAGGAGTCCGGGTAATCACCTAATGGACGCCCGCCTCAAAGGACACCGCTGCTCGGGCGGCTGTCTGTCGGGCGCCTTCGGTGAGGTGCCGCTGCCGGCAGCACGTATACGACGCCCGCGGTTGTTCCCGCGTGAAATGGACGCCGCTGCGCGGCGGTTGTCTTGTTGGCCGCCTTCGGCGGCGTGCTACCGCCCGCGGACGGATGCGTCGGCCACGGACAACTGTTCCGTGACGCCTCGCGAGGGACGGGTTGCTTCGCCGTCGGCTTGATGCCGGGCTGGGCAGTCCGCGCCCCGCCGGAGGCGGCGAAAGAACTGCCGCCGCGAAGCGGTGTCCATTCGCCGATGTCGACTAGTGGACGATGGCGAAGTCTGTGGGGTTGAGTTTTCTGGTGCGGTGCCAGTAGGTGAAGGTCCATTCGGGCCAGATGGTGGAGTTGCGGCCGGAGGGGTCCAGGTACCAGCTGGTGCAGCCTGAGTGCCAGACGGTGGTGTCGAGGTCGGTTTGGACGTCGGCGACGAAGTGGTCCTGGACGTCTTCGCGGACTTCGAGGTACGTCGCGTTGCGGCGGCGGAGGAGGTGTAGGGCCTGCATGACGTAGCGGACCTGGGCCTCGATCATGAACACCATCGACGAATGGCCGAGGAGCGTGTTCGGGCCGACCAGCAGGAAGAGGTTCGGGTAGCCGGCGACGGTGATGCCGAGGTGGGCGCCGATGCCGTTGCGTTTCCAGTGGTCCGCGAGGTCGACGCCGTCCTTGCCGAGGATCGGCATCCGGGTCAGGTTCGCGGACACGTCGAAGCCGGTGCCGAGCACGATCGTGTCGCAGGCCCGCTCGGTGCCGTCGGTGGTGACCACGCCGGTCGGCGTGACCCGCGCGATCGGGGTGGTGACCAGGCTGACGTTCGGCCGGGCGAGCGCCGGGTAGTAGTCGTTCGAGATCAGGATCCGCTTGCAGCCGATCTGGTAGTCCGGGGTCAGCTTCGCGCGCAGTTCGGGGTCGGTGACCTGCTTGTGCAGGTGCCGTTTCGCCTGTATTTCAAGGCCTTTCATCAGCTTCGGGTTCCCGGCGAAGCCAGCGCCGCGGCCCTCGAGTCCCCAGTAGATCGCGTTCCGGATCGTGCGTTGCCCGGCCGGGAAACGTTCGTGCACTTTCCGTTCCCAGCGGCCGATCGCGCGGTCCGGTTTCGGCGTGACCCACGGTGGCGTGCGCTGGTACACGTCCAGTTGCGCGACCTGCGGAGCGATCTGCGGTACGAACTGGATCGCCGACGCGCCCGTACCGATGACTGCGACGTTCCGCCCGCGCAGGTCCTGGCTGTGGTCCCACTGCGCGGAGTGGAACGTCGTACCGGCGAACGAGTCCAGGCCCGGGAGGTCCGGGAGCTTCGGCCGGTGCAGGCTGCCGACGCCGGCAACGAGTGCCTGTGTCTCGATCGTCTCGTCGCCGTTGACCGTGACGGTCCAGCGCCCGCTAGCCTCGTCGAAGACGGCCTCGGTCACCTCGGCGCCGTACCGGATCTTGTCCGCGATGCCGTACCTGTCCGCGCAGTACCGCAGGTACTCGAGGATCTCGTCCCAGGGCGCGAACATCCGGGTCCAGCGCGGGTTCTGCTCGAACGAGAACGAGTAGAGGTACGACGGGATGTCGCAGGCGCAACCCGGGTACGTGTTGTCCCGCCACGTGCCGCCGAGGTCGTCGGCCTTCTCCAGGATGACGAAGTCCTCGCAGCCGGCCTGCTTGAGCTTGATGCCCATACACAACCCGGCGAATCCGGACCCGATGATCACGACCTCAGCCATAGCAGCCGAGGTTACCGGCGGGTTATCCCGCGACGGAAGAGGTCCGGCGGACCTGCACCACTCACCAACCCGCTCAACGCGGGCCGGGCTGAGCGCAACGAGGCCCCGCCGGGCCGGATCGGAGCGGTTGGTGAGTGTCTGGCGTCCGCCTACGCCTTGAGCCGGTACAGCGTCTCGCCCGCGTTCGGGACGACGAACGTGTCCGGGTCGGCCTCGTACGCGTCGAGGTCGACGGTGGCGGGGTCGAGGTAGCCGAGGTTGGCCCCCAGGACGACGTCCTCCGGGATGCCGGTCGCGAGCGTGACCTGGACGCGGAGGTGTTCGCCGCTGACCGGGTCCCAGGTGCCGGCGCCGCGCAGGTGGGTCGAGTGCGCGAGGACGCCCCAGTGCAGGTCGCGGAACTTCTCCCACTGGCCGACGAAGTAGTCGCGGCAGTGGTACCCGATCTCCGCGATCTCGGGGTGCATCGCGGCGAGCTCGGTGACGTGCGGCGCGTAAAGGATCACCTCGCCGCCGTCGGCGACCACCGGCTCGAGCTTGTAGAACCCCTTCGCCGCGGTCCAGATGTCCGCGTACTTCGGCGGCATCACCGACACCACCCGCTTTACGGGGTGGTCGAGGTAGCGGACGTGGGTCAGCGCGGAGATCTCAGCGGCGGCGCGCCACGACTCGGTGGTGTCGCCGAACGCGACCGCGTGCAGCTTGCCGGTACCGGACTGGGCGACCACGGACAGCGCGAGCTTCTCGGCCGGGATCAGCGCGGCGGCCTCGTCGATCAGCGCCCGGACCGGCGTGATGCCGGGCGTACCGATGATGTTCGCGCTGGTGATCAGCGCGCCGAGCCAGTGCGAGAAGTCGATCACCTCCTGGCCGGCGACACCGGGGAAGAAGTACTTGTTACCGCCGGAGAACCCGACCACCTCGTGCGGGAACACCGGCCCGACGACCAGCGCCACGTCGTGCTCGACGACTGCCCGGTTCAGCCGGACCGGTACCGCGTCGCGGAGCATCTCGTCCGAGATCTCGCCGACGCGATCCGGGCTGATCGTGCCCAGGTCGGCGAAGGTGTCCGGCTTCCACCACTCGTGGTTGAGTACGTTCGGGTAGTCGCCGCCGAGGTGCTCGCGGAGCTGCTCCGGCGGCATCGCCGCATGGGTGCCGAGGGCAACCAAGATGGTGACCTGACTACCCTTGAGGGCCTGTGTGACCGCCTTCAGGAGCAGCGGCAGCGGGCAGCTGCGGGTGGCGTCCGGGACGATCACGCAGACGCTGCGTCCCTCCAGACCCGCACCGGCCAAGGCGTCCCCGACGAACGCCGTCACCTCGTCGTCGGTCAGTACCTGACCCGCTCCACCGATCACCGCCGCATTGGTCACATCCCCGACCCTACCTACCTCCAGACTCCGAGGGCAGTGGTGGTGGCGTTCGTCGCCTCCGACGGCGCGCGCTGGGTGACCGGTCAGACGCTGGATGCAACCGGCGGTTCCCGGTTGTGACGTAGCTGTTGACCAAACCCCTTACAGGACTGACGATCGGGGCATCACTGGGGGAGTGAGGGGGATGTCGTGATGCGTCCACGGGGGTTCGGGGGTGTGTTGCTCGGGACTGCGCCGTCGCTGGTCGCGCAGTGCGAGACGGTTGCCGACGTACAGGCCGCGGTCGGGTACGCCGTGGAGCACGAACTGGGCGACTCGCTGCGCCTGGATCTGCGGCGGATGAACAGCGTCCAGCTCGACCTGGACGCGCGGATCGTCCGCGTCGGTGGCGGCGCGACCTGGCGGGACCTGGACCGCGCGGCCCAGCCGTTCTGCATGCTCACACCGGGCGGGCGGGACTCGTCGGGTGCTGTCGCGGACACCGCGCTCGCCGGGAGCTCGGGTTGGCTGGAACGGAAACTCGGCCTCGCCGCGGAGGCGCTGATCTCGGTCGAACTGGTCACCGCCTCCGGCGAGTTGGTGATCGCGGACGAGACCCGGAACACCGAACTGTTCTGGGCTCTGCACGGCGGCGGGGCGAACTTCGGGGTGGCGTCGGCGCTGACCTTCCGGCTGACCCAGGTACCGATCACAACCGTGGCCGTGCTGACCTGGCCGGCCACGGCGGCGCCGACGGTGATCCGCACCTACCGCGATCTCATCGATGCCGGCGCGCCGCCCGCCCTGGGTGGTGGGGTGCTGCTCGTCACGGGTCTGGTGATGGCGATCGTCGTGTACGTCGGGGACTGCGACGAAGCTCGTACCGCGATCGGCCCGCTGCTTGCCCTTTCCCCGGAAGTCACCGTCCTGCGCGAGACTCCGTACGCCAGCCTCCAGCCGACCCTCGGTCTGGGCGGCTGGAAAGCGTGTTCGGAGCGGTACTTCCCGGCGTTTCCGGATGCCGAGGTGCTGGCGTTGTGCGACGCGGCCGCCGGGATGGATGCGGGAGCGAGGCTGGCGTTGTGGCCGCGTGGTCGTGCTGGGGATCGGCCGGTGGTCTACCGGGAGGCGACGTGGGTGGTCGAGGCCTCCGGGGCGTACCTGGAGGACACGTGCGTACCGGCTGGGCAGGAACGGTTGGTGGAGGAGTACGGCGCGGCGAACTACGACCGGTTGGCCCGGGTGAAGTGTCAGTACGATCCGGAGAACGTGTTCCGGGTCAGCCGGAATGTTGAACCTGCGTGGCGGTGCTCGTAGCCCGCGACCATTGCACGGCAGCGATCACGGCGTACGTGATCCCGCCGAGCGGAATCGCCCAGAGCCGGAAGAACGGCAGTTGCCCGGACACCGCGGTCGCCGCGAACACCACGCCGTACGTCGCAACGCCCGCGACCGTCCCGCGCCGGCGCGACTCCAGCGCCGTACTCGGCAACGGGCCCATGTGCCGGTCGAGGATCGTGCCGAACGCGCTCAGCCCGGCCAGCACGGCGACGATGATCAGGAAACCGCCCGGCAACCCGCCGAAAACGATGGCGGCCGCGTTCAGGAACGCGATCACCGCGCAGGCAACGGCGACATCGAGCGCCCCGAACAGCAGGTGTGAGCGCCGGCGGCGTTTGAGGTCGACGTTCTCGGCGGTCCGGGTCGGCCCGGGCTCGCCGGTGAGCCGCCGTACGGTCAGAACCAGTCCGATCACGAGGCTGATCAGCAGCAGTACGCCGATCACGGTGAGGATCACCGACTTGGTGGTCGACATGTACTGGTGGACCTCGCCGCCGGACACGCAGCTCGCCGACGGCGGGAACCAACTGGTCCGCGGCACCCCGTCGACCACGCCGAGCTTGCGCGCACAGGACTCGCCCGGGTCGAACCCGCTCGGCTGGGACAACGTGACGACCGCCGTCCACACCAGCCCACCGATCAGCCCCAGCCCCAGCAGAGATCCCGCACGCCGTCGTACCCAGTCCACGCCTCTACCCTCTCATCCGTGGACTCCTACCTCGCCCAGCTCCGCCGCGACGTCGGCTCTCGCCTCTTGCTGATGCCAGGCGCGCAGGTGCTGGCGGTGGACGCGGACGACCGGATCCTCTTCCAGCGGAGCCGCGACACCGGTCTCTGGGAACTGCCCGCCGGCGGCGCAGAACCCGGCGACGGCTTCCGTACCACCGCGGCCCGCGAGTTCACCGAGGAAACCGGCCTACAGCTCGACCCGGACGACCGGGCGACGGGGGTGTTTCAGGCCTGCTGACGGTTTCCCGGGTGGGCGGGAATGTGGTCCCTGGTGGCGCCCGCGGTTCAGGGGTGTCATCGGGGTATGAGCGAGCGAACAGAGTTCCTGCAGTGGTTCGACGGCGAGTGGCGGCCCGCGGAGGTCGCGCTCCACAACGGCGATGCCGAACCACGCCGCGCACTGTGGTCGACGAAGGACCCCGTGACCGTGTTCGGGGCCTGGAAGACCGCCACGACGTCGGCCGATGCCGATGCCCTCTTCGGCCTACTCGCCGACGACTTCTCGGACGGTACGTCGTCCGACGTCGAACTCGTCTCGGCGGACGCGATCGGCGACCTCGCCTACACGATCGGCTACGAGCACACCACAGCCAGCTGGAAAGGTGAATCCCGCACGTACACGCTCCGGGTCACCCAGCTGTACCGCAAGGAGAACGGTGTCTGGAAGGTCTTCCACCGTCACGGCGACGCACTGAGCTAGCCCCGAAAACCCGAGGCGGATCCGGCGCCACGATGGGATATTGCGGGGATGCGCAACGTGACCAGGAACGACATCGCCGACGGATTGCGGCAACTGGGGCTCGATCGGACGTCCGAGGTGATCGTGCACTCGTCGCTGAGCTCGTTCGGGTACGTCGACGGCGGTGCGGAGGCGGTGTGCGCGGCGCTGACCGAGGTGTGCGGCACCGTACTGATGCCGGCCGGCAGCTGGGACCTCACCGGAACTCCCGCGCCGCCCGGGCTGGTCCGGCCGCGGAACGCCTTCTGGAACGCGGAAACCTGGCCGGAGTTCGACGAGAAGTTGTCGCAGGCAACCAGTTTTCGGCCGGACCTCCCGGTCGACAAATGGCTCGGTACGATTCCGGAAACCTTCCGCCGGACCTGCTCGCCGGCCCGAACCGGCCACCCGCTGTTCTCCTACCAGGCGGCCGGCCCGGCCGCCGAACGGATCCTCGGGGCCCAACGCCCCGACTGGCCTCTCGGCCCGATCGAGGCCCTCGACGGCGACGTCCTGCTGATCGGCGTGTCGCACACCTCGAACACCACGATCCACCTGGCCGAACAACACCTCGGCCGCTCCCGCTTCTACCGCTACGCGAAGTCGGCCGACGGACTCTGGGTCGAGTACCTGAACATCCCCGGCGACAGCCACCTCTTCGACGACATCGAGCCGGCGCTCCGCCCGTACACCAAGGAAGTCCAGATCGGTCAGGCCCGGGTACGCCGAATCCCGAAACAAGCTGTTCTCTCGACCACCTGCCAGCTGATCGAAGCCGACCCCGCGGCACTGCTCTGTACCGACGACCCCAGCTGCCGCTGCGCCGCGGCCCTCGAGCAGCGCTTGCTCAGTTGACGTCGATCAGGACCTTGCCGGTCACCGACTGCTCTACCGCGTTGTGGGCGGCGGATGCCTGGTCGAGAGGGTAGTGGTGCAAGGGGATTCCGGCCTCGGGACCGACCCGGACGGCGCCGGCCGCGACGGCCGCCGAGACGTCGCCGAGGGCCCGGGGCCGCCAGGAATCGGGGGCTGTGTAGAGGAGGACGAACTGCCACCGCGCGTTCGGCACCATCGAAGCCCGGACCGGGAGCTCCATCGTTTCGCCGCCGTCGGTTGCGTACACCGCGACCGAGCCGTGCGTCGCGATCACCGCGGCGTCGATGGCTGCGTTCGCCGCGGGCGACACCTCGACGATGGTGTCCACGCCGTGCGGAGCGATCGCACGTACTTCAGCCACAACATCCTGCTGGCGGTAGTTGATGACGTGATCCGCGCCGGCCAGCGCAGCGAGGTTGGCCTTCTCTGGGCTGCTCACCGTCGTGATCACCGTGGCGTCGGACCACCGTGCCAGCTGGATCGCGGCGTTGCCGACCGCGCCCGCGCCGCCGGCCACGAGTACGGTCCGCCCGGCGAGCTTGCCCGGGCCGAGGTGGACCGGCCCGTCCTCGGTCACGGTCAGGCACCGATGGGCGGTCAGGAACGGTACGCCGAGCGAAGCCCCCAGGTCGTACGACGCGGAGTCCGGCAGCGGCACCACATGCCGCACCGGTACGACCGCGTATTCCTGCGCCGTACCGCCCGCAGGCCGCTGGTATGCCGCCTCCCAGATCCACACGCGCTGCCCGGCCAGCGCCGCGTCGACCCCTTCGCCGACCGCGTCGACATCACCCGAGCCGTCCTGGTTCGGCACCTGCGCGGGCTGCACCGGCGTACCGGGCGCGCTGCCCCGGCGCGACTTCCAATCAGTCGGGTTGACGCCCGACCGGCGGATCCGAACCCGCACCTCGCCAGGCCCCGGCTCGGGCATCGGCCTGTCCACGAGGGTCAGGACATCGGGCTCACCGGTCACGGAATACTCGATGGCACGCACGCCCTCGACGCTACCTCAAGGTCTTGGTGAACATCAGCGTGGCGGAATCGTCGTTCCTGATCATCTCCATCGGCGCCACCTGCCGGCCGTCGTAGATCAGCCCGCGCCCGTCGGGGAGGTAACCGCGGCGGACGTACATCCGCTGTGCCTGCCCGTAGTCCGGGTACAGCCCGACGCCGATCCCCACCACGGCGGACCGTTCCGCGACCAGGGCCTCGGCCGCGTCCATCAACGCCGACCCGATGCCGCGCCGCCGGAGCTTCGGCAGTACGTTGAAGTCCTGGATCTCCGGAATGCCGGAGAACGGTTCGTACGGCGATTCCCACCGCACCGTGACGTATCCGGCGTAGGCCCCGTCGACCGTCGCGACCAGCACGTCCCGCGTCCCGGCGTCCTGCTCGCCCAGATAGCGCCGGTACTGGCTCTCGGGCTTCGGCCACCCGAGCTCCTCGAACGCCGCCGCGATCACCGGCGGATCGTCGTCACGCAACGGCCGGATCTCCAACCCGTCGATCATGCCCGCCAGCCTGCTGGAGGCCAGCCCGGGCGCGCAACCGGTTTACCCGTGGAGGGCGCCGAGCCGACGCCCTCCACGGGCCTGGTTCACGGCGTCGGGTCCGGGTAGCTGCCGCCGAGGATGTCGGTGTTGCCGAACGTCCCTGGGCAACCACTCATGTCGGGTGCCGTCGCGGGACCGGCGTACAGCGCCGTGCGATAGGCGTTCACGGCTCCACAGACCGCGACGGCGTGGGCGTCGTTCCAGACCGCGACCGCCGAGTCGTTCGACGCCGCGGCGTACACGTAGTCGCCGAGGAACTCGTCGGTCAGCGCGTTCGCGCTGCTGCCGCGCGGATCGCCGCCGGCCGTGCGTTCGAGCGTCGTCCAGCCGGTCGGTACTCCGCCTGCGACGTCCGAGTGCAGTACCTCACCGACGAGACCACGTGGGTCGGTCGTGTTGTCGCGGTACACCGTCGTGAACGAGTTGTGTACGACGTACAGATCCGTGCCGTCCGGGGACACCGCCGGTGCGGTGTACACCGGCCGATCGCCGGCCGTGAGCTTGAGCGGAGTCGCCGGGGCCCAGGAGGTTCCGCCGTTCCGCGACCAGGTGAGCATCAACTGCTCCTTGTTCAGGCCCTGCCGGCCGTCCGACCAGGTCATGAAGATCTCGTTGGTCGCCCCAACACCGGCCGGGCGGCCGTTCGCGATGTCGACGCTCGGAGCGCCGGCCAGGTCGACGCGCGCGCCGCCGATCCCGTCCATCACCGGACGGCCCTGGACCGGGTCGACCACACCGGGCTCGACCACTGGCGCGACCACGGTCGGACCGGTGAAGTGCGCGCCGCCGTCGGTCGACTTGTACATCAGTTGCAGGCTCTGACCGCTGCGCACGCCGACGCCGAACACGTAGACGTTCCCTGTGCTGTCCGTGCGTACGGTGCAGCCGTCGGGCTGTTGGCTGACGCCGTTGTTCGTGGCGGGCCCGACCTGGCTCGTGGTCCAGGTGCTGCCGCCGTCAGCAGACCGTGCGACGGTGAGCGGTACCGGGAGCGCCTGACCGTGGCTGTTGCTGCGGAAGCTGGCCCAGCATACGTATACATGCCCGAAGAAGGGGCTGCTCGACGCGTTGTCCGCGTACACCTGCTCCTTGTCCGAGAAGGTGGTCGACGACTGCTTCGAGATGATCACGGGTGCGTTCCAGGCGGATGCGTCGTTGTTCGCCGCGGCGTGGAGGTTGTCGGCGGTCGACACCGCGATCGCCTCGAACCCACGGAACGTCTCGAGCTGCCGTACGGCGGAGAAGTTCGCCGTCAGGTTCGCGTAGTACAAGCGGGAACCGTTCGACCAGGCGAACTTGCCGTCCGGACCGGGGCGCGGTCCGAACGCGACCGCCGGGTCACCGTCCGAGACCAGGCCGGCCTCGTAGTAGTGCGGCAGCGTCCCGATCTTGCCCACCTTCGGGGCGCAGACCGCCGGGCCGAGGCAGTCGCGGGCGGTCCAGCCGGAGTACGTCGGTTGCTGCCAGCTCTGACCGCTGTCGAACGAGAAGTACACCCCGGACACGCCGACGCCGGGGGTGAACGGGCACGTGTTGGGCGCGCCCGCGGCACACGATTCCATGTCGATCTCGTCGTTCACGCCGGCGACGACGACCGACGGATCGTGCGCGTCGATGGCCACCGCGGGCTCGTTCTGCTTGTTCTGCGAGAACGGCGAGGGCGGGCTCCCGACCGTCACCTCGGTGGACGGTGCCGCGTACGCAGCGACGGCGGCGCCACACACGGCGGCTGCGAAGGCAGCGACGGAAGCGATGACGAGGCGTGGTCTGCCCATGATCCCTCCCCGGGACGACCCAGCGGGCCGGGACTGGTTCCCCGTCCGTCTGGGGCGTCTCGACACTGCTCCTGTCGCCCGTCCCGCACAACACTTCGACACGGTCCGTGACGGCTCGCGAACCGTCGTACGCGAGCCGTCACCTCATCGGCTCTTGCCGTCAGCGGAAGGAGACCTGGCGGGTTTTCATAGCGGTCAGTACCTGGCCGCTATTGGCGGTTATCGTCTGGGCATGACGACAAACGAGCAGACCGTCTCCGGTGAGCGGGCGGACATCCTGGACCTTCTCGCGACCCGTCGGCACTTCCTCCGGCACACCGCGCAGGGGCTGACCGACGAGCAGGCGAGCACCCGCAGCACGAAGAGCGAACTGACCGTCGGCGGCCTGATCAAGCACGTGATGACCGTCGAGCAGCACTGGGCCGAGTTCGCCCAGGGCAAGGGGGAGACGGCGGCCGTCGAGTTCACCCCGGAGGTGATCGCGGTCTGGCAGGACCAGTTCCGCTTCGTCGAGGGCGAGACGCTGGCCGACGTACTCGCCGCGTACGAGAAGGTCGCCGAGGCCACCGCCGAACTGGTCCGCACCCTCGACCTCGACGCCAAGTACGAACTCCAGGCCGCCCCCTGGCAGCCCCCGGGCGTCTTCTGGACGGTCCGGATGGCCTTCCTGCAGATCGCCTCCGAAACCGCCCAGCACTCCGGCCACGCCGACATCATCCGCGAAACCATCGACGGCCAGAAAACGATGGGCTGAACCTGCGAACGCCGACACTCCGGGCGCCAGGACGATCCTCCTGGCGCTGCCGGCAACTAGCAGGCTCGTCCCGTCAACGAGTTGGCCGCGGCGTCCACCTGCTTCGCGGATTCAGCCAAACGCTTCACCTCGGCACTCGCGGTCTTCTTCGAGACACCTGAAGCCCGGAGCGCCCGCGCCGCAGCCGTGACATTCGAGAGATCAGGCACAGTGCCGCCCGCGTTCCGGACGGACTCCGCGGCCGTCTGAATCGAGGTCATCGCCGTCCGCAGTTCCTGCTCCGCACCAGCAAGATCCGTCGTGGCGGTCTCGAAGTCCGATTCGGCAGTGGTCACGTCCGAATAAGTAGTGCCCTCGTCGGAGATCGCCGTGTAGACATCAATGCAGTTCACGGACTTCACCCTCGCAAGAGCAGCGCGCTGTGACTTCAAGGCACTGCGCACACCGCCAACGGCAGTGGACAAGCCCGCGGTTGCCGTGGTGATCGCGGTGGTCAATGAGGGCAGGTCATTGACGCTCTCCGACAGTGCCTGTTCCTGTTGCGCCAGATCTGCGGCCGCCCGTGCATCGGCGGCTTCCTGCGCGGCCTGCGCGCGCTGGGTCGTGACGCGTGCGGCAAGCGCCGCAACGGCACGGTTGTACGAATCGAGCGTCGAGCGGTGGTAGGTCACCGGCGTAACACCGCCATCCTTCTGCGGAACCGAGAGCGTCAGCGAGTCGCCGTCCACCTTCCCGGTGACCGTGGTCAGCCCATCGAACGTCAGGCTCACCGCCCCGTGCGACAGCTTTCCTTGAAAGCTGCTGTCCGACGAATCTGTTGGCGCACCATCAGACTTCTCTGACGCTGACACTGCTTGATAGGTCCCTGTCAGTACGCCGCCGTCCTCAGTCCATTGGACCACCGAGAGTTGGTCCGCGCCCTCCGCTACGTACGTCTCGGGTCCCTGATCCGAACCCGGCGTGCAGCCGGTCAGCAGAACTCCAGCCAAAGCCAACGCCACAGTCAGCCGCATGATTTCCCCTCTCGCATCCCTGCCCCACTTCTGGATCGCTGGAGCCGTCTCGTGTGTTACCGAAACCTTTGGCCGGCTTGCCGCATCGGGGTTTGTAAGGGAGATGCAAACCTCGGTGAGCTGACCGCCCCCATGGGCTGCCGTGGTCCGGTGTGTCGCGTGTGCGGCACACCTGTCCGCTCAGCAGACCGTCGCCGGTGTCCCGGCGGCGGTGGGGGAGAGGTACAACTTCATGCGATTCAGGGGAACGGCCGTTGTGGCCGTGGGGATCGCTGTTCTGTTGCTGGGGGCAGTGACAGCGCAAGCAGCGCCGGGGATTCCGATCGTCCCGGCACCGCAGGACCCGGGGGGCGCGCAGTTCTTGCCGGGCGCGAGCAACGTCGTACCGGCGACCGCGCCGCCGGCCACGGACATCGGTACGGCGCAACCGAAGGCGCTCGCGGCGCCGCACTACGCGTGTCCCGGGTTCAGCGGGCTCGAGGCAACGAATCCGTTGCCGAACCTGTACGCCGACAAGTTTGCCTGGGGCCCGTATGCGGCGTACAAGGTCGGCAACGGCAGCGGCAACATCAACTGGTCGCTGAACCCGTACAAGAACGCGAGCTGGTACATGTGGTTCCACTCGTTGCGCTGGCTCGGTCAGGGAATCGTTGCCGCGGGCAAGGGTGATCTGACCGCGCTGACGAGGGTGAACACGATCGCGTACGACTGGTACCGCGACAATCCGTACTCGTGGAAGGCGAACGTCGGCGCCTGGGAATCGACCATGCACCGCGCCAACGTCCTGATCTGCCTGCGCCAGGCGATCCTGAGCGGGTTGCACGTGACGGCTTTACCGACGCGGTACGCCTGGCTGGACGCGGCCCTGCTCAGCCACGCCCGGTTCCTCACGAACTACTGGAGCGGCGCGTGGAACCATGGTACGGACGAGAGCATCGCGCTGTTCGGCGTCGGCTGCACGCTCGGCCGGACCGACTACAAGAACCTCGCCCAGCAACGGCTCGCGGCCGGGATCACCACGTCGATCGACGCGCAGGGGTCGACCAACGAGCAGTCGACCGGGTACGCGTCGTTCAACTACTCGCTCTGGGGCCGGGCGATCGCGGTACTGCAGAACTGCGGCGTGAATCCCGGTACGACGATCGCGACCCGGCGCGCGCTGCTCGCCAAATGGTTGACGCTGGCAACGAACTCGCTCGGCAGGCTGCATCAGCTCGGCGACACCGAAGTACAGTCGACGTACCCGTGGACCGGGACGCCGATGGAGTACGCGGGTTCGTTCGGGAAGACCGGTACGGTGCCGCCGTGGCGGGTCGGGGTCTACTCGAACGGGTACGTGTTCGGCCGCACCGGCTGGGGGACCGATCCGGCGCGCGGGTTCGCGGGCGAGTCGACGTACAGCATCAGGTTCGGGCCGGCCCGGGCGTTCCACGGGCACCTCGACCACATGAGCATCACGTACACGTCACGTGGGCGGGACATCATCGTCGACGGCGGGTACGCGGCGTACAACGCCGGGGCGTACCGGACGTGGGCCGTCAGCCCGAGCGCGCACAGCGTACTGACGACGCCGACGTCGACGGCCCTGAACCCGGTGACCCGGCTGACGTCGTACGCGGTCAAGGCCACGTCGGAGTCGTACGTGTTCAGCGATGCGCCGGCGAGTGCGGTCAGCCGGGTCCGCTCGGTGCTGGTGCTGAAGGATCCGGATCTACTGGTCGTGTGGGACCGTGCGTCGGCTCGTACCGCGCAGGCGTTCCAGACGTTGTGGCACCTGCCGCCGGACCAGCGTGCGACGGTGTACTCGCGGACGACCGCGGTCGCGATGGCGCCGGGCGACACGACCCGTACGGTCTTGCTCCAGGTGCCGTTCAAGCAGGCGCTTCCGGCCGGGGCGATCCTGGTCAAGCAGGCGCAGACCTATCCGGTCCAGGGGTGGTACTACCCGACCACCTTCACCCGGAAGCCCGCGCCGACGGTGATGCTGGCGCGCTCCGGGAAGACCGCGTCGATCCTCTCGTTCGTGGTCCCGGTCAGGTCGTCGGGCACGGTGACGTACTCGGTCCGTCAGTCCGGTACGACGTTCGTCGTCAACCTCAACGTGGGCGGGCGGCGTACCGCGATCGCCATCTCCGGCGGCGGCTCGCTCTACCGCGCCGGCTGACGTACGGCCCTGAGCTGCGCGAAGGCTGTCGGCGGCCCGTCGTTCAGGCGGGCGTCGATGGCCGCGGCGCACTCCGCCGGTGACAGCTCCTCGGAGTCCACTTCCACGTCGTACACACCGTGGGCGTGGACGAGCGGGAACTGTACGGCGGCGAGCCCGATCGTACGGTTACCGCGGTCGCGTTCGCGGCGTTCGAGCTCCGGGAGCGAGCACTGAACGCCGACGAACAACACCGGCAGCCCGTCGAGCACCGTCAGACAGTCGTCGAGCCGCCACCGTTCCCCGAGGATGTGGTCCACGATCACGTCGTTCCCCGCCGACGCCATCCCCGCGACCGCCCGATGGAACCCGAGCACGGTCCGCTGGAACACCGGCAGGAACGTCTCGTCGGTCCACTCGCGGCGCGCCCGGGCCCGGTGGAAGTGGTCGATCTTGAGGTCGTACCAGACGCCGTCGAGCGACTTCATCAGCTCGCCGGCGATCGTGGACTTCCCGGAGCTGGACGTCCCGTTGAGCAGAATCACCCGCCCCGGCCCGGTCGCGGTACCTGGGGTCAGCTCATGAGTTGCGGCGATCGACACCGCCCCATCATCGCCTCCGGTCAGCCGCGACGGTTCCGCGGCACCTGGAACCGGTGGACCTGCTGGGGCCAGCCGCAGGCCGCCGCGATCTTCCCGGCCCAGTACCGCGCAGCCTCCTCGTCGGCGACATCCAGTACCGCGAACCCGCCGAGGTGCTCCTTCGACTCCACGTACGGCCCGTCCGTGAACAACGGCGTACCGCTAGCAGCATCCACACTGAACACCGGCGCATCCGGATCCAGCCCACCCGTGAAGATCAACACCCCCGCAGCCCGCATCTCCTCCAACAACGGCCGCAACGCAGCCGACTTGCCCTCCAACTCCGCATCCGTATGCTCCGGCACCCACTCGTCGTTGAACGCAACCAGGTACTCAGCCATGACTCCTCCAAACCCCAGAACGACCACACCAGCCGCCCTCTACCCCCTCCACGAACCACCCACCCCCAATCCGACAACTCCCCCCAAGTTTCTACCGGGCACGCTACTGGCTGTAGGTGGTGAGGAAGCGGTCGCGGAAGGTGTTCATGGGCCAGATGGGTGCGTCGGGGGATGGGCGTAGGCCGAGGGGCCAGCCCCAGGTTGCGGCGCGGGCGGTTATGGCTGGGTCAGCGGCGATGATGCTTATCGGGACGTCGTGGCTGGCGCCGTTGCCGGAGACGATGCTTGCGGGCTGGTGGTCGCCGAGGACGACGAGGACCAGGTTGGGGTCGTGGAGCTGCTGGACGAACGAGGTCAGGGCGTCGAGCGAGTACGCGATGGACTGTGCGTACGCGGCCTTGACCCGTTCCGGCTGCCGCCACACGTCTTCCGGTGAGTCGCCCTCGGCCGGCATCGGGTCGAAGACCGAGCCGTCACCGACCTGGCTCCAGTCGACCAGGCGGGGGAGCGGCGCCCACGGCGTGTGGCTGGAGACCAGGTCGATCTCGGCCATCACGGGACCGCGATTTGGCTTGTCCAGTTCGAGTCGCTGGAATGCGGCGAGGGTGTACTGGTCAGGCATCGAGGCGTAGCTGAACGACGGCCCGGCGTACCCCACGTTCCGGCGGTCGTAGACCATGTCGTAGTGGTAGTACGTCTTCCCCACCGACCAGTCCTCGTCGTTGGACGGTACGTCCGCGACCGTACGCCAGCCGGCTCGGCCGAACGCGCCCGTGAGCGTGACCCGGTCGAGAGTGACGAGGTGGTCGTAGCGCTGCTGGCTGTCCACCCACAGCCCGGACTGCAGGGTGGAGTGCGCCAGCCAGCTGATGCCGCCGAACGTCGGTGAGGTGAGGAAGCCGCTGCGCGAAGAGAAGCCGGCCTGCTGCAGCCGCCGGTCCCCGGCCTCGAGCGCCGACCCCACGACAGGTGAGTCGAGCGCCGTACGCCCGTAGCTCTCGACGAAGACCAGCAGTACGTCCTTGCCTTTCAGACCATTCAGGAGTTGGTTGCCCGGGGTGTCGCGGAAGCGATCCTGCTCGAGCGCCTGCGTGAACTCCCGCTGGTCGCGGAGATCGTCACGGACCTGCGTGGCGAGCCGGACTGTGGAGGCGGAGGCGAGCTCCCGTACGGGCCAAATGCCGGTCAGCGTCGGCACGAGCGAGATCGCGGCCAGGACGGCGACGATCCGGATCGTCCGCCGCCGGTGGCTCGCGACGAGCCGGGCCACCCGCAGCGCCGACAGAGGCAGCAGTACGAGCAGGGCTACGCAGAGCACACCGGCTGCGACGAAGACGGCGAGCGCGCCGACACGGCCGATCGAGTCGCCGAGCAGGCTCAGCGCGGAGCCGGCGTACGCCCCGTCGTACACGGGGTGGAACGCCCGGTCGAAGGCGAAGTAGAAGCCCCGGTCGAGCAACCGCAGGATCAGCAGCACTCCGGCGAGGAGACCGACGATCACGGCGAGGACCCACGCGAGTCTCGACGGCAGGACGCAGACAAGTACGACGAACAGCAGGCCTTCCAACGGGATCCGGAGGAACAGGTTACTGGTGTGGTCCGGCACGATCAGCGCAACCCAGACCAGGAGCACCGCCAGCGCCGACGTCACGGTGGCGCGCGTGAAGTGCGGCCTTCCAGCCTGGCGCCACAGCCCCCAGACGTCATGGCCGAACGACTCGGTCAACAGGCCCAGCGCGATCAGCACCACGACCGTGGTCACGACATCAGGCAGGAAACCGGCCGCCGCGACCGTCAGCGTGATGCCCTGGATCGCGGCGACCACCTTGGCCCAGTAGCGAGGCGGGAGCGAACCGCGCAGCCACGGCCACACCCAACCGGCCGCCACGTACAGATAGCGGGCCGCGCCGATCGCAAGCACCCACCAGCCCGTCGTACGGGCGACGTACACGCTCAGGACCATGATCAGGAACGCGTCGACCTCCATGTCGAACCGCGCCCCGAACGCCGACACCGTGCCGGTCCGCCGAGCGACCCGACCGTCCACGTTGTCGAGGACCAGCGCGATCGTCGAGAGCACCACGAGTACGGCCACCGGCGCGCGGCCGCCGAACGAGTCCGCGGTCAGCGCCGCGACCACACATGCGAGGATCGCCCGAGTCAGCGTCACCCTGTCCGCGGGTCCCAGCCCGTCCCGTCCGTGATGCACCATCGCGCGGGCGAGCAGTACGGCAAGGCCGGCTCCGGAGACGACGCCGGTCACCCAGCCGGGGACGTCGAGGCCGGTGACTGCTGCGAGTACGCCGAGAAGTACGAGCAGACAGGCGAAGCCGGCGAGCGGGCCGATGAGGATGCGGCTGCGCACTCGACCCTGAACCAGACGCACAGTGCCTCCGTATCTACGGGTACGACGGTCATACGAGAACAGCGTCGCACTGGTTCATCCAAGCCGAAGAAGGGAACCGCCATCAGCCGAAGCATCTGGCCGTGTGCGCGCGTCGCAGGCGGCGCCGCGATCCTGGCCGTTCTCGTTTGGCGGGTGGGCATCGGCCCGCTGGTGGACGGGCTCCGGCTGACGACCGGTTGGCCGCTCGCCGCCGCGTTCGCGATCACCGCGCTCACCACGTTGTGCTGCGCGGTGCGGTGGCGACTCATCGCCGGCAGGCTCGGCGTCGAGATCCCGCTGCGGACTGCGGTGGCTGCGTACTACCGATCGCAGTTCCTGAACGCCACGCTGCCCGGAGGGGTGATGGGCGACGTACACCGCGCCGTACGCCACGGGCGCGACGTCGGCGACCTGAACCTCAGCCTGCGCGCGGTCGCGTGGGAGCGGACCTCAGGATTCGCGGTGCAGCTCGTGCTGACCGTGGGCGTACTGCTCCTGCTGTCCTGGCCGGCCGGCTCCCTTGTCGGCCCGGCCGCCGTGGTGGTCGCGGTCGTCGCCGGTGTGGTCGCCGTACTCCTCTGTCTCAAGGGCGGCCGTCTCGCTTCGCGGATCGCACGCGCGTTCACCACCGACCTACGCGACGCGGTGCTCGCTCCCCGCGCCTGGCCGGGCATCCTGCTCGCATCAACCGTCGCCGTACTCGGCCACGTGACCGTCTTCGTGATCGCCGTACGAGCGACCGGAGCGGACGTGTCGCCCGCCCGACTGTTGCCGCTGGCCCTGGTCGTGCTGACGGCCTCCGCAGTACCGACGAACATCGCAGGCTGGGGCCCACGCGAAGGCGCCGCCGCCTGGGCGTTCAGCTCGGTAGGGCTGGGCGCGGCCCAGGGCGTCACCGTAGCGGTCGTCTACGGCATCCTCGCCCTCGTGGCGACCCTCCCCGGAGCTGTCGTGCTGGTGCTTGCCCGCCGGCCGGGTCTCACGAGTCCACGACTGCGTCGAAGTACGGCCATCCGTCGACCTCGGTGTCCTGATCGCGCACAGCGGGATCCAAAGCGTCCAGAAGTCGACGAACCGTTCCAGGCTCGAAGAGGTTGAGATAACTCCGATCCGGCAGCCGCATCAACGCACCTGCGTCGAAGTACGTGTTCGACACGACCCGGTCCGCGCCAGGCCGGAACACGAAGACCAACCGCCGCCGCGTGCCCTCTCGGAACAAGGAAAGCGTCAAGCAGTCCGCCCGCTGACGAACCGTCCACTGCCAAGTGACGTCACCCACCACCAGCCGGCGCAGGCGACGGCCGTCGATCTTCATCCCGACACCGTAGAACAAAGCGCCCGACCGCTAGGCGGTCGGGCGCTCGCACGCATCACGCAGGGAACTTGGCCCCGGTGTTGCTGTGGCACCGGTACCCGTTCGGGTTCTTGAACAGGTACTGCTGGTGGTAGTCCTCGGCGTAGTAGAAGGTCTGGGCCGGGGCGATCTCTGTGGTGATGTCGCCGTAGCCGAGGGGCTTGATGACGGGGGCGTACAGGTCGCGGGTGCGCTCGGCCTCGGCGCGCTGGGCGTCGGTGGTGTAGTAGATCGCCGAGCGGTACTGCGAACCCAGGTCGTTGCCCTGGCGCATGCCCTGTGTCGGGTCGTGGGTCTCCCAGAAGACCTTCAGCAGGTCGGTGAAGGTCGTCTTGGTGGGGTCGTACACGACACGGACGGCCTCGGTCTGGCCGGTGCGGCCGGTGCAGACCTCCTCGTACGTCGGGTTCGGGGTGTAACCGCCCGCGTACCCGACGGCGGTGGTGTACACGCCGGGCTGCTGCCAGAAGATCTCCTCGGTGCCCCAGAAGCAGCCGGTGCCGAACCAGACCTCCTCGAAGCCCTCGGGCGCGGCGGCGGTCTGCGGCGTGTGCAGGACGATGTTCTCGTCCGGTACGGCGAAGCCAGGGGTGGGCCGGCCGGGCAGTGCGGCCGCCGGCTCGACCATGGCGGTGTTGCGGGTGAAGAACGACATTCTCACGCCTCTCGCAGTGTGACTCTCATAGTCTCCCAACGCTCCCCGTAGGGCGAACCTTCCCCGCACCCCTTACGGCACGATGACGTGCGCACGGCGGACCTGCAGCACTCATCATCACCCGTCAACACCCGCCGAACGGGGGCCGCTGAGCGTGAACCCGCCCCGCGGTGCCGGGCTTGGTGAGTGGTGGCGGTCCGCCAGGCCATCACAATCGCGCCTGGGGCGGGGCGTCAGGCGGAGAACGCCCGGAGCGCCCGATTGTGATGGCCTGGGCGTCCGGCATCACGCGATCATCACCCCGGTCCGTCGCGCGGGGCTCGCGGTGGTCAGGGAGTTGTAGGACTCGGCCAGGCGCTGGACGCCGTCCCGCAGCGCGTCCTCGTCGAGGGTGAACGGGAGGCGGATGAAGGACTCGAGGCCGCCGTCGGGGGAGAAGCGGGAGCCGGCGACGAGCAGGGCGCCGTTGCGCTGGGCGACGCCGACGAGGCTGGAGCCGACCGGTTCGGGCAGTTCGCACCACAACGACAACCCGCCGGACGGCAGCCGGAACCGCCACGACGGGAGCTCGGCCGAGACCGCGGCCGCCAGCGCGTCCCGCCGGCGGGCCAACGCCGCGCGCCGTTCCGGCAGGAGCGTCGACCGCCGGCGCAGCAGATCGGCCACCACCAACTGCTCCAGCACCGGCGCCCCGAGATCCAGCGACGCCCGCGCGTCGAGTATCCGGGCCACCAGCGCCTCCGGTACCCGCATCCACCCGATCCGCAGCCCGCCCCAGAACGACTTGCTCACCGACCCGACCGTGATCACCCCGTCCGGGTCGTACGACGCGAACGGCGGCGGCATCTCCTGCCCGTCCAGCGACAGCTCGAACAGCGTCTCGTCCACGATCGCCGTCGTCCGGGACCGTGCGAACGCCCGCGCCAGCCGCTGCCGGTCCGTCGCGGGCATCAGGAAACCGGTCGGGTTCTGGAAGTCCACCACCAGCCACGCGGCCCGCGGCGCGGTCTGCCGGATGGTTGCCTCCAGCAACGGCAGGTCCCAGCCGCCGGGCGATATCGGTACCGCGACCACCCGGCAACCGCTGCGCCGGATCGCGTCCACCGAGTTCGGGTGCGTCGGGCTCTCGGTCAGTACCCGGTCGCCGATCTGGGTGAGCGCCCGGACCGCGATCGAGGTCGCCGCGAGCGCCCCGGCGGTGACGATGATCTGGTCCGCGGAGGTCGGCAGCCCGCGTTCGCAGTACGCCGCCGCGATCTCGGCCCGCAGTACGGGCAACCCCTGCGGGTGATACCCGGGCGTCGCCAGGTGCAGCGGCAGGTCGAGCGCCGCCGACGCGACCGCCGTACTGATCCCCGGTACGGCCGACGGCGCCGCGCAGGTGAAGTCGTACAGACCCTCGGTGTCGATCCCCGGCGCGTGGTGCCGCCCGAGTTCCGGCTCGACCTTCGACGGCAGCACGGTCACGCTCCCCGAACCACGCCGGCTCGTCAGGTACCCGCTGTCCCGCAGCTCCCGATACGCCGACGCCACCGTCGTACGGCTGACCCCCAGCGCGTCGGTCAGCTCCCGCTCGCTGGGCAGCCGCGAGCCGGGCATGATCCGCCCGTCGGCGATCAGCAGCCGGAGCCGTTCGGCCAGGACCCGGTACGCCGGTCCGGTCCCGTCGGCCCACTCGCCGAGCAGGCCGGTCAACGTACTGGCGGGGAGGTAGCGTGCTTGCATGCAGTCCACTATCCCGCAATTGGCTATCGAATACCAGGCCACTTGATCCGGACACTGGAGTACGTGACCGCCACCTCCGACGCCCCGCCGCGCCAACTCGCCCCGATCAACCCGATCCAGCAGCTGAAAGCAGGCCACCTGCCGCGCCGGCTGGTCCAGCTGTACGCGGGCCTGTCCCTGTACGGCGCCTCGATGGGGCTGATGATCCAGGGCAACCTCGGCCTGGATCCGTGGGACGTGTTCCACTCCGGCATCACCAAGCACGTCCCGCTCAGCTTCGGGACCGTCGTGATCGCGGTCAGCTTCGTCGTACTGCTCGCGTGGATCCCGCTGCGTCAGTGGCCCGGCCTCGGCACGATCAGCAACGCGATCGTCATCGGCCTGGTCACCGACCTGACGCTGGCGACGGTCGACCGCCCGCACGCATTGTGGCTGCGGATCGTGTTCATGCTGGCCGGTGTCGTACTGAATGCGCTGGCTGGCGCGCTCTACATCGGCGCCCAGTTCGGCCCCGGTCCGCGCGACGGCCTGATGACCGGGTTGGTACGCCGTACCGGCCTGAGCGTCCGCCTCGTCCGTACGTCACTCGAACTGACCGTGCTCGCCACCGGCTTCCTGATGGGCGGCTCGATCGGCATCGGCACCGTCGTCTACGCCCTGTCGATCGGCCCCCTCGTCCACTTCCTGCTACCGATCTTCACCGTCCGCCTGAAGCACGAGTAGCCCCCGCCGGCCGCAGCCTGTGCCGATGCCGACCGAGAGTCCCTTCGACGTGCCGGACGTACTTCATGTTCGGCGGCGAGGGTGGACTGGCGACGTTGGCCGTACGGACGTTCTACGACCGGCCGTACGGCCTCGCAGCCGGGCGATCATCAGGATCACCGGTGTGATCAGCGGCCGCGGCAAGCGGCGCGTCCCGGATGTCGGTGTGCGACGGGGTGCTGGGTGTTGACAGGCGAATGTGTCGGTGGAGTCGGCCAGACTGCTCCCATGCCTGACGACGCCCTTGTGTACGAGAGCCACCTTGCGCCGTGGTCGAGACGACCGGCGCGGCGCGGGCTGTCGGTGGGCGAATGAGCGAGTACGAGTTCACGGCGCCGCTGTGGCTGTGGCCGGGGGAGGGGTCGTGGTACTTCGTGACCGTTCCCGAGGACATCAGCGACGAGATCACCGACCTGACCGAGGGCCGCCGGAAAGGGTTCGGGTCGGTACGAGTCGCGGTGACGGTCGGCGGGAGCAACTGGCGAACCTCGGTGTTCCCGACCAAGGACGGCACGTACGTCCTACCGGTCAAAAAACCGATCCGCCTCGCCGAGGACCTAACCGAGGGCACCCCGGTCGAAGCCCACATAGAACTCGTCGACTTCCAGAACAGGCCCGAACCCCCACGCCTGAAGAAATGACCCCTCTGCTCCGCCGAGTCGTGGATTGGGGCTGATATTCCGCGCCGTTTCTCACGACTCGGCGGAGGGCGCCGGAGCCATTCGCCACGACTCGGCCGGGGCTGTGGACACAAGAACGCCGCCGGGGCGACCCGGCGGCGTTCTTCAGGTACTGCGCTGGTCCAGCGCTGACGGCGCAGCGGTGCTGACGGCCCTGCGGTGCTGACGGTCCTGCGGTGGTGTGGTGCTGACGGTCCTGCGGTGGTGTGGTGCTGACGGTCCTGCGGTGGTGTGGTGCTGACGGTCCTGCGGTGGTGTGGTGCTGAGGGTCTTGCGTTGGTGCGGGTGGTGCGGGGTTCAGGTGGTCATCAGCGTTCGTTCTGGGGTTGCGCGGTTGTCGCAGCGGGTGCGTTGCCGGTGCGCTCGCGGGTGGTGCCGCTGTTGCCTGGCTTTGCTGCTTCCTCGGCCCGCTTGGTGGAGACGGTGTTCATCGGCGTGTTACCCCCGAGCGCGACGTCCCGTGCGAACTTCCCGTCCAGCTCCCCGCTCGACTTTCCAGGTACCGCAGAACCTGCCTGCCGCTGCTGCTGCCGAGCACCCGAAACCGCCGCCCGCAGGGCAGCCTCCTGCTCCCCGTTGATCTGCGGTCGCTGGCCGTTGACGGGAGCCTGTTGGGGTTGGACGGACTGGTCGGCGCCGGCTTCTGCGGCGGCAACGGCCGGTTCTGGAGTTTCGGCCGCGGGCTCCACGGTGCCTGCCTCGGGCTCGGTCGCCTGGACCGGCTGAGGACGCGCCTGGCTGTCGCCACGAGCCGAAGCTCCCCACTCCTGCGCCCTGGTCGACTGAGCCTGCCCACCGGACTGCCCCCCAACCACCGCCTCACCCGTCTCGGCCTCGCCTACGGCCTGCGGTTCGGCTGCGCCGGTCTCGGCTTCGCCTACGGCTTGCGGTTCGGCTGCGCCGGTCTCGGCTTCGCCTACGGCTTGCGGTTCGGCTGCGCCGGTCTCGGCTTCACCTACCGCTTGGGGCTCTGCCGCGCCGGTTGCCGCCTCGCCCTCGCCGAGGGACTGCGGCTCAGCCTGGCCGGTCCCGGCTTCGGGCTCGGGTTCGCCTAGTGCTGGGTCGGTGGGGCCGGCTTGTTGTGCCTGGTCGTCGCCGATGACTGGGTTGTCGACGCGGACGTTGTCGTCCAGTGCGGGTGCCTGTTGGCGGGTCTGCTCGGGTTGGGAGGGCTGCTGGTTCTGTTGGGCTGTCTGCTGTTGGACCTGTGCTTGCGCGTGGAGCGTCTGCTGCATCGGGCTCTGCAGGGCGAGGTTCTGCTGGAGAAGCGTGATTTCGCGGGCCTGCATCTGGATGATCTGCTGCTGCAACGCGATGACCTGCTGTTGCAGGGCGTCGATCTGCGGGTTCACCTGCTGCGGCGCCGGGGCTTGCCGGGTCGCGTTCTGGGGCTGGACCATCCGCCCCTGCCCCTGCCCCTGCCCCTGCCCCTGCCCCTGTGCCTGCCCCTGTCCCTGCGTCTGCGGTCCCGGCGCGGCACCCTGCACCCGTCCGGCACCCTGCCCCTGACCCTGCCGTTGGCCCTGACCCTGCCCTTGGCCCTGACCGGGACCTTGCGCCTGGCCCTGGCCCTGGCCCTGGGGTTGGAGCTGAACCCGGAAGACGTTCGCGACTCGGCCCGACGCCAGTGCCCCGAGCTGCAGGGAGTCGAACTCCGAGAATCCCATCGCCGCAGCCGTGTTCGGGTCAGTCCTCTTCGCGTGCGCCGCGGCCTGCGTGAGACCTTGCTTGAGCGCCTTCGTACCGGCCCGCTGGGCCTGGTTCCAGCGCGACATGGGGTTGGCCCGGCTCATGCCGGTGCTCCGCGGCATCGGTCCGGCCTCGGCGAGGCGGGTCTGGAACTCCTGGATCAGTGCTGTCGCCAGGGGGCCGTAGCGCGCTGGATTGAAGTTGGCGTTGACGGCGGCGGTCGCCAGCAACTCCAGGTGGGCGGGCGTGATGCCGGCATGGCCGATCTGCGCGCGGAAGTTCGGATCCATCCGCGCTGCCTGGGCTGCGGCAAGCGTGAATCCCCTTTTGGCGTCGTCGCGTCCCGTGCTTACGGCGCCCTCGAAGGCCTTTAGCTGGTCGCGCGCGGCCCGGCGCTGCGTGCGCTCGGCCGTGCGTACGGCCTGGCGCTGGGCACGCTCGGCCCGCTTCTGGGCACGGCGGCTCGTCGGCTGTGGGGTCGTGTTGCTCATCGGGTCTCCTAGTCGATGTAGACCGCGTAGTTGACCCCGACAGCCGTCGTCAGCGGGTCCTTGCTGGGCTTGGTGCTGTACAGGTGGAACTCGGCGCCGTCGCGCAACCAGACCGCGAGATGACGTCGCCCGGCGCCGGCGCCGACCTCCCATCCGTCGACGAAGTCGGGCAGGCTGTCGTCACCGACGTAGTCGGGCTCGCCCCAGTGCCGGGTCGCGAGCGCGAGATGCGCCGGCCAGTGCGCGTCCAGCCCCGCCTCGGCGGCGGAGATGTCGTCCGGGCCGATGTCGTACGCCGACCAGCCGCTGTCCGGGCAGTCCGGGAAGGCGAGCCCGTCGAAGACGATCATGGTCGTACCCCGCCGGGTGGTGAAGCCCCACGAAACCATCTCGGCGTCGATGATCTCGCCGGGCTGCAACGGCCAGGGCTGCCAGCTCGTCTGGCCCATCACCCGGTACACCAGCGCGCGGACGACCTCCGGACCGGAGTCGTCGCCGTCCGGACCCGCGAGCACGGTCCAGTCCGGAATCTCGGCGAGGTCCGCCATTGCCAGGTCGTCCTGGTCCAGCGGCCTGTCCTGCGTCTTCATCCGGCCTTGCCGTCCTTCCTGCCCGGTGACTGGCGGAAACTTCTGTGCGCAAATTTAGGTGCTGACGTGGGTCATTCGCCACCTGAACCGACGCAGCTGTGGACAACTCGGTTCCACTGCGTCACCAGGCGGTGGACGGGTGCGGGGCTTCAGCAGACCAGGCCGTACGCTGGTCCGGTGAACAAGGAACACCGGTACGGTTTCGAGACACTTGCCATCCACGCCGGGAACGAGCCCGACCCGACGACCGGGGCGGTGGTCCCGCCGATCTACGCGACCAGCACCTACAAGCAGGACGGCGTCGGCGGGCTGCGCAACGGCTACGAGTACTCCCGGTCGGCGAACCCGACCCGGACGGCGCTGGAGGAGTGTCTGGCCGCGATCGAGGCCGGCAACCGCGGCTTCGCGTTCGCCAGCGGCCTGGCGGCCGAGGACACGCTGATCCGCTCGGTGTGCGCGCCCGGCGACCACGTCGTGTTCCCCGACGACGCGTACGGCGGCACGTTCCGGCTGTTCTCCCGGGTACTGAGCAACTGGGGCGTCGAGATGACCCCGGCCGCGGTCACCCACCCGGAGGCGATCCGGGCCGCGATCCAGCCGGGCAAGACCAAGGTGGTCTGGCTGGAGACGCCGACCAACCCGCTGCTGAACGTGGCCGACATCGCGATCGTCGCGCAGATCGCGCACGATGCCGGCGCGCTGCTCGTGGTCGACAACACGTTCGCCTCGGCGTACCTGCAGCAGCCGCTCGAGCTCGGCGCGGATGTAGTCGTGCACTCGACGACGAAGTACATGGGTGGCCACTCCGACGTGGTCGGCGGCGCGCTGGTCGTGCGGGACGCCGAGCTCGCGGACAAGATCGCCTTCCACCAGAACGCGATCGGCGCGGTCGCCGGGCCGTTCGACTCGTGGCTGGTGCTGCGCGGCATCAAGACGCTCGGCGTCCGGATGGACCGGCACAGCGACAACGCCGAGAAGGTCGTCGAGTTCCTGCAGCGGCACAAGTCGGTCAGCCAGGTGCTGTACCCGGGCCTCGACGGGCACCCGGGCCACGAGACCGCCGCGAAGCAGATGAAGCGGTACGGCGGGATCGTGAGCTTCCGCGTCGCCGGTGGTGAGGCGCAGGCGCTGGACATCTGCAACAAGGCCGAGGTCTTCACGCTGGGCGAGTCCCTCGGCGGCGTCGAGTCGCTGATCGAGCACCCCGGCAAGATGACCCACGCCTCGGTCGCCGGCACCCCACTCGAGGTCCCCGCCGACCTGATCCGCCTGAGCGTAGGCATCGAAACCGCCGACGACCTGCTGGAGGACCTCGAACGCGCCCTGGGCTGACACGACCTACTACCCGC
This sequence comes from Kribbella sp. NPDC004536, assembly GCF_042873835.1. Classification (NCBI taxonomy): domain Bacteria; kingdom Bacillati; phylum Actinomycetota; class Actinomycetes; order Propionibacteriales; family Kribbellaceae; genus Kribbella; species Kribbella sp. NPDC004536. The sequence goes on along the minus strand of NZ_JBIALY010000001.1, from coordinate 618,352 downwards.
CCGCCGACCCGCTCCGTGAGTCGGCGGGCGGACGTGTGGAGGAGTGCATGGGCGCCGGGAACGGCGGGCGTACGTCGACTAGCGGGTGGGGGTGAGCGGTGATGACGCTGGTGGTTGCGGTGGACTTCGGGTCGACGTTTACCAAGGCGGTAGTGGTGGATGTTGCTTCGGGGGAGTTGGTGGGGCGGGCTGAGCATCGGACGACGATTGATACCGATGTGATGGATGGGTGGCATGCCTGTCGGGTGGTGCTCGAAGGGGTTGATCGGGGGGTTCGGGGGGCCGAGGTGCTGGCTTGTTCCAGTGCTGGTGGAGGGCTCCGGATTGGTGTCGTGGGCAACGAAGAGCTTGTCACCGCGGAGGCGGGCAAGCGGGTCGCGTTGTCGAGCGGTGGTCGCGTGGTGGCGGTCGTCAGCGGTGGGCTGACTGCGACATCGCAGAAGGAGCTCCGCAAGGACCGGCCGGACGTGGTCCTGCTGCTCGGCGGTACGGACGGCGGCAACTCCGCAGTACTCCTGAAGGCCGCCGAAACCCTGGCGAAGTACAACTGGCGGAAACCGGTCGTTGTCGCGGGCAACGTCGACGCGCAGGACGAGATCGCGGCGACGCTGACGGCGGCCGCCGTACCGTACGTACGAGCAGACAACGTCGTACCGGAGATCGGGGTGTTCGCGCCGGACAGCGCGCGGGCGGCGATCCGGGAGATGTTCCTGCGGCACGTGATCGGTGGGAAGAACCTGTCCCGGGACCCGGCGTTCGCCCGGATGGTACGAGCCGCAACGCCGGACGTCGTACTGCGTGGTGTCGAGGTGCTGGCCGGCCTGCACGGGGACGTCGCCGTGGTGGACATCGGCGGCGCGACCACCGACGTGCATTCGGTGATCGAGCTCGACCCGGAGGACGCGAACCTCGGCCGCGAGGTGGTCGCGACGCACCCCGTCACCCGTACCGTCGAAGGCGATCTCGGGATGCGCTGGAGCGCCGTCCCGGTGGTGGCCGCGGGCGTCGAGGCCGGACTGGTCGACGACCGCGAACTGAAGGCGGCCGCGGAGCGCCGGCACGCGGATCCGTCGTACCTGCCCGACAACGAGCAGGAGCGGCAGTACGACGAGACGCTCGCGAGCGTGGCGGCGACCGTCGCGCTCCGGCGGCACGCGGGACGGCAGCGGATCGTGTTCGGGCCTGGCGGACGGGTGATCGAGCGCTCCGGCAAGGATCTGCGCGAGGTCGATCTGCTGGTCGGGTCCGGGGGCGTACTGCGGCACAACCCGCCCGAGGTGGCAGCCCGGATCCTCGGCGCGATCGGGACGAACGCGCAGGAGGAAGGCTGGCTGGTACCGCAGCGCGCGGAGGTGTGCGTCGACGCGGACTACGTACTCGCAGCCGTCGGCCTACTCGCCGAGGACGCCCCCAAGGCCGCCGAGGGCCTGGCTGCCCATATTCATGGATCGAGCCTTCCCGGGCACTAGGCTCATGACCCAGGGAGGCCGAATGAGCGATGTGGGGCGGGACGAAGACAGCGAGGCCGAGGAGAGCCCGGTCGCGGACAGCGAGGTCCTGGACGAGGCCAGCGAGTCCGTGGCAGCGCCAGGGCCGGTGAAGGTCGACCACGGGGTGACACCGGCGATGGAGATCGCTGCCGCGTGGGCGTGGCGGTTCCTGGTGATCGTGGCGGCCGTCGGGGTGATCGGGTACGCGATGCGCTACCTGTCCGAGGTTGTCGTACCGGTCACCGTCGGCGTACTGCTCACCGCTCTGCTCGTACCGGTCACGAACGGCCTGCAGAGGCTCCGCCTACCACGCGGTCCCGCGGCGGGCGTCACCGTGATCGCGACGATCGTCGTGGTCGCAGGCCTGCTGACACTGGTCGGGACGCAGATCGCGGGGCAGTTCGAGGACCTGTCCAAGCAGGTCGGCGAAGGTGTGCAGAAGCTGCGCGACCTGGCACGGATCAACTTCGGCCTGACCGACGCGGACATCACCAACCTGTTCAAACAGATCCAGAAACAGCTCACGTCCGGCGGTGCGCTCGGCCAGCAGGCCGCGGCGGTCGGTACGACGGCGACTCACGTGGTGGCCGGGCTGTTCATCTCACTGTTCTGCCTGTTCTTCTTCCTCTACCAGGGCGAGCAGATCTGGTCGTGGCTGGTACGGCTGTTCCCGCGCCGCGCCCGCGACAAGGCCGACTCGTCCGGCCGCCGGGCGTGGGTGTCGCTGACCGCGTTCGTCCGCGCCACGGTCATCGTCGCCGCGGTCGACGCGATCGGGATCTCCCTCGGTGCGGCGATCCTCGGGCTGCCACTGGTGAGCGCGATCGGCATCCTGGTGTTCGTCGGCGCGTTCATCCCGGTGGTCGGGGCGCTGATCAGCGGCATCGTCGCGGTCCTCGTCGCACTGGTTGCCAAGGGCCCCATCATCGCGGTGGTGATGCTCGCGATCGTGATCGGCGTACAGCAGCTGGAAGCTCACGTCCTGCAGCCGTTCCTGCTCGGCCGGGCGGTCAGCGTGCACCCGCTCGCGGTCATCCTCGCGATCGCCACCGGCGTGGTCATCGCGGGCATCGTGGGCGCGCTGGTCGCCGTGCCGACCGCGGCCGTGCTCAACGCCATCGTCAACCACCTGGCCGGCAACGACCCGGCACCCGATCCGCCGAGACCGCCGCGACCGCGGCGCCGCCCGCAACCGTCCGCGTCCGACTGAAACACGAAACGGCCTCCTGATCATCAGGAGGCCGTTTCGATCGTTGCAGTGGGGCTACAGTCCCTGGGCCGGACGGTTCTTGGTGTTCGGGTCGACGACGGCGCCGGTGCGCTGTGCCTCGCCCGAGCCGGAGGTCTGGCCGTTCTGTGCCGCGACTTCCGGCTGCTTGCTGCCCACGGCGGCGATCGCCGGGTCGCTGCCCGGAGTCGCCAGCGCCTCCCGCACCTCCGCGACGCTCGGCAACTGCGGCTCGCCGCCGGTGATGTTGTTGACCTCGCTCACCACCGCGTGGGTCGCCTTGGGGGATCCGGTCCGGGCCTCGATCCCGCGCATGTTCTGGTAGATCATGGCCGCACCGACGGCCAGCGCCCGGGCCTGTTGCTTAACCGCGTCCTTCGCCTCGCTGGCCCAGCGGCTGGTGGCCTGGATCGCCTTGCCGATGCCCTGCCGGAGCGCCGGGGTCGCCGCAACCACCGCGGCCGCACCGAGCCCGGCGGTCACCGCGGCGTTACCGGGGTGCGCGGCGATCTGGTCGCCGTACTGCGCAGCCCACCCGCCGACAGCGTGCGCCGCCGTCGTCACGGCGTCGCTGGCAGAGTGCCAGGTCTCGACCGCCCATCCGGACACGGTCGACGCGACGCTCGTGGCGGTGTGGGCGACGCCCTCACCGATCTCCCCGCCGATGTGGGCCGCTTCCCGCCCGACAGCCTCGGCTGCATGTCCGACAGCTTCTCCGGCGACGACGGCTGCGTGTCCGACAGCTTCTGCGCCGTCCACGGCGGCGTTGCCGACGGCTTCTCCGGCAACCACGGCTGCGTGTCCGACAGCTTCTGCGCCGTCCACGGCGGCGTTGCCGACGGCCTCTCCGGCAACCACCGCTGCATGTCCGACAGCTTCTCCGGCGGCCACGGCGGCGTTCTGGCCCGCGGCGAGCGCCTGCTGGCCCGGTGGCGTGGCGAGCGCGGCGACGGCGGCCAACGGGGCGATCCGGCGCGCGCGGGCGGGGAGCGAACGCCGCCGGAGCTCCTCGGTCCGCCGCTGGGCGGCCATCCGCTGCTCGACGAGCTCGTTGACGCGGGTCGCGATCAGCGTCTCGTCCGGGGTGAGCGCCCGGGTGCCCGTGGTCGCCGGGCCCTCGGTTGGCGTGTTGGTCACGGTGTCTCCTAGTCGAGATAGACGGTGTAGTTGATCCCGACGGCCGGGGACAACGGATCCACCGTCGGCCGGTCGCTGTAGAGGAAGATGTTGGCGCCCGGCCGCGGCCAGATCGACATGTGCCGGCGGTCGAAGCCGGCACCGGGCCAGAACTCGTCCTCGAAGTTCGGGTTGCGCCGGTCGCTGGCCCAGATCGGTGGTCCCCAGATCTTCACGCCGAGCGCGAACGCCGCCGGCCAGTGCTCGTCCAGGCCCGCCTCCGCGGCCGGGATGTCCTCCGGCTGCAGGTCGTATGCGGACCAGCCGCTGTCCGGCACGTCGGCGAACACCAGGCCGGGGAACACGATCATCGTGGTACCCCGCGAAGTCTCGAAGCCCCACGACTGGACGTTGTCGTAGTTCGTACCGGGCTCGTCCTGCCACGGCTTCCAGCCGGTCTCGGCGGTGACGCGCCGGACCAGGTCCTTGACGAGCTCGTACCCGGTCTCGCCGGTGTCCGGACCGGCGACCTTGCTCCAGTCCTCGACCTCGGCGAGGTCGGCCATCGCGCGGGCGTCCGCGTCGAGCGGCTTGTCCTTGATTTTCATGCGGGGTGCATCCCCTTCGTGCTGGGCTTGCTGCCTGTGATCGGAAACCCTAGAACCCGGCTGGGTCATGGTCGTGCTGTTGCCCCGGACAACCGGTGTCCGGCCGAGCACGCTCCCGGCCCGGACCGGAACGGCCGGGCCGGGAACGAAGTGGTCTACTGACTGAGTCCGCCGTTGTTGCGGGTGTCCTTGCCGGCCGCCGGACCGGACCCGCCGGTGCCGGGGCGCCGGTCGCCGGTGTCCGCCGTCCGCGCCTGACCCGGCCGCAGCGTCGGGTTCAGACCGGCGCCGAACATTTTGCTCAGGTCGGCGTCGACGGCACGCGTGGCCGCCGGCCCGCCGGCCGAGATGCCCTGAACCACGGGCGGGGAAAGCGTCGGTGGCGGCTGGCCTTGGGTCGCGTAGAAGTCCCGTCCTGCCTCGCGGGTTCTGCGACGGTCCTGGACCTCGGGTGCTGGTGTCGTCACGTGCCCTCCTCGTTGAGGTACACCACATAGTGGATACCGACCGACACGGTCAACGGTTTCAGCGTCGGCTTGTTGCTGTACAGGTGGATCTCCGCGCCCGGCGGCGTCCAGACCGCCAGGTGCCGGCGCCCGATGCCCGCACCGGGTGCCCAATCGTCGTCGAACCCGGCCTTGCTGGCTACTCCGACGTACGAAGGCTGTCCCCAGTGCCGGCAGGCGAGGTTGAATTTTTCCGGCCAGTGCTCGTCGAGCCCGGCGGCCGCGGCATCCACGTCCCAGGCCTCGATCGCGAACGCCACCCAGCCGCTGAACGGGCTGTGCGGCAGCACCTGGTCGTCGTACACCGCCATCTCGGTGTTCCGCCGGGTCAGGAAGCCCCAGCCGTCCAGCTGGTCGTCGATCACCGTGCGCCGGTTGATCGGCCACGGCTTCCAGTTGGTCCCCGACTTCACCCGCTTGATCAGCCGGCGTACGGGCACGGCTCCGGTCTGGCCCGCCTGGGGCCCGCCCAGGCGGCGCCAGTCGCGCACCTCGGCGATGTCGGCCATCGCGCGGTCGTCGTCGTCCAGCGGCCGGTCAAGTGTCTTCATCCGTGCGGCAGTCCTGTCGTTCGGTACGTGACGAAACTAAGTCCCAAGCAGGGTCAGACGACTGTCCGAATCGTGTACAGCAGACGAACAGCCGCCCTGGAAAGCTTTCCAGGGCGGCTGTCGGGTAGGTCAACCGAGGTTTGGTATCGGTTCGGTCAAGCGGTGCCGGATCAGTGCATCGCCGCCGCGGCCGAGGCCTCGAGCGACTCCTCGCCCTCGGGCTTCGGGCCGTCGTTGCGGCCGGCCAGCCGCTGCTCCGGGGTGATGATCGCCAGGATCAGCGCGATCGCCAGGAACGGCAGCGAGACCAGGAACACGTCGTCCATGGCGTCGACCAGGCCGTGCAGGGCGAAGCCCTTCAGCGGCTCCTTCAGTGCGTGCAGTGCCTGGACGCTGTTCGCCGCCTTGGCCAGCCCGTCGACCATCTCGTGCGTCGCGTTCGGGATGATGTCGCCGAGGTGGGTCTTCAGCCGGCTGGTCAGTACGGCGCCGTAGACGGCCGTACCGATCGCACCACCCATCGAGCGGAAGAACGTCATCGTCGACGTCGCGCTGCCCATGTGCTGCCGGGGCACGCTGTTCTGTGCGGCGGTGACGGTGATCTGCATCGACAGGCCCAGGCCGGCGCCCATCACGAACATGTAGATCGCCAGCTGCCAGTACGGCGTCGTCAGGCTCAGCGTGGACAGCAGCACCATCGCGGCAGCGACCATGACGGCGGAGATGACCGGGTAGATCTTGTACCGGCCGGTCTTGCTCATCAGCTGACCGCTCGGGATCGACGCGGAGAAGATACCGACGATCATCGGCAGCAACGCCAGGCCGGAACGGGTCGGCGACAGGTCCTTGACCGCCTGCAGGTACAGCGGCAGGAAGATCAGCGCACCGAACATCGCGAAGCCGAGCAGGAACGCGAAGCCGGCGTACCCGGAGAAGATCCGGCCCTTGAACAGGTCCATCGGGATGATCGGCTCGGCCACCCGCAGCTCGATGATCACGAAGGCGACCGCGAGGGCGACGGCGCCGGCCAGCAGGGCGATCGTGGTGCCGGTGCCCCAGCCGTTGGTCGGGCCGCTCCAGGAGATGGCCAGCAGCAGCGAGGTGACCGCGGCGGCGATCGTGGACGCGCCCAGGTAGTCGATCTTGTGCGAGCGCTTCACGTGCGGGAGCTTCAGTACGGCGGCGACGATGCCCAGGGCAACGAGGCCGATCGGGACGTTGATCCAGAAGATCCAGCGCCAGCCCGGACCGTCGGTGAGCAGGCCGCCGAGCAGCGGGCCCGCGACCGAGGACAGACCGAAGACGGCACCGAAGTACCCCATGTACTTGCCGCGCTCACGCGGCGGGATCACGTCGCCGATGGTGGCGAAGGCCAGCGACATCAGACCGCCGGCGCCCAGACCCTGGACGGCGCGGAAGCCGATCAGCTGCTCGATGTTCTGCGACAGCGCGGACAGCACCGAACCGCCGAGGAAGGTGACGATCGCCGCGATGAACAGCGGGCGGCGGCCGTACAGGTCGGAGATCTTGCCCCACAGCGGGGTGGAGGCGGTCGAGGTCAGCAGGTACGCCGTGACCACCCAGGACAACTTGTCCAGGCTGTTGAACTCGCTGACGATCCGCGGCAGTGCCGTACCCACGATGCTCTGGTCCAGAGCTGCCAGGAACATCCCGGCCATCAGGCCGCCGAGGATGACCAGGATCTGCTTGTGGGACAAATAGGTGGGACCACCGTCGGTCGGTGCAGCGCCGCCGGTGGTGGCGGGCTCTGTGGTGCTCATCTGGTGCTCTCCAGGTTGTTGTCGTGGTTCGCGCTGCCGGCAGGGTCACTGAGGTCTCTGTCGGCAGTGGAGTCTGTGTCGGTACTGCGCTCTGCCGGGGCGGGCTGCTGCAGTCGCGGTGCGACCGCGGCCCAGCCCTTGTCGGCCCAGGCGGCGCTGGCGGGTGCGTCGATGAGGGCGGTGACGCCGTCCGCGAAGCGGGTCATCAGCCGTTCGAAGGTCTGCACGTCCTCCTCGGACCAGCCCTCCATCGCGGCGCTCAGCAGTTCGATCCGGCGCCGGGCGCTGGTCTCCCATTGCTCGATGCCCTGCTCGGTGAGTTCGACCCGGAAGGCGCGGCCGTCGTCGGGGTCGGGGGAGCGCCGGACCAGGCCGAGCTGCTCCAGGGACCGGACGTGCCGGCTGGTGGTCGAGGCGTCGAGCTCCAGCCGGGCGGCCAGATCGGACAGCCGCAGTGCGCCGTTGCACCGGAGGGCGAACAGCACGACGTGCGCGCTGTGGTCGATCGTGTCGCCGGGCTGCTTGGCCTTGAGCCGGCGCCCGATCCGGGTGAACGCGTGCATCACACCCTCGATCGGGGTCTGTGGCGTGTACGCGTCGTTTACTTGCATGCTGCAAGCATATACATGCTTGCGTGATACACGCAAATGAGTTTCGGAGGTTTTCAAGTGAGTCGCCACTCATTTGCTCTCGGTCGTCGGTTGGTCACTCTCCGCGCTGGAGGAGAATCTGTCTCATGCTTTCGACGGCGGAAGGGTGGGTTTTGTGACGCGGGTTGCGGTGGTGACCGGAGGTGGGTCGGGTCTCGGACGCGAGATGGCGCTGGCGCTCGCTCGAGCGGGTTTCCAGGTGTGGGTGACGGGACGCACCGAAGACAAGCTGAAAGAAACCGCAGCTCTCGGCGGAGAACAGGTTCGGTGGGCTGTGTTGGATGTTGTCGACGGGGCGGCGGTGCGGGGGTTTTTCGGGGGGTTGGGGCGGGTTGATGTGTTGGTGAACAACGCGGGGACGGGGGCGCCGGCGGCTGGGGTGGAGGACGTGGCGGAGGCGGACTGGCGGCGGGTGGTGGACACGAATCTGACGGGGGCGTTCCTCTGTGCGCAGGCGGCGTACGAGGTGATGTTGCGGCAGCAGCCGAAGGGTGGGCGGATCATCAACAACGGGTCGATCTCGGCGCACGTGCCACGGCCGCAGGGGATCGCGTACACGGCGAGCAAGCACGCGATCAGCGGGCTGACGAAGGGGCTCGAGCTGGAGGGACGCGCGCACGGGATCACCGCGTGCCAGATCGACATCGGGAACGCCGCGACCGCGATGACCGCCCGGATGGAGCAGGGCGTGCTCCAGCCGGACGGGTCGATCGCGGTCGAGCCGACGTTCGACCCGAAGATCGTCGCGGACTTCGTGGTCCGGATCGCCGAGCTGCCGACCTCGGTCGCCGTACCGACGCTCACCGTGATGGCGGCGGGTATGCCGTACGTAGGCCGCGGCTGACGTACGGCCCCACATCACGCGGACCAGCGACGGGACAGGTCGACGTCGATCAGGTCGTACCACCGACCCGACGCGGGCTGTTCCCGCAGCGGGTCCTTCCAGCGCAGCCGGACGCGGTCCGGCCGCGCTTCCATCAGTACTGCTTCCTCCCAGTCAGGCCCGTCTGTCCGCGCCCACCAGATCTCGGTCAAGCTCGCCAGCCCCTCCTTCTCCAGTACGTCGACAGCGGCGTCCCGGTCGCTCACAGGACCGAGCGCTGCACCGAAGACCGTCGTAGGCAACCATCCACCGGCCACGGGCACTACCCGCCCCAACAGCTCGCCGTCCTCCCGCACCACGTCCTCCGGCGACGGCAGGCCCAGCCACAGCTTCTTCAAGGTGCTCACGATCCGGCCCGTGGTTTCACCGAGGAAGCGAATCGTCTCCAGCTCGGTCGCAGTGCCTGCGTACTCAACCGGAGCCTCCCCGCCGACCCACACCTTGAGAACCCGTTGTGTAGCAGTGATATCCACCAGCGGGTCCCCGTCGACCAGTAGAAGGTCAGCACGAGCCCCCACCGTCAGCCGCCCACGGTCTGTCAGCTTGAACACCTCTGCAGGGGCACTAGTAGCAGCAACGAGTGCCTCCGCCGGACTGAGCCCAGCACGCACGAGATGCACCAGCTCCCTGTGCAACGACGCCCCGAACACCAGGCCCGGGTTGGGCGCGTCCGTCCCCGCAAGCACTCGTACGCCGGCCCGCAGCAACGCCAGCGTGTTCGCCCGAGCCCCGGCACCGTCAGGCGGCTGTGGTGGCATCCAGCGACGCGACTGCCCGTCCAGCACGCGCCGCCAGCGCGCAGGCATCCGTGCCATCAGCACAGGCTCGTCCAGTAACGGCAGCCGCCCGGACGGCCCGTTGAACCCGTCGACGATCCCCAGCGTCGCGATGACAGCCACACCAGCCACAGCCTCGATGTCCGCGGGAGACATGAGGTCCGACGGTGCATGCGCGAGTACGTCGACCCCGCACTCCACCACGTCGACCGCGGCCGCCGCAGTCGACACGTGCGCGACCACCGTCAGCCCGTGAGCGTGTGCCTCGGAGGTCAGCGCCTGGACCGTCTGCAAGTCCAGCGTCGGCATGCGCATCCCCGCATGCGCACCGTCGTCGTAGATGAGCTTCAGATGGTCAGCGCCTTCGGCGATCCGGTCCGCGACGAACTGCTTCGCGTCCGCCACGTAAGGAAAGGGTGGGAACGCGATCGACGGATGCCCGCCGGGAACGGTCGCCCCGATGCTCGAGGTGAAGAACGCCGACCGCGGCGTCTCCGCGGCGATCACCTCGGGCATGCTGAACATGTCGAGCTGCGTGGTCACGCCGTACGTCGCGGCGAGTCGCGTACTGCCCGGCGCCAGGTGGACGTGCGAGTCGATCAGCCCCGGGAGCAGTGTCGTACGGGTGCCGTCGACGAGTACGTCGTCCGGCCGCGCGATGTCCGGGCCGCCGATCGCCACGATGCGACCGTCCGCGACCCGCAGACAGTCCGCGGGCAGCGTCGTACCGCGGTCGACCAGCCGGGTGTGCAGGATCGTGAATGCCATGCCGGGGACGCTAAGGGGTGACGTAACGTCATACTCCAACCCGATTTCCGGAGGTGTCGTGGAACGCACGGTCAGCGAGGTGGCGCGGCTCGCCGGTGTCTCGGTACGGACGCTGCGGCACTACGACGCGATCGGCCTGCTCCCGCCCGGCCGGACGGCCGCGAACGGCTATCGGTACTACGGACGTCCGGAGCTGCTCCGGCTGCAGCGGATCCTGCTGCTCCGCGAACTCGGCGTACCGCTGCCGTCGATCGCGCGGATCCTGGACGAGCAGGTGGACGAGGTGGCCGCGCTGCGCGGGCACCGGGAGCAACTGCTGGCCGAACGCAAGCGGCTCGACGACGTGCTCGGCGCGGTCGAACGGACGATCGCGGGGTTGTCGGGGGACCAGGGCGTTGCGGACGAGGAGTTCTTCGCGGGGCTGAACGATGCGCGGGCGCGGCTTCGGGAGGATCTCGCCGAGCGGTACGGGGAGTCCGCGGCGGAGGGGTTCGAGACGGCGGTGCGGGAGGCCGACGGGTGGACGCGGGAGGACTACGAACGGCTGGGGGACGAGGGGCGCCGCTTGTTGTTGCGAATGGCCTCCGCCAGAGATCGGGGTGTCAGCCCGGACTCGAGTGAAGGGCTGGAGTTGATCGAGCAGCATTACCTCGGCGTGCTGGAGGTTTGGCCGGCCACGCCGACGACCTACTACGGGTTGGCGGACCTGCTCGTGGAGAACGCGGATCAGCGGGCGATGATCGCGACGGTGGACGCGGAGCTGCCGGAATGGTTGGCGGCCGGCGTACGGGCGTACGCGGTGGAACGGCTCGGGTACCGGCGAAACGCAGAGGAAACTGTCCGACCGCCCGTCTAGTGTCGGAGGGGTGAGCGATTCTCTGGTGCATGTCCGCGGCCTGCGGAAGTCGTACGGCGACTTCGAAGCGGTCCGCGGAATAGACCTGGACGTGTGGCGGGGCGAGGCGTTCGGGTTCCTCGGGCCGAACGGCGCGGGCAAGTCGTCGACGATGCGGATGATCGGTGCGGTGTCCCCGACCAGCGGCGGCACGCTCCGGATCCTCGGCATGGACCCGGCCACCGACGGCCCGGCGATCCGCAGCCGGCTCGGCGTCTGCCCGCAGGACGACACCCTCGACACCGAGCTGTCCGTCCGGGAGAACCTGACCATCTACGGGCGGTACTTCGGCCTCAGCCGCGCGGAGTGCCGGCTGCGCGCGGACGAGCTGCTCGAGTTCGTCGCGCTCACCGACAAGGCGAAGGTCAAGGTCGACGAGCTGTCCGGCGGGATGAAGCGCCGGCTGACGATCGCGCGGTCGCTGGTCAGCAAGCCGGACCTGCTGCTGCTCGACGAGCCGACCACCGGCCTCGACCCGCAGGCGCGGCACCTGCTCTGGGACAAGCTCTTCCGGCTCAAACAGGCCGGCGTCACGCTGATCATCACCACCCACTACATGGACGAGGCCGAGCAGCTGTGCGACCGGCTCGTGGTGATGGACGGCGGGCTGATCGCGGCCGAAGGTTCGCCGGCCGACCTGATCCGGGACTACTCGACCCGGGAGGTGACCGAGCTGCGGTTCGGGCCGGACGTGATGCTCGCGGACCACGACGCGCTGGCCGGCAAGGTCGAGGACCTGGCCCAGCGGATCGAGGTACTGCCCGACCGGTTGCTGCTCTACACCGACGACGGTGAGCGCGCGGTCGCCCAGGTGCACGAGCGCGGTCTGGAGCCGGCCGCGGTCCTGGTCCGCCGTTCCACGCTCGAGGACGTCTTCCTCCGGCTGACCGGCCGGACGTTGGTGGACTGACATGGCCGTTGCCGTGGCTGTGGAGAACGGTCGCCGGATGTTCGACTACTGGCTGACCGTCTACAAGCGGACCTGGAAGGGCACGATGATCAGCAGCTTCCTGCTGCCGATGCTCTACCTGGCCGCGATGGGGATCGGGCTCGGCTCGTTCGTGGACAGCAACGGGACCGGTGCGCTCGGCGGCGTCAGCTACCTGCAGTTCATCGCGCCCGGGCTGCTCGCGAGTACGGCCTTGCAGATCGCGGTCGGCGAGGCGACGTACCCGGTGCTGAGCGGGCTGAAGTGGCAGAAGTTCTACCACTCGATGATCGCGACGCCGCTGCGGCCGGCGGACGTGGTGTACGGGCAGCTGGCGTTCATCGCGTTCCGGGTGTTCACGTCGTGCGCGGTGTTCCTGGTGATCATCACGCTGTTCGGTGGGCTGAAGTCGCCGCTCGGGGCGCTCGGTCTGCTGGTCGCGCTGCTCGTCGGGATGGCCACCGCCGCTCCGATCGCGGCGTACGCCACGACGTTGGACAACGACTCCGGCTTCGCGATGGTGTTCCGCTTCGGTGTCGTACCGGCGTTCCTGTTCTCCGGCGCATTCTTCCCGGTGTCGCAGCTCCCGGACTGGATCGAGTGGCTCGCGTACGTGAGCCCGCTCTGGCATGCGGTCGACCTGGCCCGCAGCCTGAGCCTCGGCACGGTCAGACCGTGGCTGGCGCTGCTCAACATCTGCTACCTGCTGGCGTGGTTCGTCGCCGGCACCTGGCTGGCCGTCCGCGGCTTCACGAAGAGGTTGATCGGATGAGCACGATCGCAGCAAGAGTCGTACCCGTTCCGCTTCGGCTCAGTGGCGGGCGGCACCTCGTCGAGCGGAACTTCATGCTGTACCGCCGCTCGTGGGTGGTGTTCGTCTCCGGCTTCTTCGAGCCGGTGTTCTACCTGCTCTCGATCGGCGTCGGCGTCGCGCACCTGGTCGGCGACTTCACCCTGTCCGACGGGACGCGGATCGCGTACGCCGCGTTCGTCGCGCCGGCGATGCTGGCCAGCTCCGCGATGAACGGTGCGATCTTCGACTCGACGTACAACATCTTCTTCCGGATGAAGTACGCCAAGTTGTACGACTCGATCCTCGCGACGCCGCTGCGGCCGTGGGACGTGGCGACCGGCGAGGTCACCTGGGCGTTGCTGCGGGGCGCCATCTACTCGGCGATGTTCATCGTGGTGATGCTGATCATGGGGCTGATCTCGTCATGGTGGGCGCTGCTCGCGCTGCCGGCCGCGGTGCTGATCGGGTTCGCGTTCGCGGGCGCCGGGATGGCACTGACCACGTTCATGCGCAGCTGGCAGGACTTCGAGTTCGTCCAGCTGGCGATCATGCCGATGTTCCTGTTCTCGGCCACCTTCTACCCGGTCGAGACCTACCCGGGCGTGATCCGCTGGCTGGTCGAGGTCACCCCGCTGTACCAGGGCGTCGTCCTCGAGCGCGCCTTCAGCACCGGCAACGTGAGCTGGTTCCTGCTCGTCCACGCGATCTACCTCGCCGCGATGGGCACCTTCGGCATGTACGTCGCGTCCCGCCGCCTCGGCAAGCTCCTGCTGAAGTAGCCGGAACCGCCTGCCGGTCACGACCGTCCGAACCTGCATGACGGATCTGGTGCGAGGACCCAAGGTCCCGCTGCCCGGTGGGCCACGGCGGTGGGTCGAGGACTCGTTCCGGCTGCTGGCCGACCACTTCGGTACGGAGGTACTCCGGCGGCCGGTCGTCGTACCGGACGACTTCGTGCCGGCGACGTACGACGGCACGGACGCGGCCGCGCGCGAGGTCGGCGCGAAGGTCTGTGAGCACCTGAACCTCCCGGTCGAGCGGGTGCACTTCAGCTTCCGGTTGGAGAAGGTGACCGAAGCCGCCGAGCTGCTCGGGTCGGCGATGCTCGACGGTTATCTCGACCCGGGACACCCGCTGTCCCAGGGCGCGGCGCCCGGCGACCGCGCGGCGGTCCGGACCCACTCGGCCAGGCTGGGTACGGCGTCGTTCGAGCAGGTCGACCGGATCATCGAGGCGGAGCTGGCGGACGACGAGGACAACCTGGTGCCGTTCCTGGTCCGGCGGCTCGGTGCGGACGAGTTCGGCGCCGAGGTCGTCCGTTGCCTGCTCGCCGCATCCGATCCCGGGCGACCCAGTGCGGCCAACAGCTCCGTACAGGCCGGGCCGGCGCTCGGGCGGTGGATCGACCTGGGCGTGGAATCCCCTGGTGTCGAACCGATTCCGGGACATTGCGCGGTGCTGCTGCGATCGGACGTCGCCGCCGATCCGTTGAAGCTGCTCGCCACGCTGTCGCACGAGCTGAGCCACGAGCTGCTGTCCCGGCCCGCACCGGCGTGGGCGGTCGGCCCGCTCGAAGAGCCGTTGACGGACCTGTGTGCGCTGTTCCACGGGTTCGGCGTCGTCCTGGTCAACGCCGCCGTCGACGAGACCACCCTCGACGACGAATGGGTCCACACCTCCGGCTACCTCGGCGAACACGCCGTCGCCGAGGCGCTCGCGTTGTACCGCTTCCGGCAGCATCAACTGCTCCGCGACGGCCCACTCCTCCCGCCCTGGCACCTGGCTCTCGACCCGGAGCCGCGCGTACGTTTCGCGGCTCGTCTGGAGGAACTACTCGGAGGTCCGCCGACCGTGTTGGGTTGGTGATGCAGCCGCAACATTTCCGATGGAACGGGTGCTCGGGCGACCGCGTCAGTTCGGGTATGAATCTGATCGGTGCGTGGCGCCGTCGGCAACGTGATCGCGAACTGCTCTACGGGCCGAAGGTCCTGCTGCCCGGTGGGCCGGAGCAGTGGATCGAGGACTCGCTGGACTGGCTGGTCGGCCGGTTCGGCGTCGAGCCGATGCGCCGCCGCCCGGTGCTGCCCAGCGCCTTCGTGCCGGCCGGGTACGACGGTTCCGAGCGGGCCGCGCGCGAGCTGTGCCTGAAGGTCTGCGCCTGGATGGAGATCCCGGACGACCGGATCCGGTTCAGCTTCCGGATGGAGGACGTCCGCGCCGCCGCCCGCAGCGCCGCCGTGCACCGCCTGCACGCCGAACACCGCGAGCTGCTCGCGATTTCGGGGCTCCAGGCAACGATGACGCCGGCCGAGGTGCGCGCGCTGGCAGCGGCCGGGTACGGGCCGGAGATCGCGGTGCTCAGCGACCGCGAGCTCGCCGCCGAGGTGAAGCGCAGTACGGCGATCCGGCACGAGACCGACCCGGCCCGGCGTACCGCACTGGTCCAGCAGGCCGAGACGATCTGGTCGAAGCCGGCCGGCAGCGGTTCGCGCGCGGCCTGGCTCGACCTGCGCGGCGGCGGCCAGGAGGGTACGGCGGTGTTGCTGGCGGCAATGACCCGCGCCGACCCGGCCGCGGTGGTCGCCGCGACCGCGCACGAACTCGGGCACGAGGTGCTTTGGGGATACCACCTGATGGAGCGGGGCCGGCCGGACGCCGAGGCCATGACCGACCTGTTCGCGGTCTTCCACGGCTTCGGGATCTTCCTGGCGAACCAGGCCGTCGAGCGGGTGCCCGGGCGGCGCTCGATGCGCCAGAGCCTCGGGTACCTGGGGGAGCGCGGCGCGTCGGACGCGCTCGCGGCGTACTGCTTCCGCCGGCACCTGCTGTGGCCGGAGACGCTCTTCCCGGTCATGCCGGCCGAACTCGACCGCACGGTCCGGATCCGCACGTTCGCGCGCCTCGCGGCCATGGTCAAGAACGCCGAGATCGACTCGATCCAGGAAGGCGTCTGACGACCTGGCCACGAACTGCCGGCTAGCCGTCCTGCACCGTTGACAGCCGGTCCATCCAGAAAGATCCGCCGCGGAGCATCGAGTTCTGGCTCGGGCCGGTGAGGTGGTCGACGAGGTGCAGGTAGGTGATGGCCTGGTAGAGCGTGCCGACCTCTTCGGCGAGGATCAGCGCGCGGCGCAGGTCGGCCGGGGTCGCGTACTCCTCCCACTCGGCCAGGTACGCGTCCCGGACCCGCGAGTCCGCGGACAGCGGTGACTGCTTCTCGACGAACGTCACCAGGTCCAGGAACGGATGTGCCAGCGCCACGTCGGTCCAGTCGAAGGCGAGGACGTTGCCGTCCCGTACGGCCAGGTTCCGCGGGTGCAGATCGCCGTGCAGCAACGTTTCCGGTACGCCGATGGCCGCCAGCTCGTTGATTGCCTCGCGCAACTGCTTCGCCCGGTCGGGCAGTTTCGCCAGCTGCATCGGGTCGAGCCGGCGGGTCAGCCTGTTCGGCTCGAGCAGTCGATCCAACTCGGCATCGAGGACGGCGAGCCGCCGGTCGGAGCAGCTGTACGACAGCAACCGTTCGGGTTCGCTGACGTAGCTCCGCTGCAGCCGCGCATGGTTGCGTACGGCATCGATCCACAGTCCGACGTCGCCGGACGCCTCGAGCGGCGTACCGAGATCCGCCAGCAGCATCCACGCCCGCTCTTCGTCGATCGCGATCGGGGCCGGCACCTGACCGGGGCGATCCGCGGACGCGAGCCGCAGGAACCGCGGCTCGGGCGCGAACAGGAACGGCAGCGCGTCCGGATCGGCCGACGGTTGCGGAAGCGCCTTGAAATACACGTCACCGCCGGCGGTCGGGATCCGCAGAACGTTGGACAGACCCCACGACTTCACCTGCACGAACGGCCCGGTCGCCTGCACGTGCTGCCCGATCCACCGCAGCTCGTCGTCGAACCACTCCCGCGGCTCGGTCAGGTACGTAACGGGATCCTCCGACACGCACGTACGTACGACGGCCTCGACCCCGAACTGTTCACGCAACGCCCGCAGCACCGGCTCGACGTCAGGAAACCAGAAGCCCTCGGGCATCTCGAGAGTGAATATCTGCTCCGCGACCTGAGCCCGAACTTCCATGCCCTGAAGCGTATGTTCCGGGCGCAACTGCTTTTCGCTACACGCTCAGCTCACGTACGTACGTCACCAGGCTGATCAAGAACTTGCCCGGCTCCTCCCACGGCGCCAGGTGTGCCGAGTGCTCGAACCAGATCGCCTGCTTGTACGGGGCCTGGAGCCTCTCGAACCAGGCCTCGACGGGCGCCGTCGGAGTCGTGTAGTCGTGCCGGCCGAAGAACATCAGCATCGGAATCGGGAACTCGGTCACGTCGGAGAAGTCCACCTGCAGCATCTCGTCGAGCACCCGGCCGAGCGTGAACTGGCCGCCGTCGCCCATCGCCTCGGCCTCCGCGACCGTGTACTCCGGTGACAGCAGCGGCGCCATGAAGAAGTACAGCGAGGAGTCGCGGTACGCCGAGAGTCCACCGCGGGACTGCGCCCAATCGCGCGCGATGATGATCCGCTCCCGGGTCACCGGCTCGTCACCGGGGTACGGCGCGATCGACGCGAGCTGCTCCAGCGCTTCGGCGTGATTGTGCTTTCGTGCCTGATCGAGCGCGTACTCGAAGCAGAGCTCCTCGTTCGCGCGCGCGTCGACGATCTGCCCGATGCCGACGTAGGCATGGAACAGGTCCGGACGCTCGAGCGCGGCCCGGGTGGCGATGATCGTGCCCCAGCTGTGCCCGAGCAGGATAAGCTTCGGTACGCCGTACCGGTCGCGGATCTGTTCGGCGAGCTCGATCGCGTCGGCGACGTACTGCGCGATCTTCAGGGTGTCCGCGATGGTCTCGGGATCGACGGTACGCAGGGTGCGCCCGGCCGCGCGCTGGTCGTACGTGACGACCGTGAAGTACTCCTCGACGGGCCGCTGGAACTGCCAGGCCAGCGGTGCGAGTGGCGACGCCGGCCCACCGTGGATGAACAGGATCACCGGGTTGGCACGATCGTTTCCGCGCGCGTACACGCAGTGGTCGATGCCGCCGGCCGGCAGCAGGTAGTTCTCCTGGACGCCGTCGGGCGTCACGATCCGATGCAGATCGGCGATGATCTCGCGAGCTTCGGCGTAGTCCTCAGGCATCCACAGATGGTACGGGCTCGCAGGTCTTCACGAGCGGGGCGTGCAGCCGCTGCGCGAGCACCTGACGCTGGGTCGGCAGGGCCTCGGCCTGACGCCGCAGACCGTCCTCGGTCAGCCGGACGTTGATCGCGCGCCGGTCCTCCGGGCACATGTGCCGCTCGACCAGGCCGGCGACCTCGAGGCGGCCGATCACCCGGGACAGGGCACTCTGGCTGAGGTGGACGGACTTCGCGATCGTCGCGACCTTCGCGGAGTGCTCCGGGAACTCGGCGAGCCGCTCGAGCACCTCGTACTCACTCATGCCCAGCGAGTGGCCGGCCTGCAGTGCCCGGTCGAGGGCGCAGGTCAGGTCCGCGTGGCGGGCCAGCAGCTCGCGCCACTCCCTGACGTCAGCACTGGCATCGGCGGTGGTCTCACCAGGTCCACCGCTGACCTTCGTAGCGGTCATGTCGGTCAACATAGCATGCATGCGCAATCAATGCAAACGCATTTAATGCCTAGACATTAGATGCACATGCATGCAATAGTCTCTTCTCGTGACTACGCAAACCACATCACCAGCCCGTATGACTTGGGACGCGCGCCTCTGGGGTGCACTCCTGGTGGTCTGCGGCGTGATCTTCCTCGACGGCCTGGACGTGTCCATGGTCGGCATGTCACTGCCGTCCATCGGCGCCGACCTGGGCGTCTCCCTTGCCTCTCTGCAGTGGGTCGTGACCGGCTACGTGCTCGGGTACGGCGGCCTGCTGCTGCTCGGCGGCCGGACCGCCGACCTGCTCGGCCGGCGCCGGGTCTTCCTGATCGCACTGGCCGTCTTCGCCCTCGTCTCGATGCTGAGCTCGCTGGCGACCAACCCCGAACTGCTCATCGCGGCGCGGTTCGTGAAGGGTGTCGCCGCGGCGTTCACCGCCCCGGCTGCGCTCTCGATCATCACCACCACCTTCCACGAAGGGCCGGACCGCAACCGCGCCCTGAGCATCTTCACCACCTGCGCCGCCAGTGGCTTCTCGATGGGCCTGATCCTCGGCGGCGCGCTGACCGAGGTCGGCTGGCGCTGGACCTTCCTGATGCCCGGCCCGGTCGCGCTGATCGTGCTGCTGTTCGGCATCAAGCTGATCCCGAACAGCCCGCGGGACGACGCCGCCGGCGGGTACGACGTACCAGGTGCGGTGATGGTCACCGCCGGAATGCTGTCCCTGGTGTACGCCGTCGTCGGCGCGGAACACGCCGGCTGGGTGTCGGTGCAGACGATCGGGCTGTTCGCGCTGGCCGCCGTACTGCTGGCCGGCTTCGTCGTGATCGAGCTCCGGACCAAGCACCCGCTGGTCCGGCTCGGCATCCTGCGGAGCTCGTCGCTGCGGCGCGCGAACCTGGCCATCCTGACCGTCTTCGGCTCGTACGTCGCCTTCCAGCTGATCGGCACCATGTACCTGCAGAACCTGCTCGGCTGGTCGTCCTTCCAGACCGCGCTGGGCTTCCTCCCGGCCGGCCTGCTGGTCGCCACGCTGTCCCCGAACGTCGGCAAGATCGTCGACCGGGTCGGCACCGAGAAGATGATCATCGTCGCGATGGCGCTGTTCGTCGCCGGGTACGCGCTCAGCCTGCGGATCGGACCGGAGTCGGCGTACTTCTCGACGGTCTTCCCGACCATCATGCTGCTCGGGCTCGGGTTCGCGCTCGGGTTCCCGTCGCTGAACATCCAGGCCGTGTCCGGGGTCCCGGACCACGAGCAGGGGCTGGCGTCGGGGCTGTTCAACACCTCCAACCAGGTCGGCGGCGCGGTCGTACTGGCGATCGTCACTGCGGTGATCAGCAGCCAGACCGAAGGCGTCACCGCCACGTCCGGAGTGCTCTCGGCGTACAAGTCGGGGCTCGGGGTCGTGACGGGGATCGCGGCGCTTGGTCTGGTGATCGCACTGACCGGTCTGCGGGGCCTCAGGGCCCGGCGGGCGACGGAGGAAGCCGAAGCGGCCGAGCTGGCCGCGGTACAGAAGGAGCTGGCGGAGGAGGAGATGACGCCGGCAGCGTGACAACAACCAGCCCTGTCGTGGCTGTGCGGTTATAGAGAGTGGATGGTGCGGACTCCTTCCCGGGGTCCGCACCACCGCATTTCGGGGGATTCCCCGATTGGTTTCGACCCGTGGGGGTGCTGGACTGGTCGCATGAGCAACCAGAGCTACGACGAGAAGGTCAAGGACGTCCTGGACCGCGTCGCCAAGGGCCACCTCTCCACCGAGGAAGGTGCCACGCTGATCGCCGCCCTCAAGACCGACGGCACGGCTGACGCCGGAGCACCGGCTGGCACGTCTCCGGTTGCCGAGGACACGCAGAACGGCGCCGGCGACCGCACCGGCTGGCCGTCCGCCGAGGACCTTCCCTCCACGGAGGTCTGGGCCGACGCCGTCGACTCTCCCGCTACCGAACCTGCCACCGAACCGGTGGGGGAGCCGGCGGCCCGGCACGCCGCGGATGCGTCGTCCGTGCAGGACGTCGTACCGGACGAAGCCGAGGAGGAGCCGGCCGAGGAGGAGCACAGCAACGTACCGATTCCGTCCGGCGTGCAGCGGGTGACGGTACGGGCGATCGGTCGGCGGGTACGGCTGATCGGCGAGCCGGCCGTGAACGGCGTGGCCGTCGACGGGCCGCACGTGATCAAGCGCGACGGCGACACCCTCGCGATCAGCAGCGAAGGCGACATGGGGGTCTCGATCGACGGGTTCAGCATGTTGCGCAACCCGACCGACCTCAAGGCGCACGTCAACGGCCTCGCCAAAGAACTGTCGATCCGGGTGAACCCGAACCTCCAGGTCGAGGTCGAGGTCACCGGTGGCAGTGTGAACGCCGAACGGCTGCCCGGCCTGACCCGGGTCCGCGTCACCGCCGGTACGGCGAAGGTCGCCGACGTCGACGGCCCGATCGACGTCCTCGTCCAGGCGGGCTCCGCGCAGCTCGACGCGCAGATCACCAAGGGCCGCTCGCGCGTCCGCGTCGAGTCCGGTACTGCGCAGGTCCAGCTCCGCCGCGGTTCCGACGTACGGGTCCACTCCGAGGCGCAGCTCGGCCGCGTCACCTGGGCCGGCGCTGTCTCCGGCCAGTCGAAGGACGTCGAGATCGGCCGCGGCCGCGCCGCCCTGGACGTCGAGGTCCTGGTCGGCACCGCTCAGGTCACCTCGGACTAGGGCCTCACCCGCCCCTCCCTGCCTGCGCGGCGCCTCGTCGGCCGACGTGTACGCCGGCGTGTCAGCTCGACAGGTAGAGCACCGGCGAGACACCGTACGCGCGGACCGATTCACGCTCAGGTGCACTACCCAGCTGGCGGACACGTCCTGTTGAGCTGCACCAGCTGAGGGGTGGGAGAGGGGATGGTTCGTAGTGTGCGGAGCGGCGAGAAGTAGAGGACGGCGTTGCCGGCGAAGGTGCCGAGGCCTGCGATCCACAGCGTGGGGTGCAGGCCGAACGCCGTACCCAGTGCGCCGCCGAGGAGGCTGCCGACCGGGGCGGCGCCCCAGCTCACGAAACTCATCGTGGCGCTGACCCGGCCCTGGAGATCCGGTGGGCAGAGACGCTGTTGCGTGCTGACCTGCAGGATGTAGCTGACGATGATGCAGAACCCGGCGAGCAGCGTGCCGACGACGAACCAGCTCACCTGCCAGCCAGGGGCCGTCAGCGCCTGCACGGTGAACGCGACGCCGATGCCCGTTGCCGACAGCAGCAAGGTGCGCGCATCGCCGTACCTCGTACTGAGCTTCTCGGTGACGGCGGACGCGACGATCGCGCCCAGCAGGCCGATCATGCTGAGGATGCCGATGGTCGCCGGCTGCAGGTGTACGCCTCGGACCAGATACACAACCATGATCGCGCCGGCCGCGGCCTGGAACAGCATCGTCGCCATCGTGTTCAGCGCGAGCGGCCGCAGTAGCGGGTGCTGGAAGACGTACCGCATGCCGTCGCCGATCTCGCGGCGCAGGTGCGGGCGTTCGGGCTTGACCGGCGCGGCCTCGGGCGTACGGATACTGCGCAGCCAGAGCGCCGACCAGAGGAAGCTCAGCGCATCGAGGCCGATCGTCAGCGCGGCACCGAGCCATTGGACGAGCAGCCCGCTCGCCCCGGCGCCGACGACCGCCGCGATCGAGTGGTTCGCGGCGAGTTTCGCGTTGCCGGGGAGGAGGCGGTCGCGGTCGAGCATCCGCGGCAGGTACGAGTTGTGCGCCACGTCGAAGAGCACGGTGAGAACGCCGGCCGGTACGAGTACGACGTACACCTGCGTCAGCGTGAGTACGCCGCACCACCAGGCGATCGGGATCGAGGCGAAGAGCAGTGCGCGGAGCAGGTCGGCGTACACGAGAACCGGGCGGCAGCGGATGCGGTCCGCCCAGGCGCCGGCGAACAGTCCGAGGACGAGCCAGGCGGCAGTCTCGCAGGTACGCAGCAGCGAGACCTGCAGCGTCGAGGCGTTCAGGGTGAGTACGGCGAGCAGCGGGATCGCGCCCATGCTGAGGCGGGACCCGAGCTGACTGAGCAGGTCGGCGGCCCACAGCCGGCGGAAATCGTGGTGGCGGAGGATGCCCATTCCGCGACCGTAGACGCCAAGTTGAGCGCTGTCGACTCAAGTATCAACAAAGTTGAGTCGACAACGCTCAAGTCTGACGAAAGACGGTCCCGCACAAGCAAGCGCCCCGGTGGTTGTCCACCGGGGCGCTGGAAGCTGCGGTGGAGTCAGCCGGTGAAGGGCTCGGCGGCGACGACCTCGACGGTCACGGGCTTGCCGTTCGGGGCCTCGTACGTGGCCTTGTCGCCCTTCTTCTTGCCGAGGATCGCGGCGCCGAGCGGAGACTGCGGCGAGTAGACGTCGATGTCGACCGACGCGTCCAGGGCGAGCAGCTCGCGGGAGCCGAGCAGGAACGTCTCGACGTCGTCGTCACCGGCGAACTTGATCGACACCTTCATCCCGGGCTCGATCTTGCCGCCGGCCTTCGGGGTCTCGCCGACCCGGGCGCGGCGGAGCATGTCCTCAAGCTGCCGGATCCGCGCCTCGATCTTGCCCTGCTCGTCCTTGGCGGCGTGGTAGCCACCGTTCTCCTTGAGGTCGCCCTCGTCCCTGGCCTCGCTGATCCGCTGGGTGATCTCGGCACGGGCCGGGCCCTTCAGGTGCTCGAGCTCGGACTTCAGCTGGTCATAACCGTCCTGCGTCAGCCAGACAACGCTGTCCTCGTCGATCTTCTGCGTCACGGGCTGCTCCTTGTGTCGGTGGATGGGCAGGAAAATACTGCTGGCCGCCGTCGTCGACGGCGACCAATCCATCGAGCGTAGCAAGAGACCGCCGATCACGCAGGAGTCCTGACCGGTTACTTACGCCTGGAAAACGGTTGCTACCACGGTTTTTCCGCCCTCGGCGGACAGCCGGCGGCAATCGGTTGCCGCGGCAGCTTGTCCGCCGGTCAGTGCGGCCGGTGCTGGTCGGCGGTCGTACACCCCACCAGCACCACCGAGGTCGCCGAGCGTTGCGTTGTCAACGTCACCGCAACGGTCTGGTGGCGGGGCGAATCGGCCTTGATCGTGACCGTCACCTCACCGACGATCGAGAAGTCCGCGGCCTTCGCCTGCAGCCGGCAGCTCGCCTCGACCGACTTGTTCCGGTCGACCTTCATGGTCGCGGTCGCGCTGGTCGGCGACACCACGGTGAACCCCTGCAGCTCGGACCGCACCGGCGGGTTCGACTGCACCCAGGCCGCCCACACCAGCCAGACCAGCCCGGCCAGCACGACGACACCGAGAACGCCGATCACCAGCGGCCGCCGGGACCGACCGGCACGCCCGTACCGTGCGTTCAGGTCGGAGCTCGGAGTGGCCGCCGTCGGCCCGGCTGATTGCTCGGTCACAGGTTGTCCAGGGGGTCGGTCGTGGGTTTTGCGCGGGGTTGGAGGACCATTGTGCCTGTGAGTGGAGATCTTCGGTTGTTGCATGTGCATGCCCACCCGGACGACGAGTCCAGCAAAGGAGCCGCCTCGACCGCCCGGTACGTGGCCGAAGGCGTCGAGGTGATGGTCGCCACCTGTACCGGTGGCGAACGCGGATCGATCCTGAATCCGAAGATGGACCGCCCGGAGGTGCTGGCGAACATCACCGAGATCCGCCGCAAGGAGATGGACGCGGCGCGCGAGATCCTCGGGATCCGGCAGGAGTGGCTGGGCTGGGTGGACTCCGGTTTCCCGGAGGGCGACCCGTTGCCGCCGCTGCCCGAGGGTTGCTTCGGGGCGCTGAAGGCGGAGGACGCGGCGGCCCCGCTGGTGAAGCTGATCCGCGAGTTCCGGCCGCAGGTCGTCACGACGTACGACGAGAACGGCGGCTACCCGCATCCGGACCACGTGATGTGCCACCAGATCACCGTCGCGGCCTTCGAGGCGGCCGGTGACAAGGACGCGTACCCGGAGCTCGGCGAGCCGTGGCAGCCGCTGAAGCTGTACTACCACCACACGTTCCACTACGAGCGGATGAAGGCGCTGCACGACGCGATGGTCGAGCGCGGCCTGGAGTCGCCGTACGCCGAACGCCTGAAGGACTGGAAGCCGGATCCGGAGAACGAGCGCCGGATCACCACCCGGGTCGAGTGCGCGGAGTACTTCGCGGTCCGGGACAAGGCCTTGCTCGCCCACGCCACCCAGATCGACCCCGACGGGGCCTGGTTCGCCGTACCGCTGGAGGTACACCAGGCGGCCTGGCCGACCGAGGACTACGAGTTGGCGCGGAGTGTCGTCGAGTCCGAGTTGCCCGAGAACGACCTGTTCGCGGGGCTGCGCTGACGGGCGGCGCGGACAATGAGAGAATGGTGGCGTGACAGCGATGATCTCCCTTCGGACGGCCGAGATCGACCCCAACGTGGTGAAGCCGGGCTGGGTCGCGCTGCTGATCGTGCTGGCGCTCGGTGCCGCCACGTTCCTGCTGTGGCGCAGCATGGCCAAGCAGCTGAAGCGGATCGACGTGGACCGCGATGGTGCGGACGGCCCAGCACCGTCCGGCGACCCAGCGAGTCCGGACGCCTCGCCGTCCCCGGCTGGCGATGCGGTGCCGACGACCTCGGACCCGACATCGACCCGGAATGAAGCCGATCAGCACTCTCCGCACTGAGTTCATATCGGTGCGGTAACCGTTCCTGGTAGGCCGATCACGACATGGTGTCGGACTGGGCTGCCCACCTCCGGCTGACCCTATAGTGAGCCGCGTGCTGACAGGTACCCACGACCGTTCCCTCCGGTGACCGCGACCCGCTCGGCCCGGCATCGTATGCCCGGGCGACTGGTCGTGGGTGGGGTGGCTGCTGTCCTCGTCGCCTCGGTGGGGCTGGTGGGTGCGCTGTACGCGGCCGGCTCCGAGCCGCGGAACACCGGCGGCATCGGTGGGCCGAACGAGTTCTGGGCCTGGCTGCTGCCGCTGCTCCGGCTGATCTCGACGCTGGCGACCGTCGGTTGTGCGGGTGCGCTGCTCGCGGCCGTCGTACTGCTCCGGATCGAGGGCGGGCCGCTCGGCGTCCAGGGCCGGCGCGCGGTCCGGGACGCGAGCAACGCCGCGCTGATCTGGGCGGTCTGTGCGTTCGCGTCCTCGATCGTGACGGCGGCACTGCTGCTGAACACCCCGATGCGGCTGCTCCGGCTCCGGATCGACGACGCGCTCGGCGTACCCGAGGTGAAGTCCCTGCTGATCACGGCCATCCTCGTCCTCGCGCTGGCGGTCGGGATCCGCCGCGTGCAGACGTCCTCCGCCGCGGGCCTCGGCGTACTGGTCGCGATCGCTGCGGTGGTCCCGACCGCGGTCACGACGTACCCGCGGAACGAGTCGTACGTCGTACTCGCCGGCATCGCGCTGGTGGTCCACGTGATCGCCGCGACCACCTGGGTCGGCGGACTGGCCGGCCTGGTGCGGTACGGGCGCGCGAGCCGCAGCGGGCTGCCGATCGTGATGGAGCGCTACGGCCAGGTCGCGGTCGTCTCCGCCGTCGCCGTCGTCCTCAGCGGCCTGATCAGCGGCGCCGGCCGCCTCGCCGCGAAGGGCGGCGGCTGGAGCTCCGTCCTCGACGAACTCACCGGCGACGCGTACGGCGCCCTCCTGATCGCAAAGCTAGTCGCCTTCGTCCTCCTCGTCGTACTAGCCGCCGTCCACCGCGCCCGCACCACCGGCGACCTCCTCGACTCCACCCACCCCTTCTGGCGCATCGTCGCCGTCGAACTACTAGCAATGGCCCTAACCCTCGGCCTAGCCGTCGCACTCTCCCAGACGGCTTAGTCCCAGGGGGCCGTTCGGAGTTCCTCCGTGGTGCGTCGTGGGCGGTCTGCGGGACGGTCCTCGGCTGGGTGGCCGGCGGCGATTATTGAGACGATGTGCCAGCCGGGGCCGGGGTTGAGGTCGTTGGTGAGGGCTTCGAGGTCGAAGGCGCGGAACTGGCGGCAGGCGAGGTTCATCGCGTGGGCCTGCAGCGTGAGGTGCGCGACGGACTGGCCGAGGTCGTAGTCGGCGAAGTCGGAGTACGCCCAGTCCGTGTCCTCGACGTACCGGTGGGCCATCGTCACGATCAGCACCGACGCCGTCGGCGCCCAGCGGGCCGAGCTGCGGGCGAGATGCCGTACGACGCGTTCGTGTTCGGGCTGATCGCGGCGCGCGACGAAGTACGCCCAGGGTTGTGAGTTGCCGGCCGACGGCGCCCAGCGCGCGGCCTCGAGCAACAGGTCGACGTCCTCCTCCGTGACGGTCCACTCGGGGTCGAACAAGAGCGGACTGAAACGACTGGCAAGCAACGGATGTACGGGCATGGACCCATTCAACGAGCCTGCGCGGCAGCGCCTACGGTGGGGGTATGGCGAACGAGCTCGGGCGATCGACCAGTCCGTACCTGCGACAGCACGCGGGGAATCCGGTGGAGTGGCGGGAGTGGTCCGAGCGGGCGTTCGCCGAGGCGCGGGAGCGGGACGTGCCGGTGTTCCTCTCGGTGGGGTACTCCGCGTGTCACTGGTGTCATGTGATGGCGCACGAGTCGTTCGAGGACGCGGATACGGCGGCGTACCTAAGTGAGCACTTCGTGAGTGTGAAGGTGGATCGCGAGGAACGGCCGGACGTCGACGCGATCTACATGGCGGCGACCGTCGCGATGACCGGGCAGGGCGGGTGGCCGATGTCGGTGTTCCTGACGCCGGCGGGGGAGCCGTTCTTCTGCGGTACGTACTTCCCTCGGGAGGCACGCGGTGGGATGGCGTCGTTCCGGCAGGTGCTCGAGGCAATCACCGACGCCTGGCAGAACAGGCGTGAGCAGCTCGACGGGATCGGGAAGCGGGTCGTGTCGCAGCTCGGTTCGCAGCAGGGTGGTGGCTCGGCGGACTTCGATCTCGAGCGTGCCGTCGAGCTGCTGAAGACGGACTTCGATCCGGTGGACGGCGGGTTCGGGCGGGCGCCGAAGTTCCCGCCGTCGATGGTGCTGGACTTCCTGCTCCGGCACCACCGGCGTACGGGCGACGAGGACGCGTTGGCGATGGTGGCGCAGACCTGTTCGCGGATGGCGCGTGGCGGGATGTACGACCAGCTCGCGGGCGGGTTCGCGCGGTACTCGGTCGACGGCCAGTGGGTGGTGCCGCACTTCGAGAAGATGCTGTACGACAATGCGCTGCTGCTCGATGTTTATACGCACTGGTGGACTGTGTCGGGGGAGCCGCTTGCTCGGCGGATCGCCTTGGAAACGGCTGA
Source organism: Kribbella sp. NPDC004536 (assembly GCF_042873835.1). NCBI lineage: Bacteria > Bacillati > Actinomycetota > Actinomycetes > Propionibacteriales > Kribbellaceae > Kribbella > Kribbella sp. NPDC004536. Next base: position 590,516 of record NZ_JBIALY010000001.1, on the reverse strand, counting down.
CTTCTTGCTGGCCGAGCTGCGTACGGCCGAGGGTGGGTTCGCGTCGGCGCTGGACGCGGACACGGAGGGGGAGGAAGGCAAGTACTACGTCTGGACGCCTGAGCAACTCCGCGCGGTGCTGTCTGCGGATGATGCCGCTTGGGTCATCAGCTTGTGCGATGTCACCGGCACCTTCGAGCACGGCTCCTCGGTCCTCCAGCTCAGCGAAGACCCGTCCGACGAGGTCCGTTGGTCCCGGGTCCGCGCAGACCTGGGGCGCGCACGGGACCTTCGTACTTATCCGGGGCGTGACGACAAGGTAGTTGCCGCCTGGAACGGTCTCGCGATCACCGCTCTGACTCGGGCTGGGGTGGTGCTGGAACGGCCGGAGTACGTCGAGGGTGCTCTTGGGGCGGCTCGGCTGATCCGGGACGTGCATCTCGACGGCTCGCGGTTGTACCGGACGTCGCGGGACGGCGTACGGGGGAGTGCGGACGGCGTACTCGAGGACTACGCCGCGTTCGCCCAGGGCTGTTTGACGTTGCTGGGCGCTACCGGGGACGTCGAGTGGTTCCGTACGGCTGAAGCGCTCCTCGACCGGGTCCTCGACCAGTTTGTTGCCGACGGCACCTACTACGACACCGCCGCGGACGCCGAACAACTCATCTGGCGCCCCCAGGACCCCACCGACAACGCCACCGCTTCCGGCGTAAGCCTCACCGCCGAAGCCCTCACCACCCTCACCAGCCTGACCGGCTCCGCCCGCTACGAAGCCGCCGCCCACCAAGCCCTGACCGCCTCCGCCGACATCGCCAACCGAGCCCCCCGCTTCGCGGGCCGCGCCTTAGCAGTCGCCGAAACAACCGCCACAGGCCCCCTCGAAATCGCCATCCTCACCAGCACCACCCCCGCCCCCACCACCAACCCCGCATCACAAACGTCCACCCCCTCCACCCCCAGCGCCGCCGCGCCCGCCTCCACCTCCACTCCCGCCACCCCCAGCGCCGCCGCGCCCGCCTCCACCTCCACTCCCGCCACCCCCAGCGCCGCGCCCGCCTCCGCCGCCTCCGCGGCCGCGCCCGCCTCCGCCGTGCCTGTGCCGGCGGCCGCCGGCGTGGCGGGGTTCGCTGGTCCTGCCTTTCCCGCGGGGTTGGGTGGTGTTGCTGGAGAACTTGTTCGGGTTGCCTTTGGCAACGCTCCTTGGGGCACGGTGATTGTTGCTGGGGCACCGGATCTGGGGGTGCCTCTGATGGATGGGCGCGGGCTGGTAGGCGGACAGCCGGCCGCGTACGTGTGTCAGAAATTCACGTGCAAGCTCCCCGTGACGTTGCCGGAAGACCTTCGGGAGCAGTTGCGTCCGGCGCACTGACCGCCTGCGCGGGTGCGGGTTTTCCCTCAGCTTTCACTCAGTTCTCTTGACTCTCGGCGACCGGGCGACAACAGTCAGTCCTCACGTCGGATGTAACAGAACTCGCATGTATCGACACGAAGTGTCACAAATGAGGCAGTGGCACTTCTGCGTCAGCATCCGGCGCGTCCCCAACTGAATTCGGTCGCTGCGCCCAAACAGCGACCACACCGTGAGGAGATGTTGTCTTGAAACGACTGACATCAGCAGGGGCGGTGGCGATCGTCGCGGCAGCGGGTCTTGCCACGACGTTCACAGCGTCGACCGCAGGCGCCGCCGACCGGTCGGCTCCGCTCCCGGCGTCCGGCTTCAACCAGTCGGCCGCCGTCAAGGCCGAGCAGGCGCTGACCGCGCGGACGGCCGCCGCCCTCGGGCTCGGCTCCGGCGAGCAGCTCCAGGTCCGCGACGTCGTCAAGGACCCGGACGGTACGGAGTACGTCCGCTACGACCGTACGTACAACGGCCTGAAGGTCGTCGGCGGTGACCTGATCGTCAAGCGCAAGGGCGAGTCGATCGGTCAGGTCACCTACAACCGCGGCGCCAAGGCTGTCGAGGTCTCCACCAAGCCGACCCTGTCCCAGTCGGCGGCGCAGACCAAGGGCGCGCAAGCAGCGAAGTTCAAGGCCACCAGCAGCAAAGGCCAGCTGATCGTCTTCGTGACGCCGGCCAAGCCCGTGCTCGCGTACGACGTCGTGACGACCGGTGTGAAGCCCGACCAGACCCCGTCGGTGCTGCACACGTACGTCGACGCCAACTCCGGCAAGGTGCTGGCGCAGAACGACGAGATCAAGGAAGGCACCGGCAACTCGATGTACGCCGGCAAGGTCACGATCGGTACGTCGGGCTCGTCCGGCAACTTCTCGCTGACCGACCCGAACCGCGGCGGCAACTACACCACCGACCTCAAGGGCGCGACGTCCGGGAACGGTACGACGTTCACCGACGCCGACGACACCTGGGGCAACGGCGCCGCGTCGGACCGCGCGACCGCCGCGGTGGACGCGCACTACGGTTCTCAGCTGACCTGGGACTACTACAAGAACGCCCACGGCCGGAACGGCATCTTCAACAACGGCCAGGGCGCTCGCTCCCGCGTGCACTACGGCAACGCGTACGTGAACGCGTTCTGGGACGGTACCCAGATGACGTACGGCGACGGGTCCGGCAACACCCACCCGCTGACCGCGATCGACGTGGCCGGTCACGAGATGAGCCACGGTGTCACCGAGGCGACCGCCAACCTGGACTACTCCGGTGACGCGGGCGGCCTCAACGAGGCGACGTCGGACATCTTCGGCACCATGGTCGAGTGGTCCGCGAACAACGCGAGCGACCCGGGTGACTACCTGATCGGCGAGAAGATCAACATCAACGGCGACGGTACGCCGCTGCGCTACATGGACAAGCCGTCGAAGGACGGGGCCAGCAAGGACTGCTGGACGACCAGCACCGGTGGCCTGGACCCGCACTACTCGTCCGGCCCGCTGAACCACTGGTTCTACCTGGCCTCCGAGGGCACCGGCAGCAAGACCATCAATGGTGTCACGTACAACAGCACCGCCTGCAACGGTACGACGTTCGCAGGTGTCGGCCGCGACGTCGCTGCGAAGGTCTGGTACCGCACACTGACCACCAAGCTGAGCTCGGGCAGCACCTACAAGGACGCGCGTGAGGGCGCGATCAACTCCGCGAAGGAGCTGTACGGCGCGGACTCGGCGCAGTGCAAGGGCATCGAGGCCGCATTCGGCGGCATCTCGGTCCCGGCCGGTTCGGCCGCCTGCGGTGGTGGCACCACGCCGCCCCCGACCGGTGACAACCTGCTGAAGAACCCGGGCTTCGAGTCCGGCGCGGTGGACTGGACCGGCACCGCCGGCCCGGTCACGGACAACACCGGCCGCCCGGCGCGTACCGGTAGCTGGAAGCTGTGGCTGCAGGGCAACGGCCGCGCCACCACCGAGAGCGTCGGCCAGTCGGTCGCGATCCCGGCGTCGGCGAGCTTCGCCACCCTGTCGTTCTGGATCCGCATCGACACCGCGGAAACCACCACCACGACGGCGTACGACACCGCGAAGGTCCAGGTCGTCGACGGTTCGACGACGAGCACGTTGGCGACGTACTCGAACCTGAACAAGAACACGTCGTACGTCCAGAAGACGCTGAACCTGTCGGCGTACAAGGGCAAGACCGTCACGATCAAGTTCACCGGCCAGGAGGACTCCTCCGCGCAGACGAGCTTCGTCGTCGACGACACGTCCCTCACCGTGAGCTGAGCTCCCGGTGATCCGTCCGGGGCGCGCGGCCGTCCGCCCAGGTTCGCGCGCCCCGGATTTCCTTTGCCGTCAAGGAGATTCATCATGCGCAGGTCCCTCGTCCCAGGACTCGGCGTGGTACTGGTCGTCGCCGGTGCGTTGCTTGTCCCAGGCAACGTCGCGGCCGCGACCGACTCGCCGGACATTTCCGTCACCAACGTGAAGGCCCATCTCGACCAGTTGCAGTCCATTGCCAACAGCAACGGTGGAAACCGCTACACCGGCCGGCCCGGCTACAAGGCCTCGGCCGACTACGTGAAGGCCAAGCTGGACGCGGCCGGGTACACCACCACCCTGCAGTCGTTCAGCACCTCGGCGGGTACGTCGTACAACGTGATCGCGGAGTGGCCGCACGGCGACGCGAACCACGTGGTGATGGCCGGCTCGCACCTGGACAGCGTCAGCGCCGGTCCGGGAATCAACGACAACGGCTCAGGTAGCGCCGGCGTACTCGAAACCGCCCTCGCCTACGCTGCCAGCGGCCAGACCCCCAAGAATCGTTTGCGTTTCGGCTTCTGGGGGTCCGAGGAGCTCGGGTTGCTCGGATCGAAGTACTACGTGAACAACCTGCCCGCCGCCGAGCGGGACAAGATCGAGCTGTACCTGAACTTCGACATGATCGCGTCGCCGAACCCGGGGTACTTCGTGTACGACGACAACCCGGCCGGCAACGGTGCGCGCGACGACCTGGTCACGTACTTCACCTCGAAGAACGTGCAGACCGAGTTCGTCGACGTCCAGGGCCGCTCCGACCATGCCGCGTTCCGGTCGTTGGGGATCCCAACGGCGGGAACGTTCTCCGGCGCCGAGGACACGAAGACGTCGGCCCAGGCCGCGAAGTGGGGTGGTACGGCGGGGCAGGCGTTCGACGCGTGCTACCACCGCTCGTGCGACACCATCGACAACCTGGACCTGACGTCGCTGGATCGTCAGATCGATGCCATCGGCTACATGATCTGGACGTACGCCCAGAAGGACTACAACGGCGGTACGCCGCCGGCCGGTGACAACTTGCTGAAGAACCCGGGCTTCGAGTCCGGCGCCGTGGACTGGACCGGCACGTCCGGCCCGATCACCGACAACACCGGCCGACCCGCGCGGACCGGTACGTGGAAGGCCTGGCTGCAAGGAAACGGCCGGAGCGGTACGGAGAACATCGGTCAACCTGTGGCGATCCCGGCCACGGCGACAACTGCCGCGTTGTCGTTGTGGATCAGGATCGACACCGCGGAGACCACGTCCTCAACGGCGTACGACACGCTCAAGGTGCAGGTCGTCAACGGGTCCACCACGACCACGCTGGCGACATACTCGAACCTGAACAAGAGCACGTCGTACGTTCAGAAGGCGCTTGATCTCTCGCCGTACAAGGGAAAGACGGTCACGGTGAAGTTCGTCGGCCAGGAGGATTCCTCCTTGCAGACCAGCTTCGTGATCGACGACATCGCGGTGACCGCCGGCTAGATCTTGGTACAGAGCTTGCCCGGTGGGATGGCGGCTTCGGTGAGCAGTTTCGTCACCGGAGTCGCCAGCGGCTTGAGTTGCGGGTCCTCGAGCCGGGCGGTCTTCCCGTTCGCGGTGACGGCGATGATCATGTCGTCGGGGTGCCGTGCGGTCGGCTTGGTCACGACAATGCTTGCCCAGTCGACCTTTTGCGCCGCTGCGGCGATCGTGGTCAGCAGGCTCGGGTCGAGCTTGCAGCGGATCGTTTCCTTTCCGCGCGCGGTGACGGTCGCGACGCCGTCGGCGGCGACCTGCACCTGGTCGTTGAACCCCGCGAACCCACCGGTTCTCGACACGGTGAGGGGCAGCCCCGCGCCGACCGGCGCGGACTGGGTCACCGTTGGCAGCGTCGGGGCGCTGGGGGACGGCGTACTCCCCGTACCGGCTTCACTGCCGCACCCGGTCAGCACGAGTCCTGCGATCACGGCCACTGTGGTGTATCTGCTCAGGTTCCTCACCCACAATGGATACACGTCAGGAGGCCGTTCGTTGCAGCTGTGACACGACTGAAATGTTCAGACGACCTCTGACACCAGGTCGACGAGCGCACGCGTCAGTAGTACCCGCTCCTCGAACAGCTCCGGTGATGCCTCTGCCTTGCCGAACAGCTCCAGTGGTAGCGCAGTGAACGTGGCCCGGATCAGCAGCGAGCCCAGGTACCCGTACAGGACCTGCTCCTCGCTCACGTGCATACCGTCGGCGGCCAGGCCGTTCTGGAACGCCTTGAGAATCACCTTGTGTACGGCGGGCAGCGCCTCAGGTGAGAGCTCGCCTGCGTGAGCCAGGCCGATCAGCAGTTGGCCCAGGTCGAACCCGACGGCCTGCGGGCAGTCGAAGCCCCAGTCGATCACCACGAACTCGTCCGGCGAGTCGTGGGGGACCAGCAGGTTCTGTGGGCTGGCGTCACCGTGCTGGTAGCACTGGGGGAGCGCGTCCAGTGCGTCGAGCACCGCGGGTACTCGTTCGCCGAGCTCCAGTAGGTCGTCCTTCAAGCGGTGGTCGCTGAGGTTGCAGACCGCGGCCGCGAGCATGGGGTGCCGCCAGGTGCCTGGGTCGGTGAGCGCGGGCAGTGCGGCCTTCTGTACGCGGCCGTTCGCGTAGTACCGCAGGGCACTCCCGGGGACGCTGGAGACCTCACGGTCGAGCAGCGGCCGGACCAGGTGCGGCTGGCGCCGCGCAGACAGCCGGCCGAGCAGGTACGCCGCCCGCTCGAAACGAGCGATCGGCCACGGACCCCACTCCTGGACGACGTTCTCCATCCAGATTGTGCCGCGATCGTCGTCGTACAGGTCGATCCGGTACGCCTTCGCGAGCCGCATCCCGTCCGGCATCAGGTCGCCGACGCCGCTGCGGTGCACCGCGATCTCCAGGTTCCAGGGCATGTAGTCGATGAAGCTCTGCCGGAACGCCTCCGGTACCAGTTCGATGATCGGCGAGTGCCGTACCGACTGGAGCTTCTTCACGAAACAGGACCAGTCCGCGCCGGCGGTCGTCGTACCGAACACCCGGTGCAGCGACTCGGTACTCGGCGTACCGATCGGATAGTCGACCGTCTCGACCCGGACCGCGCTCGCAACGGCCGCCGGATCTCCGGTGATCGTCCGCACGAGCGCGGCCAGGTCCTCCTCCCCCAACGCATCCCGCCCCAGCGGCTCGAGCCCGGTGATCATCGTTTCCCCCCACGGAAGTAAAGCCACCTTACTATCGGTATAGTAAAGTGACTTTATGACCTCCGTCAACGACGCCTCCCAGACCGATCACGTGGCCCGCCTGCTCGGTGAGGCGCTGCGTCGCGTCCGGCAGGAGATCCTCTCCACGTCCGAGGAGCACTTCCCCGGGCTGCGCGTCTCGCACTACCGCCTGCTCGAGCTGATCCCGCCCGAAGGTGCCCGCATCACGGACCTGGCCGAGGTCGCCCTGATGACCAAACAAGGCCTCGGCCAACACGTCGACTACCTGCAGAAACTCGGCTACACCACCTCCGACCGCCTCCCCGAGGACCGCCGGGTCCGCCTGGTCCGCCGCACCACGACCGGCGACGCCGCCGTCGCCTACAGCCACGCCGCCATCGCCCGAATAGAACAAACCTGGTCCACCCGCCTAGGCCCCACCCGCTACGCCACCCTCCGCCAAACCCTCCAAGAACTAGGCGCGACCCCCTAACCCCCAAAACGGGGTGGTTAGCCGGCGCGGTAGGTGGCGATGCTTACGGCTATGTAGTGGCAGATGAAGGCGGCCACGGTGAAGGCGTGGAAGATTTCGTGGAAGCCGAACCAGCGGGGGGACGGGTTGGGGCGTTTGGTGCCGTAGACGACGGCTCCGATGGAGTACAGGCCGCCGCCGACGGCGATCAGCGTCACGACCGCGGCGCCGCCGGTGTGGTAGATGTCGCCCATCCAGAAGATGGCCACCCAGCCGAGCGCCAGGTAGATCGGCGTGTAGATCCAGCGTGGCGCGCTCAGCCAGAAGATGCGGAACAGGATGCCGGCGGTCGCGCCGCCCCAGACCAGGCCGAGCATCAGCAGGCGGTCCTTGCCGTGCAGGAGGACCATGCCGAGTGGCGTGTACGTGCCCGCGATCAGCAGGAAGATGTTGCTGTGGTCGAGCCGGCGCAGGATCGCCTCGCCGGTCGGGCCCCAGTAGAACCGGTGGTACAGCGCGGAGATGCCGAACAGCAGCATCGCCCCGGCGGTGTAGACGGCGGCGGCCCAGCGCGCGTTGGCGTGCGGCGCGAGGCAGATCAGGACGATGCCCGCGGCGGTGGCGAACGGGAACGTACCGGCGTGCAACCATCCACGGAGCTTGGGCTTGAGTGGTCCTAGCCGGCCGGAGAGCCGATGACCGAGTTCCTGGGGCTGGGCGCTGGAAGCGGTCATCGCCGTCCTTTCGAGGGGGATCCGGGCGGTTCGTACCTACGCAACCGTAACCTACGGAACCGTAGGTTGCATCGGTCAGAAGGATGAAATGTAGGCGAAGTCACCCAGGTGATGCAGCACGCCCGCGTTTACGATGCGCGAACTTCGCAGAAAGTTCGACCTTACTGGCAGCTTTCTGAGAGTCACTCCTGGGCCTCTCGTGCGGGGCGTTTCTGGGCTAGCCTCGTGACCGAGAGTCTTTGAGGAGAGCACCCTGCCCATGCGGACACCAGGCAAGCAGAAGCTGCGCGACGCGGTCTACGGCCTGTACGAGCGCCGGCTGACCAGATCGCTGTCGCCGGACCGGATCCCGCGGCACATCGGCGTCATCATCGACGGCAACCGGCGCTGGGCCCGTCAGGGCGGCGACCCGGTGTCGCGCGGTCACGAGGCCGGCGCGAACAAGATCTCCGAGTTCCTGTACTGGTGTGACGACGTCGGCGTGAAGGTCGTCACGGTGTGGATGCTGTCCACCGACAACCTGACCCGGCCGGCCGACGAGCTGGAGCCGCTGCTGCGGATCATCGAGCAGGCGGTCGAGGAGCTGACCGCGATCGGCCGCTGGCGGATCCACCCGGTGGGCGCGCTGGACCTGCTGCCGAGCAGTACGGCGGAGACCCTGAAGGCGGCCGAGACCGCGACCCAGGACGTCCAGGGCATGCTGGTGAACGTCGCAGTCGGGTACGGCGGCCGCCGCGAACTGGCCGACGCGGTCCGCTCCCTGCTCCTGGAGGAGGCGGCGAAGGGCATCTCGATCGAGGAACTGGCCGACCGGGTCGACGTCGAGCACATCGCCCGGCACCTGTACACGAAGGGCCAGCCCGACCCGGACCTGGTCATCCGGACGTCGGGTGAGCAGCGCCTGGGCGGCTTCCTGCTGTGGCAGAGCGCGCTGAGCGAGTTCTACTTCTGCGAGGCGCTCTGGCCGGACTTCCGGCACGTCGACTTCCTGCGGGCGATCCGGAGCTACGCCCAGCGAGAACGCCGCTTCGGGACGTAGCACCCCGGCCGCCCCTGCCGCACCGCCTGCAGGTCGTACGGCGGCGCAGGTAGTACGCGTACGTCGCGGCACCGAGAGCTGCGCCCCAGACGGTCCAGAGCATGCCTGGGGCGTTGATGGCCCAGTTGTCGCCGTCGAGTGGCAGTCGGGCGTTCATCAGCCCGGCCGGGATCAGTACGACGGCCACGAGCGAGGCCGGGACGATCGCGAGCAGCGGCGGTACGCGGCGGCCGGCCTTGAACCAGATCCAGCGCGGGTAGACCTCGCCCCAGCGGTGTACGAGCCCGTGAGTGAGGACACCGCCCGCGACGCCCATCACGGCCAGGCCCAGACCCATTTCGAGCATCCCCGGCGTGTCGGCCATCATCCGGTGAAAGTCCTCGCTGATCCCGACCGGCCAGCCGAAGTACCAGGCGACCCGGGTGAACTCGTACGGCAGGTTGGCGACCACGGCGACGGCCACAGCCCACCTGCCCCATCGCAGCGCTGACGCAGGGCTCTGCCACGCACGCTCCTCCGGTCCCCGGCCGCACGACACGCAGCCGCCTCGAGTACGGCGGTGGTAGGCGATCGCGGTTGCGGCCCAGACCAGCCCGCCGACGAACAGGATGATCAGGTTCACGCGGTGCCAGTACAGGATGTCGCCGACGCCGCCCTGAGGCCCGGGTACGCCGGTGAACGCGAAAACGACCAGTGCGGGTGCAAGAGCGACCACCGCGATCAGTGTGTAGTCAGGAATCACCAGGGCGAGCACCACGGCGAGTACGGCGGCTACGGCCTGCAGTACTAGCCCGCGCGGCCTCGTACGCGTCATCACGAGCGCGAGCACCGCGCCGCCCAGCCCGGTCCCTGCCATCACCGGGGCGACCACGTGGTACGACGTACCCTCCAGGATCGAGCCTGTCGCGCGGTCGTTCGGCACCGGAGCGAACGGGAAGCCGGAGCCGCCGAAGGACCAGTAGAGCCCGAGTAGGCCGTAGACGAAGGACCAGAGCGCCGTGGCGTACCCGGTCCACACCGGCCAGTGCTTTCTCATGTACCGAGCGTCGCCGCATGGGACCGGGTACCGGATCACCCAGGGGAGTGACGATGCTCCCTCGGGCGATTGAAGGTGTAACGCCGTGTTAACCCCGTGGCCGGGCGTGTCGGGCTGCGCCGTTTGCAAGCGACTTCTACTCTGGCAGAGACGGTCGGAGGGGAAGCCGGCTGTCACGGGAGGCCCGATCAGTTTGAGAATCTCGTTCCAGCCGGTTGCCCCATGAGGGGCCGAACGGAGTCCCCGAGACCTCAGGTCTCGAACTCACTGATCGCCATTGCCGCAGCTGCGGCGCGGACGGGGTCAACACCGGACCCCGAGGGCGGCACCCGACCCATCACCTAACCACTGGCGGGCCGGGGCGAGGGTGTACGTCACGGCCTAGAAGAGGACGTGCGACATGGCCATCCACGCCAAGGCGTCAAGTACCTCATCAACACCGGACCAGCGCACCTTCGTGCTGGACACCTCGGTGCTCCTCTCCGACCCGCACGCGATGCTGCGGTTCGACGAGCACGAGGTGGTCGTCCCGGTGGTCGTCGTCACCGAATTGGAGGCCAAACGGCATCACCCCGAGCTCGGCTACTTCGCCCGTACGGCGCTGCGACTGCTGGACGAGCTGCGGATCCTGCACGGACGTCTGGACGCACCCCTGCCAGTGGGGGAGAAGGGTGGGACGCTCCGGGTCGAACTGAACCACACCGACCCGGAGACCTTGCCGGCCGGGTTCCGGCTCGGCGACAACGACAGCCGGATCCTGGCCGTGGCCTGCAACTTCATGGCCGAGGGCAAGGACGTGACGCTGGTCTCGAAGGACCTGCCGATGCGGGTGAAGGCGTCGGCGTGCGGCCTGCAGGCCGAGGAGTACCGGGCCGAGCTGACCCTGGAGTCCGGCTGGACCGGGATGGCCGAGCTCGAGGTCGGTACCGCAGTCGTCGACGACCTGTACGAGAACGGCGCTGTGGAGCTGCCGGAGGCCGGGGAGTTCCCGACCCACACGGGGCTGGTGCTGCTGTCCGACCGGGGCAGCGCGCTCGGCCGGGTGATGCCGGACAAGCGGATCCGGCTGGTCCGCGGCGACCGGGAGGCGTTCGGGATCCGCGGCCGGTCCGCCGAACAGCGGGTCGCCCTCGACCTGCTGCTGGACCCCGACGTCGGGATCATCTCGCTCGGCGGCCGTGCCGGTACGGGCAAGTCCGCGCTCGCGCTCTGCGCCGGCCTGGAGTCGGTGATGGAGCGCCGCCAGCACAAGAAGGTGGTCGTGTTCCGGCCGCTGTTCGCGGTCGGCGGCCAGGAGCTCGGGTACCTGCCGGGCTCGGAGTCGGAGAAGATGCAGCCGTGGGCACAGGCGGTGTACGACACGCTCGGGGCGCTCACCAGCGGTGACGTGATCGACGAGGTGATCGACCGCGGCATGCTCGAGGTACTGCCGCTGACCCACATCCGCGGCCGGTCGCTGCACGACGCGTTCGTGATCGTCGACGAGGCCCAGTCGCTGGAGCGGAACGTACTGCTCACGGTGCTGTCCCGGGTCGGCGCGAACTCGCGGGTCGTACTCACCCACGATGTCGCCCAGCGGGACAACCTGCGGGTCGGCCGGCACGACGGCGTGGTCGCCGTGGTCGAGCAGCTGAAGGGGCACCCGCTGTTCGCGCACGTCACGCTGACCCGCTCGGAGCGCTCGCCGATCGCGGCGCTGGTCACCGAGATGCTGGACGACCTCCAGCTGTAAGGGGCATCGGGGTAGTTAGGTAGTAGCTTTCTGTAAAGCCAAGGTAAGAACGGTGCGGTCGCCACGCGGCGGCCGCGCCGTTGTTTTGTGACCTGCTTGTGATCACGGACGGTTTACGCCAGAGTATGTTCTCGTTGCAGCCGACGGGGGTCGGGTTTTCTCGGAAGGACAGATGAAAGCGAAGCGCTCCGTCGCGGTTCTCGCAGTTACCGGAATCGCCGTGGTCTCCGTTGTCGCAGGGATCGACCTCTTCAGCTCTCCTGGGAGCAGCAGTGCGTCGGAGAAGGTGTCGGGACGGGCCGAGATGGCCGTACTGAACAGCGGCAAGGTGATCGCCCAAGACGACAAGCCGTCCGCCGCACCGTCGGGTGCCGCAGCTGCCGCCGCCGACGCGATCCGGATGCGGAACCAGGTCGAGGCGATCGCGCAGCAGCAGGTCGCCCTGCAGAACGCGGCCGACCAGAAGATGGCCGCCAAGAACGCGATCACCCGGCGCTACGAGGCCCTCGAACGGGCCAACCGCTCGTCCAGCGAGGAGCGCGCCAGCCGGGACGCCGAGCGGAAGAAGTACGAGGGCACCCCGAAGGAGGTCGCGATGAACCTCCTCCCCGACCACGGCTGGGGCCAGGGCCAGTTCAGCTGCCTGGAGAAGCTCTGGAACAAGGAGTCCCGCTGGAAGGTCAGCGCGGCGAACCCGACCTCCTCCGCGTACGGCATCCCACAGGCTCTCCCCGGCAACCGGATGGCCGCCTACGGCAAGGACTGGCGCACCAACCCGGTCACCCAGATCAAGTGGGGCCTCGACTACATCGAAGCCACCTACGGCTCCCCCTGCTCCGCCTGGGGCCACTCCCAGGCCAAGGGCTGGTACTGAGGTCAGGTCACAGTCAGCTGGAGGCTGTGCGGCAAGGCAGCGGACGAGGTGCCGACACGTAGCGTGAAGGTGCCTGGTTCTACGCGGGTCCTGTTGTCTGCGTCGACCACGGCTAGGTCCATGGCGGCCAGTGGGATTACCACTGAGGCGGCAGTGCCCGGCTCGAGGCGGACCTTGGCCAGGCCACGTAGTTGCAGGGCGGGTACGGCGACGCTCGCCTCGTCGTCGGTGGCGTACAGCTGCAGCACTGCGCTGCCCGTACGTTTGCCGGTGTTGCGTAGCTCCGCCCGTACCTCTGTGCTTCCGTCCCGTGCGATCCGCTTCCGGCTCAGCCTGACGTTGCTGACGGCAAACGTCGTGTAGCTCAGCCCGTGGCCGAACGGATACAGCGGCGTGGACGGTAGATCGACGTACGAGTCCGCAGCGGCCCGGGAGCCTTTCACGTTGTAGTACATCGGCAACTGACCGACGCTGCGCGGCACGGTGATCGGCAGCCGGCCACTGGGATCAGTCGCGCCGGTCAGTACGTCGACGACCGCCTGGGCACCCTGTTCGCCGGGCAGCCAGGCCTCCAGGATCGCCGGGATGTTCTCGGCCGCCCAGCGGACCGACAACGGACGCCCGTTGATCAGCACGAGAACCACGGATGTCCCCGTGGCGTGCACGGCTTCGAGCAGCTCCTGCTGGACGCCGGACAGGTCCAGCCTCGAGACGTCCGCGAGCTCGCCGTTCGTCCGGCCCGGGTTGAGGTAGCCGCCCTTGGTCTCCTCGCCGAGTACGACGACCGCGACGTCGGCGTTCTTCGCGGCAGCGACCGCGGCCGCGAACCCTGACCGGTCGGTGCCGGTCGTGGCGCACCCAGCCGCGTACGTGATCTGCCGTCCGGTCGCCTTCAGCCGATCCAGGATCGTGGGTACGTCGTGCAGCGCGGGCCAGGCCGAGTAGTCGCCGAGCAGGTTCCGCGCGTCGTCGGCGTTCTGGCCGATCAACGCGATCCGGCGAACACCCGCGTCGAGCGGCAGCAGGTTCTTCTCGTTGCGGAGCAGCACCATCGACTCCTGCGCCGCCCGCAGCGCCAGCTGCCGGTGCGCCGGCCGGTTGACGACCGCCTCGGCCCGAGCGGGATCCGCGTACGGCTGATCGAACAGTCCGAGGCGGTACTTCAGCGTCAGTACCCGTCGTACGGCCTGGTCGAGCAGTGCAGTCGGTACTGCGCCGGTCCTGACGCCGTCGGCGAGGCCGTCGAGGTACGCGTCGTGCCAGCCGAGCCCGATGTCCACCCCGGCGCGCAAGGCCAGCGCACCGGCGCGAGCGGGCGTGGCCGCGATCCGGTCCTTGAGCAGACCCTCGAACCCGATGCCGATCACCACACCGCCGAATCCGAGCTCCTCGCGGAGCAGCTCCGTCAGGTACTTCGGTGACCCGTGCACCGGCAGCCCGTCGATCACCTGCTCGCTCGCCTCGGTCATCAGCGATCCGGCGCTGAAGCCGGCCCGCCACGGCGGCAGGTGGATCAGCCGGAGCTCCCGTTCGCCGAGTTCGATCGACGACCCTTCCAGGCCGCCGACGTTCGGGGACTCCGCGGGGAACGTCACCAGCGACACGGCCGGGCCGGTCCGCAGGTCCGCCTGGGCAGCCGGGACCAGCGCCTCGAGGTAGCGGGTCACGAGGTACGGATCCTCGCCGAACGACCAGATCGAGCGGCCGTAGCGCGGGTCGCGGTTCAGCTCGGCGGGGATCGTGCTGATCGCGTGGATCCCGACGGCGCGGGCCTCCGCACCGATCGCGCCGTACACCTGACCGACCAGCTGCGGGTTCCAGGTCGCGCCGAGCCCGAGTCCCTCGGGGAAGATCGTCGCGCCGGGGCCGATCGAGCCGTGGGTGCCTTCGCTGATCTGGAGTACCGGGATCGCGAGGCTGGTCTGCTGCGCCAGCCGCTGGAGCTCGTTGTGGCGTTCGGCTTGCTGCCGAGGGGTCTTCGGGTGGTCGAGCGGGATGCTGCCGAACAGCGACTCGTTCACCAGCCCGAAGAAGCCGCCGCCGGGGCCGAGGGTGAGGCCGTTGTGTTCCCAGCCGCCGCGGACGTAGCGGTCCTGGTCGGCGGTGGTCGCGACCGGCGTACTGCCCGGGTCCCCGGGGACAACGACCGGCACGTTGAGCTGCGCGATCTTGTCGCCGGTCGACATCGCGGCGATCAAAGCATCAATCCGCCGCCGCACCTGAGTCGGAAGCGGCGCGGCGTCAGCGGGGGCGGCGCCTGCGCTGGTTCGCATGGCGGTGGCTGCTGCTGCGCCGATCGTGCCTGCCACGAAGCCGCGGCGACTGAGTCCGGCGGTCATCGGCCGGCCTCCGGCGTCTGGTGTCCGGCCAGCCACTGGGTGAGCCTGCCGGTCCACTGGGCGTTGTCGGTACGTTCCGTGAACCAGCGGTGGTTCACCAGCAGGTACAGGACGGTGCCGGACTTCAGCTGGAGGATCAGCGGCGCACCAAGCGTCTTGGACCCACCGCCCAGGAAACGCCCGTACAGCTCGGTGAAGTCGTTGCTGACCGCGACCAGTTCCGCCGGATGCACGGTGATGTCGCGTCCCGATTCCCAGCCGGTCAGCTCCAGCCGGTTCGGGTGCAGCCGGACGGTGCCGGCGCGCGGGAAGATCGCCCGCTGGTCGATCGCGGCCCGGAACGAGTCCCAGCGGCGCCGGCCGGCCAGCTCCGTGGCCGTCGTACCGCGGTAGGTGCTTTCGGCAAGGATCATGCTGCCAGCGTGGCCGTCGGTGCGCGGCCGGCGGATCAGTCCGGCGTACGGCGTCGCTGACGTCCGGCGGACCCGTCCCTCCACCGAAAGTCTCGTATCCGGGCGCCACGGGCCGCCGAGGCGTTACGGTCGTCGGGTGGACACGGGGTTCCTTGCCGCACTGATCGCGCCCGGGTCGCGTGCGGCACCGGGGTACGGGCGGTTGACGCCGCGGGACCGGGTCGTGGACGTCGCTTGCGTACTGATCGCGTTCCTGCTCGGGCTGATCGCTGTGGGGGACGTGAACCCGCCGCCGCGGATCGGTCCGCTGCCGCACTGGCTGGACCTGTCGCTGTGCATCGCCGGTGCGCTTTCCTTGCTGCTCAGGCGCCGTTGGCCGGTCGGACTGGCCTGCGTGATGATCGTCGCATCCACGCTGGTCCCGTCTGTTGGTGCGGCGGCCGGCCTGGCGCTGTTCACCGTCGCCGTACACCGCCGTCCTGCTGTGAGCATTCCGCTCGCTCTGGTGTCGGCGCTCTCCGCACTGCTGCAGTTCTGGCTCTTCCCCGTGGCCAATCTGCGCTACGCGTACTGGATCGCCGTCAGTTTCACGGCACTCGCCACGCTCGTCATCGTCGGGTGGGGGATCCTCGTACGGACCAGGCGGCAACTACTAGCGTCTCTTACTGAGCGTGCGGTCCGGGCCGAGTCCGAGCAGCAACTGCGGGTGGAGCAGGGCCAGCGGCTGGAGCGGGAGCGCATCGCCCGTGAGATGCACGATGCGCTCGGTCATCGGTTGTCATTGCTGAGCATGCATGCGGGCGCGCTTGAGTTCCGCCCGGACATGCCCTCGGAAGAACTGTCACGTGCTGCTGGAGTGATCCGTACGAGCGCACGGGACTGCGTAGAGGACCTGCGGGAGATCGTCGGAGTACTGCGGTCCCAGCACACTGCTGACGGGCCAGGGCGTCTGGATGAGCTCGTACTCGAGTCCGAGGCTGCTGGGATGCGCATCGAGCTGCTGGCGGACGTGGAGCTGGCTGAGGTACCTGACGCGATCGGACGGCATGCGTACCGCATCGTCCAGGAGGGGCTCACCAACGCCCGCAAGCACGCGCCGCACCAGCCGGTCCGGCTGTCTCTCCACGGTGGTCCTGGCGTCGGGCTGTCCGTGGAGGTGGTGAACCGGCTTGAGCCCGGTGCGGCGGGCTCTGGGTCGCGGGTCGGGCTGATCGGGCTGGAGGAGCGGGCGTCGCTGGCCGGCGGGCGGGTCGAGCACGGGCCGACAGCGGACGGGGAGTTCCGGCTGGCCGCATGGTTGCCGTGGGTGACCTACGATGACGGGCGTGAGTGATCCGGTCCGGCTGCTGTTGGTCGACGACGACCCACTGGTCCGGGCCGGGCTGTCGAGCATGCTGACTGGTGTCGTCGAGCTCCAGCTGGTCGGTGAGGCCCGTGACGGGCAGGAAGCGGTACGGGCCGTACAGGCGCTGCGTCCTGACGTCGTACTGATGGACATCGGCATGCCGTTGATGGACGGGATCGCTGCTACGGAAGCGATTCGGGAACGGACTGCGGTGATCATGTTGACGACGTTCGGGTCAGACACTGACCTGCTGCGTGCTTTGCGTGCGGGAGCCTCCGGTTACCTGCTCAAGGACGCTACGCCGCGAGAAATCGTCACAGCGGTTGTGAAGGTGGCCGCAGGGGAGTCCGTGCTGTCACCGCAGTCCACACGCCAGCTGATGGACCACGTAGGCGCAGCTGACAAGGAGGTGCGCCGTACGTCCGCACTCGGCGCGCTGCAGCAGCTGACGGAGCGGGAACGGGATGTAGTACTGGCTGTGGCCGAAGGCAAGAGCAATGCGGAAGTGGCTGCTGCGCTGGAGTTGGGACTGGCTACGGTCAAGACCCACCTGACGAACTCCCTGGCGAAGCTGCAGCTCACCAACCGCGTCCAGCTCGCACTGCTGGCGCACGACGCCGGGATGGTGTGACGTGGAGCTGGCAAAGGCCGTGAGTCCCAGGGGTGAGCTGGTGTTGCGGCGACGCGACGGTGGAGCGCTGGAGCTGCGGGTTAACGGTGTGTTCGTCATGGACGACCAGGAGACGTCGAGCGAGGAGCTGCTGGCGTCGGCTGCGCTGGACGCGGTAGTGCACCCGGACCGCGTGCTGGTGGGCGGGCTCGGCCTCGGGTACACGGTCCGCGCGTTGCTCGCCGACGACCGCCTCGGCGAGGTCGTGGTCGCGGAGATCGAGCCGGACCTGGTCTCGTGGATGCGTACCGGCCTGGTCCCTTCGGTCCTCGACGACCCGCGCGTCGCCGTGGTCGTCGGCGACGTCCGCGCCGTGGTCGCCGACCTGCCCGACAACTCGGTCGACGCGATCCTGCTCGACGTCGACAACGGCCCGGATTTCCTTGTCTACAACGAGAACTCGGCCATCTACACGTCCGACTTCCTCGCCACCTGCCACACCAAGCTCCGTACTGGTGGAGTCCTCACCGTCTGGTCCTCCTCCGCGTCACCCGCCCTGGAATCAGCGGTCGCGAAGGTCTTCGGCGCCTGCGGTGTGAAGCCCGTCCCCGTCGAACTCCAGGGCCGGGACGAGTTGTACTACGTCTATCAGGGCAACTTGTAGACCTGTGGCGTTGTCCACAGGTTGTCGATCCGTGCGTTCTGCGGGTGGGCGATCGACGTACTCTGCAGGTATGGGTGATGACGCGGAGTTCAGGATCGAGCACGACACGATGGGCGAGGTGAAGGTGCCTCGGGACGCGTTGTGGCGGGCTCAGACGCAGCGTGCCGTGGAGAACTTCCCGATCTCCGGGCGGCCGTTGGCGCCGGCGCTCGTGCACGCGCTGGCGGAGATCAAGGCCGCGGCCGCGGTCGTGAACGCCTCGCTCGGCGTGCTGGACGCGGACCGTTCGGCGGCGATCGTCAACGCCGCGGACCAGGTGGCCGCGGGGGAGTTCGACGCGGAGTTCCCGATCGACGTCTTCCAGACCGGCTCGGGGACGTCGACGAACATGAACGTCAACGAGGTCCTCGCCACGCTCGCGACCCGGGCGCTCGGCGCGGACGTCCACCCCAACGACCACGTGAACGCGTCGCAGTCGAGCAACGACACGTTCCCGTCCGCGATCCACGTCGCCGCGACCGCCGGCGTCGTCCAGGAGTTGCTGCCGGCGCTGGAGCATCTCGCGGAATCCCTTGCCCGTAAGGGATCCGAGTTCGCCGACGTGGTGAAGTCCGGGCGGACGCACCTGATGGACGCGACGCCGGTGACGCTCGGCCAGGAGTTCGACGGGTACGCCCAGCAGATCCGCCGCGGCGCCGCCCGAGTGCGCGCGACCCTGCCACGGGTCGCCGAGCTGCCCCTGGGTGGTACGGCGGTCGGCACCGGGATCAACACCCCGCCGGGATTCGCGGCCGCGGTGATCACCGAGCTGAACCGGCGGACCGGACTGGAGCTCACCGAGGCCGAGGACCACTTCGAGGCCCAAGGCGCCCGTGACGGGCTGGTCGAGCTGTCCGGACAGCTGAAGACGGTCGCGGTCAGCCTGACGAAGATCTGCAACGACCTGCGCTGGATGGGTTCCGGACCGCGCGCCGGCCTCGGCGAGATCGCCCTGCCCGACCTGCAACCGGGGTCGAGCATCATGCCCGGCAAGGTGAACCCGGTGATCTGCGAGGCGACGCTGATGGTCGCCGCCCAGGTGATCGGCAACGACACCACGATCACCGTGGCCGGTGCCGGAGGCAACTTCGAGCTGAACGTGATGCTGCCGGTGATCGCCCGCAACCTGCTGGAGTCGATCACCCTGCTGGCGAACAGTTCCCGGCTGCTTGCCGACCGCTGCGTCGACGGCATCACCGCGAACGTCGGCCACGCCCGCGCGCTGGCCGAGTCGTCACCGTCGATCGTCACTCCGCTGAACCGGTACATCGGCTACGAGAACGCGGCCGCCGTCGCTAAAAGCGCTTTGAAACAAGGGAAGACGATTCGCGAGGTGGTGATCGAGAACGGTCACGTCGAGAAGGGCGACCTGACCGAGGAGCAGTTGGACGCGGCCCTCGACGTCCTGTCGATGACCCGGCCCGGCTCGTGACGCAGTACTGGGAGCCCGGTACGACGATCGAATGGGTGTACGAGGGGAGTGGCAAGCACGCCGGCCTGCCGAACGTACGGCCGATGACGGTCGTCCGGGACGACGCCGACGGACTGGTCGCCTGGCTCGCGCCCGGTACGCCGCTGCTCAAACCGGTCCTGCCCGACGGTCGCGAGACGCGGCACGCGGGGCCGGTCGCGATGTTCACCGAGGACCGCGTGCTGAAGCTGGACGTGTGGCGCGGGACCGGGATCCTGAAAGTCTCCCCGCCGGGCAAGCCGTGGTCGGTCTGGTACTTCTGGGCCGAGGACGGCGCGTTCCGCGGGTGGTACGTCAACCTCGAACGCGAACACGTCCGCGACCAGGCGTCGCGCCGGACCAGCACGGTCGATCATGTGCTTGACCTGTGGATCAACCCGGACCGCACGATCGAGTGGAAGGACGAGGACGAACTCGAAGGGGCGGTCGAGGCGGGCCGGTTCACGCCCGCCGAGGCGGAGCGGATCGTCGCCGACGCGCACACGGCGATCCGGGACATCGAGGCGTGGACGGTGCCGTTCTGCGACGGGTGGGAGACCTGGACGGCCCCGGCCGGCTGGCGGGTGCCGGCCGCACCGACGACCCACCAGCCGGAACTGATCGCGGAGGAGCTGCACAGCTGACAACAGCTGGGTCACGAGCGCTTGTAACTGGCGGGTACGGGTCTAGCTTGGAGGTATGTACACCATCGAGCTGCAGGCCGAGGAGCTTCAAATGCTGCGCTCGGCCCTTGGGTGCTACCTCCAGGCATTCGGCCACAACGAAGCAGACCTGGTGAAGGCCGCCAGAGCCCTGCTCCTCAAACTCCCGGAGGAAATAGAAACCAAAGCCGGCTAGCCCCGCGACCACCCGGTCAGCGGGGCGGGCTTCGCCGGCGTCCTTTTAGCTTCTCGGACGCACGGTCAGCGGGACGGGCTTCTTGGTGTCTGTGAAGAAGTCGTTGCCTTTGTCGTCCACGACGATGAAGGCGGGGAAGTCTTCGACCTGGATCTTCCAGATCGCCTCCATGCCGAGTTCCGGGTACTCGATCACGTCCACGGACTTGATGCAGTCCTGCGCCAGCCGCGCGGCCGGCCCGCCGATCGACCCCAGGTAGAACCCGCCGTGCTCCTTGCACGCCGCCGTCACCTTCGCCGACCGGTTGCCCTTGGCAAGCATCACGAACGAACCACCCGCCGCCTGGAACTGGTCGACGTACGCGTCCATCCGCCCCGCCGTCGTCGGCCCGAACGACCCCGACGCGTACCCCTCCGGAGTCTTCGCCGGCCCCGCGTAGTACACCGCGTGGTCGCGCAGGTACGCCGGCATCGGCTCGCCCGCGTCCAGCCGCTCCTTGATCTTCGCGTGCGCGATGTCCCGCGCCACCACGAGCGGACCGCTCAGCGACAACCGCGTCTTCACCGGCAGCTTGGACAGCTCCGCGCGGATCTCCGACATCGGCCGGTTCAGGTCGATCCGGACCACCTCGGAGTCGTCCAGGTGCTCGTCGGTGGTGTCCGGCAGGAACCGCGCCGGCTCCTTCTCCAGCTGCTCCAGGAACACACCCTCCGGCGTGATCTTCGCCAGCGCCTGCCGGTCCGCCGAACACGACACCGCGATCGCGACCGGGCAGGACGCCCCGTGCCGCGGCAGCCGGACCACGCGGACGTCGTGGCAGAAGTACTTCCCGCCGAACTGCGCGCCGATCCCGAACTCCTGCGTGAGCTTGAAGACCTCCTCCTCCAGCTCCACGTCCCGGAACCCGTGGCCGACCGGCGAACCGGTCGTCGGAAGCGTGTCGAGGTAGTGCGCGGAGGCGTACTTCGCGGTCTTCAGCGCGTACTCCGCGGAGGTGCCGCCGACCACGATCGCCAGGTGGTACGGCGGGCAGGCCGCCGTACCGAGCGAACGGATCTTCTCGTCCAGGAACTCGATCATCCGCGTCGGGTTCAGTACGGCCTTCGTCTCCTGGTACAGGAACGACTTGTTCGCGGAGCCGCCGCCCTTGGCCATGAACAGGAACTTGTACGCCGGGTCGCCGTGCTGCGGTGTCGAGTACAGCTCGATCTGCGCCGGGAGGTTGGAACCCGTGTTCTTCTCGTCCCACATGGTCAGCGGGGCCATCTGGCTGTAGCGCAGGTTCAGCTTGGTGTACGCGTCGTACACGCCGCGGCTGATCCACTCCTCGTCGGCGACACCGGTGAGTACGCCCTCGGACTTCTTGCCCATCACGATCGCGGTGCCGGTGTCCTGGCACATCGGGAGGACGCCGCCGGCCGAGATGTTCGCGTTCTTCAGCAGGTCGAGCGCGACGAACCGGTCGTTCCCGGACGCCTCCGGGTCGTCGATGATCCGCCGCAGCTGCTCGAGGTGCGCGGTGCGGAGGTAGTGCGAGATGTCGTGCATCGCTTCCGCGGTCAGCTGCTGAAGTACTTCGGGCTGCACCTGCAGGAAGGTCCGGTCGCCCGCTGTGAACGTACTGACACCTTCGGTCGTCAGCAGCCGGTACTCCGTGTCGTCGGCCCCCAACGGCAAGATCTCGGAGTAGTTGAAGTCGGCAGACACCGGGCATACCTCCAGCAGCAGTGGACTGAACCCCCAAATCCTAGTTCGCACCACCCGCCCACCCGACGCGACCTCCGTCTCACCCACGGGTGAGGCAATCCTCACCAGCTGCAGCACCCGCCAAGCCCGCCGTACAGGAGACTGGTGGGCAGTGAGTACGAGGCTCACTCAGGGGCGGGGTCAGGGGGGAATCGGGGGAGAAACCTGGCGGCGGGTGGGTCGGGGCGCGCGTATGGTTTTGGGGTGGCTCAGGATGATGTTCCCCAGCAGAACCGCCCGCAGGACGTCGTACCCGCGCAGACCGAGGATCCGGTACTGCGGCGGCGGGTGTCCGACCTCGAGCGGGAGGAGGTCGCCGACGTACTGCGCGACGCCGCCGGCGAGGGCCGCCTGTCGTACACCGAACTCGAGGAACGGCTCGAGACGCTGTACTCCTCCAAGACGTACGGCGAACTCGTCGAGCTGACCGCGGACCTCCCGAACGGCCCGCGCGCACCCGGTGCCTCGCAGGGCGTGCCGGCCACCACCCCGCAGTACAGCGGCGCGCTGGTGGAGACCGGGCCGGTGATCAGCGTGTTCATGTCCGAAACGAAGCGCATGGGCACCTGGCTGGTACCGCAACGCCAGGAGGTGAACGCCGTACTCGGCGACGTGACGCTGGACTACACCGAGGCGGAGATCCCGTTCGACGAGATCCAGATCGACGTGAAGTCGATCCTCGCCGACGTCAAGATCCGTGTCCCGCAGAACGCGATCGTCCTCCTCGACAGCAACCCCATCCTCGGCTCCGTCACCGAACAGGAAGCCGGCCTCAAAGCCGTCCCCGACCCGAACACCCAGCCCGCCACCCCCAAACGCTTCCACATCCGCGGCACCGCCATCCTCGGCGAAATCAAAATCAAAAGAGGCCCCCGCCTATCCAAGCGCCTCGGCCTCACCTGACTGCCGTGCAGGTGACTGGGCGGACTGGATGGGAAGGGCTGCGGGAGCGCCGGATGTCGGAGCCGGGCGCCGTGGATGCGTACGACGCCACGCGGCGGGCGTTCGAGCTCGGGGCGACTGTGCGGGCGATGCGCGAGCAGCGTGGTTGGACACAGACGAGGTTGGCAGAGGCCGCCGGTATGACACAGTCCGCGCTGGCCCGGTTCGAGGCCGGTGGGACCGTGCCGACGCTCGCGGTGCTGGAGCGCATCGCTCATGCGTTCCATGCTCAGCTCGTGGTGCGGTTCGACGAAACAAGTCCTGCGGCTTAGCTGCGCCAGCCTGTCGTTCGGCGGTGGGCGGCGAGTAGGTCGAGTAGCCAGTATCTGAAGGCTGCGACGTTGCGGACGTGGCGGTCGGTGAGGCGGAGTTTTCGTCGGGCGGTGGTTGGTACGACGGCGAAGGACAGGCCGTCTCCTGAACTGTCCAGTTCGGTGAGGCTGTCGATGTCGGTCCAGGCCACGAACCGTCTGCGCCCGAGGCGGATGCCGGTTGTGTCAACCGTCAGAACGGGCCGTCGGGTGAGTAGTTGCCAGCCGCTGATGCACAGGCCGACCCCGACAGCCGTCGTCACCACGATCGCGATGATGCGCAGGACGCCGCCGCTCTGCAGTGCGTGCGGAAGCTGGACGCTCGCCAGAAGCACGAAGAACAGCGCGGCAGCACGAGTCTGCCGCAGTTGCGGTTCGCGGCGGAGCGGAAACACGACCCGTCCGCACCGCTGCAACTCGGCGTCCCACACCTCAGTAGGCCCATCGCCCATCATCGTGAGCTCTCCGAACGGCTCTGCTCGCCGAGCACCTCGTCGAGCCAGAGGCGGAAGGTTGGTAGGTCGCGGACGTTCATCCTGCTGAGGCGCAGGTGTCGGTGGGCTGAGCTGCGGGGAACGATCGGCAGGGCGCGCGTCCAGAGCAGGCCGGTGGTGGGGCCGATGGCGGCGATTTCGTTCCAGTGGATGAGCTGGCGGCGGCCGCGGCGGATTCCTTCGCGGTCGACGGTGATTGCGGGGCGCTGGGTGATGAACTGCCAGATCCCGATGAGCATGAAGAGTACGTAGACGGACAGGCCAACGGCGACGGCGTGCCGGTCGGCTGTGGTGCCGAGCAGTTGGGCGGGCACGATGTACGCCGCGAGCGCCACGATCCCGAGGCCGAGTTGCCAGAGCATCGGACGGCGGCGGAGCGGGAAGACCACCTGGCCGGTACGACGCAACTCGTCAGCCCAGTCGTCGGCGGGGCGTTCGCCCATGACCGTCACCGTTCCGCCGTCCGGCGCTGTTCCTCGAGCACCTCGTCGAGCCAGGTGCGGAAGGTTTGTAGGTCGCTGACGTGTTGCTGGGTGAGGATCAGGTCCTTGGCCCAGATGTTCTTGGGGTGGATGGGGAGTTGGCGGATCGGTCTGGCGCCGCGGATCAGGCCGATGGAGCCGACGTCGGTCCACAGGATGGAACGGCGGCCCTGGCGGATGCCGGTCCGGTCGACGATCAGGTACGGGCGTTGGGTGATGAGTGTGTAGGCGAGCATGATCACGAAGACGGCGTCCAGCACGATCACCAGGTAGCCGAGGAAGCGCATCGCGCCGTCGGCGAGCATCTCCGGCAGCCCAGCCGCGGTCGCCAGCATTGGACTGAGCCCGAACAGGATCGGGTACTGGAGGACGGACCACCTACGCAGCGGGAACTCGACGCGGTTGTGATGGTGGAGTTCTACCATCCAGGCTTCGGGTAGGCGTTCGCCCATGTCTGCCATGCGGCCCCCAGCTCTCACGACTCCGCCCCCGGAGCAGAATCACTGTAATGCACCACACTTGGTACATGGGGAGGGTTCGGCGCGTAATGGGGTGGGTGTTCGTCCGGGGACCGGCGGCAGCTTATGTCCTGGCGGATTCCGGGTGGTCGTTGATGGGGATCCTGGGGATGGTTCTGCTGGGCGGGGCCGGGGCGGGGATCGGGGCCTTCGCCGGTGTCGCGACGAGCGCGTCGGTCGGGGACGGAGCGTTCGTCGGGGGGATGGTCGGGGTCGGTGTGGCGATTGCCTGGCTGCTGCTCAGCTTGGTTGTAGCGGCTGTGCTCTGGGTTCGCGGTGTGAGTCCGGCGCAGGTGGCGTCCCGGAAGGAGCCGGTGGGGCGGCACGCGGCGGCGAGCGACGGGTGGCGGCGGCGTGGGGAGCCGGTTGTTCCGGGTTCTCTGGTGGGGTTCTTCGCGCTCATGGCGGTGGCGGGTGGCGTGATCGGTGGCTTGTCGTGGAGTGATTCGCGCCGGTCGTCCGCGCCGAGCGGCACCGTCGACGGCGCGGTGGTTCGGACGCGGGAGGCGGGATGGTTCAGCAAGGGATCGGGGACGGCGGTCGTGCGGTATGCCGTCGACGGTGTGGAGTACACGTTCGAGACCCCGCGGGATCCCGGCGACCACTTCCTCCGGACGGGCGACGTCGTACCGGTGGTGTACGTCGTCGCCGAGCCCGCGAGAGGGCGTAGTACGTGGGAGCTCGAGGACGTTCGTCTCGACGCGACGATCGGGTTGACGATCGGCGCGGTGTGCGGCGGTCTCGGTCTGATCAGCGGCGGCTGGTACCTGGTTGGGCGGTGGCGGTCCAGCGGCCGGCGGCCTGGGTGATCTGGATCGGGTGGTTGAAGGCTTCCGAGACCAGGTCGGTCGTGAGGACGTCGGGTGCGTCGCCGGCGGCGAGGAGGCGGCCGTTGCGGATGAGGGCGGCGTGGGTTGTGGAGGTGGGGAGTTCCTCGAGGTGGTGGGTGACCAGGATCCAGGCGAGCCGCGGGTGGGTTGCGTCGATCTGGTCGAGGGTTTCGAGGAGTTGTTCGCGGGCGGCTACGTCGAGGCCGGTGGAGGGTTCGTCGAGGAGCATCAGTTGGGGGTCCGAGATGAGGGCTCGGGCGATCAGGGCGCGGCCGCGTTCGCCTTGGGAGATCGTGGTCCAGGGGGCGTCGGCGAGTGCGCCGACGCCGAGTAGGTCGATCAGTTCCAGGGCACGTGCGGATTCGGCGGCTGTCGGCTCCCAGCGCGGCATGCGCTCGACGGTGCCGGTGAGTCCGGTGAGTACGACGTCCCGGATGCTCAGCGGCGACCGGAGCGGGTGCCGCGGGTTGACGTGACCGATGGACTCGCGCAGCGTGCGGATGTCGACCGTACCGAGCCGTTGCCCGAGGATCTCGGCCGTCCCCCGGGTCGGATGGGTGACCGCGCCGCACAGCCCGAGCAGCGTGCTCTTGCCGGCGCCGTTCGGGCCGAGCAGCGCCCAGCGCTCGCCTTCGCCCACGGTCAGCGACACCCGCGACAGCAATTCCTTGCCGTCCCGGACGAAATCGACGTCCTTCAGTTCGAGCACCCGTAAACCTCCTCGTACAACGCCTTCAGGTCCGAAGCAGTCGCTTCCCGCCCGGTCTCGTCCGTCCACCGCTGCACATGCTGCGCGAACTCACGTTCGTCAGAGAGCCGCAGACCGTACACAGAGTCCAGCACATGCGCGATCCCACCCTTGCCCGACTGGCTGTTCACCCGTACGACGGCCTCGTACCCGCGTCCCACATCCGCCGGATCGATCGGCAGGTACGGCACCTCCCACAGCCCGTCACCCTGTACGGCGAACCCCTTCCGGATCGCGTCCTGGTGCGTGCCAGAAAACGCGGTGTAGACGAGCTCCCCGACGTACGGGTGCCGCGGGTGGATCGGCATCCGCGTGCAGTACTCGACCACGGAACGGATCCCGTCGATGTCGGAGAAGTCGATCATCGGGTCGACGCCCTGTGCGTGCAGGTTCAGCGCGAGCGTGGCGATGTCGACGTTTCCGGTGCGTTCCCCGTTTCCGAACACGCATCCCTCGACCCGCTGAGCGCCGGCGAGTACGGCTAGCTCGGCGCACGCGATGCCGGTACCGCGGTCGTTGTGCGGGTGCACCGACAAGATGACGCCGTCGCGCCGCGGCAGGTTCTGGTGCATGTACTCGATCTGGTCCGCATACACGTTCGGCGTCGCGGCCTCGATCGTGGCGGGCAGGTTCAGGATCACGGGCCGTTCCGGCGTAGCGTCCCACTGCTTCGTGAGGTGGTCGGCCAGCTCGAGTACGTAGTCCGGCTCGGTCAGGTTGTACACCTCGGGCGAGAACTGGAACCGCACAGTGTCCCCGGCCAACCGCTGGATCTCCTCCGATCCGGCGTAGATCATCGACGCCAGCTCGTCGCGGGACTTGCGCAGTACGACGTCCCGCCACACCGGCGCGGTCGCGGCGTACATGTGGATCACCACGTCGCCACGCATCCCGGCGACGGACTCGACCGTCCGGGCGATCAGGTCGGGGCGGGCCGGCGTGAACACCACGATCGTCACGTCCGGCGGCACCAGGTCAGACGAAGCGAGCAGCCGGACGAAGTCGAAGTCGGTCTGCGACGCGGACGGGTACCCGACCTCGATCTCTTTGTAGCCGATGGCAACCATCAGCTCGAAGAACTTCCGTTTGCGCTCCGGGTCCATCGGTTCGGCCAGCGCCTGGTTGCCGTCGCGGAGGTCGACCGGCACCCAGAGCGGTGCCTGGGTGATCCGGCGGTCCGGCCAGGTCCGTTCGACCGGCGCGACCGGGACCTTCGCGAAGATGTCGCGGTACTTGTGGCTGGGCATCGGGGACGGCTGCTGACGGTTCATGCGGAGGGTCCTTCCAAACGCTGCGGGAGGACCGGCGGACGACTGCACTCCACGAAGGGAGCGCCGGTCGAATCAGCTCCCGCCGTGGCGGCGAAGGAGGAGGAGACCGGGGAGCCAGCGCATACCGAGCACGCTACCAACTCCTCAGACAAGCTGACAAGTCGAATCCCGCTATCCTGACCCGCATGATCCGCCGACACCCACTCGCCGAGCAGGCCGCCGAGGAGCTGCTGCGCCGGATCGGCAGCGGTGAGTTCACGCTCGGCGCGAAGCTTCCGGGCGAGACCACGCTGGCCGCGCAGCTCGGGGTCGGCCGGTCGACGATCCGCGAGGCCGTCCGCGAACTGGCCGGCCGCCGCGTACTGGAGAGCCGCCAGGGCGCGGGCGTGTTCGTGATCGCGCTGCAGGCCGCCGAGGACTGGGACAAGGTGCTGCGGAAGGCGGACATCACCGACGTACTGGAAGGCCGGCTCGCGATCGAGACCGAGGCCGCCCGGCTGGCCGCGTCCCGCCGGACGCCGGGCGACCTGAAGAACTTCCGCTACACCCTCGCGGACCGCAAACGGGCCGCTCTCAACGCGCCGGACGACTGGTACATCGAGGCGGACCTCGCGTTCCACCGGGCGGTCGTCACCGCCGCGCACAATGCCGTACTGACCGAGCTCTTCGACACGTTCGTACCGCGGATCCGGCGCGCCATGATCGACATGCTCAAGCTCGACGAGGAGCACCGGCACCGCCACGACCAGGCCGCGCACGAGGCGATCGCCGACGCGATCCGCGCGAAGGACCCGGAGCTCGCGGCGGCCCGCGCCCGCGAACACCTCAGCGCCGTACGCAGCTCAGTCAGCTAGATGTTGCTCGTGGAGTGAGCGCAACCAGGGCGTCAGCGCGTCGAGGTCGTCGACGTTGTCC
Source organism: Kribbella sp. NPDC004536 (assembly GCF_042873835.1). Classification (NCBI taxonomy): domain Bacteria; kingdom Bacillati; phylum Actinomycetota; class Actinomycetes; order Propionibacteriales; family Kribbellaceae; genus Kribbella; species Kribbella sp. NPDC004536. Next base: position 561,785 of record NZ_JBIALY010000001.1, on the reverse strand, counting down.
TGGGAGATCGAGATCGGCCGGGTACGGCGGTCCGCCGGGTGCACCTGAACCGCGCGGGCGAGCGGCCAGCCGGCCGGTTCGTCGATGCTGGTGATCCGCGACCACGACAGGCTGCGGCCGCGGGTGATGCCCTCGGCGTTCACCGTGACCACCGGACGGTTCGTGGCCAGCTGCCACGCGGTCAGCCCGGTGCCGTAGACGAACGCCGCGAGCGCGGTCAGCCGCAGTACGCCGAGAGCGCCGGACACACCGTCCGTGCGCAGGTGGTCGACGTTCGTCCAGACCGACAGCAGCATCAGCAGGCCGAACCCGGCCAGCCGTACCATCAGCCGCCCGCGGCGCGGCGGGAAGTCGACGCTGCCCTTGGACTCCAGCTCGGAGGTCCAGGCCTCGACGGACACCGTCACGAACCCCAGGTCGCGAGGTGTTCGGCCGCGGTCGGCGGGTCGGCGCCGTGCCGCGTACACGTGATCGCGGCCGCTTTCACCGCGTAGTCCACGACGTCGCGCAGGTCCTCGAGCGTCAGCCCGTTCAGCCGCCGCTCGCCGAGCAGGCCGCGCTTCTCCAGCCCGGCGATCAGCGCGGACATGAACGAGTCGCCGGCGCCGACGGTGTCGACGACCTCGATCGCGGGCGCGGTCACGTCGACCTGCGCGTCCCGGCTCACCCCGAGGGCGCCCTTGCCGCCGCGGGTGATCACCACACATTGCGTCCGCTCCGCGGTCAGCAGCTCCGCGGCGATGTCCACCGGCTCGACGCCGGGACGGAGGAACTCGCAGTCCTCGTCGCTCAGCTTGACCAGGTCGCTCAACGCGGCGAGCTTCCGTACGGCGGCCCACGTCGAGACCGGGTCCGGCGTGATGCTCGGCCGCGCGTTCGGGTCCAGCGTCACGGTGACGGGCTGGTTGGCGGCCGACTCCAGGAACTCCCGGATCGCCGCGGCGCCGGGCTCGAGTACGGTCGCGATCGACCCGGTGTGGATCGCCGGGCAGCCGCGGGACAGCGACAGCGCCGGCGGCTCCCAGGCGATGTCGAACTGGTACGTCGCAACGCCCTCCGCGTCCAGCGTGGCGGTCGCCGTACTGGTCCGGAAGTTCGGGTCGACCGATCCCGGCGCGAGCTGCACGCCGTTCCCGAACAGGTGCGCGCCGAGCTGGTCACCGTACGGGTCCGTCCCGAACCGGGTCACCAGTTCGGTCGGTACGCCGAGGCGCGCGAGCCCGACCGCGACGTTCGCGGGCGAGCCGCCCGGCGTGGCCTTGGTCTTCCCGTTGCCGTTCCGCTTGACCGCCGTACCGACGATGTCCACGAGAGCCTCGCCGATGACGAGGACCGGTGCGCTCATCGGGCGTGCTCGAAGTCGATCGCGGAGTACGCGCGGAGCTTCTCCAGTTGGTGGACGCTCTCGATCGAACGGATCGTGCCGCTGCGCGATCGCATCACCAGCGAGTGCGTACGCGCGGTCGAGCGGCCGTACCGTACGCCGCGGAGCAGCTCGCCGTCGGTGATGCCGGTCGCGACGAAGAAGCAGTCGTCACCGCTGACCAGGTCGTCGGTGTCGAGCACCCGGTCCAGGTCGTGGCCCGCGTCGAGCGCCTGCTGCCGTTCGGCGTCATCGCGCGGCCAGAGCTTGCCCTGGATCTTGCCGCCCAGGCACTTCATCGCGCAGGCGGCGATGATGCCCTCGGGCGTACCACCGATGCCGAGCAACATGTCCAGACCGGTGTCCGGGCGGGCCGCCTCGACCGCGCCGGCCACGTCGCCGTCGGAGATGAACTTGATCCGCGCGCCGGTCGCCCGGATCTGCGTGGCCAGCTCGGCGTGCCGCGGCCGGTCCAGCAGTACGACGGTGACGTCGTCGACCGACGAGCCCTTCGCCTTCGCGACCCGGCGGATGTTCTCCGCGACCGGGAGCCGGATGTCGACCACCCCGGCCGCCTCCGGTCCGACGACCAGCTTCTCCATGTAGAAGACCGCGGACGGGTCGTACATCGAGTTCCGCGGCGAGACCGCCATCACCGCGATCCCGTTCGCCATCCCCTTCGCGACCAGCGTCGTACCGTCGACCGGATCCACCGCGACGTCGCACTCCGGGCCGACGCCGGCGCCGACCTGCTCGCCGTTGAAGAGCATCGGGGCGTTGTCCTTCTCGCCCTCGCCGATCACCACCACGCCGTTCATACCGACGGTGCCGATCAGCGTACGCATCGCGTTCACCGCCGCGCCGTCCGCGCCGTTCTTGTCGCCGCGACCGACCCAGCGCCCGGCCGCCATCGCCGCGGCCTCGGTCACCCGCACCAGTTCGAGGGCGAGGTTCCGGTCGGGCGCATGCGCGTCGACCTCCAGATGTGCCGGTGGGCTGGTCGGGTCGCTCATGTCCACGGATCGTAGCCAACGGGTCTGACCGGTGTTCGATCGGATTGCGCAACGCGAGACACTGTGGGCATGAGTTCGACAGGTCAGGACGCTTCCAACGACTCCGAGGCCCAGGAGAAGGCCCAGGAGAAGGCACAGGAGCGGGCGCAGATTCTGGCGGAGGCCGACGAGTACCGGCAGGCCTACCGGCGGGACAAGGCGAAGTCGCAGACCGTCGGCAACATGGTCGGCGCGCTGGTGATCTGCCTGGCCGTGGTCGCGTTCCTGATCATCGTCACCTGGCGGCCCAAGCACGAGCAGGTGAACGCGGTCGAGTACACCGCGCAGCTGCAGGACGCCCGGAAGACCGCGTCCTGGGTCCGCGGGCCGGAGCCGATGCCGACCGGCTGGACCGCGACCAGCGAGGAGTTCAGGGCCCCGCAGCAGGAGCCGATGACCTGGCACCTCGGCGTCGTCACCAACGAGAAGAAGTACGTCGGCCTCGAACAGTCCAACGTGACCACACCGAAGTTCCAGGCCGACAAGCTCGGCCGGACCTCCGACGACGGCACATCGGCGGTGGCGGGCGTGACCTGGCAACGGAAGATCCTGCTCGACCGAAAAGGCGAGAACGCCTTGGTGCTGGTGGGTTCCGGCGTGACGACGATCGTCACCGGAAACGCCGGCTATCCCGCGCTTGAAGCGTTCGCTTCGGTTCTGCGCTGATTTCCATAGCCCTTGACACCCGGCCAAAGAACTTGGTCTGATCGAATCTCGGCTTGCACGCTCGGGGAAAAGCGAAAGGGCCTCGGATGGTCACGCCGTATCGGCTGGGGAGTTGACCCGCCGATGTTCATCACGGGGCTTCTGCTGGGTGCCGACAGTTCGCCGCACCTCGGTGCGCCGTGGCAGTTGCTGGCCTACCAGGGCGGCACGTTGTTCGGTGCGGCGCTGGACGGGGCGCGGGACTGCGGGTTCGACCAGTTGGTCGTGACGCTCGGCAGCGCGTCGGAGCAGGTCCGGGACCGGGTCGACCTGGACGGTGTACGGGTGGTCGAGTCGCCGCACGCCGACACCGGCAGCGCGTCGATCGTGCCCGCGCTGGACGCGGTCGACCGGCGCGCCGACGGGATCGTCGTACTGCCCGGTGATCAGCCCGGGATCACGTCGGCCGCCGTCTGGTCCCTGGTCGCGGAGGTCGCCACGTCGATCGGCGTCTGCCGGTACGACGACGGCGAGAGCTACCCGTGCTGGTTCTCCCGCGAGCTGTTCGGCGAACTCCGCGAGCTGCGGACCGACGACGACCTGTGGAACCCGATCAACGACGGCACCCACCCGGTCACCAAAGTAGATGCCATCGGCAACATGCCACCCCGCGCGACCACCTGGTCGTCCTACCACCAGCTCCTGTCCGGCCCGAGCGTGGTGGAGGATCTGCCGCTCGACACCCACCCGATGCCGCTGCCGACCCGCTCCCGCCTCCGCCGCCGCAGCAACTACTAGCAGGCTCCCGGGGCGGACCGCCAGCACTCACCAAACGTGCCGTTCCGGCCCGCCGCACGCTCGCCGGCTGCTCCGGATCGGCTGATATAGCGGGATAGTGAGTGTTGCAGGTCCGCTAGTCCGCGCCGGCGAGGCGGAGGCCTATGACGCCGGTGACGATCAGGGCGATGCAGGCCAGGCGGGCGGGGGTGACCGGCTCGTGGAACAGCACGATGCCGAGCGTGACCACGCCGACCGAGCCGACGCCGGTCCAGATCGCGTACGCCGTACCGACCGGGAGACGGTCGAGCGTCTTCGCCAGCAGGGCGACCGAGATCACGCCGAACACGAGCACCCCGAGCGTCGGCCACAGCCGGCTGAACCCTTCGCTCGGTTTCAGGCTGAGCGCGAACGCGATCTCGAACGCCGCCGCGGCGAGCAGAATGAGCCACGCCATCAGGCCGCCAGTGCTCCTCTCAGCTGCCGGTGCGTCACGGTCGCGACCCGCGCGCCGAGCGCGGCCGCCGTACGCAGATCCGTCGCGGGCGGCGCCTTCTCCGCGGACAGGTCCGCGTCGGACTGCGCCATCGCGCCCATCCAGCTTCCGAGCCGGTTGAGGTCCTCGATGCTCGCGGTGCTGTCCGCCCAGCCCGGGTAGATGTCCAGGCCGACCCAGATCATCCCGTGCTGCGCGGCGAACACGGCCAGGTCGACGAGGCTGTTCAGCTTGTCGCCGGACATCGCCTTCGAGTTCGTGAACCCGGCCGCGATCTTGTCCCGCCAGCCGAGGTCGGCGGCCCAGATCCGGACGCTCTCCTCGGCGAACTTCTTGAACACCCAACTCGGGCTGCCCATGTACGTCGGGGCGCCGAAGACGATCGCGTCCGCGGCGGTCAGCCGCTCCCAGACGTCCTCGGTCAGCTCGTCGAGCGGGACGAGGTCGGTGGTGGTGTCCGGCACCGACGCGGCCCCGGCGGCGACCGCCTCGGCCTGTTTCGCGGTGTGCCCGTATCCGGAGTGATAGGCGATGGCGATCCGGGCGTTGCTCATGTGCTTCCTCCTGAGACGTTAGCGGACTACAGTCCGTCTTATGGAAGACGATACCGGACCGCGGTCCGCTTCACAACGGGGTCTCCCGGTCGTGGGTACGCCACGCCCGGAGCGAGCGGACGCCCGGCGCAACCGGCTGCGCGTACTGGAGGCGGCCGACCGGCTGTTCACCGAGCACGGGGTGAAGAACGTCTCGCTCGACGCGATCGCTGCCGAGGCCGGTGTGGGGAAAGGGACCGTGTTCCGCCGGTTCGGGGACCGCGCGGGGCTCGCGGTGGCGCTGCTCGACGAGCGCGAGCAGGAGTTGCAGGCGAAGATCCTGAGCGGTCCGCCGCCGCTCGGTCCGGGCGCGCCGCCGGTCGTCCGGGTGCTGGCGTTCCTCGAGGCGTACCTCGAACTACTCGATCGGCACGTGGCGCTGTTCATGGACAGCGAGAACGCCTCGGACGGCGCGCGGTACCGGATCGGTTCGTACCACTTGTGGCATCGGCACCTGGCACACCTGATCGAGTCGGCCCGCCAGGATCTCGACGCGGACTACACCGCGCACGTGTTGCTGGCGCCGCTGGCGGCCGACCTCCACAACGCCCTGCGTACACAGGGATTCGAGCTCGATCGGATGAAGGCCGGCCTCGCGGCGGTCGCCAAGAACCTGCTCAGTCCCGATTGCTGAGGATCGCGAGCGCCAGGTCGTACTGCTCCTGCGACGGCGGCCGCGTCCACGTGCACCCGGCGCGGCCGTCGGCCAGCATCCGCGCCATCACGACGGACAGCACGTCGCGCGGTTCGGCGTACTGCATGTCCGGTCGCGCCTCGTGGTACCGCTTCACGACGCGCTCGAAGCAGAACACCAGTGTGTTGATGTACTTGCTCTTCTCCGCCTCGGCGCGGTCGAAAGCGGCCGTGTAGGCCGGGTCCTCCGGCTTCATCACCTCGCGCATCACGTCGAGGCGGCTGTTGATCGGCTTCTGCGGACCGTTCGTCGCGAAGGCTTCGTCGTACATCCGGGCAACGTGGGCCGGGTTCTTCGCCAGTACGCCCATCGTGAGGAAGCCGTTGTCCTCGTCCGCGTACCCGCCCGCGAACTCGTGGTCGATCGACGCGGCGCTGGTGGCGGACATGATCGCGCTGGTGAACGCGTACTTGTCCATGCCGTCGATCTGCTCGACGCCCTCGCCCATCCACTCGTCGTCGTTGTAGAGCACGCCGGGGATCTCGCCGTCGGCGGCCTGCCGGATCAGCTGCTGTACGGCGCCTACCGGGTCCTGGACCGCGCCCGGTCCCATCGCCGCGAACTGTTCGGTCATCCAGAACAGTGAGACCAGCATCATCGGGCGGTGTACGCGCAGGATGCCCGGTTCGCGCATCGGGTAGCAGCCGCGCTCGTCGTCGTACGCCTCGAGGCCGGCCATGAACGCACTCTCCTGCTCCGGCGTCAGCGTCAGCTCCCAGGCCCACTTCTGCTCGGCGTGGAACTTGTAGAAGTCCGCGCCTTTCAGCGGGTCGCGGATCTTCAGGAACCAGAAGACGAATCCGCCGAGCCCGAGAACGATGACGCCGAGCACGATGAGCACGATCATGGGATGTAAATCCTCCACACAAGTAAACCAATTCCAGGAAAGTGGTTCACCGTAGTTTCGGACCAGGTCACCGCCACGGGAATCGGTCGGGCTTTGCGCAACCTTCACGTCAGGTCGCGGATCGGCCTGATTTCCGGGAGGTTCCCGAGCGAGGAGTACGTCCGCCCGGCAGGCCCGGTGAACCCGTAGCGCGTGTAGAACGTGCGCGCGCGGATGTTTGCCTCAAGCACCCAAAGCCCCACATTGGTACACCCCGCCGCCCGCAGATCAGCACACGCCACGTCGGCCAGCGCCCGCCCGGCGCCGGTTCCCGATCCCGCTCGCGGTGGGGTTCATCACGTCGAGGAACTCCTGCGGGACAAGACCCGTGAAAGCGCCCCGCCAGCTGGCGACTCGCGCCTGCGCGGCGCCGAGCAGATCCTCGGGGCGGGGCGGGGCGGGGCGGGTCGTCAGCTGACTCGGGGTCAGTCGGCCTTTTCCTCGTGGGTGGCTTGGGCTTTGGTGAGGCGTTCGCGGGCGCCGTCGAGCCAGCGTTGGCAGGTGGTGGCCAGTTCTTCGCCGCGTTCCCACAGGGCGAGGGATTCCTCGAGGGTGGTGCCGCCGGCTTCGAGTTTGCGGACCACCTCGACGAGCTCCTCGCGGGCCTGCTCGTACGTCATCTCGGGTCGGTCGCTCACGTGTTGTCCTCCTTGACTTCGACCGCGAACCGGCCGTCACTGACCCGCGCCTGCAGCAGGTCACCCGGCGCCACCTGCGCCATTTCCCGTACGGCGGTCCCGTCCGCCAGCTGCAGCACCGAGTACCCGCGCTCGAGCGTCGCCTTCGGGGACAACGCCCGTACGCTCGCCAACCGGTGCGCGAGATCGTCGCTCGCCCGGTCGAGCCGGTGCGTCAACGTCCGCCGGTTCCGCTCGACCAGCGCGGCGATCTCGTCCGATCGCCGCTGCAGATCGGTGACCGGCGCCGCCAACGCCGGCCGGCTCCGGATCGCCGCCAGCGCGTGCGCCTCCCGGTCGAGCCAGGACCGGACGGCCCGCAACCCCCGCTCACGCAGCAGTCGCACGCCGTCGAGTTCTTCCCGTACGTCGGGCACGATCCGCTTGGCCGCATCCGTCGGCGTCGACGCGCGCAGGTCCGCGACCAGGTCCAGCAGCGGGGTGTCCGGTTCGTGCCCGATCGCGCTGACCACCGGCGTACTCGTCTTCGACACCGCACGGATCAGCCCCTCGTCCGAGAACGGCAGCAGATCCTCCAGCGAACCACCGCCGCGCGCGATCACGATCACCTCGACCGAGTCGTCCGCGTCCAGCTTCCGCAGCGCGGTCATCACCTCACCGGCCGCCGACGGTCCCTGTACGGACGCGTACTCGATCCGGAACGCGACCGCCGGCCAGCGACGCTTCGCGTTCTCGAGCACGTCGCGCTCGGCCGCGGAGTCGCGCCCGCAGATCAGCCCGATCGTGTGCGGCAGGAACGGCAACTTCTTCTTCCGGTAGGGCTCGAAGAGACCCTCGGCGCCGAGTAGTTGCTTCAACCGCTCGATCCGCGCCAGCAGTTCGCCGATCCCGACGTGCCGGATCTCGCTGACCGCGAGTGCGAGCGTGCCGCGGCGGGCGAAGAAGTTCGGCTTGGCGTGCACGAGCACCCGGGAGCCGTCCCGTACGTCGACGGCCTCGAACACCCGGCGGTTGCAGGTGAAGCGCAACGAGATGTCGGCATCGGTGTCGCGCAACGTGCCGAACACGGTCGTCGTACCGCGCCCGATCGAGACGTCCGTCAGCTGCCCCTCGACCCACACGGACCCGAGCTGGTTGATCCAGCTCGCAATCCCGTTCGCGATCGTCCGAACGGCCGCAGGCGCTTCCGGCGACGTCTCCAAAGCCACGCCCAGACCCTACGACCCCGCACCGACAATTCACCAACGTCGAGCGGGTGCGGCGTGGAAAATCCTTTGCCGGTAAGGGATTTTCCGGGCATTCTTGAGGTCTGGAAACACCTCCCGCGGGGGAGTCGTCCGGACAGGGCGGACGGCTCCTCGACGTACGTTCGTGGTGATGCTGCTCACAACGCCTGATGCGGGCGTGTCGATCGCGGCCCGTACCATGGGGGACGTGACTTCCCAGCCTGATGACACCCGTACGACGAAGCGCGTGCTGCTCGCGGCGCCCCGTGGGTACTGCGCGGGTGTGGACCGGGCCGTGGTCGCGGTGGAGAAGGCCCTCGATCTGTACGGTCCGCCGGTGTACGTGCGCAAGGAGATCGTGCACAACAAGTACGTCGTCCAGACCCTGCAGAAGCGTGGCGCGATCTTCGTCGACGAGACCGTCGAGGTGCCCGAGGGGGAGACCGTGATCTTCTCCGCGCACGGCGTCGCCCCGGTGGTGCACGAGGAGGCAGCTGCGCGGCAGTTGAAGACGATCGACGCGACCTGCCCGCTGGTCACCAAGGTGCACCACGAGGCGAAGCGGTTCGCCGCCACCGACTTCGACATCCTGCTGATCGGACACGAGGGCCACGAGGAGGTCATCGGCACGTCCGGTGAAGCTCCCGAACACGTACACATCGTCGACGGCCCCGACGACGTGCCGAACGTCACCGTCCGCGACCCGGAGAAGGTTGTCTGGCTGTCGCAGACCACGCTTTCCGTGGACGAGACGATGGAGACGGTACGCCGCCTGCGCGAGCGGTTCCCGCACCTCCAGGACCCGCCGAGCGATGACATCTGCTACGCCACCCAGAACCGGCAGGCCGCGGTCAAGAAGCTCGCCGCGGAAGCCGACTTGATGCTCGTCGTCGGCTCCCGCAACTCCTCGAACTCCGTCCGCCTGGTCGAGGTCGCCCTCGAACACGGCGCCAAGGACGGCCACTTGGTCGACTTCGCCGACGAGATCGACGAGGCGTGGCTCGAAGGCGTCAACGCGGTGGGCGTCAGCAGTGGCGCCAGCGTCCCCGAGGTCCTGGTCCGCGACGTCCTCCGCTGGCTGGCCGAACGCGGCTACGCCGAGGTCCAGGAGGTCACGACCGCCGAGGAGAGCCTCACCTTCGCCCTCCCGCGCGACCTCCGTACGGACCTCAAAGCAGCCGGCCTCCCCACCACCGGCACCTCCGACCACGCCTGGACTATTTGATCACCAACTGCGTGGTCGCGGTCGTCGGGAACCAGCCCTTCGTGCCGCAGTAGTTGATCGTGTACGTGAACTTGTAGGTCCCGGGCTTCTTGAACGTGTGCGTCTCGGGGATGACGTACGTCTCGGACCCGACCTTCAGCTTCTTGGTCGTGCAGCTGATCGCCCCGCCGTCGGAACCGTTCTGATAGCCGTCACCGTAGGAATAGATGGTTCCGGCTGACAGGTTCATGAACGAGTCGTCCGGCAACAGCGTGCCTTCGGGGATCCCCGACGGGATGTACGCCTTGCCGGACAGCGCGACCGTCATCTCGACTGTGCGGCCCCTGACCGTCGGTTTCAGAACAACCTTGATCGGCGGTGGGGGTTTCGGGGTCGCGGTTGGTGGGCCGGTGACTGCTGTTTTCGGTGCGCCCGGCGTGTTGGTGATAGGTGGGGCGCCGCCGATGTCCGTGACGTTGCCTAGGGCAAGGGCTATGGCGACGATGCAGGCCGCGGCGAGGGTCATCACGCCGGCGGTGCGGCGGCGGCGTACCTTGCGGACGCGGGCGAAGACGGCTTCGCTCGGCGGCGCGCTCGGTGGTGGTGGGTCCGCGACCAGTTGGGTGAACCGGTCCTTCAGATCTTCGGTCATGGCTCAGGCCTCCTTCGGGGCGGAGACGGCGGCGACCAGGTGGTGTTCGCGGAGTTTGGCGAGGCCGCGGGAGACGTTGCTCTTCACGGTGCCGAGCGAGCAGCCCATGATCTCGGCGATCTCGGCCTCGGGCAGGTCCTCGAAGTACCGCAGTACAAGGGTCGCGCGAGTACGGCGGGGGAGCGTGGCAAGGGCCCTGAGCAACAAGTCGCGGTCGTCGACGACGCCGTACTCCGACTGCCCCGAGGCGTGTTGATGCGGTTCGGGCAGGTGTTCGGTCGGCGTCTCGCCCTTCCATTTCCGGCGCCACCACTGGGTGCTGGTGTTCACCATCACCGTCCGGGTGTAGCTCTCCAGGGCGTTCGAACTGCGCAACGAGTTCCGGTGGAACCACACCTTGGTGAGCGATGTCTGTACGAGGTCCTCGGCCAGGTGCCATTCACCCGTCAACAAGTACCCGAACCGCTGCAACGCCGTGAACCGCCCGTCCACGAAGTCCGCGAACTCCCGATCCCGTCCTGGATCCATCCCAACCCCCAGCTCGTATCCGACCAGGAGTGTGATGAGCCCAGGGTCCCGAAAGGTTGAGCTGTAACCCGACAGCGCGCAGGTTGTGATGTTCGCGCCGACGAAGCTCCAGCGAGGCAGAATGCCCTGCCGCGTGCCGCGTGCCGCGTGCCGCGTGCCGCGTGCCGCGTGCCGCCGGGTTGCGCGGTGCGTACACGGCCTTACGAGCCCGGTCGCCAACTCCGAGCGCGGACGCCCAGGCCACCACAATGCGATGGGTCCCGCGGCGCTGAGCGTGGCGGGGCTTGCGGTGGTGCGATTGTGATGGCCTGGCGGTCCGCATACCCAACGGCGACGAGGGCTGGGCCAGGTCGTCGGCGCGATCCACCGCAGAATCGCGTGTCCATCCCGTGTTCTGTTGCGTCGGGTTGGTTGGTCAGACGGTGAGGTCGTAGGTTGCTTGGGCTTTGGTGATGGCGGGCATGTTTGTTTCGGCCCAGTCGGTGAGGACGCTGATCGGGTCGATCAGGGAGGCGCCCATGGGGGTGAGGGTGTAGACGACGCGGGGTGGGATCTCGGGGTAGACCTCGCGGGTCAGCAGGCCGTCGCGTTCCATCCGGCGGAGCGTCTGGGTGAGGACCTTGGGCGCGACCTGGCCGATGCCGTCGCGGAGTTCGGTGAAGCGGAGCGGTCCGGAGCGCAGGCGCAGGACCACCAGGACCGTCCACTTGTCGCCCAGACGGTCCAGGATCACCCGGGTCGGGCAGTTCGGGTCGAACACGTCTCCTTTGGTTACCACAAGGTACTTATAGCACGTTGAAGTAGCCAGTTACCAATGGATACTGTCAAGGTCAGACCTACAGAGATGAGGAGCAGGGATGAAGATCGCGGTGTTCGGGGCGAGCGGGATGGTCGGCAGCCGGGTTGCGGCCGAGGCGGTGAGCCGCGGTCACGAGGTGACCGGCGTCACCCGTTCGGGCGGCGAGCTGCCGGCCGGCGTACGTGCGGTGCAGGGCAGCGCGAACGACGTCGCGACCGCGAAGGAGCTGGCGGACGCGGACGTGCTGGTCGCGGCGATCGGTCCGAGCCGGACCGGTGGGGACCACCAGGAGTACCTCGACGCGGTCGACAACCTTGTCGCGGCGGTACGCGGTACGCAGACCCGGTTGTTCGTGGTCGGCGGTGCCGGCAGCTTGGTTGTCAACGGCAACCGTGTGGTGGACGGGCCGGACTTCCCGGCCGAGTACAAGAACGAGTCGCTGACCGTCTCCCAGGCACTGGAGAACCTGCGCGCGACCGGCGACGACGTGAACTGGACGATGCTCTCGCCCGCGTTCGTGATCGCCCCGGGCGAGCGCACCGGCACCTTCCGCCTCAGCGGCGACGAGCCCATCGGCGACCACATCTCCGCCGAGGACTACGCCGTAGCCCTCCTCGACGAGGTAGAGACCCCCACCCACAACCGCCAGCGCTTCACCCTGGGCTACTGAGCCTGTGGATAACTGAGACCGTCGGCCGCCAATTGCTTGTACGCTTAGGCCAAAGGAAGAACACGCGCCGCCGATAGCGCGGCTAGGTGCTCAACGGCTTGCCGAGGTACCCGCGGGCTAGCATCGTGACCCACTGGTAGACGGCGTCTTCGGCGGGGGCCAGGGGGCCGGGGCGGAAGTGGGGGGACTCGGCGCCGCGTTGGACCGACTCGCAGGCTGCCCAGTCCTCGCGGTTAGTAATGTCCCAGAACTCCACCGCGTACGAAGGATCCGTCACCTCGGGCCGGAAGTACCACGAGCACTCGATCGCGGTCAGGCCCGGAGCGCGCGGCTCGAGGCGATGCGTCATCACGTAGTCCGGGTGCAGCGACAGCAGCAGGTTCGGGAACAGGCCCAGGTAGTTCACCCGCCGCTGATCCACACCCGGCAGCGGGATCCCGGCCGACCGGCCGTCGAGCGACATGGTCTCGGCGTCCGGTCGGAGGTCCATCAGTCCGCCGACCCACGCGCCCGGCATGCTCCAGTTGTCGCCCGACGTCGGCGGCGACACCTTGCACAGCTCGGGGTGGATCAGCGGGCAGTGGTAGCACTCGTGGTAGTTCTCCGCGATCGTCTTCCAGTTCGCCGCCACGTCGTACGTGTGCCGCGCCTTGAGAACGAGCGTTTCCGGCGCGTACGGCGCGACGAGTTCGGTGATCCCGCCGAGGTGCTCCTCGAACGACGCCGCCCTACCGGTCGCGTTCACGAACAACCACCCGTGCCACACCTCGGCCGGCAGTTCGACCAGACCATACGGTTCGGTATGGAAGCCGTCGCCCATCCGCGGGGCGGTCTTCACCGATCCGTCGAGCTCGTACGACCACCCGTGGTAAGGGCACACCACCGCGCGCCGATCGCCGGACTCCTCCCGCCGCAGCAGTTCGTGCCCGCGATGCCTGCAGACGTTGGCGAATGCCCGCGGCCGGTCGCCGAACGTCAGCACGGTCGCGATGTCGCCGACGGTCGCCTCGCGGTACGTCGTACCGCTGGACAGTTCGTCGACGCGGCCGAGACACGTCCACGTACCGGCGAAGAAGTGCCGGCGTTCCCACGCGAGCACATCAGGGTCGACGTACGCGGCCCGTGGCAGCATGACGGACTCGCCGTGCGGTCGGAGGGTCGCTTCCAGGGCGCGGGCGTCAACGGGAGGCATCTGCCTACTATCCGGCGAACTCCACGTATTTGCCCAGCACGTAGTCCCAGCCCGTGTCGTAGCTGAGCCGCGCCTGACGGCCGTCGCTGCGGCGCTCCCACCCGGCATGCACTAGCTTCACTTCAGTGCCGTCGCCGGTCGGGGTGAACGTGACGGTCACCTGCCCGGCGTCCGCGGGATCCTGGCCCGGGTGCCAGCTGAAGCTGAGCGACGCCGGCGGGTCCCACTCCGACAGGGTGCCCCAGATCGCCAGCACGCCCTCGGCGCCGTACTCGACGATCTGTCCGCCGACCGCACCTTCCAGCCGTACTTCGGTCGCCGCCTCCTCGCCTACCGAGTGGCGGAACAACGGCCACCACTTCGACGTCTCCGCGGTGAACGCCTCGAACGCGCGATCGGCTCCGACCGGCACTGTCACGGTCTTCACCAGCGGTGAAAGGTCTTGTTCCACAGTCATTTCCGTTCCTCCTCGGTCCGCCGGACGTGGTCCGCGTACGCCTGCAGCGCGTCGCCCCAGAACTGGTCGAGCCAGTTGCGCAGCTCGTGCAGTCCGGACTGGTGGACGCGGTAGATGTTCCGCGTCCCGCGCGACTCGTGCTGGACGAGACCGACCGCGCCGAGCACCTTCAGGTGCTGGGAGATCGCGGGCCGGCTGACCGGTACGCGCTCGGCCAGGACGCCGACCGAGCACGGCCCGCCGGTCCGCAGGGTCTCGAGGATCACCCGCCGGGTCGGGTCGCCGAGCGCGTCCAGCACCGGTCCGACCGCCTCGAGTGATCCGTAAGTCTCCACGAACGGTAAGCTGCCACTAACGGACCGAGGAGTCAAGACTTCAGTTGAACGGATCCAGGATGAGCGCGGCCTGCTGCGGGTTGCCGTCGTGGACGAGGGCCTCGTGGTTGCCGACGTCGTCGAACGCGAACCCGTACGCGCGACCGTCGGTCATCTGTGCGTGGATCGTCTTCGAGTACTGGTTCGTGACAGCGTCCTGGTAGAAGTTCGCGTCGTTGGCATCCGGCTGGTTCGGGTTCGTCAGCAGGGTGGAACGGTTGTAGCCGGCGCACAACGTGCGCGAGATCGGGCCGCGGATCTGATCGTTCGGTGCGTCGAGCAACTTGAAGCAGCCGAAGACGCTGGCGGAGTCCGGTTTCTGGAACGACGTGACCACGGCACCGGCGCTGTTGGTGAAGTTCATGACGCCGCCGGACACCTTGCCGAAGTACTTCGTGTCCGGCTGGTCGCCGAACGGCGTGACGGTCAACGTTTCCGAGCTGTACTTCGACCACACGCGGTTGATGTAGTCGTCCATCGCGCTCGCCGGCAGTGCGCCGGTCTCCACGCCGTACAGCGGAGACAGTGCACGCAGCACGGAACCGTCCGGGGCCGTCTGGATCAGACCGCCCCAGTTCGCGGCACGGAGTCCGTTGTAGACGGCGTTGTACCCGCCGGACTTCAGGTGGCCGGTGGTGCTGGAGTTCACGCTGACGGCGTACGGCGCGGAGAACATGTCCACCTGGGTGCTGTTGATCCACAGACCGCCGTCGTTGAGCGTGTACTCCGACCAGTTGAACAGGATGTTCCGGTTCGGGTCGGACGGGTTCTGTACGGCAGGTTGCACCAGGCCGCCGGTGGTCAGTTTGAAGACGAGCTTCTGGCCGTACGAGAAGTAGACCCGGCCGGAGAACTTCGGCAGCTGGATCGTCACCGACTGACCGTTGGCCGGACCCGCGATCGACGCATCCGGCGCCGGGCTCGGCGGGTCGCCGCCGGCCGGCCAGGCGTGGAAGGTGCCGGAAGCGTCGGCCCAGCCCTGCTGGCCGGTCGCCAGGTTGGTGCCCAGGTTGTAGACGTAGACCGCGTCGCCGCGGCCCGAGTTGTTCGTGATCGTGAACGGGATGGTCGAAGGTACGGCTGCGTCGGCCGGGCGGTCCGGCGCCGCCGACAACACCCCGGCCATGGCGACCGCCGCCGCGACGACAGCGAGCACCCTTCTTGAGTTGCGCATCAGTTTCTCCTCACGTCCGCCTGAGAGAGCGCTCTCATCGTTGCGTGAGCAGGCCACCGACTGTCAACAACTCATCACTGTCGGCTTTCCGACAGCTACTCCGGGCCGCCCTTACCCAGCGATGCCCTCGCCGATGAGGCCGTCGATGGATTCACGGATCAGGTCGGCGTGGCCGGTATGCCGGGCGTACTCCTCGATCAGGTCGACGAGGATGTACCGAAGACTGGGAGAGTCACCGTTGCGGCCCTTCCAGTTCGCGAGCTGGTCGACGCCGCCGGCCGCGAGAACTTCCGCCACCGCGGCGCGGGAGCGCTCGACCGACGCCTCCCACAACGCCATCAGTTCCTCGGGTGAGTCGTCGGCAGCGCTGTGCCACTCCCAGTCGGGGTCGGCGTCCCAGTCCACGGCGTCCCAGGGCGCGCCGTACTCGTTGCCGAGCAGGCGATGGGTGAAGTACTCGTCTTCGACCAGCGCGAGGTGCTTGAGCAGTCCGCCGAGGGTGACCGTCGACGGCGGATGTTGCTTGTTCAAGTCGGCCGAGTCGAGCCCGCCGCACTTCCAGGCGAACGTCCGGCGGTTGCGCTCGAGCGCCCCGATCAACGTGTCGGCCTCGGTGCCGGCGACCGGCGGTCCCGTCAACGGTGTGCTGTTCATGCGGAGCACGCTATCCCTGGTTCCGGACGATCCTCTTCCGGAACCTCTCAACCCGCTTGGGACGGTGGCCAGCGGCGGGTGCTGGGGGACTCGTCCAGCGCGAGGAACTCCGGTGCGGTGAGTGGGCGTACCGATGCCTCGATCGACTCCATCGCGGTCAGCTCGGACTCGGTGACGTGCAGGTCGCGGAGCTTCCGCGCGGTGATGAACACCCGTCGCTCGAACGATCCGACGGTCCCGTTGTACGCCTCGACCGCCGACGTCAGGGATCGCCCGACCCGGCTGAGGTGGTCGCCCATCGTGCTCAGGCGCTCGTACAGCTCCCGCCCGAGCTCGAACACCTGCTGCGCCGACTCGGTCAGCGCCGACTGGTTCCACGCGTACGCCGCCGCGCGCAGCGTCGCGATCAGCGTCGTCGGCGTCGCGAGGATCACCCGGCGCTCGGCCGCGTACTCCAGCAGCGACGGCTCGACGTCGAGCGCCGCGGACAGGAACGACTCTCCCGGCACGAACAGGATCACGAACTCGGGCGACGGCGACAGGCGCGTCCAGTACGCCTTCGAGGCGAGCTGATCCACATGCGTCCGTAGGTGCCGGGCATGCGCCCGCAGCCGGTCCTCGCGGAACGTGGCGTCGTCGGACTCGCTCGCCTCCAGGAACGCGGCCAGCGGCACCTTCGAGTCGACGACCAGGTTCTTGCCCTCGGCAAGCCTCACGACCAGGTCCGGCCGCAGTACGCCGTCCTCGCCGAAGGTCGTCGCCTGCTCGGTGAAGTCGCAGTGCGCGACCATCCCGGCCAGCTCGACCGTCCGGCGCAGATGCAGCTCGCCCCATCGCCCGCGTACCTGCGGTTTCCGCAACGCGGTCGACAGCGACGCGGTCTCCCGGCGCAGCGCCTCGCCGCTCATCCGCACCTCGTTCACCTGCTGATGCAACTGGCTCTGCCAGGCGGCGCGCCCCTGCTCGAGCTGATTCAGCTGTGCATGCAGGCGATCCAGCGCCTCCTTCACCACCGCCTGGCCACCCATCTGCTGCCCGACGCTGGTCCGCTCCTGCGTCAGCTCGACCACCCGGTCCTCGGCCGCATCCCGCTCGGCCGTCACCCGGGCGAGCTGCGCCCCGTCGCGCCCCCGCACCCACAACACCCCGAAGACAGCCCCGAGCAACAGCCCCACCACGAGGAAGAGCAGGACCAGCAACACCGTCGTACCCGTCATGTCACCGATAGTGCACAACCCCACCGACAGTTTTCCCGTGATTGCGGGCAGAGTTCCGGAAAAAGTCCGATTCGGTGCGTCAGCGCTGCTGGCAGTTCATCGCCGGGAAGGTGTAGCCCTGGGCCTTCAGGATCGGCAGGACCTGGTTGAGGGCTGCCACGGTCTGGGCCCGGTTGCCGCCGCCGTCGTGCATCAGGATGATCCGGCCGGACTTGGCGTGCGTCAGGATGTTGTGGACGATCGCGCTGGTACCCGGACGGGCCCAGTCGCGCGGGTCGACGTCCCAGAGCACCTGGACCATGCCGGCCGCCTTGATGTCGGCGCGGACCTTCGCGTTCGTGGCGCCGTACGGCGGGCGGAAGCACGTCGACCGCGGGCCGTCGAAGATCTGGTGGTGGCGCTGCGCCGCGCCCAGCTTGGTCAGCTGCGGGTGGCTGATCGAGTGGCTGCCGATCGTGTTGCCTGCGGCAAGCACCTGGTCACGCAGGCCGGGGTGCTCGTCCTGCATCTGGCCGAGCTCGAAGAAGGTCGCGTGCGCGCCGTACTTCGCCAGCGTCGACAGCACCTGCGGCGTCCAGGTCGGGTCCGGCCCGTCGTCGAAGGTGAAGAACAGCACCTTCTTGCCGGCGGCAACAGAAGTCGTCGGGTTCGGCGGCACCGGCTTGCCCGTGGTCGACACAGTTGAGCTAGGCGTACCGCTCGGAGTGGGAGCACTGGTCGGGGCGCCGGAAGGTGACACGGACGGCTTCGTCGTCGCCGCGGACGCGTGCGGACGGTCCATCTGCGCGACGGCGGACGCCATCATCCAACCACCGATCGCGGCCAGCGCGACCATCGTCGCGACGAATGCAGCGAACTTCCGGCTCATGGCATTTCCCCTTGTATTTCAGGCGGTTCTTCCCCAGTGCTCCCCCTCAGGAGCGCCTCACACCTGTTGAGACGCCTTACCTGTCAGGTTGGTTGGCGTCGGCATGTTGCGGTGAGATCTCGACTGTCGCGGCCACGCCCCGGTGGTACAGCCGGCCTTCGAGCGACTTCACGCTCGCGACCAGTACGAAGGACATGCTGACCAGCAACGACCAGGCGCCGAACTTCGCCGGATGCACGATCCGCCACACACTCACCTGGTCCGGGTAGTTCCACGCGTCCAGGAACGTACCGAAGTTCTCCGCGATCCACAGGAAGAACCCGATCAGCGCGAACGCCAACGCCAGCGGCATCCGGTACCGCCGTACGCCCACGGTGAAGAACACCCAGGTACGGCGCAACACGACGAGCAGGCCGATCGTGATCGGGATCCGCAGGTCCGGAATCCAGTGGTGGGTGAAGAAGTTCGCGTAGATGAGTACCGCGCAGACGGTCGTGAGCAGCGGCCGGTAGTTGCTGACCCGCAGGTCGAACCGGCGCCACGCCTGGCAGATGTAGCTGCCGACCGCCGCGTACATGAACCCGGCGAACAACGGCACCCCGGCGAACTTCGTCACCGCGTCACCCGGGTACTCCCACGAACCCACATGGACCTTGAACAACTCCAGCCCCAGTCCCACCAGGTGGAACCCGAAGATCACCGCGACCTCGCGCCACGTCTCCAACCGGACAGCCCAGAACAGGAACGTCAGGACCAGGCAGTAGATCAGCAGGGCGTCGTACCGCGCGATCGGCAGGTCGACGTACTTCGAGATCGCCAGGCCCGCGAACACGAACCCCGGGAACAGTGACGACAGCACCTCCAGCCACCCGAAACGCAGGAACTGCAGGCAGCCGAACACGAAGCGTGAAGAAGTTCCGGCGCGGTCCGTCCAGGTGGTCACAGACTGGAGACGTTGCTTGCGATCACCTGGTTGGGAGAAATATGAACTGGCTGAGGAGGTGGTGGGGATGGTGGTCTTCGAGACGGATCGGCTGCTCGTCCGTGACTGGACGGACGCGGACGGCGACCGCGTGTTCGACATCTACCGCCGCTGGGAGGTGGCCCGCTGGCTGGGCGCCGAGCCGCGGGTGATGGCGGATCGCGGTGCCGCGTCGAAGGTGATCGAACAGTGGAACGAGCGCAACCGGGAGACGCCGTACGGGGTGTGGGCCGTGGAGGAGCGGGACACCGCGACGGTCGCGGGGACCGTACTGCTGGTGCCGCTGCCCGACCCGTCGGACGGTTCCGCCGGGCGCGGTGAGGTCGAGGTCGGCTGGCACTTCCACCCGGACGCGTGGGGGCGCGGCCTGGCGACGGAGTCGGCGCGGGGCGCGATCGAGCACGGGTTCAAGGCCGGGATCGGTGAGATCTACGCGGTGGTCCGCCCGGACAACGTGGCCTCGCTGGCGGTCTGCAACCGGCTCGGGATGCGCCCCATCGGCCGGACCAAGCGCTGGTACGACGCCGAGCTCGAGGCGTTCCTGATCTGACGGATTGGGGTACTTCGGTCTTCGCCGCGTAACCTTGACGCCCGTGGCACTCACCATCGGAATCGTCGGGCTCCCGAACGCGGGCAAGTCCACCCTGTTCAACGCGCTCACCAAGAACGACGTACTCGCCGCGAACTACCCGTTCGCGACCATCGAGCCGAACGTCGGCGTGGTCGGCGTGCCGGACGCGCGGCTGCCGAAGCTGGCCGAGCTGTACGACTCGCAGAAGGTGATCCCGGCCACCGTGCAGTTCGTCGACATCGCGGGCATCGTCCGCGGCGCGTCCGAGGGCGAGGGGCTCGGCAACAAGTTCCTCAGCCACATCCGCGAGTCCGACGCGATCTGCCAGGTCACCCGGGTGTTCCGCGACGACGACGTCACCCACGTCGACGGCAAGGTGTCGCCGGCCGACGACATCTCCACCATCCAGACCGAGCTGATCCTGGCCGACCTGCAGACCGTCGAGAAGGCGATCCCGCGGCTGGAGAAGGAAGCCCGGCTGAAGAAGGAGAGCGCGGTCGTGCTCGAGGCGGTCCGGGAGGCGCAGAAGCACCTCGAGGCCGGTACGCCGATCATCGCCACGAACGTGGACCGGGACGCGATCCGCGAGCTGATGCTGATGACCGCGAAGCCGTACCTGTACGTCTTCAACTGCGACGCCGACGAACTCGCCGACGCCGACCTCAAGCAGAAGATGCGGGACCTGGTCGCGCCGGCCGAGGCGATCTTCCTGGACGCGAAGTTCGAGGCCGAACTGGTCGAGCTCGGCGACGAGGACGAGGCCCGCGAGATGCTGTCCGAGATGGGCATCGAGGAGCCCGGGCTGGACCTGCTCGCGCGGGTCGGCTTCGACACGCTCGGCCTGCAGACGTACCTGACCGCGGGCCCGAAGGAGTCCCGCGCCTGGACGATCAAGCGCGGCGCCACCGCTCCGGAAGCCGCCGGCGTGATCCACACCGACTTCCAGCGCGGCTTCATCAAGGCCGAGATCGTCTCCTTCGAAGACCTGATGGAAGCCGGCTCCATGACCGCAGCCCGCTCCGCCGGCAAGGTCCGCATGGAAGGCAAGGACTACGTGATGCAGGACGGCGACGTAGTCGAATTCCGCTTCAACGTGTAGCGGATTGGAGCTGTCAGACACGAGCCGCTTACGCCTCAGACGGCTCGGCGGCCCGTAAGGTTTTGCTGTCCGCGCAGATCGCAGACATGACGCAGGCCTGCGACAAAGGCTAAGTCATGTGGTTCCAGCGATGCTGGATGCAGGGTGAGTCAGGTACTCAGGGGAGGGCGCCCGTGGACGTCATCAAGTATGTGTCGGTCGAGAACTTTCGTTCAATCCGATCGCTCATCCTCGACGGACTTGCTAGCTACGTCCCGTTGATGGGCCTCAACAGTGCCGGCAAGTCAAATGTGCTGCGCGCGCTGAACCTGTTCTTCAACAACTATGTGGACGAAGAGCGGGCGAGCCTGCGCCTCTCGAGCGACTATTCGGGCTTTGCTCCGCGGGGAAAGAAACGAACCGTAACGGTCATGGTGGGTTTGTCGCTCAACGGTGACATTCGAGTTCGGGGCGTCGATGAGTTCGAGAAGAGCCACTCGATCCAGGACGTGATCTACATCCGGCGCTCCTGGATGCGCGGCGCAGTTCAAGACTCGGTGGTCGATTCTTTCGAGTTCGGAGCCAGCCCTGAAACGCTCCAAGTTGCCACGTCTGATGAGGCGCTTGTTCTGCAGACCTACATCAGGGCGGTGCGCTTCGTGTATGTGCCAAACCACGCGCGGCCGTCGGAGCTCATCCGTGCAGAACTCGAACCGCTGCGCCCCGACCTCGTTCGTCGCCTTCGCGGGACGAAGGCGTTCAAGGATTCCAACGTTCCAGACTTGATGGCGGCTCTGGTAGGTATGGGGTCCGCAATGTTTGGCGGCGTGTCGACCTCTGTTCAACGTGGTCTACCGTCAACGACGCTGGCCGCCGACCTTCCATCGGATTTCGGCGATCTCGTGTTTTCTGTCGGCGTAAATGCCATTTCGGCAGGAGGAGTTTCGAGAGCGCCGGAGTTCGAGGGGTCGGGTGCCCAGTCGTTCATGCTTCTTCACATCCTGGACCTCGCTGATCGGTCGCGGCGCTCTAGCGATTTTGGCTGGACCCAAGCGAGTGTCTGGGCAATTGAGGAGCCCGAAAGCTTCCTCCACGCCGGCCTTCGTGCCAGGTTCTCCACTGACCTTGCAAACTACGCGCTCGACAGTCGGCGGCAGGTGATAGTGACAACGCACCAAGATGAGTTTGCACGCGTCGCGGAATACGTGTGGACTGCTGAGATGACGGAGGAGGGGACTCAGATCCAACGCCTTGCTGCTCGCGACGCCATTGCAGAAGCGACGCGGCGCGAGATCACGACCTTCAGGCATCCGCTGTTCTCTCACACTGATCAACCGCTCGTCATCGTCGAAGGGCGGTATGATGCAGTGCATCTTCGCGCCGCCCTAACCCATCTCGATGTCCGTATTCGCTGGCGCCTCGTCGCGCCTTCGGAGATCTTCGACGCCGATGCCGGCGGAGACGGCGTCCTTGAATACTTGAAGTACAATTCGCAGGCAATCGCTTCGCGCCCAGATGCGGCGCCAGTGATAGTTCTGAGAGATTGGGAAGACAAGAAGAAGCCTCAGTATGATAAGGCACTCAAGCATCACGAATACTCGACCTGCATCATTGCCGACGGCACGCTCGTCAATCCAGAGTTGGACGAATCGTTTGTTGGAATCGAGCGATACCTCAGTACGGATCTGCTGACAAGCGTGATCCCTATCGAAAGCATTGGGCTTGAGCACGGTGGGGATCACGCACGGAAGAGCATTAAGCGGGACGTTCTGGAGGAATGGAAACCAAAACTTGCCCAGGCAGTTCAAGATGGGGCTGATCCAGGCGAGTACATGCTCGGCCTTGCTCAATGGCTTGACGGCAAGGTCGTTGGCGTTCTGAACGGGATACCCGCAACGAGTTTCTTCTGAGGAAGGTGCCAGCCGTCCCGGTCAGGCGACTCGTTGTCGGTCGGCTGCCCTGATTGGTACGACCGCTGTGACGATCTCTGTTTGGGGATAGCTGTGGAACTGGCGCCCGATGTCGTTGGTCGACATATTGGCCGCGTGGGATGTTTGCGGAGCGGTCTACCTCGCACGGTTCCTCGGTTCGCGCGCACTTGCGGACGGCATCTCCCTTGTGCGCATCGTCCCGGACTGGGGTGCGCCACTACGACACCCGCGCCGAACTTGCGGTCGTTACTGAAGGAACGCCCTGGTGGCGCTAGGAGACCAGGCGTTCTGGTTGGTTGACCTCGGACCAGAGGGTGTCGAGGGAGAGACCCAGGACGTCGGCTATGGCGGCGATGGTGGGGAAGGCGGGGGTGGCTACTCGGCCGGACTCTATTTTGCGGAGGGTTTCGGGGGAGACGCCGGCGTCGAGGGCGGTTTGGAGCATGGAGCGGGTGCCGCGGGCGCGGCGGAGTACGGCGCCGAGGCGTTCGCCGCGCTCGACTTCCGCGGGGGTGAGCGGGAGCCTGACCATGGTCCAATGATAGTACCGGGATAATTTGGCCGGTATAGTTATTGCATGATCGAGATCTTGGACGCCCGTGAGCTGGCGCAGGCGAAGGAGACCGGTGCGCTGGTCGGGGGCATTCTGCAGGACCTGAAGCGCCGGACCGCCGTCGGTACGAACCTGCTGGACATCGACCAGTGGACGAAGTCGCTGATCACCGACGCCGGTGCGCAGTCCTGTTACGTCGACTACGAGGCGTCGTTCGGGCGCGGGCCGTTCGGGCACTACATCTGTACGGCGGTCAACGACGCGGTGCTGCACGGGAAGCCGTCGGACTACCGGCTCGCCGACGGGGACCTGCTGACGCTCGACCTGGCGGTGTCGCTGGGCGGGATCGCGGCGGACGCGGCGATCAGCTTCATCGTTGGTGAGACCCACGCTCCGGAGGACGTCGCGATGATCGACGCGACCCGGCGCGCGCTGGCCGCCGGGATCGAGGCCGCCGTGCCGGGCAACCGGATCGGCGACATCTCCCGCGCGATCGGCACCGTGCTGAGCGCCGCGGGGTATCCGATCAACACCGAGTTCGGCGGCCACGGGATCGGCTCGACCATGCACCAGGACCCGCACGTCGCGAACACGGGCCGCCCCGGCCGCGGTTACCAGCTCCGCCCGGGTCTGCTGCTCGCCCTCGAGCCGTGGGTCATGCAGGACACCGCCGAACTCCTCACGGACGAGGACGGCTGGACCCTCCGCAGCGTCACCGGCTGCCGTACCGCCCACACCGAACACACCATCGCGATCACCCCCGACGGCCCCGAGATCCTCACGAAGGCGTAGGACCGACCGCCGAGTCGTGAGAAGAGGCGCTGATTCGGAGCCGGTTTCCACGACTCGGCGAGGTAGGGTCGAGCCGTTCGCACGACTCGGCGCGAGGGGCTGGGGTCAGGGCTGGTCGTGTGCGGCGGCGATGCGCTCGGCGGCTTCGTGGACCAGGGCGATGAGTTCCGGTGGGGCGATTGCCTGGGCGGCGCCGGCTTGGGCGAGTACGGCGGCCTGGGCCTCGTGGGCGTTTTCGAGGTCGGCGTGGACGATCCACCAGTCGTCGCCGGCCGGGATCATCGGCTGGATCGGGCGGAAGCGGCGGACCGCGTGGTCACGGACCTTGAGGACGATCGGGTAGGACGGCCGGGACGCCTGGAACTCACGCTGCGACTGCGCCCAGTACGTCGCGAGGTCGAAACCGGCAGGCCGTATGAACGCGTCGCCGGTGAGTTCGGCCGAGGTGACACGAGAGAGGCGGTAGGTACGTAGGCGCCCGTCGGTACGGGCTGCCACCAGGTACCACGTACGCGCCTTCGCCACCAGCCCGAGCGGAGCGACGGGGAACGGTTCGGTTCCATCGCCGTAGGTGATGTTGAGGTGGTGTTCTTTCCAGACTGCTTCGCGGCAGAGGTCGAGCCAGCGGGGGGTTTCGCGGCGGTCGTCCCAGCCGGCGTGGTCGATGAGGACGCGTTGGCGGGCGTACTCGGCTTCGCGACGGGTGTTCTCCGGCAGGGCCGCGATCAGCTTGCTGACGGCCTGTTCGCTGGAGGCGTCGAGGCCGAGGTCGGCGAGTACGTGCGCGGTCGCGCCGACGAACACCGACATCACTTCCGACGGCGTCAGCCCGGTCAGCCGGGTGCGGTACCCGGGCAGCAAGGCCCACCCGCCGCCGCGCCCGCGGATCGAGTACACCGGTACGCCCGACACGCTCAGCACCTCGAGGTCGCGCTGGATCGTCCGCGGCGAGACGTCCAGCGCCTGCGAGAGCTGGTCGACCGTCGCCTGACCACGCGTCTGCAGGTGCAGGAGGAGCCTGAGGAGGCGTTCCGCGCGCATCGTCGGAGTATCGCAGGAAAATAAGCCATAGATGGGCGTCTTTTCTTCCTACGGTCGGCGTCATGACTGCTGTCGAGGTGGAGAACCTCTCGATGTCCTACCGCGCCCCGATCCGCAAAGGCGGGCTGCGGGCGGCGTTCCGTTCGCTGGTCCGCCGCGAGTACAAGACCGTCCAGGCGCTCGACGACGTCTCGTTCACGATCGCCCGCGGCGAGGTGGCCGGATTCATCGGACCGAACGGCGCCGGCAAGACGACGACGATGAAGATCCTGTCCGGCATCCTGCATCCGACCGGCGGCGGCGTCCGGGTGCTCGAAGCGGTCCCGTGGCAACGGAAGTCCCCGTTCCTGAAGCGGATCGCCTTCGTCCGCGGCAGCCAGCCGGTCGGTGGATCGCAGGAGCTGACCGTGATGGACTCGCTGGAGTACCAGCGGCTGCTGTACGAGATCCCGCGTCCGCCGTTCCGCAGCACCCTCGCCGAACTCGAAGCGCTCCTCGACCTCGAACCGCTGGTCGAACGGCAGCTCCGCGCGCTCAGCCTCGGCGAACGGATGCGGGTCGGCCTCGCGCTGGCGCTGATCTACCGGCCGGAGGTGCTGTTCCTCGACGAGCCGACGATCGGGCTGGACGTCAGCGCCGCGAGCCTGATCCGCGAGTTCGTGCGGGAGTACGTCGAGCAGACCGGCGCGACCGTACTCCTGACCAGCCACTACATGGCCGACGTCGCGTCGCTGTGTCCGCGGCTGATCCTGATCGACAAGGGCAAGGTCCAGTACGACGGACCGCTGGCGGAACTGTCCGCGCGGCTGTCGCCGTACAAGCTGATCCGGATCTCGACACCGGGTGATCCGTCGGGGTTCGGCGAGGTGGTCGAGAAGGCGGACGGGCAGTGGGTGCTGCGGGTGCCGCGGGACGACGTCGCCGGTACGACCGGACGCCTGCTGCAGGCGTTGGACGTCGTCGACCTCGCCGTCGAGGAGCCACCACTGGAGAAGGTCATCGACCAGGCGTACCGGGGAGGGCTGCGATGAGGACCGCGGTACTGCTCGGGTTCCGGCTACGGCAGGAGGTGCTGGAATGGTCCGGCGCGTGGTGGTTCCTGCTGACGCTCGTCGTGCAGGCGGTGGTCGCGCCGCTGATCGGGCTGTTCGTGTGGTCGGCGGTGTATCCGGACGATCCGGCGATCGGGCGGTACTACGTCGCGGTCGTCCTGGTCACGTTGATGACCGAGTCGTTCGAGCAGCACACGTTCTCCGAAACGATCTACAGCGGTACGTTGAGCCACGAGTTGCTCCGGCCGCAGCCGGTCGTACTTGGCGTCCTCGGCACCAACCTGGCGATCCGCGCCTGGCTGACGTTGCTCGGGGCACCGATCGTGTTGGTCACGGCAATCTCGTTGCGGGTCGGGTTCGACTGGTTGGCGGTGTTGCGTTCGGTGCCGTACTTGGTGCTCGCGGCCGCGCTCGTTTTCCTGTGGACGTTTCTGTTGTCGTTGACGGCGTTCTGGACGGATCGGGTGCACGCGGTGGTCGGATTCGGCAGTCAGGTGATGTTCTTGCTCGGCGGTACTGCGGCGCCGATCGGCGTGCTGCCGGACGGGTGGCGGCGGGTCGCCGAGGTGTTGCCGTTCTACGGGATGAACGGATTGCCGGCCTCGGTCGCGGCCGGGGTGCCTGCGGGCGCATCGCTCGGGTATCAGCTCAGCTGGGTGGTGGTCCTGGTGGGAGTGGTCATGATCCTGTGGCGGGCCGGCGTCCGGCGGTACACGGCGGTGGGATCGTGAAGCTGCTTCGGCTGTTCGGCGCGGGCTTCTCGATGTCGCTGCGCCGGAGTATCGCGTTCCGCGTCAACCTGGTGTTCGATGTTCTGCTGGCGTTCACCGGTCTCGGTACGGCGATCGCGGCCGTGCTGATCGTCTTCACCCGGGCGGACACGCTGGCGGGCTGGTCGAAGGCGCAGTTCCTGGTGCTGATCGGGACGTACCAGTTGATCACCGGGCTGCGGACGACGTTCATCGACCCGAACCTGTCGTGGTTCCCGGAAACCGGGATCCGGAACGGGAAACTCGACGCGTACCTGTTGCAGCCGGCGTCGAGCTTGTTCCTGGCCAGCCTGTCGTTGTCGTCGCCGCTGCAGCTGATCCAGGTCGTCCTCGGCCTCGGCGTACTCGGCTGGGGGATCGCGGATCACGTGCCGACGACGGGCGGTTTCGTGAGCTGGTTCCTGCTGGTGGTCGCAGGGCTGGTGGTCACGTGGGCGTTGAGTGTTCTGCTGGCCTGCCTGGCGTTCTGGGCACCGAAGCTGCAGCTGGACGTCTTCTATCACTCGGCCTGGCAACTCGGCCGCTACCCGACCGACGTCTTCGCCCGCCCGCTCCGCATCCTCCTCACCTACGTATTCCCGATGGCCCTGATCGCGAGTGTCCCCGCCACGGCCCTCCTGCGCGGCCCCCAACTCGGTGTGCTCATCGCCGGAGTCGCGGCGGCCGGCGGCGCGGCAGGGTTGGCGGTGCTCGCGTGGCGCGCCGGGCTGCGGCGGTACAGCGGGGCGACTTCGTGAGGGGTGTACCGAAGGACGGGTAGTGGTCGCCGAATCGGCGATTGGTGCGGCGGTGGTCGCGCTTGAGGTGGGATATGCGTAGACGACTACGTCCCGTCGGTCGGTACGGAAATGGGGTCGCTCGGCGGTGGGCGGAGCGGTTAGCGTCCGGGCTTATGGTTGATGCCTTGTTCGGGGTGCCTCGGTTGGCGGCGGTGTACGACGCGTTGGATCCGGATCGGGGGGATCTGGAGCACTACGCGGCGATGCTCGGTGAGTTCGGCGTACGGCGGGTGCTGGACGTGGGGTGTGGGACGGGGGAGCTGACCTGCCTGCTCGCGAGCCTGGGCGTGGAGGTGACAGGGGTGGATCCGGCCGCGGCGTCGCTGGAGGTTGCTCGGGGCAAGGAATTCGCGGATCGGGTCACGTGGATCCACGGGGACGCGACGACGTTGCCGCCGCTGCAGGTCGAGCTGGCGTTGATGACGGGGAACGTGGCGCAGGTGTTCCTGACCGCGGAGGAGTGGGCGGCGACGGTACGCGGGGTGCACGCGGCGCTCGAACCGGGTGGGCGGTTCGTGTTCGAGACGCGGATCCCGGCGCGCCGCGCGTGGGAGGAGTGGACCCGCGAGCACACCCATCAGGTCCGGCAGATCGGCGACGAGACGGTCGAGGTCTGGACCGAGCTCGTCGCCGTGAAGCTGCCGTACGTCACGTTCCGCGCCACCTACATCTTCTCGTCCGACGGGGCCGTGCTCACGTCGGACTCGACGCTGTGGTTCCGCGAGCGGGATGAGGTCGAGCAGTCGCTGACCGCGGCCGGATTCGCGGTCGACGACGTACGAGGTGCTCCTGATCGGCCGGGCAAGGAGTACGTGTTCGTGGCTAGGAAGCTTTGAGCAGCGCGGTCAGGGTGTGGTGGGCGGTGCGGGACATGACCGGGTTGGTCTCGACGTAGTACCAGAGGCAGCCGATCGCCTGCGCGAACGACCAGCCCATCCCGCGGCGCCACTCGTCGTCGGCACTGCCGAGCGCCGAGCGGAACGCCGTACGCGCAGTCGGGTCGAACAGGTTCCACGCCGGCTGCAGGTCCATTGCGGGATCCGACACCGTGAACATGCCGACGTCGATCACCCCGGCCAACCGGCCGTCCTGTACCAGCAGGTTGCCCGGCATCAGGTCGCGATGGGTCCACGCGTCCGGTTCGGTCCGCGGCGTCGTCCGCAGGTCGGCCCACAACCGGGTGAGCGCGTCCACGTCGATCATCCCGCGACTGCGGTCGAGGCACTCCGCGACCCACTCGTCCTGCGACGGCAGCAGCCCACCGCGCCACTGCCCGTCGAACGTCCGGCCCTCGGTCGGCTGCGCCCGCAGCGCGAGCACGAACCGCGCGAGATCCTCGGCGAACGTGGCCGAGCCGGACACGTCCGCGTCGTACGCGATCGTTCCGTCCACCCAGGTCTGCACCGCCCACGGCAGCGGATACTCCGAGGTCGGCCCTCCGAGAGCGACCGGCTCCGGCGTCGGGTACGGCGACATCGCGCGCAACCGGCGCGCCGCCTCCGCCTCGTCCTCGAGCTCCTTCCGTACCGCCGCCGGATCACCCGGCTGGATCGGAAGCCGCGCGGTGAGATGGTCACCGATCCGGAACACCGCGTTCACCGTGCCGTGCGACGGTACTGCGCGGACCGCGAGCGCGCTCCACTGCGGGAACTGTTCCTTGACGAGCCCTTCGACGAGCTCGACCGTCACATCCAGTTGTCCTTCGTGCATCACGCCGAGCAGTATCCCGGGCGCTCCGCCGGGGCCGCACACGATTTAGACCAGGACTGCAGGGGCGACCCGGGCCGAGCCGATGCCACGATCGGGTTTGCCGAGGCGGAACCTGACTTTGCCCTTCAGCACCGTCCCGGACTCGGCCTGTCCGTCAACCAGCTCCTCGCCGGGGAACAGCGTGAACGTCCACCGCTCGTTGTGCTCGCAGTCCGGCGGTGTCGCGCCACACTGCAGCACCCGCGCGCCCCAGACCTGACGGGTCATCCAGGTCCTGGTGTCCTCTCCGTCCACGACGAACGCGTCCGAGGCGAGCACCTCGTGGTAGCTGCCGAGCGCCGGACCGTACGGCCCGATCACACTCACCACCAGCCGCCAGGCGGCGTCACCAGGCAGCGCGACGCCTGGCGGGAGGCGTTCGTCGAACACGTCCGGGGCCGTCGTCGGACGTACGTCCAGCGGCAGCGGCGCGCGGGTGTCGAGTTTGGACGGGTCCGGGACGAGGAGTGCGCCGTACTCGACCTCGTCGGCGAAGCGGGCCGAGGCGAAGTGCGCGGTCAACGCACGGGTCGCCTGTTCGGTACGGGACCAGGCGAAGGTGTCGCGCAAGTAGTCCGCGGTGATCGCAGGCAGATCGCGTTCGGCGACGAGCGCTGCGAGCGGTTTGGTGTTCCAGGCGGCGACGAGCCGTTCGATGGATGCGGTAGTGAAGTCGGTCATCGCGTCGAACGGTAGTCGGCGGGGCCGACAGTTTCAGTGGGTGGCGAGCGGGCGGGCGCGGTCGGTGGCGAGGCGGAGGGCGAAGACGGCGAGTGCCGTACCGGTCAGGTAGCGGTGGATGCGCATCCAGGTCGGGCGGTGGGACAGGAAGACGGCGACGGAGCCGGCCGTGATCACGAAGACCGCGTTCATCACCACGCCCACGGTCAGCTGGCCGAGGCCGAGGATCAGGCTCTGCAGGCCGAGGTGACCGCGGGACGGGTCGAGGAACTGCGGGAGCAGCGAGATGTAGAGGATCGCGATCTTCGGGTTCAGCAGGCAGGTGAGCAGGCCCATCCCGAACAGCTTGCGCGGGCGGTCCGGTTCGAGCTGCTGGGTCGCGAACACCGACGTGCCGCCCGGGCGGAACGCCTGCCAGGCGAGCCACAGCAGGTACGCCGCGCCGGCCAGCTTCAGCGTCAGGTAGATCTCCGGGACGAGCGCGAACAGGGTCGCGAGGCCGGCGCTTGCCGCCAGCAAGTACGTGAGGAAGCCGAGGCCGACACCGGCCAGCGAGATCAGCCCGGCGCGGCGGCCCTGCGCGATCGAGCGCGAGATCAGGTAGATCATGTTCGGTCCCGGCACGATCACCAGGCCCAGCTCGACCAGCGCGATCCCGAGCAGCGCCTCGTTGCTCACCGGCATGTCGTGTCCCTTCCTCGGCGGTACGGCGAACTTAACAGCGCAGTCCGCCCGCGCCCGTAGGTTTTCCACAGGACGGTATTCGCTCGCGCGCAGCGTTCACCCTCGGTTAGCGTGGGTGCGTACGCCTACGGTTTGAAGGAGACGGTATGAGCGAGAAGTCCAGCGAGCCGGCGGACGATCTGCAGAAGAAGTTCCGGGAAGCGCTCCAGAAGAAGAACGCCGGCAACCACTCGCACCCCGGCAGTGGGGTTCGCGGCCAGGGCGTCGGCGACGCGCACAACGACAAGCAGAAGCGCCAGTTCCGGCGCAAGTCCGGTAGCTGAGGGTCCGCCTAGCTGTCCACCCATCCGATATGAGCCCCGGGTTGCCGCCCGGGGCTCGACCTTTGTCCGGATATTCTCGGCACCGTGAGTGAGCCGC
The DNA here is from genome assembly GCF_042873835.1 of Kribbella sp. NPDC004536. Taxonomy (NCBI): domain Bacteria; kingdom Bacillati; phylum Actinomycetota; class Actinomycetes; order Propionibacteriales; family Kribbellaceae; genus Kribbella; species Kribbella sp. NPDC004536. The sequence goes on along the minus strand of NZ_JBIALY010000001.1, from coordinate 530,543 downwards.
TGCATTTTGTCGTCAAGACGCGGTTGATCGAGGTCGTCGAGCGGCTGGGGGAGGGCGCCGCGCTGCCACCCGAGCGGGTGCTGGCGAAGGACTTCGGGGTATCCCGATGGACCATGCGGCAGGCGATCCGGGAGCTGATCGCGGACGGCCGGCTGCGGGCGCGGCAGGGGCAGGGCACGTTCGTCGCGACGCCGAAGCTGGTGCAGCCGCTGGCGCTGGTCAGCTACACCGAGGCGCTGCGCGCGCAGGGGCACACGCCCGGGCGTGAGGTGGTGACGTTCGACGAGGTGGTCGCGGATGCCGACCTCGCGGAGCAGCTGAAGATCGCCGAGGGGGATGCGGTGCACCGGCTCGAGCGGGTCCTGTTCGCGGACGGGCAGCCGATCGGACTCGAGACGACGTACCTCTCGGTCGCGCGCTTCCCGACACTGCGTGCGGTGCTGGAGCCGACCGGTTCGCTGTACCGCTGCCTGACCGATCAGCTCGGCGTGCAGTTCGGCGAGGGGGAGGAGCTGGTCGAGACCGTGATCGCCACCCCCCGCGAGGCCGAGCTGCTCAAGGCCACACAGTCCCTCCCGATGCTCCTTCTGCACCGCAACAGCCGCGACGTCGCCGGCGATCCCATCGAGGTCGTCCGCTCGCTGTACCGCGGCGACCGGGTCGGCTTCCGCGCGATCCTGCGCCCCTGAGGCGGATCTGGAAGCCATCACAATCGCGCAGCTCGAGGCGTTCCCCGCGGCGACCGCTCGGGGTCGGCGGATTGTGATGGCCTGGCGGTCCGCGTCGCAACTGTTCGCCTGAGGTTTACCCGCTGGACCGGCGTCCCGCATGCTCTCTTCATTGGTCCGGACCAATCTTGGTCTCGACGAGAGGAGCGGATGTGCGGGTGGTTGTGGTGGGCGGAGGCGTGCTGGGCACGTTCCACGCCTGGCAGGCGGTACGGCGTGGGCACCAGGTCGTGCACCTCGAACGCGAATTCGAGGCGCGCGGCGCGAGCGTGCGGAACTTCGGGCTGGTCTGGGTCAGCGGCCGCGCCGACGGCGCCGAGGTGGAACTGGCGCAACGCGCCCGGGATCTGTGGGCCGACGTACCGGGCATCAGCTTCCGGGCCGCCGGATCGCTGACGGTCTGCCGGAGCGAGGCCGAGCTCGCGGTCGCCAAGGAAGCGGCGGCCCGGCCGGACGCGGCGGCGCGCGGGTTTCAGGTCCTCGATGCGGAGCAGGCCCGCGAACGCAACCCCGCGTTGAAGGGCGGCCTGCGGGGTGCGTTGTGGTGTACCCGCGACGCGATCGTCGAGCCGCGCGAGGTCCTGCCCGCGCTCCGAGCGGAGCTGAACAAGTCGAACCGCTACCAGTTCCTCGGCGGACGCGAAGTACGTAACGTCCGCGCCGGCCAGGTCGTCGACGATCACGGCGATGTGCACGCGGGAGACCTCGTCTTCTTGTGTACGGGCGCGTGGAACGGCGGGCTGATCCGTGAGCTGACGGACGAGCTGCCGGTGCGGCGTGTGCGGTTGCAGATGATGCAGACGGCGCCGCTCGGCGACACGCTCACGACCGCGGTCGCGGACGGGGACAGCTTCCGGTACTACCCGGCGTTCAGCGGGCCGGCTGTCGGGGAGCTGCCGGCGCAGGCGGCGGTTGCGGCTGAGCACAAGATGCAGTTGCTGATGGTGCAGCGTACGCACGGTGGGCTGACGATTGGTGACACCCACGAGTACGACGAGCCGTTCGGGTTCGACGTACGGAGTGAGCCGTACGACTACCTGCGTGGGGTGGTCGAAACCATTCTCGGACGGGAACTGCCCGTGATCACCCAGCGATGGGCTGGGGTGTATTCGCAGGCCACCAGCGACGAGGTGGTGGTGCGGCGGGAGGTTGCCGACGGCGTGTATCTCGTCACCGGGCCTGGTGGGCGCGGGATGACGATGGCGCCGGCGATCGCTGAGGCGAGCTTCGAGGCGATCGGCGCTGACCGCTTGGCGACGACCTCCCGTGAAGGAGGCGGCGCATGATTCAGCTGGCTGTGCTTGATATGGCGGGGACGACGGTGGCCGACGACGGGCTGGTCGAGCGGGCCTTCACCGCGGCGATCGGGGCCCAGGGCATCGAGGTGGGGACGCCGCGGTACGACGAGATGATCGCGCATGTCCGCGCCACGATGGGCGAGTCCAAGATCACCGTGTTCCGGTCGCTGCTCGGTGTCGAAGACGCCGCCCAGCGGGCGAATGCGGCGTTCGAGGCAGCGTACGGCGAACTGATCGCCGACGGGCTGGCGCCGATCGACGGGGCCGCCGAGGCGATCCACGAACTCCGGGACGCCGGGATCAAGGTCTGCCTGACCACCGGCTTCTCAGAGACCACGCAACACCGGATCCTGACCGCCCTCGGCTGGCAGCAGCTGGCCGACCTCACTCTCTGCCCGGCACAGGCGGGCCGCGGCAGACCGTACCCGGACATGGTGCTGAAGGCGCTGCTCGAACTGCGCGCCGACGGCGTCCGGAACGTGGCCGTGGCCGGGGACACCGCCTACGACATGACGACCGGGATCCGGGCCGGTGCCGGGATCGTGGCCGGCGTCCTGACCGGTGCCCACGGCAACGAACAGTTGACCGCCGCGGGCGCTACGCACGTACTCGAGTCGGTCCGGGACCTGCCCGGCCTGCTCCTCGATCGAAGGCTGGAGAAGTGAAGGCACTCAAGACCCTGCTCGCCACCACCCTCCTACTGTCCGTCGCCGCCTGTGGCGGGACTGGCGCGGCATCCACCGGGGACGGTGCGAAGAAGACCGTCACCGTCTACACCGCCGACGGACTCGCCGACTGGTACAAGACACGGTTCGACGCGTTCACCCAGAAGACCGGGATCAAGGTCCAGACCGTCGAGGCCGGCTCCGGTGAGGTGGTGTCGCGGCTGCAGAAGGAGAAGTCCAACCCGCAGGCCGACGTCGTCGTCACGCTGCCGCCATTCATCCAGAAGGCGGACAAGGACGGGCTGCTGCAGAAGTACGACGTACCCGGCGCGGACCACGTGAAGGGCCTCAAGGGTGACGACTACGTCACGGTTGTCGACAACTACCTGTGTTTCATCGCGAACGCCCAGGCCGGTACGCCGAAGACGTTCGACGACCTGCTCGACCCGAAGTTCAAGGGCAAGCTGCAGTACTCGACGCCGGGCCAGGCCGGTGACGGTACCGCCGTACTGCTGCTGCTTCAGCACCTGCTCGGCAAGGACGGGGCGCTCGACTACCTGAAGAAGCTGGAAGCCAACAACGTCGGGCCGTCCGCCTCGACCGGCAAGCTGCAGCCGAAGGTCAGTAAGGGCGAGCTGCTGGTCGCGAACGGCGACGTCCAGATGAACGCGGCGTCGATCGCCAACGACAAGTCGGCGTTCAGCATCTTCTTCCCGGCGGCCGCGGGCAAGCGCACGACGCTGGCGCTGCCGTACGTGATGGGGCTCGGAGTGGGGGCGCCGAACGCCGACGGGGGCAAGCAGTTGATGGAGTACCTGCTGTCGACCGATGCGCAGCAGACGATCTCGCAGGACGCGTTCGGGCTGCCGGCGCGGGACGACGTGACGCCGACGGACGCGAACTTCACGTCTGTGCGGAAGGTGACCGACGGGGTCGAGGTGTGGCAGCCGGACTGGACTGCCGTACTGAGCGACCTCGATGCGGATGTCGCGGCGTACACCAAGGCTGTGGGATGACCGTTCAGCTCGAGGACGTCACGGTGCACTTCGGCCGTACGTGCGCGCTGGAAGGACTGGACCTGAGCGTCGCGGCCGGTGAGACGGTCGCGTTGCTCGGGCCCTCCGGGTCCGGGAAGTCGACCGCACTGAAGGCGGTGGCCGGGTTCGTCCGGCCGTCACGTGGGCGGATCCGGCTCGGTGGTCGTGACGTCACCGAGCTGCCGCCGGCGCGGCGGGGGATCGGGGTGGTGGTGCAGAACTACGCGTTGTTCCCGCATCTGCGGGTCTTCGACAACGTTGCGTTCGGGTTGCGTGCCGCACGGAAGAGCCGGTCGGAGGTGGCGGCGCGGGTTGCCGAGATGCTCGAGATGGTGGGGATGACGGCGTACGCGCGGCGTTTTCCGCGGGAGTTGTCGGGTGGGCAGCAGCAGCGGGTCGCTATTGCGCGGGCGTTGGCCGTACGGCCGCCGGTGTTGTTGCTGGACGAACCGTTGGCTGCTTTGGATGCGCAGTTGCGGGCGGACATGCTGGGGGAGCTGCAGAAGTTGCGGCGGGAGGTGCCGGACATTGCGATCGTGTACGTGACCCACGATCAGTCCGAGGCGCTGGCGCTCGCTGATCGGATTGCGGTGATGCGGGACGCTCGGCTCGTTGATGTGGCGCCTGCTGCCGAGTTGTACGCGGCTCCGCCGTCGGCATTTACTGCTTCGTTCCTGGGTGGGGCGAATCTGCTGCCCATCGAAGTGTCCGAAGGATCCGTGAGAGTCGCAGGCCGCGAGATCCCAGGACTGAAAGCAGACCCGGGCAAGAGCCTGTTGTGTATCAGGCCACATGCGATCCGGCTGCAGCCGGCCGGCGGCGCGCCGCCGGGTGGGGTGGGGGTTGAGGTGCGGCTGGTTGGGGGTGTGGTTGGTGTGCAGTGGCGGGGGGATTCCTGGCGGGTGAGTTGTTCGGTGCGGGGGTTGGCGGGGGTGGTGGTGCGGGTTGATGTTTCGGCTGATCTGGCGGTGCCAGAGCTGGGTGCGGCTGTGGTGATGGTGTTGCCGGTGGCGGCGTGCAGTTTGGTGGCGGGGGACTGATGGCTGTCGAGGCGTTGGGGACCGCTCTGGTGGTGGATCGGGGGCGGCGGCGGGACGGGAAGTGGTTGTGGGTGCTGCCGCCGTTGTTGGTGATCCTGGGGCTGGTCGTCTATCCGCTAGTGCTGGTGGCGGTGGAGTCCTTGCCGGCCTGGGGCAGTGTGATGGGGTCGGCCGAGTTTCGCGACGCGTTGGTACGGACCGTACAGATCGCGGTCAGCTCGACGATCGGCTGCATGATCGTCGGCACGTTCCTGGCGGTGGTGATCAGCTTTGTGCCGTTCCCGGGCGCCCGCGTGGTGGCAGGGCTGGTGGACACGATGCTGGCGTTGCCGTCGTTCCTGGTGGCGCTGTCGTTCACCTTCATCTACGGGAGTACGGGCATCCTGCGCGCAGGCGGGTTCCTCACCTCGCCGTGGGCGGTCGTACTCGCGGAGGTCACGTTCTACACCCCGTTCGTCATGAGGCCGTTGCTTGCGGCAATGAGTCGGCTCCCGCGCGCACAGCTCGACGTCGCGGCCAGTCTCGGCGCGGGACCTTGGCGAGTACTGCGGCAGGTCGTACTCCCCGAAGTACGCCCTGCCCTGGTAGCGGGCGGCAGTCTGACGTTGTTGCTGACGCTGAACGAGTTCGGCATCGTGCTGTTCCTCGGCGCGAAGGACACCACCACGTTGCCGATGCTCGTGCACACCAAGGGCATCGTGATGTTCGACTACCCGGGCGCGTGCGTGATCGCCGTCGTCCAAATCGCGCTGTCGCTCGGCCTGTACGCCGTACTGCGGCTGGCGCTCGGAGGAGGTCGTCGTGCTCGTCTGGACTAAGCAGGGCAAGGCCGTCGTCTGGATCGCGTTCGCCATGGTCTTCGGCGTGCTCGTGCTCGCGCCGTTCCTGGTCGTGATCGCGGCGGCGTTCGCCGGCTCGTGGAACGGCGTACTCCCGTCGGACCCGACCACCAGCCACTTCCAACAGGCCCTCTCCGGCGACGAACTCGCCTCGCTGTCGGTCAGCCTGCAGACCGCGTTCATGGGTGGCCTGCTCGCCGTCCTGTTCGGCACGTGGGGGGCGGTGTCGGCCGCGAACACCCGCTTCGCCAAGCTCGCCGACGCGCTGCACCACCTGCCGATCGCCGTACCGTCCGTGGTCGTCGGGCTCGGCCTGCTGGTCGCGTTCTCGCGGCAGCCGGTGCTGCTCAACGGTACGAAGTGGATCGTGGTGATCGCGCACCTCGTCCTGATGGTTGCCTTCAGCTACGGAACCGTGACGGCAGCCTTGCAGCGGATCGATCCGTCGTACGCCGAGGTCGCCGCGTCGCTCGGCGCTTCGCCGGCCCGGGTCCTGTGGCAGGTCCGGCTACCGATGCTGCTGCCCGCGATCACCTCCGCCGCCGGCTTGTCGGTGGCGCTGTCGATGGGCGAGGTCGGCGCGACGATCATGGTCTATCCCGCGTCGTGGCGGACGTTGCCGGTGAGCATCTTCGCGTTGACCGACCGCGGTCAGGCGTTCGTGGCGGCTGCCGAGGCGGTCGTGTTGCTCACGGCAACCGTCGTACTCGTCCTGGTCCTCGACCGGCTCCGCGGGCGGGCCGCGGAACGCTGACCGGCTACTGCGTCACCGATGCCAGCAGATCGACCAGCCGGTCGAGCTCCGGCTCCCAGCCGAGCCGGTGGTTGGCGGTGTCCTCGGCGCTCGCGAAGCCGGTGTGGCTGAGCTGCATCCGGGTGCCCTCGGGTACCTCGATCAGCTCGACCTCGACCCGGGTCGGCGCGTCGTCGGTACCGTCCCACTGCCAGCTGAACACCAGCCGGGTCGGCGGTACGACCTCGAGGTAAGTACCCCGCACCACGTGCGGCCCCATCTCGACGACGTACGACCCGCCGGGCCGGACGTCCGCGTCCACCTTCAGCTCCAGGGCGGGGTTCGGGCAGTACCACCGCATCAGCAGCTCGGCCCGCGTCCAGGCGTCGTACACCCGGGTGATCGTCGCCGGGAGCACCCGTTCGATCCGGATCTCAGTGTCCATCGTCGTCCTCTCGCAGGAGCTCTTCCAGCCGGTCAACGGTGCTGTTCCAGTACGACGTGAGGTCTCCGAGCCACTGCTCCACCTCGGAGATCGCCTCGGTCCGCAGCGTGCACACCACCGTCCGCCCCCGCCGCTCGCGATTCACCAGTCCGGCGTCCACGAGCACGCGAACATGCTTGGTGATGGCCGGCAACGTGACCTGGTGCGGCGCCGCAAGCTCGCCCATCGTCGCCGCACCCCGACTCAACCGCCCCACGATCGCCAGCCTGGTCGGATCCGCCAGCGCCCCGAACGTCGTCGTCAGCACCCCAACACTTCACCAACTGGTTAACTGTTCTGTCAAGCCCGTACGCTGGCGAAATGCGGCAGCCGTTCACCGAAGTCAGCGGGATCGCTCGGCACTGGGGTTTCGAGGATCTTGCCTCGACCGGCCCCGTCCAGCGCTACGTGATGTTCACCGGCGTTCCCGTCCAGCTGGTCACCGGCTATGCCGAGACCCGCGAACTGCTGGCGCACCCGGACGTCGTGCGTTGGTCGATGGAGGGTCCGCATCCGGATGCGGTGCTGGGCAATCTGATGGCGAGCACCGAGCAGCACATGCTCAATGCCAACCCACCGGACCACACCCGGCTGCGGAAACTCGTGACGGCGGCGTTCACCCGGCGCCGGGTCGAGGCGCTCGAGCCGCGGATCCGCGAGATCGCGGCGGGCCTGCTCGACGAAATGGAGGGCGTGGACGGCCCGGTGGATCTGGTGAACGCGTACAGCTACCCGCTGCCGATCACCGTGATCTGCGAGCTGATCGGCATCCCCGTGGTGCGGCGCGACGACTTCCGTCGCTGGTCCGCGGTGTTGGTGAACGCGGCAGTGCACAGTGAGGAGGAGTACGTCGAGGCCGTCACCCTGATGCTCGCCTTCGTTCACGAGCTGATCGCGCAGAAGCGGCAGTCGCCGACCGACGATCTGCTGTCCGGGCTGATCGCCGTACAGGACGACGGGGATCGGCTGAGTGAGGACGAGCTCACGTCGATGGTGTTCTTGCTGCTCGCAGCGGGTCACGAGACGACGGTCAGCCTGATCAGTAACGGAGTACACGCTCTGCTTCGGCATCCCGACCAGCTCGAGCTGCTGAGGTCCGAACCGGAACGCCTCCCCGCCGCCGTCGAGGAGCTGCTGCGGTACGACGGCCCGCTGCAAGCTGCGGTCCCGTACCTGGCCCGTGCGCCGATCGACGTCTCCGGCCGGCGGATCGAGGCCGGCGAGATGATCGTGTTCGCGCTGTTGCCGGCGAATCGCGACGTCCGGAAGGTCGAGCGGGCCGGCGAGCTGGACATCACCCGCGCGGACTCGGCGCATCTCGCGTTCGGGCACGGGATCCACCACTGCCTCGGCGCTCCGCTCGCGCGGTTGGAAGGGCGGATCGCGCTCGAGCTGCTGCTGGCGCGATTCCCGCGGCTGCGCCTCGCCGTACCCGCGCAGGACCCGCCGCGGCACCCGAGCCTGCTGATGAATGCCATCCGCGAACTCCGGGTACTGCGCTGAACATCGGGTTAAATGACATCGGTGGGATTGCGGTGATCTTGGCCGGTGATGGCATCCTTTCGGGGTGACGGAGTTGATGGAGGTCGCGCGACACCTGCTGAGCGCTGCGATGGCCTCGCATTGGCTGCTGCTGATCCTGTTCGTCGCCGCGGCGGTCGACGCGGTGTTCCCGGTGGTGCCGAGCGAGGGCATGGTGATCACCGCCGGCATGGCCGCGGCGGCCGGCCACCAGAACCTGCCGCTGGTGATCGCGGTCGCGATGGCCGGTTCGGTGATCGGTGAGTCGTTCTGCTACTTCCTCGGCCGCGGCTCCGGCCCGGCGCTGCACCGCTGGATGAAGCGCCAGGAGCGTCGCCAGCAGTTGTACGACAAGGTCTCCGGCGCGCTGCACAAACGCGGTGGGCTGATCCTGATGACGGTGCGCTACATCCCGGGCGCGCGGATGGTCGCGACGCTGACGGCCGGCGCGACCCGGTACTCGTTCAAGAAGTTCCTGATCTTCACGTTCTTCGGTGTGACGATCGCGTACACCTACGTCGCGATGCTCGGGTACCTCGGTGGTGACGCGTTCGCGCACGACCACCTGCTGGGGCTGGTGTTCAGCCTGAGCCTCGCCGGGGTGATCGGTCTCGCGCTCGAGACGTCCCGCCGGCTCGTGAACAGGCGCCGCGCGGCGAAGGTCACAGGCGCCTAACGATCACCGCCCCGGTTTGTCCGCCGGGGCGTGTCTCACGACAACCTTTCCCGGCTCCCGTGCGTCAGTAGACAAGTGGTGAGGCCTGGGGCGAACCTCGTGGCCGTTGCGGTTGTGGTCGCGGCGGCTCTGGCCGGATGTGCCGACGTACCACTCGAAGGCGCCCCGACGCCGAGCAAGTCGACCGCTCCGAAACCCACCGGCAAACCGTCACCCACGCCCACCGGGCCGACGTCGACGCCGAAACCGTCAACGCCTCCGAAGACGCCGACGCCCACTCCGACTCCGACGCCTTCCGGGAACCTGCCGGCCGCGGCTCCGGTCCTGCGGCAGTTCCCGGGCCGCCTGCCCAACGGCAAGCCGCCGCTGTTCGTCGTCGTCTCGTTCGACGGCGCCGGCGATCTCGGCCTCTGGGCGCACTGGCGGGCCGTCGCGAAGCAGGTCAACGCGCGGATGACGTTCTTCCTCTCCGGCCCGTACCTCTACCCGGGGAGCCACCGCACCGACTACAAGCCGCCGTACCAGAAACCCGGCGCGTCCGACATCGGCTGGGGTGACACCGCGAACATCCTCGGCCGCACGAAGGTCCTCCGGGACGCGATCGCCGAGGGCCACGAGATCGGTACGCACGCCAACGGCCACTTCTGTGGCACGAACGGCATCGGCCGCTGGACGACCGCGCAGTGGACCGCCGAGCTGAGCGCGTTCGACCGGATGGTGCGGACCGGGCCGACGCTCGCCGCGGGCAAGACGGTCGCACCGCCGTTCGACCCGTCGACGGTGAAGGGCATGCGGACGCCGTGTCTCGAGGGCAACCGCGCCGCGTACCGGCTCGCGATGGTGCAGCGCGGCATGCTGTACGACGCGTCCGCGCCCGGGTACATCGCCTGGCCGCGGAAGGCGAACGGCGTGTGGAACTTCCCGCTCGAGTCCGTGACGTTGGCCGGTACGGCGAAGAAGACGCTGACGATGGACTACAACTTCTGGTACGCGCAGACGCAGGCGCGGAAGGCCCCGCTCGCACAGGCGCCCGCGCTCAAGGCACAGGTGCTGGCGACGTACCGGGCCGCGCTGGCCAAGTCGCGGGCGAGCGGCAACCCGCCGCTGTTCCTCGGCAACCACTTCAACCACTGGAACAACAGCGTGTACTCCGACGCGCTCACCCAGTTCGTACTGGAGACGTGCAAGCAGCCCGACGTACGGTGCGTGTCCAACATGGAGCTGGCCGGCTGGCTCGCGAAGTACGGCGTACCGAGTCCGCGGATCCGGCCGTCATAGCTCCAGGTAACCGAAGGCGCTCTGCCAGGTGCCGCCGTCCTTGATCCGGCCGACGACGAGCCGCTGCAGGGTGGTGTCCTGCGGGAGTTCGTCGAGGTGGTCGGTGCCGTGCGTACGGAACGTGAAGAAAATCGCGCTGTCCTGGCTGTCGACCGGCGTCCCGTACGGCGTGAACCGGCGGCCGAACTTCACCATGTTCGAGTCCTGCGGGAGGTGGTCCAGCAGGTACGGGTCGATCAGCCACGACCACAGGGTCGCGATCCGCACCGGGTGCTCCGGGAAGTACCGCGGGAAGAACTCGCGCGCCTGCTGGAGGCTGTCGTCGACCAGTTCCGGGGTCAGCGGACCGGTCTCCGGGATGTGGACGCCGATCACCCATTCGCCAGTCTCGACGCCCGGCACCGGGTCCTTCTCGGTGACTTCGTAGAGCATGTACTGCAGTCGGCCGAGCGAGTAGATCTGGCCGTTCCAGAAGTGCCGCAGCCACCAGTGCGTCTCGAGGCCGTAGTCACCGTGCGTACGCCGGTTGACCTTGAGCTGCTGCCCGAGGTCCGCGAGCGACGCCCAGCTGATGTCGTCCGGGATACCGCGCTCGGCGTGGAAGCGGCGGATGTCCGGCACGGTGTCGAGGTACGCCTGCACCGAGTTCCGCGGGTCCTCCGGGAAGGTCGGCTCGGGTTCACTGCCGAGTTTCCCGGCCGCGGCCCGGAGCTGGTCGGCGAGATCCTTCACCGCCACCGGATCCGGCGTGAACGCCTCGGCCGCTTCCCGATCGAGCTCCGAAAACCCCAGCAGCCGGTACTCCTCAGCAGTCGTCACCGGTCAACGGTAACCGATGTAACAACAGCCAGACTTCAGCATTACGCCAGGGCTCGACCAGCGAACACAGCAGTATGGCGAGACGAACGGTTGCATTCCCAGTCGGCGGATGCGGACCTGTGCAGAGCCACCCACCAGCTGAGGAACACGCCTGTGTCTGACCCCCTCTTCGGCGCCGGAATCCGAATCGCCGGGCCTTGGGCTGAACATTTCTCGGCCGCCGCACGGGTTGGACTGTGGGCATCGGTGAAGAGGCTGCCGCAATTGACTCGACTCGCGGTGGGCACGGCGTGGTCAGCAGATCGAGCCGGGCTGGTCGGTGCGGTGCTGGCGCAAGTTGTTCAGGCAGTCCTCGTCGCAGCCGGGTTCCTGGCCGTCAATCAAGCTCTGATCGGCCTGCTGACAAGCGGGCCAACCGTCCAGCGCGTCCGCGCGGCGGCGCCGGCGTTGATTGTGGCTGCAGTGATGGCCGGTTGCGGTTCGCTGGCAAAGGCCCTTGCAAGTGCTTCCAGCGGGAGGTTAGCGCCGAGGGTACAGCGACGCGCTGAGCAGCTGTTACTGGAGAAGGCAGTCAACGTCGAAATCGCCACACTCGACGACGGCCAGTTCAATCGCAGTCTCGCCAGCGCTCAGCTGGGAGTTAAGGCGATCGAGAGCTTGACCACGACTTTACTGACGGTGGCAGGATCGTCGGTAGGGGTCGTGGCCATAGCTGGTGCCGTCGGAACCCTTCACCCGCTGCTGGTGCCACTGATGCTGCTTGGCGTCGTACCTCAAGGCTGGAAGGCTTTGAAGACAGCGCGATGGGAGCATGCCTCCTCCTTGAAGATGCTGAACTCGGCGCGACAAAAGGACGTCTTGGTTGGCGTCGTAACCGGTCAGGGCGCTCCGGCCGAAGAGATCAGGGTCCACCAGCTCGGTGACTTCTTGCTCGGCCACTACCAGCGCATTGCGGAACAGCTCGAGGTCGAACGTGGTCGTCTGGCACAAGCCCAGGCTGTCTTCGGGGTGGTGACCGATGCCGCCGGCGGCCTGGCGCGCATCGTCGCCTATCTCGTCCTCGGATGGCTCTTGACGTCTGGGGTAATACCACCAGCCGCAGCTGGAACTGCGGTGATCGCGATGGCCAAGGTTGCTGGGCAACTGTCCTCGCTTCTGACGCAGTTCAACGGCATGTACCGCCATGGCCTGTTCGTCAGCGACTACACCAGTGCCCTGCGACTCGCCAGCGCGCGAGCCATTCCACTGGGAGGGGAGCCGGTTCCTGAGTCATGGGGTGTGATCTCAGTCTGCGACGTGCAGTACCGCTACGAGGGCACCACATCTCCCGCCCTGCGGGGTGTCAGTCTCGAGATCAGGCGTGGGCAGGTCATCGCATTGGTAGGCAAGAACGGCAGTGGAAAGAGCACGCTGGCGCGAGTTATCGCAGGTCTTCACGAGCCCGATCACGGAAGCATCAGCTGGGACGGTATCGATTCACGCAAGCTGGATCGCGCTGACGTCTTCTCGAGAGTCGGCTGGATAGCTCAGGACTTCCAGCGCTGGCCGTTCACGGCCCGAGCCAATGTGGCAATCGGGCGTATCCGTGAAGGTGAGTCCCACCGGTCGTTGGAGATGGCAGCGACATTTGCTGATGCAGCCAGCGTGATCGCCGGCCTGCCGGAGCAGTGGGACACCCTCCTTGCCCGGGAATTTCTGGGTGGCGTCAACCTGTCCGGCGGGCAATGGCAGCGCCTTGCGATCGCGCGGGCGCACTACCGTGATGCCGAGGTGCTGATCTGTGACGAGCCAACCGCCGCACTGGACCCAGTGTCCGAGGTCGAGGCGCTCAAGAGGATCCTGGCGCTGGCCGACGAGCAGCGTGTGGTCCTCATGATCACGCACAGGCTGGGCTCGGTACGTCATGCGGATCGCATCTATGTGCTCGACGACGGACAGATCGTGGAATCGGGCAGCCATGACGATCTGATGCGGATGGATGGTCTCTTCGCCCGGATGTACCGCGCTCAGCGCCGGCAGTACGGCTTGTCCGGGGACGAAGATTCCAGCCGTAGGTCAGCCCGACGCGAATAATCACAGCGGAGCCGGCGACGGACCCGTGCTGAAGAATGGACGTGACCGAGAATATGTCTGGAGAAGATCGCAACCTACCTCGGCCTCGCGGGGTTGCCGAAGCCGACTCCCTGCTACTCATCGACGTGGTACGTGCCGTGCTCGCTCGTCGGGACGGGCAGCGCTGGGTAGTTCGTCCAGAAGAAGCCTGGTGTTACCTGACCCCGCCAGTGAACATCATGCGGAGGCACGGCTGGAAGATCCACGTATCAGCGACCCCGCTGTCGGCTCCCATCGTTCTGGCTCGCGCCGCTGAGGTGCTCATACGGAGAGAATGCTCGTTCAAGTTCGGCACGGACCTTCAGCGCGTCGCACAGCTGTGCAGCAATTGGTACGACCGCGGTGGCGCAGGAAAGTTCATCACCGTCTATCCACGAGACGATGACGAGTTCCGTGTTCTGACGAAGGAGTTACACGAGGCGACCACAGGACTGCTTGGTCCGCAGATCTTGTCGGACAGGCAACTGTGCGCGGGCAGTCTGGTGCATTTCCGGTACGGCGAGTTCTCGAGTGAACGAGTTTTTACCGACGATGGTGTCTTCGAATCGAGGATGGTTGGTCCCGACGGTAGCGAGGTCAAGGACGAGCGGCTTGCTTGGTTCTCCCCGCCGTCCTGGGCGGTGTCTCCGTTCCCCGACGAGGCGCTACAGGTTCCCGTAGCTCCCGAGTCGGTGCTCCTGGACGGGCGATTCCGCGTCCGTGAGGCGATTCGTCATGCAAACAAAGGCGGTGTGTACCGCGCCACCGACGAGACGACGGGACTGGATGTCATCGTCAAGCAAGCGCGGCGACATATCGGCGCAGGACTGGATGGATCCGATGCGTGCGACCGATTGCGTGAAGAAGGGCGCCTGCTCGACGCATTGTCGGAGCTGGCGATCGTCCCGGCGAAGGTCGCGGTCTTCGAACAAGAGAGCGATCTATTCTTGGTCGAAGAATTCATCCCAGGATCATCGTTGCGAGATTGGTCGGCAGAGCGCACATCGCTCGGAGGAGCGACCAAGACCGAGGCGGCTTGGCTGTCGAGGGGCCTGGTCGCTGCTGTGCGCGAGGTGCACGAGGCAGGCTATGTCCTGCAGGACCTGAAGCCACAGAACGTGATCGTCACGCCGTTCGACGAACTTCGGTTCATCGATGTGGAGTATGTGGTGGAACAGCATCACGAAGGACGCATCGCAATGACGCTGGGTTTCGCAGCCCCGGAGGTGGTGGAGCTGCACAATCGCCGCGTCCGGTCGACGCCCGATCCGCTGTCGGACTGTTTCAGCCTCGGAGTGACACTGTTCTGTGCTTTGACCGGTATGGCGCCGACCTGGGTTGCGGGCATCGCCGGATCACCGCGACCGCGCGCCGAGCGTGAGCGAATCTTGGCGCAGATCGCGAACAATGTGCCGGTGCTGTCCTCCTACCTTGAGGTGATCGTCGGACTGACCGAGGCGCACCGCGAGGATCGGTGGCCGCTGAGCCGCGCAGAGGCGGCCATCGCGACAGCTGCGAGCAGATCGGTGGTCTCTGTCGTGACGCCGGCGCATCTCGAGACCGAGCAAGCCGTGATGCTACCCGGCGGCGTGGATCGCCTTCTCGACGATGGCATCGCAGAACTCATCCATCGGATGACCCCTCATGACCGTCTGCTCTGGCCGATGATCGCGCGAGTGGCGGGAGAACAGGACCCGTGCAGCGCCTGGGCCGGTAGCGCAGGCGCCCTGCTGACCCTGAGCCAGGCCGCAGGGTTCCGCGCTGACAACGAGCTGCATGATGCGGTCGCGAGATCGGCCAAGTGGATCGGCGATCGGTTGACATCCGTGCCGCGACTTCTTCCTGGAATGGCGTTCGGACGAGGCGGCACGGCGTACGCACTGCATGCTGCCGCGCGCGTGATGTCAGATGATCTGCTGGCTGTTAGGGCTGTGGAGATTGCGAAGAAGCTGCCGATCGACAGCCCGAGCCCGGACTTCACCCACGGTTTGTCAGGCGCGGGAATCGCCCACCTTCGGCTTTGGGAGGCGACGCAGGACCCGGACCTGGCAGCTCGTGCGGTCAAGTACGCTGACGCGGTTCTGTCTGCCAAACAACGCCGAGGTCCAGACTGGCACTGGCCGATCTCAGCTGGGCTGAACTCAAGACTGGCGGGAAGCAGCGTTTACGGATTCGCCCATGGCATCGCGGGCGTTGGGGCATTCATGGCGGCGGCCGCGACCGCGGCACAGGGCGAGTCGGACCCTGCTGCCGATCGCTTCATGGAGGCTGCGATCGGCGCAGGCGACACCTTGTGCCGCGCCGCTCGCATCGATGGCGACGTTGTGTCGTGGCCGACTTCGGTTGACAGCGATGTGTATGGAACCTCCGGTCAGTGGTGCAACGGGCCGACGGGTATCGGGTCCTTCCTGATCGACCTCTGGTCCCTGAGTGGTGAGCGGCGACACGCGGATCTGGCGGAACGCTGCGCGGCGACGGCCCTGTCCGAGGCATGGGTCATGCCGGTCGGGGCTTGCTGCGGTTTGGCTGGTGTCGGGCAGTTCCTCGTCCAAATGTCTGAGCGCACCGGAGACCGGGCCTTCCGCGACAGCGCTGAGATCGTTGCCGATCTCATCGCGGCGCAGGCGGTTCGGAAGGATGGAATTCGGTTTGCCGGCCAGCAGGCCACCGATTTCAGTTACGCACAGGGGTTGGCCGGCGTACTCAGCTTTCTCGTGAGACTCAGACACGGCGGAGCGATGCCGTGGATGTAGATCAACCGCGGAACGACGTTGGGACGCTCGCGTCGAATCGGTTCAAGCCGTTCGCCTCGATCGCCTACGAGGCAGCCAACTTGATAGCCGAATACTTGACTGATCCGGACGATACCTGGGCGTCTACCGATTCGGCATCTTGGCTTACATCCCCGGGGGTCGCCGTTCTGGCAGCCAGGTCTTGCGGTTCCGCACAAACGCCTCAGTACGCTCCTGTTCGTCATCTTCAGGATGCGATCAGTAGCCTGCCGTCGTCACAGGACAGCATCTTCTGCGGGACCTTCGGCACCGTTGCAGCAGCATTAGTTGTGCAGGCCACGGTTGAGGAACCACGACTGAACAGCACGGTGCGGTCTGGAGTCCGGTGGCTGAGCGATCGTCTAGACGTTGCGATGCGTGCACGTGCCGAAGGCGCTGTACCTGTCCGGGAGTACGACTCGATCACGGGCCTGGCTGGAATGGGCCGGGTTCTCTTGTTTGCCCAGACGCAGGGTCAGTCCATGGCGGAGCCGGGGCTACGTTCGGCTCTCGAGATGGCAACAGTGCTCTTGCGTCGTGGTGAGATCCCCGCTTGGTGGCAACCGCCACACGAGCCGTCAGACGGCCGGCCGCCTCCGTTCGGCATCGATCGCATATCGGGATCTGCGCTGCTCGGCATGGCTCACGGTGTCGCCGGCCCGCTGGCCTTTCTCTCCGTCGCCATGAAGGCGGGACTGGAGGTCGACGGTCAACGAGAGGCGATTCGCGATGCGACCGACTGGATTCTCGGATGGCGTGACCAGCAGGATCGGTTATGGCCGGTTGGTGTGACAGGACGCGAACTTCGCGATCGCCGGCCGAACTCAGACCCGCATCCGAAGGGACACCAATGGTGCGTCGGCATGGTCGGCATTGCTCAAGCTCTGCACCTTGCCGGCCTCGCGTTGCACGATCGCGGTACTGTCGATCACGGGATCGAAGCGCTTGCAACCTTGGGTGGTCTCCCGTCCAGCGAATGGGCGGTCAATGGCCCAGCCATTTGCTGTGGATATGCAGGAGTCCTGCAAACGGTGCTCGTCGCAGCTTCGACAACTCCGGATGAAAGGCTGGACGCAGTCGCGGACGCGGCTGCCGAAAAGATCCTTGAACGCTGGGACGCGGAGCAGCCTTCTCGGCTGATCAGAGCTCGGGGAGCTCGCCAGCCACTCGATGCCACGATCCTGACGGGCATGTCTGGGATCGGTCTTGCGCTGTACGACTATGCCTGCGGTCCTTCTCTGTGGTCCTCACTGCTTCTCGTCCAATAATGCCGGCGAAGGGAGGATACCGATCCGAACTTTGCCGCGAGAGGTAGAAGTCAGCGACGTTCAAGGTCCTGCTGCGATAGTTGCCGTGCCATATACCGCAAGTCCGAAAGGTGGAAAGGTAATGTCGACAATCGCTGGTCTTCAGATGCTTACCGAGTCGAAGCCAAGCCCGCAGGGCGTGAGATGTCAGTTCGAGAGTGAGACGCCGACGTGGTGCGATGACATCAACACCACGAACAACAGCGATACCTGCTGCGCTGGTGCGAGCTCCGGCACGAGGTTCTGATACGCCGGATCAAGACGGTCGAATAGTTGCCGTCCCTGATGGGCGGGCCCTGCAATGCGCGGGGTTCGCCCATCCTCAGCGTGAGGACTGGAGCACAGCTGAGACTTGGCGTTCATCTGCCGCTGGCCGTGGCACGACGGTCCGACTGCGCTGGCGGGCGTCGGTGTCCGAGATCCGCAGGCTGTGAATGGCTCTCTGCTCGGACCTCTTCGAGCGGAGGATCACTGCAGCCCATCGCTGGCCCTGCGTCCCAGGTCTGGTTCGGTAGCTAGGGATCCGCGGCCGGCATGTACCTTCAGCGTTCTTCGGCGAGGCCGAGGTAGAGGATGCGGGGGTTGGCGGGGTTGAAGGCGAGGGACGGGATGCCGTCGTTGCGGTTGTGGCGTTTGGTGAGTTCGCCGGTGGACGGGACGAAGCGGTAGAGGTCGGCGCCGTAGTTCGCGAACGACGTGCCGTAGCTGAAGTACAGAAGGTCCGGGTCGACGGGGGACGCCCACATGTGGTTGCCGTTGATCAGGTCGGCCCGGCTCTGGTCGAGGACCTCGCGGAACTTGAGCCCGCCGTCGTCGGACTGCCAGATGAACCTGGTCGAACGATTGCTGTCGTACCCCTCCAGCCATACCTTCGACGGGTCGACCGGGGAGATCGCCAGGCTGAACGCGTTCACCCGTTCGACCGCCCGCGACCGGGTCCAGCTCCGGCCGCCGTCGTACGTGACGTACACGCCGTCCGACATCACGCCGATGACGATGTGGTCCGGGTTCCGCGGGTCCACCACAGCGTCGTACAGGAAGAGATCGGCAGCAGCCGGTACGCCGACACGCTGCCAGCTGACGCCGTCGTCGGTCGAGTCGTAGATCTGCCCGTTGGTCGACACCACCCGCAACCGCCCGGCGCGTGCGTCGAGCGCCGCCAGCCCGTTCCACTCGACCGGGCCGAGGACTGTCGTGACCTGCGCGCCGTGGACGCGGTGGATCGGCTGGTCGTTGACGCTGTAGATGTACGCCGAATCGCCCGGCCCGGGCTGGACGTCGTACGTGCTGAGGTCGTCAGGTGCCTTGTCGAGCAGTTGCCAGCTGCAGCCGGCGTCACTCGATCGCTGGATCGAACGCTTGCCGATGCTGATCAGCGTGTTCGGTTCCTGCAGGGCGGCGACCTTCGCGTACGTGACGGCCTGCAGCGTGCCGGTCGTCGGCGCCAGGACCTGGCCGTCGGTGCGGGTGATGGTCACCGAGCCGTCGCCGTACACCTTGTCGCAGTGCGGCTGGTTCCAGAACCAGCCCGGGGTCGGCGGTACCAGTGCCAGCAGGACGGTCAGAGCACTCGTGATGGGGGTCATCCCTTAGATGTAAGGGATTCCGCGTACCCCGAACCAGCGCTTGTCCTGTCCGACAAGCGCCATGACGAGGATCGGTCAGCCGGCCCCTAACCAGCAGCGGTGTCGATGTGGCGGGCGAGGACCAGGTCGTCGTCGGTGATGCCGCCGGCCTCGTGGCTGCTGACCCGGAACGTGATCGTGGTGTAGCGGATGTCCATGTCCGGGTGGTGGTTCATCGACTCGGCGAGCTGCGCGACGGTCGCGACCAGCCGGATCCCGTCCAGGAAGTTGTCCCGCTTGACGCTCCGGACCAGTTCGTTGTCCACGACCTTCCAGTTCGGCAGGTGGTCGCGCAGTGCGAGATCGATCTGGTCGTCGGTCAGAAGGTCAGCCATGCTCGACACTCTAGCCCTGTTGCGTCTACAGGTTCGTTCTAGCTCTGTTCCAGGTCGGGATCAGTGGGCTGTGAGACCTTCTGAGAACGGGAGCGATGGTCACGCGAGGTTTCCCGTCTGCAGATCCGCCGGCCCCACCTGGCAGATCCCGCTGATGCTCGGCGTCCCTTCACGACGCGCCAGCGAATGGGTGCCTTTTCGGGTCCGGAAGGCCGATCAGGCACTCAAGCAGGTCACACGTCCGGACACACCGACGGCCGCCCGGCCGAGGTCCACGAGCGCGACGAGTACGGCCGCGTCAGCGCCGGCCCGAGGACCGACGGCAGGATCCACATCGCGGCGAACAACGAGAACATCCGCGGCCGCAGTACGGCGGGCAGCGCGCGTGCGACCAGCACCATCAGCGACACGTCGAGCAGGCCCTCCGCGAGACCGCTGAGCAGCCGCCCGGCGATCACCATCGGCATCGCGGTCGCCGTACCGACGAGCAGCTGGGCGAGCGCGAACGAGATCGCGCCGGCCCGCAGGGTCGGGATCGGGCCGCGGCGGTCCGACCAGAGGCCGGCGACCGCGAGTGAGATCAGGTAGCTCGCGTTCGGGGCGGCGTTCGCGAGGCCGAAGCTGCCGAGCGCGTCGAACTCGCGGACCATCGTCGGCAGTGCCGTACCGACGGCCCGGTTCTCGAACGCGCCGAGGGTGACGAGGCCGATCACGCCGAGCACCAACGGCAGGTGCTGTCCGGTGAAGAGCTTGGGGCGGGCGTCAGCGGTCGTGGTCATGACCGCTATGGTCGAAGTTCAAGTGAGGTTGAAGTCAAGCCTTGCCGGGGAGGCGGAAGATCAGCACCAGGACGCGGAGTACGAGCACCGCGCAGATCACCAGCAGGTTGTAGCCGAACAGCTGGAACAACGTCATCGTCTCGGTGATCCGCGGCCCGCCCGGGGTACCGAGCAGCAGGACCGCCATGATGCCCGCGGTCGCCCCGAGGACCGCGAGCAGTGCCTGGTGCAGGAGGCCGGTGAAGTGGCGGCGGTCGCGTTCGTCCGCGAACAGCCGTACGTTGACGCCGAGGCGCCCGCTCTCCGCGGCCGCGGCGATCCGGTCGATCCGGCGCGGGAGCCGGCGCAGCATCGGGAGGAGTTGCGCTAGTTCCTCGGTTGCCGTACGGCGGATCGCGTCCGGGGCGAGCCGGTCCGTGACGTGCGCGGTGGCGAACTGACGCGAGGCGGCCACCAGGTCGAACCCGGGGGAGATCCGGGAGATCGTGCCCTCGATCGTCGCCAGCGCCCGGAACACGGCCGCGACCTCGGGCGGTACGCCGAGTTCGTGCGAGGTGATGATCTTGAAGAGGTCGTTGAACATGGCGGGGCCGAGCGTGACGCCTGCGGCGAGGTGCCTGGTCATGAACTGGCCGACTGCGCGTTCGAGTGAGCGTTCGTCGATCACGTCGGGGCGGTGGACGATCTCGAGCAGCGCGTCCGTGGCGGCGATCGGGTCGCGCCGCAGATCCCGTGCCCGCGGCAACGACCCGGTCGGTACCAGCGCCTCCGCCAGCACCAGGAAGACCAGCCCGGCGAGCATCGAGGCGAGCGCGATCAGCACCATGAACGCGACCGCGGCGCCGTTCGACCCGGTCCACGGCGGCGTACCGATCACCGCGATCGCCAGCGGTCCGGACACGCTCAGCGTGATCAGCGCACCGATCGTCAGCCGCCCGAAGCCGAACCGTACGCCGAGCAGCCGCTGCGAGATCGGCACGAAGACGATCATGAACACGACCAGGTTGGTCAGCCGCAACACCACAACGTCCATGCGGGAACCCTAGGCACCCGGCAGGTCCCGGCGGCTCCCCCACACGGGTGAGCGACCCCGGACAACGGAAAACCCCGGAACCGAACAGGTTCCGGGGTTTCCGCGCGATGCTCAGGCCGGGCGGCGGCGGATCTTGTTGCCGAGCCAGACCAGCGGGTCGTACTTGCGGTCGACGACGCGTTCCTTCATCGGGATCAGTGCGTTGTCGGTGATCTTGATGTGCTCGGGGCACACCTCGGTGCAGCACTTGGTGATGTTGCAGAAGCCCAGTCCGTGCTGCTCCTGCGCCGCGTGCTGCCGGTCGGCGTCGTCGAGCGGGTGCATGTCCAGCTCGGCGATCCGCATCAGGAACCGCGGACCGGAGAAGCTCTCCTTGTTCTCCTCGTGGTCGCGGATCACGTGGCAGGTGTTCTGGCAGAGGAAGCACTCGATGCACTTGCGGAACTCCTGCGAGCGTTCCACGTCCTGCTGCTGCATCCGGTACTCACCCGGCTTGAGGTCCGCCGGCGGCTTGAAGGCGGGCACCTCGCGGGCCTTCTGGTAGTTGTACGAGACGTCCGTGACCAGGTCCCGGATCACCGGGAAGGTCCGCATCGGCGTCACCGTGACGACCTCGTCCTCGGCGAACGTGTTCATCCGGCACATGCACATCAGCTTCGGCATGCCGTTGATCTCGGCGCTGCAGGAGCCGCACTTGCCGGCCTTGCAGTTCCACCGCACCGCCATGTCCGGCGTCTGGGTGGCCTGCAGCCGGTGGATGACGTCGAGGACGACCTCGCCCTCGTTCACCTCGACCTCGTAGTCCTTCAGCTCACCGCCCTCGGAGTCCCCTCGCCAGACGCGGAACTTGCCCTGGTAGCTCATGCGGTCGGCAACTCCTCATCGGTCAGGTACTTCTTCAGCTCGTCGAGCTCGAACAGCTCGAGCAGGTCCGCGCGCATCGGGAGCTGCTGCTCCTCGGTGACGTTCACGGCACCCTCGGAGTCGAGCGCGCAGACCAGCAGCTTCTTGCGCCACTCGGGGTTCATGCCCGGGAAGTCGTCCCGGGTGTGACCGCCGCGCGACTCCTGCCGCAGCAGCGCCGCACCGGCCACGCACTCGGACACGGTGAGCATGTTGCGCAGGTCGAGCGCGAGGTGCCAGCCGGGGTTGAACTGCCGGTGACCCTCCACCGTCATCTTCGCGATCCGGCCGCGGAACTCGGCCAGCCGGCCGAGCGCGCGCTCCATCTCCTCTTCCTTGCGGATGATGCCTACCAGGTCGTTCATCGACTGCTGCAGGTCCTGGTGGATCGAGTACGGGTTCTCGCCGCCCTCGAGCTCGAACGGCGCCAGTGCCTCGGCCGCCGCCGCGTCGACGTCGGCCTCGTCGATCTTCGGACGTTCGGCGAGCTGGTCGACGTACGTCGCGGCTCCCATCCCAGCCCGCCGGCCGAACACCAGCAGGTCGGACAGCGAGTTGCCGCCGAGCCGGTTCGAGCCGTGCATACCGCCCGCGACCTCACCGGCCGCGAAGAGCCCCGGTACGACAGACGACGCGGTGTCCGGGTCGACCTCGACGCCGCCCATCACGTAGTGGCAGGTCGGACCGACCTCCATCGGCTCGGCGGTGATGTCGACGTCGGCCAGCTCCTTGAACTGGTGGTGCATCGACGGCAGCCGCCGGGTGATCTCCTCGGCCGGGAGCCGGGTCGACACGTCCAGGAACACCCCACCGTGCGGCGTACCGCGGCCGGCCTTCACCTCGGAGTTGATCGCCCGGGCGACCTCGTCGCGGGGCAGCAGCTCCGGTGGGCGCCGGTTGTTGTCCGGGTCCTTGTACCAGTGGTCGGCCTCGTCCTCGGTCTCCGCGTACTGCGCCCGGAACACGTCCGGGACGTACTCGAACATGAACCGCTTGCCCTCGGAGTTCTTCAGCACGCCACCGTCACCGCGGACCGACTCGGTGACCAGGATGCCCTTCACCGACGGCGGCCAGACCATGCCGGTCGGGTGGAACTGGATGAACTCCATGTTGATCAGCGTCGCGCCGGCCCGCATTGCCAGCGCGTGCCCGTCACCGGTGTACTCCCAGGAGTTCGAGGTGACCTTGAAGGACTTGCCCACGCCGCCGGTGGCGAGTACGACGGCCGGCGCCTCGAAGAGGACGAACCGCCCGGACTCACGCCAGTACCCGAAGGCGCCGGAGATCGCGTCACCGTCCTTCATGAGTTCGGTGATCGTGCACTCCGCGTAGACCTTGAGATTGGCCTCGTAGTCGCCGGTGGCCTCGAAGTCCTCCTGCTGCAGCGAGACGATCTTCTGCTGCAGCGTACGGATCAGCTCCAGGCCCGTACGGTCACCGACGTGCGCGAGCCGCGGGTACGTGTGGCCGCCGAAGTTGCGCTGGCTGATCCGGCCGTCCGGCGTCCGGTCGAACAGTGCGCCGTACGTCTCCAGCTCCCAGACCCGGTCCGGGGCCTCCTGCGCGTGCAACTCGGCCATCCGCCAGTTGTTCAGGAACTTCCCGCCGCGCATCGTGTCGCGGTAGTGGACCTGCCAGTTGTCGTTGGAGTTCGCGTTGCCCATCGCGGCCGCGCAACCGCCCTCGGCCATCACCGTGTGCGCCTTGCCGAACAGCGACTTGCAGATGATCGCGGTCTTCTTGCCCTGCTCACGGGCCTCGATCGCCGCGCGCAGGCCGGCGCCGCCGGCCCCGATCACGACGACGTCGTACGAGTGTCGTTCCAGCTCAGTCATGAAATCCTCAATTGATGATGCGCAGGTCGGAGAACCAGCCGGCGGAGACCGCCATGATGTAGAAGTCGGTCAGGATCACGGTGAACAGCGAGGTCATCGCGAAGGTGCCGTGCTTCGGGTTCAGCTTGGACACGAACGTCCAGTACCGGTAGCGCATCGGGTGCTTGGAGAAGTTCTTCAGCCGGCCGCCGACGATGTGCCGGCAGGCGTGGCAGGACAGCGTGTACAGCCACAGCATCACCAGGTTGACCCAGATGATCAGGGTGCCGAGGCCGATGCCGAAACCGCCGCCCTTGCCGTGGAAGGCCTGGATGCCGTCGTAGATGTTCAGCAGGCCGAACAGCAGCGCACCGTAGAAGAAGTAGCGGTGCAGGTTCAGCGCGATCAGCGGGAACTTGCGCTCACCGGTGTACGCCTTGTGCGGCTCGGGCACCGCGCACGCGGCCGGCGCGAAGAACAGCGACCGGTAGCCCGCCTTGCGGTAGTAGTAGCAAGTACCGCGGAAGCCGGCCAGGACCACGAACGTGATCAGGCTGAACGGCAGGAAGCGCGGGAAGTTGCCGAACCAGGTACCGAGATGGCTGGAGCCTTCGACACAGCTGCTGGTCAGACATGGCGAGTACAACGGGGTCAGGTAGTGGTACGCGTCGACCCAGTAGTACTTGTTCATGAAGATACGGATCGTCGCGTAGACGATGAAGAACAGCAGGATCACGCCGATGCGCAACGGCGCGAGCCACCAGCGATCCGTTCTTGCGGTCTTGAGGCCTACTTGAGCGCGGCCCGGTGCGCTTACACCAGTAGCCATCAGGGGGCGTGCCTGTCCGGTGCGCCGAAGCCTTCGTGCTCCGCGTCGGTCCACATGGACGCGTCATACTCCACGTCGGGAATCTCCTCGAGTTCCTCCGGAACGGGTCCGGGCGTGTGCCTGGGGTCGGGCGGGCCGAGCTCTGCGAGATCGTCGCTCAGCCGGGCCACGTCGGACACCAGGCGGCGGATGCCGAGGGTGTCACCGTACTCCTGGCTGAGCCGGCCGACGGCGGCGTGCAGCCCTTCGAGCGCGCGGACGACTGCGGCAACCTCGCTGTTGCTCATGGCAGACTCCAGTGATGGTTGTGTAGCTGTCAGTATGGGCACACTTTGCCCCTGCCGAGCGCCCAACGGAAGACCCCTCGGTACGGCGTGTTTCCAGTTAGGCTTACCTCAGTTGCGACCTGCCGACGGGTGGAGTAATGGGGCAAATCCGCCCTGCAGCACAAGAAGATTCGCAGGCGGGGTCAACGTCTCCACCAACTCCAGTCCACGCGGCCGCACCGCCGCCCCGTACCCCTCCCATGCCCAAGGCAACACACTCCCGCCGAGCACCAACGCAGGTCTCCCATCGAACCGCACCATCGCCCCATCAGGCAGTTCGGAGAGGTTCTGGGTAGTGGTGCGCTGCCGCCGGGTCCGCGATTCGACCCGCTGGTAGTGCAGCACCGCATCCATCTCCGCCGCCCGCGGCCGCTCTGGTAAGGAATGAGCAGCAGCCCACGCCCCGGCGTACAACAAGAAATCCCTGCGCCTGCAGTAATGACAAGGACGATGACCGGCCGCCAGCGCGACCGCCTCGTCGAAGAAGAACAACGCGGTCCAGCGCCCCGGCGGCATCGGGTCGCGCCGGATCCCCTTCCAGTCAAGGACGCAACAGATCCACGCCTTCGAGCGCCACCGGGTGGTGCCGAGCGTGCGGTCGGGGTGATGGATGCTGCCGCGGTTGCCCATCAGTAGACCGCGACCGGTGTCGGTCACGATCTCCTGGGTCGGCAGAACCCTGTTCTGCAAGGGCATAAGGGCATAGTGCCGCACAGCGCCGACAGTTTCTGGCAGAGTCGCCCTGACCGGGGCGGTGGGGTGGGGAAGGAATCGAAACAGTGAAGACAGTTGTCGGAGTCGCAGTAATAGCGGACGGGCGGGTGCTGGCGGCGTACCGTCCTGGTCCCGAGGGGGGCTGGGAGTTCCCGGGCGGGAAGGTGGAGCCGGGGGAGACCGACGAACAGGCGGCGGTGCGGGAGATTCACGAGGAGTTGGACCTGGAGATCAAGGTCGGCGGGTCGCTCGGCCCGGGTGTGGACATCTCGGCCGAGTACCGGCTGCACGTCTATCTCGCGACAGTACTTTCCGGCGACCCGGTCCTGCGGGAACACTCTGAACTCAGGTGGTTCGCGGCCGCCGAGCTCGACGAAGCGGACTGGCTGGTCCCCGACCGTCCGTTCGTCCGGGAGCTCCGTACCAGGTTGTAAGTGGTACACATCACACTGCCGCCCGGCGCCGATCGCTCACGCAGCGAAACTGTATGGGTCGTTTGTATGGGTTGTACCTGGTGAGTACTCCACGCCCCGGACGAGAATCCTTGCCTGACTCTTGGGGAGGAGTGACGAATGTCGGTGTACCCGGCAGTGCCGGTGCTGCGCAAGGAAGACTTCGCGCCGGAGGTCGTCTGTGAGGTGTACGAGCTCGGCTCGCATCGGCGGACGCCTGCCGCGGTCAAGGAGCTCACCAGCCGCCAGGTGGCCATCGGCCGGATGATGTCGACCGGTGCGAAGGACGCCGCGATCGCCCGCGACCTCGGGCTCTCGCTGCGGACCGTGCGCGCCGAGATCAGCGCGCTGATCAAGGGCCTCGGCGCGAAGTCGCGGTTCCAGGCCGGGTGCCTGCTGGTCCGCCGGTTCGGCTGAGGAAACTGGCTGAGGAAACTGTCTGAGGAAACTGTCTGGGGGCCGACGTAGGCTTTCGGCATGGTTGAGCTTGCTGAGCGCCGGCTGCTGCTGGTGCACGCCCACCCCGACGACGAAACCATCAACAACGGCGTGACGATGGCGCGGTATGTCGCCGAGGGAGCACACGTCACCCTGATCACCTGCACCCTCGGTGAGGAGGGCGAGGTCCTCGTCCCCGAGCTGGCGCACCTGGCCGCGGATCAGGAGGACGGCCTCGGCCGGCACCGGATCGGTGAGCTGGCGAACGCGATGTCCGAGCTCGGTGTCACCGACCACCGGTTCCTCGGCGAGGCCGGGAAGTACCGCGACACCGGCATGATCTACAACGACCAGGGAAACGCGGACGTGCCGCCGCAGACCCGCAAGGACAGCTTCTGGCAGGCGGATCTGGTCGACGCGGCGAACGACCTGGTCCCGGTCATCCGCGAGCTGCGGCCGCAGGTCCTCGTCACGTACGACCAGTGGGGCAACTACGGCCACCCCGACCACATCAAGGCGCACCGGGTCGCGATGCACGCCGCGGACCTGGCCGGCGCCCGTTCGTACCGGGAGGATCTCGGTCCGGCGTGGGCCATCCCGAAGATCTACTGGACCGCGATGGCCGAGTCCCCGATGCGCGAGCAGTTGCGGGCGCTCCGCGACGCCGGCGACACCACGACCTTCGAGGGGATGGACCCGGACGGTCCGCTGCCGCCGATGATCACCCCGGACCGGCTCATCGACTGCGTGATCGACGGCACCGAGTTCATCGACCGCAAGATGAACGCGATGAAGGCGCACGCCACCCAGATCACCGTCGACGGCCCGTTCTTCGCGCTGTCCAACAACAACGGCAACCAGATCTGGGCCTCCGAGCCGTACCGCCTGGTCAGGGGCACTCCTGCTCCGGGCGAGGACGGCCTGGAGCACGACCTCTTCGCCGGACTCTGAGCCGGTTGCCGGACAAATAGGCTCCGGCCACGATCAGCACACAGCCGGTCAGCTGGAGCTCGGTCGGCCGCTCGTGCAGGACTACCGTACCGAGCACGAGCGCGCGATCGCCCGGGTCCACAGCAGCATGTCGCCCGCGAAGAAGACGCCGGCGACCAGGCTGATCAGGACCTCCTCCCGGCCGAGTGCGCGGCGGCGCCGACGCTCGACGGCGGCGAAGATCGCGAGCAGCGGGAGCGACAGCGCGCAGCGGTAGCAGCTGGCCGTTCCGGGGCTGGTGCCGGCGAGGTCGATCAGCACCGACGAAACCGACACGAACAACGCCCCAGCAGCAAGCCACACCACAGGCCCAGAGCTGTGCGCGGAGCTGGGTTTCGGGCTGTGTTGGTCGCCAGGCATTGCTCCGCCGGTACCCCGAAGGGGTCTGGTGAAGCAGATCGAGTGACCGTTCCCACCCCCTCGGTTCGGGGCCGGTGGGCATAACCTGCTGACGTGTCCTCGATCGAGCCTGGTGGGAGCGTGCCTGCGGTGGACTTCCGGGCTGCGCTGGGGCGGTTCGCGTCCGGGATCACGATCATGAGCACGCTGCAGGACGGCGTCGCACATGCGATGACCGCGAACGCGTTCACGTCGGTGTCGCTCGATCCGCCGTTGGTGCTGGTCTGCGTCGACAAGGGCGTCCGGATGCACGCCGCCGTACTGGACTGCGGGTTCTGGGCGATCTCGGTGCTGTCCGGGGACCAGCAGCCGATCGCGGACCGGTTCGCCCGGTCCGGCCGGGACCTGTACAGCCAGTTCGACGGCATCGGTACGACGGCCGGCCCGAAGACCGGGTGCCCGACCGTCGACGGCGCCCTGTCCTGGCTGGAGTGCCGGACCTGGGCGACACATGACGGGGGAGACCACACGATCGTGGTGGGCGAGGTACTGAGCCTCGGGACCGATCCGGCGACCGATCAGGGTGCGTTGCTGTACTACTCCGGTAACTATCGGGAACTGCCCGGAAACTGACCGTTGTCCCGGGGCAGCGAGGGGCCGCCCCGAGGGGTGGTCCTGCCCGCGGCGTCCCGTAGGATGTCCGCTTGTGCCCTGACCAAGGCTCGAGAAGAGGACTCTTTCCGGTGGGGAGAAAGCAGCTCGCGGGGATCATCGCCGCCGCGGGGCTCGGTGTGATCGTCGTCGGGTAC
This sequence comes from Kribbella sp. NPDC004536, assembly GCF_042873835.1. Lineage (NCBI taxonomy): Bacteria > Bacillati > Actinomycetota > Actinomycetes > Propionibacteriales > Kribbellaceae > Kribbella > Kribbella sp. NPDC004536. Next base: position 501,870 of record NZ_JBIALY010000001.1, on the reverse strand, counting down.
GGCGCCGCGTTCGCATTCGCGGGCTCCAAGATCCCGTCCGACACGACCGTACTCGGGATCGGTATCGGTGGGCTCTCCAAGGACGCCGCCGAGGCCAAGCTGACCGAGGGCCTGAAGGACAAGGTGGCCGCGCCGATCGCGCTGACCGCCGGCGGGTCCAAGTTCCAGGTGGTACCGGCCGACGCCGGGCTGTCCGTCGACGTCGCCAAGACCGTCGACGCGGCCGGTGCGGGCCGCAGCCTGTCCCCGGCTCGGATCTGGCACGCGCTCACCGGCGGGGACGCGGTGCACCCGGTGGTGACCAAGGACGACGCGAAGCTGAAGGCCGCCGTCGACAAGCTGGTCGCCCAGGTGAACCGCAAGGCCACCGAGGGCACGATCACCTTCACCGGGACCAAGCCGGTCAAGCACGAGCCCGCGGAGGGCCTCGAACTCGACACCGCGAAGGCGACCGGCGCGGTCGTCGCGGCGTACCCCTCGGACGGCAAGGCCGCGGAGTTGCCGGTCAGTACGACCAAGCCGCAGGCCGCCTCCGAGGCGATCGACAAGGCGATCAGCGAGTTCGCCGAGCCGGCGATGTCCGGCCCGGTCCGGCTGAGTGTCGGGTCGAAGTCCGTCGACCTGGAGCCGGCCGAGCTGGCGCCGGCGTTGTCGGTCACGGTGCAGGAGGGCCGGGTGATCCCGGCGCTCAGCACGAAGAAGCTCGAGCCGCTGTTCCAGGCCCGGTTCAAGACCCTGGAGACGCTGCCGAAGGACGCCACGGTGCAGATCGTCGGCGCCGGCCCGAAGGTGATCCCGGCCGTCGACGGCGTGGTCGTCGACCGCGCCAAGATCGGTCCGGCCATCCTCGCGGTGCTGCCGAAGCCGCAGGGCGAGCGGCGGGCCGTCGTACCGCTGACGCAGACCAAGGCGGCGTTCACCACCGAGGCGGCGACCGCGCTCGGGATCAAAGAGAAGATGGGCGACTTCCAGACCGAGTTCCCGGACGCGGCGTACCGCAACATCAACATCGGTACGGCCGCGCGCAAGATCAACGGCACGCTGCTGAAGCCGAACGAGACGTTCAGCCTGAACAAGATCGTCGGCGAGCGGACCAAGGAGAACGGGTTCACCGAGGGCTACATCATCAGCGGCGGGAAGTTCGAGAAGGACCTCGGCGGCGGCGTCTCGCAGTCGGCGACCACGACCTTCAACGCGGCCTTCTTCGCCGGGGTGAAGATCCTCGAGCACAAGGCGCACAGCGTCTACATCAGCCGGTACCCGGTCGGCCGCGAGGCGACCGTCGCCTGGGGCTCGGTGGACCTCAAGTTCCTGAACGACTCCGGCCACGGCATCCTCGTACAGACGGTCTTCAAGCCGTCGACGGCGGGCAGCAAGGGCAGCATCCGGGTGATCATCTGGGGCACGAAGTTCTGGGACGTCACCGCGGGGCAGTCGTCGAAGACCAACATCCGCCCGCCGAAGGTCGTCTACAACACCGCCGCGAAGTGCGAGCCGCAGGCGCCCACGCCGGGCTTCGACATCACGATCTACCGGTACATGGCGCGCAACGGCGTACGGCTGAAGACCGAGCAGTTCACCACCAAGTACAACGCGGCCGACGACATCCGCTGCGGCCCGAAGCCCGGGACCACGGTGACGCCCCCGCCAGGCACGACCACGCCACCGGGCCGGAAGCCGAACTAGCTCCGGTGCAGTTTGTGTAGTTCCGCCGCGACCTGGTCGAAGAGGGCCTCCTCGATGACCGAGCCCTCGCGGCGGACCTGCCGCGGGTCGATCCGCAGTACCCGGTCCAGGCGGACCTCGCTGCGGCGGTGCTCCTTGTCCCACTGGCCGCTGCCGATGTCCATCCAGACCCGGCCCCAGCGCGCCTCGTCGGCGGCGTCGCGGTCGTGGTCCTTGCTGGTCAGGATGAGTGCCAGCAGGTACGGCTCGTCCCAGCCGACCACCAGCACCGGCCGGTCCTTGCCGCGCGTGTAGTCCTCCTCGAACGGCACCCAGGTCCAGACGATCTCGCCCGGGTCCGCCACCCCGTCGTCCGGGTGCGGCGTGTACTGCACCCGCACCGTGCCCTCGAAATCGCCCGCGTACTCCGGCCGCTCGACCACAGGATCCGCCATAGCCCGGCAGCCTAACGCCCTCACATGACGACGGGCTCACACCGTTGTATGCGCGTGCTCAACACTCGCAACCGGGGCGCGGTGCTCACCGTGCTGCTCACCGGTCAGTTCATGGCCAACATCGACACCGCCGTGGCGAACATCGCCGGACCGTCGATCGGGACCGATCTGCAGGCGTCGCCGGGTGCGGTCGGCCTGGTCGTGTCCGGGTACGTCGTCGCGTTCGCGGTGCTGCTCATCACCGGCGCCCGGCTCGGTACGTCGCTCGGGTACCGGCGGACGTTCCTGCTCGGGCTGACCGTCTTCACCGCCGCCTCGCTGGCCTGCGGTCTCGCGCCCGGGATCGCCACTCTGGTTGGCGCGCGCTTCGTCCAAGGCGCCGGGGCCGCGCTGATGGTGCCGCAGGTGCTCAGCGGCATCCAGCTGCACTTCCACGGCCGGGACCGGCTGAAGGCGCTCGGATACTTCTCGATCGCGCTGTCAGGCGGGGCCGTGGCCGGTCAGCTGCTCGGTGGTGTGCTGATCGCCGCGAACCTGTTCGGTACCGGCTGGCGGCCGATCTTCCTGGTGAACGTCCCGATCGGCATCGGCCTGGCTGTTGCCGGCCGCCGGTTGCTTCCGCCGGATCCGCCTGGTCGGCGCGATCGGCTGGATCTGAGTGGCGTACTCGCCTTGTGTACAACGGTTCTGCTCGTCATCGTGCCGCTCCTGCTCGGCGCCGAACGCGGCTGGCCCACCTGGTCCTGGCTGTGTCTGCTGTTGAGTCTCCCGGCTCTTGCGCTGTTCGAGTACGGCGAACGGCGTACGGCTGCCCGCGGTGGACGTCCGTTGATCGCCCGTGAGGTGCTGGCCAGCCGGTCCGTGCGGGCTGGTCTGCTGGCGCATGGCTGTACGAGTGGCTCGTACTTCGCGCTGCTGTTCGTACTGGCTCTCTACCTGCAGGGCGGTCTGCACAAGGGTCCGGCGTACTCGGGGTTCGCCATGGTGGTCTGGGTGGCTGCATTCGGGCTGGCGGGGCCTGTGCTGCCAAGACTGCGCAGGGGAGTGCAGTGGATGCCTGTTGTGGGCTGTGTGGTGCTGGCTGTTGGGTACTTGTGCGTGCTGCTCTACCTGGTGCTTGGTGGCCGCAGCGGATTGCTGTTGTTTGTGCTGCTTGGTGTTGGCGGGACAGGGCTTGGGATCAGCGCCAACACGTTGATCGGTGCTGTGACGTCCAGCCTTTCGCCCGCGTACGCGGCTGATCTGTCTGGGGTTGTGGCTACCAACGCCCAGCTGTCGGGCGCGTTGGGGGTTGCTGTGGCGGGCTCTACCTACACTGCGCTCGCTGATGATCCCGGGCGGGCGCTGAGCGTCGTACTGGCGGGGTTTGTGGTGCTGGCGCTCGTTGGGGCTGCTGCGGCTCAGCGGTTGGTGAGGTACCGGTAGCGGTAGGCCTCTTGGTAGCCGAGGCGAGTGTAGGTCGCCATGGCGGGGGTGTTCTCCAGCAGGACTTCCAGGTAGGTACGACGGCCGCCGTGCGGACCTGCCCAGCGGGCGAGGCCCTGCACGATCGCCGTACCGAGCCCCCGCCGCCGGAACCCGTCCACCACCCGGATCGAGTCCACCCCCAGCCAGTGCCCCGTCATAGACCCGCGTCCGACCGCCACCACCGCGCCGTCCAACACGACCGCCGCAAACACCCCCTTGGCTGCACCTTCGAGCACCCGCGGAGCAACTTCCGGTACTGGGCCCTCGAAAGCAGTCCCGTACCACGCCGCATTCGGCCGCTCAGTCAGCTGCACGTCGTACCCAGGCAAGCCGTTCACGTGGTCGACGGTGGTGTGCATAACAAGTACGTCGGACTGCCCCGGGCGGGCGTCCACCCAGCCGAGAGCACGAATCTCCTGGTCCTGGGGGCTGCCGACGCGTACCTGCACCTGTGGAACCAGCTGCCGGTCGGTGTAGAACGCGGCGGTTCGGTTCAGAGCTTCGGCGACGGGGACGCCGGGGTTTCCGGCCGGGAGGAGGGAGTTGGCGCGGCCGGTCCAGCCGGCTGATGCTCGCAGCAACCACTGGCCGATGTGGGCCGTCTCCGCGGCCGGGCGGCCCAGGGCGGCGGTCAGGAACAGTTGGTCGACGTCGACCGGGCGGAGCGGCATTTCCGGGATCTGCTTCGCCGCGGTCACGTCCGCGGGCGGGATCTCGTACAGCGTGCTGTCCGCGTGCCGGACGGTGACCAGGTCCGGCGTCCAGGCCTGCAGGACGCCGATCACGTCGGTGAGGCCGCCGGGGATGCGGTGCCGGACGACGACACGGTGGCCGATATCACGGACACCAAGGCCTGACACGATCCGGACTCCTGGCAAAGTGGGCGACGTACTACCGTGATACTAGAGATCACCGCATCACCGCATCGCAGCACCCCGAACTCAGCGCTGCGCTTGCCTGCCATAGGAGGAGTAGCAGTGACCTACGTCATCGCGCAGCCGTGTGTTGACCTGAAGGACCTCGCGTGTGTCGAGGAGTGCCCCGTCGACTGCATCTACGAGGGCAACCGGATGCTGTACATCCACCCCGACGAGTGCGTCGACTGCGGAGCCTGTGAGCCGGTCTGCCCGGTGGAGGCGATCTACTACGAGGACGACACCCCGGAGCAGTGGAAGGACTACTACACCGCGAACGTCGACTTCTTCAACGACCTCGGCTCCCCCGGCGGCGCCTCCAAGCTCGGCAAGATCGACAAAGATCATCCCTTCATCGCCGCACTCCCGCCCCAGGAGCACGACGAGTAGAAGCAGAAAGGCGGGGAGTGAGGGAGGTCGCCGCACTCCCGCCCCAGGAGCACGACGAGTAGAAGAAAGAAAGCGGGGAGTGAGGGAGACCGCCGCACTCCCGCCGCAGGAGCACGACGAGTAAGCAGCTGAACACAGAAGGAGCAGGGCGTCCCCGTCGTGAGGGCGCCCTGCTTTCTTAGCCCTGCTCGACCTTGTAGTTGACGGAGCCCTTGACCTCCGCCTTTGCGAGTGCCTTCTCGTTCGCCAGCTTGAAGCCGATCGCGGCCAGCAGGGAACCGGGCAGCCCCCAGACCGCGATCGTCACCAGCGTCTTCACCAGCACCGGGCCACCGTTACCGCCGCCCTCGGTCCACAGCCCGCTCGCGGCGTGCAGTCCGGTGTCCAGGCCGACGCCGAGCAGCAAGTACCCGGCGATGATCAACAACCGCCCGAACCGATCCCGGGCACCGCGTTTCCGCGCCCCGCGCCAGAAGTACCGGCCGATGGTGAACACGATGATGCCCCAGAACGCCGTCGTCAGCCCGTCGGTGATCCCCAGCGGCGGCCCGTCGCCGTGCAGCGGGTCGAACGACCGCAGCACCCCGACCGCCGCGACAAGCCCGTAGATGGCCAGGACTGCGCCTGCCACGATCAACACCACACCGACCAGGTTGAACAGGATGTTCGGCCGGTGCCTTGCCCCCAGATCAGTCATGCACCCAGAGTGAGGGCATAACTCCGGGCGGTCTACAGTGCTACTACTGTTCCGCGACGTCCACGTGGACGTGGTCGAGGTGGCGGAGGATTTTGGGGTCGCCGGAGCGTTCGGGTGGGGTGTAGGGACGCCAGCCGTCGTCGGACTTGCTGCCGGCGGTCCAGATCTTGTCGCTGAAGATGACCGTCTTGATGTTCAGCAGCTTCGCCCGGGCGACCAGGTACTGCGCCATCGCCCACCCCTTGGTGGTGTTCGCCGCCGAGATCGGCCGGACGAACACGTCGATCGCCCGCCCGTCGTAGTGCGCCGACCCTTCCATGTGCCCGGTCCGTACGCCACCGGGCTCGTACCCGCCGGTCGACAGCTTCCCGAACGTCCGGAGCAGGTCCTTCCGAACCGCCTCCGCGCGCGGGGTCAGCCCGTTCGCGCCCATCGTCTCCTGCGCCACGTCCTCGCTGTTCACGGTGCAGCTGAACACGCTCTTCGACTGCCCGGTCAGCGCGGACGCCAGCACCCGCGCGTCCGCCTCGTGATCGGCGTACGCGTTCGGGAACGCGCTGCGCTGCACCTTGTCCGCGGCGACCGTGATCGCGAGCTTCTGGTAGTTCTTGATCTTCACCAGCGCGTCGTAGAACTTGCCGGTCGCGTAGTACGGGTCCTGGACCTGCTTCGCCGTACCCCAGCCCTGTGACGGCCGCTGCTGGAACAGCCCGAGCGAGTCGCGGTCACCGTGCGCGAGGTTGCGCAGGTTGGACTCCTGGTACGCCGTGGCGAGCGCGATCGTCGCCGCCCGCGCCGGCAGCCCGCGCCGGACCGCGATCCCGGCGATGATCGCCGCGGACTCGGCCTGCTCGAAGTCCATCACGACCAGCTGGCCGTTGACGGTCGCCGTGCACTGTTCCGGCGGCGGCAGGAGGTTGCCGACGTGCTTACCGCCCAGCCACGCGACCCCGGCCCCGATCGCGAGGCTGAGCACGCCGATGCCCCCCAGGACCACGAGGGCACCACGTTTCATCGGCATACCGCTCCCAACGGACAAGGGCGGGTGACAGGTTCCTGTACGACGTGCACAGCCCCACGCTGGTTGCCGAGTTCATACTTTCGAATGATCAGGCGTTGGCGTGCAGCGCCTCGTTCAGCGTGATGCCTTCGCCCTTGCGCGGGCGGGCCTCGACGGCGCCGCTGACCGAGTTGCGGATGAACAGCAGACCCGGCTGACCGGACAGGTCGCGGGCCTTGACCACGCTGCCGTCCGGCAGCGTCACCTTCGTACCGGCCGTCACGTACAGCCCCGCCTCGACCACGCAGTCGTCGCCGAGCGAGATCCCGGTGCCGCCGTTCGCGCCGAGCAGGCAGCGCTTGCCGATCGAGATGACCTGCTTGCCGCCGCCGGACAGGGTGCCCATGATCGACGCGCCGGCGCCGATGTCGCTGCCGTCGTCGACCACCACCCCGGCGACGATCCGGCCCTCGACCATCGACGTGCCGAGCGTGCCGGCGTTGAAGTTCACGAAGCCCTCGTGCATGACCGTGGTCCCCGCGGCCAGGTGCGCGCCGAGCCGGACCCGGTCCGCGTCGCCGATCCGGACCCCGGACGGTACGACGTAGTCCGTCATCCGCGGGAACTTGTCGACGCTCGTCACGCTCAGGTGCTGACCGGCGGCCCGGGTCCGGAGCCGGACGTTCTCGATCTCGTCGACCGGGACCGGGCCGAGCGAGGTCCACGCGTTGTTGGGCAGGGCGCCGAAGATGCCGTCCAGGTTCACGCCGTGCGGACGGACCAGGCGGTGGCTGAGCAGGTGCAGCCGCAGGTACGCGTCCGCCGTACCGCTCGGGGCGTCGTCCAGCGCGATCTCGGTCGCGACCACCTGACGCCGTACCTGCCGGAGGTCGTCGTTCCCCTCGGCGGCGACCAGCTCGGCCGGGGCCTTGGCGTCGTCCGGCCGGGACCCGAGCGCGGGCGCCGGGTACCAGACGTCGAGGACGTCACCGGAGGTGGTCACGGTGGCAAGGCCGAAGCCCCAAGCGCTGTTGGTCATGTGCACACCCTAATTCGGCGGCGCGGTGGCGACGGTGCGTGGTCTACTTCTCGGATGGTTCCAGGCTGGATTCCGCGGGACGTGGTGCTGGACGTGACGGCGGCGCCGGAGCTGGAGGCGGTGCATCCCGAGCTGTTACGGCAGTGGGGCTCGTCGGAGGTCTGGCGGTTGTCGTACGGGCTGCGGAGTGTGATCGCGAAGCGCGGGACGGACGCACAGGCCGGCGAAGTGGCTGCGTACCAGCGGTACGTCGTACCGCTCGGGCTGCCGGCGCCGGAGCTGCTGTACGGCGCGGACGGCGTGATCGTGATGGCCGACGTCGGCCGGGTGACGCTGGAGCAGGAGCCGACCGCGGACGGGTTCCTGGCGGCGGCCGAGCTGGCGGCGCAGATCCACGGCAAGGCGGTGGACGGACCGTCCGGGTTCCCGCCGGCGCGGGTCAAGGAGCTCGCGGGCCGGATCGAGCTCGACCTGGAGCCGTTGGTGGAGGCGCTCGAACGGCTGCACGAGGACGCGCCGCTCGGCGTCGTGCACGGCGACTTCGTACCGAAGAACCTGGTCACGGACGGCACCCGCTGGACCGCGGTCGACTGGCCGCTGACGTACCTCGCGCCGCACCTGAGCGACCTGTACACGTTGATCCGTGATGCCGTTGCCCTCGGCTACGACCGCGGCCCGATCGTCGCGCGGTACGTCGAGGTGTCGGGGACCGATCCGTTTCTGGTGGATCGGCAACTGCTCGTCGGCGGGGCGTGCTTCTGCCTGCTCGCGTTGACGTTCGTGCTGGCGGAGGGCGTACGGACGATCCCCGGCTCGTCCGAATGGATCCCGCCGCTGCTTGCCGAACTCGCAGACCTGCTGGAGCAGCTGTCGTGAGGCTGCTCGTCCTCGGTGGTACGAAGAACCTCGGCCGCCATGTGGTGGAAGCGGCATTGCGCGACGACCACGAGGTCACGCTCTTCAACCGCGGCCGCACCAACCCATCGCTGTTCCCGTCCGTACGCCGGATCGTCGGCGACCGTGCCGCGCCGGACGCGCTGGCCGACGGCGAGTGGGACGGTGTGATCGACATGTCGGGTCTCCTGGTCCGCGAGGTGTCGCTGAGCGCCGCCGTACTCCGGGACCGCTGCGCCCACTACACGTACATGTCCTCGATCGCCGTCTACGCGAGCAAGACCACGCCTGGCATGACCGAGTCGGCTCCGCTGCTCGACTGGCCGGCCGGCGCTGCTGAGGACCAGTTCACGATGGACCTGTACGGCCCGTCCAAGGTCCGCAACGAATCGTTGCTCACCGCCACTTTCGGTGCCCGCACGACGGCGATCCGCTCGGGCTTCGTCGTCGGGCCGTACAACCCGGACTTCGGCAACTGGGGCTGGGCTCTGGCGCACGGGTTGCCGATGGAGTGTGCCGCGCGTCCGGACCAGCCGATCCAGTACATCGACGCGCGGGACCTGGCCGCTTTCCTTCTGCACGTGACGGTCGACGCGGTCCCGGGCCCGTTCAACGTCGTCGGCCCGACCCATCGGATGGCGGACCTTGCCGAGACCTGGCGTTCGGTCGTACCCGATTCCCCGCCGATCGACTGGTCTCCGGCGGTCGACCGCTTCCACCTGCCGCACGACGGCTCGAACGACGGCACCTTCCAGCTCGTCAACGACCGGGCCTTGGCGCACGGCCTTCGCCTGCGTCCCGACACCGAGATCGCCCGCGACTACGTCGCCTGGGTCCACGATGGAAACGTTCCACCCGCGCCGCCGCATTGATTCGTAGGATTGCCCCGTGCAGATCGAGACTGGCGGTGGACCGGGCGGCCCGACGAGTTCGCGGGGCGGATTCAGCAGCGTGGACGGGACGCGGTATTCGGGCGTCGCCGGTGGGCGGCAGGAGGTGGTGCTGCCCGGTGGCGGGCAGGTGGTCGCCGCGGGGGATCGGCTGCGGTACAAGGTCTATCCGGAGCTGGACGCGGCGCTGACCTATGCGGCGACGTACGCGGCCGTCGAGGTCGTGTTCGCGGACGGGTCCCGGTTTCTTGGTCTCGATCAGTACGGTAAGCCCGCCGGTGCCGCGGGGCAGGGCGCGGCGAAGATCCTGTACGCCGACCAGTGGAACGACGTACAGGTCGACCTGACCGCGGCCGCGGGCCGTACGATCGCGCAGCTCGTCCTGGTGGTCGACGCGCCGGGCTCGGGCGATTTCGCGGGGTGGATCGACGACGTCGAGGTCGGGCCGGCGCCGGCGGAGCCGGACGGGTCGGATCTGGCGGCGTACGTCGACACGCGGCGCGGTACGAACGCCAGCCACGACTTCTCCCGCGGCAACACGCTGCCGATCACGGCGTGGCCGAACGGGTTCAACTTCCTCACGCCGGTCACCGACGCGTCGACGTACCGCTGGCCGTACGAGTACCACCGCGCCAACAACGCCGACAACCGTCCGGAGTTGCAGGGCCTCACGTTCTCGCACCAGCCAAGCCCGTGGATGGGGGATCGCAACCAGCTCACGATCATGCCGGTCTCCGCCGCGGAACCGCTGGGCGACCCGGCCGAGCGGGCGGTCGCGTTCAGCCACGAGGACGAGCTCGCGCGGCCCGACCTGTACGCGGTCACGCTCGCGAACGGTCTCCGCGCCGAGCTGACGCCGACCGACCACGGTGCGATCTTCCGGTTCACGTTCCCGGCGGACGCAGTCGGGCGGCACCTGGTCTTCGACACGATCGACGAGAACGGCGAGTTCGCGTACGACGGAGCCGCCGTCACCGGGTGGGTCGAGAACGGATCGTCGCGGTCCGAATCGGGCCTCACCCGGATGTACTGCTACGGCGTGTTCTCCGCGGCGCCTACGCGGTTCGGTGCGACGTCCGGCGGGCGGGCCAACGCGCGCGCCGCTACGTTCGACCGGGACGAGGTGACGCTGCGGATCGCGACCTCGTTCATCAGCGTGGACCAGGCGCGGCACAACCTGTCGCTCGAGCTCGATGGTCGTACGTTCGAGGAGGTCCAGGCCGCCGCGAACGCGATCTGGAACGAGCGGCTCGCGGTCATCCGCCCGGAGGGCGCGACGGCGCCGCAGTTGCGGACCGTGTACGGCAATCTGTACCGGTTGAACCTTTATCCCAACTCGCACTTCGAGAACGTGGCGAGTGTGGAGAACCCGGAGTACCGGTATGCCAGCCCGGTACTGCCCCCAGAAGGGGAGGCCAGTCGGTTCGTCACGAACGCGGTGGTCAGGTCCGGGAAGATGTATGTGAACAACGGGTTCTGGGACACGTACCGGACCGCGTGGCCGGCGTACGCGTTGTTGTACCCGGAGTTGACCGCCGAGCTGGTGGACGGGTTCGTACAGCAGTACCGCGACGGCGGGTGGATCGCGCGCTGGTCGTCGCCCGGGTACGCGGACTGCATGACCGGGACGAGTTCGGACGTGTCGTTCGCGGACGCCTATTTGAAGGGCATCGCGTTGCCGGATCCGTTGGCGACGTACGAGGCGGGTCTGCGGAACGCGACCGTCGCGCCGGAGGCGACCGAGGTCGGCCGGAAGGGTGTCGAGACCGGGTTCTTCGCTGGGTACGTGAGCACGGACACCGAGGAGAGCGTGTCGTGGTCGCTCGAGGCGTACCTGAACGACTTCGGCCTCGCGCAGATGGCCTTGCAGTTGGCCGAGCAGTTTGCTGAGCGCCGTGAGCAGTTGCTCGAGGAGGCCGCGTACCTGCTTCGTCGTTCGCGGAACTATGTACTGCTGTTCGACGACGCGGTGAACTTCTTCCAGGGCCGCCGTCCGGACGGAACCTTCGCCAGGACGCCGGCCGAGTTCGACCCGGAGGAGTGGGGCGGCGACTTCACCGAGACCGACGGGTGGAACTTCGCGTTCCACGTCGCGCACGATCCCCGCGGGCTCGCGAACCTGTACGGCGGTCCACGCGGCCTGGAGGCCAAGCTCGACGCGTTCTTCGCGACGCCGGAGCTGGCCGTGAAGAAGGGTACGTACGCGATCGTCATCCACGAGATGGTCGAGGCGCAGGCCGTCCGGATGGGTCAGTTCGGCTTCTCGAACCAGCCGGCGCACCACATCGCGTGGATGTACAACTACGCCGGTGCGCCGTACAAGACGCAGGCGATCGTGCGTGAGGTGCTGGACCGGCTGTACGTCGGGGAGCAGATCGGCCAGGGCTACCCCGGCGACGAGGACAACGGGGAGATGTCCGCGTGGTACCTGTTCGCCGCGCTCGGCCTGTATCCGCTGCGCGTCGGCGCACCGGAGTACGCGATCGGTTCACCGCTCTTCCCGCGGGTGGTCCTCTCGCCGTTGGGCGGCGCGCCGTTGACCATCACTGCATCCGGCGTCGAAAACCCTTACGTCCAAGAGGTTGCCGTCGACGGCAAGCAGTTGCCGGCGGCATCCATCACCCACGCTGACCTGACCGCGGCATCCGAGCTCACCTTCACCCTCGGCGCGACTCCCTCCGACTGGGCCACCCTGGAACTCCCTCCCGCGCTCACCTCGGACGACCGCGTAGCCGCACCCCTGGTCGACCTGATCCCGACCGACCCGACCAACCCCCTCTTCGACGACACCTCCGCAACGTCGGCGCAGCTGGAGCCCGCGACCACTTGGTCCCTCCCGACGCCGTCTACGGCCACCATGTACACACTCACCTCGGCTGAGGCCGATGCTGCCCCCACTGCTTGGCGCCTGGAGGCATCGACCGATCGCACCACGTGGCGGGTTCTCGATGTGCGCAGCGACGAGACGTTCCGTTGGCGATGCCAAACCCGTCCCTTCACCATCGCGAATCCGGGCGAATACCAGCACTATCGGCTGACCCTCGTCACGCCCGGCAATCAGGAACTGACTCAGGTGGAGCTCCTGCGCTGAATCCGGAACAGCTGGGCGGTCAGTTCAGCCAGCTTCCAGGATTCCTCCGGAGCTGAATCAGTCGGTTGACTCACTCTCGTCTCAGAGGTCTTTGTCTGGGCCGGTGTGCAGCTCCCTGTCTGCAGCTGGTCCGCTTTCCGTACGGAGTGAGCGTCATGGGCGGACTCAAGCGGTCGGTGCTGCCGCGTGGTGGAAGACGAGCAACGGATATCCGTGCTGCCGGCTTGCTGAAGCTGAGCGGTCGCCTGCGGGTTGTGGCCGGCTGCCTGGCGTTCGCGTTGGTCGCGTCGCTGGCCCGGACGGTGCCGGGCGTCGCGATCGGCGCCCCTGCGTTCCGGCTGGCGGGAACCGTGCTGTCGGCGGCCGCCCCGGGAGCTGGTGCGGGCAGCACCTCGACGGCCGGCTCGGTGACGCCGCCGGAGGGACCTGAGGGTGTCTCGTTCGATCCGAATCAGTTGAAGGGGATCACGGCCGGCACACCGACTGCCGGGGTGGATGTGGCTTCTGCCGTGGGCGGTTCGTCGTCCGGTGATGCCAACGTGAGTTTCTCGGTCGACGTGCCGTCCGGTCGGGCCGGGATGCAGCCGAGCGTCGGGGTCGGGTACTCGTCGAGTGGCGGCGACAGCTGGACGGGGATGGGGTGGAGCGTCGCGTCGCCGATGATCTCGGTGGACACGCGGTGGGGTGTGCCGCGCTATGACGCGGCGACGGAGACCGAGTCGTATCTGCTGAACGGCGTCGAGCTGACCCCCGTCGCGAACCGTGGCCCGGCCGTGCCGCGGGTGGCGGAGCGGGTGTTCCACACGCGCGTGGAGGGCGGTTTCGCGAAGATCGTGCGGCACGGAACGGACCCGAAGAACTATTCGTGGGAGGTCGTGGACAAGTCCGGTACGCATTCGTTCTACGGTGGCACGGGCGCGACGCTGGCCGACGACACGGGTGACATCGCGGAGTGGGGGCTCCGTGAGATCCGCGACGTGCACGACAACTTGATGCGCTACCACTACGCGCTGGTGACGGATCCGGGTGTGGACGGCGGCACCGTCATGGGCCGCAACTTGTACGTGCAGAGGATCACCTGGACCGGCCGAGGTGATGTGGAGGGCAAGTACGCGGTCTCATTCGTGCGCGACCGGGACTTGGGCGAGGGCCTGCGGGGTGACAAGAGCATTGATGCGCGGGCCGGCTTCAAGCGCGTCACCGCAGACCTGCTGCGCCACATCGATGTCACGTTCAACAATGCCCTGGTACGACGCTACGTGCTGAACTACCGCACCGGCGCGTTCGGCAAGACCCTGCTGGCGTCGTTGGAACAGCACGATGCGGCCGATGCGCTGGTAGGAAAGCATGACTTCGACTACTACGACGACATTCGGGATGCGGCGGGGACGTATCACGGGTTTGAGTCGGCGGGCTGGAACGTGCCGTCGGATGGTTTGGATGATGCGGCGTTGAATGTTGGTGGGGCGTTGGGCGGCGCGAGCATGTTGGGGTCGAATGCGAGTGCGGGGAAGGATCGGCATTCGTATGAGGGGTGGAATCCGGATTTGCCGGTGAAGCCGGGTTCGGTGGGGGTGAAGACGGGGAGTTCGTCGTCGTCGAGTGTGGGTGTGTTGGCGTTGATGGATGTTGATGGTGACAATCTGCCGGACAAGGTGTTCCGGGATGAGCACGGGCAGGTGAAGTACCGCAAGAATCTGGCGAGGCCGGGTGGGGTGTTGGCGTTTTCGGATTCGGCGGTGTTGCTGGATTTGCCGGGTGGGTTTGGGCACGAGTCGTCGCGGTCGTCGACGGTGGGGGTTGAGGGGTTTCCGGGGATCGGGCCGGTGGGGGTGTCGGCGCAGTTGGATTGGGTGCGGTCGACGTCGTCGACGGACAGGTATTTCGCGGACGTGAACGCGGACGGTATTACCGATGTGGTGGCTGGGGGTGATGTGTGGTTCGGTCGTCTGGGTGCTGGTGGGGTGCCGGTGTATGGGTTGAACAACAGTGCGGCGACGCCGGCGCCGGTGACGGCGGGGCGTTTGGACACCGCCAAGTTGCCGGGGGTGGATCCGGCCGAGCAGGCCCGGTTGGACACCTCGTTCCCTCTGTTGGACACGGTGCGGCGTTGGGTGGCGCCGTTCGACGGGCACGTCCAGGTCACCGGCGCGGTCAAGCTCGACCCGACGACCGCCGTGGCGCGGGCGGCGTCTGCGGTCGCGGACGGGGTGCGGGTCGCGATCCAGGACGAGACCGATGAGGTGTGGTCGGACGTGATCGGGAAGGACGACACCACCGATCATGTTCCGGCACGCGGGGTCAGCGACATCACGGTGAAGCGCGGCGACCGGCTGTACTTCCGGGTCGGGTCGCGTAACGACGGGTCGTTGGATGCGGTGGCGTGGGATCCGGTGGTGACGTATCTGGGTGATGGCGGGTCGCGGGATGTGAACGGGCTGCCGGAGTACCGGTTCGACGCGGCCCGGGACTTCACCCTGGCCGGGCGCAGCGGTCCGGGGGTGCAGGTGAAGGCGCCGTTGACCGGGACGCTGCACCTGGCCGGTGATTTCACCAAGACCCTCGCGACCAGCGACGACGTGGCTGTGCAGGTGTTCCGGGACGGCACCGCGGTGCTGGATCAGGCGGTGGCCGGGACGGCGACCGGGACGGTGCCGGTGAACCTCGACATCTCGGTGATCAAGGGGCAGGTGCTGACCTGGCGGATCAAGGCTGATTCGCCGGTCGACCTGCAGGCGTTCGGCTGGACGCCGCACGCCTACTACACCGCGGTCGCGTCCGGGCAGGGCGTGGACCGGGTCACCGACGGGGCGGGGAACCCGGTGATCGTGATGGACCCGGTCGTGGATGCCGACATGTACCCGATCGACGACCTGTCCGGGGCGCAGCCGGGCGTGGTCGTGCCGAGTGTGGGCGGCGGCGCGGTGCAGGTCGGCGTGACTCCGGGCCTGGTCGTGACCCCGGGGCAGACGACGCCGCCGTCGGGCACGGTGGTGTTCACCGTCAAACGTATCTCGGCCGGTGGGGCCGGTGGGGTGGGTGAGCTGGCCGGGAAGGGCAGCTTCACGATCATCAACGGGCAGGTCAGGTCGGAGCCTGGCACGATCACGGTCACCGCGAACGGTGGTGACACGCTGTTCTACGACTACAGTCTGGGCGGGGAGGACACCGCGGCGGTGGCGGCGCTGTCACCGTTGATCACTAGCCACGTCGTGACCGACACCCTGGGCGGCCCGAACGCACCACGCCCGTCGGCGCTGCATGTGAAAGCCCTGGACAACGCCGCGTTCGCGCAGCCGTATCGAGGCTGGGGCGTGATCGGCTACAACGCGCACGGCGACCGCGCCGAGTCTGCGATCAACGAGGGCGACCTGGCCATCACCAGCGACTGGGTCGACCAGCTCCCTGACAGCGTCGACCCCGACGGTCAGGCCGACGACTTCTCCCACGACCCGCAGGTCACCCCGCCCCCCGCCGTCCCGTTCACCGCGGCGTTGAAGGATCACCGCTGGCAGGCCGGCAACGACTCCTGGGCCACCGCGGACGGGGCGTCGAGTTCACGGCTCGGCGCGACCTCACTCGACGACGCCGGCAGCAGCGGCGTCTCCGCCACCGACATCGCGATCCCCCGCAAGGCCAAGTCCGACGGGCTGTCCAAGACCGGCGGTGTCGAGGCCGGCGCCTCGGTCGCGCTGAGCGTGTCCAGCGGGAACTCTCCGAACCTGACCGATTTCCTGGACATGAACGGCGACGGGTTCCCCGACGTGGTCACCCCGAACGGCATCCAGTACACGGACCCGACCGGCGGGCTCGGCACCACCGAACTCGACGCCACCGCACCGGGCGGCCTGCCTGATGGCACGGCCCGGTCGAGCCGGAACACCGCCCGGACCCTGTCCCCCGGTGCGCCGTCGGTCACGATCGTGAACGGCCGCGACAAGGCCGCCCCGGACGGCCACAGCTCCGCGAACACCTCTCAGGCCGGGGACGGCATGATCGCCTTGGGGCTGGGCGGAAGCTTCGGGCAAACCACCGCCGACGCCCGCTTCGACCTGATCGACGTCAACGGCGACTCACTACCCGACCGGGTCTACGGCACCAGCCAAACCGTCGACCCAGGACTGCGCGGCAAGGTCGCGCTCAATCTCGGCTACCGCTTCGCCGACCCCGAGACCTGGCCCGGCGCCGGCCAGGTCAACGCCGGCAACGGCGAGGACGACGGCCTCAACCTCGGCTTCAACACCGACTTCTACGGCTTCGCCGGCGGCGCTTCGTTGTCCTGGGGCACCACCTTCACCAAGGCCACCCTGGCCGACCTGAACGGTGACGGGCTGGCCGACCGGGTCCTGCAAGCCAGCCACGCTGGCGACCCGATCCAGGTCGCGTTCAACACCGGCACCAGTTTCGCCGACCCCGTGCCGTTCACCGGCGCCCTGAACGGCGAAATCGCCAGAGACACCAACGCCACCTTCGGCCATGGCGCCTACTTCACCCTCGGGTTCGGGATCCCGTTCGTTGGCGGGTTCGCCGTGTTCAACCCCGGCCAAGAGAATACCGACGGCCGGTCTCGCTCCGAACAGGCACTGCGGGACATCAACGGCGACGGTCTGGTAGACCACCTCTCCTCCACCAGCGACGGCCAACTCACCGTCGCCCAGAACACCACCGGCCGCACCAACCTCCTCAAGCAAGTCACCCTCCCGCTTGGGCAGGGCTCCAGCCGCGCGACCACGGCCTTCGACTACAGCCGGGACGGCAACACCGCCGACCAGCCACAGTCCAAGTGGGTCCTCTCCAAGCTCACCAGCACCGACGGGCACCCCGGCGACGGCGCCGAAATCAGCGAAACCACCTACACCTATTCCGGCGGGGTTTATGACCGTAAGGAGCGTGAGTTCCGCGGCTACGCCCAAGTCGCCGCCAGCCAGCACAACACCGTGGCCACCGGCGACCCGGTCTACCGGTCCACGACGACGAGCTACCGCACCGACTCGTACTACACCAAGGGCCTTCCGGTCTCGATGGTCACCGTGGACGCATCCGGCCACAAGTTCACGCAGACCGATACCGCGTACACCGTCCGCGACATCAACAACGCGAACGGCACGGCGGATTTGAACAGCACGACCGCGACCCTCTTCCCGTTCGCATCCCGCAGCGACCAATCGTTCTTCGAGGGACAGACCAGCGCCGGTAAGGCGACCTATTCGACGGCTGACTACGACAGCAACGGCAACGAGATTTCAAGCCTGGCAGCGGGGGAGCCTGGCACCGCTGACGACGTCACCTCGACGACCGCCTACACCACCTGCCCCACCACCGGAATCACCGAGGCCAGTGATGCCAAGACCGTCGTCGGTGGCATCGTGAAACGGCACACGCACTCCGACGTCGACTGCGCCACCGGCGAGATCACCGAGACCCGCTCCTATCTCCTCGACGCCAGAGGCGTCGACGGAGCCGCAGCCACCACGGACGCGACCTACTACCCCGACACCGATCCGCTGCGCGGCGGGAATCTCAAGACCGTGACCGATCCCGCCAACAAGATCGGGCAGCGCGCGACCACGACGTACGACTACGACACCGTCGTCGGGAACTACCCCGAGACGGTGACCGACCAGTTCGGTTACGTCTCCACCTCGACCCATGACTACCGCTTCGGGGTCGAACTCACCTCGACCGATATCAACCATCAGACCATCAGGAACACCTACGACAGCCTCGGCCGCCTCACTTCGACCACCGCCCCGCAAGAAGCGGCCGCGGGCAGGACCACGATCGCGTTCGAGTACCACCCGGAGGCGGTGATCCCGTACGCGGTGGCGCGGCACGCCGACCGGCAGGCTGACGGTTCGTACAAGCCGGACACGATGGACACGATCACCTTCACCGACGGCCTCGGTCGAACCGTCCAGACCAAAGCCGACGCCACCGTGTCGACCACCCCGGGCACCGCTCCGACCGATGTGATGACCGTGTCCGGGCACACGACCTACGACGCGTTCGGTCGCGCCACGACGATCGCGTTCCCCGTCACCGAACCCAAGGGGGCGGCGAACACCTCGTTCAACGCGACGATCGACAGCGTCCAGCCGACGGTGACGACGTTCGACGTGATGGATCGCGCGGTCAGGACGACATTGTCAGATGGCACGTCCACCACTGTGGCTCATGGATTCGGCACGGATCGAGGTGGCGTGACGCAGTTCGAAACCGTCACTACCGATCCGAACGGCAAGACCGCCCGCACCTACAGCGACGTGAAGAGCGAAACCACCGCGGTGAAGCAGTTCAACCCGGCCGGCGGCACTTCTCAGGCTGTCATCTGGACCAGCTTCGGCTACGACCCCCTCGGCGAGAAGACCTCGATCACGGACAACGCCGGGCATGTCACGTCAACCGTCTACGACGCTCTCGGTCGCTCGACCGCGGTGATCAGCCCGGACAGTGGGGAAACCGACACTGCTTACGACCTGGCTGGGAATGCGGTCACCAAGCACACCGCGAACATGGCAGTTGGGCAGGTCGTCAACTACGACTACGACTACACCCGCCTGAAAGCCGTCCGGTATCCGGTCTTCACCGCCAACAACGTGACCTACACCTACGGCGCACCGGGTGCGGCACGCAACACCGCCGGCCGGATCGTCCACATCGTCGATGCCGCCGGGACCCAAGACTTCGAGTACGGAGCGCTGGGCGAGACCACCAAGGACACCCGGATGGTGACCAACCACGGCTCCTTCCCGGGCTCGTTCACCACGAGTTACACGTACGACTCCTTCAACCGCGTCCTCAAGCTCAGCTATCCCGATGCCGAGATCCTGACCTACCACTACAACTCCGGCGGTCAGGTCGACAGCGCCACCGGCACTAAGACCGGTCACACCTACCCGTATCTGACTCGCCTCGACTACGACAAGTTCGGTCTACCGCTACTTCAAGCCACAGGTAACGGAACAACGACCACCTGGACCCGGAACCCGGTGACCCGCCGGGTCGACAATCTAAAATCGTCGCTGTCGGCAGCGCACGGCAACTACACGTTCCAGAACCTCAACTACGCCTACGACCCAGCCGGCAACATCACCAAGCTCAGCAACGCGATCACCCTGCCGCCAGGCCCGCAGGTCGGGGTCCAGGTCGGCGGTCCGTCGACCGAGAACTACCGATACGACGATCTGTACCGCCTGGTCCATGCCGACGGCACCTATACCCCGCAGGCAAACAAGACCGATGCGTACACGCTCGACACCACTTACAACGCTCTGTCCGACATCATCAACAAGAACCAGACTCGCACCATCACCTCGCCCACTTCGCGTACCACCGATGGTGCTCTCAGCTATAACAATGGCTACACCTATGGCGCTTCAGCACGGCCACACGAGGCCACGAAGATCGGTCTTTATACTTTCCAGTACGACTCGAACGGAAATGAGATCAGCCGCGCGATCCAATCAGGCCCACGCCGGCAACTGATCTGGGACGAAGACAATCGCCTGGCTTGCAGCCACGAGAACACCCAAGCCACCACGATGCGTCAGGCGCCAACATCGTGCGACAACGCCGGCGGGACCACCAGCAGCCGGTACCTCTACAACCCGTCGGGTGGGCGGGTCGAGAAGATCGATGCGAACGTCCACATCTACCCGAACCAGAACTACTCGACCGTTGACGGCAAAGCCTTCAAACACATCTACATCAACGGCTCGAAGCTCCTCACCCAGCAGGTCGAACCCGACCAGCAGCTCGAGGATCTCCAGTACTGGGACCACCCCGACCACCAAGGCTCGACCAACTACGTCACCGACGACTCAGGCGCCATCGCCGAACACCTGAACTACTTCCCCGGCGGCGAAACCTGGAACGACGAACACCCCTCGCAACCCGTCCCGGCCCAATACACCGGCAAAGAACTAGACCCCCAAACCGGCTATTACTACTACGGCGCCCGCTACTACGACCCCCGCTTCAGCAATTGGACGGCCACTGATTCGGCTCTTCCGCGACGAGCCAGCACCAGCCAGTCCCTCGCCACCTACTCGTATGCAGATGCCAACCCGATCAGCAACACCGACCCCGATGGGAACGAGCCGCTTCCCGGATGGGCGGCGGCGTCGATCGGGGGCCCGACCACGCCAGGTACAGCTACCATCACGTGGACCGGCGTGCACGCGTCAATCGAGACGTCGGTACAAGTAAATGGAGAGGTGCGTACGGTACGAACTGACTTGCTACCGAAAAACATCAACGGGGAGAAGCTCACCGTTATTCGGAACAAGATTTATGCTGACCAGCTCACGCCGGGAGGTCAGCGGTTCACGGTTGACCTCCCAGATGGGTTGGCGGCGCAGCAGCTCCAACTCGACAACATCAACACCATCGGTGATCCGTATAAGTTGAACACCAACAGCTGTCTGACCCACTGCGGAGATGTCCTCGGCAAAGGCCGCGTGGAGGGTGTCCCTAAAGAGACCTGGCCACTCCTTCAATGGCTGCGCGAGGGCGGCGGCGGCGCGAGGCTTACAGAGGGCGTCGCGATTGCGGGTGTTCCGGAAGCTGAAACCCTTACCCGTACGGGTTCCAGTGCCTTGCGATGTTCGGTGGGGCTTTGCGGTGGATCTCCAGTGCCTCGCGGGTATGGGGCTGTCATGAAGGGAGGCAGCGCAGTTGGAACGGCCGCGGGGCTCCTTGGAATCTTCCTCGGTGTGAAGGCAGACGTTAACTACGAGACTGCATCACCAGAGGAAAAGAGGGAGCTCGACAAACACAAGACGCAACAGGTGTGGCCGTTCCCTGGCCTGATCCTGCCACCTAGGGGATGCGCCAATCCGGACTACATGTCTGGAGGTTGCTTCGACATGGATCCGGCCTGAGTCCGCTCGTCTACTTCTTCGGGGCTGAGGTGGCTCGGATGTGGAGTTCGGTGCGGAGGGTGACTGTGGAGGGTGGGCGGCCGGGGGAGGTGGTTCGGTCTTTGAGGAGCATGGCGGCGGTGCGGCCCAGTTCGTAGGTGGGTTGGGCGACGGTGGTGAGGCTGGGGATGACCAGGTCGGCCCAGGGGATGTCGTCGAAGCCTACGATCGCGATGTCGTCGGGGGCGCGGAGTCCCTTGCGGGCAAGGCATTCCAGGGCGCCGACGGTCATCAGGTTGTTGGTGGCGAAGAGGGCTTCGGGGGGATTCGGCAGTTCGAGCAGGCTCTCCATCGCGGCGTACCCGCCTGCCTCGCGGAAGTCGGCGTGCCGGACGAGGTCCTTGTCGTACCGGATCCCGCCCGCCCGCAGCGCCGACCGGTACCCGGCCAGCCGGTCCATCGCGGTCGACACCTTCCGCGGCCCCGTGATGCAGGCGATCCGCTGATATCCACCGTCGATCAAGTGTTTGACGCCCTCGAACGCACCGTGCTCGTTGTCGACCAGTACGGTGTCCGCCTCGACGCCCTCGACGCGACGGTCGATCATCACCAGCGGGATCTTCGCGTCCGCGAGCAGTTGTACGCCTTCCGCGGTGGACGTCGGCGAGATCACCACGCCGGCCATCTGGTCGGTCAGCACGGCCGACGCGTACGCGGCTTCCTTGGCCGGGTCCTCGTCGGAGTTGCAGAGTACGACGTGGTAACCCTCGGTCTGGGCGACGTCCTCGAGTCCGCGCACGAGCGAGGTGAAGAACGGGTTCTCGATGTCGGAGATGACCACCGCCCACAGGTTCGTCGACGACTTGCGCAGGTTCCGGGCGACGCCGTTCGGGCGGTACCCGAGCTCGGCGACCGCGGCGCGGACCTTCTCGGACAGTTCGGGATCCACGTTCCGCCGGCCGCTCAGTACGCGTGAGACCGTCGCCGGAGACACCCCCGACCTACGCGCGACGTCGTAGATCGTCGTCATACCCGCTCCCCGCTGGAGATCCGATGGTCGTCTGGATCGCACTCTAACCCCGATCCGACCCAAAGGATCTCATGAGGCTGCCGACTCCAGGAGCGCGACAGCGGCCGCGCGGACCGGTGCGGAGTCGGCGGCGCCGTTGACGGTGGTGGAGAGCGCCGCGGCGGCGTTGGCGAGGCGTACGGCGTCGACCAGGCCGGCTCCCTCGGCGAGCGAGGCGGCGAGCGAACCGCAGAACGCGTCGCCCGCGCCGACCGTGTCCACGGTGTCGACGGCGTACGGCGCGACTCGTTCCTCGAAGCTGCTGGCCCGGTCGAGGACGTACGCTCCGCGGGCCCCGAGCGTGACGACGCAGCCGCGCAGGTCCCAGTCCTCGGCGAGTTTGCGCGCGATCATCGGTACCTGCGACTCGTCGTCGCAGTCCAGCCCGGTCAGCGCCGCGGCCTCGACCTCGTTCGGTACGAGGATGTCGACGTACGACGCGAGCGCCGGATCGACCGGCCCGACCGGAGCGGGCGTGAGGATCGTCGTCACCCCAGCAGTTGAGGCGAGCCGCAGAGCGGTTCGGCTCGCCTCGAGAGGCAGTTCCAGCTGGACCGCCAGCACCCGGCTGCTCGAGATCACCTCTGCGGCAGCCTCGACGTCCAGCGTGGTGATCGCTGCGTTCGCGCGGGACACGATGATGATCGAGTTCCCGCCGTCGGGCAGCACCAGCGGCAGCCCGACCCCGGTGCCGAGCGACGGGTGCCGGACGACCCATGAGGTGTCGACGCCGTTCGACACCAGCAGTTCCAGGAACTCCTCGCCGTACCGGTCCTCGCCGATGGTGCCGACGATCGCCGTACGGGCGCCCATCCGCGCGGCCGCGATCGCCTGGTTCACGCCCTTCCCGCCGAGGAACTCCGCGAACCCCGTCCCGTGCAGCGTCTCGCCCGGCAACGGCCGCCGCTCCGCGGACGCGACCAGATCCTTCATGAACGAGCCCAGCACGCAGACGTCCGTCATGCCTGGTCCCCCAGCAGACGCTTGCCCAAGGCACCGGACGGATGGAACTGCGCGAAGTCGTGATGACTGAACTCCCGCAGTACGACGAGTGCGCAGGCGAGCGCGTCGCCCATCGCCAGCGACG
This sequence comes from Kribbella sp. NPDC004536, assembly GCF_042873835.1. Taxonomy (NCBI): domain Bacteria; kingdom Bacillati; phylum Actinomycetota; class Actinomycetes; order Propionibacteriales; family Kribbellaceae; genus Kribbella; species Kribbella sp. NPDC004536. The sequence continues at coordinate 478,351 of NZ_JBIALY010000001.1, read as the reverse complement.
CGGTCGTGGAGGCTGTCGGTGCGAGGTTCAAGGGATCGGCCTCTCGTAGGACCATCGTGTCCAGCGTGTACGTCGCCAGCCGGGCCAGCGTCGACTCCTCCCGGCCGGTCATCGCGATCACCGGGATGTCCCGTTCGCGCAACATCCGGGCGAACGCGCACACCTCGGCGGTCTCACCCGACGCGGACAGAGCGAGGACGAGATCGCGTGAGGTGACCGCACCGGAGTCCCCGTGCAGCGCGTCGGCGGAGTGGATGAAAGTCGCCGGCGTACCGGTGCTGGCGAGCGTCGCCGCGATCTTCCGGCCGACCAGACCGGACTTGCCGAGGCCGGTCACCACCAGATGACCCTCGCACCGGGCGACCGCGACCAGCACCTCCAGGAACACTCCGTCGAGCCGGTCGGCCAGGGCCGACACGGCTGCTGCTTCGGTCTCGATGGCGTCCCGCGCCGCCTGTAGACCCAGTGCCACCAGGTCTGCACGGTTCGGCACAACTGGCATCCCAGCGCCTCTCGTCTCAGAAATCGATTTCCGCAGATTAGGCAGTGCGGTGAGCCGGTGTCAACGGCTACGACCGGGACGAAACCCTGTGTGTACGCGGGAATCGGCGGACTTGATCACATCGACACCCGGTCCGCCCTTGACCGGCCGGACGCTCGCTCGTACATTGCGAGAAATCGATTGCCCTTCGAGGAGCACCTGATGGCCGTAACACCCTCCCCTGCCCGGTTCAGCCGCCGGTCCGTCCTCCGCGGCGGGCTCGGGGCCCTCGCCGCCTCCGCTGCCGGCGTACCGCTGCTGTCCGCCTGTGGCGGTGGCAACTCCTCCGGCGGCAGCGCCAAGGAGTTGTCGTTCTGGAACTTCTACGGCCCGTCCGACGACCAGGGGCCGCAGAGCAAGTGGTTCGTCGACACGGTCGCCGAGTGGAACAAGAACAACGACGTCCAGGTCAAGCTGCGCTACGTCCCGAACAAGGACTACATGAACGGGTCGACGCTGCAGACCGCGTTCCAGTCCGGCCAGGGCCCCGACATCTTCCTGATCAGCCCCGGCGACTTCCTCCGCTACTACAACGGCGGCGTACTGCAGGACCTCGGATCCGCGCTGTCCGACGAGTCCAAGAAGGACTACCTGCCCGGTCTGCTCGAGGCACGCAGCGTCGACGGCAAGGTGTACGGCCTGCCGATGGAGATCGAGCCGCTCGCGCTCTACTACAGCGAGGCCGCGTTCGAGAAGGCCGGCCTGTCCGAGGCCGACCTGCCGAAGACCTGGGACCAGACGCTGGCCGTCGCGCAGAAGCTGACCAGCAAGGACCGGTACGGCGTGATGTTCGAAACCTCACCCGGCTACTACCAGAACTTCACCTGGTACCCGTTCCTCTGGCAGGGCGACGGCAGCGCGATCAAGGACGGCAAGGCCGCTTTCGACTCGCCGGCCGCCGTCCAGGCGCTGAAGTTCTGGGGCGACACGATCAAGACCAAGGTCGCCCCGCGCAAGTCGCTCGGCACCGGCGGCGGTGACGTGCTCTCCAACCTCGGCTCCGGCGCGGCCGCGATGCAGCAGAGCGGGATCTGGGCCGTCTCCGACATGCGGACCAAGGCGAAGACCTTCAAGTACGGGATCATCCCGCTGCCGACCCCGTCCGGCGGGCAGCCGTCCACCGACCTCGGCGGCTGGGCGTTCGTCGCGAACTCCAAGGGCAAGAACCCGGAGGCCGCGGCGAAGTTCATCGCCTGGGCGCTCGGCTCCACCGACGCGGCCGGTGTCGAACGGCAGCGGCAGTGGAACACCGTGGTGAAGACCAACCTGCCGCCGCGCAAGTCCGTACAGCAGGCCGCGGACGCCAAGGGTGCCTTCGCCGACGGCGTCCTGAAGAAGTTCGTCTCCGAGATCGCGCCGACCGGCAAGCCCGAGCCGCGGTTCCCACCGGAGGTGTACCAGCCGATCGCGGACGCGATCCAGGCCTGCCAGCTGAATGGCGCCGATCCGGCCAAGGCGGCGGCCGACGCCGCGCAGAAGATCGACACGTTCCTGAAGACCTACCAGGGCGCGCCGATCAGCTGATGGTGACCACAACAGCCCCGCCGTCCAAACCCTCCGCGCGGACCCCGGCGCGGCGCAAGGCCGGAATGTCGCGGAAACGGCGCGAGGCACTGGCGGCGTACGCCTTCCTCGCGCCGGACACCATCGGCCTGCTGATCTTCGTCGCGATCCCGATGCTGCTCGCGTTCGGGGTCGCGTTCTTCAAGGTCGACGGCTTCGGCAACTACCAGTTCATCGGCCTCGGCAACTACCGGTTGATGGCGGGCGACGACCAGCTCTGGGCATCCCTCGAGGTGACGGCGAAGTACGTCGTGACGTTCGTGCCGATCGCGTTCGTGGTCAGCTTCGCGCTGGCGATGCTGGTCCGCAACCACTTCAAGGGCATCGGCTGGGTCCGGTCGGCGTTCTTCCTGCCGAACGTGGTCAGCCTGGTCGTGGTCGGCCTGATCTGGCAGTTCCTGCTGGTCGACAAGCGCGGTGCATTGTCCAGGCTGCTGGCGCCGTTCGGCCTCGGTGACGTGTCGTTCCTCGGCACCCCGTCGCTTGCCCTCGGCACCTATGTGGTGATCAGCGTCTGGTTCCTGATGGGCTACCAGATGCTGGTCTTCCTGGCCGGCCTGAAGGACGTCCCGAAGGAGCTCGAGGACGCCGCCGCGATCGACGGTGCGGGCCCTTGGCAACGGTTCCGGTACGTGATCTGGCCGCTGCTCCGGCCGACCAGCTTCTTCGTCGTGGTCAACTCGACGATCGGCGCGGTCACCGGGCTGCAGGCGTTCGACCTGGTCTACGTACTCACCAAGGGCGGTCCGGCCCGCGCGACCAGCACGGTCGTGCTCTACATCTACGAGCAGGCGTTCACCTTCAACAACATGGGGTACGCCGCCGCGCTGACGACCGTGGTGGTGGCGTTGCTGATCATCTGTACCGGCCTGATGTTCGGCTTCACCCGAGGAGGCCGCTTTGACGAAGATTAGAGTCGTACCGATCCTCGCCCACGTGCTGGCGATCGTCGCGATCCTGCCGTTGCTGTGGATCCTGATCAGTGCGCTGAAGCCCGCCGACGAGGTGTTCAACTTCGGGTGGCCGCAGCACTGGACGTTGAGCAACCTGCAGTACGTACTGCTGAAGATCCCGATGCCTCGGTTCATGCTGAACTCGGCGATCGTGTCCGTCACGGTGACCGTGATCGCACTGTTCTTCCACTCGATGGCGGCGTACGCGCTGGCCCGGCTGCGGTTCCCGGGCCGCGGGATCATCTTCTCCGGGATCATGTCGACGCTGCTGGTGTCGTTGCCGGTGATCCTGGTGCCACTGTTCCTGGTGGCGAAGCAACTGGGTCTGCTCGACAGCTACGCCGGCCTGATCGTGCCGAGCATCTTCCACGCGTTCGGGATCTTCCTGCTCCGGCAGTACTACCTGAACATCCCGCGCGAGCTCGAAGAGGCGGCCGACCTCGACGGCTGCGGGTACTGGCGCCGGTACTGGAGTGTCATCCTCCCGCTCAGCCGGCCCGTACTCGCGTCGCTGTCCGTGCTGTTCTTCCTGGCCAACTGGAACGCGTTCCTCTGGCCGCTCACCATCACCCGCAACCCCGACCTCCGGGTCATCCAGCTCGGCATCTCCGGCATGCAGGGGCAGTACGCCGCCGCCTGGAACCTGATACTCGCGGCCGCGGTGATCGCGGCCGTCCCGACGGTCGTGGTGTTCGTCGCGGGCCAGCGCAGGCTGGTCGACGCGATGAAGACGACCGGTCTCAAATGAAAGGGATAGCTCATGAAGCGTGGGGCCTTGCTTGCTGTCCTGCCGCTGGTGTTCGGAACGGCGACACTGCTCTCCCAACCGTCCACTCCGGTGACTCCAGCTACCACCCCGATCGGCACCGTGCAGGTCGAGTCGAAGGGGACACCCAGCAGGAGCGACGGTGACCTGTGGCCGTCCTGCTGGTCCAAGAACGACAAGTTGTACGCCGCCAACGGTGACGGCAAGGGCTTCAGCGTCGACGGGGACTTCGCCGACGTCGCGGTCAGCGAGATCACCGGCACGCCCGGAAACTTGTCCGGGGCAACGATCGCGAAGGGCGACCAGGTCGGGCAGATCTGGAGCGGCGGCGGGTACAACCGGAAGCCGACCGGGATGGTGTGCGTCGGCGACACGCTGTACCTCGCCGTGCAGGACCTCGCGCTCGACTTCAACGACGTACCGGCCGCGACGATCCTCAAGTCGACCGACCACGGACGCACGTGGACCTGGGACAAGTCGAAGCCGATGTTCTCGAACCACGAGTTCACGACTGTCTGGTTCGCGGACTTCGGCCGCGGCGGTGCGTCGGCGCCCGACGGGTACGTCTACGCGTACGGGCTGGACGGGAACTGGCGGGACTCGTTCGACGACACCGTCGCGGATCCGCAGTCGGTGTACCTCGCGCGGGTGCCGCGGGACCAGGTACAGAACCGCGGCGCGTGGAAGTTCTACACCGGGTCCGGGTGGTCGTCGAAGCTCGCGGACCGCAAGCCGGTACTGACGGACACGCGGCGGTTGTACACGCAGACGTACGGTACGAACGCCTCGAACCTGAGCGTGATCAGCCAGGGCGGTGTCACGTACCTGCCTGCGCAGAAGCGATATGTCTACACGTCGTGGACGGAGTACACGTTCGAGTTCTACGAGTCGCCGACGCCGTGGGGGCCGTGGAAGCACTTTCTGTCGAAGGACTTCGGCGGATATCCATGGTCGACGTCGAAGTACGGCGGGTACGCGGCCACGATCCCGTCGAAGTTCATCCAGCCGGACGGTCGCACGATGTACCTGCAGGCGAACGTCTGCCCGTGCGGTGGCGGTGGGATCGGTACGTCGGTGTACAACTTCAACCTGCGCAAGGTCGTACTGACGCCGTCGTCCGATACTCCTGCTGCCAACCTGCCGGGGCCGGACAACCTGGCCGCCTCGTCGACGGGTGCGGTTGCGATCTCCAAGTCGTCGCAGTCGGGGAGTCTCGCGCTGATGAACGACGGTTCGAAGACCGGGAGCGAGTCGGACTTCGACGACGAGGTGAAGGGGGCCTCGTGGTGGGGGTACGAGTGGCCGGCGAAGCACAAGGTGAACAACGTCGAGTTCACGTCGGGCGCGGTGTCCGCCGAGGGCGGGTACTTCACCGGGCGTCCGCGGGTGCAGGTCCGGCAGAACGGCTCGTGGGTCGAGGTCGGCTCGCAGACCGTGTCGCCGGCGTACCCGGGTGATGCCTCGGCGGGAGCGAACACGACGTACACGATCACGTTCCCGACGCAGGAGACCGACGGCGTCCGGGTGATCGGGTTGCCGGGTGGGACGCGTTCGTACACGATGGTGTCCGAGCTGGCGGTGCGGTTCGTGTCGCAGCTCGCGGACGGTGGTTTCGAGGGGACCGGCGGCGGGAAGCCGGCGTGGCTGTTCGAGGGTACGGCGGCCAACGGCGTCGACCGCGGCCTCGGGTTCGCCCACTCGGGCGCCAACAACGGCTGGATCCGCTGTACGTGTACCGGCTTCAGCGACCTCTACCAGAACGTGCCGGTCGTGCCGGGTACGACGTACACCTTCGGTTCGTGGATCAACGCCTCAGCCAACCTCCCCACCGACCAAGGCCGCTTCGGGGTCCGCAACGGCACCACAGACCTGGCAACCACCACGTTCGGCGCCGGCACCGGCTACGTCCACCACGAGGTCACAGTCACGGTCCCACCAGGAGTCCACGAACTAACCGTCTACGCCGGCTTCAACGCCCCCAACAAGGACACCTGGATCCAGGTCGACGACTTCACCGTGGGTTGAGGAGGCGGATCGCCAGGCCATCTCAATCGCCTGCCCGGGTGCCTCCCCCGCGTAACCGGACAGGCGAGCGCGGATTGTGATGGCCTGGAGATCCCGGGTTATGGCCAGGGGAGTAGGTCGGGTTGCTTGCCGGTGATCGGGCCGGCGGGGGTGCGGCCGGAGTACCAGGCGGTGAGGTCGGTGAGGGTGCCTTTCAGCTTCAGCTCGGTGCCGGTGCCGTTCTCCCAGGTGGTGGTGGGGGACTGGAGGATCAGGTGGGTGTTTTCGGGGGTGCGGGGGCGGAGGAAGTCCAAGAGGTGCAGGCAGAAGTCTTCGGACCAGGTGGCGGGGGTGACGCCTAGGTTCAGGTCTGAGGTGTGGATGGTGAGCTCGCGCCAGGTTGCTTGCAGGCCGGCCGCGAGGTTGCTGTTGCGGTGCAGGATCGGGAGCGGCCAATCGGTGGGGCTCACCTTGTCCCAGGAGGACATCAGGGTCGTGACAGCCTGCGTCAGGTGGGCGCGGAGTTCGGGGGCGGGGCGGTCGGCGCCGGCTTCGATCGCCGCGTCTCGGGCAGGACGGCCGCCGTCGTAGACCTCGATCAGCCGGCCTTGGAGAGCCTCCTCTACCTGCCGGGTCATGGCTTCGGAGAAGTATGCGATGTGCGTGATCACGTGACCGCGGGTCCAGCCCGGCAGAACCGAGTCACCCCGAGCGGTCTCTTCGTCGAGGCCGGCGACGAGCGCCAGCAGTTGGTCGGCGATCGCCTGTACGTCGTTCACGTTCAGAGACCCTAGGGGAGAGATTCACACGGCAGCAAGCTGATATCCCATTAGGATCGGGGGATGACCAACCTGGCCTTCGCGCTGGCCGCGACGATCAAGCACGACGGTCACGGCGGGGTCGCCGACCTCCTGTCCACCCCGGAGCAGGCGTCCGCCTGGCTGGCCGCTCAGTCGGCCGACTTGGGGAGGTTCTTGCCCCCGAGCAGGGCAGAAAACCTCCCCAACCCGGACGAGATGTTGCGCGAGCTGGTGCGGATGCGACGGGCCGTACGGGCGTTGTTCGCGCGGGCGGTTGCGCCCGGAGCGCCGTCCAAGGCTGATGCGGACCAGTTGATGGGGGTGGACGAGGCGCTCACGGTGGTGAACGCGGCCGCGGCGCGGTTGGGTACGGCGGAGCTGGTGTGGGACGAGGAGCCGAGCAGCCGGTGGGCGTACGCGACGGAGGACCCGGTGAACCTGCTCGGCGGGGCGGTCGGGCGGTCGGTGATCGAGTTCATGGTCGGACCCGATCGGCAGCGGCTGCGGGCGTGCCCGGCGGCGCGGTGTGTGAAGTACTTCCTGCAGGACGATCCGCGGCAGACCTGGTGTTCGCCGACCTGCGGGAACCGCGAGCGGGTGAACCGGCACTACCGGAAACGGACCGGCGGATAGCCTGTGCGCATGAGCATCGCGCGGTTCAAGGACCTGTGTGTGGACGTTGCCTGTCCGAGTGAGATGGCCGCGTTCTGGGGCCGGGCGATCGGCCTGACGCAGCCTGCCGACAACCCGAACGTGCTGGTCGGCGACGTACCGGAGAAGACCGTCTGGATGTGCAAGGTCCCGGAGACCAAAACGGTGAAGAACCGCGTGCACCTCGACCTGATCACCGGCGGCGTCGCGGACCTCGAACGCGCCGGCGCGACGGTCCGGAGCCCGGAGTCCGAGGACCAGCCGTGGACGGTGCTGCAGGACCCGGAGGGCGGGGAGTTCTGCGGCTTCGTCCGCGACCCGGTCCCGGCGTACCGGCTGATGGAGCTGATCGTCGACTCGGCCGACCCGGCGGCGCAGGCGCGGTGGTGGGCTGACGTCGTCGGCGGCGACGTCAAGAGCCGCGACGGGCGCCCGTACCACTGGCTCGAGAACGTTCCCGGTATGCCGTTCCGGTACTGGGTCTTCAACCCTGTTCCGGAGGCGAAGACCGTGAAGAACCGCGTCCACTGGGACGTCACCGCGCCCGCCCTGCAGCCGGTCCTCGACGCGGGTGCGACACTGCTGCGGCCCAAGGACGACGAGATCGGCTGGCACGTCTGCGCCGACCCCGAGGGCAACGAATTCTGCGTGTTCCTGCCCCCGGAGGCCTCATGAAGCTGGATCTGTCCGCGTCCGCGTCCGACCTGACCGAGCAACTCGTCAACATCTCCTCGGTCAGCGGTACGGAGGAGAAGCTCGCGGACAAGGTGGAGAAGGCGCTCTCGGCGTACCCGCACCTGAAGGTGTTCCGGCACGGCAACACCGTCGTCGCGCGCACCGACCTCGGCCGCGCCGAACGGGTCGTGCTCGCCGGTCACCTCGACACCGTCCCGCTCAACGACAACCTCCCGGCCCGCCGCGAAGGCGGGCTGATCCACGGCCTCGGCGCCTGCGACATGAAGGGCGGTGTCGCGGTCGCGCTGCGGCTGGCCGCGACCCTCGACGAGCCGAACCGGGACGTCACGTACGTGTTCTACGACTGCGAGGAGATCGAGGCCGAGCGGAACGGCCTGTTCAAGCTGACCCGGTCCAACCCGGAGCTGCTCGAGGGCGTGTTCGCGGTCGTGATGGAACCGTCGAACGCGGTCGTCGAGGCCGGCTGCCAGGGCACGATGCGGATCGAGGTGACCACCCGCGGCGAGCGCGCGCACTCGGCCCGCTCCTGGATGGGGTCGAACGCGATCCACGCGGCCGGCGAGGTGCTCGCGCGGCTGCGCGCGTACGAGCCGCGCCGGGTCCCGATCGACGGCCTCGAGTACCGCGAGGGGCTGAACGCGGTCGCGATCAGCGGCGGCGTCGCCGGGAACGTCGTACCGGATCTGTGCACGGTGACGATCAACTACCGGTTCGCGCCGAGCCGGTCCGAGGCGGAGGCCGAGGCGCACCTGCGGGAGGTGTTCGAGGGGTACGAGGTCACCGTCACGGACTCGGCGCCCGGCGGGCTGCCCGGGCTGGAGCGGCCGGCCGCGGCGGCGTTCCTGCAGGTGGTGGGCGGGGAGCCGCAGCCGAAGTTCGGGTGGACGGACGTGGCGCGGTTCACGCTGCTCGGCGTACCTGCGGTGAACTACGGCCCGGGCGACCCGCTGTACGCGCACAAGCAGGACGAATTCGTCCCCGAGGCCGAGATCGAGCTGTGTGAACAGCGGCTGAGGACTTGGTTGACTGACCGCGCCTGAGGGAGCCGGGTTACCGGTCAGGCAATAACCTGGAGGCATGTCAGAACCATCGATCCACCCCGACCGCCCGGTCGGCCAGCAGCAGCGCGGGCCGGTCGTGATGCGCCGCAACCAGGTGCAGCACTCCACGTCCGAGCAGCGCCTGCTGGACAGCCGCGGCCCGTCCGACTGGGTGCACACCGACCCGTGGCGGGTGTTACGGATCCAGTCGGAGTTCATCGAGGGCTTCGGGATGCTGGCCGAGCTCGGCGCGGCGATCAGCGTGTTCGGGTCCGCCCGGACCAAGGCCGACGACCCGATGTACGCGGCCGCCGAGCAGTTCGGCCGGAAGCTGGTCGAGGCCGGGTACGCGGTGATCACCGGCGGCGGGCCGGGCGTGATGGAGGCCGCGAACAAGGGTGCGTCCGAGGCCGGCGGCGTGTCGGTCGGGCTCGGGATCGAGCTGCCCTTCGAGAACGGCATGAACGACTGGGTCGACATCGGCATGAACTTCCGGTACTTCTTCACCCGGAAGACGATGTTCGTGAAGTACGCCCAGGGGTTCGTGGTGATGCCCGGCGGGTTCGGCACGCTGGACGAGCTGTTCGAGGCGCTCACGCTGGCGCAGACCCGCAAGGTGACGTCGTTCCCGGTCGTGCTGTTCGGTACGTCGTACTGGGGCGGCCTGGTCGACTGGCTGCGGAACACGATGCTCGAGGACGGGAAGATCTCTGCGGCCGACCTGGAGATGTTTGTGGTCACCGACGACGTCGACGAGGCGATCAGCTACATCGTGAAGGCCGGTGAACTCGCCGACGCGGCCGCGGACGAGGCCGCCGAAGCCGCCGCCCGCGAGGCCGGCGAAGCCTCCCGCTCCCGCCGCCTCGGCTCGGACGGGAGCTGAAATCCTGGGCGTCTTCGCGGTTGACTCGGGCGGCATGGCACGATCGGACCCGTGATGTGGTTCTTCGGGCTGATCGTCGTGCTGTTGATCGGGGCTGTCGCTGTCGTCGCCTCGGGTCGTTGGGGTGCCATGGGCACGGCGTACGACGACCGGCCGGACATGACGGTGCCGGCCCGGCAGGCGCTGACGTCGGTCGACATCGAGGGTGCCCGGTTCGCGGTCGGGGTACGCGGCTACCGGATGGACGAGGTCGACACGCTGCTCGAACGGGTCGCGAAGGAGGTCGCCGAGCGGGACCGCCGGATCGCCGACCTGGAGCGCGCGGTCGCGCCGATCGTCGAGTCGCCGGAGGGCCACGGGTTCACCTCGAAGCCGTACGACGACGCCGCGTTCGACGACACCGGGACGCAGCAGCCGATCCTCGTCGGCGGCGAGTTCCCGGAGCCGGCCGAGCCAGCCGACGAGCCTGTGGTCGCCGAGCCGCCGGAGGTTGCCGAAGAGGCCGCAGCGGACGAGGAGGACGAGCCGGAGACCCGGGAGCTCCCGATGGCCGTTCAGCGCGCTCAGGACGAGTACGAGCGCCTCCAGGCCGAGGCCCGGGCCGTACTGGAGGCCCGGTCCCAGCCCGTCACGCCCCGTCGTACTCCGGCCCCACAGGAGGCGCCGGCTGCGAAAGAGTCCGAGCCGCCGCCGCAGGACGAAGAGCCCAAGCCTGCGAAGCTGACCCCCGCCCAGCAGTACGACCGCCTCCGGCTCAGCCAGCCCAAGGCCGAGCAGTCCTCGCCGGACTCGCAGTGACGGTCGTCGGCCCGGACGGGCAGCCGCGCTGCGGGTGGGCGACCTCGGCGCCGGAGTACGTGGCGTACCACGACACCGAGTGGGGCAAGGAGATCCGCAACGACGTCGGGCTGTTCGAGCGGATGACGCTCGAAGGGTTCCAGTCCGGGCTGTCCTGGATCACGATCCTGCGCAAGCGGGAGAACTTCCGGAAGGCGTTCGCCTCCTTCGACCCGGAGGTGATCGCGAGCTACGGCGACGCGGACTTCGACCGGCTGATGGCGGACACCGGCATCGTCCGTAACCGGCTGAAGATCAACGCCACGATCTCGAACGCGCGGGCCCTGCTCGAGCTGGGCGACGGCGAGTTCACCGAGCTGCTGTGGTCGTTCCGGCCGGCCAAGCACCCCGCGCCGAAGACGTTCGCCGACGTACCGGCCACGACGCCCGAGTCGGTGGCCATGTCGAAGGCCCTGAAGAAGAAGGGTTTCGTCTTCGTCGGACCCACCACGGCGTACGCGCTGATGCAGGCCACGGGCATCGTGAACGACCACTTGATGAGCTGTATAGCCCGCTGAATCTCGTGCACGTGCATCTGCAAAAGGCAGCTGCATATGGCTCTTTGCCGAAATCCAAAGACAAACGGCTGAACGAGTTGTGCTCCGGGTACGGAACGTGATGTGGTGTTCAGCGGGCTCCCCGACTGTCAGGTGGTTGTCCGGCCGTGACTCGCCCGGCCGGAACGCGGTCGTGGAGCCCACCAAACGTTTTACGGGTGCTGGTTCGTCCCGTCCGCGGTGAAGCTGGTCCGGAACACGTCGGTTCCGGTCAGCCCACTCAGCTGGCTGCCGTCAGCGGTGGTGGTGAGGTACAGGTTCGCTTCGGCGTAAGCGTCCGCGGCGTCGTCGTCCGCGGTACCGAACTGCCGCGTCCACGTCCGCGCGTGATCCGGTGAGTACTTCGCCAGTACGCCGTCGAACTTCCCGAGCGGCGTCTCCAGCGCACCGTCGGTGAACCCGCCGACGTACACCGACCCACCCCCGTCCACAGCGATCGCAGCACCCTTGTCGTTCCCGCTCGTACCGAACTGGTCCCGCCACGTCAGTACGCCGTCCGCGTCCGCGCGGGCGACGACGATGTCCTTGTCGCCGATCAACGTACGGGCGAAGTCACCGGCCGTGTAGCCGGTCAGGTACACGCCACCCGCGGGATCCGCCGCGAGCCCCCACACCTCGTCGGCTTCCGCCGTACCGATCTGCTTCGTCCACACCGCATCACCCGCGGTCGAGTACCGCGCCAGGAGACCGTCGATCCCACCGGAAGAACCCGCAGTCATCCCACCCAGGTACACCGAACCGCCCGACACCGCGAGCGCCATGCCTTTGTCCTCGCCCGCGCTACCGTTCTGCCGCAACCACACCTGCTTCCCGCCGGCATCGAACCGCGCGACGAACGCGTCCTTGTCGCCCTGGTTCGCGCCGCCGAGCGCACCCTTCGTGTAACCGCCGACGTACACATCCGTGCCGTCGACAACGACCGAGTAGCTGCGATCCGCCACACCCGGTACGCCGAACTGCGTCAACCAGCGCCGATTCCCGTCCGCGTCGTACTGCGCGACGAACGCATCGTCGGTGGAGTTCCCGGTATGCGTGCCGTCGAGATCGCCGTTCGTGTACCCGGTCACCACGACGTGCCCGTCGGCGTCCACGGCGACGCCGTACGCGCGATCCGTACCGCTCGACCCGATCGTCCGCGTCCATGCCAGCGAGCCGTCGGCCGTGTACTTGTTCAGCGCGACGTCCGTCCCGGCGAGCGCCTGATAAACGTTGCCCGAGGCATCGGTTGCGATCCCGCCCGCGCGGTCGTCGCCGGGCGTACCGGTGATCTCGGCCTGCATCGGCGTGGCCGGCGGCTTGCCGAGGTACTGGAACACGTACTTCGCGCCCTCGGCGAACGTCGGTCCCCACACGTCCCAGTCGTGCCCACCGTCGACGACCCGGAACTCCGACGTCAGGTTCGGTACCCGGGACGCCTGGTTGTAGACCACGTGCGCCTCGAAGTCGAGGTCGTGGGTGGCGTCAACAGGTTTCGGGTTCTTGTACTCGTCGTCGCCGACCGCGATGTACAGGTGCGACTGCAGCCCACTGGCCGCGAACGACTTCAGCGCGACCGGCCAGTTGAGCTTCAGGTACGTCGCCTCCACGAACGGGTCCTTGCCCTTGCCGAAGGCACCGAAATCGCGGGTGCTGGAATCGCTCGGCGGCAACGGGAAGTACACCGCCGGGCTGAGCACGATCCCGGCGCCGAACACGTCCGGATGGGCGAGCGTGTACCGCAACGCGCCCGCACCGCCCATCGAGTAGCCCGCGATCGCGCGGCCGGTGCGGTCGGCGATCGTCCGGTACGTCGCGTCGACCTGCGGGACCAGGTCCTTGAAGAACGCTGTCTCGACCGGGCGGCCCGGATCGGTCCCGGTGTAGGCGGAGTCGACGTACCAGCTCGCCCGGCTGCTCCACGGCGCGTCCGGCATGATCGCGATCGTCGGCAGGATCTCGCCGCTCCCGATCAACTCGTCGAGCCGGCTCTTCACCTGCGTCCAGGCGCTCATCGAGTCGCCCCGGCCGTGCAGCAGGTAGACAACGGGGTAGCGGCGGGTGGACTCGTCGTACCCGGCCGGCAGGTAGACGTTGTAGTCGATGTCCGCACCGAGCGTCGCGGAGTGAACGGCGGCGGACTTGATCACTCCGGGTTCGGCCGCAGGGGCGGCGCTCGAGCCGGGGACGACGAGGCTCCCGACCAGCGTGACGGCGGTCAGGGCAGGCAGCAGCAGTTTCCTCACACGCCAGTTTGTAATCGCTTACGTAAACGATTACAAGAGATGGTGCCGAACCTAAGAACGGGTAGTGGTCAGGGTTCGCACGGCGTGTCGATGCTCCAGCCGCCCGATCCGGCGACCACTACCCGTTCTTCGGTACGCGCGCTACCGCCCGGTGAAGGTGGGCTTCTGCTTGGCGACGAAGGAGGCGACGGCGTTGTGGTGGTCCTCGGTGCCGCCGGTGAGCTGCATCTTCCCGGCCTCGAAGGCGAGCGACTCGGCCAACGTGTGACTCGCGGAATAGGCGAGCGACTGGCGGACGGCGCCGTAGGCGACGGTCGGGCCGGCCGCGAGTTTTCCGGCCAGTTCGGCGACCGTCTGCTCGAGGTCGGCTGCCGGTACGACGGACGATGCCAGCCCGAGGTCGAGGGCCTCCGCGGCGGGGACGGTGCGTGGGAAGTAGAGGAGTTCGAGCGCGCGAGCGTGGCCGATCAGGCGGGGGAGCGTCCAGGAGATGCCGGTGTCGCAGGACAGTGCGATCCCGGTGAACGCGAGGTTGAAGCCGGCCGTGTCCGCGACCACCCGGAAGTCGCAGGCGAACGCCATCGACGCCCCGGCCCCGGCCGCCACGCCGTTGACCGCGGCGATCACCGGCTTCGGCATCTCGGCCAGCGCCAGCGCGATCGGCGCGTAGTGATCCGGGACCGTGCTCCACAACGCTGCCTGGTCGTTGGCCTGCAGCAGTCCGATGTGCTCCTTCAGGTCCTGCCCGACGCAGAACGCCCGCCCGGTCCCGGTCAGTACGACGACCCGCACGGCCGGGTCGTCCGCGGCCGCCTGCACGGTGTCGCGGAGCAGCACCTTCGTCGGCGTGTCGAGCGAGTTCATCGCGTCCGGCCGATTGAGCGTGATGGTCGCGACGCCTGCGGGCGATACGGCGTACGTGACGGAATCACTCATCGTGGTCAGCTCCTTGACTGTCAGTGAGGATTTTCAGTGTTGTGTCAGGCAGTCGTCGACGAAACGCCCGGCCGCGGGGCCAAGTCGTTCGGCATGGAAATCGAAGAACGCGGCCGCCTTCGTCCCCGACCAGCCGGCCGGCAGCAGTTCGTCCGGCAGCCCCGGGTCGCGGAACAGGAACTTCCGCCATTCGTGCACGAGTTCGGAGCGGACCGCGAACGCCTGCTCGTCACCGGTGTCGGTACCGGCGCCGTCGACCAGCGCCTTCGCCTCGATCAGCCAGGCGTCGTACGACGCGCCGAGCTCGTCGAGCTTCCAGACCCGGCGGGCGAACTCGACCGCGCCGTCGTCGACCGGCGCGCGGAACCGGTCCGCGGCGATCCCCTCGACGCCGAGGATCTGGTCGACCTCGCCGTCGTTGCGCAGCCCCACCCAGGCGCCGTCGGACAGCGGAGCCCAACCCAGGAAGGAGAGTTGGCTCGCCAGCTGTTCGCGGCGGCGGGCGTTCGGGACCTCGCGCAGGATGCCCAGGTGCCAGTGCCGGTCCCAGTCGCCCGGGCCCTGGGAGCCGGTCGCCACCGGCGTGCCGTCCGGGGCGGTGCGGTAGATCCGCGCGGCGGCGTCGTCGAGCCGGCGACGCGCCCGGGAGGTCAGGCCGTATCCGGGCTGTCCTTCGATCCGGACCGGCTCCAGCCAACCCTGCCGGACCATCCGCGACACAGCGGTCCGGACTGCCGGCGGATGCACGCCCAGCGGGGCGAGCAGCCGGACGAGGGCCGCGACCGGGGCCTGCGCACCGCGGGCGCGCAGGTGGTCGCCGTACAGGTCGAAGAGGGCTGAACGGGCGTGCACAAGACTCGAGTCTGCCGTATGGTGCACGGCCTTGGCCCGAGATCGGGAATAATGGGGTGCGATACACACTGCGATACGCGCCGACGGCGCATCACCGCAACGGCGCCGGCGACGGTTTCCCTGCGCGGTGTCGTCGCTCAACACCGACACTGGGAAGGGGTGCGCGCATGGCGGCGATGAAGCCGCGGACGGGCGATGGTCCGCTCGAGGTCACCAAGGAGGGCCGCGGGATCGTGATGCGGGTTCCGCTCGAGGGCGGCGGACGGCTCGTCGTCGAGCTGAACGCCGACGAGGCGACCGAGCTCGGCAACGCACTGCAGGCCGTCGTCGGCTGATCACATCCTCCGGGGGTGTCTGCCTGTACGCCCCTGGTCTGTCATTCCCGACCCCGGTGGGTGCCCTTTGCGGCACCGGCCGGGGTCGTTACGGTTTGCCTGTTCCGGAAACTGTCCTATTTGATCAAACAGTGAGGTCGTTCTAGTGGCTCGCCGCAGCAGCTCGTCTCCGTTTCCCAGTCTTCCGGTCGTCGCCTGGCAGCCCGGGTTGCCCGTGCACGGGTCGCCGACCTGGGTTGTTGTGGTCGGCGACGAGTTGCCGGCCGCCGCGAAGGAGGCCGGGGAGCGGCTCGGGGTCGACCTCGGGCGGCTGCTCGAGGTGCAGCGCGAGACCGGCTTCACGCCGGCCGCCGCCGGCGCCACCGCGGCGTACCCGCTGCTGACCGGCGACGTGACCGAGGTGCTGCTGGTCGGCGCCGGGGACGGCAGCGCGACGGACCTGCGACGCGCCGGTGCGGCGGTCGCGCGGTTCGGCCGCGGCAAGGCCGAGCTCACCACGGTCGTTGCCGAGGGCATCGACGACGCGGCGCTCCAGGCGTTCGCCGAGGGCGTCGTGCTCGGCTCGTTCACGTACACCCAGAAGACTGTCGACCCGGGCAAGCCCGCGGTCGGCACGGTCACGCTGACCGACGGGTCGGCCGCCGCGCGGCAGGACGTGATCGACCGCGGCATCGTGATCGGCCGGACCGGCTGGCTGGCGCGGCAGTTCGCGATCACCCCGTCGAACGAGAAGGACCCGGCCTGGCTGGCCGCCCGCGCGACCGAGGTCGCCGCGGCGACCGGTCTGGTGGCGACCGTGTGGGACGAGAAGAAGCTCGCCGCCGACGGGTTCGGCGGCATCCTCGCGGTCGGCCAGGGCTCGACCCGCCCGCCGCGGTTCATCCGGCTCGACTACGCCCCGGCCGGCGCGACCAAGAAGACGCCGTACGTCGTCCTGGTCGGCAAGGGCATCACGTACGACACCGGTGGCCTGTCGCTGAAGCCGCGCGAGGGCATGGTGTCGATGAAGCGCGACATGACCGGCGGCGGCTCGGTGATCGCGACCATGTCGGCGCTGCGCGACCTCGGCGCGAACGTCCGGGTGACCGGCCTGATCTGCGCGGCCGAGAACATGCCGTCCGGTTCGGCGTACCGCCCGGACGACGTGATCCGGCACTTCGGCGGCCGCACCACCGAGGTGAAGAACACCGACGCCGAGGGCCGCCTGGTGCTCGCCGACGGCCTCGCGTACGCCGTCCGGGAACTGAAGCCGGACGTCCTGGTCGACATCGCCACGCTGACCGGCGCGATCAAGGTGTCGCTCGGCGCGATGCTGTACGGCGGCATGTTCGCCACCGACGACGCGCTCGCCGACAACCTCGCCGACGCCGGCCGGGTCTCCGGCGAACAGCTGTGGCGGATGCCGCTGCCGGCCGAGTACGAAGACCTGATCTCGACCCCGATCGCGGACTCCGTGAACAGCTCGAAGGGCCCCGGCTCGATCACCGCGGCCCTGTTCCTGAAGGCCTTCGCGGGCGACATCCCGTGGGCGCACCTCGACCTGTCGTCGATCGCCGAGTCCCCGGCCGACAACTTCGAGTACTCGATCGGCGCCACCGGCGCCGGCGCCCGCCTGCTCAGCACCTGGCTGGCGTCCGAGCACCCGACGTCCGGCATCGGCTGAAACGTGCCGTCGGCAACTACCTGAACCGTTCGCAGAGGAACTGGACGATCCGGTCCCGGGCCGGCCTGGCCTGCCGGACCAGGCCGGGCATGCTGATGAACGCGTGTCCGGCCTTCGGGTGTTCGCTGACCGCTACGGAGACGCCTTGCTGGTCGAGGCGTTCGGCGTACGCACGGCCGTGGTCGGCCACCGGGTCGAGGGTCGGGATCACGATCAGGGTGGGTGGGAGGCCGGCGAGGGTGGCGGCGTACAGCGGCGAGACGGTGCGGGGGTCGGTTCCGTCCGGTACGGCGAGTTCGCGGAAGAACTCCATGCCTTCGAGGGTGAGCGTCGGAGTGTTCGGGTACTGCCGCATCGAGTCGTAGTCGAGGGCTGTCGAAGTGACGTCGACGCACGGGTTGACGAGGACCTGTGCGCGCAGCGACATGCCTGCGTCGCGGGCGCGGAGCGCGGACAGGGCCGCGACCATCGAGCCGGCGCTCTCGCCCGCGACGGCTACCCGGGTCGGGTCGATGCCCCAGTCGGCGGCGCGCCGGTACACGTGCCGCAGTACGTCCCAGCCGTCGTCGACGATCGCCGCGAGCGGGGTGTCGTGGTCCATCAGGCGGTGCTCGACTGAGACGACGACGGCCGACACGCGGGCCGCGACGTGGCTGTTGATCCAGTCGCACTGGACCGCCGTACCGACGTAGCCGCCGCCGTGGACGTGGAGGACGAGCGGCAGCTTGCCCGTGCTCTGCGGGCGGTACACCCGGACCCGGATCGTACGGTCGGCCAGGTCGACGTCTTGCCAGCTGATCGTGACACCGCTGTGCGGGAGGCCCGTCATCAGGCGGGCGAGGCGGGAGGTGACGATCCGGTTCGCGGTCTCGCCGAGCGCGGTCAGGTCCGCGGGCGACATCGTCCGGTAGTCGGGTTCCTTGCGAACGGCGTACACCAGGCGGAGACCTAGTGGCGGCTGCTGGGAGAGAGCTGTTCTGCGCATCGTGCACCTGGTTTCGCTACGAGTAGTATCGATACCGAAGGTAGCATAATGAGTCGTATGGCTCCTAGTACTCGGCCGCCTGGCCGGCCCCGGACCAGCGTCGACGCGGAGGTGTTCGCGGCAACGCTGCGGACCATCCACGAGCTCGGGTACACCCGCGCAACCGTCGACCGGATCGCCGCCGCGACCGGGATTGCGAAGACGACGATCTACCGGCGCTGGCCGACGAAGGGTGCGCTGGTCACGGCCTGCCTGGTGGACTCGTTCGGGCCGCTCCCGCTCACCGGGGAGGGCCGCGAGCAGGATGTCGAAGCTGCGATCCGGTACGGCGTCCGCGCGATCGCCGAGCCTGGGGTGGCGGCGGCGTTCGCGGGCGTGTTCACCGACGCGATCGGGGATCCCGCGCTGCGGGAGATCCTCGCGACGCAGCTGCAGGATCCGTACCGCAAGGTGCTGATGGAGACGCTCGGCCTGCCGGAGCAGCGGGTGCTGTTCGTGATCGACGTGGTGATCGGCACCCTGCTGCACCGGATGGGCATGACCGGCGAGCCGATGGTGGAGTCGGACGTACAGGCCCTGATCCAGATGCTCCAACGCGAACTGGGCTAGGTTTGCGGAACCTTTTCGGCGCTGGGCGACGAAAACGTTCCGCAAAGGTGCTGTCAGCCGATCGCGTCCAGCTCCGCGACGGCGTCCGCGGGCAGGACCAGGTCGCGGGCGGCGACGTTCTGGCGGAGGTGCTCGACCGAGGACGTGCCCGGGATGACCACGCTGGTCGCGGAGCGCTGCAGGAGCCAGGCAAGAGCTATTTGGTACGGCGTGGCGTCGAGCCGGGCGGCGACCTTCGACAGCGTCTCCGACTGCAGCGGGCTGAAGCCGCCGAGCGGGAAGAACGACGCGAACGCGATGTTGTGCTCGGCCGCGTAGTCGACGAGTGCGTCGTCGTCGCGGCGGGTCAGGTTGTACTCGTTCTGGATCGTGACGATCGGTGCGATCGCCTGCGCCTCGCGCAGCTGCGTCATCGTGACGGCGCTGACCCCGAGGTGCCGGATCAGGCCCTCCTGCTGGAGCTCCACCAACGCGGTGAAGGGCTCGGCGATCGAGGATTCGTCGGCGTTCTCGCGCGCGGCGGTCCGCAGGTTCACCACGTCGAGTACGTCGAGGCCGAGGTGCTCGAGGTTCTCGTGGACCTGCTTCTTCAGGTCGTCCGGCTCCAGCGCGACGTCCCACGAGCCCTCCGGGCCCCGGCGGGCGCCGACCTTGGTGACCAGGTGCAGGTCCGCCGGGTACGGGTACAACGCTTCCTTGATGATCTCGTTGACGACGGTCGGGCCGTAGAAATCGCTGGTGTCGATATGGGTGATGCCCAGGTCGACGGCCTCCCGCAGTACGGCGATCGCCTGGTCGCGGTCCTTCGGCGGTCCGAAGACGCCGGGACCGGCCAGCTGCATCGCGCCGTACCCCATCCGGGTGATGGTGAGGCCGTCGGCGAGGGTGATGGTCGTGTTCGTCATGCCTCCACTGTTCGCCGAGCCGCCCCGAACAGGGAGTACCCCGCCGTTCCTGGTAATGCCAGGACACAGGCTGTCGTCGCGCCCGGTCCTGCTACGCGTGTCGGGCGAAGGCCTGAATGATCTGCGGGTAGGCGGCGAACGCGGTCCCGGTGTGATCCACGGCGCCCATCGAATGCACCGTCACGTCGGCGCCTCGCCGGCGGAGTGAGGCTGCGCACGAGTCGGCGTTGGCGGCCGTCACGTCGGTGTCCTTCGTGCCGCTGTAGAGGTGGACCGGTACGCCCGGCGTCCAGTCCTGGCAGACCTGGTCGGCGGCCTGGATCGCCTTGAGCAGGCGTCCGGTCGGGTGCTGCAGCCACGCGGCGAACTCCGGCGTGAACAGCTTCTCCGGCGAATCCGGCAGCCCCGCGGCGATCTCCTCGTCGCTGTGCGACCCGTCGAACAACCCCTCCACGGTCGACGCGTACGGCGCCTGGAACGCCTCGCGCGGATCGTCGTACAACCCGACAGTCCGGTTCCAGGCGGTCACGAGGTACCCGAGGTAGAACGTCGCCGTCGGCGGGATGACGCGCCCGTCGAAGGCCGCGGGCAGTTCCTCGCCGAGCAGGTCGTACGGGCCTGCGACGGCCCGGAGGGCGCCGAGGCGGAACGGGCCGACCTCGCCCCGGGTCAGTGCGCGTCCGAAGGCGATCGACGCGCGGCCGCCTTGGGAGAAGCCGGTGACCAGGACGTCGCGCTTGAAGGTCACGCCGTGCTTGGCGGCGAACGTACGCGCGGCCAGCAGCAGGTCCGCGGACGCGGACGTCTCGGTCTTCGTGTCGAGGTACGGGTGGGGGCCGGGGCCCAGACCCAGGCCGAGGTAGTCGGGGGCGATCGCGGCGAGGCCCTGGCCGGCGAACAGGGCCGTGACCAGGCGGTCGGTGGACAGGTCGTCCACGGAGGCGGCCGCGGCCTTGGTGGCGTTCGTGCCGTGGAGGTACTCCGTGACGGTCAGGGCGCCGCGGCGGCCGTCGGGGAGTACGACGATGCCGCTGGCTGTTGTCGGGCGGCCGTTGGGGTCGAGTGTTCGGTAGATCACTCGGTAGGCGGTGACGGCGTACGTTGACTTCGGGGTGTTGGGGAAGTCTGCTGCCGCCGCGTCCAGCTGATCCGCTGTCAGGTGGGCGATCGGGGTGGCTGAGACGAGCGTTCCGCGTATTCCCAGGACTGCGGAGAGGGTCGCGTTGTGCGTAACCCCGGGGGTTGTTGCGGCCAGGGCGGAGGTGGGGGCGGCGAGGAGGGCGGCGGTTGCCAGGGCTGCGGCGACGGATTTCGTCAGGCGTGAAGTCATGGCTCAAGCCAACCGTCGCCGCCCGCCGCGCAGAATGGTGTGAGGACCCGGAGGGGAGTGGGGTTTTTCCTACCTGAGCAGGTTGTTGTACAGCTCGACGGTCTGCTGCGCGACGGCGTCCCAGCCGAACTGTGAGACCGCGCGGGCCCGTCCCGCCTTGCCCATCGCCTCGGCGCGGGCCGGGTCGTCGACGAGTGCGTTGATGCCGTTCGCGAGTCCGCGTTCGAAGGTATCGGTGTCGTTCTCGTCGTACGGCACGAGGATCCCGGTGACGCCGTCGTCGACGACCTCGGGGATCCCGCCGACGGCGCTCGCCACGACCGCGGTCTCGCAGGCCATCGCCTCCAGGTTGACGATGCCGAGCGGCTCGTAGATCGACGGGCAGCAGAACGCCAGCGCGTGCGTGAGCACCTGCCGGACGTCCTCGCGCGGCAGCATCTCCGAAACCACGAAGACCCCGTCGCGAGCCATTCGCAGGTCCTCGATCAGCGCGTCGGTCTCGGCCTTGAGCTCGACCGTGTCGGCCGCGCCGGCGAGCAGCACGAGCTGCACCGACGGGTCCAGCCGCAGGCCTGCGCGGAGCAGGTGCGGTACGCCCTTCTGCCGGGTGATGCGGCCGACGAAGGTCACGTACGGCCGGTCGAGGTCGACGCCGAGCCGCTCGAGCACCTGCGTCGACGGGTCCGGGTGGTAGAAGTTCGCGTCGATCCCGTTGGAGATCACGTGCACCTTCGCCGGGTCGATCGACGGGTAGCAGTCGAGTACGTCGTCCCGCATCCCGCGGCTGACCGCGACCACCGCGTCGGCGGCCTCGTAGGCGGTCCGCTCCGCCCAGCTGGACAGCCGGTACCCGCCGCCGAGCTGCTCGGCCTTCCACGGGCGCCGCGGCTCCAGCGAGTGCGCGGTCGCCACGTGCGGTACGTCGTAGAGCAACTTCGCCCAGTGGCCGGCCATGTTCGCGTACCAGGTGTGCGAGTGCACCAGGTCCGCGTCGCCGACGGCCGCCGTCATCGTCAGGTCGGTCGACAGGATGCGCAGCGCGGCGTTCGCGTTCGGGATCCGCGGGTCGTCCTCGGAGTGCGCGGTCGCGCCCTGGCGGGGCTCGCCCATGCAGTGCACGTCCACGTCGATCAGCCGGCGCAGCTCGCGGACCAGGAAGTCCACGTGCACCCCCGCCCCGCCGTACACGTCCGGAGGATACTCACGCGTCAGGATGGCGACCTTCATAAGCTCCGACCATAGGGCATGTCGCCCGATCCCGCGCCTACTGCGCGGCACTCGGCACGGCACCTCGCCGCACGGGTGCAAAGGCCACGATGCTCCGCATCGAGTCCTTCGCCCCCGCACGCCGATGCACCGCACCGAGCACCTGCTCGCGACGGCGCCGGATCGGGCGACATACCCTCGGTCATCAAACGACGTGTGTCGGCACCCAGAAGCGCAGCTTTCCGTGTCGTTCGTCTTCCAGTTCGCCACCAGCTGCCTCGATCACCTTGCGCGATCCGGTGTTGTCCACATCGCAGGTGACCAGTGCCGGGTCGATCCCGAGCGCGGCCGCGATCGGCAGCGACTGGGCGAGCATCTGAGTCGCGTACCCCCGGCGGCGCGCGGACGGACGCACGCAGTACCCGATGTGGCCGCCGACCTCGGTCAGCGGCGGCGTCAGGTAGTGCCGGATCGAGAGCCGGCCGAGGAACTCCACGCCGTCCACGTACCAGAGCACGGTCTGGTGGACCAGCCCCGGCGCCAGCTCGGTCGTCTCCTCGGCCTCGGTCCGGATCGCCGTCACCAGCCGCGCGAACTCGTTCGGGTCCCCGGCCTGGTCGCGGGTCCAGTCCTCCTCGATGCCGGTGATCGTGCGCGCGCCCATCCAGCGTTCATGATCCGGACCGAGCTCGTCCCAGGCCGCGAGAAACGAACGGTGAACGGCAACTGTCGGAACGACGAGGATCGGCATCCTCACAGTGTCGCGACACGAGCAACCGCTTATGCAACGGGGTTCCCGGCGTTAAGGTGCCGACATGGCAAAGGCGCCCAGTGTTCTCGGAATCGTGCTGGCCGGTGGTGAGGGGAAGCGGCTGATGCCGCTCACGGCGGACCGGGCCAAACCGGCTGTGCCGTTCGGCGGCAGTTATCGCCTCATCGACTTCGTGCTGTCCAATTTGGTCAATGCGGGCTATCGAAATCTCTGCGTACTGACCCAGTACAAGTCGCACTCGCTCGACCGGCACGTCACGCTGACCTGGCGGATGTCCACCTTCCTCGGCAACTACGTGACCTGTGTCCCGGCGCAGCAGCGGCTCGGCCCGCAGTGGTACCAGGGCAGCGCGGACGCGATCTACCAGTCGATGAACCTGATCAACGACGCCGACCCGGAGTACATCGTGGTCTTCGGCGCCGACCACGTGTACCGGATGGACGCGTCCCAGATGGTCGCCGCGCACATCGAGCGCGGGAACGGCGTCACCGTGGCCGGGATCCGGGTGCCGCGGGTGGAGGCGACCGAGTTCGGGGTGATCAAGACCGGCGCGGACGGGCACGTGATCGAGGAGTTCCTGGAGAAGCCCGCCGACCCGCCCGGGCTGCCGGACTCGCCGGACGAGACGTTCGCGTCGATGGGCAACTACGTGTTCAGCCGCGACGTACTGGTCGAGGCGCTGCGCAAGGACGCCGCCAACCCGGCGTCGCGGCACGACATGGGCGGCGACATCGTCCCGATGCTCGTTGCCGAGGGCAAGGCCGGGGTGTACGACTTCCAGGAGAACGACGTACCCGGCGCGCTCGACCGGGACCGTTCGTACTGGCGCGACGTCGGTTCGCTGGACTCGTACCACGAGGCGCACATGGACCTGGTGTCGATCCAGCCGGTGTTCAACCTGTACAACAACGACTGGCCGATCTTCACCTCGCACCCGCAGCTGCCGGGCGCGAAGTTCACCGACAACGCGACCGTCGGTGAGTCGATCGTCTGCCAGGGCTCGATCGTGTCCGGCGCGCACGTCGACCACTCGGTGCTCGGGTCGAACGTGATCGTCAGCGCGGGCGCCGACCTGCAGAACTGCGTGATCATGGACAACTGCAAGATCGGCCGCGACGTCGTGCTGAAGAACGTCATCCTGGACAAGAACATCGTGATCCCGGACGGCACCGAGATCGGCGTCGACCTCGACTACGACCGGCAGCGCGGGTTCACCGTGTCCAAGGGCGGCGTGACCGTGCTCGGCAAGGGGCAGTCGATCCCTTCGGCCGCCGCCCCGGCTGCGGCCTCGGCGACTGCCTCGGAGGTCGCTGAGGCGTGACGCTCTCCGAGGCGGGTGCGCTGGAACTCGATGCGGCCGACCCGGGGCATCGGGAGCTGTTCGACGTACCTGCGGCGCAGGGCGGTGACTACCCCGAGGTCGCGTACTTCGCCGGGAACTCGCTCGGCCTGCGCCCGAAAGCGACGCGGACCGAGCTGCTCGAGGACCTGGACGCGTGGGCCGCGCTCGGCGTCGAGGGCCACCTGGACGCGGCGCGGCCGTGGCTGCCGTACCACGAGCTGCTGACCGGTCCGGCGGCGCGGCTGGTCGGCGCGCTGCCGAGCGAGACGGTCGTGATGAACTCGCTCACCGTCAACCTGCACCTGCTGATGGTGTCGTTCTACCGGCCGACGCCGTCGCGGCACCGGATCGTGATCGAGGACGCGGCGTTCCCGTCGGACAGTTATGCCGTACGGTCGCAGGTTCGGTTCCACGGGTACGACCCGGAGGACGCGGTGATCCGGTTGCGGCCGCGACCGGGGGAGGACAGTCTGCGGACGGCGGATGTCGTCGAGCAGCTCGGCGGCGACGTGGCGCTCGTACTGCTGGGCGGCGTGAACTACCTGACCGGCGAGTTGATGGACATCCCCACGATCACGAAGGCCGGGCGGCTGGCCGGCGCGGTGGTCGGATGGGATCTCGCGCACGCGGCCGGGAACGTGCCGTTGGCGCTGCACGACTGGGACGTGGACTTCGCGGCGTGGTGCTCGTACAAGTACCTGAACTCGGGTCCGGGGGCGCTCGCCGGTGCGTTCGTGCACGAGCGGCATCTCGGCGGGGAGCTGCCGCGGTTCGAGGGGTGGTGGAGCACGGAGGCGTCGACGCGGTTCGAGATGACGCCGGAGTCGCGGCCGCCGGCGACCGCGGACGCGTGGCAGGTGTCCAACCCGCCGATCTTCTCGATGAGCCCGGTGCGGACCTCGCTGGAACTGTTCGACAAGATCGGTATCGACGTACTGCGGGAACGGAGTCTGCGGTTGACCGCGTGTCTTTCGGAGCTGCTGACCGGGTTCGAGGTGATCACACCGGCGGATCCGGCGCGGCGGGGTGCTCAGCTGTCCGTGCGGGTGCCGGGTGGTGCCGGTGAGCAGTCGCGGCGGTTGCGGTTCGGGTACGGCGTGATCGCGGACGCACGGGAGCCCGACGTACTGCGGCTCGCGCCGGTCCCGCTGTACTCGACGTACCACGACTGCTGGCGAGCCGCCACGGCACTGACCGAGGTGATGGGATGAGGGTCGCGATCGTCGGTGCGGGACTGACCGGATCTTTGCTCGCCTGCTTCCTCGCGCGGCGCGGGTTGTCGGTGACGTTGTACGAGCGTCGTGCGGACCCGCGGGTGGCGGAGGTCGAGCGCGGGCGGTCGATCAACCTGGCGATCTCCGAACGCGGGCTGGACGCGTTGCGGCGGATCGGGCTGGTCGACCAGGTGATGGCGGACGCGTTGCCGATGAAGGGGCGGATGATCCATCCGGTCACGGGGGAGCTGGACTTCCAGGCGTACTCGGTGTCGGGGGAGCGGGCGATCAACTCGATCAGCCGGGGTGCGCTGAACAACGCCTTGTTGACGGCGGCAACAGCTGCTGACGGGGTGACGGTGGAGTTCGAGCACCGGCTGGTGGAGCTGGACTCGGCCGCCGGGCAGCTGGTGTTCGCGACGCCGTCGGGGAAGGTGTCGGCGTCCGCCGATGTGGTGCTGGGCGCTGATGGTGCCGGGTCCGCCGTACGCGAGCAGTTGCTTGCCGAGGGCATCGTTGCGGAGAACGTGGACTTCCTGGACTACGGGTACAAGGAGCTGTCGATCCCTGCCGCGGCGGGGGAGTTCGCGCTCGATCCGGGGGCGTTGCACATCTGGCCGCGGGGTACGTCGATGATGATCGCGCTGCCGAACCCGGACCGTTCGTTCACCTGCACGCTGTTCTGGCCGGCCGGATCGTTCGACGCGCTGACCACGGCAGGGGCGATCTCGGCGCACTTCGCGGAACACTATCCGGATCTGTTGCCGCTGGCCCCTGATCTGGTGGACGACTACCTGAACAACCCAGTCGGCGTGCTGGGGACCGTACACACGCTCCCGTGGCAGGCACACGGCCGTACCGCGCTGCTCGGTGACGCCGCTCATGCGATCGTGCCGTTCTACGGGCAGGGCGCGAACTGTGCCTTCGAGGACGTGGTCGAACTGGACCGCTGCCTCGACGACACCGGCGGTTCGTGGGCCCGCGCTCTCCCGCTCTTCGAGGCCCGCCGCCGCGAAAACACCGAGGCCATCGCCGAAATGGCCCTCGCGAACTTCGTCGAAATGCGCGACAAGGTCGCCTCCCCCGTCTTCCGCCTGCAAAAGCAACTCGAGCATGCCCTCGAACGCCTGCTCCCCGGCAGGTACGTCTCGCGGTACGAGTTGGTCTCCTTCTCCACCACCCCGTATGCCGAAGTCCAACGCCGAGTCCACCGCCAGCACCAACTCCTGGGAGCAGGCGCCCTCGCCTTGGCCGCTGCGCTCACGACCCTCGCCCGCGCGAGGAGGCGCCGATGAGCCGCCATACGCCGGGGTGGGGAGGATTTTGCCCCCCGAACCGGCGCAACATCCTCCCCAACCCGCCGAACTCGGGGAGGCGGAGCGCATGAGCCTCTGGTCGCCTGACTTGCTGACCGGGCACCCGTCCTCGGTCGGGCTGCTGCGGCACTTCGTGGATGGATCCTTTGTGGAGAGCGCGTCGCGCTTCGCGAAGATCTCGCCCGTGACGGGGCAGCAGATCTTCGACGTGTGTGAAGCGGACTCGGCGACCGTGGACGCGGCCGTTGGCGCAGCTCGTACTGCGCTGCGCGGCCCGTGGGGGCGGATGAGTGAGCAGGAGCGGGCGGCCGTACTGCGACGCGTGGCGGACGGGCTCGAGCGGCGGTTCGAGGATCTGGTGGCGGCGGAGGTCGGCGACACCGGGAAGTCGATCAGCCAGGCGCGAACACTCGACATCCCGCGCGGTGCTGCGAACTTCCGGGCGTTCGCGGACTTCGCGACGACCGTACCGACCGAGTCGTACACAACAGTCCTCCCGGACGGCCGGCGCGCACTCAACTACGCCGTACGAAAACCCGTCGGCGTCGTCGCCATCGTCGTACCGTGGAACCTCCCGCTGCTGCTCCTCACCTGGAAGGTCGCCCCGGCGCTGGCCTGCGGCAACACAGTGGTCGTGAAACCGTCCGAGGAGACCCCATCGTCGGCGACCGTACTCGCCGAGGTGATGGCGGAGTCCGGCGTACCCGAAGGCGTCTTCAACCTCGTACACGGCTTCGGCCCGTCGTCCGCGGGGGAGTACCTGACCCGCCACCCGGGCGTCGACGCGATCACCTTCACCGGCGAATCGGCCACCGGTACGGCGATCGCCAAGGTCGCCGCGGACCGCGTCAAGGCGGTCTCCTTCGAACTCGGCGGCAAGAACGCCGGCCTGATCTTCGCCGACGCGTCACTCGACGACGCGATCGAGGGCTCGGTCCGCTCGACCTTCACCAACGGCGGCCAGGTCTGCCTCTGCACCGAACGCCTGTACGTGCAGCGACCGGTGTTCGACGAGTTCTGCACCCGCCTGGCGCAGCGCGCTGCTGAGCTCACGTACGGCTGGCCCGCCGACGAAGCCACCACGAACATGCCGCTGATCTCGAAACAACACCGCGACAAGGTCCTGTCCTACTACGACCTCGCCCGCACCGAAGGCGCCGAGGTGTTGACCGGCGGCGGAGTACCCACCTTCGACGACGCCCGGGACGGCGGCAACTACATCCAACCGACCGTGGTCACCGGCCTGCCTCCGGACGCCCGTACGAATCGGGAAGAGGTCTTCGGCCCGATCTGCCATGTCGCACCGTTCGACACCGAAGAGGAAGCGTTCGCCCTCGCGAACGACTCCGACTACGGCCTCGCGGCGACCGTCTGGACCCGCGACGTAGGCCGGGCTCATCGCGCCGGTGCTGCGCTGGACGTCGGGTTGTGCTGGGTCAACACGTGGTTCCTCCGCGACCTGCGTACGCCGTTCGGTGGGGTGAAACTGTCCGGCGTCGGGCGGGAAGGCGGGCGGCATTCGGTGGACTTCTACACCGAGAGTACGAACGTTTGCGTGGAGCTGACATGACCCTCGTACCTGGGAAAGCGGTGCCTCGCGGGCGGTTTCCGCATGTGCAGGTCGCCGGTGGGTTCGCGTTTGTTTCGGGTACGTCCAGTAGGCGGCCGGACAACTCGATCGCCGGGGCCTCGGTCGACCAGATGGGTACGGCCGAGCTGGACATCCGGGTGCAGACGCGGGCCGTACTGGAGAACATCCGGGACGTCCTCGCCGCGGTCGGCGCCGGGCTCGAGGATCTGGTGAGCGTGACGACGTACCTGGTGTCGATGAACGACTTCGGGGGGTACAACGAGGTGTACGGCGAGTTCTTCGACGAGACAGGGCCCGCGCGTACGACGGTCGCAGTACATCAGCTGCCGCATCCCCAGCTGCTGATCGAGATATCCGGAATCGCGGCGATCCCGCACCGTTCGGAGGAGGAGTAGGACATGGCCAATCTCGAGTCGACGAACTTTCCGCAGTGGATCGAGGAGAACAAGCACCTGCTGAAGCCGCCGGTCGGCAACAAGCAGATGTTCCCGACCGGGGACGACTTCATCACGATGGTGGTCGGCGGGCCGAACCAGCGGACCGACTTCCACGTCGACCCGTACGAGGAGTTCTTCTACCAGATCTCCGGCGAGCTCAAGGTCAACGTGATGACCGACGACGGCCCGGCGACCGTCGCGGTGAACGCCGGCGAGATGTGGGTGCTGCCGCGGAACATGCCGCACTCGCCGCAGCGCGGCCCGAACTCGATCGGCCTGGTGATTGAGCGGGTCCGGGAGCCCGGCGTACTGGAGAAGTTCCGCTGGTACTGCGCCAACTGCAACGGGATCGTGCACGAGGTCGAGCTCCAGGTGACCGACATCGTCGCCGACCTCCCGCCGGTCTTCAAGGCGTTCTACGACAGCGAGGACGCCCGCACGTGCCCGAACTGCGGCACCGTGCACCCGGGTAAATGACCGTCGACGTCCACACCCATCTGGTCCCGCACGGTTGGCCGGATCTTGCAGTGGCGTGCGGCGGGGACGGGTGGCCGTGGTTGCGGATCGACTCCGAGCGGGCCGCGATGATCATGGTCGGGTCGACCGAGTTTCGCCCGATCGGTCCGCAGGCTTGGGATCGCGGCGTCCGGCGTGCCGACATGGATGCCGACGGCATCGATCTCCAGGTGGTCTCGCCGACCCCGGTCTTCTTCGGGTACGAGCGTCCGGCCAAGCAGGCGGTGAAGCTGGCGGAGATCTTCAACGATCTGACGTTGCAGACACTCGCTGACGATCCGCGATTCGTACCGTTCTGCCAGGTTCCGTTGCAGGATCCCGATCTGGCCTGCGCGGAGCTGGACCGGGCCCGCGCGGCCGGGCACGCCGGCGTGGAGATCGGCAACCACGTCGGCGACAAGGATCTCGACGACGCCGGGATCGTTGCCTTCCTCAAGCACTGCGCGGAGACCGGTACCCCGGTCCTCGTACACCCGTGGGACATGCCCGGCGGGCCGCGCCTGGATCGTTGGATGGCCCGCTGGTTGACCGGGATGCCCGCCGAGACCCACCTGTCGTTGCTGGCGCTGATCCTCGGCGGGGCGTTCGACGCGCTGCCTACGAACCTGCGGATCTGTTTCGCGCACGGAGGCGGGAGTTTCGCGTTCTGGCTCGGCCGGCTGGAGAACGCCTGGCACCGGCGCGGGGACATCGTGCGTGGTTGCTCGGAGCATCCACCGTCGTACTACCTGGACCGGATCCTGGTCGACACGGTGGTCTTCGAATCAGCGCCTTTGCGGCTACTTGTCGATACCTTGGGGGAAGACCGCGTTCTGGTCGGCAGTGACTATCCCTATCCACTGGGTGAGCGGCCGGTCGGGGAGGTGGTACGGAAGTCCGGCTTCCTGACCGCGGAACAGCAACACAAGCTGTTGACGGCGAACGCCCTGCGCTACCTCGGGAGGCCTGAATGAGCGAGGACCGGTCGGTACTGTCACGCAAAGCGCCCGAGCCGGATCAGGAACTGCGGTACGGCGACCACGCGGACCAGGTGATCGACTACTGGCACGCGAAGGAGTACCGGCCGCTGATCGTGTTCATCCACGGCGGCTTCTGGCGGCCCGAGTACGACCGCGTACACGCCCGCTCGCTCGGTGCAGCCCTGTCCGACCTGGGCTGGCCCGTGCTCTCGCTGGAGTACCGCCGTGCGCCTGGGGATCCGGACACGACCACAGGAGACATCCGTACGGCGCTGGAAGCTCTACCGGATCTCCTGGACGTCCAGGCGGGCTACGTACTGATGGGCCACTCCGCAGGCGGCCAGCTCGCCCTGTGGGCCGCAGCCACGCTCAACCCGGTCCGCTTACGTGCCGTGGTCGCCCTGGCTCCCGTAGCCGACCTCCTGATGGCAGACCAGCAACACCTCGACAAGGGCGCCGTACAGGCCTTCATAGGCGGCGGCGTACGCAACGACCTGGACCCCGTCCACCTACCGGCCTCGATCGCCCCGGTAACCCTCATCCACGGCGTCAACGACACGGTAGTACCCATCACCCTCACCGAGTCGTACTACGCCGCCCACCCCACAGCCCACCTCCACCGCATCAACCACTGCGGCCACTACGAACTGATAGACCCCCACTCCGACCCCTGGCACGAGATAACCGCGGAACTGACCCGCCTGACGAGCTAAGAGTCATAACTCGTCTGGAATGCGGTACCAGACCGCACCACGCCCTGCTCCGGTCGACCTGACCTTGCCCTCCCTCTTGAGCTGCTCCAAGACCAGACGGATGGTTTGGTCGCTCACACCCGGCAACGCCGCCCGGACGTCGGCAACCTTGAACACGATCGCCGCATGGTTGAGCACGTAGTCGCGAACCCGTTCCTGCTTCGTGCCACCAGAGCGGTCGGCTGCCGCCCTACGGGCGAAGGTCCGGTACGCCGTCGCCAGCGTCGTCACGAAGTAGGACAGCCACGGCCAGGGGTCTGCTGCATCCTCATGCCAGTCATGGGTCGAGCGGAGCAAGGCGTCGTAGTACGAGTCGGCGGAGTCTGCGATGACCTGCTCGAGGGAGACCCACCGGCAGACCTCGTATCCGGCGTCGACCAGCAGAGCATTGGTGA
This sequence comes from Kribbella sp. NPDC004536, assembly GCF_042873835.1. Classification (NCBI taxonomy): domain Bacteria; kingdom Bacillati; phylum Actinomycetota; class Actinomycetes; order Propionibacteriales; family Kribbellaceae; genus Kribbella; species Kribbella sp. NPDC004536. The sequence continues at coordinate 446,723 of NZ_JBIALY010000001.1, read as the reverse complement.
GTGCCCGGGCGACCCGGCCGTTGCCGTCCGCAAACGGATGGATGACCAGGAGATCGAGGATCATCAGGCCGACCAGGAGAACCGGATGGTGGCGGCCCGCCCGCTGCGCGGCCAGGTAGCGATCGACCAAATCTGTCAGGTACGCGTCGGTTTTCGCCGCTGGGACCGGTATGAACCGAACGGTCGTGCCTCCGTCGGGGGAACGGTCCACGACGAGATTGTCGTCGGTCTTCAGCTGGCCACCGGGATATGGCGTCTCGGACCAGAGCAGGCGGTGCAGATGCAGCAGGAGGCCGAGATTCAGCGGATGCCAGTCCTCCTGGAACAGGCAGTCGAGTGCTTTGCGGTAGCCGGCGAGTTCCTGCTCGCTCCGGGTGCGGAGTACGCCGGCGCGGCCCTCGATGATGCGTTCAGCTCGCGCGACGTCCGGCACTACGATGCCTTCGATGGCCGACGAGGCGGTGATGCTCTGGATTCTGGCGCGGTTGGCGAGTTCGGTGAGGAGAGCAGGGAGCTGGTTTCGGTAGAGCGCCTCGCTGCCTCTCCCCGTGTCGATCGAGCGCAGCTGCATGACGACGTCGGCCGGCACCTGTCCGACTACGCGATCCAAGTCCGCGAACGAGCGCACTCAATCCTCCAAAGAAACCAACAAATTACCTAATTTGATGCCATCTTAGCGGATTTGTTGGTTTCTTTAGCGATTGGTCTGCGCGGACTGTAACCGATTGTGCGTGGGCTGTAACCGTTACTTCAGGCGTTTGGCGGCGGTGAGGAGACCCTCTGAGGTGGGGAGGAGGGCGGAGACCAGGTTGTCGTCGTCGCGGACGGCGCGGATGAGGTCTCGGAGGGCCATCGTGTCGGGGTCGCGGTGGGACGGGTCGGCGACCTTGCCGGCGGTGAGGACGCCGGCGAAAGCGACCAGGCCGCCGGGGCGGAGCAGGCGCAGGGCCTCGTGCAGGTAGGCCGTGTTCTCGCGGCGGTCCGCATCGCAGAAGACCAGGTCGTAGTGGCCGTCGGTGAGCCGGGTGACGACGTCCAGCCCGGCGCCCGCGATCAGGCGGAACCGGTTCGACGCGACGCCGGCGTCGAGGAACGTCTTGCGGGCCAGCCGCTGGTTCTCCGCGTCGATGTCCACCGTGGTCAGGGTCCCGTCGGCGCGCATCCCGCGGAGCAGGGCGAGACCGGAGACGCCGGTGCCGGTACCGATCTCGACGACCGCCTTCGCACCCGCCCCGGCCGCGAGCATGCTCAGCGCCGCGGCCGTGCCAGGGCCGATCGGGGCGACACCGCTGTCCGCGGCGCTCGCCCGCGCACCGGTGACGACCTCGTCCTCACCGGTGTAGTCCTCGGCGTACGCCCAGGACGTCGGGTCGATGCCGGTGGCGATGGCGTCCTCCCAGTGGTCGGCTGGCTGATGTGCGGCTGCGGTACCCATGCTGAACCGAAGCCTAGCGGTTCGGAGTCCGCTTTCCGTGCTGCACGCGCTGAGGCTGCGCACTCTTGCTCATAAGGGTCTTGCACTGATCAGATATGATCGTCGCATCGAGACGTGACTCACCTGTCGAGGGAGGTGTGGAGTGAGGTCAGGCGCGGATGACGTCGATGCCGGCTTCCTTGAAGACGGCCAGCTGGCCCTCGTCGGCCTGGGCGTCGGTGACGAGTGTGTCGATCTCGCTCAGCTCGCAGATCCGGGCGAAGGCCCGCTGCCCGAGCTTGGACGAGTCCGCCACCACGACGACCTTCGCGGCCCGGCTGACGATCAGCTGGTTGATGTTCGCCTCGCCCTCGTGATGGGCGGTCGCGCCGGTCTCGTCGATCCCGTCGACACCGATGAACGCGATGTCCAGCGACAGGTCGGACAGGATCCGGTGCGACAGCGGGCCGATCATCTCGTACGACTGCGGCCGCGCCACGCCACCGGTCAGCACCATCTTCACGTGCGGCCGGACGATCAGCTCGTTGGCGATGTTCAGCGCGTTCGTCACCAGCGTGAACGCCGGCTCGCCGTGCTCCGCGGACAGCTCCGGGCGGGTGGCCAGCGTGCGCGCCACCTCGGAGATCGTGGTGCCGCCGTTCATCCCGATCACCATGCCGCGGCGCACCAGCGTGGCCGCCGCCTGCGCGATCCGCTGCTTCTCGGACGCGAAACGCGCAGTCTTGTAGCGCAGCGGCAGGTCGTACGACACCGCGTTGGCGACCGCGCCGCCGCGGGTCCGGGTGAGGAGCTGCTGCTTGCCGAGATGGTCCAGGTCACGCCTGATCGTGGCCGCGGACACGTGCAGCTGCTCGGCGAGCTCGTCGACGTCGATGGCGCCCTTCTCGGCGAGCGACTCGAGCAAGGTGTTGAGGCGTTCATAACGCTTCACCCGGGGCTCCTCCTTCACACAATCGGTCAGCCGGGTGGCGGCTGGTTGGCACCATTCGATCACGTTCGAGCAGTTTCGACCATGACAAGTGCGGAGACGACATGACCCAGCAGCCATTTGTGAGCACTGAGATCGCCACTCAGCCGGACCTTTGGCGACAGGTTGCGGACGGTTTCGCGCAGTACGGCGGTGCGCTTCCGAAGGCCGGCCAGCGGGTCGCCGCGGTCGGCTGCGGTACGTCGTGGTTCATGGCGATGGCGTACGCCGCGCTGCGCGAGGACCTCGGCCAGGGCGAGACCGACGCGTTCGCGGGCTCGGAGTTCCCGGCGGACCGGACGTACGACGCAGTCGTGGTGATCAGCCGTTCCGGTACGACCACCGAGGTACTCGACCTGATCCGGGACACCGACCTGCCGACGGTGGCGATCACCGCGACCGCCGGGTCGCCGATCTTCGACCTGGCCGACCGGACGATCCTGCTCGACTTCGCCGACGAGCAGTCCGTCGTACAGACCCGGTTCGCCACCACCACGCTGGCGCTGCTGCGCGCGTCGCTCGGCGAGGACCTGTCGAAGGCCGCCGCGGACGCTCAGACCGCGCTGACCGTCGACGTCGACGACCTCGCCAAGCTCGAACAGGTCACGTACGTCGGTACCCGCTGGACCGTCGGTCTGGCGCACGAGGCCGCGCTGAAGCAGCGCGAGGCCGCGTCCGCGTGGACCGAGGCGTACCCGGCGATGGACTACCGGCACGGCCCGATCGCGATCGCCCAGCCCGGCCGCGGCGTCTGGATCTTCGGCGAGGCGCCGGCGGGTCTGCTCGACGACGTCGCCGCCACCGGCGCCACGATCGTTCACCACCCCGACCTGGACCCGATGGCCTCCCTGGTCGTTGCGCAGCGAGTCGCGGTCGCCAAGTCCCTCGCCCTGGGCCTCAACCCCGACCAGCCCCGCAGCCTGACCCGCTCCGTCATCCTCGGCTGACGGCCGCGGTCATCGGCGCACTCAACCGCCACCCCAGAGCGGTGTAGAGCGCGCGCCCGTCCTCTGTCGCCACCAGTACGCCGGTCGTAGCACCGGCGTACTGCGCGGCACTCGCCAAGGCATCCATGATGCCGCGGCCGAGTCCACGCCGACGATGCTGCGGCGACGTCTCGATCTGGTCGAACACGGCTGCCTCTCCGGTGAGTGCAGCTGTCCCGCGCGCGGCCACGGAGCCGTCAGCCGCTGTCACGGTCGCATCGATGACCGCACCGCGTCGCGAGAGCTTCAGCTCGTACGACGGTGGCACCGCTGCCTGTGCAGTGCTCAACACGGTCGTCATGAGGTACTCCCGCGGCTGCACCTCCCAGCGCGCGTCCAACGCGGCCTGACCGCGGATCTTGAGCCAGGTGTCAGGCCCGGCCAGCCCGTCGACCAGCTCGGCGTCGTACGTGTGCAGCACGTAGCGGACCGCATGGCCGGGGAGACCTACGTCGACTCGATAACCAGTCGGCAGCCGGACGGGCGGCGCGGTGTTGCGGGAGATGGTCCAGCCGTGGACCCAGGCGTCAAGCATGAACAGGGACCTTTGTAGTGAGGGAGGACAGGCGGCCGAGTCCTACGGCGGCCAGGAGGCCGAGCGCGACGACCAGCATGGTTGCGCCGGGGCCGAGCGCCGGTACGAGCAGGCCGGCCGTGGCCTGGCCCAACGCAGACGCCCCGACGCGCAGGCTGGCGGCCGTGGTGCTCACTCGGCCTTGCAGGGCCTCCGGGCTGTACCGCTGCCGCGCTGCGAACATCGCGGGCAGTGCGGGCCCTTCGAGGAGCCCGGTGAGGAGCGCGAGCAGCAGCAGTACGACAAGCGACGAGGCCAGTGGCCAGGTGGCGAGTGCCAGGCCGTACGCGCCTACCGACAGCATCACGACGTACTCCGGCGGCCAGCGTCTCTGCAGATGTCCGAGCAGTAGGGCCGTCGTCATGCTGCCGAGCTCAACCGCTGTCCACAGGTAGCCGGCCGCGGACTGCGGTCGCCCGAGTTCCACCATGTGCAGCGGCAGCGTGATCAGCAGCATGCCGGTGAAGCCCATGAGAAGCGTGGTTGTGACAGTCGACGCACGCAGACGAGGAGTGCGGGCGAGATGGCGCAGTCCGCCGACGACCGACGCCAGGAACGGCTCTCCACCGGCGCCGGCGGGCGGGAGCGCGGGCAGCCGGCTGATCGCGACAATGCTCAGTCCGGCGGCAACGACGATGACCACGACGGCCGCGTCGACCGACACCGCGGCGGTGACGGTGGCCGCGGTCGCCGGTCCCGCGATCGCGGCGGCGCTGAAGCTCACGGACTCGAACGAGTTTGCCCGGGCCAGGCGATCCGGGCCGAACAGGCTGGGCAGCATGCTCGTGAACCCACCGCTCACCATCGGCAGCGTGGTACCGGCGACGGCAGCCAGGGTGGGCGCAGTCCAGTGTGGACTGTTCCCGACGGCCAGCAGCATCGCGATCATGACCACGGCCAGCGTCGCCTGGTTGGCCGCGAGCGCGGTTCGCCTGCGTGGCGTCCGGTCGAGCCAGGCACCGAGTAGTGGGCCAGTGACGATCGCCGGGAGCGCGTACGCCGCGCCGGTGACGCCGGCCAGTGCCGGACTGTCCGTGCGCTCCAGCACGAGCAGTACGAGCGTGAACGCGACCATCTCGTCACCGAGCCGGGCGAGGGTCGCGGCCAGGTAGTAGCCGAACACGCCGTCGCCTCCTGTCACGTGAAATTCGTTGTTACGCGTTACGCTAACAAATACGTTACGGCAAGGAGGAGGCGTGGACATCCCGGCCCCTGATCGACTGGTCCGGCTCGCGGTCGACCTGGTGAACACCCGCACGCTGTCGCCGGAGCAACTGACGTCGCCGGCCGCGGTGCGGGAATTCCTCGTCGAGCACGGTGAGTCCGACCCGATCACGATCGACGACGCGGGTCTGGAAGCGGTCCGGGCCGTTCGGGAGCAGCTTCGGCCGGTGTTCCGCGCGGAGCCTGCCGAGGCCGCCCGGGTGCTGAACGGGTTACTCGAGGAGAACGCCGTACGGCCGTATCTGTCCGACCACGACGGCTCGCCGTGGCACCTGCACGTGGCCAAGCCCGGCGCGACCTGGGCCGAGTGGCTGGCCGCGACGACCGCTCTGGGGTTGGCGAGCTTCGTCGCCGCGCACGGATCCAAGGCGCTCGGTGTCTGTGCCGCGGTGGACTGCGAGCGGGTCTTCGTGAACGCGGCCGAGAAGCGTCCGCGCCGGTTCTGCACTCCGCGCTGCGCGAGCCGCACCCGAGTGGCGTCGTACCGCGCCCGCCAAGCCTGACAATCCGCCCGCCGAGCGTGGTGGAACCGCGGCTGCCAAGCTGGAATGCCCCTTCGAGGCCTAATTGTTGCGAAAGCAGTTTCGCCTGAGGTCTGGTGTTTGCGAAAGCGCTTGCGCTACCGTGCGGAAACGGTCGGCCTGCTGACCGACATCCCCGCAGAGGAGTTCTGATGAACAGGTTTGCAATCCGTTGTGCTGCAGGGCTTTCCGTACCGTTCCTGCTGGCGGCCTGCTCGAGTGCGCCGTCGTCCGGCGGCGGTTCGGGGACCGGCGCCGACCCCGGCGGACAGGTCACGATCACCGTCGGTGACCGCCCGAGCAGCTCCGACCCGGCCAACCGGGCCACCTTCGACAAGCGGGTGGCCGACTTCCAGAAGGCCAACCCGGACATCAAGCTGAACCCGGTCGAGACGGTCTGGGACGCGACCACCTTCCAGGCGCAGGCGGCCGGCGGCCAGCTGCCCGACGTACTGAACGTACCGTTCACCGAGCCGCAGGGCATGATCGCCCGCAAGCAGGTGGCCGACCTGACCCAGGTGCTCAAGGACCAGGGCCTGATGGACAAGTTCAACCCGAACGTCCTGAAGATCGCCCAGGACAAGTCCGGCAACGTGTTTGCGGTACCGACCGCGGCGTACTCGGTCGGTCTGGTCTACAACCGGGACCTGTTCAAGAAGGCAGGTCTGGATCCGGACAAGCCGCCGGCGACCTGGGACGAGCTGCGCGCCGACGCGAAGCAGATCGCCCAGAAGACCGGTCAGGCCGGCTACGGGCAGATGACCACGAACAACACCGGCGGCTGGATGTTCACCACCCAGACGTATGCGTTCGGCGGTTCGATCGAGAACGAGGACGGCAGCAAGGCGACGTTCGACGACGCGCCGTCCAAGGCCGCGCTGCAACTGCTGCACGACATGAAGTGGACCGACAAGTCGATGGGGCAGGCGGTGCTCTACGACATCAACGGGATCTCGAAGGCGTTCGCGGCCGGCAAGATCGGCATGTTCATGGCCGCGCCGGACGCGTACCGCACGCTGGTGCAGCAGAACGGCCTGCCGTCGGCGGCCTTCGGGATCGGCCCGATGCCGCAGCAGGGCGGTGAGCACGGCACGCTGAGCGGTGGCAGTGTCCAGATCGTCAGCCCGAACGCGACCGACGCCGAGAAGGTGGCCGCGGTCAAGTGGATCAAGTTCAACTACCTGAACAAGTACGTGAACGAGGACGCCGCGGTGACCAGCGCCAAGGCCGGCGTGGCGGCGAAGCTCCCGGTCGGTACTCCTGGCCTGCCGGTGATCTCGGCCGACCAGTGGTCGACGTACCAGTCCTGGATCAAGCCGTACGTCAACGTGCCGCTGGCGAACTTCGCGCCGTACACGAAGGTGGCTGCCGACCAGAAGATCATCGCTGAGCCGCCGGTGAAGGCTCAGGAGGTGTACGCCGCTCTGGACCCGGTGGTGCAGACCGTGCTGGGCAACGAGAAGGCCGACGTCGGGGCGCTGCTGACCAAGGCCGCCGGCACCGTGAATGCCAAGCTCGGGCGCTGAGTTGCTCCGCCGCCTGCGCAACGGGGTACCGGCAGTGCTGTTCGCACTGCCGGTGCTCCTGGTCTTCCTGGTGTTCTCGTGGGGCCCGATCCTCAAGGGCCTCGTGATGAGCGTGCAGCAGACCAACCTGGTCGATCCGGTGAAGTGGGTCGGGCTGGACAACTTCCACTACGTGCTGACCGATCCTGGCGTCGGTCAGGCCGCGTTGAACACGCTCTGGTTCACCTTGCTGGCCTTGCTGTTCGGCTTCCCGGTGCCCGTGCTGCTGGCGATGTTCCTGTCCGAGCTACGCGGCAAGTCCTGGCTCTACACGACGCTGGCGTACCTGCCCGTCATCACGCCACCCGTGGTCGCCATCCTGCTCTGGCGGTTCTTCTACGACCCGTCGCCCAGTGGGATGTTCAACACGATCCTCGGCACTGTCGGGCTCGGCCCGTACCCGTGGCTGGACAGCCCGTCGTCTGCGATGCCGTCGATCGTGCTGGAAGCGACCTGGGCCGGCGCGGGCAACGCGGTGATCATCTACCTGGCCGCACTGACGTCCGTACGCGCGGACTTGTACGAAGCGGCCGAGCTGGACGGTGCAGGCGTCGTACGGCGGGTGTGGCACGTCATGTTGCCGCACCTGCGCAGCGTGCTGCTCCTGATGCTGCTCCTGCAGGTGATCGGAACGATGCAGCTCTTCACCGAGCCGCTGTTGTTCACCGGGGGCGGACCACAGGGGTCGACGATGACGATTCTGCTGCTCATCTACAACTACGCCTTCGTCAACGGGGACTACGGCGCGGCTACTGCACTGAGCGTCCTCCTGGCGATAGCGCTCGCCGTACTGTCCGCCGTCTTCCAGTTGGCGACTCGTGGTTGGAGTACCGAATGAGTCAGGAACGTGGTGCGCTGTCGGACGCGGACCGGAAGCTGACACGGGTACGGGTGCCGTTCGTCATCGGACAGGTGCTCGTACTGATCGGACTGCTGATCGCGGGACTCGGTCCGATGCTCTGGTTGCTCAAGGCAGCTATCTCGCCGACGCAGGACAGCATCCGCTCACCGCTGGGCTGGTTTCCGTCGGGACAGGTGCAGTGGCAGAACCTGGCTACTGCCTGGCAGCAGGGGCATATCGGCTACTACCTCGGCAACACCGCGTACATCGCAGCAGGTACGGCGGTTGTGTCACTGATCGTCTGTACGACGGCCGGCTACACGCTGAGTGTCCTACGCCCACGCTGGGGCTCAGTGCTGTCCGCGCTGATCCTTGCGACCCTGTTCGTCCCGCACATCGTCTCGCTGGTCCCGCTGTACCTGACCGTGCTGAAGCTTCCCCTGGTGCACGCCAACCTCACCAACACGTTCTGGGCGGTCTGGCTGCCGCCCGCGGCCAATGCGTTCAACGTGCTCATCGTGAAGCGGTTCTTCGACGGCATCCCGCGTGAGTACTTCGAAGCGGCCCGGATCGACGGTGCCGGATCGATCCGGGTGTTCACGTCGCTCGTGCTCCCGCTGTCACGGCCGATCCTCGGTGTGGTCGTGCTGCTCAGCATCATCTCCTCCTGGAAGGACTACCTGTGGCCCCTGCTGGTGCTGACGAATCCGGATCTGCAGCCGGTCTCGGTGGCGTTGCCCAAGATCGCCAAGGTGACGGAGCTCAACATCCAGTTGGCGGGCCTGTTCCTGGCCCTGCTGATCCCGGTCCTGCTGTTCCTGGTCTTCCAGCGAGCATTTCTGCGTGGCGTGGGCCTGTCTGGGGGAATCAAGGCGTGAAACGCGTCCTGGTCACCGGTGCCGACGGTTCGATCGGTCGTGCCGCCGTAGCCGGTCTGCAGGCGGCCGGGTACGAGGTCACCGGTCTCTCGCTGCGCTACGACCACGCCAGTACGGCCGACCGCGCCGTCGTCGGCGATGCGCGGTCGGCGGCGGACGTGACGGCCGCACTGGACGGTGTGGATGCGGTACTCCACCTGGCGGCCATTCCGCATCCCAGTCTTGGTACGCCGGAGGAGGTGTTCGAGAACAACGTCGCAGCGACGTTCAACGTGCTCGCACAGGCGGGGCAGCTCGGTGTCCGCCGGGCCGTGATCGCGAGCAGCATCAACGCGTTCGGCGTACCGATGAACGTGAACGAGGTGGAGCCGGCGTACTACCCGCTGGACGAGGAGGTGGAGGCAGACATCGCCGACCCGTACTCCTTGTCCAAAAGCGTCGACGAACAGAGCGCACGGATGGCCTGGCGGCGCTGGGGGACCGATGTGATCGCACTGCGCTTCCCGCTGGTCAAGGACCGCAAGGACCTGCTCAGGTTCGCGCAGAGAGCCGAGAGCGATCCGAGGACGATGGCCCGGGAGGGCTGGGCGTACCTGGACCTACGCGACGGCGTGCGGGCGATCATCGCGGCGCTGGAGTCGACGACGCCCGGTGCGCATGTCGTAGGGCTCGCGGCCGACGACATCCTGATCGACCGGAAGACGGACGAGCTACTGCGTGAGTACGCGCCCACGGTGCCGCTGCGACGTCCTGTGGAAGGACGGGCCTCGCTGGTCGACACCACGCGGGCGCAGGAGCTGCTGGGCTTCCGCCCGCAGTACTCGATCCACGATCAGGCCGTGTCCGCGATGACGACCTGAGGCTCGACGTACTCGACGCCTGGCTCGAGGTCGCCCTCCAGCAGCCGGGCGGCGACCCGGCGGCCGATCTCCTCCAGGCCGACGTCGATCGTGGTCAGGTGCCGGGTGCCGCGCTGGTCGTGCATCAGGCTCTCCCAGTTGTCGACGCCGATCAGCGCGACGTCGCCTGGCACCTGCCGGCCGGAGGCGCGGACGACCCGTTCGACCCCACGGCCGATCGCGTCGCTGCCGCAGAAGATCGCGTCCAGGTCGGGCACCTCGGTCAGCAGCTCGGTCGCGGCCTGCTCGCCCCACTCCTCGCGCCAGCGCCCGAACCGGACCGGCGCGGCCCACTTGAGCCCGGCCTCGGCCAGCAGCTCGGCGGCGCCCTCGGCCCGGCGTTGGGCGGCCATGTCGTGCCGCTCCGCGGTCAGGTGCGCGATCTTGCGCCGGCCGTTCGTCAGCAGGTGGCTGATCGCGAGCCGCCCGATCGCGTAGTCGTCGGCGGTGATCGTGGTGTCCTGCGGGTCCGCCGGCACCGTGAACGCGTTGATCACCGGGACGTCGAACCGGCTGGTCAGCGACGGGGTCCGGAACGAGGTGCTGGTGCCGATCACGATCACGCCGTCGATCCGGCGGGCCCGGAGCTGCAGGATGCTCTCGTCGACGTGGTGCTGCTCGTCCATCCGGGCGTCGTACAGCAGGATGGCCTGCTCGCGGGCGCCGAGCTCCGTCGCGGCGGTGGCCAGGACGACCCGGGTGAACGGGTTCGACGCGCGGTGCGTCAGTACGCCGATCGTCTGGCTGCGGCCGCGCGCGAACGACCGGGCGAGCGCGTTGTGCCGGAAGCCCAGCCGGTCCGCGGTCACGCGGACGTGCTCGCGCGTCGCCTCGGAGATCCGGTCGGTGCCGTTCAGCGCCTTGGACGCCGTCGACAGCGAGACCCCGGCCGCGGCGGCGACGTCGGACAGCGTGATCACCTGGTCGGCCATTTCCCCATCGTAGTCAGCTCCGAGCCGTTGACAGCAGGCGCGCCGGGCCTCAGGGTGTGATTTGCGAAACCGCTTTCGCTTCCCCTGGGATTCTTCCCCTGAGAGGAGTACTCGATGACACGTCGCCGCTCCGGCGCAGTCAGTCTTCTCACGGCCGGCCTGTTGCTGGCCGCCGTACTGCAGTCACCCGCCCGCGCCGCGACCACCGCGGCGCCCACACTGACCATCACGCCGACCACGGTCGGCAACACCTTCACCGTCGGGCAGCAGGTGAAGCTGGGCTTCAGCACCGACGCCGCCACCGTCAACTGGACGGTCCGGGACGCCGGCGGCACCGAGGTGGCCAAGGGCTCCGCGTCCGCCGCCTCGCTCAACGGCCAGCTCCCGCTGTCGATCAGCACGCCCGGCTGGTACCAGACCGACCTGTCCGCGGTTGCTGCGGACGGTACGACGACGCTCGGCGGCACCGACTTCGCCGTACTGACGCCGCACGACTTCTCCACCTCCACCGACACCCGCATCGGCGTCGCCGGTGCACTCGGGTTCGGGAACACCACGGCCAACCCGGGGCTGGAGTCCGTACCGCTGATGGCGATGGGCGGGATCTCCACCGACCGCGACGAGGCGTTCTGGGCGGCGGCGGAGACCACCAAGGGCGTCATCGAGTTCCCACAGCGGGTCAAGGACTACAAGGCCGCGCTGGACGCCAACAACGTCGACTTCCTGAACATCCTCGACTACGGCAACACGCTGTACTACCCGGACGAGGCGCCGTCGACCGACGAGCAGCGAGCGGCGTTCACCCGGTACGCGGTGGCCGCGGTGGATCAGTTCGGTACGGAGCACACGACGTACGAGCTCTGGAACGAGTGGAACCTGCGCGACCCGAACGGCGCCGCCAAGGCCAGCCCGGAGAATTACGTCGCCCTGCTGAAGATGGTGAGCGCCGCAGTGCGGGCGAAGCACCCGGACGTGAAGCTGACCGGGCCATCGCTGGCGGTCATCAACGACTGGCAGGGCTGGTTCACGAAGTTCGCGGACCTCGGCGGACTCGACTACGTGGACGCGGTGACCATTCACCCGTACGTGCAGCCGCTGGACCCGGAGGCGTCCGTCACGTACGTCAACACGATCCGCAGCATCATGGCGGCGCATGGCTCCACCAAGCCGATCTACATCAGCGAGCAGGGCTGGGCGACCGGTACGAACCCCAGTGCGGTCTCGGAGCCGGCACAGGCTCGCGACCTGGTGCGCGGCAACCTGCTGGCGTACGGCAATGGTGTCGCGCGGTACAGCTCGTACAACTTCATGGACTCCGGCAACGACCCGTCGAACGTCGAGCACCGGTTCGGCCTGGTGCGCAACCGGCTCGACTCGCGTGGTGCGTTGGTACCGAAGCCGTCGTACGTCGCCACCGCCGTACTGGCCCGGCAGATCGACGAACTCCCACTGATCGGGCAGACCCGCTTCGGCACCAACGGGTACGACGTGGCGTTCAACGCGGGCGGCGGGCAGAGCGTGCACGCGGTGTGGTCCACGACGCCCGGGTTGGTGAACGTTGCGGCTCCGGCCGGCTCACAGGTCCAGATCACCAGCCTGTACGGCGAGACGACCACGCTGACTGCTGACGCCGGAGGACACGTCTGGGTGAGTGCTGGACCGGACCCGTTCTACGCGCGCGGTGCGATCAGTGGCGTGGCGCCGTCCAACCGGTTCTCGTTGGCTGTGGCGCCGGAGATCGCTGGGGACCCCGCTACGGGGACGCTGACGTTCAGCAACCCGGATGCGGTCGCTCACGCGTTCACGGTGTCTGCTGGTGGCGCCGAGACGAGCGGTACTGCTGCAGCGGGTGCGACCGCAACCGCGGCTGTCACCTACCCGGCACAGGACTCCACCGGGGCGCGTACCTACACGGCTCGGGTCACTGTGGACGGGCAGCCTGTCGGTCTCGTCTCGACGACTGGCACAGCTACACCACCGCTTTCAGTGACTGCCTCTCATGTGGTGAACGGGAGTGGGAAGGACCTGCTGCGGTTCCGGGTCACCAATGCGTCGTCGCACGATCTGTCGGTTGCTGGGTTGGACTGGGCGGTTGGTGCTTCGTCGGGCACGTTGCTGGCTGGTTGCACGATCGGGGCGAATGCCACGCGAGAGGTGGATGTGCCGATAACCCTGACAGGTTCCAGTACCTGGTCTGCCAGTTTGCGGCGGGTGGGGGAGGCGGAGATCCGGGCATCCGGGAAGCTGCTGCCGGTTGTGGCACCGACTGTTGCTGGGCGGCACACGGTGGCGCTGGACGGGGTGATTGATCCCGTGGTTGCGTCGCAGCCTGCTATTGCGTTGGAGGGGACTGGTACGCCGCCTGTGACCGGGTGGGGTGGGCCGAGTGACCTGTCCGGGAAGCTGTGGCTCACGCATGACGACCAGAACCTGTACCTGTCGGCGCGGATCACCGACGACGTGTTCTCGCAGCCGAACCGCGGCGGCAACATCTGGGCCGGCGACGGGATCCAGCTCGGCATGACCGCCGGCGCGCCCGGCGAAGCCACGACGACCCAGGAGATCGGTGTCGCGCTGACCGACGCCGGTCCGGTCGACACCTGGCGCTGGACCCCGACCAGCCAGGCCGGTACGCCGCCCGGCGTCCAGGCGAAGGTCGTCCGGGACGAGACCGCGAAGACCACGACGTACGAGATCGCGGTGCCGTGGAGCACGCTCGGGTTCGCGGCCAAGGACCGGCTGCTGTCGGCGACCGTGGTCGTCAACGAGAACGACGGCACCGGGCGGCGTGGCTGGCTGACCTGGGGCAAGGGCGTCGCGGAGACGAAGAACCCGGCGCTGTTCAACCCGATCCGGCTCGACCCGGCCGCCATCGGGTAGCCGGACCAGAGCCCGGCGTAGGTGCCCCCGAACGCTGCCAACGGGGCACCTACGCCGGACCTTCGCCGTCCACCTAGGATCGACGGCATGAGTCACACCGTGCTGGCCGAGCTGGTGGCGAATGTGCTGAAGGTCACGGCCAAGGCCGGGGACACGGTGGGTCCGGACGACACACTGGTCATCCTGGAGTCGATGAAGATGGAGATCCCGGTACTGGCCGAGGTGGCCGGCACCATCACCGAACTGAAGGTCGTCGAGGGCGAAGTGGTCCGCGACGGGGATCCGATCGCCGTGATCGAGGAGAACTGATTCAACCGAACTGCCTCCCAACGCGTCTTTACCGGTGAAGGCACCGGGCGGGAACTTCCGGCCGGGGTGTCACGTTGAGCCGTCGTACGAACAAACCAGGGTCCGACCCGGGTTTTCCCGACGTGCGCAGAGGACGGTGACCGCGGCACCATGGCCTTCACGCTCATTGCCGAGAGGACCCAGGGAGGCGTCGCGGTGAAGCCGTCGACGGTGCAGGCAGTGCCGGAGGTGCTGCCGTCGTGGGACGAGATCGTCCGGACCCACTCCGCCCGCGTCTACCGGCTGGCGTACCGGCTGACCGGTAACAAGCACGACGCCGAGGACCTCACCCAGGAGGTCTTCGTCCGGGTCTTCCGCTCGCTGTCGTCGTACACCCCGGGCACCTTCGAGGGCTGGCTGTACCGGATCACCACGAACCTGTTCCTGGACGGCGCCCGCCGCAAGCAGCGGATCCGCTTCGACGGCCTGCCCGAGGACGCCCACGACCGGCTGCCGGCCAAGGGCGAGGGCCCGGCCGAGAAGCTCGACTCCGACCTGTTCGACCACGACGTCCAGGACGCGCTCGACGCGCTGCCCGAGGACTTCCGCGCCGCGGTCGTGCTCTGCGACATCGAGGGCATGACGTACGACGAGATCGCGGACGTGCTGGACGTGAAGCTGGGCACCGTCCGGAGCCGGATCCACCGCGGCCGGTCGATGCTGCGCAAGCACCTCGAGCACCGGGCCCCGCGGTCCGGCCAGACCCGCGTCGGCGGCCCGCCGACCGACGGCGGCCTGTTCCCCGACGGGGGTGACCTCGGATGACGCACCCGCTGGACAAGCTGAGCGCTGTCGTCGACGGTGCGCTCGACCACGACTCCCGCGACAAGGTGCTGAGCCACCTGGTCGGCTGTGACACCTGCCGGACCGAGGTGGACGCGCAGCGCCGTCTTAAGGCGAAGATGGCCGCCCTGGAGTCGCCGGAGGCCTCCACGGACCTGATGCAGCGCCTGATGGGCGTCTCGTCGTTCTCGACCGAGCCGCGGGAGGAGGTCCGCCCGGTGCTCACGCCGGCGGTCAGCGTGTTCCCGCAGCGGTCTGCCTTCCCGGCCGGCCGGACCGGTGGCACCCGGCCGGGGACCACCCGCTCGCGCTCCCGCCGCCGTACCGGTGTGCTCGGTGCCGCGGGCTCGGCCGCCGCCGTGGCTTCCCTGCTCGGTACTGCGTTCGTCGTCGGCGACCCGTCCCGCTCGGAGCAGCCGCCGGCGCTGCAGCCGCCGGTGGCGAGCTTCTCCTCGGACCACGCGACCACCAGCGGCGGAGCGCCGTTCGCGGACCCGGTCGCGCTGATGAGCACCTACAGCCCGACGGGCTACGCCGGACTGGGCTCGTCGCTGCGGCCGGTGGCCCTGACAGGACGCTGACCGGTGAGCCTGTCCCGGCTCGCCGTCCTGGTCAGCACCGCCCTGATCGGCTTCGGCCTGCCCACTTCCGCTGCCGCCGTACCAACGGTTTCCAAGGCGGACTCGCCGACCGCGGTCAGCTGGCTGCGCAGAGCGGCCGAGGCGCCGAACCACGTCTCGTACCACGGCACCCAGATCATCACCGCCTGGGGACCGCAGGGCGCCAGCTCGGCGATGTTCGACATCGTGCACGCGGCGTCGCAGGGCTCCGAGATCAGCGTGCTCGGCTCGTCCGCGCCGGGCGCGAAGGCGTTCGTGCAGCGCGCGACGACCACGGACGCGGCCGTCGACGGCGGGCCGCTGGGGTTGCTGCAGGCGACGTACGAGCTCGTCGACAAGTGCTGTACCGACCTGGTCGGCCGGACCGCCGTGCTGGTCGAGGCCCTGCGGGACGACAAGACGCTGGCTGCGCGGTTCTGGATCGACAGGGCGACGGGGTTGTTGCTGCAGCGCCAGCTGTTCAGTGCCGACGGCAAGACGATGGTGCGGGCCACGGTCTTCACCGAGCTCGAGATCGAGAGCTCCGAGTTCCTCGGTCACCTGCCGCCGATGCTGCCGAGCGGCGTCGAGGCGCTGGGCATGGGCAAGGTCGACAACCTCCGCTCGCAGGGGTGGGTGTGCGCGCCGGAGCTGCCGGCGTCCCTGAAGCTGTACGACGTCCACCAGGACACCAGCAACGGGTCGCTCCAGTTCTCGTACTCCGACGGCCTGTTCAACGTGTCGTTGTTCGAGCAGCGCGGTGCACTGGACCCGGCCGCGGTCGCGGGCTTCACCAGCACCGACAGCCCGGGCGTCTACCTGCGGTACGGGATGCCGTCGTACGTCGTCTGGTCGTCCGGCGGGATCGTCTACACGCTGATCGGGGACCTGCCGCCGGAGGAACTCGGGCAGGTGGTCCGGGCGTTCCCGCACGATCTCCCGGAGAAGCTTTCGGCGCTCCAGCGGCTGGGTACCGGACTGGCGAAAATCGCGACCTGGCTCACTCCGATGGGTGCACTCTCGCCGAAGCTGGGATAATCGATTCTGGAAGTCCCTCCCGGCGACCCCGGCACGGGGCTCCCGACACACGACCACGACGACGACGTGAGGCGGGGACCGTCAAATGAGTGACGAATCCGAGCCGACAGTTCCGAATCCGGCGACCGCGGAACCGACCGCGGTGCAGCCGGCCGTGCCTGCGTCCCCCGGACCGCAGGGCCCGCCGACCCCGCCACAGACCCCGCCGTCGACACTGACACCGCCGTCTCCTGGAGCCGGCAACCTGCCGCTGCGGACGCCGGGCTCCGACGCCGCGTACCGGCAGACGAACGGTGGCCGCTCGACCACGCAGCGCAGCTTCGGGCGTCCCGAGCCGCAGCAGCAGGCCTTTCGCCCGGTCTACCCGGGGCAGGCCTGGCCGACCGCGCAGCCGCAATACCGTCCGTCGTACGTTCCGCCGCCACCGGCCGACTGGCACCAGCAGCAGGCCCGTTCGTACACGTCGGAGCCGCCGCGGGTGAACCGGCTGGTCACGATCGCCGCGCTGGTCGCGCTCGTCATCGGCGTCGTCGCCGGTGCCGGGGCCGCCACCGCGGTGGTCGCGCTGGACGGCCGGAACGCCCCGATCGCCACCCAGCCCGACCCGCCGGTCGGCACCGGCGCCGACCCGAAGATCCGTACCGGCTCGGTGTCCGCGGTCGCCGCGACCCTGCTGCCGAGCGTCGTCCAGCTGAAGGTCGAGGGGTCGGACAACTCCGGCGCCACCGGCTCCGGGTTCGTGATCGACAACGTCGGCCACATCCTGACCAACAACCACGTCGTCGAAGGTGCCGCCAAGGGTGGCTCGATCCAGGTCGTCACCAACGACAACAAGACCGCGACCGCCCGGCTCGTCGGGCGCTCCCCGGCGTACGACCTGGCCGTCGTCCAGGTGACCGGGATCACCGCTCCGTCGGTGCAGTTCGGCCGGTCGGAGTCGGCGATCGTCGGGCAGGACGTGGTCGCGATCGGTTCGCCGCTCGGCCTGGCCGGCACCGTCACCTCGGGCATCATCTCGGCGAAGAACCGGCCGGTGACCACCGGCGACGACCCGACCCAGGCGTCGTCGTACATCAGCGCGCTGCAGACCGACGCGGCGATCAACCCCGGCAACTCGGGTGGTCCGCTGGTCGACATGAACGCGCGGGTGATCGGCGTCAACTCAGCGATCGCCACCGTGCCCGGTGCGGGTGAGGGACAGAGCGGCAGTATCGGGCTCGGGTTCGCGATCCCGATCGACCAGGCGCGCCGGACCGCCCAGCAGCTGATCGCCACCGGCCAGGCGTCGTACCCGGTGATCGGGGCGAGCGTGGACATGACGTTCGAGGGCGGCGGCCGGGTCAGCGCGGTCAGCCCGAGTTCACCTGCGGCGCGGGCCGGGCTGCGGGTCGGTGACGTGATCACCGCGATCAACAACCAGACCGTGGACAGCGCCGAGGTGCTGATCGTCGCGATCCGCACCCACCAGCCGGGCGAGGCCGTACGACTCGCCTACGAGCGGGGTGGACGGTCGAGGACGGTTACGCTGACGCTCGGCCAGCAGATCGGCTGAGCGTTGTAGCCAGGCGGGGGATAGGCTGGCCCGGGACGTACGGAGAGGTGAGGACATGTTCGGCATCGGACCGCTTGAACTGGTCGTGATCGCGATCGTTGCCGTACTCGTGTTCGGGCCGGACCGGCTCCCGGAGTTCGCCCGGACGGCGGGCCGGCTGCTCCGGCAGGTCCGGCAGATGGTGAACAACGCGCAGAACGACCTGCGCAACGAGCTCGGCCCGGAGTACGCCGACCTCGAACTCCAGGACCTGAACCCGAAGAACTTCGTCCGCAAGCACCTGCTGGACCCGATCGAGGACGAGGTCAAGTCGGTCACCGCGGACTTCTCCGACACGTCGGCCACCCCGCAGCGCCTCCCGGCCGGCGCCAAGCCGCCGTTCGACCCCGAGTCGACCTGAGCTGATCTGCTGGTCAGCGACCGGCGGGGGAGAGACCGAGCTGGCGGCCGAGTAGGCCGCGGGGCTTGCCGCCGAGCGTCGAGGCGATCTTGTCGAGCACCTGCGCCGCCGGGGTGTCCGGGTCGGCCATCGCGAGCGGCTGGCCGAGGTCGCCGCCGGAACGCAGCCGCTCGTCCAGCGGGATCTCGCCGAGCAGCGGGATCTGGTAGCCGAGCCGCGCGGACAGCGTCTCCGCGACCCGGGTGCCGCCGCCGGAGCCGAAGATCTCGATCCGGTGCTCCGGACCGCAGTGCGGGCAGGGCAGGTACGACATGTTCTCGACCACGCCGGCCACCCGCTGGTGCACCATCTGGGCCATCGTGCCGGCCCGCTCGGCCACCTCGGCGGCGGCCTCCTGCGGGGTGGTCACCACGATCACCTCGGCGCTGGTCAGCCGCTGGCCGACCGAGATCGCGATGTCGCCGGTGCCGGGCGGCAGGTCGAGCAGCAGTACGTCGAGGTCGCCCCAGTACACGTCCGCGAGCATCTGCACGAGCGCGCGGTCCAGGATCGGGCCGCGCCAGGCGACCACCTGGTCGCGCTTCGGCTTCAGCATGCCGATCGAGATCACCTTCACGCCGTGCGCGGGCACCGGCATGATCATGTCGTCCACCGCGGTCGGCCGCTCGTCGGCGACGCCGAACATGGCCGGCACCGAGTGGCCGTAGATGTCCGCGTCGAGGACGCCGACCGACAGGCCCTGGCGGGCCATCGCGACCGCCAGGTTGACGGTCACCGAGGACTTGCCGACGCCGCCCTTGCCGGACGCGATCGCGAACACCTTGGTCAGCGAGTCCGGCCGGGAGAACGGGATCTCCTTCTCGGCCACGCCGCCACGCAGCTGGGTCTGCAGGGCCGCGCGCTGCTCGGTCGACATCACGCCGAGGTCGATCTCGACCCCGGTGACGCCGTCGAGCTTGCTGACCGCGGCCGTGACGTCGCGGCGCAGCGTGTCCTTCATCGGACAGCCGGCGACGGTCAGCAGGACCCGGACGGCGACCACGCCGTCCTCCCGGACGACGACGGACTCGACCATGCCGAGCTCCGTGATCGGTTTCTTGATCTCCGGGTCCAGCACACCACCGAGCGCGGTGGTCACCTGATCAGCAGTGGGAGCCATGCCCCAAGGCTACGTGCTCACCTGAGAACACCGGACCACGGTCCATGTGACGCTCGTTTCACAGCCCGGGGGCGCCGTAGATCGGGAACCAGCGGGAGAGATCCTGTTCGAAGTTGAGGTCGGCGCCCACCACCGACTTGATCTGGAGTTCGGTGGCGTTGTCGCGGCGGTCGGTGCCGACGGGGACGAACGGGTACCAGGAGCCGCGCTTGTAGAGGTACACCAGGCCGAGCGACTGGGTGCCCTTCGTGAAGGCGACCAGCGTGCAGAGCAGGGCGTTGCCGAAGCCCGCGTCGACCAGGGACGTGTTCACCGCGTGCAGGTCGGTGACGAGGGTTTCCAGGTCGTCGGGCGCAGTCTGCCGGACCAGCCAGGTGAAGCCGTACGAGTCCGTCGTACTCGTGAACTTGCCGTTGTCGAGCGCGAGCAGCTTGTCGACCTCTTCGCGGAGCGCGGAGAACCCGCCGCCCTCGGCCGCCTTGAAACAGACCGAGCCGCTGCCGGTCGGACGGTAGTCGGCCGCGGTCTCCAAGGTGATCGCGGCCGACGGAAGCGAGAACAACTGGTCGAGGTTCGGCGGAACGGCTTTGCTCCTGCCGAGCAGGATGTCGAGAAGGCCCATAGGACTAAGCTTGCTCGCCGAGCTCGCGGGACAGGGCGCCGAGGCGGTCGAGGCGTGTCTCGAGCGACGGGTGCGTCGAGAACAGCGACGAGACGCTCTTGCCGGACAGCGCCGGGGCGAAGAAGAACGCGTTGAACGCCTGCGCCGAGCGCAGGTCGCGCGACGGTATCCGGGCGATGTCCCCACTGATCTTCGTCAGCGCCGACGCGAGGGTCGACGGTCTGCCGGTGAGCATCGCGCCGGCCCGGTCGGCGGCGAGTTCGCGGTACCGCGAGAGCGCGCGGGTGAGCAGGAACGAGATCGCGTACACCGCGACCGACACCGCGACGATGGTCAGGACGACGAGCGCCGCGTTCTGGTCCCGGTTCCGGCCGAGGCCGCCGTACAGCCCGAAGCGGGTGATCAGGCCGGCCAGTACGCCGAGGAACGACGCGATCGTCATCACCGCGACGTCGCGGTGCGCGACGTGCGAGAGCTCGTGCGACAGCACGCCCTCGAGCTCGTCCTGGTCCAGCCGGCGCATGATGCCGGTGGTCACGCAGACGACCGCGTTCTTCGGGTTCCGCCCGGTGGCGAAGGCGTTCGGCAGGTCGACGTCGGCGATCGCGACCCGCGGCTTCGGCATGTCGGCGAGCGCGCACAGCCGGTCGATCGCGCCGTGCAGCTCGGGCGCTTCCTCCGGCGTGACGATCCGGCCGTGCATCGCGTACAGCGCGATCTTGTCCGAGAACCAGTACTGCACGAACAGCATGCCGCCCGCGATCACGACGGCCAGCACGGCGCTCCTGGTCAGTGCGATCAGCACGCCGACGAACGCGACGTACAGCAGCCCGAGCAGGAAGCTCGTGATCACCATCCGGCTGGACAGCCCCCGGTCAGGCGCGAATCGAGTTTTCATCCCACGTCCTTCTTCCCTCACCTGATAGTGAGCGTAGCTCGGGGTCAAACCCGGTCGTCCTCGCGCGTGTCCAGATCGGCGAGCAGCGAACGCAGCTCCGAGCGCAGGAAGTCGCGGGTGGCGACCTCGCCGACGGCCATCCGCAGCGACGCCATCTCGCGGGCCAGGAACTCCATGTCCGCACGGGTCCGGGCGTCGACGTCGCGGTCCCGTTCGTACTGCACCCGGTCGCGGGCCTCCTGCCGGTTCTGGGCGAGCAGGATCAGCGGGGCGGCGTACGACGCCTGCAGGCTGAGCGCGAGCGTGAGGAAGATGAACGGGTACTCGTCGAAGCGCAGGCTGTGCGGCGCGAAGATGTTCCAGCCGACCCAGAACAGGATCGTCGCGGTCATGTAGACCAGGAACCGCCCGGTGCCGAGGAAGCGGGCGATCCGCTCGGACAGTCGGCCGAACGCGTCCGCGTCGTACGTCGGCCGCGGTACGAACGTCCGCCGCCAGTCCCGCGGTACGTCGAGCCGCGTGCTGCCGCGGGCGGTCCGGCGATCGTCACGTGGCATCGTGGCCCACCTCCTGCGGTGTGTCCGGCCCGTCCGGATGGTCGTGCTCCCGCCAGTCGTCCGGGAGCAGGTGGTCGAGTACGTCGTCGACGGTGACCGCGCCGAGCAGCCTGCCCTCGTCGTCCAGTACCGGGGCGGCGACCAGGTTGTACGTCGCGAGGTACTTGCTGACGGTCTGCAGGCTGTCGTCCGGTCGCAGCCCGTCCAGATCGGTGTCGAGTACTGCGGACACGAGCTCGGACGGTGGTTCGCGGAGCAGCCGTTGGATGTGGCCGATACCGATGAACCGTCCGGTCGGCGTCTCGAGCGGTGGACGGCAGACGTAGATCATGGCGGCCAGGGCCGGGCTGAGGTCTGCGTTACGTACCTGGGCGAGCGCGTCGGCCACGGTCGCGTCCACGGGCAGGATGACCGGCTCCGAGGTCATCAGACCGCCGGCCGTGTGCTCCTCGTACGTGAGCAGCCGCCGTACGTCTTCTGCTTCCTCTGGCTCCATCAGCGTCAGCAGGCGTTCCGCTGTCTCAGTCGGGAGCTCCGCGATGAGGTCGGCCGCGTCGTCGGGCGACATCTCCTCCAGCACGTCGGCAGCGCGTTCGGTGTCCAGCCCGGCAAGGATCTCGACCTGGATGTCCTCGGGCAGCTCTTCGAGTACGTCGGCCAGTCGCTCGTCGTTCAGGGCGGCCGCGATCTCCTTGCGGCGCTTGGGAGACAGGTCGTGCAGTACGCCGGCCAGGTCGGCCGGACGCATCGACTCGAACGCGGCCAGGATGTGCGTGGCGCCCTGGCCTTCCTCCACCTGTGTGAACCCGCTGACGTCGCCCCAGTCGAGTACATGCGTCTGGCCGCGGCGGCGGAACCGTTTCGAGCCCTCCCGTACAGCCACCTTCGTCAGCAGCCAGTCGCGGGCCCGCCACTGCTCCATGGCCATGTCGAACACGATCGCGGTGGCGCCGGTGTCCGCGATCGTGACAGTCCGGTCCAGCAGCTCGCCGAGTACGAGTACTTCGGTCGCACGCTGCTCGAAGCGCCGCATGTTGACCAGGCCGGTGGTGATCACGTGGCCGACGTCGACCGAGGTCACCCGGGTCATCGGCACGAAGATCCGGCGTCTGGTGAACACCTCGACGACCAGGCCGAGGACCCGGGGCGGCTGGTCGCCCTGGCGCATCATGGCGACGACGTCCCGGACCTTGCCGACCTGGTCGCCGTTGGGGTCGTACACCGGCAGCCCTGCCAGCCGAGCGACGTACACCCGCGACGGTGATCCAGTCATGCCCGAAGGCTAACCCGCCGGAGCGGAGTCTCGGCTGAGGAGCGCTTCGTAGACTTTGTGGCCTCGGGCGAACGAAGTGGGGTGGGAAGGCTGGGATCCACCGGGCTGGGCGTGGACGAGGAAGCGGTGTACCTGGAGCTGGCACGGCACGGCGGTGCGTCGCTGGACGATCTGGCCAAGCGGCTCGGCCGTCCGGTGCCGGAGGTACAGCGGGCGGTCGACGTACTGCTCGCGGAAGGTTTCGTGCACCGTACGCCGGCGCCGGGCGAGCTGATCGTGCCGGTGCCGCCGGAACTCGCCGTGGAGCAGCTGATCCAGCGGCAGGAGGAGGAGTTCGACCGAATCCGCAAGGCCGCGTACCGGCTCGCGGCCGAGGCGACGAGGCAGGGTGGTGCGCGGCGGACCGAGGAGCTGATCGAGATCGTCACCGGCGAGACCGCGGTCGGTCTCGCGTTCGACCGGGTGCAGCGGACGGCCCGTGGCGAGATGCGTGAACTGGTCGCACCGCCGTACGTTGCGTCGGCCGAGGTGAACAGTACGCAGCTGGCGCGGCAGGGTGCTGGTGTGACGTACCGGGTGGTCTACGACAGCTCTGCGCTCGCGGACGCGGTGTTGGCGGCCAGTGCGGTCAGCCATGTGCGTGCGGGGGAGCAGGCGCGCATCGCAGACGTGCTACCGACCAAGCTGGCGATCGCGGACCGCGAACTGGCGCTACTGCCACTGGACTGGGCTACACCTGCTCAGGACGCGGCCCTACTAGTGCACCCGTGCAGTCTGTTGGACGCGTTGGTGGCGTTGTTCGAGACCGTGTGGAACAGAGCCTGCCCGTTGAGCGTGACGGACTCAGACGCTCTCGAGGCCGAGGAGGCCATGTCTGCCGAGGACAGGCATCTCTTGTCGTTGCTGGTGGCAGGACTGACCGACGACGCAGCGGGCGCCCGCCTGGGCATCAGCCGCCGTACGGTGGCCAGACGCGTCCAGCAACTGATGGAACAGACCCACTCCCGCTCCCGCCTGCAACTGGGCTGGCACGCCCGGGACCGCGGCTGGCTCTGACCGGATTGGTCGTGACCAGTTTGCGCCAGGATTATCCGTAGCAGCGGGCACGGAGCGCCGAATGTAATGCGGGGAACCCCCTGAGCTTGGAGCCCCTGTGTCCTTCTCGTCCTCCTTGGCTGCCGCCGTACTGGCGCTGTCCGCCGTCACGGTGCCACACGCCGACGCTGTCCAGTCGGTGGTCGCCACCTCCCCGCCCAAGACGGTCACCTTGATCACCGGTGACAAGGTCACCGTGACCACGGTCGCCGGCCGGCCGGCCGCGACCGTCAGCAAGCCCAACGGTCTGCCGTCCGGCGCGCACATCATGGCCGTGGGCAACGACCTGTACGTCTACCCGGACGCCGCGCTGCCCTATCTCGCGTCCGGCGTTCTCGACCAGCAACTGTTCAACGTCACCGGCCTGCTCGCCGACGGGTACGACGACGCGCACAGTGCCGGTACGCCGCTGATCGTCTCGTACGCGCCGGGACGTAAGCAGGTCCCGTTGGCGGGTGCGCGGCAAACACTCGCGCTGAGCAGCATCAGGGGCGCCGCGTTGACCGCCGACCACGGTCAGGCGACCTCGTTCTGGTCCTCGTTCACGGCTCGCAGCCAGGTGACGAAGGTGTGGCTCGACGGCAAGGTGAAGGCAACCCTGGCCGACACCACGGCGCAGATCGGTGCGCCCGAGGTGTGGCAGGGCGGAAACACCGGCCAGGGCGTGGACGTCGCCGTACTCGACACCGGTGTCGACGCCGCGCACCCGGACTTCGGCGGCCGGATCGCCGCGTCGGAGAGCTTCGTGCCCGGCGAGGACGTCACCGACCGGAACGGTCACGGTACGCACGTCGCCTCGACGATCGCCGGGACGGGCGCCGCGTCCGGTGGCAAGGAGCAGGGCGTCGCGCCCGGGGCCGCACTGCACATCGGCAAGGTGCTGGGTGACGACGGCAGCGGCCAGGACTCCTGGATCCTCGCGGGCATGGAGTGGGCGGCGCGGGACCAGCACGCCAAGGTGATCAGCATGAGCCTCGGTTCCGGGCCCACCGACGGTACGGACCCGATGAGCCAGGCCGTGAACACCCTGAGTGCCGAGACCGGTGCGTTGTTCGTGATTGCCGCGGGCAACTCCGGTCCGGACCCGTACAGCGTCTCGGCACCAGGTGCGGCCGACGCCGCACTGACGGTCGGTGCTGTCGACAGCAACGACCGTCTGGCCGTCTTCTCCAGCCGTGGTCCACGGCTCGGTGACAGCGCGCTCAAGCCCGACCTGACCGCTCCAGGCGTCGACGTGCTCGCCGCACGATCGCAGTACTCGCCGGAAGGTGAGGGATCGTACGTCGCTATGAGTGGTACATCGATGGCGACGCCACACGTCGCAGGTGCCGCCGCGCTGTTGGCGCATGAGCACCCGGACTGGTCGGGGCAGCAGTTGAAGGATGCGCTGGTCAGCTCGACCAAGACCACTACGCAGTACAGCCCGTTCTCCGCAGGCACCGGTCGGCTCGATGTGGCTGCTGCGGTGCGCGACACGCTGTTCTCGTCCGGCTCCGCGTTCGCCGCGGTGAAGTGGCCGTACCCGGCGAGCGGGGTGGTGCAGAAGGACGTCACCTACACCAACAGTGCTGCAGACCCCGTCACGTTGAACCTGTCCCTGAAGAACCAGGGTGTTCCAGCTGGCCTGTTCACGCTGACGACTCCGCAGGTGACGGTTCCGGCGCACGGTACGGCGACTGTGGGTGTGGTGAGCCATCTGGACCTGGCTGCGGACGACGCGGGCTACAGCTCGATGCTGACCGCAACGGATGCCAGTGGGGCAGTGCTTGCGCACACCGGTGTCGGTGTCAGCAAGCAGAGTCAGCGGGTCAAGCTCTCCCTGCGCGCCAAGGGCCTGTCCGGGATCGTCGTACTGAAGGACATCAAGCGGGACGTCGTACCGCAGGTGTTCGAAGTGGACGGCAGCCTCGACGTCAGCGTCCGTCCGAGCACGTACGCCGCCTGGATGTACGCCGACGTACGCGGGCTGGACGGGCCGCACTCCTTGGGGCGTGCCGTGATCAGCCAGCCGGAGGTGGACGTCGCACAGGACCAGACGGTCACGTTCGACCTGACTGGGCTTCGCAAGGTTGCTGCGGTCACCCCGAAGACCACCGAGAACACCTACCTTCGCGTTGATCAGTACCGCACCTACGGCGACCTGCATCGCTTTGTCGACACGTACCAGCTGGAGTGGTGGCTGTACGACTCGCTCTGGGCCACGCCGACGCGCAAGGTGACGCAGGGCTCGTACACCTTCGCCACACGCTGGCGGCAGGAGCAGCCGGTGCTGACAGTCGGCCCGGTCCAAGGACTCGTCCAGAGCATGTCACCGAAGCTGCCGGCCGGCGTCGGCCGCTATCCGGTCGTGTACGTCGGCTCGGATCCCGCCAAGTACAACGTGCGTGGCACGATTGCCGTTGCCCAACGCAACGACTTGGTGCCACCGACCGAACAGGCCGCGGCGGCTGCCAAGGGCGGCGCGAAGCTCCTGTTGATCGTCAACGACGGCTACGGGCGACTGGATGCCTGGGCCGACCTGCCGATGGAGGAGGCACCGACACTGCCGGTGGCTTCGTTGAACGCCGACCAGGCGCGGCAGGTGCTGGCGCGGAGTCCCAGGACATTGCGGGTCGAATCGCATCCGCAGGCTCAGTACCTGTACGACCTGGTGCAGCATCACGACGGGGCCGTGCCTCGAGACCCGGGGTACCGGCCGACGGCGGGTGAGCTGGCGCGGATCGACGAGTCGTTCCGGAACATCACGGGCGGCGAGGCGCTGGACATCCGTTTCGACCTGTCGGCCGATCTCACCTGGGCCGTCGGGGCGACGTCCACGCCGGTTGCTGCCCAAGGTGTGCACACGGTGTTCGTCACGGCAGCCCCAGGGGTGAAGTGGCTGAGTATGGCTTCGGTATCGGACCTGAGCGAGCAGGGCTCGTCGCTGTCGTATCGGCCGGGCAGTGTCACTCGGGAGACGTGGTTCGACGGTATCCAGCGGCCACGGCTGTTGAGCGACAACGCGTTGTTCACTCCGCCGTCGAGGGTCGGCGACATCATGAGCGTGTTCACGCTGCCGGGCTTCGCCGACTCGGGCCCGCACCAAGGCACCGTGTACGACGGCGGGGTGTCCGTCACGAGCGCGTTCTACCAGGGCGACACCTTGCTCGGAGAAGGTCAGGACTTCGTGTCGGTCGATGTCCCGCCGGAGGCTTTGCCGTACCGGCTGGTCGTGGACACCAAGCGAGACCTGCCGAACCGCCCGTACTCGCCAAGCACTCACACCGAGTGGGGCTTCACCTCGAGCACCGCCGACTACGCGAACCTGGAGACGCTCCCGCTGCTCCAGCTCGACTACTCGATCGCCACGGACCTGTCCGGTCGAGCGAAGCGGCACAGCGACCTGACGGTGACCCCGTCGCATCTGCCAGGTGCTGTGGGCACGGGCAAGGTCACGGCGGCGACGCTGGAGCTCTCGTACGACGACGGCGCCACATGGCGACCGGTGACGTTGCAGCGGCTCGGTGCGACCTGGCGCGCCAAGCTGGACGCGCCGCGCGGCTACGTGAGCATGCGGGTCACGGCGCACGACGACGCCGGTAACAGCGTCAGCCAGACGATCCAGCGGGCGTTCGGGATCAGCTGAGCTTCGGACGGCGGCGCACTGGGCGGTGCAGCGTCATGGGTGGCTTGCCTCGGGTCGTGGCCCTGGTCGGTACCGGGGCCACGGCGTGGGGTGAGTCGTCGTACTGTGCCGTCGTCTCGATCGGGTCCAAGACGAGGAGGTCGGCCTCGGTGCGCCACCGTTCCAGTTGGGTGTCGAGGTCGACGGCGTTGAGGCGTTCGGTACGGAGTACCTGCGCGGCGGCGGTCCATTCGTCGGTGCCGGGCTCCAGCCGTCGGACGGTGGCCTTCCAGCCGGCCAGCCGGTTCGTGGCGGGTTTGGCCGGTACGACGACGTCGACGGAGGCGGCAGTCGCGAGTCCGGGGAGGGGCTGTTCGGCACCATCAGCCGCGTCGGCGAGGACGACGTACTGACCGTCGACGTTCGCGAACCATGCCGGGACCGGTCGGCGGCCGTCCCACGCCAGCCAGACGAGTCCGGCCTTCTTCATCACGCCGGCGATGTCCTCGATGCTCACAGGTCCGAGTGTCCCACGGTGAATCGGGACACACTCGGAAGGGAAGTGAGCCGGGTCACCGGGACCGCGGCGGCAGACGCCGTACGCTGCCGGTGACCGGTGGGTAACCGAGTGGAGGTCGGCCGTGGTGGACAAGGTGACGGACAAGGGTTTGCGGAGCAGGCGGTCGTGTTTGGCCACGCCCGGGTCGAACCCGCGGTTCCTGACCAAGGCGAAGGGGCTGGACGCCGACCAGGTGTTCCTGGACCTGGAGGATTCGGTCGCGCCGCTGGCCAAGCCCGACGCCCGGAAGAACATCGTCGCCGCGCTCAACGAGGGCGGCTGGGGGAACAAGCTCCGCGTCGTCCGGGTGAACGACTGGACCACCGAGTGGACCTACGCGGACGTGATCGAGGTCGTCGGTGGCGCCGGCGCCAACCTCGACTGCATCATGCTGCCGAAGGTGCAGACCCCCGAGCAGGTGGTCGCGCTGGACCTGCTGCTCACCCAGCTGGAGAAGGTGCACGGGTACGAGCCGGGCCGGATCGGCATCGAGGCGCAGATCGAGAACGCGCTCGGCCTCACCAACGTGAACGCGATCGCGACCGCCTCACCGCGGGTCGAGACGATCATCTTCGGCCCGGCCGACTTCATGGCGTCGATCAACATGAAGAGCCTGGTGGTCGGCGAGCAGCCACCCGGGTACGACGTCGGCGACGCGTACCACTACATCCTGATGCAGATCCTGATGGCCGCCCGCGCCCACGACAAGCAGGCGATCGACGGCCCGTACCTGCAGATCAAGGACGTCGACGGCTTCCGCCGCGTCGCCGGCCGCTCCGCCGCGCTCGGCTTCGACGGCAAATGGGTGCTGCACCCGGACCAGATCGCCGCCGCGAACGAGGTGTACTCGCCCCGCCAGGACGACTACGACCACGCCGAGAACATCCTCGACGCCTACGACCACTACACGTCGGCCGCCGGTGGTGCCCGCGGTGCGGTCATGCTCGGCGACGAGATGATCGACGAGGCCAGCCGCAAGATGGCCCTGGTCATCTCCGCCAAGGGCCGCGCCGCCGGGCTGACCCGCACGAACGTCTGGCAGCCGCCGGCCGACTAGAGCAGCGGCTAGACCTGCGCCATGATCGCCAGCAGCTGACCGTCGGGGTCGGGGAAGAACGCCATCCATTCCTCGACCCCGTCGTCGTGTTTGTGGATCAGGTGCGGCGCACTCTCGAACACCACGCCGCGGCCGCGGAGTTCGTCGTACGCCGCGTTGATGTCGCCGACGCGGAAGTACAGGATCGACTGCTCGCCACGCTCGTCGGTGGCGCGCAGGAACAGCCGGGTGCCGCCACAGTCGAAGAACGCCAGGTCGCCGAAGGTGTAGAGGTGTGGCAGGCCCAGTACGCCGCCGTAGAACGCGGTCGCGGTCTCGATGTCGCTCACGAGCCGGGCGATCTGCCCGATCGCACCCAGTTGCACCATCCCTGCGCCTCCCTGCGCTCGGAGCGGACTGTTCACCGGTATCCCGCGCCACGTCCGGAGCTCGGCGCGGCGGGTCAGGCCGAGCTTCCGGACCGCGTTCGCGACGTGGAACTTCACCGCATCGACGCTGACGCCTCGCCGCTGCGCGATCTCCCGGTTCCGCATCCCGTGCCGGACCGCGTCCACCACCTGCCACTCGGCCGGGGTCAGGACGTCGGGGTGCCGGGGGCGTCCGCGGGTGCCCACACCCTCAAGTTAGCGGTGCGGGCGCGGAATTACCCTCCCCCTAGTGGGTCCAGACCTTGTAGATGCGGATCGGCTTGGCGGGTGGGCCGTCCTGGTCGGGGTCGGCGATACCGGCCGCGACCATCCGGTCGAACGTGGACATGCCGGCGATCACGTGGCCGAGGACGGTGTAGTTGGGGGAGATGTTCGCGAAGGAGTGCACGACGAAGAACTCCGAGCCGTTCGTGCCCGGTCCCTGGTTGCCATAGGCAACGGTGCCGCGCGGGTAGGTCTCCTGACCGGTGACCTCGTCGGGGAACTTGTAGCCCGGGCCGCCCTCCTCCTGGCGGTAGATGTCGCCGCACTGCAGGACACCGAGCCGGGCCGAGTTCGTCAGCCGGAAGCACTGGGTGGCGTCGTAGAACCGCGACTTCACCAGGTGTACGAAGTTGTGCACGCCGCACGGAGCGTTCGCGCGGTCCATCCGGACCACGAACGGCCCGTAGTTCGTCACGAAGTACACGTCGACCGTGCCCTTCGCGCGAGCGTTCGCGGAGGGGATCCGGACCGGCTTCGCGGCCGGGTTCTCGGGCGTCGGGGTGAATTCACACTTCACCACCGGCCGCGGACTCGGCGCGGGCGAAGCGGCGGCGGTAGTCGTGGTCAGGGTCGTCGCGACCAGCACGGCCGCGATCAGGGCGGGAAGTTTCATCCACCCACCGTAGTACCCCGATCGCACTCCGCAGAGTTTTGGCCGCGGACTCGATCATCCGGCGCCCGGCCGCCTAAGGTGGGCCGGTCCGCTGCGGAAGGTGTGGTGTGTGAACGGCGAGGTACTGGCAGGTCGGTACCGGTTGCTGACCCTGTTGGGCAGGGGCGGTGCGGGTGAGGTGTGGCAGGCCGAGGACACGGTCCTCGACCGTCAGGTGGCGGTGAAGCTGCTGCGCAGCCTCGACGGTGACCCGATGGACGCGGTCGAGCGGTTCCGGGCCGAGGCTCAATCAGCCGCTCGATTGACGCATCCGAACGTGGTCGCGACCTACGACGTCGGCACCGAGGGCGACCACGTGTTCCTGGTGATGGAACTCGTACCGGGCCCGGACCTGGCCAAGCTGATGCGTACGTCGGGCCTGCCGACCGCGAGCATGGTCGAGCGGATCGCCACCCAGGGTGCCCGTGCGCTGGACGCCGCCCACGAGGCCGGGATCGTGCACCGCGACGTCAAGCCCGCGAATCTGCTGCTCGCGCCGGACGGCACGCTCAAGATGACCGACTTCGGCATCGCCAAGCGGGCCGGCAACGAGACGACCGGACTGGGCGTCCTGCTCGGTACGGCGTCGTACGTGTCGCCGGAGCAGGTCCGTGGCGAGCCTGCGACTCCGGCCAGCGACTGGTACTCGTTCGGCTGCGTCCTGCACGAACTCCTGACCGGTACGCCGCCCTTCAGCGGGCCGGCCGCCGACGTCGTGATGCGGCAGCACCTCGAAACACCACCTCCGCCGATCACGCGTACCGACGTACCGGCTGAGCTGGCCGGCCTGGTGACACACCTGCTGGCGAAGGACCCGGCCGCACGACCCTCCTCGGCGGAGGAGGTAGACAGACTCCTCCACGCGCCGGCCAACACCCAGGTGCTCGCAGTGGAACCGCTCGGCATCGGCCAGTGGGAGGAGGACAGGGACGAGACCGAGCCCCACGGCCACCGTGCGTCACGCGGCGGGTTCTCCCTTGCCAAGGCAGGCATAGCCGCGGCCGTGGTCGTCGCTGGAGTGGTGGGCGCGCTGATGCTGCGCGCAGGCGTGTCGAATGACCCCCCGCCTGCCAAGGCAGGCGGTACGCCGACTGTGCCGGTGCAGAAGGCCACTACAGCCCCCAAGACCACGCAGCAGCCCACTCCGACGCCGACTCCCACCAAGACAACGCCGACGAAGAAGCCGAAGCCCAAGCAGACACAGAACCCGCAGGCGGTCCTCGTGCAAGGCCTACGGACCCTGGCCGCACAGGTACGCGCCACGCAGCAGGACAGCCACAGCAAGGCGCCACGGGACGCAGCGAACCAGTTGGACCAGGCAGCGCAGGCGGTCGACCACGGTGACCTGCAGTCCGCCGCACAGCACTTCTACGCGGCACGGCAGCGCCTGTTCGAGGCACAGCAACGCCGCCGCTGGCAGCCGACCCCGCAGATCGTCTCGCTCTTCCAGACCATCGGGCAGTCGCTGCCGCGGCCGAACGGCGACAACCACGAGTGAGCCACGCGACCTCCGTCAGGTGGCCGGTGTCACAGCGAGTGTCAGGCTGGTACCACGATACTCACTGGTACGCAGGCCAAGGAGGCGCAGGATGAGCAGGTTGCAGCAGACCGACGGGCTGACCGACATCCAGGAAGAGATCCTGAAGACGGTCCGGGCCTTCGTCGAGGCGGAGATCATCCCGGTCGCCACGGAGCTCGAGCACCGCGACGAGTACCCGACCGAGATCGTCGAGGGCCTCAAGGAACTCGGCCTGTTCGGCCTGATGATCCCCGAGGAGTACGGCGGCCTCGGCGAATCGCTGCTCACGTACGCGCTGTGTGTCGAGGAGATCGCCCGCGGCTGGATGAGCGTGTCCGGCATCATCAACACGCACTTCATCGTCGCGTACATGCTGCTCCAGCACGGCACCGACGAACAGAAGCAGAAGTACTTGCCACGGATGGCCACCGGTGAGGTGCGCGGCGCGTTCTCGATGTCCGAGCCGGGCTGCGGCTCCGACGTCTCCGCGATCAAGACCAAGGCCGTCAAGGACGGCGACGAGTACGTGATCAACGGCCAGAAGATGTGGCTGACCAACGGCGGCTCGTCGAACCTGGTCGCGGTGCTGGTGAAGACCGACGAGGGGCAGGACTCGGTCTACAAGAACATGACCACGTTCCTGGTCGAGAAGGAGCCTGGGTTCGGCGAGGTCGACAAGGGCCTCACGGTGCCGGGCAAGATCGAGAAGATGGGTTACAAGGGCGTCGACACCACCGAGCTGGTGTTCGACGGGTACCGGATCGACGCCGGCCAGATCCTCGGCGGCGTACCGGGCAAGGGTTTCTACCAGATGATGGACGGCGTAGAGGTCGGCCGGGTGAACGTCGCGGCCCGCGGCTGCGGCGTCGCGCGCCGGGCCTTCGAGCTGGGGATCTCGTACGCGCAGCAGCGGGAGACGTTCGGCAAGAAGATCGCCGACCACCAGGCGGTGCTGTTCCGGCTCGCCGACATGGCCGTCAAGGTCGAGGCCGCGCACGAGCTGATGGTGAAGGCGGCCCGGAAGAAGGACAGCGGCTCCCGCAACGACTTCGAGGCCGGCGTCGCGAAGTACCTGGCCAGCGAGTACTGCGCGCAGGTCGTCGAGGACTCGTTCCGGATCCACGGCGGCTACGGGTTCTCCAAGGAGTACGAGATCGAACGCCTCTACCGCGAGGCCCCGATGCTCCTGATCGGCGAAGGGACGGCCGACATCCAGCGAATGATCATCGGCCGCCGCCTCTTGGAGGACTACAAGATCTGAACTGCCGGCGCGCTGGGTCGACGGGCGGGGCGGTGCCAGTCGGCCCAGCGCGCACTGGGGCAGGGGCTTGTGGCGGCTACGTGGGGGCCCGGTTCGAGCCGTGGCCGGACAGCAGCCAGATGCCGAGTTGGGTGATCTCGTGCCGGACCGACGCACCGGAGCGGCGGGTGGTGATCAGCCCGGCCTCGCGCAGCACCGTCGCCTGGTGGCTCGCGGCGGCCGGGGAGATGCTGCAGCGTTTCGCGAGCTCCGTCGTCGTACAGCCGGAGACCGTCGCCTCCAGCGCGGCCGCCCGGGTCGACCCCAGCAGGGAGCCCAGCGGGTCGTTCGACGGCAGAGCGTCCACCGACGCCTGCCGCAGGATTCCCGGCGCGTGCTGGATCGGGTACACCAGGATCGGTTTCAGGTCCGGGTCCCGCAGCTTGGTCGGGACCTGCCAGCAGAACGCCGAGGGCTGCAACTCGATTCCCCTGCCATCGAGATACAGGTCGCGGTCGTTCATGTCCAGCACCTGCAGGACCGGTGCGACCCACCGGACCCGCGGGTGCAGCGACGACAGCAGCCGGTGCACGCCGTGCCGGGCCAGCGCCTCCCCACGATGGGCGTGGTCGGCGGACACGTGCGTGCCGATCGACTTCCAGTACGGCGCGATCGCGACGTCGTGGTACGTCCGGATCGCCCGCCCCAGCTTTGCCATCGACGTACGGCCGCCCTGGGCCAGCTCCCGTGTCCACGGTGAGGCCGGGCGGTACTGCGCGAGCAGGTCGAGCTGGCTCTGCAACTGCTGTCGCGGTGTCGCCAGCGCCTGCTCGAGAGCGCTGTCGAAGTCCGGTGCGGACTCGGCCGGAGTCAGGAAGTCGGGGGAGTACCCCTTCGACGGGGTCAGCTCGAGCAGCAGCCGCATCTGGTCCGGAGCGACCGTGGTCCGGACGTGCCGGCGCCAGTCCTCGAAGATCAGCCTGCCTTCGGAGTGCTGCAGCATGTGCAGGCTGAGCAGCACCTCCCACAGCGGTGCCGGCGTGGTGGCCACCGTGACCCGGGTCAGGTCGCGTGGCGTGAAATGAATGCGAAGCACCGCGATCCCCTCCCGGCTCCAGTCGATCGCGGAAAGTAATCAATTCCTGACCGACCGCGACGGCAGAATTCAATCAAGGCAGCCGAGCCCGCGACAACTGTTTGAACATTCCAATCAGGTAGTAGTCCTGGCCATGGCAAAAGGTTGCCAACTCACCTCAACAGCTGAGCTTCAGAGCCAGTGGTTCCGCTTGAACAACCGGTAAAGCGTGAAACACGCGCAGGCCATCACGCCGAGCACCACGAAGTACGCGTATTTCAGCCGCAACTCGGGCATGTAGTCGAAGTTCATCCCGTAGATCCCGGCGATCATCGTCGGCACTGCGAGAATCGCGACCCAGGCCGAGATCCGCCGCATGTCCTCGTTCTCGGCCACCTGCACCTGGGCCAGCCCGGCCTGCAGGATCGAGCTGAGCAGCTCGTCGAACGAGATCACCTGCTCCTTCACCCGCTGCAGGTGGTCGTCGACGTCGCGGAAGTAGTTCCTCGTCTCCTCGGTGATCAGCGGGTGCCGGAGCGTCGACAGCGCCCGCATCGGGCCGGTCAGCGGCGCGACGGCCCGTTTGAGCTCCAGGACCTCACGCTTGAGCTGGTAGACCCGGTCGATGTTCCGCCATCCGCGGGGCGTGAACATGTCGGTCTCGATCAGGTCGATGTCGGCCTGTACAGCGTCCGCGACCTCCAGGTACCGGTCGACGACGTGGTCGGCGATGGCATGCAGCACGGCGCCGGGGCCGGTCGCGAGGCGGTGTGGCTCCTTCTCGAGGTCCTGGCGCAGCCCGGTCAGCTCACTGTGTTCACCGTGGCGCACTGTGACGACGAAGCCGGGACCGCAGAACACCATGACCTCACCGGTCGCCACGACCTCGCTGGTGGCGGTCAGGTCGCGGTGCGGTACGTACGTGACCGTCTTGAACACTGCGAAGAGCGTCTCGCCGTACCGCTCCAGCTTGGGCCGCTGGTGCGCCTCGGAGGCGTCCTCGAGCGCCAGCGGGTGCAGCCCGAACTCCGCGCCGATGATGGCGAGCTGGTGCGCGGTCGGCTCGAACAGACCGATCCAGACGAACCCCTGCCCGCGCTGGGCCCGGTCGAGCGCCTCGGTGTACGAGTCGACCCGCCGGTCGCGGACGCCGTCCCGGTACAGCCCCCAGTCGACCAGGGCGCCCTCGAGCTTGCCGGTGACCACCTCGTCCGACGGGCGCCCGGCACCGCCGGCGCGCCGGGCGAACACTCGTCCTACGCGGCGTGTCGCGCCCATGTCCCATCGTCGCCCGGCCATCACGGCGAGGCTATCAAGACGCGGTAACCAGCTGTCGGCAATGATGGGGGGAAGCACGTGGAGAGGAACGACGATGAGCGCGCAGGGCATGCCCTCGATGGACCCCAGGCCGACCGGCCTGACGATCGGGACGTACGACACCTACCGGGAGGCGCAGCGAGCTGTCGACTACCTGTCGGACGAGAAGTTCCCGGTCGAGCACACGACCATCGTCGGCAACAACCTGCGTCAGGTCGAGAAGATCACCGGCCGGCTCACCTGGGGCCGGGCGCTGACCGCGGGTTTGGCGAGTGGCGCCTGGTTCGGGCTGTTCGTCGGTCTGCTGCTGGGGCTGTTCACCACCAACAACATGATCGCCGCGCTGATCACCGGTATTGCGCTCGGTGCCTTCTTCGGGCTGGTCTTCGGCGGGCTCAGCTACGCGCAGTCGGCCGGCCGGCGGGACTTCACCTCGCGGACCGCGGTCGTGGCCACCACGTACGACGTACTCTGCGACTTCAAGTTCGCCGAAGAGGCGCGCAACCACCTGGCCAAGCTGGCGCTCAAGGGTGAGGTGCACCCGCTGCTGCCGCAGCAGCCGCACTCGCAGCAGGACCTGCCGTGACCTATCTCTCCTCCTGAGTCCCGGCGTGGTGAGAGCCAGACCACGGCCCGGATGCGCCCGGACCCGGCAGCATGGGGGATCCAGGAACTGAGGAGGAACCGGGATGCAGTTCGGGCGCAGTTACGAAGAGTTCGAGGTCGGGGCGGTCTACAAGCACTGGCCGGGCAAGACGGTGACGGAGTACGACGACCACCTGTTCTGCCTGCTCACGATGAACCACCATCCGCTGCACCTGGACGCGAACTACGCGGAGTCGGCCACCCAGTTCGGGAAGAACGTTGTGGTGGGCAATTACATCTACTCGATCCTGCTCGGGATGTCGGTCCCGGACGTCAGCGGCAAGGCGATCGCGAACCTGGAGATCGAGTCGCTGCGGCACGTCGCGCCGACCTTCCACGGCGACACGATCTACGGCGAGACGGTCGTCCTGGACAAGTGGGAGTCCAAGTCCAAGGACGACCGCGGCGTCGTCCACGTCGAAACCAAGGGCTACAAACAGGACGGCACCGTGGTCTGCCTCTTCCGCCGCAAGGTAATGGTCCCCAAAAACAACTACCTCGAAGCCCGCGGCGGCGAACAACCCGCCCGCCCGAACCCCGCCGAGTAGACGGACCGGGCTGGCGAACCTGACGTCGCCCGGCGCAGAATCTATTTGCTGCGGTCTTTGTGCGCCAATTCTTGAAACCTGTGTCCGCTGAAATCTGATCGTCTGCAATTCAGCGATCAGGCGAGATTCAGGACGGCTTCAGACCACCCGATAGTGTTGCGAGCCTATCGGGTGTCGTCAATTGCCGTAGGAGAATTGTGTCGGAAATCCTGGATCTGGCGCCAGAGCCCATCGCAATCGTCGGAATTGGTTGCCGGTTACCTGGCGGAGCGAACACTCCGGAACGGTTTTGGCGGCTGCTTCTGGACAGCACCGATACTGTCGGTGAGATTCCGCAGGATCGATGGGACGTCGACGCCTTCTACCACCCTGATCCCGATCGCGCCGGGAAGATGTACACCCGCCGTGGCTCGTTCCTCGACGACGTCTACATGTTCGATGCTGACTTCTTCAAGATCTCTCCACGTGAAGCGGCCTGGATCGATCCGCAGCATCGAATGCTCCTGGAACTGACCTGGGAAGCGCTCGAGGACGGCTGGCTCGCGCCCGGGCATTTGGCCGGCTCGGACACCGGCATTTTCGTTGGCATCTGCTCTACCGACTACCGAACGGTTCGCAGGCAGGATCTGAATTCCATCGATGCGTACACAAACACCGGTGCGGCGATCAGTATTGCAGCGAACCGAATTTCGCACGCCTTCGACTTCCACGGGCCCAGCGTTGCCGTTGACACCGCGTGCTCGTCAGCGCTGACTGCCGTTCATCTGGCCTGCGAGAGCGTCCGTCGGCGTGAATGCCACGTCGCGGTGGCCGGAGGTATCAATCTGATGTTCGATCCGACCACGACGATCGGATTTTCGCGGGCGTCGATGCTGTCGCCAACGGGGCGCTGCAGTTCGTTCGACGCAGCGGCCGACGGGTTCGTGAGGGCCGAAGGCGCCGGGCTCGTCGTCCTGAAACCGCTCCAGGCCGCTCTCGACGACGGTGATCCGATCTACGCCGTCATCAGAGCGTCCGGTTTGAACCAGGACGGGCGGACCAGCGGCATCGCGCTCCCGAACGGCGATGCCCAGAGGGCTCTACTGCAATCGGTGTATGCCGACGCCGGCATCGACCCGACGACCGTTCAGTACGTGGAAGCGCACGGCACCGGAACCCGGGCCGGCGACCCCATTGAATGTGCCGCGCTCGGGGCCGTGTTCGGCGGCGGTCGCGCCGACGGCGACTACCTGCGCATCGGCTCGGTCAAGACCAACGTCGGTCACACCGAGGCGGCGTCAGGAATCACTGGTTTGATCAAGGCAGCCCTTGCGCTAAAGCACAGCCACATTCCCGCCAACCTCCATTTCAAGACACCCAATCCGGACATCCCGTTCGATGACCTGCGACTCCGCGTCCAGACGGGGCCGGAGAGCTGGCCCGCTTCGGAGCTACCGAAGCGAGCTGGTGTCAACTCCTTCGGCTTCGGTGGGACCAGCGCCCACGTCGTGCTGGAAGAAGCACCGGTGCTGGCCGGCACCGCCACCACAGGCGCCGCAGTCCCGCCGGCCGCACCGAGAATTCTCCCGCTGTCAGCGCGGACCCCCCAGGCCGTCCGTGATTACGCCCGGGCCTATCTCTCGGCCCTCGAAGACGCTTCGGTGACCGACATCTGCTACGCCGCATCTCGCCGACGGGAGAATCACCCGTACCGCGCGGCGATCGTGGGCGTCAGCCCGGCCGACATCGAGGACGGGCTGCGGGCCTTTTCGGCGGGTGCGACACCCAGTGGCGTGATCGTTGGCAGCCAGCCCGTGGCTGACGAGTCCGGTCCGGTCTTCGTCTTCTCCGGCAACGGATCTCAATGGTGGGGTATGGGCCGCCAGCTCCTCGCTGCAGATCCCCTCTTCGAGAAGGCTGTTGCCGAATGTGACCAGCTGATCCAGGACCGGACCGGTTGGTCGGTCCTCGCCGAGCTCAGCTCGACCGAGTCCGCGTCGCGCATGGACCGCACTGATATCGCGCAGCCTTGTCTCTTCGCGCTTCAGGTTGGTCTTGTGGCCAGGCTGCGGGCTTGGGGAATTGAGCCGACAGCTGTCGCCGGTCACAGCGTGGGGGAGGTTGCCGCTGCCTACACTGCAGGCATCTTGACGCTGCCTCAGGCAGTCGAGGTCATCGTGCATCGCAGTCGTGCGCAAGAGCGCACGGCAGGCCGCGGTGCGATGGCCGCTGTTGGGATCAGTGCGGCGGATGCCGAGGAGGTCCTTGCCGCCTACGGACAGCAAGTCTGCATTGCCGCCGTGAACTCCCCGAGCTCGGTGACGATCGCTGGTGATCGCGAGGCGGTGGAGGACATTGTTGCCGGATGCGTGCAGCGCCAGCGGTTTGCCAAGGTGCTGCCGCTCAACTACGCCTTCCACAGTCACCAGATGGACCCGATTCGCGACGAGCTTGTTGCAGCGCTGTCCGAGCTGCGGCCATCCGCGGGCTCGATCCCGTTCGTGTCCACGGTGGCCGGCGCGGTCATAGAAGGCAACCGCCTCGACGCGGACTACTGGTGGCGCAATATCCGCCGGCCAGTGGCGTTCGCTGCCGCAGTCAACGCGCTGACGGCGGACGGCCACAGCACGTTCGTCGAGGTCGGGCCGCACCCCGTGCTTCGCAGCTACATGAGCGAATGCGCTGGGACTGCCGATGGAACGGCGACGGTTCTCACGACTTTGCGACGAGACGCAGACGACACCGCAACCTTGGCGATGTTGCTGGGGTCCCTCTTTGTGGCCGGAAGTTTGTCAAGTCTTGGCGAGGTGAACCGCTCTGGGACCTCCGTCAATCTGCCTGGGTACCCTTGGCAACGAGAGCGTCACTACAAGGAGCTCGGTCGCGGCGGCAGCCTGGCCGGACCGAGCGTGCACCCACTGCTCGGATCTGCGGTGAACTCGGCCAGAGCAGAGTTCGAGAACAACCTTGACCTGGCTCTGCTGCCCTACCTCAACGACCACCGCGTGCAGGGTGACACGCCGGTGTTCCCGATGGCGGGCTACATCGAGATGGCGCTTGCTTCCGTCGACGGCGATCACAGCGGCAGCGTGGCCATCGACGACCTGGTCATCAACAAGGCTTTCGTACTCCCTGCCTCGGCAGCGGTGCCGGTTCGGTTCGCCCGGTCGAGCCCGGACGGTTCGTTCGAGATCCACACCGAGGCCGACGGCTCCTGGGATTTGATCAGCGCGGGCCGCGTCCGGGCGTGGCAGGCTCCCAGCGGTGTGAAGCCCATCGACATCACGGACATCCGAGGCCGTCTCGACCGCCGGCTGGACCGCACCGCGCACTATGAGTTTGCGACTCGGCACGAGCTGCATTACGGACCCGTGTTCCAGTCGGTCGAGTGTGTCTGGACGGGCCAGGACGAGTCGCTCGGCGAGGTCAAGATCGATGATTCGTGGTCCGGCCAGGGATACGTCTTCCATCCCGCACTGCTCGACGGTTGTCTCCAGTCGATTTTGCCCTGTCTGTTCACCGGCGCACCCGGGGAACCAGTGAGCTATCTTCCGGTGGGCTTCGACCGCCTACGCCTCTACCAGCGTCCTGAAGCACGTGTGTACTGCCATGCGCGGATAACCAAACGCCGCGCCAAGGTTCTCTGGGCGGATGCGTTGATCGCGAACGCGGACGGGGTCGTGGTCGCCGAGATCAAGGGCATCGCGCTGCGCGCGATGTCGGGAACGTCGGGCGGTTTCGGTGAGACCGACGATGTCTACGAGCAGATGTGGCGTCCCGCGGCCCGATCGCCGAAGCATCGAACGCGGAATGCGGATCACCTGCCCGATCCGGCCGAGCTCTCGGCCGTCGCCCGGGAGAACGCAGCCGAGCTGATTGAACATCTGGGACGCGAGACGTACTGCGAGGAGGTTTCGCCGGCCCTCGAAGAGCTCGCCACGGCATATGTGCGTTCCGCCTTCGTGCGTCTCGGCTGGGTATTCGCCGTCGGTGACAGTCTGACCGCCGAAGCGATCTGCGACCGTCTGGGCATCGTCGAAGAGCATCAGCGGCTGACAGCGCATTTCCTGCGTATGCTCGCCGATGACGGCTTTCTGCGTCGCGACGGTCGTCAATGGGTCGTCCAGGAGGAACTTGCCGCGTGCGATCCCGCTGCGATGTGGGCCGACCTCGCGGCTCGCTTTCCGGGGTCGCACGCGAACCTCGAGCTATTGGCCCGGTGTGGGGAGAACCTCGCTGACGTACTCAGCGGGCGGCTCGACCCGCTCGGTCTGATCTTCGGTGAATCGGCAGGTGCCACTGTCGACCATCTGTACGAGAGCGACATGGTGACGCGCTTCTACAACGCCACCATCCAGGGCGTCGTCAGTACGATCGCGAACCGCTTGCCGACCGACCGATCCCTGCGGATCATCGAGATCGGCGCCGGCACCGGTGGCACGACCTCGCAGCTCGTCGATCATTTGCCGGCCGACCGCACAGATTATGTGTTCACCGACGTCTCGGAAGCCTTCTTCGAGAAGGCTTCGCATCGCTTGCACGCCTACCCGTTCGTGAGCTTCGCCCCGCTGGACATCGAGAAGAATCCAGTGTCGCAGGGATTCGATGAACATTCCTTCGACGTGGTCGTGGCCTCGAACGTGCTGCACGCGACAACTGACA
This sequence comes from Kribbella sp. NPDC004536, assembly GCF_042873835.1. Taxonomy (NCBI): domain Bacteria; kingdom Bacillati; phylum Actinomycetota; class Actinomycetes; order Propionibacteriales; family Kribbellaceae; genus Kribbella; species Kribbella sp. NPDC004536. Next base: position 405,148 of record NZ_JBIALY010000001.1, on the reverse strand, counting down.
TCTGCTGGACGCTCGAGCAGGTCCGTCGGCTGCTTGCCCCTGGTGGGATCCTGATCGTGGCTGAAGTCGTCAAACCCCTGCGGTATCTGTTCACGATCTTCGGGCTCCTGCGTGGTTTCTGGCTGTTTCTCGACGAGGACATCCGGCCGGAACACACCTTGCTCAGTGAGGATCGCTGGATACAGGTCCTCACCGACATGGGGTTCGAGCAGGCCACGGCCATTGACGAAGGTATCGGCGAACCGGGCACCGCCGTTCTCCTCGCTCGCGGGCCGCTACCGGATGTGGACCGGCCGGAGATCGACGATCGGTCGACGAGACGTTGCTGGCTGATGCTCACCGATGACGGCGGTGCGGTTGCCACTGTCGCGGACGATCTGACGTCCTGGGGTGACAGGGTGATCACGGTCGCCAAGGGGCCGTGCTTCGAACAGCTCGCGGCCAATCGTTTCACTCTGCGCCCCGGTGATGCCGAGGACCTCGGCAAGCTGCTGACTGCGCTCGAGAGCGCATCGATCACAGACGTCGTTCAGGCATGGCCGCTCGACTCGGACGCGCCTTCTGCCACAGGCTTGCGGCAGGCCCGAATGCTGGCGCTGTCGACGATTCAGCTCGCGGTTCGCCTCGCCGGGAAGATCGATGTGCCCCGCCTGTGGCTGGTCACCGGAGGTGCCTACGCAGTCGCGCCGGGCCACGAGCGACCGATGGTGACGGCAGGTCCGGTCGCAGGTCTGCATCGTGTGATCGTCAACGAGTATCCAGAACTCCGCTGCACCTTGGTGGACGTGTCTTCTCCACAACCGATGACCGGTGAGTCTCGCTACGCGGACGAGGAAATCCGGGAACTCGGCATGGAGTTGCGCACCAATGAAGCCGGACCAGATGCGCTACGCGAGGACGAGATCGCGCTGCGCGGTTTCGAGCGATTCGTCTCGCGGCTGGTGCGCGGCGCAACGCCGGTCCGGGAGATGCCCGCGTTTCGTGCAGGCATCGCGACACCAGGATTGCTAGACACGCTCGAACTCGCGCCGCTCCGACGGAGAGCTCCGGGCGCCGGGGAAGTGGAGATCGAGGTGCGTGCGGCCGGGCTGAACTTCAAAGATGTCATGAATGCGATGGGACTCCTTCCACCCGAAAGTGTCGAGCTTGGGTTCGCATCGGGCCTGGCGCTCGGCGGAGAGTGCGCGGGGCGGGTCGTAGCCGTCGGTGCGGGAGTTGTCGACGTGAGCGTCGGCGACGATGTGATCGCGCTCGGCAGTCACTCGCTCAGCAGCCACATGACGACATCGGCAAACCTGGTGGTGCGCAAGCCCGCGGATATCACATTCGAGGAGGCGGCAACGCTACTGGTCACCTTTGTGACCTGCCATTACGGTCTGCGGCAGCTGGCAAACCTGCAGCCGGGGGATCGCGTCCTGATTCATCATGGAACAGGCGGGGTCGGGTTGAGCGCTCTGCAGATCGCGCAGCATGCCGGCGCCGAGGTCTTCGCCACAGCTGGTACCGAGGAGAAGAGAGAGTATCTTCGCCGCCTTGGCGTGAAGCACGTCATGGACTCGCGGTCGCTGACCTTCGCTGACGAGATCATGACGGCCACGCGCGGAGAAGGCGTCGACGTGGTCCTCAACTCACTGGCCGGCGACGGTATGCAGGAGAGCCTGCGAGTGCTGTCCCGATTCGGCCGCTTCGTCGAAATCGGGAAGCAGGACTTCCTGGCGAACAATCGCCTGGCGATGAAGCCGTTCGACCGTTGCATTTCGTTCTTTGCGGTCGACGTCGACCAGATGTTGCTGCACGACCCGGCGACGATCCGGTGCGTCCTCCGTGAGGTCGCTGAGCTCCTGGATGCCGGCGTTTATCGTCCGCTACCGTACCGTGCCTATCCTGTTGGCCAGTTGGTACACGCGTTCCGCTACATGCAGCAGTCTCGTCACATCGGCAAGGTCGTCGTCTCGCTGAGAGAAGGATGTGGCACATCTCTTGCACGCCGTACGCGCAGGCTGCCTGCCGGGACACTGACGCTGCGTTCCGACGCGGCGTACCTCATTGCCGGCGGTCTCAGCGGGTTCGGCCTCGCTGCCGCACAGTGGCTGGCAGACCGTGGAGCGCGGCACCTTCTGTTGCTGAGCCGGAGCGGGACAAGTTCCACTGACGAGTCCGCGGCGCTCGCCGAGCTGGTCGCCGCGGGCGTTGAGGTGATCGTTCAGCGAGCCGATATCGCCGATCCCGCCGATGTCCGGGAGGCACTCGGAGCCCTGGCCGGTCGCGGGTTGCCGGTCGCGGGAGTGATCAACTCGGCCATGGTCCTTGACGATGCGCTGTTGGCCGACGTCGACGAGGCTCGCTTGGACCTCGTCATGAGGCCCAAAGTGGATGGTTCATGGAACCTGCACGAACAGACTCTGCACGAGCCGCTGGACTTCTTCGTCATGTTCTCGTCGATGACAAGCACGTTCGGCAACCCTGGCCAGGGGAACTACGTCGCAGCCAACGCGTTCCTGGACAGCCTCGCATCGTACCGCCGCTCGCTCGGTCTGCCGGCGCTGACAGTGAACTGGGGCCCGATCGGCGAGGTCGGCTACGTCGCTCGCCACGGTGAGCAGGCCGAGATGGGCGTGCTCCGTGGAACTCGCCGACTCGATCCGCCTTATGCCCTTGACATCATGGGCCAGCTGATTCAGTTCGGAACGGTCCAAGCCGCGGTTGCGCACATCGATTGGCGCCAGGCACGGGAGAAGTGGCCGGTGATCTCGGCCCGATGGGCTGGTTTGCTTCCCGAAAGCAGCGATGATTCCGCCGAGCCCGGCACCGGTGCCGCGATCCTGCAGCAGGTACGGCTCGTGTCTCCCGACGAACGGTTGGCAGTGATCAACGCCTGGTTGATCGAGTGTGTCGGGCGCGTACTGGGCTCGGCGCCGGGGAACATCGAGCCCGAGAGGTCGATCTCGGACCTGGGGCTCGACTCTCTGATGGCCACGGAGCTGCGCGTGCGTATTCAGCGTGAGGCCGGTGTCGATGTGCCAGTCGTCCAGCTGCTTCGATTCAATCGGCTTCTGGATCTGTCCGGGCACGTCGCCAACGCGCTCGAGGCTGACCTGGACGGTCTCGAGGCGGGCGCACCGACGCCGGCTGACGAACGGCGCACAGAGGTTGCCGAACACATGGACGAATCTGGCGCCGAGACAGACAACGAGCTTGCGGCAGATCTGCAAGCGTGGCTGTGCAGTGCATGGATGGATGTCATTGGCATCCCGTCTGTCGATCCCACGGACGACTTCTTCGTCCTTGGTGGCTCGTCGATCCAGGCCATGCTGCTGTCCAACAGGATCCAGGCATCGCTGGACGTAGCACTCCCACATGATGTTCTGTTCACGGCGCGGACCGTCGTGCAGCTCTGCGAATACCTCGCCAAACATCATCCCGATGCGCTGGCAGCCTGGAAACGAGGCGCCAGCGGTGACGCCGGGTTGCTGCAGCCCGACCCATCGGGCTACCCCGTCGAGCTGTCTCCCGGCCAGCAACGGGTGTGGTTCCTGGATCGGCTCCATGCCGGATCGCCGTTCCACAACCTGGTCCGGGCGTCGCGTCTGCGTGGTCGGCTCGACCTGGAGGCGCTCGCGACCGCCGTGCGGGACCTGGCCATCCGGCACCGAATTCTCACGACCCACATTTCCGGCGACTTCGACGAGCCGCGCTTGGTCCATAACAAGGGTCTACTGCGGCCGATGACTGTGCACCACGTCGCAGATGAGGGCCGAACGCTCGCTGACGTCCTGGAAGCAGTGCGAGCTGAGGCTGCGGTGCCGTTCGACCTGCCGAACGAGGCGCCTTTCCGGCTCAACGTCTATCGGCTTGCCGAGGATGATCACGTCCTTTGCCTGGTGTTCCACCACATCGCGGTGGACGACTGGTCGGTGCGAACGGTGATCTCCGATCTCGGCTCGCTGTACGCGGCGGCCAATGAATCGGTCCCGGGCCCTGATCCCGTCCCTGCGTTGGCTACGGACTATCCCGCCTATGTTCGCGGTGTGCTGGAGTCCGTTGATCAAGGTCGACGAGCAGCTGAACTCGAGTACTGGACTCGCGAGCTCGCCGGCCTGCCCTCCCGCTTCGGGCTGGCGGCTGGATCCGGTGACGTCACGGATCACGCGCCGTTGCGCGAAGAGGTCCGGCTTGGCGGCGACCTCTCGACCGCCCTTCGTGATCTCTGCACCGACGTGGGTGTGACGCCTTTCGTGGCGGTCGCTGCATTGAGTCAGCTTCTGCTGCAGCGCTGGACCGGCAACGACGACGCCGTGATCGGCTATCCGACCAACGGCCGGAACCGACGCGAATACGAACCGATGGTCGGCTACTTCCTCAACACCCTTGTCCTGCGCACCGACCTCTCCGCCTCCCCATCGTTCCGAGACGTGCTCCGGCACAACCAGGCCAAGGTGCGCGAGGGGCTGGAGCATCAAGGCGTCCCCTACCAGGACGTGGTTGAGGCCGTCCGCAGACGCTCGGGTGGTGGCCTGCATCAGCCGCTCTTCGAGGTTCTCGTAAATCCTCAGCTCGACACGGCTCTCAGCTGGCCGGTGGCGCATCTCGAGCTCACCTGGCTCCAGGTGTCCGAACCCGTGGCCCGTGTTCCGCTGACCGTCTATCTACGCGAAGACGGCAACGAGCTGACGCTCGAACTTGTGGCTCAAGCTGCGGTCCTCAGCAAAAACGCGTTGCGGGCGATGTCTGCGCAGCTTCTCCTGCTGGCGCGATCGGCCGTCGGAGCCCCGGATGTGGCAGTCGAAGATCATTCCCTGGTCACCGATGAGGGCCCGTGGCTTGCACGCAAAGCGGGCGCCGACCTGCGACCGACCGAGTATCCGACGGTCGGCGAGGTCATCGCCGAGCAGGCTTCCACTCGGCCGACGGCGATGGCAGTGGAATGCGGAGCGGACGGCTGGACCTACGCCGATCTGCATCGTGCCGCAGAGACGATCGCCAGTGAGTTGCGGGCCCGTGGTGCTCAACACAAGGTCGTCGCTGTCCGGGGTACGCGGAGCTTCGGCGCAGTCGCCGCAATGTACGCGGTCTGGCTTGCCGATGGCATCCTCTTCACCATCGATCCGACTGCGCCTGTCGCCCGCCAGCTGGCGGGCCTGGACGAGACTTCTGCGGCATGGATCCTTGATCTCGAGGGGCAGCTACTTCCGGGCTGGAGCTCCTTCACTCTCGATATCGACCCTCGGACAGCGGTCCCCGGTACAACAGTCGCATCAGCGACGGTCCGGCCGGAGGCCTCGACCCATCCAGACGGTGCGGCATATCTGTTCCTGACCTCGGGGACAACCGGACGTCCGCGTGCCGTACGCGGCACGCATCAGGGGCTCGCGCATTTCCTTGCATGGCAGCGTTCCGAGTTCGCCATCGGCCCCGGCGATCGAGCCGCTCAGCTGACCGGGCCTTCCTTCGATGTCGTACTACGTGACGTCTTCGCACCGCTCGTCAGCGGCGCGACCCTGTGCGTCCCAGATCGCTCCTTGTCACCTGATGAGGTGCTTGGCTGGCTGGTGACATCTGGCATCACCATCACGAATGCAGTGCCCACGCTGGCTACGGCGTGGCTGTCGAGCCAGACGCCCGAGCTCGTGAGCCGGCACATGCGGACCATCTTTCTCGCAGGTGAAGCCTGCAGGCCAGAGCTCGTCCGTCAGCTCCGCAACCGGTTCCCGGCGGCGGAGATCGTGAATCTGTACGGTCCGACCGAAACAACGCTCGCGAAGTGTTTTTACCGCGTCCCGGTCCACACCGCTGCCGTACAGCTGCCTGTCGGACAACCCATGCCGGGTTCTGAGATCTTCGTCGTCGCGCGAGACGGCCGGCAGTGTGGGCCGTACGAACTCGGGGAGGTGGTCATCAGGACGCCTTACCGTACGTCTGGCTACCTGAATGACGACGCCTTGACCGCGGCACGATTCAGGCCGAACCCTGACTCGAATCGTCCGGACGATCTGCTCTACTTCAGTGGGGACCGCGGACGGCTCGACGCCGACGGAAATCTTGTGTTGCTCGGCCGCCTTGACGATCAGATCAAGATCCGGGGGACGCGCATAGAGCCGGTCGAAGTTCAGGCGGCGCTGCAAACGTGCCCCGGTGTCGGGTCCTGCGCGGTCATCGGTGTCGAAGACATTGCCGGTGCGCACCTCGTCGCGTATGTCGTGCCTGACTTCGGCGGATCGGTCACTCGCAGGGAGCTGACGTCCCATCTTGCCAAGCTGCTGCCGGTCGCCATGGTTCCCAGCCGGTTCATCATGCTCGAGCAGTTGCCGTTCACCAGCAACGGAAAGCTTGACCGGGCTGTTTTGCGCGACATCGCCGCAGAGGTAGAGGACTGGCACGATTCGACGGCAGCGGCCGACTCTGAGCCTGTTACACCTGTCGAGGAAGTGCTGGTTGAGATCTGGTCCCGAGTGCTGGGTGTACATGAGGTTTCGAGGCAGGACAACTTCTTCGCTCTCGGTGGGCATTCGCTGATGGCAATGCAGTTGGTGTCTCGCGTTCGTGACCGCCTCGGTGTCGAATTGGCACTCGCCGACGTGTTCGAAACGCCGACCCTCGCAACCCTCGCTGCAAAGATCACGTCGCCCGGGGTGCAGCCAGCAGAGCCGCCGATCACTCCTCGGGCCGCTCGATGAGTCCCGGCCCGCTGAGACTGCCCGCGTCGTTCGCACAGGAACGAAGCTGGCTCGTCGAACAGTTGGTGCCATCGAACGGCGTCTACAACGTAGCGTCAGCGACACGGATCAGGGGTTCGCTGAACTCGGCCCGTCTCGAGGCTTCCTTCCGGGCACTCGTGGCCCGTCACGAAGTGCTTCGTACTGGGATCGAGACGGTGGGAGGTGACGTCCAGCAGTTCATCCACGAGGATCTCCCAGTCGACTTCGAGTACGTCGATCACAGCGCCGATGCATGTGCGGCGACGCGAGCAGCTGCCGCAAGACCCTTCGACATCGCTCGGCCGCCGCTGACGCGAGCGACCCTCGTTCAGGTCGATCCGGAGGAGCATCTGCTCGTCATCACCGCTCATCACGCTGCCTGTGATGCCTGGTCGGCGGGGATCCTGCGCCAGGAGCTGTCACACCTGTACGCCGGTATGTCGCTCGAGCCACTTCCGATCCGCTACGCGGACTATGCGCTGTGGCAGCGCGAGAAGCTTTCGGGGCAGCATCTCGACGATCTCAGCAGGTACTGGCGCGGGCGGGTTGGTGACGCGCCCCTCGGTCTTCTCCTGCCGCTCGATCATGTCCGCCCGGCGCAGTCGGCGTTCTCAGGCGCTCGGGAGACCGTGGTGTGGGAGTCGTCCTTGACCGCAGCGGTGGTTCACATCGCACGGCAGGAAGGAGCGACGCTTTTCGCCGCACTTGCTTCGGTTCTGGCCATTCTGTTGTCGAGGCTGACCGGTCAGGACGATCTGATGATCGGAACTGTCAGCTCGAGCAGGACCCGTACCGAACTCGAGCCGATCATCGGCTACTTCGCCAACACGTTGCCGTTGCGGGTCCGTCTGCGTTCCGAGGACACGTTCCGGTCGCTGCTGGACCGGGTGACCCAGGAGTCTCGGGAAGCGCTCGCGCATCAGGACCTACCCTTCGAGAAGATCGTGGAGCTCGCCGGCGGACCCAGAAAGCTGCCACTGCAACCCCTTTTCCAGGTCATGCTCGTTCTCCACAACGAGGAGCTGCCTGAGATCAGGCTGGCCGGCACGGAGTGCGAGCCCATCGATACCGGCCACGTGGGTGCCAAGTTCGACCTCGTTCTGCAGGTCCATCCAGGCATGCGCGGACTGACAATGCATGCCGACTACGACACCGCGCTCCTCGAGGCGAGCACCGTTCAGGGCTTGCTGGAAGAGATGAAGGCGTTGCTCGAGCAGGTCTCGGCCGAACCGGATCGTCCGGTCGTGAGATTGCCGATCACCTACGGCAACGACTTCCAGGATCCGTCCGTTGCATCTGGGCTGCTCACACGAGATGACTCGCTGTCTGGTGAGGGCGGAATTGTGTCCAGGTTCGAGCGTTTCGCCGCGGAGACTCCGCGTGCGGTTGCTATCTCGGCGACTGACGTAGAGGTCACCTATGCAGAGCTGAACACCCGAGCTGATGCTCTGGCTCGATACCTCAGTGTCCTGGGCGTTCGTTCCGAGATCCCGGTCGCCGTCTGTGTTGCACGCTCGATCGAGTATGTCGTCGGTATTCTTGGTGTTCTGAAGGCCGGTGGCGCGTACGTTCCGCTGGACCCGACTGATCCGCACGCCCGGATCAGAACCATCCTCGATGACCTCGATGACCCCATCGTTCTCGTGCACCGGCCGTCGACGCCCGGATCGCCTCTGGTCAGCGCGCGGACGGTGGATCTCGACGAGATCCCCGACGTCGCACCCCAGTTACAGCCGGCGCTTGTCAGTTCGGACCAACTTGCCTACATCATTTACACGTCGGGGTCGACAGGAACCCCCAAGGGTGTGTTGATCCCGCACCGGGGTCTGCTCCGGCTCGTCAGCGATGCGGATTACGTACGATTCGGGCCGGAAGAAACGGTCCTCCAACTCACGCCGACCACGTTCGATGTGTCCGGTCTCGAGATCTGGGGCGCACTGCTCAACGGAGGCCGGGTGGCGCTCTTCCCGGATGAGCCCGTCACTCCCGAGGCCATCGGAAGAGCGATCGACAAGTTCGGCGTCACGACGGCTTGGTTGACGTCGTCGCTGTTCAACGTCGTCGTGGATACCGACGTGCGGACGCTCGCCGATCTCAGGCAGTTGCTGATCGGTGGTGAGGCATTGTCGGCCTCGCACGTCGCTCGCGCCGCCGCGGAGCTCCCGACGGTCAGGATGGTCAACGGGTACGGTCCGACCGAATGCAGTGTTTTGGCGGTGTGCTACCAGATCCCGTCTGATTTCGATGCAACGCGGTCAGCGGTGCCGATCGGCATACCGATCCGTGAAACGACTGCGTACGTGATGGATCCGTCCGGGAACCTCTGCTCGGAGGGAGAGGTCGGTGAGCTGTACCTCGGCGGCTTGGGTGTGGGCCGCGGATACCTGAATCGGCCGGAACTCACCAAGGCGGCGTTCTGTCCGGATCCGTTCTCAGACGTTGGATCGGCCATGATGTACCGCACGGGTGACCTCGTGTGCCGAAACGCCGACGGGACGCTGGAGTTTCGCGGACGGACCGACGATCAGATGAAGATTCGTGGCCACCGGGTCGAGATCGGCGAGGTGGAGGCTGCTTTCTCGCGGTTGCCTGGAGTACAGGTGGCGGCGGTGGTCCCGCTGCCCGACGGCGCTGCAGAGCGGTCACTTTGCGCATTTGCCGTCCTCGATCCAGAAGCCTCCCCATCGATCGAAGATGTACGTACAGGACTTGCCGGGATCGTCCCGGCATACATGATTCCGGGAGAGATCCGCGCGGTCTCCGGCCTGCCGCTGCTGGCCAACGGCAAGGTCGATCGGAAGTCACTACTGGCGGAGCACGCATCGTCTGCTGCTACCGCTCGTGACGCGCCTTCCGGCCAGCTGGAAGAACTTGTCCGGGACATGATGGCGGCCACCCTGAAGCGCCCGGATATCGGCATCGACGAGAGCTTCTTCGAGTGTGGTGGGAATTCGCTACTTGCCATTCGGCTCGCAACCAGACTGAGTACCGCGGCGGGGAATCGGATCGGCATCGCGACGGTGTTCGAACTGCGTACGGCTCGTGCGATCGCAGGGTATCTGTGTGCATTGCTCGAGGTGGCTGGAGCGCCCGGAGAACCCGCACAACCAGGTCCGGACGAGGAAGTGGTGACGCTATGACCGCCGATGAACCACAAATCGAGAAGCTTCGCCCGCTGCCCGATCTGTTGACCGAGCTGGTCCGGCGAGAAGTCAGGCTTTCAGCTGCTGATGGAAAGCTGCAGGTCAGTGGACCGCGCGCTGCGCTCACGCAGGACTTGCAGCGCGAGCTCGCTGCCCGTAAGTCCGATCTCCTGAGCGTTCTGAATCCGGTTGGGTCGACGGACGGGCCGCAGCCGACGCCACGGCTGAGCGCCGATCTTGAACCGCTGTCCAGCGCTCAGCGCCGCCTGTGGTTCATCGAGCAGCTGCAGGGGCCGAGCCCCGCATACACAATGATCTTCGCCTGGGAACTCTCCGGCCCTCTCGACACGGCCGTCCTGGAACGGTGCATCGGCGAGCTGCTGCGTCGCCACGACGTGCTGCGCAGCCGCGTAGTTCTCGACGGACAGGATCCGCGCATCGAGGTCACCTCGACGAATACGGCCGCATTGACGCTGATCGATGTCAGCGGCCATCCCGAGCCCGTTCGCCGGAGTGAGGCCGAGCGGCACCTGAATGAGATCTGTGCTGTGCCGTTCCGTGTCGACCAAGGTGATCTCTTCCAGGCGACCGCGGTGCGGCTGGCTGACGAAAGCTACCTCTTGTGCCTGCGGTTGCATCACCTGATCGCTGATGGAACGTCGGTGGACCTGCTCATCGATGAACTCGGTCGGCTCTACGACGCGTTTGCTCGTGGCGACGACTCGTTGCTGCCGGCACCTGTACTCCAATACGGTGACTTCGCGCGGTGGGAACGCGATCAGCTCGTCGCCGGCGCCTGGGACGGTGCGCTGCAGTATTGGCGCTCGCGACTCGTAGATGCGCCGCTGAGCACTGAACTGCCGACCGTGCGGCAGCGACTCGGAGCGCCGGCCAACTCTGGGGCACGAGCGGGCGTCGAGTTCCACGCATCGGTCGGGAAGACAGTTCGGAAGCTGGCGACCGATCTGGAAGCCACGCCGTACATGGTGCTGACTGCGGCCTTCGCGATTCTGATGCATGTACTGTCGCTGGGACGCGACATCGTCTTGATGTCAGCCGTGGACGATCGCGGCTACGAGGGTCTGGAGCGGACCGTAGGATTGTTTGTCTCCAACCTGCCGCTTCGGATAGATCTCGGTGGGAACCCGTCCGTTGCAGAAGTCGTTGGGCGCGTGCGTGAAGCCTGCCTCGCCGCTCATCGCCACCGCAATGTCGATGTCGATGCGCTTCTGCAAGAGCTTCGGTCTGGTCTGGGAGGACCGTATCCGCCGCCGGTGCAGATCGCATTCGCCCCGAAGCCTGGAGTCCGGGTTCCTGCGTTTCGGGGCTTGACGGCGGAACCGTTCGCGATCGACACCGGCGTGGTCAACAACGACTTGACATGGTTCGTGGACGAATCGTCGGCAACGGTTGCCTATCGCCTGGACCTGTTCGACGCCGACTCGATCTCGAAGCTTCTCTTCCAGTATCAAGCCGTACTGGAAATCGTCCTGGAGAATCCCCAGCGTCGGCTGTCTGCTGTTGCCATGGCCAGTGGCATCAGAAGCCGGGCCAACCAGGCCGATGTCACCTCGGGAAACGGCGGGAGGGCAGCTCTCCCGGCACCGACCGGATCCCCGGTCGGACGTCTCACATCCGCGCAACTGCAGATCTGGACCGGTCAGAAGATGCAACCGGATGTTCCGCTGTACAACTGCGCTACCGTCTACCGGCTGAGCGCGGAGCTCGATCTGACGGCATTCAGGAAGTCGTTTGCGGCGCTTGTGGCGGCCTCCGACGCACTGCGAACCGTCATTCGCGAGGAAGAGCATCGGCCGGTCGCGGTTGTTCTGGACCAGCTGCAAACGTACCTCGAGCTGCATGACTTTTCCGGATTCGATGACGGTGAATCGAGAGCTGACGAGTGGATGCGGGTTCGTTGCCGGCGGCAGTACGACTTGTCCCGGGCGCTGTTCGACACCGCCGTACTTCGCGTCAACACGGGCGAGTATCTCTGGTACTTCGGCTTTCATCATCTGATCGGCGACGCCTGGTCGAGCCTCGTTCTCATCGACCGGATGGGTCGGCTGTACGAGCTGGCATCGAAAGAAATGCTGCATGCCGCGCCCGCACTGCCGAGTTTTGCTGGTGTTGCCTTGCAGGAGAGTTCGGCGTCAGCCGCGTCTGATTCCCGAGACGCCTTTGAGGACCTCGGTGGCGATGCAAAAGCTGCCGGTGCGATGGTCTTCGACGGCAGATGGCGGCGTAAGGTCTCCTCCAGAGTCGTCCGCCGAACTGTTCAGCTCGGTGCCGAACGCTCCGCGCGTGTGCGCTCGGCGGGTCTGCACAGCCAGCGCTTGTTCACCTTCTTCGCAGGCGTTCTCGCCGTGTATCTCCATCAGTCGACCGGCGCCACGGCGCTGCCGGTCGGTATGCCGTTCCACAATCGGCCGACCGATGCCGCCCGGCAGACGATCGGGCTGTTCATGAAGATGCTGGTTCTCCGTATCGAAGTCGATCCCGCGATGAACTTCTTGGCGCTCCTCGACACCATCGACAGCGAGCTGGCTCGAGCGCTGGCCGATCGAGATGCGCCGATGAACCCGGCTGAGCGCCAACCGTACGAAGTGTTTCTGAATTTCCAGCCTGCCGGAGTTCAGCTACCTGTGCTGGCAGGGAAGGCCGTCGATGCCAAGGCGTTGCACAGCGGGTACGGGAACGACAGCCTCGCAGTGCACATTCACGATTCCGCTGGGGCAGCGGACTTCGAAGTGTCGTTCGACTTTCACGAAGACGTGTTCGGCGCAGACGACCAGGACTCTGCGATTGACCAGTTTCTGCAGGTGCTGGATTCGGTGCTGGACGATCCCGATGTACTGGTCGGTCGTGTCAGCCTGCTCTCGGTGGGGGACCGAAACCGTCTGCTGAACTCCTTCAGCGTTCGCTCGTCGCTTCCCACCGAAGAGACCACGGTGGACCAGTTGTTCGCCGAGCAGGTCGTGCGGGTGCCGGAGCAGGTCGCGGTGACCTGCGGAAGCCGTCGCCTCACCTATGCCGAACTGGACGATGCAGCGACAGCACTGGCAGCACGGCTGCGCGATGCGGCCGTATGTCCCGGAGCCGTTGTGGGCATCTACCTCGAGCGATCCGTAGATCTTGCGATCGCGGCTGTGGCTGTGCTCAAGGCCGGCGGTGCGTTTCTGGGAATCGATGACCGGCAGCCGGTCGCAAGAGCTGAGACACTTCTCCGCGACGCCGGCGCCGTCGCTCTTATATCGACGGAAGCTTTCGCCCGCGGCCTTGCCGAATGCAACGTCGCGAAGATCCTGATCGACGACCCGGTCGCGATCTCTTCCCCAATGGGACAAGCACCGACTCAGAGTAGGTCTGCCGCGGATGATCCGGCCTATGTCGTCTACACCTCCGGCTCGACAGGTGTACCGAAGGGCGTGCAGATCGCGCACCGAAGTCTTGTCAGTGCTTTTCGAAGCTACTGCACAGTCTATGACCTCTCGTCCGTGCGCTCCCATCTGCAGGTCGCGAGTTGCTCGTTCGATGTCTTTGTGGGCGATCTGATCAGGGCACTGGCGTCGGGGGGCGAGCTCGTGATGTGCCCCTATGAATCCGTTCTTGATCCGGCCCGCATGTATGAGCTGATGCTGACCGAGCAGGTCGACTTCGCGGACCTCACGCCCGTGATCGCCCTGCGTCTGGTCAGACACGTGGCCCGCTGCGGCGGGTCTCTCGCATTCATGCGGTTTCTGGTCATCGGCGCGGATGTGTCGACAGTCAACGACCTCGCCGAGATCCGCGCGGTCGTTGGCCCGAACACGAGAGTCCTCAATACCTATGGCGTCAGTGAGTCGACGATCGACAGCACCTACTTCGAGAGCACCAGCGCATTGCTGGATCCGGCTGACACCACCCCGATCGGACGGCCGTTCCCGAACACCGAGGTTCTGGTTCTGAACTCGTCGCGCGAACTGGTCCCGGTGGGAGTCGCCGGCGAGCTGTACCTCGGCGGTCCGGCACTGGCACTGGGTTACCTCAACCAGCCGGAGCTCACAGCGGACCGTTTCGTACCGCACCCGTTGCGGGATCGGGCCGGTGAACGCGCTTACCGAACCGGCGATCTCGTGCGGTTCCTACCGGATGGAAACCTTCAGTTTCTTGGACGGACCGACGATCAGGTCAAGATCCGGGGGGTTCGGATCGAGCCACATGAGGTCGAACGGGCGCTCGAACGGCATGACGCCGTATCTCGGGCCGCGGTTGTGGTCCAGCACCGCGGTTCGGAGGTCTGTCTCGTGGCCTATGTGGTACCGAGTCGTGCCGGGGTAGCTGGTGAGGATCTTCGCCGCTTCCTGCGCGGATTGCTTCCCGCTGCCATGATCCCGGCGACGGTAGGTCTGTTGACGTCGATGCCGTTGTCGGCGAACGGCAAGATCGATCGTGCGGCGCTGCGGGCGATGTCGTGGGAATCGGTCACCGGCGGCTCGGCTCCTGCGAGGCAGCGGCCGCAGACACGCACAGAAGAGCTTGTCGCCCGCGCATGGGCGCAGACCCTGAAGGTCGACGACGTCCCGTTGGACGAGAGCTTCTTCGACATCGGTGGACATTCTCTGCAAGCCATGGGACTAGTGGCGTTGATCTCTGGAGAAATCGGGTTCGATGTGCCGCTGAGGGCAATTTTCGATCATCCGACCGTCCGTACTCTTGCATCGGCCGTCGATGATCTGGGAGCCGAACGTGCCGAGACGCCGGGTGCCGATGGCTTGGCAGTCGATGTTGTCCGTCCGGGTACACCAAGGCGAGACCCGGATGCCGGAGTCAGCGTCCCGGGAAGGACCTTCGAGAGCCGATCCCTGCTGTCGCTCATGGTCACTGGTGTCGTGCCGCGCGTCGACGCCGCAGTTGTCACGTACGTCACCGACGATCTTCTCGAAGCCACTGGTATGGATTGGTCCGCGATGCGCGATGGGCTCTTCGGTGGTCTGCCGCTCGTGCGTGACGTGCTCGATTTCGGTGTCGGCCGAATGGCGCGGATCGTGTTGCCGTGCCTGGAATCCGAACTCGCGTCGCGGGGCGTAGACAGCGCTGCCCTTGTTGCCCAAGCCTGCTCGATGGCAGCGAGCATCGGAGCCGAGGTGGTTTCGCTGTCTGGCGTCCTTCCTTCCGTTGTGTCGGACGACGCCATTCCCCGCACTGGGCCTGCGGTCACCCACTTCCAGGCCACGACCACTGCGGCCGTCTCGCTGTCACTGGTTCGAACGCTGACGGCAGCGAGGCGGGAGCTTTCGGCAGAGAAGTTGGCTCTTCTCGGACTCGGTCCGATCGGGATCGCATCCCTCCGGCTGCTGGTGCGCGAAACGGCGCATCCTCGCGAGATCGTCCTCGGCGACCGTCTCGGGGCTGCGACCCAGCTCGAGCAACTCCGCTCAGACCTGGTCAAAGACGGTTATCAAGGCAGGATCTCGATAGCCCACACCGATGGCCCGGCCCTGGCTGATGTCTACGACTCCTCGGTGATCCTGGTGGGGTACGCCGTTCCGAACGACCACGTCATCGATGTCGAACGGCTTGTTCCAGGCACGGTGGTTTGCGGGCGGCCTGGCTCGTTCGACACCGAGATGGCATGGCGCCGGATGAAGCGGGAAGGTGATGTCTTGGTCGCCGACTCTGGAGCCTTTCACCGGCGGGACCAGGTCAGCAGGCTTCAGTACTGGCCTGCGATGATGGGGGCGTTGGAAGGCCAAGAGCTTGTTCGCCGAGTTTCCTCGTACGACCCATTGCTGTTTCCTGGTTGCGTAGCTGCAGGACTGGTGGCCACAGTTGTGCGGCGCAGTACGGGAGTGAACCCTGCGCTGCGGACTGTAGACCCCGACTTGGCGCATCAGCATGTCGTAGTTGCCCGCGATCTCGGTTTCGACGGTGCCTCGCCGTGCTGCGGGGGTGAGAGAATCCCAGGTGACGTGATCAAGGGATTCGCCGCCGGCTCGTGGTGACGAGCGACCCGCCCAGGGAGGGCTCCCGGACGGGTCACTCGGCAACGGTGGACCGATCTTCTAGAGGAACAGCTCGATGACCGGGACCAGGACGTTCGGTTTCTGGATCGGGAGTTTCAGGGTGAGGGTGTCGGAGGCGACGCCACCCATGGTGGTGTTCTGGGCCTGCTGGTGCGGGTTGTTGACGATGCGTTTGATCTCGGAGGCGTCGTTCAGGAGTTGGGCGTACTTGACCTTGCCGGCCAGGCCCTGCAGGTGGATGTGGCCCATCGGCCACGAGAACAGGTGCAGGTAGAGCCGGTCGCCCTTCTGGGTGAAGCGGCAGTCGACCGGGGCGACATGACCCTCGGCCGGCCGCGCGCCGCGGATCGAGCGCTCGTGCAGGCGCATCCATTCGCCGATGGACGAGAGCGTCGCCAGCGCCCGCGGGTCGAACTCGCCGCGCCCGGTCGGGCCGACGTTCAGCAGTAGGTTGCCGTCCTTGGAGACCGAGTCGACGAGCATCTTCACCAGCGTCTCGGGCGACTTCCAGTCCAGGTTGTCCCGGTCGTACCCCCAGCTGCCGTTCAGCGTCTGGCACGCCTCCCACAGCACCGGTACGCCGTCGCGCTGCATCGGCCCGTCCGGCTGGTACTGCTCCGGCGTCACGAAGTCGCCCGGGATGTCGAGCCGGTCGTTGATCAGGATGTCCGGCTGCAGCTCCCGCACCATCGCCATCAGCTCGACGGACCGCCACTCGTCGCGACCCTTGCCGTTGCCCGGCCCGGGCAGCCCGTCCTCGCGGTTCCGGTTCGGGTACGAGAAGTCGAACCACATGATGTCGATCGGCCCGTAGTTGGTCAGCAGTTCCCGCGTCTGCGCGTGCAGGTAGTCGGCGTACACCTGGACGTCCCGTCCCGCGGCCTTCGCCTGCGCCTCCTCGTCGTACCGCTGCGGGTGCACGACGTCGATCGGGAACTCCGGGTGGTGCCAGTCGATCAGCGAGTGGTAGAACCCGACCCCGAGCCCCTCGGCCCGGCACGCGTCGACGAACTGCCTCACCAGGTCCTTGCCCGCACCCCACGCGGTGTGCGCGACCGTGTAGTCGGACACCTCGGAATCCCACAGGCAGAAGCCCTCGTGGTGCTTGGTGGTGAGGACGGCGTACTTCATGCCGGCTTCACGGGCCGCGCGGGCCCACTTCGTCGGGTCGTACAGGTCAGGCTCGAAGTGGTCGAAGTACGGCTGGTAGTCCTCGTCGGTGAGCCGCTCGCGGTTCTTCACCCACTCGTGGCGGGCCGGCAGCGAGTACAGGCCCCAGTGGACGAACAGGCCGAACCGCCAGTCGCGGAACTTCTCGACGGAAGCCGCGGGAGGCGCGTCAGTCATCAGATCTCCTTAAATTAGCGGCCGCCGAGTCCGGTGACGAGCAGGCCGCGGACGAGGTGTTTCTGGAGGAGTACGACAAGCAGTACGGTCGGCACCATCGCGAGCACCGACGCGGCCATCATCAGGTTCCATTGGGTGCCCTGCTGGCCGACGAACTGCGCCAGGCCCAGCGGCACCGTGCCCTTGTCCTCGACGCTGTTGATGATGATCAGCGGCCACAGGAAGCTGCCCCAGAAACTGATGAACGTGAAGACGGTGAGTACGGCCAGGGCCGGCCGCGCGAGCGGGAGCATGATCCGGAAGAACGAGCCGAACGGGCCGCAGCCGTCCACCCGGGCCGCCTCCTCCAGCTCGGCCGGCACGGTGAGGAAGAACTGCCGCAGCAGGAAGGTGCCGAACGCCGTGAACGCCCAGGGCAGGATCAGCGCCCAGTAGCTGTCCACCCAGCCGAGCGCCTGCATCAGCCAGTACATCGGCACGATCAGGACCTCCTGCGGCACCATCAGCGTACCGAGGAACAGCACGAACAGTTGCTCACGGCCCCTGAATTTCAGCCGGGCGAACGCGTACGCCGAAAGGCTCGAGGCAGCGACCACGACCAGCGTGCCGGCCACCGCCACGAACAGGCTGTTCAGGAAGTACCGGTCGAACGGCGCGAACGTGAACGCGTCCGCGTAGTTCTTCCAGCGGATCTCGGACCCGAACAGGTGCGGGGTCGGCGTGAACACCTCGTCCGCGGGTTTCAGCGAGGTCGAGACCGCGTACACCAACGGACCGAGGAACACGATCGCGACGATCACCAGCAGGAGGTGCGAGACGCCGTTGCGCACCTTGCGGACGCCGCTGTTGGTCTCAGACGTCATAGTTCACCCACCGCTTCTGCCCGAAGAACTGGATCGCGGTGATGCCCATGATGATCACGAACAGCACCCATCCGGCCGCCGACGCCAGGCCCATCTGGAGGAACTGCCAGCCCTGGTTGTAGACGTACATCACGATCGTCTGGGTGGCCACGCCCGGGCCGCCCTGGGTCAGGATGAACGGCTGCGCGAACACCTGGAACGAGGTGATCAGCGTCATCGTGGTGGCGAAGAACATCGACGGCGTGATCATCGGCCAGGTGATGTAGCGGAACCGTTGCAGCGGTCCGGCGCCGTCGATCTGCGCGGACTCCAGCTGGGACTGTGGCACCTGGTCGATGGCGGCCGAGAAGACCAGGAAGTTGTACCCGAACCCCTGCCAGATCGACATCGCGACGATCGCCGGCATCGCCCAGTTCGACGAGCCGAGGAAGTTCGGTGCGTCGATGCCGAACCAGCTCTGCAGACCGCCGGCGATCAGCCCACCGGGCTGGAACAGCAGCCGCCAGACCATCACGTTGGCGACCATCGGCGTCATCACCGGGATGAAGAACAGCACCCGGAAGATCTGCCGGCCCTTGATCTGCGGGCCGAGCCAGGTCGCGAGCCCGAGCGAGACGACCACGTTCAGCGGGACGTACAGCACCACGAACAGCACCGTGTTCAGCACCACCCGGCGGAACACCGGGTCGTGCAGCAGGTGCGAGTAGTTCCCGAACCCGAGGAACGAGCGGCTGCCGAACACCGGCCAGTCGAACAGGCTGATGCCGAGCGCCATCGCGGTCGGGAACAACGTGAACAGGGCCAGCCCGCCGAGACTCGGGGCCAGGAAGACCGACGCGTACCGGCCGTCCCGGCGGAGCGCGGGCCGCCGCCCCGGCCGAGTCTTCTCGGCCGGGGCGACGGTCTCGTTCACGGTCACCATCAGGACCCAGCGCCTGCCTGGTCCTGGATGGTCTTCAGCGCCTGGTCGGGCGGGATCTCACCGTTCAGCGCCTGGGTTCCGAACCGGTTGAGCAGGTCGGCGACCTGCACCCACTTCTTCGAGGTGACCAGCGGGATCGAGTGCTCGGAGGCGTAGTCGATGGTCTCCTTCGCACCGTCGATCCCGGCGGCGGTGAACCAGGCCGGGTGCGCCACGGTCCGGGACGGGTACGCGCGGCCGGCCTGGGCCAGCACCGTCAGCGGCTTCTCGCTCGTCATCGACATGATTGCCTGGAAGGCCGCGTCGGGCGTCTTGCAGGCCCGGGAGATACCGAAGCCGGATCCGGCGGTGTACGTCTTGGAGCCGTCCGGACCGGCCGGGATCGGCGCGATGCCGAGGTTGAACTTGACCTTGCCCTTGGTGTCGATCAGCGACCACGGCCCGTTCAGCTGCATCGCGGCCTTGCCGCCGGTGAACTGCTGGGTCTCGAAGTCCGGGTTGCCGCCCGGCACCTGCGGGGCGATCTTGTCGGTCTTGACGAAGTCGGCGTACTGCGAGAAGCCCTGCTCGAACTTCGGGTCGGTGAAGTTGAGCTTGCCGTCGGCCAGCGGCTCGGCGCCGGTCATCGTCCGGATCCAGGACATCGTGCCGAGGTCGCCGGGGGTCGTCACCAGGCCGGTCTTCCCGGCGGCGGTCAGCTTCTTGGCGGCTGCCTTGAACTCGTCCATCGTCCAGCCCGGCTTCGGGTCCGGTACGCCGGCGGTCTTGAACATGTCCTTGTTGTAGAAGATCACCATCGGGCCGGAGTCGTACGGGATCGCGATCTGCTTACCGTCCGCCTTCAGGCCGTCCATGATCGGCTTGTCGAAGTCCTCGGCCTTCATGCCGTACTTCTTCATCAGGTCGTCCAGCGGCAGCATCGCGCCGGCGTACGACGCCATCCGCAGGCTCTGCATGCCGATGATGCAGGGCGCCTTGCTGCTCGCCAGCGTGGTGCCGATCTTCGACCAGTAGCTGTCCCACGGGGTGCCCTGGAGCTTGACGGTGATTCCGGAGTGATCGACGTGAGCCTGATCGGCGACCTTCTGCCAGGCGGCCTGGTCCTCGGTACCCGCGACCCAGAACGTCCAGGTCAGGTCGGCCTTGTCGGCCGAGCCGGAGCTGCCGCCGCCACTGTTGCCGCCACCACAGGCGGCGACGGCGGTCAGGGCGACAGCCGACAGCGCGGCCATACCGGTCTTCAGGGCCCAGCGGCGTGCCCGCACTGGTGTTGCTTTCATCGCTGACCTCCAGGGGATGTTCTTATTCATCCGATCTATAGTCGGTGGTCTTCCCGACAGTCAACACCTCGTGGCCATACTTCTCGATCTGAATCGGCGTTTTAGGCCTAGACATCCGATGTATCGTGCTGGAACATCGGATGTCTGAGGAAGATTCTGGAGGCGGGGCGATGCGCGTCACCGACGAAGCGATCGACCGGATCAAGCACATGATCGTGGCCGGGGAGCTGCGGCCCGGTGATCGCCTGCCGCGCGAGGCCGACCTGGCCGCCCGCCTCGGACTGTCCCGGAACTCGCTGCGCGAAGCGGTGAAGGCGCTCGCGCTGATCCGGGTGCTGGAGGTCCGGCAGGGCGACGGTACGTTCGTGACCAGTCTCGACCCCTCGCTGCTGATGGAGACGATGGGCTTCGTCCTCGACCTGCACCAGGACGCGTCGGTACTGGAGTTCTTCGAGGTACGGCGGATCCTGGAGCCGGCCGCGGCCGCCCGGGCGGCGCTGCGGATGGCCGACGAGGACATCGCCGCGGTGCACAAGCTGCTGGACGAGCTCGGCCCGGACCCGTCGGTCGCGGACCTGCTCGCCGGTGACGTCGAGTTCCACCGGCTGATCGCGGTCGGCAGCGGCAACCGGGCACTTGCCTCGATCATCGACTCGTTGCGGCAGCCGACGTACCGCGCCCGGATCTGGCGGGGGCTGACCCAGACCGACGCGGTGGCCCGCACACTCGCGGAACACCGCGCGATCCTGACGGCCATCGAAGGCCGCGAGCCCGAGGTGGCCCGGTCCTGGGCCACCGTGCACATCGTCGGGGTCGAGCGCTGGATCCAGGAAGCTACCGGGGGCTGAGCTCCAGCAGTACGGCCGACGGCATCGGGAGGTTCACCTCGACGGCCTCGTCCTGCAGTTCCAGCTTGGCGACGGCCATCCGGCTGCGGTCGGCGAGGTCGGCGAGCTCGTCGTCGGACGGCCAGTCGCCGAGCCCGGCCGCGGCGGTGGCGATGTCGCCGGCGCCGATCGCCAAGGTGGTCGCGGTTACCTGCCAGGACCGATCGACGCCTGGCAGTTGGAGGCGAATGTTCCTGCTCAGCTCGGTCGCGCCGTCCGCCTTGGTCTGATCCAGGGTGAGGTTCCAGAGCAGTACGGCGACGCGGTCCCGGTCGCGTGCCGCCCAGGCTTCGATCAGGCTGCCGCCGCCGTCGCCCTCGTACGCCACCGGCAGCTCGACCGGGCCGAGGCGGCTGAGCAGCGTCATCGCGTGGTACCGCGGTTTCGCCAGCCCACCGACGGTTTGCAGGCCGAACCCGCCATGCAGGAAGCGCGGCGGGCGGCCGAGTTCCTCGAAGTGGTCGGAGGCGACCCAGTACGACAACGCGTCGATCCGGCCGGCCGCGGACCGCATCCCGCGGAGCAGGAAGACGCCGGCGAAGACCGAGTCGTTGATCGGGTTGAAGTGCGTCGGCGTGACGCCCCACTCGGTCCACAGGATCCGCGCGTCGCCGTACCCGTGCCGCTCCAGCGACGCCCGGACGTCGAGCGGCGGGCTCCCGTACGTGTGCGTGGAGACGAAGTCCACCGGTGTGTGGTGCTCCGCCGCGTGTGCCAGCAGGTCGTCGACCCAGCCGGCAGCGGCCGACGACGGGCCGCCGACCTGCAGGCGGGTGTCGACGGACTTCACCGCGGCTGCGCTCACGTCGTACAAGTGCAAGAACTCGGCCTTCGTACCGGACCAGAACACCTCGAGGTTGGCCTCGTTCCAGACCTCGAAGTCCCAGGTCAGCACCTCGTCCAGTCCGTACCGGTCGACCAGGTGCTGCACGAGTGCCCGCACAAGGTCGTACCACCGGTCGTACGACGCGGGTGGCGAGATGATCGCGCCGTACGCGAAGACCGTCTTCGTCGGATCGCTCGCCAGTTCGCGCGGCATGAACCCGAGCTCGACCACCGGCCGCAGCCCGATGCCGAGCAGCTTGTCGTAGATCTTGTCGACGGTCGAGAAATCGTAGGTGTCGCCATCGATCACGTGGGTGTCGTCGTGGAAGATCGCGTGCGCGCGGACCGTCCGCACGCCGATCTCGTCGTGCATCCGGCGCAGCGCGTCCTCGAGTTCGGTGCCGATCTCGTGACCACCGGTGCGGTCCGTGCAGAGCAGCTGACTGAGCCGTTCGCTGCCGATCATCGGCTCCCACGGCCGGGCCAATTCCGTGCCCTCGGCAACCACGTCGACGGTCACGATGACGGTCGGGGCGATGCTCCCGGCAACCAACGGTACGGCACCGACGGTGTGACTCGGCCGGCCGTGCGCGGTCACCTCGGGCACGCTCGCGACCGCGTACCGGTACGGCGTACCCGGGGTGCCCGTGGTGTCGACGTACGGCGGCGACGGCACCGAGAGCACGTCGCCGCTGTGGTGGTCGACCGGCTCCAGCGGGCCGTGCTCGCCGGCGCCCCGGAGGATCAGGTAGCCGGCCGCGCCGTCCACCGGCGTCCAGTCGATCGTCACGTGGCCGACGCCGCCGACCGCCGAGACCTCCTTCGGCGGATCGAGCTCCGGGAAGGCGAACTCGCGCTGCTCGTCGGAGCGGAGTGCGATCCGCTGGTCCCAATCAGCCTTGGCGTCGTCCGGCATCTACAGAACTCCCGATTCGAACTGTTCCATCGCGATCAGCGGCCGGATCCGTTGCTCGACCGTTCGGCTGGCGAAGTTGCGCCGGATCAGGTCGTTGCCGAACACGTTGCCGATAGCACCCATCACCATCGCCTGGTCCAGCGACAGGTACCGCTTCGCGATCAGCCCGGACTTGGTCGCCACCGAGTCGTAGAACCCGCCGGCGCCGTACGCGTGCAGCGTGTTCTCGATCTTGCTCAGGTTGTCGATCGCCTGCGCCGGGGCGTATGCCATCGCGAGGAACGCCGCGTGCGGGGTGACCACGCCGTCGCCGTACGTCGGGTTCGGGTTGGTGCCTTCGCGGCAGCCCTCGAAGCCCGCGTCGTAGTTCGTGCCCTCGAGGTCGGACGGGTAGCCGCCCGGGTCCATCCCGATCGGCTCGACGCCGTAGACCGAGTACCCGCCCTTCGGGTTCGACGCCGGAGAGAATCCCCAGTAGCCGTAGCGAGCGTCGTCCAGGCCGTGCTCGATCTGCGCGCGGACCGTCAACGGGTGGTTGATGCCCCAGCTGCGCGGTGCCCAGGTCGCCTCGGGTACGAACAGGTCCGGCATCAGCGACTCGAACATGTCACCGCCCCAGGACGGCACCAGCCGCATCCCGCGGTACTCGTACGTGCCCTCGAAGACGTCGAGCCCGAGGTACGTCCGGTGTACGCCCTTCGGCTTCTGCTCGACCCACGACCAGTCGCACGTGTCGGGGAAGGTGCGGTAGGTCGCGAAGTACTGCGTGTGCGGGACCTGGTTGAGCGCGAACCCGACGTACCCGGCGATGCGGGCCTCGGTGTTGCAGGTGTCGTAGTGGAACTTGCGGTAGTACACGTCCGGGCCGACGCCGGCGTGGTTGCCCTTGTCGGTTTCCTCGTCCGGCGGCGGGGTCTCGAAGAAGCCGCCGCGCATCAGGCCGCCGGGACGGGCCGCGGGGTTGTAGTAGTACTTGAAGTTCATCCGGTTCAGCAGCAGGTCCGCGAGCGCACGGGCGCGCGGTTCGGCGTTCCGGACGACCATCAGCGCGCAGGCGAACCACGCGTTGTCGACGCTGGACACGAACGGCGTGATCGGGCGGGTGCCGTCGGGGTCCACGTACCGCACCGCACCGGTCGCCTCGTCGTACCAGTTGAAGTACATGCCACTCGGCACGTGGTGGACGGCGTCCCGCATCGTCGTCAACGTCTGCGTGATCCTGCGCAACGACTCCTGCGGCGAGATGATCCCGAGATGCTTCGCAACCACGGTGCTCCACAAGTACCCGCCGATGTTGGTAGGCGACGTGTAATTGCTCCGCACCGGGTTGCTAACAGACTCCCCGATGTTGTCAGCAGGCAGCCCAGTACGTTCGTCCGTCATGGCAACGATGCTGCGCCAGGTATCCCGAGCCCACCGCCCGACCAGCGCGCGATCGGAGGGGCTGGGAACCCAATGGCTGTTGGCTGTTCCTCCGAAAGCGGGTGATTCGACGCCGGCAACCACAACAGCTCCGGCTGCGGCGAAAAGAGTACGGCGACTGATGATGGCGGTCATCTGAAACCTCTTCTACTTGAGTCCGGTAATGGCGATGCCCTTGGTCACATGCCGCTGGAACGCCAGGAACATGACCAGCACCGGTACGACGACCACGACCGCGCCGGCCATCAACAGGCCGTAGTTCTGCGCGTTCTGGCCGGTCGAGTACAGGGCGAGGGCGACGGGCAGGGTGTACTTGTCCTCGGTCTGGGCGATCACCAGCGGCCAGAGGAAGTTGTTCCAGGAGCCGAGGAAGGTGAGGATGCCGAGCGTGGCCAGCGCCGGGCGGGTGAGCGGCAGCATGATCCGCGCGAAGATCCCGAGTTCGCTGGTGCCGTCCACCCGGCCGGCGTCGATCAGGTCGTCCGGCAGCCCGAGGAAGAACTGCCGCATCAGGAACACACCGAACGGCGAGACCAGGAACGGCAGGATCAGGCCCGGGTACGAGTTCGCGAGGCCGGCGTTGGTGACGAGTACGAACAGCGGTACGAACGTGACCATGCCGGGGATCATCAGCGTCGCCATCACCACTACGAACAGAGCGTTGCGCCCCTTGAACCGGAGCTTGGCGAGCGCGTAACCGATCATCGAGCAGAACACCAGGTTGCCCGCGGTCACGGCCAGGGCGACCAGTGTCGAGTTGGCGAAGTACCGTGGAAAGTTCGCCTTGCTGAACAGGTCGTCGTAGTTCTGCGTGGTCGCGTCCTGCGGCCACCAGGTCGGCGGGACCCGGAGCAGCTCACCCTGGGTCTTGAAGCTGCCGAGCACCATCCACAGGAACGGCGCCGCGACCGCAACCAGACCGAGTACTCCGATCAGATAGATCCACCAGGTGCGGCGCATCACTTCTCCCTCAGCAGCCGGAACTGGATGAACGTGATCACCGCGATGACGACGAACAGGATGTACGCCATCGACGTCGCGAGGCCGTAGTTGCCGAAGCCGAACTGGTCGTACGTCGCCATCGACACCGAGACCGTGCTGTCCAGTGGGCCGCCCTGGGTCATCACGAACGGTTCCTCGAAGAACTGCAGGTAGCCGATGCCGGTGGTCACGCTGGTGAACAGGACGGTCGGGCGGAGCAGCGGCAGGATCAGGTACCGGAACCGTTGCCAGGAGCCCGCACCGTCGATCTGCCCGGCCTCCTCGACGGACTCCGGGATGCCCTGCAGACCGGCCAGGAAGATGATCATCGCGGAGCCGAAGTTCCGCCAGACCGCCATCGCGATCAAGCTCGGCATCGCCCAGGTCTTGGACGCCAGCCAGTTCGGCCCGTCGATCCCGACCCAGCCGAGGACGGTGTTCAGCAGGCCGTTGTCGGGTGAGAGGACGAACCGCCAGATGACGGCGATCGCGACGATCGACGTCACCACCGGGAGGTAGTACCCGACCTTGAACAGCGCCTGGAACCGCTTCACGCCGCGGTCGAGCAGTACGGCCGCCGCCAACGCCACGACCAACGTCAACGGCACCCCGATCACCACGAAGTACGCGGTGTTGAATGCGGCCTTCCGGAACGTCTCGTCCTGCAGTGCTTTGACGTAGTTGGCGAACCCGACCCCGTTCACCGAGAACGGAGTCCGCAGATCCCGCTGCTTGATGTCGGTAAACGACATCCCCAACGACCCCAACACCGGCCCCGCCGTAAACGCCAAGAACAACACCACAAACGGCAGCACCAACACCCAAGCAGCCACCGTCTGCCGCCCGAATCCCCCACGCCCGCCCCGCTTGCCCAGAACTGCAGTGGAAGCGGTTGCCCCAGCACCACCTACAGTCCTGGGCGGTTGGGGCGTGACCGTTCGGTCGGCGGACTCGTCAGCTTCGAGGTCACGCCCCGTACGGGAGCCCATCAGCTGCCGCCGGTGCCGATCTGGGTTGCCTTGGTTTGGATGGCTTTGGCGGTGTCGGCGGGGGACTGGCCGGACTTGGCCATCTTCTCGATCTCGGTGTCGAACGCCTTCGCGACCTGTTCCCAGTTCACGATCGCCGGCGGCGCCTTCGCGTCCTCGAGCTGCTTGCCGAACACCGGTAGCAGCGGGTCCGACGCGATACTCGGGTCCTGCCACGCGCTCTTCACCGCCGGCAGGTCCGACGACAACTTGAACCACGACGCCTGCGTCTTGGCATCGGACAGGAACTTGACCAGCTTCCATGCACTGTCCTTGTTCTTCGACGACTTGAACACCACGAAGTCCGACCCACCCACGAACGACGTCGCGCTCTTGTTCTTCGGCAGCTGGAACACCCCGATGTTCGGCTTGATCGCATCCCCACCGGCCTTCGCGACCGAGCCCGCCATCCACGGACCGGAGATGAACATCGGCACCTGCCCGTTGACGAACTGCGCCTCGGTCTGGTTCGGCGGCAGGTCGGTCCCGGCGAGCTTCTCGGTGAAGAAGGACTGGTAGTACTTCAGCCCCTCCTGCATCTCCGGCGTGTCGAACGTGAACGACTTCTGGTCGTCCCCGGTGATGTTCGCCCCGGCCGACCACGCGAACGGCATCACGGTCTGCCAGGACCCGTCACCACCCGGCTGCAGGTTGATCCCGTACTTCGCGCCCGCCTTGTCCTTCATCGCCTTGGCCATTGCCTTCAGCCCGTCCCAGTCGGTCGGCGGCGTACTGAACCCGGCCTTCGCGGCCAGGTCCTTGCGGTAGAACACCAGCCGCGTCTCGACGTACCACGGCACGCCGTACTGCGTACCGCCCACCTTCGTGGTGTCCAGCGCGCCCGGGTAGAACCCGGAGTTGTCGAAACCCTGCGGTGTCGGGTCGAGCGCACCGAGGTCGGCGAACTCGCCCATCCAGGTGGTACCGACCATCGCCGCGTCCGGCAGTGTGTTCGCGGTGATCGCGGTGGTGAACTTGTTGTGCGCCGCGTCCCACGGGATCGGCGTGACGGTCACGTTCACGCCCGGGTTGGCCTGCTTGAACTGGTCCATCAGCTTGGGCAGGTTCTCGCCTTCGGTGCCCATCGCCCAGACGGTCAGGTTCCCGGTCGCGGGACCTTCGCTCACGGTGGTCGTCGGTTGTGCCCCGGAGTCCTTCGTGTCGTTCGAACGGCCGCAGCCGCCGAGCGCGAGCGCAGCCGCGGTCAGTGCAGCGCTGCCAATCACCAGCCGGCGGCGGATGCTGTGGGTGAACATTGATTGTCTCCTCACTCGGTTACTGCGTGCATCCCCCGGTTGGTGCCACAGCTGTCCCGCAGCACCAGTTGTGTCGCCAGTACGTCGTTACGCGCCCGGGTGCGGGTCCCGCTCACGCGTTCGTGCAGCCGCTCCGCAGCCACCCGCCCCAACTCGGCCATCGGCTGCCGCACAGTCGTCAAACCCGGCGACACATACCGCGCCGCCATCACGTCGTCCCATCCCGTCACCACAATCTCCCCCGGCACCGCAACCCCGCTCGCGACAAACGCACTGAGCGCAGCCAACGCAAGCTCATCGTTCGCACACACCAGCCCGTCGGGGCGTTCGTTTGCCTTCAGCACCTTCTCCGCGACGGCTCGTCCGGCCTCCTCCGTCAGCGGAACACGAACTGGCTTCGGCACCTGCAAGCCGCGGAGTTCGTGTGCCTTGGCGAATCCGGCGTACCGTTCCGAGACGTCGTACGAACTGGCGGGGTCGCCAACGAACTGGAGGTTCTGCCGGCCGTGGTCGAGCAACCGGGTGGTGAGCTGCTCCGCGCTGGCCGCGCTCTCGCTGCGCACCGAGTCGCACCCGGTGACCGGCGGATGCGCGATCAGTACCACCGGTACGCCCGCCTTCCGCAACCCCTGCACCGTCGGCAGTTCCAGAGCGTTGCCGTGGACAACGATCCCGTCGACCCGCCCGGCCAGGTCCATCACCGTACGGCGCGGATCCGGGTTGCCGTGCGTCACCGTGATCACCACGCTCTGCCCGTGCTCGCCGGCCCACCGCTCGTACCCCATCAACAGATCCCCGTAGAACGGACCGGCGAGATCCGGCAGTACCAGCCCGTGCGCCTCGTGCCGCTGCACGGCGAGGCTCCGGGCGGCGCGTAGCGGTACGTAGTTCAGCTCCTGCGCCGCCTGGTCAACCCGCGCCCGCGCCTTCGCCGACACCGGCCCGGTCCCTTGCAGGACACGCGAAACCGTCGCGATCGACAGCTTCGCGCGGGCCGCGACGTCGTAGATCGTCGCGGGCCGGCCGGTAGGTCCGGAAGGCACTGGATCACTCCTGAACGAAAAGTGGAAGCGCTTACAGTTTCGATACCCTGCCCTGGATCGTTCAAACGGTCAAGACCTCAGCGCCGGTCTGAGAGGATGCAAACGTGACCACAGAGGAGCGAGAGGACCGGGTGTTCCTGGTCCGGCACGGGGAAACCGAGTGGAGCAAGTCGGGGCGGCACACGTCCGTCACCGATCTCCCGCTGACGCCGGACGGCGAACGCGTCGCCGCGAGTTTGAAGGAGCGGCTGGCGGGGGAGTCGTTCGACCTGGTGCTGACCTCGCCGCGGCAGCGCGCCCGCCGTACCGCCGAACTGGCCGGCTTCCCCGACGCCGAGGTCGACGACGACCTGGTCGAGTGGGACTACGGCGACTACGAAGGAATCACCACCGCCGAGATCCGCAAGACCGTCCCCGGCTGGACCGTCTGGGACAACCCCGTGCCACACGGCGAAACCCCCGAACAGGTAGCCGCCCGCCTCGACCGAGTCAACGCCCGCCTCGCCGCCGTCCCAGGCGACGTCCTCGTCTTCGGCCATTCCCACGCCCTACGCGCCCTGACCGCCCGCTGGCTCGAACTGGCCGTCACCGAAGGCCGCCACTTCGTCCTCAACACCGCCACCATCTCAACCCTAGGCTGGGAACGAGGCTCCCCCGCCATCCTCCACTGGAACAGCTGACCCTCAGCGCGTCAGCAGTTCGACCAGCAGTTCCGCGCGGGCCGCGCGGTGGGTGGGGCGGAGGCGGTGGGTTCGGTTGAGGGTGGCTTGGCCGTGGAGGGCGCTCCAGAGGACCTCCGCCAGGGTTTCGGCGTCGGCGTGCGGCTCCACCGCGGCGAGGAACTGGTCGAAGGCGGCCTTCAGGATGGTGGGGCTTTCGGGGCTGCCGAAAGTCAGGTCGGTGGGGCGGACGAACATCGCCTCGTAGACGGCCGGGTGTTCGGCGGCGTACTCGAGGTAGGCCTGGGCGAGTCCGTGCAGGCCGCCCGTCTCGCGCGCGTCGCGTAGTACGGCGGTGAGTTCCTCGATGCCCTGCAGGGCGATCGCGTCCGCGATCGCGTTCATGTTCTTGAAGTGGCCGTACAGAACGGGCTGGCTGTAGTCGACGGCCTCGGCCAGGCGGCGCGTGGTGACGGCGTCCCAGCCGTCGGACTCGGCGAGTTCGCGGGCGGTGCGCAGGATCAGGTCACGGCGCTCCTCGCGGGCCCGCTCCCGGCGTGTCTGGGTCGGCATATCCGGATACTAGCACCGCTAGACAATCTAGCGACGGCAGGGTTAGCATCGCTAGGAAAGTTAGCGCTGCTAGTTCAAGGAGTCCTCTGATGCGTCGCTTCACCAATGTCCTGACCGTGCTGCTCGGTGTCTTCCCGCTCACCTTCGGCAGCCAGTTCCTGTTCGCCGGGCACACCGCGGCCCCCAGCTTCGGGATCCCCGAGTGGCCGACCGGAATCGCCGCCGGGTACTTCGCCGTGAAGGGCATCCGCGACATCGTCCTCGCGCTGAACATCCTGGCCCTGTTCGCGCTCCGTCAGCGCCGCTCGACCGGCATCATGATGGCGATCACCGCGCTCGCCCCGATCGTCGACATGATCACCGTCCTCAGCCACGGCGGTCCCGCGGCGACCGCGCTCGGCGTACACGGTCTGACGGCCGCCGTGATGCTGTTCGACGCGTTCCTGCTGCTCCGCGAGCGTCAGCCGGCCGAGGTGCTCGAGCCGGTCCACTCGTAGAAGTCGATCGTGCAGTACTCGCGGAACCCGAGCGCCTCGTACACCGGGCGCCCGGCCGCGGACGATCCGAGTACGGCGTACTCCGGGCCTGAATCCCGCAGCACGCCGTACGTGATCGCCGCTCCGATCCCGCGCCGTCGTACGGACGGGACCGTCATCACGAAGTACAGGCCGGCGACGCCCGCGCCGAGGAACACCGTCGCCGTCCCGACCGGCCTACCGTCGAGCACGCCGAGGTAGTGCCGCCAGGGATCGCCGTACCCCAGCTTGCGGAACGTCGCCGCGGCCCAGCGGGCCTCCCGCTCGCCCTCGCCGAATCCCTGGCCGAGCGTCGCCTCCCAGGTCGCCATCGTCTCGTCGTCGGTGATCCGGACGAGCTCCAGACCTGGTACGTCGCGGGGCGCCGTCAGCTCGGAGATCCGTACGGCCATCCCGGGCTCGTTGCCGGCTGCGACGAACCCGGCCGCCGTCAGTGCCGTACGGTCGATCTGCATCGACGGACCGACGTGCCAGGTGCCCGGTACGTCGTGTTTCTTCAACTCCGCAAGGGATTCCGCGATCACGCCGGTGTCGGACGCGCGGACGACGGCGTTGTGGTAGTCGAGGGGTGAGCCCCCGATCGTCCACGTCGCGCGGGCGTCGGCGCGCTGCGAACCACCGCCCGCCGCGCCCATCGCCATCAGCAGGTCGGCCGCGTTGTCCTCGATCGCCCGTACGACGTCCATCGGCCCAGTCTGGCGGTCAGCCGAAGTACGCGCGAGCCCATTCCCGGAAGGTACGTGCCGGCCGGCCGAGTACTCGCTCGACGTCGTCCGTCACGGTCTGCTCGCCGCCGGACCGGATCAGCTCCGCTCCGCGCAGGGCAACTGACACGACCGCCTCGTCCAGCCCTGCTTTGCGCAACTGCTCCGCATAGGTTTCCAGTGGTATGTCCGCGACAGTCAGTTCGGAGCCGAGTACGTCGGACAGCACGGCGACCTGTTCCGGAACGTTCAGCAGTTCCGGACCCGTCAACGTGTAGATCCGCTGATGGTCCGAAACGAGTACCTCCGCGGCGACTGCGGCGACGTCGCGCGGGTCGACGAAGGCGTGCCGGCCGGAGCCCGTTTGGTTCGGGATCGGCTGTCCGTTGTGGATCGCCGGGAGCCAGCGGAGTACGTTCGACGCGAACCCGGCCGGGCGGAGGATCGTCCAGGTCAGACCGCTCTCGCGGACGGCACGTTCACCCGGCGCGTGCCAGCTCCCCGGAGCCCCGTCGTCGGTGGTGCCGATCGCGGACAGCTTGACGATCTTCCGCACGTCCGCGTCGAGTGCCGCGTCCACGAGCGCCTGGTCGTGCGCCGGAACCCACGGGCCGGGCGCGGTCAGCAGGAAGACCGTGTCGACGCCGTCGATTGCCTTGCGCAACGACTCGGGATCGTCGAAATCCGCCTGTACGAAGGAATCGTGCGGCTTGCGAGTCATTCCGCGTACCGGGATGCCGCGGGCAACCAGTTGCCGGACGAGCTCACTGCCGATGGTGCCGGTCGCACCTGTCACCAGAATCATTGCTCCAGCCTGACCGGGTCGCGCGGTTGCGGGATAGGAACTTTCGGTACTTCGGAACGCGCCCGCGGCTGGGTACGCTCGAACCCGTGCACCCGTGGATCGAGTCCGTCACCCTGAAGCCGGCGACGACGCCGATCACCGTCCTCCCACCCGATCCGGCCACCACGGTCGTCTGGCGGATGACGCCCGCGGGCGCGAGTGACGTACTGGTCGCGGGTCCGCGGACGAAGGCGACCTACCACCCCACCAAGGACCTCCCGGTCTGCCTACGTCTGAGGATCAGTCCCGGCGGCGTGATTCCCCTCCTCGACACCGCTGCCGACGAACTGCTGGACCAAGTCGTCCCACTGAAGTGTCTCCACGGGCCTTCCGCAACCGACCTCGCCGAGCGCCTCATCACCCACCGCAACGACCTCGAGCGCGCAGCGGAGGTGCTGGGCGACTACTTGGTCGCCGGGATGCCGGCTCGCCTGCCCAGCCGGTTGGACCTGGTCCGCACCGCTGTCCACGAGCTCACGGGACGGCCGCGGGTGGATGTGGCTGCTGCTCGGCTCGGGGTCAGTGAGCGTTACCTGCGGCGGGTGTTCCGGCAGGCTGTCGGTGTCTCGCCGAAGCATTTCGCCCGGATCAGCCGGGTACGCAGCGTGCTCGGGCAGTCGGCGCGCTGGGCGGACGCGGCCGCGTACGCCGGGTACTCCGACCAGTCGCACCTGATCGCCGACTTCCGCGCCCTCATGCACGTCACCCCGAAAGCCTTCGCCGCCGGCAACGTACCGCTCAGCTACTGCTAACCAGGTAGCGCGTTCCACTGCTCCAACGTGGAAACGAGCAGCGTGGCCGTCGGCAACGACGCCATCTCCGAGCGGGTGACGAACCGTGCGTCCGAGGCGTCGTCACCCGGTGTCAGCGTCCCGCCCACCGCGGTCGCCTCGTAGTCGCGGATCACATACAGCTGCCCCCGCGGACCCGGCCGCTCCACCTCGCCGACCAGTCCGCCGACGACAACCGTCAGCCCGGTCTCCTCCGCGACCTCGCGGGCGACCGCCGCCGGATCGTCCTCACCCGGTTCGACCCGGCCGCCCGGGATCGACCACAGACCACGGCCCGGCTCGTTCGCCCGCCGGACCACGAGCAGCCGGTGCTGCTCGTCGTACACCAGGGCACCCACACAGTCGACGCGCTCCATGCACCCCGAGGATAGAGCGTCTGTGCATAAGTACCAGGTCACAAGGGTGAACCCGGATAGCATCAGCGGTGACAGAAGACCGGCGAAGGGACGCGGACCGCGTGCGCATCGACCTGCACACCCACTCGAACCGTTCGGACGGCACCGACCCGGTGGCCGTCCTGATCAGGCACGCGCACGAGGCGGGGCTGGACGTGATCGCGCTCACCGACCACGACACCGCGGACGGCTGGGTGGAGGGCCGGCAGGCCGCGGAGGAGCTCGGGATCGGGTTCGTGCCGGGCCTGGAGATCTCCTGCAAGCTGAACGGGATCAGCGTCCACCTGCTGAGCTACCTGCCCGATCCGTCGTACCCGCCGCTCGCGAAGGACCTGCGGATCGTCCGCGAGGGCCGTACCGACCGGATCCCGACGATCGTCGCCCGGCTGAACAGCATCGGCGTACCGCTGACCGTCGACGAGGTGCTCGCCCAGGCGACCGGTACGCCGTCGGTCGGCCGCCCGCACGTCGCCGACGCCCTGGTCGCGAACGGTACGGTCGCCAACCGGAGCGAGGCGTTCGACAAGTACCTCGCCGACGGCCGCGCCGGCCACGTCCCGCACTACGCGCTCGAGCCGGGGCACGCGATCGACCTGGTCCGGGAGGCCGGCGGCGTGCCGGTGATCGCGCATCCGTGGGGCCGGTCGAGCTACAAGGTGATGACCGAGGAGACCCTCGGCCGGCTGGTCGACGACCACGGGCTGGCCGGGATCGAGGTCGACCACCAGGACCACTCGCCGGCGTCGCGGGAGGCGCTGCGCGCGATCGCACGGAACCTCGGCATCATCTACACCGGCTCCAGCGACCACCACGGCGCCGGCAAGATCGACCACGACCTGGGCGTGAACTCCACCGAGCCGGAGCAGCTCGAGCGGCTGCTCGAAGTCGCCAAGACGAACGCCGCCGCCTCCGACGCCGCAGTACCCGAGGCCTACCTCCCGTGAACAGCGTCATCAACGCGGGTCTGTTCAGCTCGGTCTTCGTCACGCTGTTCGTGATCATGGACCCGCCGGGTACGGTCCCGCTGTTCATCTCGCTGACCGCGGGGCAGTCGCGAGCCGTACGGAAGAAGGCGGCCTGGCAGGCGGTGCTGGTCGCGTTCGGTGTGATCGTGGTGTTCGCCGCGTTCGGGCAGCAGATCCTCAAGCACCTCGGCATCACGCTTCCCGCGCTGCAGTGCGCGGGCGGTCTGCTGCTCCTGCTGATCGCGCTGCAGTTGCTGACCGATACCGCCGAGGACCCGGTGCAGACCAAGAACGTCAACATCGCGTTCGTTCCGCTCGGTACGCCGCTGCTCGCCGGTCCGGGTGCGATAGTGGCGACGATGGTGTTCGTGCAGCGTGCGAACGGTTCGTTGCCGGACGTGGTCGCGATCTCGGCCGGGATCGTCGCGATCCACCTGGTGATGTGGCTGACGCTGCGGTTCTCCGGCATCATCATGCGGCTCCTCGGGGAGAACGGCGTCCTGCTGATCACCCGGATCGCCGGTCTGCTGCTGAGTGCGATCGCCGTCCAGTTGGTGGCCGGTGCCGTCCGCGACTTCATCAGGGCGGGCTGATCGTGCTTCCTGGAATGCCCACCCGGCTGTTCGTGGCGACGCCGACGAAGCTGCTCACGTTCGCCGACTGCAAGCGCAAGTACCGGTACACCTACCTCGAGACCCCGCGCCCGCCGAAGGGTCCGCCGTGGGCGCACAACACGGTCGGCGCGATCGTCCACGAGGTGCTCGCGGACTTCTTCGGGCGCTGGCCCGCGGCCCGCCGGACGCCGGACGAGGTGGTCGCGAAGATGCGCTCGAGTTGGCGCAGCGAGGGGTTCCGCGACGAGCAGCAGTCGCTCGACTGGCGGGACCGGTCGACCGAGATGGTGCTGGGGTACTTGCGCGACACCGATCCGTACTACGAACCCCGCGGGGTGGAGCGGACCGTTGCCTTCACCACCGAGCGCGCGTCGCTGCGCGGCCGGGTGGACCGGATCGACGAGCGCCCGGCGCGGGACGGGAGCGGCGACACCGAGCTCGCGATCGTCGACTACAAGACCGGGCGCCGGCCGCTGACGTCTGTCGATGCCCGGTCGTCTTTGGCGATGGCGCTCTACGTACTCGGCGCCCGCCGCGTACTGCACAAGCCGTGTACCCGGGTCGAACTGCACCACCTGCCGACCAACACGGTCGCCGCGGCCGACCACGACGACGCGTCCCTCGCCCGGCACCAGAAACGCGCCGAGTCGATGGCCGACGATGCCGCCGCCGCCGAAGCCCGCTGGGCCGAAGGCCTCACCCCCGCCGAGGCCGACGCCGCCTTCCCACCCGAGCCGTCCCCCCTCTGTGGCTGGTGCGACTTCGCCAAAATCTGCCCCCAAGGCCGCCGCGAAGCGCCCACCCGTGAACCCTGGGCCGGTCTGGACGAACCTGTGGCGATCCCACTGGACGAAGCCGGCTGAGATCGTGCCAGCGCCGTGTGCGTGGCGTGCCAGCGGGTGGGTGAACCCTGAGGGTGGATGAGAGGGGTCGGGAGAATGAATGCGAAGACTGTTAACAAGCTGGTGGTGCCGGGGGCGGTGCTGCATTACGAGGTTGCCGGGGACGGGCCGGTGTTGTTGCTGATCGCCGGTGGTGGGACCGACGCGGGCGTGTACTCGGGGATCGTCGGCCAGCTCGCGGCGGAGTACACGGTTGTCACGTACGACCCGCGCGGCAACTCACGCAGCACGTACGACGGCGACCCGGCGGACGAGTGCATCGAGCAGTCGGCCGCGGACGCGCTCGCGCTGCTCGACGCGATCGCCGGGGACGAACCGGCGTACGTCTTCGGCAGCAGTTCCGGCGCGATCACCGGGCTCGAGCTGATCACCCGGTATCCGGACCGCGTACGGATGCTGGTCGCCCACGAACCACCGTGCACCGAGGTACTCCCGGACGCCGCCGACGCGCGGGCGTTCTTCGACGAGGTCTACAGCACGTACCACGAGGACGGGCTGACTGCGGCAGACGTCGTGTTCATGATGGGCACCGGGCTGGACGGCGACGCGATGCCGCCGCTGGAGGACCTGCTGCCCGAGTACCGCGAGCTCGCCGAGCGGATGCAGGCGAACGCGCCCAACTTCTACGAACACAAGCTGCTGCCGTTCACCCGGTACGTCCCGGACCTGTCAGCGCTGAAACGCGTCGCGGATCGGGTGGTGCCGGCGGCCGGGCTGGAGTCGTACGCGCATCTGCCGGGACGTCCGATCGACGTCATCGCGGACCACCTCGGCTGGCCGGTGGTGATGTTCCCGGGCGGCCACGGCGGTTACTCCAGTCATCCCGTGCCGTTCGCGACGCACCTCGCGCACCTGCTGAGGACCGACACGGTATAGCTTTCCCCGGGCACCGGTCCGGGCGCGGGTCTGAGGGGTCCCACGCCCGGACCGGTTATTCGTGTTGACGGTTGCTCGTACGGCGGCGTACCGTCCCTCCTCTGCCCTTGACAATCGGCACGGTTCACCGTGCCGTCACAGTGGTGTCCGAACCCCCGGGTCCTGTTGGATTCGGGGCGGTTCTGCGTGCTCTGTGACAAGGACTGTGCTCTCGGACACCACGTTTCGTGTGCGAGAGGAGGTAGTAGTGGGTGTCTATTGGGCGATCGCCGTGCGGTCCTTCCGGCGGTTCTCGACGTACCGGATCGCCACCGTGTCGGGGATCTTCACGAACACGGTCTTCGGGTTCATCCTCTGCGGCGTGTACCTGACGCTCTGGCACGAACGGCCCGGGCTCGGCGGGTACGACGTACCGGACGCGCTGACGTTCGTGTGGTTGCAGCAGGGACTGCTGATGCCGGTCGGGATCTTCGGCGCGACCACGACGAACGAGCTGGGGGAGCGGGTCCGCAGCGGCGCGATCGCGGTCGACCTGTACCGGCCGACGCATCTGTTGCTGTGGTGGCTGTCGGTCGACCTCGGGCGCGCGATGTTCGCGCTGCTGGCCCGCGGCGGGGCGCCGTTGCTGGTCGGCGCGCTCGTCTTCGACCTCAAGTTTCCTTCAAGTGTGGCGTTGTGGCCGCTGGTCCTGCTCGGGCTGGTGCTCGGGATCATGGTCAGCTTCGCGATCCGGTACCTGGTCGCGCTGTCCGGTTTCTGGATCACCGACTCGCGCGGGATGGAGCAGCTCGCGCTGGTCCTGTCGCTGTTCTTCGCCGGGACGATCCTGCCGCTGGTCGCGTTCCCGGGCTGGCTCGGCGTGATCGCGCGCGCGACGCCGTGGGCCGCGACCATGCAGGTGCCGATCGACATCTGGCTCGGGCGGAACCCGGGCGGCACCGGCGCGGCGCTGCTGTTCCAGTTCGGCTGGCTGCTCGTACTGGTCCTGGCGGGTCAGCTCGCCACCACGCTGGCGACCCGGAAGGTGGTGATCCAGGGTGGTTGAACGTGTCCTCCGGGCGCCGGCGCAGTACTGGCTGCTGATCGTGATGTGGATCCGGTCGGTGCTGGCGTACCCGGCGTCGTTCGTGCTGATGCTGATCAGTTCGACGCTGGTCAACGTGACCGATTTCGTCGCGGTGCTGATCATGTTCAGCCACATCACCGCGTTCGGCGGCTTCTCGCTCGGTGAGATGGCGTTGCTGTACGCAACGTCCTCGACGGCTTTGGGGATCGCCGACCTGCTGACCGGGTCGATCGAACGGGTCGGCGAGCGGATCCGGACCGGGGCGTTCGACGCGTACCTGATCCGGCCGGTACCGGCGTTCCTGCAGGCCGCGGCCGACGGGTTCGCACTGCGCCGGCTGGGCCGCCCGTTGCAGGCCGGGGCCGTACTGGTGTTTGCCCTGAGCAAGGTCGACATCGACTGGACGGTTGCCCGCGGCATCATGTTGGTGTTGTCGCTGATCACGGGGTCGATCATCTTCGGGGCGCTGTTCGTGCTCGGCGCCGCGTTCCAGTTCGTCGCGATCGACTCGGCGGAGCTGGCGAACTCGGTCACGTACGGCGGGCAGGCGCTGACCCAGTTCCCGTTGACGGTGTTCGGCAAGGAGATCGTCCGGGCCGTCACGTTCGTCGTACCGCTTGCCTTTGTCAACTACTACCCGGTGCTCTTCGTACTGGGTAAGCCCGCGCCGCTCGGCCTGCCGTCCTGGATCGGGCTGCTGTCGCCGTTGGTGGCCGCACTCATGGTCGGGGTGGCGTCGCTCGCGTGGCGGGCCGGCCTTCGTCGCTATCGCAGTACAGGGAGCTGAGCTGTGTCTGTCATCGAGTTGTCCGACGTGACGCGATCCTTCACGGTGCGGTCACGGACCGGGTTCCGCCGTACCAGCCGGGAGGTCCGAGCGGTCGACGGGCTGTCGTTCACCGTCGAGCCCGGGGAAGTGGTCGGGTACATCGGGCCGAACGGGGCCGGCAAGTCCACCACGATCAAGATGCTGACCGGCATCCTGGTTCCGTCCGGCGGCACGATCCGTGTCGCCGGCGTCGACCCGTCGCGGCACCGCCTGAAGCTGGCTCGCCGCATCGGTGTCGTCTTCGGTCAGCGCACCACTCTGTGGTGGGACCTACCGTTGAAGGACTCGTTCGCGGTTCTGCAGAAGATGTACGGCGTACCGGTCGAACGCCACCGCGAGAACCTGGCGACGTTCGTCGAACTGCTGGACCTCGGCGACCTGCTCGACGTCCCCGTTCGCCAGCTCTCGCTGGGCCAACGGATGCGAGGCGACATCGCCGCCGCGCTGCTGCACGACCCCGAGATCGTCTACCTGGACGAACCGACCATCGGCCTCGACGTCATCAGCAAGGCACGGCTCCGCGAGTTCCTCGCCGAGATCAA
Organism: Kribbella sp. NPDC004536; assembly: GCF_042873835.1. Lineage (NCBI taxonomy): Bacteria > Bacillati > Actinomycetota > Actinomycetes > Propionibacteriales > Kribbellaceae > Kribbella > Kribbella sp. NPDC004536. The sequence continues at coordinate 366,239 of NZ_JBIALY010000001.1, read as the reverse complement.
CACCGTCCGCCGTACCACGATCATCCTCACCACCCACGACCTCGACGACATCGAAGCCCTCTGCACCCGCGTCATGGTCATCGATCACGGCCACCAGATCTTCGACGGCACCCTGGACCACCTGAAATCAAGCCAGTCGGCTCCCCGGACCCTGGTAGTGGACCTGGCCACCTCCCTACCGCCCATCGAAATCACCGGCGCAACCGTGGTCAAGGTCGACGGGCCCCGCCAGCACCTGACCTTCCCGACCACCACCAGCGCAGCGCCCCTCCTGACCCAACTGGCCGCCAACTACCCCCTCGTCGACCTGTCCATCTCCGAACCCACCATCGAGTCCGTCATCACCCAGCTCTACACCCACGCCACCTGACCAGGCCCGCTCAGCCGCGGGCCAGTCCACCGCCGCGGTTCAGGGACTTCGGCACCGTTCGCTCGACACCCGCGTCGACGACGGGCCGACCGCTCTGCGGAGCCACGATCCGCAACTGCTCCCGCATCACCTGGCTGAACCCTTCCTGGCCGCGGACCATCCCGTCCAGGTCGATCGCCTGCGGCAACACCGGCGCCGCGTCGAACACTCGAGTGTGCGCCGTCGCGAGGAACGTGCGCATGATCGAGTCGCTGCCGCGCATCATCTCCGGCCCCTGGATCAGGCAGTAGGCGGCATCGGTGAACTTCTGCCGAAGCTCGGGATCCTGCGGATCCAGCCGACCCGTATCGGCCCGCTGCGTCTCCAGCTCTGCCAGCAGCTCGAACGATGCCCGCCGCAACTGTTCCCGATCGGCGAAGTTCGCGGTTCCGGTGATGACCAGTCCGGGATAGAACTCCTGGTCGAGCAGGTTGCCCGCAATCGTTCGCCCATCAGGCAGGGTCACGGTGTTGCGCATGTTCACGCTGTTCTTCAACCGGTCCTTGGCGACCTGCTCCAGCTCGGCGGTCAGAACGTAGGCGGGCGAGCCCGGTTCACGCCCGCCCACTTCCGGCGTGAGCTTGTAGTCCATCCATTCGCCGGCCTTGATCGGGGTCCGGAAGGCCTCGACGTCGCTGTTCGGCCGGGTCCATTGCCCTTGGACGGCCACTTGGTACCGCCACTCGGTCACATCCTGGTACGCCGCCTCGAACGCGGCCACGCGGTCGTCGAGGCCAGTGGCCGTCGCGAGCCGTTCGTCCAGCAACTGGAGCGCCGCGTTCGCCTCCGCGGCCTGCACCTGTGCGAATCCGCCGAGCTGATCCCACAGCGCCGGATTGTTGGTCGTCTTCACGATGTCCGGCGTCGGAAAGCTCCGCGCCGTGATCCGATCGGCACCCATACCCGGTGACCCTATCAACGTTCCATTCCACTGGTCCGGCGTACGGCGCGGTCCTGTGGCGCCCGGTCCGGCCCGGTTGCCGCCGGCCCCGATTCCTTGGCCGGTGGGAGTACTCGCAGCTGGTCCTGCATCACCTCGTTGAACCCTTGCTGGCCGCGGACCATCCCGTCCAGGTCGATTGCCTGCGGCAACACTGGTGCGGCGTCGAACACCTGAGTGTGCGCCGTCACCAGGAACGTGCGCATGATCGCATCGCTGCCACGCTTCATCTCCGGCGCCTGGATCAGGAAGTAGGCGGCATCGGTGAACTTCTGCCGCAGCTCGGGGTCGTGCGGGTCCAACCGGCCCTCGTCGGCACGCTGCGTCTCCAACTCGGCCAGAGTTTCGAACGAGGCCTGCCGGAGTACTTCCCGGTCAGCGTACGCCGCGGTCTCGGTCGTGACGCCGAAATGGTAGATCGACCGGTTCAGCAGGTTGCCGTTGATCGTCCGGCCGTCCCGCAGCGTCACGACGTTCTGCAGCGCGGAGTGGCCCATCAGCCGGTCCCTCGCCACCTGGTCCAGCTCCGTGCGCAACAGGAGCCCGGGAGACCCGGGGTCGTACTCGTCCACCGACGGCGTGATCCAGTAGATCCTTGCGTTGTCGGGCTCGATCGCAGTCCGGAACTCCTCGACGTCGCTGCCCGGCCGGGTCCAGCGCTGCTCCGCGGCCACCTCGTACCGCCAGTCGCTGACGTGCCGGAACGCCGCCTCGAACGCCGCCGCGCGCTCTGCGGTACTCCCGGCGTCTGCGAGCCGGGCCGACAACAACTGCAGTGCCGCGTTCGCCTCCGCCGCCTGGACCTGGGCGAAGCCGGCGAGCTGATCCCACGCCGCCGGATTGTTGGTCCGCTTCAGCAGATCGGGCGTCGGAAAGCTCCGGGCCGTGATCATCGGCCCAGTCCTTCTCTGCGATGCGGCGAGTGCACCGCCGGCCGCTCGGCGCCGACGTCGGCGCCGGGCTGGGCCGCCGGGGATTTCGCGATCCGCAACTGCTCGTGCATGACCTGGCTGAACCCGTCCTGCCCACGCACCATCCCGTCCAGGTCGATTGCCTGCGGCAACACCGGCGCCGCGTCGAACACCCGGGTGTGCGCCGCCGCGATGAAGGTCCGCATGATCGCGTCGCTGCCCCGCTGGAACTCCGGCCCCTGGACCAGGAAGTACGCCGCATCCACGAACGTCTGACGCTGCTCGGGGTCCTGCGGATCCGTGCCCGCGCCGGCGCGGGCCTCCTCAAGCTCGGCCAGCGCCTCGAACGCGGCCTGTCGCAGTACCTCACGATCGCCGGCTTCCGCATAGGTCATCGCCACCTCGACCGACCCTTCGATCACCTCCCCGGTGAACCTGTACCGTCCGGGTTGCAGCCCCAACGTGTTCCCGTTGACCCGGCGCCCGTCGCGCAGCGTGACCCGGTTCTGCAGCGAGGTTTCCCCGGCCAGGCGATCGAGGCCCACCTGCTCCAGCTTCTTCAGCATCTTGAACGCCGGCGTGTCCCGGTCCGGCAACCAGTTGTCCGGTGTCACGCGGTACCCCGAACCCGGCGCCAGCGGCGTCCGCACGTCCTCCGCGCTCGCACCGGGTCGCTGCCACCGCCCCTCCACGGCAACCTCGTACCGCCACTGCGCCACATGCCGGTACGCCGCCTCGAACGCCGCCACCCGCTCCGCCCGCGACCCCGCACCGTCGAGCCGCTCCTCGAGCACCCCCAACGCCGCGTTCGCTTCCTGCGCCTGCACCGCGGCAAACCCCCGCGCTTGATCCCACACCGCACGATTGGCAGAAGTCATCACCAAAGTAGGCATCGGAAAAGAACCAGCAGCTATCCGCTCCACCCCCCAAACCTACCGACCCGAAGTACCACCCACCCGAGCCGCCGTTACTTCTACCGGTCGGATCCAGCAGCCATCGAGAGGACGTCTGCGGCCGCCAGCCCCTTCGTGTCGGAGCGCCACTCGTCGAGGACGTCGGCGTACTCCTCCTCGTCGAGCGTGCCCACCCCACCCTCGATCAACCGCCGCGCCTCGGCTGCCCCGATCGGCTCGTACGTGAAGTCCCGCTCCATGTAGAAGTCGTTGCGCAAGGCACCGTTGTCGTGGAACATCCCGGTGTTCGCCACATACGAATACATGCGCTCATGCGCCAACGCAGCGACCCAGACTTCGCGTTCGTCCTCTCTCACCAGATAGAGCTTCATCGCGAGATCCCCTTGGCTCGATCATGAATTTCCGCCGGCCGTTGGCGCTCGTCGGCAGCCGCGGCCGGACGCCGTGCAGCAGCAGTCCGTGAGTCACTGTAGTTCCTGACCTTGACCGGGCGCCCGCCGAGTTCGGTCATGGCGTCGAGTCCGGCCGGTGTCGTCAACTCCGCCGAAGCGGCCACACACTTCTCACGGGCGGCGGAGCGGTCGGAATCGGATGCCGTGGCGCTCCGCTCGACCTGATACCAGGACGTGGTGAGTTCCTTGACCCGGGCAGACGGCACCGAGTGCCACTGCATCTCGACCCGCTCGATGTCAGGAGTTCGGAGCCAAGCATGGATTCCTTTGTAACGAGACCCCTCGGTGTAGGAGTGCATCGCGTTGTCGACCTGCCAGCCACATGTCGCGAGCGCGTCCGCCGTGTTGAGCGTTGCCGCGACGAGGTCGTCCGGCGACTCCGTCAGCACCGTGTAACGAAGCAGGTCGTCCACCGGGCGCCGCTTCTGCGACTTGCGCTGGTCGTGCAGCTTCCGGGCCAGGGACTCCGGTGATTTGACCCTGTTGTCGAGGTGGTACGGCGTGCTGCCGCTGGGAATCGAGTTGAGAAAGTCGGCGGTGACCTGAGGTTCGACCTCAACTGCCTGTTCAAGGAGTTCGAGGCTTCGTTGGGTGGCTTGTTTGCCGTGGCGGTGGGTTATCTCGGCTGTGGTTGGCTGCTTCTCGCCCCAGTCGAGGGGACGGGAGGCGGCGAAGGCCTGGTGCAGGCTTGTGGGGTCGCATGGGGGCGGCATCTGGTTCTCCCTGGAACTGTCGTTCTCCGACCGTAGGGAGTTCGGTGGGGGCTGTGGGGTGGGTTTTGGGATCTGTGGATAACTCGGGTCGGTTACGGAATGGGGTGGTGGGGTGACGTTGGGGTGGTGGGGTCGTTGAGATGCGGGTAGGGACCCAACCGGATGGGGTGGAGCGGGGGTAGAGAAGGTATGCCGACGATGACGGGTGAACCGGTGGTCGGGGTGCAGGTGCCGCCGGGGGACGAGAGCGCGTTCGTCGACTGGGTGCGGCCGCATCTGGGTGCGATGGCCCGGTTGGCGGGGCGGCTCGCGGTCGGGGCGGACCGGGACGACGTCGTGCAGGAGGCGCTCGCGCGGGCCTGGGCCAAGCGGTCCCAGTACGACGAATCCCGCGGTACGCCGTCCGCCTGGCTGCTGGCGATCACCGCGGACCAGGCGCGCAAGGCGGTACGCCGTACGCACCGCGGCCTCGTACTCCTCCCGGACGACGAGAGCCGCCGCCCCGACCTGGACGCGCGCATGGACGTCGAGGACGCCGTACAGGCGTTGCCGGCGCGACAACGGCTCGCGGTGGACTGCTACTACTTCGCGGACCTGTCGATCGCCGAGACGGCTGCGGTGATGGGGTGCTCCGAAGGCACCGTGAAGTCGACGTTGTCCGACGCCCGGGCCAGGCTCCGGGTCGTCCTGGAAGTCAGCGAATGAACGTGGAGGCTGTGCGATGAACCCCGTTGACGAGATGGACGACCTGCTCCGCCGGGCCGGTGCCCGCTGGCGGGCCGACCAGGAGCTCCCGCCGGAGCCCGACCTCGAGCACATCGTCCACGGCAAGCGGAAGAGCTGGATCCCGGCCCTGGCCGCCGCCGGCGTCGCCGTGATCGCCGCCGCCACCCTCGCCGTACTCCCGAACCACAACGACCCGACCCCAGCGGCGCAGCCGGCCGACAGCACGACCGACCCACTCCTGGTGAAACCGGGCGACAAGGTCCGCGTCAGCGGCCAGGTGATCGCCGTACCCGGCAAGACCCCCGTGTACTGCGCTCCACTCGCCGTCGCCGCCATCGGCTACCCGAAGGGCAAGGAACCCGCCCCGAGCTGCCCCGCCGCGTACTCGGTCAGCCTCAACGGAGTCGATCTCGACCGCATCCCTGACATCACCACCATCAAGGGTGTACGCACGGGACACGCCACGCTCACAGGGATCTGGGGCGACCGTGCTATCGACGTCACGGAACAGTCCGCCGTCACCGAGCCGAAGCCGACCCCGTTCCCGAAGCTCCCGTGCGCAGCTCCTGCCGGCGGCTGGCAGCCGAAGCCGAGCAACGTGGCGTCCCCGGCCGTGACCGCGTTCCTCGCCGCGCACGCCGACCAGGCGTACGGCCCGGTCACCTACTACCCGAACGGCACCAGCCGCAACGCCCCGGTCGTGATCATGGTCGGCGTCGCCCACGGCGATCTGGCAGCGTTCCGCGAGGCATTCGAGAAGGTGTACTCCGGGAACCTCTGCGTCACGCCCGTCCTGATGAGCCGCGCCGACGACGAACGCGTCAACAACGAGCTCTCCACGAAGGTCGACGCCCCGAAGCTCGGCATCTACATGACCGGCGGCGCAGGCATGACAGGCGGCCCGGCCACCGTCTCGATGCTCGTCTACACGCAGCAGGTGAAGGACGCGCTCACGCCGATCGGCCTGAACCTGCTCGCGATGGACCCGCAGATCACGCCGGTCCGCTGAGTTGTCAGACCGTCCGGAAACTCTGGTAGTCGTGGAAGAAGTCGACCAGCATCCGGGCGGTCTTGGCGGGCTGGTCGATCGCCGGTGAGTGACCGGCATCGGGGATGACCTCCGCCTCGACGCCGAGTACGGCGGCCATCGCACGCTGCGCCGGGAGCGGCCAGCCGTCGTCGGTCTCGCCGTGCAGCACCTGTGCGCGTACACCGGATTTGGCCAGCAGTTCGGTCTTGTCCTCGGCGTCCGTCAGACGCCGGGTGATCTCGGCCAGGCTGGTCGGTACGTTGCTGGTGAACCGCTTCCGCAGAAACGCCGCGACGTCAGCCGGCGGAGCGACGTATCCAGGGGCCTTGCTGTCATGGTCGAGCTTCAGGTCGTACACCTGCTCGATCGGGAGGTTCTCCAGGCCGAACGCGAGCATCTGCAGGCTCTGCACGGTCGCCTCGTCGGTAAACGCGGCCGGACCTGAGCAGAGCAGGCTGATCGACGAGAACACCGACGGGTCGGTCAGTACGGCCTCCCGCGCCACCAGTCCACCGAACGAGTGCCCGACGAGCTGGCTGTAACCACCGAGTGCCTTGCTCATCGCGACAACGTCCTTGCCGAGCTCTGCCAGCGAGTACGCCGCCTTGTCGGCCGGACCGGTCGTTTCGTACTGCCCGCGCTGGTCCACGGCGACCGTACGCCATCCGTACCGGCACAGGTGGTCGACGAGCGGCGTGAAGTCCTCCTTGCTGCCCGTCCAACCAGGAACCAGCAGCACGGTGCCCAGCGGCGTACCGATCGACGGTACGGCGGTCAGCGTGGCGAACGCGCCCCGCTCGGTCTGGAGGGTCTCCGGGTGCACCCCGGCGGGCAGCGTCAACGTACGCGGCGTACTCACACGTAGAAGCGTACCGACGAACGGGTAGTGGTAGCCGCCGAGGCCCGTGTGGGCGCAGGGGCCGGGCCGGCACCGCGCCGGAGGCACACACCACTACCCGTCCTTCGGTACGGCACAATGGCCGGGTGCCTCGCACTCTCGCGGTCGCCAATCAGAAAGGCGGCGTGGCCAAGACGACCACCGTCGCCACCCTCGGCGCAGCCCTGGCCGAACGCGGCCAGCGGGTGCTGCTGGTCGACCTGGACCCCCAGGCCTGCCTGACCTTCTCGGTCGGCATCGACCCTGAGGACCTGGACAAGTCCGTGCACCACGTACTACTCGGCGGCGTCCGTGCCCGCGACGTACTGATCGAGTTCGAGGACGCGCCGGATCTGCTACCCGCGACGATCGCGCTCGCGACCGCCGAGGTGCAGCTGGCGCGGGAGAGCGGGCCGGAGCAGGTCCTGCGTACGGCGCTGCGCCCGCTACGGGCGTCGTACGACTGGATCGTCGTGGACTGCCCGCCGACGCTCGGGCTGCTCACCGTGAACGGTCTGTCCGCCGCGTCCGACGTACTGATTCCCTTGCAGTGCGAGACGCTGGCACATCGTGGCGTAGGGCAACTACTCGACACCGTGCACGACGTACAGCGGCTGACCAACCCGGAGCTACAGGTGCTCGGGGTGCTTCCGACGCTGTACGACGGACGTACGACGCACGCGCGCGCCGTACTGGAGGGGATCGCGGACGCGTACTCGCTGGACGTACTGCAGCCGGCGATCCCGAAGTCGATCCGGTTCGCGGAGGCGCCGGCGATCGGGGAGACCGTACTGAGCACGGCGCCGGCCTCGCCCGGTGCGAAGGCGTACCGGGCGTTGGCCGACGCGTTGCTTCACTGACTGGCTGGTTGTTTGCGCAGCTTGTGGCGGAAGCGCCACAGCGGTAGGGCGATGATCGCCAGCAGGATGAGGAAGGGGAGGAGTGCGCCCAGGGCAGTCGCGAGCGCGGAGAAGACCGCGGTGAAGGCGTGCCAGCCGCCCTTGAGGCCCGCGAGGAAGCCGGTGGCCTTCTTGGGCTCTGTTTTTACCGGGGGCTTGCCCTTCTCGGTGAGGGTGAGCGTGAGGGTGGCCAGGTCGGTCTGCAATGCGAGGTTCTTCTGCTTGGCCAGCAGGGCTTCGAGGTCGGCTTCTCGGCGGGTCAGCTCGCTCTCGACCGAGACGATGTCGCCGATGGTGTTGGCTTTTGTCATCAGTACGCGCATGCGCTCGAGGCTGGCGCGCTGGGACTGGATGCGGCTGGCTACGTCGACAACCTGCTCGGTGACGTCCTCTGACTCCTGGTGGATCTGGAGGCGCTTGCCGAGCTCCGAGAGCTGCTGAATCGCGGTCTCGAAGGACTTGGTGGGGATCTTGAGTACGAGGTTCGACTGGGTGATGTTGCCGTCGGTGTCTTCGGATGCCACCTGACCGTCGAGACCGGCGATCGCGGTGACCGCCTTCTGGCGCATCGCGGACACGTCGTCGCCTTCGACTGTCAACGAACCGGTCTTGATGATCGCCCGCGTGATCGTCGGGTCGTCCCCGCCCTGCGTGGCTTGTCCCGCGGACTTGCCTTGTCCTGCTGAGTTACCGACCGCGGGTGCCTGCGGTGGTTTGGCAACCGCCCCGCCGGAGTCCTGCTTCGCGGCGCCACTGCTCGCATGTTCCTTGTTGGACGCCCCACACCCGGCGAGGCCCAACACCCCCACGGCGACCACCACGGCAGCAACTGCTCTGATCCGCCCCATCACCCAGCCCCTCTCTCGTGGTTACCGTCCTAGGACGGCCCACCAGGGGCTGGGTGTTGCACCCTCAGATCACAATTAGGAAACGTTCACGCGAGGCGGCCTACCGCCGAGCCGCCTTCTTGGCCACAGCCTTAACCGGCGCCTTCTTGGCCACAGCCTTAACCGGCGCCTTCTTGGCCACAGCCTTCTTCACCGGCGCCTTCTTAGCCACGGCGCTCTTGGCCGGAGCCTTCTTAGCAGTCGCGGTCTTAGCAGGTGCCTTCTTGACTGCTGCGGTCTTGGCGGGTGTCTTCTTGGCCACCGCGGTCTTGGCCGGAGCCTTCTTGGCGGTCACGGCCTTGGCCGGTGCCTTTTTGACTGCTGCGGTCTTGGCGGGTGCCTTCTTGGCCACCGCGGTCTTGGCCGGAGCCTTCTTAGCGGTCACGGCCTTGGCCGGAGCCTTCTTGACTGCTGCGGTCTTGGCGGGTGCCTTCTTGGCCACCGCGGTCTTGGCCGGAACCTTCTTAGCGGTCACGGCCTTAGCAGGTGCCTTCTTCACGGCAGCGGCCTTCTTGACTGCAGCAGTCTTGGCAGGCGCCTTCTTGGCCACGGTGCTCTTGGCCGGAGCCTTCTTAACCACCGCGCTCTTGGCCGGAGCCTTCTTGGCGGTCACGGTCTTGGCCGGTGCCTTCTTCACAGCCGCTGCCTTCTTGACTGCGGCGGTCTTGGCGGGTGCCTTCTTGACCGCCGTGCTCTTGGCCGGAGCCTTCTTAGCCACCGCGGTCTTGGCCGGGGTGGTCGTGGCGGCCGCCTTCTTGGTTGCGGTGCTGTTGACCGGAGTGCTCTTGGCTGTGGTGGCCTTCGCGGGAGCCTTCTTGGTCGTCATGCTGCCGGCCGGAGTGCTCTTGCTTGTGGTGCCCTTGGCTGGAGCCGTCTTTGCGGTGCTCTTCTGAGCCTGCTGCACCGAGGCTTCCGGCTGACCAGCTGCAGTCTTCCGAGTGCGCGTCCGCTTGACCGGCGCCACCTCGGCCGCAGACTGCGGAGCAGCCGTCTCGGCAGGCGTTGCCTCGACAACCGGCGCGGCCCGTTCGACCACCTCAGCCGCAGGTGTCGCCGGCTCAGCCGCACGCGTCTCGGGCTCGGCCGTAGACGTGACCTGCTCGGCCCCGGACGTGACCGCTTCAGCCACCGGCGTGACCGGCTTGGCGGCTGGTGCCTTCTGCGTGGGTGCCTCAGCGGCGGGCGTGCTGGGCGCGGTTGCCGGGTTGGCCTTGCGGGCGTCCGGCTCGTGCTGCCCGCTGGTCTGGGCGGCGGGTGTGCCCTGGTCGGGGGTTGCGTTGGGCTGTTGAAGGGCCTGATTGCCCGACCTGCGGTTGCGGTTGCGCTTCCGCTTGCGGGGTTTGCGGGCGGCGGTTTCCTCGGTGGGGTCCGAGACCACGGCGGTTACTTCGGTGTTGGTCGTGACGTCGGCGAGTTCCTCGACCGGCTGACCCGCGCGGGTGCGCTTCCGGGTGCGGTTGCGCTTGCGGTTACGGCCCGACCGTTCGCCGTCGCGCTCCGGCCGACCGTCGCGCTCGAAGCGCCCATCGCGCTCAGACCGCTCGAAGCGACCGTCGCGCTCAGAACGCTCGGACCGGGTGTCGCGCTCGGAACGCTCGGAACGGCCGTCGCGCTCGGAGCGTTCGGTGCGGTCTGTGCGGTCGTGGCGGCCGCGGGTTTCGCGGGGTTCGCGGGTCTCTCGGGATTCGCGTGCGGTACGGATGCGGCCCTTGGCGTCCGACGGGATGCCGAGGTCGTGGTACAGCTCGGGCGAGGTCGAGTAGATCTCCTGCGGGTCCTCGTACGGCAGGTCGAGCGCCTTGTTGATCACCTTCCACCGGGTGACGTCCGGCCAGTCCACGAAGGTGACGGCGATCCCGCTGGCCCCGGCGCGACCAGTACGGCCGATCCGGTGGATGTAGGTCTTCTCGTCCTCGGGGCAGGTGTTGTTGATGACGTGCGTGACGCCCTCGACGTCGATGCCCCGGGCGGCGACGTCAGTACAGACCAGTACGTCGATCTTGTCGCCGCGGAACCGCGTCAGCGCCCGCTCGCGCGCCTGCTGGTTCAGGTCTCCGTGGATCGCGGCCGCCTTGAACCCGCGGTCCTGCAGGTCGTCGGTGAGCCGGGACGCCTCCCGCTTGGTACGGCAGAAGATCATCACCCGGCCGCGGTCCTCGGCCTGCAGGATGCGCGCCACGACCTCGGGCTTGTCGAGATCGTGGGCGCGGTAGACGAACTGTGCCGTGGTCGGCACCATCTGGGTGTCCTCGTGCGACTCCGCGCGGATGTTCAGCGGGTGCCGCATGTGGGTGCGCGCCAGACCGATCACGGCCGACGGCATCGTTGCCGAGAACAACATCGTCTGCCGGAGCTCGGGCGTCTTGCGCAGGATCCGCTCGACGTCGGGCAGGAAGCCCAGGTCGAGCATCTCGTCGGCCTCGTCGAGGACCAGGACCTTGATGTGGCCGAGGTCGAGGACGCCGCGGTCGGCCAGGTCCAGCAGGCGTCCCGGCGTACCGACGACGACGTCGACGCCCTTCTTCAGCGCGTCGAGCTGCGGGTCGTACGCGACCCCGCCGTAGATGGTCAGGATCCGCACGGCGCGGACGGTGGAGGCGGTCTCGAGGTCCTTGGCGACCTGGATCGTCAGCTCCCGGGTGGGGGTGACGACGAGCGCCTGGGGCTTGCCGGGGGCGACCTCGGCGTAGTCGGCCTCGTGCGGCGCGATGGTGCGCTGCAGCAACGGGATGCCGAAGCCGAGGGTCTTGCCGGTACCGGTACGGGCCTGACCGATCAGGTCGGTGCCCATCAGGGCCACCGGGAGGGTCATCTCCTGGATCGGGAAAGGTTCGACGATGCCGACGCGGTCGAGTGCGTCGCAGATCTCGGGGAGGACCCCGAGCTCTCGGAAGGTGGTCAGGCTGATCGCCTCTCACATGCTTGTGCGGACAGATGCTCTGTGGCCGGGCGCCTGGGGCCGGACAGCCCCGTCGTGAGGCGCGGGGACACTGTGCAAGCACCTCGCACCAGCTTGCCCATGTGGGCGCGTCACCGGCGAATCGCCCACCAGTGTAACCGCACGACCTGTCAACGCCGCCCCGTGTGGCATCCGCCACTGCATCGAAGTCCCGATAGGGTGCCGGGCATGGAGCAGACGGCCTTTGATGATCCCGCCTACCGGGCCGCGGCGGTGGATCTGCTGGGTGTGCTCGCGTACGGCGAGCTGACCGCGTTCGAGCGGATGGCCGAGGACGCGAAGCTGGCGCCGACGCTGGACGACAAGGCGGAGCTGGCGGCGCTGGCGACCACCGAGTTCGGGCACTTCCAGCAGCTCCGCGACCGGCTGGTGGAGCTCGGCGTGGACCCGATGGACGCGATGCGGCCGTTCGTCACGCCGCTGGACGCGTTCCACGACCACACCGCCCCGTCGGACTGGCTGGAGGGCCTGGTGAAGGCGTACGTCGGGGACGGCCTGGCGAACGACTTCTACCGGGAGATCGCGTCGTTCGTGGACGCGGAGACGCGGGCGCTGGTGCTGGAGGTGTTCGCGGAGTCCGGGCAGGCCGAGTTCGTGGTGGACCGGGTCCGGGCCGCGATCGAGGAGGACCCGAAGCTGGGCGGCCGGCTGGCGCTGTGGGGCCGCCGCCTGGTCGGCGAGGCGCTCAGCCAGGCGCAGCGGATCGCCGCCGACCGTGACTCACTGGCCGCGCTGCTGGCGGGCAGCGTCGACCGTCCCGGCCTCGACCTGGCCGCGATCGGCCGGATGTTCACCCGCCTGACTGAGGCACACACCGCCCGGATGACCGCCCTCGGCCTCCAGGCCTGACCAATTTGCTTGGCTTACCCACCAAATGCCGGGTTCCCCACTCTGAGCCAGGGTGAGGAACCCACAAGCTCGTGGGTCTGCCAGGCAAATTCGTGGGTCTGCCAGGCAAATGGGCAACGGCCGCCCTCCCCGCGGTGGGGTGGCGGCCGTTTGGTGGTGCTGCCTGCGTCAGGCTTTGGCTTTGTTGCTGTTCCGTGCCGAGATGATGGCGACGACGATCGCGGCGCAGACGATCTGGATCAGGTACTGGATCCAGTCCGGGCCGGGCGTGTCCTTGACTCCGAGAACCTTTGCGATCAGACCACCGATGAAGGCGCCGATGCCGCCGCCGAGGATGGTCCAGCCGAGGCTGATGTTCTGCTTGCCGGGGAGCACCAGCCGGGCCAGCGGCCCGAAGATGATGCCCGCGATGAGGCTGACGATGAGCATCCAGACCCAGTACACGGTTCCTCCTTGTGAGGGATGGCTGACCTGCGCCTCGTCCGGTGCCCCGTAGCAACCAGACCAATGGGGACGCAGGTCTACCGCCATCGTGCCCGCTGAGCCGTCCCGTGCAACCAGGACACGCTCTACTGTGTCCGGAACGCGATCAGATCGCGCCGAAGCCCACCTTGCGGGTGGAGACCTCGCCGATCTCGACGTAGGCGAGCCGGTCGGCCGGGATGAGCACCTTCCGGCCCTTGTCGTCGGTCAGCTGGAGCAGACCGGTCTTCCCGCTGAGCGCGTCCGCGACCAGCTGCTGGACCTCTTCCGGGCTCTGGTCGCTCTCCAGAACCAACTCGCGATTGGCGTGCTGTACGCCGATCTTGACCTCCACGAAACCCTCCGGGCACGCTCCGACCGGCGGCTCTCGCCGGTGACGCTTCGAGCCTATCCGTTACCGAACCCCGACTCTCACCCGTCCGCCCACAGCAGAACCTCAGCTGTCGGTACGGGGAAAACCGCGGATGCCACGCCAGGCCAGCGACGCGACGAGGTCCGCGGCGTGCTCCTGCGGCAGCGACGGGTTGCCGGCGCCGAGCCAGTACCGGGCGCTGACCTGGGCCATGCCGACCAGGCTGACCGCGAGCACCATCGACTGCTCACGGCTCAGGCCGGCGTCGGCGCTGATCACCTCGGAAACCGCCTCGGCGCAGGCGTGGGTGACCCGGTCGACCCGTTCCCGGACGGCCGGCTCGTTGGTCAGGTCGGACTCGAACACCAGCCGGAAGGCGCCCTGCGCGTTCGCCACGTAGTCGTAGAACGCGTGCATGGTCGCCGCGACCCGGAGCTTGTTGTCCTCGGTGGACTTCAGCGCGTCCTGTACGGAGGCGACGATCGCCTCGCAGGAGGTGTCGAGCAGCGCGAGGTACAGCTCCAGCTTGCCGGGGAAGTGCTGGTACAGCACCGGCTTGGACACGCCGGCCCGGTCGGCGATGTCGTCCATCGCGGCGGCGTGGTACCCGTTCGCGACAAAGACTTCCTGGGCCGCCTCGAGCAGTTGCGCGCGACGCGCCAGCCGGGGCAGGCGGCTGCCGCGCTTGGGTGCGGTCTCCGGTGTCGTCGACACGTCGGGCTCCTTCGGTGGTGCGCTCCGGTGGCGATCGGGTCCGCCACCAGGTCGTTCCACGAATCCTACCCAGCAGTCCTCCCGGCCAGTAGCTTCCCCGCCGCCCGATGTTCCATCGTGGTAGACCGGGAGCGTTCCAACGTAGTAACGATCCGGTCGCTCAGCGGTACCCGTCCTCGTCGTCGCTGCCGTCCACGGCGCGGCGCTGCTCCTCGACGTCGGCCGGGTCGGCGTCGTCCGGGAGCGCTTCGTCCTCGGTCCGATCGTCCACCACGGTCGAGGCCTGGCGCTGCTCGAGGACGTCCGCCTCGGGCGCGTCGTCGGGCAGGTTCTCGGAGTCGCCCGGGCCCTCGTAATCGGTCTCGCTGGTCATCCGGCTCTCCTTCCGGTCAGCTCTGCGGTAGTGGTTGCGGGTCGTCGTACAGTTCCCCGAGTACGTCTCCGTATGCCTCGATCCTGGCCAGGACGTCGTGCGGCAGGAACCTGAGGTCCTCCGGGGCCGTCGCGGACGCCACCTCGTCCCAGTCGATCGGGGTGGAGACCCGTGGTTCGTCGGCGCCGCGCAGCGAGTACGGCGCGAGCGTGGTCTTCGCACTGGCGTTCTGGCTCCAGTCGATGAACACCTTGCCCGGGCGGAGCGCCTTGGTCATGTTGGCGGTCACGTTCTCCGGCAGGGCCTCCGCCAGCTGTTCCGCCAGCAGTTTCGCGAACGCACTGGTCTGCCGGGAGGACGCAGGCTCGATCGGTACGTACAGGTGCATGCCCTTGTTGCCAGAGGTTTTCGGCCAGCCCTCCATGCCGAAGTGGTGCAGCAGTTGTCGCAGGGCCAGTGCTACGTCGCAGCACTCGACGATCGAAGCTCCTGGGCCTGGGTCGAGGTCGAAGACGATCAGATCGGCCTGTGGGTCTCTGCCCTCATCGGAGAGCCCGATCCGCCATTGCGGTACGTGCAGCTCGAGTGCGGCCAGGTTCGCCAGCCACACCACGGTCTGTACGTCGTCGCAGACCACGAAGCTCATCTCGTCGCGTCCGGTCGAGCTACCGGGCGTGGGCAGCGTCTCCGTACGTACCCAGGCCGGCGTACCGCGGGGAGCGTTCTTCTCGAAGAAGAACGGCGCATCGGTGCCGTCAGGCCAGCGCTTCCGGGTCAGCGGGCGGTCTGACAGATGTGGCAGCAACACCTCCGCCACCTGGTGGTAGTAGTCGATCACCTCGGCCTTGGTGAACCCGGACCGTGGATACAGCACCTTGCCGAGGTTGGTGAGCTTCATCGTCTGCCCGTCAACCTCAGTCGTCAGCTGCTGCTGCGCACCCGCCATACGTCCCAGTCTCCACCAGGGTCAGGGGGTATAGGTGCAATCCGCGGCCAGGTAACTGGGAGCGGAGGGGTCGTTCCTCTCGACCAGTTTGCCGTCCACCCAGATCTCGCAGTTGACGGAGCCCCTGTCGCCGTTCTGTTGCAAGGCGTAGACGGACAGGTACTGGTTGCTGCCCTTGACCGTCAGTGGTTCGCTCTGCCAAGGCAGGTCTGCCTCGCCCAGGGCCACGTTGTCGCGATGACCGTCGCGGAGGTAGCGGACGCTCGGGTTCTTCGCAGTCCCGGTGACCTTGTAGACCACCTCGTGCTTCTCGCGGCCTGCTACGAAGCTCCGTACCCCGGTGTAGCCCAGTGTGACGACCCAAAACGCAGGCAGTGCGAGCACTGCGCACACCAACACGATCAGCAGGACGTTACGAGTGGTGTGCTTCTGGTACTGCGTCATGGGGGCGAGTGTTTCGCGTCAGAGGGTCCTACCATGGGTGACGTGGAAAGTTACGGGTCAGTAACCGGGGGCGCCGTACCCGTGGAGTTGCAGAAGTGGCCGGAGCGGCGGGTGCCGGTCGCAGGGGTTGAGCTGCTGGTCAGAGACGTGCCAGGTGCCAAGAAGGACCTGCCGCCCGCGCTGTTCGTGCACGGACTGGGCGGGTCGTCGCTGAACTGGACCGCGCTCGGGTATCTGCTCAACGACACGATCCGGGGCATTGCGCCGGACCTCCCGGGCTTCGGCCGTACGCCGCTGTCCGGCGTGACCGGGATCTCCGAGCAGGCCGCCGTACTGGTCGAGCTGCTGGAACGCGAGTACGACCAGCCTGTGCACGTGTTCGGGAACTCGATGGGTGGGGCCGCGTCCGTGGCGCTGGCTGCCCAACGCCCCGACCTGGTGGCGTCGCTGACCCTCGTGTCGCCCGCTCTGCCGCACCCACGGGTGTCCGCGAGCGCACTGTGGTTCACCGCACTCGCCACACCGCGGCTCGGTCCTGCCGTACTGGAGCGCACGCAGCGGATGCCGTTCGACCAGCGGTTCCAGGCGTCGCTGGCGATGGTGTTCGGGGACCCGCGGGGGCTGGCGCCCGAGGTGCGCGCGGCGTACGAGGAAGAGCTGCACAGACGCGACACCGACCCGTGGGGCCGGCAGGCGACTCTCGACGGCGCACGGAGCATCCTGCGCTCTTCATTGGCCAGACCGCGCCGTTCGTTGTGGGCAGACGCTGCCGCGATCGAGTGCCCGGTGCTGCTGATCTACGGCGGCAAGGACCGTCTCGTCGACGCCCGGATCCGTACCAAAGCGCAGCGCACCTTCCCACACGCACACCTGCTGTACCTGCCGCAGTCCGGGCACGTGGCGCAGATGGAGCACCCCGAACAGGTGGCCCGCGCGTTCCGGCAGCTGATCGCCTGATCGAGTCGATTCCGACGCGCCACTGAGACACGATCGAGCGGAGCGTCGGGTCAACTTGGGCGCGTGATTGGCAGAACCGCCCGAAATCTGTCCGTGGGGATCGCCGTACTGCTGGGGGTGGGGTCGCTGCCGGCGACCGCCGCGCCCCCAGTCGTTGCTCAAAGCAACCAGTGGGACGTGCGACCGCTCGCAGTGGGCTACCAACTGACCCTGCACCTCGACGCGCCCGCACCGATGCGCGCGTCCCTTCCGCTGTTGGAGGTCGACGGCAATCCCTTAGGTGTCGCGAAGCAGTCTCCGGACCGCAAGACGATGACCCTGGTCACTACTGATCCCTCTGTCGTCAAGGCTCATGACGTACGGCTGGTGTGGTCCGGGGACCTCGGTAAGGAGTCAAGTAAGAGCCGGAGTATCACTACGACCGCAGGGCCGACTGACGCCGACTGGCTGAAAGCCCGGCGCGGCCCATTGCTCCCGTCGGACCCTGGCGCTCTTGGTAAGTACAAGGTCGACACAGCTGAGTACAACCTCGGCGACGAAGCCGTGTACCTACCTGGCCTGAAGCACCGGTCCGAGCTGCGCGGCAAGATCTACTCGCCACATGGTGCGATCGGTCCACGGCCCGTGGTTGTCTTCCTGCACGGCCGGCACGATGTCTGCTACGGAGAGCCGAGCAACTCCGGTGACCTCGAGAAGCCGTGGCCGTGCCCGAAGGGGATGAAGGCGATCCCCAGCTACCGCGGTTACGACGGTCCGGCGACAGCGCTGGCCAGCAACGGCTACCAGGTCGTGTCGATCAGCGCGAACGCGGTCAACGCCTGGGACAGCGACGCGTACGACGCGGGCGCCCAAGCACGGGCCGAATTGATCCTGGACCACCTGGCACTGTGGCGTCAGTGGTCGACCGTCGGCGGTGGACCGTTCGGGACCCGCTTCGTCGGCAAGCTGAACCTGCAGGACGTCGGCCTCATGGGACACTCCCGCGGCGGTGAGGGCGTCGCCCGCGCGGCCCAGTTGAACGCGGACCGCGGCGGCCAGTTCGGCATCCGTGCAGTACTACCCCTCGCTCCGACCGATTTCGCACGCTCCACCGTTCCAGGCGTCGCCATGAGCGTCGTACTGCCGTACTGCGACGGCGACGTGTCCGATCTCGAAGGCCAGCAGTTCTACGACGACACCAGGTACTCCGTCGACGGAGACACCGCGCCCCGCTCGACCGTGCTGGTGATGGGCGCCAACCACAACTTCTTCAACACGGAGTGGACCCCTGGGCAGTCGACAGCGCCCTCGAACGATGACTGGGCCGGCGACGAGAAGGCATCGCCCTGCGGCGCCAAGTACGCGGGCAGGCTGACCGCGAAGCAGCAGCAGGCTGTGGGTACGGCGTATGTCGCGGGGTTCTTCCGCCTGCAGTTGGGACGCGAGACGCAGTTCCTCCCGCTCTTCGACGGCTCTGACTCGCGGGCGGCGTCAGCCGGAAAGGCCGTCGTACGGGTGACTTCACAGGAACCGCGGCGGGAGGATCTGAACCGCTTCGACCAAGCCCTGCCGGCAGGAGCTGTCAGCGGGAAGGCCACGGCGACCGTTTGTGCCGGTGTGACCAGCACTGCGGTCAGGGCTGCGCTACCGACCTGCATGACGACGGACGAATGGGCCAACGCGCCTCACTGGACCACGGCCTGGTTCGCGTCCAAGACGCCGACCACGGCTGTCACCAAGCTCACGTGGACGGGTACGGATGGCGTAGTACGCGTCAACGTCCCCGCCTGGCAACGCGACGTACGGCGGTTCGCCGCGCTGACGTTCCGCGCCGCGCCGGACCCGGCCGGTACGCCGAAGACCGACCTGACGGTCCGTGTCGTCGACGGGCACGGCAGAGCAGCCGCCGTACCGGTGTCAGCTGTCAGTGATGCCCTGGTGCGGATGCCCGGCGCAAACGACAGCGGTCTGCCCAAGAACCTCCTGCGCACAGTACGTATCCCTGTGGCGTCTCTGAAGGGCGTAGACCTGAGCGACGTACGCACTGTGGAGCTCAGGACGGACCGGGTCGCCAAGGGGTCGGCGTACGTGAGTGACCTGGCGTTCTCGTCGCCCGTGCTCGGGCTGTCGGCGCCTGCGGTCCTGCTGCCCAAGCTGTCCGCGTCGAACGTCACCGTGAAGGAGGGGGACAAGGGCACGCACACCGTGGACTTCTGGGTCCGCCTGTCGCGGCCGAGCATTCGACCGGTCAGCGTGTACGCCGAGACGAACGGAGAGCTCGGTACGACCGTCGGTGAGGTGGCGCAGCGCCTGGTGTTCAAGCCGGGAGAAGTACGCCAGAAGGTGACCGTACCGATCGTAGGCAACACCAGAGACAGCTACGACGTGCCGTTCAGCCTGGTGCTGTCAGTACCGCACAACGCGCTGCTGGACGAGTCCTTCGGGCACGGGCTCGTCAAAGACGACGACCCGACACCGAAGCTGACCCTCGGCAACGTGAAGACGGTGGAGAAGAACGGTGTGGTCAACTTCCCGGTCAAGCTGTCCGCGCCGAGCGACAAGTACGTCACGTTCGCCGGTGTCCTCAAGGACGGTACGGCGGTGATCCGCAAGGACTACCGGAGCGTCAACGACGACGGCACCGGACCGGTCGTCCGTGCCGTCGACGGCTTCGTCGAACCGGGCAAGACCACGGGTGAGCTCCAGGTGCGGATCCTCGACGACAGGGTGAAGGAGCCGACCGAGACCTTCAGTGCGGTGATCAACACGGTCGACGGCGCCGTACTGAAGGTCCCGACGACGCTCACAGTCACGATCACCGACAACGACTGAGACACGGGTACCGGGATGTGGACTCTGTCGGGGGTGCTTGAAAGAGTGCGGGAACATGGAGGCGGGACAGTTGGTTGAAAACCATCAGACCCCGTCCGATGTCTTCCTGAGGAGCCGACACGTGTCTTTGCCACCGCTGGTCGAACCGGCCGACGAGCTCACGATCGACGAGGTGCGGCGGTACTCGCGGCATCTGATCATCCCCGAGGTCGGGATGGCCGGGCAGAAGCGGCTGAAGAACGCCAAGGTGCTCGTGATCGGCGCCGGCGGCCTCGGCAGCCCCGCGCTGCTGTACCTGGCCGCGGCCGGTGTCGGCACCCTCGGCATCGTCGAGTTCGACACCGTCGACGAGTCCAACCTGCAGCGTCAGGTCATCCACGGTCAGTCCGACGTGGGCAAGTCCAAGGCGCAGTCGGCCAAGGAGTCGATCCTCGAGGTCAACCCGTACACGAACGTCGTCCTGCACGAGACCCGGCTGGACAACGACAACGTGTTCGAGATCTTCGAGCCGTACGACCTGATCGTCGACGGCACCGACAACTTCGCCACCCGGTACCTGGTGAACGACGCCGCGGTGCTGCTGCACAAGCCGTACGTGTGGGGTTCGATCTTCCGCTTCGACGGCCAGGTCAGCGTGTTCTGGGCGGACAACGGTCCGTGCTACCGCTGCCTGTATCCGGAGCCCCCGCCGCCCGGCATGGTCCCGTCCTGCGCCGAGGGCGGCGTCCTCGGCGTGCTCTGCGCGTCGGTCGGCGCCGCGCAGGTCACCGAGGCGATCAAGCTGCTCACCGGTATCGGCGACCCGTCGCTGGGCCGGCTGAACATCTACGAGGCGCTCGACCTCAACTGGCGTTCGCTGAAGGTTCGCAAGGACCCGAACTGCGCCATCTGCGGTGAGCACCCGACGGTCACCGAGCTGATCGACTACGAGAGCTTCTGCGGCGCGATCACCGAGGAGGCAGCCGACGCGGCAGCCGGCTCGACGATCTCGGTCAAGCAGCTCAGCGAGTGGATCAAGCTCAAGGACAACGGCGAGAAGGACTTCGTCCTGATCGACGTCCGGGAGCCGAACGAGTACGAGATCAACCGGATCCCGGGTTCGGTGCTGATCCCGAAGGCGGACTTCCAGACCGGTGTGGCGCTGGAGAAGCTGCCGCAGGACAAGCAGCTGGTCTTCCACTGCAAGTCCGGCGTCCGCTCCGCCGAGGTCCTCGCCATCGCCAAGGGCGCCGGCTTCTCCGACGCCGTCCACGTCGGCGGTGGAGTCGTTGCCTGGGTCGACCAGATCGACCCGAGTCAGCCTTCTTACTAACTAAAAAGGCATCCGGCAGGAAGCGATCGCCTCGGTGGCTACGGGATCACCCGTGACCACCGGGGCGTCGTCGCGTCCGGACAGCGTCCGCATGTAGCCGACCGCGTCCACCGCGGCGCGACCCACCGGCGCACCCCTCCCGAGCTGATAGGTCCCACCTCCCGCGCCGGTCAGTTCGACCTCCACCGCGGGCCGCTCGCCCCACCACGGCCCGTCGATCACGTCGTACATCACCTGCGCGACGAGCTCCTCGCCGTACGGCCCGACGTCGAACGGACGCCCGAGCGCCTGGCAGACGTCGTCGCGGTGCGTCCACAGGTCCCGCGCCAGCAGGATGTCGTGGATGTACCCGAGGTTCATCCGGAACCCGTTGACAGTCATCGCCATCCGCCGCAACAGTCCCGGCTCCGTCGAGATCCGCTCCGTCGCGCGCGACCACACCTCGTCGAACGACGTCCGCAGCCGCGCCGGCGGCGTACCGCGGTGCTCGTCCGCCTGCACCATCATGTGCGCGTCGATCCGCAGTACGTCCGGGTAGACCCGCTTCGCCTTCCGGTACCGCCGCGGGAACGACGTCAGGCTGTTCACGTCCTCGGCCTGCCCGATCAGGTGGCCCGCGATGTCCGCCACGTCCCACTCGTCGCAGACCGTACGGCGCTGCCATTCGTCCCCCTCGATCGACGCGAGCAGCTCGCGCCATGCCTGGAGCTCGGCGTCCCGGTGGATCCGGCAGCGCGCCCGGTCGGCCCGCCCGATCTTCTCAGCCAGCATTTCTCCCCCTGGTCGGTGCGTAGTGTTGGTAGAACATCTCGAGGACAAGCGGAAACAGCCGCGTGAAGCGACCCGACTCGAAGCTTGCGTCCGGTTCGTTCGCCAGTTGCTGCGACAGCACTCCGGAGGTGAGCGAGGTGAACACGGCGAGGCCCTCGTCGCTTGCGGCGTCCGGATGCAACCGGCTGGCTCCCACTCCGGCCTGCAGGTGCGCGCGGAGATCGGCCAGTGCCTCCTGCGCCGGCGCGAACGCTTCCGGGCTCGGCTCGAAACCGGGAATCGTCCGCCAGAACAGGAGCTGCGAGTAGACCTGGTTCTGCATGCTCCACCGCGCGAACGCCGTGGTCCCGATCAGGTGCAGCTCCACCACGTCGTCGGTCGTCGCCGCGGCGACCGCCTCCCGCTGCGAGGCCAGGAACAGCTCGGCGCCGCGCTGGAACAACGCGTCGTAGATCGCCATCTTCGACGGGAAGTACTGGTACAGCGACGGCGGCTGCATCCCGAGCCGCCGGGCCACCGCGGACAGACTGAGCGCCGCGACGCCCTCGGTGCCCATCAGTTCGACGGCGACGTCGAGGATCTCCCCGATCGTCTCCTGATGGCGACGGGTGCGACGGTCCGGTGCGGCAGTGCTCATGCCTTGAGGAAAACCTAATGCCATTAGGGATGTCAATACCTCGTAGATTGTCCTTGCCTGCGCGTACTGTCTGAAGGCATGTGCAGAAACATCACAGTGCTCCGGGGACTCGAGCCGTCCGCGACCTCCGAGGAGATCTACGCGGCCGCACTGCAGTACGTCCGGAAGGTGACCGGCGTCGGCTCGCTGAGTGCGACCACCCGCGGCCCGATCGAACGCGCCGCCACCGAGGTCGCCCGCATCACCGAACAACTCCTCGAGGAGATGCCGGCCCGCCGCACCCCACCCCAGACCGTCCCACCACTACGCCGCCCAGAGGTCCGCGCCCGCCTCGGCCTCGACTAACTAGTTCGCGGCCTTCGGCAGGAAGGCTGCGATCGCGCTGACGACCAGTGGGGCTAGTACGCCGATCGCGGTCACCGAGTCGGCGAAGAGCGGTCCGAGGTGGAGCAGGTGCTCGACCCGTTTCCGCTGCTGCATCCACTCGTCGGAGAGGTTCCCGTCCGCCGGCAGCGGGCAGACATGATCGGCGAGTTGCCCTGCCCGGTTCCGCCAGGCGACGAAGAACGGTACGGCGATCACGGACAGCGCGAGCGTGAACAGAGCGCCGTACAGCAGCACGTTCGCCGGCGGGAACTCGCGGGCCCGGTCCGGGTACACCGAGATGAACGCACCCCGCAGGGCGCCGGCTGACGCAACCGCGGCGATCACGCCGAACGCCGAGGTGAGCGCGCAGAACCAGAGCAGCTGCCACAGCCGGTTGAGCTGCGCGACGGCCCGATTGAACAACTGCGGGTCGTTGGTCTTGTCCTGCAACGCCCTGGCGTAGGCGTTGCCTTCCTCCGGTCGCTTGTCGACGTTGTTCGCGAGGTCGCGGCATTCGGCATGGGCGAGCCAGACGACGGTCATCCACGGGACCGCCGCGGCCAGCGCGGTCACCAGGACGACCGCGGTCCGCAGGTCCAGGTTCCGGACCGGAAGGTCGGGACCGACCCCCGGGAAGATCAGCCGGTAGCTCCCGGCGGCCGCGGCGCCGACGATCGCGTAGACCAGGTAACGCACCCGGTCCTGGTGCTTCGGGTGGAATCCCCAGTCGCCCGGATGCTGCAGAATCCTGATCGCCTGCAGGACGAGCACGGCGAACACGACCAGCGCCACGCCGGAGGTCGCCCGCCACACCGTCCACGGCACGCCCTCGACGAACGAGTCGCCGACCGGCGTCCCGTCGGAGCCGTCGACCCCGAGTAGGGCCGCGCCGCCGATCGCCGTACCGATCACGACGATACTGATCACCGGCGGCGGTAGCCGCGTCCAGAACGCGTCCTCCGCCAGCTTCCGTGGCAGCTCCGTCAGCATCCGATCCCCCAGCTCTCGCACCCTGCCTCAAGTCTCCCGATCGCGAGGGCCGATCGCCGCCGGATCCGGCGAGCCGCACCGGTGGACGGGGTAGGGTCGCCCTCGGGAAACGGTTGCCTCAAGGGAGGGCGCAGATGCGGTTCGCGATCAAGACCAGGCCGGAACACACCACCTGGCAGCAGATGCGGGACGTGTGGGTCGCGGCGGACGAGTTCGAGATCTTCGAGTCCGCCTGGCACTGGGATCACTTCTACCCGCTCAGCGGTGACATGCAGGGCCCGAACCTCGAGGCCTGGACGACGCTGGCCGCGCTCGCGCAGGCGACGTCGCGGATCCGGCTCGGCTGCCAGGTGACCGGGATGATCTACCGGCACCCGGCCGTGCTCGCGAACATGGCCGCGACCACGGACATCATCTCGAACGGCCGCCTCGAGCTCGGTATCGGCGCGGGCTGGAACGAGATGGAGACCGCGGCGTACGGCATCGAGCTGTACGGGTTGAAGGAGCGCTTCGACCGGTTCGACGAGGGTACGCAGGCGATGATCGCGCTGCTCACGGAGAAGGTCGCGAACTTCGACGGCAAGTACGTCAAGCTCACCGACGCGTACTGCAACCCGAAGCCGGTGCAGACCCCGCACCCTCCGATCACCATCGGCGGCAAGGGCCCGAACCGGACGCTGCGCGCGGTCGCCAAGTGGGCGCAGCAGTGGAACGTGATCGTCCCGAACCCGCAGGAGTGGAAGACGCTCAAGGACGTCCTCGTGCAGCGTTGCGAGGAGGTCGGCCGCGACGTCGGCGAGATCACCTGCTCGGTGAACGTCCGGATCGACCCGGACGGCTCGCTCGACACGGCGGTCGCCGAGGCCGCGGCGTACGGCGAGGCCGGCGTCGACCTGGTGATCATGAACCTGCCGCTGGACGCGCCGCCGTCGGTCCTCGAACCGCTCGCGAAGGCACTCGCCCCACTCGCCTAGATTGGTCCTGTGGATCGGGAGGAGTACGTCGAGGCGGTACTGCAGGCCGTGGAGTCGATCCCGGAGGGCAGCGTCGCGACGTACGGCGACATCGCCGAGTACGTCGGCCAGGGCGGACCGCGGCAGGTCGGTGCGATCATGCGCGAGTACGGCGCGAGCGTGCCGTGGTGGCGGGTGATCCGCGCGTCGGGCATACCGGCCGACGAGGTCGGTGACGAGCAGCTGCACCGGCTCCGGTCGGACGGTGTCCGGATCACCAACGGCAAGGTGAATCTGCGTGAGGTCCGTTGGGAGCCGCGTCCGCTTTCCGGCTGATCGGGCGAACGCCGGGGTGCCAGTTCGCGAACTGTCGGTGGCGTCTGCTGGGATGATGCGATGGTCGGCAGACAGGGTTCCCGGTACCGGTTGGTGCGGGAGGTGCAGCACAAGGCGGAGCCGCCGGTCCTCGATGCCGATCAGCAAGCTGTGGTGGACCACGCCGGTGGGCCGCTGCTCGTGCTCGCCGGTCCGGGCACCGGGAAGACGACGACCTTGGTGGAGGCCGTCGTCGATCGGGTCCGGAATCGTGGGCTGAGCCCCGACGAGGTGCTCGTGCTGACGTTCGGGCGGAAGGCGGCGACCGAGCTCCGGGACCGGATCACCGGACGGCTGGGGCGGACGACGCGGGTGATGCCGTCGATGACGTTCCACTCGTTCTGCTACGCGTTGCTGCGGCGGTTCACGCCGGCCGACGCGTTCGACGTACCGCTGCGGCTGCCGTCCGGTCCGGAGCAGTCGTTGCGGTTGACGGAGGCGTTGTCGGGCAGCCGTGAGGTCGGTGCGGTGCACTGGCCGGGGTCGCTGCATCCGGCGTTGAAGACGCGCGGGTTCACCGACGAGGTGCAGGCCGTGATCGGCAAGGCGCGGCAGCTGGGGCTCGACCCGGAGGACCTGTCCGCGATCGGGCGGTCGGCGGAGCGGGCCGAGTGGGTCGCGGTCGGCGACTTCTTCGAGGAGTACCTGCAGGTGCTCGACGCGGAGCAGGTGCTGGACTACTCCGAGCTGATCCACCGCGCGGTGATCCTGGCGCAGCAGCCGTCGGTGCAGGCGAAGCTGCGGACCGAGTTCAAGGCCGTGTTCGTCGACGAGTACCAGGACACCGATCCTGGGCAGACCAAGCTGCTGCAGGCCATCGCGGGCGACGGGCGCGACCTGGTGGTGGTCGGCGATCCGGATCAGTCGATCTACACCTTCCGCGGCGCGGACGTGCGTGGGCTGCTGCGGTTCACCGACGAGTTCCGCACCCGCGACGGCGCGGAGGCGGCGCAGATCGCGCTGGGTACGACGCGGCGCTTCGGGTCGACGCTGCAACGCGTCTCGCGGAACGTCGTCAACCGGCTCGGCGTGCCGGGTTCGCTGGACCGCGACACGTTCGACCGGTTCCGGAACCCGGACGCGTCGTCGTGCGTGTTCGGCCCGGGAAAGGTCGAGGCGAACCTGTACTCGACCAGTGGTGCCGAACTCGAGCACATCGCGGACCTGCTCCGGCGGGCGCACGTCCAGGACGGCATCGGGTGGAGCGAGATGGCCGTGCTCGTACGGTCCGGGAGCCGCTCGATTCCGCCGTTGCGCCGGGCCCTGGCCGCGGCGGGCATCCCGGTCGACGTCGCGGGTGACGAGTTGCCGCTGTCGCGGGAGCCTGCGGTGCGGCCGATGCTGCTCGCGTTGCGGGCGGTGGCGGATCCCGAGACCCTGACGGTGGATGTCGTACGGGCGTTGGCGCTGTCGCCGTTGGGGGCGATGGACGCGGGGCAGCTGCGGCGACTGGCCCGGGTACTGCGGCGCCGCGATCGGGACGCGGCGGGCGGTCAGCGGTTGCCGCGGTCGTCGGACGAGCTGCTGCGGGAGGCCATGCTGAACCCGTTGCTCCTCGACGAGGAGGCCTCGCCGGCCGAGGCCCGGTTCGCGGCGCTCGGCGAACGGTTGCTCAAGGCAAGGAACATCGTGACCGCGGGTGCGGCGCCGGACGAGGTGATGTGGTCGCTCTGGTCCGACTCGCCGTGGCTGCGGCGGCTGCGCGGGCAGGCGTCGTCTGGTGGCGAGACCGCGCGGACCGCGAACCGGGACCTGGACTCGTTGTGCGCGTTGTTCGACGCGGCCGGGCGGGCCGAGGAACAGGTCGGTTTCAAAGGGGTTTCGGCGTTCCTTTCGGAGTTGGAGTCGCTCGACATCGCGGGTGACAACCGGTTCGACGGGACGTACCGCGAGGCCGGCGTACAGCTGATGACCGCGCACCGGTCGAAGGGTTTGCAGTGGCGGCTGGTCGTCGTGGCCTCGGTACAGGAAGGGCAGTGGCCGGACCTACGGCGGCGGGGGTCGCTGCTGGAGCCGGACCGGTTGGGTCCGGACGGGCTGATCGATCCGTTGTCGGCGGGTGCGTTGCTCGCCGAGGAGAGACGGCTGTTCTACGTCGCGATCACCCGGGCGCGCGAGCGGTTGATCGTGACCGCCGTCCAGGCGCCCGAGGCGGACGGCGACCAGCCATCCCGATTCCTTGCCGAGCTGGACATTCCTTTGAAACTGGTCGCGGGGCGGCCGCGGCGGCCGTTGTCGCTGCCGGGACTGGTCGCGGATCTGCGCTGCGTGCTGGCGGATCCGGCGTCGTCGCCCGCGTTGAAGCGGGTCGCTGCGGATCGGTTGGCGCAACTGGCGTCCGCGGTCGACGACCGCGAGGAGGCGTTGGTGCCGACGGCGGATCCGGCGCGCTGGTGGGGCGTACGGGAGCGGACCGAGTCGGTACGGCCGATCGCGGATCCGGCGCAGCCGGTGCCGTTGTCCGGGAGTGCGCTGACGACGATCGTGGACTGTCCGTTGCGGTGGTTCCTGACCCGGCGCGCGGGCGGCGAGACGCCGAGTACGTCGGCGATCGGGTTCGGCATGGTGCTGCACACGCTCGCGGACGCGGTCGCGACCGGAGTGCTGCCGCCGTCCGTCGACGAGCTGAACGGGTGGCTCGACAAGGTGTGGACGCAGCTCGAGTTCGAGTCGGCGTGGATCTCGGACCGGGAGCGAGCCGAGGCGGAGCAGGCACTCCGGCGGTTCGTGGCCTGGCACCAGGGGCGGCCCGAGCGGACACTGGTCGGCACGGAGGTCGAGTTCGACGTACTGCTTCCTGATGAGGAGCATCCGGCGGTTCGGGTCAAGGGGCGGATGGACCGGGTCGAAACGGATCCGGAAGGCACCGTCCGGGTCGTCGACCTGAAGACCGGGCGGAACATCCCGACCAAGCCGGCGCTGGCGCGGCACGTGCAGCTGGCGATCTACCAGCGCGCGATCAACTCCCGCCAACTGAAGAAGCTCGGCGAGGACGCGGTCGCCGGTGGAGCCGAGCTGGTGCAGCTGCGCCACGACGACAACGGCGGCTTCCCGAAGGTGCAGCACCAGGGACCGCTGGAGACCGACGAGGACGGCAAGACCTGGCTCGACGAGGCCGTCGACGACGCGGAGAAGCTGATCCGCTCCGAGGACTTCGTTGCCCAGCGCAATGATGGGTGTACGCGGTGCGAGGCGCGGGCGCTCTGCCCGATCCAACCCGAAGGCCGGGAGATCGTATGAGCCGGCGGAACGCGGTCGTGCTTCGCCAGGTCCAGGGGGTGTGCACCCCCTGCGGAGGCCGAGGACAGGAAATAGCGTGTGTCGGGCCCCGCGTTCTTGTTCAAGGGCCCGCTTGGTGGTCGGCTGGGGAGGGGGCGCGGTGACGGGGGTTCAGTTGGGCTCGACGGCGGAGCTGTGTGACCTGCTGGGGATTCCGTTCTCGGATCAGCAGCTCGCCGCTATTACCGCTCCGTTGGCGCCCGGCGTGATCGTGGCCGGGGCGGGGTCGGGGAAGACGACCGCGATGGCTGCGCGGGTGGTGTGGCTGATCTGTACGGGGCAGGTCAAGCCGGAGGAAGTGCTCGGGCTGACGTTCACGAAGAAGGCTGCGAACGAGCTCGACGTACGGATCCGGGAGGACCTGACCAAGGCCGGCGTGCTCGGATCGACGCTGCCCAAGGAGCAGCACCCGATCCTGGCCGCGCATCTGCGCAGCAACATCCCGAACTGGGAGCCCGAGGAGCCGGGCGAGCCGGTCGTCTCGACATACCACGCCTTCGCCGGGACGCTGATCGCGGAACACGGCCTGCGGCTGGGCCTCGAGCCGGATTCGCGGGTGCTCGCGGACGCGACCCGGTTCCAGCTGGCCGGCCGAGTGGTCCGCCGGTCCGCCGGGCCGATCCGCTTCGCGTCGCACCACGTGCCGACACTCGTCAACAGCCTGCTCGCGCTCGACGGCGAGCTCGCGGACCACCTGCTCCGCCCCGACGACATCCGCGACCACGACGACGGCGTACGGCAGGAAGTCGCGGCGGCGCGGAAGCAGACGGTCGAAGTACGCAAGCTTGCCGAGACCGCGTTGAAGCGCGGGGAGATCCTGCAACTCGTCGAGGAATACCAGGCGTACAAGGGGGAGCGGGGCGTTGTCGACTTCGCCGACCAGATGGCGCTCGGCGCGCGGCTCGCGGAGGAGTGCCCGGAAGTGGCCGCGGTCGAGCGCGGGCGGTACAAGGTCGTACTGCTGGACGAGTACCAGGACACCTCGGTGTCGCAGCGGCGGATGCTCACCGCACTCTTTGCTGCGGGTGACGGGCGCGGGCATCCGGTCACCGCGGTCGGCGATCCGTGTCAGGCGATCTACGGCTGGCGCGGTGCGTCGGTGGCAAACCTGGACGAGTTCCCGTCGCACTTCCCACAGGCCGACGGTTCGCCGGCTTCGCGGTATGTGCTGAGCGTCAACCGTCGGTGTGGAAGCCGGATCCTGGCTGCGGCCAACCAGCATGCGGCCGAGTTGTACGAGCAGCATCCCGGGGTGATTCCGCTCGAGGCGCCGGCGGATGCGCCGGAGGGTGCGATCACGGTCGGGCTGTTCGAGACGCGTTCGCAGGAGGTCGAGTGGGTCGCCGACGCGATCGTCGCGGCGCACCGGACTCGCAACCGCCGATGGAAGGACATCGGCATCCTGATGCGGACGAACGTCGACCTCAGCGCGGTGCACGAAGCGCTGATCGCGCGGAAGGTCCCGGTGGAGGTCGTCGGTCTCGGTGGGCTGCTCGCGCTGCCCGAGGTCGTCGACGTGGTCGCGACGCTGCAGGCCGTCAACGATCTGACGGCCAACGCGGCGATGCTGCGGATCCTCACCGGCCCGCGGTACCGGATCGGTCATCGGGATCTCGCCCTGCTCGCGAACCGGGCGCGGATGCTTGCCGACGCCGGCTCGCATCAGGCCGACGATCTGGTGTCCGCGCTGGACGCTGCCGTCGCGGGGATGGACTCGACCGAGGTCAGCTCGCTCGCCGAAGCCGTCGACGACCCGGGTCCGCTGGAGTACGCGCCGGAAGCGCTGGTGCGCTTCAAGGAGCTGTCCGTCGAGCTCCGCGAACTGCGCGCGCACGCGGCGGAGCCGCTCCTCGATCTGGTCCGGCGGGTGATCAGCACGATCGGCCTGGACGTCGAGCTGACCGCGACGCCGGACCACGTCGACGCCGGCCGGCGCGACCACCTCGCCGCGTTCCTCGATGCCGTCGGCAACTTCGTGTCGACCGAGTCCGACGGGTCGCTCGACGGTCTGCTCGCGTACCTCGCCGCCGAGGAGGAGTACGCCGCCGGCCTCGACCTCGCCGTACCGAGCGAAGCCGACTCGGTGAAGCTGCTCACCACCCACCGGTCCAAGGGACTCGAATGGCCGGTGGTGTTCGTGCCGACGCTGGTGTCGAAGGTGTTCCCGTCGGATCGCGGGCGGGACAAGTGGACGACCAACGCGAAGGTGCTGCCGTGGCCGTTGCGCGGTGACGCCGACACGTTGCCGGACATCCACGACCTGACGAACGCCGGGCTGAAGGTGTTCGCCGACGAGTGCAAGGACCTGAACGCGCTGGAGGAGCGACGGCTCGGGTACGTCGCGTTCACCCGGGCGAAGGAGATGCTCGTCGCGACCGGGCACTGGTGGGGTCCGACGCAGAAGCGGCCACGCGGCCCGTCGTCGTACCTGTCTACTTTGAAGAAGTTCGCAGGCGAACGCGTGGTGCAGTGGGCCGAGCAGCCGGAGCTCACCGACGAGAACCCAGAGCTCGCCGAACAGACCCAGGCGCCGTGGCCCACGCCTTACGACCGGGACTCGTTCCAGCGCCGGCTGGAGTCGGCAGCCCTGGTCGAGCAGGCGCGTGCCGAAGGTCCGTCGGCCGAGGCGGAGGAGTCGCTGCTGCTCGACGAGCAGGCGACGGTCGCCCGCTGGGACTCCGAGCTCGAACGGTTGTTGTCCGAGGCAAAGGAAAGCCGGAGCCGGAAGGCGTACGACGTGACGCTGCCGGCCGCGCTGTCCGCGACCCAGCTGATGCGGCTGGCGAAGGACCCGGACGGGCTCGCCGCCGAACTCGCCCGGCCGATGCCGCGCAAACCCAACCGGGCGGCGCGGTTCGGCACCCGCTTCCACGCCTGGGTCGAGAGCTACTTCGGCCAGCAGCTACTCCTCGACCCCGACGACCTGCCCGGCGCCGCGGACGAGGACATCGTCGACGACACCGACCTGACCACGCTGATGGACGCCTTCCGCGACGGCCCGTTCGGCGACACCACCCCGTACGAGATCGAGGCCCCGTTCGCCCTGGCCCTCGACGGCCGGGTGATCCGCGGCCGCATCGACGCCGTCTACCAACTGGTCCGCCCCGACGGCTCCCGCGGCTACGACGTCATCGACTGGAAGACCACCCGCGGCGAAACCGCCGACCCCCTCCAGTTGGCCATCTACCGAGTCGCCTGGTCCGAACTGATGAACATCCCCCTGTCCCAAATCACCGCCGCCTTCTACTACGTCCGCACCGGCGACATAATCCGCCCCCAAAACCTCCCCGACAAGGCAGAACTCACCACCCTCCTGAACGGCTGACCCCCACCCGCACCGGAAACGGCACCTCCGCCTCGAACACCCCACCCTCACCAACCACAGCCCGCTCGACATACCGCCCACCCTCCAGCTCGAGCACGGTCAAAGTCCCCACCTCCACATCAAGCATCCAGTAAGCCGGCACACCGGCACGCTCGTACAACACAGGCTTGAGCACCCGATCCACGGTCCGTGTCGTCGACACGACAACCTCAACCGCCAACGCCAGGTCCTCGACCCATCGCGTCCCGGTGTCCTCGGCAGGCAGCACCAACAGGTCCGGCACTACCGCCAGACGACTGTTGGGCCGGAACTCCAGCGGCCCGTGCAGAACCTCGAGATGATCAGGGCACGCGGCAACCATCTGCATCAGCAGGTTGCTGAGCGCGCGCTGATGTGTCGCCGACGACATGTAGGTCAGTAGTAGGACTCCGTCAACAAGCTCGTACCGTGCGCCCTCGTCGGGCGCTGCGTCGAGGTCGGCAGTTGTGAACTCACCGGGTCTTATTGGCCACATGCTCCGACCCTGCACCAGGCAGGCACAGTTACGGGAGGGCAGATGAGCATCTGCCCCAGGTTGCCCCGAACGCGGGCGAGCCGGAGCGCTCGGCGTGTTGAGCGCGGCTAGTGGAGCCGGAACAGATCGGCCGGGACGATCCGTACCGGAAAGGGCAAGGTCGCGTCGAGGACGTCGTCGCCATGAACGACGTCCCGCTCGACATATGCGCCGTCCACAAGCTCAAGCACGGTGAGGCTCTCCTTGTCCGGATCGAGGATCCAGTACGAGTGGACGCCGGCCTGCTCGTAGACGCCCCGCTTCAGCAGGAGATCGATCATTCTGGAGCTGGGGGACAGAATCTCAACTGCGAGGAGCAGCGGCCGCTCGGCATGCTGCGGGTTCGTATCGTCTGGACCACAAACGAGCACGTCAGGCTGCAACGATCGCTCCGAGGTCGGCTGGTAGTCGAAAGGCGCCTCGAAGATGTCCAGTCCGCCAGGTGATGCGAGTTTCAGCTGGAAATGCAGTTCCGCGGCCGCTCGCTGATGGAGCCGCGAAGGTCCGGGAGTCACGAACAGGCCGCCGTCGATGATCTCGCGCCGCCTGCCGTCGTCGGGCGCGGTCTCGAGGTAGGCCAAGGTGTAGGCCCCTGACTCAAGTGGTTCCACGGACACAATGGTGCCTCCTTCTCGGTCACAGGACCAGCATGGTGGGCATGAGTGGGTGTTTGGAGCCGATTTGGCGATCTGCCCCGGGTTGCCCCGTGATCTGCCCCGGGATGCCCCGTTTGGGTTAGTTGGTGAGGGTTGCGGGGGTGAGGGTTATGGGGAAGGGGTCGGTGGTGTCGAAGGATTCTTCGGATTGGAGTACGGCTTGGCAGGTGTAGCCGGTGGGGGTTAGGGACAGGATGGTCAGTTCTTGGGTGGTGGGGTCCAGGAGCCAGTAGGACGGGACGCCGTGGGTTTCGTAGAGGGTGCGTTTGAGGACTACGTCTGTGGTTCGGGTGGTGGGGGAGAGGACTTCTACCGCCAGCAGGGGTGGGGTGGTGAGGAGTGAGGTCGGGGTGCGGTGGCAGACCAACACGTCGGGGCGTAGGGATGTGTTGAGGGTGGGGCGGAAGTCGATGGAGTCGACGGCGACGAGGAGGTCCGGTGGGCAGGCCTGTTTGAGCTGCACCATCAGGGCGAGCACGGCCGTCTGGTGGGCGGGTGGTTGGGGGCCGGTGACCAGGAGGCGGCCGTCGGCTACTTCGTAGCGGGTGGTGGCTTCTGCTGTCGGCACCACACCAGCGTGGACCATTTCGTCGTACCGGCGCGGAAGTTATCCACAGGCGAGAGGGTTCTGCAGGGTGCCGGCGAACTGCAGGGAGCCGGCCACGTCGGTGAGGTCGACCATCTGCTGGTTGTTGCGGAGCTGTAGCCGGTTCAAGCAGGACAGGGCGAACGAAGGCGTGAAGATGTCGTACTTCGCGAACGCTTCTGCCAGTTCGGGCGTCGCCGTCTGGTAGTCGCGGACCGCGGCCCCGACCACCGACCAGAACTCGTCGACCGTCAGCAGGCCTTCGCGGTCCAGCAACGGTGCGAGGAAGCGGAAGATGCAGTCGAACACGTCGGTGAAGATCGACAGCAACTTCTCGTCGTCCGGTACGTCGGCCCGTACCCGCTCCGCCTCCGGCGGCACGTCGGTCGACGGGCTGAGTACGGCGATCTCCTCCGCGATGTCCTTCATGATCACGCGGATCGGGATCGCGCCCCGCAGTACCAGGATCAGGTTCTCACCGTGCGGCATGAACACCAGTTCGTACGCGTAGAAGCTGTGCAGCAACGGGATCAGATAGGCGTCGACGTACGCGCGTACCCAGTCCGCCGGCGCCAGCCCCGACGCGCGTACCAAGGCCGCCGCGAGCGAAGCGCCATGCCGATCGACATGCAGCAACGACGCCATCGTCGCCAGCCGCTCGCCCGGCTCCAGCGCGGGCACCGGGCTCTCCCGCCAGAGCGCCGACAACATCTTCCGGTACGGAGACGTCTTGTCGGTCGCGTTCTCGTAGTAGTGGTTGTGGTACCCGACCGCGGCGATCTCCCGCAGTACGGTGAACCCGTAACGCTTGAAAACAAGGTCGTTCGAGACCACCGAATGCACCCAGTCGTTGATCGCCGGCGTCGCCGCCATGTACGACGGTGACAGCCCACGCATGAACCCCATGTTCAGCACCGACAACGCGGTCTTCACATAACACCGCTCCGGCGCCGACCGGTTGAAGAACGTACGGATCGACTGCTGCGGTTGGTAAACGTCATCGGTTGACCCGAGATACACGATGTGCCGCAATGCAATATCGGCGGCGAACGTGATCGAGGTCTTGTTGTCCCACTGCCACGGATGCACCGGCATGTAGACGTACTCCACCGGATCGGCAATCGCAGCGAAGCGAGCCAGTACGTCGTCGCCCAACTCCGACCGCATCAACGCGTCGAACTCCAGCGCGGCACTACAGGAAACCGTCGTCCGATCCCGCCGGGTGGCGATCCACGTCAGCCGAACGCCCGCACCGGTCTCCGGCGCGTACGCCAGGTAGTCCGACAGCCCGAACCCGAGCCGCCCGTTGTTGGCGACGAAACACGGATGGCCCTCGGTCATCGCGGCCTCGATCGTCTGGAAATCCGCACCGACGAGGTCCGCCGCGGTCAGATCCGGTTTCGACAGCTTGTACGCAGCCGACGCCAGCGTGCTGCTGATCTCCTCCAAATAGACGGGCAGCATCTCCCGCCCGATCCCGAGCTGCTCGTGAAACTCCGTGACGAACTCCAACGCGTCGACCGGCAACCCGTTGGACCGCTCGACCGACAACACATCCCAATGATTCAAGGCATAACGCCGCGCCGTGAACCGATAACCGCCAAGGACATACTCATTGCCGTCGGCAACCGGTTCCAGAATGCGCTCGTGGGTGAACTCCGCCAATGCCTTCCGGACCAGCGCCTGATTGACAACGCCCCAGGAATCCATCAGCCCGCCTCGTTCATTCGCAGTGCGTCGGCGTACTGGTCGCGGGTGCAGAAGCTCAACCACGCCTGCTTGTCCGGCAATGACACGATGCTGTGTTTCCGGAATCCCATCCGTGCGTTCAGCGCCTGGATCTTCGTGTTCCGTACGTCGGGTTCGACCACGACCCGGTCCACCAGCGGATCCCGGAACAGGCTGTCCATGATGGTCTCGAACACCGCCCCGGTGAAACCGGCCAACCGTACCGTCGGCGGACCGACGAGTACGTGCATCCCGATGTCTCCCGGCGCCACGTCGTACGTCTGCCCGACCGCGTCGTACGCCGGCAGGTACCGCTCCATCAGGAACGCCGGCCGCCCGTCGTGCTCGCCCAGCAACGCCTGATGGTGCTCGGAGGCAGCGATCCGCGAGTACTCGGCGCGGACGTCGGCGACCGTTGCCTCGAGCAACCCCCAGTACCGGGCATAGGGCTGGGTGACCCAGCTGTGCAACACCTCCACGTCCGCGTCGAGGTCGAACGGCCGGAGGCTGAGGGTGCCGAGACCGGGGACGAAGCGCCGGTACGTCGGCTCGGGCAGTGCTCTGGTCATAGCAGACTCCAAGGCGGTGGGGTTAGCTAAGGCTTACCTTACTCGACCTGAAGGCGGACCCGGCAAGTAGCCCGTACGACGGATGCGTCACACCGCCCGTCGTACCTACCGTGGTGCCATGTTGATCGCGGAGGATCTGCTGCTGCTCCTGTACGACGACCGGACCGGCAAGCCGATCGCCGGCTCGCCCGGGCTGGACTTCGCGCTGGCCGGTGCGGTGCTGATCGAGCTCACCCTGCAGCAGAAGCTCGACGTCACCACCAACGGCCGGCTGCAGGTGCTCAACGGCGCTCCGACCGGCGACCCGATCCTGGACGAGCGCCTGGCGTACGTGGCCAACCGGCCGGGTAAGAAGCCCAAGGATCAGATCAAGCCGCTCTCGAAACACCTGCGGGACCAACTGCTGAGCAGGCTCGCCCAGAAGGGCGTGCTGGAGGCTGAGCAGGGCAAGGTGCTCGGTCTGTTCCCGGTGACTCGTTGGCCGGCCAAGGACGCGCGGCACGAGCTGGAGGTACGGGCTCAACTCGAGAGTGTGCTGACCCACGGGCTGGCGCCGGACCAGCGTACGGCTGCGTTGATCGCGCTCGTCAGCGCTCTGAACATCGTGCCGAAGGTCGTCACCGACGCGGTCGACAATCGGGCGCTCAAGCGGCGTGCGAAGGAGATTGCGGACTCCGACTGGGCCGCGGCCGCGGTCAAGAAGGCAGTCGCCGAGATGCAGGCCGCGATCACGGCCGCCATCGTGGTGTCGGCGACCGCCGGAGCCTCAGCGAGCAGCTAGCCGCGCCTTGATGTCCGGCTTGACCACCTTGCCGACCTTGGAGCGCGGCAGGTCCGGCCAGACCAGGACCTCCTTCGGTGCCTTGACGCTCCCGATGCGTGCCTTCGCGAACGCAATCAGCTCGGCCGCGTCGACCGATGCGCCGGGCTGGAGTTGTACGACGGCCACCACCCGCTCGCCCCATTTCTCGTCCGGCTGACCGATCACCGCACAGTCCTGGACGGCGGCGTGCGCCATCAGCGCCTGCTCGACCTCGGTGGAGTACACGTTGAAGCCGCCGGTGATGATCATGTCCTTGGCGCGGTCGACGATGTAGAGGTAGTTGTCGTCGTCGAGGTACCCGATGTCGCCGGTGTGGTGCCAGCCGTACGCCGAAGCCGCTGCGGTGGCCTCGGCGTTCTGGTAGTACCCCTTCATCACCAGCGATCCGCGCACCACGATCTCGCCGCGCTCCCCGTGCGGCAGCAACGTACCGTCCGCGCCCATGATCGCCACCGTGACCAGGGGGGACGGCCGTCCCGCGGATGACAGCCGTCCCCAGGCGATGTTGCCGTCGGCATCGAAGTGTGCGGCGGGCGGCAACATCGAGATCATCATCGGTGCCTCGGTCTGCCCGAACAGCTGCGCCATCACCGGGCCGATCCGGTGCAGCGCCTCTTCGAGCCGGGCGACCGACATCGGCGCGGCGCCGTACCAGAAGCACCGCAACGACGACAGGTCCGTGGAGTCCAGCTCCGGCGCCGCCAGCACCATGTAGATCAGCGTCGGCGGCAGGAACGTGTGCGTCACCCCGTGTCGCGGTACGAGTTCCAGGAAGGCGTGGACGTCCGGAGTGCGCATGATCACGATCTCGCCGCCGGACGCGAGCACCGGGAAGCACAGCACGCCGGCCGCGTGCGTGAGTGGCGCCAGCGCCAGGTACACCGGCCGCTCGCCGAACGGGTACCCCATCAGGGTCAGCGCGGTCATCGTCTCCAGGTTGCCGTTGCCGAGCATGACCCCCTTCGGGCGTCCCGTCGTCCCTCCGGTGCCGACGATCATCGCGAGGTCGTCGGGGGAGGTCAGATCGGGTGCCGGCTGGGACGCGCCCCCGCAGAACGCGTCCCAGCCGACGGTGCTCCGGCCGCTGGGGTGGGGGTCTTGGCCGGAGCGGGAGGGCTCACGGTCGAGGCACACGAACGTGTGGATCTTCGGCAGTGAGTCCCGTATGCGGTCCACCAGCGGCGCGAACGCCGCCTGGTAGACGAGTACTTCACAGTCGAACTGGTCGAGCAGTTCCCGGTTCTCGGCCGCCTCGTTGCGCGGGTTGATCGGGCACCAGACCGCGCCGGCCCGGCTGATCCCGAACACGCAACTGAACGCTACCGGGTCGTTCGCGGACAGGATCGCGACCTTGCCGCCGGGCCGTACGCCGGTCGCCGCCAGCGCACCTGCGATCCGGTACGAGAGCTGCTGTACGTCGGCGTACGTCAGCGTCTCGCCGTCCGTGGTGAGACAGGCGGCGTCCGGCGCGAGCGAGGCGCCCTTGTCCAGGTACTCGACCAGTCTCATCAGTGTTGAACCGTCAGCTGCGGCTCCGCCACCAGTCCGAAGCTCCGCAGTACGCCGAGCAGTTCGCGGTGACCGAACGCCTGGCAGCCACTCGCGAACCCGACCCGCTTCGGCGGCGTCTGCAGCAACGAGTACGCCGCGTACGCCTGCATCAGACCGGTCTGCTGGTAGTTGCTGTTGCCGTGGATGACACAGTGCGCCCGCCCGAGCGGCCCGGACGCGTGCACCGAGTCCAGCGACTTGTTCACGCGTGGGTTCTCCCGAGGCGGCATCTGGTTCATCACCTGACGTGCCGTCTCGGTCAGCGCCGCGTTGCGGTCGTCGGGCGTCATGTCCTTCGTCGCTTCCAGTGCGGCCGCGACGATCTGCGGTACGCCGTTCATCAGCGCCGCGTTGAACACGCCGCCACGAACCTTGCAGTTGGCGACCCGCGGATCACGTTTGAACCAAACGGGATGTGAGGTGCCACCCCAGGGCAGCGACAGGGCCAGCTCGTGCTGGCCGGGCACGACCAGGGGCACCAGGCCCTGCTCTGCTTCGGCGAACTCGACGTAGGTGTTCTGCTCCAGGTAGTGCGCCTTCGAACCGGCCGCGTTCACCAGAATCGTGCGGGTCGAGGCGATGGTCGGGCTGCCTCCCCAGAACACTGCGATATCGAGCGTGTCGAGGCCGGGCTCTTCCAGGCACAGCTGCGCAGCGATCTCACCAGTCGTGTACATCTGCGCGATACCTGGTGCGAGTAGTAGACCCGCTTCGGCGAACTTGGCGCCGTACTGCTCGTCGCAGGTGATCAGCCAGTCCTGCTCGCCCGTGGTGTCGGTGTAGTGCGCCCCCGCCGCAAGAGCGGCCTCTACTGCTGCAGGGCCTAGCTCGCTGAACGGTCCGACCGTGTTGAGTACCACGGAGGCGCCCTTGAACAGGTCGGTCAGTGCTGCGACATCGTGGTCGACCGCAGCGATCTCGTAGTCCGCTGTCTCGATACCGG
Organism: Kribbella sp. NPDC004536; assembly: GCF_042873835.1. Taxonomy (NCBI): domain Bacteria; kingdom Bacillati; phylum Actinomycetota; class Actinomycetes; order Propionibacteriales; family Kribbellaceae; genus Kribbella; species Kribbella sp. NPDC004536. The sequence goes on along the minus strand of NZ_JBIALY010000001.1, from coordinate 327,176 downwards.
GGACGTTCGAGTCCATCGACGCCTTCAGCGTGTCCTCACTGCGACCGGCTGCGACGAACGGTACGTGGTAGTGCCGCAGGTACTCACAGATGAGGCGGCCGGTGTAGCCGGAGGCGCCGTAGACGACTACAGGTTTGGTCGCCATCACATCCCCATTCCGCCGTCGACCGGCAGGCCGATGCCTGTGATGAACCGAGCCTCGTCGGACGCCAGGAACACCACCGCGTCCGCCATGTCCGAGACCTCGCCGAGCCGCCCGGACGGAGTCAGTCCGATGACCGCGGCCACTGCGGCCTCGGGCGACTCGAACAGGCCGAGCTGGGCGACGTCGTTCGCCAGGCCGGCGCCCATCGCGGTCGGGACGAGACCCGGGTAGATGCAGTTGACGCGTACGCCGTACCCGAGCTTGCCGGATTCCATCGCGGCGACCCGGGTGAGCCTGTCGACGGCGGACTTGGTCGCGGAGTACACCGCGATGCCCGGGAACGCGATCGTGGCCGCGACCGACGCGACGTTGATGATCGCGCCGCCCTGACCCGCAAGACCCTCGGGCCGCATCGTGCGCAGGCCCCACTTGATGCCGAGCGTGGTGCCGAGGACGTTGACGTCGAGCATCTTGCGGATCTGGTCCGCGGTGACTTCGGTGAGCAGGCTGGTGATCTCTACCCCTGCGTTGTTCACCAGGATGTCCAGGCCGCCGAGGATGTCGTTCGCGGCGACCACGGCGTTCTCCCACTCGCCGTCGTCGGTGATGTCGTGGGCGACGAAGCCGTTGCCGTCGCCGAATTCCTTGTCCAGCGCGTCGGCGACCGCTTCGCCGGCGTCCTTCTGGATGTCGCTGATCACAACCTTCGCGCCGGCTGCTGCGAGGGCGCGTGCCATGCCCTCGCCCAGACCCTGCGCGCCGCCGGTGACCAGGGCCTTGCGGCCGGAGAGATCGAGTGCACCCATCTGAAGCTCCCTTTGCTCGTACGGGTTGAACACAGCCTGGCCAGTCCTTTGACACTCGTCAAGACTTTGTTTGACACTTGTCAAGAAATCATCCCGCGCCGGGACGCGCCTGGCCCGGCGCGGGGTACTCTGACGCAACGAGTCGAGCAGAAGAGTGGGTGAGTGCCGTGGTGTCCGCCGCTGAGGAGCGACCTGCCCGCGTCTCGGGGATCGACAAGATCGAGCGTCGCCGGGTCGCGCTGGCCGAGTCCGCGCTGAAGACCCTCGGCGAGCTCGGGTACGCGCGCACCAGCCTGCGCGAGATCGCGAACAACTCCGAATTCACGCACGGCGTCGTGCACTACTACTTCCGCGACAAGATCGACCTGATCAGCTACTGCGTGCGCTACTACAAGACCAAGTGCGCCCGGCGCTACGACGAGGTCGTGGAGACCGCGACGTCCGCGGAGGAACTCGCGACCGGCTTCCTGGGCAAGATGACCCAGACGCTGGTCGAGGAGACCCCGATGCACAAGCTCTGGTACGACCTGCGCGCGCAGAGCATGTTCGAGGAGCAGTTGCGCCCGGACGTCGAGGCGATCGACAAGCTGCTCGAGGAGATGATCTGGCGGATCCTCTCGCGCTACGCCGACCTCACGCAGACGATCCCGACCGTGGACGCGCCGACGGCGTACGCCCTGGTCGACGGCCTGTTCGAGCAGGCCGTGGTGGGCTACGCCGCGAACCCGGACAAGACACCCGCCCTGCTGGCCGACCGCATCATGCAGGTGCTGCCCAAACTGGTCGCGGCGTAGCTCTTCTACTCAGCCCCGCAGTCCGCCTTGCAGAGCTTGTCGGTCAGGGTCAGGATGGCGCCGGGCTGATCGGTGCCGGACTCGGTGGAGTACTCGACGGTCCAGTTGCCGGCCGTGGTGGTGCCGGCCTTCTTGCCCGACTGCTGCTTGAGCCAGTCGACGATCGTGCCGCGAGGGTTCACGTGCGCGAGCTCGAGTGCCCCAGGTGCGAACTCGACCAGCGCAGTCGCCGCCTCCGTCGCCGCACCGGTCGCCTGCAGTGAGAGCACCGCAGGGCGCGGCTGCGTACCGATCAGCACCTGCACGGACGTACTGCCCTTGCTGCAGGTCTGGTACGCCTCGTCGGTGGCGCACTGGTACTGCTGGCCGGCGAACGCGGCGACGACCTGTGCCTCAGTGAGATCGGGCAGCGTTTCCTCAGGACCTGGGGTCCCGCTGCTCGTCGGTCCAGTGGTGGAGGTGCTCGGGCTGCTGCCCCCGGACGTTGACGACGGCTTGTTGCCGGAGCAGGCCGTCGTACCTAGCAGCAGCGCGGCGCAGGCGAAGGCCGCGCCGAGCCGGCGGTTCAGACCGGCACCTCGATCGCCGCGTCCAGCGCGATCGTGATCATCTCGGAGAACGTCGTCTGGCGCTCCTCCGCGGACGTCACCTCATGCGTGATCAGGTGGTCCGAGACGGTCATGATGCCGAGCGCGCGACGGCCGAACTTCGCCGCCAGCGTGTACAGCGCGGCGGCCTCCATCTCGATGCCGAGAACGCCGTACTCCGCGGTCCGCGAGACCAGGTCCGGACGGTCGTTGTAGAACAGGTCGCCGGAGAACACCTGGCCGACATGTACGTTCAGCCCGGCCGCCTCGGCCGCGTCGACGGCCGCGCGGAGCAGCTTGTAGTCCGCGGTCGGTGCGTAGTCGATGCCGTGGAAGCGCAGCCGGTTCATCTGCGAGTCGGTGCTCGCGGACATCGCCACGATCACGTCGCGGACCCGGACCGCCTCGGTCAGCGCGCCACAGGTACCGACCCGGATCAGGGTCTGTACGTCGTACTCCTCGAACAGCTCGTTCGCGTAGATCGAGGCGGACGGCTGGCCCATGCCGGAGCCTTGCACGGAGATCCGCTCACCCTTGTAGGTGCCGGTGAACCCGAACATGTTGCGGATCTCGGTGTAGCAGATCACGTCGTCCAGATAGGTCTCGGCGATCCACTTGGCCCGCAGCGGGTCCCCCGGGAACAGCACCCGCGGTGCGATCTGCCCCTTCTCGGCGGCGATGTGAATACTCATGCGGGGATGCTCTCACGCCCTCGGGGTAGGTTGGCCCACGTGGCCTACTCCATCACTGCCGGCTCGCTGGCCCTGTCCCGCTCCGTCCTCGACCGCGCTGCCGATCGGCGCCGTGACGACGACTGGCTGGAGAAGGCCTGGGCCGCACCGGACACCCAGGTAGTAGCCGTGGTGGGCGACCAGATCCAGGTCGTCGACGACCGCTCGGCGCTGCGGTTCGTACCGCCGGCGGACGCACCGGACGGGATCCGGATCTTCCTCGGCATCGACCGGGAGTCCGGGGCCGGGATGACCGCGGACGGCCGGGCGGTGTTCGGCGTGCTCGTCGACGGTCCGGCCGACGAGTCGTACGGCGGCCTGCGCGAGCTGGGTGCGCTGCTGGACGACCGCGAGGCCGGCATCGCCGTACATGTTATCGGCCTGTCGAACTGGCACGGCGTGCACACGCACTGCGCGAACTGCGGCGAGCACACCGAGGTGGTGGAGGCCGGGCACGTCCGGCGCTGCCCCAACTGCGGTCTGTCGCACTTTCCCCGGAGCGACCCGGCGATCATCGTGCTGGTCACCGACGACCAGGACCGCGCGCTGCTCGGCCGGAACGAGGCCTGGCCCGCGGGGCGGTACTCCACACTGGCCGGCTTCGTGGAGCCTGGTGAGTCGCTGGAGGCCGCCGTCCGGCGGGAAGTGCTGGAGGAAACCGGGGTGATCGTCGGGGCGGAGATCGAGTACGCCGGCAGTCAGCCGTGGCCGTTGCCCGCCAGCCTGATGCTCGGGTTCTACGCGAAGGCGACGAACTTCGACATCGACGTGGACCAGGACGAGATCGCCGAGGCGAAGTGGTTCACCCGGGAGGACCTCCGCGTGCTGGTCGAAGCCGGCACGATGGCCCTCCCGGGTGCGATCTCCATCTCCCGCCGCCTGATCGAAGGCTGGTACGGCGAGAGCCTCAGCGGCAGCTGGTGATCAGCGGCCCACGTTCGACCGGGCTGCGGCCACGACGATGAGGGTGCCTTCCCAACGCTCGATGGAGCCGTCAGCCTGAAGCTCATGCACCTTCTTGACGACAGCTGCGACGTACGCGCTGTGGCTGGGCCAGTTGGCCTTCGCGCTGGGTAGTACGTCGGTCAGCGTGCAGCCGTACGTCAAGAACCGGTTCTGGACGTGGCTGTCGATGTTGCCGGTCCACACGGTTGGCCGTACGTCGGACTGCGGGCACGGGTCGACCGGTGGGGTGTACGACCCCAGGTTGGTCGGGTTGATGTACCCGTCCGGTCGCAGCAGCGTGTAGTACGTACCGTCCGGCGTCTGCGTCAGCCGGTTGAGCCCGTGGTCGCGCAGTACGGTCGCCTGGCCGCTCAGGATGTCCAGTACGAACAGCCGTCCGCCTGCGACCCCGTAGAGATAGCCGTCCCGCCAGGACAGTGCACCGTCCTGTGAGCCGGTGAACCCGCTGAACACGGGCAGCAGCCGCTTCACCGCACCGGTCGCCGGGTCGATGGCGAACACGATGCCGTCGGCCAGACCCCAGATGTTGCCGTCCGGACCGGTGATCAGTTCATTGATACTGGCTGCACCTGGTACCGGCACGACGTCGGTCAGGACCTGTCCGGTCGCCGGGTCCACCTTGACCAGGTGTGCCTCGCTCGCCTTCGGTTCGGTGCCCTGGCCGCCCTCGATGCTGGAGCCGAGCCAGACGTCGCTCCCGTCCGGAACGATCGAGGCGATCGTCTGGTCGGTCACGAGATTCCGGTAGACCGTGTGGGCTCCAGTCAGTACGTCGTACACGGTCAGCGCGCCACCGTACTCGCCGTACGCCGGGGTAGTACCGACGTACACGTGGTCGCCGTCAGGTACTACAGCCACCGGCCTGTTCTGGTGGTCGCTGTCGACGAGGCTGAACAGTTCCTTCGGGTTGGTGGCGCTGTCCGGTTGGGTCGGATCCCAGAGCGAGAGCCTGCCGTACGGATAGATGCCGACGTACATCTTGCCGTGTCCGTCCCACGCCCAGCCCTCCACCTGTCCCTGGCGGGTAGTGATGGTCGACTTACCGGTTGCGGGGTCGTAGATGGCGGTAGAGCCGTTCAGGTAGACGTTGACGAACACCTTGCCCGTACTGGGATCCGCCAGCTCGTGCATGAGCGGAGAGGGCACGTACTGGAACGGAGAGCTCCACTGGGCGAGCGTGCCGTCGGCAGGGTTGTAGCGGAACGTGCCGCCGGAGTAGTTCCCTGCAAGGCCGTACAGGACAGGCACACCGTTCTCTGTCACCCAGCCGTACCCGATGGACGCTCCACGTGTCAGCGTGCGTGCAGGCGTCACCGGGCCGACCGTGTTCGTGTCCAGGTCGTAGTGCGTGAGCTTCAGCGTGTTGTCGGTGAAGTAGACGCCGCCTGGTCCGGCAGCGGACACACCGCGCGCAGCGATCGGGTAGTCCATCACCTGCTGGCCCGTGGTCGCGTCGGTGTACTTGAGCTGTTCCCCGGTCACCGCGTCCACCACGACCAGCCGGCTGCTCGCGTTGGCGAACACCCTGCCGCCCGCGTAGTCCAGGTCGATGAAGTCCTTGGCCGTAGTACCCGGGGGAGTGATGTCCTCGACGGCCTTGGTGGCCACGTCGATGCGGAGCAGCCGCGCGTGTGGAGTGGAGACGCCGACGAACAGCTTGTTGTGGTCGGGGTCGTAGACCGTGGAGCGCGCGTACTGCTGCACGGGGTCCAGTGAGCCGTAGTCGGTGAACTCGCCGGTCGTGGCGTCGTACTTGAACGCGTGGGCGTTCGGGTACGTTCCGGCGTACACGTTGCCGTCCGGGTCGGACGTGAGGCCGTAGATCTGCGACTGTCCCGGGATCGGCTGGCCCAGGTCGGTCACCTCGCCGGTGACCGGGCTGTAGCGGTAGAGATGCGCGTTCGCGTACGTACCTAGGTACACGTCTGCGTTCGGTACGACGACGATCGCCCAGCCGCCGGCCGCGCCGGGCAGTGGGACCGTACGCAGCAGTTGGCGTGAATGGAGGTCGACGACGTTCAAACGGGCGTTCTCACCCGCGGGTACGGCGTACACGACGTCGCGACCGTCGGGGGTGCGGCCGACCGCACCCTCCATGATCGTCAGCGAACTGACCGGTGAGCCGAGGTCCTTGATGACATCGGCGGACGGCACCAGCGGTCTGACCGCCGGGCCGAGTGGCCAGTTCTCCGACGGGAACGGCTCCGGCAGATCACCCGGCGGAGCCGCGGCCGCGTGCAGCACACCCGATGCGAGCAGGCCGAACGCGGCGGCGAAAGTGATGAGGGCATGGCGGAATTGACGGCGCGAGAACATGGGCGGACTCCCTGCGACGTGGTTCATCGCAAGGTATAACGGCCATGGCCGTAAAGTCCATGGCTCAGGCTGAATACGGCCTGAGCCGTATTTACTTACTTACGCGGCGAGCTTCTCCGCGACCTGGGCCAGCGACGGGTTGGTCATCGCGGTGCCGTCCGGGAAGACCACCGTCGGCACCGTCTGGTTGCCGTTGTTGATCTTCTCGACGATCTCCGCGGCCCCCGGAACCTGTTCGATGTCGATCTCGGTGAACTCGATTCCGGCTCGGTCGAGCTGGCCCTTCAAGCGGTGGCAGTAGCCGCACCAGGGGGTCGAGTACATGGTGAAAGCCGACATCGGCGGACTCCTTCGGAGGTTTCTGTCGGACGACCGGTCTAGGGTTGCCCTCGACGTATTCGAACCATGGTCCAGGTGGTGCTGTTCCCGCATGTCTCAGTCCGTGAGCGACTTCACACGACCGGCCTCCGCCGATGACCTCTTGGAGGCACTCGACCCGGAGCAGCGGGCAGTCGCGACCGCCCTGCACGGGCCGGTCGTGGTGATGGCGGGCGCGGGCACCGGGAAGACGCGGGCGATCACGCACCGGATCGCGTACGGCGTGCGCACCGGCACGTTCGACCCGGTCCGGGTGCTCGCCGTGACGTTCACCCAGCGTGCGGCCGGCGAGATGCGCGGCCGGCTCGCGCAGCTCGGCGTCCAGGGCGTCCAGGCGCGGACGTTCCACTCGGCGGCGCTCCGCCAGGCGCGGTTCTTCTGGCCGAAGGTGTACGGCGGGGAGCTGCCGCCGATCGTGGACCGCAAGTTCCCGCTGCTCACCGAGGCCGCGTCGCGGTGCCGGATCCGCGTCGACACGCCCGCGCTGCGCGACCTCGCCGGCGAGGTCGAGTGGGCCAAGGTGAGCAACGTCCGGCCGGACGACTACGCGAAGCTGGCGCCTCGTTCCGGTCGTCAGCTCGCCGCCTTCGACCCGCCGACGATCGCCCGGATCTTCGCGGCGTACGAGGACGTCAAGCTCGAACGCGGCCGGATCGACCTCGAGGACGTGCTGCTCTGTGCGGTCGCGCTGCTCGCGGAGGACGAGCGGGTCGCGGCCGAGATCCGCCGGCAGTACCGCACCTTCGTCGTGGACGAGTACCAGGACGTCTCGCCGCTGCAGCAGAGCCTGCTCGACCTGTGGCTGGGCGGCCGCGAGGACGTCTGCGTGGTCGGCGATCCGGCGCAGACCATCTATTCCTGGGCCGGCGCCGAGCCGGAGAACCTGGTCCGGTTCGCGTCCCGGCACCCGTCCGCGACGCTGATCAAGCTGGTCCGCGACTACCGGTCGACCCCGCAGATCGTCGACGTGGCGAACAAGATCCTCGACGCGGCAGGTCCGACCGGTCTGCCCGGACGGGTCACGCTGCGCTCGCAGAAAGAGGCCGGCCCGGTTCCGGTCTACCGGGAGTACTCCGACGAGGTCGCGGAGGCGGACGCGGTCGGACGCGCCGTCGTCCGGCTCCAGGAGGAAGGCGTCGCGCTGCGCGACATCGCCGTACTGTTCCGCACCAACGCGCAGTCGGAGAACTTCGAGCAGGCGCTGGCCGAACGGAAGATCCCGACCGTGCTGAAGGGCGCGGAGCGGTTCTTCGAGCGGGCCGAGATCCGGCAGGCCGCCGTACTGCTGCGAGGGCAGGTGAAGGCCGGCGGGGTGTCGGACGACCTGCTGCCGACGGTGACCGGCGTACTGGCCGGTGCCGGGTGGACCGCGGAGCCGCCGACCGGGACCGGCGCGGTGCGGGACCGGTGGGAGTCGCTGAGCGCGCTCGTGACGATGACGGCCGACTTCGCCGCGGAGCATCCCGAGGCGCGGCTGCCCGAGTTGATGGCGGAGCTGGACCGGCGCGCGACGATCCAGCACGCACCGCTGGCGGAGGGAGTCACACTGGCGACCCTGCACGCCGCGAAGGGCCTGGAGTGGGAGTGCGTGTTCATCGTCGGGGCGCATGAGGGGACCCTGCCGATCGCGTACGCCCAGACGCCGTCCCAGGTGGAGGAGGAGCGGCGGCTGTTCTACGTCGGTGTCACGCGGGCGAAGCAGCAGCTGTTCGTCAGCTGGTCGACGTCTCGTTCGCCGGGCGGGCGGGGGACACGTGGGCCGACCCGGTTCCTGGACCCGATCGGCGTCCGTACGGCGCGGTCCGAGTGGACGCCGCCCTCGTCGGTCGGCTGGGAGCGCCCGGCGCGGTCCCAGCGGTCCGACCGGCCGATCCCGAAGTGCCGGGTGTGTGGGAAGGGCCTGCTGGACCCGGGCGCGCGCAAGCTCGGTCGCTGCGAGGACTGCCCGTCCTCGATGGACCAGAAGCTGTACGACGCGCTCCTGGAGTGGCGGACCGAGCAGGCGGAGTCCGAGAAGATGCCCGCGTTCGTGATCCTGACCGACGCCACGCTGACCGCGATCGCCGAGACCCGGCCCGCGGACGCGCAGGCGCTCCGGCAGATCCCGGGCATCGGCCACACCAAACTGAGCAAGTACGGCGAGCAGATCCTCAACCTCTGCACCCGGTGACAAACCTGTTGCCAGGCACGCGAACCGCGGCGCATGCTGGACGACAGGCCGTGTTCTGCTCATGGCAGACGTGGCAGTTAGGTGACAGAGGCAACGATCCCGCAGCGTGCGGACGGCGTCCCGGAGCGTGCTGGAAAGCTGTGACGACGGTCAGATCCGGTCGTCGGAGCGGCAACTTCCGGCCAACTTCGCGAACTGGCGATAAATAGTTTGCGGGGTCCGACGCGGACGGCGTACTGTTCTTTCTGCGGTCGAAGCCTGGCCGAAAACTTCAAACCACCATAGCGATCGAGCTAACCGCCCGCTTCGCCACAACGAGAGGAGGTGCCCTGGAAATGATTACCAACACGGTCAAGAAGCCGTTCAGCGACGCTGCCGCGCTGCCGTGCGCCCACATCCCGGGTGCCTCGCCGCGCCTGCACGTCGCGACCGTTGTGCTCATGGCTTCCGGCGCTGCCCAGTTCAAGGGCGGAGCTGTCGGCGATGTGAAGTACGGCGGTTCGGGTTCTCGAGCATGGAGTCCACCGGTCTGACAAGCGTCAGAGCCGGCACCTCCAGGCCGCGGAACCCACCCAAGGGTCCCGCGGCCCTTTTGTTTGTCAACACAGATTTGGCGGCTGCCAACCGGTAGCCGTCAGGGACGACAAGAGACCAGCAACAAACAGTCACTGGGAGGTGACCGGAATGAGCGTGAGCTTCCTCGATGTCTTCACCGAGGTGGCAACGTCGCAGGACCTGCCCTGTCGGTCCTACGCGCCAGAACTCTTCTTCGCCGAATCGCCGGCGGACGTCGAGTACGCGAAGTCGCTCTGCACGACCTGCCCGCTGAAGGCCGAGTGCCTGGCCGGAGCGCTCGAGCGTTCCGAGCCGTGGGGAGTGTGGGGTGGCGAGCTGTTCGTCCAGGGTGTGGTGGTTCCGCGCAAGCGGCCCCGTGGGCGTCCCCGCAAGAGCGACACCGTAACCGCTGCCTGACGACGACAACCCCTACGAAAACGAGTCCGAACGATGACTACCCAGACTTTCAACAGGAGCACCGAAATGCATTTACTCAATGAAGATCTCGCCCGTGCTCATTGTCGTTCCACACTGAACGACGCAGAGCAGAACCGGCGTTTCCACTTCGCTCGCCAGCTCGAGCGGGCGCAGAAACACGCCGAGCGGGCCTCGCAGCGAGCCGAGAGGGCCAGCGCACGCGCGCGCCTCGCACTCGCCCGCCTGGTCTGATCCACCCAGCAACATCCAGCCTGACCAGCTGAAACATCGAGGGGCGGCACCCACCGGGGGTGCCGCCCCTTTCAGCTGCCACCCCTTTCAGCCTGCGCCCCTTTCAGCTGCCGACCAGTTCAGTTGCCGACCAGCAACCGGAGCAGACCGATCAGCGTGATCCCGCTGACGATCTCGTGCCGGGCGATCATCGCGGTCAGGTCCGTGATCGGAACCCACTCGATCCGGTCCGACTCGTTCCGTTCGGTCGGCTCACCCACGCGCTTCGCCGACGCCGCCCGGAAGACGAAGTGCCGCGAGTCCATGATCCCGGCGGCCGGCTCGGACCGGATCAGCTCGGTCAGCCCGTCCGCCCGCCACCCGGTCTCCTCCAGCAACTCCCTCGCGGCCGCGTCCCGCGGCGTCTCACCGGGCTCGATGATCCCCATCGGGAGCTCCCACGCCCACGTGTCGGTCAGGAACCGGTGCCGCCACATCAGCAGTACGTGCTCGTCCCGGGTGACGACGGCCGCGGCGATGTCCTTCAACCGCACGGCGTGGTAGTCGAACCGTTCCCCATCCGGCTGCTCGACGTCCAGCCGCCGCACGCTCAACCACCGGTTACCCCAGACCTCCGCCTCAGCGTGAACTGTCCATCGCACGCAGTGCACACTAGGACACGTGAGAGCTACCTGTGCACTATGCGGTCAGCAGGCGGAGTCGGAGGATGTGCCGCTGACCTGGATGACGTCGATCGAGGACGGACGCAAGCTGGCGTACTGCGACCGCTGCGCCCGCGAAAACGTCCGCAGCATCGAGAGCAAACTCGACTCCGTCTACTGGTGAGAACCGCGCTCGATGGGCGCGACCTGCTGAGTTGATCCTATCGAGGCGGCGGCGGGGAAACTTCTGGTCACCCTGTGACGATTTGTTTCCCTGCCACCCGCCGGCAGCGCCTGCCGGGGGCACTGGGGATTCTCGGAGCCGAGTGTCGAATCGGGGCTGGTCCGCTCGACGTAGTGAGTGACAACACTCCTGCGGAAGGACCGGATCATGACCCTCGAGGCGGACACCGTGGCGACGGGCAAGCGGCAGTGGGTCGCGCTGGGCGTCCTGTGTCTGGCTACGCTGCTGGTCTCGTTGGATCTGTTCGTGATGCTGCTGGCGATCCCCGCGGTCACCGAGGCGCTCGGAGCGACCAGCAGTCAGCAACTGTGGATCCTGGACGTGTACGGGTTCATGGTGGCCGGCCTGATGATCACGATGGGCAACCTAGGTGACCGGCTCGGTCGCCGACGCCTGCTGCTGATCGCGGCCGCGGTGTTCGGCGTCGCCTCGATCGTCGCCGCGTACTCGGTGAACCCCGGGATGCTGATCGGCGCCCGCGCGGTACTGGGGATCGCCGGCGCCGCGATCGCGCCGTGCACGCTGTCGCTGATCTCCACGCTGTTCCCGGACGAACGGCGCCGCGCCACGGCCCTCGGCGTCTGGGGCGGCTGCTTCACCGTCGGCGCCATCGTCGGCCCGATCGTCGGCGGCGTACTGCTGAACCACTTCTGGTGGGGCTCCGCGTTCCTGATCGGCGTACCCGCGATGGTCGTGCTGCTGGCGGTCGGGCCGGTGCTGCTGCCGGAGTACCGCAACGAGCAGGCCGGGCGGATCGACGTACCGAGCGTGCTGCTGTCGCTGGCCGCGATCCTGCCGGCCATCCACGGCCTGAAGCACCTGGCGGCGCATGGCGCGGACCTGCAGGCGATCGGCGCACTGGCGTTCGGCATCGCCTTCGGTGTCGTCTTCGTACGGCGGCAGGCCCGGCTGGACGACCCGCTCGTGGACGTACGGCTGTTCACGCGGCGGACGTTCAGCGTGACGCTCGGGAGCATGACGGCGTACTCGATGCTGTCCGGCGGCGTGATGGTGTTCGTCGCGCAGTACTTCCAGCTGGTCAAGGGCATGACGCCGCTGCAGGCGGGGCTGGCGCTGGTCCCGGGGATGATCACGTCGACCATCGGGTTCCAGCTCGCGCCGCGGCTGGCGCAGCGGATCCGCCCGGGCGTACTGATCCCGATCGGGGTCACGTTCACCGTCGTCGGGATGATCGTGATCAGCCTGACCACGTCGACGACCGTGCTGGTGGCCGCCTTCGCGTTCGAGGCCTTCGGGCCGGGCGCGCTCGTGATCCTCGGTACGAACCTGGTGATCGGCTCGGTTCCGCCGGAGAAGGCGGGCTCGGCGGGCGCACTGACCCAGACCGGCAACGAGTTCGGGTACGCGCTCGGTATCGCCGTACTCGGCAGCGTCGTGACCGCCGTCTATCGCGGCCGGACGGGCAGCAACTCGCTCGGCGAGACGATCGCGTCCGGCGCGGCGGGCGACGTACTGGACCAGGCCCGGGACGCGTTCACCTCAGGCCTCCACCTGGCGGCCGGGATCACCGCCGCCGCGCTGGCCGTGATCACGATCCTGCTCGCGGTGACGCTCCGGGCGCTGCCGGCCCTCAGTCGTCGGTGAAGCCGGGCAGGAACTCCTCCAGCACCGCCCGGAACGGCGCGTGCGCCTCGAGCTGCGACAGTACGGCGATACCGCCGATCCAGACGCGGTGGATCAGCACGTACGACGGGGGCAGGTTCAGCCGCAGGGCGAGCGACGCGTTGGGCGAGCGGAAGTCACTGGTCCGGTTCGCCTGCGCGCGCATCCACGCCCGGCTGAACTGGAACGTCTCCTCCCGGGCCGGGTCCGCGAACGGCGCCAGGTAGTCCATCAGCTGTTCCGGGTCGATCTCCATCCGCGGCTTGATGAAGCCCTCGGCCTTGAGCCCGTCCCGGACGGCGATGCCGTCGCCGAGCAGCGAGATCCGCAGCAGCTTGCCGATCGCCGGCGGCAGCCCGTCCGGGAGCCGGGCGCAGAGGCCGAAGTCGACGACGCCGAGCCGGCCGTCGGCCAGGACCCGGAAGTTCCCGGGGTGCGGGTCCGAATGCAGCAGGCCGGCGTACTTCGGCCCGCTGAACATGAACCGCGCGTACTTCAGCCCGATCGCGTCCCGCTCCTCCTTGGTGCCGTCGCTGATGTACGACGACAGCGGCCGGCCCTCGATCCACTCCGACACGATCACCGTGGGGGAGTGCTTCACCACCCGCGGAACGACGAACTCCGGGTGGCCCTTGAAGGCGTCGGCGTACTGCTGCTGGGCCTGCGCCTCGCGGTCGTAGTCGAGCTCCTCGCCGATCCGCTCCTGCAGCTCGGCGATCAGTGGCTTCACGTCGAGGCCCGGGATCATCGTGCCGATCGTGCGGCCGACCCGCCCGAGCTGGCGCAGATCCGAGCGCAGCGCCTCGGCCGCACCCGGGTACTGCAGCTTGACCGCGACCTCACGGCCGTCCTTCAGCCGCCCGCGGTGCACCTGCCCGATCGACGCGGCGGCCGCGGGTACCTCGTTGAACTCGTCGAAACGGTCCCGCCAGCGCCTGCCGAGCTCCCGGGACAGGATCGTGTCCACGGTCGCGGCCGGCATCGGCGGGGCGGAGTCCTGCAGCTTGGTCAGGGTCGCCCGGTACGGCGCCGCGAACTCCTCCGGCATCGCCGACTCCATCAGGCTGAGCATCTGCCCGAACTTCATCGCGCCGCCCTTGAGCTCGCCCAGGACGGAGAACAGCTGGTCCGCGGTCCGGCGCTGGAACTCGGCGAAGACCGCCTCGGCGGGCGCGCCGCCGATCCGTTTGCCCAGGCCGACCGTCGCCCGCCCGGCGGCACCGAGCGGCAGGCTGGCAAGTTTCGCGGTCCGGCTCAGCGCCTTACGAGGAAGGTCCGACACGTACCCATTCTGTCCGGTCGCCCAAGTCCGGACGCCGCGGGGTGCCGGGTGTCGACCGGTTAGTTGCTTTCAAGGCGAGAGGCGGCGCCCGGCGGGATGCCGGGCACCGCCTCCGCGGTGCTACTGGTGTTGCTCGGTCCTACTGGTGCTACGTGGTGCGTCAGGCCTTGCCGAGGATCCGGTTCAGGTTCGTACCGCACTCGGGGCACTTGGCCTTCGCCATGCGCGTGCCCTTGTCGTTGACCTTGACCTCGCCGTCGGCGGTGCGCTTGGCCTTGCACTTGACGCAGTAGAACTCGCCGCTCCAGGTCTCTGCCATGAGGGCCCTCTCCTTGCTCTGAATTCCAGCCCGGGGGTCTGGCCCCGGGCAGTCGTTGGATGCTAACGGCAGACCGTCCTGCCGTAGGCCGTTCGGCCCAGTCGGGATTCACCCTACGGCAGCTTTCCGCAGGCTCAAGCGCACCTGGCGGTCCGCGTGCCGCGTCAGGCCGCCTGGGAAAACCCTTACCGAAACTTTCGGTGGCGCGGAACAGGCTCCCGGTGAGCCGCCTCCGGAGCCACTCGGCTTCCCCTCCGAGCAGCCCCGGAGGCGGTCCGGGAGCCTGTTGCAGACGACGCTAGGAGGCCGCGGCGGCGGTGGCAAGCCCAGGTTGTCCACCCCTGTGGATAACTCTGTGCGCAACCTGTGGGACGCGCCGCCGGGCGCTGTGGACGGGCGGGGGAACACGGTGTGAACAACCGGGGTCGGAGGGTTCAAGATCTGGCGTCTGACCTGCGGAAACACAAATTCACAGGCTGTGCGCGGAAGAAAGTTGTCGGATTCGGGGGGTACATTTTTGAGCCATGGCCGACTCCCCACCGCGCCCGATCCCGCCGTACGTGGACATCCGCCGCAGCAAGCGCCGCAAGCGCACGGTCAGCGCGTACCGCGACGGTGAGCGGGTGGTCGTACTGATGCCCGACCGGCTGTCCGCCGCCGAGGAGGCGCGCTGGGTCGAGACCATGCTGGCGCGGCTGGACAAGCAGCGCAGCCGATCGCGCGTGTCGGACGAAAAATTGTTGGCCAGAGCACACGAACTCGCGTGTCGTCACCTCCCCGAAGTGCCCGAACCTGCGTCTGTGAGGTGGGTTTCGAACCAAAACAGACGGTGGGGATCCTGCACTCCGGCGGACCGGTCGATCCGTTTGAGCACCCGGCTGCAGTCGATGCCGGCCTGGGTCGTGGACTACGTCCTGGTCCACGAACTGGCCCATCTGATCGAGCCGGCCCACAACGCGAACTTCTGGGACCTGGTCCACCGCTACCCCAAGGCCGAGCGTGCCGAGGGCTACCTCGAGGGTGTGTCGGCGGCCGCCTCGCTGGACTTCGAGGACTTCTGAGGTCCGATCACCCCGGCGGCGTACGGCGTACGGGAAAGGGTGGGGTGGGGCCTGCCCCAGGGGTGACTAGGGGGCTTCCTGCATAGTCCTGGCCGGTGCCTGCCAGCGAGGCTTTTGTCCCGTAGCCAGTGCCACGCCAGGTGCGCTGGGTGGGGCGCCGCCGGTGGGGGCGCAGAGGGGCAGGGAAGGTATGGCCAGGGGACAGATCACGGTGCGGGCGGCGCGCTGGAGCGCCACCCATCCGTGGCGGGCGATCGCGATGTGGGTGGTCGTCGTGGCCGCGTGCTTCGCGCTCGGCTCGGTGACCGGCACCAAGAAGTCCACCGACGAGGGCAACATCGGCGAGGTGACCCGGGCGGACAACATCGTCAAGTCCGGCAACTTCGACGACCCGGACGTGGAGAGTGTGCTGATCACGGCACCGTCCGGGCAGCTCGACCACGCCGCCGCGACGAAGGCGGCCGGCACGGTGATCCAGCAGATGCGCGCCCTCGGTGGGGTCGCGGAGGTCGGTCAGCCGATGCCGTCGCCGAAGAACGACGCGGTGATCGTCCGGGTGACGCTGAAGGACGCGGCGGAGGGTGCGGACGACAACGCCCGGGTCCAGCCGCTGCTCGACACCACCGCGAAGGTCCAGCAGCAGTACCCGAACCTCCGGATCGAGGAGGTCGGTGGACTCTCGATCGGCAAGGCGCTGAACGAGACGCTGGGCAAGGACTTCAAGCGGGCCGAGATGTTCAGCCTGCCGGTGACGCTGGCGATCCTGCTGATCGCGTTCGGTGCGCTCATCGCCGCCTCGGTACCAGTACTGCTCGCGCTGTCCGCCGTCGCAGCCGCCATCGGTCTCTCGGCCGCGGCGTCGCAGCTCGTACCGGCAGTCGACGCGGTCAACAGCGTGATCTTGCTGATCGGTATGGCGGTCGGCGTCGACTACTCACTCTTCTACCTGCGCCGTGAACGCGAGGAACGCGCGAAGGGCCGCGGCCACGTCGACGCTGTCGAGATCGCCGCGGCGACCTCGGGCCACGCGGTCGTGGTGTCCGGTACGGCAGTCATCATCTCGATGGCCGGACTGTTCCTGGCCCGGGACGCGGTGTTCTCGTCGTTCGCGGTCGGATCGATCCTCGTCGTCGCGGTGGCCGTTGTCGGTTCGCTGACCGTACTGCCCGCCGTACTCGCAAAGCTCGGCCGCTGGGTGGACCGCCCGCGCATTCCGGTGCTGTGGCGGCTGACCGCCAGCAACCGCCGGCCGCGGTTCTGGCCGACCGTACTGAAGCCCGCGCTGAAGCACCCGGTCGCCACGCTGCTCGTCGCCGTCACGGCCCTGCTCGCGGTCGCCTCGCCAGCGCTGGGCATGACGCTGAAGTTCCCCGGTACCGAGGATCTGCCGCGGACCACGTCGGTGATGAAGGCGTACGACCGGTTGACGGCCGCGTTCCCTAGTACGGGTACGAGCCACGAGGTCGCCGTACGAGCCCCCGCTAACGAGCTGCCCGCGGTGAAGGCCGCGCTCGCGGAGCTTCAGCAGAAGACCAAGGGCGACAAGCTGTTCGCGTCGGACGGTCTGGAGGAGCCGCGCTTCTCGAAGGACGGTACGGTCGCGACGCTGGAGGTCGCTACGCCGTACGAGGGTGGTAGTCAGCAAGCCCGTGATTCGCTGGCGAAGCTGCGCAAGGAGCTGATGCCGGAGACGGTCGGGAAGGTGCCCGGAGTCGAGTACGCCGTCGGTGGGTTCGTGGCGGCGGACGTGGACTACGCAGCCCACACCCGTGCCAAGCTGCCGCTGGTGATCGGCTTCGTGCTGCTGCTGACGATGATCGTGATGATGGTGACGTTCCGCTCGGTCGTCGTAGCCGTCACCGCGATCGTCCTGAACCTACTGAGCGCCGGGGCTGCGTACGGAGTCGTCACAGCGGTCTTCCAGAACACCTGGGCCGAGGGCTTGCTGCACTTCCGCTCCAACGGCTCAGTGGTGAGCTGGCTCCCGCTCTTCCTGTTCGTAGTGCTCTTCGGCCTCTCGATGGACTACCACGTCTTCGTGGTAAGCCGAATCCGCGAGGCCGTCCTCCGCGGCGTACCAACCCGCCAGGCCGTCGCCGAAGGCATCACAGGCTCAGCCGGCGTGGTTACCAGCGCGGCCGCCGTCATGATCGGCGTCTTCGCAGTCTTCGCCACCCTGAGCACCCTGGACATGAAGCAACTGGGCGTAGGCCTCGCAGTCGCAATCCTGATCGACGCCACGATCATCCGAGCGGTAGTCCTCCCCAGCATCATGACCCTCCTGGGCGACACCAACTGGTGGGCCCCCAAGTGGCTCCGCCCCAAGTCCCCCAAGCACGCCACGCTCCCTCCGTCCCCCGAACGCGAACTGACCCCGGTCGGCTGACCGGCGTACCCACGGCGGCCCACCCGAACCACTCGGGTGGGTCGCGTGGTTGCGGGATGATCGGCTTTCCGGAAGTTTTACGGCTGTGGGCGACGAAATTGTTCCGATGATCAGCGACCGCATCCGGGCTCGCGTCCTGCAGAAGCTGGCGTCCGAGGTGCTGGCCGTTGAACGGGCGCATCCGGTGCGGGTGGCGGTGGATGGATGTTCGGCGGCTGGGAAGACGACGTTGGCGGACGAGTTGGCCGACGTACTGCGGGGGCGTACGGGGCGGGAGGTGATCCGGGCCGAGGTCGACCACTTCAAGCGGGCGCCGGAGTTGCGTACGACGTACCCGCTCGAATCGCCGGAGAGCTACTACTACGAGGTCTATGACAACGAAGCGATCCGCGCCCGCCTGCTCGAGCCGCTCGGTCCCGGTGGCAACCGGCGCTACACGGCCGCAATCCGCGAGTCCAACGCCGTCACCGTCCTCGACACACCCATCCGAACCGCTTCACCCCAAGCGATCCTGATCGCAGACGGTTGCTTCCTGCAACGACCCGAACTGAACAACTACTGGGACCTCCGCATCTACGTACACGTCCCCTTCGAAACCGTCCTCCACCGAGGCGCCAACCGCGACGCCGCATGGATGCCCTCCCTCGCAGCAGCCGAGGAGCGCTACCGCACCCGCTACATCCCAGGCGAACAGCTCTACGTCTCCGAGGTCCACCCAGCCGAGTCAGCAGATCTGGTTGTCCACAACGAGGACCCGGCCAGTCCGGTCCTCACTCGGTAGCGGTCTGGCGGGCTCGGTGGGCGGCGGCTTTTACTCGGCTTTGGCATTGGGGGGAGTGGAAGCGGCGTTGGCCGTTCTTGGAGACGTCTACGAAGACTCGGTCGCAGTGGGGGGCTGCGCAGACGCCTAGGCGGCCGGCCAGGTCGCTGCCTACTGCCAGGGCGAGGCCTGCGGCGCAGCCGGCTGCCCAGCCGTTCGCCAGTTGTTCGTCGGGGCCGTGGAAGTGGAGGCTCCAGGGGCGGTCCCGGCCGCGGTCCAGTTGCGGGCGGGCATTGGTGTCGAGCAGGAGCGCGTTGATCTCGGTGGCAGCCGCGTCCAGGTCCCCGGCGTTGGCGGCCTCGAAGACGACCCGCATGCGCTGGGCGAGCTGGACCAGGCGGCGGGAGTCGTCCAGCGGCGGGCGCGCGCTCGGCGGGTACCCGATCGCGGTCAGCGCGTCCGCCACCGCAGCCGTGACCGATTCCGGGTCGTCGGCCGGCGCCGCGTATGGCGTACCGCCCGCGTAGCCCGCTGTCAGGCGGTTGACGTACTCGACCGACGCCGCCAGCACACTCCGGGCATGACTATCAAAAGACACTTGACCAGTCATGCGATCCCTCCGTAGGCTCAGGCTTGCGTGACCGATCATAGCCACTTAGACAGTCATGGGGGTACGAGGATGAGCGTCGTCACCGCGAGCGGCAGAATCTCCCGAACTGTCTGGATCCTGGTCGCCGCGCGGGCGGTCAACAAGATCGGCGCGTTCACGCTGCCGTTCCTCGGGGTGGTCCTGACGGTCGAGTTCAAGGCGTCGCTCAGCCAGACCGGGTTGATCCTCGCGGTGTTCGGCGCGGCGACGATCCCGTCGCGGTTGCTCGGCGGCCAGCTGGCGGACCGGCTCGGCCGGCGCCGGACGATCGTGCTCGGCCTGACCGGGTGCGCCGTCGCCCAGTTGTGGATCGCGCTGAGCCACGCGTTGTGGTCCGCCGTACTCGCGACCGTTCTGCTGGGCCTCGCGTTCGAGATCTACGAGCCGCCGAGCCAGGCGATGATCGCCGACGTCACGTCGCCCGAGGACCGTCCTGCTGCGTACGGTCTCTACAGCGCGGCACTGGCCGGTGCGGGAGTTCTCGCCGGTCTGCTCGCCGCCGCGATCAGCCACTGGGACCTGCGCTGGCTCTTCGTGGCCGACGCCGTCACCTGCCTCTCGTGCGCCACACTGGTCGCGCTCGCGTTGCCGGCCGACGTACGACGAGATGCCGGCGCAGGTGTGGACACAGGGGTGGAGAGTGGACGTGGGTATGACGGATCTGCCTGGCGGGATCGACGGCTCTTGTTGTTGCTGGCAAGTGGCACGGTCTTCGCGACGATCTACATGCAGCTCGTCGTCGGCATTCCGCTGACGCTGCTCGAGCAGGGCATTCCCAAGTCCGGTACGGGCGTGATTCTCGCAGTCTCCGCACTGGTCCTGATCGTCGCCCAGCGTCTCCTCCGCGTCCAGAAACTCGACGACTTCCGATCGATTGCGATCGGGTACGTACTGCTCGCCGCCGGCCTGCTGGTCAGCGCCGTCGCTCACACGTTGCCGGTCTTCCTGCTCGCCTCAGTCCTCTGGAGCCTTGGCGACCTCTTCCTCCTCACCCGCTACCTCACCCAGGCCTCGGGACTCGCGCCCGACAACGCCCGCGGCCGATACCTGGCGATCTTCGGCCTGAGCTGGGGGATCGCGACCACGATCGCCCCGCTCACGGTCACCCAACTCCTCGAGACCGCCGGCCCGCGGGGACTCTGGCTGACCAGCGCCGCGGTGGCCCTCGTACTCGCGATACTTCAACCGTGGGTCAAACGGCAGGTCGCCGACCGACGAACGCCAGGGAGGCACGGTGGACGCATCGCAACCGACGGGTGACCTGGACCTGGAGGCCGTCGTCCAGGAACTGACGGACATCGGCAAGGCCGAGAACTACCTGGACGCCGGCCCCGGCGAGGCCCGTGCCCGCGAGCTCGGTGCCCAACTGGACGCGCACGGCGGCATGCGGGCGATGCGTACGGCGCTGGCTCAGGTCGCGTCCCGCCTGCCGGATCCCGCTGTCGCGGACGAACTCGAGTACGCCTGGGACGGCGTCGGCTCCTGGTTGGGCTGACGTCCTCAGCTGCGCGGCTCCAACCTGACGGTGAGGCCTTTGGCGACCGGCGTATTACTGCCCTTCGCCAGGTCATCGGCCGACATGAGTACGTTCGTCTCCGGGTAGTACGCCGCCACGCACCCGCGCGCCGTCGGGTACGACACCAGCCGGAAGTGCGGCGCCCGCCGTTCAACCCCCTCGAACTCGCTCACGATGTCGACGTACTGACCGTCCTTCAGCCCGAGCTCCGCCAGGTCGTCCGGATGTACGAACACGACCTCGCGCGTCCCGTGAACCCCGCGATACCGGTCCTCGAGCCCGTAGATCGTCGTGTTGAACTGATCGTGGCTGCGCAACGTCTGCAGCAACAACCGGCCAGGCGCAGTCGGCAACCAGGTCAGGTCGTTCGCGGTGAACTGTGCCCGCGCGTCCGACGTCTTGAACTCCCGCTTGTCCCGCGCCGCATGCGCCAGCAGGAACCCGCCGTCCCCGGCCCGCAGCCGGTCCTCGTAGTTCTCGTACCCTTCCGCGACCCGCCCGATCCGCTGCCGGATCAGGCTGTAGTCGTCCGCGAAGTCCGCCCACGGAATCTCCCCGACGTCCGGCACGACGGCCTGCGCCAGCCCGCAGACGATCCCGATCTCGGACTTCATCTCCGGCGCCGGTGGAATCAGGTTCCCCTTCGACAGGTGGACAGCGCCTTGCGAGTCCTCGACCGACACCGACTGCGGTCCCGCGGCGGTGTGGTCGTGGTCCGTACGCCCGAGCGTCGGCAGGATCAGCGCCTCGCGGCCGGTGATCGTATGCGACCTGTTCAGCTTGGTCGACACGTGCACGGTCAGATCGCACGCGCGCAGCCCGCGATGTACGACCTCGGTGTCCGGCGTCGCGGACGCGAAGTTCCCGCCCATCGCGAAGAACACGCGGACGTCCTCGTCCCGCAATCGCTTCACCGTCGCCGCGGCGTCGACGCCGTGCTCGCGCGGCGAGGTGATCGAGAACTCGTGGTCCAGCCGGTCCAGGAACGCGTCGGGCATCTTCTCCCAGATCCCCATGCTGCGGTCGCCCTGGACGTTCGAGTGCCCGCGGACCGGGCACGGGCCCGCGCCCGGCTTGCCGATGTTGCCCTGTAGGAGCAGCACGTTGACGATCTCGCTGATCGTCGCGACCGCCTCGCGGTGCTGCGTCAGCCCCATCGCCCAGCACACCACGGTCGCCTTCGACGTGATGAAGCGCTGCGCGAGCTCCTCGATCTCGGTGCGCCGCAGCCCGGTCGCCTGCTCGACGGCCGGCCAGTCCAGCTCGGCGTTGTGCTTGGCGTACAGCTCGAACCCGCTGGTATGCGAATCGACGAACGACTTGTCCAGTACGGTGCCCGGGTGCGCCGCCTCGGCCTCGAGCAGGAGGTGGCCGAGGGCAAGGAACAGCGCCTGGTCGCCGCCGATCCGGATGCCGAGGTGCTGGTCGGCGAGCTGGGTCCCCTTACCGACCAGGCCGCGCGGCTTCTGCGGGTTCATGAAGCGCATCAGGCCGGGCTCGGGCAACGGGTTGACCGACACGATCGAGGCGCCGTTGCGCTTGGCGATCTCGAGATGGGTGAGCATCCGGGGCGCGTTGGTGCCCGGGTTCTGCCCGACGATCACGATCAGCTCGGACTCCTCGAGCATCTTCAGCGTGACCGCGCCCTTACCGCTGCCGATCACCTTCGACAGCGCCGTACCCGAGGACTCGTGGCACATGTTCGAGCAGTCGGGCAGGTTGTTCGTCCCGTACGCCCGGACGAAGAGCTGGTACAGGAACGCGGCCTCGTTGCTGGTCCGGCCGGAGGTGTAGAAGACGGCGTCGTTCGGGTCGGCGAGGGCCTTCAGGTGCCGGGCGACGACCTGGAACGCCTCGTCCCAGCCGACCGGCTCGTAGTGCGTGGCGCCGGACCGGAGCAGCATCGGCTCGGTGATCCGGCCGAGCTTGCCGAGGTCGAACTCGGAGATCCGGTCCAGGTCCGCGACCGAGGTGGCGGCGAAGAACTCCCGCGGCACCCGCTTCCGGGTCGCCTCCCAGGCCACCGCCTTCGCGCCGTTCTCGCAGAACTCGGCGGTGTGCTTGTGCTCCGGGTCCGGCCAGGCGCAGGAGGGGCAGTCGAAGCCGCGGTCCTGGTTCATCTTCAGGAAGGTGCGCGTACTGCGGACCGCGCCCATCTCGCGGAGACCGAACTTGAACGACGACAGCACGGCGGGCACGCCGGCGGCCTTCTGCTTCGGCTGTTCGATATCGACCATGTTTCAACAATAGGTCCAGCTATCGTGCCGCGCTGCCTTGATAGCCCCGCCTGTGGATAAGTGGCGCACCCTCCCACACCGCGGACACCGGATATGTGGGCTCATCCCATAGTCCCCGCGGGCTCGGATTCCTACAGTCGTCCGCCATGGAGACCCGTCGAGCCCTCGTCACCGGTGCAGCGTCCGGTATCGGTGCCGCCTGTGCCCAGCGCCTGGCAGCGGACGGCGTCCACGTGGTGGCCGTCGACCTGGACCAGGCCGGTCTCGACGCTCTGGAGGGTGTCGAGACCGTAGTAGCCGACCTGTCGGACCTGGAGCGTCTGCAGGACCTTCCGGCAGACATAGACATCCTGGTGAACAACGCAGGCGTACAGCAGGTCGCACCGGTCGAGCAGTTCCCACCGGAGCGGTTCAGCTACCTCGTACGCCTCATGCTGGAGGCCCCATTCCGGCTGATCCGCCAGACGCTGCCACACATGTACGGCGCCGGCTGGGGCCGTGTCGTGAACATCAGCTCGGTCCACGGGCTCAGGGCCAGCCCGTTCAAGGCGGCGTACGTCGCGGCGAAGCACGGGCTCGAAGGCCTCAGCAAGGTCGTCGCACTGGAGGGTGCGGCGCACGGGGTGACCAGCAACTGCGTGAACCCGGCGTACGTGCGCACGCCGCTCGTCACCGCGCAACTGGCGGACCAGGCCGCGACCCACGGTCTGTCCGAATCAGAGGTACTGGACAAGGTCCTGCTCGAGCCGGTCGCGGTGAAGCGGCTGATCGAACCGGCCGAAGTGGCGGAGCTCGTGGCCATGCTGTGCGGCCCCGCTTCCGCCTCCATCACGGGGAGCTCGTTCGTACTCGACGGCGGCTGGACCGCCCACTAACTGAGGAGTCCGCCCAATGACAGCCACAGATCCCGTCCGCACCCGTACGTCGATAGTCCGGGTGGTGGGCGCCAGTCTCGTCGGTACGACGGTGGAGTGGTACGACTTCTTCCTGTACGGGGTCGCCGCGTCGGTGGTGTTCGGCGACCTGTTCTTCCCGAAGGGCGAGCAGCTCACGGGAACGCTGCTGAGCTTCGCTACCTTCGCAGTCGGTTTCTTCGCACGCCCTATCGGCGGTGTCGTCTTCGGGCATTTCGGAGACCGCCTGGGACGCAAGCAGCTGCTGGTGCTGTCCCTGCTGATGATGGGGCTCGCCACCTTCGCCATCGGTCTGCTCCCCACGTACGCCCAAGTCGGTGCGCTCGCTCCGGTACTGCTGACAGTCCTCCGGCTCGTCCAGGGATTCGCACTGGGCGGGGAGTGGGGCGGAGCGGTTCTTATCGTGTCGGAGCATGGTGATCCGGCACGGCGTGGTTTCTGGGCGTCCTGGCCGCAAGCGGGAGCTCCGGCGGGTCAGCTGATCGCCAACGGCGTACTGGCCGGGCTGGCCGCGTTCCAGTCGGACGCCGACTTCAACCGCTGGGGTTGGCGCATTCCGTTCCTGCTGTCCGCAGTACTGGTCCTGGTGGGGCTGTGGGTACGGCTGCGGATCGAGGAGTCGCCTGTCTTCAAGCAGGCGCAGGCCAAGCAGGAGCCGGCCGACAAGATGCCGCTGCTGGAGGTCCTGACCCGCTACCCGCGCGAGGTACTGACCGCGATGGGCGCACGCATGGCGGAGAACGTCAGCTACTACATCTTCACGATCGTGATCGCGACCTACGCCAAGGAACACCTCGGGATGGGCAAGTCGTTCGCACTGAACGCAGTACTGATCGGTGCGGCCGTGCACTTCTTCGCGATCCCGCTGTGGGGTGCACTGTCGGACCGTATCGGCCGGCGGCCCGTGTACCTGATCGGTGCGATCGGCGTCGGGGTGTGGGGCTTCCTGTTCATCAGGCTGGTGGACACCAAGAACTTCGCCCTGGCGGCGCTTGCCGTCACGGTCGGGCTGGTGCTGCACGGTGCGATGTACGGACCGCAGGCGTCGTTCTTCACCGAGCTGTTCGGGACACGGGTGCGGTACTCCGGCGTCTCGGTGGGGTACCAGCTCGCCTCGATCATCGCGGGCGGTCTCGCCCCGTTCATCGCGGTCGCCCTGCTCAAGGCGTACGACTCCGGGTACGCGATCGCCGTCTACGTCGCGGTCTGCGCGGTGATCTCGATCGTCGCGGTCACGTCGTACTCCGAAACGCATCGCCGGGACCTCACTACCCTGTAGGCCATGGAGGAGCTCCTGCGCCTGCTGGCAGAGGACGCGCCCGGGAGCGAACTGGCCCGGGCGGCGGGCGAGGACGCGGTAGCACGCGACCTCGCCCTGCGCATCCGGGCCGGCATAGACGCCAGCAAGAAGCGTGAGGCCGAGCTTTCCGCACTGGTCGACGTAGCCCGAGAGCTGGCGTCCGCCCGGGACCCAGGAGCGGTACTTGGCACGATCGTGCACCGCACCCGCAGTCTGCTCGGTGTGGACGTCGCTTATCTGACTCTGTACGACCCCGCGCGTGGAGACACGTACATGCGCGCGACGGACGGGTCTGTGTCGGCGGAGTTCCAGCAGGTCCGGCTCCCGCTCGGCGCTGGACTCGGCGGCCTGGTCGCGGAGACCCACAAGCCGTACTGGACCGCGGACTACCCAACAGACCAGCGGTTCCGCCACACGACTGCGATCGACCACGCCGTAGGCGACGAAGGTCTTGTGGCGATCTGCGGAACGCCGCTGATCGTCGACGGAGCTTTCGTGGGCGTCCTGTTCGCCTCCAACCGCACCAGGCGCCCCTTCAGTCGCGATGAGGTCTCGCTGCTCGGCTCGATGGCAGCCCTGGCTGCTGTGACGATCGTCCAAGTGCGAGCCGCGGCTGAAACCGCGGCCGCATTGGAACAGCTCTCTGCGGCGCATGCGGGCGTGGAACACGCAGCAGCTGCGCATGACCGTTTTGCTGGGATCGTGCTGTCCGGTGGCGACGTAGATGCGATCGCTGCGGCCCTGGCCGAGCTGCTGGACGTGTGGGTCGTACTGGTTGATGCCAGCGGCAACGAGCTGGCCAACGCTGGACAGGTTCCCGGCGCACCTGTTCCTTGGCAGGAGTCGGTATCTGGTCGTTTGACTCGCAGCGGTGACTGCTGGGTCGTCGCAGCGACAGCCAAGGGCGAGAGGCTCGGCGCACTGGTCATTGGTGGCGCCGACGACCTGTCCGGTGCTGACCAACGCATCGTGGAGCGTGCAGCCGTAGTCACTGCGCTGGTACTACTCTTCCGCCGGCAGGCCGCTGAGCAATCCCAACGGGCACAGGCGGATCTGCTGGCCGACGTGCTCAGTGGAAGCGCCGACCCACGCACCCTGACCGACCGGCTCCGTCTACTCGCGCCACAGCACAGACACGACCGTCTAGTCGTCGCGGTGTGCCGCGGCGACCACTCCGGTGTACGCGCGCGGCTGTCTGCTCCACTAGAAGACCGCCTGGTGCTCTCCGGTCCGTACGGTGGAGACCTGGTGTTGCTGTTCACTCGAACCACGGCAGCAGATCTGTCTGAGCTCGCAAAGCGCACCGGAGTCACGATCGCGGTGACAGGACCTGCGTCGTGGGGAGAGCCGCTGGTCGAGGCCCACCGGCAAGCCGTACGACTTGTCACCACGATGCTCCGCCTGGGCCGCACGAGCGAGGCGGCAACTCCGGACGACCTAGGCGTGGCCGGACTGGTCGGAGCGTCCGAGGTCGACGTACGCATGCACGTGCGGCACGTACTCGGCCAGGTGCTCGACTACGACACCCAACGCGGCACCGACCTCATCGGCACCCTGCAGGCCTATTTCGCCGCCGGCCAAAGCCCAACCCGCGCCGCAACAACCCTCCACCTCCACCCCAACACAGTCCAACAACGCCTAGACCGCATCACCACCCTCCTCGGCACCTCCTGGCAATCCCCAGAACGAACCCTGGACATCCAAGTAGCCCTCCGCCTCCACACCGCCCTCACCTGACACCTGTCATCCGTTCGGCTGACAGGGTGTCGTCCTTTCACCCGCTGTGACGGATTCCCGCAGATCGACACTCTTTACTCCGTAATGGAGTGACACAGAGTGGCGGCGGGGGGTGCCGAAATGCCGAGTGGGCGTGTCATCACGGTCTTTGCCGCCAAGGGCGGCTGCGGAAAGACAACCGTGGCCACGAATCTGGCCGTCACCTTGTGCGCCCTCGGTACCCGGCGCGTTTGCTTGGTCGATCTGGACCTGCAGTTCGGCGACGTCGCATGCGTCCTCGGCCTCCGCGCCGAACGCGGCCTCTGCGACGCCGTCCGCTGGGCCGGCGCCCTGACCACCGACCAGCTGCCCGAACTGATGACGCCGTACCGTCCCAACTTCGACTGTCTCCTGGCTCCGACAGGGCCGGGAGAAGCCGCCCAGATCCCCCACGCCCTCGTCGACGAGCTGCTGCGCGTACTGCCGGAGGCGTACGACTACGTGGTCGTCGACACCCCGGCGCAGTTCGACGCGTCGGTACTGGCGGCGCTCGACGCGGCCGACCACCAGGTGCTGGTCGCGACGCCGGAACGGCCGTCGCTGAAGAACCTGCGACTGACCCTCGACATCCTCGACCTGTTGTACGACGCGAGTTCGCGGTCGGTCGTCGTCAACCGGTCGGACAGCCGCAACGGCCTCACCGTCGCCGACGTGGATCAGCTGCTCCGCAGCCCGATCACGATCCAGCTCCCCAACTGGACCGACGTACCCGCCTCGATCAATCGCGGCGAACCCATCACCGTCGGCTACCCGGACCACCCCGTCAGCCAGGCGATCCGCGAACTCGCGGCCTCCCTCGCCGCAAGCGACGGGAGGTGCAGCCGCGATCCGCCCTCCGCGTAGCACGCCCACAAACCATCAAACCCTTTGTACAGAAAGAGAAACACATCATGCTCAACCGAATCCACGAAGCCCGCAAGAACCAGTCCGGCTTCACCCTGATCGAACTCCTGATGGTCATCGTCATCCTCGGCATCCTGTCCGGCATCGTCGTCTTCGCGGTCAACGGCATCCAGGACCGGGGCGCCCAGTCCGCCTGCAAGGCAGACGTCAAGACGGTGTCGGTTGCGGCAGAAGCCGCATACGCGCAGAACACCAAGTACCCGCACGACATGGCGGGGCTCGTTAGTAGCGGGTTCCTGCACCAGCCGGCTGCTGACGTGGACTTCGCCGCCTCGGACACCACGATCACGACGCTCCAGGGCCTGGCCGGCAGCCCCTGCGCCGGCTACAAGGGCTAACCACCTGAGACCCCGGTGGGGAGGGGGGACCCCAAGCGCCTCTCCCCACCGGTTTCCATCGACCATCTCCTGGAGAGCACCATGATCAGTCTTGCTCGTGGCAGCCGGGTTGACCTGCTGCTCGAAGAGCTCTGGAACGCGGGCGGCACCGACCTCCTGTTGACCGCGGGCATGCCGCCCCAGATCCGCGTACACGGAAGCCTGTACTCCGTTCACGGCCTGGACCCCCTGACCCGCGACGACACCGACGCGCTGCTCGGCGAAGTACTCACCCGTGAGCAGGCGTCCGATTGGAACACCAAGCACGAACACGACTTCTCGTTCTCCTGGCGCGACGAGGCCCGGATCCGCGGCAACGCGTTCACCCAACGCGGTGACACCGCCGTCGCCCTCCGGATGATCCCGCGCCAGATTCCGACGATGGAGGAACTCGGCCTGCCGCCGATCCTGTACGACTTCGCGCGCAAGCACCAAGGCCTGGTCCTGGTCACCGGCCCGACCGGTTCCGGCAAGTCGACCACGCTGGCCGCGATGATCGGCAAGATCAACTCGGACCGCGCCTGCCACATCATCACGGTCGAGGACCCGATCGAGTACGTCCACGAGCACAAGCTGTCCGCCGTGAACCAGCGCGAGGTCGGCAGCGACACCGCGAGCTTCCCGGACGCGCTGCGATCGGCTCTCCGCGAGGACCCTGACGTCCTGCTGGTCGGTGAGATGCGCGACCTGGAGTCGATCCGGTTCGCCCTCACCATCGCCGAGACCGGCCACCTGGTGTTCGCCACGTTGCACACCAACGACACGGCGCAGTCCCTCGGCCGCATCATCGATGTCTTTCCTGGCGAGCAGCAGGCGCAGGTGCGGGTCCAGTTGGCCGCAGCCCTCACCGGCGTGGTGTACCAACGGTTGATCCCACGAATCGGCGGCGGCCTGATCGCGGCGTACGAGGTGATGGTTGCGGACGCCGCCATCCGCAACCTGATCAAGGAAGGCAAGACGCACCAGCTGCGCAACTCGGTCGTCACCGGCCAGCGCGACGGCATGCAGACGCTTGAGCAATCGCTCTCGACCCTGGTGCAGAACGGAGTCGTCTCGTACGACGATGCGGTCGCGCGCAGCCTCTACCCGAAGGACGTCGAGGCACGTCCGCGCCTTCGGGCGGGGGTGCCGGCATGAAGCTCCGCAAGCCCAACCAGCCCGAGCCGCGGCACGCCGCGCCGGCGCCACGCGCCGAGGTCCTCCCAGCAGCGACCGAGCAGGACCTGCACATCGAGCGGACCAGAACCCGTCATCTGGCAGAGCAGCGCAACCTCGAGCTTGTCGACCTGCGGACCGTCAGTCCTGACCCGGCTGCTGCCGCCCTGATCGATGAGCGAACCGCTCGCTACCTGGTCGCCGTACCGCTGGAAGTCCACGACGACATCGTCACGGCCGCGGTCGCCGATCCGGGCGTGCACGAGGAACTGCAGGCAGCCGTCGGCCGCCGGGTGATCCTCAAGCTCGCGGCGCCGACCGACGTCCTGCACGCGATCGGTACGGCGTACCGCGCGCTGACCGGGATCGACGACCGGGTCAAGGTCTTCGAGGCGCGCGACGCAGTGCGCAAGGACCTCCGTGACGACGGGCCCGGTGCGAGCGACGACGCTCCGGTCGTACAGGTCGTCCAGCTTGTCATCACCCAGGCACTGCGCGACCGCGCCTCGGATGTCCACATCGAGCCGCACGGCGACCGCGTCCGGGTCCGGTACCGGATCGACGGGGCGCTGCACGACGTACTCGAGCTTCCGGGCTCGATCGGACCCGCTGTCGTCAGCCGGATCAAGATCCTCGCCGACCTGAACATCGTCGAGCGCCGACGTCCGCAGGACGGTCAGATCAGCATGGACGTCGAGGGCCGCCCGGTCGACATCCGGGTTTCGACGACCGCTGTGGTCGGCGGCGAGAAGGTCGTCCTGCGGCTGCTGGACAAGAGCCGGCCGCTGTACCGCCTGGAGCAACTCGGGATGCCGGACGACATGGCGGCGACGTACTCGGGTCTGCTGCGGGCGCCGTACGGCATGGTGATCTGCGCCGGGCCTACCGGTAGCGGCAAGACCACCACCTTGTACGGATCGCTCGGCGAGATCAACAACCCCGAGCGAAACATCATGACGATCGAGGACCCGGTCGAGTACACCTTCGACTCGATCAACCAGATCCAGATCAACGAGGCAGCCGGCATCACGTTCGCCGGCGGGCTGCGCTCGATCCTGCGACAGGACCCCGACGTGATCCTGGTCGGCGAGGTCCGCGATGTCGAAACCGCGCGGATCGCCGTACAGTCCGCCCTCACCGGACACTTCGTATTGTCCTCGCTGCACGCCACCGACGCAGCGACCGCACTGCATCGCCTGCTGGACATGGGGATCGAGACCTTCCTCATCGCGTCCTCGGTGACCGCCGTCGTCTCGCAGCGCCTGGTACGCCGGATCTGCACGAACTGCCGCGAGTACTACCAACCGAAGGCGGAAGAGCTGGCCTTCCTCGCCAGTGCTGGTGGAAGCCTCCCGACAGAGGGCTTCGTCCGCGGCGCAGGCTGCAACTTCTGCGCCCACACCGGATACCTGGAGCGGACCGGCGTGTACGAGCTGATGCCGGTGTCGGACGCGATCCGCGAGCTGATCGTTGACCGCGCCTCCCACGACGAGATCCGGAAGGCTGCCAGGTACGAGGGCATGCGCACCTTGACCGAGGAGGGCATCCGACTGGTCGGGCAGGGCGTCACCACCATCGGTGAGGTCATGCGATCCATCTACATGGTCGGGAGCTGAACGATGGCCAGATACGCGTACGTCGCGATCGCTCCGAACGGCCAGGTCGCGAGAGGCACCACGAAGGCCGAGAGCCGTGAGGACGCCGAGCTCGCGCTCTACGAACGCGAACTGCGCGACATCCGGGTCACCGAGAAGCGCAGCGTCCTGCAGTTGGAGATCACGCCACGCCGGGTCAAGCGCGAGGAGGTCATGCACCTCTCCCGCCAGCTGGGTGCCTTCATCAAGGCGGGCATGCCGCTGATCGACGCCGTGCACTCCCTCGGCGAGGAGTCGGACAACGCCTCGGTACGGCGCATGATGGGCGAGGTCGAGCACGGATTGCGCGGCGGCGAGAAACTCTCGGACTGCTTCGACCGGCATCCGAAGATCTTCCCGGAGTTCTACCGCGGCATCCTCCGCTCGGCCGAGCTGAGCGGTCAGCTCGACACCGTACTCGGGCAACTGGCGAGATATCTGGAACGGGACCTGGAGGCGCGGCGCAAGGTCAAGCAGGCCATGATCTACCCGTCCGTCGTCGCGGTGATGTCGATGGTCACGGTCATCGTCCTCGCCGCGTTCGTGCTGCCGCAGTTCAAGGCCTTCTTCGCGAGCCTGCACGCCACGCTGCCGCTGCCGACGCGCATGCTGCTCGCCGTCACCGACTTCTTCGCCGCGTGGTGGTGGGCCTTGGCCGGCGGCGCGGCCGTACTTGCACTGTTGATCTTCAGCGTCGTGCAGACCCAAGGCGGCCGGTATCTGCGGGACAGGGTGTTCCTCGCGCTGCCGGTCCTCGGCGGGACGATCCAGTTCGCGCTGGTCGAGCGCTTCTGCCGCATCCTGTCGTCGATGGTCGGCGCGGGCGTACAACTCCCGGAGGCTCTGCGGGTCGCCACCGGTTCATTGCCGAACCTGGTCTTCCGGCGATCCCTCGGCGTGGCGGGTGAGGCCCTGTTGGAGGGTGAGGGCCTCGCCCGTCCACTCGCCGCGACCAAGCTGTTCCCGAAGACCGCCGCGCAGATGATGCGCGTAGGCGAGGAGACCGGGACGCTGGACACGCAACTGGAAGTCACCGCCGCGTACTACGAGGGCGAACTGGACTACAAACTCAAGAAACTCATCGGCCTCTTCGAACCCCTCGTCATCGTCGTCATGGGCATCATCGTCGGCTTCGTCGCCGTCGCCCTGGTCTCCGCGATGTACGGCATCTTCCGCCAGGTCCAGTCATGACCACGGACGAGAGTGGAGAATCCCTGCTGGAGTTGCTGATAGCAGTCGCGATCATGGGAATCGCGGTGGTCGCAATCATGGCCGGTCTGGTCACCAGCGTGTTGGTCTCCGACGTACACCGCAAGCAGGCGACCGCCGGCACGGCCGTCCGCGACTACGCCGAGGCGATCCAGACTTTCGTAGCCAATGGCAACTATGTGGACAGCTGTGGATCGATCACGCCGTACAACCTGCCGTCGTTCACCGTCCCCACCGGCTACACGAAATCGGTCGTCGCCGGCTCGGTCAGGTACTGGAGCGGCAGCTCGTGGCAGACCAGCTGCGCCACCGATCTCGGTCTGCAGCGGCTGATTCTCCAGGTCGCGAGCAACGACGGCCGCGCGAGCGAGCGAGTGACCGTCGTACTGCGGAAGCCGTGCGGACTGGACACGTCATGTTGACCCGCGTACGCCATCCCGACGACGGATTCACCCTGGTCGAACTGCTCGTCGCTGTCGCGATCCTCGCAGTGATCGTCGTACCGCTGGCGAATGTCGTCATCGGCGCCTTCCACAACACGGCCGAAACCTCGAACCGGCTCGAGTTGTCGCACGACGCACAGATCAGTTCGTCGTACTTCGCCCGCGACGTCGCCGAGGTCGGCCTGCGCGACTGGGCTTCGATCAACGCGAACTCGGTACCGTTCAAGCAGTCCGTCCAGCTGAATGCCGCATACAACGCCGGCGGATACACCTGCGGGACCTCGACGACTCCGGTTGCCGTACTGCGGCTGCTCTCGGACGCCTGGCAAGGCGTGCCGCAGACCGACCCTACGACGGATGTCGTCGCCTATTACCTGCTTCCGGCGGGCGCCGTCAGCGAGTTGCACCGGATCAAGTGCATCGGGCCGGCGATCACGCCCGGGAGCGATGTCGTACTGGCGCACAACGTGAAGCCGGGGAGCGTGGCCGTGACCTGTTCGAGCACTTGCGAGGCGTCCGCAGTACCGAGCCAGATCTCGCTGACCTTCCAGGTTACGAAGGGATCCGCTGCGGACTACGCGGTCACTCTCAACGGTCAGCGGAGGCAACAATGAGGAAGCGCATCACCAACGATGACGGGGCGGCACTGGTCCTGGCGCTGATCGTGATCACCGTGATCGCGCTCAGCCTGAGTGCGTTGCTGACGCTGTCCGACACCAGCGTCCGGACCACTGTGGGTCTGCGCTCGCAGGTATCCGATACGTACAACGCCGACGGCGCGATGCAGGCCGCGATCAACAACCTCCGGAACAGCAACTACAACGACAACGCCGGGCAGAACTGCTTCGGTACCAGCGACACCCTTCAACTGAGTAACTTCTACGGCACGAACTCGGCCGCGGTAACCTGCCAAGCCGACCCCAAGCAGGTCCTGATCCAGTGCCCGTCCCTGTCGAACTGCAACCGCCCCGGCAACGCGATCCTGACTCTCGGCAGGACGTCCGAAGACGGCCTGAACATCACCCAGAACACCGGCTCGACGTTCCGGGTCCACGGCAACGTGTTCTCCAACTCGAACATCAACGTGGTGAACGGCAGTCTCAACACGAACGCCGTCGTCGCGGCACGGACCTCCTGCAGCGGGTCGATCCAGAGCAGCCCGCCGCCCACCTGCAACATCGGCAACGCGAGCAACCAGCTCGGCGACGACCCCAACTACGTGTCCGACGCTGCATCGGTCCCGGTGCACCGTGCGCTGCCCAGCTGCACGACAGCCAACTCGGTCGTCGTCTTCGAGCCGGGCACCTACGACGACGCGGTCGGACTGACCACCATGATGCACGGCAACAGCCAATGCAGGCACAGCGTCTGGTGGTTCAAGCCCGGCACGTACTACTTCGACTTCCGCAACGGCGGCACCAACCCGAACCCGCTGCTGCCTTCCGGCCTTGACACCTGGACGATCGACGACGGTTACCTCGTCGCCGGGACCCCGGTCAACGGCGCCGGCACCCCGATCGCCCAACCGTCGGTGCCGCCAACGATCCCGGGCGCCTGTGACAACCCGATCAGCAACGCCAACGCGGTCGGCGTCCAGTTCATCTTCGGTGGGGACAGTCAACTGATCGTCGGCGCCGGTCAGTCCGAGATCTGCGGCTCGTACCACACCAACAAGGCGCCGGTCGCGGTCTACGGGCAGACGACTGGCGCCGACTCTCCGGTGGCGTGGACCGGGTCGAGCGCACTGACGATGTCCGGAGTTGCCAACGCCGGCACCTTCACCAACGCCGGCTGGATCGGCCAGACGGACGGTCAGAGCGCGACCTGGACCAAGAACGGAAACAACCAACAGACGGGCACAGTGACCGTCACCGGCTATCAGCCCACCACTCCCATTCCGGTGGGTTCCATCCTCACCTCCGCGAAGCTCGTTGCCGTCCACGGGAACACGGCCGGCTCGACACAAGACAGCCTGTCGGTGCAGGTCAGTCCGACCGGCGGTACGCCGTTCACGGTCACCGTCCCGTCCTACGGCGACACCGCCATGCACACCGACTCGCTGGACGTGTCACAAGGCGGGACAGGCCAACTGGCGCAACTGGTGAACGCCGGAACACTCAGCACCACCACGCTGGCTTACTCGGCAACGGTGAAGCACGCGGGGATCGAGCGGGTGGACAGCCTCAAGCTCGAGCTCACCTTCCTGCCGCCGACCCTGCGAGCCGGCAGCGGCTGCATCGCGACCGGTCCGTACACCCGCAACGGCCAGCACACGACCTCTTGCGCCCTCCTGACGTCGACCGGTGACCCGGGGAACAAGTTCTATGTGCAGGGTACGACGTACACGCCGAAGGCGGCCTTGGACATCACTCTCAACAACGCACAGGAGCAGGTGTTCCGGTTCGGGGTCATCTCGAGATCGCTCTGGGTCAAGGAGACAGGCAGCTTCTCGTACGGCGGCGTGGTGATCGAGGTGCCTGACGACTCGCCTGGGTTCGTGTTCAGCCTGTACTTGTCCGCCTACATCTGCTCCGGTGCAGGGCCTTGTTCGACGGGCGGTACGCCGGTCCTGCGGTCGAAGGTCGCACTCGTCGACACGAACCCGATGGCGCCGAGTCCTGGGCATCGGCAGGTCACCGTGCTCAGTTGGTCGAGGCCGGGATGATTGCCGCGTTCGCCGGCGTTCTGGGGCTGCTGGTCGGATCCTTCCTGAACGTCGTGGTGTATCGCGTGCCGCGGGGGGAGTCTGTGGTTCGGCCGCCGTCGCATTGTCCGCGGTGTGGGAGTTTGGTGCGGTCCAGGCACAACGCTCCGGTGTTGGGGTGGATCCTGTTGCGCGGGAGGTGTGCCGACTGCCGGCTGCCGATCAGCGTGAGGTATCCGTTGGTCGAGTTGGCGACCGGGGTGCTGTTCGCCGCGGTCGCGTTGCGGGTCGGGGTCGGTGCAGCGCTGCCGGCGTACCTGTGGTTCACGGGTGCGGGGATTGCGTTGGCGTTGATCGATCTCGACGTACGGCGGTTGCCGAACGCAATCGTCGCGCCGTCGTACCCGATCCTCCTGGGGTTGTTGGCCGGCGCCGCGGCGTGGGGGCACGACTGGGGAGCGTTCGCTCGGGCCGTGATCGGCGGGGCGATGTTGTTCGCGTTCTACATGTCGCTGGTGCTCGTGTATCCGGCCGGTATGGGGTGGGGGGACGTCAAGTTGGCCGGCCTCGTGGGCGGGGTATTGGCGTTCCTGTCGTGGCAGGCGTTCTTCGTCGGCGCCTTCGTCGCGTTCGTACTCGGCGCGCTCGTGGGTATCGCCGTGCTGGCCCTCGGACGGGGCGGGCGGAAGACTGCGCTGCCGTTCGGGCCGTTCATGATCGGTGGGGTTCTGTTGGCCCTCTTCGCGGCGGCGCCGGTGGCTTCCTGGTACGGCGCCCTGGTTGGTTGAGTTCGCAACTTGGTAACCAGGTGTTTAGGGCGTTTAGATTAAAAACACCCAGAGTGATCGGCGTAACAACCTGTGACGCATGTCCGATGATCATTACAGCACGTGATAGTCGTCACGTTGCGCTGGGGCTTCCACGGGGGCAGATCATGAGCGGACCAATCTCGGTCGTCGTTGTCGACGGCCACACCCTGACCAGATACGGGCTCGTCGGACTTGTCAGCGCCGACGCGGAGATCACCGTCGTCGGCGAGTGCGGTCTCGCCGCGGAGGCGCCCGCCCGGATCGCGGCCACTCATCCGGATGTCGTGGTGCTCGACGTGGTGCTACCGGACGCCGACGGCCTTCGGCTCGCCCGGGAGTTACGCGATCGGCACTCGTCGCTCGGCATCGTCGTACTGACGTCGCACGACGAGGACGACGTTCTCTTCCGCGCGCTGGAGACCGGGGTGTCCGCGTTCGTGGCCAAGACCGCCCCGAACACCGAGGTGCTCGGGGCGATCCGGCATGCCGCTGTGGCGGCGGCGTCCTTCACCGCGACAGGCCTCGCGTCGGCTCTCGCCCGGCGGGGACAGGCCACCCTGCCGACTGTCTGCTCCCTCGCACTGAGCCCGAGGGAGCAGGAAGTTCTGTCGTTGCTGGCGACCGGCCAGTCTGTCCCGGCCATCGCGGGCTCGATGTACGTGAGCCTGTCGACAGCGAAGACCTACGTCGCCCGGCTGTACGAGAAGTTGGGCGCTACCAATCGTGCCAACGCGATCATGACCGCTCTGCGGCTCGGCCTCATTACTACTGAGTTGTCGGCGATCGCTTGATGCCTACGGCATCAGTACCAGACGACCGCGGACCCCTCCCTCCGCGAGTCGTTTGTAGGCCTGCAGGGCGTTGCTGAGCTCGTAGGTGTCGGCGACCCGCGTTGAGATCACCTTGGTTTCTACGAGACGTGTGAGCTCCTCCAGCTCCTTGCGGTTCGCGTGGATGAATAGTTGCTCCACCGTGATGCCTCTCAGGTGAGGGGGTCGCGGACCGCCTAGCAGGTGAACGTGTTGGCCTCCGTTGCGGACTGCTTCCTGTGCACCGATTCCGACGATCGCTGCGTCCACCACGCCGTCAACGCCTATCGGTGCGATTCGTCGTACCGCAGCTGCCAGGTCGTGGTTGCGGTCGACGAAGTGGTCCGCGCCGAGTTGACGTACGAGCTCTTCGTCGGCCGCTGATGCGCTGGCGATGACTGTCTTGTCTAGGTGCTGGCCAGTTCGACGGCGTAGCCGCCGACGCCGCCTGCGGCTCCCGTGATGAGTACGGTCTCGCCACGGATCGCTTTGACCGCCTGCAGGGCTGTGAGGCCGTTCAGTCCGTACGTTGCTGCGCTCTCGAGCTCCATGCCCTGTGGGGCCGGAGTGACTGTGTCTGCGTTGAGTACGACGTACTCCGCATGCGTCTTGAGGGTCTGCGCCAGCAGGTCAGCCACGCCGACGACCGGGGTGCCGCGCTGAAACTGAGCACCTGGTCCGACGGCATCCACAACGCCGGCGACGTCCCAGCCGAGGCCGTACTGCTCCCGCGCTGCCGTCAGGCCGTAGTCGACCGGGGCGCCGCTGCTGACCGCCAGGTCCACCGGGTTGACCGCCGCCGCGGTCACCCTGATCCGTACCTGGCCCGCGGCCGGCTCGGGTACGTCGGTCTCGATCAGCTCGATCGTGTCCGGCCCGTCGAGCCGCCGGGCTACCAGTGCGCGCATATCGTTCTCTCCTTGATTCGTGGGTGTGAGCGCACCACTGTGGGAGAGCTACTCTCTGGTGGGAAGTACGTACTTCGGAGTGCGTACCGCACGAGGAGGAGAGCCATGCCGACCCGTACCGCCGCCCAACGCCGGGAGGACGCTGCCCGCGAGTACGACTCGTTCCTGGCGACCTGCCCGGCTCGGCAGCTGCTCGACCGGATCAGCGACAAGTGGGTGACGCTCGTGCTGACGGCGCTCGCTGACGGCCCCCAGCGGTACTCCGACCTGTCCCGCCGGATCGCCGGAGTCAGCCAGAAGATGCTCACCCAGACGCTGCGCTCGTTGGAACGGGACGGCCTGCTGACGCGCTCGGTCACCCCGTCGGTGCCGGTCCGCGTCGACTACGAACTCTCACCGCTGGGCGGCACGCTGATGCCCCTCATCTCCGCCATCAAGTCCTGGGCCGACGGGCACATGCCCGAGGTTGCGGCCGCCCGCGACGCGTACGACCTGAGCGCTCCCGCATGACGGATCGCCGAGTCGTTGTCGTCGTCGTACCAGGCCATGGTACGTGGGCGCCGCCGGGCCGGGATCCCGACGCGTGGCGGCTGGCGTTGGCCGAGGACACGTACGAGGTGCTGGCCGCTCTGGACCGGGTCGAGGTCGCCGTCGCGGTTGCTGGTGACGACAGGGCCGTGGCCGAGATGAGCGCGTTGACCTGGCCCGGAACGCCGACGTACGCCGTCGATCCTGCGAGGCCCGTGCTGCACGCGGTGGAGCTCGCCGGGCCGGCTGCGGCAGTCGTTGCGGTGTCGTACGACGTGCCTGATCTGCCGGGG
This sequence comes from Kribbella sp. NPDC004536, assembly GCF_042873835.1. Taxonomy (NCBI): domain Bacteria; kingdom Bacillati; phylum Actinomycetota; class Actinomycetes; order Propionibacteriales; family Kribbellaceae; genus Kribbella; species Kribbella sp. NPDC004536. The sequence goes on along the minus strand of NZ_JBIALY010000001.1, from coordinate 288,639 downwards.
CTGTTGATCGGCAAGTTGTTCCGGGCGCTTGCGCACGCCGATGTCGCGGTGACGCCCGCCGAGGACGGCACGGTGGCGGCGATCGGCGTGAGTGTGCCTGTCGCGGACTGGGTGGGCGAACTCGCACCCACTTTCGACACGCCACTCGCCGAACTGGAAGCCCGCAAGCCCCGTCGGCACGCCGTCGCGGTCGGGCCTGGTTGGCACCGTCTGCGATCGAATGCTGACTTAGCGCGACTGGATCCGGGGCTTGAGGGTTGGGACGCGACAAGATCCATACTTCGTCACTCCTGAGCCGTCACCTTCTTCTCGGCCGCTCGTTCACCATGCAGCAGGGACTTCGGGGGAAGCCCGGCACACCTCGCCGATGCCGTTCAGGGGCGGTACGCGACGAACCCAGCCGCATCGGGGGGATGCGGCGGCAACACAACGGGGACCGCGCCGACAACGGCGAAGAGGCACGGGGGACGCAACACCAACGGGGAACCATCGCAAGCGGGGGGAGCAGCGGCAGCGGCGGTTCACCGGGGGACGCTGAACCAACGGAGCAGGCGGAGCCACCGCGAACGGGGGAGCAGTAACGGCGGGGGTTCACGGGGACGCTGAATGAACGGGGGCACGGGGGTACGCGCGGGGGAGCAGCGGTCGCGGCGGTTCACGGGGAACGCTGAGCAACGGGTCACGGGGACGCAACACCAACGGGGACGCAACACCAACGGGGAAGCATCGCAAGCGGGGGAGCCGCGGCAGCGGCGGTTCACCGGGGGAGGCTGAACCAACGGAGCACGGCGGAGCCACCGCGAACGGGGGAGCAGTAACGGCGGGGGTTGACGGGGACGCTGAATGAACGGGGGCACGGGGGTACGCACGGGGGAGCAGCGGTAGCGGCGGCTCACGGGTCACGCTGAGCAACGGGTCACGGGGACGCAACACCAACGGGGACGTAACGCAAGCGGGGAGCCGTGACAGCGGCGGTTCACCGGGGATGCTGAAGCGACGGGGCACGGGGGAGTACGCACGGGGAGCAGTAACAGCGGGGATTACGGGGAAGCAATGCCATTCGGGGGCACGGGGAGCGGTATCGGTGGGGGAAGCAGAGCGGGGTGGGGGTGCTCTGTGGTGGGGAGGTGGGCCGGCTGACTTGGGCCGGCCCACAGGTTTTGTCCGCGAATCCCTGTCAGAGTTGGGGTATGCGCTGAAGTGCGCGCGCCGCGAGGGCTTGGACGCTTGTGTCCGTGTCCTGTGGGAGAGCGTCGAGGGCGAACCAGGCGAGGTCGTCCGACTCGTCGCTGACGACGTACTGCGTGTCCGTAGTTGCCGTCACCAGGAACTGGACGTCGAGGTGGTACGCGTCGGCGCATCCGCCCGCTTCAAGTAGGTGGCGTGAGAGCTGGAGGGGCTGCGAGCTGACCGTCAGACCGGTCAAACCGGACTCCTCGGTTGCTTCACGGAGCGCCGCGCCGGCCAGCGTGGTGTCGCCGGGCTCGCAATGCCCACCGAGCTGAAGCCAGCGGCCGACGGTCTTGTGCAACGTCAGCAGCGTCTTCTCGCCGAGCCCATCAACTACCAGCGCACTGGCTGTCACATGCTCCGGCCGACACGTCCGCCACATCCCATCCGCATGCTCAGCCAAGTGCCGCAGGTAGTGCACCCGCAACTCCTCCTGCCCAGGATCCGGCGCCTCCCACCCCTCCAAAACCCGAACCGCGTCCCCACGAAGCATGCCCCCAGTGTCCCGTGCGCCATCTCCCGCCACACACCCGGGACCCACCGGCACGATCCCGTGCGTCAGCTACTTGGGGGTGTCGCCGGAGTTGTCCTGAGGGTCAGAGGGGTCGGCGGGGTCGTCCAGGAAGTCGGTGATGTCGATGTTGGCTAGTTCGCCGGCGTGTTGGGCGAAGCCGATGGGGTCGTCGAGGTCGCTGGTGCTGGGCATCAGGTCGGGGTGGGACCACAGGTTGTCGCGGCCTTCGACACCGCGGGCGTCGCGGACGGCTGCCCAGAGGTTGGCGGCGTCGCGGAGGCGGCGCGGGCGGAGTTGGAGACCGACCAGGGTGGCGAACGTCTGCTCGGCGGGGCCTCCGGCGGCGCGGCGGCGGCGTACCGTCTCGGAGAGCTGAACGGCGGCGGGCATCCGGTCCTTGGTGGCTTCGCGTACGACGTCGTCGACCCAGCCTTCGACCAGGGCGAGTGTGGTCTCGAGGCGGACCAGGGCAGCCTTCTGCTGCTCGGAGTCCTCGGGCTCGAAGAGACCGCCGGCGAGGGCCTCCTGCATGGCTTCCGGGTTCTGCGGGTCGATGTCGGCCATCGCGCGCTCGATCTTGCCGGTGTCGACCTCGATCCCGGCCGCGTAGTCGGCGACCGCGGCGAGCAGGTGCTGCCGCAACCACGGGACACCGGCGTACAGCCGCTGGTGGGCGACCTCGCGGAGCGCCAGGTACAGCCGGACGTCCTCGTCGGTCAGCCCCAGACCCTCGGCGAACTTCGCGACGTTGTCCGGCAGCAGGATTGCCTGACCGGTCGGGCCGAGCGGCAGGCCGATGTCGGACGAGCTGACCACTTCGCCGGCGAGCTCGCCGAGGCCCTGCCCGACCTGGGCGCCGAACACCGAGCCGCCCAGTTGCCGCAGCATCCCGGCCATCGGACCGGCGAACTGCTGCGCCTCGGCGGGCAGCGCGTTGCCCATCGCACCGGCGACGTGCTCGGCCACCGGGTCGACGATGGTCTGCCAGACCGGGAGCGTGTTCTCGACCCACTCGGCGCGGCTCCACGCCTGCGAGGTCGCGGAGACCTCGGGCAATGTGGTCGCGTCGTCCAGCCAGTGCTCGGCGAGCCGGACCGCGTCGGCGACCCGGTCGCCGTCGGTCGCGGTCATCGACCGGTCCCCGGCGGCGGAGACCGTCTTGCGGGCGATGTCCTTGGCCAGGTCCCAGTTCACCGGCTTGCCGTCGGCCGAACCGCTGAGCAGTTGCTGGACCTGCGCGAAGATCGCGTTCAGGTCCGGGGTGCCGCCCGCGCCGGCCGCACCGGAGAACTGCTGGAACATGGCCTCGAACGGCGTGCCCTTGAAGGGGTTGTCCGGGTTTTCCGGTTCGTCGCTCATCGGAGGGCCTTCCTGTGCGGGTGGGGCGTACTACTCCAAACGTACTGGTTCGATCCACGAGTTCCGCGCCCGGTGAACTGTTCACGCCTGGTGTTCGCCGCGAGCTGAGCCGGGGGACGGTCCGGCAACTAGGTGAAGAGGGCAACAGTCTCTCCCGGTATACGCCGGGACACACAGCGCAGCGCCCGTTGACGCCGAAGCGGTAGGCGGTGTCGGGGAAATGCGGGGTTGGAGGGAGAATTGCGCTGCGGGGAATGGAATGGTGTGGTCTGCAGGTGGGGGACCCGGCGGGAATGAGGAAGCGATGAGCGACGCGATCAGGCTGCTGGACATCCGCGACGGCGCGTTGTCGAGCGACGAGGTGCTGGCTGCTGTCGCCGATCCGACGGCGGGTGGAACTGCGCTTTTCATCGGCACTGTGCGCAACCACGACCAGGAGAAGCCGGTCGACCGGCTCAGCTACGAGGCGCATCCGGACGCGATCGAGCATCTCCGGAAGGTCGCGCAGCGTGTTTGTGACGACCCCGCGGTGACTGCGCTGGCGGCCGTTCACCGGACCGGAGACCTCGTCATCGGGGACGCCGCGGTGATCGTCGCGGTGGCCGCATCGCACCGCGATGTCGCCTTCGCGGCCTGCCGGCAGCTGATCGACGACCTCAAGGCAGAGGTCCCGATTTGGAAACACCAGCACTTCGCCGACGGTGGCAGCGAGTGGGTCGGCGCTCACTGACCCGTACGCTGGGCGCATGAAGGTGGCCGGATGAAGGTTTTGGCGTGGCTGGCGTTCCCGCTGGTCGCCACGCTGCTCGCGATGTGCTGGGCAGCCTGGCGCGGCTGGCGCACCCGTGAGCCACGCCGGTCCGGTGGCCCTTTCGCGTCGGTGGACGAGTTCCGCCGCTTCAACGCAGCGCTCGCCGCGCCGGGCCCGCGGGCCACTCCGGAACGCCGGCGGGGCCTGGGTCGTCGTAACCATCAGCCGGTCTCCGAGGACCGTGGCTCCGGCTCCACCAAGATCGCAGGGCAGGGTTCGTGACACGTCGTACCGCCACATTGGTCACCTCGATCGTCGTGCTCGTCGTCTCGTTGGGGCTGGTGACCGCGTTCCCGGTGCCGTTCGTCTCGTTCAGCCCCGGACCGGTCAAGGACACGCTCGGATCGGCGAAGAGCAAGCCGGTCATCGAGATCACCGGCCACGAGACCTTCCCGACGTCGGGCCAGCTGGACCTGACCACGGTGTCGGTGACTTCGCCGGACCGGCAGTTGACGCTTCCGCAGGCGATGCGGAACTGGCTCGACCCGCACCACGACTTGTTCCCGCGCGACATCATCTATCCGCCGAGCCAGAGCGCCGACGAGGTCGAACAGCAGAACACCGCGGAGATGACCGGGTCCCAGGACAGTGCGGTCGCGGCGGCGCTGCAGGCGGCGAACGTCCCGTTCCACACGAAGGTGTCGACGGTCGCGGACAAGTCGCCGGCCGAGGGCAAGCTGAAGCCCGGTGACCTGATCCTGGCCGTCGACGGCCAGGCCGTGACGCAGGTCCCGCAGGTCGGTGAGTTCGTCCGCAAACACAAGGTCGGCCAGAGCGTCGTCTTCCTGATCCGGCGCGGCACCGCCGAGCAGACCGTCGAGCTGAAGACCGCCGCGACGCCCGGCGAGGAGACCCGTCCGATGGTCGGGATCACGATCGGTGTCGACTCGCAGGTGAAGGTGACGGTCAACCTCGGCCAGGACATCGGCGGCCCGAGCGCGGGCACTGCGTTCGCGCTGGCCATCTACGACAAGCTGACGCCGGGCGCACTGCTGAACGGCAAGCACGTCGCCGGCACGGGCACGATCGACGCACTCGGCCAGGTCGGCGCGATCGGCGGCATCCAGCAGAAGATCGCCGGCGCCAAGAACGACGGCGCCACCATCTTCCTGGTCCCGGCGCCGAACTGTGAGGCCGCGTTGCACGCGGACGTCAATGGCATCCAGTTGGTGAAGATCAGCACGCTGAAGGACGCGATCAGCGCCCTGCAGGCGGTCACCACCGGCAAGGGGGACGTCCCGTCGTGCAGCCAGTGAGCAACCTGAACGAACCGGCGAGCCGAAGGGAAGAACAGCCGGCATGGATTCCGTAGGCACGCTGCCTCCTGACGCGCTCAGCCGCGCGGTGGTCGAGATCGAGAAGCACGTGAGCGGCGCGGGCTGGGACCAGCCCGCGCAGTTGTTCGCGCTGGTCCCGACCGCCGAACTGCTCCGCGCCGAACCCCAACTGGCCGCCGAACTCGGCGCCGAGGACGCCTCCCAGCCACTGACCCCGGTGGCCCAGGGCGAGCTTCCCGGTGGCGTCGACGACGAAAACCTCGCCGACACGCTGGGCCGGATCGAGTGGCCTGACGGAGTCGCCGGCTGCGCCCTGGCGATCGAGCGGATCGTGCTGCCCGCGGCGGCAGAGTCCGGCCTGTCCAGCGTCGAGTCGGACGCCGACCTCGCCCGGCTGGCCGGTAGCGATCCGCGCCGGCACGAGGTCCGGATGGTCGCGGCCGTGCTGCGTGACGGGGACCGTTTCGGCGCGGTCCGGTTGCGCGCACATGACGAGGACAGTGCAGTGCTCACCGGCGCCGACTTGGTCCCCACGCTGTGCGAAGTACTGTCATTGACATTCGAACCTTCGGCCGGCAGCCGGTCGGGCGAAGGTCCTGGGGTCGACGGCGTGAGCGACGACGAGGAGAAGCGACCATGAGCGACGGCGTCTACGACATGCCTGAGGAGCCGCCCGCCCGGAGGATGCGACGGCCGGGCGGCCGTCCGCGCGCGCTGCTGCCGACGATCGCGACACTGATCGTGCTGCTGATCCTCTTCAGTGTCTTCACCGACGTCTGGACCCAGCGGCTCTGGTATAGGTCGGTGGACCTGGGCTCGGTGTTCAGCACGGTGCTCGGCACGCGGGTGCTGCTGTTCGTGGTGGTCGGCCTGCTGATGGCGGTCGCCGTCGTCGCGAACGTCGTCGTTGCGTTCCGCACCCGTCCGCGGGTCGCGCTCGCACCGTCGCCGAGCCCAGGATTCGAGCGGTACGGCGATCTGCTCCAGCAGCACGGGAAGATCGCGGTCGGTGTGGTCGCCACGCTGATGCTGATCTTCGGCGGCTCGGCAGCGTCGGGGGAGTGGAAGACCTTCCTGGCGTGGAAGAACCGCACACCGTTCGGCGTCACCGACCAGCACTTCAACAAAGACATCTCGTTCTTCGTCTTCGACTACCCGTGGCTGCGCGTGCTGCTCGGCTTCGGCTATTCGATCGTGCTGCTGTCGCTGGTGGCTGCCATCATCACGCACTACCTGTACGGCGGATTCCGCCCGTCGGCCAAGGGGCAGAAGGCCTCCGGCGCGGCGCAGGTGCAGTTCTCGGTGTTGCTGGGGCTGCTCGTGCTGCTCAAGGCGTTCAGCTACTGGCTCGACCGCTACGGCCTCACGACCAACGACGGAAGGCTCTTCACCGGTATCTCCTACACCGGCGACAACGCGATCCTGCCGAGCAAGGAGATCCTGGCAGTCATCGCGGTTCTCTGCGCCGGCCTGTTCTTCGCGAATGTGGTGCGCCGGACCTGGCTGCTTCCCGGCGTCGGCACGGTCGTACTGATCCTCTCGGCGATCCTCCTCGGTGCGCTCTGGCCGGCCGCCCTGCAGCAGTTGCGGGTCCGCCCGAGCGAGCCGGTGAAGGAAGGGCCGTACATCAGCAAGAACATCGCGGCCACGCGCCAGGCGTACAACCTCGAGAACACGGAGATCACCGAGTATCAGGCGAAGAGCACGGCTCAGCCGAGTGAGCTCACCGCGGACGCGGACGTCCTGCCCGGCATCCGGCTGATCGACCCGACGGTGATCGGTCCGACCTTCGAGCAGTTGCAGCAGGTCCGTGGGTTCTACTCCTTCCCGACCGACCTCGACGTCGACCGGTACCGGATCAAGGACAAATCCCAGGACACCGTCATCGCGGCCCGGGAGGTCCAGATCGACCGGCTGCCGGCCGGTCAGCGGAACTGGAACAACGACCACACGGTCTACACCCACGGCTACGGCGTGGTCGCCGCGAACGGGAACCAGCGGGCCACCGACGGCACGCCGGTCTGGACCGAGAAGGACCTGCCACCGCAGGGGCAGCTCGGCGACTACGAACCGCGGATCTACTTCGGTGAGCAGTCGCCGGACTACTCGATCGTCGGTGCGCCGGCGGGCTCCGCGCCGGTCGAGCTGGACACCCCGGAAGGCACCAAGGGCGGCGACCCGACGCTGAACACCTACAACGGCAAGGGTGGGGTCAAGGTCGGCTCGTTCTTCAATCGGTTGCTCTACGCAACCAAGTTCCGGGACGCGAACATCCTGCTGTCCAGCCGGGTGAACGCCGACTCGAAGATCCTCTACGACCGCACCCCGCGCGAGCGGGTCGAAAAGGCCGCGCCGTGGCTGACGCCGGACGGCGACCCGTACCCGGCGGTCGTCGACGGCCAGGTGGTCTGGATCGTCGACGGCTACACCACCTCGGACAACTACCCGTACTCCGAGAAGGTCGGCCTGGACACCAGCACCCGGGACACCACGACCGGGCGCGGCACGATCGCCCAGCAGCCGAGCGAGAAGATCAACTACATCCGGAACTCGGTCAAGGCGGTCGTCAACGCGTTCGACGGCTCGGTCGAGCTGTACGCCTGGGACGACAAGGACCCGGTGCTGAAGACCTGGATGAAGGCCTTCCCGGGCACGGTGAAGCCGCGCTCGGACATCTCCCCGGCGCTGATGGCACACCTGCGCTACCCGGAGGACATGTTCAAGGTGCAGCGCGACCTGCTCGCGAAGTACCACGTGCAGGACGCCGGCACCTGGTACCAGAACAGCGACCTGTGGCGCGTTCCGGCCGACCCGACCGCGGTGGCGACCGGCAGCGACTCGTCCAGTCAAATCAGTCAGCCTCCCTTCTACCTCTCGTTGCGGATGCCGGACCAGAGCGATCCGAAGTTCTCGCTGACGTCGGTCTACGTACCGAACGGTGAACGGGAGAACCTCACGGCATTCATGGCTGTCGACTCCGAGGCGACCTCCCCGGACTACGGCAAGTTCCGAATACTTCGATTGCCGGCGAACCTGCAGGTGCCTGGTCCGGGGCAGGTGTACAACAAGTTCCAGACCGACGAAGGCATCAGAGCGGCGTTGCTGCCGATCAACCAGCAGAACAGCGGCGCCAGAGCCCAGTTCGGAAACCTGCTGACACTGCCGCTCGGTGGTGGCTTGCTCTACGTCCAGCCGGTCTACTCGTCGCGGACCAGCGGGCCGGGTAACTACCCCGTCCTGCGCTACGTCCTGGTGTCCTTCGGGGACAACGTCGCCTACGGCTCGACGTTGCAGGAAGCCCTTGGCAAGGTGTTCAACACCAACGTCGACACGGGCGAGAACCCGCCGGGCACCAAGAACCCACCGGCACAGACGAACCAGACGGTGAAACAGGCCCTCGCCGATGCACAGGCCGCCTGGACGCGGGCACAGGACGCCCTCAAGAAGGGCAACCTCGCCGAGTACCAGAACCAGCTGAACCAGATGAAGCAGGCGCTCGACCGGGCATCTGCCGGTGCGGCTGTCACGCCTACGCCCACACCGAAACCGTCCGGCAGTCCGTCGTCGTCGACGACACCGTCGACAACACCGTCAGCGGGCGGCTGACCCGTAGGGCACTCCCGGGGCGGCGACACCGACACCAGTCGGGTCGCCGCCCCGTTCGTCTGTCCGGGGTGGTTGCCTACGGCATCAGGATGCTTCCGGGTGGAACCCGGCCGCGGTGTCGAGCACGTCCTCGTCGGTGAAGCGGTCGTGGTCGATCGTCACCTCGGCCGCGACGCCCGGTTCGACGAAGTAGAACACCTCGTCGCCCGCGAACAGGCCGTCGTACCCACCGACCTTGACCGGGGTGAGCTGCCAGCCCGGATCCCGCTCCTCGTACGCCACGAGGAAGTCCTTCAAGGCCTCGAGGTCGGTGAGCTTCTCACCACGGATCGTCTTCACCGTCAGGTCGACCTTGAACGCGCCGTTTTCGTCCGGGCCGGTCTCCCAGACCCGGCTGTGGAACGACACGTCCTCCCACTCGTACTCGAAGTCGCTCGGCGTGCCGATGCCGTCGGGCAGGTTCTCGATCACGAAGCCGTCCAAGGTGTCAGCCCTCTGCTCGGTCGATGGGGATCCGGATACGGCGGAGTACGTCGCCGCGGTTGCCGCGTCGGCGGTCGTCGCGAGGCAGAGGCAGGCCAGGACCACCACGCTCCCGGTCACGATACGACGGGCGGACGATACAAACGATGAACGTGACATGACAGCCTCCTGGGACCGGTGGCGTCCCGCCGGGTGCGAGACGCCTTTCGTGTCCAAGAAGGTGCACTGATCGGCCCTCGTCCGGACCGGCGAATTCGAACCTGTGGACAACCGGCCCGATCAGTGCCCGATCAGCCGGTGCAGGCGGTGGAACGTCTGCCGGAACCCGAGCCGCGGCCAGGTTCGCGAGGACAGCAGGTTCGTCACCCGCCAATCCGTCACCACTGACGTGTACCCGGTCTCCGCCGACCACTGCAGTACGGCCTCGCCCAGCGCCCGTCCCGCACCGCGTCCGCGCGCCGACGGCAACACGGCCGCGAAACCGAGGAATCCCGCGTTGTCCGGCTTCGCCAGCCCGCTGTGCGCGCTCGACTTGTCCAGCGAGCAGCCCACCGACGAGCCGATGACCTCACCGTTGTACGAGGCAACGAACGTGGCGTAGTCGTGGTCGTCGATCGACTCCTCCCAGTCGGCCACCGCCTCCTCCAGCGTCGGCACCTCGCCCGACGAGAACACCGGCGACCGCCCCTGGTGCTGGGGCAGTACGAGATCGAGCTCCGCGAGTACAGGGATGTCCGCGCGCGTCGCCCGGCGTACGACGAGATCCTGGGGTGGAGCAGTTGGCGTCGTGGGTACGGCGCGCACCGCGTGCGCGTGCTGCGAGCCGAACGCAAGCCGGAACCACGCGTCGATCAGCTCCGCGTCGTCGGGCACGAGGACGTAGTGCGCGGTGCGGCCGGCGTCGACCCAGCTTTCGGCGGCAGCGCCGTACAGGTCGCGGATGTGTTCTGGCTCACGTACCGCGTGACCGGCGGCCTCGACCCAGACGTTCGGCCCCCAGGTCGGCGACGGTTTAGGTGCTGCGAGCAAGTAACCGGTGACCTCGCCGGCCTCCACCATGACGGCTCCGGACGCGCCTTCGGTCTCCCAGGCCGCGGTGACCTCGGTGAGCGCCAGCCGCTCGTCTTCGTAGTCGGCGGGAAGCAGCGGGTGACGCTTGCGATGCGTCCTGTGCCGCTGGGCGAGCAGGCCGGCCGCGGCCGGCAGATCCGCCTCCTCGAACGGGCGGACGACGTGTCGGGACATACTCCGGACGGTACGCCGCGGAGCCGCCCACAGACACGGGTTTTCGCCGCACCGGGAACCGATTTGGTTGCTCGGCCCGGATCCTCTAAACTAAAGACACAACGACGCGGGGTGGAGCAGCTCGGTAGCTCGCTGGGCTCATAACCCAGAGGTCGCAGGTTCAAATCCTGCCCCCGCTACGGAAGAAGGCCCGGACCATCAGGTCCGGGCCTTCGTTTTGCTGACTAGGTCCTGACCTGGGCGTTTGCCTGGGCTTACTTGCTGACGTGTTCTACGTTCTTGCGGTCTTCTTGGTCCTGGCTGGGCTCGGCGGCGAACCAGGCGTCGAGGATCTCCTTGAGGAGGGGTACTGAAGTCAGTCGCAGGCTGAGCGCCAGTACGTTGGCGTCGTTCCAGCGGCGGGCGCCGTCGGCGGTGTAGGCGTCGGTGCAGAGCGCGGCGCGTACCCCTGGCACCTTGTTGGCCGCGATCGACGCACCTGTGCCGGTCCAGCAGCACACGACCGCCTGGTCCGCGGTGCCGTCGCCGACCTCGCGCGCCGCGGCCTCGGAACACACGGCCCATTGCGGGTCGTCGCCCGGCTTCAAAGCGCCGTACTCGACAACCTCGTGTCCGCGCACTCGCAGGTCCGCGACGAGCGCGCGCGCCACAGGCTCATCCATGTCCGACGAAACCGAGATCCGCATCTTCCGAGCCTAACCGGGGGCGGCGGCGACCCGTGACAATGGTGCGATGGGCATCCTGGACAAGTTCTCGTTAGCTGGGCGTACGGCGTTGGTGACCGGTGGATACCGGGGGCTTGGGTTCGCGTTTGCGAGAGGGTTGGCCGAGGCCGGGGCGGACGTGGTGATCGGCGCACGCGATGCGGCTGCGTCGAAGCGAGCTGCCGAGGAGCTCGCCGCGGCGACCGGACGGACCGTCGTCGGTCTCGGTCTCGACGTCAACGATCGGGCGTCCGGGCAGGCCGCCATCGCGGCGGCGCTGCAGGCGACCGGGCGGTTCGACATTCTGGTGAACAACGCCGGCGCCTGTGTCCACCGGCCGGCGCTCGACGTACCGGATGACGAGTGGGACGCCGTGTTCGCGACGAATGTCGACGGTCTGTGGAAGCTCAGTCAGGAAGCGGCCCGCCATTTCACCACGGTGGGTGGCGGTTCGATCGTCAACGTGGGATCGATCTCGGCGCAAATCGTGAACCGGCCGCAGTGGCAGCCGGCCTACAACGCGTCCAAGGCGGCGGTGCACCAGCTCACCAAGTCGCTGGCCGCGGAGTGGGCGCCGTTGAACATCCGGGTGAATGCGGTTGCCCCCGGTTACGTGAAGACCGAGATGGCGCCGGTCGACGAGCCACAGTTCAAGGCTCGCTGGATCGACGACGCCCCGATGCAGCGGTACGCGGCGCCCGAAGAGATCGCGCCGACGGTCGTGTACCTCGCCTCCGACGCCTCCAGTTTCATGACCGGCTCAGTGGTCGTGATCGACGGCGGCTACACCCTCCACTGAGAGGTGCCAGCTATCCGGCGGCGGCCAGGCGGAGAGCGAGGATGAAGGGGAGGCCGTTGGGGGTTCCCACGCCGGTCACGGTGTCGTAGCCCATGACGGTCACCTGGTCGGTTTCCGCCCGGTTGTGGGAGTCGAAGACGTCGACGGCTGCGCTGTCGGTGTCGTTGGCTGGGGTAAAGGCGGCGCGGTTCTGCTGCGGTGTGGACGCGGGCAGTGGGAGGACGTCGCGGTACGCCGCGGTGCCGTGCATGCGGTAGAGGAGCGGGTTGGCGAAGCCGAAGGCAGTACGCCGGCCTTGCTGTGCGTTGGCGACCATCCCGGCGACCAGTGGTGCGGACAGGCTCGTCCCCGCGTTCACCTGCGTCCGGTAGTGGTTGTCGTCGTCGGTGTAGGCGGTCGCCATGCCCGTGTCGATGTCCCCGAGTGCGGAGATGTCCGGAACGGTACGGTTCACGACGGTCCGTCCGCCGGCCCGGATGTGCGACATCGATGCTGGTACGACGCCCTTCTGGTACGCAGGCTGCGCGTAGACCTCGCTCGTCCCGCCGCCGCCCGACGTCAGGCCGACGTCGCTCCACTTGCCCGAGTCCGGGATCGCGGAGTCGGTCGACCAGCCCGTCTCGAACACCCGGCGGCCCCGGGCGTCGAGGCCCATCGTCGTACCGCCGACCGCGGTCACGAACGGGTCCGACGCGGTGGTCGTCAGGCCTGGCGTGTCGCCGGAGGAGAAGTACAGGCCGACGCCTTCGGCGGCCGCGCGTACGGCGATCGCGTGGACGGTCTGCGGCGGTACCTCGCCGATCGGGATCTGCCAGGAGTTGGACACGATCGAGGCACTCGGACGGCGGCCGTTGCCGTTCAGCACGGCGAGCACCGCGTTCAGCAGAGCCTGGTCTTCGTCGCAGCCCCCACCGACGACCATCAGCTGCTTCGCGTCCGGCGCCATCGCGTACACCGCTTCCGAATCCATCTCGGCCTCGTCGTTGTACGGTGCTGCGCTCCGCGCGTCCTGCCCGCAGCTCGAGCCGCCGACGTGGATCTCCTCGTACTGGTCGGCCTTCGGAGCGGGCAGGTGGTTGCGCCGGGCGTACTCACGCAGCGTCTGGAGCATCTTGTTGGGAGCCAGACTCTCCGTCAGGGCGACTGTCTGCCCCTTGCCGGTGAAGGCCTTGTTTGCTCCGTAGGCGCTGCGCAGTTGCTGAGCGGAATACCCGCAGATCGGCAGGGAGGCCTTGGTGAGCCCGCGGTAAGCCGGCTTGATCGACTGCACATGCTGACCCCAGTACTGCGAGCAGGTCGGCCGCACCGCTTGAGTGGTCGCGGCTGACTGCGAGCTGCCAAGCCCTGTGATGCCAAGAATGCCCGGTGGGGTAGCGGTCAGCCGCCCGGTCGCCGTGATGTACGAGCGGTCGCTACTGACCCGCACGCCGGTCATGCCGTGCCGCTTCAACCAGTCCGCGACCGTCGCGGCCGAGAAGGCGGACGGGCCGAAGCGGGCGATGTACTCGTTGGGGCTCAAGTAGTGATGGAACTCAGGACTGCCAGGCGTCGAGACGGCCGTCGCGAACCGCTCGGCACCGGCCAGGTCCGGCTTCAGCCACACCTGGATCGTCGAGCCGACGTCAGCCTGTGCCGTGGAGGCGGCAGTTGCGCCACTCGCCACCAACGCCGCGCAACCCACCATCGCAACAACAGCTCTGATCACAACATCTCCCCGTTGAGTAATAGCTCGATCACTCTATGACGCTCGAGGAGGTGCTGAGGTTGAGGTCAGTTGACGGCGAGTTCGCCGAGTTCGGACCAGTCGTCCTGCGGGAGTTTGAAGTTGACGATGCGGGGTGTCTCGACCAGGTGTGGCGGCAGGTGCTGCTGAGCGGCCTTGAAGTGGTCGGAGGTCACGTGGTGCGTCGCGGCCTCGTCGTCGGCGAACGCCTCGACCAGTACGTACTCATGCGCATCGTCGAGCGACCGGGACCAGTCGAACCACAGGCAGCCCGGCTCCGCGCGGGTCGCGGCGGTGAAGTCCGCGGTGATGGACGGCCAGTCGTCGGCATGCTCAGGCTTCACACGGAACTTCGCGGTGATGAAGATCATGAGGATCAACCTAGCGGTCACCCGCGGCAAGCTTTGTCGCAATCTGAGATCAGCGCAGCGTGAACCCGGTGCCCAAAGTGTCGCGCGGGTCGAGGGCGAACGTCGCGGTCCCGGTGCGGTACGCGGTGCCGTGCACCTCGGTGATCACGCCCTCCGGGGTCTCGGCGACGACCCGGCCGCGGAACGTCGTACCGACGATGGAGTCGTGGCGCAGAGTCTGGCCGGGACCGAGTCGGCCCTCGTCGTACAGCAGCGCCAGGCGGGCCGATGTACCGGAGCCGCACGGAGAACGGTCCGCCTCGCCGTCGGCGAAGACCGCGAGGTTGCGCTGGTACGGGCCTTCCGCCCAGGAGCCGAGGTCGTCGTACAGGATCGTCCCGTACAGGCCGCTGAGCCGTGGATCGCTCGGGTGTACGGCGACCGGGTCGAGCGCCCACTTGATCTCGCGACCGATCGCGATGAGGTCCGCGTACGACGCCGGTGTCACGGAGAGGCCGACCGACGACGCGGGCACCGAGGCGTAGAACGCACCGCCGTAGCTGATGTCCGCGGTCACTTCACCGCGGGACGTCGACGCCTGCACGGCTCGCCGCAGTACGTACGAGGGAACGTTGCGGAAGGCAACGCCATCAGGGGACACGTGAGCGGTGACTCGTCCGGACGGTACGTCGATGACGACGTCGCCCGGCGGGACGAGGCCGGTGTCGACGGCCCAGGTCGCGAGCGCGATCGTCCCGTGGCCGCAGGCGGTCGAGTACCCGTCCTTGTGCCAGAACACGACGCCGAAGTCGGCGCCGTCGTCGTCAGCCGGTACGACGAATCCGCCGTACATGTCGGCGTGCCCGCGCGGTTCGTTCACGAGCATCCGCCGAACCGCGTCGATCTCGTCGGACGACTGCGCGACGACCCGGCGATCGGCGACCGTAGCGCCGGGGAGCTGCACCGACGTCACGATCCGGAACGGCTCGCCGGCCGTGTGGTAGTCCACGACGCTGACATCTTCCACCCGATCACCCTAGACAGAACAAAGCCGCTGTCGCCCGCAGGGGGCTGACAGCGGCTGGAGCGACCTGAGGAGATCAGGCAGCTTGCGGAATCCGGTTGCGGGCGGCCCAGACTGCTCGGCGCAGTTTGGCCTTGTCGGGGTAGCCGGCCTCGCAGCCGATCACGTACACGTCGTGGCTGCGCATGTTGACCATGCCGGCCACGTACCAGACCGGGCTGCCCTCGGCCAGCATGGTGACGATCATGTTCCGGGTGTCGGTGGTGGTGTTCATTCTGACCCTCTCCTTTGGTCGCTCTTACTGATACGTCGAAGGAGAGAGGCCGGAATCGACACCTGTCTGAAAACAAAAACAGAGCGCCCCGATCGGTGATCGGGGCGCTTGTCCGTGTGGGTCCCGGGGGGATGGGACCACCACACGTTGGGGGGGACTTTGACGTTAACAAGACGAAGGGGTCACGGTCGGTCGAATTCGGTGCGTGTCCGTCGATCACTTGCCGGTACGTCGCCGGTACAGCGAAGTCGCCAGGACGATCGAGAACAGGAGCAGACCAGAACACCACGCCAACGCCAGCCGGCCGTTGTCGCCGAGCGGTGTTCCGATCAGCAGACTGCGGACCGTCTCGATCACCGGGGTGATCGGCTGGTGCTCGCTGATCGGCCTGAGCCACGCAGGCATCGACTCCGGTCGTACGAACGCGCTGCTGAGGTACGGCAGAAACAGCATGATGAAGCTGAGCGCACTGGCCGACTCGACGGACTTGGCGATCACACCGAGAGCAGCCGCAAGCCAGGACAGTGCTACGACGTACAGAAGAAGCAGACCGATCGTCCCTAGCCAGTCCAGCAACCCACCGCTCGGGCGGAAGCCCATGGCGAGCGATGCAACGATGACGATCGCCGTAGAAGTCGCGTTGCGAGCCACGCTCGCCACGACGTGTCCCGTGAGCACGGCGAAGCTGTGGATAGGTAGTGAGCGCAACCGGTCGATCATGCCGCTGTTCATGTCGTCAGCGACCGCCATGGCAGTAGAGGCAGCACCGTACCCAGTAGTGAGCAGGAGAATCCCCGGTACGACGTAGTTCACGTACTCCGTCCCCGTGTCGATAGCGCCGCCGAAGACGTACACGAACAACGCCATCATCAGTAGCGGCAGTAAGAGCGACACGAACAACGTGTCGACGTTCCGCCGCGCCAGCCGGACGCTGCGGGAGATCATGGTCATCGCATCGGCGACTGCATGTGTCATCAGGAACCTCTCAAGCCGTCAGAGCGAGGAAGACGTCGTCCAGCGTCGGCCGGTGCGACGAGACCCGCTCCGGCTCCAGCCCGTTGTCCCGCAGTACGTCGAGCACGTGGTGCAGGTGTGCCGCCGTACCGTCCGACGGGACGTTCAGTACGAGCTCACTGACCACGCCGTCGAGCACACCGTTCGCCTTGAGTACCTGTGCTCCGTCGGCGAAGCGCAGCTCGATCCGCTCGCCACCGATCTGGGTCTTGAGCGCATCCGCCGTACCCTGAGCAACGATCCCGCCTTGGTCGAGCAGCACGATCCGGTCGGCCAGCCGGTCCGCCTCCTCCAGGTACTGCGTGGTGAGCAGGATGGTCGTGCCGTCGCGGACCAGTTCGACGATCGCGTCCCACATCGCCGACCGGCTGGCCGGGTCGAGCCCGGTCGTCGGCTCGTCCAGGAAGATCACCCGCGGTCGCGCGATCAGGCTCATCGCCAGGTCGAGCTTGCGCCGCATGCCGCCGGAGTACGTCTTCACCCGCCGGTCCATCGCGTCGGTCAGCCCGAACTGCTCGAGCAGCTCGCCGGTACGACGTCGCGCCGGGCCGCGGCCAAGGTGCATCAGCCGGCCGACCATCACCAGGTTCTCCCGGCCGGTCTGGTTCTCGTCGACCGCGGCGTACTGCCCGGTCAGGCTGATCGCGCCGCGGACCTTCGCCGGTTCGCGGAGCACGTCGTACCCCGCGACCGTCGCCGTACCGGCATCGGGCCGGGTCAGCGTGGTCAGGATCCGCACCGTGGTGGTCTTGCCCGCGCCGTTCGGACCGAGCAACGCGAGCACGGACCCCTCGGTCACGCTCAGGTCGACCCCGGTCAGCACCTCGGTCGCGCCGTACGACTTCCGTAACCCGGTCGCCTCGACGATCATCGGCCCTCCCTTACTGCGTATTAGGTACGCTAAATAGCGTAGCAGGTACGCAGTACCGATGCGCAAGCCCTAAACTGACCTGGTGGAGAACAACGAGCTGCCGGCCGACGTCGCGCTGATGTGGCGGCTGCGGGAGACGCCGCGCCGCGGGCCGAAGCCGTCGCTGACCCTCGACGACATCGTCCGGGCCGCGATCGAGATCGCCGACGCCGAAGACCTGGGCGCGGTGTCGATGGCGCGGATCGCGGAACGGCTCGGCAACTCGACGATGGCGCTGTACCGGCACGTCAAGAGCAAGGACGACCTGCTGGTGATCATGTCGGACGCCGCGCTCGAACGTCCGGAGCCGTTGCCGGAGGGGATCGATTGGCGCACCGGCCTGACGTTCTGGGCCGACGGCGTGATGGCCGCGATCCGCAAGCACACCTGGTACGCGCGGGTGCCGATCTCGGGGCCGCCGGCCGGCCCGAACAACCTCGCCTGGTTCGACTCCGCGCTCGGGGCACTGAAGGACACCGGCCTTCCGGAGGCGGCGAAGGTCGGCGTGGTGATGGGCTTGATCACCTACGTCCAGGGCGAGATCCGGATGGCGTTCGACCTCGCCGCCGGGTACGCGGAGAACCCGGACTCGTTCCAGCGGTTCGGGTCGACGCTGCGGCGGGTCGCGGACCCGCGGGTCTATCCGGCGGTCGCGCGGACGGTCGAGGCGGGCGTGTTCGACGAGGTCGGCAGCTTCGAGGAGGACAACGAGGCCGACTTCGACTTCGGCCTGCAGCTCTATCTGGACGGGGTGGCCGCGTTCATCGAGCGGGTTGGATGATCGCGTCGGCGCGCGGCGCGGTGGCCGCGATCAGCTGCGCGTTGCGTTCGTCGGAGCCGTAGGTGCGGTCGTGGGCCTCCGCAGGCGACCGGCCGAAGGCGCGGTGCCTTGCTTCCAGCCGCTCGTGGCGCAGGTCCTCGGGTACCTCGACGTACCAGCACTCGTCGAGCAGGTTCCGGAGGGCGGTCCAGGGTGTCTCGTCGAGCAGTAGATAGTTCCCCTCGGTCAGGACCAGCGTGACCTCGGGGGCGACGCCGATGCTCGCGGCGATCGAGTCCTCGATGCTGCGATCGAACCGCGGCGCCCAGATCTGCTCGTCCGGACTCTCCTTCAGTCTCCTGAGCAACGCGACAAAACCGCCCCCGTCGAAGGTGTGCGGCGCGCCTTTGACATCCGCGAGTCCCAAAGCCTCGAGAACGGACTGCGCGAGGTGGTACCCGTCCATCGGTACGAGTGCGACCTTGTGACCGTCGGCGGTCAGTCGTGCGGCGAGGTGTTCGGCGTACGTCGACTTGCCGGCCGCCGGTGCTCCGGTGATGCCGAGGATCTGCCGCCGCCCATACGTCGCCAATTCGACAGCGCGCTGATAAGCGGCGGCTTCGGCCAAAGTCTGCATCTATGCAAGGTAGCCGTCCGGTCGGACGAGGATCTCGTCGCCCGGCGCCGCGTGGTAGATCGCGTACGCCTCGGGTGAGGTGATGTCGACCGTGTACGGGTGGGTCGACGGGGTGGTGGGGGAGAAGCGCAGCAGGGTCTCGTGCGGGCCGCGGAACAGCTCGAAGAGACGGGTTTTGTTGCCGTCGGCATCGGTGATGGGTGAGTCGGGTGCGCGGTCGCCGCTCGCCAGCGGGCGGGTGTCGGCGGGGTCGCGGTACGAGACGTCCAGTTGGCGGGTATTCTCGCCGCGCTCCAGCGCCGACTCGTCGCCGTCGACGTGCTTCTGCATCAGGTCCTCGCTGATCCCGAGGACACGCTGTGCGTTCGTACGGCGCTCGGTCTCGTATGTCGCGAGCACCTCCTCGCGGCCGTCGGCCAGTTTCCAGCCGAGGTTGTACGCGTCCTGGACGCCGGTGTTCAGGCCCTGGCCGCCCGTCGGCGGGTGGACGTGCGCGGCGTCGCCGGCGATGAAGACGCGGCCGACCCGGAAGCTCGCGGCCAGTCGTACGTTCGGGCGCCAGGCGGTCGACCAGGTCAGGTCGCGCAGTTTCGCCGTACCTTCCCCTGCGTACTTGTCGACGAGTGCCTGTAGCCCTTCGAGCGAGGTGTCGCCGTCCAGCGGTGCGCCGAACTGGAACTGGTCGCCGCCGGACAGCGGGGTCAGCGCGATCCCCTCCATCGGGTTGTCCAACGATCCGAACCAGTACCCGTACTGGTGGTCGAGACCGTCAGCGGCGACGTCGCCGAGCAGCATCCGGATCGACTCGTCGGTCGTCCCCTCGAACGCGATCCCGAGGTGCTTGCGGACGAAGCTCTTCCCGCCGTCGGCACCGACCAGGTAGTCGACGGTCAGGGTCTCGCCGGTCGACAGTTCAGCGGTCACCGCCGTGTCGGTCTGGGTGAAGCCGGTGATCGCGGTGCCGAGTTCGACGCTCACGCCGTACTCCGAGAGCTTGTCGCGGAGGATCTTCTCGGTGCGCGACTGGCCGAGCATCCAGGCGTTCGGGTACGGGATGTCGGGGGTGGGCTCGACCGGGTCGGCCATCCGGCGCTCGCCGACGAGTTGACCGCCGACGTGGATCTTCATCAGCGGGACGTCGCGGCCCTGCGCGAGCACCTGGTCGAGTACGCCGAGGTCCTCGAACGCCTCGAGGGTCCGCGGTTGGAGGCCGTCGCCGCGCGAACCGTCGAAGTACTCGGTCGCCTTGTCGATCAGCCGGACCGCGATGCCGCGCCGGGCCAGTTCGATGCCGAGGGTCAGGCCGGTCGGTCCGGCGCCCGCGATCAGGACGTTCACAGTGGTCTCCTTGGGTGAATTATGATTCACTGAATTCGGATTCAGTGTGGGTGTGGCTAGGGTTCGCTGTCAAGGAGGTACTCGTGACGGACACAGTGAGCCGCCGGCAGCGGGCGGCCGGGACCGAGGCGGCACTGAAGCAGGCCGCGCGCGACGTCTTCGCCGAGCGCGGGTACCTGAACACGAAGATCACCGACATCACTGCGGCGGCGGGGCGCGCGACGGGGTCGTTCTACAACCACTTCGCGAGCAAGGAGGAACTGCTCGAGGCGTTGCTCCGCGACATGCTCGCGGCCGCGGACGATGCGGTGGTCGACGTCGCCGGACACGACGCAGATTTCAGTAAGCGGTCAGCGATCCGCTGGCACGTGGCCGCGTTCTGGCGGTTCTACAAGGCGCATCTGCCCGAGATGATCGCGATCAAACAGGCCGCAATGGTCGACCCGGACCTCGGCCGGCGCCTGCAGCAGATCATGACCGACGACCGGCAGCACATGATCGAGCACTTCTCCCACCTGCCTCATCCACCGGCGGATCCACTGGTCGCCATCTCCGCGATGAACGCACTCCTGGAGGGCTTCGCCTACACCTGGCTCGTGGTGAATCCGGCCGACGGCCAGACGATAAGTGACGATCTCGCAATCGACACACTGACCGACCTCCTGCACCATGGACTGGGATAGCAGCAGTTGCGCATACGTCATGCATGCAGCGTCCGGCCGTGTGTTGGGGAGGCATCGTGGCCGACATCAAGCAGCCCAGGATCTCGCTCGGTCGCAAGGTGCGAGCCGGACTCGGCGCTCTGCTCGCCCTGCTGGTGCTGGTGACCGGCGTGGCGATCGCGCTCGTCGTCGATCTCAGCCAGGGCGACACTCGGGTGAAGGACGATGTTCCCTACGCGACGGCCATCGCCTCCGCCTCGTTGGACGCGAAGAGCGTGGCCAACGATCAGCGCGGCTTCCTGCTCACCGGCGACTCGATGTATCTGCGGGAAGCCGACCAGCGCGTCGCCGCTGCACGCCGGGATTTCGCGGCCGCCGTGCAAGCAGCCACCACAGAGGACGAACGCCGGGCCGCGGGCGACTCGAGCACCGGTTTCGAGCGCTGGTGGACGGCGACGCGGGCCGAGTTCGTGGCGTACCAGGCCGGTGACGAACAAGCGGCGATCGCGGCGTCGGTGGGGCCGGACCGGGCGCTGCGTAAGGCGTACGAGAACTCGCTGCAGCGGACGCAGAGCATCGGACAGAGCTCGCTCCAGTCCGCGACCAACTGGCTGCCCGGTTCGGCGACGAAGGCTGTGCTGATTCTGGTCGGGTGCCTGCTCGTCGCGCTTGTCGCCGGCGCGGTCATCGCTTCCTGGCTGCTGAGGCAGATCTCGCTGCCGATCTTCAAGCTGGCGGCGATGCTGACCGCGGACCCGCTCTGACGCCTACTCCTCCGGGGGCGGGGGTTCCTCGGCGCCTTCGCGTTCGTCGCGGTCGGCCCACTCCATCAGGGTGGCGAGCGAGTAGACGTTCTCGTCGATCGTGGCGTGGAGATCGCCGAGCTCGGCGTACCTTCCCGGCACGGTCGCGATCGTGAAGTCCTTCGGGTTCACGTCGTCGACCTCGTCCCAGTGGATCGGGGTCGACACGGTGCCCTCGGGGTTGCCGCGGACCGAGTACGCCGCGGCGATCGTGTGGTCGCGGGCGTTCTGGTTGAAGTCCACGAAGACCAGTCGAGGGTCCCGGTCCTTGCGCCACCAGGTGGTCGTCACGTCCTCGGGCGCGCGTCGTTCCACCTCGCGCGCGAACGCGAGCGCGGCCCGCCGTACGTCGGTGAACCCGTACTCCGGTTTCACGCGGACGTACACGTGGATGCCGCTGCCGCCGGACGTCTTCGGGTAGCCGACCGCGCCGAGTTCGTCGAGTACTTCGTGCACGACGTGCGCGACCCGGCGTACCCGATCGAACGGGCAGTCGGGCATCGGGTCGAGGTCGATCCGCCACTCGTCGGGCTTCTCGGTGTCGGCACGCCGCGAGTTCCACGGGTGGAACTCCACGGTCGACATCTGTACGGCCCACGCGACGTGCGCGATCTCGGTGACGCACAGCTCGTCAGCGGTCCGGTTGTACCTGGGGAACTTGACCCGTACGGTCTCCATCCACGGCGGCGCGCCGTGCGGCAACCGCTTCTGGTGCACCTTCTCGCCGGACACCCCCTCCGGAAACCGATGCATCATGCACGGCCGCTCGCGCAGCGCGTTCACGATGCCGTCCCCGACGGACAGGTAGTACTTCACGAGATCCAGCTTGGTCTCCCCGCGCGCGGGAAAGTACACCCGGTCCGGATTGGAGATCCGGACCGTGCGGTCACCAACTTCGAGCTCGATCGCCGGAGACTTGGCCGCCATGGAGCCAACCTAACCGGCGCCGGGGACAAACGGCATCAAGCGAGCCGGGTCAGCCAGCCGCGGGTGTCGGGGGTGCGGCCGTACTGGAGGTCGAGGAGGCTACTGCGGATCTTGGCGGTGACCGGGCCGACGCCGTGGTCGATGGAGTGGTCGCCGATCGTCAGGTCCCCGTCGGGCCAGGCGAGGCGGCCGATGGGGGTGATGACGGCGGCGGTGCCGGAGGCGAAGGCCTCGGTGATCTCACCGTCGCGGACGCCGGTCTGCCACTCCTCGGCGGAGATCCGGCGTTCCTCGACCGGGTGGCCGAGATCGGCGGCGAGTTCGAGCACCGAGGCGCGGGTGACGCCTTCGAGGATCGAGCCGGACAGCTCCGGCGTGGCGATCCGGCCGTCGGCGTACACGAAGAACATGTTCATGCTGCCGATCTCCTCGAGCCACTTGTGCTCGGCGGCGTCGACGAACGCGACCTGCTCGCAGCCGTTCGCGACAGCCTCTGCCAGGCCGACCAGGCTCGCGGCGTAGTTGCCGCCGCACTTGGCCGCGCCCGTACCGCCTGGCGTCGCACGGATCGTGGAGGTCGTCAGCCAGATCGACACCGGCTTGGGACCGGTGTTGAAGTAAGGACCGGACGGGGATGCGATGACACCGAAGAGGACCTCGTTGGAGGGCCTGACGGCCAGGGCGGCTTCAGTGGCCATCATGTACGGACGCAGGTACAGGCTGGTCTCGCCGTCCTCGGCCGACGGCACCCAGGCCTCGTCGACGGTCACCAGTGCACGCAGCGCCGCGACGAACTCGTCCTCCGGCACCTGCGGGAGCGCGAGCCGCTGTGCGCTCGCGCTGAACCGAGCGGCGTTCAGGTCCGGGCGGAACGCCCACACCGACCCGTCGGCGTGCCGGTACACCTTGAGGCCTTCGATGATCTCCTGCGAGTAGTGGAAGACAGCAGCCGCGGGGCTGAGCTTGAGCGGTGCGTACGCCGTGACCTTCGAGTCGTGCCAGCCGCGATCCGGTGTCCAGTTGGCAATCACCATGTGGTCCGTGAAGGACTGACCGAATGCAGGGTCTTTCAGTGCAGCAGCCCTGGCCTCTGCACTGGTCGGGTCGCTCCGCAGCTCGACTGCGAAGTCCCATGCGTCTGTCACTACCGTTGCCCGCTGTTCACCTGTCACTCACCGCACGCTACCCCTGCCCTCAGCTCCGCCTCGACCCGCTGCCCACACTCCGGCCATCAGCCGCCGTAGCTCGCTCGCACCGGGCTCCGCCTGTACGACGGACAGCACCCGGGCGGCAGCGTCGTACACCAAGGTGTCGTGCCACTCGTCCGGAAGCTCCACCAGGACGCGGAGGGACATCGCCAGGCCGGCAGCGACCTCTCCCGCGACAGCCAGGCACTCGGCAAGACACAGGTCGAGCCGGGCGCGCTCACCGATCCACCTCTCCGGGCAGAGCTCCCGCGCACGCTGCAGCAGCACACAGCCGGCCACCCCGTAGCCAAGGAGAGTGCACATGCGTCCCTCGACCCAGTGCATTTGGTACGTCGGGGCGAGCTCGACGCCGATCAACTCCTGCAACGCGTGACGCGCCTCCTCGCTGCGACCGAGCTCAGCCAGGACCAGTGCTCGTGCTGCCCGTGGCAGGTAACCGTGATGGTCAAGGGCGACCGCTTCCTCTGCCAGCTCCAGCAGCTCCGGCAACGGACGTCGCCCGGACAGCCCGCTCAGCACCTCCCTCGCACGCACCGTCGCGCCCGCGCCGACGTCGTCTGCCGCCGCGCGAGCAGCCCACCACCAGCGGCCTGCAGTACTCCGATCGTCCAGCCTGGTCAGGGTTTCCGCGATCAGGATGCTCAGCTCGGCCGCCTCCGGCCGGTCCGCACCGGACAGTTGGCGCACCAGTGCCGGCAGCAACGCGGCCGGAGGGACGCTGCGGAAATCACCGAGCTGCTGGTTGGGAGCTGTGCCGACGAGGCCACGCCACGCCGCCTCCAACGGATCCGGGCGCACGCGTGCACGCCTTTGCTCGAACGTGGCGGACAGCCGGCCGTCGGTGCCGAGCTCCTGGTCGCAGAGTCGCGCCAGGTCCGCGGAGCCCGGCCGCTGCCCACGCTCCACCTGCGACAGGTAGCTGTGGTCGTACCCAACCTGTGCTGCGAGTTGCCGCAGGCTCAGCCCGGCCGTCTGCCTGCACTGCCGCAGTAGGGAACCGAAAGTCACAGGACCACCCCGTTCGTCGCTTCGAGCTCATGTGGTGCGTGCCGGGAACGCTACAAGCCCTCGCCGACAAAAACCGTTCAAAACAAGGACATGTGGGCTGTGGGCTGTTCCCACAGCCCACAGCAAACACCTGTTGTCCGCAGTGTGTTCTGGGCAATTCTGAAGAGGTGAACCCGCTGCAGCCCAAGGCCCGCCTCTTCCGTCTGGTCCGCCACACCAACCCCACCGCGATCCTCGCCGAGGGCGTGGAGTGGTCCGACGGCGCAGCCACCCTCCGCTGGCGCGGCCCCTGGCCCAGCACCGCCACCTGGGACGCCGGCATCCCCGCCCTCCTGGCCACCCAAGCCCCCGACCCCCGCACCCAACTCCACTGGACCCACGAGCCCCTCCCAAGCCCACCCGACGACCCCACCCCACCCACGGATCCCACCCCCACCATCTGGCTACCATCCCCAACCCCCGAAGGCCTCTGCTCCCGCTGCGGCCAACCCTGGCCCTGCCTGAGCTGCGGTCCCTGAGCGCCGTTGCAGGTAGAGCCTTTCCCCGATTGCAGCTACATGCAGCGGGGTTGCCCTGGAACCCCTTCGAACGATACAAATTCTGTCTGACCTTCGCCGGTGTCGCTCGGGGTGCGCCGGATCCGCCCAAGTCTGGAGAGTTGATGCGTCGCGCCCGCCTGCTGCTGACGTCTGCCCTTGTCCTGTCCCTGCCGTTGAGTGCAACGATCTCTGCGGTCGCTGCGCCACAGCCGTCCATACAGATACGTGTGGAGCCCGTTCCTGCTGCGCCGACAGCCGTACAGACCTTCCCTGCCCTCGGTGGTGTCGGCGTCGCGTGGAGTGCGCCGCTCGATGCCGGGGGAACTGTTGAGGGGTACCTGGTTCAGTCGCAGCGGTCCAACGGTGTGTGGGCCGATGCCTCGAAGAAGCTGCCGGCCGGTACAACGAGCTGGGTCGACACACACGTGAAGGCGAGCGCGAGCGCGACCTACCGCGTGATCGCGGTGAACGCCGACGGTGCGGGTGATCCGAGCGCGGCCGTGACCGGCACCAGGCCCGCGACCGATCCCGCAGTCGGGCCTGACAACGTCCTCGTTCTCGATACGGATGTCGCCGCGCAACCACAGGAACTGTTCACGGACGAGGTAGCTCGTTCCGTCGTGGATTCGTCCGCGGACAGTCTCCGGACTCTCTCGGCCGGGGGGCTGCAGATCGCCGGGCCAAGCGTCTTCTCCGGTCCCGGAACGTACTCGCTCGGCGGCGCCGGTTCGTCCTTCGTCCTGCGTCAGCAGGACCATCAGTGCAGCGTTGACGGCACGCTGAATATCGCCGAGATCGCCTACACAGCGGACCTGCAGGTCGCGACGATGAGCGCGACCTACTCCGGTTCCTGTACTGGCGTCGGTTCGGTGTACGGCGACATCCGCGTCCACAGCACACAGCCGTACGCGGCGCTGTCGATCGATACGCCACGGGTAGAACTCGGTCAGGTGGCGCTGAACACGGCTTCGAGGATCGTTCGGGTCACGCTGACGAATGCCGGCACCGAGGAACTCCACGCGGGCATCAAGCCGTTGGGGAACGATCCCACCTGGACACGCAACGAGGATTTCGCCTGCCAGCAACTTGCACCGGGAGCATCGTGCAGCGTGGCGGTGACGTTCACTCCGGATCACCCCACCGATGAAACTGAGCTGCTCACTATCGAGGACAACACGGCGCGAGCGACGCACCACATCCGTCTCCACGCCAGCGTGTACTCGATGCCTGATGCGCCCGACAAGGTGAAGGTGACCGCGACGTACAGCGGTGTGGACCTGAACTGGCGAGCGAACTCCTGGGGCAACGCCGCGCCGGTCGGATTCGTCGTGGAGCGGACGGTCGACGGAATCGCGACGAGGTTCACGGTGCCGCCGTCGCAGACCAACTGGACCGAGCAACGGACCGGAACCTCGCGCTCGGTGACGTACCAGGTGTCGGCGGTCAACGAATTCTTCGAAAGCCGGCCCAGCGCCTGGGTGTCACCGGCGCCGGTCGGTCAGCAGATTGCGGCGTTTGTCGCGCCGTCGTCGGGTGGGACTGCCGTGCTCGGGAGTCTCGCAGTACCGTCGGCGTCGCAGGTTGTGCCGGTCGAGGATGCTCCGGCCGGTGACGGGGCCGAGGTTGCGAGTGGGCCGAACGGGATCGACCTTGCGTACGTACTCGCCGATGGTCTGTGGGTACGGCGGGACGGTGTCGACACGCTCGTTCGTCCGGGGACCGGGATTGCGCATCCGGCCTGGTCGCCGGACGGTACCCGGATCGCCTTCAGTACTGCGGGTTGCGTCGATGTCCTGACGTTGTCCGACGCCTCTGTGGTCAGAGTCGGCTGCAACCTCGATCATCCGATCTGGTACGCCGACAACCACTCCCTGATCGTCAACGACACAAGCCTCTCCGGGGCGCCGCTGACTCGCGTCGAGGCGGCGGAGCAGGGGGCCCGTATCGCGACCATCGAGGGCTCCGAGGGCGCCACGCAGACGGTGCTCTCGCCGACCGGGAACCTGCTGGCCTTCGTACCGGCGGGAACCGTCGGTCAGGTGGCCTTCCTGTCGCCCGAAGGTGGAACCGCGACCGTGGCTGACCTCGGCTTGGTGGAGGCGAGCATTGCCGGGATCGAGTGGGACACGGTCGGCCGACAACTCGCCGTTCTGGTCAGGCGGGACGGCCGCGACATTCTCGAGACCTTCCAGGCGGCGGACTTCCTCGGCGGCGCCCCGCTCGAGTTCGGTGTCCCCCTGTACAACACGACGACCGAGCGTCTGTCCGACTTCGCCTGGCAGGGGCACAACGTCGTCATCGGCGACACACCGGCAGCCATGGGCGCGGACGTATCGATCCCGTTCGACACGTCCGCCGTGAACGGTGAGCCGACCCAATGCATTCTGGACGGCGACTTCCTCGGTACCTGTACGTCGCCTTTCACCGCGAGCGGACTGTCGAGCGGGCCACACGTGCTGCAGATTCAGCCTGCGGCTCAAGGGACGTACCGCGCCACCGCAACCCGCATCTTCACCGTCCGATAGCGACTAGGAACAAGATCTTGACGGTCAGCTGAGGTGTGACTGGGATCACTTCTGGGGCTGGATTGCATTGGGGTACTCAGGTGTTCTGGGTTTCATTGTGCAATTCAGCTCTGGAAGGGATCTGGCGTGAGTACCAGCACTCTCGAACTGACTGCGGCGCGGGCGCCGCGTGCTTTGGGTCGGCGGGCCGGCTTTTGGGTGGCTGCTTCGGTTGCGGGTCTGAGTTTGTGGACCAGTGCGGCTCCGACTACTACGTATCCGTTGTATGCCTCGGCTTGGCATCTGACTCCTACTGCTACTACTGCGATCTTCGCCGTCTATCCGGTGGTGCTGGTCGCGTTCCTCTTGGTCTTTGGGCAGCTGTCCGACTACATCGGGCGGCGGGCGGCCATGCTGTATGGCGTTGGCGCGCTGCTCGCCGGTGTGCTGCTCTTTGCGGTTGCTCCGTCCGTGGGCTGGGTGTACGCAGGGCGCGCGCTGATGGGTGCTGGGGTCGGCCTGGCGCTCACGCCCGCGACGGCCGCGGTCGTTGAGTTCAGTCCGCTCGGCAAGGCGGCGCGTGCCTCGTCCGTGACAACTGCTGCGACAGCGGTAGGCCTCGGGCTGGCGACGACCGTCGGCGGTGGGCTGATCCAGTACGCGCCGCTGCCGCTGCACCTGGACTTCTGGGTGCTGCTCGCGGTGATCGCGGTCGTCTTCGGGTTCGTCTGGCGGCTCCCGCGCCACACCAAGGACGAGAGCCGGGGGCACTGGCGGCCACGGCCTATCTCCGTTCCCAGGAGCATCCGGGTGCTGTACGTCGCGTCCGCCCTGGCCGTGACGACTGCTTATGCGTTCGGCTCGGTCTACCTGGCACTGGGTGCGCAGATCGCGCACCAGTTGATCGGGACCGCGAATGTCTTCGTGATCGGTCTGGTGCTGGCGATCATGTCGATCACGATTGGCGTCACCGCGATCGCCGGACGTCGCTTCCCGGCTGGGCGTCTCGTCTTGGCCGGCGCAGTCGCCACTCTGGTGGACCTGGCTGTTCTGGAAGCGTCCGCGCGGCTGCACTCGCTCCCGCTGTTCATGACGGCCACAGTGCTGGGTGGCGTCAGCTACGGTCTCCTGTTCTCTGGTGGTCTTGGTCTGATTACCACGCACGCACCTGCTCATCACCGCGGCGGCACGGTGGCTGCCGTGTACCTCGTGGCGTACGTCCTGCAGGGAGCGATCGCGCTGGCACTCGGACTGGTGGCGACCGCGTCCGGCCTCGAGACGGCATTGCTGCTGGGTGCGATTGTCATCGGTAGCCTGGCGTTGCTCGTGATCGCGGCCGCTCGGGCCCTGGCGGCGAAGGAGGTCTGATGGCAACGCGTACGGCGTCCCGGCCGAACTGCTCGATCGCTCGGTCACTGGAGCTGGTCAGCGACCGGTGGACGTTCATGATCCTGCGTGAGGCGCACCTCGGCACCACGCGGTTCGCGGACTTCCGTGACTTCCTCAAGATCGCGCCGAACATCCTGGCAAGCCGGCTGACCACCATGGTCGACGCGGGGTTGCTGGAGAAGCGTGAGTATCGCGAGGAAGGCGAGCGGACGCGGTCGTCGTACCACCTGACGCCTGCAGGTGCCGACCTGAAGCTCGTACTCGCGGCCTTGCAGCAGTGGGGCGATGTGCATGTGCCGCGGGCGGACGGGCCAACCGTGCTGCGGCGGGACACGCGGTCCCAAGGCCTTGTGGACGTGGGTTTCGTGGACAAGCGCGGTCGGCAGGTTCCCGACGACGACGTGGTCTTCGAACCTGTACCCGGGACCTCCGCAGACCGCAGTACCTGGCGTTGACGGTATTCGACAGCGTCGGGTTCCCGCCGTCGTGATGCATTGACCAGGAGTTATGGAACATCTCTACTAAATAGCTATGCGATGGCTTGCGATAGTTCTGGGGGTGCTGAACGGTGCAGTCACCAGCTCCGACTACGCCCAGTGCAGCCAGACCGTGACCGTGCTGCATGTCCAGGACTACAACTCCGGTCCCGTGATGGGGCTCGACAACCAGTACCACACCATGGGTGGCGCGGATTTCCACATCGCGATGACCGACATGGTGAAGGCCGGGTTCCCCGTGGCGAACACCGGCCGGACGTTCCCGGGACTGCGCGACGACCAGATCGGTCTCGGGCTCCCGGCAGCGGTCAGCGCGGGCAACGGCTACACCGCCCCGGCAGCCGTGCACGAGGCGCTCGACTGCTTGGTGAAGGGCAAGAACTGCGGCGGCTACAGCCTCCGTGGTGGTCCTTCGCCGGGGTTCCGTGGCCTGATGACGTGGTCGGTCAACTGGGACCACTACTACGACTGGGAGTTCCAGGACAGCCACGCGCCGTACCTCGACGCCCTTCCGTAGGCCGCCCCTCGCACCCGGTTCGCGAATCAGCCCCTCGCGAACCGGGTGTGGGCCTGTGGATTACCGATCCCTGTTTGTAGGCATCCGCTGGTATGAAGGAGGCATGACAGCGTCAACGACCCGTGCGGTGATCCTCACCGTGGACGACGATCCCGGCGTTTCCCGGTCGATAGCCCGTGACCTCCGCCGCCGGTACGGCGAGGAGAACCGCATCGTCCGGGCGGAGAACCCGGCCCAGGCGCTCGACGCCCTGAAGGAGCTGAAGCTCCGCGGCGAACCGGTCGCGCTGCTGCTCGCCGACTACCGCATGCCCCAGATGTCCGGCATCGAGTTCCTCGAGGCCGCGATGGACCTGTTCCCGCTCGCTCGCCGGGTCCTGCTCACGGCGTATGCCGACACCGACGCGGCGATCCAGGCGATCAACGTGGTCGACCTCGACCACTACCTGCTGAAACCGTGGAACCCGCCGGAGGAGAAGCTGTACCCGGTGGTCGACGCGATGCTCGACCTGTGGAAGGCGACCCCGGAGCCGTCCGGCGACGAGACCCGGGTGATCGGGCACCGCTGGTCGGCGCCGTCGTTCGCGGCCCGCGACTTCCTCGCCCGCAACGCCGTGCCGTACCGCTGGCTCAACGTCGACGACGAAGAGGCCAAGCGCCTGCTCGACGCGGCCGGCGTGGACGGTACGACCCTGCCGGTCGTGATCACGCCCGACGCCGGCGTCATGGTCGCGCCGTCCGAGGCGGAGCTGGCCCAGAAGGTCGGCCTCACCACGGCGCCGGCCAAGGACTTCTACGACCTGGTCGTGGTCGGCGGCGGGCCGGCCGGGCTCGGTGCGGCGGTGTACGGCGCCAGCGAGGGCCTGCGGACCGTACTGGTCGAGCAGTTGGCGACCGGCGGTCAGGCCGGTCAGTCCAGCCGCATCGAGAACTACCTCGGCTTCCCGGACGGGGTGTCCGGGGCGCAGTTGACGGACCGGGCCCGGCGACAGGCTGTCCGGTTCGGCGCCGAGTTGCTGACCACCCGGCAGGTCGTCGGGCTGGACACGCTCGGCAACGCCCGGCGGCTGGTGTTCGCGGACGGCAGCGAGATCTCGGCGCACTCGGTGATCCTCGCGACCGGCGTCTCGTACCGGACGCTCCAGGCGCCTGGCGTCGACGATCTGTGCGGCCGCGGGATCTACTACGGCTCGGCCACCACCGAGGGACCGGCCTGCGCCGGCGCCGAGGTCTACATCATCGGCGGGGCGAACTCCGCCGGGCAGGCCGCGGTCTATTTCTCCAGGCATGCCAAGCGTGTGCATATGCTGGTAAGAGGACCATCGCTCACCGCGACGATGTCGTCGTACCTCATCGACCAGATCGACGAGATCGACAACATCGAGGTGCACACCTGCACGCAGGTCGTTTCCTGTATGGGCTCGGAGCACCTGGAACATCTCACCCTGCTGAACAGTGAGACCGGGGAGAAGCGCGAGGTGGACACGGAATGGATGTTCGTGTTCATCGGCGCGGCGCCGCGGACGGACTGGCTGCCCGGTGACCTGCTCCGCGACGAGCGAGGCTTCGTACTGACCGGTCCCGATCTGCACGGCAAGCCCACCGGCTGGCCGCTCGAGCGGGAGCCGTACCACCTCGAGACGAGCATGCCCGGCGTGTTCGCCGCGGGTGACGTACGGGCCGAGTCGGTGAAACGGGTCGCGTCGGCAGTCGGTGACGGGGCGATGGCCGTGACACTGGTGCACCGATACCTGGAGATGCTCTGATGACTGACCAGACCGTGCAGCCGCGGCGGCTGACCCCGGATGAGCTGCGCACGCTGTTCCTCTTCGAGAGCCTGACCGACGAGCAGCTGGCCTGGCTCTCCGACGCGGGGCACGTCGAGGAAGTGCACGACGGGACCGTGTTCAACGAGGGCGACGAGGCGACCTGCTGCTACGTCCTGCTCAGCGGTGAGATCCGGCTCTGCAAGCTCTCGCACGGAGAGCTCGTGGAGATCAACCGGACCGGCCAGCGCGGGGTGTACTCCGGCGCCTTCAACGCGTTCTTCGGCGCCAACGACCACAAGTCGTACACGGCGACGATGCAGGTGACGCAGCCGTCGGAGTTCTTCGTGATCAGCGCCGAGACGATGGCGACGATGATGAACACCTGGTTCCCGATGGCGGTGCACCTGATCGAGGGCTTCGTGATGGGCATGCGCCGGACCAACGAGACGCTCGGAGAACGCGAACGGCTGCTCGCCCTCGGGTCGTTGTCCGCGGGCCTGACCCACGAGCTGAACAACCCGGCCGCGGCCGCGGTCCGGGCCGCGGCGACGCTGCGGCAGCGGGTGTCCGGGATGCGCTCGAAGCTGGCGATGCTCGCGGACGGGACACTCGACGCGACCAAGCTGCACCAGATCGTCGCTTTACAGGACGACGCGGTCGAGCGGCTGGACAAGAACAAGGACAAGGACATCCCGCCGCTGGAGCTGTCCGACCGCGAGGACGCGCTCACGGACTGGCTCGACGACCACGACGTACAGGCCAGCTGGGACGTCGCGCCGGTGCTGGCCCAGGCGGGTCTCGACGTGCCGTGGATGGAGGAGGTACTGACGGCGGTCGGCCCGAAGTACCTCGAAGGCGCCGTGCGGTGGCTGATGTACACGATCGACACCGAGTCGCTGATGAACGAGATCGACGACTCGGTCACGCGGATCTCCACCCTCGTTGGTGCGGCCAAGCAGTACTCGCAGATCGACCGCGCGCCGTACCAGACGGTCGATCTGCGCGAGCTGCTGAAGTCGACGCTGGTGATGATGTCGGGGAAGCTCCAGGGGTACGAGGTCGTCAAGGACTTCGATCCCGAGCTGCCGGCGATCCCGGCGTACGCCGCCGAGCTGAACCAGGTGTGGACGAACATCATCGACAACGCGGTCAGCGCGATGGGCGGTTCCGGGACGCTGACGCTCCGGACCCGGCGCGACGGCGCGTACGCCGTCGTCGAGATCGGCGACACCGGGCCGGGCATCCCGGAGGAGATCCGGCGGCGGATCTTCGAGCCGTTCTTCACCACGAAGCCGATCGGCGAGGGCACCGGCCTCGGGCTCGACATCTCCTGGCGGATCGTGGTCAAGAAGCACCACGGCGACCTGCGCGTGGAGTCCGAACCGGGCCGCACGGTCTTCAAGATCGTGCTCCCGCTCGAACCGGAGCGCGAACTGGAGTCCGACCCGGCGCTGCTTGCCTAGGGCAACCAGTCGAGGATGGTGGTGACGACTGCCGGGTCCACGTGTCCGGGGACCTGGTAGTCGGCTGTCGTTGACGGTTCGGTGCCGGGGAAGAAGTAGTGGTTGTCGGCGTCAAGGACCGTGATCGTGGCGTCGGGGAGTCCCGCGCGCCACGCCGGGAGGTCGTCGGCGACGGTGACCTGGTAGTCGCGACCGCCTTGCAGGACAAGGATCGGTACGTCGAGCTTGGCCGCGGTGGCGACCGGGTCGTACGTTCGCTGATCGAGCCAGAACGACGCAGGCAGGCCGAACGGAAGTTCGCTCGACGGGGTGTTCGCGGAGAGGCCGGAGTCGATGACGGCGGCTTGCCGTTCGAAGAGTTCGAGGGTGCCCGCTGGTACGGCCTCGGGTGTGGTGTCGGCGAGGTAGCGGATCACGCCGACGGCGGAGTGCTGCATCGGCTGGGTGTCGCCGGCCATGATCACCAGGCCGGCGACGAGCGGCTCCTCGGCGGCGATCTTCGGGGCGACCTTGCCGCCCATGCTGTGCCCGACGAGGACCACCCTGTCCACGTGGTCATGGAGCGTACGGACGGCGGCGATCGCATACGGGAGGTACTCCGAGGTCATCGTGTAGCCGGGTTCGGTCATTGCCTCCGGGCGGTTCGCGGTCGGCTTGTCGAAGCGCAGTACGGCGATGCCGTTCGTGGCGAGGCCCCAAGCGAGGTCCTTGAGCGGCTTGTTCGGGCCGGTGGTGCCGTCGCGGTCGAACGGGCCGCCTCCGGACAGCAGTACGACGCCGACGCGCGCCGCCTGCTTCGGGAGGGTGAGGGTGCCCGGGACTGTTCGGCCGGCCCCGTCGAGGCTGAGGTCGTGTTCGGTGAACGTGGCCGGATCGGCGTACGGCGGGGGAGACCAGGTCATCGGCTTACCTTTCTCATTGTTTGAGAAAGGTAGCACGGCATGAGATCGTTGCGCCATGGATCCGTTGGAGTTGCTCGGTCATCCGGTGCGGCTGCGGATCGTGCACGCGCTGCGGGGCGAGCGGGAGCTGACGACGACCGAGCTGGGCGAGCGGATCACCGACGTGTCGAAGGCGACGCTGTACCGGCACGTCGACCTGCTCGCCGAGGGCGGGATCCTCGAGGTCGCCGAGGAGCGTCGGGTGCGTGGTGCCGTGGAGCGACGGTTCCGGTTGCGCGCGGAGCGGGCGTCGATCACACCGGAACAGCTGGCCGCGTTGACGGTCGAGGACCACCGGCGCGGGTTCGCCACGGCGATGGCCGCGCTGCTGGCCGAGTTCAACGCGTACTTGGACCACGACGGCGCAGACCCGATCGCGGACCTGGTCGGCTACCGCCAGCACGCCATCTGGCTGACCGAAGCCGAACTCCACCAGCTGATCGAGCGCCTCCGCGCCGCGATCCTCCCGGTCCTGCCGAACGAGGCGACGCCCGAACGTTCTCGCTACCTCCTCAGCCCGATCCTGTTTCCAGCTGAGTCCTAGTCGACCTGCAACCTGGCGGCGAGGAAGGTGAGGATTTCGTCGCGGGCTTGGGTTGTGGGGTGGCCGGATTCGTTGACGAGGTGGGCGGTTACTACGCTGTGCGCGCAGCCGACGATGTCGCGGAAGAATGGTGGTGGCTTCGGGTTCGCGGCCGCGGCGGGTAGGACGCGTCCGATGAACGCGTCACCCAGCAGGCGTTCGTACGCCGCGAAGCGTTGGCCGGTGCACCACCGATCGCCCTCGAAGCGGTACCCGAGCACCTGGAGGTCCTCGCGGCGAAACCGGTCCGCGATTGCTTCCGCGTCGGCGGCCGAGAGTTCGAGCTCGCCCGGCGCGTCCAGTGGCAGCGACGGGTGGTTGACGACCGGCGCGATCACCGCGGGTTCGAGCGCCATCGTGAGGGCGAAGTTGCCGGTGAAGCACAGTCCGATCGCGCCCACTCCCGGCCCACCGGATTCGGCGAGGGCGATCCGGGCGAGACCACGGAGCCAACTGCTGACCGGGCTCGTACCGCCGCCGGCGAACGCTCTGAACTCGGCGCTCACGCAGGCTCGCCGAACGA
Organism: Kribbella sp. NPDC004536; assembly: GCF_042873835.1. Classification (NCBI taxonomy): domain Bacteria; kingdom Bacillati; phylum Actinomycetota; class Actinomycetes; order Propionibacteriales; family Kribbellaceae; genus Kribbella; species Kribbella sp. NPDC004536. Next base: position 253,249 of record NZ_JBIALY010000001.1, on the reverse strand, counting down.
TCTTCTCGCCCTCCTCGGCCGTCGGGTACGCGCCGTCGACCCCGAACAACGACGGTACGTACACGGTGAAGCCGGCGTCTCGCACCCACCGCGCGAGCCGCGCGACGTCCGGGCTGATGCCTGGCATCTCCGGCATGACGACAACAGCCGGTCCGGACCCTGTTACGTGCACCGTCTTGGCGACGCCGCCGACCTCCACGGTCCGATGGGCGAAGTCGGCAAGGGGATCATCACGGGTCATGACCTGAGACTGACCGGCTTGCGCGCCGACCGGTACTGGCGAGATCGCCAAGGACGTGGCTAATCTCGCCACATGCTCCGCCTCTCGGTCCTCGCGTACCCGGGCTGCTTCGCGTCGGAGATCTACGGCATCCCCGATCTGCTCACGATGGCGACCCGCGTCGCGCAGGCGCGCGGAGCGTCCGATCCGGCGTACGACGTACGGATCGTCTCGCCGCGGCATCGGGTACTCGCCTCCGGCGACGTGCGGATCCCGGTGTCCCCGCTGCAGGCGTCGGACGTCCTGGTCGTGCCCGGTTTCGAGGTCGGGCCGGCCGTCGATGTCGACCGGGTGCTGTCCCGTCTCGGTCCGGAGTTCGCGGCGATCCGCGCTCACGCGGCCGGCGGCGCCGCGGTCGTGTCCTTGTGCCTCGGGGCGTTCGTGCTGGCCGAGGCCGGTGTGCTGGACGGACGTACTGCCACCACCTCCTGGCTGTACGCGGACCGGCTTGCCCGCCGGTATCCGGCGATCGACGTCCGCGGCGATCAGTTGGTGGTCACCGACCGGGGCGTGACCACGGCCGCGGCGTTCAGCGCGATGTACGACTTCGCCCTCACCCTGGTCCGTTGGCACAGCGGTGAGTCCGTCGCGCGGACCACCGCGCGGATCGCGTTGATCGACGACTCGCGGACCTCGCAGACGCCGTACGTCGACCACTCCGTGCTCCCGGCCGGAGGTTCGACGTTCGCGGACGAGGTGAAGCGACGGTTGGATCAGCACCTCGATGCTGCGTACGACCTGGAGCGACTGGCCGGTGAGCTGCGGGTCAGTTCCAGGACGCTGCTTCGGCGGTTCGGTGAGACAACTGGCATGACACCGCTTGAGTACTTACAGGCGGCTCGGGTACGACGGGCCGGACAGCTGCTCGAGACGACCGGCCGGACGGTGGCCGGGATCGCCGGCGAGGTCGGGTACCGGGACCCGGCCTCGTTCAGCCGGCTGTTCAGACGTCACACGGGCAAGGCGCCGGGGGAGTACCGCGCCCAGTTCCGCCGCACGACCTAGCGGAGGGCGGTGCCTTGGGTGTGGGTGAGGAGGGTCAGGTCCTCGCGGGTGGGGAGGGATTCCCAGTCGCCGTACGCGGTGACGCAGAAGGCGCCGGAGGTGGTGGCTCGGTCGAGGCGGGCTTCGGGGGCGAGGCCGTCGAGGGTGGCGGAGAGGTAGCCCGAGACGAACGCGTCGCCGGCGCCGATGCTGTCGACAACCGTGACGGGGAGGGCCGGCCGGTGGACCGTCAGCACCTCGGGGAACGAATCGCCGGGGGGTGTGTCGGGGGCTGGTGTGGTGCGGGTGTGGGACCAGGCGCCCTTGCCGCCTGCGGTTACTACGACGGCTTGGACCGTGCGTAGTAGGTCGGTGATGGGGTCTTCGGCGTCGGTCAGGAGATCGAGTTCGTCGTCGGAGGCGAAGACGGTGTGGACGTGGGGGAGGAGTTCGCGGAGCGCCGTCGCGGCGTCGGGGCGGGACCAGAGGCGGGCTCGGTAGTTCACGTCGAGGGATACCTGCGCGGTGGTTGTGCGTACGGCGGCCAGTGTCGCGGCTCGTGCCGTGTCGGACAGCGCCGGGGTGATGCCCGTGACGTGCAGGAGCGTCGGCGACAGCTCGGCGATGGCAGCCGTGGTCTCGGCCGGGGTGAGGGTGGAGGCGGCGGAGCCGCGCCGGTGGTAGCTGACCCGCGTGATGTCGTGGGACGGCTGGTCGAACGCGATGAATCCGGTGAAGGCCTCGTCGGAGAAGCGGATCCGGGTGCCGACGTTCTCGGCGCGCAGGGTGCGCTGGATCAACCGCCCGGGCTCGTCGTTGCCGACGGCACTCAACCAGGTGACGTCGTGGCCGAGCCGTGCGACGCCGATCGCGACGTTGCTCTCGGAGCCCGCGATCGACAGGTGCGCGTCCCCACCCAGCCGCATCGGCCGCTCGGTCCGTACCGAAACCATCGTCTCGCCGAGCGTCAGCAGATCTGTCATTCGAGGGCTCCGTCAGATGTCGAGTTCGGTGCGGAACGTGCTGGCTCTGATGGCTAGTTCTGCCAGCGGGCCTCCGGTGGCAGCGTCACCGAGCAGCGGGGAGCCGACGCCGACCGCCACGGCGCCGGCGGCCAGGTACTTGGGGGCGGACTGCGCGTCCACTCCACCGACGGCGATGAGCGGCGCGTCCGGAAGCGGGGCGCGGAGTTCGGAGAAGTAGCTGGGGCCGTAGACCTTGGCCGGGAAGATCTTGGCCGCGGTCGCACCGAGATCCAGGGCGGCGACCACCTCGGTCGGGGTCAGCGCGCCGCAGAGCAGCGGAAGGCCGAGTTCGACGGAGCGATGGGCGCCGCGGGTGATCGCCGGGGTGACGGTGAAGTCCGCCCCGGCATCGGCCACGGCCACGGCCTGATCGGCGGTGACGACCGTACCGGCGCCGATCAGGATGTGCGGGTCGTACAGCGAGCGCGCCTTCGCGATCGCCTCGACGCCGCCGGGCGTGGTGAGGGAGATCTCGAGCGCGGTGATTCCCGCCTCGACGAGGGTCTCGACGCAGTCGAGTGCGGTGTCCGCGCGGTCGGCGCGGATGATCGCGAGCAGTTTCCGGCTGCGGAGTTCGGCAAGCAGATCCATGATCCCAACCTATTGGATGACGCTAGACATAGGACGTCCGATGAGCCCTGGCGTGGACGCCAAAAGTGTGGCTAAATTTCGAAGTAGACAACCGCCCCGTTGTTTACTTTCAGGAGGCATCCGCTCATGCCTAGGTTCAAAGCCCTGATGACAGCGCTCCTGCTCGCTGCGCTCACCATCCCGATCCCGACCACCGCCCAGGCAGCCGTCACCACCACAGTCCTGTTCAACAAAGGGGATGCCGGCTACGGCTGCTACCGCATCCCCGCGATCGTCAAGACCACGACCGGTGCGCTGCTCGCGTTCGCCGAGGCCCGCCGCTCCTGGTGCGCGGACTCCCAGGAGATCGACCTGGTCGTGCGCCGCTCCGACGACGACGGCCGCACCTGGTCGGCCACACAGACCGTTCTCTCCGGTACGGACGCCGACCCGAACGCGGTCGCCACCCGCGGCAACCCGGCCCCGATCGTCGACTACGAGACCGGCCGGATCGTTCTGTTGTCGACGATGGACCCAGGTACGACGAGCCGCCCGCGGACGCCGTACGTCCAGGTCAGTGACGACGACGGCCGAACCTGGAGCACGGCGAAGAACATCGGCGACCAGATCGACGACCCGGCCTGGGGCTGGTACGCGACCGGTCCTGTGCACGGCATCCAGCTCACCCGCGGCGCGCACGCCGGCCGCCTCGTCGCGGGGACCAACTACGACAACGGTGCCGGGCAGAACGCGGGTCAGCTCGTCTACAGCGACGACCACGGTGTGACCTGGCACAAGGGCGCGACCGATCTGCGTTCGGACGCGACGCCGCAGGAGATCAGCGTCGTCGAGAAGGTGGACGGCGGTGTTTACGCCGCTGCCCGCAACAACGCCGGTACGTCCGGCGCGAGCCGGATGGGTGCCGTGAGCAACGATGGCGGCGAAACGTTCGCCGCACCGTTCGCCACGATTTCCGGGCTGACCACGCCGGTCGTCCAGGGCTCCTTGCAGCGGCTTCGTGCGATCGACCAGGGTGCCAAGTACAACCGGATCCTGTTCGCGGCGCCGGCCGATCCGGACCGCCGGCGGTACATGACGATCCGGTCCAGCTTCGACGAGGGCCGGACCTGGCAGAGCGTCGACGAGGGGACGCGGATCACCAGCGACTGGTCCGGATACTCGGACATGGCGATCCTCGACACGGGTGAGATCGGACTGCTGTACGAGGGCGGGACGGTCGATGCGCGGGACCAGATCCGGTTCGCCCGGTTCACCGAGAACGACCTCGGGCTTCCGGATGCTCCGCTCGGCCCGACCACTCCGGACGTGTCCGGGTTGCACAACGACAGCTATCTGCGTGGTGGTCCGGTGACGGTCACCGGCAAGTTCGGGCAGGCGCGGGACTTCGACGGGGTCGACGATGCGATCCAGCTTCCGTTCGCGGAGTCGCTGGCGGTCGGTGCCGGGGACTTCACCGCGATGGCGTGGATCAAGTACGGCGCCTCGACGACGCCGCAGGCGATCTTCTGGGGCTACGGGATCAACGAGTTCTCGCAGTTCTGGCTGCGGGCGGAGCCTGCCGACGGGCGGATCCGCGGTCTGATCACGACCGGCGGCAACACCGCCGCCGTGCAGACGGCCCGTGCGTACAACGACAATGCGTGGCATCACGTCGCGCTGCAACGGAAGGCCGGGACGCTGTCGATCTGGGTGGACGGTACGCAGGCGGCGAGCGTCACCGCTCCGGCCGGATCGGTCAGCCCGGGCCGGCCGTTCAAGATGTACGTCGGCCAGCGCCTGGACGGAGCGCATCACTTCGACGGGTCGATGGATGAGGTACGGCTCTACAAGCGGGCGTTGACGTCGGCGGAGCTCAACGGCATCCGGACCGCCAACAGCACGTCGGTGCCCGACGTCGTACTCGATCTCCCGCTCGGGTGACATCAGACTGGCCTGGCGGAGAGGGTCAGCCGCCAGGTCAGTTCACCGCTCGCCGGTACCACGGCGGCGTCGTCGGGACCGGCTTCGGCGAGGTCGAACACCTTGCCCAGCATGGGTTCGACGCCGAGGCTTCGGTAGGGCGCGCCGGTGGGGAAGCCGCCTTGGTTGCGCCAGAGTGCTGTCGAGACTGGTTGCCCCGGGCAACTCAGTGTCATCGTCAGTTCGGCGCCGCGGTCGCGGACCGAGACCGTTGGGCAGTCCACCAGTACTGCGCCGACCGCGGTGCCGTCGGTGGGGCCGTACGTCGTGACTTTCGGCCAGGGGCTGGTCGTCCACGGTCCGTCGTCGGGGTAGAGGCGGCACTCGGAGAAGTCGGTGGTGATCGTGGCGCCCGGGAAGCAGTCGAGTAATGCGTGGGCAGCCCACACGAACCGATAGCCCGGGACTGCTTCGAGGTGGTAGTCCGCGGTGACTGTGCCGGCGGCAGTTGAGAAGGTGCGGGAGAGGACTGTGCCGTTGTGGGAGTGGCCCCAGGGGTGGTTCCAGAGGGCGCCGTGGTCGGGGGTGCCCCGGACGGTGGGGAAGCATTCGTCGAGACCGCCGGCGTCGACGAAGGTCGTCAGGCCGGTGCGGGGGCCGTCGATCAGGCCCGGTCCTTGCCACAACCACTCGCGTCCGGCCAGCCGCATCGAGGTCCAGCGACCGCCGTCAGCCAGGTCGACGGCCACGGCGGCCGCCCGGAAAGCCCCTCGGCCGAGATCTGGTCCGGCGGCGCGCCTACTTTCGCTGCGGTCGTTCACCATTCTGCGAAGGAGCCGTCGTCGTGGGTCCAGAGCGGGTTGCGCCAGGCGTGGCCGGTGCGGTCGGCTGCGCGGACGGCCTCCTCGTCCACGGTGATTCCCAAGCCGGGCAGGGGATTCCACTCCGCGTGGCCGTCGGTCCAGGTGAAGGGCGTGGGGTCGACCACGTACGAGGTGAGATCCGTCGTGTTGTAGTGGATGCCCCGGCTCTGCTCCTGGATCAGGAAGTTGGGCGTGGCGAACGACACCTGCAGCGACGCCGCGAGCGAGATCGGCCCGAGGGGACAGTGCGGCGCGAGCAGTGCGCCGTGCGCATCGGCCAGTACGGCGATCCGCCGCAGCTCGGAGATCCCGCCGGCGTGCGAGACATCGGGCTGTACGACGGCAACGCCCGCGTTCAACGGCGCAAGGAAGTCGGACCGGTGGTACAACCGCTCGCCGAGCGCCACCGGAACCGTCGACGTCGCGATGACCTCGGGAAGATGTGCCATCTGCTCCGGCAGCACCGGCTCCTCGACGAACATCGGCTGCAGACCCTCGACCGCCTGCAGAATGCGCCGCGCTCCGGCGACACCGACCCGCCCGTGCAGGTCGATCGCGACGTCGCGCGAATCACCCAGTACGGAGCGAGCGGCCGTCAGTCGTGTGACGATGTCGTTGATCTCGGCAACGGACGGCGAGATCTGGATCTGCCCGCTGGCGTTCATCTTCACGGCCGTCATCCCGGCCTCGACCTGCTCCGCGACCGCCTCGCCGATCGCTGACGGCTCGTCGCCGCCGACCCACGCGTACACGCGTACCCGGTCACGCACCCGCCCGCCGAGGAGCGCCGCCACGGGGGCGCCGTACACCTTGCCGGCGATGTCCCACAGGGCGTGGTCCAGCCCGGCGACCGCGCTGCTCAGCACCGGCCCGCCGCGGTAGAAGCCGCCCTTCGTCAGGACCTGCCAGTGCCGTTCGATCTGCAGCGGGTCCTGGCCGATCAGGTACTCCGCGAGTACGTCGATCGCGGCCCGTACCACCTCGGCGCGGCCTTCGACCACGGGCTCGCCCCACCCGACCACGCCGTCGCTCGTCTCGATCCGGCAGAACAGCCAGCGCGGCGGGACCAGGAACGTCTCGATCCGCTCGATCTTCACCGGCGCCCCTTCGAGCCACGTACCTCGGTCAGGTCCTCGGCGGCCTTCGCCAACAGTTGGCGCATCGCGAGCTCGGCGCCGTCGGGGTCGTGCGCACGGACCGCGTCGACGACCCGACGGTGACTGGGCACCGGGTCGCCGGACGGTTTCACCTTGTGTACCAGGCGGTCGCGGTCGGCGAGCCCCGTCTCCATGATCACTTCCATCTTGGTCAGCAGCTCGTTACCCGTTGCCGCGAGCAACGCCCGGTGGAACGCGAGGTCGGCGGCGACCGCGGCCAGGTCGTCCTCCGCCGACTCCATCGCCGCGAGCGCCTCGTCCAGCGCGGCCAGGTGCGAGTCGTCACCGCGTACGGCGGCCAATCGGGCGGCGGCGGGCTCCACGATGCCGCGTACCTCATGCAGTTCCTCGAGCAGCTCGGGCCGGGCGTCCGCGTCCTTGAAGTGCCAGCGGATCATGTCCGCGTCCAGGAGGTTCCAGTCCGAACGCGGCCGCACGAACGTACCGCGCTTCTGCCGCGCGTCGACCAGGCCTTTTGCAGTCAGTACCTTCAACGCCTCACGTACGGCGGTGAGGCTGACCCCGAGGTCGGCCTGCAGCTCGGTCACGTTGATGGTCGCGCCCTCCGGGATCGTCCCGGACAGGATGCGTTGCGCCATCACCTCCACGATCTGACCGTGCAGCCCGCGCTGAATCCCCGTCACTCTGCTGCTCTCCCTCACGCCGAATCCTTCACTGCCGACCATCCGCCGTCGACCACCAGGGTGGTCGCGGTCACGAACGATGCCTCCGACGAGAGCAGGAACGCCACCGCCTGCGCCACTTCATCCGGCTGACCGAGCCGCCCCAAAGCGGTCGCCTGCGCGCTGCGCTCCCGCCCCTCGGCGTCGACGCGGTCCCACATCGCGGTGACGACCGGGCCTGGGAGCACGGTGTTCACGCGGATGTGCCGACCGTACTCGACCGCGAGCTGCCGTCCGAGCGACACCAGTGCGCCCTTCGTCGCGGCGTATGCCGGATGTCCGGGGAGGCCGGCGATCGCGTGCACCGAGGACACCAGTACGACCGAACCCGCGCCGGCCACGAGGTCGTCGTACAGGGCCTGGAAGCCGAGGAACGACGCGGTCAGGTTGACGTCGAGCTGGCGTTGCCAGGACTGCGGGGAGAGTTCGTGCGCGGGTCTGACGTCGACGATGACCGCGTTGCTGACCAGGCCGTCGATCGGGCCGAGTTCGTCGCGGCCGCGGGACCGGACCTCTGCCCAGGTGTCCGGTGACGCGACGTCACCGACCACGCTGATCGCCTTGCCCGGCAGTTCCTTGCAGGGCTGGATGTCCACCTGTACGACCTGCGCGCCCTCGGCCAGCGCGCGTTCGGCGCAGGCCGCGCCGATCCCTGACGCGGCCCCGGTCACCACGATCACCCGCCCAGCCAGTCGCACGCGCGTCTCCTCGAAGTCCGGTAGTAGGGCATCAGTTCACCGTGACGGCGCTGTCCGGTCAAGCGATTTGCTCGTAATTTACGAATTAATATTGACACCTGCGACCGGCCGCCGCAAGATCGTCCGCAACACACCACTCACCCGACTGGCATCGCCGGACGGGCAGATCTCAGGAGTTCCGGCATGACCTTGGCAGCGGATCGGCGGACTTTTCTGAAAGGGCTCGGGCTGCTCGGCGCGGCCACCCTGGTTCCCGGGTGCGCGACCTCCGCGCAGAGTCCCGGCAGCGGCGGCGCGGCCACCGGTCAGGTGGCACTGCAGTCGAACCTTTCCAGCGAGCAGGCCAAGGCCGCGATGGAGAAACTCGTTGCCGCGTACAACAAGACCGGCGGTTCGCAGGTCAAGCTGAACACGGTCGCGGCGGAGATCTTCCGGACCCAGCTGCCGACGTACCTCACCTCGGCCAACCCGCCGGACGTGTACACCTGGTACGCCGGATCGGTCGCGAACTCGTACGCGAAGAAGGACCTGCTGCTCGACGTGACGAGCGTGTGGGACTCGATGGGCAACTACTCGAAGGCGATGCAGACGCTGTCGACGAGCAGCGCCGGGCAGAAGATCTTCGTACCGACCAGCTACTACTGGTGGGGGATGTTCTACCGGAAGTCGAACTTCGCCAAGTGGGGCGTGACGCCGCCGAAGACCTGGGCCGAGTTCGTTGCCGTCTGCAAAACCATTCAGAGCAAGGGGATTCCGCCGATCGGGATCGGGCTCGGGGACACGCCGTGGGTCGCGTCCGCCTGGTTCGACTACCTGAACATCCGGATCAACGGCGCGCCGTTCCACCGCAAACTGCTGGCCGGCGAGGGCGACTTCACCGATCCGAAGGTGAAGGCGGTGTTCACCAAGTGGCGCGAGGTGCTGCCGTACTTCGACCCGAAGGGCAAGTCGTTCCCGTTCCAGGAGGCGACGTCGGCGCTGCTGGCCGGCAAGACCGGGATGTTCCTGATCGGGACGTTCTTCGCGGACTCCGCGCCGAAGGATGCGCTCGACGACATCGACTTCTTCCAGTTCCCGATCATCGATCCGGCCGTACCGGTTGCGGAGGAGGCGCCGACGGACGGGTACTTCGCGTCGAAGAAGGTCAAGGATGCTGACGGGGTGAAGAAGTTCCTGGGCTGGCTGGCGACCGCCGAGGCGCAGGAGATCTACGTGCAGAACTCGTCGGGGACGGTGATTCCGGCGAACCCGGACGGGAAGGCGGCCGACACTGCGCTGGTGAAGAAGGGCAAAGCGATGATCGAGGGTGCGGCTGAGATCACCCAGTTCTTCAACCGCGACTCCTCCGACGCCCTCCAGCCCACCGCCGACGCCGCCCTCACCAAGTTCCTCGACAGACCCGACCAGATCGACCAAATCCTGAAGGACTGGCAAGCCGCCGCACAAAAGGTGTTCAAGGCGTGACTGCTACAGCTGTGGAGTCTCGGCGTCGGACCATCACCGGTGCGGCGGCACGTCGGACTCGGCGGGTCTCGCCGCTCATTCTTGCGTTTGTGTTGGTGCCGTTCTTGGTTGAAGCGGTGTGGGTGTTTTGGCCTGCTTTGCAGGGGTTTTGGTTGGCTTTGACCAGTTGGGACGGGTTGTCGGCGCCTCGGTTTGTGGGGTTGGGGAACTTCGGCGACATGGTGTCGGATCCGATCTTCCGGACCGCGTTGAAGAACACGGCGATCTGGCTGGTGTTGTTCGGTGGGTTGAGTGTGGTCGGCGGGTTCGGGATGGCCCTGCTTTTGCAGAAGGAGCGGCGCGGGGTCGGGATCTACCGGGCGGCGCTGTTCACCCCGGTTGTCTTCAGCCTGGTGGTGACGGCGCTGATCTGGCGAGTGTTCTACCAACCAGATGGACTTGTCGACACGGTGTTCCGATCCGTTGGCCTGGGCAACTTCGTCCGGCCGTGGCTGGCCGACCCCGACACCGCCCTGTACGCCGTGATCGTGCCGGCCCTCTGGCGCCAGATCGGGTACGTGATGGTGCTCTACCTGGCAGGCCTGAAAGCGGTCGACCCCGCCTTGTACGAGGCCGCCAAGGTCGACGGCGCCTCCGCCTGGCAGCGGACGCGGTACGTCACGATCCCGCAGCTCAAGGGCGTCAACTCCGTCGTACTGTCGGTCATCGTCATCGACTCGTTGCGATCGTTCGACATCGTCTGGTCGATGACGAAGGGCGGCCCGTACCACTCGTCCGAGCTGCTCAGCACGTACATGTACTCGACCGCGTTCCAGTCCACGCAACTCGGCTACGCGTCCGCGCTCGCCGTGATCATCTTCCTGCTCGCCCTGGCCGTCATCCTCGGCTACCTGATCCGCGCGTTCCGGGAGGAAGCATGATCCGCCGCGTCGGTTACCACACCGCGATGGGACTGATCTCGTTCCTCTGGATCGCGCCGATCCTCTGGGTGGTCGTGATCTCGTTCCGGTCGTTCGACGACGTCGCCGCGAACGGGCTCGGGTCGTTGCCGCATTCGTTCACGTTCTCGACGTACAAGTCGGCCTGGCAGGACGCGGACGAGTTCCGGGCGCTGATCAACAGCCTGCTCGTCACGATTCCCGCCGTACTGCTGAGCCTCGGGCTGGCGTCGGTGGCGGCGTACGGGCTGGCGCGGTACAACATCCCGTTCCGGCGGACCGTACTGCTGCTGATGTTGATGGGGAACCTGCTGCCGCCGCAGATCCTGCTGATCCCGATCTCGCGGTTCGTGGAGCTGATCGGGTACTACGACACGCTGATCGCGCTGATCGCCGTCCATGTCGGCTTCGGGCTCGGGTTCTACACGTTCGTGCTGCACGGGTTCATGCGGGACCTGCCGCGGGAGATCCAGGAGGCGGCGACGATCGACGGTGCCGGTCCGGGGCGCATCTACTCGGCGGTCATCCTGCCGCTGACCCGGCCGGCGCTGGCGGCGCTCGGGGCGTTGTCGTTCACCTGGATCTTCAACGATCTGCTCTGGTCGATCACGGTGATCAGGTCGGGCGAGAAGATGCCGGTGACGCCGGCGTTGCTCGGGCTGCAAGGGCTGTTCGTGTCGTCGTGGAACGTGATCGCCGCGGGGACGGTGATTGCGGCGGTGCCGACGGTGGCGGTGTTCCTGCGGTTCCAGAAGCACTTCGTCGGTGGGTTGGCGATCGGGGCGGTCAAGTGAGGACCTGGACGTTGCGTGGTACGTCGACGTCGTACGTGGTCGGCGTACCGGAGCACGGGTTGTGGGCGCAGTTGGTTGCCTGGGGCCCGGGGTCGGTCGAGATGATTGGTACCGAGCACTTCGTGCCGCGGGCTGATGTGGAGCCTTTGGAGTACGGCGTACGCGGGGTGCGCTACACGGCTCCTGTCGAGTTGGTGGTGAGTGGGCCGGACGGGTCTGACGAGCTGCGTCCGGTTTTTGCCGAATCATCTGTCGATGCATCACGTGATGTCTTGCCTGGGACTGAGCTGGTACTGGTGTTCGCGGATGGGGTGCGGGGAGTGCGGGTTGGGTTGCACTACCTGGTTGTGGGGGATGCGGTTGAGCGGTGGGTGTCTGTGGGGAACGACGGGGCCGACGAGCTTGTGCTGCATCGGCATGACTCGGCGGCGTTCGTGGTGCCGGCGGGGAACACGATCAGATACCTGTGGGGCGAGTGGAACAGTGAGTTCGAGCAGGGCTCGGTGACGCTGCCGCGCGGGCGGTTCGTGATCGGGAGTTCGCAGGGGATCACGGGGCATTCGTACTCACCGTTCCTCGCGACGGACGGGGAGGTCGCGTACGGCGTACAGCTGGCGTGGTCAGGCTCCTGGGAGATGACCGCCGACGTCGACACCACCGGCCTCCTGCGTATCCAAGCCGGTCGCAGCTCCTCGAGTCTGGGAACTCGGCTCGGTCCGGGGGAGACGTGGCATTCGCCGAAGGCTGTCGGCGCTTGCTCTGCTGAAGGCCCTGAGGGGCTGGCGCGGGTGTTCCATGCGTACGAGCGTGGTTTGTCGCGAGGGCGTACTCCGCACGTGTTGTACAACTCCTGGTTCGCGACCGAGTTCGACATCCGGGCGGAGCATCAGCTCGAGTTGGCCCGGCGGGCGGCAGCGATCGGCGTCGAGACGTTCGTGGTGGACGACGGGTGGTTCGTCGGGCGGTCGGACGACACCGGTGGGCTGGGTGACTGGGAGGTCGATCCGGCGAAGTTCCCGGACGGGCTGGACGGGTTCATCACGCAGTTGCGCGGGTTGGGGCTCGGCTTCGGGTTGTGGATCGAGCCGGAGTCGGTCAGCCCGCGGTCCCGGTTGGCGGCGGAGCATCCGGAGTGGATCCTGCGTACGGCGGGTCGGGAGCCGATCTTGATTCGCAACCAGTTGCTGCTGGATCTGAGTCGGGACGAGGTTGCGGAGTTTGTTTGGGGCACGCTGGATCGGTTGCTGTCGGCGTACGACATCTCGTACTTGAAGTGGGATGCGAATCGGCCGCGGTTGGACTCCGGGGATGTGCGGCGGGATGTGGACGGGCGGGTGGTGGCGAATCTTTACGCGATTCTGGATCGGCTGAGGGCCCAGTACCCAGAGGTTTTCGTCGAGGGGTGTGCTGGGGGTGGGGCTCGGGTTGATCTGGGGATGGCGTCCCGCGTTGACACGCTCTGGCCATCGGACAATACGGCGCCGTTGGATCGGCTGCGGATTCAGGAAGGGTTCCGGACAGGGTTTGCGCCGCATTTGATGAGCTCTTGGGTGACCGATGCTGTCGGCACGCATGACGGGCGGGAGCGGTCGCTGGACTTCCGGTTCCACGTGGCGATGGCGGGGGTGCTCGGGATCGGGGCGGATCTGTCGCGGTGGACCGACGATCAGTTGAAGACCGCGGCCCGGCACATCGCGCAGTACAAGGAGTTCCGCGAACTGATTGCTGACAGCAACGTCTACGGGCTGACGCACGGTGTCCAGTACGTAGGCGACCGGCGGTCGGTCGTGTTTCTGTGGGAGACCGGTGACGGCAACGTACGAGGCACCTTGCCCCATCGGCCGCGGCGGGTGCCGCTGGCCGGGCTGGATCCGGCGAAGAACTACCGGGTGGGTGACGACACCTACCCGGGCAGCTACCTGCTGCAGGTCGGGATCGCGTTCGACGGCACGACAGACTCGCTGTGCGTCGTCGTCGAGGCGCTCGACTGATCCTCCGCTCGAAGGAAGGCAAGGGATGAAACGACTGCTGGGCGGTGTACTCGCGGCGGCCCTGACGGCCGGCGTGCTCGCCGCCACCAGCACCGGAGCCGTGGCGGCTCAGGCCACGGCTCCGGTGCTCAGCCCCACCCCGTACATGGGGTGGAACACCTACTACGGTCTCGGCGGCGACTTCACCGAGGACACGATCAAGTCGGTCGCCGACTCGCTGGTCAGCCGCGGGCTCGCGAAGGCCGGCTACGACATCGTCTGGCTGGACGGCGGCTGGCAGGCCGACCAGTCACGCAGCGACGCCGGCGACCTGGTCCCGAACCCGGCCAAGTTCCCGAACGGCCTGAAGCCGCTGGTCGACTACATCCACAGCAAGGGCCTGCGCGCCGGCATCTACACCGACGCCGGTCCGTACATCCCGGGCCGCTGCGGTCTCGGCAGCGGCGGCCACTACCAGCACGACGCGGACACGTTCGCGGCCTGGGGTTTCGACGCGGTCAAGGTCGACTACCTGTGCGGGATCGCGGCGAACCTCGACCCGAAGACGGCGTACACCGAGTTCGCCCAGGCACTGCGGAACAACGCCAGCCACCGGCCGATGATCTTCAACCTGTGCAACCCGGTGACCTCGCCGGACTGGGGCAACTATCCCGAGTCGCAGCAGTCGATCAACTCCTGGTCGTACGCACCGGCGATCGCACAGTCGTGGCGGACCTACACCGACGTCGGGTTCCAGGGCGACATCAAGTTCAAGGACGTACTGCGGAACTACGACGCCAACGCGCGGCACCCGGAGGTCGTGAAGCCCGGCGCGTTCAGCGATCCGGACTACCTGGCGCCGGAGCTCGGGATGACCGACGAGGAGTTCCGTACCCAGCTGACCTTGTGGGCGGTCGCGGCCGCGCCGCTGGTGATCGGTAGCGACGTACGCAAGCTCAGCGCGACCACGATCGGGATGCTCACCGATCCTGACGTGATCGCGATCAACCAGGACAAGGCCGCCGTCCAAGCGGTACGGGTCGGTGCGGCCGGTACGACCGAGACGTGGGTCAAGCGGCTCGCCGACGGCAGCCGGGCCGTCGTACTGCTCAACCGTGGCGACAGCGCGCAGACGTTGACGACCACGGCCTCGGCGGTCGGGTTGTCCGGTGATCGGTTCAGGTTGAAGAACGCGTGGACGGACAAGGTGACCGAAAGCGGTGGCGTGATCAGCGCGGCGGTGCCGGCCCACGGTTCGGCGCTGTTCCGGGTCTCGACGGCCACCGGCGTACCGGGTGCGCCGCATGTGACGGCGGGGATTCCGCAGGTGACCAAGGTCGGTACGGATCCGCAGCCGGGTGACGCCGCGCCGGTGGTTGCCGGCGGCGACGAGCTGACCGTACAGGTTGCCGTACGCAACGACGGCCTGCAGCCGGTGTTCGCGCCGTCCGTGAGGATTGCCGGTGGGACCGGGTGGACGGTGACGCCGTTGTCGAAGGCGCCGGGCCTGATCGAGGGTGGCCAGCAGGCGACGTTCGCCTTCACCGTCAAGCTCCCCGCCGGCGCTCCACCCGGCACCGCCAGCCTGACCGCGACGACGACATACCAAACCGTACGGTTTGGTCTGCAGCGGCAGACGACCGTGCTGGCTCCGGTGGTTGTGGCGCCCGTGCCGCCGAGCGGTGTCGTGCCGTTGTCGCACCATGCGTGGATCAGCGCGACCAGTGGGTGGATGTCGCCGACGATCGACCAGAGTGTCGGCGGCGGTAACCCGATCAAGCTGACCGGTACGACGTACCCGACCGGCATCGGTGTCGCGTCGCCGTCGCTGATCCGGTACTACGTCGGCAAGGCGTGCTCGCGGCTGACCGGGACCGTCGGGATCGACGACGTGGTGAGCAACGTCGGGCCTGAAGGCGGTACGTCGACGTTCCAGGTTGTCGGCGACGGGAAGGTGCTGTACGACAGCGGCGTCGTGGATCGCTTCACGCCGAAGCAGTTCGACGTGGGCCTGACCGGCGTACGCGTCCTCGACCTGCTCGTCGGGGACGCCGGCGACGGCGGCTACAACGACCGCGCCGACTGGGCAGCACCTACAGCGACCTGCTGACGAAGGGGGCGGACCAGCAACGGTCCGCCCCCAGTGCGGATCGCCACGCCATCACAACCGGCGCTTTGCCGGGGAAGCCCGCGGCGACCGGCCGCGGGCAGGCGATTGTGGTGGCCTGCAGATCCGGACCCGGACGTGTGACACTCACCAACCGCCCGTGGGGCCGCGGATTCACGCTTGGAGCCGAGTTGGCGACGGCCCGCCGGTGGGGTTGGTGAGTGTTACAGGTCCGCAGTTCCTAGGTCCAGTCGACCTCGGTCGACTGGAGCCAGGTCCAGTTGCGGTTGCGCCAGGCGGGGGACTGCTGGGCGAGGCGGGTGGCGTACTCGGGCCAGCTGGTGGTGGTCTGGTGGGACCATGCCTTTTCGGCGAGGCCGGGGATGCGGGGGAGGAGCAGGAGTTCGAGGTCGTCGGAGTTGGTGATCGTCTCGCACCAGATGGCGGCCTCGACGCCGGCGATCTGGTCCGGGTTCGCGATGCCCGCCGGGTCCCACGTGACGCCGTGTTCTAGCGACGCCTCGCCGTAGAACTTGAGGCCGAGGCGTTCGCGGGCCTTCTCCTGCTCGGGATCCGCGGACGCGTCGGCGTGCGGGCGGTCGAAGTACAGCCAGGTGACCGGTGAGACGATCAGCTTGGCGCCCTGCTCGAGGGCCTTCGGAGCGTCGTACTTCGCTTTCCGGAGCGCCTCGACGAGCACCGGCAGCAGCTCCGCGGGCGGGGTCGGCGCGTCCGGGTTGTCGCCCATGGTGTCGATGTCGAGATCCAGCCAGTACTGCACGACGTCGTTCGGGTCGAGTTTCGCGCGGGCGATCTCCTGCCAGCCGACGACCCGCTTCCCGCGGTCCCGTACCAGCGCCGACGCCTTCTCCACGAACGCGGCGTGGTCCTCGTCGGCCATCCCCCAGGTTTCGTCGCCGCCGATGTGTACGTACGCACTGTTCGGGAACTGCGGGATCACCGCGTCCAGGACGTCCTCGACGAACGCCCAGGTCTCGTCCCGGGCCGGGTCGAGGGTGCCGAGGTTGAGCTTGTCGCCGTTGCCGAGGTCAACCGTTTGCGGCTCGACGGGTCCGAGCTCCGGGTAGGCCTTGAAGACGGCGGCGGTGTGGCCTGGCATGTCGATCTCGGGTACGACCGTGATGTACCTGTCGGCGGCGTACGCGACCAGGTCGGCCAGTTCCTGCTGGGTGTAGTACCCGCCGGGCCGGTCGCCGATCGCGCCGCTCGCACCTACTTCTGTCAGCGCCGGGCGGGACGGCACCTCGACCCGCCAGCCCTGGTCGTCGGTCAGGTGCAGGTGGAGGACGTTGAGCTTGTACAGGTCCAGCATGTCGATGATCCGGCGCACTTCGTCCGGCTCGTGGAACGTCCGTACGACGTCGAGCGACAACCCGCGCCAGGCGAAGCGAGGCCCGTCGACGAATCTGGTACCTGGAAGAACCGCAGTACCGTCCTGCAGATGTGCGGAGATGAGCTGACGGAGCGAGGTCAGTCCCCGGTGGACTCCCTCCGGCGTGGGACTCCACACCCGCACACCGCCGCTCGAAACCTCCACTCCGCACCGCTCATCAGCCACACCGCCCGCCCCCGCAGCACTTACCGCGTCCGCCGTGCCTCCCGTACCTGCGCCGTCGGCCCGTACGCCGACTGCTGGTGGTACGCCGTCTACCGGGGCTAGCTCGATGGTGATGCCGGTATCGCCGGTCAACGCCAGGCCGCTGTCGCGTTCGACGGCGGTGATGAATCGCGCGGCGACCGCCGCGAGTTCTGGGGGTGCGGTGACGCCGGAGGTTGTGGTGAGGGTGAAGGCGCCGTCGCTGGGAGTGGTCGCTGTAGGTGCGGGAATCACCGGAAGGCTCATCCCACAAGCTTGCGGCACGATGACAACAGTTTGCCGGGCGCCTACGTATGTATCGGTGACGGAGCGAGCAAGGGAGTCGGATGGCGACACGGGACGACGAGTTCAGCGCGTACGTCGAGCAACGGCGTACGCACCTGCGGCGGATCGCGTACCTGGTCTGTGGCGATGTCCATCGGGCCGAGGACCTCGTCCAGACCGCGCTGATGAAGCTGTACGTCGCGTGGAACCGGGTGGAGCGGTCTGGGAACGTCGACGCGTATGTCCGGCGGATCCTGGTGAACTCCGGGGTCGACGAGAGCCGCCGGCCGTGGCGCCGGGAGGCGCCGGGGCTGGACGGTCTGGATCCGCCCGCCGAGGCGGGGATGGCCGCGGAGGACCGGCGAGCGCTGATGGAGGCGCTGGCCGAGCTGCCGGCCGGGCAGCGCCGGGTCGTCGTACTGCGGTACTTCCTCGGACTGACGATCGAGGAGACGGCTGCCGACCTCGACTGCACCACCGGCACGGTGAAGAGCCAGAGCACACGTGCGCTGTCCAGACTCAACGAGCTGCTGACCGCTCAATTCCGGACCGTAGGAGGACCACACCGATGATTGACGAGCAGATCCTGCACGAGAGATTGACTGCGGCTGCGGCGGCGCAAGACGACCTGCTGCCGCGTACTCCGGCCGAAGACCTGAAGGCCGGCCGACGCCGGCTCCGCATCCGCCGGCTGCTGACCGGTGCCTCGGCGACCGTCGCTGTACTGGGGGTCGGAGCCACCGGATTCGCGCTGCGGGGTACGACCGAAAGTCCGGCGGCCGGCCCGGCAACCCCGGTCGCGACCCCCACGCCGCCGACGGAGGCGCAGCGTGCCGAGATGCTGATCCGGGCGCAGGCCTTCCGGGCGCACCGCCCCGCCGGTGAGCTCCCGGTGGCGCGCTACCTGAACCTCCTGGTACAGAGCAAGCGCAGCTCTGCCGGCAAGAAGGCGCAAGAACACGTCGCGGGCGACCTGGCGGCCGGCGTTACCGTCGAGCTGACCACTTACGGCACGGCGCGCAGTGGTTCCTGCTCCGAGCTCCTGGGGATGTCCAGCTGCGGACCGGCAGCCCTTCCGGACGGCGGCCGCGGACAGTACGCCGAGGGACCGAGCGGAGCAAAGTACGTTCGGACCGCACGCTACGAGTGGCCGGTCGGCGGCGAGATCGTGATCCGGGTGACCTACTCGACCACGGCGGCTCCGAAGAGCGGACCGACCCGAGCTGTCGTCCTCGGTCTGGCCGCCGACCCGCTCTTCTACCGCTAGCCGATACCGCGATGGAGCGCTGCCAGTTCCTTGAGGTACGCGGCGCTGGCCTTTGGGGTTCGTTGTTGGGTTTCGTAGTCGACTCGGACTATGCCGAAGCGTTTGGCGTAGCCGTAGGCCCATTCGAAGTTGTCCAGCAGGGACCAGGCCAGATAGCCGCGGATGTCGGCGCCTTGGGTGATGGCGTCGGCGACGGCGGACAGGTGGGACGTGAAGTAGGCCACGCGGTCGGTGTCGTTGACGTAGCCGTCGGCGTCGGGCACGTCTTCGAAGGCGGAGCCGTTTTCGGTGATGACCATGGGGAGGCCAGGGTAGTCGTGGGCGATGCTCACCAGGAGGTCGGTGAAGCCCTCGGGGACGATCTCCCAGTCCATGGCGGTGCGGGGCTTGCCGAGCGGTACGTCGCGGCTGATCGGGAGGCCGTTCGCGTCGTGAGTGCTGCCGTCTTCGGCGTAGCCGGTGAACTTCTGGCTGAAGTAGTAGTTGACGCCGAGTACGTCGATGGGCGCCGAGATGATGCCGAGGTCGCCGTCCTCGATCGGGAGCACGACGCCTTCGCGGGCCAGGTCGGCGACCACGTCGGCGGGGTAATGGCCGTGGACCAGCGGGTCCAGGTAGATGCGGCGGCCCATCCCGTCCGCCCGGCGCGCGGCGTCGACATCGGGCGCGGCGTCCGAGGCGGGGTACGCCGTGGCGACGTTGAGCGTGATGCCGATGTCGAGCTTGCGGGGTGCGGCTTCGCGCATCGCCTGCGTTGCGACGCCGTGGCCGAGGAGCAGGTGATGTACGGCGGCCAGCGCGGCAGGGTACTCGCGGCGCCCGGGAGCGTGCGCGCCGTACGCGTACCCGAGCATCGCCGAGCACCAAGGCTCGTTCAGCGTGGTCCAGGTGTCGACGCGGTCCTTCAGCGCATCGAACACCAGCATCGAGTACTCCGCGAACCGGTACGCCGTGTCGCGCTCCGGCCAGCCGCCTGCGTCCTCGAGTTCCTGCGGGAGGTCCCAGTGGTAGAGCGTCACCCACGGGTCGATGCCCTGGGCAAGCAGTTCGTCGACGAGCCGGTCGTAGAAGGCGAGGCCGGCCGGGTTGGCGGGGCCTTTGCCGCGGGGCTGGACGCGCGGCCAGGCGACCGAGAAGCGGTACGTGTCCAGGCCGAGGTCCTTGATCAGGGCGACGTCGGCCGGCATCCGGTGGTAGTGGTCGCAGGCGAGGTCGCCGGTGTCGCCGTTGTCGATCGCGCCCGGTACCTGGCAGAAGGTGTCCCAGATCGAGGGGGTGCGGCCGTCTTCGTTCACCGCACCTTCGATCTGGTACGCGGAGGTGGCGACGCCCCAGCGGAAGTTGTCGGGGAAGGTCATGGTTGCCTTTCTAGGCGGTGCGGCCGGGGAGCCAGCAGGCGACAGATCTGTTGGGGTCGTTGCGGGAGGTGGGGACTCCCAGGACGGGGATGTCGACGGAACAGCGGTCGAAGGCTTGGGGGCATCTCGGGTGGAAGGAGCAACCTGGTGGCATGCCGCGGAGGTCGGGAGGCGAACCTGGTATCCCGGAGAGCTCGCGCCGTTCTCCTCGTAATGCAGGGAAGGACTTCAGCAAGCCTTCGCTGTACGGGTGTAGTGAGTCGGTGTAGAGATCCTTGGAGCGGGCTTCTTCGACGATTCGGCCGCCGTACATGATGGCTATGCGGTCGGAGAATTCGACCAGGAGGGAGAGGTCGTGGGTGATGAAGAGGACCGAGAAGCCGAGGCGTTCGCGGAGTTCGACCAGTTGGGCGAGGATCTGGCGTTGCATGACCACGTCCAGGGCGGTCGTCGGTTCGTCCATGATCACGACCTGCGGTTCGAGGACGAGTGCCATCCCGATCATCACCCGTTGGCGCATGCCGCCGGACAGTTGGTGCGGGTACGCGTCCATCCGGTCTGCCGAGATCCCGACGAGCTTGAGCATCTCCTGAGCGCGGGCAACGCGCGCTTGCGGCGACAGTTGCGGCTCGTGCGCCTTGATCACGTCGAGCATCTGCGTCGAGACCTTGTGCACCGGGTTCAGCGAGTTCATCGCGCCCTGGAACACGATCGACGTCTCCGCCCAGCGGAACTTCCGCAGTTCCGCGTCGGTCAGCGCCATCACGTCGTACGGATCGCCCGACGCCGGGTGATAAACGACCGACCCGCCGCTGATCACCCCAGGCGGCGGCAGCAGCCGCGTCACGCCGTACGCCAGCGTCGACTTCCCGCTACCGCTCTCCCCGGCGAGTCCGAGTACTTCGCCCCGATGCAACGTAAGCGTCACGTCGCGCACGGCCTGCACCGACGAAGAGCCGAGCCCATAGTCGACGTGGAAGTTCTTGATCTCCAGCACCGGTGTCTTCACGCGACCTCCTCCTCACGACGGCGTACGACAGGTGTCACGGGCTCGCGCGACGACGAGAGAACCGGCGTGAACCCGACCCGCATGCGCACCGAGTGCCCGTCCTTCGTCTTCGAACGGGTATGACCGCTCGAGCGCAACCGCGGGCTGACGAACTCGTCGATGCCGAAGTTGACCAGCGACAGGGCAGTTCCCAACAGAGCGATCGCGAGCCCGGCCGGGACGAACCACCACCACGCGCCCTGCGCCAGCGCCTGCTGCGACTGCGCCCAGAACAGGATCGTGCCCCAGTTCCATTCGGAGATCGTCGAGATGCCGATGAACGCCAGCGTGATCTCGGACATCACCGCGAAGATCACCGTACCGACAAAACCGGACGCGATGATCGCGGTCAGGTTCGGCATGATCTCGAACGTGATGATCCGCCAGGTACTCTCACCGGTCGCCCGCGCCGCCTCGACGTAGTCCCGCCGGCGCAGCGACAACGTCTGCGCGCGCAGTACTCGCGCACCCCACGCCCAGGACGTGAAACCGATGACCAGGGCAACCATCAGGTCGCCCGCGGACGGGATCGTGGACGCGACGATGATGATCAGCGGCAACGCCGGAATCACCAGGAAGACGTTCGACAGCGCGGAAAGACTGTCGTCCGCGGCCCCGCCGAGGAAGCCCGCACTGACGCCGATCAGGATCGACAGCGCGGTTGCGACGAGCCCGGCCAGCAGCCCGACGAACATCACGCCGCGCGTTCCGACGAGTACCTGGCTGAAGATGTCCTGCCCGAGGTGCGTCGTACCGAACCAGTGCTTGCCGGACGGTGCCTGGATCAGGTCGCTGCTGCGCGCGGACGGGTCGTACGGCGCGATCCACGGGCCGATGATCGCGATCAGGCAGAAGAACGCGAGCACGACCAGCCCGGTCGCGGCCTTCGGGTTCGCGACGAACCGCAGCCGGCGGCGTTTCGCCGGAGCTACAGCGGTCGGCGTGACCGCGGCAATGGTGGCAGTCATCAGCCCTCCTTCCGGGTACGCGGGTCGAGGAGCAGGTAGGCGACATCGGCGAGCAGGTTCGCGACCAGGACCGACAGCGTGATCACCAGGAAGACGCCCTGCATCAGCGGATAGTCCTTGGCGCCGACGGCCTGGAACAGGTTGTAGCCGATGCCCGGGTACGAGAACACGATCTCCACCAGCAGGGTGCCGCCGACGATGAAGCCGAGCGACAACGCGAAACCGGAAACGTTCGGCAGCAGCGCGTTCCGGGCCGCGTAGCTGACCATCACCCGGCGCTCCGGCAGGCCCTTGGCATGGGCAACGGTGATGTAGTCCTCGGAGGCAACCGTGACCATCATGTTCCGCATGGTCAGGATCCAGCCGCTCACCGACGAGATCAGGATCGTGAGCGCCGGCAGCAGACTGTGCTGTAAGGCGCTCCCGATGAAGCTCGAGCTCCACGACGGAACCAGCCCCGGCTCGTACCCGCCGGACGACGGGAAGAAGCTGTCCGGGCCGGCCAGCAGCGCGATCGCCAGCAGGCCGAGCCAGAAGTACGGGATCGACGACAGGAATGTTGTCACCGGCAACAACCCGTCCATGATCGAACCGCGCCGCCAGCCCGCGATCACGCCCAGCGACGTACCGATCATGAAGCTCGCGAACGTGGTGATACCGACCAGCGCGATCGTCCACGGCAGGCTCTGCCGGAGGATCTCGGAAACCGGTGTCGGGAAGAACGTGAACGACAACCCGAGGTCACCGCGCAACACCTGTCCCCAGTAGTCGACGTACTGGCTCCACAGCGACGCGTGCTTGTCCAGGCCGAACAGCACGTACAGCGACTGGATCGCGTCGGTGCTCATCTGGCCCTGGAACTTGTTGATCAGCGACGTCACCGGGTCGCCCGGGATCAGCCGGGGGATGAAGAAGTTGATGGTCAGCGCGGCCCACGCCGTGAACACGTAGAACGCCAACCGCTGCAGGAGAAACTTCACTTCGCTACCTCCTCCGGCGAGTAGAGCCAGCACGCGGCCCAATGACCGGCGACAGGCAGTTCGAAGCGAGGCGGAAGATCGGTCGAGCACTTGGGCATCGCGTGCACGCAGCGCGGGTTGAACCGGCAGCCGCTCGGCGGCGCGATCAGGCTCGGCGGTTCGCCGCCGGCCTGGTCCTCCGGCGTACTCAGTTGCCCGAGCCGATCCGGGTCTGGCGCGCTCTCGATCAACAGCCGGGTGTACGGGTGCGCCGGGTTCTGGGTAACGGTCTCGGAGTCGCCGCCCTCGACCATGCGGCCTGCGTACATCACCAGCGTCTCGTCGGCGAAATACCGCGCCGACGCGATGTCGTGGGTGATGTAGAGGATGGCGAGGTTGAGCCGCTCCTTCAGGTCCCGGAGCAGGTTCAGGACGCCGAGCCGGATCGACACGTCGAGCATCGACACCGGTTCGTCCGCGAGCAGCGCCTCGGGGTCGGCGCCGAGCGCGCGGGCGATCGACACCCGCTGCCGCTGGCCACCGGACAGCTCGTGCGGGAACTTGTCGAGATAGCGCTCCGGGGGAGTGAGCTGCACCTGCTCGAGCAACGCGCGCAGGTTCTCCTCGAGATCACCGGCCCGGCCGTGGATCTTCAAAGATCGAGTCAAGTGGTATCGCACGGTGTGCGTGGGGTTCAGCGACGCGAACGGATCCTGGAAGATCATCTGGACCTTGCGCGCGTACGCCCGGAACTTGCGTCCGCCGCGAACCGTGACCGCCGAACCGTGCAGCCGGATCTCACCGGAAGTGCGTCCGTACAGCTGGGCCAGCAGCCGCGCCACGGTGGACTTGCCCGAACCGGACTCGCCGACCAGCGCGGTGACCCGGCCGCGGCGCAGCGTGAGCCGTACGTCGTCGACCGCGTGCACTGCCTTGGACGAGCGGGACAGCAGATCGCGGACGCCCCGCCGTACCGGGAAATGCTTGGTGAGGCCCTCGGCCTCCAGAACAACCTCCGTCATACGTCTCCCATCAAGCGACGGGCGCCAGGCCGCGGAGGCCTGGCGCCCTGCACCGCGGTTACTGGCTGCCGGCCGGCTTCAGGTTCAGGATGATCTGCAGAGCGTTCTGCTGGGTCGGCTGCGCCGGCCCGTACTGGTTCTGCTCGTCGGGCCAGCCGACCCAGTTCTTGGTGCTGTAGAGACCGCCGACGTTGGACGCCGAGGTGGGGATCATCGGCATCTGCTCGACCATGATCTTCTGCAACGTGTTCAGCGCGCCGGTGCGGGTCGCGTCGTCCGCGGCGTTCGCGTACTGGTCCAGCGCCTTGGTCGCCTCCGGGCTGTTGAAGCGCCCGTAGTTGCCGCTCACGCCGCCCTTGCCGACCGGCTTCAGGATCTTGCCGTCCATGATGTTCTGGTAGATGTCGTACGGCGTCGCGCCGCCGTTGGTCCAGTGCATCGCGGCGTCGAAGTTGCCGGTGTCGATGTTCTTGAACCAGGCGTCCTGGTTGGCCTTCTCGACGGTCGCCTTGATGCCGATCGTGGACAGGTTGTCCTTGATGATCTCCAGGTCGGTCTGGTAGTCGGACCAGCCGGCCGGATCGGTCAGCGTGAGCGTCACCGGCTTGCCGGCCGGGTCCTTCAGCGTGTCGCCGTCGAGCTTGAAGCCCGCGTCGGACAGCTCCTTCTTGGCGCCGTCGAGGTCGACCTTGTGGTTGAGGTCCTTGTACTCGGGGGCGATGAAGGACGCACCGGCCGGCGTCGGGATGCCGGTCATCGACTCGACCTTCGGGTAGAAGTACCCGGCCTCGCCCTGGTTGAAGATGTCGTCGCGGTTGATCACCAGGTTCATCGCCCGCCGCAGCGCGGGGTTGTCGAACGGCTTCTTGGTGGTGTTGATCCACAGGCCGTGGATGCCGAGGTTCGCCGGGAACCAGAGCTTGTGATGCGCCGGGTCCTTGTCCTGGTAGACGGCCTTCACGTTCGGTACGAACACGAAGCTCCACTCCGACGAGCCGTTCGCCAGCGCGGTGGTCTGCGCGTTGTTGTCGTTGTACGACGTGTACCGCAGTTCCTTGACCTTCGGGAGGTCCTGCCAGTACGAGTCGCGCAGCGTCAGCGTGGTGGTCTGCGGGGTGAACGACTTGACCGTGTACGGGCCGGTGCCGATCGGGTTCTTCAGGGTGTCCTGGCTCGGGTCCTTGATCGTCGACCACTGGTGCTTCGGGATCACGAACACGGTCAGGATCTTGTTCTGGTTGGTGAACTGAGACCGGGTGAAGGTCAGGTTCACCTTGTTCCCGGACGCGGTGATGGTGCCGTACGGGATCGCGTCGGAGTTCAGCGCCTCGTTGTCCTTGCGGATCTGGAACGAGTACGCGACGTCGTCGGCGGTCATCGCCTGGCCGTCGGAGAACTTCACGCCGTCGCGGATCGTCAGCGAGAGCTTGGTGTAGTTGGCGTCCCACTTCCACTCGGTCGCCAGCCAGGGCTTACCCGGTTCGGTGGGCTTGATCCCGTTGATCATCACCAGCGGCTCGAAGATCATCCAGCGGTACCCCAGCGACGCGCCCGAGGAGGAGCCGAGGAACGGGTTGTGGTTCTCGGTCTGCGGTCCGTTCGGCATGCCGATGTTGAGTACGGTCGTGCTGCCGCCTGAGCCGTTCCCGGCAGCCTTCCCGTCCCCGTTACTGCACGCAGCCAGAGTGGCTGCCGCGAGCAGGCCCGCGAGGGCCAGCGCGACGGATCGTCGTGCTCGCATCGTTCCTCCTGTGTTCCGTTGGCGGTGGCCCACCCTGAGCCGGTGGGCCAGTGCATAGTGGCGTGAAAGCGCTCTCATGGGAAGAGCTCACACCGGTCGAGCGAGTACGCCGGCGGCGGAGCAGGGGCAGCTGCCCCGCCGCCGGAGCTTTAGTGGGACCTGCTTCGGGTCCTGTTCAGTGGCCGATTCTGGGGGGCGGTTGAACTGCGGACGATCAAGGTCGTCGGCAGTACTTGCGGGGTGTCCGGCAGCGGTGTGCCGCCGAAGTACCCCATCAGCATCCGGGCCGCGGCCTGGCCCATCTGGCGCATCGGCTGATGCACCGTGGTCAGCGGCGGCTCGGTGTGTTCGGCGTACGGGATGTCGTCGAAGCCGACCACCGACACGTCGCTCGGCACGTTTCGCCCGGTCTCCCGGACGGCCTGGATCGCGCCGCCGGCGGACAGGTCGTTGTGCGCGAACACCGCGTCGAACTCGAGCCGCTCGCCGAGGGCGTGCTGAACGCCGCGGCGGCCGCTCTCGTAGGTGAAGTCGCCTTCGAACACGAGTCCCGGGTCGAGTTCGATGCCGGCTGCCGCGTAGGTGTCGCGGAAACCGTCCAGGCGTTCGTGCGTACAGCCGAAGCGCTCGACGCCGGTGATCACCAGTGGCCGGCGGCGGCCGAGCTCCAGCAGGTGCCGGGCGGCGGACTCGCCGCCGGCGTAGTTCGTGGTCGCGACGGACGGGAACTGCGGGCGCTTGTCGCGGTCGTCGATCAGGACCACCGGGAGACCACGCGCATGGAGTTGCTCGATGTAGGTGAGGGTGCCCTCGGGCTCGATCACCAGCAGGCCGTCGAACGACTGCGACGAGACCTGGGACGCGAACTGCTGCATGGATTCGGCACCACGATTGAAGGTGAACAGCAGCAGCCCGTAGCCCTCGGTCTCGACCACGTCGACCGCACCCTGCAGCACCTCGCCCATCCAGGGCCAGGTGAGTGAGGGGACCAGCATCCCGACGATCCGGGTCCGGCCGCGGGCCAGCCCGACCGCGCGGGCGCTCGGCACGTACCCGAGTTCCTCGATCACCTGGCGGACCCGTTCGGCGGTCCGCAGGTCCAGTTCGCCCTTGCCGTTGAGGACGCGCGACACCGTGGTCTTGCTGACACCGGCTCTGGCAGCCACGTCGGCGATCGTGATGGACACGCAGCTCTCCCGTCGGGGCGGTCGGGGCCGGAACCGGTTTCGGAAGCGGTTCCGTAGATCAAAGCCGAGACCGCGACAGGCCGTCAATCACGGAGTGGTAACGAATCGCGACTTAGTTCACGACTTGGAGGAAGGGAGCCCTTCCGCCGTCCGCAGGCGGCATGATGAACTCGGGGACGAGCGGCCTGCGCGGGGCCGGGCAGGGTGAGGTCGAGGATGGAAGTACGCCGGACCACGGTGCGCGACATGCGCCGGTCCAACCGCTCCGTGATCCTCACCAGCATCTACCGCGAAGGTCCGTTGAGCCGCCAGGAGCTGACCGTCCGGACGTCGCTGAGCGCCGCGAGTGTGAGCAACCTGGTCGCCGAGCTGATCGCCGAGGGTGTGGTCGAGGAGGCCGGCTCGGTCGAGTCCGAGGGCGGCCGGCCGCGGGTCCTGTTGCGGGTCGCGCCAACGTTCCGCTACGTCGTGGGCGCCGAGGTCGGCGAGACCCGGGTCCGGGTGGAGCTGTTCGATCTGGCGATGAACGTGCTTGCGCGGGCCGACCACCCGATCAGCTCGGCGACGCCCGAAGAGGTCGTGAAGCACGTACTGGAAGGGCTTTCGGCGGTCGTCGCGTCCTCCGGCGTGCAGCCTGCGCAGGTGCTCGGCCTGGGAGTGGCGGTCTCCGGTGTGGTCGAGGACAACGCCGTCGTCGACGCGCAGACGCTCGGCTGGGACGCCGTACCACTGGCCGCGATGCTTGCCGAGGGCACCGACATCCCGGTGCACGTGGACAACGGCGCGAACATGCTCGGCCAGGCGGAGATGTGGTTCGGCGCGGGCCGGGGCGCGACCGACGCGGTCGTCGCGCTGGTCGGCTCGGGCGTCGGATCCGCCTTGGTGGCAGGCGGATCCAGCTATCGCGGCGCGCGCAGCAGCGCGGGCGAGTGGGGCCACATGACGATCGTGTACGGCGGCCGGCAGTGCCGTTGCGGCGCGCTCGGCTGCCTGGAGGCGTACGTCGGCGCGGAAGGCGTGCTGGACCGGTACCGGTTGGCGGGCGGCACGCTCGAAGGTGACGAAGAGGCTGCGTTCGTCGAACTGCTCGAGACGACGTCGGAGCCGGCGGCAACGATCGTGGCCGACACGATCGGCTATCTCGCCGCCGGATTCGCGAACCTGGTCAACCTGGTCAACCCTGAGCGGATCGTCCTCGGCGGCTGGGCCGGGCTGCTGCTGGGGGAGAAGTACCTCGGCGAACTGCGCGCCGAGGTGGCCAAGCACGCGCTGCGGCGGCCGTACGAACAGGTCTCGATCGTGCTGTGCGAACTGGGCCGCGACGCCGTTGCACTCGGCGCCGCGACCCTCCCGGTGGTACGGCTACTGCGCGACGGAGGCGCGGTCCGTTAGACGATCCACTTCTGGTTGGCTGTGCCGGCGCAGGTCCAGAGTTGGGTCGGGGTGGCGTTCGCGGAATTGTTGCCGGTGACATCGAGGCACTTGTTCGCCTGTGGGTTCACCAGATCCTGGGCGGAGCTGTACGTCCATTGCTGTGCTCCGGTCCCGTTGCAGGTCCAGAGTTGTACCTTCGCGCCGTCGGCGAGGGAGCCGGCGTTCACGTCGAGACACTTGCCCAAGGCCCGGATCGTTCCGTCACCGGGACGGGTCCACTTCTGCGCGTTCGTTCCGTTGCAGTCGTAGAGCTGCACCGGTGTGCCGTCGGCGGAGTTCGCGCCGGCGACGTCGAGGCACTTGCCGGCCAGGCCGGTGATCTGTGACCCGCTCGAGCTGCTTCCCAGGGTGGAGACGCGGACGTAGTCGACGGTCATGGTCTGCGGCATCACGGTGCTGCCGTCCGGGTTGCCCGGCCAGCCGCCGCCGACCGCGACGTTCATGATCATGAAGAACGGGTGGTTGAAGACCCAGGTGTTGCCGCCGAGGTCGGCCGGCGTACGGCGCTCGTACTGCACGCCGTCGACCGACCAGGTGATCGAGTCCGGCGCCCAGTCGACCGCGAACGTGTGGAAGTCGTCGGCGAACGACCAGCCGTTCGGATGGTTGTACGCGGCACCGATCCCGTTCGCGCCGGAGTACCCCGGACCGTGGATCGTGCCGTGCACGGTGGCCGGTTCCTTGCCGATGTTCTCCATGATGTCGATCTCGCCGTCGTTCGGCCAGTTCGTGCCGCCGAGCATCCAGAACGCGGGCCAGAGTCCTTGCCCGCGGGGGATCTTGATCCGCGCCTCGAAGTGGCCGTACGTCTGCGTGAAGGTCTGCGCGGTCAGCAGCCGCGCCGACGTGTACTGGCAGGGGCCGTACCAGCAGTTGAAGCCGCCGCTCTCCTGCCGGGCGGTGATCACCAGGTTGCCGTTGCCGTCCAGGGCGGAGTTCCTGGTGCTGTTGGTGTAGTACTCCAGCTCGCTGTTGCCCCAGCCGCCGCCACCGGTGTCGTACCGCCACTTGGCGGGGTCGGGGGCCTGGCCGGCCGGGCCGTCGAAGTTGTCCTCCCAGACCGTCGCGGTCTGTGCGGCGGAGGCCTGCTGGTGGCCGCTGGCGGCGGGTTGGAAGAGGACTGTGCCGACGAGGGCGGCACCGATGGCGAGCAGCGCAAGACGTTTCATGAGTACCTCATTTCGGGGGCGTCTGAATGAGGGTGGATGTGGGCGGCAGCGTGCCGTGAGAACGCTCCCACGTCAAGCCCGCGACTAATTAAAAGATCTGAAAAAAGTCTCGGGTTCGGCGTTGACACCGCTCTTCACCGGTGGTTACCTCGTGGTGACCACCAGTTGCGGCGCGGGCAGGCGCCGTCATGAACTCCTTTAAAACAAGGGAGAACCGCCCCGTGAAACGCTTCCTGCCGCTCGTGGTCGCTGCGCTCTGCGTGGCCGCCATCGGCACCGCCGCACCGGCGCAGGCCGCCGGTGAACAGGTCAACGTCTGGCTGACCACCACCAACGACTCCGGCGGGCGCAACGTGACCCGCGGGCTGCAGCAGCAGACCCCGGTGAACTTCGGCCCGGCCGGCGGCTCGGCGAACCAGACGATCACGGTCGACGAGAACACGACGTACCAGTCCTTCGAGGGCGGCGGTGCGTCGTTCGCGGACAGCTCCGCCTGGCTGCTGAACAGCAGTGGCGTGATCTCGACGGCGACCCGCGACCAGGTGATGAAGGACCTCTTCGACCCGGTCAACGGGATCGGCCTGTCCTTCGTCCGGAACCCGATGGGCGCGTCCGACCTCGCCCGGTTCAACTACTCCTACGACGACACGTGCTGCGACCTGAACGACTTCAGCATCCAGCACGACCTTGCGGATGTCGTACCGCTGACCAAACAGGCCCGCGCGCTCAACCCTTCGTTGAAGGTGATGGGTTCACCGTGGAGTGCGCCCGCCTGGATGAAGGACAACAACGACTTCGTGCACCGCGGCTGGCTGAAGTGGGAGTACGCGCCGATGTACGCGCAGTACTTCGTCAAGTACCTGCAGCAGAACGAGGCCCAGGGCAACCACATCGACTACATCTCGGTGCAGAACGAGCCGACCTGCTGCGGCACGGACAGCACGGGGTACGCATCGATGAACTGGAACGGCTCCGGGCTGCTCGAGTTCACCAAGAACAACCTGCTGCCGGCGCTGCACGCGGCCGGGTTGACGACCAAGGTCCTGATCCTCGACTACAACTGGGGCAACTACAACGACCTCGGCTCGATCCCTCTTGCTGACGCTGCGCTGCGCAGCGACCCGAACTTCGGCGGGATCGCCTGGCACGGGTACGGCGGTGACGTCAACCTGCAGACGCAGATCCACAACCAGTACCCGTCGGTGAACGCGTACATGACCGAGCACTCGGGCGGTACCTGGATCGGGAACCAGCAGACCGAGGACATGAACAACCTGATCGACTACACCCGCAACTGGGACAAGTCGTGGGTCAAGTGGGGCATCGCGCTGGACGAGGACCACCTGCCGTACGTCGGTGCCGGCTGCAACGTCTGCACCGGGCTCGTCACGGTGCACCGCAACGACAGCCAGCGCGGCCAGGTCACCAAGACCGTCGAGTACTACACGATGGGCCACCTGACCAAGTTCGTGAAGCCCGGGGCGCTGCGGATCGACTCGACCGCGAACAGCTCGGTCAAGAACGTCGCGTGGAAGAACCCGGACGGTTCGAAGGCCCTGATCGCGTACAACACCACGGGGAGTTCGCAGTCGGTACGGGTGAACTGGGGCTCGCAGTCCTTCGTCTACACACTGCCCACGCAGACGTCGGCAACCTTCACCTGGTCCGGCTCGCAGAGCGGTGGAAGTACTAGTGGTCAGATCACAGGCCTGGCAGGCAAGTGCATGGACGTCGCCGGCGCTGCGACTGCTGACGGTACGGCGGTGCAGCTGTACGACTGCAACGGTACGACGGCGCAGCAGTGGCAGCGGCCTGGTGACGGGACGATCCGTGCGCTCGGCAAGTGCCTCGACGTGTCCGGTGGCTCCGTGGCTGACGGTGCTCGCGTACAGCTGTGGACGTGCAACGGGTCCGCCGCCCAGCAATGGACCTACACGAGTGGGAGAGATCTGGTGAATCCACAGGCGAACAAGTGTCTTGATGTGACCGGTAACAACTCTGCCAACAGCACACCGCTTCAGCTGTGGAGCTGCACCGGTGCGGCCAACCAGAAGTGGGTCGTGTCATGAAGCGGCTGCTGGTAGGGGGTGCGGTTCTCGCGCTCGGGCTCACGCTGGCCACTCCCGCGCAGGCCGCGACAGGAGCTGTCACGGGTCTTGCTGGCAAGTGCTTGGATGTGGCCGCGGCTGGGACCGCTGACGGTACGGCGGTTCAGCTGTACGACTGCAACGGTACGGGCGCGCAGCAGTGGACCCGGTCGAGCGACGGGACACTGCGAGCGCTGGGGAAGTGCCTGGATGTCTCGGGCGGTTCTGTCGCGAACGGTGCGCGCGTACAGCTGTGGACCTGCAACGGATCGGGCGCGCAGCAGTGGACGTACACGTCTGGTCGTGACCTCGTGAACCCGCAGGCGAACAAGTGCCTCGATGTCACCGGCAACAACTCCGCGAACAGCACGCCGGTACAGTTGTGGAGCTGTACGGGTGCGGCGAACCAGAAGTGGAACGTGCCCGCTGCTGACGGTGGTACGGGTGGTGCGCCGATGGCTGCTGCGCCGTACCTGTACGAAGGCTGGGGCGACCCGCCGAACCCGGCGACGGTGATGAACGCGACCGGGGTCAAGTGGTTCACGATGGCGTTCATCCTGTCCAACGGGTACTGCAACCCGCAGTGGGACGGCGGCCGTCCGCTGACCGGCGGGGTCGATCAGCAGGCGATCAACACGATCCGTTCGAACGGCGGCGACGTCGTCGTGTCGTTCGGCGGCTGGTCCGGGAACAAGCTCGGGCAGAGCTGCGGTACGGCGAGTGAGCTGGCGGCGGCGTACCAGAAGGTGATCAACGCGCTGTCGCTGAAGGCGATCGACATCGACATCGAGGACCAGGAGTTCTCCCAGGCCGCGGTCCGGCAGAAGGTCGTCGACGCGCTGAAGATCGTCGAGCAGAACAACCCGGGCATCACGACCTACCTGACGTTCGGGACGACGCAGTCCGGGCCGGACGGGAACGGGCAGGACCTGATCAACCGTGGTGCGGCGTCCGGGCTGAACCTGGACGGGTGGGTGATCATGCCGTTCGACTTCGGCGGCGGTTCGACGAACATGGGTGCGCTGACGCAGCAGGCCGCCGACGGGCTGAAGAACGCGGTCAAGGCGGCGTACGGGCTGAGTGACGACGCGGCGTACCGCAAGATCGGCATCTCGTCGATGAACGGGCTCACCGACAACGCCGGCGAACGCGTCAACCTGTCCGACTTCGAGTCGAACCTGGCGTACGCCTCCGCGCACCACCTCGCCCGCTTCACCTTCTGGTCGGCCAATCGCGACCGCCCCTGCACCGGCGGCTCCGCAGACAGCTGCTCCAACATCCCCCAAAACCCCTGGGACTTCACCAAGGTAATAGCCCGCTACGCCGGCTGACCTTGTTTGACTCTCCTGTTACCGGAGGGTGGAAGCTTGGGGACATGACGGCGACGGTGACGGTGGGGGAGTTTTCGCGGCTGACCCACCTGAGTGTGAAGACCCTGCACCACTACCACGAGATCGGGCTGCTCGCGCCGGTTTCGGTGGACTCGAGTTCCGGTTACCGGCGGTACGGGACTGGTCAGGTGGAGACTGCGCTGCTGATTCGGCGGCTTCGTGAGTTGCGGATGCCCTTGGCGGATGTGCGTGCCGTGGTGGAGGCGGGTGACGGCGCCGCGCGTGAGGAGACGCTGAAGGCGCACCTCGAGCGGATGGAGCAGGAGCTCGCGCACACCCGCGACGTCGTCGCCTCACTCCGCGAGCTGCTCACTCCGGGCCGCCCGGTCCTCGACGTGCAGTACCGGTACATCCCGCCCTTCCGCGCGTACGGCGTCCGCGGTCAGGTGCCGCGGTCCGAGATCGGGCCCTGGTGCGAGTTCGCGTACGGGCGTCTCGGCGGCGTGACCGTGGACCTGCCCGGCACCTCGGGTGCGACGTACAGCGACGAGTTCTTCACCGAGGACGAGGGTGAGGTCGTCGCCTTCCATCCGGTCCCGCCCGACCAGCCGGCGGCCGCGGGCGTGGAACTCGTCGACCTGCCCGGCGGGTACTTCGCGATCGCCGTCCACGCCGGCCAGCTGACCGACTTCGACCGCAGCTACGGCGCGCTCGGCAGTCACGTCGCGGAGTACTGCGAGGTGGCGCCCGGGCCGATCCGCGAGCTGTACCCCATCGGCCCCGGGGACGTCCCCGACCCGGCCGACTACCGCACCGAGATCTGCTGGCCGATCCAGCAGATCCCTGTCCTGAAAGGCTGAACCATGCCCATCACCCTCGAGAACATTGCCGTCGACTGCGCGAACGCGAAGTCCCTCGCGACCTTCTGGGCCGCCGTACTGTCGACGGAAGTAGCTGCCGAGGCCAACGAGTTCTTCGCGACCATCAAGACCGCGGCCGGCCCGACCCTGATGTTCCTGCAGGTCCCCGAGCCGCGCAACGGCAAGAACCGGCTGCACCTCGACCTCGCCACCGCCGACTGGTCCGCCGAGGTGGACCGCCTCGTCGACCTGGGTGCGAAGCGACTCGACGAACATACCGAGTACGGCACCCACTGGATCACCCTCGCCGACCCGGAAGGCAACGTCTTCGACCTCGCCGAGCACTAGGCGCTGTCTAATCCTTCGCTCGCCCTGGCAGCGCGAGTGCTGCCAGGGCGGCGGTCGCGGTGAGCACCACCGCCGTCCAGAACGCGGCCGGGAACGACCCACGCTGCAGGATCACCGCGAGTACGGCGGTCCCGAGCGAGCCGCCGATCTGTTGCAGGATCCGGGTCCCGGTGGTCGCGGCGGCGTACGCGGATTTCGGCAAGGTCGCGTACGTCGCCGTGATCGACGGCAGCAACGACGCGGTCAACCCGATGCCACGGACGAAGAGAGCCGACGCCAGCAGGACGAGAGGAGTGCGTGGACCGGCGATCGCGAACGGCACGGTGCCCGCGACGGCGAGCGCCAGGCCGATGAGCATGACGGTGCGGGTCGCGCCGGTCCGGTCGAGGATGCGCCCGACGAAGAGCGTGCCCGTGATAGCGCCGACGCCTTGCGGTGCGAGCAGCATGCCTGCCTCGAGCGGACTCGCGCCACGCAGCCGCTGGTAGTACAGCGGCAGCAGCAACATCGCGCCGAACAACGATCCGCCGAAGATGAACACCAGCAGCGCGGACGCGCTGAACGACCGATTCCGGAACAGCCGCAGATCGAACAGCGGATCCGCGATGCGCGTCGCATGGACGCCGTACCCGAGAAGCAGCAGGAGTCCCGCGGCCGCGCCGGCGACCGAGACGACGGTGAGCCGTCCGGCGTCGCCGTACGAGGTGAGGCCGTAGATGAGGACCGCCAGTCCGGGGGAGAGGAGCAGGAGACCGGGGACGTCGAGCAACGGCCGGGTCGCGGACCGCTCACCCTGGACCAGGTTGCGCGACAGCACGAGCGCCGCGAGCGTCACCGGGAGGTTGACCAGGAACGCCCACCGCCAGCCGAGCGTGTCGACGATCAGGCCGCCCACCACCGGTCCGACGACCGGCGCGAGTTGGGTCGGCACGATCACGAACGTCATCAACCGGCCCATGCTGCCCTGATCGGCCTGGTCCGCCAGTGCGATCCGGATCAGCGGGAGCATCATGCCGCCACCGAGGCCCTGGAGCACCCGGAACACGATCAGCGCGACCGCGGACCAGGCACATGCACACAGCAGCGATCCCAAGCCGAAGGCGATCAGGCAGAACATCCACATCCGGCGGACACCGAAGCGCGCGACGGCCCAGCCCGTCAGCGGCAGGACCGCGGTCAGGGACAGTAGGTACGCCGTGGTGACCCACTGGACCGTCGACAACGGCGAGCCGAACTCGTGGGTCAGGCGGTTGATCGCGACGCTGACGATCGTGGTGTCGAGCTGGGCCGCGACGGCACCGAGCGACAGCACCAGCGCCAGCCGGATCAACCGTGGATCGAGCCGGGTGTGCTCCGTGACGGTCATGGAAGGATCTCCAAACTAGACTTGACGGTTCAGTCTCGTTTGACGGTAAATGAGACTGAACCGTTCAGTCAAGTAAGGTGTGGTCGTGAGCTCTTCAGGCGTGGGTCCGGGGCGGCCGCCGGTACGGCAGAAGTCGCCGGCCAAACGGGCGGCGATCGTGGCCGCGGCCACGAAGCTGTTCCTCGACCAGGGCTACGAGCGCACCAGCGTCGACGCGATCGCCGCCGAGGCCGGCGTCGGGAAGCAGACCGTCTACGGGCACTTCGGCGACAAGGAACAGCTGTTCCTGGCCGTGGTCGAGGAAACCAGGCGGGAGCAGGAGGCCGCGCTCACCGGCGTACTGCAGGACACCGGTGATCCGCTCGCGGATCTGACCGCTGCCGCCGAGCTCGTGCTCGAGGGTGTGCTGTCGCCGCCGATCGCCGCGCTGCATCGGCTGACCATCGCCGAACTGCCGCACCATCCCGAACTGCAGCGGCTCTGGCGCGACCGCACGGGCAGGAACCGGCGTGAGGAGCTGATCACCGAGTACTTCCGTAACTGCGACGCGAAGGGATTGCTCCGCGTTGACGACGCGGAGCTCGCGGCCAGGCAGTTGACCTACCTGACCCTCGCCGAAGGCCGGGTCGTGACGCTGCAGGGCACCCAGCCGCTATCGAAGGCCGAACGCCACCGCATCGCCCACGACGCCGCGGACCTGCTAGTTCGCGCCCACCGACCCTGAGCCTGGAGCTACGGGGCCGACTCCGTGTCGAGGAAGAGTTGTACGTCGGCGTGGGTGCGTAGTGCCGTGCCGGGGTAGGCGGGGCTGATCGGTTGCATGAGGGTGTCGCGTACGGCCTGGCGTTTGGCGGTGCCGGGGACGGAGCCGATCAGGGCGTGCGCGTTCAGCAAGCGGGGGATCGTGACGGTGACGGCGTGCGCCGGTACGTCGGCCAGCGTCGGGAAGTTGCCCTCGTCGACCTGCTGGCGGCGGCTGGTCTCGTCGAGCGCGACCCGTCGGATGGCCTGTGGGTCGGCGAAGTCGGCCGGCGGGTCGTTGAAGGCGAGGTGGCCGTTGACGCCGAGGCCGAACAGGACCAGGTCGAACGGCTCATCGCCGAGCAGTTGGGGATAGCCGTCGTCGTCCGGATCCAGCGGGTGGAACGTTGCCTGTGGCACCTTTTCGAGGAAGGTCCGGTGCAGCCAGTTCCGGAACGACTGCGGCGCGTCCGCGCCGAGGCCGACGTATTCGTCCATGTGGAAGAAGACGACCTTGCTCCAGTCGACGTCGGATTCCGCGGCGAGCGCGGTCAGGGTGGCGGTCTGGCTCGGCGCGGCGGCGAGCAGGACGCGGGCCGTACCCGTTTCCGCGATGGTTTTCCGCAGCCTGGTCGCTGCCTCGGCGGCTGCGGCGCGGCCGAGTTCCTCGCGGTCCGGGTGAATGCTGACTCGTGGAGCGTGCTCGACAGTCATGAGGGCAAGGCTTGCACACGTTTCCGGCCGGGGGCTGTCCCCCGGTGGTTCGCCGGAGGTCGGATCGGTGGCTGACTCCAGTGTGTGACTTGTCCCGGGCCAATAGCTTCGTGGGCATGACAACGAGTGGTGTTGCCGGATGGGCTGTTGGGTTGATGGAGGATCTCGGACCGGCGGGGGCGGGCCTCGCGGTGGCATTGGAGAACCTGTTCCCACCGCTGCCGAGTGAGGTGATCCTGCCGCTGGCAGGCTTTGCCGCGGCACGCGGCGACCTCGGGCTGATCAGCGCGATCGTCTTCACCACGCTCGGGTCGATCGTGGGTGCGCTCGCGCTGTA
Organism: Kribbella sp. NPDC004536; assembly: GCF_042873835.1. NCBI lineage: Bacteria > Bacillati > Actinomycetota > Actinomycetes > Propionibacteriales > Kribbellaceae > Kribbella > Kribbella sp. NPDC004536. Next base: position 215,977 of record NZ_JBIALY010000001.1, on the reverse strand, counting down.
CGGCGTGGGCGCGGTACTGGGGCGGGACCGGACCCGGGCGATCGCCGCGAAGCTGCCGCTGGTGAAGCTGCGTGATGTGGACAAGGCCGAGGAGTGGTTCGTCCGTCACGGCCCGAAGGCGGTCCTGATCGGACGGCTGGTCCCGGTGGTGCGCAGCATGATCTCGATACCGGCCGGAGTGGAGCGGATGCGGGTCATGGTCTTCCTCCCGTTGACCGCGCTCGGCAGCTTGATCTGGAACACCTTGCTGATCGTGGCCGGCTACCAGCTCGGCGAGCGGTGGCATCTGGTCGAGGCGTCGGTCGGGGTGTTCCAGAAGCTCGTGATCGTCGGTGCGATCGCGGCGGTGGTCTGGTTCGTCGTCGTCAAGCTCCGTTCGGATCCTGAGAAAGTCAAGTAGGCGGCTCGACTTTGACTACTCTCGACAGTAGTTGCTTCCGAGGGTTCAGGAGATGGTGATGGCGTCAGTCGCGTTCGAGCCGAAGGTCGTACCGGACGGACCGGTGTGGCCGCAGTCCGTGGTCACCGTGGTCGGCAACCCGCGTGCCGGTTCGCGGACGGCCGCCGCCGCGGCATCCGTCGCGGAGCTGCTCGCCTCCGAGCTCGGTGCGCCGTACCGCATCGACGAGCTGATCGACCTGGTGACGTTCGCGCCGGCGATCTTCCAAGGAGACCAGGCCGGCCGCGAGGAACTGGCAAGTGCGATCGACCTGGTGTCGTCGGCGTCCGTGATCGTCGTCGCGACCCCGGTCTACAAGGGCAGCTACACGGGCCTGCTGAAGAGCTTCCTGGACGTACTGCGCCCGGCCGCGCTGGCCGGCTCCGTGGTCGTCCCGGTCACGGTCTCCGCAGCCCCGAGCCACAAGCTCCTCGCCGACCAGCACCTCCGCCCGGTCCTCGCCGAACTCGGCGCCAGCGTCCCCGTTCCCGGGGTGATCCTCGAGGAACGAGACCTCGAGGATCTGCAAGTAGTCCTCTCGTCCTGGATCCGCACCAACGCCGCCATCGTCCAGGCCACCACCATCGCCCTCCAGCCCACCCCGGAGCCGACGCCCGCGCACTAGTCGGCGTGGGTCGGTTGGGTGGGGGAGTGGTGTAGAGCGGTGGTTGCGGGGATGAGGGTGGACAGGAAGGTCAGTGCGGTTGCTGCTGCGGCGATCGCCAGGTAGATCCAGACCGGGCCGGTGGGGATGGCGCTGCCGGAGACCTTGGAGGAGTACGGGAGTAGGCAGGCGAGTGCTACCGCCGTACCCAGCGTGATGCCGGTCAGGGTGATCAGGGTGCTTTCGGTGGTGAGCATGCGGAGTACCTGGAAGCGGGTGGAACCGGTCAGGCGTTGCAGGGCGAACTCGCGGCGACGACGTAGCGTGGTCGAGACGAGTGTGTTCACCACAGAGACCGCGGTGTAGGCGATCAGCATTCCTACGAGCATGTAGTTGACCCAGGCTTGCGTTTGCAGGTCCTCGACGTTCGTGGCAACCAGCGCGCTGCGGTCTGCTACCTGTACGCCGGGGTGCGCGGCTGCGAGTTTGGCCAGGGCCGGACGTACGTCGGCGTTCGGTGCGGCGCGTACCAGGAACTGTTTGGTGAGGCCGTCCGTTGTGTGCGCGGCTACGAGTGTCGCGGGGAGCATGATCGTTTCGTAGCCTCGTTCGGCCGCGAAGGTTGCTACTACCTTCAGCTTGACGGTGGTGCCGTCGCCGAGGGTCATGGTGATGTCTGAGCCGACACCGTGGTTCGTCTTGGTGGCCATGCTTTCCGGGATCGCGGCGGTCAGGCCGGACAGTCCCGTGAGCGAGCCGGCAGTCAGGCGTACGGGAGCCGTACCGTCTGCGCCTTGGGCGTCGACGCCGACCACCGGGGCGCCGTCCTCGTCGAACGGGGCGTTGCGTGGCTCGTCGACCGCTCCCATGCTGCGTACGTACGCCGACGCGCTGGCGACTCCTGGCGTAGCTCGTACCTGGTTCAGAAGCTGTGAGGACAGGCCGGCGTCTGAGACCAGTACTGCATCTGCTCTCAGGTCGCGGGTGAATGCTGTTGAGGAGGCGTGTACCTGCGTGGTCTGCATGTACAGGTTCGCGGTGGAGATCCCTACGGCAAGCATGACCGGGGTTACTGCTGCCGACAGGGCAACGGATCGTGCGGAGAGGTTGCGGATTGCCAGGCGGCCGTTCACGCGTGTGAGGGCCTGTACCGGCCAGCGCCAGATTGCCAGGACAAGCTTGGTCCAGAACGGGCCTAGTAGGGCTACGCCGATGGCCCAGCAGAGGACGGACGGGCCTGCGGTGGCTGCGGCTAGCGGGCCGCTCATGACCGTTGCGGTGACGATCAGGAGAGCGAGTCCACCGCCCAGGGCTGCTAGTCCGAAGAACAAGCGGATCCAGCTGAACCACTTACGTTGCAGCGACGCCTCGGCGAGGGCCTCTACCGGGCGGATCTTCGCGGACTTGCGGGCGGCGATCAGGGCGGCGCCGATGGCCGCGAGTACCGCTGCTCCCGCGCCGGCGGCGAAGGGGATCAGGCCTTGGTAGAACTCGACGACCGGTGAGGCTACGCCGTGGGACGCCAGTTGGTTGAAGAGGAATCGGCCCAGGAAGAAGCCCGGGATTGCGCCTAGTGCCACGGCCGGCAGGGAGACCAGGAGTGCTTCGCCGAGGATCATGCGGCGGACCTGGCCGGGAGTGGTGCCGATGCCGCGGAGGAGGGCGAACTCGCGCTCGCGGTGCTGGGCGGCGAGCGCCAGGGTGGAGGCTACGACGAACATCATCGTCATGGTGGCGATGCCGCCGAACGAGCCGGCGATCGAGATGAGCGCCGTACGGTGGGACTCGGCGTCGGGGTGTTCGGCCAGACCGCGGTCCACGCCGGCGCGGACGGTCAGGTTCGGGTCGATCGCCTTCAGTTCCTTCTGCACCTTGTCCAGATCGGTGCCGGAGGCAACCTGTACGCCGATGTCGGCGAAGCGTGCCGGGTTCTGGACCAGGTGTGCGGCGTCGCGGTCGTTGAAGAACGCGTGTCCTGCGGGGCCTGCTGCGATGCCGCTGACGGTGTAGGTCCTCGGTTCTCCGTTGATCAGGAATGTGAGGTGCTGTCCTACCTTGCCGGACGAAACCACTACCTGTCCGGATCGTGGCGCGTGCCCAGAACTGAGGTGGTAGGGCGCGAGCACGGCCGAGGACCAGTTGTGGCCTTCGGCAACCAACGGGCCGCCGGCCCCGCCGGGTCCCGCTCCTGCGCCGGGTCCGGTGGTTGGGGTGGTGATGGTGGTGAAGGTGTAGTCGCCTACCGCGGCGGTTACGCCTTGGGTGGATTGGATTTTGGGGAGGAGGGTGGTGGGGACGCCTACTCGTTCGGGCAGGGGGGTGGCGTCTTCGGCGCCGGGGCGGAGGTGGGACTGGTTGCCGGTGACGACCAATGAAGTGGCCGCCAGGCGTTGTGGGGCGACGTTCGACCGGATGCCGGTTTCCATCAGGCCGCCGCAGGCCATCACGATCGCGGTGCCGAAGACGACGGCGACGAACGTGGCCAAGAAGCCGCCCTTGCGGTAGCGCAAGGTACGGAGGGCCAGGCGCATCATCCTGCCACCGCCTGGAGGGAACGGGCACCCAGGTGGGTCATCCGGTCGGCTACCTGCTCGGCTGTCGGCGCAGTCAGGCTGCCGGCGAGCGCACCGTCAGCCAGGAACACCACCTGGTCGGCGTACGACGCAGCGACCGGATCGTGCGTCACCATGACCACCGTCTGCCCCTGCGTACGCACGGGCTCGCGCAGCAACTCCAGTACGTCTGCAGCGGTCTGCGTGTCCAGCGCACCGGTCGGCTCGTCAGCGAAGATCACCGCCGGCCGCGCGACCAGCGCACGCGCGATCGCGACCCGCTGCTGCTGCCCACCGGACAGCTCACCCGGACGGTGCTTGTGCCGGTCACCCAGCCCGACCCGCTCCAGGACCTGCCGTACGGCGGCCTTGTTCGGGCGGCGACCGTCGAGTTCCTGCGGCAGGCAGACGTTCTGCCAGACGTTCAGCGTCGGCAGCAGGTTGAAGGACTGGAACACGAACCCGATCCGCTCCCGCCGGAGCTCGGTCAGCTTGCGTTCGCTCAGTCCGGCCAGCGGTAGTCCGTCGATGTGCACGCTGCCGGACGTCGGGCGGTCGAGCCCCGCGGCGCAGTGCAGGAACGTGCTCTTACCCGACCCGGACGGCCCCATCACCGCGGTGAACGTCCCGGGCGCGAACTTCATCGAGATCCCGTCCAGGGCGATGACGGCGTTCCCGCCACGGCCGTAGACCCGTCGTACATCCTGCAGGACGACCGAGTACCCGGTCCCGTCGACTGCTTCCCGCGCGCGTTTCCTCATGCCGACGACGCTACGGAGCACCAGCCGGCCGCCCCATGGTGCTGGACCGCCGGGCGGGGTGGGGGTAGCTCCACCTGGCAGGGGACCGGCGGACAGGTAGTGCACCGGTGAGACGCCGTACGCGCGGGACCGACCACGCTCAGGTGCACTACCCGGCGGCGGACACCTCCTGTCGTTCGGTCCCGCCTACCGCAGCAGTGCCCGCAACCCGGCCTTGTACGTCGCGGGGGTGATGTCACCGATCAGCAGTCGCTGCAGCACGAACCCGGGGATCATGCTGAACATCACCTGCGCGACACACTCGGGATCGACGTCCCGGTCGAGGGTGCCGTCGGCCTGCGCGCGGCGGGCGATCACCAGGAAGTGGTCGCGGAGCTTGCGGTACTTACCCTTCGCGATCCCGCGGATCTCCTCGTTGCGGAGCGACTCCGCCCAGGCCTGCACCGCGATCCGGGTCACGTCGCCACCGGGCCGCTGGGCGACCAGCACGACATGGTCGATCGTCGCCTCGAGCGCGGCCAGCGGGGTCAGCGGCGCGTCGGTGGCGAGCAGCCGCTCGAAGAGTTCGTCGACGGTACCGAGCGCGTCCTCGGCGATCGCCGCGACGATCTCCTCCTTGCTCTTGAAATAGCCGTACACGGCGCCCGCCGAGAGCCGGGACTCGCGGATCACGTCGGCCATCGTGGTCTTGTGGAAGCCCTGTTCGTTCATGCACGTGCGGGCCGCGGCGACGATCTGCTCGCGGCGGGCAAGGCGGTGTTCCTCGGTGACCTTGGGCACGTCCGCAACATAAAACGAATGTCCGTTCTTGACAAGGCGACGCCCGGTTGCCACCCTCGGAATCATAAAGAACGATCATTCGGTTTTAATGTCGAGGGAGTCCCGACCATGACTACTGACCGGCGCAGGCCGCCCCTGATCGCCGTCGTCACGCTGCTGACCGCGGTCCTCACCGTGTTGCTGATCGCGTTCGCCTGGCCGTCCGCGCGCTCCCAACCGCGGGACGTCCCGCTCGCCGTGTCCGGCCCGGCGCCGGCCGTCGCGCAGGTGCAGACCGCGCTGAACCAGGCGATTCCGGGCGGCTTCGCGATCACCGCCGTACCCGATCGGCAGGCGGCGGTGCAGCGGATCAAAGACCGGGACGCGTACGGCGCGATCGTGCTCGACACGGGACAACCCGAAGTGCTGACCGCGTCGGCCGGTGGCCCTGCGGTCGCGCAGATCCTCACGCAACTCGCCGGCCGGATGCACCCGGACGGAGCGGCGAAGGTGACCGACATCGTCCCGCTGCCGAAGGAGGATCCGCGTGGTGCGGGCCTGGCCGCCGGTGCGTTGCCGCTCGTTCTCGGCGGAATCATCGCTGCGGCAGGGCTGACCCAGTTGGTGCGGTCGGGGGCGAAGCGGATGATCGGTGCGTTGACGTTCGCGGTCACCGGCGGGCTCGCGCTGGCCGCCGTACTGCAGTACTGGCTCGGCTCCTTCGAGGGCAGCTACCTCGGGAACGCGGGCGTGATCGCGATGTCGATCGGCGCGATCAGCCTGACCCTGCTCGGCCTCGAGTGGCTGATCGGTGCGCCGGGGCTCGCGCTCGGCAGCGCCGTGATGATGCTGCTCGGCAACCCGCTCTCCGGGATGACCAGCGCGCCGGAGATGCTGCCGAGCGGCTGGGGCACGCTCGGGCAGTTCCTGCCGCCCGGAGCAGCCGGTACGGCGCTACGTTCGGTGAGCTTCTTCGACGGCAACGGGGCGGGCCGGCCACTCGTTGTACTCGGGTGCTGGCTGCTCGCCGGCTTGCTGTTGTGCGGACTCGGCGCACTCCGCGGCCGGGGACGCGCCGTACCCGCCAGGCATGAGGCGTCGGCGGTCGTGGCCTGACAAAGTAGGGGTATGACAACGCGGTGACCGGATCGTTACGTGCCGGTCACCGCGTTACTGCGCTACTGGGGCGACAACGTTGTCTGTCAAGCATTGACTTCGCTTGCCGGAGGCTCCTACGGTCGCGGGAAAGCCCGCAGGGTTTGGGCCGTGGTACCGGGATGACAACGATTGCCCGAAGGTGGACGTGATGGTGAAGATGAAACGTTTCCAAGCAGCGGCCGCGGTGGGTGCCGCGCTGCTGCTGGCGGTGTCGGCCTGTAGTCAGGGTTCGACGACCAAGCAGCCGGACGCCGGCGGCTCGCAGAGCGCCGGGCCCGCGCACATCAAGATCGCGTACCAGCAGTGGGGTCCGGGCGTGGTGATGAAGAACTTCCTCACCGGCGTGAAGTCCGAGTACGAGTCCGCGCACCCCGGGTCGCAGGTCGAGATCGTTCCGGTCGTGGCCAGCGAGAACGACTACTACACCAAGATCCAGTTGATGATGCGCTCGCCGAACACGGCGCCGGACATCGTCTACGAGGACACCTTCCTGATCAACTCCGACATCACCGCGGGGTACCTGAAGCCGCTCGACGACTACATCAAGAACTGGGACCAGTGGAGCCAGTTCGAGGACACCGCCAAGGGCGCGGCGCGCGGCCAGGACGGCAAGACGTACGGCATCCCGGACGGTACGGACACCCGGGCGCTCTGGTACAACAAGCAGATCTTCGCCAAGGCCGGGCTGCCGGCCGACTGGCAGCCGAAGACCTGGGACGACGTGCTCAGCGCGGCGCGCACGATCAAGCAGAAGGTGCCCGGCGTCATCCCGTTCAACATGTACTCCGGCAAGCCGATGGGTGAGGCCTCGGCCATGCAGGGCTTCGAGATGCTGCTGTACGGCACGAAGGACACGCTGTACAACTACGACTCGAAGAAGTGGGTCGTCGGCAGCCAGGGCTTCAAGGACTCGCTGAACTTCGTCAAGACGGTCTTCGGTGAAGGCCTGGCTCCGTCGCCGAAGGACGCGCTCAGCCCGAACATGGGCAGCAAGGTCGGCACCGAGCTGCTGCCGCAGGGCAAGCTCGCGATCGACCTCGACGGCTCCTGGATCTACAGCAACTGGCTGAAGTCCGGCGCGAAGCCGTGGCCGCAGTGGAGCACCGTACTCGGCCAGACCGCGATGCCGACGCAGGACGGCAGCGGCAAGGGCAAGGTCAGTCTCTCCGGCGGCTGGACCTGGGCGATCCCGGCGAAGTCGAAGAACCCCGACGCGGCCTGGGACTTCATCAAGACCCTGCAGACCCAGCAGAACGCGGCGAAGTACGCCACCGACGGCGCGCAGATCGCGGTCCGCAAGGACGTCGCGTCGGACGCTGCGTACAAGGCCTCCTCGGCGAGCACGAAGTTCTTCACCGACCTGGTGTCGGTGACGGTCTACCGGCCGGCGCTGCCCGAGTACCCGAAGGTGTCCAACGAGATCATCACCGCGATGGAATCGGTGATGACCGGGCAGTCGAAGCCGGACGACGCCGCGAAGAACTACGACCAGGCGGTCGAGGGCATCGTCGGCGGCAAGGACAGTACGACGACGAAGAGCACCGGCCAGTAGTTCGGAGGATTCTCCCCTGTGACGACGACTGTCGCTCCCTCCTCCACGGCCGCCGCTGGTACCCCCAGCCGGCGGCCGCGGGGAGCCAAACTCGTCCGGATGCTGCCGCTGTCGCCGGCCATCGGACTGATGCTGGTCTTCCTGGCCGGCCCGATCATCTACTGCGTGTACGCCGCGTTCACGAACATGGCGCTCACCGGTACCGGCGCCGCGAACGTCAAGTTCGTCGGGCTGGACAACTTCCGCAAGGCCTTCGGCAGCGGCGCGTTCACGAACGCAATCTGGCTGACGCTGGTGTTCACGTTGATCTCCGCGATCATCGGCCAGAACACGCTCGGCCTCGGGCTCGCGCTGCTGATGCGCAAGTCGACGAAGGTGGTTCGCAACTTCGTCGGTACCGCGGTGATCGGCGCGTGGGTACTGCCCGAGGTCGTCGCGGCGTACCTGCTGAGCGCGTTCTTCAACGACGACGGCACGCTGAACGTGATGCTGCACTGGGTCGGCCTGCCCGGTCAGGACTGGTTGTACGGGGCACCGATCATCGCCGTGTCGCTGGCCAACATCTGGCGCGGTACGGCGTTCTCGATGCTGGTGTACTCCGCCGCTCTGAGTGAGATTCCCAAGGAGATCGAGGAATCCGCCGAGATGGACGGCGCCGGCGGGTGGCGGCGGCTCACGTTCGTGACGCTGCCGATGATCACCCGCGCGATCATGACCAACCTGATGCTGATCACGCTGCAGACGCTGAGCGTGTTCGGCCTGATCTACGCGATGACCCGCGGCGGGCCCGGTACCAAGAGCCAGACGTTGCCGCTGTACATGTACGAGCAGGCGTTCAGCTTCTCCCAGATCGGCTACGGTACGGCGATCGCGCTGGTGATGCTGGCGATCGGCGCGGTGTTCTCGCTGATCTACCTGCGTGGACTCAACTCGGAGGCAGCGTGACAGTGCATATGGCGCGACTCCGTCGCGCTGGATCATGGGGCTGTTGCTCCCGGTCTTCCCTCGTCGCTCTGGTCGCTTCGCTCCCGCCGCTCCTCAGTCCAGACCGGGAGGCCCCATGATCGCGCGCGACCGTTTCAGCAAGGTGACGTCGAACCTGATCCTGCTGGCCATCGGTGTGCTGTTCGTCCTTCCGTTGCTGTGGGTGTTGTTTGCCTCGATCAACCGTACGGCGGGACTGCGGGTGGAGTTCCCGACGCATCCGACGCTGGGCAACTTCAAGGCTGTGCTGAACACGGACACGACGTACCGTCCGGTGTTCAACGGGATCGTGCTGTGTGGTGGGGCCGCGTTGCTCACGATGATTTGCGCGGTGCTGGCGGCTTATCCGCTGTCGCGGTTCCGGACCCGGTTCAACCGGCCGTTCCTGTTGACGGTTCTGTTCTGCACGGGGTTGCCGATCACTGCGGTGATGGTGCCTGTCTACGGGTTGTTCGTACAGCTGAACCTGGTCGACACCATTGGTGGCACCATCATGTTCATGGCGACCTCGGCGTTGCCGTTCGCGATCTGGCTGACGAAGACGTTCATGGACGGCGTACCGATCTCGCTCGAGGAAGCCGCCTGGGTCGACGGCGCCGGCAACATGCGCGCGCTGTGGGCGATCGTCCTGCCGCTGATGTGGCCGGGGATCGCGGTCGTGCTGATCTTCACGTTCATCGGCATGTGGGGCAACTTCTTCGTACCGTTCATGCTGCTGCTCTCACCCGAACGGTTGCCGGCGTCGGTCAGCATCTTCACGTTCTTCGGCCAGTACGGCGAACCGAACTACGGGCAGCTGGCGGCGTACTCGCTCATCTACACCACCCCCGTACTCCTCCTCTACCTCCTCCTCAGCCGCAAACTAGGCGGCGCCTTCGCCCTAGGCGGCGCCATCAAAGGCTGACCAAGGACACCGCTCCGCGGGCCAACGGACACCGCTTCGCGGCGGCTGTCTTTTGGCGGCCTTCGGCGCGGTGCGCGGGAGGTAGTCCCCGGGGTGCGGGCGGTCGCGCCGGGTGCTGTTGTGGTGAAGGGTGGAAAGGACACCGCTTCGCGGCGGCTGTCTTTTGGCCGCCTTCGGCGGCGTGCGCGTGAGGTGGTGCCGTGGCGGAGGTGGTCGGCGCCGGGTGCTGTGGTCCGCGTGAAGATCACCGCTTCGCGGCGGCTGTCTTTTGGCGCCTTCGGCGCGGGCGCGCTGGGTGGCCGCTGAGCTGAGTTGGCGGCGCTGGCTGGTGTGGTGCACCGGTGGGAAGGCTGCCGCTTCGCGGGAAGTCCTGTCTCGACCTGCCGCACTCCATCAGCCGTAGCGCGGGCCTATTGGCAGATCAACCTCGGGCGAGGTCATCGCCTCGTTTATCAGCGCACGCGCAGGCTGCGGCAGCACCCGCCCCAACGGCAACTCAACTCGGGGCTCTGGTTGATCGCGCACCTCACCGGGTACGCCTCGGACTGCAAGTCTGCCGCTGCTGTCCCTGCAAATCTGCCGCTCCGCAGCTGCAAACCTGCCGCCCGCCCGACTGCAGATCTGCCGCTCTTCCGGAACCGGCCGTCCGAGGAAGCAGGGCAGCCGGTGCGGCGCGCGCGTGGGGTGGTCGCGTAGCTGGGGTTGGTCGCGCGAGGGCTCGTGGTGTCGGCGGAGGTATGGGGGTGGGTGTTGTGATCGCATTGTGCCGGCGGGCGGCCCACCCCGGTTGAGGTGGCCCTGTTCGGGGAGGGAGTGTCGCGCGCGGAACGGCCCCCGAACCCAAGAATCAGAGCACCCGGCGCCATCGACTTGGACCCCACGATCGCCTCCCGCGCCACGCCGAAGGCGCCAAAGAAAAACAGCCACCGCGAAGCGCTGTCCTTTCACCCCACACCACGGCACCTGGCGCCACCGCCTGCACCCCGGGACTACCTCCCGCGCGCCGCGCCGAAGGCGCCAAAAGAACAGCCGCCGCGAAGCGGTGACCTTTCGCCCGCGGACCACAGCAGCCCTCGCGGAGCGGCGTCCTTTGGGGGCGGGGTGGTTAGCGGGTGAGGGTTTGTTTCCAGGTGGCCAGTTTTTGTTCGAAGGTGTTGGTCCATTGGGGGTCGGGGAGGGCTTGGGTGTAGCGGGTCAGGGCTGTGGGGGCGAGCGCCGGGATGGAGGCGGGGGCGGCTTCGGTGGCTACTGCCAGGCGGATGGTGAAGGTGGACAGGCGGGTCAGGCGGTCGTGGTCCGGGGTTTCGGACAGGTCTTTGAGTTGGGAGCGGAGTTGTTTGAGGGTGCGGAGGGCGGTGCGGTGGTCGCCGCGGCCGGCTGGGGTGGCTAGGTCTTCGGGCGGGATGCCTAGGAAGGTGGCGATTTCCGGGTCGGCGGTGGTGGCGGCCGGTTTGCCGAAGAGGCGGGGTTTGCCCAGGTGGTCGGTGAGGTCGGACAGCAGGGTGTCCAGGGCGGCGGCGAGTGCGGGGACGGAGCGGTCGGCGGTTTTGCGGCGGTTGGTTTCGAGGGCGGTGAGGCGCGTGTGCTCGGCTTCGACGGCCGTACGGAGAGGGCCGGGCCAGTCGTCCAGGCCGGTCAGCTCTTGCTGAGGTGGGGCCGACGGGTTGAGGGCGCTCGCGTCCAGCGGTTTGGCGCCGGAGCGGGCCGCGGTGATTTCTTCCTCGAGCTTCTTCTTGGGTCCCGGGACGATTGAGCTCACGCGTCCAGCCTACGCAGGTTCCAGACGGACGGGACGACGAGTGTGGCGACGGTGATGAGTACGAAGAGTGCGGCGCCGTACAGTTCGACGGCTTTGGCGCTGATGGCAACCGCGACGTACCCGACCGTCAGTTGGCCAACGGGCCCGGCGATGAAGGAGCCGAGCATGTCGTACGACGAGACGCGGGAGAGCTTGTCGATCGGGACGTGCTGGCCGAGGGCCGTTTCCCAGCTGATGCCGAAGATGTCGAAGCCGACGCCCAGTACGAACGCCGCGATCGCGACGGCCCACAGCTGCGGCAGCAATGCCAGGCACAGCATGATCGGTACGGTCAACAGCATGCCGAGCATCCCGGTGCGCAGCGGGCGGCGGGGTTTGAGGCGGAGCATGATGATGCCGCTGGCAACGAGTCCGGCGCCGAAGCAGGCGCTGACGAGACCCCAGCCCGTACGCCCGAAGGTCTTGTCCGCGATCACCGGGCCGAGGACTTGGTAGCACGCGGTGTAGATCAGGTTGAGCAGCGCGAACGCGAGCACGATCACCCACACCCACTGCCGGGACGCGAACTCGTGCCAACCCTCGCGCAGGTCGCTGAGCACCGAGCTGGCGGCCCGTTCGATCCGCGGGATCGACAACCGGGACAGCAGGAAGGCTCCGATCAGGAACGTCAGGCCGTCGACCGCCAACCCGATGCCTGGGCTGGTCAGGCCGACGATCACACCGGCGACCGCGCCGCCGCCGATCATTGCGGCGGAGCGCGCGAACCCCGCGATCGCGTTCGCCTGGGGGAGTTCGGAGCGGTCCACGATCGACGGCAGGATGCCGGTCATCGCGGGCATCACGAACGCGGACGCGATCCCGTTCACCGCCTCGATCGAGGCGAGCTGCCAGACGGTGGCGTGCCCGGACAGTACGAGCGCCGCCGCCAGGCCCTGGGTGAGACCGCTGATCGTGTTCGCGGTGACGAGCACGAGGTGCCGGGGCAACCGGTCCGCGATCACGCCGCCGATCAGCAGGAACACGATGTTCGGGATGCTGCGCGCCGCCAGTACGGTGCCGACCGCGCTCGCGGAGTCGGACACGTCGAGGACGGCGAACACCAGCGCGACCGGGGCGATCGACGACCCGAGGATCGAGATGAACCGGGCGGACACGAAGACCCGTACGTCGCGATGCCGCAGTACCGCCAAGTCCTGCCGGAACCCCACCCCGCCACCCCTCTCCCGAACGCGGCGAGCCTAGCCGACCGCGGCACCGGGAGCGCCGGATTATCCGTACCGCATAGAGACCGATCGGTTCCGCAAATGACGGCGTGCGGGCAGGGTCATGACTGGCGTACGGTCTGTGATTGTGAGCAGGCGTCGGCTGGCGGGAGGTATGTGGGCGGCACGCGGCAGCGTTGCGCTCGTGGTCGTTGTCTGTTGCCTGGCCGCACTGGCACTCGGCGTGGGGAAGTGGGAGCGCGAGTTCGGGTCCCAGAGCCTGGCCGCGCACCTGGTACTGGAGACCGTCAACGCGTGCGTCGCCCTCCTGCTCGCGTTCCTGGTGTACGGGCGCTTCCTGCGTACGAACACCTGGCAGGATCTCCTGCTGCTTCAGGGACTGGTCGTCATCGGTGTGGCGAACGCCCTGCTGAGCGTCACGCTGATGAAGAACGAACCGGTCGGCCCGTTCGGCATCTGGTTGCCGCCGTGTCTGCGGATCGTCGGCACGCTGCTGATCGCTGTGTCTGCCCTGGTACCGAACAGGCATACCCGGCGGCGCGGCTGGCGGCACTGGGCGCTTGCGCCTGCCGTGGTCGGCATGCTCTTGCTCAGCGCTGTTCTGTATTGGCGGAAGGCGTCGCTGCCCGCAGCGTCGGCAGCTACCTCGGACGGCTTCTTGGTTCCACAGTTGCTGACACTCGTCTTCTTCGTAGTAGCCGCGGTGGCGTTCACTCTGCAGGCCCGCAGCCGCGACGACGTTCTCCTGCGCTGGCTCGGCCCTGCTTGTGCAGTAGGTGCTTTCGCGCGTTTGAACTACCTCCTCTTCCCACCCGTACGCCCCGACTGGCTGTACTCCGGTGACGCGCTGCGGACCGCGTCGTACCTGCTGCTGCTCATCGCGGCCGGCCGTGAGATCAGCAGGCACTGGGCGCTGCAGGCAGAGATCGCTGTGGCCGAGGACAGAAGACGGCTCGCCCGCGAGATGCACGACGGCGTACTGCAGGAGCTCGGCTACATCCGCTCGGAGATCTCCACGTTCGACGGCCCGAAGGTCGAGAAGATCCTCGGCGCGAGCGACCGCGCGCTGGACGAGGCGCGGCAGATGCTGGAGGCACTCGGCCGTTCGGACGACGAGCCGCTCGGGTTCGTGCTGCACCGGGCCGTCGAGGAGCTCGCCCAGCGGTACGGCGTGACGCTCGACCTCGCGCTGGACGAGTCGATCGTGGTGGACCGCCCGCAGCGGCACGCGCTGGTACGGATCGCGCGCGAGGCCGTGCTGAACGCGGTACGGCACGGCAAGGCGGAGCGGGTACGGATCGAGTTGAGCCGGCACGGCGACGAGAGCATGCTGCGGATCGCCGACGACGGGACCGGTTTCGACTCGGCGCAGCGGCAGACGGGGTTCGGGCTGATCAGCATGCGCGAGCGCGCGGAGGCGCTGCCCGGTACCTTCGTACTGACGACGCAGCCGGACGAGGGGACGACGGTGGTGGTCAGGTGGTGACGAGGTGGTGACCGGCGAGCCGCAACGGGTGGTGATGGCCGACGACCATCCGCAGCTCAGGGCGCACATCCGGCAGGCCCTGGAGGCGGGTGGGTTCGAGGTCTGCGCGGAGGCGGCGAACGGGCCGCAGGCGGTCCGGTTCGCCGAGGAGTACGAGCCGGACGTCGTACTGCTGGACATCCACATGCCCGGTGGCGGGATCCGGGCGGCGGCGGAGATCTCCCGGCTGCTGCCGGACATCGCGATCGTGATGCTGACCGTGTCCCGCGACGACAACGACCTGTTCGACTCGCTCCGCGCCGGCGCGTCCGGCTACCTGCTCAAGGACACCGATCCGGCGCGGCTGCCGGAGGCGCTGCGCGGGGTGCTGTCCGGTGAGGCGGCGATCCCGCGGTCGCTGGTCGCGCGGATCCTCGACGAGTTCCGCGAGCCGGGCCGACGGCGCTCGGCCCGGCGGTCGAAGGCGGCCCTGCTGACGTCCCGGGAATGGGAGGTGATGGGCCTGCTCGGCGAAGGCCTGACCACCGACGAGGTGGCCAAGCGGTTGTTCCTCTCGCCGACGACGGTTCGCGTCCACATCTCCACCGTCCTGCGCAAGCTCCGGGTCAAGGACCGCCAGGCCGCCATCGAAATGCTCCGCGACGAACGCTGACCACAGGCGTCGACGGGCGCTGCGGGCGAGCGTTGGAGACGAGTGCTGAACCGGTCGTGCGGGAGGTCCCCCCTCCTCACCGCCCGCACGACCGGTCCAGCTCCTTGTTGCCTGCCGTGCACGATCCCCCCTCGCCCACGACCTGCAGTCACCCTAAGTAGCGAGCGCCCGGAGTGCCAGACCTTTGAGCGTTCAAAGACCTAAACACCGCGGGCCGGAGCGGTTGTCCGTCGTTGTCACCGGGGGTGACCGGGGGATTGCCGTTACCTTGGGGTATTGGTCCTTCGATCTGCAGGAGGCTCCGTGAAGATCAACGACGTACTGCGCGGCAAAGGCAACCAGGTCGTCACCATCTCCCCAGAAGCCACTGTCACCGAACTGCTCGCCCTGCTGGCCGAGAAGAACATCGGCGCGGTGGTGGTCAGCGCGGACGGGTCGACCGTGTCCGGGATCGTGTCCGAGCGCGACATCGTGCGGCTCTGGAACGGCACGCCGGACGCGGGCGACGTACGCGTGAGCGCGATCATGACGGCCGAGGTACACACCTGTACACCCGACGACCTGATCGACAACCTGATGCGGATGATGACCGACCGCCGGATCCGGCACGTCCCGGTCGTTGTCGACGGCAACCTTGCCGGGCTGGTCAGCATCGGGGACGTGGTCAAGTCCCGGATCGGTGAACTCGAGTTCGAGCGGGAACAGCTGTCCAACTACATCACCAGCTGACCGGCGGCTGCCCCCGACCCGTTCGGGGGCAGCCGGTCGGCTACAGCTCGACCAGGTCGCCGAGGTCGAGGCCCTCGAGCTGAGGACGGACGTCCTTGGCTTCTCCGACCACGACCACGAGCAGCCCGTCGGCGCCGACGTACCGCCGGTAGGCCTCGGTCGCCTCGACTGCGGTGGTGGCTGCGATGTTGGTGAGGTACGTGTCGGCGAAGTCGATCGGTACGCCGTTCGCGATGTTGCTGCCGACCTGCTGGGCGACCGAGTCGGCCTGTTCGTAGCGCAGCGGCGCGGTCCGGATCAGGCTGTCCTTCGCTTCCTGGACCTCCTGCTCGGTCAGCCCGTCGCGGGCCTCCCGCAGGATCCGCAGCGCGTCACCGATCGCGGCACCGGTGACCTCGGTCCGTACGGCGCCGCCGAGGCTGAACGTTCCGCCCTTGCGCGGCGCCGCGAAGCTGGTCCGCGTGCCGTACGTGTAGCCCTTCTCCTCGCGCAGGACCGTGTCCACGCGGGAGGTGATCGTCCCGCCGACGACATGGTTCGCGACCGCGGCCGCGCCCCACGCCGGATCCCGGCGGTCCGGGCCGGCGCAGCCGATCAGCAGTTGGCTCTGCACCGAGCCCGGCCGGTCGACCAGTACGACGCGGTTGCCCGGAAGGTAGATCGGCTCCGGGGTCTCCAGCGCCGTACCGGCCGTGGACGTCCAGCCGCCGAAGGCCGCGTCGATGATCCCGGCCACGTCCACGCCGGTCGCGTCGCCGGCGAACAGGATCTCCGCCCGCTCCGGACCGATGTTGTTGCGGTAGAACTCCGCGACCTCGACGTTCGTCAGCGGCCGGATCGTGTCCGGCCGGCCCGCGGTCGGCCGGGACCGCCGCGTCGACGCGTCGAACAGATGCGCCGCGAACGCCTCCCGCGCCCGGTAGCCGGCGTTCGCCCGCTCCTGGTTGATCTCGCCGAGCCGGATCGTCACGTGCCGCCCGACGTCGGCCTGGTTGAAGGCCGGCTTGGTGATCGCCTCGGCCAGCAGCTCGACGGCCGGCGCGAGGTGCGAGACCGGTACGGAGATCTCGACGTGCAGCGCGTCCGAGCTGACGTCGACGCCGTACGCGGCGCCGTGCCGCTCCAGGGCGGCCGCGAACTCGTTCGCCGAATGCAGCTCGGTGCCCTCGTCGAGGGTCCGCGACATGATCGTCGCGACGCCTTCGAGGTCCCGCGGTTCGGCGATCAGCGGCATCGCGATCGTCACCCGTACGGTGGCTACGTACTGCCCCGGGCGGTCGAAGACGTGCACCGGCGTACCGACGCTGGTCCGGGTGGTCGTCGCCTCCGGGAACCGCCACGGACGCGGCGCGCCGACGGCCGGCGGAGTGGTCAGTACCTGGTTCATTCCTGGTCTCCAGAGGTCTCGGTACGGCGGTACGTGACCTGGACGCGGCCGGTCGAACGGATCCACTTCGCGGCGGCCGCCTGGACCTGGTCGACGGTGACGGCCTGGACCTGGTCGATCCGGGTGTTGATCCGGTTCGGGTCGCCGAACAGCAGCGCGTGGTGGGAGATCTCGTCCGCCCGGCCCGCGCAGGTCGCGAGCTGCTCGAGCCAGTCGCGTTCCGCCTGCGCCTGAACGGTCGCCAGTTCGTCCTCGGTGACACCGTCGGCCGCGAGCTTCTCGATCTCCTCGAGCAGCGCGTCCTCGACCTTCTGCAGGTCGACGCCGTCGGACGCGATCCCGGTCAGCGTCCCGAACGACACCCCGCCGATCAGCGGCAGCGCGCCACCGGACACCGACTGCGCGATCTGTTCGTCGCGGACCAGGCGCCGGTTCAGCCGGCCGCTCTGCCCGGCGGCGAGGATGTCCAGGGCCAGCCCGGCCGCGTCGAGTTCCGGCGTACCGTCGACCGGCAGCCGGAACATCATCGTGACCAGGTCGGACGGTACGTCGGACGTCACGTCGTCACGCTGGACGTCGGTCATCGGGCCGATCGTGCCGTCCGGCGCGGGCGGCGGGGTCGGGATCGCCGGCAGGTGGCCGAAGTACCGCTTGGCGGCGTCGAACGCGTCCTCCTCGGACACGTCGCCGACGATCGTCAGGACCGCGTTGTTCGGCCCGTAGTACTTGCGGAAGAACGCGTGCACGTCCTCCACCGAGGCCGCGTCCAGGTCGGCCATCGAGCCGATCGTCATGTGTGCGTACGGGTGGCCCTCGGGGAAGGCGAGCTTGACGAGCCGCTCGTACGAGTCGCCGTACGGGCGGTTGTCGTAGCTCTGCCGCTTCTCCTCCTTCACCACGTCGCGCTGGTTGTCCAGGTTCTCCTGGTTGACCGCGTCGAGCAGGTAACCCATCCGGTCCGCCTCGAGCCACAGCGCCAGGTCCAGGCCGCCGCTGGGCAGCGACTCGAAGTAGTTCGTGCGGTCGAAGAAGGTGCTCGCGTTCAGGCTCGCACCGGCCGTCTCCAGCAGGCTGAAGTGCTGACCGGAGGCGACGTTGCGCGACCCCTGGAACATCAGGTGCTCGAAGAGGTGCGCGAACCCGGTCAGGCCCGGTGGTTCGTGGCGCGATCCCACGTCGTACCAGAGGTTGACTGCGAGGATCGGGACGGCGCGGTCCGAGCTGACGACGACCCGCAGGCCGTTGTCCAGCGTCTGCTCCGCGATGGGGTAGTCCAAGGGCATACCGGCCACCATACGTGGTCGGGAAACTTCCTCGTGGCGGTTGTCGATTTCGGCCGGGGTCGCGCATCGGAGTGGTAGATGCTGTAACCGAGAGAGGTGACGGAAACGTGGGCAAGTACTTGGTGATGATCTACGACGACGAGGCGAAGTGGGCCGCGGACGACGGATCGGTGATGGAGCAGAACCACAAGAACCACCGGGCCTTCGCCGAGGCCAACGGCAGTGCGATCCGCAGCGGCGGGCAGCTCGACGGGAGTGAGACCGCGACCTCGATCCGGTCCGACGGCAACGGCGGGTACGTCGTCACCGACGGGGTGTTCGCGGAGACACGGGAGGTGATGGGCGGGTACTACATCATCGAGGCCGCCGACCTGGACGAAGCACTCACGATCGCGAAACAGGTCCCGTCCCCCATGGGCGGCGTCGAGGTCCGCCCCCTGGTCAACGGTGGCTGACATCCACCCACACGGCGACCCCGGTGGCTCGGGTGGCTGATCCGGTGGTGGAGGCGGTGGCGGCGGCTCATGTTTCGGAGTGGGCCGCCGTACTGGCTGCGACCGCTCGGGTGGCGGCGGATCTGGATCTGGCTGAGGACTGTGTGCAGGACGCGTACGCGAAGGCGCTGCTGCACTGGCCTTCGGAAGGCGTGCCGCGACGGCCGGGTGCCTGGTTGACGACTGTTGCGACCCGGCGGGCGTTGGAGCATCGCCGGCGGGCGGATGTGGCGCGGCGGAAGCTGTCGCTGCTGATCCCGGCCGACGATGTCGTCGACGAGACCTTTCCCGACGACCGCCTCCGCCTGATCTTCACCTGCTGTCACCCGGCGCTGTCGCAGGAGGCGCAGATCGCCCTCACGCTGCGGTTGGTCTGCGGGCTCACCTCCGCGGAGATCGCCAAGGCCTTCCTGGTGAAGGAAGCCACCATGCAGGCCCGCATCACCCGAGCCAAACAAAAGATCTCCCGCACCGGCATCCCCTACCGCATCCCCCACCGCGCGGAACTCCCCGACCGCATCGAAGCAGTCCTCGACGTGGTCCACCTCGTCTACACCACAGGCCAAGCCGCCGGCTCAGTGCCGGGCGAGGACGGACACCACCGATCAGTGCTGGGAGAGCGGGGGATCGAGCTTGCCCGGATGATTCGGCTGCTCTTGCCGGGGAGTGCTGAGGTGACTGGGTTGCTCGCGCTTCTCCTGCTGACCGAGGCTCGGCGGGGGGCCCAGGTGGGCGGGGAACTGGTGTTGATGGAGGACCAGGACCGCTCGCAGTGGGACCGGGAGCTGATCGCCGAGGGGTTGGCGTTGGTACCGGAAGCGGTCGCGCCAGGTGGGCGGTTCGGGTTGATGGCGGCGATTGCCGCGGTGCATGTGGAGGCCGAACGCTGGGAGGACACCGAGTGGTCCGAGATCCTGGGACTGTACGACCTGTTGGTCGCGAGGTGGCCTTCGCCGGTGGTCCGGTTGAATCGGGTGGTGGCGGTCAGCTATGTGGAGGGGCCTGCGGCGGCGCTCGAGCAGTTGCCCGATGATCCGGCGTTGGCGACGTACCCGTACCTGTACTCCACCCGGGCCGAGTTGCTTCGACGGCTCGGGCGGCTCGACGAGGCACGGGTGGCGTACGAGGAAGCGCTTGTTTTCACCAGTGATCCGGCACAGGCCGCGTTCCTGCAGCGGCGGCTTACTCGAGACGTTTGAGGACTTCGTCGTGGAGGCGGCCGTTGGTGGCGACGGCGTTCGGCCCGTTCGGGCCGGGGGCGCCGTCGATCGAGGTGAACTTGCCGCCGGCCTCGTCGACGATGATCGCCAGCGCGGCCATGTCGTACAGGTTCAGCTCGGGTTCGGCGGCGATGTCGACCGCGCCCTCGGCGACCAGCATGTACGACCAGAAGTCGCCGTACGCGCGGGTCCGCCAGCAGGACTCCATCAGCTCGGCCCACTGGTTCTTCTTGCCGAGCTTCTCCCAGCCCTTCAGCGACGCGTACGACAGCGACGCGTCCTCGAGCTTGTTCACGTCGCTGACCCGGCAGGGCTGCGACGAGTGCAGCGCGCGGCCGGTCCAGGCGCCGTCGCCGTACGACGCCCACCACCGCTTCCCGAGCGCGGGTGCGGACACCACGCCGACGACGACCTGGTCCTCGATCATCAGGCTGATCAGCGTGGCCCAGACCGGGACGCCGCGGATGTAGTTCTTGGTGCCGTCGATCGGGTCCACCACCCAGCGCCGGACCCCCCAGCCGGTGGTGCCCTCCTCCTCGCCGACGAACGCGTCCCGCGGACGGGCCCGGGCGAGCGTCTTACGCATCACGTCCTCGACCTTCTTGTCCGATTCGCTCACCGGGGTGAGGTCGGGCTTGGTGGCCACGTGCAGGTCGAGCGCCTTGTAGCGGTCCATCGTGGTCGAGTCCGCGTCGTCGGCCAGGATGTGGGCGAGCCGCAGGTCATCCGTGTGCGAAGGCATGCCGGAAGGCTAGCCTGTACTGCTCCCGAGCGCGCCGGGTGCCCGCGACAAGATTGAACCGAATCGGGTCGTCGAACGTGCCATTGGTGTCCGACCACGACCTCAAGACTGCCGGGAGGCGTCAATGTTCGAGCGCTTCGGGGATCTGCCGCTGCACGTGCTGGTGATCCATCTCGCCGTGGTGGTGCTGCCGGTGAGCGCACTGACGGCGATCGCGTTCGCCGCGGTGCCGAAATGGCGTACGTTCCTGCGCTGGCCGGCGCTCGTCCTCGGCGTCGGCGCGCTGGTGTGCGCCTTCGTGGCGAAGAAGAGCGGGGACGCGTTCGTGGCCGCGCTGCCGCAGCTGCAGCAGTTGGTGCAGGTGCACCGCTCGCGGGGCAACCTGCTGCTCTGGTTCGCGCTGGCGTTCGCGATCCTGGTCGTCGCGGCCTTCCTGTTGCTGCCGACAACAGGAAGGGGTGCGGTGGCAATCAACAGCCGCCCGCTCCAGCTCGTCGTCACCGCGGCCGTCGTCGTGATGGCCGTCGTGATGATCTACCAGACCATCCGCACCGGCGACGCCGGCGCCCGCGCCGTCTGGGGCGGAACCCTGCCGAAGAAGTAGCGGACCTCCACCACTCACCAATGAAGCTCGTCCGGCGCGGCTTACGCCTGGCGAGGCGGTTCGGAGCCTCCGACGGCGGGGTTGGTGAGTGGTGCAGGTTCGGTCCTGCCCTCACGGGAGGCGAGCAGGCGCCTGAACGAGGTGACCCTGGCGGGGTCGGCCCGCCCGTCGGCGACCGCCTCGTCGAGGGCGCAGTCGGGGGCGTCGGTTGCGTGGGTGCAACCGCGTGGGCAGTCCTCGGCGAGTTCGGCCAGGTCCGGGAACGCGTGGATCAGCTTGTCCGGATCCACGTGCGCGAGCCCGAACGAGCGGATGCCCGGCGTGTCGATCAGCCAGCCGCCGTCCGGCAGCCGCAGTACGACGGTGTTCGTCGACGTGTGCCGCCCGCGGCCGGTGACCTCGTTGACGATGCCGGTGGCCCGGTCCGCGCCGGGGATGATGCCGTTGACCAGCGTGGACTTGCCGACGCCGGAGTGGCCGACCAGCACGCTCGTACGGTCCTGGAGTTGCTCGCGGAGCTCGGTCAGGTCCCCGCCCTGGTGGGTGGCGACCGACTCGACGCCGAGCGGCCGGTAGATCGAGAGCAGCGGGTCCGCGGCGGCGAGGTCGGTCTTGGTGAGGCAGAGCAGCGGCCGCATGCCGGCGTCGTACGCGGCCACCAGGAAGCGGTCGATCAGGCCGGTGCGGGGCTCGGGGTTCGCGACCGCGACGACGATCACGAGCTGGTCCGCGTTCGCCACCAGCGGGCGTTCGATCGGGTCGTCGTCGTCGGCCGAGCGCAGCAGCAGCGTGGTCCGGGGGAGGACCTCGACGATCCGGGCCAGGGTGCCTTCGTCGCCGCTCGCGTCGCCGTCGAGTTTGACCCGGTCACCGACGATCACGCCCTTGCGGCCGAGCTGGCGGGCCTTCATCGCGGTGACTTCGCGCCCCGAGTTGGTGCTGCCGACCCAGCAGGTGTAGCGGCCGCGGTCGCGGGTGATGACGAAACCTTCGGCGGCGTCGTCGTACGAGGGGCGGTCCTTGGTCCGCGGCCGGGTGCGCCGCTTGGGCCGGTCGAACCGGGCCTCCTCGTCGTACCGCGACATCAGCCGACGAGCCCTGACCAGAGTTCGGGGAATTCCGGCAAGGTCTTCGCGGTGGTGCCGATGTTCTCGATCCGCAGGTCGTCGACGAGCAGGCCGAGGACCGCGGCGGCGTGCGCCATCCGGTGGTCGTCGTAGGTGTGGAAAAGCCCACCCCGCAAGGGCTTCGGGCGGATCGCGAGCCCGTCCTCGAGCTGCGTCACGTCGCCACCGAGCGCGTTGAGCTCGGTCTCCAGCCCGGCCAGGCGGTCGGTCTCGTGGTTGCGCAGGTGCGCGATTCCCCGCAGGTACGACGGCCCGTCGGCGAAGGCCGCGACCGCGGCGATCACCGGCGACAGCTCACCCACCTCGCTCAGGTCGAGGTCGACCGCAGCCACCCGACCGGTACCGCGTACCGTCAGGTCGCCCTCCGCCAGCGTCACCGCTGCGCCGAACCGGGTGAAGATCTCGGGCAGCTGCCCGCCCGGCTGCGTGGTCTCCGCGGGCCAACCGGTGACGGTGACCGAGCCGCCGGTGACGACGGCCGCGGCCAGGAACGGTGCGGCGTTCGACAGGTCCGGTTCGATCGCGGTGTCCAGCGCCTGAATGGGGCCGGGGGCAACGACCCAGCGGTTCGGCTCGGCGTCGTCGACCTGGACGCCGCGCTCACGCAGCATCGCCACCGACATGTCCAGGTGCGGCTGCGACGGCACCGGCTTCCCGTCGTGGCGGATGTCGACGCCCTCGTCGTACCGGGCGCCGGCGAGCAGCAGCGCGGACACGAACTGGCTCGATCCGGAGGCGTCCAGCGTCACCGTGCCGCCGCGCACCGACCCGGTGCCGGACACGGTGTACGGCATCCGCCCGGTGCCGCCGTCGTCGATCTGTACGCCGAGAGCTCGCAGCGCGCCGAGGATGACCCCCATCGGCCGCTCGCGCGCGTACTCGTCGCCGTCGAACGCGACCACACCGTCGGCGAGCGCGGCGACCGGCGGGACGAACCGCATCACGGTGCCGGCCAGACCGCAGTCCACGTCGGCCGGTCCCTTGAGCGAGCCCGGAGTGACGGTGACCGTCGTACCGCTCTCGCTGATGCCGACGCCGAGCGAGACCAGGGCGGACCGCATGAGCGAGGTGTCCCGGGCCTTGAGCAGGCCGGTCAGGTGCGACGGCCCGTCGGCGAGCGCGGCGAGGATGAGCGCACGGTTGCTGATCGACTTCGATCCAGGCACCGTCACACGTCCCGAAACCGCACCCTCAGCCCGCGGCGCCGGCCATCCCTGCTCGCTCATTCCACTCCCTCAACTCAGGTATCTACCACCCTGAGCCTAGGGCATCGGGATCAGCTGAGCTCCGCCTTCGCGAGACGGGCGGCCTGCTTGGCCTCGCGGGCGAACTGCTTCGCCTCCCGCTTGGCTGCCTTCGCGCCGCGCTTGGTCTCGCGCTTGGCGGCCTTGGCGCCGTGGGTGGCCCGCCAGGCGACGCCCGGCTTGCCCTCGGTGTCGACGGCAGCGAGCAGCAGACCGCCCAGCAGCCCCAGGTTCTTCATGAACTGGATGCGCTGCTGGTTGCGGACCGCCTTGTCCTTCTCCTGCCAGAACGCGTGGCCGGCGAGCGTCGTCGGCACCAGCGAGGCGGCCAGCAGCGATGCGCCGAGCCGGCGGCCCTTGCCGGACGCCAGCGCGACACCGCCGAGCACCTGGGCCGCGCCGTTCAGCCGGACCAGGTTGGCGGTGGTGTCGGGGATCCGGTCGCTGACCGCGGGCGGCGCGACCTTCTTCACCATCGGAACGAATCGATCGGTGACCGGTTGCGCCTTGGGGACGAGCGGCTCCGGGTTGCGGATCGCGTTCGCGCCCTGCACGACGAAAATGACGGACAGCAACGGCCTGGCCAGTGCGCGCACGACAGTCATGCCTCCTTCATACACCACGTTTCGTACGAGTTCCGGTACCCACCGCTGAACCCTGCGATCAGATGGGGCATCCGTCCGGGCCGCACTCGGCGTCACCGTCGGTCGCGCCGGGAGCGGTGATCAGCGTCACGGGCTTACGGTCTGCGTTCGCTCGCCGCAGGGCCTCCTGGAAGACCTCCACCGGCTGGGCACCGCTCACGCCGTACTTCTCGTCGATGACGAAGAACGGGACGCCGTTGGCGCCGTACGCCAGGGCCTGCGCCTGATCCGCGGCGACCTCGTCCGTGTACGTAGTACCCGCCAGCACCTCACGCACCCGCTCGGTGGGCAGGCCGACCTCTGTGGCCAGGTCCGTCAGTGTGGCGTGGTCACCGACCGGGAGGCCGTCGGTGAAGTACGCCTTCAGGAGGCGCTCCTTGAAGCGGCCCTGGGTGTCAGCAGGAACCTCACCGGCTTCTGCGAGTTCACGGGCCAGGTGGAGAACACGGTGCGCATCCACGGTGTTGGCGGACTTCGCCTGGTCGAGGTGGTACTCGAGACCGACCTCCGCTGCCACCTCGGTGACGTGAGCGTTCGCCTGCACGCCCCACTCGCGGCCGCGGCCGTACTTCTCGCCCAGGCGGGTCGGCAGGTCCCGCGGGTCGTCGTTCGTCGACGACGGGTCGAGCTGGAAGCTGTGCCAGACGACCTCCGCGGTGTCACCACTGTCGGCAAGGGCCTCTTCGAGGCGGCGCTTGCCGATGTAGCACCACGGGCAGACGACGTCGGACCACACATCAATGCGCATAACTGTGGGCAACTGAGCACTACAGGGACCTATTCCCAACCAGCCACCGGTGTGACGCGTCTGACGCACCATGAGCTTCGGAATGGACGAGGAACTTCTGCGCACTCTGTTGAAAGAGCAGCACCCCGACCTGGCCGATCTGGAACTCGCGGAGGTGGACGGCGGCTGGGGCAACCAGATGTGGCGCCTCGGCGACACCCTGGCCGTACGAGTGCCCCGCAAAGACACCAAGCCCTACCCGCTCCTCAACGAACACCGCTGGCTCCCCGAGATCTCGGCCCGAGTGCCACTGCCCGTCCCGACGCCGGTCCGGCTCGGTGAGCCGTCGGAGCGTTTCCCCAAGACCTGGCTGATCACCACGTGGGTCGCCGGCGAGCCCGCCGACCGTATGCCGATCACCTCGGCGCAGGCCGCCGACACGTTGGCCGCCTTCCTGCGCGCCTTGCACACAGCCGCTCCCGTCGACGCGCCGAGGACCCCGGGACGCGGTGACGGCCTGCGCGGCCACACCGAGGGCTTCGAGAACTGGGCCGACGAGTTCGAGATCGAGGACGGCGTACGGGAGGTCTGGGCCGACGGGGTCGCCGCGCCGGAGTACACGGGTACGCCGGTGTGGCTGCACGCCGACCTGCATCCGGCGAACGTGGTCGTTGCCGACGGCACCCTCGCCGGCGTGATCGACTTCGGCGACCTGTCCCACGGCGACCCGGCCACCGACCTGTCCGCCGCTTGGCTCCTGCTCCCGGACGGCACGGTCGACCGCTTCTTCGAGTCGTACCCCGTCGACGACGCCACCTACCGAAGGTCCCGCGCCTGGGCTGCCGCCCGCGCCCTCTCCCTGATCGCCATCGGTACGGCGGGGGTGAAAGGACTGCCCGGTGGTAAGCCCACGTGGTTGCCTGCCGGGCACGCCGCGCTGAAGCGGCTGCTCTGACGGCCTCTAGACTCGGCGGCTGGCCGGACCGGTGGAGCCGGTCGAGATCCGGGTCGACCTCAGCCGCCGCACGCTCGCGGTTGAGAGCTGGTACGCCGGGATGTACGCCATCACTGCGGGCGCGGGAGGCGCCGTGGTGACCCACCGCGTGCACCGGGTCGTGCCGGGACATCCGGGCTTCGCGGACGGGATCGCAGAGCTCGGTCTGCGGGTCCGGATGCGCCGCGACCTGGACGCAGTACTGGGGGTCGTCGCCGACCGGCTCGGCTGCTGACACCCGTTCCGTCACCACGCCCGAGGCCGTGTCAGTGCGGCGGCTGCCCGGTGTCAGGCCGGCCTTCCAGAGTGGTGTCAACAACAACGAAGACAACGATCGAAAGGCACCACAATGTCTACCTTCAACACCCCGCAGGCCATCTCCGCAGTCCTGAACATCCCCGCCGGAAGCATCCAGCTGATCGCCGCCGACCGCGTCGACACCGTGGTCGAGGTGCAGCCGGCCGACCCGTCGAAGGGGCGGGACGTGAAGGCGGCCGAGGCCACGCAGGTCGAGTACGCGGACGGCGTACTGCGCGTCACGGTCGTCACCAAGAACCAGTACTTCGGCCCGAGCGGCTCGATCGCGGTCAAGGTCGAACTGCCCGCCGGTTCGCAGGTCGAGGTCAAGGCCGCGAGCGCGGAGCTGCAGTCCACCGGACCGCTCGGCGACGTGGTCGTCGAGACCTCGCACGGTTCGGTCAACCTGGCCGAGGTCGCTGCCGCCCGGCTCACCAACGTCGCCGGTGACGTCTCCGTCGGCCGCCTGAACGGCGCCGCCGAGATCCGTACCAGCAAGGGCGACATCCGGATCGCCGAGGCAGTCCAGGGCGCGCTGGTCCTGAAGACCGACGTCGGCGAGATCGAGGTCGGCGCCGCCGCCGGTGTCTCGGCCTCGCTCGACGCCGGCACCACCACCGGCCGGATCAACAACTCGCTGAAGAACTCCGAGGCCGCCCAGCTCACCATCCGGGCGACCACCACCGTCGGCGACATCGTCGCCCACAGCCTCTGACCGAAAGGACCACCCACTGATGTCAACGAACGGAATCTCCGCAGCCGCCGAGAAGCGGCTGCACCAGGTCCTGGCCTCGTACGTCGACTCCGGGAAGATTCCCGGGATCGTCGCCCTGGTCGGCCGCGGCGACGCCGAGCCGTACGTCGCGACGCTCGGGACCATGCGCCACGACGGCGGGCCGCCGATGCAGCGGGACACGATCTTCCGGATGGCGTCCACGTCCAAGCCGGTCACGGTCGCGGCCGCGATGGTGCTGCTCGACGAGTGCCGGATCCGGCTGGACGACGTGGTCGACACCTGGCTGCCGGAACTCGCCGACCGCAAGGTGCTCCGCACGATCAACTCGGAGCTGGACGACACGGTGCCGGCCAAGCGGCCGATCACCGTGCGGGACGTGCTGACCTCGACCTTCGGGCTCGGCATGGACATGACCTCGCTCGGCACGCCGATCATGAACGAGGTCTTCGCGAAGGGCCTGACGCCGAACCTGCCCGAGCCGATGCCCGAGCAGGACGAGTGGATGCGCCGCCTCGGGACCCTGCCGCTGATGCACCAGCCCGGTGAGCTGTGGCAGTACCAGATCGCCAGCGACCTGCTGGGAGTACTTGTCTCCCGGGTCTCCGGGCAGTCGTACGGCGACTTCCTGCAGGAGCGGGTGTTCGGCCCGCTCGGGATGAAGGACACCGGGTTCTACGTACCGTCCGAGGACTTGCACCGGCTGCCACCGCTCTACGTGCCGGACCCGGCGACGGGCGAGTTCCACGTGTGGGACGAGGTCGAGGGCGGCCGGCACAGCACCCCGCCGGCGTTCCAGGGCGGAGGCGGCGGGCTGAACTCCACCGCCGACGACTACTACTCGTACTTCCGGATGCTGCTGAACCTCGGTAAGCACCAGGGCGAGCGGGTCCTGTCCCGGCCGGCGGTGGAGCTGATGACCACCAACCGGTTGACGGCGGAGCAGCTGGCCTGGCGGGAGGCGATGGCCCGGGACAACGTGCACATCTCGTTCGGCCAGGGCCAGCAGGGCGGCTGGGGCTTCGGGATGACGGTCCGTACGTACCGGGGCGACTACGCGCCGGTCGGCCAGTTCGGCTGGGACGGCGGCTCCGGTACGTCGACGTACGCCGACCCGGCCAACCAGGTGGTGGGCATCCTGCTGACCCAGGTCGGCGCCTCCACCGCGACGCCGATGCAGGTCATGCAGGACTTCTGGACCACGATCTACCAGTCGCTCGACGACTGACCTCAAAGGCCGGCCGGACCACAGGTCCGGCCGGCCTTGGTCAGCGAGCGGCTTGTTCGATGAGGCGGGTGGCGGTGCCGGCATGCGACACGGCCACCAGGTGCGACGCCCCTGGCACCTCCACCGTGGTGGCGTGCGCGCGCTGGGCCATGAAGAGCTCAGCGGCCGGCGGGATCGCGTGGTCACCGGTCGGAACCAGTGCGTACTTCGGCAGCGCGGCCGGCGCCGTGACCGCGACCTGCTCGTCGAAGGCGGCTGCCGCGATCGGCCGCTGGGAGGCACCCAGTACGGCGGCCTGCCGAGCCGGGAGGTCGGCCGCGAACACCCGGTGGAAGGCTTCCGGCTTCACCACCAGGTCGACACCACCCGGGTAGCTGATCGCGTTCGTGGTGTCCGGGCCGAGCTCGCTGCCCGGGTACTTGGCGTTGAGCGCACCGATCGTCTCGCCCGCCTGCGGGATGAAGGCGGCCACGTAGACGAGCGACTTCACTCCGCTCGTCCCGGCGAGCTCGCTGACCAGCGCACCGCCGTACGAGTGCCCGACGAGCACCTTGGGACCCTGGATCCCGTCGAGGACGCCCTTGAGGTACGACGTGTCGGCCGCGATGCCACGCAGCGGTACGGCGGGTGCGACGACGGTGTAGCCGTCCCGCTGGAGCCGCTCGGTCACGCCGGCCCAGCTGCCCGCGTCGGCGAACGCACCGTGCAGGAGGACGACGGTCGGCTTCGGCTTGTGTTCGGTCTGCGCGCTCGCGGTCGTGATGCCGGTCAGGGTGAGAGCGGCCGCGGCGACGGCGGTGATCAGGTGCCGGAGATTCATCGGTCGGCACCTGCCTCGACCGCGGTCGCGATGAAGTCGGCGACCGCCTTCGGCTGGGAGACGGCGACGGCGTGCGAGCCGTCGACCTCGATCGTGGTCGCGTTCGCCCGGGCGGCCATCGTGCGCTGGCCGTCGGGGTGGATCGCCTCGTCGTGGGTGGCGACCAGGTCGTAGACCGGGAGGCGCTGCCAGCTCGCCGTACCGGACTTCTCGTCGAAGGCCGCAGCGGCGATCGGGCGCTGGGTCCGGCCGAGCAGTTCGGCGTCCTCGACGTCGGCCGCGAACAGCGCCTGGAACTTCGACCGGTCGATGCTCAGCCAGGTCTCGTCGGCGCCGTCGGCGGTCGGCAGCTGGTGCGGTACCAGACCGGCCGCGAAGTCGTTGGCGGGGAAGCTGCCGAGCAGGTCCTGCAGGCTCTCACCCTCCTCGGGGACGAACGCCGCGACGTAGACCAGCGCGGACACGTTGTCGGCCTGGTTCGCGGCCGCGGTGATCACGGCACCGCCGTACGAGTGCCCCACCAGGACGACCGGGCCGTCGATCTCCCGGACCTGGGCGGCTACCCGGCTGCCGTCGAGGGCCGGGCCACGCAGCTCGTTGGCGACCGCGACCGCCGGGAAGCCGCGGCTGGTCAGCTCGGCGATCACACCGGACCAGCTGGAGCTCTCCGCGAACGCACCATGCACCAGAACGACGGTGGCTCCCCCCACCCCCGCCGAGCGCAGCGAGGCGGTGTTTTTCTCGGTCATTTTGCTCTTCCCTTCTTGGATGCTTGCAAGAAGGAAACCGCTGACGGCCGCTCCGGCGGATCGAGCGAACACATGAACCTGGTCGCGGTGCCCGGGATCACGCTGCACCCAAATCTCATGCGTTCGGGGGAGGGGCGAACCGCTCCAGCACCAAACGGGTCAGCTGGACCCGTGAGTTCACCCCGAGCTTGCCGAACACCGCCCGCAGGTGCGTTCCGACCGTACTGGCCGACACCACGAGCTCCTCCGCCGCCGACCGGTTCGTGTGCCCTTCAGCGACGAGCAGTGCGACCCGCCGCTCCATCGGGGTGAGCGACTCCCACCCCTCCTGAGCTCTGGGCGGTACGGCGGCCCAGCGACGTCGGCGTACCCCGGCAGCCTGCAAGACCGCCTGGATCCGCCCGGACGGAGCCGTCGCACCGAGAGCAGCCAGACTGTCCAGGGCTCGCTCCAGCGCCGGTACGCCGTTCTTGCGATCCCCTGCTTCGAGAGCGGCCCGCCCGTACCGCTCCTCGGCCTGTGCGAGCAGCAATGGCCTCTCTGCTGCACGTACTTGCTCCACTGCTGCAGCCAGCTTCTGGAAGTCATCGCCCGCAGCCACCACCGCTAGCGCGCCACGGCTAGCTGCTGACGGCTGGAGCTGCTCCAGCTCCGGTCCTGCGTTGGCCTGCAGCAGGAGGTCGACGCGTTCTGGGAAGTCCCGTGGCGTGGCTGCGAGGCGGTCGACGGCGTGGGCGTCGCCGTCTGCGATGGCCAGGAGTGTGCTGATGGTCGGGTCGGTGCCGGCGAGCTTCCGTGCTTGGGAGAGGTGGCCGCGCAGTAGGGCCACGAGTGCGAGGACCTGGTCCGCGGCGGGAGCCAGTGTGCGGTCGTGTAGCTGGTCCATCCAGCGCAGGGCGGCATATGCTGCGTCCTCTGCTTCCTGCAGGTTGCCAGACGCGTACTCGAGTCGTGCGCGCAGCACACCTAGCTGTGGCGCGGCCCAGGAATCACCTGCTGTCATCAGCTCCCGCACCCGCACGAGCGCAGCGGGCAGGTCGTCTGTCTCGGCACGGCAGTACAGCTCGCCTACCTCCACCAGCGTGACCGGCAGACTCCCAAGCCCCACCGGCGCCGTGCGTGCCGCCGCATACAGCTCCCGCGCCTCACCAAACCGCCCCTCACCCCGAGCCCGCTCCGCCGCAGCCACCTGCAACAGCCCCTGGGCAATCGGGTCGATTGCCTGACTCGGAGCTTCCGCACCGCCGAGAGCGCGGTACCCGGCAAGACGTTCGGCGAGGTGGGGCGCCGCCCCAGGAACAACCAGTTCGCTCACGTCGAGACGGCGGAAGGGCGCGAGATACAACCGAAGCGTCGCCTGCACGTCCGGCGTGGCACTGCGCATCAGGTCGTCCGCAAAGGCCTTGGCGCGGTCGTACTGCCATG
Source organism: Kribbella sp. NPDC004536 (assembly GCF_042873835.1). NCBI lineage: Bacteria > Bacillati > Actinomycetota > Actinomycetes > Propionibacteriales > Kribbellaceae > Kribbella > Kribbella sp. NPDC004536. Next base: position 184,697 of record NZ_JBIALY010000001.1, on the reverse strand, counting down.
CAGCGACCAGAACGCTCACCACGTCCACCCCGACCTCCACCCGGAGCGGATCGTCTTCACGGGTGAGGTCGAACGCCTCCCGGATCACCTCGGCCGCGGTGATCGACATGGTCGACAGCAGCTCCCGCGCAGCCTTCCGCAATGTCGCGACGGCTTCCGTGTCACCTGGCTGCGCAACGGCCAGCACGTGTGGTGCGGCCGCTGCGGCACCGCGCCCTGCGGCCATTAGCTGGTTGGCAATCGCGCCGTGCAGCGCCCGCTGCGCGGAAGGCGGTACGTCAGCCAGCGCAGCGGACCGCAGCAGCTCGTGCCGAAAGCGCAGTACCGCACCGCCGTCAGCGAGCAGCCCTGCTTGGATCGACTCCTCCAGCGGCGCCGCCAGCCGCGCTACCGGTGCAGCCATCAGTACGGCCACGTCCTCCAGCCGGAACTCGCTCCCGAAGACAGCAGCCGTCCGTACGAGCTCCCGGGCAGTCTCGGAGAGCTCGCCCGTACGGCGACGTACACCCTCCACCAACCCCGCAGACAGGTCGTTGTCGCTGAGGTACAGCCCGGCGATGAGCTGTTCGGCCAAGAACGGGATGCCCTGAACGCCGGCGAGCTGTACGGCCAGAGACGGGTCGACCGCACGACTCAAGCGGTCCGCGGCAAGGTCCTGGATCGCCTCAACGCTCAGGGGCGTCAGCGGGATCCTGTGGATCGGTACGTTGACCGCCTCCATCAGCTGATCCGCCGTACCGCCAGGAGTCGGCCGGGTCGCCAGCAACCACAGCACCTGCGCCGCTGGGAGCCGGTCGACCACCACCCGCAGTACGAATGCCGTCAGCGGATCTGACCACTGCGCGTCGTCCAGCACGATCAGTGCGCGTACTCCGGCCAGCCGCCGCCGGATCAGGTCAGCCAACCGTTCAGCCAGCCACAAGGGCTGCGTGTTGAGCCCGGCCAGTTCCAGGAACTGGTCCGTGCCGATCAGCGGCTCAGCACCCGCGCGCAGCGCAGGAGCGAGCGAGGACAGTGGACTGATGTTGTCGGTCTGGTGAGCGACCGCACTCGCCACCAGGAAGCCCTGCCGCTCAGCCTGCTCCACAGCCGCTGCTAGTAGTGCCGACTTGCCGATGCCGGGCTCACCGCTGACAACCGCCAGCGACGCACGGCCGTTGCCCGCTGCACGCAATGCGTTCAGGAGCTTGCCCAGCTCCTCAGACCGTCCCCGCAGCGGCACCATGGTGGATTTGTATCAACCGCAGCGACGGACAGCCAGCAGGGCATACACCCGGGCCGCCTGCAGCACGTCGGCTAGTACGACGTGCTCGTCCGCCGCATGCGCGTACCGGACATCGCCCGGCCCGTACTGCAACGTCGGCACGCCCGCCGCCGCGTACTGCCGCAGGTCGGACCCGTACGGCGCTCCCTTGACTGCTGGGGACCCGCCAGACACGTCAGCCACAGCCCGCACCGTGTCGGCCAGCAGTGGATCGTCCTCCGGCAGCAATCCCGACGCGAACTCACCACCGGGCCAGCTGACCCTCACCGGGTGCTCCCGCAACCAGTCGTCCTTCGCGCACGCATCAGCCACGGCCGTCTCGAAGGCGGCCCGCGCGTCCGCCGGAGCTTCACCCAGGCGTACGCCGTACCGGCCCTCCGCAACGAGCCGATCCGGCACCGTGCTGGCCCAGTCGCCGGCCGCGATCGTGCCGACGGATAGCGGATTCGCCAGGTCGAGATGGGCGAGCAGCGGATGTGGATCCCGGTTGCGTTCCCGTTCGAGGTCCTGCAACGCCATCTGGATCACGCTGAACTTCTCGATCGCGCTCACCCCGCGACTACGGGTCGAACCGTGCGTCGCAAGCCCCGATACCTCCAGCCGGAACGTGAGCGAGCCCGCGTTCGCCGGAATCACCGTGCCCGCGGTCGGCTCGGCGATCAGGCACGCCTCGCCACGATGCCCGCGCCGCAAGGTCGCGAACGTACCGACCCCACCGTCCTCCTCGCCGACCACCGTGTGCACCGCCAACGGTTTGCGCAACCGGATGCCCGCGGCAACGATCGCCGCGACTGCACCGAGGATCGCCGCCACTCCGCCCTTCATGTCGCAGGTCCCGCGGCCCCACATCGCGCCGTCTTCGATCCGCGCATCGAACGCGTCGCCCGGGACCACGTCTACGTGCCCGTTCAGAATCAGCCCCGGCGTCCCGGCACCACCGAGGACGCCGACACACCCCCACGCCTCGGCCCGCTCGACCTCCATCCCCGGGAAGCCCGGCGCGTCGGCTCTCAGGTCGAGCCGCCAGTGGTCGACGTCCATCCCCAACCCCCGTAGACGCTCCGCGCACCAGGCCTGTACGTCGACCTCGGCCGCGGTCCCGTCGACGCTCGGGATCCGCACCAACTCCCGCAGCTCGCCGACGATCCGCTGGTCGTCGATCGCCGCCAGAACGGTCTGCTCAGTCTCGAAATCCACAAGCATCTGAATACCACCGATCGGCCGACAAGGTCTGGCCGATCGCCCGACAGACGCCGTGCGGCGAGGCTGGCAGCCTTCCGGGGAGACGGCCCACTCGGGGTCGGGGGGAAGGGAAACCGCTATGCACCGCAAGAAGAAGATCCTCATCGCCGCAGCCGCCACCCTGGTGATCGGCGCCGGCTCCGCGTTCGCCTACTGGAGCACCACCGGCTCCGGTACGGGTGCGGGGACGAACGCGGCCTCGAACGGCAACATCGTCCTGCACGCGAGCTTCGCCAACGGACTGACGCCGGGCGCCAGCACGCCGGTCACGTTCACGGCCGACAACCCGGGTTCGTCGAGCCTGCGGATCGGCACTGTGACCTCTGTTGTGTCAGCCTCGGGCACCTGTGACTCCAACTGGTTCACCATCCCGGCTGTGCTCGAGGACCAGACGATCGCCGCCGGTGCGACCGGTGTCACGCTGGCCGGCGCCGGCACGCTGACCTTCGCCGACAGCGCGGCGAACCAGGACGCCTGCAAGGGCGCCACCGTCACGCTGACGCTGACCAGCAACTAGTTCACCGTCGCGGTTTCCCGGTTTCCCGGGCGGGGTGCTCCATCGACCCAGCGCCTCGTCCGGGCCGGGACCGCAGCAGTTCTCGGGGGGAGTGAGCAACGGATGCGAGGCACGCGTACGGCGCCACGCCGGGTGATCAGGTTCGTGATCGCCGGCCTGTGCCTGGTGCTCGCCGTGGCGGGTCTGGCGTACGCGACGCAGCCGGCGAAGCCCGGCCTCACGCTGGGCATCACACCGGCCAGCCAGTCGGTGACCCGCGGCCAACCGGCGACGTACACCGTCAGCGTCACCTCGACCGGCGGTCTCACGGGCGCCGTGTCGTTCAGCGTCAACGGCCTGCCGAGCGGCTCGTCGTCCACGTTCAGCCCGGCTTCGGTGACGCTCACTTCGGGCAGTACGGCGCAGACGACGCTGACCGTGAACACCACGTCCACGACACCGACCGGATCGGTCACGTTCACCGTCCAAGGCACCAGCGGCAAGGTCAGCGGGACTGTGTCGGCCGGCTTGACCGTCAACGCGCCGCTCTCGAGTTCGATCGCCCTGTCCGCGACTCCTGCATCCGTGACTCTCGCACCCGGGTCCACCGCGGTGTACACCTTGCAGTTGACCCGTACGAACTTCCCGGGTCCGATCTCCTTCAGCGTCTCCGGCGGCCTGCCCGCGGGCGCCACCGCAGCCTTCACGCCGAACCCAGCGACGGGCACCTCGTCGACGCTGCAGATCACCACACCCGCAACGGCGTACGACGGCACCTACACGCTCTACCTCGTCGGCTCCGGTACCAGCCCGTCCGGATCCACGCAGTACGCGTACGCCTCCGTCCAACTGGTCCTCGTCACCAGCGGCAAACCGTTCACGATCAGCGGGAACCTCTCCGGCCAGCTGGCTCCAGGCGTCTCGCGACCACTCGATCTCACACTGACCAACCCGAACAAGAAGCCGATCTCAGTGACCAACCTGACAGTCGCGCTGAGCTCGGTGACGCGCACGGCCTACGCGATCAGCCACAACCAGCCGTGCGGCCCCACCGACTACCGGATCACGCAGTACTCCGGTACGTATCCGCTGACGGTTCCGGGTAACGCGGCCGTCGCTGTGCCGGCCGGATCCGCACCGCAGGTCGCCATGCTCGACACAGCCTCGAACCAGGACGGCTGTAAGGGCGCGACAGTCACGTTCACCTATTCCGGCGCCGGACAGGGGAGCTGACCATGACTCGACGTGTGTTGCTCATGCTCGGCCTGGTCGTCCTGGCGCTGACGGGTAGCGGTATCGCCTGGGCTTTCTGGTCCGCGGCGGGCGCCGGCACCAGCAGCGCTGTGACGGGCACACTGAACCCGCCGACGAACGTCAACGCGGTAGCCAGCCCGGGCATCGGTACGGTCTCGGTGAGTTGGACAGCCTCGCCACAGGCGACCGGCTACTACGTGACCCGCGTGCGGAACAGCGACAGTACGTCGGCCGCCGCGTGCGGCACGTCCCCGTCGCACCCGACCACCAGCACCTCATGCGACGATCCAGCAGTTGCTGACGGCACCTACCACTACACGGTCACCGCCGTCCTCGCCACCTGGACGGCCCTAAGCGCACCGAGTGCGAATGTCACCGTCAACAACACGCGGCCATCCGTCACGGTCAACCAGGCGTCCGGCCAGGCCGACCCGACGGCCACCGCGCCGGTCAACTTCACCGCGGTCTTCAGCGAAACGGTCTCCGACTTCACCAGCTCCGACGTCACCGTGTCCCCGAACACCGCAACAGCAACGGTGACCGGCAGCGGTACGACGTACAACATCGCCGTCAGCGGGCTGACCACCAGCGGCACTGTCAGCGTGACCATCGCAGCCAACGTGGCCCACGACTCCGCCGGCGCCGGCAACACGACGTCGACGAGCACCGACAACGCGGTGGTCTACGACATCACCGCGCCGACCGCACCGACACCGACGGCGACCGCTGCCGTCACCTTCGGATCGTTCGTCAACAGCGAGCCGGTCACCTTCACCAGCGCAGCGACCGACGCGAACTCCGGCGTTGCCTCCGTCGCGTACTACTACTGCGCCGGAGCAACCGGTAGCTGCACCTCCGCGAACTGGACAGCGATCGGATCATCGACCGCTGCGTCCAGCAGCTTCCCGGTCACGTCGCACGCACCGCTGGCCGCCGACGGAACGTACCGAATCGTCGCGGTAGCAACCGATGCTGCCGGCAACGTCAGCACGCCGAGCCCGTCCACCCAACTGACCGTGGACACCACGGCCCCGACCATCACCCGCCCAACCGTGAACGGACACTCGTGATGACGCTGAAACGAGCCTGGCTGATCGCACTCACTGCCGTTCTGGTCGCGGTGGGGATCGTCGAAGGACCCACGGCCTTCGCAGTCAGCGGACTGAGCGGTGTGACGTTCGCCGGGTCACCTCAAACCGGCGGTGCGACCGCGACCTGGGCCGTTGGGTTCACGACCAGCAGCGGGCAAGGCGCACTGGCGGCGGGGGACACGATCACCGTGACCTTCAACTCCGCGTTCAACCTGAGCAGTGCGGGCGTCTCGTTGGCGAGCGGCTTCACGAAGTGTTCCGCCTCGGCGAACGCGGCCGCGGCCAGTGTCACGATCACGCTGGCCAACAGCGGCGGTAGCTGCGCACACGGCAAGGGTGCCGCCGCAAGCGTCAACATCACCGGTGTCACGAACGCCGCCGCGGCGGGGTCGTATCCGGCGAACTCCTTCAGCGTCGCGACAGTTCAGGACGGCTCGGCCTCGCCGTCCAACCCGGTCGTCATCTCCGTCGGTGCACCTGCGAAGCTCGCGTTCACCACGGCTCCGCCTGCGACGGGCTCGGCGGGAGCACCGCTCGCAACGTTCAAGGTCTCGGTCCAGGACGCCGGCGGCAACACGGTCACGACGGCGACCGATCCGATCACGCTCGGCATCGGAAGCGGTCCGTCCGGAGGGAACTTCAGTTCGGCGCCCGCGACCTATACGAACGTCGCGGCGGTCTCCGGTGTCGCCACCTTCAGCGGCGTTGCCCTCGACCTCGCCGGGACCTACACCCTGACCGCCGGACGATCCGGCCTGACCTCGGCCACGAGCAGCGCCGTCGTCATCAGCGCCGGCGCGGCCAGCAAGCTTGCGTTCGTGCAGGGGCCGGGCAATGGGTTCGCCGGTACGGCGCTGACGCCGGCGATCACCGTGCAGGTGCAGGATCCGAACGGTAATGCGGTCGCCGCTTCCGGCGTCACTGTCACGCTGACCCCGTCGGCCGGGGCGATCGACTCCGGTGCGACTGCGACGACCAACAGTTCCGGGCGGGCGACGTTCAGCGGAGTGACGATCAACAACACCGCGCTCGGCCTCACGCTCACCGCGTCGGCATCCGGCCTCACCTCAACCGCGCCGTCGGCGACCTTCAACATCACAGTGGCGGTCAGCAGCGGAGCTGTGCTGACGAACGCGTCCACCGACGGCAGTGGCTCCGGCGTCAAGTCGGTCGCGTACTACTACTGCGCCGGCTATTCCGGCAGCTGCACGAGCACGAACTGGACGCTGATCGGCTCGTCGACCACCGCCACCAGCTACCAGGTCACCTGGACGTCCACACCCGCACCCGGCGCCTACCGAGTAGTTGCCGTCAGCACCGACAACGTCACCAACGTCAGCCAGCCCAGCGGCAGCACGCCGGTGACCGTCAGCTGAGCAACTCCAGCAGGTGGCGCCCACCGTGGTTCACCAGTTCCTGGGGGTACGTGCCGCGGTCGTGGACGAACTCCGCGACCGACGCGAATGCCGCCGCCGCGCATACTGCAACGGCGGCCCGGCCGCTGGCGCGTAGGGCGGCCTCCAGGAAGAGTCCGTCGACGCCGGACGCGGCGCCGTCGCGTGCGGCCGAGGCGGCGAGTGAGACCAGGTCGTAGCCACGCGCACCGCTGCCGGCGGCTTCGATGTCGACGATGCCGGTGATGCGGCCCTCGGACACCAGCAGGTTGCCCATGTTCAGGTCGCCGTGGACGAAGTCGTGCCGGGGCAGTACGTCGTCGCGGTACGGCCGGCACAGCTCGCCGTACCGCCGCACCAGCTCGGCCGCGTCGTCGCCGTACTCGAGCACCCGCTCCCATACGCCGTCCCAGCCGTCGAAGACGACGCCCTGCGCCCACGCCGACCAGGTCACCTCGTGGTCCTCGGGGATCAGGTCCCGCTGCAGTTCGCAGATCCCGATCAGCTCCCGCGCCAGCGCTTCGTCGAGCACGGGCGAGCTGCCCGGGACCAGTTCCTGCAACTGGTACGGCGATCCCGCCGCGGTCGTACCGACAGCCAGCCACTCGGGCGTGGGGTACCCGACGGCGCGGGCCCGGCGGACGAGCTCGGCCGCCCGCCGGACGCGCGGTGCCCAGGAAGGGTTGTCCGTCCACTTCAGCACGACGTCGCCGGTCAGCACGTACGCGGTCGACTGCAGACCACCGGTCAGTTGCCGCACGACCCGATAGTCGGTGCCCAGGGCAACGTTCAGCTCGGCGACAACCGACTCGGTGGTCTCGGTCATGAGCAAACCATCACGGCGTCAACCGGTGCAGGTCGCGCGGGAACAGCGTGACCTCACGGACGTTCTCCGCACCGGTCAGCCGGGCTACGAACCGCTCCAGCCCGATCGCGAACCCGCCGTGCGGCGGCATCCCGTGCTTGAACGCCTGCAGGTACGAGCTGTACGCCGGGGCCTCCGCCGACTCGCCGCGCGCCTCGAGGGCCGCGACGTAGTCGGAGTACCGGTGCAGGCGCTGGCCACCCGTGACCAGTTCGACGCCGCGGAACAGCAGGTCGAACGAGTTCGACCAGCGCGGGTCCGACGGCTGCGGATGGGTGTAGAACGGCCGCTTCACCATCGGGTAGCCCTCGACCGCGACGAAGTCGCTGCCGTGCTCGCGCAACGCCCACTCGCCGATCGCACGCTCGTCGGCCGGCGCCAGGTCCGGCTCGTCCGGCGAGGCGCCGGCGATCTTCAACGCTTCGGTGAAGTGCAGCACCGGTACGTCGACCGGGATCTCCGGCAACTCCACGCCGAGCCGCTCCAACGCCGACGAAGCGCGGGAACCGACTGCGGCCAACATCCCGGCGATCGCCGTCCGCAGCATCGCCAGCACGTCGCGGTGGTCGGCGATGAACCCGAACTCCGCGTCGAGCGACACGTACTCGGCCAGGTGCCGGACGGTGTCGTGTGGCTCGGCCCGGAACACCGGACCGACCTCGAAGACCCGCTCGAACACGCCGACCATCTGCTGCTTGTAGAACTGCGGCGACTGCGCCAGGTACGCCGGCCCGCCGAAGTAGTCCAGCGCGAACACGTTCGCCCCGGACTCGGTGGCCGTACCAACGATCTTCGGCGTCTGGATCTCTGTGAAGCCCTGACCGCCCAGGGCTTCCCGGAAGCCGGCCATAGCAGCGGCCGCGATCTCCCAGCCGGCCCGGACGACGGGATGCCGCAGTGCGACCGGTGCGTTGTCGAGTACGACAGGCAGCCCCGCGCCGACGGTCGGACGCCACAGCTCGATCGGCGGCGGCGCGGCCGGTTCGGTCAGCGGTGTGATCACCGGGTCGACGATCTCCACGCCACCGGGCGCCTGCGCGTTCGCGGCGACCGTACCGGTCACCTCGACGACAGTCTCCTCAGGGAACGCGTCCAGCTGTTCCGGTGATTCCTTGACGACGATCTGGGCCAGGCCGGACCGGTCGCGCAGGATCAGGAAACTGACGGCGGCGAGCCGTCGTCTTCGGTGCACCCAGCCGGCCACCGTGACGGACTGGCCTACTGCTGAGGGGATCTCATGGCTGAGAATGCGCATCGCTGTTTCACCTCCAGGTCATTTCTCGAACCCCGGAGGTGTGGGCGAAGGGGATCTCGCGGTGCCACCACACCTTCACCGAGCCCGACGGGCCCGGCCTCTTGCACAGCAGTCGCTCGGGAGTGTCTTCGCCACCGCTGCACGCATCGCCTTCCCAGCTACCGGCGACTCTCTCGGGCGTGCAGTACGGCGCTACTTGGTTCCTTCAGCGCGAACAACAACCAGGATAAGGGACCACGGCAACCCGGTTTTCACCGGCGCGACTCCGAGGGCGGAATCTGCGCGCTGTCGGTGTCCTCGCGGCCGCCGACCCGGGCATGCACGGTGAGCGCGTTGTCCGGTCCGTTGCCCGGGAACCACGCGTTCCACTCCGAGTTCAGCGGCTTCTTGTAGTTGTTCGTCCAGCAGGTCGCGCGGCGGATGTCACTGGTCCGCTCGCAGGTCCAGCCGAGGTCGAACGACGGCAGGAACACCAGGTTGCGGCCCCACGAGATGTCGAGCTCGACCCGCCGGCCCTGCGCACCGTTGACCTTCAGGAACCTGTTGTAGACAAAGGGGTTCGGGTCCTGGCCGGGCGTCGGCGTGAGGATCTGCAGCAGCGACTCGTCCTGCTGGACCCCGGGCAATACCTCGGAGTCGGTGTCGCTGACCAGGTCGGCCTGCGCCGTCACCGTGAACGTCCGCGCCGCGGCCGGCGAGTCGTCCGGTACGTCGAAGTCCGCCGCCAGCGGAGCCGGCTTGTCCGGGTCAGCTGCCGTACACGTCGCAGTCGACTGGGAACACTTCCAGCCGGCCGGGTTCGCGGCGATCGGCCACTCCAGCGCCTTGCCGTACGTGATCTTCAGCGTGACCTTGGTCCGGTTCGCCCGCGGGGCGACGGTGAGGATCCGGTGGTGCACGTCCGGGTCGGCCTTGCCGTCGAGGATCTTCAGCAGGTTCTCGTCGGTGCTCGGCGCGGCGTCCAGGGTGCGCGAGGCGTAGTCGTACAGCCGGCCGGTCTTCGCGTTCACCGTGAAGGTCCGGTCAGCGGCCGAGCCGCCGGTCGGCGCGTCGAACGTCACCGGGATCGGCTTCGGCTTCGCGGGGTCGGCCGCGGTGCAGGTCTCGGTCGCCTCGGTGCACGTCCAGCCGGCCGGGTTGCTCTTGATCGGCCAGCTGAGCTCGGCGCCGTACTTGAACGTGATCATGACCGGGTTCGCGTTTCCGGCCGGGGGCTTGATCGTGATGACGAACCGGATGCCGGCGGCCGCGCTGCCGCTCGCGCCCTTGGTAACCGGCGCGCCGCCGCCCGTCGGCATGCTGATCGTCACCATCCCGGGGTAGCGGATCGGTGTGGTCGGCGTCGGCTTCGGCGGGGTAGGGGTAGCCGGCGGAGGCGTCGGTGTCGGAACCGGTGTGGTCGGGACCGGCGTCGTCGGCGCGGTCGTGGGTGCCGTCGTCGGGGCCGTGGTCGGCGCCACCGTCGGGTTGGACGCCGACGGCTGAGTCGGCTTCACCGTCGGCGGTTTCACCGTCGGTTTGACCGGTGGAACGGTCGGGTTCGCCGGTGGCTGCGAGGGCTGGGTGGCCGGCGGCTTCGTCGGCTGCTCGATCGCGGCCGGAGGCGTCTTGTTGCCGGTGAGCGCCATCGCCGCGAGGACGGCCGCGACCGCGACCACGACGACCGCGCCGCCGCCGACGGCGGCCCGGGTGCTGTTCTCGGTGACCTTGCGCCAGCCGGTGACGAAGAAGCCGACCAGGCCGACCTTCGCGCCGGAGGCCGCGGCCAGATAGCCGAGGCCAGCGGTGCCCAGCAGGGCCGGGGCGAGCAGCGCCGGCAGCGCACTGTTGACCTCGACGAGCTCGAGGTACACCGCGGTGCACTTCGCGCACTCGTCCAGATGCTCGCGGACGTTCCGGTTCTCGCGCTTGGTCAGGCCGCCGCGGACGTACGCGCCGAGGCGCTCGGTCGTCCAGCGGCAACGATCCCCCGCGACGTCGGCCAGATGCTGCTGCAGATACGCCTGCCGCAGACCCTCACGAGCGCGGTACGCCAGCGCGGACACACCGTTCGCGGTCAGGCCGAGCAGCGGCGCGATCGCGGCCGGCTTCTCGCCCTCGACTTCGGTGTGCCACAGCACGGCCTGCCAGCGCTCGGGCAGGCTGGCGAACGCCTTCGCCGCGGCACCGCTCTCGAAGCCGGTGACGGTCGGGTCGTCGAAGCCCTCGGGCTCACGCTCGTACGAGGCGATGTCGTCGGTGGACTGCACCTTCTTACCGGAGCGGATCCGGTCGACGTGCACGCGCCGTACGGTCGTCAGCAGGTACGCGCGGAAGGAGACGTCCGGGCCACCGCCGGCGCGCAGCGCGTCCAGCACCTTCGCGAACGCGTCGCCGGCCAGGTCGTCGGCGTCGTTGGCCGGGACGAGCTGGCGGGCCATCCGCTCGGCGGCGTGGTGGTGCCGGGCGTACAGCTCGCCGTACGCCTCCAGGTCACCGTTGCGGACGCGCGCGATCAGCTCGGCATCGCTCAGCGCATCCGGCTGGCCGTCCGGCGTCTCCATCCATCTCCCCCGTGGGCTCTGTGACAACTCCTGCGACAACTCTCAGTGCGGCAACGTGACAGTCCGTCACATTTGGTTGCCGAGGACAAGGCTCCCACGTGTGACGACCGAAAGCATCATCTCTGACGCGGAACTGTGCCCCTTTCCTGACGAGATCGCCAGTGCCGAAGTTACGCGAAAAAAAGTTCTGCGAATCCGCGTCATGAATCGTCACCGGCCCTGTCTCTTCGGCGTACGACGCTTCCGGCCGACCGGTCGGGAGACTGACGGGGCTAGTTGAGGAGGGCCATGTCGCTGTTCGCGGACATCCGTCGACGGTTCGACCTGCGTCCGGCCAAGTCCCTGAACCTGGCGGGGTCGCCCGCCCGGCTCGCGCCGGAGGCGTCGTCCAACGAGCAACCGAGCGGTAGGAGGGAACCGCTCGGCACAGCTGGTACCGACCACAGCGCCTATCTCGCGATCGCCGAGGCGCTTCGGGACGGTGCCGATGTCGTGCCTGCATCGGACGAGACCGGACGCCGCCTCGCGGCCGACGGTGTCTCGCTGGTGGAGGCACTTGATGGGCTGAGTGCGCTGTACCGCTCGATCGCCGGGGGCGAGCCGGCTTTCGCCGCGGTACGCGCACTCAGTTCCAGCTGGGCCGAGGCATCTCTGGTCTACCTGCACTCGCTGTCCTGCGAGGACCCGCTGACCGGGCTGTCCAGCCTGGCGCACCTGCGGTCCCGGCTGGGCGAGCTCTACCGAGAGGCGGAATTCCGTGGAACTTCCGTACCGCAAACCCATGCACTGGTGGTTGTCGAACCGCTCAATCCGCCGGGCACTTCGCCGTTCGACCGGGAGCTCCGGCTCGTCGACGTCGCGGAATGCCTGCGGATCGTCTTCTGCGGCGGTGACGTACTGGGCCGCATCGGCTCACGCCGCGCGGCGGCGCTCGTCGGCCGCGAGCCGAACCTGCCGGAGCAGGTCGCGACGGTACGAGCCCTGATCACGCAGTGGCGGCTGGACACCGACGTACCGCAGCTGGCCCGGATCTGGATCGAGGGCCTGCCCGGCACTGACGAGATGGCCGGCCGGCTCCTCGACGAGCTCGCCAGACCTTAGACCTGCGCCCGGACGCCAACAGGGGGGCGGCCGGGCGCACTCGAACCGGCGGCGGATCGCCTAACACGGGGTGGGCGATCCGCCGCCGCCTGTCGTTCAGGTTGAAATCAGCACCTTGGTGCAGACTCTCGCGACCTGAAAATCGCTGAGAGGCAAGCTCCGCATGACTTTTCCCCTGAAGTTCACCCGCCGTCTGGCCACCTGGTGTGCCGCTTGGGTCGCTGTGCTCGGCGCCTTGCTCACGGTTGTAGCAAGCCCAGCCAGCGCGACCGGCGCCGTATCGGTGTGGTTCGGCGATGAGTTCCAGACATTCCAGGCCTCGAACGGCTACACCTATGTTCGAGTCAACTACGGTGCGTTCGTAACACTCGATCACCCCGAGCAGTACATTCACGGTGCAGAGGTCTACGTCTCCTGCTGGGGATATCGCGATCACCAGAAGGTGACTGTGTTCCAGTCCAACCACACGCAGGACTCGCCATACCCGCTCCAGGTATATACGCCCGGAGGTGGGATCTTGCTGGACGGCTCGTTCACCGTGCTCAAGGGAACCCTTCTGAACTTGAACCCCAGCGGCACTGACCGGATCACCTGTGGCGCGACCTACTACGGACAGCCACAAACAAATGTCTCCGCACCGGAGGTGACAAGAGCCGGCGACTTCTGACCTTTCAGCTTGAAGTCAGCATCTCAGTCCAGACTCTCGCAACCGAACACTCGCTGAGAGGCAGACTCCGAATGACATCGTCCTTGAGATTCCCACGCCGTCTCGCCACCTCGGCCGCTGTGCTGGCGGCTCTCCTCACAGCCGCAGCGGCTCCGGCGCACGCGACGGGCAGCGTGTCGGTGTGGTTCGGCGCCGAGATGCAGACGATCCCAGGCCCGTACGACCAGACGTACCTTCGCCTCAACTACTCGGCCTTCGTGACGCTCGACAACCCTGAGCAGAACATCCAGGACGCCGACGTGTCTGTCTACTGCTGGGGCTACGACCACCTCGGCAAGAAGGTGTCGGTGTTCCAGTCCGACCACACGCAGAACAGCCAGGCCTTTCCGTTACAGGTATACACGCCGGGAGGCGGGATCCTGCTGAACGGTTCCGTCACGGGTCTCAAGGGCGGTCTGTTCAATGTTGACCGGTGGGGCCCGGACAAGCTCCACTGTGGCGCGGTCTACTACGGACAGCCCGAGAGCGGCGTTGGCGCGCCCGAGGTGGGCATGACTGGCTACTTCTAACGATCTCCGAAGTGCCGGCTGTGGATGCCCGATCCGCAACCGGCACCTTCATGCCTGCAGCAGTTGCTCGATGAGCTCGGCGTAGCTGATCCCGGCGCCCTTGGCCGCGAGCGGGACGAGGCTGCCCGGGGTGAGCCCGGGAAGCGCGTTGACCTCGAGGCAGTACGGCGTACCCGATGCGTCGCAGCGGAAGTCGGCGCGGGAGTACGACGTACCGAAACCGAGGGCCCGATGCGCCCGGAGTGCGAGTTCCTGCAACTGCTCCGCGAAGTGCGCCGGGATGTCGGCGGGGCAGATCTCCCGAACCGCGCCCGGCTGGTACTTCGCCTCGTAGTCGAAGACCGCCGTGGTCAGCTCGATCTCGACGACCGGCAACGTCGTCGTACCGATCACCGCGACCGTGAACTCCCGGCCGCTCAGGAACGGCTCGACGAGTACCTCGCCGTCGGCGTCCAGCGCCTCCAAGGAGTCAACCTTGCGCACAGCAACGCTCGACCCGTCGGCGACCGGCTTCACCACGACGGGTCCGCGCGCCAGCAGATCCTTGACCGCGACCGGTGGCTCCGGCTGCTCCGCGGTGTTGTAGAGCACACGCGGCGGCACCGGTACGCCGGACGCCTCGAGTACGGCCTGGCTGCGACCCTTGTGCCAGGCAACGGCACAGACGTCGTGACCCGCACCGGTGAACGGCACTCCGGCCAGCTCGAGCAGCGCCTGGACGTGTCCGTCCTCACCCCACCCGCCGTGCAGCGCGATGAAGACCCGGTCGGCCCGCCTCAGGTGCTCCAGCACAGGTCCGCCGGTCAGCGCCGCGTACATCCGCTGCCTGAGCGCGGCCCGCTCCGACGTCGACGGTGGTACTGACGGCACGGGTACGGCGGCGTCGTCGACGGACACGCGCTCGGCCAGGATCGGCTCGGCGGCCGCCGGGTCGACCAGGCTCACCTCGTGGCCGCGCTCGGTCAGCGCCTTCGCGACCGCCCAGCCCGAGGACCGGGACACGTCCCGCTCCGAACTCTCGCCGCCACAGAGGACCACAACTCGCATGCGGTTGACTGTCGCACGTCAGGGGACGACCACGACGACCGGGGCGTCCTTGCGGCAGGTGAGGCGGTGGCCGAGGGAGCCGGTCAGGCGGTGCCAGCGCTTCGCGGAGCGGCCGACCACGACGAGCCGCGCGTCGACCTGGCGGGCGACGTCGGACAGCGTGTCGATCGCGTCACCGAACTCGCCGACGAAGCTCAGTCGTACGCCGGCCTCGTGCGCACGGCGTACCGCCTCCGCCTCGATCTCGCCGGCCAGCTCGCGCTGGTTGTCCCGGGAGGCGGCGTAGTCGTACGGAACACCGAGCGCGACGGTCGGATCCGAGAACGGCATCACGTACACCGCGACCAGCTGACCGTTGGTTCGGAGGGCCTCGCCGGCGGCCCAGGCGAAGGCGTCCCAACTGGTGCCTGAGCCGTCGAGGCCGACGACGATCGCCGGTGTTCCCAACTGTTGGGGGATCGGAGTGCGACGGGCTTCGGGGTTCATCGGGGTCACCTCTTCGGCAACGGGGTACGGCTGTCCTGGTCCTCGCCGGCCAGTTCGATCAAGCGCAGGATCGCCGGCGCCGCGTCGCGCAGCGCGGCAGCGTCCTGCTCGTCGAGCTTGCCGATCAGGTCGGTCAGCGTCGCCGCGCCCTCGGCCCGCAGTTCGCGGAGCCGGCGGCTGCCGGCCTCGGTGACGGCAACGAGTACGACCCGCGCGTCGGCGGGGTCGCGACGGCGCTCGACGAGCCCCTGGCCGGCCAGCTGGGTCACCAGGGACGTCATGGACGGCTGGGTGACTTCTTCGCTGACCGCCAGATCGGTCAGCCGCCGCGGCCCGGTCCGCTCCAGCGTCGACAACACCGACGCCGCGGTAAGACTCACCGCCCGCGGCCGCCGCCGGATCGCCACCGCAGCCAGCCCGAACAACGCTTCGCCAACCGTGCTCATGCCTTAAGTATAGGCACGGTTATATAGATTCAACTATGCGTCGGCGAGGGGCTCCAGGAGCTCGGGTCCGTTGTTCTTCACGCTGTTCACGGCGGTCGTGATCGCGTAGATGTCGAGGCTGCCCTGGGGCGGCGGCGCCATCAGCGCGCGGATGTCGTCGACCTCGTTGAGCCGCGGGTCGAGCCAGGCCTCCCAGTCCTTCTTCGCCACCGTCATCGGCATCCGGTCGTGGATGTGGCCGACGTCGTCGGAGGCTGTGGTGGTGATGATCGTGAACGTGATCAGCCACGCGCTGTCGTCGTCCGGCTCCTTCTCCTTGTCCCGCCAGAACTCGTACAGACCGGCGAGCGCGAGTACGTCGTCGTCCTTGCGGTGCAGGTAGAACGGCTGCTTCAGCGGCTTGCCGCCCTTGCCGAGCTGCTGGGTCGGGAACCACTCGTAGAACCCGGAGATCGGCACGATCAGCCGCCGGCTCGCGAACGCCCGCCGGAACGACGGCTTCTCGTAGACGGTCTCCGCGCGGGCGTTGATCATCCGGCCGAGCTGTGGCGTCTTGGACCACGACGGTACGAGTCCCCACTTGAGCTGCCGGAGCTGCCGGACCGGCTCGCCCTCCTTGTCGTCGCGCGGCGGCCGCGCCAGTACGACCGGCGACAGCTTGGTCGGGGCGACGTTGTAGTCCGGTTCGATGGCCTGCTCGTCGACGTTCGTGGCGTCGATCTCGAACTCACCGAGCAGGTCTTCCCGGCTCCGGGTCGAGGCATAGCGTCCGCACATTGCTTCAGTGTGCCTTGTTCAGGGTTTCGTGCCCGCGCAGCAGCGGTCCGGATGACAGGATGGGGCGGGTGACCGACGAACGGATTGTCAGGACACCGCACGGCGAGGCCCGGATCGTGGCGCACCGCGCCCGGCGCCCGGTGGCGACGCTGGCGCTCGGTCACGGTGCCGGCGCCGGGATCGAGTCGGGTGACCTGGTCGCGCTGGCCGCGCGACTGCCGAAGCAGGACATCAACGTGTTCCTGATCGAGCAGCCGTGGCGGCGGGCCGGCAAGAAGCTGGCGCCGGCGCCGAAGGTGCTGGACGAGGCGTGGATCGCCATCGTCGGGCAGCTCCGGGTCCGTACGCCGTTGGTGATCGGCGGCCGGAGCGCCGGAGCCCGGGTGGCCTGTCGTACGGCGAGCAGTCTGGGCGCTTCCGGCGTACTCGCCCTGGCCTTTCCGCTGCACGCGCCGGGGAAGCCGGAGAAGACGCGGGTCGACGAGTTGCAGGGCACCGGACTGCCGACACTCGTCGTCCAGGGGGAGCGGGACCCGTTCGGTACGCCGGAGGAGTTCCCGCCGCTGACCGAGATGGCGGTCGTCCCGGACGCCGACCACTCGTTCAAGGTGCCGAAGCGGGCCGAGCTCAACCAGCAGGAGACGTACGACCTGCTGGTCGAAGCTGTGTTCGAATGGGTCGGCCGCGAGGTGTCCGGGTAGCAGTCGGGAATGCCCCCGTGGCCGGGCGTGTTGTGACGAACATGATGGCGACGAGAGAGGCTCCGGCGAGAACCACTGGGAAGACCCCGGTATTCTCGATCCCGATGCCCACTCCCACCACGACCGAGACTCCCGAGCAGCGCACCGCGCGGTTCGAGCGCGAAGCGCTGCCCTTCCTGGACCAGATGTACGCCGCGGCGATGCGGATGACGCGCAACCCGTCCGACGCCGAGGACCTGGTGCAGGACACCTTTGCGAAGGCGTACAGCTCGTTCCACCAGTTCACGCCCGGCACCAACCTGAAGGCGTGGCTGTACCGGATCCTGACGAACACCTTCATCAACGGGTACCGGAAGCGTCAGCGGCAGCCGACGCAGTCGCCGACCGAGGAGATCGAGGACTGGCAGCTGACCGCCGCCGAGTCGCACACTCCCGGTGGGCTGAAGTCGGCCGAGGCGGTCGCCCTCGAGCACCTGCCCGACTCCGACATCAAGTCCGCCCTGCAGGCGATCCCGGAGGACTTCCGGCTGGCCGTCTACCTGGCCGATGTCGAGGGCTTTGCCTACAAGGAGATCGCCGAGATCATGGGTACGCCCGTGGGAACGGTGATGTCACGGCTGCACCGCGGCCGCCGCCAGCTCCGCGACCTGCTGGGCGACTACGCCCGCGACCGCGGCCTGATCCCGGCAGCGGACGACAGCACCGAGACAGCTGCGGAGAAGGAGGAGTCGTGAGCTGCGGCGAGCACCACGACGTCGACTGCGGGGAGATCCTGCAACGGGTCTACGTCTTCATCGACAACGAACTCGAGGACGCCAGTTCCGACGAGATCCGCCAGCACCTCGAAGAGTGCGCCCCCTGCCTCGACGAGTACGACCTGGAACGCTGCGTCAAGAAGCTGGTCCACCGCTCCTGCGGCTCCGACCACGCCCCCGACGCCCTCCGCCAGAAAATCCTCCTCAGACTGACCCAAATCCAAATCGAAACAACGATCACCACTACCGACTGATTTTGTCAGAGGAAATGCACCCTGAGGGCGAAGGTGTAGGTTTTTCCCCGCCTCAGCTGGGTTAGGAGCTCGAGGGCGTCGGCTTCGTGGATTGCTGATGCCCCGTGGAGTTTGGTGATCGCGTTGCGCAGGTCGTCGAGTGCCTGCGAACGATCGCCCCGCGCAGCGTCGATTCTGGCCAGGTCGAGGTAGAGACGACCTTCCCGGATAATGTCGCGGGACCGGGCGGCGAAAAGCATGCCGGTGACGATCGCAGCTCGCGCGTCGTCGTATTTGCCCTCCGCGGCGAGCGTGAGCGCAATGAGATGGTGGGACTCAGCCTGCGCGAGCCCGTCCCCGAGTTGCCCGGCGGTGGTCAGCCCTTTCGTCGCCATATCGAGGGCGTCCTGGTGACGACCGACTCGCAGGTGCGACAGCGCCGCGTTGATGTAGCGTTTGAACGTCGACCGCGGGTCGTCCGACCGCAAGGCCAGAGCGATGCCGGCCGCGAACGCCTGATCTGCACGCTCGAAGTCGCCTCTGCGGTCGTAGAGGCCGCCGACGGCAGTCAGCGACACACCCTCGAGTGTCTGGTTCTCGAGCGATCGGCTCAGTGCGAGGGCCTCCTCGCCGTACTCCAGCGCCTCGTCGACCCGGTCGACGACCCCCAGCAGGTAGGCGAGCGACGAGCAACAACGGGCCTGGCCGGAACGGTCGCCGAGCTCGCGGAACATCTTCAGGGCCGTGATGATCCAGTCGACGGCGGTGGCTGCGTCACCGTTCTCCGCCTCCGGGATGGCGGCATCGTGCTGCAGCCACGCCGCGGCAACCGGCAGCCGGTGTGCCAGCGCAGTCTCGACGGCACCCTCGCCGATCTCGACCATCTCGGGCCAGCGCCGCCGGGACTCGTGGTACCCGAAGAGTGCCAACGCCAGTTCGGGAAAGGCCGCCGTACCGGCCAGGGGACTGCGCTTCGCCTGCCGGAACCGGTCCATGAGGTTGCGTTGTTCCTCGTCCAGCCAGTGCTGAGCCGCCTGACGATCCCGGAACACGGGAACGTCGCTGTCCCGAACCGTTGCGAGCGGCAACCGGGGACTCGCCGGATGTGTCAGGGCCTGGCACGCCCAGCCGACCGCGATGTAGAGGTTGAGGACGCGGGCCAGGCTGCTGGTCTGCTCCGTGGAGTCGAGCTGTTGCTCTGCGAGCTCGCGAGCGTACGCACGGATCAGGTCGTGGAAGCGATACCGCTCGGGCGCGACGGATTCGAGCAGGCTCAGGTCGACGAGGCGCTCGAGGAGCAACCGGGTACGCCGCACCGGAAGATCCAAAAGCCTGGAGGCGACAACGGTCAACAGGTCGGCGCCATCCGGAACGCTCAGCATCGGCAGGCTCCGCGCGGCCTGCCGGTCGAGCTCGCGGTCACTGGACTCGAGGAACCGGACCGAGCTTGCGATGCTGGCGCGGACACTGGTCTCGTCGGTGCCGAGACTGTCGAGGCGGCGCTCCTCGTCCTGGAGGATGTCGACGAGATGGTGGATCGGCCAGGTTGGCCGCGTCGCCAGCCGGCCGCCGATCAGCCGGACCGCCAATGGCAAGCGACCGGAGTACATCGCGAGGGCCTTGGCTGCCTCGGGCTCGGCGGCCACCCGGGACTCCCCGATCAAACCACTGAGCAGGTCGATCGACTCTGCGTCGGACAGGACATCGAGGTGGATCTGGCGAGCGCCCGCCAGGTTCACCAACGAGCCACGGCTGGTGATGATCGCAGCCGATCCCGAGCTGCCCGGCAGCAGCGGAGGAACGTACGACGTGTGCGCGGCATTGTCGAGCAGCACCAGGATGCGCCGTTTGGCCAGCTTGGAGCGCAACAGTGCAGCAGCCTCTTCGACATCCTCCGGCAGGAGCCGAATGTCGTGGCCGAGTGAGCGGAGCAGATGACGCTGGGCGTCTGCGACGGACATCGGCTCACCGGGGCCGTAACCGCGGAGGTTGAGATACAGGTGGCCGTCCGGATAACTGTCCGTCAGCAAGTGTGCTGCCTGCACCGCAAGCGTTGTCTTGCCGATACCGCCCATGCCGGTGATCGCCACCAGACCGACCGGCCCGATCCCGCGCGGGTTGCGCAGCACGGACAGGATGGCATCGAGCTGCGCGGCCCGACCGGTGAAGTCTCGCGCTGCCGGCGGTAGTTGCCACGGCGCCGCAGACGCGTCGGATGCATCGGCCGGTCCGGCAGTCCGGTTCGGCGCCGACCGACTGCTCTTGCCGCGGGCAACAGTGAGGAACAGATCGGCTTCAGCGGGTGACAGGTCGAGGGCAGTGGTGAGTGAGCGGACGGTG
This sequence comes from Kribbella sp. NPDC004536, assembly GCF_042873835.1. NCBI lineage: Bacteria > Bacillati > Actinomycetota > Actinomycetes > Propionibacteriales > Kribbellaceae > Kribbella > Kribbella sp. NPDC004536. The sequence goes on along the minus strand of NZ_JBIALY010000001.1, from coordinate 164,171 downwards.
TCCATCCGTGGGCGGCTGCGGGTCCCGCGCTCGAGGACGCTGATGGCCTGATCACTGAGGCCTGCCTGCTCGGCGAGGGCGGCTTGCGTGAGACCGACCCGGGTACGGAAGGTGCGGAGCAGCTCGCTGAAGGTCGTCGTGGCCGGCTCGCTCACTCCCCACCCTCCTCGGATCCATATCGGTCAGTACCGGAAACATGCCGGGGCTAACTCTAGGTGGATCCGTCTCTGGGTGCTGGCCGTTGTCCACAGGTCCCAGCCGGAGGTTTCGCGAATGTCGAACGATCGTTGAAGGATCGCATTCAGTGTGCAACTGCGGACTCTCCGAATACAGAACCTCTGTTTAGCTGGTCTGCTGTAAAGCTGTGACCAAATCGCAAAGACCCCGGATTTCTCCGAGGTCCTCGCTGTCTGTAGCCGCCTGGGTCAGGCGTTCGGGCGCTTGCCGTGGTTTGCGCCCTTCTTCTTGCGTGCACGGCGCTTCCGGCCGGTCTTTCCCATTCCTAAGCCTCCTTGAAACAACTGCAAAGAGTCACAGTCTCTCATACCATGCCCGAGGTGTTCACGTCGTCCGGCGGGTCACGGTTGGGCTTACAGTGTTTCGCGGCGCGCCTGATGAAGCAAAATCATGAAGAGTCGGCGATGTGCTGTCTTGCCCCCCTACGCCCCCTGCTCTGTGGGGCGTAAGACTGCGACCGCTGATCGGAGGTGACCTGACGTGCTTGGTAGTGACGCCTGGGAGTGGTGACGGTTAGAGTTCACGGGTGAACAGCCGCTGGCCGCTCCGCCTGACGGTGGCGTTCTGCGCCGGTATAGCGGTGATGGCACTCTCCATTGCGCTGTTCCATACGAGGCCTGACGCCGCCACGATTGCGCTTGGCCTCTTGCTGCTGGCGGGTGTACTGCTCCGATCCAAGGTCGGACCGGTGCGCGCCTCACTCGATTACGTTGTCGGTATCGCGCTTTTCCTCTTGTCAGGCCCGGCTGCCGCTGTCGTGGTATCGGTATTGCTGCCCCTGACCCAAGACCGTCGCCTTCCCCTGATGCGACGGGTGTTCAACGGGGCGATGGCCGTCCTGTGCGCCTCTGCCGCCGGTCTGGTCTTTCTCCGTGCGGGTGGTGTTCGCGGAGCTGCCGTCTTGGACGCACCTGGTCGTGCCCTGGTTGCGGCCACGGCGGCGATTGTCACCTGGCTCGCGGTGAGTGCCCTCCTGATGTGCATGGTGCTCTGGCTCGATCGCGGTACGACCTCACCTCTCGACTTCCTCCGCCGGGTCGCGGCACCGACCGTGCTCCCGATGATGGGATACGGACTGCTCGGCGTTCTGCTCGCAGTGGTCTGGATCGGTGGACTGGGTATCTTCGCCGTCTTCCTGGTAGTGGTACCGCTACTGGTCGCGCGGTGGACGCTCAGCCTCTACGAGGCGGAGCGAGAAGCGCAGGCCGCGACAATGCGGGCGTTCATCGAGGTGATCGAAACCAAGGACCTCTACACCAGGGGACACTCCGAGCGGGTCAGTGCCGGTGTCGGCATGCTCGGTCGGCAACTGCGGCTGAACGACGACCGTCAGCAGGCACTCGAACACGCCGGGCTGCTGCACGATGTCGGCAAGGTCGGCGTGCCTACGAGCATCATCCAGAAGCCCGGCCGTCTCGAGGACTTCGAGATGGACGCGATCCGGTTGCATCCGGCGCGCGGTGTCGAACTGATCGGCAACATCCCGTTCCTTGAAGAAGTCAAGTCCGCGATCCTCCACCACCACGAGAAGTACGACGGGACTGGCTACCCAGCCGGCCTGAGCGGCGACAACATCCCGTACTTCGCGCGCATTATCGGCATCGTCGACGCCTTCGACTCGCTGACGTCCACCCGGTCGTACCGGCCGGCTCGTGGGGTCGACGAGACCCTGGAGATCTTGCTGCAGGACCGGCACACACACTTCGATCCGCAGCTCGTGGATGCTTTCGTCGAAGTCATTCGCAAGCATGGCTGGAACGTGCCGATGACCGAGCAGCCAGCTCCGGACGAGAGCGTCCGGGGCGCGATCGACCATGACGACCTCAGCCTGGGTAGCGGTGGTGGTGCGTCGGGTTCAGCGGCCGGACCGGATGCATAGGGGGCTCGGCGTGGACGAAAATACGGCGGGGCATCGGCTGGGGAGCGGAGTCGTCGTCCTGGTGGCGGGTGCCGTGGTCGGTGTGATCGCGTTGGCCTTGACGGCACGCCGTGGCGTCACCGAGTGGCCGTACGCCCTGACCTTCGGGCTGCTGGTCGCCGTCGGCGAGATGATCCAGTTCCGGGTCGACCGGAGTCGTAACCGGGCGCCGATCGCCACCAGTGGTGCCCTGGGCTATGTGTTGCTCCGGCCGCCGGAGGTGGCGATCTCGCCGGACGTCGCGCAGGTCATCGCGGTGGTCGGGCTCGCAACGCTCGCAGGGGTCGTACCGCGGATGATCGCCGGTCTCCGTTGGGACATGGTCGTGTCGGCCCGGCGGCTGCTGTCGGTGGCGGCGGCCGCCGCGATCTTCGCCGCAGTCGTACCTGGGGACCTGTACTGGGACGGGTCGTGGGTGGCGGCCATCGCGCTGACCGGTGCGATGCTGCTGTCGGTCCTCGCGGCTGTGGTGATGGATGCGCTCGTCGGCGCCGGACAGGCGACAGAGCAGTTCAACCAGCCGTTCCCGGCCGCGTTGCGGGACGAGGCAACAGTCGCCGCGCGGATCGGGATGGCGATGGGGATCAGCGGAATGCTCCTGGCGATCGGTACGTCGTTGCTCGGGTTGTGGGGCCCGCCCCTGGTGGTGGTGCCGCTGTTCCTGACGCAGTTTGCGTTTCGGCGGTTTGCTTCGGCGCAGCGGACTTATCGGACGACGGTTCGGTCGATGGCTCGGAGTACGGAGATCGCCGGGTTCAGTAGTCCGGGGCAGAACGCGCGGACGGCTGCGCTGGCGGTGGCTATCGGCAACGACCTGGGGTTGACGCCTTCGCGGATGGAGGCGTTGGAGTATGCGGCGTTGCTGTCCGGGGTGGGGCAGTTGGCGTTGGCGGATCCGAGTCCGGGTGGGGCCTCGTTGTTGCGGACGCGGGCGGAGCGGCAGCGGGCGGCGGAGATCGGGGCGGCGGTGATCGAGCGGTCGGGGGTGCTGGATCATGTCGCCGAGATCGTCCGGCACTCCAACGATCCGTACCGGCACGGCCGGGCCAACGACGCGTCGATCCCGGTGGAGAGCGGGATCGTCAACGTCTCGCTGGCGTACGAGCAGCTGGTCGGTGAAGGGTCGGGGCAGTCGCCGGACAAGGCGATGGAGTCGATCGGGCTGGGCATCGGCGCGGAGTACGACCCGGTCGTCGTGGAGTCACTTCGGCGGGTCGTCGGCCGGGGCTTCAGGTTCTGAGAGTTCGCGGCTGGCCTTCTCGGACAGGTGCAGCACGGCAGGGGTGCCGGCGCAGGGCTCGAGTTCGGCCCAGATCGGTGCCGTGGTTGCAGGTACGCGGCCGTTGGCGCCCATCCCGGCGTACAGCAGCAGTCCGGCGCCGGCGGCGATCAGTACGTCGCCCGGGCTGATCGCCTGTCCCAGCCCTGGCAGGGCGACGGGTACGACGTCGCCGAGCCAGGGGAGGTGGGTCGTCGCGTGGGAGAGTTCGTGGCGCGCATCGGTGATCGAGGCGTCGCCGACCCCCGCGCGCTGCAAGGCGCGCAACGACACCGGCATCGCGCCGTTCAGTGCGACGACGAGCGCGTTGCTGAAGAACCCGAGTGCCAGCAGGCCGACGCCTGGGTGTTGCAGGTTCATCCGCAGGAAGACCGCGATGCAGACCGCGGACCCGATCAGCCCGACCGGGTACGCCGTACCGCCGAAGAGGGAGCCGAGCAGTTGGCCGATCGCGGCCGCCGCCAGCCAGTGGACGCCGGTCACGGTGTTGCCGGCCAGATTGCCGAACCGTCCGCCGGTCGCCAGGGCCGCGCCGGCGGCGAGCACCATGACGAGGAGGACCAGCAGCACGGGTGAGATTCTGCCGAATCAAAGGCCCGAAACCGGGCAAGCTGACCCCGCAGCGTGTCGACTTAACCGCAATAGGTGACGGCGGCCCGGAAACACCGGGCCGCCGTCAACGACCTCAGGGCTTGACCGCAGCCGCTCCGCCGTCCTCGATCACGTCCGCGACACCGGGGTCGCCGCGGTCCGCGGTGTAGTCCGAGGGGTGGGTGGTGTCCTGCCCGTCCGCGACCTTCAGGGCCCGGAGCAACAGCGTCAGCACAACGACCACGATCACGTTCAGCACGAACGCGGTCAGCGCGATGTACGCCTGCGTGTCGGTGAACGGGATCTTCGCCAGCGAACCACCGAAGTGCTTCTTGGTCGCCGGGTTCACCACGTTGTACGCCGAGATCGTGCCGAACACCATCGCCACCGCCCAGCCGGCCAGCAGCGCCCACTTGTGGAACCAGCGGGTGTACAGGCCGACCACGATCGCCGGGAACGTCTGCAGGATCCAGATCCCGCCGAGCAACTGCAGGTTCAGCGCGATCGTCTTGTCCATCGCGAGCACGAACACCAGCGCGCCGACCTTCACCAGCAGGGACGCGAGCTTGGAGACCTTGGCTTCCTGCGCCGGGGTCGCCTCCGGCTTGATGAAGGCCCGGTAGATGTTGCGCGTGAACAGGTTGGCCGCCGCGATCGACATGATCGCCGCCGGTACCAGCGCACCGACCGCGATCGCCGCGAACGCGATCCCCGCGAACCAGGACGGGAACTCCTGGTCGAACAGCCGCGGGATCGCCAGCTGCGGGTTCGCCAGCCCGTCCAGGCCCTTGACGTTGACGTTCGCCTTGATCGCCATGAAGCCGAGCAGGGCGAGCAGCCCGAGCAGCAACGAGTACGCCGGGAGGATCGCGGCGTTGCGCCGTACGACGTTCCGCGTCTTCGTCGACAGTACGGCCGTCACCGAGTGCGGGTACATGAACAGCGCCATCGCGGAACCCAGACCCAGCGTCCAGTACGACACGTAGCCCGCGTCGCCCGGGATGAACGACCCGGTCGGTTTGCCGGTCACCGGGTTCGGCTTGGCCATCTTCTCCTGGGCCGCGTGGAAGATCCCGTCCCAGCCGCCGAGCACGTGCGGCAGGTAGAAGATCGCGACCAGGATCACGACGTAGATCAGGAAGTCCTTGACGAACGCGATCATCGCCGGCGCCCGCAGACCCGACGAGTACGTGTACGCGGCCAGTACGGCGAACGCGATCAGCAGCGGGAGGTCCTTGGCCAGGGTGTTGTTGCCGCCGAGGCCCATCGTCTCGAAGACCGCCTGCATACCGACCAGCTGCAGCGCGATGTACGGCATCAGGGCCAGGATGCCCGTCACCGCCACCGCCAGCGAGAGCAGCTTGCTGCCGTAGCGACCCTGCACGAAGTCGGCCGGCGTCACGTACCCGTGCCGGTGCGAGACCGACCACAACCGGGCCATGAAGATGAACACGATCGGGTAGGCGACGATCGTGTACGGCACCGCGAAGAAGCCGCTGATCGCACCGGTCGCGTACATCGCGGCCGGGACGGCGATGAAGGTGTACGCCGTGTACAGGTCACCGCCGAGCAGGAACCAGGTGATGAACGTACCGAACCCGCGGCCGCCCAGCCCCCACTCGTCGAGGCTGTCGAGGTGGCCGGCGCTGCGCCAGCGGGCCGCCATGAAGCCCATCACGGTGACGGCCGCGAAGATCACGACGACGATGATCAACTGCACCCAGTCGACCTTGGTGTTCACTGGTCGCCCTCCTTCTCGGGGTCACCGAGTCCCTGGGCCGCGCGCCGTTTACGCTCCTCGGCTCGGACCAGGCGGTAGCTGATGCTGACCAGGATCGCGGACAGGAACACCCAGAGCAGCTGGTACCAGTAGAAGAAGGGGAATCCCCACAGGTGCGGGTCCTTCTTGGCGTACGTCGGCACCAGCAAGGGCACCACGATCGCCACCAACAGGAGCACTCCGGAGATCCAGTACGCGGGTTTGACCGCGGACAATCGGGACACTGCAAACCTCCTCGGGACACAGCAGGCGCAACCGAGCACGCTACCGTTCGTCCGGACAAGCGACTAGACCATCAGGTTGGTGCATGGATAACGAAAAGGCATGGTTCGTACGGCGCGTCGTGCTGTCCGTGCTGTTCCTGCTCATCGTTGCCGTGCCGCTCTTTCCGGAGCTGTTCGGCCTGGACGAGCTGACGCCGTTCACCCAGCTGGCCGCGTTCCGCCCCCAGTGCCTGGTCGTCGTACTCGTGCTGGCCCTGCTGATGCTGGTACGGCGCGGCTGGCGGATCGCCTCCGCGCTGGTCGCCGTACTGGCGCTCGTCGGCACGGCGCTGACGGTGCCGCGGGAGTTCTCCCGCGCGCGGCAGGCGCCGGAGGGGGCCAGGGTGCTGACGATCATGGTCGCGAATGTCCTCGGTGGCGGCGCCCGGGCCGCGGACGTCGCGGCGGTGATCCGCGCGCAGCAGCCGGACCTGGTTTCGTTGCCCGAGGCACAGGCCGACGTCCGCGAGCAGATCAGCGTGCAGCTGCAGGACCTGCGGTACAAGGGATTCACGGCCCAGCCGATCCCCGCGGCGCCGAGCGCGACAAGCGTACTGGTGTCGGCGTCGCTCGGCGACGTGACGTTCGCGTCCGAGCCCGGGACGACCTTCGGGAACATCGTCGTGACCGCCGGGAACCTCGGCGCGGTGCAGCTGATCGCGTACCACGGCTACCCGCCGCTCGCGGGCGCCGTGCCGACCTGGAAGCACGACCTGCTGAAGGTCAGGCAGTGGTGCTCGCAGGATGCGCCGACGGTGATCGCGGGCGACTTCAACGCGACCGTCGACCACGCGGACTTCCGCAACGCGCTGAACGGCTACTGCCGCAGTGTCGGGCCGTCGATCGGTAGCGGGCTGGAGGGCACCTGGCCGGCGGATCAACCCGGCGTACTGCGGACGCAGATCGACCACGTGGTGGCGACGAGACAGCTCGAACCCGAGACCTTCGCGACGTACTCGATCCACGGCACCGACCACCGGGCCGTGGTCGCGCGCGTCGCCCTCAAGCCCTAGGAAGTCGTCGCGGGGCGGTAGATGTACGGCTGGGAGGACTGGACTGCCTCGGTGAGCATCAGCAGGAGGTCGGCGCGGGCCTCGATCGGGCGGCCGAAGAGTTCGTCGTCGCCGGGGATCGGGAAACCCTTCACGCCGATCGCGAGCTGGCTGAGCAGGACGTGCAGCACGCCACGGGCGTTGAACACGTTCGGCGACGGCCACTCCGGCAGCGTCTCGTGCATCAAGGGCTGCTGGCCGGCGGTCGCGGCGATCGGCTTCAGCCAGCGCTCGAGCTCGTCGCTGGTCAGCATGTTCCGGTGCAGGACCGTCATCACCGCGTGCGCGACCCGGTCGTGTTCCTCGTGCACCCAGCGGTACGGCGTGTCCTTCACGATCCGGTCCGCCAGTACGTCGAGCAGCGCCCGCAGGACGCCGGTGTCGCAGTGCCGGGACCGTGCCAGCGCACCGATCGCGTCGGCGCCGTGCGCGACCGCGTGCGCCCAGCCGCAGTCCTGGACGTACCCGCGCAGGTCGCGTTCGCGCAGCAGCCAGGTCGCCAGCCGGTCACCCCAGCGCATCACCACCTCGTCGTGTACGAGGAACTCGGCGTTGTCGCGGTGGATCACCTCCGCCAGGGTCAGCGCGGTGAACGAGCGGCGGAAGACGGTGTCGGTTCCGTCCTCGCCGAGTCCGTAGTTCAGGCCGGCGCAGAGGCCGTCACCGAAACCGGGCAGCAGGTCGTCGTACACCCCGCGCTCGAGCCAGGTGGCGAGCGTCGGGTACGCGAGGGCGTCGCGGACCTGTGGGTTGGTGCTGGCCAGACCGCGGACGAGCTCCTCGGTGAGCTCGGTCAGCGTACGGTCGTGGGGTACCGCGTAGTCCGCGGCCATCACGTCCTGCCAGTACGTCGACTCCACCCGAGCATCCTTTCACTAGTCGCTGATCAATCAACACCCACACCCCACCACTTGTCGAGCGAACCACCGCAGGCGCTGGTATAAGACCTCGGTAGCATCGGACCGTGCCGTCTTTGACCGATGTGGCGCGCAACCACACCACGCTCGACCAGGCCGACCTGGACCGTCTGCAGCTGCTCGTCTCGGACTGGCAGATGCTCGCCGACCTGTCGTTCGCCGACCTGGTGCTCTGGCTGCCGGACACCGAAGGGCTCGGGTTCTGGGCCGGTGCGCAGATGCGCCCGACCACCGGACCGACCGCCTACCTCGACGACATCGTCGGCAGCTTCATCCCGCGCGGCCGCCGGCACCTGCTGGACCAGGCCTACGACGGCGGCCGGATCTGCCGCGAGGGCGACCCGGAGTGGCGCGACGACGTACCGGTCCGGGTCGAGACCATCCCGGTCCGGCGCGGCTCCCGGGTGATCGCGGTGATCGCGCGGAACACCAACCTGCTCGGCGTCCGGACCCCGTCCCGGCTGGAGATCGCGTACCTGCAGAGTGCGACCGACCTGGCCCGGATGATCACCGACGGCATCTTCCCGTACGGCGGCGAACGGCTGCTGTCCACCACCCCCCGCGTCGGCGACGGCTGTATCCGGGTCGATCGGCACGGAATGGTGACGTTCGCGAGCCCGAACGCGTTGTCCGCGTACCGGCGGATGGGGCTGGTGACCGACCTGGTCGGCTCCCGGCTGAAGGACGTCACCGCGGACCTGCTGCAGTCCGGGCACAAGGTCGACGACGTGCTCGCGTCGGTGGTGACCGGGCGGGCCGCCAAGGAGATCGAGATCGAGAACTCCGACGCGACCCTGTTCCTGCGGGCGATCCCGCTGCGGTCGGACGGCCAGCACGTCGGGGCGCTGATCCTGCTCCGGGACGTGACGGAGCTGCGCAGCCGGGAACGGGAGCTGGTCACCAAGGAGGCGACCATCCGGGAGATTCATCATCGCGTCAAGAACAACTTGCAGACGGTCGCCGCGTTACTGCGGATGCAGGCCCGGCGGATCACCGTTCCCGAAGGGCAGGACGCGCTGGCCGAGGCGGTCCGCCGGGTCGGGTCGATCGCGATCGTGCACGAGACGCTGTCGGAGTCGTTCGACGAGCACGTGGACTTCGACGACGTCGCGGACCGGGTCGGCGCGATGGTCGCGGACGTGTCGACGGTCGCGACCACGGTGGAGACGCGCCGGAAGGGTTCGTTCGGCGTACTGGACTCGGAGATCGCGACGCCGCTGGCGATGGTGCTGACCGAGCTGATGCAGAACTCCGTCGAGCACGCGTTCGGCGGCCGGGACTCCGGCACGGCCGGCGGTTCGATCGAGCTGACCGCGGAGCGTTCGGTCGGCCGGCTGCACATCGACGTCGTCGACGACGGCCTGGGCCTGCCGGACAACTTCGACTCCGAACTGTCCGGCAACCTCGGCCTGTCCATCGTCCGCACCCTCGTGATCGGCGAACTGGACGGAACCCTGCAGTTCGGCCCCCGCCACGACGGCAAATCAGGTACTCAGGTCACCCTCGATATTCCTGTGAAGGATTAGGCAGCACCGGCGCGATCACCTGGGGAGTGCTGCTGACTGTCAGGCGCAACGGTCGCCCCTTCGAGTCAGTGTTCGTGTCCTTGAGGAGAAGTACCAGCCCGTCGATCAACGACCAAATGCCGAGGCCGCCGAAGGTCAGCAGCTGACCGATCGCGATTCCGATATGGCCGGTGTAGAAGCGGCCGACGCCCCAGACCCCGAAGAAGAGCTGCAGGACACCCGCGACGTTCCGGGACTTGTCGGAGTACGGACGCCCATAGGGGTCATGACCGAATGGGGCCGGGTAGGGAGCCCCGTAGCCGGGGTAATGCATCGGATCTTGCGGCAGCTGGCCTTGGTACGACACTGAGCCTGTCCCTCGCTCTCGGTACTGGACGAGCGGAGCATGTCATCAGGGCCTGAATGCGGGCTGACCCGTCGCTGAAGGCCGTGCCGAGCGGGAAACACAAAGGCCCCGCGGGACTTTCCGCGGGGCCTCGAAGGAGGACTTGCTCAGGCGGTGCGGATGCGTTGGCGGGCGTTGCGGCGCTTCAGCGCGCGACGCTCGTCCTCGCTCAGGCCGCCCCAGACACCGTGGTCCTGGCCGGCTTCCAGCGCCCACGCGAGGCACTGCTCACGCACGTCGCAGCGTCGGCACACCTGCTTGGCCTCCTCGATCTGCATGATCGCGGGCCCGGTGTTGCCGATGGGGAAGAACAGTTCCGGGTCCTCGTCGAGGCATACGGCCCGGTGGCGCCAATCCATGGCGGATCCCATCTCTCTCAGTAGTTGACGTATGCTGACGGGTAGGTCTGTGCCCGATCAGCGGTGCTGTACTCGTCGGTTCGTGAGGCACGGGGGTTTGGTGCCGCGTCTGTTGTGAACGCTTTCACGAACGAGACCATGTTCCCAATCTTGGCGGATCGAAACAAGGGTTATGCAGTTGTCGATCCGATCACAACGCTTCCTTAACACTTCGAACCGGCGCGCAGCGGCGCTCTCCATCCGGTTATCGGACGAAGCGGCCCGTCTGCAAGTACCCGTTCACTGCAGGTAACCGTTCCAACCATCTTTTGGTTACGCAGAACCTCAAATCCCTGTGGGGCCGGGGCTCGCATGACCTCCGGGACCGGCAGCACTCATTAAGCTGGCGAAGTGCCGACCGACTCCCCAGTTGCCGCAGTCCCGAGACCGCTCAAGCTAGCCGCGGCAGTGGTCGCTGTGGAAGGGCTTGTGCTCATTGTTTTGGGATTTGCCCAAGCCTTGACGATCGACAGCGGCCGGCTGGTGCTCGGAGTCACCACCACGGCCTTCTTCCTGGTGTACGGCGTGGGCCTGGTCTTCGTTGCTGTGCGTGGCCTGTGGAAGGCCGCGCGGTGGAGTCGCGGACCGACGGTGTTCACGCAGCTGATCCAGCTCCTGGTCGCGTACAGCCTCTGGAGCGGCGGTACGGCAGTGGTCGCGATCGGCCTTGCCGTACTGGCCGTCGTGATCCTGGTGTGCGTTTTCCAGAAGGCCTCCACCGAGGCCCTGACCGGTGGTGACTCCAACGATCACCCGGTGCTCTGAGCACCTACTCCTTCAGCAGACCGGTCCGGAGTTCGGTCAGCGTACGGGCCAGCAGCCGGGAGACGTGCATCTGCGAGATGCCGATCTCCTCGGCGATCTGGGACTGGGTCATGCCGCGGAAGAACCGCAACGTGAGGATCCGCTTCTCCCGGGTGTCGAGCTGGGCCAGCAGCGGTTTCAGCGACTCCCGGTACTCGACACTCTCCAGCGCCTCGTCCTCGCCGCCGAGGCCGTCCAGGACCGTGGTCGCGTCGGTCTCGTTCTGATCCGGAGCGTCCAGGGACAGCGTGTTGTAGGCGTTCGCGGACTCCAGGCCCTCGATCACCAGGTCCGGTGAGAGCCCGAGGCGTTCGGACAGTTCGGCCACGGTCGGCGCGCGGCCGAGTTCCTGGGTCAGCTCCGCGGTCGCGGCGGTCAGCGACAACCGCAGCTCCTGCAGCCGCCGCGGTACTCGGATCGCCCAGCCCTTGTCCCGGAAGTACCGCTTGATCTCGCCGAGGATCGTCGGCGTCGCGTACGTCGAGAACTCGACGCCGCGCTCGGAGTCGAACCGGTCGATCGCCTTGATCAGCCCGATCGTCGCCACCTGGACGAGGTCGTCGTACGGCTCCCCGCGGTTGCGGAACCGGCGCGCCAGGTGCTCGACCAGCGGCATGTGCAGCGCCACCAGCCCGTCCCGGGCGGCCGGATCCCCCGGGGCGGCCGCCATCCGCTGAAAGAGCTCGGCCGTCCGCGTCCGCAGATCAGGAGATTCCTGAGTGTGCTCGTCTGTCACAGGGTCTCCGTGGCGGTGGCGGTGGCCGTCACGGTGATGGTCAGCCGGCCGTCGATGGTCTCCGCGGCGGCCGACTCCACCAGCGCGGTCAGCACGGTCCAGCCGAACGACGCGGTGTCCGGGCGCCAGCCGTTCGGTACGACGGCACTCGTGCGTACGGTCAGCTGCGGCGGCGCGATCTGGAACACGCACTCCAGTACGCCGTCGGCCGACTGCGGCAGCAGCAGCGCGCACGCCTCGTCGACGGCGATCCGCAGATCGTCGATCGCGTCCAGCGTGAAGTCGTTGCGGGCCGCGAGGTTACCCACCACCGACCGGGGTACGGCGATGTACGCGCTGTCCGCCGGGATGCTCAGGCGAACCTCGGCGGCTCCTGCGCTGCTGGTCACGTCGTCTCCCTCGTATCAACTCCACTCGCCGTACATCATCCAACCTCAACGCGTTCGATGCACGGCGAGCGGGGCCGACCGAGGAAGAAAGAACTGCTACGGGTGTTCGTGCTCCGACCGCAGGCGGGCCAGGAACGCCTGCGTACGCGAGTGCTGCGGGTTGCCGATCACGTCCTTGGGCGGGCCGGCCTCGACGACCACGCCGCCGTCCATGAACACGACGGTGTCCGCGACGTCGCGGGCGAACGCCATCTCGTGGGTGACCACGATCATCGTCATCCCGTCCAGCGCGAGCTCCCGCATCACCGCGAGCACCTCGCCGACCAGCTCCGGGTCGAGGGCGGACGTCGGCTCGTCGAACAGCATCAGCTTCGGCTGCATGGCCAGCGCCCGCGCGATCGCCACCCGCTGCTGCTGACCGCCGGACAGCTGCGCCGGGTACGCGTTGCAGCGGTCCGCGAGGCCGACCCGGTCGAGCAGCTTCATCGCCCGCTCGCGCGCGCTCTTCTTCGACTCGCCCCGGACCTGCGTCGGCGCCTCGACGATGTTCTCCAGCGCGGTCTTGTGCGGGAACAGGTTGAACCGCTGGAACACCATCCCGATCTCACGCCGCTGCGCCGCGATCTCCTTGTTCTTCAGGCGGTACAGCTTGCCGTCGCGGTCGGCGTACCCCATCAGTTCGTCGTCGACCCAGATCCGGCCGCCGTCGATCGTCTCGAGCTGGTTGATGCAGCGCAGGAAGGTGGTCTTGCCCGACCCGGACGGGCCGAGCAGACAGACCACCTGGCCGCGTTCGACGTCCAGGTCGATGCCCTTCAGCACCTCGTTGTGGTGGAAGGACTTGGTCACGTTGACCGCGTGTACGAGCGGCATCAGGCACCTCCCGCCCCGGCCGGGCGCGCGGCCCGCGGCGCCTTGGTCCCGAAGCCGCGACCGAAGTGCCGCTCCAGGAAGTACTGCCCGACCATCAGCACGCTCGTCGCGGCCAGGTAGTACAGCGTGGCCGCGACCGCGATCGGGAACGTCTTGTAGTAGTTGCTGCCGATCGACTGCAGTTGGTAGAACAGCTCGCCGATCACCGGTACCGCGACCAGCAGCGAGGTGTCCTTCAGCATCGCGATCGTCTCGTTGCCGGTCGGCGGCACGATCACCCGCATCGCCTGCGGCAGTACGACCCGGCGCATCACCTTGCCGCTGTTCATCCCGAGCGCCTGCGCGGCCTCGGCCTGGCCCTTGTCCACGCTCATGATCCCGGCCCGGGCGATCTCGGCCATGTACGCGGCCTCGGACAGCCCGAGGCCGATCACACCGGCGACCAGCCCGGTGAACACCTGGTTCGCGTCCAGGTTCAGGAACCGCCAGTCACCCGACAGCCCGAACCAGTCGATCAGCTTCCAGTCGAACGGGAACCCGAACGAGATGCCCTGCGGGAACAGGATCCCGAGCGTGCCCATCGTGAACAGCAGGATGTACCGCGGGATGCTCCGGAAGAACCAGGTGAACACCCACGAGACACCCGACAGGATCGGGTTGTCGGACAGCCGCATGACGGCCAGCAGTACACCGCCGCCGACACCGACGACCATCGACAGCGCGGTGACCAGCAGCGTGCCCTTCAGGAACCCGTTGATCACCGGCTGCTGGTTCATCGCCTGGAAGACGAACTTCCAGTCGAACGCGCTGTTCGTCACCAGCAGGTGCACCAGCATCGCCACCAGGATCGCGATCACCGCGATCGCGACCCAGCGGCCCGGATGCCGCACCGGTACGGCATCGATCGCACCCGGCCGCTCCGGAGCGGCGTCCTGCGGCCGGGCTTCCGTTTCCGTACTCATGATTCAGCTCACGGATTCACGGCGAAGTCGGTGATGGCGCCGGAGTCGTTGTTCCACTTCTGCAGGATCGACTTGTAGGTGCCGTCGGTGTTCAGTGCCTGCAGTGCCTGGACGATCGCCTGCGCGAACGCGGTCTCCGACTTCGGGATCACGTAGCCGTACGGCGCCGCGTCGTAGATCTGGCCGAGCTGCTCGAGCTGGCCGTTGGTCTGCTTGATCGCGTCCAGGACGACGGGGGAGTCGGCCAGCATCGCGTCCGACTTGCCGGACACCAGGTCCGCGGTCGCCTGGTCCTGCTTGTCCCGCGGCAGTTCCTTGAAGGCCGGCTTGCCCGCCGACGTGCACTTCTTCAGCCGCACCGGCAGGTCGTCCTGCTGCTGGGTCGTACCGGTCTGGACCCCGATGGTCTTGCCGCACGGGTCGTCGGCGCTGACCCCCTTCGGGTTGCCCTTCTTCACCGCCCAGAGCGTGCCGGCGCTGAAGTAGCTGACCATGTTGACCTGCTTCTTGCGCTCGGCGTTGATGGTGAACGACGAGATGCCCATGTCGTACTTGCCACCCTGGACGCCGGTGATGATCGTGCTGAAGGTGGCCGGCTGCCACTCGACCGTGACGCCGAACTTCTGCGCCACCGCGTTGAACAGGTCGACGTCCATGCCGACCACGTTCGTACCGCCCTGCAGGAACTCGTTCGGCCGGTAGGTCGCGTCGACGCCGACGACGATCTTCTTGGCGGCCTTGATCTTCGGCGGCAGCGATCCGCTCAGGTCCGGTCCGCTGCTCGACGGAGCGCTGGAGGGGGCGCTCGACGGAGCAGTCGACGGGGACGAGCCCCCGTTCTCGAGAGAGTTCGAACCGCAGCCGGCAGCCGCCAGAACCAGGACGCCGGACAGCACCAGCGCCCTCCGCAGGACAGACATCTGGTCCTCCAAAACCGGGCACCGGTCGGCCCGGTGCCGTGTGTCCGCATCTTGACACAGCGACCTGCGGACAGCGCACGGACCAACCCGGAACAGAGACCTATTCGTAGTCTGACCGCGGCCACGCTGCGTATCCGTCGACCACCCGGACACGCAGCGTGA
The DNA here is from genome assembly GCF_042873835.1 of Kribbella sp. NPDC004536. Lineage (NCBI taxonomy): Bacteria > Bacillati > Actinomycetota > Actinomycetes > Propionibacteriales > Kribbellaceae > Kribbella > Kribbella sp. NPDC004536. Next base: position 148,979 of record NZ_JBIALY010000001.1, on the reverse strand, counting down.
CTGAGATCGTGCTCAGGTCTCCACGTGGGTCGGGTCCAGCACCCGGCGCAGGAAGGTCCGGGTGCGTTCCTCCTTCGGGGCGCCGATCACCTCGGCGGGCGGGCCCTGCTCGACGATCACGCCGCCGTCCATGAACACCACCCGGTCCGCGACCTCGCGGGCGAACGCCATCTCGTGGGTGACGACCAGCATCGTCATCCCGTCCAGCGCGAGCTTGCGCATCACCGTCAGGACGTCGCCGACCAGTTCCGGGTCGAGCGCCGACGTAGGTTCGTCGAACAGCATCAGCGCCGGGTCCATCGACAGCGCGCGGGCGATCGCCACCCGCTGCTGCTGACCGCCGGACAGCTGGGCCGGGTACGCGTCGATCTTGTCGCTCAGCCCGACCCGCTCCAGGTTCGCGCGGGCGACCCGGTCGGCGTCCTCCGCGCTCCGGCGCAGAACGGTGCGCTGGGCAACGGTGCAGTTCGCCAGCACGGACAGGTGCGGGAACAGGTTGAACTGCTGGAACACCATCCCGATCTGCTGCCGGGCCGCGTCCAGGTGGCAGTCCGGGTCGGTGATGTCCTCACCGCGGACGATCACCTGTCCTTCCTGCGGGGTCTCCAGCAGGTTCACGCACCGCAGCAGCGTGGACTTGCCGGACCCGGACGGGCCGATCACGCACACCACCTCGCCCTGCTCGACGGTGAAGTCGATCCCGCGCAGGACGTGGTTGCTGCCGAACGACTTGTGCAGGTTCTTGATCTCTACCAGGGCCATGTCAGCGCGTCCTCGCAGTTCTGGCTTCGAGCCGGCGGGCGAGGATGCCCAGCGGCAGGGTGATCACCAGGTAGCAGAAGCCGCAGACCACGATCGGCGTCAGGTTCGAGTCCGTGTTCGCCAGGTCGCGGCCGAACCCGGTGAGCTCGTACCCGTCGGCGGCGACGCCGATCATGAACACCAGTGACGAGTCCTTGACCAGCAGGATCAGGTCGTTGGTCAGCGGCGGCAGCACGATCCGGAACGCCTGCGGCAGCACGATCTTCCGCATCGCCAGCCCGGCCGGCATGCCGAGCGAACGGGCCGCCTCGACCTGGCCGCGCGGTACCGCCTGGATGCCGGCCCGGATCACCTCGGCCATGTACGCCGACGCGACGATGCCGAGCGCGAGCCACACCACGCCGTACGGGTCCCAGGGGATCGTCAGGCCCGGGAACGCCAGCGGCAGCAGGCTGAACGCGATGAACACCACGATCGCCGGCAGCCCACGGAAGAACTCGATGTAGGCGGTCGCGATCCACCGGTACGGCCCGACCTGGCTGAGCTTCATCAACGCCAGCAACGTACCGCCGCACAGGCCGATGACGAACGCACCGGCGGTGTACTCGAGCGTCTTGAGCAGTGCCTTGAGGACGCCGTTCTCGAACGTCGACTTGATGAACTCCGGCCGGAAGAACACGTCCGCGATCTGGTGCCAGTTCGCCGTGAACACGGCGGCCAGGATCAGTACGACGAGGATCGCGTACTGGATCCAACGGGAGCGCTGGGCCCGCTGCCGCGGACTCAGCCCTCTTCGCTCAACGGTTTGTGTGCTCACTTCTTCGGCTCAACCCCGAACCACTTCTTGTAGATCTCGTTGTACTTGCCGTCCGACTTCGCCTTGGTCAGCAGTTCGTTGAACTTGGCCACCAGTTTCGGGCCGCTGCCGTCCTTGAGCGCACCGAAGCCGTACTGCTCGCCGGTGTTGAACTCGGCCACCACGGCCATGTCCGGGTTGTCCTTGACGAAGTCGTACAGCACGCCGTTGTCGTTGATCGCGGCGTCGACCCGGCCGGACTTCACGTTGTTCTCCTGCAGCGCGAGATCGTTGAACGGGATCACCGTGTAGCCGTTCGCCTTGGCGTTCTCGTCGGCGTACTTCTTGCCGGTGGTGTCGGCCTGGGCGCCGACCTTCTTGCCCTTCAGGTCGGCCAGCGACTTGATGCCGGAGTCCTTCTTCGCCATCAGCACCTGGGTGGCGTCCATGTACGGGTCGGTGATGCTGATCGCCTTCTGGCGCTCCGGCGTGATCGTCATCGCGCCCATGCCCATGTCGCACTTCTTCGCCTGGAACGCGGCGCCCGAGGTGACCTGCGACCACTCGATGTTCACCACGTCGTACTTCAGGCCGAGGTCCTGGGCGACCAGGTCGAGCAGGTCCACGTCGAACCCGACGACCTTGTCGCCGTCCTTGTACTGGAACGGCTTGTACGGCAGGTGCGTGCAGATGGTCAGCTTGCCGGACTTGACGAGCGTGATGCCGGCGGCCTTCGCCTTGTCATCGGATCCGCTACCGCCGGAACCGCCACCACAGGCGGTGAGGGCGAGGGCAAGTACGGCGACCGCGGCGACAGCCTGCGCCCGGCGCTTGCGGAGAGTGGGGACGATGTTCATCGCGGATTCTCCTCGACAGGGGTTGTGAATTCTGAGAATCCTGGCACACCGAGGGGGATGTGGGACCCCTCACAGCAGACCAGTGAGGTCTGTGGTTTACTCATCCGCACGGGCGATCCCCTGCTTCTGAACACTGAATCCGAGTTTTCCGAGAGGGTCCGTCCATGGTCGCCCAACCTGTTGAAATCCCCGTTTCCGATCCCTACGCCGGCGACGCCGTGTTCGAGCTGCACCGCGGCGGCAAGATCGAGGTCACGTCGTCGATCCACGTCAAGGACGCCGACGACCTGTCGAAGGCGTACACCCCCGGCGTCGCCCGGGTCTGCACCGCGATCGCCGAGGACCCGTCGCTGGTCCGGCGGTACACCTGGAAGTCGAACGTCGTGGCAGTCGTCACCGACGGCACCGCGGTCCTCGGCCTCGGCGACATCGGCCCGGCCGCGTCGCTGCCGGTGATGGAGGGCAAGGCGCTGCTGTTCAAGGAGTTCGGCGGCGTCGACTCGGTGCCGATCGCGCTGGACTGCACCGACGTGGACGAGTTCGTCGAGACGGTCGCCCGGATGGCGCCGACGTTCGGCGGGATCAACCTGGAGGACATCTCCGCGCCGCGCTGCTTCGAGATCGAGCGCCGGCTGAAGGAACGCCTGGACATCCCGGTGTTCCACGACGACCAGCACGGTACGGCGGTCGTCGTACTCGCCGCTCTCCGGAACGCCCTGCGGGTGACCGGCAAGCGGATCGAGGACATCCGCGTGGTGATCTCGGGTGCGGGCGCGGCCGGCGTCGCGTGCGCGCGGATCCTGCTGCAGGCGGGCGTCGGCGACCTGGCTGTTGTCGACAGCAAGGGTGTCCTGCACGAGGACCGCGCCGACCTGAACCCGGTGAAGCTGTCGCTGGCCCGGGACACCAACACCGGCGGCATCTCGGGCCGCTTGGTGGACGCCCTGGCCGGCGCCGACCTGTTCCTCGGGGTGTCCGGCGGGACGGTGCCGGAGGAGGCCGTCGCGCAGATGGCGGCCGACGCGATGATCTTCGCGCTCGCGAACCCGAACCCGGAGGTCCACCCGGACATCGCGCACCGGCACGCCGCGGTGGTCGCGACCGGTCGTTCCGACTTCCCGAACCAGATCAACAACGTGCTGGCGTTCCCCGGCATCTTCCGCGGCGCCTTCGACGCGAACGCCTCCCGGATCACCGAGGGGATGAAGCTGGCCGCCGCCGACGCGCTGGCCGGCCTGATCTCGCCGGCGGACCTCCGCCCGGACTACGTCATCCCGTCGCCGTTCGACGAGCGCGTCGCGCCGGCGGTCTCGGCCGCGGTCGCCGCCGCGGCGGTATCGGAAGGCGTCGCCCGGCCTGCCTGAACGCCGAAGCGTTGCTGAGAGCAACTTCTTTGGTTGTTTTCCGCCAGTTATCAAACGCTTCTTGGAAAGGTATTGACTTAACAAACTGCCGCCGCCACCATTGGCCTGGTTTTTCCAGACCCGTACTCATGGTGGGAGGCGTTCATGAAGCTCAGGACCGCATTCGGAGCGGCCGCGGCGATCACCGCCGCGGCCCTTGCTCTGAGTGGGTGCGCGCAGAAGAGCACCGCCACCCAGGGCGGCGGCGCCGGCGATGTGAAGACGGTCAGGGTCTTCATCAGTGGCGACACGAACATCCAGAAGCTCTGGACCGACGATCTCGGCCCGGCGTTCGAGAAGGCCAACCCCGGCTACAAGGTGCAGATCACGCTCGACCTGCACGGCGAGCACGACGCGCAGACGATGGCCAAGCTGTCCGCGTCGGTGGCGCAGAAGAAGGACCCGGGATTCGACCTGGTGGACGGCGGTTTCGTGGCGAAGGCCTCGGCCGCGAACCTGCTCGACCCCGTCGAGGAGTCGAAGTTCTCCACGCTGAACGACATCCCGGCCGACGTGGTGAAGGCCGGCGGCACCGGCGGCATCCCGTACCGCGGTTCGTCGGTCCTGCTCGCGTACGACTCGAAGGCCGTACCGGCGCCGCCGAAGACGCTCGACGACCTGCTCGCGTGGATCAAGGCGAACCCGGGCAAGTTCACCTACAACTCGCCCAAGTCCGGCGGGTCCGGTGGCGCGTTCGTGGCGACGGTGCTGGACAAGTACGTCCCGGCCGACGCGCGGCAGAAGATGACGGTCGGCTACGACAAGGGCCTCGAGTCCAACTGGGACCAGGGCTTCGCGACGCTGCACGGCCTGAACCCGTACGTGTACCAGAAGGGTGTCTACCCGAACGGCAACCAGCAGGTGCTGGACCTGCTCGCGAACGGGCAGATCTCGATGGCGCCGGTCTGGTCCGATCAGTTCACCACCGCGGTCGCGAACGGCGCGATCCCGTCGACGGTGAAGGCCGCGCAGATCTCCGACCCGTCGTTCACCGGCGGCGCGGCGTACCTCGGCGTACCGGCGAGCAGCCCGAGCAAGGACGCGGCCGTCAAGCTCGCGGACTTCGTCCTGCAGCCTGCGCAGCAGGCGATGATCGTCAAGGACATCTCCGGCTACCCGGCGATCTCGCTGGCCAAGCTGCCGCCGGAGCTGCAGAGCAAGTGGGCGAATGCGAACACCGACAACCTGCGCAAGGGCTACTTCGACTCGATGACGAAGGACCTCAACAACCTGTGGGACCAGAAGGTGCCAGGGAAATGAGGGCGGCGGCGGGTAGGTGGGACCAGAAGGTGCCGGGCAAGTGAGGGCGGGGCGGGCGCGCGGGTTCTTGATGGCGCTGCCGCCGATGGTGTTGATCGCGGCGTTCATCGGGTTCCCGGTGGTGCTCGCGCTCGGCTTCAGCCTCGGCTTCACCGGCGGCCTGAACCGGACCGTCGCGCTGATCGGCCAGAACGTCCACTCCGCGCACGGCATCGTGCCGACGTTCTCGGCGTACGGCGAGATGTTCACGAACTCCCGGTTCCTCGGCGACCTCTTCGTGACGGTCGTCGTCACGCTGATCAGTACGTCGCTGGTCGTCCTGCTGGCCGTCGGCATCGGGCTGTACCTGAAGTTCTCGCCCGGCCTGCTCGGCAAGGTGCTGTCCACGCTCGCGGTGGTGCCGCTGTTCATCCCGGTCGTCATCGCGTCGTGGGCGATCCTGGGCTTCTACTCCGCGAACGGCTTCCTGCGCAGTGTGGCCTCGCAGTTCGGGCTCGGCTTCCCGGTGTGGTCGTACACGCTGGTGACCGTCGTCATCGGCTCGGTGTGGACGTCGCTGCCGTTCGCGACGCTGCTGGTCAGCTCGGGGTTGCAGGCCGTTCCGCAGGCGATGATCGATGCCGCGCGGGACGCCGGTGCCTCGTTCTGGCGGGTGGTCGTCAGCGTCGTGGTGCCGATGGCCGGCGTACCGATCGTCATCGCGACCACGTTCACCGCGATCGGCATCCTCGGCTCGTTCACCGTGCCGTACTTCACCGGCCCGAACTCGCCGAACATGCTCGGCGTCGACATGTCGAACTATTTCTCCGCGTTCAACCAGCCGCAGCAGGCGGTGGTGATCGCGTTCATCGTGTTCGCGATCGCGTCCGGGATCGCGGCCGTCTACGTGTGGGCGAACTTCCGCTCCGCCAAGGAAGCCGGGGCGGTCTGATGGCCAAAGGGTTGACCCGCGCCGCGGTCGTCGTGTTCGCGGCCGTACTGGCGCTGTTCATCATCGGGCCGCTCGGCTGGCTGGCGGTACGGGCGTTCGCGACCACCTGGACGTACCCGAACCTGTTCCCGGACGGCTGGACGTTCCGCTGGTGGAACGTCGTGTTCAGCGATCACGCGCTCGCGGTCGCCGTCCAGAACTCGTTGTTCTTCGCGCCGATCACGGTCCTGGTGTCCGCGGTGATCTGTCTGCCGGCGGCGTACGCGTTCGCGCGGTTCGAGTTCCCGGGGCGGCGGTTCTTCCTGATCGGAGTGTTCGCCGCGAACGCGTTCCCGAAGATGGGGCTGTTCGTCTCGCTGGCGGCGTTGTTCTACGCGCTCAACCTGATGAACACGATCCTCGGCATCCTGGTCGTGCACGTACTCGGCACCGTCGTGTTCATGACCTGGATCCCGGCCGCCGCGTTCGCCGCCGTACCGCGCAGTCTCGAGGAGGCCGCCCGGGACGCCGGCGCCTCCAAGCTGCGGACGTTCTTCAGCGTCACGCTGCCGATGGCGCTGCCGGGGATCCTGGTGGCCGCGATCATGAGCTTCCTCGCGTCCTTCGACGAGGCGCAGGGTACGTACCTGGTCGGCGCACCGGACTACATGACGATGCCGACCCAGATGTACAGCCTGGTGCTGAACTACCCGACCCAGGTGGCGGCAGTGTTCTCGATCCTGCTGGCCATCCCGTCCGTCGCGCTGCTGCTGGCCGCGCACAAGCACATCGTCGGCGGCCACCTCGCCGAGGGCTTCCAGATCAAGTAGGGGCAGATGACCACACCAGTTTCCGGCGGCCTCAAGATCGAGGGTCTGCACAAGGCGCTCGGCGGGCGGACCATCATCGACAGCCTCGACATGGAGGTCCGGCAGGGCGAGCTGGTCTCGCTGCTCGGCCCGTCCGGCTGCGGCAAGACCACGACCCTGCGGATGATCGCCGGCTTCCTGACCCCGGACGCCGGTTCGATCAAGGTCGGCGGCCGCGAGGTCGTACACCTCGGCCCCGAGCACCGCCCGAGCGCGATGGTGTTCCAGAACTACGCGCTCTGGCCGCACATGACGGTGGCCAAGAACGTCGGCTTCCCGCTCAAGCTGCGCAAGCGGCCGAAGGCGGAGATCGCCGAACGCGTCGACGCCGCGCTCGCGCTGGTCAACCTGACCCACCACAAGGACTCCCGCCCGGCCCGGATCTCCGGCGGCGAGCAGCAGCGGACGGCGCTCGCGCGGGCGCTCGTCCAGGAGCCGGAACTGCTGCTGCTCGACGAGCCGCTGAGCAACCTGGACGCGAAGCTGCGGGTCAAGGTCCGCGAGGACATCCGCGAGATCCAGCAGCGGCTGCGCATCACGACCGTGATCGTCACGCACGACCAGGAGGAGGCGATGTCGGTCTCGGACCGGATCGCGGTGATGAACAACGGCCGGATCGAGCAGTTCAGTACGCCGGCCGAGCTGTACAGCGCTCCGGCGACGGAGTTCGTGGCGACCTTCATCGGCAGCCTGAACCGGATCGAGGGCCGGATCAAGAACGGCCGGATCGTGTCCGGTGAAGGCGTACTCGGGATCCGCCCCGAGGACGTCGTGTTCGCGCCCGGCTCGGACGCGGGCGGCCTCGCCGCGACAGTCGTCCGCGTCGTACCGCGCGGGCATTTCTCCGAGCTGTATCTGCGGCGGGAGGACGTGGAGCTGCGGGCGTACGTGACCGGTGCCCCGCCCGCTGTGGGTGCGGAGGGATCGGCCCGGATCGAGAAGTGGCTCGAGTTCGAGGACGGCAAGCTCGTGGGGGCGCGCGCGTGAGTACGGCACCAGTTCGGACCACGGCAGTGACCGCGCACCGCGGTGACGTCGAGCGGTACCGGGAGAACACGGTCGCGGCCGTACGCTCGGCCGTCGAGGAGGGCTGCGACTTCGTCGAGGTCGACGTACGGGTGACCCGCGACGGCCACATCGTACTGCTGCACGACGCGACGCTCGCCCGCCTGTGGGGCCTCGACCGGCCGGTCGCCGAGGTCGACTGGGCCGAAGTCTCCGCGCTCGGCTCCGACGACGAGCGGATCCCGCTGCTCGCGGAGGTGCTGCCTCTTGCCGGCGACGCCACCCTCCTGATCGACGTGAGCGAGCCGTCGGTCGCCGAGGCCGCGGTGCCGGTCGTGCTCGACGCCGGCGTGCAGGTCGCGTGGTGCGGCGACCTGGACGCGATGAGGACCGTACGGCGCCTCGACCCGGAGGCACGGATCTGGTTCCCGTGGGACCGCCGCGACGTACCGCCCGCCGACGTGCTCGCCGCGCTGCGGCCCGAGGTGGTGAACTCCGAGTACGTCGTACTCAGCAAGGCGCTCGTCGACGCCGTCCACGACGCCGGGCTCTCCGTCGCCTGCTGGACAGTCGACGACGCGGACGCGATGCGCTGGGCCTTCGGACTCGGCGTCGACGCGGTCACGACCAACCGACTCAGGCTTTTCGGCCAGGTCGTCACGGAAGGCCCGGGGTCGTGGCAAGGCGCGCGGCGGCCGGCCAAGCTGACCGGCGACGAGCTGACCGAGGCCGTCGCCGTCGCGCGGGAACTCGCGGCGTGGGCCAACGACTTCACCGCCCACGCCGACCTCGGCGAGGTCCGTACGAAGGCCGACGCCGCGGACCACGTCACCGCCGTCGACGTCGCCGTCGAGGAACACGTACGGCAGGTCATCGCGGACCGCTTGCCCGGCCATCTCGTCGTCGGCGAGGAGCTCGGCGGTACGGCCGAACCGGGCGTGCCCTGCTGGTACGTCGATCCGGTCGACGGGACGGCGAACCTGGCGAACGGCGTGCCGTGGACCGCGTTCTCGCTCGCGCTGGCGATCGACCGCGAGCCGCTCGTCGCCGTGGTGGGTGATGTGTGGCGCGGCAAGGTGTTCTTCGCGGCCGCGGGTCAGGGCGCCGAGCTCGACGGGCGACGCCTCGACCTGCGCGGTGGCGCGGAATCGAGCCTGGCCGGGAAGATCGTCAGTACCGAGCTGCTGAACCACTCGCCCTGGCCCGGGATGGACGCCTTCGTGGACGGGCTCCGCGAGCGGTTCTGCACGGTCCGGGTGATGGGGTCCGGAACGCTGACGCTCGCCGGACCCGCGGCGGGTCGTGGTGCCGGCGCCGTGATCGAACGCTTCAGCCCGATCGACCACCTCGCGTCGGCGCTCATCGTCCGGGAGGCGGGCGGCGTGTTGCTGGACGACAACGGCAACGAGACCGTCTGGCCCGAATCGGGTGGCATTCTCGCGGCCCGGCCCGAGAACGCGCGGGAGCTGTACGACCTCTGGTCCGCGGCCCGCGCGGTGACATCGGTAACTGACTCCGCGTAGACCACCGCCTAGGGTGGTCCGCATGCTTGCTGCTTATGCTGCGAAGTTCGACGCCGAGAACCCGATCGCCGCGCTGGAGGTGGGGGAGCGGCCCGACCCGACGGTGCCCGACGGTTGGGTGACGATCGACGTGAAGGCAACGGCGCTCAACCACCACGACCTGTGGTCGCTGAAGGGCGTCGGGCTGGCCGAGCAGAACCTGCCGATGATCCTCGGCTGCGACGCGGCCGGCGTCGACCCGGACGGCAACGAGGTCGTCGTGCACGCGGTGGTCTCGGACCCGGCGTGGAAGGGCGACGAGACGCTCGACCCGAAGCGGTCGCTGCTGAGCGAGCGGTACCAGGGCACGCTGGCGCAGAAGGTCGCCGTGCCGGCGCGGAACGTCGTACCGAAGCCGGCCGGGATGTCGTTCGAGCAGGCGGCCTGCCTGCCGACGGCCTGGCTGACGGCGTACCGGATGCTGTTCACACAGTCTGGGCTGAAGCCGGGCGACACCGTACTCGTGCAGGGCGCCGGTGGCGGGGTCGCGACGGCGCTGATCACGCTGGCGCGGGCGGCGGGGATCCGGGTGTGGGCGACGTCGCGCGACGAGGGCAAGCGGTCGAAAGCGCTGGAGATCGGGGCGCACGACGCGTTCGAGTCCGGCGCGCGGCTGCCCGAGCGGGTGGACGCGGTGATGGAGACCGTCGGTCAGGCGACCTGGTCGCACTCGCTGAAGTCCTTGAAGCAGGGCGGCACGCTGGTGATCTCGGGCGCGACCAGCGGCCAGGCGCCGAAGTCCGCCGAGCTGAACCGGATCTTCTTCCTCCAGCTCCGCGTCCAGGGTTCCACGATGGGCACCCGGACCGAGCTGGCCGAGCTCGTCCAGTTCATGGCGAACGCGGGCATCTCCCCGCACATCGACTCGGTACTGCCTCTCGCCGAGGCCCGGGCCGGATTCGAGAAGATGAATTCGGGCGACGTGTTCGGCAAGATCGTTTTTACTGTCTGAATGCAACCCGAGATCAGGCTCGCCACGGTCGACGACGCCGAGGCGGGGGCGTGGTGTCACCTGTTGTGCTGGCGGGAGGCGTACGCCGGGCTCGTACCGGACGACGTACTGCTCGAGCGTACGTCGGACATCGAACGCCGGATCTCGCGGTGGCGGGCCAACCTGGGCGAGGGGCGGACGCGGTGGATCGCGGTGCGCCCGGGCGCGGCGGTCGAGGACCGGGTGGCCGGGTTCATCGGGACCGGGCCGGGGCGGGACGAGGACGCGCCGGTGCCGTTCGAGCTCGAGGCGATCTACACCCGGCAGGCGTACTGGAAGACCGGCCTCGGCACCCGGCTGCTGGACGTTGCCGTCGGCAAACAGCCCGCGTTCCTCTGGGTCTTCGAGGCAAACACCCGGGCCCGCGCCTTCTACGAACGCCACGGCTTCGAACCCGACGGCACCGGCAAGCACGACCCCTACTTCGACCTGTATGAGATTCGCATGGTCCGTCACTAAGTTTCATGCCTGAAACATTGGCGTCGCACCGGGGCAACGCGGCCGAGTCAATCTGTTCCTACCGATCCGCCCGATCGACGAGGAGCAGGGGAACTCATGAGGCCTACTTTGACGGTGATCGTTGACCCGGCCGACAACTGGATGGCGAAGGCCGCGTGCGTCGGCCACGCGCCGTCGTACGACGAGTCGGCCAGCCAGTGGGAGCAGCGCAAGGCGCAGGCGATCTGCCTGACGTCCTGCCCGGTGATCGACCAGTGCCGGGAGTGGGCCCGCCGCACCAAGTTCACCGGCACCGCCGCCGGCGAGAAGTTCCTCTCCGGCCGCCGCCGCGGCCGCCCGGGTCCCCAGGAACGCCGCAACCGCCCGCCACTCACCGCCGAGGTCCTGGGCGGCGAGCAGCGGGCGAGCTGATCAGTTGTTACAGAGGAGCTGCAGCTCGAGGTTGAAGTGGGTGGCGTCATTGGACGTCTCGTAGTACTTGAGCCCGGGGTGCTTCGAGATGTCGAGATCCAGTTTCAGCTCACCGTGGTTGCCAGCGGGCAGCGATCCGGTCTTACCCACCGCACTGTCGTCCGAGGTAAGGAACACGGTGACGGATTCACGGGGGACGTCGATCAGTGACGTCTTCGAGGAAGCCTTGATACACCCGCTGTCGTCGAGGTAGATGTCCGGCCCGAGGTGGGAGTAGTACGCCGTGACCTCGAGGGTGCTCTTCGTGGGATCCTGCGGCACGAGCTGCATTGTATTCACGTGAGAGCTGATCACCTGAACGGGCGACTTGGTGAACGCGCCTCGCCAAACGTAGTGGCTGAAGGACTTAGCTGTCGAGACGCCGGCGCCGAAGGGGCCACGCGCAGCGACAAGGAGGCGATAAGCGTCGACGGAGCCATGGCGAGTGGCGACGATGGTCGCCTTGCCGGCCGTTGTCCTGCCGATCGCTTGATTCACGTAGGTACGCGAGTCCTTGCTGTAGCGCTGCAGGTAGACCAGCGTGCCGTTCGGGGGCGTCGGTACAACGCGGCCCGTCGCCGTGAGCTGGCCAGTCGTGGCGTTCGTGGTTGTGATGGTGTCGAACGCGACTACCTGGGTCGTTACGGGGTAACGCACAGGGCTGAACGCGCGGGCGTGGCCTGATGACCCTGGGAAGTAGACGCGGTAGTCGTAGGCCGAGACCTGCTGCACGGCGAATGTGTAGGCTCCGGTGGACGTCGTCCGTCCCTTGAGCAGGTTTCCGTAGCGAGCGCGCCCGTGGACGGACCGCTGCAGATAGATCGTCGCCCCGGATAGTCCGGTCGTTGTACCGCTCTTACGAACCAGTCCGGTGAGCTTGATCGTTGATCCGTAGGCACCGGATGCCGGTGCGCTCAACGTGATCGATGTCGCCGATGCGGCTGCTTGTGCCGATGGCACGACCAGCAGCGCGGCAAGCGAAACGACGCTAATCGCCGCTCCTGTGGCGATTGCGCGAATCCGAAACATGCACCCCTCATTTCCGTCACTGACGCGAGAACGCGCGTATGTCGGCCCACCGTGCCATGAGGGGATTGAACGGACCTGATGTGAGGCTGAAGAGCTAGACGTTCACCAGTTCGCGTTCCGTCTCGGCTACTGCTGCCGTACGGCGGAACGGGGCGGTGACGGTCTGCGCCAGGTACTTGCGGTTGTGGATCGCCGCGCCGATCGCGAGGACCAGGTAGATCACGCTGATCACGTACCGGCCCGTCTGGCCCGGCACGGCGAACTGGACCGCGAACAGGCCGAGCAGTGTGAACGCCGCCCAGCGAGGGAAGCGGAGGTTCAGCAGGATCGCGATACCGAGCAGGGTCTGTGTCGCGGTCAGCAGGAACTCCTCGACCTGCCGGCCGTCCAGGTGCAGCGCGGCCCCGCCGCCGCCGATCCCGTACGCGATCGGCAGGCTGCCGATCAGCAGGGTCCACTGGTTCACCTTCGCGGAGATCAGCAGGCCCAGCGCGGCCGCGCCCTTGCCCCGCCACGCGAACAGGATCGCGACGATGAACTCCGGCGCCTCGGACGCGAGCGGCGCCAGCCACTGTACGAGCAGGAACTGGTCGATCCCGAGCGCCTGACCACCCGCCACGAGCGAGTCCGCGAACGGCTCCGCGGCCGCCAGGATCACCGCTGCCGAGACCAGGAACATCGCGGTCACGACGATCCGGCGCTGCAGCTGAGGCAGCGCACCGATGGTCGCGGCCGGGCCGATCAGGTCCGGCTCGTCGTCGTGGTCCGCGGTCGCCGCGCGGTACAGGTAGAACGCGAAGAACGCGAGCAGCAGGATCCCGAGCAGCAGGTGGATCTGCCCGGTCACCGGGATCACGAACGCGACCACACCGGCGACCGCGAGGAAGCCGAGCTCCCTCCGGTACCCCGACTCGAGGACCAGGGACTTCACGGTGCGCCCGCTGCGCCGCGAGGCGACGTACAGGCTGATCAGCACGACGGCGGACCAGCCGAGGCCGAGCAGCAACCGGTTCGACCCGGTCATGTTGGCGGCGGCGTACTGCACGTAGTCCGGGTTCGACCCGGCGGTGTGGGCGAAGTACAGGTCGACGGCGTACTCCGGAAGGACCGCGATGACCGCCAGCAGCGCGATCGCCAGACCGCCCGAGATGTCCATCTCCGCGGCCTCCGCCGCCCAGGCCAGCACGAACGACGCGGCGACCACGGCGATGCCGAAGATCGCCATCGACGCCAGCGCCGGCGGGTGGGTGCCGAGCAGCCGGAGGACGACCGCGGGGATCGCCACCAGGAGCAGCAGCAGGACGGGGCGGAGCGCTCGGAACATGGTTCCATCCTGCCTCGGTTTTGATACTTTCGCAATTGCGAAAGTGTGAGACCGTGGTCACCACGGCCCGGCGCGCTGTCCGCTGACCGGTCCACCGGTCACAATGACTGCGCGATGACCAACCCTGATCCGACGAAGGCGCAGCTCGAATCCGCCGCGGGCACCTTCGCCATGCTCTCCGCTCCGGTCCGGCTGCACCTGGTGTCGCTGGCCGCACAGGGGGAGTACGACGTCGGCACCTTGGCGGACCGCGTCGGCGTGAGTATCGCCACCGCGAGCCAGCACCTCGGCAAACTCCGGCTGGCCGGCATCATCACCGCCCGCCGCGAAGGCCGCCGGCACATCTACACCGTCGACGACCCGCACGTCCTGAACCTGGTCGACCAGATCTTCGAACACATCGCCCCGGACGGCTCCCTCGCCCCTGATCCACCTCGCCGCACACGGCCGCCGCACACGGACTGACGCCGCTGGGTGGTCGACCGTCAGAGCAGCGCGTCGATCAGCGCGATCGCAACAGTGTTGGCGGCCGCGAGGACTTCGTCGTCGGTGAACGTCGTCTGCGTGGCCGCGTCGACGGCGGCGTTGATGCTCAGCAGCGCCATCCGGAGTTGCAGCACTTTGGATGGGCTCTGGTCGGGCAGCAGGCCGGTGAGCCGGTCCACCAACTGATTCAGCGTCGAGCCGATGCGGTCGTTGGTGCGGCCTTCGAAGGTACGTCCGATCAGCGGATTGGCGGACAGGAACCGGATGCCGCGGAGCTTCTCGGCGGAGAACGACTGCACCCAGCGGAGCACGGCCGCTCCGACCAGTTCGGGTGTCTGGGGCTGCTCGCCGATCCACTGCAGCAACTGCTCGGCTTCGTCGCCGCGCTCGTCGAACAAGGCGCGGAGAATGTCCTCCTTGCCTTTGAAGTGGTAGTACAGCGACGGCTTCTGAATGCCCAGCTCGTCGGCGATCTCGCGCAGCGACGTCGCCTCGTACCCCTTCTCGGTGAACAGTTCGAGGGCGACGCGCTGGATCGCGGCGCGGGTGTCCGGTCCGGAGCGGCGCCTGCTGATCTGATCCTCCATGGAGTCCAGCCTACCGCACGGTAGGCTGGACTACCTAACGTTAGGTAGGCTAGCTTTGAGGCATGAGCCAGTACACCGTCGTCCGCGAATACGACTACCCGATCGACGAAGTCTGGACCGTACTGACCGATCCGGCGTACGTCGCGCAGTGGACGACAACCGGTCAGGGCGGCCGGCCGGACGGGTTCGCCGCTGTACCGGGAACCAAGTTCCGGTTCATCGGCAAACCGACGATCGGCTGGGCAGGCATCGTCTACTGCGAGGTCGTCGCCGTCGACGCGCCCCGCTCGATGCACTACACGTGGCGCGGGGACCAGGACAGCGACGACATCACCGACGTGAACTACCTGCTAGAGGAAACCACCGGCGGCACCCGGGTCACCTGGACCCACACCGGCTTCACGGGCATCGGCGGATTCGCCATGTCACTACTCTTGGCCAAGGTACGCCGCAAGATGCTGACCAACGGCCTCCCGCCCGTCCTGGCCGCCTACCACGCAACCTTGAGCTAGACGATGTGCCGCAGGTACCGCTCGGGCGCCTGCAGGTAGGCCTTCCAGTTCTGCACAAGCTCCAGCTCGTCCCAGGTGGTCCGCCGCAACCCCACTCCTCGACTTCGACGATCGTGGCCCCCGGCAACGAACACACCACGGGCGAGTGTGTAGCGCACAACACCTGCGCCCCACCAGCGGCCAGCTCCCCCAACACCCCGACCAACGCCAAACTGGAACTGAACGACGCGGGTGAGTTGCAGGTCGCGGGACAAGGACGACTCGGTCTCGCGGGTGGTGAGGCGGGCTCCTGTTGAACCGCCTTCCGGTGACATGCCGAATGCCATCGCGACAGCCTCCACGATGGTGGATTTCCCAGCACCGTTCTCACCGACGAGGAATGTGACGCCCGCGGTGAGGTCCAAGCCTTCGGTCAGGAGTTGGTGGACGGCGGGGATGGTGTGGGGCCAGATGCCGGAAGGACGAATGCCCTCCGCCGCGGCGACCCGGCGTACGGGCTGCGTGGCGAAGGGCATTCGCACAGACTAACTACTCGTCCTCGTCGTCCAACCGGGCCAGCCAGGTGGCGAAGCGTTCGATCGGGGTCTCGAACTCCGGGTTCAGGTCGACGAACTCGCGTAGCCGCTCGGCGACCCACGCCAGCGTGACATCCTCCTCGCCACGCCGCTTCTCGAGTTCCTCGATCCCGCGATCGGTGAAGTACATGTCAGCTGAAGGCCTGCTTGAGCAGCGTCGCCTGCTCGGTGCCGTGCACACCGTGCGAGCCGACCGCCGGAGCGGACATGGCCGGCCGGGACACCCGGTAGAACGGCTTGCCGCCCAGGTGCTCGGTCAGGTTCAGCGCCATGAACGGCCACGGACCCTGGTTCGCCGGCTCGTCCTGGACCCAGCGGATCTCGGTCGCGTTCGGGTACTTCGCCAGCTCGGCGACGACCTCGTCGGCAGGCAGCGGGTACAGCTGCTCGACCCGGAGGATCGCGGTGCCGATCTTGTCCGGCTCGACCTTCTTCCGCTCGGCGAGCAGGTCGTACACGATCCGGCCCGAGGCCAGGATGACCCGCTCGACGGCGGCCGGGTTGGCCTCCGCCTCGGCGTCGCCGAGCACCGGCCGGAAGGTGCCGTGGGTCAGCTCCTCCGGCTGCGACACCGCCTCCTTGCGCCGCAGCAGCTGCTTCGGCGTGAAGACGACCATCGGGACGTGCTCCTCGCCGAGCGTGTGCCGGCGGAGCAGGTGGAAGTACGACGCCGGGGTGGACGGCTGCGCGACGGTCATCGCGTCCTCGGCGCACAGCTGCAGGAAGCGCTCGATCCGGGCCGAGGTGTGGTCCGGGCCCTGGCCCTCGTAGCCGTGCGGGAGCAGCAGCACGACGCCGGACTTCTGGCCCCACTTCGCCTCACCGGACGAGATGTACTCGTCGATGACCGACTGCGCACCGTTCACGAAGTCGCCGAACTGCGCCTCCCAGAGCACCAGCGCCTCCGGACGGGCCACGGAGTACCCGTACTCGAAGCCGAGGGCGGCGTACTCGCTCAGCAGCGAGTCGTACACGTAGAAGTTCGCCTGGCTGCCCTCGTCCAGGTGCTGCAGCGGGACGTGGTCCTGCCCGTTGACCCGGTCGATGACGGCGGCGAACCGCTGGACGAACGTACCGCGGCGACTGTCCTGACCGGCCAGCCGGACCGGCCGCCCGTCGAGCAGCAGCGAGCCGAAGGCCGTGATCTCCGCCGACGCCCAGTCCAGCGGGCCCTCGGTGATCGCGTGCGCCCGGCGCTGCAGCTGGGGCTGCACCTTCGGGTGCACGGTGAAGCCCTCGGGCAGGGTCGTGTACGCGTCGGCGATCTTCTTCAGCGTCTCGCGGCTGATCGCGGTCGCGTCCGGGCCTTCCGGCTTGTCCGGGTAGACCGGGACGGTGACGTACGGCGCCGGGGTGTCGGGCTCGTTCTTGGCGTCCCGGACCTCGGCGAACACCCGCTCCAGCCGCTGCTGGAAGTCCTGCATCGCCTGCTCGGCCTCTTCGATCGTGATGTCGCCACGACCGATCAGGGCCTCGGTGTACAGCTTGCGGACCGAGCGCTTCTGCTCGATCAGGTCGTACATCAGCGGCTGGGTGAAGCTCGGGTCGTCGCCCTCGTTGTGACCGCGGCGGCGGTAGCAGACCAGGTC
The DNA here is from genome assembly GCF_042873835.1 of Kribbella sp. NPDC004536. NCBI lineage: Bacteria > Bacillati > Actinomycetota > Actinomycetes > Propionibacteriales > Kribbellaceae > Kribbella > Kribbella sp. NPDC004536. The sequence continues at coordinate 131,553 of NZ_JBIALY010000001.1, read as the reverse complement.
GATGACGACGTCCTTGTTGAACGCCTGGCGGTACTCGAACGCGAGGTCCGCGACCCGGATGCAGGCCTCGGGGTCGTCGCCGTTCACGTGGAAGATCGGCGCCTGCACCATCCGGGCGACGTCGGTGGAGTACATCGACGAGCGGGACGAGGCGGGCGAGGTGGTGAAGCCGACCTGGTTGTTCACGATCACGTGGATCGTGCCGCCGGTGCGGTACCCGCGCAGCTGGGACAGGTTCAGCGTCTCCGCGACCACGCCCTGGCCGGCGAACGCGGCGTCACCGTGGACCAGGACCGGCAGCACCGGGAACGCGGCGCCGCGGTCCAGGATGTCCTGCTTGGCCCGGACGATGCCCTCGAGCACCGGGTCGACGGTCTCCAGGTGCGACGGGTTCGCCGCCACCGAGACCTTGATCTTGTCGCCGAACTCGGAGACGAACTCGCCCTCGGCGCCCAGGTGGTACTTGACGTCACCGGAGCCCTGCACGGTCCGCGGGTCGATGTTGCCCTCGAACTCGCGGAAGATCTGGCCGTACGACTTGCCGACGATGTTCGCCAGTACGTTCAGCCGGCCGCGGTGCGCCATCCCGATCGCGACCTCGTCCAGCCCGGCGCCGGCCGCCTCCTCGCAGAGCTCGTCGAGCAGCGGGATGGTGGTCTCCGCGCCCTCGAGCGAGAACCGGCGCTGACCGACGTACTTGGTCTGCAGGAAGGTCTCGAACGCCTCGGCCTCGTTCAGCTTGGCCAGGATCCGCAGCTGCTCCTCGCGCGGCGGCTTCGTGTGCGGGCGCTCGACCCGCTCCTGGATCCACTTGCGCTGCTCGGGGTCCTGGATGTGCATGTACTCGATACCGGTGGTCCGGCAGTACGAGTCGCGCAGGATGCCGAGGATCTCGCGCAGCTTCATGAACCGCCGGTCGCTGCCGCCGAACGAACCGGTGGCGAACTCGCGGTCCAGGTCCCACAGCGTCAGGCCGTGGGTGGCGACGTCGAGGTCCGGGTGGCTGCGCTGCTTGTACTCCAGCGGGTCGGTGTCGGCCATGATGTGGCCGCGCACCCGGAACGCGTGGATCAGCTCGAGGATCCGGGCCTGCTTGCTGATGTCCTCCTCGTGGCTGTGCGGGAGGTCGGCGGCCCAGCGGATCGGCTCGTACGGGATCCGCAGGCTCTGGAAGATCTCGTCGTAGAAACCCTCCTGGCCGAGCAGCAGCTGGTGGATCCGGCGCAGGAACTCACCCGACTGGGCGCCCTGGATGATCCGGTGGTCGTACGTCGAGGTCAGCGTCATCACCTTGCTGACCGCGAGCTTGGCCATCGTCTCCTCGGCCGCGCCCTGGTACTCCGACGGGTACTCCATCGCGCCGACGCCGATGATGCAGCCCTGGCCGGTCATCAGCCGCGGCACCGAGTGCTGCGTACCGATCGTGCCGGGGTTGGTCAGGCTGATCGTGGTGCCCTGGAAGTCCGGCAGCGCGAGCTTGTTGTCGCGCGCCCGGCGGACGATGTCCTCGTAGGCCATCCAGAAGTCGGCGAACGACATCTCGTCGGCGCCCTTGATCGACGGCACCAGCAGCTGCCGGGTGCCGTCCGGCTTCTGCATGTCGATGGCCAGGCCGAGGTTGATGTGGGCCGGCTGGACGTGCGTCGGCTTGCCGTCGGTCTCGTCGTACGACGCGTTCATCTCCGGCAGCGTCTTCAGCGCCTTGACCAGCGCCCAGCCGATCAGGTGCGTGAACGACACCTTGCCGCCGCGGGCGCGCTTCAGGTGGTTGTTGATGACGATCCGGTTGTCGATCAGCAGCTTGACCGGCACCTGGCGAACGCTGGTCGCGGTCGGAACGGAGAGGCTGGTCTCCATGTTCTGCGCGGTCCGCGCCGGGGCACCGCGGAGGATCTGCCGCGTGGTGTCGGTGCTGGTCGCGGGGGCAGCCTTGGGCTGAGCGCTGGGCGGCTGGTTCACCGTGCCTCCGGTCGGGGCGCCGGACTGGGCCGGTGCTTGCTTGGCTGCGGGCTGCTGGGGTGCGGCCTGGGCAGCGGCCGGAGTCGGTGCGGAGGGCTGCGCGGCCGCGGTCGTCGCGGCGGGAGCGCTCGAGGCGGGCGCGGCGGCAGCTGTGCCGCGGCTCGGCGCCTCGGGGGTCTTGTTGTCGGACACCGCGTCCGGACGGGGAGCGTCGGCCGGGGTGGTCGTCACCGGCTTCGCTGCACCATCAGGGTCGTACGTCTTGAAGAACTCGAGCCATGCCGGATCCACCGAATTCGGGTCCTGCTGGTACTTCTCGTACAGCTCGTCGACCAGCCATTCGTTCGCACCGAAGGCTGCTAGGGGATTGGTGTCTGATGGCTCGGTGGCCACTTGGCAGTTCGCCTCTTCCGATTTCGGGTCCGGTACCGCGGTTCTTACTGCTGATGTTATGGGTGGTGCCCCAAGCAAAGGCTAATAGCACCGGGACCACTTCCACAGCCGGGTACCACCGGACCAGTGTGTCGAGTGGTCGGCCTCCGGTGGGTCGATCCATCGCCGCCTGAAACACTGCCCACAAAGGTGTTTCAGGCCACACGCCGTCGGCTCGGTCCGGCCGGATGCGGAGAGCGACGGCGACAGTTGCGAGACTCCTTGCAGTTGTGGAGTTCCGGCCGTCTTTCCGGGCCCGCCCGGACCTGGTCCTGAGCGCGGCTGGCCACTGTATGCAGTTGCACGCTCGCCGCCGGTGATGGTCAGCACTGTGCAGAAGTGTGGCCAACGTCACGCTCAGAATCAGTCCACCTGGGCATGATTGGCCTTCATCGGTTGCTGAGTCTGCGGACCAGTTTGAGGCCCGACCAGGTGGCGTCGATCGCGCACACCTTGACGTCGACGACCCCGAGCGGGAGGGCGAGTTCGCGGATGCCGTTCTCGTCCAGGTCGGTCGGTACGCCGGACGACCGCTTCGGCCAGGCGGCCCAGATCATCCCGGCGGTCACGGTCCGCGGCAGCAGTACTGGCAGCCGCTTCGCGAGCCGGTCCCGGTCCGGACAGAACATCAACACAACGTCGTACGGCGTACGTCCCGGCCTGCGCACCACCTCCGTACCCACCGGCAGCCCCTCGACGACGAAGCCCGCCGGCGCGTTGTCGAGCAGGAGGCGATGCTCCGCCTTGATCCCGAGCTTGGCGGCGAGCGGTTTCCCCGAGTAACCCGGCGTCGAGGTCATCCTCGGATGCTAGCTGGCGGCATACTTACGAGATGGCGTTGACGGATGAGGCGATCGTCAAGATCAAGGGGATGATCACCTCGGGGGAACTGGGGCCGGGGGACCGGTTGCCGAAGGAGGCCGACCTGGCCGCCCGGCTGGGGCTGTCGCGGAACTCGCTGCGTGAGGCGGTGAAGGCGCTGACGCTGGTGAACGTACTGGACGTCCGGCACGGTGACGGTACGTACGTGACCAGCCTCGACTCGGCGCACCTGCTGGACGCGCTGAGCTTCATGGTCGACCTGCACCGCGACGACTCGGTGCTGCAGTTCTTCGAGGTCCGGCGGTTGCTCGAGCCGGGCGTCGCCGCGCTGGCCGCGACCCGGATCACCGCGGAGAAGATCGCCGAACTGCGGCTGCTGTGCAGCGACCTGGCCGCCGACGCGGGCGTCGAGGAACTGGTCGCGAACGACCTGCAGTTCCACCGCGGGATCGCCGAGGCGACCGGGAACCAGGTCGTCTGCTCGCTGTTGGACGGCGTCTCCGGCGCCACCCAGCGGGCCCGGATCTGGCGTGGTGTCACCCAGGCCGGCGCGGTCGAGCGGACGCTGTCCGAACACGCCGCGATCCTGGACGCGATCGAGAGCGGCGACGCCGAGGCGGCCCGGGCCTGGATGACCGCCCACATCGCCGGCGTCGAAACCTGGCTCCGCAAGGCTCCTTAGGGGTACATCGGAGGTATGTACGAGCCGCCTCCACCGCGCAGTGCGTTGACGTTGCGGATCGTGCTGTCGGCGTTCGGGGTGGTGCTGTTCGCGGTCAGTACGGCGCTCGCGGTCGGGTACCGCCTGCCGTCGGGGTGGGTGATCGTGTTCGGGCTGCTCACCGGGGTGGCGCTGGTCGACCTGGTGGTCGTTGCCTGGCGCAAGTACTCGGAAAACAGTTGATCGGCTCCGGCGCGGTCCGTATGCTTCAGCTGTCACATTCCCGACGTCAGGGGTTCGAGTTGTCGAACTGAGGCTCTCGCCTTCACCGATCGATCGCCACCTCTCTGGTGCGCGGTCTCGTCCGAGACCTCAGCAGGAGTCGACAACTCATGAGCTTTTCCCTGTCCTGTACCGACCTCTACTTCGCCTGGCCCGACGGCGAGGTGCTCTTCGACGGCCTGACCTTCGTGGCCGGTCCGGTCCGCTCCGGACTCGTCGGCCGCAACGGCGCCGGCAAGTCGACGTTGCTCAAGCTGATCGCCGGCCGGCTCACCCCGCAACGCGGGGCGATCCGCGTCAGCGGCGAACTCGGGTACCTGCCGCAGGACCTGACCCTCGACACCACGCTGCGGGTCGACCAGGCGCTCGGCATCGAAGCGGTCCGGCGCGCGATCACCGCGATCGAATCGGGTGACGCGTCCGAGGAGAACTTCGCGATCGTCGGCGACGAGTGGGACGTCGATGAACGCGCCGAGGCGCTGCTCGGCAAGCTCGGCCTGGGTTCGATCGGCCTGGACCGCAGTGTCGGCGAGCTGTCCGGCGGCGAGACGATCCTGCTCGGGCTGGCGGCCGAGTTGCTCCGGCGTCCCGACGTACTGCTGCTCGACGAGCCGACGAACAACCTTGACCTGCGGGCGCGGCGGCACCTGTACGACGCTGTCGACCAGTTCCGTGGTGCGCTGCTGATCGTGTCGCACGACCGGGAGCTGCTCGACCGGGTCGACCAGATCGGCGACCTGCGCAAGGGCGACGTCACCTGGTACGGCGGCAACCTGACCGCGTACGAGGAGGCGGTCGTGGTCGAGCAGGAGGCCGCGGAGCGGATGCTCCGGGCGGCGGAGGCCGACGTACGCAAGCAGAAGAAGGACCTGATCGACGCGCGGATGAAGATGGACCAGCGCCGCGCCCGGGGGCAGCGTGCCTTCGAGCAGGGCGGGATCCCGAAGATCGTGGCCGGCAACCTGAAGCGCGGTGCGCAGGTGTCGGCCGGCAAGCACCTCGGGATGCAGTCCGAGCGGCTCGAGTCCGCGCAGGAGGCGCTGGCGGACGCGGAGGACAAGGTCCACGACGACGAGACGATCCGCGTCGACCTGCCGAAGACCGCCGTACCCGCTGGGCGCATCGTGCTGAAGCTCGAGGACCACGTACTGCGGACCGGGGCGCACGTCGACCTGGAGATCCGGGGTCCGGAGCGGATCGCCCTGACCGGGCCGAACGGCGCCGGGAAGACCACGTTGCTGCAGTCGGTCGTGGCAGGGGAGTTGCCGGTGGTGCCGTTCCGGTACCTGCCGCAGCGGCTCGACCTGCTGCGCGACGACCTGTCGATCGTCGACAACCTGGCGCTGCTCGCTCCGGGGACGGAGAACCAGGAGCGGCGGTCACGGCTGGCGCGGTTCCTGTTCCGCGGGCGGGCGGCGGATCAGCTGGTCAGTACGTTGTCCGGCGGCGAGCGGTTCCGGGCGACGCTGGCGGCGTTGCTGCTCGCGGAACCGCCGCCGCAGTTGCTGATGCTGGACGAGCCGACCAACAACCTCGACCTCGGGAGCGTGGCGCAACTGAAGGACGCGCTCGCGTCGTACAACGGGGCGCTGGTGATCGCGAGTCACGACGTACCGTTCCTGCGCGAGATCGGGATCACGCGCTGGGTCGAGCTGACGCCGGAATCGCTGTCGGACATCGATCCGCTGTAGGGCCGTCGCCGTAGGGGTTTGCGGCTGCCCCGTCGCCTTCGGGTGGCGGGGCTTTCGCTTGTGCTTGAAACTGATACCCCTAGGGGGTATGGTCTCGGGCATGAGCGAGCACGAGCAGCACCAGCACGGTGGTCACGAGGACCACTCCATGGGTCATGGTGGGCACGAGGGGCACGGGGGGCATGGCGGTCACGGGGATCACGCGGCGCAGTTCAAGGACCGGTTCTGGATCAGTCTGGGGCTGGCGGTGCCGGTGGTGTTCTTCAGCCACATGTTCGCGGACCTGCTCGGGTACATGCCGCCGGAGTTCCCGGGTTCGGGGCTGATCGCGCCGGTGCTCGGCACGGTGATCTTCCTGTACGGCGGGCAGCCGTTCCTGACCGGCGGCTGGAGCGAGCTGAAGTCGCGCCGCCCCGGGATGATGCTGCTGATCTCGATGGCGATCACGGTGGCGTTCGTCGCGTCCTGGGTGACCACGCTGAAGCTCGGCGGGTTCGACCTGGACTTCTGGTGGGAGCTCGCGCTGCTGATCGTGATCATGCTGCTCGGGCACTGGCTGGAGATGCGGGCGCTCGGCGCCGCGTCGGGTGCGCTCGACGCACTGGCCGCGCTGCTGCCCGACTCGGCCGAGAAGGTGACCGACGACGGCGTGGTCGAGGTCTCGCTGCAGGAGCTGCAGGCGGGCGACGTCGTACTCGTACGCTCCGGCGGGCGGGTGCCGGCGGACGGCACGGTGGTCGACGGGCAGGCCGAGGTCGACGAGTCGATGATCACCGGCGAGTCCCGCCCGGTGTCGCGCGCCGTCGGCGACCAGGTCGTCGCCGGAACCGTTGCCACCGACAACGCTCTGCGGGTCGAGATCACCGCGGTCGGCGACGACACCGCGCTCGCGGGTATCCAGCGGCTGGTCGCCGAGGCGCAGGCGTCGTCCTCCCGAGCGCAGGCGCTGGCGGACCGCGCGGCAGCGTTCCTCTTCTACTTCGCGTCGATCTCCGGCCTGATCACGTTCGTGGTGTGGGCGTTGCTGGGCAAGCTGGACGAGGCCGTCACCCGAACCGTGACGGTGCTGGTGATCGCCTGCCCGCACGCCCTCGGGCTGGCCATCCCGCTGGTGATCGCGATCTCCACGGAGCGGGCCGCGAAGGCCGGCGTACTGGTCAAGAACCGGCTGGCCCTGGAGCGCATGCGCACCATCGACGCAGTCCTCTTCGACAAGACCGGCACGTTGACGAAGGGCGAACCCGCCGTCACCGGGGTCGCGGCGGTCGGAGCGGTCTCGAAGGACGAGTTGCTGGAGTTGGCCGCGGCGGTCGAGGCGGACAGTGAACACCCGTTGGCGAAGGCGATCGTTCGGGCGCATGCCGAGCGTGTGCCGGTCGGTGGCGGGCGTGTGGTGGCTTCCGACTTCCGGTCGTTGACCGGGCGGGGTGTGCAGGCTGTGGTGAACGGGTCTGAGGTTGCGGTCGGTGGGCCGGCGTACCTGCGGGAGAACGGGCTGGCTGAGCCGGACGGGCTCCAGACCGAGGTGGCTGCGTGGAAGGAACGGGGTGCGGCGGTGCTGCACGTCGTTCGGGACGGGCAGGTGCTGGGGGCGATCGCGCTCGAGGACGAGGTACGGGACGAGTCGAGGCAAGCGGTCGCCGCGCTGCACCAGCGGGGCGTGAAGGTCGCGATGATCACCGGCGACGCGCACCAGGTCGCCGATGCGGTGGCTCGCGAGCTCGGCATCGACGAGGTGTTCGCCGAGGTCCTGCCGCAGGACAAGGACGCGAAGGTCGCCGAACTGCAGGCGCGTGGGCTGAAGGTCGCGATGGTCGGCGACGGCGTGAACGACGCGCCCGCGCTGGCCCGCGCCGAGGTCGGGATCGCGATCGGCGCGGGTACCGACGTCGCGATCGAGTCCGCCGGGGTGGTACTGGCCGCGGACGACCCGCGGGCGGTGCTGTCGGTGATCGACCTGTCGAAGGCGAGCTACCGCAAGATGTGGCAGAACCTCGTCTGGGCAACCGGGTACAACGTCATCACGGTCCCGCTGGCGGCCGGCGTACTGGCCTTCGCCGGCGTCGTGGTGTCACCAGCCGTCGGTGCGCTGCTGATGTCGATCTCGACGATCGTCGTCGCGCTCAACGCGCAGTTGCTGCGGCGGCTGGACCTGTCCCCGAGCCGGCTCGCCGCGTAGTCCGCTCAGCGTCACCGCCACCAGGCGGCGTACCGCCGCTTTCGACGGTACGGCGCCTGCGGCGTCGAGGGCATGTACGGCGTACGCGGCGAGCTCCTTCTTCGGTACGTCACTCCGTACGTCACCGAGGCGCTCCGCGACGAAGTCGATCAGGTGGTCGCGGGCGTGATCGACGTGCTGCTCCCGGTGTAGCGACGGAGCCGCTGTCGGCGGGTGCTCGTAGCGGATCAACGCGTACGTCTCCAGTACGGCGTCGATCCGGTGGGTGCGATCCCATACGTCTTCGAGCTGCTGCAGGTGGGCAGTTACCTGACGCCGATGCCACGCGGACAACACTGCGTCGGCGTCGCCGTAGTACTTGTACAGCGTCGCCCGCCCGACCCCGGCGCGCTGGGCGAGCTCGGCCATCGTCAAGCCAGTCACCCCGCGCTCGTCCACCAGCCCGGCGGCCGCGTCGAGGATCGCCTCGTGGACCGCGGACCGGTGCGAGGCGATCGTGTGCTCCCACAACTTAGGCATGGCTTGACTGTATATGATCGAGACACAGTGTCTCGAAAAATGGAGTCCGCCATGCCAGCTCTGGAAGCCCACGTGGAAACCCCACGCGCCGACCGCTACCTGACCCAACTCACCAGCCACCTCGCCCACGGCCCCGGCGGCCTCCAAGTCCTGTCCGAGTCCCCGGACGAACTGGTGGTCGACCTCGGCTCAGCCACCTGGACGATCCATTCGACCCCAGATGAGCTGATCCTCCGCCTGCAAGCAGACGACCCGGCCACCCTGGAAGCCCAGAGCAGCCGGGTCACCCACCGCATAGAACAACTCGGCCGCCGAGACAACCTCCAAGTCACCTGGCAACCGTCCTGACGGAGGACTCAGGCGATGGGTGGCGAAGCGGGGTGCCGGCCGGGCCTCCAGCCCACACCCCGACTGCCCCGCCTCCGCGCTCGCGTCCGCCTGGTGGTTAGGCCGCCGGGAGGCGGCCGAGTAGGCGTTGCATGGTGGCGATTTCGGTGGTTTGGGCTGTTTGGATCTTCTTCGCGAGAGCGACAGCCGCCGTGCTCTTGCCGGTCGACTGTTCGGTTTTGGCCATGGTGACTGCGCCCTGGTGGTGCTTGATCATCATCGTGACCCACATGCGGTCGTACATGCTGCCGCTCGCCTTGGACAGGTCGGCCATCTCCTGCGGGCTCATCATGCCGGTCATCGTGTGACCGGCATGCTCGCCTGGCGTCGGGACCGGCTTGCCCCACGCGGTCAGCCACCCGGACATCAGCTTGATCTCCGGGTCCTGCGCCGCCTTGATCGCCGTCGCCAGCTTCTTGACCTCGGCGGTCGTTGCCTTCTGCAACGCAGAGTCCGCCATCTCAACGGCCTGCTGGTGATGCGGAATCATCTGCGACGCGAACATCACGTCCGCGTCGTTGAAGGCTCCGGCGGAGTTGCTCGGCGCTGTCGTCGGCGTCATCGGCATGCTCGAGCCGTGGCTCATCCCCGGCATCGACCCCGAGCCGGTCTTGGAATCACCGCAGCCGGCGAGGCCGAGCGCAGCGGCGAGCAGAGCGGCCGAGGCCGCGGTCGTACGGTAGACGTGCGTCATCACATTCCTTGGTTTGTGTGTAGGTACGGCGGAACAAAGGCGCACGTCGGCCTATATCCGCAGTACTCCCAAGGAAGACAGCACGACCCGCGGCGGCGACCGCTCGCCCAGCACCCGAGTCAGCCGATAGACCGGCACACCGACCGCGCGCCACACCAGCAGACTGCGCAGTCCGAGCAGCAGCGACAGCAACAACACGAGCCCGGTCAGTACGGCCATACAGGCGCCGCCCATGTCCTGCATCTCGTCCGCAGGCATCACATGGACCCCGGCCGGATGCTCCATGACCACCATCGACGTACCAGGCATCGCCATCGCGGCGTCGTGATGGGACGTGAGGCCGTGCATCGCGAACACCCCAGCGACCACGGTGAGTACGCCGAGGACGCGGAGCAGTCGCGCTCCGCAGTTGGGTATGCGTCCGGCCATCGCGACAACAGTACAGACCTGGGCGAGATGCACAGTCGGAACCCGCCGGGTGTGCACACTGGACGGTGAGGCGGGCCACGCGCGGACGTACGTTCGGTGAAATCCCTGAGCTGGAGGTCCCACCATGGCCGGTTCTTCTGTAGGTGCCGACGACTACGCCCTCGCCCGGGTCCCCGAGCATGCGCGGTACTCCTGGTGGTCCGTCGCGACGCAGCGGTTCGGGCAGATCTCGGCGCTCAGCCAGTTCCTGCTCGGTGCGACGCTCGGGTTCGGGATGAGCTTCTGGCACGCGTTCTGGGCGCTCACGCTCGGCGCGGTCATCCTCGAGATCGTCGCGATCTTCATCGGCGTCATCGGTGCCCGCGAAGGGCTGCAGACCTCGGTGATCGCGCGCTGGACCGGTTTCGGCCAGGCCGGCTCGTCGCTGATCGGGCTGGCGATCGGGATCAGCCTGATCGGGTGGTTCGGGATCCAGTCCGCGGTGTCCGCGGCCGGCCTCAGCCAGCTGATCGGCGTACTCCCGACGTGGGGCTGGTCGCTCGTGTTCGGCCTGCTCGTGACGCTGGTCGTCCTGCGCGGTTTCCACTCGATGGCCTGGGTCGCGTACGTGACCGTACCGGCGTTCCTGCTGCTCGTCGGTTGGTCGATCATCAGCGAACTGTCCGACCACAGCCTCGGCTCGCTGGTGAATGCGGCCCCGCCGGGTCCGCACCTGAGCCTGCTGGAGGGTACGACGCTGGTCGCGGGCGGCTTCATCGTCGGCGCGGTGATCACGCCGGACATGACCCGGTACAACCGTACGGTCGGCGACGTCGTGAAGCAGACGGTGCTGGGCGTGACGCTCGGCGAGTACGTGATCGGGCTGGTCGGCGTACTGCTCGCGCATGCCGTTGGTTCGGCCAACGTGATCACGATCGTCACCTCGTCGGTCGGCTGGGTCGGCACGCTGGTGATCATCCTCGGCACGCTGAAGATCAACGACTGGAACCTCTACAGCTCCGGGCTCGGCGTGGTGAACTTCATCGGCACGGTCTTCGGCCGGCGGGTCAACCGGGCGGTCGTCACGCTCGCGGTGGGCGTGCTCGGCAGCGTGCTCGCGGCCGGCGGGATCCTGGACAAGTTCACCGAGTTCCTGATCGTGCTCGGTGTCGCGTTCCCGCCGATCGCCGGGATCATGGTGGCGGAGTACTTCGTGGTGAAGCGCTGGCGCCCCGACCTCGAGGCCTCGCGCGCCGGCGGGACGCTGCCCGCGACCGCGCCGACCTGGGTACCGGCCACGATCGTGATCTGGATCGGCGCGGCGCTGATCGGCAAGTACGTCGCCTGGGGCCTGCCGAGCATCAACTCGCTCGTCGTCGGCTTCCTGGCGTACGTCGTGGCCGGCAAGCTCGGCCTGATCCGCGGCATCGGTACCAGCCGCACGATGGAGACCGAACCCGTCACCGACGTGAACGCCCTCCCGGCAACCAACTGAAGGGACTTCCACGAATGCGTATCGGTATCGATGTCGGTGGGACCAACACCGACGCCGTACTGCTCGACGGCGAGGGTGCCGACGTCAACGTGCTGGCGGCGAACAAGTCCGCGACCAGTGCGGACGTGACCGCCGGCATCATCGACACCCTGGACCGGCTGCAGGCGGAGCGATCCTTCGACCCGGCGCAGGTACAGGCCGTGATGATCGGCACCACGCACTTCATCAACGCGCTGATCGAGGCCCGTCGCCTCGCCCCGACTGCGGCACTGCGGCTCGGTCTCCCGGCGACGGCGTCCCTGCCCCCGCTGGTCGACTGGCCGGAGCGGCTGGTCGAGGCGGTCAGCGGGCGGAGCTACCTGGCGCACGGCGGGCACGAGTTCGACGGCCGGCACATCGCCGAGCTGGACGCGGACGAGCTCCGCCGGCACGCCGCCGACATGCTGCGGCACGGCGTCCGGTCGGTGGCGATCTCGTCGGTGTTCTCGCCGGTCAGCAACGAGTTCGAGCTGCGTGCCGCGGAGATCCTGCGTACCGAGCTCGGCGACGACGTGGCGATCTCCCTGTCGCACGAGATCGGCCGGATCGGTCTGCTGGAGCGCGAGAACGCGACCATCATCAACGCCGCACTCCGCGAACTCGCCGCTTCGATCGTCGACGGACTGGCCAGTGCCGTCGCGGGTCACGGCATCACCGCGCCGCTGTACCTGAGCCAGAACGACGGCACGCTGATGGACGTCGACTTCGCCCGCCGGTACCCGGTCGCGACGTTCGCGTCCGGCCCGACGAACTCGATGCGCGGTGCGGCGCTGCTGTCCGGCCTGGACACCTGTGCGGTGGTGGACGTCGGCGGTACGACGAGCGATGTCGGCGTACTCACCCACGGGTTCCCGCGGGAGGCGACCACCGAGGTGGACGTGGCCGGCGTACGGACCAACTTCCGGATGCCGGACGTACTCAGCATCGGCATCGGCGGTGGCAGTCTGGTTGCCTCGGACAACGATGTCGTGACGGTCGGCCCGCGGTCGGTCGGGTACCGCCTGACCGAGGAGGCTCTGGTCTTCGGCGGCCGGACGCTGACGGCCACCGACATCGCGGTCGCGGCGGGCCGGGCCGACGTGGGTTCCGCGGACGCGGTGGCCGAGCTCGATCCGACGCTGGTGAAGGCCGCGCTGGCGCGGGTGGCCGCGGACATCGCGGACGCGGTGGAGCGGATGCGCACTTCGCCGGACCCGCTGCCGGTGGTGGCGGTCGGCGGTGGGTCGATCCTGCTCCCGGACGACCTGCCCGGCAGCCTCGCCGTCCACCGGCCGGAGAACTTCGCGGTCGCGAACGCGATCGGCGCCGCGATCGCTCAGGTCGGCGGCGAGGTGGACCGGGTGTACGCGATCGACCCGGGCCGCCGCGATGCGGTCGTCGACGAGGCGCGTCAGGAGGCCGTCGACCGGGCGGTCGCCGCCGGCGCCGACCCCGCCGCCGTCCGCATCGTCGACTTCGACGAGGTCCCGATCCCGTACCTCCCCGGCAACGCCACCCGCATCCGCTGCAAAGCCGTCGGCGACCTCCGCCTGGGAGAACCCCGATGAACGCGGATCTGCAGGCCATCACAATCCAACGCCGGGCGACCCGCCCCGCCGGGCGGCTGGCGGCCTCGGCGATTGTGATGGCGTGGGCATCCGCCCCCCACCGACCCGCCGCTGGAGTGGAGTGGTTGGGATGAAGCTGCGGGCTGAGGATCTTGGGGCGCTGGCGCGTGGGGCGGCTGTGTTGGGGACCGGTGGGGGTGGGGATCCGCACATCGGGCGGCTGCTGGCGCAGCAGGCCGTGCGCGAACACGGGCCGGTGGAGATCGTTGCCGTTGGCGACCTTCCGCACGACGCCTGCGTACTGCCGGTCGCAATGATGGGCGCACCAACGGTGATGGTGGAGAAGCTGCCGTCGGCGGACCAGATCTCGGTCGCGGTGCAGACGCTGGCGAAGTACGTCGGGAAGACGCCGACCCACCTGGCCTGTATCGAAGCCGGCGGCGTCAACTCGACCGTACCGGTGATCGCCGCCGCGCAACTCGGGCTGCCCCTGGTGGACGGCGACGGGATGGGCCGGGCATTCCCCGAACTGCAGATGGTGCTGCCGACGCTGGCCGGCATCGAGGCGACGCCGATGTCGATCGTCGACGAGAAGGGCAACCGCGGCGTCTTCGACACAGTCAGCAACGAATGGGCCGAACGCCTCGCCCGCTCCGCAACCGTCGACATGGGCTGCTCGGCGATCGTCTCGCTGTACGCGATGACCGGCGCCGAGGTGCGCGGTTCGTTCGTGGCCGGGACGCTCAGCAAGTGCGTCACGATCGGCCGCGCGATCGAGCGGGCGCAGCGCGCGCACACCGATCCGGTCGCGGCCGTGGTCGACGAGCTCGGCGGGCGGCTGCTGCACGTCGGCAAGGTCGTCGACGTACAACGCCGTACGACCACCGGCTTCGCGCGCGGCGACGCCGCCGTCGACGGACTGGACGCGTCCCACGGACGCCTGCTGGTACTGCGCCTCCAGAACGAGCACCTCGTCGCGGAACTCGACGGTACGGCGGTCGCGACCACGCCCGACCTCATCATCGTGCTCGACACCGAGTCCGGCGAACCGATCACCACCGAGGCCCTGCGGTACGGCCACCGGGTCAGCGTGCTCGCGGCGCCGTCCGACGAACGCTGGCACTCGCCGGAAGGCATCGAGTTGGTCGGCCCGCGGTACTTCGGCTACGACCTGGACCCGATCCGCGCCCTGGAGACCGTATGAGTTGGGAACTCGGCATCGAGCATCTGAAAGATCTCGCCCGCGGTGCGGCGATCCTCGGTACCGGTGGCGGCGGCGACCCGTTGATCGGGCGGCTGCTCGTCGAACAGGCGATCCGCGAACACGGGCCGGTCACCGTCCTCGATCCGGACGAACTGGCCGACGACGCGTTCGTGATCCCGACCGCGCAGATGGGTGCGCCGACCGTGATCGTGGAGAAGATCCCGCGCGGCAGCGAACCCGTCGGCGCGCTGCGGGCGCTGGAGAAGCACCTCGGCCGGCGCGCCGACGCGACGATGCCGATCGAGTGCGGCGGCATCAACTCGATGATTCCGCTGCTCGTTGCCGCGCGCACCGGTCTGCCGGTGGTCGACGCGGACGGGATGGGCCGGGCGTTCCCTGAGCTGCAGATGGAGACCTTCTCGGTGTACGGCGTACCGGGGTCGCCGATGGCGATTGCGGGGGAGCACGACGAGACGGTGGTGATCGACACCGGTACGGACAACCGGCATATGGAGTGGCTGGCGCGCGGGATCACGATCCGGTTGGGCGGGGTCGCGCACATCGCCGAGTACTCGATGACGGGTGCCGAGGTTCGTCGTACGGCGGTACCGCGGACGTTGTCGCTCGGGCTGTCGATCGGGCGGGCCGTCCGCGAGGCGCGGGCGGCGCACGCGGATCCGGTCGAGGCGATCCGGGCCGCGCTGGCGCCGACGTTGTACAGCCACCTGCGGGTGCTGTTCCGCGGCAAGGTCGTCGACGTGGAACGCCGTACGCTCGAGGGCTTCGCGCGCGGGCGGGCGCGGTTCACCTCGTACGACGGTACGTCCGAGCTGGCGCTGCGCTTCCAGAACGAGAACCTGGTCGCGGAGGTCGACGGCGAGGTGGTGTGTACGGTGCCGGACCTGATCTGCGTACTGGAGGGCGACACCGCGGAGCCGATCACCACCGAAGGCCTCCGCTACGGCCAGCGGGTGACGGTCGTCGGCATCTCGACCCCCGATCTGATGCGCACCCCCGAGGCGCTGGCAGTCTTCGGCCCGTCCTGCTTCGACCTGGACGTCGAGTTCACCCCCGTCGAGCGCCGCTCGGACGTGCTCGTCCCCTGACCCTCGGCTCGCCGTGCTGACCCCTCCGCGGCGGGCCGGGGTTCCAACCCGGACTTCCAGCACTCACACCTCCTGGTGCGCGTCCGTCGCACGCTCGGGGGGCGTGCGGCGCGGCCGGTTCGGCGCAGTTGATGAGTGGTGGAGATCCGCGGTGGGAGGATCGGGGGATGGCGACGACGGTTCGCGAGCAGGATCTGGAGGCGCTGGTCGTCGGGGTGACGTTGCTCGGCTCCGGTGGCGGGGGCGATGCGGGCGCGTTCGGGCGGATGCTGCGGCGGCGGCTCGGCGCGGGGGAGCTGGTACTGCGGGATGCATCCGACCTGCCCGGTGTGTCGGTGAGCCCGATCGGGGTGGTCGGGGCGACCAGCGTGTTGATGGAGAAGCTGCCGAGCGGCGGTGAGTTCGAGACCGCTGTACGCGCAGTCAGCCGGTGGACCGGGGTGGACGTGACCGGGCTGATGTCGCTGGAGGCCGGCGGACTGAACGGGCTGACGTCGTTGATCGCCGCGCTCGATCTCGGGCTGCCGGTCGTCGACGCGGATCTGATGGGCCGGGCGCTGCCGCGGCTGGATCAGTTCTCGTGGGCGGTGGCGGGCCGGTCGCTGACCCCGTGTGCCTTG
This sequence comes from Kribbella sp. NPDC004536, assembly GCF_042873835.1. Taxonomy (NCBI): domain Bacteria; kingdom Bacillati; phylum Actinomycetota; class Actinomycetes; order Propionibacteriales; family Kribbellaceae; genus Kribbella; species Kribbella sp. NPDC004536. Next base: position 115,508 of record NZ_JBIALY010000001.1, on the reverse strand, counting down.
AGCGAGCCGAGCGGCCAGGTGATCGTGGTCGACAACGTCGACGCTGGTGGGTTGGAGCGGGCTGTGCGTAGCTTCGTCGCTCACACCGGCGGGTGGGCCGTACTGGCGCTGGCGCCGACGCCCGTCGAAGCTGCTGCGGTGGATGCGGTCGAGGGGAGTCTCACGCGGGCTCTTGGTCTTGGACGGGCGCATGCTGCGCTTGAGCCGGGCGCTGGGCCTGCTGACGTTGCGGATGGTTTGGGTGGGCGTTTGCTCGGCAGTGGGCGGGTGGAGGAGGTCGCTCGGCACGTGATCGCCGATGGTGGTGCGGCGTTCGGTCGCGGGAGCCTGTGCGTGGTGGACACCGCGAGCCGGGCGGTCATCCGCATCGAGACCGAGAACGAGTACTTGCTGGCGTTGGTCGACGGTGCGCCTGTGGTCACCACACCAGACCTGCTGTGTGTACTGGATCGCCGTACTCTCCAACCGATCGCGGTGGACGCCGTTCGTACCGGCGACGAGGTAGTAGTCGTAGCTCTCCCAGCCCCAACTTGGTGGCACCACCCGGACCGCCTCCCGCACGTCTCCCCAGAAGCCTTCGGCCTCGCCTGCAACCCCCAACTCCTGGAGGCGTCGTGACCACCCTCGCCGCCCTGCTCGCTTCCCCCGGTTGGAAAGACGTAGTCGTCCTGGCTGGACCAGAGCAGGACACCGCTTCCCTTACCGGGTCTTCTGTGGTGCTGGGGGTTGGAGCTCAGCCTGAGGGGCTGGCGGGGCGGGTGTTGGTGGTGTTGGTGGTGGACGATCACCGGGACTGGCGGGTGGATGCCTTGATCAGTCGGGCGGCGGCTGCGGGGGCTGGGGCTTTGCTGCTGGCAGGGACTGAGCGGTTGGGGCGTGGGGCCGAGCTGCTCGCGGAGCGGTTGCAGTTGCCGGTGCTGGGGTGCCCGGATCCGTTGGCGGCACATGAGTACTTGCGACGCGTGACCGCCGAGCCAGAGGTACTGCGATCAGACCTCGTATTGCGAGCGGTTGCCGCGCTCAGGCGGGCCAGTGGTGATCTCACGTCGGTACTACGGACAACGTCCGCCGTCCTGGATCGTCCCGTGACGCTGGCGGGTGCTGACGGCGGCACGCTCGCTGGTGATCCGCTGGAGCCGGAGGATCGCGCTGCGCTGGCGGCCGCGCTGCCTCAGGTGCCAGTGGCGTGGGCGGCGCCGTACCGGGTGGATCTGGCGAGCGGGGCTGTGCTGCTGGCCGTGGCGGTTCTAGGTGTGGGGCCTGTGTGCTGGCTGGTGGCGCGGTTGCCCGGTGTGGTTCCGGCTGAGGTTGCGGCCGTACCGGAGGTGCTGACGGTGGTCGCACCTGCTGTGGGGGAGCGGTTGGCGCTCAGACGGCTCGAGTTGGAGCGGGACGCGCGTCAACGTACTTCGCTCCTCGGTGAGCTCCTGCACGGGGAGCCGTCCGAGGCGACGCGGAGACGGGCCGTCGATCTCGGCTGGCAGCTCGACGGCTGGCACACCGGGATCCGGATCGGTGCTGACGGCCAGGTGGACGTGGCGGGTCGACGCACCGACGTCGTGGAGGCGTTCGACGCGGAAGGGCTGCGGGCGGTCGTGGTGGAGCAGGGGGACGGGTGGTCCGCGTGGATCACCGCAGTACGTGAGCCGACTGCGACCGAGGTACAGCAACAAGCTGCCGCGATCCGCCGGGTCCAGCGCCGGCTGGTGCAGACGGTTGACACGTACGTCGGTGTGGGGCGGGTGCAGGCGGGTCCGAGTGGTATCGCCACCACCCTCGCAGAAGCAGGTGATGCTGCCGGGCTGGCTCGTGGTCGGGCCGAGACGGGCCGCTTCCTGCATGTGGACCGGTTGGGCTTGGCGCAGTTGCTGCTTGCGTGGACGCGTACGGACACGTTCCAGCCGGCCGCCCGGGCGCTCCTTGCTCCCATCAAGGATCAACCGGGCGACCTGGTTACCACACTGGCCGTCTATCTCGACACGGAGTCGTCGTTGGCCGAAACAGCCGCAGTACTAGGCATCCACCGCAACACAGCGTCCGCCCGCATCAACAAGATCCAGCACCTACTAGGCGTAGACCTAACCAACCCAGACGAACGCCTAGCCCTCCACCTAGCCTCACGCACCACACCTACGGAGTAAGCGCGCCGGGGCCTGCGGCCCCGGCGCGCGGGAGATGCAGGCGGCGCCGGCGGGCGGGTGGTGTGGCGCGGTGGGCTAGGGCGTGGGAGCGTCTGTGCGGAGTAGGTCGGCTGACTTGAGGTCGGACCAGAGGGCTGGGGGGATCTCGGTTCGGGCGAGGGTTGCGTTGGTGTGGACCTCGTCCGGGGTGCGGCAGCCTACGGCTATGCCTGCGACGGCTGGGTGGGCCAACGGGAACGCCAGGGCGGCGGCGGGGAGGGTGGTGCCGTGGGACTCGCAGATGTCGGCGATCTTGTTCGCCTTGTCCAGCAGGGCTTGGGCGGCGGGTTCGTAGTTGAAGGTGGTGCCGGCTGCCGGGCGGGGCTGGGAGAGGAGGCCGGAGTTGAAGATGCCTACGGCAACTACCTGGACGTTGTTGTCGAGGCAGGCGGGGAGTACGTCGTCCAGCGCGTCCGGGTCGATCAGCGAGTACCGGCCGGCCAGCATGATCACGTCGATGTCGACCTCCCGCACGAACCGGGTCAGCATCGCCGACTGGTTCATCCCGGACCCGACCGCCCCGATCACGCCCTGCTCGCGGAGCTCGATCAGCGTCGGGAACGCCGTCGCGACGGCCTCCTCGTAGTGGTCGTCCGGATCGTGCACGTACACCACGTCCAGCCGATCGGTACCGATCCGCCGCAGCGAGTCCTCGATGCTCTGCAGTACGCCGTCGCGCGAGAAGTCCCAGCGCCGCCGCCGCGTCGTACTGACGTTGAAACCCTCGTCGTCCAAAGCAGCATCGGACGCCTCGTAGATGATCCGCCCGACCTTGCTCGACAGCACGTACGAGTCCCGCGGCTTGCCCCGCAGCCCCAGACCGAGCCGCTCCTCGGCGAGACCGAGCCCGTAGTGCGGAGCGGTGTCGAAGTACCGCCAGCCCTCGTCCCACGCGGCGTCGACCGTAGCGATCGCGTCGCCCTCGTGGACCTCGCCGAGCAGGTTGCCCAGCGGCGCACCGCCGAGCCCGACGCGCTGACCTTCCGGAAAGAGCTTCACGAGCGCACCGCCGGGAGCCGCAGGTTCTGCATGCCGCCGTCGACCGCGAGCGCCGTACCGGTCGTCGAACCCGACAACGGACTCGCCAGGTACGCGATCGCCGCGGCGACCTCGTCGGCCGACACGAGCCGGCCCATCGGCTGCCGGGCCTCGAGCGCGGCGCGTTCCGCGACCGGGTCGGCCGCCAGGTCGAGCAGGCGTCCGACCCAGGGCGTGTCCGCCGTACCGGGGTTGACGCAGTTCACCCGGATGCCTTCGCGGACGTGGTCGGCGGCCATCGCCATCGTCAGCGCGAGCACGGCGCCCTTGCTGGCGGAGTACAGCGCGCGATTGGGCAGGCCGGCGACCGCGGCGATCGAGCAGGTGTTGACGATCGCGGCCGCGGCCGACTTGCGCAGGTACGGCAGGGCGGCGCGGGTGACGCGCGCGACGCCGACGACGTTCACGTCCAGGACCCGGTGCCACTGCAGGTCGTCGTTCGCGGTCACGTCGCCCTGGGCGCCGATGCCGGCGTTGTTCACCAGGATGTCGATGCCGCCGAGCTGCAGCGCCGCCGCGGCGACCGCGGCCTTGATCGAGGCGTCGTCGGTGACGTCGGCGGCGATCCCGGTCAGCGGCGCGTCGACCTCGGGCTTCAGGTCGAACACGACCACCTCGGCGCCCCGGGACGCCAGCAGCTGGGCCGCCGCCAGCCCGATCCCGGACGCACCGCCGGTGACAACAGCCCGCAGGCCGTCGAAATCGCTCACGAGTTCTCCTTAAGGTCGGTCCAGATCTTGCCACCCGGGTACCGGAAGTCTGTCAGCGTCTCAGCATCCAGCTCCGCGCCGAACCCGGGCCGTACCGGTGCCACGTAGTGCCCGTCCCGGATCCGCACCGGGTCCAGGAAGTGTTCGTGCAGGTGGTCGACGTACTCGATCACCCGGTCCTGCGTCGATCCGCTGACCGCGACGTAGTCGAACATCGACAGGTGCTGGACCAGCTCACACAGTCCTACCCCACCCGCGTGCGGGCACACCGGTACCCCGAACTTGGCCGCCAGCAGCAGGTTCGCGATGTTCTCGTTCACGCCCGCGACCCGGGCCGAGTCGATCTGCAGGAACGACAGCGCCTCGGCCTGCAGGAACTGCTTGAACACGATCCGGTTCTGTACGTGTTCACCGGTCGCGACCCGGATCGGCGCGATCGCCCGCGCGATCGCCGCGTGCCCGAGGATGTCGTCCGGGCTGGTCGGTTCCTCCACCCACCAGACGTCGTACGGCGCCAGCGCCTCGACCCAGCGGATCGCGTCCGGGACGTCCCAGCGCTGGTTGGCGTCGATCGCGATCCGGATGTCCGGGCCGACCGCCTCCCGGGCGAGCCGCATCCGGCGGATGTCGTCGTCGAGGTTCGCGCCGACCTTCAGCTTGATCTGGGTGAAACCGTCCGCGACCGCCTGGTGGCAGAGCCGGACCAGTTTCGCGTCGTCGTACCCGAGCCAGCCGGGGGTCGTGGTGTACGCCGGATACCCGCGCTCGCGCAGTACCGCCTCCCGCCCGGCGCGGCCCGCCTCCGCCTTGCGCAGGATGTCGAGCGCGTCGTCCGGGGTGAGTGCGTCGGTCAGGTACCGGAAGTCGACCAGGGCGACGATCTGCTCCGGGGTCAGGTCCGACAGCAGTTTCCACAGCGGTACGCCGGCGCGCTTGGCGGCCAAGTCCCACACCGCGTTGACGACCGCGCCGATCGCCATGTGCATGACGCCCTTCTCGGGGCCGAGCCAGCGCAGCTGCGAGTCGTGCACGAGCGACTTCCAGAACCCACCGAGGTCACCGAGCGTGGCGTCCAGGTCGAGCCCGAGCACATGGTCGCGGAGCGCCTCGATCGCGGCGGTCTCGATGTCGTTGCCGCGGCCGATCGTGAACGCGAAGCCGTGTCCCTCCAGCCCGTCCCCGGCGTCGGTCCGCAGGATGACGTACGCCGCGGAGTAGTCCGGGTCGGTGTTCATCGCATCGGAGCCGTCCAGGTCCAGCGACGTGGGGAAACGGACGTCGTACGTCTCGAACTCGGTGAAGCGTGCCATGCGGGAGCCGTTCTGCAGCGGTGGGCGGGATGTTGCACGAGATCCTATAGGATATGGGGAGGTTTGGGCATCCCGGGCAGCTCGTCGTCGCTCGCGGACTTCCGGCGTACGCTGGGAACTGCCGGCGACGGCACAGCGCCGGATTCCATCGCGGGTGCGGAATCGGGGTGGGGCGACGTGTCGGGGGAGCAGCCGGCGCCGTTCGTCGGCGCCTTGAGCTCGGTGCATTCGCTGCTGATCGCCGGGCCGGATCTGCAGGACCTGCTGGCGAAGGTGGCGGAGGTCGCGGCCAAGATCGTCGAGCCGCCGGCCTCGTGCGGGATCACCACGCGGTACGACGGCGAGCCGGTGACGTTGGTCGCGAGCGACGCGCGGGCGGCGCTGATCGACGAGCAGCAGTACAGCCTCCGCGAAGGACCGGCGCTGGACGCGCTCGAGAGTGGGGCCGTGGTCGACGTACCGGACCAGGCGCGGGACCGGCGATGGCGCGCGTACGGCCCGGCTGCGCGTGAGCTGGGGGTGCAGGCGTCACTGGCCGTTCCCCTGATTGTCGAGGGTCAGATCATCGGCGTGCTGAACCTGTACGGGTACGACCGCCCGGACACGTTCAGCGAGGCCGATCGGGAACGCGCGGCGGCTTACGCGGAGCAGGCGGCGACGACGCTCGCGTTGGCGGCGCGGTCTGCCCAGTCGGAACTGGGTGCGCAGCTCGAGCAGGCTCTGGCCTCTCGGTCGGTGATCGACCAGGCGCTCGGCGTACTGATGGGCCAGCAGCGGTGCGACGCGCGGACAGCGTTCGAATTGCTGCGCCGTCACTCGCAGAACAACAACCGGAAACTGCGTGAGGTCGCCGCCGACCTGATCGCGCGGCTGACCGGACAGCCACCGGTCGACAGCCGCATCTTCGAAGCCGAGCGCCCTCCCGACGGTGGTGACGCCGGGGCGTGACCCTCCCGAACACGCCCCGACGTCAGCTCGGGTACCACCTCCGACGACCGTCTACTGTTCGGCTGAGAGCTCGCCGACGACGGTTCGGTGGCCCGTCCTGGCCTGCGCGAGGCAGGACCAGGTCCACGCCCTGGGGCGCGCGCTGCCGATCGGCTGCAGCAGGGTCTCGAAGATGGGTGGCGGGTCCACCGGCAGGTACAGGCCCAGCCAGATCGTCATGATCTGGACCCGGTGCCCGGCACATCCCACGACGTCGCTCGCGATCACGACGTACTCGGGTCGTGCGGACAAGGCCCGCCAGATGGTGCGATCGATGCGGCGGCCGTGCCGGTCGACGTACCCGATCCTGGCCGGCGACGGCAGTGCCGTACCCACCGGGCGTCAGCCGCCGATTCTCGTTGCCAGGCGCAACCATTCGACGCCTGGAACAAGGCGATGCCGACGAGGAAGGTTCGGGAGGGTCATGGGTCCACCTGCGTGATTCGCACTTCGCCGCAGGCTGTGCTCCCAACCTGGAGACACCATAAACAGCAATTCCTGACGAGACAAGTACCCGCCTCGGTGGGCAGCGCCCCGTAGAGTCGGCTGCGTGGCAGACGACGGAATCCTCCGCCTCGGCACCCGGACGTTCCGGGCCGGGGAGTTCGCGCTGATGGCGATCGTCAACCGGACGCCGGACTCGTTCTTCGACCGCGGCGCGACCTACGCGACCGACGCGGCGTACGCGGCGATCGACAAGGCGGTCGCCGAGGGCGCCGACCTGGTCGACATCGGCGGCGTCAAGGCCGGGTACGGCGAACCCGTCAGCGAGACCGAGGAACTGCGCCGGACCGTGGACTTCGTCGCCGGGATCCGCGCTCGGCACCCGGAGCTCGTGATCAGCGTGGACACGTACCGCAGCGGCGTCGCGCGCCGGGTCGCGGACGCGGGCGCGGACCTGATCAACGACACCTGGGCCGGCGCCGATCCGGACCTGGTGAACGCGGCCGCCGAGTTCGGTACCGGCCTGGTCTGCAGCCACGTCGGCGGCCTCTCGCCGCGCACCGATCCGCATCGGATGGCGTACGACGACGTGGTCGCGGACGTGATCCGGACGACGACCGCGCTCGCGGACCGCGCGGTCGCGGCCGGCGTCCGGCGGGACGGGATCCTGATCGACCCGACGCACGACTTCGGCAAGAACACCCTGCAGTCGCTCGAGCTGACCCGCCGGCTGGACGAGCTCGCCGCCACCGGCTGGCCTGTCCTGGTTGCCGTGTCGAACAAGGACTTCATCGGCGAGACGCTCGAGCTTCCGCCGGGGCAGCGCGGCAACGGCACGCTCGCGGCGCTGACCGTGTCCGCGTGGCTGGGTGCTCGCGTGTTCCGCGTACACGACGTACCGGCCGCTCGGCAGGCGCTCGACTTCGTTGCCGTACTGCGTGGAGCAAGGCAGCCTGCCGGAACCCGAAGGAGTCTCGCGTGATGCAACAGCTGGATGACCTGTCTGACGACGAGCTGATCGCGGTGTACGAGGTCGCGGACCGGTCCGTGCCGCATCTGCGGGCGAACTTCGTCAGCAGCCTCGACGGCGCGGTCGAGATCGACGGGCAGTCGAAGGCGCTGACGAGTGAGTCCGACAGCCGGGTGTTCAGCGTGATCCGGCGGCTCGCGGATGTGGTGCTGGTCGGGGCAGGGACGATCCGGGACGAGGGGTACAACCCGCTGAAGCTGTCCGGCGCGGCACGTTCGTGGCGGCTCGCGGCCGGGCTGGCGGAGAACCCGACGTTGGCGATCGTGTCGTCGCGGCTCGAGCTCAGTCCGGTGAACCCGGTGTTCAAGTCCGCCGTACGGCCGATCGTCGTGACGCACGCGGCGTCGCCGCCGGATCGGCGCGAGGCGCTCGCGGAGGTCGCCGAGGTGCTGGTGCTCGGGGACGCCGAGGTTGATCTGCGGGCGGTGGTGGACGAGTTCGGTGCGCGCGGCATGACGCAGGTGCTGTCTGAGGGTGGGCCGCATCTGCTTGGTTCGCTGACCGTTGCCGACCTGGTCGACGAGCTCTCCCTGACGCTGGCGCCGCTGCTGGCCGGTCCTGGTTCCAGCCGGATCACCGCCGGTGCGCCGTCCACGCTCACCCGTCAGCTCAAACTGAAGTCGTCGCTGGCCGCGGCCGACGACTACCTCTTCTTCCGCTACCTCCGAGAGGCCTGACCCGTGCCCGTCACCGCCGCCGCGGTCTGCCCCCACCCACCCCTCCTCATCCCCGAACTAGCCACCGGCGCCACCCCCGACCTAGACGACCTACGCACCGCCTGCCTAACCGCCATAGACCACCTGTCCAACACCACCCACATCATCGTCATCGGCTCCGGGATTGAAGGCGCTTATGACGCCGAGGCCGGTGGTGGGTTCGGGGCGTACGGGGCGCCGCAGGTGCGGATCGGGGCTGGGGCGGAGGTGTTGCCTTTGTCCTTGGCTGTTGGTGGGTGGTTGCTGGAGCAGACGAAGGCGGCCGGGGTGCCGCGGACCTACCGGGCGGTGGCGGTTGATGCTGCGCCTGGGGACTGTGTGGAGCTCGGGCGGGAGATTGCTGGGGGCAACGAACGGGTCGGTCTGCTGGTGATGGGGGACGGATCACCTCGCCGCAGCGAGCACTCGCCCGTACACCTGCACCCGCGTGCGGAGATCTTCGACACCACCGTCGCGAACGCCTTCCAGCACAAGGATCTCGACGTACTCAAGGCCCTCGACCCAGCCCTCGCAACCGAGCTGAAGGCAGCCGGCCGCGCCCCGTGGCAGGTCCTCGCCGGAGCCCTGGAAGGTACGGCGCTGAACGGCGACCTGACCTACGAAGCAGCACCGTACGGCGTCGGCTACTTCGTCGCGAGCTTCACGTGACCGACGACGACCGGGCAGGGTATCGGCGGTCGGCGAAGTCGCCGCGGGGTGAGGCGCGGCGGCGGGAGCTGCTCGACAAGGTCGCGGACGACCTGGGCGAGAACGGGCTGGTCGACTTCTCGCTGCGGCGCGCGGCGCGGGCGGCCGGTACGACGCACAAGGTGCTGCTGTACCACTTCGACGGCCCGGAGGACCTGCTGACGCAAGCGGTCCTGCAGTTGCGCGACCGCCGGATCGCCCGCGCCGTCACGGCCGCGGCCGCGCAGGGCGGATCGCTCGCGGCGCGAGTGCGGTCGATGTGGCCGACGCTGATCGGCGAGGAGTCGTGGGTGCTCGACCAGGCGATCGGCCTGGCGATGTACGACGCCGCGCGGTATGCCGATCTCGCCCGGTCGGCGTCGCGCCAGTACCTGCCGACGTTGCTGGGGTTGTGCCCGGAGGAGTGGGACGAACAGCGCCGTACGGAGGTGGCGGAACTGATCCTCGGAACGCTGCGCGGGTTTCTGATCGAGTGGCGTACCAGTGGGGACGCCGCCGGCATCGAGGCGGGGTTCGCCGCGCTGACCCGGGCTTTGGAGCGCGAGGAACGGGCGTAGACAGATTTGCGAACCACGTGGTTCACTTCTCGTATGCGCGAGAAGGTGAACTTCACGAGTGCCGGGGTTGCGTGTGCGGCCTGGCACTACCCGGGTACCAACGGCGGGTGCGTGGTGATGACCGGCGGCTTCGGAGTCACGAAGGAGCCGGGTACGGATCGGTTCGCGGAGCGGTTCGCCGCGGCCGGATTCAGCGTGCTGGCGTTCGACCACCGGCACTTCGGAGAGAGCGCGGGGGAGCCGCGGCAGGTGGCGAGGGTACGTGACCAGCTGGACGACTGGCGGGCGGCGATCGCGTACGCGAAGACGCTGCCTGGGGTCGAGCGGGTCGCGATCTGGGCGTTCTCGCTTCCTGGCGGGTACATCGTCCAGCTCGCCTCGGAGGAGCTGGGCATCGCGGCGGCGATCGCCCAGTCCGCCAACGTCGACGGGCCTACTGTCACTCGGCATGCCTCCCGGTACCAGTCGACCGGCGGTGCGCTACGCCTCCTCGGCCGTTCGCTCGCGGACATCGTCGGTGGTTGGTTCAACCGTCCGCCGCGGCTGGTGGACCTGGCGGGCCCGACCGGAACGGTAGCCCTCCTCAACACGCCGGACGCCCTGCTGGGCAGCGAAATCCTCAGCCCCGACAACCGCTACCCCGACTGGCAACAAACGATCGCGGCCCGCTCGGTCCTTCCCGCAGCGTTCTACCGGCCCGCGAAGTACGCCCCCGACGCCCGCTGCCCGATCCTCTACGTCGTCTGCAAGGACGACAAGTCAGCCCTGGCAGCACCCACCCTCAAAGCAGCAGCCACCACCCCCAAGGCGGAGGTCCTCCAGGTCCCTGGCAACCACTACGCGCCGTTCACCAACGCCCACGAGGAGGTAGTCGCGCGGGAGGTGGCTTTCCTCGGGCGGTGGCTGCTTTCCGGTAAGAAATCGGCGTCTGGCGCCGAAAAGGTTCCGGAAAGCCGCTAGTTCGTCTCCACGGGCACCGTGGGCCATCGATCTGCGGTCGCAGCGAGGTCATCTCGACCCGCGGCCCGCAGCTGGTCGACCAGTTCGGTGCGGGCTGTTTGTACTGCGGCTACTGCCTCGTCGGACGTGGGGTGTGGGCCGGACCAGTTGCAAACGGCGTCGCCGGCGTACCAGCCGGGGCGTACGTGGGAGGTTGCCAGGCGGGCGGCTGGTAGTGGTAGGTCGGCCAGCTGTACCACGGCTTCTACCGCGATCACGTCTGCGGACAGGTCGAGCAGGGGGCGGAGTTCGACGGCGTCGGTGAGGACGAACTCGTAGCCGGCCGGTGCGCGTTCGGCGAGCCAGGCGAGCGCTTCCTGGGCGGTGTCGTGCAGGAGCTGGGCGTTCGACGGGTCGGCCAGGGTGTGTACGCCGCAGCGGCGGGTGTGGGTCGGGCGGAGCTCGTTCTGCCAGAGGCGGACCTGGAGCTCGTCCCGCCCGGTCAGCCGCCGGCCGAGGATCCGCGCCAGGCCGACGACGTCGAAGTTCAGCTCGTCGGTCGTCCGCCGCCGCCCGGGGACCGGCGCCTCACCCGGCCGCGTACCCCGGGTCGTCCACGGTCCGGCGTGCCACCGCGTGAGAGCCGTCATGCACCCGACCCTACCCGCGCGGGATCACTCCGGCTTGACGGGCGCGGGTACGCCGAACGTCTTCGCCAGGTCGTCCAGGATCGACCACGCGCCTTGCAGACCGACCGCGGTCATCCAGGTCAGGTCCGGTACGTCGTGGACCTTCGGCGCGAGCGGCTTCCACAGCGGGTTCGCCTTGAACTGAGCGGCGGTCTTCGCGCTCAGGCCCTTCTCGTCGGCGTACGTGGTGACGAAGATCGCGTCGGCGTCCGCGTCCTTGATCCGCTCCGGGCTGATCTCCAGCGCGAACCCGTTCACGTCCTGCGACTTCGGCCGCTTCAGGCCGGCGTCCTTGAGCACGATCCCGGAGTAGCTGGCGTTCTGGTACAGCCGGGTCGGCCCGTCGACGAACCGGACCACCGAGATCGTCGGGTGGTTCGCCTTCGCGTTGATCGCGTCGCCGACCGTCTTCGCGGCCTTCTCGTACGCCGAGATCTCCTTCTCCGCGAGGGCCTCCTGGCCGAGCGCCTTCGCCTCGAGCCGGATGTTGTCCTTCCAGGTCGCGCCGGTGGTCTCGGACATGATCGTCGGCGCGATCGCGGACAGCTGGTCGTACAGCTTCTCGTGCCGGACCTTGGCGGTGATGATCAGGTCCGGGTTCAGCGCGGCGATCTTCTCCAGGTTCGGTTCGGCGAGGGTGCCGACGGACTCGGCTTCGGAGCCGTACGTCTTGCGTGCGTCGCCGAGGTAGTCCGGGAGCTTGCCGTTGATGGTGCGGTAGTCGGTGTACCCGACAACCTGGGTGTCGAGGGCGAGCGTCGCGTCGACGTAGCTGGTGTCGAGCGCGACCACCCGCTTCGGCTTGGTCTTGATCTCGGTCTTGCCCATCGCGTGCTCGATCGTCCGCGGGAACCCGTCGCCGGCCGCACCGGTGGCCGGGTCGTCATCGGATCCGGACGATCCACAGGCGGTCAACGCGAGGGCAGCAGCGGCGAGCAGGGCGGCGATGCGGGGCAGGCGCACGGGTGTCTCCAGATCGGCACGAGTGGCAGGTTAAGGTGGCTCTCCACCTCACAAGTAAGGCAAACCTAACCATATGTCCTCGCCGCCCGCCCAACCACCCGTGTCGCCGCCCCCACCGAACCACCCGCCGGCGCCGGGTGAGGCGGTGGTGGCGAGTCGGCCGTCCCCCTCGCCAAGCCAGCCGCCGTTGCCCGCCGCCCAGCCGGCGGTACGTCGGGCCGGTGCGTTGCTCGGTCTCGGCCTACTTCTGCTGTTGGCGTTCACGGCCAGTCTTGCGTTGGGGGCTCGGTGGCTGGGGCCGGGGGCGTTGTGGCATGCGTTGGCTGTGGACAACGGGTCGGATGCGGATGTGATTGTGCGGAGTTTGCGGCTTCCGCGGACGGTGGTTGCGGTGTTGATCGGGGGGTGTCTCGGGATCGCCGGGACACTCATGCAGGGGCACACCAGGAACGCGCTGGCCGAACCCGGCATCTTCGGGGTGAGTTCGGGCGCGGCGTTCGCGGTGGTGCTGGGGTTGCAGCTCGGAATGGTCGACTCGGTGGCGTCGACCGTCTGGGTCGCTCTGATCGGCGCGCTGATCGCGACGTTCGCCGTCCAGCAGTTGGCGTCCCGCGGCTCCGGCGCGTCCCCGGTCGGCCTCGCGCTGACCGGCGCCGCGGTGGCCGCGATGCTCGGCGCGTTGACCTCGTCGATCGTGTTGCTCGACGCGAACACCTTGGACAGCTACCGCTTCTGGGCGGTCGGCTCGGTCGCGGGCCGCGGGTTGGACGTGGCCGGCCAGGTACTGCCGTTCGCCGTACTAGGCCTGGTCCTCGCCGCAGTCAACGCCCGCGACCTCGACCTGCTTGCCCTGGGCGACGACGTGGCCGCCGGCCTCGGCTTGTCTGTACGTCGGGCGCGCCTGGTCGGCCTTGCCGCGATCGGTTTGCTCACCGCGGCCGGGGTCGCCGCGTGTGGTCCGATCGGGTTCCTCGGACTGCTGTCCGGGCATGTCGCCCGGCGGATCTTCGGCGCCCGCAACACCTGGCTGATCCCCGCGGCGGGCGTGATCGGCGCGACCGCACTGGTACTCGCGGACCTCGTCGGCCGGCTCGTCGGCGGCGCCGGCGAAGTACAGGCGGGCGTGGTACTCGGCATCGTCGGCGCTCCGCTGTTCGTGCTCGTCGTACGGCGCCGGGCGGTGGCCCTGTGAGATCCCGGACCGTTGCCCTGAGCATCGTCTTCGCGGCGTTGGCGATCGTCGTCGCGCTGGTGTCGCTGAGCGTCGGTACGACGAAGCTCCCGGTTGCGGACGTGGTGGAGGTGCTGCTCGGCGGCGGCCGGCGTGGTACCCGGCTCGTCGTCCTCGAACTCCGCCTGCCGCGGGTCGCGACCGGCCTGCTGGTGGGGATCGCGTTCGCCGTCTCCGGTGCGTTGCTGCAGACGTTGTCGCGTAACCCGCTGGCCAGTCCGGACATCGTCGGCGTCAACTCGGGCGCGTCCGCGGGTGCGGTCGCAGTGATCGTGCTCGCGGGTACGGGCGGCGGCAACATCTCCGGGTTCGCCGCGAAGGTCGGGATCCCGCTGGCGGCCGTACTCGGCGGGCTGATCGCGACCCTGATCGTCGGCGCGCTCTCGGTCCGGCGCGGTGTGGTCGACGCCGGCAAGGTGGTGCTGATCGGCGTCGGCGTCGCGGCCGCGGCGAACTCGCTGGTCGCGTGGTTGCTGGTGATCGGCGACGTGAACGATGCGGGCCGCGCGGCCGCCTGGCTGGCCGGTTCGCTCAACGCGCGAGCGTGGAGCGACGGGATTCCGGTACTGATCGCGGTCGTCCTGCTGTTGCCCGTGGCAATGATGTTCAACCGGGACCTGTCCGCACTGGTGCTGGGTGACGACGTGGCGTCGTCGCTCGGTGTCCGAGTGGCCCGGATCCGGTTGGCGCTGCTGGTGATCGCCACCGTACTGGCCGCGATGGCGACCGCCGGAGCGGGACCGATCGCGTTCGTCGCACTCGTGGCACCGCAGGTCGCGCAGCGATTGACCCGGATGGAGCGGCCGCCCTTGCTGACCACCGCGATGCTGGGTGCGCTGTTCGTCGTCCTGGCGGATCTGCTGGCACGCAACGGTTTGCAGTGGGCACACGTCGGCCCGTACGAGTTGCCGGTCGGCGTGGTCACGGCCGCGTGCGGTGCGCCGTACTTGCTTCACCTCATCGGCCGTCAGCAGAAGGGACGCTGAACCGTGCACGTCGAGAACCTGACCCTCGCGTACGACGCTGCCGCGCCGGTCGTGGACGGTCTGACGCTGGAGGTCCCGGCCGGTCAGCTGACTGCGGTGGTCGGCCCTAACGGGTCCGGCAAGTCGACTCTGCTGCGTGGGATGAGCAGACTGCTCGTGCCGCGCAGTGGACAGGTATTGCTGGACGGTAAGGACATCCATCAGCTGCCGGCGCGTGAGCTGGCAAGAAGGCTTGGCGTGTTGCCACAGGGGCCTGTGACGCCGGAGGGAATCACCGCGGCTGAGCTGGTATCGCGGGGACGCCATCCGCATCGCGGTCTGTTCGGACGGCTGACTGCAGACGACGACGCTGCCATCGACGAAGCCCTGCGTGCTGTTGAGCTGACAGAGCTACGGGATCGCCCGGTGGACCAACTGTCCGGCGGTCAGCGGCAGCGGGTGTGGATTGCGATGGTGCTTGCGCAGGGAACGCAGCACCTGCTGCTCGACGAGCCCACGACCTACCTGGACCTGGCACACGCTGTCGACGTGATGAACGTGGTCCACGGTGCTGCCACGACAGGACGTACGGTCGTCGCAGTGCTGCACGACCTGACACTGGCGGCGCAGTACGCCGACCACCTGGTCGTGATGGGAGCGGGACGGATCGCTGCGGAAGGCCGTCCGGTCGACGTACTCACGGCTGCTTTGCTGGACGAGGTGTTCGGGCTCAAGGCGACCGTGGTGGAGGTCGGTGGCGCGCCGGTCGTCGTACCGGATCGTAGGCTGGCCGGGTGAGCTACACCGTGAGCCGCCTGGCGGACGTGCTGGCTGACTCGGTCAGCTGGCTGTCTGTGCGTACGGCGGACTCCGTACCGGGACCGGACTGGATCTCTTGTGCGGAGCTGATCGCGGAGCAGCAGGCCGGTGGGGATCCGACCGCGTCGTGGCGGGGTGCTGCTGCGGCTGACTACGCGCGGGACTATGCGATCGAGCCGCCGGTGCAGGTTGCGGCCATGTTCACGCTCATGTGGTACGTGCAGGTGCCTTCTCTTGTTGCCGCGGTCTGTGCGGCGGTGACAGGGGCTTCGCCTGAGGTTTCTCCTGGGGCGTTGGCGTTCAGGCGGCATCCTGTGGCTCACTATCCGGCTGAGGTGGCGCTGCTTTCTCGCGAGGTCGTTCCGGTTGAGGTTGCGGCTGCACAGCACAAGGAGCATGTGGGTGATTTCCTCGACTCGTATGAGCCTGGGGTCAAGCTTGGGTCGTTGCAGCGGTGGGGTGCTGTGGGGGATGAGGTGCGGGCTGCGTTGCGGTTGGTGGGGGACGGAGCGCACGTGGAGCGTGCGGCGACGGCGTTTGGGGTGTCTTTGGAGCAGAAGTTGCGGACGTCTTGTTGCTACTTCTACGTGCTTCCTGGCGTGACTGCCTGCACCACCTGCCCGCGTTTTCGTTGATTGGTCTAGGCGGGCTGCCGGCAGAGGATTGCCGGGTTCGCTGTGGCCGCGAAGGCTGGGCCGCATGCGCTGGACACGAGTAGTGGTGGCGAGTGGACTGATGGTGACGACGGCTGGTTCGGTGCCCCTTGCGCACGCGGCCGGCGCGACACCGGGCATGTGGACCGAGACGTCGTACAACTCGGTCTTCAAGGACAGCGGGCGGTCGCCCGAGGCAGGCAACGACATCCGGCTCGACACCGCGAAGAACGACTACGAGGCAGCCCAGATCGTGCTCCGCGGGCCGTCGGCGTTCACCGTGCGGGGCGTGGACTTCACCGCGCTGCAGGGCGTCGCCGACGCCATTCCGAAGACCGAGCTCAGCTACAACCCGGTCGGGTACGAGTACCTGGACCGCAACTCGTACAACGGCTGGGAGCCGGACAACTTCGTCGTACCGACGATCCGGACCGCGCCGGGCGACTTCCCGGACCGGCTGCTCAACCGGACGAGTATCGACGTGCCGGCCGACCAGACGCAGTCGATCTGGGTACGCGTACACGTACCGGCCACGGCCAAGGGCGGCGTCTACACCGGCCACGCGATCGTCCGTACGACCAACGGCAACCTGAACGTACCGATCCGCGTGAACGCGCGCAACGTGGTGATCCCACCGGCGAACCGGAGCGAGTTCACCAACGTGATGTGGACGAACTTCCTCGGGCTCACCTCGTGGGACCCGGGCGCGGGCGACACCGTCAAGCTGTTCTACGGGCACGACCGGTACTCGCCGCAGTGGTGGCAGCTGATCGACAACTGGGCCGACACGATGAAGCGGTACCGGCAGAACGATCTGCAACTGCCACTGATCAACCTGCTCACCGACGGCGGCAGCAAGGTCGATGCTGCTGGCAACTACACGTTCGACTTCGCACGCTTCGACCAGGTCGTGCAACGGTTCCTGGACAAGGGGGTGGTGAACCGGCTGGAGGGATTCACCGGCGCCGGTCCGCAGAACCCGGACCGCAACCCGCAGTTCCCCCGGTACCTGCAGGAGGTGACGCCCAAGCAGACCGGCAGCCAGATCCCGGACTTCGCGTACTGGGACTCGCCGGAGGCGGACAACTGGTACAAGCAGTTCTACCCCGCGCTGCGGCAACACCTGGCCGACAAGGGCTGGGCCGGCATGTTCTGGATGCACGTCGGTGACGAGCCGGGGGCCGGTGGCGACCCGGGCTGGTTCGGGATCGCGAAGAAACTGCGGCAGTACTGGCCGGACGTGAAGATCGGCGACGCGGTGGTGAACGACCTGGCGCCGCGGGTCGCGCAGGTCGAGGACATCGTGATCCCGAACCTGTTCACATACACGATCAACCCGAAGCCGTTCGACGACCAGCGCAAGGCGGGCAAGCCGCTGTGGTTCTACAACTGCAACGTCCCGGCCGGCAACCACCTGAACAGGTTCATCGACCAGCCGGAGTGGAGCCAGCGGCAGACCATGTGGCTCGCTTACGGCAAGGGCGCCACCGGGTACCTGCACTGGGCGTACGGCAACTGGCAGTACAAGATGAGCGACCAGACCGTGAAGGGCGACGGCTACATCGTGCGTCCGGACAAGGAACACAACACCGTCGAGGCCTCACCGCGGTACGAGTCGTTGCGGGACGGCATGGAGGACTGGGAGGTTCTCAACCATCTCGGCAAGACCAACCCGGGCCTGGCACACGACCTGGCGAACGCCGTGGTCCAGGCGAGCGACAAGTACTCGCCGGACGTGAGCTACATGCAGCGGATCCGTGTACTGGCGCTCGACGCGGCGGCAGGACTGCCTCTGAAAGGCCTGCGGTACACCAGGAACGGGCTGCAGTTCGACCTGGGCCGTCAGGCTCAGGTGGATGGTGTGCAACTCCACTGGGGCGGCACCCCGCCTAGTAAGTACCGCGTGCTGATCTCGTACGACGGTGTGAAGTGGGCGGATGCCGCGGACAACTCTGGTGGCGACGCGTTCCTAGGACTGAACGCAAAGGCTCGGTACCTCAAGCTCGTCGTGGACAGTGCGGGGACGTACGACCTGCAAGGGGTGGAGGTTGCGGGGCAGTATCTGGGGCAGCAGAACCTTGCCGGCGGGAAGACGTACGAGCGGACTGCGCCCTCGGCACGGTTCCCGGATGCGGGTAACGAGGCGACGGACGGGGTGCTGGGCGACAACTGGGGTGACGGCAAGCAGTTCGGCTACGAGCTGGCCTCCATCGGTGACAGCGTGCAGCCGATCGTCACCATCGACCTGGGGTCTGCCCAGAGCGTCGGCAAGGTGCGGGTGCACGCCTACGAGGAGTACCCGGACTACCGGCCCGACCAGATCACGGTCGCGACCAGTGAAGACGGCGTGAACTTCACGGATCGCGGACAGGTCAGCTCGGTGAACGGCGCCTCGAGAATCTGGTACGACCTCGATTTCGCGCCCGCGAAGGCCCGCTGGCTGCGCCTGACGTTCGACAAGACCATGCACGACAAGTACCAAACCGGCGTCTTCATCGACGAAATCGAGGCCTACCGGAACTAGCGTTCGCCCAGAGCAGAATCCGGGGGTAGCTCATCCGTCAGATTTCTGTCGGTGGCGCCGGGGAACATGGCGGGCATGAGTCGACTCGCTGCCCAGGCGTCACCGACCGGTAATTCTCTGGTCGGTTGTCCAGCCCTGGACCCGGAGCTAGGTTCGCTGACGTGACATCGCCCGGTGGTTTTCCGGCGACGACCCCGATCGGCTCCCGGGCCGAGGCTGAGGGTTACGTCGCGATGGTCTGTTTCAAGCACGGTCCACCTCGCCTGTACGGCGTCGAGCTCGAGTGGACTGTGCATCACGCGGAAGACCCGCACCGGCCGCTCGACGCCGGACAACTCAGCAAAGCCCTGGGCGAACACGCCCCCGCGACCCTGGTCCGCGGCAGTCCGCAGCTGCCGTTGAGCCGGGGCGCTCTGGTCACCGTTGAACCCGGTGGCCAGGTGGAGATCTCCGGGCCCGCGACGGACTCGATCCCGCGACTGATCGACGACACCGCCGCGGACGCCGCCGAGCTCACCTCACTCCTTCTGGACGCGGACCTGGTCCCCGGCTCGTACGGTCTCGACCCCTTCCGCGCACCCCGCCGCATCCTCAGCGTCCCGCGGTACGCCGCGATGGAACACGCCTTCCAGCGACTCGGACCCCACGGCCCGCGGATGATGTGCAGTACGGCCGGCCTGCAGGTCTGCCTGGACGCCGGCGAAGTTGACCAGACCGCTCTGCGTTGGCGGGCGCTGCACGATCTCGGTCCCGCCCTGGTCGCGCTGTTCGCCAACTCCCGGCGTCGGGCCGGCTCCGACACCGGCTGGGCCTCAGCTCGTACTCAGGCCACGTTCGGGACGTGCGCTCCGTTCACCGAGCCACCTCCGCTCGACGGCGACCCGGCGGCGGCGTGGGCACGGACGGCGATGGCGGCGCCGGTGCTCTGCCTGCGCCGCGGCGAGAAGTGGGACGCCCCGATCGGCCTCACGTTCGGGGCCTGGGTCGACGGCGCCCTGCCCGGTGACAGGCCGACGTACGACGACCTCGACTACCACCTGTCCACGCTCTTCCCGCCGGTCCGGCCGCGCGGGTACCTCGAGGTCCGCTACCTCGACGCGCAGCCAGGCGACGGGTGGATCGCCCCGACCCTGCTGCTCACCGCACTGATGTCCGCGCCGCTGGACCAGGTGCTGGCCGCGGCCGAGCCGGCCGCCGGCCGCTGGTTCCCGGCCGCCCGTGAAGGGCTGAAGGACAGGTTGGTACTGCGGGCCGCGCGCGACGTCGTCGCGCTGGGCACCGCGATCCTCGACCGGACCGGTGCGGATCCCGAACTGACCGCTGCCGTCGCGACCCGGCTGCAGCGCATCGTCGACAACACCCAAGGAAGGCGAGCTTCATGAACCACCAACTGTCCGACCTGTCGCCCGAAGGTCTGCGGGCCTACGCCGGCGAGCAGCTCGAGCGGTCGCGGGCCCGTACGGTGCAGCTGACCGACGCGGTCGACACCGACGACCTGGTCAAACAGCACTCGAAGCTGATGTCACCCCTCGTCTGGGACTACGCCCACGTCGGCAACCAGGAGGAACTCTGGCTGGTCCGCGATGTCGGCGGCCGCGAGCCGCTCCGCCAGGACATCGACGAACTGTACGACGCGTTCCAGCACCCGCGGGCGGACCGCCCGTCGCTGCCACTGCTCGGCCCGGCGGAGACACGCGTGTACGTGAACGAAGTACGCGACAAGGTGCTCGACGTTCTCGATCACGTGAAGTTCGATACCGGGCGTGAGCTCGTCGACAACGCGTTCGCGTTCGGGATGATCACGCAGCACGAGCAGCAGCACGACGAGACGATGCTCGCGACGCACCAGTTGCGCGAGGGTGCGCCCGTCCTGGATGCGCCGCCGCCTCCCGCCGGGCGCGCGCTGCCGTCGGCCGAGGTCTTCGTACCGGGTGGCGTGTTCGAGATGGGTACGTCGATCGAGCCGTGGGCGTTGGACAACGAGCGCCCGGCGCACGCGGTGCACGTGAAGCCGTTCGTGATCGACACGGTACCGGTGACGAACGGCGACTACCTGAACTTCGTGCTCGGTGGTGGGTACGCGGATCCGCAGTGGTGGTCGGACGCCGGCTGGGCGCACGTGCGGAAGGCTTCGTTGGTCGCGCCAAGGTTCTGGTCGCAGGCGGACGGGGAGTGGTGGCGGCTGCGGTTCGGGCACCGCGAGCGGTTGCCGCTGGACGAGCCGGTGATGCACGTCTGCTTCTACGAGGCGGAGGCGTACGCCAAGTGGGCCGGGAAGCGGCTGCCGACCGAGGAGGAGTGGGAGTTCGCGGCGCGGTTCGATCCCGCGACCGGGCGGACGCGGCGGTTCCCGTGGGGTGACGAGTCGCCCGGTCCGCAGCACGCGAACCTCGGCCAGCGGCACCTGTCGCCGGCACCGGTCGGGGCGTATCCGGCCGGGGCATCGCCGCTCGGGGTGGAGCAGCTGATCGGCGACCTGTGGGAGTGGACGTCGAGCGACTTCGGCGGCTACCCGGGATTCCGCGCGTGGCCGTACGACGAGTACTCGCTGGTGTTCTTCGGCCCGGAGTACAAGGTGCTCCGCGGCGGCTCGTTCGGCACCGACGAGGTGGTGGCGCGCAGTACGTTCCGCAACTGGGACTACCCGATCCGCCGCCAGATCTTCGCCGGCTTCCGCTGCGCCCGCGACCCGCGCCCCGAAGAACTCTGATGTGCCGGCACCTGGGCTACCTGGGCCCGCCGGTCACTCTCGCGTCGCTGGTCCTCGACCCAGCTCACTCCCTCTACGAACAGAGCTGGGCGCCGTCGGACATGCGCGCCGGCGGCACCGTGAACGCGGACGGCTTCGGAATCGGCTGGTATCCGGAAGGGGACGCGGCCGTGTCCGGTGGACCGGTGCGCTACCGGCGGGACGTCCCGATCTGGACCGACGAGAACCTCCCGGGCCTGGCCCGTTCGATCCGGTCGGGCGCGGTGGTCGCCGCGGTCCGGAACGGGACGGTCGGGATGCCGTACGGGCAGTCCGCGAGCGCGCCGTTCGCGTCGGACCACTGGCTGTTCAGCCACAACGGGCGGATCCCCGGCTGGCCGGAGACGACGCTCAAGCTGGCCGAGCAGCTGCCGGTCGCCGATCTGCTCGGCCTGGACGCGCCCACCGACTCGGTGTTCCTGTGGGCGCTGATCGCCCGGCGCCTGCACGACGGCGTACCGCCCGCCGATGCGGTCGCGGCCGTGGTGGGCGAGGTGGAGGCGGCCGCACCCGGCTCGCGCCTGAACATCCTGCTGACCGACGGCGAACAGCTGATCGCGACCGCGTGGACGCATTCGCTGCAGGTCAAGAAGACGAACCACTCCGTGACCGTCGCCTCCGAACCCTTCGGCGACGGCGAATGGCACGCAGTACCAGATCGTTCCCTGCTGGTGGCTACCGCCACAACGCTGCAGGTCACCCCGATGGAAGGACAGTTGTGACCCTCATCGACGTACACCTGACCCCGGACTACGCGGCCCGCGCATTGCGGGACGACGTTCGGGCGGGGTTGTCGGCGACGCCGAAATGGCTGCCGCCGAAGTGGTTCTACGATGCGCGGGGGAGCGAACTGTTCGAGGAGATCACCCGCCTCCCGGAGTACTACCCGACCCGTGCCGAGCGGGAGATCCTGCACGCTCGGAAGGACGAGATCGCCGCGATCACCAACGCCCACACGCTGGTCGAGCTCGGTTCCGGATCGTCGGAGAAGACCCGCCTGCTGCTCGACGGGCTGCGCGACCACGGCACGCTGACCAGTTTCGTACCGCTCGACGTCTCCGAATCGGCGCTCCGCGACGCCGCCGACGCGATCAACGCGGACTACCCGACCGTCGACGTGCACGGTGTCGTCGGCGACTTCACCGCGCACCTCGACAAGCTCCCGGGCGACCCGCCGCGGCTGGTGGCGTTCCTCGGCGGCACGATCGGCAACCTGATCCCGGCCGAACGGGAGACGTTCTACCGCTCGATCCGCGAGGTGCTCGAGCCCGGCGAATGGCTTCTGCTCGGCACGGACCTGGTGAAGGACCCGGCCACGCTGGTCGCGGCGTACGACGACGCGGCCGGCGTCACCGCGGAGTTCAACAAGAACGTGCTGCGGGTGATCAACCGGCAGCTCGGCGCGGACTTCGACGTCGACGCGTTCGAGCACGTAGCGATCTGGGACGCGGACAACGAGTGGATCGAGATGCACCTGCGCGCCACCCGCGCGATGCAGGTGCTGATCCCGGAGATCCACCTGGAGGTGAGCTTCGAGGCGGGCGAGGAGATCAGCACCGAGATCTCCGCGAAGTTCCACCGCGACGGCGTCGAGGCCGAACTCGGCAAAGCGGGCTTCACCCCAGCCGCCTGGTGGACCGACACCGAAGCCCGCTTCGCACTGTCACTGTGGGAAGCCGTTTAGCTTCCTTGCTTGATCAGGCCGTTGATCTTGTCGATGTAGGCAGGTAGGTCGGTGATCGGCTTCTTGCCGCTCAGGATGGGCTGGTAGTTGGCCGTGGTCAGGTCACCGACCTGGCTGGCCCACTGGGTGGTGAAGCGGACACCGACCGTCTTCTCCGCGGCCAGGTCGGCCTTGACCGTGTCGACGACCGTGGTCTGCTGCGCCTTGGTCAGCGCGTCGAAGTAGCTCGTCTGCGCGGGCGTGTACGCCGGCGGCGCGACCGGTGAGGCGGGCAGTACGGCGTCCCACACCTTGGTGTTGATGTACTCGAGCACCTTGAACGTCGCGTCCTGGTCCTTGGTGTACTGCGGCGTGCAGATCCCGACCGAGTCGTACAGCGTGGTCGGTGTGTCCACCTGCGGGAACGGCGCGAACCCGTACTTGATCTTCGGCTTGTCGGTCTGGAACCCGGCCGCCAGCCACTGACCGCCGAACGTCATCGGTACCTTGCCGGCCGCGAACAGCGACTGCACGTTGGACGCGTCGTACCCGGGCGGCGCGACCGATCCGTTCTTGATCGCGGCGGCCAGTTTCGTGACGCCCTCGGTGTACTTGCCGTCGGCCTCGGCCTTGGTCGGGTGGTTCACGTTGTCGGTGAACGGCGCGCCGCCGGCGGAGACGGAGTACATGCTCATCGTGAACGGACCGTCCGCGCTGGTCAGCTGGTCGGCGACCAGGCCGTACTTCGCGCCGTTCTTGTTCGCGAGCTTCGCGGCGTCGGAGTACATCTCGTCCCACGTCCAGCCGGCCTTCGGCAGCGGCAGGCCCGCGGCGGTGAACGCATCGGCGTTGTACCAGACGCCGTACGTGTTCATCAGCGACGGCAGGCCACCCATCTGGCCGTCGGACGTCTTCCAGTTGTCCATCGCGGACGGTACGAACTTGTCCGCCTTGAAGTCGCCGTCGCCGTTCTTGATCTTGTCGGCCCAGTCGACCAGCAGACCCTGGGACGTGTACTGCTGCTCGGTGTCGTTACCGCACCAGAACAGGTCCGGCAGCTTCTTCGCCTGGGTCAGCGACGCGAGCTTGTCGCCGTACTGACCACTCGGCGACTCCAGCAGGTCGACCTTGATGTTGTCGTCCTTGAAGTTGTCCAGCGCTTTCTTGATCGCTGCGTTGGTGTCGGCCGACTCCCACGTCATCACCGTCACGGTGACCGGACCGCTGCTCGAACCACCCGAACCCGAACCGCCGCAGGCCGTTGCCGTCAGCAACCCTGCACACGCCAGTGCAGTGACACCCATAATCCTCTTCACAACATCCTCATTTCTGGTTCGTGCTGCCGAGAGCACCGAGGCCCTGGATGAAATAGCGCTGCGCGGCGAAGAAGATGATCAGCGGCGGCAGCATGTACAGCAGGTTGGTGGCCATGTAGTAGCTCCAGTCCGGCGTCTTCCCGGCGAACGGCGAGATGAACGACGCCATACCCACCGACAACGGCCACTTGCCGGACGAGTACAGGTAGACCAGCGGATTCAGGTAGTCGTTCCAGGACGCCTGGAACGCGAGGATCGCCATCGTCAGCCAGGCCGGCCGGGTCAACGGCAGCATCACGCTGACGAAGATCCGTAGATGTCCGGCGCCGTCGATCTTGGCCGCTTCATCGATGGAATAGGGGATCGCAAGAAAGTACTGGCGGGCCAGGAAGATGAACAACGGGTTGCCGCCGAGGAAGGCCGGCACGATCAGCGGCAGCCACGTGTCGTACCACCCGATGCTCTTGTACATCTGGAACAGCGGGATCAGGCCGACCACGCCGGGCAGCAGCATGCTGCCGACGAACAGGTAGAACCACACCTTGCGGCCGGGGAACCGCAGCCGGGCCAGCGCGTACCCGGCCATCATCGCGGTCAGCACCCCACCCAGGACACTCAGCGCGGTGATGATGACCGAGTTCAGGAACAGCCGCGGGAAGTGGATCGCCTTCGGCCCGTTGAGGAAGTTGCTCCAGTGGAACTCGTGCGGCAGCAGCTTCGGCGGGATGTCGAAGACCGCGGTCTTGTCCTTCAGGCCGATCGTGATCATCCACAGCAGCGGGACGACCATCACCGCGCAGATGAACAGCGCCACGACGTACCACGCCGTCGTACCGATCGCCCGTGGTCGCTTCTTCTCCGGGCGGGCCACCTCGGACACTGCGGGCAGGGAGGCTTCAGTTGTTGTCACTGTACGTCCAGAGCGAGGAGAACTTCGCGGTCAGGGCGATCACGGCGATGATGATCACGAACAACACCCACACCTGCGCGGACGCGTACCCCAGCTGCGGGATCCGGCCCAGGGTGGGGAAGCCGTTGTTGTAGATCGAGAGCATCAGCACGTTGGTACTGAAGCCCGGCCCGCCGTTGGTGAGGATCTTCGGCTGGTTGAACGTCTGCAGCGCGGCCGTGGTCTGCAGGATCACCTGCAGCAGCATGATCGGGCTGATCATCGGCATCGTGATCCGGAAGAACACCGACCACGGGCCGGCGCCGTCTACCCTGGCCGCCTCGTACAGTTCGGTCGGTACCGACTGCAGCGCGGCCAGGAAGATGATCATCGTGCTGCCGACGCCCCACAGCATCACCAGTACTACGGACGGCATCGCCATCTTCGGGCTCTGCAACCACAGGCTCGTCGGCAGGCCGAGCCGGTCGAGGATCGTGTTCAGCAAGCCGACCTGCGGGTCGAGCATGAACTTCCACAGCGTGATGGTGGCGACCGCGGGCAGTACGACGGGCAGGTACGCGAGCGTACGGACCACGCGGACGCCGGCGAACCGCTGGTTGCAGAACATCGCCAGCGCCAGGCCGAGCACCAAAGACAACGGGACATAGAGCAACACCAGGTAGCCGGTCGCCCGCAACGCCGGCCAGAACGCCGGGTCGGTGCTGAACAGCCTCCGGAAGTTGCCGAGGCCAACGAAGACCGGGTCGGTCAACCCGTTGTACTTCGTCAGCGCGAGGTAGAACGATCGGATCAGCGGATACCCCACGAAGACTCCGAACCCGATCACCGCCGGGGCGATGAACAGGTACGCCGCCTTCACGTCGGAGCCGGCGTTGCGGCTCATACCCCCACGACTGCGCTTCTGCTTCGTGGTGGTTCCGCCTGGAGAGACTGAATTCATCCGGCCTCCTGGACGGTAACGTTTCCAACGTTTTACTGTTGGGTGACGATGCCGTGTCCCGAAAAGGAAGTCAACCCCGTGTCCGAAACGTTTCCAAGCCAGCCGGAGGTCGCCCGGCCGACGATGATCGACGTCGCGCGGCGGGCCGGGGTCGGGCTCGGCACGGTGTCGCGGGTCGTGAACGGCGGCCACGGTGTCCGGGACGAGACCGCCCAGCGCGTCCGCGCCGCGATCGACGAACTCGGCTTCCAGCGCAACGAGGTGGCGCGCGCGCTCCGCCCGGGCAAGAAGTCGACGAGTCTGGCGCTGGTCCTCGGTGACCTGACCAACCCGTTCTACGCGAGCATCGCGAAGGCGTCGCTCGAGGTCGCCGGGCAGTCCGGGTTCGCCGTCGTCCTCGGTAGCGTCGACGAGGACCCGGAAGGGGAGAAGCGCGCGATCAAGGAGCTGGTCAGCCGGCAGGTGGCCGGTCTGATGATCGTCCCTGACCAGGGCGATCACGCCTTCCTCCAGGGCGCCGGCGTACCGGTGGTGTTCGTCGACCGCCCGGCGACCGGGATCGAGGCGGACATCGTGATGGTCGACAACGAGGGCGGTGGCCGGATCGCGGCCGAACACCTGCTCAGCCAGGGCCACGAACGGATCGCGATCATCCTCGCCCCGTCGTACTACACCATCGGGCGCCGGCTGCGCGGGTTCCGCCGCGCGCACCGGGCCGCCGGGATCGAGGTCGACGAGTCGCTGGTGATCCAGCTGCCCGAGGGCAACGCGGAGGCGGCCGAGAAGGCGACCCGGGAGGTGATGCTGCGGGCCGATCCGCCGACCGCGATCTTCGCCTCGACGAACTTCCTGGTCGAGGGCGTGCTGCGGGCCCTCGGTGAACTCGAGCAGGATCCGGCGGTGGTCGGGTTCGACGACTTCCGGCTCGCCGACATGCTGCCGACGCCGGTCACGGTCGTTGCCTCCGACATCGCCGAGCTCGGTCGCAGTGCGGCCCGGTTGTTGCTCGATCGCGCCTCCGGTACGGACACCCGCCCGCCGCAGCGGATCGTACTGCCGTGTGCGCTGATCGAACGCGGCTCCGGCGAACGGCCGCCTTCTGCTGTGAACAGAAAGGCTCAGTGATCAGCGACGGCGCTGACTAAGGTCGCAACGTGTACTACGAGTCCTTCGGCACCGGCCGCCCGATCTTCTTCCTCCCCAGCTGGGGCGGCGACGCCGGCGAAGGCCGCGCTGTCCACGAGCCGATCTTCGAACACCGCAAGGGCTGGCGCCGCATCTACGTAAGCCCACCCGGCACAGGGCAATCGCCCGCCGACCCAACCATCACCAACCAAGACGCCATGCTGTCTTCCATTGCTGGGCTCATCAGTACGGTGGCGGGTGACGAACCATTCGCCCTCGCAGGTACATCGGCCGGCGCCCTGCACGCCCGAGGCATCCTCAAAAGAAACCCGACCCAAGTCCTAGGACTGTTGCTGAGAGCACCAGGCATCGTGATCGATCGCGCCCGGCGTACGCTTCCGACCGCGTCGGACCTGCTGCCGTCAGCGGCCCGCGACCGCCAGCACAAGTACTACGACGAGGCGGAACGGCTTGCGGACCTGGAGTTCCTCGGGCGGATCCAGCGCGACCCGTCGACGTACGGCCTCAGCGAAGACCCGTCGGCCCACTTCGAGCGCCCTACGCTGATCGTCACCGGCCGCCAGGACACCATTGCGGGCTACGCGGACGCCTGGCCGATCCTCGACGACTACCCGCGCGCGACGTACGCCGTACTCGACCAAGAAGACCACTACCTCCCCGGCCCCGGCTCCGCCGTGTACCGGGCGCTGGTGGAGGACTGGCTGGACAGGATCGAGCACCCGGACGCGTGAGGGGCGGTACGCGCGTCCAGGTGCTCGAGTCGATGGGGCCGGTTCAGAAGTTCGGCCAGGCCCAGCCGCGGTAGTTGGAGTAGTACGGGAGCTTGGCGAGGCCGATCGCGCCGTTGACGCTGGTGGCCCAGAAGTAGCCGTCACCGCGGGCCACGCCGACGTGGCCGTTCGGGGCGGCGAGGTTCCAGAAGACCAGGGCGCCCTTCGGCGGGTTCAGGTCGCCGGGGTGGGCGACACCACGGTTCACGGCGTCGTTCCAGTCCGCGGTGGCCGAGGCCCAGATCGCGGTCTTGCCGAACGAGTTCTCCGCGGCCATCTCGCAGTACCCCTGGAACGCCGTCGAACCGTTCCGGGAGGAGTACCAGGCGATCGCCGCGTCCGCGCGTGGGTTGCTGGTGCACAGCGGTGCGATCAGCCCGCTGCTGCCGGTGTTGACGTAGGAGTCGGTGATGAAGCCCTTGCCGGGGATGTGGTCCCAGATCAGGCTGCGGCCGTACTTGCCGGTGACGGGTTCGCCGTACACCTGGCAGTCGATCTCGACGGTTCCGTTCGGCTGGGTGCCGACCGAGGCGAAGCTGGTCGCGTTCCCGGACCGGATCGCGACGCCGGTTCCGCTGTCGGTGACAACGGTCCCGGTGGCGGCGCTGGCGGGGAGTACGCCGGTGCCGAGGGCGGCGGCACCGGCCAACAGGGTGGTGACGGCGACGCGGGCGGTGATGCGCAGGAGGGCGGTACGCATGGTGGTTGTCCTTTTCGCTGGGCGACTGGCGAAGCGGCACTTTTTTACAGAGAATCAGAGCGTTACGGTGTTGTCGCAGTGGGCAACGGTCGAACCGGAGAGTGCACTGTGAGGCCAGCACAGGCTCGCTTTGTGATCGGTTCCCGGATGCGCGAGCTCCGGGAGGCGTCCGGCATGCCGTTGAGCCGGGCGGCCGCCGAGTCGGGGTGGGACAAGGGGCATCTGTCCCGGGTCGAGCGTGGCCACACCAAGCCGAGCCGCGAGCTGATCGAGTGGTACGACGACTCGTTCGGCGCGAACCAGGCGCTGGTGAACCAGCTGACCGAACTCGACGCCGCCGTCCGCGCCGACCGGGACATGTCGCAGCGCGACCTCCGTCGGCACGTCCAGCCGGTGCTGCTCGGTGGGTCGGTACCGATCGACCATCACCCCGACGACCGGGCCGAGCTGGTGGGGGAGACCGTTCCGGACGGTACGCAGGTACGCCAGGACGAGACGTTCGAGAAGACGTGGGTGATCCGTAACAGCGGCGAGCGCCCGTGGTGCGACCGATGGCTCACCCGCCAGGGCGGCGCCGGCACCCCCGGGCACCTCCGCTCCCCACACCAGGCCCCCGTGCCCGACGCGGCCCCCGGCGACCTCGTCACGGTAACGATGTCCCTCCAAGCGCCACCCCAAGTAGGCGCCTCCACCGCCTACTTCAAAATCACCGACAAAGCAGGCCGCCTGTACTACCCAGGCCTCGAGTCCCCACCCATCTACTGCACAATCTTCACGGTCTACGACCTCTAGGCGCCGTACTCCGCGTCCAGTTCGGCGTCGAGTTCGGCTTTGCGTTTGATCCAGCGTTCGCTGAGGCCCTTGACCTCTTCGCTGATGAAGTCGATGAACTCGAGCGAGACGCGGATCCGGCGGTGGGCGTCGGTGTTGTCGCCGGCGGCGTCGAGGACCTTGCGGAGCGAGACGGACCAGCGCCCGAGCGACGCGTCCTCGGTCATCATCGTCTGGTACCAGGCGTCGTCCTGCACCACGTACACGTCGCGACGGCTGCCGGGCTCGCGCTCGCGGGTCGCGAGCCGGAGCTGGAGCAGGTAGTTCACCGCACCGGAGACGGCGGCCGGACTCGCCTGCAACTGGTCGGACAGTTCGGCCGCCGTCATCCGCCCGTCCACGCTGGAGAGGATCGCGGCGAACACCCGAGCCGCCATCCGCGGCCAGCCTGTCTCCGCCAGCAGGTTGCCGAACTGCTCGGTGTACCGCTTGACGGCGTCGTCGTCCCGATGTGCACTCACCGCCCCATCATCTCCTCTGCCGCGTCAGGATGTTGTTAGCAAGATTCACAAACTTCTGAATGAAGTGTACGTTATGAATCATGACATCAGCCATCGTGGTCTCCGGACTGCACAAGTCGTACGGAAGTACGCATGCCCTCGACGGGCTCGACCTCGAGGTCAAGACCGGTGAGGTGCACGGATTCCTCGGGCCGAACGGCGCCGGGAAATCCACCACCATCCGCGTCCTGCTCGGCCTGCTGCGGGGTGACGCCGGAGATGTCTCACTGCTCGGCGGCGACCCGTGGCACGACGCCGCGAAGCTGCACCGACGGCTCGCGTACGTCCCCGGAGACGTGAACCTGTGGCCGAACCTGACCGGCGGCGAAGTGATCGACCTGCTCGGCCGGCTCCGCGGCGGCCTGGACGAGAAGAAGCGCGACGAACTGCTGCGCCGGTTCGACCTGGACCCGACCAAGAAGGGCCGGACGTACTCGAAGGGCAACCGGCAGAAGGTCGCGCTGGTCGCCGCGCTCTCGTCGGACGTCGAGCTGCTGATCCTGGACGAACCGACCTCCGGCCTCGACCCGCTGATGGAGGAGGTGTTCCGGCAGTGCATCGAGGAGGAGCGCCGGCGCGACCGCACCGTACTGCTGTCGAGCCACATCCTCTCCGAGGTCGAGGCGCTGTGCGACCGGGTCAGCATCATCCGCCGCGGCAAGGTGGTCGAGACCGGCACGCTGGCCGAGCTGCGGCACCTCACCCGGACGTCGATCCACGCAGAGCTGGCCGGTTCGCCGAACGGTCTGGCGCAGCTGCCGGGGGTGCACGACCTCGATGTCGAGGGCAACCGGGTGCGGTGCGAGGTGGACACCGCCCAGCTCGACGCCGTGATGCGGCAGCTGTCCGCGAGCGGCATCAAGACGCTGGTCGCGCAACCGCCGACGCTGGAGGAGCTGTTCCTGCGGCACTACGAGGAAGACGTACCGGCCGAGGCCGGAGCTGAGGCGGCCGTGCGATGAACGACTTCGTCGGTACCGGGACGCTGGTGCGGCTCGCGCTGCGCCGCGACCGGCTGCTGATCCCGCTCTGGGTCGTCGTCTTCGTGATGACCGCCGCCGGATCGGCCAAGGCGACGATGGACCTGTACGCGGATCCGAAGACGCTCGTCGACGCGGCGCGGACGTCGAACGCCTCACCTGCGCTCGTCTCGCTGTACGGGCGCATCTTCGACGAGTCCTCGCTCGGGGAGGTCTCGCTGTTCAAGCTCACCGCGTTCGGCGCGCTGCTGGTCGGGTTGCTCGGCGGCATGCTCGTCGTACGGCACACCCGGACCGAGGAGGAGTCCGGGCGGCTCGAGCTGCTGAGTGCCGGCGTACTCGGCCGGTACGCGGCGCTGGCCGCCGCGCTGATCGTGTCCGGGGCGACGGTGCTGGTGCTCGGGTTGCTGACCGCGCTGTCGCTGCTGGGCAGCGGATTGGACGCGAAGGGGTCGTTCGCGTTCGGGTTGATGTGGACGGCTGCGGGGCTGGCGTTCGCCGGTGTGGCGGCGGTGACCTCACAGGTCACCGAGAGCGCGCGGGCCGCGAACGGACTGACCGCGATCGTGCTCGGTGTGTCGTACGTACTGCGGGCGATCGGCGACTCGTCGGCGGACGGCAGTACGCAGTGGGTGTCGTGGCTGTCGCCGATCGGGTGGTCGCAGCAGGTCCGCGCGTACGCCGGTGACCGATTTGCCGTACTGCTGGTGCCGTTGGTGTTCCTGGCTGCGATGGTCGCCGCGGCGACCGCGCTGATCCGGCGGCGCGATCTCGGTGCCGGTCTGGTTCGGCCGCGGCCCGGACCGCCGCGGGCGGCTGCTTCGTTGCGGTCACCGTTGGCGCTGGCTTGGCGACTGCACCGAGGTTCCTTGCTGGCTTGGGGTTTCGCCTTCCTGCTGCTGGGGCTGCTGGTCGGGAACATCGCCAGCAATGTCGACGGGTTCGTGACCAGCGACAGCGCGAAGGAGATGGTGCAGAAGCTCGGTGGCGTCGAGGGGATCACCGATGCGTTCCTTGCGACCGAGATGGGCGTGATGGGGCTGTTGGCTTCGGCGTTCGGCATCCAGGCCGCGTTGCGGCTGCGGTCGGAAGAGACGGCGTTGCGGGCAGAGCCGTTGCTGGCAACCGGTGTGACCCGGGCGCAGTGGTTGGCGAGCCACGTGCTGATGGCATTGTTCGGCACTGGCGTGCTGATCCTGGTCGCGGGTCTCGGCTCGGGCGTGTCCAGTGGCGCGTCGCTGGGCAACATGGGGCGACAGGTGCCGCGGATGCTCGCGGCGGCCGCCGTACAACTGCCTGCGATCTGGCTCGTCACCGCACTGGTCGTGATCCTGTTCGGGGTCGCGCCGAAGCTGGTCACTGCGGGATGGGGGCTGTACGGACTGTTCCTGCTGATCGGGCAGTTCGGCGAGATCTTCAACCTGCCGCAGTGGATGATCAACCTCAGCCCGTACGGCCACACGCCGCGGCTGCCCGGTGGTGAGTTCTCCGTCACACCTGTGCTCTGGCTGACCGCGATCGCCGCCGCGCTGACGATCGCGGGGTTCGCCACCTTCCGTCGGCGCGACATCGGCTGACGTTTCCCGATCGGCGCTGGTCTGAGGGGTCCGGCGCTCGCAGGCCCGCCCGGTTCACTGCCGGGCGGGCCTGTTTACGATCGCTGGGTGTTGAGTGAGCAACTGGTCGGGTTCTGGACCGAGCGGCACCTGTGCGTGCTGAGTACGGTCCGGGCGGACGGGACCGTACATGCAACCCCCGTGGGCGCGACGTTGGACGCCGAGGCCGGGGTGTTACGCGTCATCTGTTCCGGTACGTCGTACAAGGCCCGTACGATCCGCCGGCTCGGTGAGGCGTCCGTCGCCGTGACGCAGGTCGACGGCCGGCGGTGGAGCACGCTCGAGGGCCGAGCTGTCGTCAACGACGACCCGGCCCACGTCGCCGACGCCGAGACCCGCTACGCCAAGCGCTACAAGCAGCCCCGCCCCAACCCCGCCCGCGTAGTCATCGAAATCACCATCACAAAGGCCCTGGGCAATGCCGGCTGACCCCATCACAGTCGTAGGCATCGGCCCCGACGGCTGGCCCGGCCTAACCCCCGCGGCCCAATCAGCCCTCCAATCAGCCGATATCCTCCTAGGCAGCCCCCGCCAACTAGCGCTCGTTCCATCCGGCGAGTTTGAAAGTGTGGCTTGGCCCTCTCCGCTTTCCGAGGGGTTGCCTCGGTTGTTGGAGGAGTATCGGGGGCGCAAGGTGTGCGTGCTTGCGAGCGGTGATCCGACGCTTCATGGGATCGGTACGACGCTGGTGCGGCTGCTCGGTGCCGACGCGGTGCAGGTGATCCCGCACCCGTCCAGCGTCTCGCTCGCCTGCGCGCGGCTCGGCTGGGCACAGGACCAAGTGCAGGTGGTGAGCCTGGTCACGAACCCGACCGACCGCCTGCACCCACACCTCCAACCCAACCGCCGCCTCCTCGTCCTCAGTCGCACCGCCCAAACCCCCGTGGAAGTCGCCGAACTCCTGACCGCCCGGGGTTACGGCGACAGCACGTTCACCGTTCTCGAACAACTCGACGGCCCGACCGAACGCATCCGCACCTCCACAGCCACAGACTGGTCCGGAGAGGTCGACCCGCTGAACGTGATCGCCGTCGAGTGCCCCG
The DNA here is from genome assembly GCF_042873835.1 of Kribbella sp. NPDC004536. Taxonomy (NCBI): domain Bacteria; kingdom Bacillati; phylum Actinomycetota; class Actinomycetes; order Propionibacteriales; family Kribbellaceae; genus Kribbella; species Kribbella sp. NPDC004536. Next base: position 81,902 of record NZ_JBIALY010000001.1, on the reverse strand, counting down.
CCGACGCCCCGATCCTCTCCACCGTCCCCGGTCTCCCCGACGACGCGTACGAGAACGACGGCCAGCTCACCAAACGCGAAGTACGCGCCGTCTCCCTCTCCCGCCTGGCCCCCGTACCCGGCCAGCTGCTCTGGGACATCGGCGGCGGCGCCGGCAGCATCGCGATCGAATGGTCCCGCCACCACCCGGCCTGCCGGGCGATCGCGATCGAACGCGACCCCACCCGCGCCAAACGCCTCGAACGCAACGCCACCACGCTCGGCGCCGCGGTCACCGTCGTCGAAGGCTCGGCACCGGCAGCCCTCGAAGGCCTCGAAGCACCCGACGCGATCTTCATCGGCGGCGGCGCGACCGCCCCGGGCCTGTTCGACACCTGCTGGAACGCCCTGCGCCCAGGAGGCCGCCTGGTCGCCAACGGGGTCACGCTCGAGACCGAGGCGCTGATCGTCCAGTGGTACAAGACGTACGGCGGCGACCTCGTACGCCTCGACGTACACCGCGCCTCCGCGATCGGCACGATGACCGGCTGGCGTCCGGCAATGCCCGTCACGATCTGGAGCGTCACCAAATGACCGTCCACTTCATCGGCGCGGGCCCGGGCGCCGCCGACCTGATCACCGTCCGCGGCCGCGACCTGATCGCCTCCTCGCCGGTCTGCCTGTACGCCGGTGCGCTCGTCCCCGTCGAGCTCCTCGACCACTGCCCGCCCGACGCGCGCAAGGTCGACACCGCGAACCTCAACCTCGACGAGATCATCGCCGAACTCGCCACCGCCCACGCGGCCGGCCACGACGTCGCCCGCCTGCACTCCGGCGACCCGTCCGTGTTCAGCGCGATGGCCGAACAGATGCGCCGCCTCGACGCGCTCGGCATCCCGTACGACGTCACGCCCGGAGTGCCGGCGTACGCGGCCGCCGCCGCCACGCTCAACCGCGAGCTGACTGTGCCGGAGGTGGGGCAGACGGTCGTACTTACCCGCATCGGCGGCAGCGCCAGCGCGATGCCGCCGGGGGAGGACCTGGCGACCCTCGGCGCGAGCGGCGCGACGATCGTCCTCCACCTCGCCGTCCAGCAGATCGATCGCGTCGTCGCCGAACTGCTTCCGAACTACGGGCCCGAATGCCCGGTGGCGATCGTCGCCCGGGCGTCGCGTGACGACGAGGTCGTACTACGTGGCACGCTGGCCGACATCGCCTCGCGAGTACACGCTGCAGGCATCCGCCGTACGGCCGTCGTCATCGCCGGAAAGGTGCTGTCGGCAACGACCTTCCGGGACAGTCACCTGTACTCGGCCGACCGCGCGCGATGAGGGTCCTCCTCCTCGGCGGTACCGGCGAGGCGCGCGAACTGGCCCGCCTGCTGGTTGCCGACGGCATCGAGGTCGTCTCCTCGCTGGCCGGCCGCACCACGACCCCACAGCAGCTGGCCGGGGAAGTCCGCACCGGCGGCTTCGGCGGCGCCGAAGGGCTCACGACCTGGCTCCAGAACAACCCGGTCGACGCAGTAGTAGACGCCACCCACCCCTTCGCCACCCAAATCACCACCAACGCAACCCTCGCCACCACCCGAACCAAGACCCCCCACCTAATCCTCCACCGCCCACCCTGGGAGGACGTCTCGGCTGACTGGCGGTGGGTTGATACGGCTGGTGGGGCTGCGGAGTTGCTGCCGCGGGTCGGGTCTCGGGTGTTTCTCACCATCGGGCGTCAGGGACTTGACGCGTTTGCGAATACCGGCCTGTGGACCCTGGCCCGGTGTGTGGATCCCCCCGAGCCGGCACCGACCTGGTGCGAGCTTCTCCTCGCTCGCGGCCCGTTCACCGAGCCCGAGGAGCTGGACCTCCTGCAGCGGCACCACATCGACGTACTGGTCACCAAGAACAGCGGCGGCCCCGCGACCGCCCCCAAACTCCGCGCCGCCGCGCACCTGCACATCCCGGTAGTCATTATCCGCCGCCCCCCACTCCCGGCCGGCGTGAACATCGTCAACTCACCCGCCGAAGCCCTCGCCTGGTTACGAAGGACAGTACGAGTCACCGGGTGACGTGGGCGAGCCACTCGCCAAGCACCTGACGCTCCCGTCCGTCAATATCCCAAGCTCCGGCAGGCACGCCTGCAGTCCGTTGGCCGCGGCAGGGTGCGTTTGGACAGGACGTGTCGGTCAGCAGGGTAGTGCACCTGAGCGTGGTCGCGTCCAAGCGTACAGTGTCTCACCAGTGCACTACCTGTCGTTCGGTCCCGTGCCCCGCCCATCCCCGTCGATGGCCGCGGCGTTTCAATGGTCGGTGGGCGACCTGTACCGGCTGACGAGGTTGCGGCGGGTGGTCGATAGATTGGCGCCATGGGGATTCAGATCGCGCCGAGTATTCTGTCCGCCGACTTTGCCCGGTTGGCCGACGAGGCGGCGGCTGTGTCGAACGCGGACTGGCTGCATGTCGACGTGATGGACAACCACTTCGTGCCGAACCTGACCCTTGGCATGCCGGTGGTGGAGTCGTTGGCGAAGTCGACCGACCTGCCGCTCGACTGCCATCTGATGATCGAGGACCCGGACCGCTGGGCGCCGGGGTACGTCGAGGCCGGCGCGTCCAGTGTCACGTTCCACATCGAGGCCTGCCGGGCGCCGATCCGGACCGCGCGGGAGATCCGCGCCAAGGGTGCGCGGGCCGCGATGGCGCTCCGGCCGGCGACCCCGATCGAACCGTACGAGGACCTGCTGGGCGAGCTCGACATGATCCTGATCATGACCGTCGAGCCCGGGTTCGGCGGGCAGAAGTTCCTGGACGTGTGCCTGCCGAAGATCCGCCGCACGCGGGAGCTGCTCGACAAGCACGGCCTGGACCTGTGGATCGAGATCGACGGCGGCGTCTCGGTCGAAACGATCGAACGCTGCGCCGACGCCGGCGCGGACGTCTTCGTGGCCGGCTCAGCCGTCTACGCCGCCGACGACCCGAACGCGATGGTCGAGGAACTACGCGGTCTCGCCGAGCAGTCCGTCGGCCGCTAGGTCAGGTCCAGCCGGCTTGGTCGGCCCCGGCGACTCCGGCCCACCGTCACGCCTCGCCTCGTCCGGCTCCACGACGGCATCGGATCCCGGCGCCACTTCGGGCGGGACGCGTAGCAGCAGGACCGTCGCGAGCAGCGCGAGTACGGCGGCGAGGAGCCACACGTAGCGGACGCCGAAGGTGTCGATCACCGCGCCCGACGCCGCCGCCCCGATCGCCGCACCACCCATCGCCGCGCTGCCCATCCACCCGAACACCTCCGTCCGCGCGACATCGGGCGTCAGCGCACCGAGTCGCTCGTACAGCGCGCCGATCGCCGGCGCCAGCGTCAGCCCGGAGACCGCCAGCGCGATCCCGAGCGACACCGACGACCAGGTCGCGAACACGCACAGCAGCATCCCGGCCGCGACCAACGCGGCCCGGCGCCACAGGTACGACGTACGCCGGCCGGGCAATGCGCCCGCCACCGCCCCGCCGACCAGGCTGCCGAACGCCCAGACGGCCTCGAAGATCCCGGCGATCAGCCGCTGCCCGTGATCGTCGGCGAACGCCACGATCGCCAGCGAGATCCCGTTGAACGACATGATCCACAGGCCGAAAGCAAGGATCAACGGCAACCGATGGCGATGCCACAGCAACTGCCGCGCGGTCAACGGCACCGCGCGGTGCGGGCCGTGATCCACCGGCGAAGGTTGTCGGAGCGCGTACCACCAGATGAAGACGGCCGACATGCCCGCCGCGAGCAATACGCCGAGCCGCGGACTCGCCACGCTCACCGCGGTCGCACCGAGCATCGGCCCGACCATGAACAACAACTCCTGCGCCGTCGCGTCCACCGAGTACGCCGTACGCAAAGCAGGGCCGTCGACGACCCGCGGCCAAGCGGCCCGCAACGTCTGCATCACCGGCGGCACCAACGCACCGGCGATCACCGCGAGCACAGGAAGGAACTGATGCCGGCCGGCGGGTAGCAACGCGATCGCGACCAGCGCCACGCTCCAGGTGATCCCGGTCAGCAGCAACACGCCCCGCGGCCCGCGACGGTCCGCCGTCCGGGACCACAGCGGTCCCGCGAGCGCCATACCGACCGAATAGGCACCGGCAACCACTCCGGCCCAGCGGAACGACCCGCTGGCGTCCTTCGCCAGGAAGGAGATCGGCACCATCGTCGCGAGCATGGGCAGCCGGGCGAGCAGCGACGACGCCAGCAACGGCAGCACGCCGCGTGCCTGCCACAAGTCGCGATAACCCATGTCCTGATTCTGGGCCAGGCCACCGACAATTTACGATGAGCAGCGTGACCGACCCCAAACCGGTGGAAACCTGGCTGACCGACATGGACGGCGTCCTCGTGCACGAGGAGCGCGCGATCCCCGGCGCCAGCGACTTCATTGCCGCGCTGCAGGCGTCCGGCAAGAAGTTCCTGGTCCTCACGAACAACTCGATCTTCACCCCGCGGGACCTCCGCGCCCGCCTGCTTGCCGCGGGCATCGAGATCCCCGAGACGTCGATCTGGACCAGCGCGCTCGCGACTGCCCAGTTCCTCGACGACCAGCGGCCAGGCGGGACCGCGTACGTGATCGGCGAGGCCGGGCTGACCACGGCGCTGCACGAGATCGGGTACGTACTGACCGAGCGCGACCCGGACTACGTCGTCCTCGGCGAGACCCGGACGTACTCGTTCGAGGCGATCACCAGGGCGATCCGGCTGATCACCGACGGCGCGCGCTTCATCGCCACCAACCCGGACCCGACCGGCCCGTCGCAGGAGGGCCCGCTGCCCGCGACGGGCTCGGTGGCCGCGCTGATCACCCGCGCGACCGGCATCGATCCGTACTTCGTCGGCAAGCCGAACCCGCTGATGATGCGCAGCGCGCTGAACCGGATCGAGGCCCATTCCGAGACGACCGTGATGATCGGTGACCGGATGGACACCGACATCATCAGCGGTCTCGAGGCAGGTCTGCGGAGCGTACTGGTGCTGTCCGGATCGACCGGCGAGCACGAGGTCGAGCGGTTCCCGTACCGCCCGACCCGGATCGTCGCCTCGATCGCCGACGTCGTACCGCTCGTGGGCGCCCTGTCCTAACAGGTGAGGGTGCGGAAGCCGTACCCCTGCGCCTTCAGTGCCTTCAGGATCGTCGGCAATGCGGCGACCGTCTGAGCTCTGTTGCCGCCGCCGTCGTGCATCAGGATCACCGAGCCGCTGTGCACGTTCTTCAGTACGCGTTGCACGATGGCCGCCGTACCGGGCTTGGTCCAGTCGCGCGAGTCGACCGTCCACACGACCAGGTCCTTGCCCAGTTGGCGCGCGCGTTGCCGTACGGCAGGGTTCACCCCACCGTACGGCGGCCGCAGACAGCCTGGCGTACTGCCTGTCTGCGCGCGGATCGCCTGGTCCGTCGACGTGACCTCCTGCTGGAACCTGGCGGCGGTCAGCTTGCGTAGATCGCTGTGGTCCCAGGTGTGGTTCTCCACGCTGTGACCGGCCGCGTGCAGCTGCTTGGTCAGCTCGGGGTGCTTCCGTACGTTCTGACCGACCTCGAAGAAGGTCGCCTTCGCGCCGTACAGCGCGAGGATGTCGAGGACCTTCGGGGTGTAGTCGGCATCAGGACCGTCGTCGAAGGTCAGTACGACGTACTTCGCCGGCAGCGGGGACGGCGACGGCGTGACGGAAGTCGGCGCGGCGGCCGGTGTCGTGGGCGTGACGGGCTGAGCCGGCGACTTCGCGGCCGCGACCACGACCGTACCGATCACCGCGCTCACCAGCATCATCATCGCCAGGCCGACGGCCCTGTTCCCGGCACGCGTCAAGCGAACAGCCATGTTCCCCCCAGGGCGGTGGGTGGTCACTTCCTCACCCGACCAACCCTGCGTGAACCACTACCGAAAGCCAGCGGCCACGCCGCTTCCGGGTCAACAATTCACGGATACCGGACGGTACTAGGTGCAGGACATCGTGGTGAACCCGAAGCCGCGGGCCTTCAGGGTCCGCAGGATCGCGGGCAGCGCGGCCACCGTCTGGCTGCGGTTCCCGCCGCCGTCGTGCATCAGGATCACCGAGCCGCTGTGCACGTTCGCCAGCGCCCGGCGCACGATCACCGACGAGCCGGGGCGGGACCAGTCGCGGGTGTCGATCGTCCAGACGCGGAGCTTCTTGCCGAGCGTGGCTGCCCGGCGGGCCACCAGCCTGTTCGTACCGCCGTACGGTGGCCGCAGGCAACGCGGGGTGTACCCGGTCTGGGCGCGGATCACCCGGTCGGTTCTTTGCACCTGGGATCTGAACACGGACCACGAGAGGTACCGGAGGTCCGGGTGCGACCAGGTGTGGTTCTGCACGCTGTTGCCCTGCTGGTAGACGCGCCTGGTCAGGTACGGGTAGCGGGACACGTTCTGCCCGAGCTCGAAGAACGTCGCCCGCGCGCCGTACGCCCGCAGAATCTTGAGGATCTGCGGGGTGTACGGGCTCGGGCCGTCGTCGAAGGTGAGATAGACGTACTTCGGCGCCCGGGCAGCGGCGGCTGTCGTGCCGGCGGTGCCGGCCGTGTCGGCTGCGGCTCGCGGTGGCGAGGCCGCGGCCATTCCCAGAGCGACCACCGCGAGCGCGAACGCTGCGACGAAGAACCGGCGAACAGCCATGGCCCACCACCCCCAGGTTTGCGGCGTCAGACCTCCATCGTGCGCCTCGAACGGCTCATTCAGAGCACCTGAGACAGGAACTGCCGCAGCCGCGGCGACTCGGCGCCACCGAAGATCCGCTCCGGTACGCCCGACTCGACCACGACGCCCTGATCCATGAACGCGACCTGGTCCGCGACCTCACGCGCGAACCCCATCTCGTGGGTGACCACGACCATCGTCATCCCGGCCGCGGCCAGGTCCGCCATCAACGCGAGTACGCCCTTCACCAGCTCCGGGTCGAGCGCCGACGTGGCCTCGTCGAACAGCATCACCTCGGGCTTCATCGCCAGCGCCCGCGCGATCGCGACCCGCTGCTGCTGACCGCCGGACAGGTTGCCGGGCCGGGCGGCCGCCTTGTGGGCGAGACCGACCAGCTCGAGTTGCTCGCGCGCCGCCGCCTGCGCGGACCCGGTGTCGAGCTTCTTGATCTTGCGCAGCGGCAGCGTGATGTTGTCGAGCACGCTCTTGTGCGGGAACAGGTTGAAGTGCTGGAACACCATGCCGATGCGGCGCCGCAGGACGTCCGGGTCACCCCGCAGTACCGATTCGCCGCCCAGCTTCACGTCGCCGGCGTCGGGCTCGAGCAGCCGGTTGATCGCCCGCAGCAACGTGGACTTCCCCGAACCCGACGGACCGATCACGCACGCGGTCTGCCCGGCCGGTACGGCGAGGTCGACGCCGCGCAGGACCTTGCTGCTGCCGAACGCGAGTTCGACGCCCTTGACCTCCAGGCTCGCTGCCTCAACGTGCTGCATCGGCCAGCTCCTCAGCCCGTACGTCGTCCGCCTCGGCCGGACGTCCTTCGCGGAGACGTTTGTCGAAGTGGTTCACCAGATGGGTCAGTGGCACCGTGATCACCAGGTAGAAGATGCCCGCGAGCAGCAGCGGCGACAGGTTGCCGTTCGTCGCCGCGGCGTCCTGCCCGATCCGGAACAGCTCGCGCTGACTCGCCAGCAGGCCGAGGAAGTAGACCAGGCTGGACTCCTTCACCAGCGCGATGAACTGGTTCACCAGCGCGGGCAGCACCCGCCGTACCCCCTGCGGGATGACGACCAGCCGCATCCCGCTGGGGTAGCTGAACCCGAGCGCGCGGGCCGCCTCGAGCTGGCCCTTCTCCACGCTCTGGATGCCGGAGCGGAAGATCTCCCCGATGTACGCGGCGGCGATCAGCGAGAGCGCGAGGATGCCGAGCGGGTACGGGTTCGGGCCCCACCAGTGCCGGGTGATCGGGGACAGGCCCTGGCCGATCAGCAGGATGGTCAGGATCGCCGGCAGACCGCGGAAGATGTCGGTGTAGATCTTCGCCGGCCAGCGCAGCCAGCGCGTCCTCGACAGGGCGAGGACCGCCACGAGCATGCCGAGCACAGTGCCCAGCACGACCGAGGCGGCCGCCAGTACGAGGGTGTTGACCAGCCCGACCTTCAGCATCTCGGGCAGGACCGCCTTCATCGACCCCCAGTCGAGGAAGGTGTCGTTCAGGGTGGACCAGATGTCCATCAGGCTTTGGGAGCCGTGAACTTGACCGACCCGCTGCCCGGCTTGAAGTTCGCCGGAACGGCGCGACCCGGGTAGTACTGCTCGACCAGCTTGGTCCAGGTGCCGTCCGCGATCACCTCGTCGAGCGCCTTGTTGACGGCCTCGCGGAGCTTGTCGTTGTTCTTCGCCACGGCGAACGCCATCGGCGCGTCACTGAGCTCCTTCGCGGCCAGGATCACCGTGCCGCCGCCCTGCTCCTTGGCCATCTTCTCGCCGATCTCGGCGGGGGAGACCCAGGCGTCCGCCGTACCGGCCTTGAGCTGGCCGAGCGCGGCGTTGTAGTTGGGTACGCGGACCGGGTTCAGGCCCTTGCCGGTCGCGTAGTCGTCCTGCACGGTGCCCTGGACAACGACTACCCGCTTGCCGTTGAGCTGGTCGAAGGACGTGATCCCGGAGGTCTTGGTGGTGTTGAGCCCGAGGTAGCCGAAGTCGTACCCGTTGCTGAAAGCAACCGTCTTCTTGCGGGCCTCGGTGACCGTGATCGACGAACTGCCGAGGTCGAACTGGCCGCCGTTGACCTGCGACAGCAGCGCGGAGAAGTCGGTGCCGACGAACTCCGGCTTCAGGTTCAGCTTGGCCGCGACGGCGGTGATCAGGTCGTTGTCGAACCCGGTGAACTTGCCGTCCTTCACGTACACGTTCGGTGGCGCGTCGGTCAGCGTGCCGATCCTGAGTGTCCCGGACTTGATCAGCCCGAGGTCCGGGCCGGAACCGGCGTCCTTCTGATCGCTGCCGCAGGCAACCATCGCCGCCGGCAAGGTGATAGCCCCGACCACCGCGACAACCCGCCTAAACGCACGCACAACTGTCTCCTCACACCGTCTGTCTTCATGCAACGAATGCAGGGCGATCGGCCCTGTCATCGCAACCCAACACCAGTCCGGGCCGGTCTGATTCCACGGCGACGAAGCGTGAGACGGCGGTCAAAGTGCAGTTGTCTTGTGCTATATCAGGTGCTGTCAGCCGTGATGCTGGTCATAGTGCGCGAGCGCGTCGGCGGTCCGGCCGGTGCCGTAGGCAAGCAGTAGCTCGGCAACGGCCGGCGACTCCGCAGCCGCCGCCGCAGCCGCCCGCTGAATCTCCTCGGCCGACGCCACCGCCCGAAACAGATCCTGAATCTCCCGCACAACCATCCGCGCCGCATGCTCCGCCGGAGCGCGGTGCCAGGGTGGAGCCACCTCCCACCCCGGACCCGCCTGCCAGGCCGGCGCCGGACTCTCCGCGGGGAGACCGCCAGGCGCCCCGAACGGCACTCCCGGACGCCCCAGCGACCCAGCGCCCGGCCCAGCTCCCGGCTCAGCTCCCGACCGAGCGCCCGTGCCGACTCCTGCGCTCGTGCCGGCTTCTGCGTCGGCGCCGGCTCCTGGCCGCGTGCTGGCCCCTGGTCCCGGCCCGGGTTCTGCCCGGGTGGCGGCTCCAGCCCCCAGGGGCGCCTCCGCTCCGGCCGCACCGGCGGGTTGGCGGCGGAGGTGGCTGGTGGTCTGGTTGGTGTAGGCGCCGGTCGCGGTCCGGATGTGGTCCAGCTCGATCGCCACCCTGTTCGGCAGGATCAGGTCGGCGATGGCGGCGTCCGCCAGCTCGGAGACGGCGCGCAGGCGGGATACCACGGCAGGGTTGCCGATCTTCACCCGCTGGGCGCTGACCAGTTGCGAGAGCATCGGCGCGGACAGCCCGAGCACCTGGGCGAGACCGCCCTGGGTCAGGTCGAGCGCCCCGGTCACCCGCCGCACCACCTCGCCCAGTGGTTCGCCGTACAGCTCGACCTGCTGTTGCACGTTCTGTGCGCTCTGCTCCATCGTCGTCTCCCCTTGCGGCCGTCTTGGCAACTGCAAAGATCTTCGCACTTGCGAACACGGATTTCCAGTCTGATCCGGCTTGACATTTGCGATCGCAAACTGCCAAGGTTTGCGGCAGCGAATCTCACCGGAGGAAACGATGACGACTCACCAGCGGCACCGCCGCCCGGCAGTGTGGGCGCTGCTCGCCGTCACGCTGACCGCGATTCTCGGCGGGGTAACGGCGCCGGCAGCGCTCGCCGACCCGGACCCGAGCGGCGGCAAACTGGTCCTCGTGCTGGACTCGTCCGGCTCGATGGCGGAGCCGGCCGGCGACGGGCACACCAAGATCGTCGCGGCGCGGACGGCCCTGTCCAGCGTGGTGACCAAGCTCCCCGCGACCGCCCAGGTCGGCCGGCGGGTGTACGGCGCGACTGTCTTCAAGCGCACCCAGCCGGGCGCCTGCACAGACACGCAGCTGACCGTCCCGATCGGGACCGGCAACCGCCCGCAACTCCGGTCGGCCATCGCGAAGTACAAGCCGTACGGCGAGACCCCGATCGCGTACGCGCTCCAGCAGGCCGCGAAGGACCTCGGGGCGAGCGGCCAGCGCACGATCGTGCTGGTTTCCGACGGTGAGGCGACGTGTGCGCCGGAGCCGTGTGCGGTGGCGCGCTCGATCGCCCAGCAGGGCATCGATCTGAAGATCGACGTCGTCGGTTTCCGGGTCGGCGGCAAGGCCCGCAGCCAGTTGCAGTGCGTGGCCCGTGAAGGCCGCGGCGACTACTACGACGCCGACTCGACCGTGGACCTCGAGGCCGGGCTGGATCGGCTGTCGGTGCGAGCCTTCCGCCCGTTCCGCATCTCCGGCACGCCGGTGCAGGGCGGCGCCCAGCAGGAAGGCGCCCCGGTGCTTGCCCCCGGCCACTACACCGACGCCTTCGGCAACGACTCCACCGCGAAGTACTACGTGATCAAGCGGACGATGGCGAAGTCGACCCTGCGGGCCGGTATCGCGTTCCGCCGGCCGTCGGGCGGCAGCTTCGTGCTGAAGGCCGAGGTCAAGCTGAACACGATCGGAGGTGAGGCCTGCGGCTGGAGCTATCCGCTGGCGTTCGAGGGCGACCAGGGCGTCGCGACCGGTGCCGCGTCGAGCTGGACCGGCGACTACCCGAAGGACTGCACGGACGGCGACCAGCTCGTCCTGACGGTCTCGGCGGGCGATGCGTACAAGGAGATGAAGGGCGTTCCGTACGAGCTGCGCATCGACGAGGAACCGCCGGTCGACTCCGCGGCAAACCTGCCGACCCAGGCCGGGGATCCGACCTGGACCCCGATGCCCGGCGCGAACCCGCGTGAGGTGGTCCCGGGTTCGAGCTTCGCCGATGCGCCCTACCTGGCCGCGGGTAGCTACAAGACCACGCTGATGCCGGGCGAAGTCCAGCTGTACAAGGTGAAGGCCGACTGGGGTCAGCGCCTACAGGCTCAGGTCAGCATTCCGCAGTTGGGCGCGGCCACCGGTAAGGCGTTCGGCACCTTGCGCTACCTCGACATGGGGCTGATCGCGCCGACCGGCGAAGACGCGCTGGCAATCTTCGCGACGCAGGTCCCGGGTAACGCCGGCCGCCGCGGGGTCGTCACGCCACAGGGCGCGGTCAAAGGCGCCACCACCAAGGAGATTCGGTACCTCAACCGCAACGGCGCCAACTCCATGGACGGCGGTACGTCGACACCCGGCGACTACTACGTGGCCGTCTCCCTGAGCCGGCAGGAGCAGGACCGGGCGTTCGCCATCCCGATGACGCTGACCGTCGGCCTGCTGGGCACGCCCGGGACTGGCAAGCCTGAGTACGTCAACGGGGCCTCCCCGGTGGACGGCGGTACGGTCACCCCCACGACCACCCCGACTAGCGAGCCGTCCGATCCCGGTGACAAGACCCAGGCAGGCGGGCCGGTCCAGGGCCGCAACGACGACGACAACGGCACCCCAGTTGCCCTGATCGCAGGACTCAGCGGCGGCGGGATCGCCCTCCTGCTGGTCGGCCTGCTACTGGTCGCCCGCCTACGCCGCACCCCCACCACTCCCGCCCCCAGCCCCACCCAGCACCTCGACCGCCCGCAGCAGCCGAACGGCCCGCAGTACCCGAACGGCCCGCGGCAGCCGAACGGCCCGCAGTACCCGGGTGGGCCGCCGAGGGGCTGACCGTGATCGTGGCCGTCGGGTGACGTGGGGTTGGTGCGTCGCCCGACGGTTGGGGGCGTGGGGAGGACTGGGGGAGGCGGTAGGTTCTGGGCGGTGGAGGCGTTTGCTGGGCGGTATCGGCTGATCGACCTGATCGGGACCGGCGGGATGGGGTCGGTCTGGCGGGCGTGGGACCTGCGGCGGTCGAAGTACGTCGCCGCGAAGGTTCTCGGGCAGCACGATGCGGCGGCGTTGCTGCGGTTCGTACGGGAGCAGTCGCTGCGGATCGAGCACCCCCACGTCATCGCCCCGCACGGCTGGGCCGCGGACGACGACAAGGTCGTGTTCGCGATGGACCTGGTGCGGGGTGGTTCGGTGGCGACGCTGCTCGGCGACCACGGGCCGCTTCCGGTGGCGTACGTCGCCGTGCTGCTCGACCAGTTGCTGCACGGGCTGTCCGCAGTGCACGCGGCCCGCGTCGTCCACCGTGATGTGAAGCCCGCCAACCTCCTGCTCGACGTCACCGGAACGGGCCGGCCACACCTCCGGCTGTCGGACTTCGGCGTCGCCGCGCTCCTCGACGAGCCCCGCATGACCCGCCAGAGCACAATCCTCGGCACCCCCGGCTACCTGGCCCCCGAACAGCTGTCAGGCGCCGACCCAGACCCACGCCAGGATCTGTACGCCGTCGGCGCGGTCGCGGTCGAACTCCTCACCGGCGAACGCCCTGGCGCAGACGGCAAACTCCCCGCCCTCACCGGCGATGCCGTCGCCCTGGCCGGCTTCATCACCCACCTGACCGCGACCGACCCCAACGCCCGCCCGGACACAGCCCTAACCGCAGGCCGCCTCCTTGCCGCCACCGGCGCGCTCCCGCCTCACAGCACCACCCCGTGGACCGCGTCCCCGGACGCCCCAGAGGTCTTCGACCAACTTCCGGCCCTCCCACCCACCTGGGCTCCGACCGGCCCCAAAACCTCGAGCCCGACCGGGGCACCTGCGGGTTCCGCGTCGCTCGCACCTGCAGCGCCTGAGATTGGTGGGCCTCCTGCACCCGGAGAGCCGGCAGTCACCTCCGCAGGGCCTCGGCCGGACGCTCCAAGTCCGGCGCGGGGGCGACCGGGCGGGCATGGGCTGTGGTGGGTTGCGACCGGTTGTTTCGTCGGGGCGGCCGGGTTGCTCGGGAGTGCGGTCTGGTTGTTGGTGCGATGAGACGCAGGCCGGCCATGGCGTGCGTGTGGTGGCCACGATGTGACCTGGGTCGTGGTGGGGGTTGGGGAAGGGGGCATACTTGAGGTACGAGTGAAACCCACTCGCGTGCTCCGGGGTCGGTGTAATTCCGAGCCGGCGGTGACAGTCCGCGACCCGTGACTTCGCAAGAAGGAGCGGTTGACCTGGTGGAATTCCGGGACCGACGGTGAAAGTCCGGATGGGAGGCGCACGCGGTCGGCGGGTGTGCTCTGGCGCCCGGCGGCGCGGAGCGTGGGCTGTGCGGCCCGCGGGACGCGGCGGCGAGGGTCCGGCGGCAGCGGACGCGAGTCCGGTGGTGCCGGCGGAACCGGTGAAACGGTTGTGGCGGCGGAGCAGATGTGCCGAGCGAGGCCCCGGCAGCGCGTCCGTGACGACGAGGGGCCCCTGTAGTGAACGACGTGTCGCCGATGGATGTCGCCTGGATGCGGCGTGCCGTCGAGCTGGCCGCCCGTGGCACCGGCAGCACCCATCCGAATCCGGTCGTCGGTTGCGTGATCACCGCGAGCGACGGGCATCCGGTCGGCGAGGGCTTCCATGCCGTTGCCGGCGGCCCGCATGCGGAGGTCGAGGCGCTCCGGATGGCCGGTTCCCGCGCCCGGGGCGGTACGGCGTACGTGACGCTGGAGCCCTGCAACCACACCGGCCGTACCGGCCCGTGCGCGGACGCGCTGATCGAGGCGGGCGTCGCGCGCGTGGTGTACGCCGTACCCGATCCGAACAAGACGGCTTCCGGCGGCGCCGACAAGCTGCGCAGCAAGAACATCGAGGTCGTACAGGGCGTACTGCAGACCGAGGCGGAAGCCGTCAACCACGTCTGGCTGCACAGCGTCCGCGTCGGGCGGCCGTTCGTGACCTGGAAGTTCGCGACCACGTTGGACGGGCGGTCCGCGGCTCCGGACGGTACGAGCAAGTGGATCACCGGCCCGATCGCGCGCGCCGACGTCCACCGGCAGCGCGCCGAGTGCGACGCGATTGCCGTCGGTACGCAGACCGTGCTCGACGACGACCCGGAGCTGACGGTCCGGGACGAGAACGACGTACCCGCGGCGCGGCAGCCGTTGCGGGTGGTGGTCGGCGACCGGGAGGTCCCGCCGACCGCGCGGGTGCGCAACGACCGCGCGCAGACGTTGCTGCTGCCGACCCACGACCCGGCCGAGGTGCTCCGGCAGTTGGACGACCGGCACATCCGGCACCTCTGGCTCGAAGGCGGCCCGACCCTGGCGGCGGCGTTCCTGCGCGCCGGCCTGGTCGACCAGATCGTCGCGTACGTCGCCCCGGCCGTGCTGGGTTCGGGGTTCGCGGCGGTCGGCGACCTCGGCGCGGAATCGATCGACCACCTGCGGCGGTTCAAACTAGCGGACGTCACCCGGCTCGGGGACGACGTCCGGTTGACCCTGGTTCCTCTGGGAGGAAAGTAGATGTTCACCGGCATCATCGAAGAACTCGGTACGGTCGAGTCCCTGGACGTCGACGGCGACGCGGCCCGGCTCACGATCCGCGGCCCGCGGGTGATCGAGGACGCGGCGCACGGCGCGTCGATCGCGGTCAACGGCTGTTGCCTGACGGTGGTCGAGTACGGCGGCGGCGTCTTCACCGCGGACGTGATGCGCGAGACGTTGCAGCGTACGAGCCTCGGCGGCCTGGAGAAGGGCTCGCCGGTCAACCTCGAACGCGCCGTCGCCGCGCACGAACGGCTCGGTGGGCATATCGTCCAGGGCCACGTCGACGGTACCGGCACGATCGCGTCGCGGACGCCCGGCGAGCGCTGGGAGGACGTCCGGATCGCGACCTCGCCGGAGATCCTGAAGTACGTCGCCGAGAAGGGCTCGATCGCCATCGACGGAGTGTCGTTGACGGTCACCGATGTGGACGACGCGAGCGGGACGTTCGGGGTCAGCCTGATCCCGACCACGCTCGAGCTGACCGTGCTCGGTTCGAACCGGGTCGGCGACACGGTGAATCTCGAGGTCGACGTGATCGCGAAGTACGTCGAACGCCTGCTGACCGCGGGCGTCACCCCCTCTTCTGTTGCTGGAGGCAACAAGTGAACCCGATCGACTGGCTGCTCACCTCGCAGGTCACGATCGCCGGCTCGCCGGTACTGGTGCGGGAGATCGTCGGCAACGTGTTCGGCCTGGCCAGCGCGCTGTTCGGGATGCGCCGCTTGGTCGCGGCGTGGCCGGTCGGCATCGTTGGCAACGTGCTGCTGTTCACGGTTTTCGTCGGCGGGATCTTCGACACCCCGCAGGACAAGGACCTCTGGGGCCAGGCCGGCCGGCAGGTGTTCTTCGCGCTGATCAGCCTCTACGGGTGGTACCGCTGGTACCAGACCCGGCATCACGGGGCCGCGCAGGCGGTCCAGCCGCGCTGGGCGACGCTGCGGGAGCGGCTCGAGCTGCTCGGCATCGGCGTGGTGCTCTACGCGATCGCGTACTTCGTACTGAAGGCGCTCGGCTCGTGGGGTCCGCAGTGGGACGCATGGATCCTCACCGGATCGATCCTGGCGACGTACGGGATGGCGCGCGGGTTCGTCGAGTTCTGGCTGATCTGGATCGCCGTCGACGTGGTCGGCGTACCGCTGCTGGTGCAGGCGAAGTTCTACCCGTCCGCGACCATGTACGTGGTGTACGGACTGTTCTGCGTGCTCGGGTTCGCGTCCTGGTGGAAGATCCAGAACCGCGAACGCGCTGCGACGCCCGAGCCAGTGGTGGTGGGCTGAGATGAGCGAGTCGTTGCGGCTGGACACGATCGAGGAAGCGATCCACGAGATCCGCGCCGGCCGTGCGGTGATCGTGGTCGACGACGAGGACCGGGAGAACGAAGGCGACCTGATCTTCGCCGCGTCCAAGGCGACACCGGAACTGCTGGCGTTCCTGATCCGGTACAGCTCCGGCGTGGTCTGCGTACCGATGGAAGGCGCCGAGCTCGACCGGCTCGGTATCCCGTTGATGACGCCGCACAACCGCGAGCGGATGCGGACGGCGTACACGATCTCCGTCGACGCCCGCGACGGGATCAGCACCGGGATCTCGGCGGCGGACCGGGCGCGGACGATCCGCGTACTGGCCGACTCCGCCTCGGAGCCGTACGACCTGGTGCAGCCGGGACACGTGTTCCCGCTGCGTGGGCGCGACGGCGGCGTACTCGTCCGGCCCGGGCACACCGAGGCGTCGATCGACCTGGCCCGGATGGCCGGGTTGACGCCGGCCGCGGTGATCTCGGAGATGGTGAACGACGACGGGACGATGAAGCGCGGACCGGAGCTGCGCGAGTTCGCGGACGAGCACGGGCTGGTACTGGTCTCGATCGACGACCTGATCCGGTACCGGCGCCGGACCGAATCGCAGATCCAGCGGGTCGCGACCACGACACTGCCGACCCGGTACGGCGATTTCGTTGCTCACGGCTACCGCAACGTCGTGGACGGGTCGGAGCAGCTTGCGCTGGTACGCGGCTCGTTGGGTGCTGGGCCAACGCTGGTGCGGTTGCACTCGGAGTGCCTGACCGGTGACGTGTTCGGGTCGCTGCGCTGCGACTGCGGGCCGCAGTTGGACGAGGCGATGCGGCAGGTCGCGGCCGAGGGCGGAGTCGTGGTCTACCTGCGCGGGCACGAGGGTCGGGGGATCGGGCTGCTGCACAAGCTGCAGGCGTACGAGCTGCAGGACGCCGGGCGGGACACCGTCGACGCGAACCTGGATCTCGGTCTGCCGGCGGACGCTCGCGACTACGGCACCGGGGCGCAGATCCTTGCCGACCTCGGCGTGAAGTCGGTGCGGCTGCTGACGAACAACCCCGACAAGCTCGCGGGCGTCCAGGGCTACGGCATCGAGGTCGTCGAGCGGCGCGGGATCTCGATCGACCCGACCGAGCACAACCTGCGGTACCTGCGCACCAAGCGCGACCGGATGGGCCACCACCTTCCCGATGGCCTGCTCACCGAAGAGAACGGAGCCGTCTGATGTCCGGCAGTGGAGCCCCCACCATCGAGGTCCCCCGCGCCGACGGCGCCCGCGTCGCGATCGTCGCCGCCCAATGGCATCCGAAGGTCACCGACGGCCTGCTCGCCGGCGCGCTGCGTGCCTTGGAAGACTCGGGCGTCACCGACCACACGGTGATCCGCGTACCGGGTTCCTTCGAACTGCCGGTCGCATCGTTGCACGCGGCAAAGGCCGGGTACGACGCTGTGGTCGCACTCGGCGTGGTGATTCGAGGCGACACCCCGCACTTCGAATACGTCTGCCAGGCGACGACCGACGGCCTGATGCAGGTCGGCGTCACCACCGGCGTACCAGTCGGCTTCGGAGTCCTCACCTGCGACAACGACCCCCAGGCCCTGGACCGCGCCGGCCTACCAGACAGCCGCGAGGACAAAGGCTACGAAGCAACCCAAGCCGCCCTGGCCACCCTGACCGCCGTCCGCCAACTCGGCTAGCCTGCCAGCGGCTGCGACCTCACTCCAGACGCGTGTGTTCCATGTACCAGTTTGTTGTCCAGGTCTGGCCGTTGTCTGTGGAGAAGGCCTGTTCCCAGGCGGCCTTGTCGGTGCCGGGGGTCCAGAGGAAACGGACGTCGATGGGTTGGCCGTCCCATACGTCCGGGCCTTCGAAGGTGCCGGTGCCGTTGGAGAACGAGCCGATGACGGGGGTTTCGAGCTGGCCGCGGGTGCTGTTGATCCAGTGGATCGACCAGGTCTTGTCGACCGGGTCGTACAGCCGGAAGGTTGCCCCGCGGAAGCCTTCGCTCGGGAACCAGCCTTCGTCGAAGCTGATCGCGCCGTCGAAGTACGTGGTCGCCTGCATCGTCGCCTCGTGCTCGTACCAGCTGAACGGCTCGCCCAGCACCGGACGCCGGCGCCGGTTGTGGAAGGCCCACCGCCCGACCAGGAAGTCGAAGTCGTCGGTCAGCTTGGGCAGATCCAGAGCCGGCGGAGGAGTGGCACGACGGGTGAAGTCCATGATCCAGTTCGTCTCCCACGTGGCCCCGCCGTCGTTGGAGTACGCCTGTTCCCAGTGCGCGGTCTCGTCCGTGATGTCCGACCACTCGTAGCTGCACAGGATCGGCTTGCCGTCCAAGGTGTCTTCACCGACCAGCCGGCACCCTGACCCGTCCGTTGACCATCCGCCTTGCACCGGCGGATACAGCTGCATGGTGCGGCTGTCGACCCACCAGATGTTCCACACCTGCGCCACCGGGTCGAACAGCCGTAGCGACAGCCCGTACGAGCCCTTCGTCGGGAAGCGCATCTCGTCGACGCTGATCTGCCCGTCGAAGTACGTCCGCGCCGTCGTGGTCCCGTCGTACTCGAGCCACTCGTCGCACCCGGCGAACGCCTGCTTCAGCGTCCGGTGGTGTACGTCGAAGTACCCGTTGAGGAAGTCGAAGTCCCCGGTCACCTTGTCCCATGTCATACGCCAAGCGTCCGAGCAATACCTGACAAGGAACGGCAGCGTTAGGCGGATCAGGGTCAAGTCAGTCGGTTTTCAGAGCGCGGATGCATGGTTGAGCGCCGCCTTCGTGCCGAACGCGGCATGTTCGATGCGCTTCAACGGGAGGAACAGAATGCGGGTACCGGACTGGAAGGGGCCGCTGGGCGAGGCGTTCCTTTGCGCGCTCGACTACCTCGAGGGGCTTCAGGACCGGCCTGTTGGCCCGCGGGCGACTCCAGCCGCGCTTCGGAGCGCGTTCGCCGGTCCGTTGCCGGAGATCCCGGGCGATCCTTGCGATGTCGTGCGCGAACTGGCGGGTGCTGCCGAGGGCGGTCTGTTGCCTAGTGGCAGCGGCCGGTTCTTCGGGTTCGTGTTCGGCGGCGCGACGCCGACCGCGCTTGCGGCTGACTGGCTGGCAACGGCGTGGGATCAGAACGCTGCGCTCTTTGCGACGTCTCCTGCGGCCGCGGCCGCGGAACAAGTTGCTGCGGAGTGGCTTGTCGAACTGTTCGGACTGCCCGAGACCGTGTCGGTCGGTTTTGTGACGGGTGCGCAGATGGCCAGTTTCACGGGTCTCGCGGCCGCGCGGAACGAGACGCTCATGCGGGCCGGGTGGGACGTGGAGCGTGACGGTCTCATCGGAGCGCCCCCGATCCGGGTTCTCGTTGGTGCCGAGCGGCACGACACCATCGACCGTGCTTTGCGGTTCTTGGGGTTGGGGACCAGTTGTATGACTGTCGTTCAGAGTGACGACCGGGGCCGTATGCGTGCGGACGCGCTGGCCGAGGCTCTGGCGGCCGGCGAAGGGCCGACGATCGTTTGTGCTCAGGTCGGGAACGTGAATACCGGCAGCATCGACCCGGTCGGTGAGATCTGCGACCTAGCGCACGCAGCCGGCGCTTGGGTGCATGTCGACGGAGCATTCGGGCTCTGGGCGGCCAGCAGCCCAGAGCTGAGGCATCTGGTCAGCGGTATCGAGCGCGCTGATTCATGGGCGTCCGACGCGCACAAATGGCTGAACGTCCCGTACGACTCGGGACTCGTGTTCTGTGCGCATCCGCGGGCGCACAATGCGGCGATGGCGATTCGAGCCAGTTATCTGATTCACGACGCCAACGGCGAGCGTGACTCGCTCGACCACAATCCTGAATTCTCCCGGCGAGCCCGTGGATTCGCGATCTATGCGGCGATCCGGGCGTTGGGCCGACGTGGGATCGCCGAGATCGTCGAGGAATGTTGTGCACTCGCCGGTGTGTTCGCGGACGAACTGGCCGCCGCGACCGGTGCCGTCGTGCTGGCGCACGATCTGAATCAAGTGTTGGTGAGCTTCCGCTCGCCTACCGGTGATCACGACGCGCTGACCCGCGACGTCGTGACACGAGTACAGGCCGAAGGCACGTGCTGGATGTCCGGGACGAACTGGCGGGGTCAAGACGCAATGCGTATCTCGGTCTCCAGCTGGGCGACTGATGCCGGCGACGTCCGCCGCGCCATCGAAGCAATCCTGCGCTGCGCGGACGCGGCTCGGCTGGCGATCCGTGCCGACGACAAGAACGACCTGATCTCCGCGTAAAAGGCTGGGTACGCCCGGACTTCAACGTCGCATGTCCCGGCGCTCGTCAGAGGCCACGACGGCAATACCTGACAACCCATGGCAGCGATCGGGATTAACCTCGGAGTATGCGTTCGAGCCGGCTGCTGTCGATCCTGTTGCTGCTGCAGACACGCCGGCAGTTGACGGCGCGGGAGCTCGCCGATGAGCTCGAGGTGTCGCTGCGGACGATCTACCGCGACGTCGAGGCGCTCGCGGCTGCTGGTGTGCCGGTGTACGCCGACCAGGGCCGCGCAGGCGGGTACCGCCTGGTGGAGGGCTACCGCACCCGCCTCACCGGGCTGACCGAACAAGAAGCGGCCGCGCTCTTCCTCGTCGGTATGCCAGGAGCTGCCGCGGCGCTGGGGCTGACCGCGGAGACGAGTGCGGCCGAGCTCAAGCTCCTCGCAGCGCTCGCACCGGACCAGCGGGACCGGGCTGGCCGTTTGAAGAACCGCTTCCACCTGGACCTACCTGCTTGGTACCAGGACGCCGAGAACTCACCACAGCTCGCAGCAGTAGCCGATGCGGTTCTCCACGACCGCCGTGTGAAGGTGCTGTACCGCAGGTGGGAGGAGCCGCGCGAGGTGGAACGCGTGCTCGAGCCGTACGGTCTGGTGCTCAAGAACGGAGCCTGGTACGTCGTAGCGGCCACCGCGACCGGACTGCGTACGTACAGGGTCTCCAACATCCTGGAGCTCACACCGACGGAGGAAGGGTTCGAGCGGGCCGACGACTTCAACCTCGAGCAGTTCTGGCAGGACCATCTGGAGGGGTTCGACCGCGTCCGCTTCACCGCGGAGGCAGTGGTCAGGGTGTCTGCCAGTCTGGCGAGAAGGATGTACGACGTCTCGTTCCCCGCGCTGGTGAAGGCGGTCGCGGTCACCGCGCCTGAGCAGGACGGCAGCGTGGTCGTGACCATCCCGATCGAGTCGGTTCCTAATGCAGCCGCCACGCTCTGCCGCTTCGGTGACGCCGTCGAGGTGCTGGAGCCGCAAGAGCTCCGGACAGAACTCAGAGAGCTCGGCCAGAAGCTGCGCGACCTCTACTCCTGAGCCGGCCTGCCTCCGATCTGGGGGTGGCGCGTGTCACCTGATTATGTCTGTTCCATATCTTATGAATTCCGTACGATATGAGTTACAGATCAGAATCGGCGCACAGGAGGCGTTCGGATGAGGATCACGGTGTTCGGCGCGACGGGCGGGATCGGCGGCCACGTCGTACGGCAGGCACTCGACGCGGGGCACAAGGTGACGGCGGTGGTCCGTACGTCGTCCGCGTTCGAGCTGGAGCACCCGTCGCTGGACGTGGTGCGGGTACCCGGGCTGGACGCGGCCGAACCGCTGCGCGAGGCGGTCGACGGCAGTACGGCGGTCATCTCGGGCGTGGGGCCGCGGGGCCGCAAGGACGGGCCGGTGGCGTCCGGGAGTACGAAATCGATTCTGGCCGCGATGGATGCGGCCGGGGTACGGCGGTTCGTGGCGGTGAGCGCCGCGCCGCTCGGTCCGGTGCCGCCGGACTTCCTGAACCGGCGGGTGGTGTTCCCGCTGATCAACCTGTTCGCGGCCGACGTGTACGCCGACCTGCGGGTGATGGAGGCGGACATCATGAGCAGCGGGACCGAGTGGACGATCGTCCGGCCGCCGAAGCTGAACAGCAGGGCGCTGACCGGGCACTACCGGACCGCGATCGGTGGGACCGTCACCCGCGGGTACCTGGTGTCGCGGGCCGATGTCGCGCATCTGATGTTGTCGGTTGTCGACGATCCAGCGACGATCGGTCAGCCGGTTGGTGTGGGCTACTGATGACACGAGTCGTACGTGGCGTGAGCCTGCTGTTCACGGGGTTGTTCAGCGGGTTTCTGCTGTGTGTGCTGGTGTTGGAGAACTCGCTGCGTGGGTTCGGCGGGTCGGTCTACACCCAGGTGCGGTTGGTTGAGTTGGACTCGTTGGACAAGCTTGCTTCGGTGACGTTGATCCCGGCCTTTGTCGCGACCGTGCTGGTTGCGGTTCGGAGCCGGGGGAGTGGGCGGCGGGTCGTAATGGTGGCGGTGGGGTTGCTGGTGGTCGTGTTCGTGACGACGTTCGTGGTGAACCTGCCGATCAACTCGGATCAGCTGTCGTGGTCGGTACAGCAGCCGCCGTCGGACTGGGCGTCCGTACGGGACCGTTGGCAGGTGGCGCATCTGGTGCGGACGGTGGCGGCGGTGGTTGCCTTCGGCATGTTGTTATCGCAGCAGGTCGTGGGGGACCGCGCGGGCCGTGTGGTTGTCGAAGCCGGTCGTGGTGCTGGCCATCGTCAGTGAGTTGAGGAGGGCCTCCTCGACGGATTCGGTGACGGCTTGGAACGGGGTACGGAGGTCGCGGTCGGCGTACGTCGCCGGACGCCCGGTGCTGAAGGCGATCGCGTAGTCGCCGCTGCCCGGTGCGTAGTCGGACCCGACCCGAGCCATCGCGAACACCGCCCGCCGCGCCAGCCGGCCCAGCTGACGCGAGTCGAGCGGCAGATCGGTCCCCACCACGATCATGCAGGAGTTGCCGTCGGCATCTATCGGTTGAGCAGGAACAGGCCGCCCGAGCACCGTCAGCAGCCCGGAGAAGTTCGCCTGCACAAGAGCACCCACAGTTCCTTCACCCAGTACTCGGGAGGCGGTGCCGATGCCGGCTTTGAAGCCTAGGGCGGCGGTGCCGGTTCCTGCGCCGACGCAGCCCTCGGCGGGAAGGGTGGAAGTGGCTGTGTCGAGGGCGTTGTGGACGTGGGCGGGGGTGATGGGGCGGCGGCGGATGTCCGACAAGTAGCCGTCGTTGGTCTCGCCGACGATCGGGTTGAGGCTGGTGGCTCGGGGATTGCGGTCCAGCAGCCAGGTGAGGAACGCGTCCGCGACCCGGAACGTGCTGAGCGTCCCGGTCAGCAGGATCGGCGTCTCGATCACGCCGAGCTCGTCCACCTGCGTGGTCCCGATCAACTTCCCGTACCCGTTGCCAACAGCAACCGCCGCCGGCAGCGTCCGCTCCCAGCCATCGGGAACGATCGCGGTTACCCCGGTGTTCAGCCCGTCCCCGGTGATTGTCGTCTGCCCGACCCGCACCCCAGGCACATCGGTGATCGCATTCAACGGCCCGGTAGGCAAAGTACCGACGACAACGCCCAGCTCGCGAACTCTCCGAGGACTCTGCATACGATTCTCAGCCGCGCTCGGCGGGGCCCAGCGGCGAACGATCGCCCACGAACCACAGGTGCCCGAACGGATCCAGGAACGACCCCTGCCGATGCGTGCCCCACGGTACGGCGTGGTCGCGGACCGGGTCGAAGCTCCCGTCGGCCCCGGCTTCGACGGCCCGCGCGACGAACGCATCCGGATCGTCGACGAACACCTCGACCCGGACCGTCGGCGCCCCGGTGTCCGCGGGCGTCTTCCAGATGTTGTTCCCCGGCTCGCCGAGGAAGAGCGGGGCGCCGTCGACACTCAGGCCGATCACGCTGCCCAGGTTCCACAGTTCGACGGCGCCGAGCGCCCGCGCGTACCAGGCCGCGGCCGCCGGAGCGTCCTCGACGGCCCGCATCACCGAGATCTCCACCCGCCCAGTATGGTCCGCCCACCGGACCTGGGCATCCGGCTCCTGGGCGGGACCCGTAGGCTGGGCGCGCGATGAAGACTTTTGACGAGCTGTTCGCCGAGCTGGGAGAGAAGGCGCGGACGCGGCCGGAGGGTTCCGGGACCGTGGCGGCGCTGGATGCCGGCGTGCACGCGATCGGGAAGAAGCTGGTCGAAGAGGCCGCCGAGTCCTGGATGGCCGCCGAGTACGAGGGCAAGGAGCGCGCCGCGGAGGAACTGTCGCAGCTGCTGTACCACGCCCAGGTGATGATGCACGCGCTCGGCCTGGACCTCGAGGACGTGTACCGACATCTGTAGGAGCCGCTCCCACAGATCACCGGTTCACACCCAGAAAGGGCAGTCGCCATGCTGCGCGTCGCAGTACCGAACAAGGGCTCGCTGAGCGAGGCCGCCACCGAGATGTTGTCCGAGGCCGGCTACAAGCAGCGCCGGAGCACCAAGGACCTGACACTGACCGACTCGGCCAACGAGGTCGAGTTCTACTACCTCCGCCCGCGCGACATCGCCGTGTACGTCGGCGAGGGCACCCTCGACGTCGGCATCTCCGGCCGCGACCTGGTGCTCGACTCGCACGCGGACGCGGACGTGATCATGGGCCTCGGCTTCGGGTCGTCCACGTTCCGGTTCGCCGGCCGTCCCGGCGTCGCGGACTCGATCAAGGACCTCGCCGGCAAGCGGATCGCCACCTCGTACGCCGGGGTCCTCCAGGACCACCTCGCCGAGAACGGCGTCGAGGCGTCGGTCGTACGCCTGGACGGCGCGGTCGAGTCCGCCGTCCAGCTCGGTGTCGCGGACGTGATCGCGGATGTCGTCGAGACCGGTACGACGCTGCGCCAGGCGGGGCTCGAGGTGTTCGGCGAGCCGATCCTCAAGTCCGAGGCCGTACTGATCAAGCGGCACGGCGTCGAGACCGCGCCGAACGGGATGCAGCAGCTGGTCCGGCGGCTCGAAGGCGTCCTGATCGCGCGGAACTACGTGATGATGGACTACGACATCCGCGCCGAGGACGTCGACGCGGCCACCTCGGTCGCGCCGGGGCTGGAGTCGCCGACGATCTCGCCGCTGCACCGGCAGGGCTGGGTCGCCGTCCGGGTGATGGTCCAGCGGGCCGAGGCGCAGCGGCTGATGGACCAGCTCTGGGAGGTCGGCGCCCGCGCCATCCTTACCACCGACATCCACGCCTGCCGGATCTGACCGGGTGCGCTGACATGCCCGCCCGGGACCGCCTGCTGACCTTCCATCCGCGGATCGTTTCCGGGATGTCCGCGGGGATGGGGCTGTGCCTGATCGCCGTGTTCGGGGTGATCTGGTTCCGGCTGTCGCCGTCGGACCGGGCGACGTTCGACTGGTTCCAGCGGATCACGCTGCTGCTGTTCTTCGGCGCGGTGCTGTGGATCCTGTACCGGATGTCGACGCTGCGGGTGACCGCGTACGAGGACCGCTTGCGGGTGCGGAACGTGTTCCGGTCGTACACGCTGAAGTGGTCCGAGGTGACCGCGCTGCGGTTCCGGCCGGGGGACGCCTGGCTGCAGCTGTTCGATGCCGACGACAACCGGCTCGGGATTCTCGCGGTCCAGGCGTCCGAAGGAGTGCGGGCGACGCGCGCGGCCAAGGAACTGGCGGCGGTCGCCCGCGAACACGGCGCCGGGGCTAGACCGATACCTGAAAAGTAGTCGTGTGGGTGTCGCCCGGTTGCAGCACGATCAGGTCGTCGCCGGTGCGGAAGGCGTCCGGTGGGCAGGTCATCGGCTCCACCGCGAGGGCTGAGCGGCCTACTGGTTCCCCGGTGAACAGCTGCACCCACGGTGTGTCGCTCGACAACACGGAGCGGTTGCCCGTCCCCGGGTCCGTGAGTACGACCGACCATTCGCCGTCCAACCCGGTGAAGGCGTTGTCGATGACCGTCGTGCCGATGGTGCGGCCGCCGCTGAAGTCGTACGGCGACCCTGCAATCGGAACCGAACCGGTCGGGGCCATCCGCTCCGACAGTTCTAGGCGATCGGTTGCTTCGAACTGGAGTACGCATTCGTCGAGCCGGCGTCCTACGGTCAGATACGGATGCGCTCCGTAACCGTACGGCGCCGCAGTCCTACCGATGTTGGTAGCAGTTGCAGTTACCTGCAGGTGCCCCGCGGCGGGGGTTGGGGCGGCGGGCGGGTGGCCCGGGGCGGGGGTTGGGGCGGTGGGCAGGGGGGCGGAGGTCGGGGTTGGGGTGGTGGTTAGGCGGTAGTCGACGCGGAGGTCGAGTTGGTGGGGGTAGCCCGGCTCGCCGTGGAGGCGGTGGCCGACGGTGGCGGTGGTTTCGTCGGAGGCGTCATCGAGGCGTTGCCAGTTCGCCCAGCGGGTGAGGCCGTGGATCGCGTTGCGGCGGGCGGGCTCGGTCAGGCCCAGGTGTCGCTCGGTGCCCTCGAACGTGTACTGCCCGTCGGTGATGCGGTTGGGCCACGGGAACAGGTGCTGGCCGATGCCGGCGTGGGCCAGCTCGTCCTCGGCGTAACCGAGCAGCACCGGGCGCCCGTCGTACGTGAGCCCGCGCAGCCCACCGCCCACGCTCACCACCGTCGCCTCGTACCCACCACCGCGCAGGATCCACTGTTCGCCTGAAGGCAAGACACTCATGGCCTCATCCTCACCCATCGGCGTACCGAAGGACGGGTAGTGCCCACCCCTCGGCGCCCCGGCCGGCCGCCGCTCAGGCGTACGACCCAGGCGACAGCCCGACCACGACCCGTTCTTCGGTACGGCATGTCCATCGGCGGCGATCCCGTTCGTGGTGATGCTGTAGACACGGACACAGGAGGTGCGACGTGAAGTACATGCTGCTGATCAACGCCGGCGAGCTGGACCTGGACGACGTTCCGGTTGGGTGTGAGCCCGAGGACTGGATGCGGTTCGACAAGGAGATCCAGGACGCGGGCGTGGTGGTCGCGTCCGAGTCGCTGGCCGACCTGGTCACTTCGACCCGGGTCCAGGTCGCGAACGACGGCAAGCGGACCGTGGTGGACGGCCCGTTCGCGGAGACCCGGGAGGTGCTCGGCGGGTTCTACGTGATCGACGTACCGGATCTCGACGTCGCGCTGGACTGGGCCGCGAAGTGCCCGGGGTCCCGCGGCGGCGGATCGGTCGACGTCCGGCCGGTCGCCAACTTCTCGTGAAGCAGGTCGAGGAGGTCTTCCGGGAGGAGCGCGGCCGGTTGCTGGCCGCGCTCGCCCGGCGGTTCGGCGATCTCGACCTGGCCGAGGAGGTCACGTCGGAGGCGATCGAGGCGGCGCTGACCCGCTGGCCGGTCGACGGCGTACCGCCGAACCCGGGCGGCTGGCTGATGACCACCGCCCGGCGCAAGGCGGTCGACCGCCTGCGGCGGGACCAGGTGTACGCCGCGAAGCTGGCGATCCTCCAGGTCGAGGCGGACCGGTCCGCGCCGCAACCCACCGGCGACGAGCTCCCCGACGAACGCCTGCAGCTGTTCTTCACCTGCGCGCATCCCGCCCTCGCCGCCGAGGACCGCGGCGCGCTGACCCTGCGCTGCCTCGCCGGGCTGACCACGCCGGAGGTCGCGCGGGCGTTCCTGGTCCCGACCGCGACGATGGCGAAGCGGATCGTCCGCGCGAAGAAGAAGATCCGCGAGGCCCGGATCCCGTTCCGGGTCCCCGGCCCGGACGAACTGCCGGAGCGGCTGCCCGGCGTACTGCAGGTGATCTACTCCGTCTTCACCGAGGGGTACGCCGCCAGCGCCGGACCGTACCTGCAACGCCTGGACCTCGCCGAGGAAGCGATCCGCCTGGCCCGGATCCTGCACCGGCTGCTCCCGGACGCCCGCGAGGCGACCGGCCTGCTCGCGCTCATGCTCCTCGTCCACGCCCGCCGCGACGCCCGTACCGATCCGGACGGCAAACCGGTCCTGCTCGAGGACCAGGACCGGGCCCGCTGGGACCACGACCTGATCGCCGAAGGTGGCGCACTCGTCCGCACCGCCCTCACCGATGCCGGCCCGTACGCGGTCCAGGCCGCGATCAACGCCGTCCACGACGAGGCCGCCGACTTCGCGAGCACCGACTGGCCCCAGATCGTCCAGCTGTACGACGTACTCCTCGCGCTCGACCCGTCGCCGGTGATCGCGCTGAACCGGGCTGTCGCGATCGCCTTCCGCGACGGCCCTGCCGCAGGGCTGGCCATCATCGACGGGCTGGAAGGCGACCCGCGCCTGCAAGACTACTACCCGTACGCCCTGGCCCGGGCCGACCTGTTACGCCGCCTAGAGCGCTTGCCCGAGGCAATCACCGCGTACGAGCAGGCGATCGCGCGGGCCGGCTCCGAACCGGAACGCGCCCAGGCCCGTGACCAGCTCGCCGCCGTGGTGCAGACTGCCCGCATGGAGACCGTTTACGAAGCGGCGGGTGGGTCCGACGGCTTGCAGCGGCTCGCGGCCGCGTGGCACGAGCGGGTGATGGCGGACGAGGTCGTCAGCCATGCGTTCCACGGCGGGGCGAAGCCCGATCACGTCGAGCGGCTGGCGACGTACTGGGGTGAGGCGCTGGGCGGGCCGCCGGTGTACACGACGAAGTACGAGACCGAGGCGTTCGTCCAGCGGTTGCATGCCGGCAACGGCGAGCACGACGAGATGAACCGGCTCGCGATCGCGTGCTTCGACCAGGCGATGACCGACGCGGAGCTCACCGACCCGCGGTTGCGGCAGGTCCTGCACGACTACTTCGCCTGGGCCACGTTCAACACGATGTACCGGCATCGAGCCGAGGACGTCGACGACGGTCAGACCGTGACCCGGTGGTCGTGGGACGGACTTCAGGACGCCGCGGAGTCGTGAGGCGGTAGTGCCACCGAGGTGGTGACCAGCTCCAGTGCGGGGTCGTACGGCGTCGAGGGGTCGCCGTCGACGATCACGTGTGCCCGGGACCGGGTCGCCTGCTCGGCGAAGTGGTCGCGCTCCCACCGCATCCACTCGAGCCAGTGGTCGCGGAGCGCCTCGCCGTCGCGTTCGATCCCGCGGTCCAGGCGGACCTGGTTGGACGTCTCGACCCACAGCCGCAGCGACTGCCAGTGCGCCGCGTCCCGGTCGCAGGCGGTGACACCCTCGACGATCAGCAGGTCGACGGTGTTCGGTACGACGTGCAGCTCGGCGTACGCGCGCTGGTACCAGTCGTAGCGGCGGTAGCGACCCTCGCGGCCGTCGGCCAGCCGTTGCAGGACGTGGTCGCGGAGCAGGGCGAAGCCGCGCTCGGCTCCGGTCCAGCCGTCGTACAGGTCGTCCATGTGGATGACGTACGTGTTCAGGTCGCGCAGTTTCGCGCGGGCCTCGAGGCGGGCGGCGACGGTGGTCTTGCCGGAGCCGGCCGGTCCGTCGATGCCGATCAGTCTGGCCCGGCCCAGGCGCGGGGGGCCGGCCTGAACGTTGTCCAGCAGCGAGTCGATGGTCAGGGGGGAACCGTGGTCAGCGGTTTTCTCAGTTGATTCCATGGCGCTTCAGGATGTCCTCGATCTCGTCGAACTCCGACGATTCCTGCTGCTTCGCCTTCCCCTTTGACGGCCCCTTTGAGCGCGCAGCAGCTTTGGTGGTAGTGGCTGACGCCGGGGCGGGACCCGTGGCGGTCAGCTCACCCGCGGGCGAGGCGGGCTTCTTCTTCTCCGATGCCTTCGGGGTGCGCCCGCGAGCGACCCCCGAAACGACGTACAGCACGACGGAGACGCCGAACAGCGCGACCCCGGCCCAGACGGTCGGCGAGAAGATCAGGTGGGCGGCCCAGCTCACGACCGACCGTACGACCTCCCACAGCACCTTGAGCAGGCCGGTCATGTACAGCGACACCGGCAGCAGCGACCAGGCCACTCCGCGCGTCCCCGCCGCGAGCCCGCGGCGCCGCCAGGCGAACCACGAGCCGATCAGTCCGAGCAGCGTCAGGCCTGCGCAGAGCGGCAGTAGCGTCGAAGCGTCGTAAGTAGGCACATGTCCAGGCTCGCACAGATGGCCCGCGAACCAAGAGGGGAACAGCCCTGACGTACCCCTGAAAGCCCTGAAAGCACTGTCGGGGAGAATTGGCCCGTGCAACCAGAGCGGCGTTTGGCATTCACCGGGTTCGACAACGACGACGGGGCGGCCGATCCCGCGCTCGCGGCGGCGCTGGCCGCGGGGGACGATGGTGCGGTACTCGCGGCGCTGACGCGGGCGCGGCTGCTGGTCCCGGTGGTGGCGATGCTCGGCGAGGTCGAGTACGACGAGAACGGGCTCGCGCACGACAAGACGTCCGACATGGCCGTCGTACTGCTCCAGGGCCAGGACGGGCGGAACGCGCTGCTCGCGTTCACCGGCAGCGAGAGCCTGGCCCGGTGGGATCCGGCGGCGCGGCCGATGCCGCAGCACACGCAACTGGTCGCCACCGCGGCGGTCCAGGAGGGCGCGGCCGCGATCGTGCTGGACATCGCCGGCCCGGCCACGGGCGTGATCGAGACCGACGACGTACGGCGCCTGGCCGCCGGCCTCCAAGTGGTACGCCTGGAAGACGGCGGCTACGCCTGGGTCGAACCCGCGGGCTGATCGGGCCGGTTTCCGGAAAGAATTCGTCGCCTGGTGCGGAATTCTTTCCGCAAAGGTCAGCCGACCGGGGAGCTGAGGGCGTCCATCGGGTTGGCGCGCATCGCGATCCGGCCGGTGATCGCGGTCGTCGGCAGGACCAGGAGCAGTACGACGGCCACCCAGGCGAGCAGGATCCACGCCGGGCCCGACGGGATCGGCCAGCCGCGCGTGGCGAGCGCGATCGGGAACACGGTGAAGGCCGCCGTGGCCAGGCCCGCGACCAGTCCGAGCGCCGCGATCAGCAGCCCCTCCAGGCCGAGCATCCGCGACACCTCACGCCGCGTGGCCCCGGTCAGCCGCTGCAGCCCGAACTCGCGCCGCCGGTCGAGTACGGCGACCGCGATCGTGTTGATCGAGGCGATCGCCGTGTACGCGACCGCGATCGCCGCGAGCAGGTAGCCGATCCACGCGTCTACGCCGAGCCCGGTGTCCAATCCGTCGGCGAGCACACTCCGGCCGCCGATCGACGTACCGGGCCACTTGGACAGGTCGGCCTTGAGAGTGGCCTTCTTGTCGTCGGTCTTCAGCAGCAGCTGACTCGGGAGGCCGGTCGTGGTGTGGGCGGCGAGCAGCTTTCCGGGCAGCAGGAGGGATTCGTAGCCGGACGGTCCCTCGGCCAGCGCGACCACCTTGAGCGTGACCAGTGCGCCGTCGCCCAGCCGTACGCCGAGCTCCGAGCCGACGTCGACCTTCAGCTTCTTGGCCGTACCGGGCGGGATCGCGATCGTGTTGCCCGTCAGGTCGTCCAGCGAGCCCTTCTTCACCTTGCCCTTGTAGACCGGGCCGCTCAGGCCGAGGAGCGGCCACGCGTCGCTGGTGTGCGATTTGTCGTACGGCTCCTCGATCCAGCCCTTGCTGCGGACCAGCTCGGAGACCTTGGTGACACCGGGCATGGTCTGGGCTGCGGCGGTCAGGGATACCGGAATGCCGCCGGTGGTGGAGCTGATCACGACGTCGCCGGTCAGGTTCTTCGTGAACGCGTCGACGGCTGCCTGCTGCTGCGTGGTCTGCGAGTAGATGTTGCCGACGGCAATCGCTGTGGCGATCGTGATCGGTACCAGGATCGCTCCGAACTGTACGGCGCGGACGCGGAGGTTGATCACCGCGAGCGTGCCGCTGGTGCCGCGCTTCTCCACCAGGCGGGTGATCCGGGGGAGGAGTGCGCGCTGGATGACGAGCGGGGCGAGTACGGCGACCGCGATCGAACCGGTCAGACCGGCTGGACCGCCGATCGCCGCGGCGTTGGCCGGTCCCATGAACGGGGTGGAGAGTGCGATCGCCACTGTCGCGCCGGCGAACACCAGGCCGATGACGATCCGGACCCGGCCGAGGGCGACGTTCGGTACGGCGGCCTCGGCGAGCGCCTGGATCGGGCGGATCCGGGCGGCGCGGGCGGCGGCGAAACCTACGGTGACGCGGAGTACGGCGAAGGTCAGTACGGCGGCGCCGGCGAACGGGAGCGGGCCCTGGTCGAAGCGTAGTTGTGGCGGGACGATGCCGCCGTCGGCCAGTAGTCCGAAGATCCAGGTGCCGGTGATCCGCCCGCAGAGCAGACCGAGGCCGAGGCCGAGTACGCCGACCACCATGGTCTCGGCGATCACCATCTTGCCGACCTGACGCGGGGTGGCGCCGCTCGCGCGGAGCAGGGCGAGCTCGCGGCGTCGCTGGCGGACCGAGAGCCCGATGGTGGCCGATACGACGAGCGCCATCACCACCGCGACCATGCCGCCGAACACGCCCGACATGATGATCAGCGGGAGACTGGTCGCAATCCCGGAGAACTCCGCGACGCCACGCTCGTCCCCGGTGTACGCCTTCACCCCGGCCGGCAGCTCCAGCCGCTTCACGAGCTCGCGCACCGACGTACCGTCCGCCGGAAACACCCCGATCGCATCCACACCACCTGGCACGTCCACGTCCGCGAAGAACACCGCCGGCACGTCAACCCGCTGCCGAGCAACCGCAACCCCCGCGAGCACGTACGTCCGCGGCTCACCCCCAACAACAACCGTCACCCGCTCACCGGGCTTGCTCGCCCCGGCCAACCGCTCGTCCAGCACCACCTGCCCACTCCGTGGCGCATGCCCAGCGGTCAGCCGATACGGCGTCAGCTCCGCCGCCCCCCACGCATGCCCGGCAAGCACGCCCGCGCTGCCCGCGCTGCCCGCGCTGCTCGGGTCGGGCGCGCTGCCCGTCCCTCCCCTCCCGCCCGTACCGCCCGCGGGGAGCGGGAGGACTGCTGGGAAGGAGCTGTCGGAGACTGCTTTCTGCACACCGGGGGTGTTCGTGAGTTTGGTGGTGAGGGAGGGGTCTACGCGGTGGCGTTCTGGGAAGGCGGCTGAGCCGCTGCCGTCCGGTGGGTGGTAGGCCGGGTCGCCGGTGATGACGATCGGGGCGGCGGCGAGGCGTTGGGGTGGGGCGTTCAGGCGGAGGCCGGTCTCGAGCAGACCGCCGGCGGCGCTGAGCAGCGCCCCGCCGAGCAGGACCGCGACGAAGATCGCGAGGAACGCGGCAGTCCGGTACCGCAGCGTAGTAACGGCGAGGCGGAACATGAGCAGATCTCCCTCGGAGGAATGTCAGTGGGTGCGGGTGGTGCT
The DNA here is from genome assembly GCF_042873835.1 of Kribbella sp. NPDC004536. NCBI lineage: Bacteria > Bacillati > Actinomycetota > Actinomycetes > Propionibacteriales > Kribbellaceae > Kribbella > Kribbella sp. NPDC004536. The sequence goes on along the minus strand of NZ_JBIALY010000001.1, from coordinate 48,654 downwards.
GAGGTGGGTCAGTTCGGTGGCGATGGTTTCTGGCGTGGGGGTAGTGGATTCGGAGACGATGCGGCCGTCGACGAGGAAGAGGACGCGGTCGGCGTACGAGGCGGCGACCGGGTCGTGGGTGACCATGACGATCGTCTGACCGAGCTGGCGGGACTGGTCGCGGAGCAGCGTCAGGACCTCGAGCGCGGTACTGGTGTCGAGCGCCCCGGTCGGCTCGTCGGCGAACGTGATCGCGGTCCGGCCGGCCAGCGCCCGGGCGATCGCCACCCGTTGCTGCTGCCCGCCGGACAGCTCGCTCGGCCGGTGCCGGACCCGGTCGCCGAGGCCGACGCGCCGGATCACCTCGCTGACCCACGCGTCGTCCGGCTGCTTCCCGGCCAACGTCATCGGCAGTACGACGTTCTGCCGTACGGTCAACGCCGGCATCAGGTTGAACGACTGGAACACGAATGCGACCTGCTCCCGCCGCAACTCCGTCAACGCGGTCTCGTCCAGCCCGTCCAACGACCGCCCGGCCAGCTCAACGGACCCGGCGGAAGGCGCATCGAGCCCGGCCGCGCAGTGCAGCAACGTACTCTTCCCGGACCCCGACGGCCCCATCACCGCGGTGAACGTACCGGCGGCGAACCCGTACGTCACCCCGGCCAGCGCATCAACCGCGCCAGGCCCGGTCCCGTACGTCTTCCGAACGTCGGTCAGCTGCACCGGCGCGTTCACGCGGCGACCAGTACGTCGCTCTTGCGGTGGTACGACTCGTTGGTCCACCACAGGATCGCGACGATCGCCCCGAGGCCGAGGTCCGACCACAACCACCACGGCCCGTCGAAGTGACCGAAGACCGCCAGCGCGACCCAGACCACGAACTGGACCACGCAGGCGACCAGCCAGACACCCGTGAACGCCTGCAGCGCAATAGTCAGCCCACGCGGCGGGGCGGCGTTCGCGACACCGGACAGGATGTTCCGGAGTTCGCCGCGGGTCCGGGCGGTCAGTACGCGATCCTGCCGGTCGGCGGCCTGCGACGGGGTGAGAGCGGCCTGCCGTACGGCGCTGTCCAGCCGGGCGATCGCGGCGCTCCGGTCGGTGTCGGTGAGCGCGACCTGGTCGGGGGTCAACAGGGCTTCGAGCAAGTTGTTCATGGGACTGGTCCTTTCCAGCGGGTTCCGATGTGAAAAAGCGTAGGGGTTGAACAGTTTCATCCGCGCGGTGCTCAGGACCCGTTTCGAGGTGGTGCTAACACCCCTGTTCGGCGGCGCACGGCGTACGACAGGATGGGAACCATGACCGAGGAACCCGACGAGCTGCCGCCGGGACTCGCCCTGTCCTGGGGCGTGCAACCGGTCCAGCGGCGCGGGCCGAAGCCGGCCTTGACGGTCGAGCAGATCGTGGCCACCGGCATCGAGTTCGGCGACCGGTACGGGTTCGAGGCGATCTCGCTGCAGCGGATCGCGAGCAAGCTCGGCGTCACCACCAACGCGATGTACCGCTACGTCCGGTCCAAGGAAGAGCTGATCGTGCTCGTCCACGACAAGGCCGTCGGCCCGCCGCCCGAGCTGCCCGACGGCTGGCGGGCGGCTGCGATCGCGTGGGTCGATGCCCAGGTCAAGCAGTACGCCGAACGCCCGTGGCTGCTGGACGTACCGATCCGCGGCGCGCCGGTCACGCCGAACGTGCTGCGCTGGGTCGAGGTGATGCTTGCGGCGCTCGACCAGACCGGGCTGAGCCAGCACGACAACCTCGGTTGCCTGATGCTGCTGGACGGCTGGGCGCGCAACTACGCGGGCCTCGCCCGGCAGCTCACCAATCGCGACGATGCGCCGGTGCAGGCCGAGCACGTCGGCCGGTTCCTGGTACCGCGGCTGATGGCCGGCGACTACCCGACGGTGGCTTCGCTGTACCTCAACGCGGAGTACGAGGACGAGCTCGACGACGACCTGGAGTTCGGGCTGGCCCGCATCCTCGACGGCATCGAGGTGCTGATCGGCAAGCGGTAACGCCAGGGAAACAGCCGGCCGGATTGGATCTCAGTGGTCATCGATCACGTGAGGAGCACTCCCTTGGCACAGCAGAGCAGCAGGCGTACGTTTCTCCGCCGGTCCGGTCTGGCCGTCGTGCCGGCGGTGGTCGCGGGCGGCGCCTGGACCTATCCCAGCGCGGCTCAGCAGCCGAGAACGGTTGACGAGCTCGAGAAGTACCTCGACAAGCTCGCGGCTGACGACTCGTTCTCCGGCACGGTGTTGGTACTCAAGAACAATCGTCCCGTGCTGTCCCGCTCGATGGGGTACGCCGACCGGGAGCGGCGAATCCGCAACCGGGACGACACGATCTTCTGCCTGGCGTCGGTGACGAAGATGTTCACGGGCATTGCGATCGGGCAGCTTGTGCAGCGGCGGGCGCTCGACCTGGTCGATCCGATCGAGAAGTACCTGAGCGGGTTCAAGGCAGGGATCACGATCCACAATCTGCTCACGCACACGTCGGGCCTCGGCGACTACATGCAGCTCGACGGGTATTGGCAGGAGTCCGCGACCTGGACGACGCCGCGGCAGACCATGGACGGAATCCTGCGTTACATCCGCACCGAGTCGCTCGCGTTCGCCCCCGGCACCGCGGCGAAGTACAGCAACTCCGGTTTCCACGTCCTCGGCTGCATCGTCGAGAAGGTCGCCGGCGTCTCGTACTACGACTACATCCGCAAGAACATCTTCCGACCGGCCGGGATGGCGTCGTCCGACTTCACGCTGATCAACCAGTGGCGGACCGACCGGCGTTTCGCGCATCCGTACCCCACCGACAAGTCCGGCAAGCGGTACGACGCCCTGACCACGGACGCGTTCGGCCTGATCGGAACCCCGGCAGGCAACGCGTTCGCGAGCGCACCCGACCTGGCGAGGTTCGTCCGGGCGCTGACCGACGGCACGCTGCTGAGTCCGACGTACCGGGACGTCTTCGTGACGCCGAAGTTCGGCCTCGGCACGTTGCCGGCCAAGCCCGGGTTGCCGGAGATCGTCAACTTCTTCGGGTACGGCGTGGACAGCTCGATCCTCAACGGCGGACTCGTCACCGGCCACACCGGCGGCGCACCGGGCGTCAGTACGAGCGCCGAGTGGTACCCGGAACTCGGGTACACCGCCGTACACCTCGGCAACTACGACCCGGGACCCGGGACGAACGTCAACCAGGAACTGCGTCAGGTCCTCACGAGCTGATCCGTACCGGTCCGTCCGCGCGGGCCGCGACCCACCGCCGGTGGAATTCGCTGCCGGGGGCAACTTCCGCGCGCCGGTCGAGTTCGGTCCGCAGGTCGATCGGCGCGGCCAGCGTGGTCACCGGCGGCTGCCGCGGTACGCCGTTCAGCCGGACGTCGGCGATCAGCTCGGACAGCGCCTGCGCGGCCGGCTTGCGCTGGTGGTCGACGGTGAACAGACCGAGGTCGTACTCGCGGTCCGGGAAGTCGAGCAGCCGCCGGTCGATGTCGTGCGACGACCACCAGGTCACGCCGTACAACGCCGGATTGGTGAGCACGTTCGAGACCGTACGACGGGTGAACTCGGCCTGCAGGTCGACCGGAATGTCCGGCCCCGGTACGCCGACCTCCTGCAACCAGACGGGCCGCTCCGGCGCCAGCGACCGCGCAAGCTCGACCAGGTAGTCGGCATGCGTGAGTGTCGCCGGGCCGAGCGGACCGTCTACTCGTGAGACCCCGTTGAACACCCACGAGTGGACGGTGGTCAGATCGCCCAGGTCCACCGCATCGGCCGGGTGGAACGGGTGGTCCGGCTTGTACCAGGCGTCGTCGAAGATCGAGTGCAGCGCGAGTACGCCGGGAGCGGCCTTCTTCACCGTGGTCAGCAGCTCGTGCGCCCACGCCGTCGACGCCTCCACGGTCGTGGAGCTGTCCGGCCAGAGGTTGTTGACCTCGTTCCCGAGCGTGATCGCGAAGACGTTCGGCTTGGTCGCGACGGCGCGCGCGACGGTGTCGACGTACGCCGTGAGCCCTTCGCGGACCGTCGGGTCCTCGAACAGGCTGCTCCGGTGCCAGGTCAGCACCCACGACGGCAGGAAGTCGAAGCTCGACAGGTGCCCCTGGATCAGGTCGACCGCGACGGTCAGGCCGTGCTCCGCGGCCGCGTCGATCGTGTCCAGCAGGTCGGCGATCGCGCGCTCGCGGATGATCGCCCGGTTCGGCTGGATCCACGGCCAGACCGGGAACACCCGGACGTGGTCGAGGCCCATCCCGGCCAGGTCGGCGAAGTCCCGCCGGACCGCGTCGCGGTCGTAGTCGAGCCAGCTGTAGAACCACCCCGCCGAGGGAACGTAGTTCGCACCGAATCGCGGCGTGGTGGTCTGCGGAGCCATGGCGAGGATGCTAAATCGGTTTAGGCCGGTAGCGCAAACATTACGCCGGTGGCGCGGTGGACTCGCGGACCGTGAGGACCGGGTCGGCGGTGCGGCGGTTGATCACCGTGCCCGGGTCGGCGATCGTGTCGAGCAGCACCTCGGCGGCCTGGCGGCCGAAGTCGAAGGTGTCGCGGGACAGCGCGGTCAGCGCCGGGTGCATCAGCTGGGTCAGGATCGAGTCGTCGAACGCGACGATCGACAGCTCGCCCGGCACCGAGACGCCCATCTCCATCGCGACGCCGAGGCCGGCCACCGCCATCACGTCGCTGTCGTAGACGATCGCGGTCGGGCGGTTCGGCTGGGAGAGCAGCTTGCGGGTGATCGCGGCGCCCTCGGCGTCGCTGAAGTCCGTCGTCAGCGACGGCGCGTCGACCAGGCCGAGCCGCGGCGCCGCGTCCCGGACCGCGCGGATCCGGCGCTGGGTGTGCTGGAAGTTCGGCGTACCGGCGACGTGCGCGATCCGGCGGTGCCCGAGCGCGGCCAGGTACTCCACGATCGCGAGCATGGCGTCCCGGTCGTCGGCCCAGACCGAGGCGAGCGCGCCCTTGCCGCCGCGGCCGCCGATCACCACGGCCGGCAGCTCGAGCGCCTTGAGCTCCTCCACCCGCGGGTCCTTCACCGTCAGGTCGACCAGGATCACGCCGTCGACCCGGTGCTCCGACGCCCACCGCCGGTACACCTCGATCTCGGCGGCGGTGTCCTCGACGATCAGCAGCTGCAGCGAGATCGACTCCGCGGACAGCCCGGACTGGACGCCGGACAGCAGGTGCGCGAAGAACGGTTCGACTCCGAGCGTCCGGGCCGGCCGGGCGATCACCATCCCGACCGAGTCCACCCGGGACGCACCGAGCGCCCGCGCCGCGCTGTGCGGCCGCCAGCTCATCTGCTCGGCGATCTTCAGGATCCGCTCCCGGGTCGCGTCGCTGACCCCGGGCCGCCCGTTCAGCGCGAACGACACCGCGCCCTTGGACACCCCGGCCCTGGTCGCGATGTCCGCGATCGTGGGTCTCGCCATCGTGATACCTCCTGCCCTTGACAGCGGATTCTACGATGTGGATAGTTCGGGAGCTATACCGGTTTATCAAATCCAGGAGATCCCATGCGTAGACGCCGTCCGGCGCTGCTGGCAAGTCTTGTCGCCGCCGCCCTCACCCTCGCCGGCTGCGGCCTCGGTTCGGAGGACTCCGGCAGCAGCAGCGGGGCCAAGCCGACCGTGGACGCGAACGCCCAGGTGACCGGTGAGGTCAGCTTCCAGACCTGGGCGCTGAAGCCCAAGTTCACGTCGTACGTCGAAGGCGTGATCAAGGCGTTCGAGGCCAAGTACCCGGGGACCCACGTCACCTGGCTGGACCAGCCCGGCGACGGCTACGACAAGAAGGTGCTGAGCCAGGCGTCGGCCGGCCAGCTCCCGGACGTGACCAACCTGCCGCCGGACTTCGCGCTCAGCCTGGCCAAGCAGAACATGCTGCTCGACGTCGCCGCCGCGGACCCGAAGCTGAACGACGAGTACGTCGCGGGCGGCGTGCAGGCGTACCAGTACCAGGGGATGAGCGGCACGTACGGCTACCCGTGGTACCTGAACACCGACATCGACTACTGGAACGCGACCAAGTTCGCCGCGGCCGGCCTGGACGTGAAGAACCCGCCGAAGACCTTCGACGAGCTGCTCGCGGCCGCCAAGGTGATGCACGACAAGACCGGCGGCAAGGAATACCTGATGAGCCGGCTGCCCGGGATCGGTGACTTCACCAACGCCGGGGTCAAGATCATCTCCGACGACGGCAAGAAGTTTGTCTTCAACACCCCTGAGGCCGCCGCGCTGCTGGACAAGTACCGCGACGCCTACAAGGCCGGGTACATGCCGCGCGACATCCTGACCAACGAGTACCTGGGCAACTCGAAGCTGTTCACCCAGGGCAAGGTCGCCTGGACCACGGGCGGTGGCAACGCGATCCAGGACTTCCAGAAGGACAACCCGTCGCTGAAGGGCAAGGTCGTCCCGTCGCCGGCCCTCGACACCCCGCCGCTGTACGTGCAGGGGCTGTCGGTGTCGGCGAAGACCAAGAACCAGGCCGCCGCGATCGCGCTCGCCCGGTTCGTCACCAACGCCGAGAACCAGGCCGCGTTCGCGAAGATCGTGAACATCTTCCCGTCCACCAAGGCCTCGGCCGACGACCCGTACTTCTCCAAGTCCGACGGTACGCCGGAGAGCGACGCCAAGGTGCTCGCCTTCCAGTCGCTGGCCAAGGCGAAGAACCTGCAGCCGCCGGTGATCAGTGGCGCGACCAACGACTTCATCGGGCAGCAGATCTCGCTGGCGATCTCCGGCAAGATCTCGTCGCAGGCCGCCCTCGACGCCGCGGTGGCGAAGGCCAACCAGCTGCTGACCTCCTGATGCGATCCAACCGGTGGTTCACCCCGTGGGTGCTGGTGATCCCAGCACTCACGTGGTTGCTGGTGTTCAACCTGTGGCCGTCGATCAACACCGTCATCCTGTCGTTCACGAACGCCAGGCCGATCGGCGGCGGCCACTTCGTCGGACTGAAGAACTTCGAGACCCTGCTGCACGATGAGCAGTTGCGCTGGGCCCTGCTGAACAGCGTCATCTACATGGTGGTCTGTCTGCCGTTCCTCACGGTCCTTCCGCTGCTGCTCGCCGTACTGGTCGAGAAGAAGCTGCCCGGGATCACGTTCTTCCGGACCGCGTTCTACACCCCGGTGGTGGCGTCCGCGGTCGTGGTGGCGCTGATCTGGCAGTGGATCCTCGACGACCGCGGCCTGGTCAACGGGCTGGCGGAGAAGCTCGGGGTGATCTCCGGGCCGCTGCCGTTCCTGTCCGACCAGTGGCTGTTGTTGCTCAGCGCAATCAGCCTGACGATCTGGAAGGGCCTCGGGTACTACATGATCATCTACCTGGCCGCCCTCGGGAACGTCGGGCGTGAACTGCACGAGGCGGCCGCGGTCGACGGGGCCTCGCCGCTGCGCCGGTTCATCCACGTGACGATCCCGGGCGTACGGGGCACGATGATCCTGATCTCGATCCTGATCTCGGTGTCGGCGCTGCGGGTGTTCTCGGAGCTGTTCATCCTGAGCGGCGGCAAGGGCGGTCCGGGCGGCCGGGACAACTCGGTCGTGATGCTGATCCAGCAGTACAGCCAGGGCTTCGAGGGCAACCTCGGGTACGCGTCCGCGCTGTCGATCGTGCTGTTCTTCGTCACCGTCGTACCGATGCTGGTACTTGCTCGTCTCAACCGTCGAGGAGCCGAGGCATGACGACTGTCACCGACCGACCTGTTGATGCGCCTCCGGCCGCTGCACCTGGTCGGCGGAGCCGGGCGTTCGGGTTCAACTCGGTGTCGCCGCGGGAGAAGGTCGCGCGGTACGTCCTGCTGGTGTTCGTACTGCTGATCACGATCGGGCCGTTCCTCTGGCAGCTGTCGACGTCGCTGAAGGGCTCCGGCGAGGACATCTACACCCGGATCCCGCGGCTGCTGCCGGCGCAGCCGACGTTCAGTCACTACAAGGAGGTCACCGACACGATCCCGGTGCTCGACTACGCGCGGAACTCGCTCGTGGTCGCCGTACTGGTTGTCGGCGGCAACGTCATCGGCGCGTCGCTGGCCGGGTTCGCGATCTCGCGGCTGCAGTTCCAGGGCCGCAAGCTCGTCCTCGGGCTGTTCCTCGCGACGCTCGTACTGCCTGGCGAGGTCACGATCATCTCGCAGTACGTCACGGTCCGCGAGTTCGGGCTGGCGAACACGCTGCTCGGGGTCGCGCTGCCCGGCATGATCGGCGCTCTGAACGTACTGCTGATGTACAACGCCTTCCGGGCTTTACCGCTGGAGGTCGATCAGGCCGCGATCGTCGACGGCGCGAACGCCTGGCAGCGGTTCCTGTACATCGGCCTGCCGTCGGTGCGCGGGACGATCAGCGTGATCGCGATCTTCGCGTTCATCGGCGCATGGGACGACTTCCTCTGGCCGCTGATCGTGCTGACCGACCCGAACAAGTACACGCTGACCGTCGGCCTGCAGTACCTGTCCGGGACGTTCAGCAACAACCCGCGGCTGATCGCGGCCGGCACGATGATCGCGTTCATCCCGATCGTGATCGTGTTCGCCACCCTGCAACGCTTCTTCTTCAAGGGTGTCGAGGAAGGCGCGGTCAAGGGCTGAGGCGACCGGCTCCGGCCCTTGCGGCCGGAGCCGGTTCCCGGCTAGCGCACGAGCACGATCGAGTTGATCGGCGTGTAGTCGTGCGGCAGGTACTCGCCGGTATCGCGGTAGACCGGGCCGCAACCGGTGCCGTTGTAGCCCGTGCAGATCTGGAAGCCCGCGCCGCCGGTCTGGCTGTTGATCGTCGTCTTGTAGCCGGTGACGTTCTGCAGGTTGTGCGGCCCGTAGCTGTACCAGATGTTCTTGCTCAGGATGCTGCCGTCCGGCTCCCGCAGGCAGACGGCGCCCGACGGGCACGACGTCGCGGTGGTTGCCGCGTTCGCGGCCGGTGCCAGTGCGACACCGGAACCGATCACGGCGGCTGCGATCCCGGCGGCGGTGATTGCGATCTTGCGCATGTTCTCGTCCCTCCCGAGTGGTGATCTCTCACCTCGAAAATAGCGGCGGCAATGCTCGGCCGACAGGGTGATCGGAGGTGTTTCGGCCTGCACCGAAAAGGATTGATCAATCCATCCGGCGGGCGGCAAAATCGAGCCAGCGCGTGGTGTCGGCCGGGGTGTGGTGACGGATCGACCAGTCGACCATGCGCAGCGCCATGTGTGCCCAGTACAGCCTCAGTACGGCGGGTTCGACAACGTGGTCGAGCAGCTCGTCGAACCAGGCCAGGTCGATGGTCCGTACGTGGGCGTCGAAGCGCAAGGTGACCAGGCCGAAGTGCCGGTCGCCGCGGCCGATGCCGTCCCAGTCGACGATGCCGGTGACGGTCCCGGTGTCGTCGACGAGGACGTTCCCGGTGTGGAAGTCGAGATGTACGAGGTCGTCGCCGCTCATCCCGCCCGGCTCGCCGCGGCCGACCTCGTGGACCCAACCGAGCAGCCGGCGGGTCCGGTCGTCGCACCGTTCCAGTGATTCGTGCAGGCAGAAACCCGGGCCGCTCTCGAGCAGGTACAACGACGGCACCGGCAGCTCCGGAGCGATCCCGGCGAACCGTTCGGCCAGCGCAACCATTGCCTCCAGCAACTTCCGGTCGACGTGCACCGGCGGCTTGCCAGGCAGCCGCTCCTGCACCACACCGACGCCACCCGGCAGCTCGGCCAACAGTTCGTACCGCGGCACCGGCAGCCCACGCCCACGCGCCACGTCGAGCGCCTCCGCCGTACGCCGCAACTCACCCAGCCCACCGGCCCCGCGCGTCAACACTGCGTCGCGCCCGTCCGGCCACCGCACGAACGCGGCCCCCACCTCACCACCGACCGCCTGACTCACGTACTGCAGCCCAGCCCCAGTCGCGCGGTTGACCTCGTCGAGCAACTGCCGGACATCAAGCTTCGGAACTGGCGGCGGCAGATCGGTCACAGCGCCCGACGCTACCGGCGGCCCTGGCTGCTCGGTCAACCAAGTTTGCATGGTAGATACTGGGTATGCATACTCGGTATCCATGGTGAAGGTCATCAACGACTGGGTGGTCGCGTTGCGCCTGGCGCGGCGGGCGGCGCGGCGGACGCTGGGGCGGACTCTGCTGATCGCGGCGCTCGTCGGGTTGCCGGTGTTGGCCGGGTGTTGGTTCAGCGTCGTGCATCGCGGTACGAATCCGACCGGCGAGGTGCTCGCGCGGACCGAGCTCGGGTCGGCCGACGCGAAGCTCACGGTGCCTTCGGGGCGGACGGACGTACGGCAGGTGCTGCCTCGCGGATCGGTGTACGCGCGGGCGACCACGCTGAACGGAGACCTCGAGCTGCGGGGGAGCGGGGCCGATCTCACCGTCGGGCTGGTGACGGGGGACTTCACCGCACTGGCGACCGGTACGTATCGGCTCGATCAGGGGCGGATGCCGGCCAGGCGCGACGAGGTCGCCCTGTCGCCCGCACTGGCGGAGCACCTCGAGCTACGGCCCGGCGGGGTGCTGACCGGCGCCGACGGGACCAGGTACCGGATCGTCGGGATCGCGCGGACGCTCGACGCGCCGGGGTCGCGGCGGGTCTTCGCACTGCCGGCCGCGGACGACTTCGAGGCGCAGTACCTGGTCGACCTGCCTGCGGGGACCGACGTCGACGGGCTTGCGGACAAGCTCAGCAAGCAGCACATCACGCTGGTCTCCCGGGCTGCCGTCATCGATCCACCGCCGACTCCACGTGGTCCGGTCGGAGGCGAGGCTGCGCGGGTGCTCATCGTCGGCTTCGCCGTGCTGGAGCTGGTCCTGCTCGCCGGTACCGCCTTCGCGGTTGTCGCTCGACGGCAGACGCGAGAGCTGGGGCTGGTGACAGCTGTCGGCGGTACGACGGCCGACGTACGACGGGTGGTTCTCGCGCAGGGGTTGTACGCCGGTCTGCTCGGGGCCGGGGGTGGACTCGTGATCGGTGTGGCGACCGCGCTGCTCGGGAAGTCCTGGTGGGAGAGCGCGGCGTCGCGGCTGATCGTCGAATGGCAGATTCCGTGGCTACAGCTGCTCGGGGCTGTCGCGATCGGACTGGTCGCAGGCCTCGCGTCGGCCCTCGTACCGGCGATCGGCGCCGCGCGGCGGCCTCCGCTCGCGGCGCTCGCCGGACGCTTCGCCGGGGTCGCAGCGAAGACCAGGCTGCGCGTGGTCGCACTGGTTCTGGTCGCGGTCGGCCTGGTTCTGTCGGTGATCGGCAACGTCCAACTGGCGGCAGCGCTCGACACCGCGCGGGCGGAGCGGGCTGCAGCGGACCCGGCGCAGATCTCCCGCGTCGCCTCGGCATCCCCGACGCTTCCGGTCGCATTGGTCGTCGTCGGCATCACTCTGGTCGTAGCAGGCCTCGTCTGGACGCTCCCTGCACTGGTCGGCGTACTTGCCGGCGGTGTGCGCAACCTGCCGCTGAGCATGCGGTTGGCGCTACGGGACGCCTCCCGCCACCGCCACCGCACGGGCCCGGTCACGGCGGTCATCATGATCGCGGTCGCCGGTACGACGGCCCTGGCGTTCGCCGTGGTGAACCAGTCGGCCGCGAAGGCGCAGAACTACGAACCTGCAGGGCGGATCGGCGACGCGGTGCTGCAGTTCGACGGCGACATCCCGTACTCACCACAGCTCGTGGACCGCGTACAGAACCTGCTGCCGGTCGAGCACCGCTACGAGATCGGCACCGTAGTACTGAACGGCACCAAGGAGACCGACGGCTACTTCGTGAATGGCAGCGTCCTCGGCACGGGCTACCCGTTGACGGCGGTCGACCCCGCGTACATCGCTCGCTTCCTCGACTGGGGGCGTCGAGCCGCGGCCGCACTGCGCCAGGGCGACGTCGTCGTACCGCTGGCGAACATGGCGCACGACGGCAAGGTCAAGCTGGCCCGCGGTGACGACCTGGAAGGCCGGAGCGCCTTCGCGTATCCAGCCGCCGTCGTGGCCTCGCCACCTCGCGCAGGCGTACTGCCGAGGTCGGCTCTGATCAGTACTGATGCAGCGCGAAGGCTAGGAACTGCCGAGGTGGATTCGGTCCACTTCAGCCTGCGCGAGCAGCCCAGTGACGCCCAGCTGGCTGCGGTAGCGAAGCTGCTGGGTCACGAGGACGCCTTGAAGGTCGAGCACGGCTACCAGAGCCCAGTACGTAAAGCCTCGATCGGGCTGTTGCTCGCCGGTCTGACAGCAACGCTGCTCGGTGTCGCGATGTCAGTGGCCCTCTCGATGTCGGAGGGCCGTGCGGACTTCGCAACCCTCGCAGCGGTGGGCGCACCGCCACGCCTGCGCCGCGGACTCGCCGCGGCGCAAGGCTGGTTCCTCGGGCAGCTCGGCTGTGTGCTCGGGGTGGCTGTCGGCGCGTTGTACGGGTTCACCGCGCACACCGTGGTCGGTTCGCCGACGGTCGTGGTGCCGTGGGCCGTGATCGCCGGTGTCGCCGTACTCGTACCGCTCTTCGCCGGTGCCGTTCCTTATCTGCTCACGCGTTCCCGGCTGGAGCTGGTACGCCGCGCCGACTGATCAGCTGCTACTTGGTGGCTGCGGGGTAGACGGCGCCGGTGTACTTCTCGCCGGGGCCTTGGCCGGGGTCGTCCTGGATCGAGCTGGCCTCGCGGAATGCGAGTTGCAGCGAGCGCAGGCCGTCCCGGAGCGGGGCGGCGTGGTGGTGGCCGAGCGACGGGGCGGCGGCGTCCAGCAGGCCCGCCAGCGAGTCGATCAGCGAGCGGGCCTCGTCGAGGTCCTTGTGCTCGGGCAGGTCGGCGGCCAGGCCGAGGTTGACCGCGGCCGCGCTCATCAGGTGGAGTGCGGCGGTGGAAATGATCTCCACGGCAGGGACCTCGGCGATGTCGCGGGAGGCGGTCGCCAGGGGGTCGGGCTGCGCTGTGTCATTTAGGTGCGGAGTGGCATCTGCGTCGCTCATGCTGCTACTCTTACACGGCGACCGACCTGGTCCGATGGTGACCCCTGAGTGGAATACGAAGGGTGAGCCAGCGGTTCAAGTCTAAGCGGAGGGCCACCTCCCACCCAGTCGATGAACAGTCGGCGGGTCCCGGTCAACGTACGACGTACCTCCCGCTGCAGGGTTGGGACGTCGTACAGCTGGGAATTGGGCCTTCGTGTGATCGCACGAGGGCCTTCGTGTTTTTCAGGAGGCGCTCCGATCACGAGGTGGCATCCAGTACGAGTTCAACCCAGGAGGACCCATCACCACTGATTTGCGCGTCAACGAGCGCATCCGCGTTCCCGAGGTGCGGCTGGTCGGACCGAACGGTGAGCAGGTAGGCATCGTCCGGATCGAGGACGCACTGCGGCTGGCCCAGGAGGCCGATCTCGACCTGGTCGAGGTCGCGGCGACCGCCCGGCCTCCGGTCTGCAAGTTGATGGATTTCGGCAAGTACAAGTACGAGACCGCGCAGAAGGCGCGCGAGTCCCGCCGGAACCAGACCAACACGATCATCAAAGAGATGAAGCTGCGGCCGAAGATCGACCCGCACGACTACGAGACCAAGAAGGGTCACGTGGTGCGGTTCCTGAAGGCCGGGGACAAGGTCAAGATCACCATCATGTTCCGCGGACGTGAGCAGTCCCGGCCCGAGCTCGGGTTCCGGTTGCTGCAGCGGCTGGCCGAGGACGTCAGCGAGCTCGGCTTCGTCGAGTCCTCGCCGCGCCAGGACGGCCGGAACATGATCATGGTGCTCGGACCGCACAAGAAGAAGTCCGAAGCGCGCGTGGACGTGGAAGCCGAGAAGGCGCAGCGGAAGGCCGAACGGGAGGCCGAGGAGCAGGCGGAGCGCAAGGAACGCGCCGAGCAGGCTCAGGCCCACGAGGCAGAGCGCGCCGCCGGCGTCACCAAGAAGCCGAAGGGTCCGGCCGACAACCTCGACCCGGAGTGACGAAACGCTCCGGCCGCCAGGTCAGTCACAGCAGCCGGAGCCGTCACACCGAAGATCGAGTCAACGAAGATAATCAGGAGCAGAACAGCCATGCCGAAGATGAAGACCCACTCGGGGATGAAGAAGCGGGTCCGGGTCACCGGGTCGGGCAAGATCCGTCGTGAGCAGACCGGTGTCCGGCATCTCGCCGAGGCGAAGTCGTCGAAGCGCAAGCGCCGCCTGTCCGGCACCGTCGAGGTCGCCCCGGCGTACGTGAAGAAGGCCAAGAAGCTGCTCGGCATCTGAGCACCCCCACCCCCCAGCACATCCCCCGCCGAGTGGGCTCCGTCCCGGCTCCGGCGCAGAAATTCAAGGAGTAACACCTCATGGCACGCGTGAAGCGGGCAGTCAACGCCCACAAGAAGCGTCGTACCGTACTTGAGCAGGCCAGCGGTTACCGCGGCCAGCGCTCGCGGCTGTACCGCAAGGCCAAGGAGCAGGTCACCCACTCGCTGGTCTACGCCTACCGTGACCGCAAGGCGCGCAAGGGCGACTTCCGCAAGCTGTGGATCCAGCGCATCAACGCCGCGGTCCGCGCCGAGGACCTGACCTACAACCGCTTCATCCAGGGCCTGCGCCTGGCCGAGGTCGAGGTGGACCGCAAGATCCTCGCCGACCTCGCCGTCAACGACCCGGCGGCGTTCTCCGCGCTCGTGCAGGTGGCCAAGGCCGCCCTGCCGGCGGACGTGAACGCGCCGAAGTCCGACGCCGCGGCCTGAGCAACACCCGCAACCGAACAAGTGGCGAGCCCTGGTCTGTTGACCGCGCAGTCCGCGCGGATCAAACAGGCCCGCAGGCTCGCCACTCGTGCGTTCCGGCGCAAGGCCGGCCGGTTCCTGGTCGAGGGCCCACAGGCCGTCCGCGAGGCCCTCGAGCATCGCGAACTGGTCGTCGAGGTGTACGCCGAACCCGCCGTCGCCACCCGGCACCGTGATCTGTACGACCTGGCCGCGGCGGCCGGGGTCGCGTGGTTCGAGGTCGACCGGGCCGCGATCGACGCGCTGAGCGAGACCGTCACCTCGCAGGGCGTGGTCGCGGTCTGCACGCTCGTGAACGTTCCGCTCCGGACCGATTCGCTCCAGCTCGTCGCGGCCGGGGTCCAGGTCCGTGATCCGGGCAACGTCGGCACCTTGATCCGTACGGCGGACGCCGCCGGCGCGGATGCCGTCGTACTGTCGGCCGAGTCCGTCGACCCGCACAACCCGAAGGCAGTCCGGGCCAGCGTCGGCAGTATCTTCCACGTCCCGGTGACCACCGACGTCGACATCGTCTCCGCCGTGGGCGCGTGGCGTGCCCAGGGCCTGCAGGTGCTCGCCGCCGACGGGTACGGCGCGACCGACCTGGACACCTGCATCGACGACGGGACGCTCGCGAAGCCGACCGTCTGGCTGTTCGGGAACGAGGCGCACGGCCTGCCCGACGGCATCAACGCGCTCGTCGACCACTCGGTGAAGGTCCCGATCTACGGCCGCGCCGAATCCCTCAACCTGGCCACCGCGGCCGCCGTCTGCCTGTACGCGTCGGCCCGGGAGCAGCGCCGGTGATCTTCGACCTGCCGGGCCGGTTCTGGCGCGGGAACCTGCACACCCACTCGAACCTGTCCGACGGCGCGTTGACCCCGGCCGAGACTGCTGAGGTGTACCGCAACGCCGGGTACGACTTCGTCGCGATCACCGACCACTTCCGCCCCGAGTACGGCTACCCGGTCACCGACACGCGGGACCTGCGCACGGACACCTTCACCACGCTCGTCGGCGCCGAACTCCACGCCCCACGCACCGAAGCCGGCCAGTCCTGGCACATCGTGGCAGCCGGCCTCCCCCTGGACTTCGAGCCCCCAACTGCTTCTGAAACCGGTCCTGGGTTGGCGCGGCGGGCCCGTGCCGCCGGAGCATTCGTCGGCATGGCCCACCCGTCAGCCTCACTGCTGACGGCCACCGACGCGGAGAGCCTCGACGCCGCCCACTCGATAGAGGTCTACAACGCCCTGGCCGACCGCGAAAACCGCGCCGACAGCTGGCACCTCACCGACGTCCTCCTCAACCGCGGCCACCGCTTCACCACCTACGCCGCCGACGACGCCCACCTCCAACCCCAGGACCCACCCCCTTGCCAAGCCTGGGTCCAGGTCCGCGCCGAAGGGTTGGACCCCGATGCCCTACTGGCAGCGTTGAAGTCCGGCCACTTCTACTCCAGCACCGGCCCCGAGCTCCACGACGTACGGATCGAAGCCGACGAGATCCACGTCCACTGCTCACCCGCCACCAAACTCCTCCTCACCGGCGGCCACCCCGGCGCAGAAGTTGCCCAAGGCACCAACCTCACCCACCACAAGTTCCCCCTGACCCTCTTCACCGGCACCCACTGCCGCATCACCGTAGAAGATGCATCAGGCGCCCAAGCCTGGACCAACCCGATCCACCTCGGTTGACGACAGCCGCGCGGGCGTGTCAGCGTTGGGGTAGCGCGTGTCAGGGCGCCTCCTCTTCGCGGCAAGCACTGAGTGCACCTGGACTGTTGGATCTTGGGTCACGGCCGATTCACCCTTCGGGACGGCCTGGTCAGCGGAGCGGGCTGTCTGGAAGGACTGTCGGATGTCGGCTACACCGCTGCCTGCGAAGGCGAGTCTCAGTCAGTTGCGCGCCCGGGCGAAGGAACTGCGGAAGGCGGTCGCGAAAGAGCGGCCCGATGCGATCGAGCAGGTCCGCCGGCACCATCCGTCGTACGACGGGAACGCCGCCGGCTTCACGCTGCGGGACGCCCAGCTGACCATCGCCCGTGAGTACGGGCTGGCCAGCTGGCCGGAGCTGATGCAGAAGGTCGCCACCGAGCTCGTCGAAGGACGCGAGCTGCACCGGTACTTCGGGGTCGAGCTCAACAACGAGACCTGGGACCTGCTCGAGCAGATCGACGAGTCGAGCCCGCTGGTGGACCAGGAACGGATGCTGTACGGCGCGTACGCCGCCTGCTTGCACTGGCTCGAGGCGGGCAACGAGGCGAACCACGCCCGCGGCGAGCACCTGATCGCCCGGACCGCGCTGCGGATCGGCCGCGTCGAACTCGGCCTGCACCACGCACGCCGATGCCTCGAACTCGTCCTGGCCTACCCGGAGCAGATGTCGGACTGGGACGAGCCGTTCGCCCGCGAGGCGCTCGCCCGGGCGCTGGCGGCGACCGGAGACCCCGTCGGAGCACGGCGCGAGCTGGACCGCGTGGAGCAGCTGACGGTGGCGGTCTCCGACGAGCGGGACGCCGAGGTGCTGCGGGCGGAGCTCGCGAAGGAGCCGTGGTTCGGGCTTACTTCGTGACGCGCGTCTGGAGGCCGTCGAGCAGTGCGTCGAGGCCGTAGACGAAGCTCTCGGTGAGGGCGGCGTCGAGGCCCGTTCCGGTCCGGCGGCGCACGGACGCCTGCATGTCCGGGTAGTCGCCGGCCGCGGACTGGGCCTGTTCGAGCAGGTTCGCGACCCACTGCTCCTCGGTCTGCCCGGACTTGCGATGCATCTCGCGGGTGGCGACCTCGGCGCTGGCCGTACCGAGCACGTACGACATCACGCTGCCCATGGCCAGGTCGACCTCGGGGTCGGAGAACCCGGCCGCGCGGAACAGCACCATGCCGCGGGCGCCGAGGCCCATCGCCTTCGGCCCGATGCTCGGCCGGCTGTACATCACCTCGGGCAGCCAGGGATGGCGCAGTACGGCGGACCGCAGGCTGTGCCCGAACAGGAGTGCCCCGGCCCGCCAGCCGGCCAGCTCGGGTTCCGGTACGTCGATCTCGCCCCAGACCTCGTCGATCAGCAGATCGATCAGGTCGTCCTTGGTCGGGACGTGCCAGTACACGCTGGTGGCGCCGGCGCCGAGCTTCGCGGCCAGCTTCCGCATGCTCAGCCCGGTCAGCCCCTCGGCGTCGAGGAGTTCCATCGCGGTGGCCACGATCTGCTCCCGGCTGAGCGTCTCGCGAGCGGGGGACGCCTTGCGTTCCCGGGTCCAGATCGTGTCCTTCATGACGCCATCCTACAAAGGACTCGCACGCCGTACGAGTTTGTCGTACAGTGTGCGAGTGACTAGTACACCGTTCGAGTCTTCTGAAACCGCGACCGGACACCCCCGGCGCTGGTGGATCCTGCTGATCCTGTGCCTGAGCCTGATGGTTCTGGTCGTCGACAACACCGTCCTGAACCTGGCGATCCCGTCGCTGATGCGTGACCTGGACGCGACCCCGGCCGACATCCAGTGGGTGATCGACGCCTACATCCTGGCGTTCGCCGGGCTGTTGCTGACCGCAGGAAGCCTGTCCGACCGGTACGGGCGGCGGAAGATGCTGCTGTTCGGCCTGGTGATCTTCGGCGCCGCCTCGCTGCTCGCGACGCTCGCCGAGAACCCGTGGCAGCTGATCGCGTGCCGTGGGCTGATGGGAGTCGGCGGCTCGTTGCTGATGCCGAGCACGCTGTCGCTGCTGTTCACGGTGTTCCCGCCGGAGGAGCAGCGCAAGGCGATGGCCGGCTGGTCGATGGTCGCGATGGTCGGCGTGGTGGCCGGTCCGACGGTCGGCGGCGTCCTGCTGAACCACTTCTGGTGGGGCTCGATCTTCCTGCTGAACGTCCCGATCGCGGTGCTCGCGATCATCGGCACGCTGGCGCTGATCCCCGAGTCGAAGGGCCCGGCCCGGGATGTCGACCCGGTGGGCGCGGTGCTGACGATGGTCGGGATGGCGTCGGTCGTCTGGGCGATCGTCTCGATCCCGCTGCACGGCTGGGGTTCCGCCCGGATGCTCGGCGGGCTGGCCGTCGGGGTGGTCGCGCTGACCGCGTTCGCGCTGTGGGAAAAGCGGAGCGCGCATCCGATGGTGCCGCTCGCGTTGTTCAAGGACCGGCGGTTCAGCGGTACGAGCTTCTCGATCGTGCTGCTCTCGTTCACCGCGGGTGGTCTGCTGCTGGCGCTGACGCAGTACCTTCAGTTCGCGCTCGGGTACTCGCCGTTGAAGGCCGGGCTCGCGCTCATCCCGTACGCGCTGTCTGCCGCGCTGTTCAACGGTCTGGGCGCGACCCTCGGGAAGAAGATCGCGGACCGGACGCTGATCGCGGTCGGGCTGCTGATCATCGCGGGCAGTTTCGCGATCCTGACCCAGGTGTCGGACACCAGCGGGTACGGCCTGCTGATCCTCGGCCTGCTGGTGATGGGCGTCGGCGGCGGTCTGGCCGGTCCGGCGGCGTACACGCTGCTGATGCAGGCCGTGCCGCCGGAGCACCGGGGCGTCGGCTCCGCGATGAACGACACCGTCCAGCAGACCGGCGCCGCGCTGTCGGTTGCCGTACTGGGCAGTGTGCTCGCCGCGGCGTATTCGTCGGCGCTCCCGGACTCGGTCCCGGAGGCGGCGCGCAAGTCGATCGCCGACACGCTCGCGCTCGGCCCGGACTTCTTCGCCGCCGCCAAGCACGCCTTCGTCGACGCGATGTCGATCGCGATGACCGTCGGCGCGGCCGGCGCGGTCGCGGGTGCGCTGGTCGCCCTCGCGGTCCTCCCGAAGGGCGAGGCGAAGGTGCAGGACCCGTCAAGCGTGGACGACCCGGTGCACTGACAGCATGCGGAGTCGTGCCTGACTCCCAGCAGCTCGCGAACCTGGCATTGATGTCGATGCTGATCCTGCTCCCGCTCGCGCTCGGCACCATGCTGTACGGCCGCTCCCGCGGCACCCGCCGCGTACTCACCTGGGCCCGTGCCCTCGCCCTGGCGACGCTCGTACTGACCATCGCGTACGACGTCGCCGGGGCAGTGGTACTCCTCCTCATCGAGCCCACGCCAGGTCACCCACCGTGGACCAACCCCGCGCTCGCCACGAAGTACCCGTACTTCTACCTCCCGATAGGCGTAGGCGCCTTCCTGGCCGCCCTGGGAGTCCTCGTCGGCGTGATCCGAGCCCGCCACAAGCTGGGCTGATCCGCGCGCGGTTGTGGACAGCCGATTCACGGTCTTGGGGGTGGGGTTTCTAGACTGCAAGTCGCAGACGTACCAACCCGAGAGCGAGCCATGTCCGGTCCCAACACTGATTACGACCCGGTCGAAGTGACGCCGCTGCATGCCGAAGAGGTGGAGCGGACCCGCGACGAGGCGCTGAAGGCGTTTACCGGGGCGGCCGATCTGGCTGCCCTGCAGGACGCGAAGTCGGCCCATCTGGGCGACAAGTCGCCGATCGTGCTGGCCAACCGGGAGATCGGCGCGCTGCCGCCGCAGGCCCGCAAGGAGGCCGGGCAGCGGATCGGCGCCGCCCGGAAGGCGATCAACGAGGCGTTCGCGGCCCGGCTCGCGGTGCTCGAGGCGGAGCACGAGGAGCGGATGCTCGCCACCGAGCGCGTCGACGTGACGCTGCCGTGGCACACACCCGAGCTCGGCGCGCGGCATCCGCTGTCGCTCATCTCCGAGCAGGTCGCGGACGTGTTCACCGCGCTCGGCTGGGACGTGGCCGAGGGGCCCGAGGTCGAGGCCGAATGGCTGAACTTCGACGCGCTGAACTTCCAGCCCGACCACCCGGCGCGGCAGATGCAGGACACCTTCTTCGTGGAGCCCGCCGGTTCCGGCAAGGTGCTGCGGACGCACACGTCGCCGGTGCAGTCGCGCTCGATGCTGAGCCGCAAGCCCCCGATCTACGTGATCTGCCCGGGCCGGGTGTTCCGGACCGACGAGCTGGACGCGACGCACACGCCGGTCTTCTACCAGGTCGAGGGCCTGGTCGTGGACGAGGGCATCACGCTCGCGCACCTCAAGGGCACGCTCGACCACTTCGTCGTGTCGATGTTCGGCGAGGGCCTGGAAGCGCGGCTCCGCCCGAACTTCTTCCCGTTCACCGAGCCGTCGGCCGAGGTGGACCTGAAGTGCTTCGTCTGCCGCGGCGCCTCCGTCGGCAACCCGGACCGCCCGTGCCGGACCTGTGGCAGCGAGGGCTGGATCGAGTGGGGCGGCTGCGGCGTGGTGAACCCGCGGGTCCTGCAGGCCAACGGCATCGACACCGAGCGGTACTCGGGCTTCGCCTTCGGTATGGGCCTGGAGCGGACGCTGATGTTCCGCAACGGGGTCGAGGACATGCGGGACATGGTCGAGGGTGACGTGCGGTTCAGCCGCCAGTTCGGGATGGAGATCTGATGCGGGTCCCACTGTCATGGCTTCGTGAGTACGTCGACCTCCCGGCTGACGTGACCGGCCGGCAGGTCGCGGAGCAGCTGATCCGGGCCGGCCTCGAGGTGGAGACCGTCGAGGAGTCCGACCTGACCGGTCCGCTCGTCGTCGGCAAGGTGCTCACGTACGAGAACGAGCCGCAGAAGAACGGCAAGACGATCCGCTGGTGTTCGCTGGACATCGGCAAGGACGAGCCGCAGTGGGTCGTCTGCGGTGCGCACAACTTCGAGGTCGGCGACCTTGTGGTGGTCGTGCTGCCGGGTGCGGTGCTGCCCGGTGGGTTTGCGATCGCGGCGCGGAAGACGTACGGGCACGTGTCCAACGGGATGATCTGCTCGAGTACGGAGCTCGGTCTGGGCGACGACGGTACGCACGGCATCGTCGTACTGGAGCCCGGCGAGGCGCAGCCGGGTGACGACGCGATCGAGCTGTTGTCGCTGCGGGACGACGTGCTGGACATCGCGGTCACTCCTGACCGTGGGTACTGCCTGTCGATCCGCGGCGTCGCGCGCGAGGCGGCGACGGCGTACGGCGTACCGCTGAAGGACCCGGCCTCGTTGACGTTGAACGGGTCGGGTTCGGGTGGTTACCCGGTGCGCGTGGACGATGCCGCGGCGTGCAGCGTGTTCGTGACGCGGACGGTGACCGGGATCGACCCGAAGGCGTTGTCGCCGCGCTGGATGCAGAAGCGGTTGCTCGCGTCCGGGATGCGGCCGATCTCGATCGGGGTCGACGTCACGAACTACGTGATGCTCGAGCTCGGGCAGCCGATCCACGGGTACGACAAGGCGCGGCTGGCCGGTGAGATCGTGGTCCGGCGGGCGAACGCGGGCGAGAAGTTGATGACGCTCGACGACCAGACGCGGGAGCTCGACGCCGAGGACCTGCTGATCACCGACGACTCCGGGCCGATCGGTGTCGCCGGTGTGATGGGTGGTGCGTCGACGGAGATCTCGGACGCGACCACCGACGTCGTGATCGAGGCGGCGCACTTCGACCCGATCGTCATTGCACGCGCGTCGCGGCGGCACAAGCTGTCGTCCGAGGCGTCGCGTCGCTTCGAGCGCGAGGTCGACCCGGCGCTCCCGCGGTACGCCGCCCAGCGCGTCGCCGACCTGCTGGCCGAGTACGCCGGTGGCACGATCCTCCCCGACGAAACGGTCGTCGACACCCACCCGGCCCCCGCCCCGGTAAACCTCCGAGCCGACCACGCCGTTCGCGTCGCGGGCGCACCGATCACCCTCGAGGAAACCCTGCAGCACCTCCACTCGGTCGGCTGCACGATCGAGCGAGCCGCTGCCGGAGCAACCCCCGCCCCACTTGCGGTCGGCGTCCACGCTCCGGCTCTGGTCGTCGACGCGGCGCCGCGCGCCGCGGGTGCGGCAACCGGCGGTGTCGCGAGCGGGTCGGTCGGTGCGCCGGCGACCGGTGCGGCCCGGCCGGGGCAGCCTGCGCCCCTCGGTGCCGAGGAGCGCGGCGGCGCCGACGCGGCCGTGAGCGCGGCCTCGGCCGACGCCACCCGAGCGGGCTCGGGCTTGGCTGCTGACCTGGTTGGTGATGACTTGCTGACCGTCACGCCGCCGTCGTGGCGGCCGGATTTGCGGGATCCCAACGACTTTGCCGAGGAAGTTATTCGGCTGTTCGGGTACGACAACGTGCCTTCGGTGCTGCCTGCCGCGCCGGGTGGGCAGGGGCTGACCGTTTCGCAGAAGCGGCGGCGGAAGGTGGCGACTGCGCTGGTGGGCGCGGGGCTGACCGAGGTGGTGTCGTACCCGTTCACAGGTGCGGCCGACTTCGACGCGATGGGCATTCCGGCCGACGACTCCCGCCGTACGACGGTCAAGCTCGTCAACCCGCTCTCCGACGAAGAGCCGTCGATGCAGACGACCCTGCTCGCGACTCTGCTCCGGACCGCCGAGCGCAACGTCGGCCGGGGCGCGACGGACCTGGCGATCTTCCAGACCGGCCTGGTCTTCCTGCCCAAGGCCGAGACGAAGCCCGCGCCGCTGCCGTCGGTCGCGCAGCGGCCGAGCGACGACGAGATCCAGGCGCTGTACGACGCGCTGCCGGACCAGCCGCTGCACGTCGCCGCGGTGCTGACCGGCGCGCGGACGCCGACCGGCTGGTGGGGCAAGGGCCGTCCGGCGGGCTGGGCCGACGCGGTGCAGATCGCGCGGCTGATCGCGTCCGCGGTCGGCGTCGAGCCGGTCGTACGCAACGTCGAGCTCGCGCCGTGGCACCCAGGCCGGTGTGCCGAGTTCGTGGTCGGCGGTACGGTCATCGGCCACGCGGGCGAGCTGCATCCGAAGGTGTGTCAGGCGTTCGGGCTGCCGGCCCGGTCGAGTGCGCTCGAGCTGGACCTGGACGCGCTGATCGCGGCGGGTCCGGAGTCGATCACCGCACACCCGTTCTCGTCGTACCCGGTCGCGAAGGAGGACGTCGCGCTGATCGTGGCGGCGGACGTCCCGGCAGCCGACGTACAGGTGGCGCTGGCCGAGGGCGCGGGCGAACTGCTGGAGTCGGTGCGGCTGTTCGACGTGTACACGGGTGAGCAGATCGGCGAGGGGAAGAAGTCGCTCGCGTTCGCGCTCCGCTTCCGCGCGCCGGACCGCACGCTGAAGGAGAACGAGGTCGCCGACGCCCGTCAGGCGGCGGTCCAGGTGACGGTCGACCGCTTCAACGCCGTCCAACGGGTCGGCTGACCACCATGACCACCGGCGCCACGCGCCTACCCACCCCGCACGCAGCCGCGCGGGGTGGGGCCACGCCAGGGCGGGTCGGACGCGCCGGGGCGCTCCCGGTGGTCCGTCCGAGCGGCGGCGAACGCCGGGTGGTTCACCCGAGCGGCGGCGCGCGATGACTGCGGGGCATCCGCGGGTTGCGGTTGCTGCGCCTAACGCGGCGGCGGCGGATGCTGGGGTGCGGGTGGCGGCTGAGGGTGGGAATGCCGTGGATGCGGCGATTGCCGCCACGCTCGTCACGATGGTGAACGAGATCGGGGTGGTGTCGCCCGCGTCCGGTGGGTTCGTCACGTTGCAGGTCGCGGGCGGTGATCCGGTCACGATCGACGGCTGGGTGGAGATGCCGGGCCGCGGTCTGTCGACGGACAGTTTCGGGCGCGGCGTGTGGGACGTCACGACCGACTACGGCGGCGGTACGACCACCACCGTCGGCCACGGTTCGGTCGCCACGCCGGGCGGGATGAAGGCGCTCGACCTGGCCCATCGCCGTTCGGGCAAGGCGCCGTGGCGCGAGGTGGTCCAGCCCGCGATCGACGTCGCCCGCAACGGTTTCGCGCTGAGCCGCACCTCGGGGTACTACCTCGGCTTCACCCACGAGATCATCTTCGGCTGGCATCAACCCAGCCACGGTGTCGTGCACGACGTCGACGGCGAGGTGATCAAGGCCGGCAGTACGGTCGTGATCCCGGAGCTGGCCGAAGCCCTCGAGCTGATCGCCCGCGACGGCGCCGAGACCATGTACACGGGCCAGCTGGCCCAGCTGCTGATCCAGGACATGGCCGCGAACGAAGGCATCCTCACCGCCGAGGACCTCGCCGCGTACGAGGCCGTCGTACGTCCGGCGCTGATCGTCAAGCAGAACGGCTGGCGCCTCGCGACGAACCCGCCGCCCGCCGTCGGCGGAGTCGCGGCGGCCGCGATGCTCGCGCTGCTGGACGGCGTACCGGCCGACGGGAGCTGGCGGCAGTCCGAGCTGGAGCGCCTCGTCGACGTGCAGTACGCGGTCCTCGGTCGTCGCCTCGCCGAGCTCGACGCGGAGGACGTACGGAAGCTCGAAGGGCAGAAGCTGCTGGACCTGGCCGCGGCCGGTGACCTGCGCGCGCTGACCTCGCCGAGTACGGCGACGGTGTCGGTCGTCGACGACGAGGGCGACGCGTGTGCGATCACGGTCTCGTCGGGCTACGGCTCCGGCGTACTCACGCCGGGTACGGGCATCTGGCTGAACAACGCGCTCGGTGAGCAGGAGCTCCTGCACGGCGGCCCGCACAGCCTCGCCCCGGGCACCCGGCTGACGTCGAACATGGCGCCGAGCGTCGCGCGCCGAGACAGCGACGGCGCCGTACTCGCGATCAGCTCACCCGGTTCGGACCGGATCCCGACCGCGCTCGCCCAGGTCTACGCGCTGTACACGCACGGCGGCCTCTCGCTCCGCGAGGCTGTCGAGCATCCGCGGCTGCATGTCCGCGTCCGCGAGGACGTGGTCGTCGACTACGAGGACGACCTGCCGGTGTCGGGTTCGACCGCGCTGCCGACCCGCCCGATGCCGCCGCACTCGATGTACTTCGGCGGGGTCGCGGCCGCGTTCTGGGATCCGGCCGACGGCCTGCTCGCGGTCGGCGACCCGCGCCGTACCGGTGCGGTGGCGATCTCGCCGACGTAGCACACGCTAAGGTCAACGTCTGATCCCACCCGAAAGGCAGCCGATGCGGGAAAAACCCGAGCTCTCCGTCGTCGTACCGATGTACGACGAGGAAGAGGTGCTGCCGATCTTCTTCCAGCGGATGCACCCGCTGCTCGACGGGCTCGGGATCACGTACGAACTGCTCGTCGTCGACGACGGCAGCCGGGACAAGACCGCCGCGCTGCTGCTCGACGCCGCGAAGGACTGGCCGCAGCTGCGGGTCGTCCGGCTGCTCCGTAACAGCGGTCACCAGGCGGCACAGTCGGCAGGCTTCCGGCGGGCCCGCGGCCGGTACGTGGTCACGATCGACGCCGACCTGCAGGATCCGCCCGAGGTGATCGCCGAGTTCCTGCGCGCCGTCGAGGAGGAGGACGTCGACGTCGTGTACGGCGTCCGCTCGGACCGTTCGAGCGACTCGTGGGCGAAACGGACGACCGCCCGGCTGTACTACCGGTTGATGTGCCGCCTGGTCGGCAAGGAGATCCCGTTCGACGCGGCCGACTTCCGGCTGGTGACGCGCCGGGTGGTCGATGCGGTGAACGCGCTGCCGGACGACGGCCGGGTGTTCCGGCTGGTGATCCCGTGGCTCGGCTTCCCGAGCACCGAGGTTCGATATGTCCGCGCCGAACGGGCTGCGGGCACGACGAAGTACAACTTCTCCAAAATGCTGCGGCTCGCGTTCGACAGCGTGACCGCGTTCTCGGCGGCGCCGCTGCGGCTGGCGACCTGGCTCGGGCTGCTCGGTGGCGCGATGTCCGGGGTGTTCGTGATCGGTGCGCTGGTGATCAAGCTGACCGGCCGCAGCATCCCGGGCTGGACGTCGACGGTGCTCGCGGTCAGTGTGATCGGCGCGATCCAGCTGCTCTGCCTCGGTCTGCTCGGTGAGTACGTCGCCCGGCTGTTCCAGTCGAGCCAGCGCCGCCCGCAGTTCCTGGTCGGCTACGACAGCCTCGAGGACCACGGGCACCAAGAGCCCGTCCACGAAACGCACAGATGAAGCGTCTTCTCCCGTGGCTGCTACCGATCTTGGTAGCGGTCGGCGGGTTTGTTTCGCTGGGGGATGTCGGTGCGGGCCCGCTGCTGAAGTACGCCGGGTACTTCGCCGGGGCGATCGCGCTGCCCGGCACGTTGATCCTGCGGGCGGTCTGGCGCAGTACCGGTAACTGGGCCGAGGATCTCGGGCTGGGGTCGATCGTCGGCGCGACCTGGCAGTTGATCGGCTGGGCGATCTTCACCGCGCTCGGGTGGCAGCGATGGCTGATCGTCTGGCCGGCGCTCCTGCTGATCGGCTTCGCGGTCGCGGGACGCCGGCACTTCCGGATCGCGGAGCCGAAGCCGTTGCCGTTCGCGTGGACCGTCGGACTGGCGGTGTCGGCGGCGGTGATGGTCGGTGCGACCACGTTCGGCGTGATGGCGTACCACGCGATGCCCCCGGACGGTAAGGCGTACTACCCGGACCTGCTGTACCACCTGTCGATGGTGCACGAGCTGACTCGCTCCGTACCGCCCGAGCTCCCACAGGTTGTAGGGGAGCGCCTTGACTACCACTGGTTCGCCAACGCCGACATGGCCGCAGCCGTGGACACCACACGGCTGACACCGCTCGTCGTACTGTTCCGCCTCTGGGTCCTCCCGTGGCTGGTCGTGTCACTACTCGTCTGCGCAACCCTGGCCAGAACCGTGAGCCGCACATGGTGGACCGGCGTACTCGCCGCACTCGCCCTGGCCGCACCGCAGCTGTTCCTGTTGCTGGACACGAGTGTGAACCTCGCACCACCCGTCAGCTTGCTGAGCCCGTCGCAGACGTTCGGCATGGTCGCGGCTGTTGCCGTAGCTGTGTTCTTGATCGACCTGCTGTTCAGAAACGGCACCCGCCGACTCTGGCTGCTCATCGTGCCCGTAGCGCTAGTAGGCGGTGGCTCTAAACCCACAGTGCTCCCGCTGCTAGTGGGCGCAGTCGGTGTAGCGGCGCTCTACGTACTAGTGACCACCCGACGCCTCCCGTGGCGTCTTATCGGTACGACTGCAGTACTGCTCGTCGCCGGCGCCATCACTTTCCTGAGCGTCGCCGGCAGCACCAGTGGTTCCCGCTTGCAGTTCTTGGCCGTACTGAAGTCGCTACCCGTCTACACCGCAGCCACTGGTGACAAGACGCAGCCAGGGGACGGTGGACTGATCCTCCCGGCGCTGATGCACGGTGAGGTACTAGGAACACTCAGTCTGCTGCTAGGACTGCTCCTCACTCTCCAGGCGATGTCCTGGGCCGGCTTCGGCGTCGTCGGCCGGAAGGATCCGATCGCGTGGTTCCTGCTCGGCGCGATGATCGCGGGCTGGGCCGGCTATCTGCTCGTCGACCACCCGTCCGTCAGCGAGTCGTACTTCGTCTACACGGCCGCACCGTTCAGCCTCGCCGGCGCGGGCTGGTTCGCGGCGACCAGTGCGCGCGCATCGGGAAGGCCGATCCCGATCGCGGTCGCCGCCTTCGTCCTGTCGATCGGGTACGCCGGTCTGCTCGTCTGGGCTCGTGGTGTGCCGGCGGCCTCGACCGGTCGCCAGCTGTGGCTCAGTACGCGGATGCTACTCGTCGTTCTCGGCATCACGCTCTTCTTGCTGCTCGTGTGGCGCCTGACGTTGCGGCAGGCCGGTGGCGGCATGTTCGTCGTACTGGTGTTGCTGTCGACCGCGCCGATCAGCTCGTTCGCGCAGAGCGCCGTACGTGGTGACACCGAGATGGCGCCGACGTACCGGGCCGCGCGTTGGTGGGTGTACCCGGACGAAGCTGAGGCGGCGTTGTGGCTCGGGCAGAACTCGGCGACGACCGACGTGGTGGCGACCAACACGTGGTGCCGACCGGCGGGGTCGATCGCGCCCGGCTGCGATGCTCGCGGGTACCTGGTCAGCGGAATCGCCGGCCGCCGTACTCTCCTCGAAGGCTGGGCGTACACGAACCAGGCGATGGCCAACCAGGGTCGCGGGGGCCATCGGTACACAGAGCAGCCGTCGCCCTGGCCGGATCGCTTCGCCCTGACCGAGCAGGCTCTTACCGCACCGACCCCAGCGGTGTTGCGGGAGCTTCGCAACGAGTACGGCGTCCGCTGGCTGTACGCGGACGAGCGCAACGGGCCCGTGGCGCCCGCGCTCGACCAGCTCGCCGTCCGGCGACACAGCATCGGCAAGGTCTTGATCTACGACCTCGGACAGTGATTGTCCCGTAACATGACGTGGCAAGGTTCGCCCGCCCGCGGCCGCAGCAGTTTCTTGTGATTGCTCGGGAGGGCTGGACACATGCGGGCAACCCGACCGGGGGCCATTCTTCTTGTCACCGGCCTGCTGAGCCTCGGCACTCTTGCAGCCAACGCCTACGAGGTCCCGACCGCGCCCTTCACCGCAGCGGCGACCACGGTGATGCCGGGGAGCGGACTGCGGCAGACGATCACCGTGAGTGGGTCGACCGAGCTCGGCGATCCGACCACGGCCGGCTTTCGCGGGAGCGGGCCGACCACGTACCAGCCCGCGATCGGGACGAACACGCCCGCGCAGGACGTCGTGGTGGACACCGGCGACTGCGCGTCCACCGGAGGCTGCGGTGACCGCGGCACGCTGACGATCGCGTTCTCGCAGCCCGTACGCAACCCTGTCCTGCACGTCGGCGGGCTCGGCGGCTCGGTGACCCGGACGGTCAGCGGGCGTACGGTCGCGCAGTCCGAACTGCATTCGATCCTGAAGCTCACCACCGCGGGCGTCAGCCTGACCAAGCTCGGCCAGGGCAACAACCTCGCCGTCACCAGCGACACGATCACGGCCGCGAATCACGACACCGGCCCGAACTGCGTCAACACCAAGTCTCCTTCCGGACTGGACACCTCCGCGACGGCCGCGTGCGGTTCGGTCCGGGTGAACGGCGTCGTCACGAAGGTCAGCTTCGGCCTCTCCGCGATGTTCACGAAGCACCCGAAGTTGCCCGCGCTGAACAACGGTTCGTCCGGCGACGCGTTCTCGATCGTCGCGACGGCGCCGGAGGATTTCGGCGATGCGCCCTCGTCGTACGGCGCCGCGTGGTCGGTGCTGAGCGACGTACAACTCGGCAGGACCGTCACCGAGGACAACGCGGCCGTTGCGAACGGGACGACTGGCCCGGTGGTCCCGGATCAGGGCGATGACGGAGTCGTCTTCAAGCCGCTGCACACCGGTAAGACCTCGTACTCGGCCGATCTGCAGCACGCGGGTACGTCGAAGGCCGGACGTGCTTGTGGATGGATCGACTTCAACGTCAACGGTTCGTTCGATCCGGGCGAGCGGGCGTGTGCCTCGTTCGCGGCCGGGCAGACGATGGTGACGTTGCGGTGGGCCGAGATCGCGCCGAAGGCAGGGGCGTCGTACGCGCGGGTGCGGGTCGGGTACAACACCGCGCAGGTCGAGAAGCCGGCCGGTGCGGCCGATGCCGGCGAGGTCGAGGACTACCCGTTCGCGATCACGCCGCCGCCCCCGCCGGTGCTGACCGACGACGTCGCGACGACGGCCTTCAACACTCCGGTCGTGGTCAAGGTGCTCGCGAACGACAAGCCCGGCGATCCGGCCGCGCAGCTCGTTCCCAGCACGTTGTGCATCGTCGATGATCAGACGTGCGTACAGATGGTCAACGTCGTCGGCCAGGCGAAATACGTTGCCGGCACCGACGGCACGATCCGGGTCGAGCCGGTCCCGGGGTTCGTCGGCCCGGCGAAACCTGTCACCTACCGCGTTGCCGACAGCAACGGTGCGGCGGCGACTGCGAAGCTGACCGTAACCGTGTCGCTCCCGGATCACCCGGTCGCCGTGCCCGACACCGTGTCGATGCCGCAGAACACCAGCGTGAGCGTGAAGCCGCTCGCCAACGACCACGCGGCCGCGGGCGTGCAACTCGTCCCGGGCTCCGTCGTACTGCGTGATCCGGCGGACGCGGCGTTCAAGAAGAAGGTCGTGATCGCCGGCGAGGGCGAGTACGTCGTGAAGCCCGACGGCGGCGTGGACTTCGTACCGGTACCGCGGTTCACCGGTGTCGGTACGTCGATCGGCTACCGCGTCACCGACACCACGCACCAGACCGCGGAGTCCACGCTCACGGTCACGGTCACCCCGGTGACCCCGACGGCCAACGGTGACTCGGTCTCGACAGCGTTCGACACCGACGTGGTCGTCCCGGTGCTCGACAACGATCTGCCAGGTTCGCCGGACGCCCCGCTCGTACCGTCGACGCTGCGGCTGATCGACCCTGTCACCAAGCAGCCTGTCGACAAGCTGACGATCCCGCACCAGGGCACGTACGTCGCCGCCGCCGGCAAGGTCATCTTCGACCCCCTGCACGGCTTCACCGGTGTGGGTACGCCGATCACGTACCAAGTGCTCGACAAGAACGGCACCGCGGCGCGCGCCGAGCTCACGGTCTCCGTCGCAGCGCCCGGCCCGCCGGTCGCGAACCCGGACTCGATCACCACCCTGCAGGGACGCAGTGTGGTGGTCGCCGTCCTCGACAACGACAAGCCGGGACCAACAGGAGCTCCGTTGAAGCCCGGCAGCGTACGCCTGCTGTCCGCGACCCAGCCCGTGCTCTCGCTCGTGATCGCCGGCCAAGGCAAGTATGTGGTCAAGGACGACGGCAAGGTGCTGTTCGACCCACTGCCGACGTTCAGCGGTACGGCGACCCCGGTCGGCTACCAGGTTGCCGACGGCAACGGTGCGGTCGGTAGGTCGACCCTGACGGTTCGTGTGACGAAGGTTCAGCCGGACGCGGCCGACGACACCGCGGGCACGGCGTACGACACCGACGTCACGGTGCCCGTGCTCGCCAACGACGACGCCGGCGACCCGTCCGTCCCGTTGGTGCCGAGCACCGTACGGCTGATCGACCCGGCGACGAAACTGCCGACGGCAACGCTCGTCGTCCCCGGGCAGGCGAAGTACACGACGACCGCGGACGGCACGATCCAGGTCGCCCCGGCGCCGAAGTTCGCCGGCACCGCGGCCCCGGTCACGTACCGGGTCGCGGATGTGAACGGTACGACGACCTCCGCGAGGCTGACTGTCACCGTCGCGAAGCCCGCGCCGCCGACCGCCGAACCCGACACGGTCACCGGCAAGCAGAACCTCCCGGTCCGGCTGAGCCCGCTGGCGAATGACCTCCCCGGCGTCGGCACGGTGCTCGACCCGCGCAGCCTCACGTTGGTCGATCCGGCCGACGGAGCGCTGAAGAAGCTGGTGAAGATCCCGGGGCAGGCCGTCTACCAGGTCAACCCCGACGGCACGATCACGGTCGACCCCCTGCCGACGTTCACGGGTTCGGCGACCAAGGTCACGTACCGGATCTCCGACGAGTTCGGGCAGACCGCGCGCTCGACGATCACCGTGACGATCGCGCCGATCACTCCGGTCGCGGCCGACGACACCGCGCGGACGCCGTACGACAAGACAGTCACGGTGAGCGTGCTCGGCAACGACAAGCCGGGCGACCCGACGGCCCCGCTCGTACCGGGCAGCCTGCAGCTGATCGATCCGGCGGACGGGCTGGCGAAGGAAGCAGTACGGATCCTGAACGAGGGCACGTACGGCGTGGACGGCGGAGCGATCCGGTTCGATCCCGCCGCGACGTTCCGCGGTCCGGGCACGCCGTTGACGTACCAGGTGGCCGACACGAACGGGACCAAGACGACCGCCCGGTTGACCGTCACCGTCGGGCAGCCGCCGATCGCGGTCGCGGACACCGGCTCCACGCTGCAGAACGTGACCGTGACGATCAACGTGCTCTCCAACGACCGCCCGGGAACCGATGCGACGCTGGAGCCCGGATCGGTCGTCCTGAACGGATCCGCGAAGCAGGTGACCGTTCCGCGCGAGGGCACCTACGCGGTCCAGCCGAGCGGAGCGATCGAGTTCGACCCGCTGCCGGCCTTCCGAGGCAAGGCGCAGCCGATCACGTATCGCGTCGCCGACTCGGACGGCAACCACGCCGCGGCGACGTTGACCATGACCGTCGTGCCGGTGAACCCGGTGGCCGTCGACGACTCGGCGGTCACGCCGTACGGGCATGCGATCACCGTCAACGTGCTGGCGAACGACAAGCCCGGCGACCCGTCGGCGCCGCTCGCGCCGGGCAGTGTCGTGGTGAAGGACGCGAACGGGAAGTACGGCAAGACGCTGACGCGCGTCGGTGAGGGGACGTACGCGGTCGACGCGTACGGCGGGGTGAAGTTCACGCCGGCCAAGGGGTTCCAGGGCGTAACGACGCCGACGACGTATCGGATCGCCGATGCCAACGGCACGACCGCGGAAGGCCTGCTGCTGGTGACGGTCGGCACTGGACCGAAGGCTGTCGGGGACTCGGTCGACACCAAGCAGAACGTCACGGTGACCGTCGATCCGCTCACGAACGACCAGCCCGGGACCGGCGCGCAGCTCGACCCGGCGTCGCTGCAGGTGTACGGCGCGACGTGGGGGCCGACGGCAACCGTTCCGGGGCAGGGCACGTTCACCGTGAAGGCCGGGAAGATCACGTTCGACCCAGAACCGGCGTACCGCGGTGTCGTGTCGGTCGCGTACCGGGTGCGGGACTCGACCGGGAACCTCGCCGGCGCGTCCGTCACGGTGACAGTCGCGCCGGTCGGCCCGGTGATCAAGGACGACGTCGCGAGTACGCCGTACGAGACCGCTCTGGTAGTCGATGTACTGGCGAACGACAGCCCGGGTGATCCGAGTGCTCCGTTGACAAACGTCCAGCTGATCGACCCGGTGAACGGTGGCCCGCTGTCCGCGCTCGTCGTGCCGGGGGAGGGGACGTTCACCGTGCAGCCGGCCGGCACGATCCGGTTCGCGCCGATCGACGGGTACGCGGGCGTCGCGGTCCCGGTCGGGTACCAGGTTGCCGACCGCAACGGCACGCTCGGTTCCGGCATGCTGACCGTGACGGTGCAGGCGCGGCCGGTCGCGGTGCCGGACTCCGAGCGGACCAAGCAGCACGTCGCTGTGACGATCGATCCGCTCGCGAACGACAAGCCGGGCCCGGGCGCCAAGCTCGACCCCGACTCGCTGCTGCTCGTCGGGGCGGACGACTCGCTGATCAATCAGGTCAGCACGCCGGCCGAGGGTACGTACGTGGTTGCCAACGGCAAGGTCACTTTCACGCCGGAGCCGGCCTTCTCCGGGACGGCACGACCGGTGGCGTACGAGGTGAAGGACTCGAACCAGAACGCGGCCCGCTCGACGATCACCGTCACGGTCGACCCGGTCCGCCCGGTGATCGCCGACGACAGCGCCGAGACCCCGTTCGGAACTCCGATTACCGTCGACGTGCTGAAGAACGACAAGCCAGGCGACCCGTCGGCGCCGCTCCGCACCGATTCCGTCGTACTGCGCGATCCGGCCGACGGTCAGGAGAAGAAGTCGGTCACCGTCCCGCGCGAAGGCAGCTTCGTCGTCGGCGACGGCACCGTCACGTACACGCCGGTGAAGGGCTTCGTCGGTACGACCCGGGCGCTCGTGTACCGGGTCACCGACGGGAACGGTACGTCGGACACCGCCCTGCTCGACGTCACCGTCGCCGGTCCGCTGCTCGCGAAGGCGGCACCGGACAGCGCTACCGGCACGCCGGGCAACCCCGTCACGGTCAACCCGTTGCTGAACGACAGCGGCACGATCAAGCCGAGCTCGGTCTGCCTCCGTACGACGGACTCGTGCACGAAGCACGTCACGACCAGCGCGGGCACCTGGTCGGTCGGCACCGACGGCACGGTCACGCTCAAACCGGTCGCCGCGTTCACCGGCACCGCGACGATGACCTACGAATCCGCCGGAGCGACCGCCGCCCCCGTCAAGTTCACCGTCGGCGCCCAACCCGTCGAGCAACCCCAGACCTACAACCGCGCCGACCTACCCCCAACCGGCGGCCCACCACCGGTCGTCCTCACCCTCGGCGTCCTGCTGGCCGCGCTCGGCGCCACCCTGGTAATACTTGCTCGAACTCGACGGTGAACTACAAGTCCTTCACCAGCATGAGCTCGTCGCGGTAGTCGTTCGGGGCGACGCGGATCGCGCGCGGATGCGTGCCGACGACGCGGTAGCCGAGCGGCCCGTAGAAGTGCTCCAGGCCGAGGCCACCGCGGATCGTCAGCTGCAACTGCTCGAGGCCGAGGTCGACCGCGGACCCCCGCAGTCCC
Source organism: Kribbella sp. NPDC004536 (assembly GCF_042873835.1). Taxonomy (NCBI): domain Bacteria; kingdom Bacillati; phylum Actinomycetota; class Actinomycetes; order Propionibacteriales; family Kribbellaceae; genus Kribbella; species Kribbella sp. NPDC004536. The sequence continues at coordinate 13,955 of NZ_JBIALY010000001.1, read as the reverse complement.
TCCATCAGCAACCGCCCGGAACCGTTGCCCTGGTACTCCGGATGAACCATCACCCGCAGCACCGTCCGCCAGTGCGCCTGCAGCGCGCTTCCACGCGACACCAGCATGCCCATCCCGACGTACCGCTCGCCGTTGTGCAGCACCCCGAGCAGATCCAGCCCGGCCGCGACCCGGCCGAGCGCGCCGTCGAGGTTCTCCGCGACCAGGTCCACCGGCGCGGGCGGCGTGTACCCGACCGCACCGCCCGCGTTGGTCGCGGCCACCCAGGTGTCCAGCAGGTCCGCCCGCAACCCCGGATCGAGTGCCTCGTCCGGGTCCGCCACCAGATACTTCACCGCGCCTCCATCTGCGACTGAGTTGCAGATAGTCTACGGCTCGACCACCGGCACGCGGCCCAGCTTGTCCGGGTTCCGGATCAGGTACAGCTCGCTGATCGCGCCGTCGCTGGTCTCCAGGAAGGCGACCGTGTCCGGCACGTCGCCGTCGTACGCGATGAACGCGACCTCGCCGTTCAGCCTGCCCATCCGGATCTCGAACGTCGGGTTGTCCGCGAGCACCGCGAACAGCCACCGGGCGATCTTCTCCGCGCCGTGGATCGGTCGCAGCGCCGCACGCTTCTTGCCGCCGCCGTCGCTGATCAGTACGGCGTCCGGCGCGAGCAACGCGACCACCTGGTCGAAGTCGCCGGTCCCGGCGGCCTGCATGAACCGCATCGTCAACTCGTCGTGCCGCGCCTTGTCCACGCGGTGCCGCGGCTGCCGCGCGTGCACGTGCTCGCGGGCGCGGTGCGCGAGCTGCCGTACGGCGGACTCGGACCGCCCGAGCGTCTCCGCGATCTCGTCGTACGGCAGCTCGAAGACCTCCCGCAGTACGAACGTGGCCCGCTCGAGCGGGGACAGCGTCTCGAGTACGACGAGCATCGCCATGCTGACGGAGTCCGCGAGTTCGACCGCCGCGGCCGGGTCGTCGTCATCGACGGCGAGCGGTTCGGGCAGCCACGGGCCGACGTACGACTCCCGCCGCGCCTTCTGTTCGCGGAGCTTGTTGAGGGCCAGCCGGGTGGTGATCCGGATCAGGTATGCGCGTACGTCACGCACCTCGTCGTGGTCGACCCCGGTCCACCGCAGCCACGCCTCCTGGACCACGTCCTCCGCGTCGCTCACGCTCCCGACCACGCGGTACGCGGCGCCGACGAGTACCTGGCGGTGCTCGGCGAACTCCGCGGCGAGCTGTTCCTCGGTCACTGCACCGGCCTCAGTTCGCAGGACTCCTTGAAGCCCTGACTGGTCAGCCCGAGCGCCGCGTTCGTCCGGGAGCGGTAGTTCTCCAGCGAAACGAGCGCAGTGAGTTCGACCAGCTGCTCGTCGGAGAGGTCCGCCCGCAAGCGCTCGACCTGCTCGTCGGTGACCTCCGGCGGGGTCGCCGTCATCGCTTCGGCGTAGTCCATCACCGCGCGCTCCAGATCCGAGTAGACGTCACTGTCCCGCCACCCTGGCACATCCCGCAGCTTGGCCTGGTCGACACCCTGGTGATGGAACTCCCAGTACCCGAAGTCGATGCACCAGCTGCACCCGATCCGGGCCGACGTCACCATCACCGCGAGCGCCTTCAGGTCCGGGGCCAGCTTGTTCCAGCGCCCGGCCGACCCCTCCATCAGCAACATCGTGGTCAGCACCCGCCGGTTGTGCAGCGCCGCCTTCCCGGGCTCCAGCGCCTGGCCGTACTTACGCCGGCTGCCCCACTCCGCCAGCCGTACGAACCAGGTCCGCCTGTGCTCCAACTCGATCCGCGCCATCCGTCCTCCAAGGTCGTCGTCCACCCCAGGACACGCGCGGCCTACTGTTTGTGACATGCGCAGTGGATGAGCAGCTGTTGGATATTCATCCGGATCATGGCATACTCATTCACATGAGCGTGAAGGTGGCGGTGGCCGGTGCCAGCGGATATGCGGGGGGCGAGCTGCTCCGGTTGCTGAGCAGCCACCCCGGGGTCGAGATCGGCGCCCTGACCGCCGGCGGGAACGCCGGTACGGCGCTCGGTGTGCACCACCCGCACCTCGTGCCGCTGGCCGGGCGCATCCTGGTCGAGACCTCGGCGGAGGCTCTCGCCGGTCACGACGTGGTGTTCCTGGCCCTGCCGCACGGACAGTCCGCCGGAATCGCCGAGCAGCTCGGCGAGGACGTCACCGTGATCGACTGCGGCGCGGACTTCCGGCTGACCGAGGCCGAGGCGTGGGTCGAGTTCTACGGCGGCCAGCATGCAGGCTCCTGGCCGTACGGGCTCCCGGAGCTGCCCGGTCAACGGGACAAGCTCCGTGGTTCGAGCCGGGTCGCCGTACCGGGTTGTTATCCGACGGTCTCCACGCTGGCGTTGCTGCCTGCCGTACAGCACGGGCTCGTCGACCCCGGCCAGCTCGTGGTCGTCGCGGTCAGCGGTACGTCGGGCGCGGGCAAGGCCCCGAAGGCGCATCTGCTCGGTGCGGAGGTGATGGGTTCGGCCTCGGCGTACGGCGTCGGCGGCGTCCACCGGCACACCCCGGAGATCGAGCAGAACCTCACGCCGTACGCCGCGCAGCCCGTGAGCGTGTCGTTCACGCCCGTACTCGCGCCGATGGCCCGCGGCATTCTGGCGACCTGCAGCGCACCGGTTGCTGACGGCGCCGACTACGCGGCGTTGCGGCAGGCGTATGAGGACGCGTACGGCGACGAGCCGTTCATCCACCTCCTGCCCGAGGGACAGTGGCCGCAGACGCAGGCCACCCTCGGGGCGAACACCGTGCAACTCCAGGTCGCCCTCGACCAGCGGACCGGCCGCGCCGTCATCGTGGCCGCGATGGACAACCTCACCAAGGGCACCGCCGGCGCCGCCGTGCAGTGCATGAACCTGGCCATCGGTCTCGACGAGACCCTGGCCCTGCCCCTCGTAGGAGTAGCCCCGTGACGACAGTTGTCACCCCGGACACTCAAGTCGATCGGAGCGCCGGGGTCACCGCGCCGGCGGGTTTCCGCGCGGCCGGAGTGATCGCCGGGATCAAACCAGCCGGCACACCGGACCTCACCGTGGTCGTGAACGACGGCCCGCACGACGTCGCCGCAGGCGTATTCACCACGAACAAGGTGAAGGCCGCACCGGTGCTGTGGTCGCAGCAGGTCCTCACCGCGGGTGCCTTGAAGGCTGTGGTGCTCAACTCCGGTGGTGCTAATGCCTGCACTGGGCCGGAAGGATTTCAGGACACTCACCAGACTGCCGAGAAACTAGCTGCGGTACTGGGCGTCGGCGCTGCGCAGATCGGCGTATGTTCCACCGGGTTGATCGGTGAGCGACTTCCTATGGATGTTCTGATTCCTGGGATCGATCAGGCTGTTGCCGCTCTGGGGGATAGTGCTGAGGCGGGGCTGGCGGCGGCGACTGCGGTGATGACGACCGACAACGTGCCGAAGCAGGCCGCGGTGAAGCACCCGGACGGGTGGAGCATCGGCGGCTTCGCGAAGGGCGCGGGCATGTGCGCGCCGAACATGGCGACGATGCTGAGCGTCCTCACCACCGACGCCGTACTGGACCAGCCGCACCTCGACCACGCGCTCCGGAACGCGGTCGGCAAGACGTTCAACCGGCTCGACGTCGACGGCGGTACGTCGACCAACGACACCGTACTGCTGCTCAGCTCCGGCGCCTCCGGGGTGAGCGTCACGCCCGAGGCGTTCGAGGCCGCGCTGACCGCACTGGCTGCTGACCTGGTGAAGCAGTTGCAGGCGGACGCGGAGGGCGTCACCAAGCATGTGAGCATCACCGTGCAGGGCGCGGCGTCCGAGGCGGAGGCACTGGCCGCCGCCAAGATCGTTGCCGAGGACAACCTGTGCAAGACCGCGTTCTTCGCCTCCGACCCGAACTGGGGCCGGATCGCGATGGCGGTCGGCAACGCTCCGACGGCGTTCGACCCCGCGCTGCTCGACATCACCCTGAACGGCGCGGCCATCTGTGTCGCCGGCGGCAAGGGCGTCGACCGCTCCGAGGCCGACCTGAGCGGACTCGAGATCGACGTGGTCATCGACCTGCACGCCGGTCCCGCGTCCGCGACGGTTCTCACCACGGACCTCTCGCACGCGTACGTCGAAGAGAACTCGGCGTACTCCTCATGATGGATGCCGTCGAGAAGGCCGCGGTCCTCACCGAGGCCCTGCCCTGGTTGAAGCAGTTCCACGGCAAGACCGTCGTGGTGAAGTACGGCGGCAACGCCATGATCGACGAGAAGCTCAAGCGTGCGTTCGCGGAGGACATCGTGTTCCTCCGGTACGCCGGGGTCCGGGTCGTCGTGGTGCACGGCGGCGGACCGCAGATCAGCGACATGCTCGGCCGGCTCGGGATCGACAGCGAGTTCCGCGGCGGGCTCCGGGTCACCACGCCCGAGGCGATGGACGTCGTCGGCATGGTCCTGGTCGGCAAGGTCGGCCGGGAACTGGTCGGCCTGCTGAACGCGCACGGCCCGTTCGCGGTCGGCATGTCCGGCGAGGACGCGGGGCTGTTCACCGCCGAGCGCCGGACCGCGCTCGTGGACGGCGAGCAGGTCGACATCGGGCTGGTCGGCGACGTGGTCGAGGTCCGGCCGGAGGCGGTGGTCGACCTGATCGACGCGGGCCGGATCCCGGTGGTGTCGACGATCGCGCCGGACGAGGACGGCCAGGCGCACAACGTGAACGCCGACACCGCGGCTGCCGCGCTGGCGTCGGCGCTCGGGGCCGAGAAGCTCGTCGTACTCACCGACGTCGCCGGGCTGTACCGGAACTGGCCGGACAGCGACGAGATCATCACCCAGATCGACACCGACGAACTCGCCGAACTGCTGCCGACGCTCGCGTCCGGCATGGTGCCGAAGATGGAGGCCTGCCTGCGCGCGGTCGAGTCGGGCGTGTCCCGGGCCACCGTGATCGACGGCCGGGTGCCGCATTCGTTGCTGCTGGAGATCTTCACCGACGCAGGAAGTGGAACCCAGGTGATCCCCTCATGACCGAACTGCTCACCGTCGACGGCACCCAAGCCGCGCTCACTTCTCGTTACTCGAACGCGCTGATGAATACGTTCGGGGAGCCGAAGCGTGTCCTCGTCCGCGGCGAGGGTGCGTACCTGTGGGATGCCGACGGCAACAAGTACCTCGACCTTCTCGGCGGGCTCGCGGTCAACTGCCTCGGCCACGCACATCCGTTCGTGGTGTCTGCGGTCACCTCGCAGCTCGCCACCCTCGGCCACGTCTCGAACTTCTTCGCGTCCGCGCCACAGATCGCGCTGGCCGAGAAGCTGCTCGGTCTGTTCGAGGTCCCGGGCAAGGTGTTCTTCACGAACTCCGGCACCGAGGCGAACGAGGCCGCGTTCAAGATCACCCGGCGCACCGGCCGTCGCAAGATCGTCTCGACGATCGGGGCGTTCCACGGACGGTCGATGGGCGCGCTCGCGATCACCTGGAAACCGGCATACCGGGAGGCGTTCGCGCCACTACCCGGCGACGTCGAGTTCGTGCCGTACGGCGACGCCGAGGCGCTGGCCGCCGCCGTCGACGATCAGACCGCGGCGGTGGTCCTCGAACCGATCCAGGGCGAGAACGGTGTCGTCGTACCACCGGCCGGATACCTGCAGGCCGCGCGGCGGATCACGTCCGAGCACGGCGCGCTGCTGTGGATCGACGAGATCCAGACCGGGATCGGGCGGACCGGGACCTGGTTCGCTTTCGAGCAGGACGGGATCACCCCGGACCTGGTGACCGTCGCGAAGGGACTCGGCGCGGGCATCCCGGTCGGTGCGTGCATCGGGCTCGGTACGGCCGCGGACCTGCTGCAGCCGGGGAACCACGGGACCACGTTCGGCGGCAACCCGGTCGCGGCGATCGCCGGGCTCGCCGTACTGACCGTGATCGAACGCGACGGCCTGCTCGACCAGGTGAATGCCGTCGGCAACCACCTCGCGTCGTCGGTGATCGGGCTCGACCACCAGTTGATCGCGGGCGTCCGCGGGCGCGGGCTGCTGCTTGCGATCCAGCTGACCAAGCCGGTGTCGGACCAGGTCGCGGCGCTCGCGCTGGAGGCCGGGTTCGTGGTGAACAACCCGATCCCGGACGCGTTGCGGCTGGCGCCGCCGTACATCCTCAGCAAGGCTGATGCGGACAGTTTCGTCGCGGCCCTCCCCGGGCTGCTCGACAAGGTGGAGATCTGATGGTGCGGCACTTCCTGCGGGACGACGACCTGTTGCCGGTCGAACAGGACGAGGTACTCACGCTGGCCGCGCAGCTGGCCGGGGACCGTCTTGCCCACCAGCCTCTGGCCGGGCCGAAGACCGTGGCCGTGATCTTCGACAAGACGTCGACCCGGACGCGGATCTCGTTCGCGGTCGGGATCGCGGAGCTCGGCGGTTCGCCGCTGATCATCGACGCGCAGACGTCGCAAATGGGCCGCGGCGAGCCGATCGCGGACACCGCGCGGGTGCTCGACCGGCAGGTCGCGGCGATCGTCTGGCGGACGTCCGGGCAGAACCGGATCGAGGAGATGGCCGGCGCGTCGTCGGTACCGGTGATCAACGCGCTGACCGACGAGTTCCACCCGTGCCAGATCCTCGCGGACCTGCAGACCGTACGGCAGCACAAGGGCGCGACGGCCGGGCTGAAGCTCGTGTACCTCGGCGACGGCGCGAACAACATGGCGCACTCGTACCTGCTCGGCGGCGCGACCGCGGGCATGCATGTCGTGATCGGATCGCCGGCCGAGTACCAGCCTGATCCGGCGGTGCTGGCGCGGGCCGCGGAGATCGCTTCCTCGACGGGTGGATCGGCGGTGTGGACCGCGGACGCGGCCGCCGCCGTGGACGGTGCCGATGTCGTTGCCACCGACACCTGGGTGTCGATGGGGCAGGAGGCCGAGGCGGCTTCGCGGGAGGCGCCGTTCGTGCCGTACGCCGTCACCGAGCAACTCCTCGGCAAGGCGAAGCCGGATGCGATCGTGTTGCACTGCCTGCCCGCCTATCGTGGCAAGGAGATCGAGGCGGCCGTGATCGACGGCCCGCAGTCGGTCGTCTGGGACGAGGCCGAGAACCGGCTGCACGCGCAGAAGGCGCTGCTGTCATGGCTGCTGGCAAGGAGTTTTGACGCATGAACGAGCGCAGCGAGTTCATCATCAAGCACAGCGTTCTTCGTGCCTCATCCGCGCCCGGAGCGAAGCGAGGACGTGGATGAGTATCGCCGTACCGACTACCAAGACCGCTCGGCAGCAGCGGATCGTAGACCTGCTCGGGCGGCAGCCCGTGCGGTCGCAGACCGAGCTGGCCGATCTGCTGGCCGCGTCCGGTCTGGTGGTCGGGCAGGCGACGCTCTCGCGGGACCTGGTCGAGATCGGTGCGGTGAAGGTCCGCGACTCGTCCGGCCAGCTCGTGTACGCCGTACCGGGTGAAGGCGGCGACCGTACGCCGCGCGCCGGCGAGGCGGCCGCCTTCGAGGCGCGGCTGGCCCGGGTCGCGTCCGAGCTCCTGGTGTCCGCGGAGGGCAGCGCCAACCTGGTGATCCTGCGAACCCCGCCGGGAGCGGCCCAGTACTTCGCGTCGGCGATCGACCACGTGGGACTGGACGACGTTCTCGGCACCATCGCCGGCGACGACACCGTCATGGTCGTCTCCCGCAACCCCACCGGCGGGCAGGCCCTGGCCGCCCGCTTCCTGTCCCTCGCCGCCCGCTCCGAACCGAAGTAGAGGAAGTTGTTGTGAGTAGTGCACAGAACGCCGCCCGGGACTCAGCTCTCTGGGGCGCCCGCTTCTCCGGTGGCCCAGCCGACGCGCTGGCGGCGCTGAGCAAGTCCACGGACTTCGACTGGCGGCTGGCGCCGTACGACATCGCCGGATCGAAGGCGCACGCGAAGGTACTGCACCGCGCCGGTCTGCTGACCGACGAGGACCTGGCCGCGATGCTGGCGGGTCTTGACGGGCTGCTGGCCGACGTACTCTCCGGGGAGTTCCTTCCGGCGCCGGAGGACGAGGACGTACACACGGCGCTCGAGCACGGCCTGTTGATGCGGCTCGGTGCCGAGCTCGGCGGCCGGCTGCGCGCCGGCCGGTCCCGCAACGACCAGGTCGCGACGCTCTACAAGGCATATCTGCGCGAGCACGCGCGGATCATCGGGCGGCTCGTGCTCGACCAGATCAACGTGCTGGCGGACCAGGCCGCACAGCACCTCGGCGTGGCCATGCCAGGTCGCACGCACCTGCAGCACGCGCAGCCCGTACTGCTCTCCCACCACCTGCTCGCGCACGCGTGGCCGTTGATCCGCGACCTCGACCGGCTCGCCGACTGGGACGCCCGCGTCGCGGCGGATTCGCCGTACGGCTCGGGTGCGCTGGCCGGCAGCTCGCTGGGGCTGGATCCGGTCTTTGTGGCTCGGGAACTCGGCTTCACGAACTCGTCGGCGAACTCGATCGACGGGACGTCGTCGCGGGACTTCGTCGCGGAGTTCGCGTTCGTGCTGGCGCAGATCGGCGTCGACCTGTCCCGGCAGGCCGAGGAGGTGATCATCTGGGCGACGAAGGAGTTCGGTTTCGTCGAGCTGGACGACGCGTTCTCGACCGGGTCGAGCATCATGCCGCAGAAGAAGAACCCGGACATCGCCGAACTCGCCCGCGGCAAGGCCGGCCGGCTGATCGGCAACCTCAGCGGCCTGCTCGCGACGCTGAAGGCGCAGCCGCTCGCGTACAACCGGGACCTGCAGGAGGACAAGGAGCCGGTCTTCGACTCCATCGACACCCTCGAGGTGCTGCTGCCCGCGTTCACCGGGATGATCCGGACGCTGCGCTTCAACTCCGCCCGCTTGGCGGAGCTGGCTCCGCAGGGCTTCTCGCTCGCCACCGACATCGCCGAGTGGCTGGTGCGTCAGAAGGTCCCGTTCCGCGTCGCCCACGAACTGGCCGGCGCCTGCGTCCAGGCCTGCGAGAAGCGCGGCATCGAACTCTGGGACCTCTCCGACGAAGACCTGGCCGCAATCTCCCCTGAACTGACCCCCGAGGTCCGCTCGGTCCTCACCGTCCAAGGTTCCCTGGCCTCCCGCAACACCCGCGGCGGCACAGCCCAACCCCAGGTCGAGTCCCAGCTGACCGAACTCCGCACCCGTGCAGAGGAACACGCCACCCGTCTCGCTTAGGGTGCTGCGCATGCGGCGTTCAGTTCTGGCTGGTCCTGTGCTCGAGGTGGCGCCGAAGCTTCTCGGGACGGTGTTGCGCAGCACCACCGACGAGGGAACTGTCGCCGTACGGCTGACCGAGGTCGAGGCGTACGACGGGCCGAACGATCCGGGGTCGCACGCCTACCGCGGGGAGACTCCGCGGAACGCGGTGATGTTCGGCCCGCCCGGGTTCCTGTACGTGTACTTCACGTACGGCATGCACTTCTGCATGAACGTTGTCGTCGGCCCCGACAGCAAACCCTCCGCCGTACTGCTCCGAGCCGGCGAGGTCATCGAAGGCCTCGAACTGGCCCGCATCCGCCGCGGCCAGCCTGCGCCCCAGAAGTCCGTCTTCAACCAGGTGCGCCCGGGTCCCACGACCAAACGCCCCGCCGCGAACCCGGACCGCGACCTCGCCCGCGGCCCGGCCCGCCTGTGTGTTGCGCTGGGCATCGGACGTGACGGCAACGGCATCGACCTGCTGTCCAAGGACTCGCCCATCCAGCTCCTGAACGGCTCCGGGTACGACGGCGTACCGGCCACCGGCCCGCGCGTCGGCCTCCGCGAAGCCGCCGACCGCCCGTGGCGCTTCTGGATCCCGAACGACCCCACGGTCTCCCCGTACCGCCCCCACGTCCCGAAGAAGCGCGCTTAGCGGTTGGTGAGCTCGAGCACGTAGTCCAGCTGCGGCAGCCCGTGCTCCACCTCCGGATCCGGGAACAACCCGACATGATCCACCCCGGCCGCCTCCAGCCCGTCGAGGTGCACGGCCGCGTCCTCGAGCGTCCCGATCGCGCCGATCGCGGTCCACCAGTCGCGCGGCATCCCGACCAGCGCGGCCTCGCCACCCGCGTCGTACAGCGCCTTCAGATCGTCGAAGAACGGCAACGCGGTCAGCTGCGGCGCCCGGTCGGCGATCCGCCAACCGAGCCACGGCGCGGTCCACTCGTACGCCGCCTTCCGGTCGTCCCGTACGCACATCGCCGTGAACGTCGCCACCACGAACCCGTCGGGCGATCCGGCGTACTCCACCGACTGCCGTACGTACAGCGCGGTGGCCGGCTCCGCGAGCACGACACCGTTCGCGACCCGGCCCGCGAGCGCCATCGACTTCGGCCCCTGCACGCCGAGCAGGATCGGCGGGACCTCGGCCGGCGGCGCGTCGAGCTTCACCTTGTCGAGGTACACCGCTTTGCCCTCGAAGCTCACCTCTTCACCTCGCAGCAACCTGGTGACGGTCGTGGTGACCTCCTCGAGCGTCGTCAGCGGCGACTTCGGCCGGACGCCCATCTGTCCCATCCAGGACTGCACCCCATGACCGATCCCGGGCAGGAACCGCCCCGGCCCGAGCGCCGCCAGCGTCGCGAACTCCATCGCGGTCACGGCAGCCGTACGCACCACCGCCGGCACGATCCCGAGCCCGACGGTCAGCCGCTCGGTCGACGTCAGCGCGGCCGACACCAGCGACGGACCGGCGGTGTAGAAGCAGTCCTCGATGATCCAGAGCCCGTCCGCGCCACCGCGGTCGAGGCGCCGCGCGACATCGGTGACGAGCGCGGCCGGATAGGTCCGTGGGAAGCACATTCCGAGAGCGGTCATGGGTAGACGGTAGGTGGTGGTTCGGACAGTTTGTGAACGCTGGGTCAAAGGTGTCCACGCACCGCGGGGGAGGACGACTAGCGGCCCGTGCTCCGGGTAGGTTTCTGGTATGGCCCGTCCGCACTACGCATCCCGTCTCGAGGACTGGTTCAACGTCGGGGTGCAGGCCGTGTTGCGGCGGCGTGGCTGGCAGGAGCGGATCATCCCGCAGGTCGGTTACGGCAACACCGAGTTCGTCCGGGTCCTCGCGCGGGTCGTGCTCGGCCGGGACCCACGCAACCAGCCGCGGTACGACGAGGACCAGGTGGTGCGTGGCTGGCGCGCGTTCGTCACGGCGCCGGCGGTGAAGGTGCCGGTGACGGTCACCGTGAGCGGGCAGACGTTCGAGGCGCTCACCGATCGCGGTGGGTTCATCGACCTCACCGTGCCGGTGGTGCTGCCGCCGGGGTGGCACGAGATTCTCCTGGGCGTACACGGCGATCGGCAGGCACGGGCCCGGATCTTCGTGCCGGACCCCGACGCGACGTTCGGTCTGGTCAGCGACATCGACGACACCGTGATCCTGACGATGCTGCCGCGGCCGATGATCGCCGCCTGGAACACGTTCGTCCGGGACGAGCAGGCGCGCCGCGTCGTACCAGGAATGGCCGGGCTGTACGAAGAGCTCCTGGCGGACCACCCTGGTGCTCCGATGTTCTACCTGTCCACCGGCGCGTGGAACACCGCTCCGACGTTGACACGCTTCTTCGCGCGGCACGGGTACCCGCCGGGACCGTTGCTGATGACGGACTGGGGGCCTACGAACACCGGGTGGTTCCGTAGCGGGCAGGAGCACAAGCGGACCGCCCTGCGCCGGCTGGCCCGCGAGTTCCCGAACGTACGGTGGGTGCTGATCGGCGACGACGGCCAGCACGACCCGCAGTTGTACGGCGACTTCGCACAGAGCCACCCGGACCATGTGCTCGCCATTGGCATCCGCCAGCTGACCCCGGCCGAGCAGGTGCTCTCGCACGGTCTACCCGTGCCGAACGCGGACCCTGGCGCCCACGACCCACACCGGCCCACCGCTGTCACAGTGCAGGGCCCTGACGGGCATGCGCTCCGTCCACAACTGCGTTCGGTGCTAGCGCGTCCTGAGACCACCTGATCGGCCAGTTCTCGCCGTACAGGACACTAGTAGTGACCGACGTACTCGAGGAGAGAACTAGTGACCGAACGCCGCACTCAGGTGCTTGACGACCTGGAGAGCCGTGGCCTGATCGCCCACTCGACCGATCCGGACGCACTCCGGGCCTCGATGGCGGCCGGGCCGATCACCTCCTATGTCGGTTTCGACCCCACCGCGCCCAGCCTGCACATGGGGAACCTGCTGCAGCTGCTGACGCTGCGGCGGCTCCAGCTGGCCGGCCACAACCCGATCGGGCTCGTCGGCGGCGCCACCGGGTTGATCGGCGATCCCAAGGAGACGTCGGAGCGGGTGCTGAACCCGAAGGACGTCGTCCACGAGTGGGTGGAGCGCGTGCGCTCCCAGGTGGAGAAGTTCGTCGACTTCGACCCGTCGCTGCCGAACCCGGCCCGGATCGTCAACAACTACGACTGGACCAAGGACCTCAACACGCTCGACTTCCTGCGGGACATCGGGAAGCACTTCCCGGTGAACCGCATGCTCGGCCGTGAGGTGGTGAAGGCGCGGCTGGAACAGGGGATCAGCTACACGGAGTTCAGCTACGTACTACTGCAGTCGCTGGACTTCCTCGAGCTGTACAGGCGGCACAACTGCACGCTGCAGACAGGCGGTAGCGACCAATGGGGCAACCTGACCGCCGGCGTGGAGCTCATCCGCCGTACTGATCAGGGCAAGGCGCACGCACTGGCGACCCCACTGGTCACCAAGGCGGACGGGACCAAGTTCGGGAAGACCGAGTCCGGCACGGTGTGGCTGGACCGCGAGCTGACGACGCCGTACGCGTTCTACCAGTTCTGGTTCAACACCGACGACCGCGACGTGATGCAGCTGGTGCGGTTCTACACGTTCCGGACCGCGGAGGAGATCGCCGCGCTGGAGCAGGCGACTGCAGAACGCCCCCAGGCGCGAGAGGCGCAACGGGTGCTCGCGGAGGACGTCACGACACTGGTGCATGGAGCCGAGGAGACCCGGCGAGTGCAGGAAGCGTCGAGGGCGTTGTTCGGTCAGGGGGAGTTGGGGTCGCTGGACGGCTCCACGCTCGTCGCCGCATTGCGCGAGGCACCGCACGTGGAGCTGGGGGCAGGTGAACAGATGCCGACGTACGGCGACCTCTTGGTGAAGTCCGGTCTGGTCGCGAGCAAGTCGGCGGCCCGGCGGACGGTGGCCGAGGGCGGCGCGTACCTGAACAACGAGAAGGTGAAGGACGCGGAGTACGTACCGGCGGCGGACGACCTGCTGCCCGGTGGCGTCCTCGTACTGAGGCGCGGGAAGCGTTCATTTGCGGGGGTTCTGGCCTCGCCGGCGCAGGGCTGACGGATCGCCGCAGCTCGCGGGTGGGAGTGGCCTCCACTCCCACATCCGGGTTGCCGAAGGCAAATTACAAGCCTGTGATTCAGCCCACCGGGAGCCGATTTGACCGGCCACCTGGGAGCCACGTAATGTTCTTCTTGTTGGAAGCGAGCGCGGGACGCGAAAGCGGCCGGACCTTCCAAAACCCCCAAAGGCTAGCTCAGCCGGAACGCGTCTTCGGACTCGGGTCGGCCAGCAAGACGCGGGTGCGGATCGAGAAAAACTGGGACTTGACCCGGTGGATCTGATCCGGTAGAGTAACGCAGGTTGCCCCGGGAGCCTGGCTGCAAGGCCAAGCTGCGGTGTGCGTCCGATTCTTGAGAACTCAACAGCGTGCCGAAAGTCAATGCCGAAAGATGCATTAACCCTGTCCACAGGCATTAGATGACGATCCTAGCCCCCCGGGTTTTCTGGGTTGGGTGTGGGATGGTTGTTGTCTGTGGGTGGATTCCTTTGAAATATTTACGGATGACAAGCCAGTGATGGTTTTGTTTCTGATGTTCAAAGGATCTACTCAAAGTAGTCTGTTATCCACAGCTCTGTTGTGGTTGACATATAGATTTCAACGGAGAGTTTGATCCTGGCTCAGGACGAACGCTGGCGGCGTGCTTAACACATGCAAGTCGAGCGGTAAGGCC